>NZ_JOIZ01000011.1 GCF_000721605.1 Streptomyces sp. NRRL S-37 | reverse complement strand
CACCCGCACCCCCCACCGACCACCCCGCCCGACACGGCGGGAGCACGCCCGCCGGATGACCGGCACCGCCCCCAGCGCTCCCGCAGACCTTCGTACCCCAAGGAGTCGATCCACCATGGCGAGCGATGCGCCGACCGCCCAGGTATCCGACCTCGACTGGCTGATGAGCGGCCTCGTGCAACGCGTACCGCACACCAGCAGCGCCGTACTGCTGTCCTGCGACGGACTGGTGAAGTCCGTGCACGGCCTCGACCCGGACGCCGCCGACCACATGGCCGCCCTGGCCTCCGGCCTGTACTCCCTCGGCCGCAGCGCCGGCATCCGCTTCGGCGACGGCGGCGACGTCCGGCAGGTCGTCGTCGAGCTCGACTCGACCCTGCTGTTCGTCACCACCGCCGGTTCCGGCACCTGCCTCGCCGTCATGGCCGGCCGCGAGGCCGACGCGGCGGTGCTCGGCTACGAGATGGCGATGCTGGTCAAGTCCGTACGGCCGTACCTGATGACCGCTCCCCGCCAGCAGGGCGTCGAACCGTCGGCGATGAGGCCTTGAGCGTGACGGCGGCCGGTGACGGGCCCTGGCTCGACGACGCGGCCGGACGGCTGGTACGCCCCTTCACGGTCAGCAACGGCCGTACCCGCCCCACCGTCGCCCTCGACCTCATGTCGCAGGTCAGAGCCACCGGCGCCACCCCCTTCGGCTACCTCGGCCCCGAGCACGCGCAGGCCCTCGACCTGTGCCGCGCTCCCGTCCCGGTCGCCGAGGTCGCCGCCCACCTCAGACTGCCGGTGGCCGTCACCAAGGTGCTGCTGGCGGACCTCGTCGACTGCGGGGCGCTCACCGACAAGCCCCCCGCGTTCCACCACAACCCGACGGACCGGGCCCTTCTGGAGGCAGTGCTCGATGGACTACGACGACAGCTCTGACCACGGCGACGGCGCGGACCACGACGACCCGTTCCCCACCGCACTCAAGATCCTGGTGGCGGGCGGGTTCGGCGTGGGCAAGACGACCTTCGTCGGCGCGGTCAGTGAGATCGCGCCCCTCAGCACGGAGGAACTCCTCACCACGGTCAGCGCCGGCACCGACAGCCTCGACGGTATCGAGAACAAGGTCGAGACGACCGTGGCCATGGACTTCGGCCGCATCACCCTCGACGCGGAACACGTGCTGTACCTGTTCGGCACCCCCGGCCAGGAACGGTTCTGGTTCATGTGGGACGAACTCTGCGAGGGCGCGCTCGGCGCGGTCATCCTCGCCGACACCCGGCGCCTGGCGGAGTGCTTCGCGGCGGTCGACTTCTTCGAGCAGCGCGGTCTCGCCTTCGTCGTCGCCGTCAACGAGTTCGACGGCGCCTTCCGCTACGACCCCGGGGAGGTGCGCGCCGCCCTCGACCTCCCCGCGGAGGTCCCCGTCGTCCGCTGCGACGCCCGGATCTCCAGCTCCGGCGTCCAGACCCTGCTGACCCTGGTCCGCCACCTCATCGCCCACACCCCGGCCGCCACGACGGAGTATGGCGCCCACATGTGATCCCCGCACACCCTCGGAGCCCATATATGTTCTTCCCCCCTAGCCCGGGAGCCCGCCGATGAGCTACGACCCGCCCCGCCCGGCAGGTCGTCTGCTGCTCACCCCCGAGGACGGCCAAGCGCCGGAGCGCGCCCGCAGACTGCGCCGGCTGGGACTGGGGGACCGCCCCGAGCCCGCGCTCGACGCCTTCGCCCACGCCCTCGCCGAGCTCACCGGCGCGCCGTACGCCATGGTCAACCTGCCCGGTGAGGACGGGCAGTTCTTCGCGGGCCTGCACACCCCGCCCGTCGCGCCCGTCGTGCGGAGCGACGGCACCGGCGCCCTGCTGGGCCGGGTGCTGCCCCGCGACCACGGCTTCTGCCCCCATGTGGTGGCCCGCCGCAGGGCACTGGTCCTGGAGGACGTGAGCGACTACCCGCGGTTCGCGGGCAACCCGGTGGTGGACGGGTTCGGCATCCGTTCCTACCTGGGGGCGCCGCTCATCGACAGCACCGGCATGGTGCTCGGCACCGTGTCGGTCACCGACATCCAGCCCCGTGCCTGGGGGCAGCCGGGGCTCGCCGCCATCAAGGAGCGGGCCGCGGATCTCGTCGTACGGCTGGAGCGCCGGGAGGACGACGGACTGCCGCTGTGACTCCGCCCGGTACGGGGCCGGACGGGTGACGGCGTGAAGGAAAGCTGTGGCCGCGCTTAAGAAAACCTCGATGGACCGGTGAGGGTGGCGTACGGCAGATTGCAGTGCGATTCCACTCCTCTTCCCGGGCCGGGGCCGCTTCGGCGTGCCCGCGGGCCGGGACTCACCCTCAGGAGCCGTAGCGTGAAGGCGCTGGTCAAGCAGAAGGCGGAGCCCGGTCTGTGGCTCGCGGACGTCCCGGAGCCCGCCGTCGGACCCGGCGACGTGCTGATCAAGGTGCTGCGCACCGGTATCTGCGGCACCGACCTGCACATCCGTAACTGGGACGGCTGGGCGCAGCAGACCATCGACACCCCGCTGGTCCTCGGGCACGAGTTCGTCGGCGAGGTCGTGGAGACCGGCGGGGACGTCACCGACATCAAGACCGGTGACCGGGTCAGCGGCGAGGGCCACCTGGTGTGCGGCAAGTGCCGCAACTGCCTGGCCGGACGCCGCCACCTGTGCCGCGCCACGGTCGGCCTCGGCGTCGGACGCGACGGCGCCTTCGCCGAGTACGTCGTGCTCCCCGCCACCAATGTGTGGGTGCACCGGGTCCCCGTCGACCTCGACGTCGCCGCGATCTTCGACCCGTTCGGCAACGCCGTGCACACCGCGCTGTCCTTCCCGCTCGTCGGCGAGGACGTCCTGATCACCGGCGCCGGACCGATCGGTCTGATGGCCGCCGCCGTCGCCCGGCACGCGGGCGCCCGCAACGTCGTGATCACCGACGTCAGCGAGGAACGCCTGGAACTCGCCCGCAAGATCGGCGCGACCCTGGCGCTCAACGTCGCCGAGTCCACCATCGCCGACGGGCAGCACACCCTCGGCCTGCGCGAGGGCTTCGACATCGGCCTGGAGATGTCCGGCCGCCCCGAGGCCATGCGCGACATGATCGCCAACATGACGCACGGCGGCCGGATCGCGATGCTCGGCCTGCCGGCCGAGGAGTTCCCCGTCGACTGGTCCCGGATCGTCACCTCCATGATCACCATCAAGGGCATCTACGGCCGTGAGATGTTCGAGACCTGGTACGCCATGTCGGTGCTGCTGGAGGGCGGCCTGGACCTCGCCCCCGTGATCACCGGCCGCTACTCCCACCGCGACTTCGAGGCCGCCTTCGAGGACGCGGCCGGCGGCAAGGGCGGCAAGGTCATCCTCGACTGGACCGCGTAAGTCAATCGCGTAAGCCAACCGCGTAAGTCATCTTCCTCTCCAGGAGCTTCCCGACATGTTCGACTCCGTGCGCGACGACCTGCGCACCACCCTCGACGAGATCCGCGCCGCCGGACTGCACAAGCCCGAGCGCGTCATCGGCACCCCCCAGTCCGCCACCGTGAACGTCACCGCCGGCGGCCGCCCCGGCGAGGTGCTCAACTTCTGCGCCAACAACTACCTCGGCCTCGCCGACCACCCCGAGGTGGTCGCCGCCGCCCACGAGGCCCTGGACCGCTGGGGCTACGGCATGGCGTCCGTGCGCTTCATCTGCGGCACCCAGGAGGTGCACAAGGAGCTGGAGGCACGCCTTTCGGCGTTCCTCGGCCAGGAGGACACGATCCTCTACTCCTCCTGCTTCGACGCCAACGGCGGTGTCTTCGAGACGCTGCTCGGCCCCGAGGACGCGGTGATCTCCGACGCCCTGAACCACGCGTCGATCATCGACGGCATCCGCCTCTCCAAGGCCCGCCGCTTCCGCTACGCCAACCGCGACATGGCCGACCTGGAGCGGCAGCTCAAGGAGGCCGCGGAGGGCGGCGCCCGCCGCACGCTGATCGTCACCGACGGCGTCTTCTCCATGGACGGCTACGTGGCCCCGCTGGCCGAGATCTGCGACCTCGCCGACCGGCACGGCGCCATGGTCATGGTCGACGACTCGCACGCCGTCGGCTTCGTCGGCCCCGGCGGGCGCGGCACCCCCGAGCTGCACGGCGTCATGGACCGCGTCGACATCATCACCGGCACCCTCGGCAAGGCGCTCGGCGGCGCGTCCGGCGGCTACGTCGCCGCCCGCGCGGAGATCGTCGCCCTGCTGCGCCAGCGCTCCCGCCCCTACCTGTTCTCCAACACGCTCGCCCCGGTGATCGCCGCCGCCTCGCTGAAGGTCCTCGACCTGCTGGAGTCGGCCGACGACCTGCGTGTCCGGCTGGCCGGGAACACCGCGCTGTTCCGCCGCCGGATGACCGAGGAGGGCTTCGACGTCCTCCCCGGCGACCACGCCATCGCCCCCGTGATGATCGGCGACGCGGCCCGCGCGGGACGCCTGGCGGAGCTGCTGCTGGAGCGCGGGGTGTACGTGATCGGCTTCTCCTACCCCGTGGTGCCGCAGGGCCAGGCCCGCATCCGCGTCCAGCTCTCCGCCGCCCACTCCACCGAGGACGTGAACCGCGCGGTGGACGCCTTCACGGCGGCCCGGGCGGAGCTCGACGCCTGAGCGGAACACACCGAGCGATTTGAGACAATCGCCTTCATGATCGAGGCACGGCGGCTCCACATCCTCCGTGCGGTGGCCGACCACCGCACGGTCACGGCGGCGGCCGCCGCGCTCTATCTGACCCCCTCGGCCGTCTCCCAACAGCTCGCCGCCCTGGAGCAGGAGACCGGCCACCGTCTCGTCGAGCGCGGCGCCAAGGGCGTACGGCTGACCCCGGCCGGAGAGATCCTGCTCGGCCACACCAACGCCGTCCTCGCCCAGCTGGAGCGGGCAGAGGCGGAACTGGCCGCCTACGGGGCGGGGGAGGCCGGCACGGTCACGGTCGCCGCGTTCGCCACCGGGATCGCCCAGGTCGTCGCGCCCGCGGTGGCCCGCCTCGCCGGGTCGGCGCCCGGCATCCGTATCCGGGTCCAGGACGCCGAGGGGGACGCCAGTCTCCTGATGGTCCTCGACCGGCAGGTCGACGTCGCCGTGGCGGTCGAGTACCGCGGGGCGCCGCCCGCCGACGACCCGCGCCTGGCCCATGTACCGCTGTACGCCGAACCCTTCGACGCGGTCGTCCCCGTCACCCACCGCCTGGCCGACACCGCCGAGGTGCCGCTCGCCGAGCTGGCCAAGGACCCGTGGATCGGCCCGTACCCCGGCAATCCCTGCCACGACGTGGTCGTGCTGGCCTGCGAGAGCGCCGGGTTCCAGCCCCGCCTGGAGCACTCCTCGGACGACTTCCGCGCGGTGGTCGCCCTCGCCTCGGCGGACGTCGGCGTCGCCCTGGTGCCCCGCTCGGCGCTGCGCGGCATGGACCTCACGGGCGTGGTCGTCCGCCCGGTCGACGGGACGGCCCCGACCCGCCGCGTCTTCGCCGCCGTCCGCCGCGGCGCCGAGGAACACCCGCTGATCCGCCCGGTCCTGGACGCCCTCGGCGCGGCGGCCGGGGAGACGTAGGCCGGCGCGGGGGCCACACCGCCGGCCGGCCGTCGTCCGCCGGAGCCGCCGTCCCGTCCACGATCCCGGCGGTCCGACGGCCTGTCCGCACGGCGCCCACGCCTTCCACGGACTCCTGCGCCGCCAGCGGGAGGAGTCCATGGACGAGGCGCTCGCTCGACGCCCGACGGACGCACGGGCGCGGCCGGTGGATCAGGCGTCCGGGCCGGTTCCAGCGGTCCCGACGCCCCGGCCGTCGACGCGCACGGTCGCGCGGTGGCGTACGGCCCGCCGATCGCCGTACGGCCTGCCGGGGGAGTCGTCCACGGCCCGTGACCGGCGGGCTCTCGTCACCCGCCCGCGTCAGCCGCCCCGGCGGTCAGCCGAGCGGCCAGCCGGTGTAGCCCTCGGCGAGGTACGCGCGGCCGGCGTCCGACTCGACGACCGAGCGCAGCTCGCCGATCTGGCGCATGCGGTCGAAGTCGCCCGCCCCGGGCCGCGGGTGCAGCATGTTCGTCATCCACCAGGAGAAGTGCTGTGCCTTCCAGATGCGCTTCCGCGCGGTGTCGGGGAAGGCGTCGAAGAGGGACTCGTCCCCGTCGAGCAGCAGCGCGCGCAGCGCCTCGGTGAGCAGGACGACATCGGCGACGGCGAGGTTCATGCCCTTGGCGCCGGTGGGCGGCACGGTGTGGGCCGCGTCGCCGACGAGCACCACCCGGCCCCGGCGCATCTCGCGCGCGACGAAGCTGCGGAAGCGGAGCACGTCCCGCTGGAAGACCGGGCCCTCGTTGAGGGTGATGCCGGGGACGCGCGACCGCAGGATCTCCCACAGCCGCTCCTCGGTGTACGCCCCGGTCTCGGTCGCCGGGTCGCACTGGAAGTACATGCGCTGCACACCGGGACCGCGCTGACTGATGAGGGCGAAGCCGTCCGGCGAGTTGCTGTAGATCAGCTCCCCGGCGCTGGGCGGCGCCTCGCACAGGATGCCGAACCAGGCGAAGGGGTACTCCCGGAAGTAGCCGCCGTACGGGCCCGTGACGGCCTCGCGGGTCACCCCGCGGGAGCCGTCCGCGCCGATGACGACCTCGGCCTCGATCTCGACGGCGGCGCCCCCGGCGTCCTTGGCCACGACGCGCGGCCGGTCCGTCTCCGCGTCCTCCACGCGCTCGGCGGTCACTTCGAAACGGAGGTCCTGGCCGGCGGCGAGGCGCGCGGCGACCAGGTCCTTCAGCACCTCGTGCTGCGGATAGAGCCACACCGCCCGGCCGACGGCCGCGGCGAAGTCGATCCGGTGGCCCTCGCCGTCGAAGCGCAGCTCTATGCCCTCGTGTCTCTGCCCGGCCGTGAGGACCCGGTCCGAGGCCCCCGTCTCGCTGAGGATCTCGACGGTGCCCTGCTCCAGGATGCCGGCCCGGATGGTGGTCTCGATCTCCTCGCGGCTGCGGGAGTCGATGACGACCGACTCGATGCTGTGGCGGCCGAGCAGATGGGACAGCAGCAGACCGGCGGGGCCTGCTCCGATGACGGCGACTCGGGTGCGTACGGGCATGTCGTCTCCTTCGACGGCCGACGGGGTGGGACGGAGTCTGGCGCCGGTCCGTCCCCGTTGACGACGGTCCTTCCCGTTGAACGGGAACCGGATCCCCGGGCTCCCGGCCGGACCGCCGGCTACGGGCGGTGCGCGCCGAGCGTCGCCGAGATGCCCGCGGCGGCGGAGCGCAGCACCTCGGCCGCGGGGCCGGTCGGCGCGGAGCGGGGGAGGACGACCGACAGCGCGGCGACCACCCGCCCGCGTCCCTCGCGCACCGGCACGGCGACGCCCGTGGAGACGGCCTCGACCGTCCCCGGAGCCACGACGACGCCGTCCCGCCGGGCGCCGGCCAGGACGCGGCGCAGCAGCACGGGGTCGGTCACGGTCTCCGGCGAGACCGCCTCGAGCGGCCCGGCGAGGACCCGCTCGCGCAGCTCCTGAGGGCCGTGGGCGAGCAGAACCAGCCCCGACGAAGAGGCGTGCAGGGGGAGGCGTCCGGCGATCCGGGTGATGTTCGCGCCCGCGCGCGGATGGGACAGGCGCTCCACGAAGAGGGTCTCGCCGTTCTCCACCACCGCGAGCTGGGTGTGCTCCCGGACCCGGGCCTGCACCCGCTCCATGAACGGCAGGGCCGCCTGCCGCAGGCGTAGGGCGTGGGAGCCGCGCAGTGCCAGCTCCCACAGCCGCATGCCCAGCCGCACCCGCTGCTCCTCGTCCCGTTCCAGCAGCCCGCACTCCACGAGATCGGCCACGATCCGGTGCGCCGTGGACGACGGCAGCCTCGCGCGCCGTCCGATCTCCGCCGCCGTCTGCACGGTCCTGTCGGTGTCGAACGTCTCCAGGACGCGGACGATCCGCCCGATGACCGTCTCCCCGGACCGTGAGTTCGCCATCGTCCGTCCTTCCGGGCTGGTTCGCGGTGCCCCGCCATGACGAGTATCGGGGCGGTGTTCCCCACGCGGGGCACCGGGGACGGCCTTCACGCCGTCGTGCGCCGGGCAGGAGCCGGCCGGAGCTAATTTTGCACGGCGTGCATCTTTGCATAGCATGCAAGGTATGTCGGAGAAGAGTGCCGCGCAGGGCGGGCTGCGGGAGCGGAAGAAGCGGGCCACCCGTGCCGCTCTCGCCGAGGCCGCCGTACGGCTGGCCGCCGAACACGGTGCGGAGAAGGTCACCGTCGAGGCGATCAGCGCGGCGGCCGGGGTGTCCGTACGGACCTTCTTCAACTACTTCGACACCCGCGACGACGCCTTCGTCGTGATCGACGCGGACGCAGGCGCGCGGATGCGGCAGGCCGTGCTCGACGCGCCGGCCGAGCTCTCCCCGCTCCAGGCCCTGCGTGAGGCCCTGGCCGCGGAACTCACCGAGGCGGAGCAGCAGCACGAGCTGTGGCGGCTGCACGCCCAGGTGGTGCACGCCTCGCCGCACCTGCTGGTCCGTACGCTCGGCGCGCACATGGCGGACGAGACCGGACTGGCCGAGGCCATCGCCGCGCGCATCCGCGCCGGCGGGCCGACGGCGTCCGTGTCCCCACCCGCCCGCGCGACCGACGAGGAACGGCGCGGTGCGCTCGACCTCTACCCGCGGCTGCTGGCCGCGGTGGCGGGCGCCGCGGTGCGGACCAGCATGGAGCACTGGTCCGCCCGGCCGGAGGAAGCCGCCTTCCTCGACGTCTTCCAGGAGGTGTTCGCCCTCCTCGCCGCCGGCCTCCCGGCACCTCCCGCGTAGGCCCTCACCGCCGGCCGCCCGGCTTCCCGCCGCGGCCGCCCCCCCACGCTGTCCGTCCCGCGCCCCGAGGGTGCCGGCACCCGCCGGTGCCCGCCCCGCGCGTGACCGTTCGACCATCGTCCGAAAGAGATCCCGTGACCTCACCCCCGGCGCCCGCCGACGCGCCTTCCACCTCCATGACCCAACGGCAGATACTCCAGGCCATGTCGGGCCTGATGGCCGGCATGTTCGTCGCCATCCTGGCGGGCACCGTCGTCTCCAACGCGCTGCCGACGATCATCGCCGACCTGGGGGCCAGCCAGTCCTCCTACACCTGGGTCGTCACCGCCGAACTGCTGGCCATGACCGCGACGGTGCCCCTGTGGGGCAAGCTGTCCGACCTGTTCAACAAGAAGCTGCTGCTCCAGTTCTCGCTGCTGATGTTCGTGATCGGTTCGCTGCTGGCGGGCTTCTCCCACGACACGACGCTGCTGATCTTCAGCCGGGTCGTGCAGGGCATCGGCGCGGGCGGTCTGACCGCACTCGCGCAGGTCGTCATGGCCGCCGTCATCCCGCCCCGGGAACTGGGCAGGTACTCCGGCATCTTCGGTGCCGTCTTCGCCATCGGCACCGTGGCCGGACCGCTGATCGGCGGCGTGCTGGTGGACACCGACTGGCTGGGCTGGCGCTGGTGCTTCTTCATCGGCGTGCCGTTCGCGCTGCTGGCCATCTTCCTGCTGCAGCGCACGCTGAGGCTGCCCACCGTCAAGCGCCAGGTGAAGATCGACTGGCTCGGCGCCTTCCTGATCGTCGCCGGTGTCTGCGCACTGCTCATCTGGGTCTCCCTGGCCGGCAACCAGTTCGACTGGGCGTCGTGGCAGACCGCCGCACTGGTGACCGGCGGCGTGCTGCTGCTGGCCCTGGCGGTCCTCGTCGAGGCCCGTACCGACGAGCCGGTCATCCCGCTCGGCATCTTCAGGAACCGCACGGTCACCCTGACCACGGTGGCCAGCCTCCTGGTCGGTGTCGCCATGTTCGGCGGGACCGTCTTCCTCTCGCAGTACTTCCAGGTCTCCCTGGGCAAGTCGCCGACCGTCGCCGGTCTGATGAGCCTGCCGATGATCCTGGGCCTGCTGGTGTCGTCCACCGTCGCCGGACAGCTGATCAGCCGGACCGGCAAGTGGAAGAGCTACCTGGTGGCGGGCGCGGTCGTCATGACCGCCGGCCTCGCGCTGCTCTCCCTGATCGACGCGGACACGCACTTCGGACTGCTCAGCCTGTACATGGCCGTCCTCGGCGTCGGCGTCGGCATGCTGATGCAGAACCTGGTGCTCGCCGCGCAGAACGACGTCCCCGCGGCCGAACTGGGCGCCGCCACCTCCGTGCTGTCCTTCTTCCGCAGCATGGGCGGCACCATCGGCACCAGCGTCCTCGGCGCGATCCTCGCCAACCGGGTTGCCGACGAGATGGCCAAGGGAATGGAGAAGGCGGGCGTCGCCGCAGGGGCCGAGGGCGGCTCGGGCGGCGGGCACAGCGTCCCGGACATGAGCACGCTGCCCGCCCCGATGCGGGAGATCGTGGAGCACGCCTACGGTGTCGCCACCGCCGACCTGTTCCTCGTCGCCACACCGTTCGCGCTGCTCGCGCTGGTCGCCGTGGTCTTCCTGAAGGAGAAGCCGCTGAAGACCACCAGCGGCATGGAACGCCTCGCCGAGGAGGCCGCCACCGCGGACACCACGCCGGACGAGGACCGGACGGCCCCGGTCGCCTGAGCCGGCGGAACACACGACGGGGCGGGCCGCCCACCGCACGGTGGGCGGCCCGCCCCGTTTCCCGCGCACCACCCGCCCGTCCCCCCCCGGCACACCGCCGGCGGGTACGCCGCCACCCGGCCACGGGAGACGAGCCGGCCGGGTGATCACCCGTGGGGCGGGGAGCATCGGCCCACCCGGGTGATCACCGGTGGCGGGGCCCCAACCCCGCTCATAGCTTCGGCTCATGAACAAACGACACATCGCCCTTCTCGCCTGTACCGCCGCCGCCGTGGCCGCGGGACTGGGCGCCGCCCCGTCGGCCCACCATCCGACCGTGCACCGCGTACAGCCCGGCCAGTCGGTCCAGAAGGCCGTGGACGCCGCGAAGCCGGGGGACACCGTCCTCCTCGCGCCCGGCACCTACCGGCAGAGCGTCGACATCAGGAAGCCGGACATCACCCTGCGCGGTCACGGCGCCGGACGCACCGTCCTGGCGCCCGCCGCGAAAGCCGGCAAGAACGCCTGCGCCAAGGCGGGCAACGGCATCTGCGTGACCGGCACCGACAAGAGCCCCGTCGAGAACGTCACCGTACGGTCCCTGACACTGCGGGGATACGCCAAGAACGGGCTGTGGGCCACCGGCACCGACGGGCTGGAGGTCAAGTACGTCCTGGCGGAGAAGAACGGCCAGTGGGGCATCGCCGAGGAACGCTCCGTGCACAGCACGCTCAGCCACAACCTCGTCCGGAAGAACGGCGACGCCGGACTGTTCGTCGCCAACACCGTCGACACCGAGGAAGGCGCCCGGGACGCGGAGAGAACCGTGATCAGCTACAACCGGGTGGCCGACAACCGCGTCGGCGTCACCGTGCGCCGACTGCGGAACCTGACCGTCCATCACAACGAGGCCACCGGCAACTGCGCCGCCGTCTTCGTGGTCGGCGACGAGTCGAAGCCGCGCGCCGGCGACCTGAGGGTGACGTACAACTACGTCCACGCCAACAACAAGTACTGCCCCAAGACGCCCCGGCTGCCCTTCCTGCAGGGCTCGGGCATCGTCCTCACCGGCGCCGAGGAGACCCTGGTCGCCTACAACCGGGTCGAGGACAACAAGGGCACCTCCCCGCTCTCCGGCGGCATCGTGCTCTTCAAGAGCCTCGTCGGCGCGCCCAGCGAGCGCAACGAGATCCGCGACAACCTGGTGACCGGCAACAGTCCGGCCGACCTGGCCGACCGGGACACCGCCGAGAACAACACGTTCAGCCGCAACACCTGCACGCTCTCCGAGCCCGCGGGCATGTGCTGACCCGCTCGCCCCACCCCCCCACTGCACGACAGCGGAAGCGAGGCAACGGATGACCACCGTTGATCCGGCTCCCCCGCCGCCCATGCGGCTGCGGGAGCTCGTCTTCGGGGCGGCGTGCGCCGCCGCCGTACGCGCGGCCGTCCGCCTGGGCGTGGCGGACGCGCTGGACGACACCCCCATGACCGTCGACGACCTGGCGACGGCGGTGAAGACCCAGCCGCACACCCTGCGGCGGCTGCTGCGCGCCCTGACCTGCCAGGGCGTCTTCGCCGAGAACCCCGACGGCACCTTCGAGCACACCGAGATGTCCCGGCTGCTGCGCGAGGACGACCCGCACAGCCTGCGCTACATCGCCCTGTGGTGCACCGAACCGTGGACCTGGAACGTCTGGCCGCGGCTCGACGAGGCGGTGCGTTCCGGACAGGGCGTCTTCGAGGACGTGTACCACCAGGAGTTCTTCACCTACCTCAACGAGTCCGCCCCCGAGTCCGCCCATGTGTTCAACCGGGCCATGACGACCTCCAGCGAGCAGTCCGCGCGCGACGTGGCCCTGCTGCTCGACCTGGACGACGCCTCCTCCGTCGTGGACATCGGGGGCGGCCAGGGACACGTCCTGGCCAGCCTCCTGGAGAAACACCCTCACCTCCACGGCACCCTGCTCGACCTGCCGGGCGTCGTCGAGAACGCCGACCCCCGGCTGCGCCGGGGCGGCTCGCTCGCCGGCCGCGTCGACATCGTGGCCCGGGACTGCCGCGAGGGCGTCCCCGTCCGGGCGGACGTGTACATCATCAAGAACGTCCTGGAATGGGACGACGACAGCACCCGCCGGGTGCTCGCGGGCGTCCGCGCGGCGGCACGGCCCGGGGCCCGCGTCGTCGTCATCGAGAACCTCGTCGACGACACCCCGTCGATGCGGTTCACCACCGCCATGGACCTGCTGCTGCTCCTCAACGTCGGCGGCGCCAAGCACACCCGGCGGAGCATGGTCGACCGGCTGACCGGCGCGGGCCTCGTCATCGACGGTGTCACCCCGGTCAACGCCTATCTGCACGCCTTCGAGTGCACCGTCCCCGGCTGACCCGGGCCACCCCGGACAACCCCGAGGCCGCCGGCTCCGCGACTGACGCGGGACCGGCGGCCTCGGGGTGTGCGCTCAGGGACGGGCGCCGCTCTCCCAGCGGTAGAAGCACCGCGCCATGGCGTCCTTGGGACTGCGCCACGTGGCCGGGTCGTACGGGCTCACGTACGCCTCCAGCCGTTCGCTGATGCCGCGGAACTCGGGATGTCCGGCGACCTTCGCGATCGCGGGCGCCGGGTCCTGCTCGGACTCGATGAGGTGCAGGTACAGGTCGTCCCCGAACTGGAAGAGGCTGCGCCGGCCGACCCCGATCAGGTGGGGGAGTTCCCCCCGGTCGGAGTCGGCGAACACGCGGGCGATGTCCGGCGCCGAACCGGGCTTCATCCGGGCGACGATGAGGGCGTGGTGCATGGGACTGTCCTTCCTTCGGCCGGCGGGCCGGCGCTCAGCGCGAGGACGCGACGGACGCGCTCTCGCTGTCACGGGCGACCTGCTCGATCCGGTCCCGGATCAGGGCCATCTGCGTACGGGAGTTGCGGTTGATGTTGTCCGTCATCCAGTCGTCGTCGACCGGGGCGTCGGGCTTCATCGCGAAGTCCTGGATCCAGCGCATCTGCACACCGCCCGGCAGTTCCGCGTACTCCCACACGATGTCCATGTGGGCGAACGGGCCCGTCTCGACCCGGCGGGCGCGGACGGTCCGCCTCTCCCGGTCCGGGGTGCGCTCCGACACCCAGCTCCACACCTTCCCGTTCTCGTCCGGGTGCATGGTGAGCCGGAACGTCGTCGTGTCCCCCTCGCGGGAGAGGACCTCCACGGACGCGTACTCGCTGAACAGCCGCGGCCAGTTCTCCAGGTCGTTGGTCATCTCCCACACGAGGTCGAAGGGAGCGTCGATGGTGATGCTGTTCTCGGTGTGTCCGGCCACGTTCAGGCTCCAGCCGTGAGGGTGCTGTTGACGAGGTTCAGGAACTCCCGCGGCGTCCGGCAGCGCTCCGAGTCGGGGGGGAGCGACGCGCCGTACCGGTTCTCCAGTTCGCCGACGATGCCGAGCAGGCCGAGCGAGTCGAGACCGAAGACGTCGAAGGGGGACTCCGCGGAGCCCTTCAGTTCCTCGGGGTCGACGGTGATGCCGGCCGCCTGCTTCATCAGCGTGGCCAGCTCGTCGAAGGTCACTTCGGTGGTGATCATGGGTGACTGCTCCTTCCCCGCCCGTTCCTACCGGGCGGAATCGTCACCGCGGCGCACGACCAGCGCCGCGTTGGAGCCCATCAGTCCCCTGCTGAGGACGAGGGCGGTGCGCAGCTCGGCCGGGCGAGCCCGCGACATCACCAGGTCGAGGTCGTGGCAGATGTCGAACACGTTGGGCGTCGGGGGCACCTGGCCGTTCTCCAGGGCGAGCACCGCGGCCACCGTGTCCAGCACGGGCGCCGCGCAGTGGGCGCGGCCGAAGCCCGTCTTGGGCGCCGTGACCGGGACGCGGGTGCCGTGCGCGCCGAGCGCGTCGGCGATCGCCAGCGCCTCGGCGCGGTCCGCCGCGGGGACGCCCACGGCGTCGGCGAACACGACGTCGATCTCCTCCGGCGCGCAGCCCGCCTCGTCAAGGGCGCCGCGGATCGCGCGGGCCAGGCCCTCCCGGGAGTCCGCCCAGCGGGAGGCCCCGGTGAACGTGGCGGCGTGGCCGGCCACGACGGCCCGTACGGGCACCCCGCGGTCACGGGCACGGAACTCGTCCTCGACGACGAGCAGCGCGCCGCCCTCGGCGGGTACGAAGCCGCACGCCTTCTCGGTGAACGGACGGTAGGCCCGGTCGGGGTCGTCGAGGGTGCTGAGCTCGGGGTAGCCGAGCTGGCACACCATCGAGTACGGGGCCAGCGGCGCCTCCGTGGCCCCCACGACCATGACGTCGGTGCCGCGGCCCAGGGCCCGGCTCGCGTGCGCGAGGCAGTCCAGACCGCCCGCCTCGTCGCTCGCCACCACTCCGCAGGGCCCCTTGAGGCCGCCGCGGATGGAGATCTGGCCGGTGCTCGCGGCGTAGAACCAGGCGATGGACTGGTAGGGGCCGACGAACTTGGAGCCCTTCCTCCACAGTTTCTGCAGCTCGCGCTGGCCGAACTCGCCGCCGCCCGAGCCGGCCGCGGTGACCACGCCGACCGAGAACGGATCGGCGGGTTCGCCGCCGAGTCCGGCGTCGTCGAGGGCGAGGGCGGCGGCGGCCATCGCGAAGTGGCTGAACCGGTCGGTCTGCACCAGGAACCGGTCCTCGATGAGGGCCGCCGGGTCGAAGGCCCGGACCTCGCCCGCCACCCGCAGCGGCAGATGGTCACAGCCCTCGCGGCTGATCAGGTCCAGCACGCTGAGGCCCTCGCGGACGGACTTCCAGTAGGCGTCGGTCCGCAGTCCGTTGGGCGCGATCACACCGATGCCGGTGACGGCCGCGCGCCCGGGGCGCCGATTGCTCATCGTGTCCTCCCACCCGGCCCGGACAGCAGCACCGCGGACTGAAAGCCGCCGAATCCGCTGCCGACGGAGAGCACGTGGTTCAGCTTCCGCGGGCGGGCGGTGCGCGGTACGTAGTCCAGGTCGCACTCGGGGTCGGGGGTCTCGTAGTTCGCCGTGGGCGGCACCACCTGGTGCTTCAGCGCGAGGACGCAGGCGACCACCTCGATCGCGCCGATCGCGCCCAGCGAGTGCCCCACCATCGACTTGATGGAGCTCATGGGCGTTTTGTAAGCGTGCGCGCCCAGGGACCGCTTCACGGCGGCCGTCTCGTGCCGGTCGTTCTGCCGGGTGCCGGAGCCGTGCGCGTTGACGTAGTCGATCAGTGTGGGGTCGATGCGGGCCTGGTCGAGCGTGGTGTCGATCGCCCGGGCCATCTCCAGTCCCTCACTGGTCAGACCGGTCATGTGGTAGGCGTTGCCGTAGGTGGCGTAGCCGCTGATCTCGCAGAGGATCTCCGCGTCGCGGGCCCGCGCGTGCTCGTACTCCTCCAGGACGAGTACGGCCGCGCCCTCGCCCATCACGAAGCCGTCGCGGTGGGCGTCGAAGGGCCGGGAGGCGTGCTCGGGGTCGTCGTTGTTGGGCGACGTCGCCTTGATGGCGTCGAAGCAGGCCATCGTGATCGGTGAGATCGGCGAGTCCGACGCCCCGGCGATGCAGACGTCGGCCCGGCCCTCGGCGATGGTGTGGAAGGCGTAGCCGACCGCGTCGAGCCCGGAGGTGCAGCCGGTGGAGACGGTCTGCACCGGGCCCCGGGCGTCGAACCGTTCGGCGACGACCGAGGCGAGGGTGCTCGGCGAGAACGCCAGGTGCAGCTTCGGCTCGGCCTGCCGGTGGTCCACGTCCCAGCGCCGTCCGCCCTCGCTGACCAGCACGTAGTCGTGTTCCAGCCGGGTGGTGCCGCCGACCGCGCTGCCCAGCGAGACCGCGGTGCGCCACGGGTCCGCGGTCCCGGTGTCGAGTCCGGAGTCGCGCACGGCCTCGGCGGCGGCGACCACGGCGAACTGGATGTACCGGTCCGCGTGCCGGCACAGGTCCGCGTCCAGGCCGTGCTGGGACGGGTCGAAGTCGCACTCGGCGGCTATGCGCGAGCGCAGGCCCGCCGGATCGAACAGGGAGATGCCGCGGGTCGCGGTGCGGCCGGCTGCCAGAAGATCCCAGAACGCCGTCGCTCCGATGCCGCCGGGAGCGACCACACCTGTACCGGTGACGGCCACCCGGCGGGTCATTTTATGGCCTCGCTCGGCTCGGCCGTCCGGCCTTTTTCGGGACCACCGACCGTCAACTGCGGCCCGGCGGGGGCGCTTTCGGTCTCCTCGGTGTCGACGTGACCGAGACTCGGGTGCGGGGCGAGCGGGCCCAGGTGGAACACCATGCGGGCCTCCTGGTCGCCGACGTTGCGGAAGCGGTGCCGCATGTCGATGGGGATCATCAGTCCCTGCTCGGCGCGGAGCGCGAACGGCTCGCCGTCCAGGTCCACTTCGAGCGCGCCGCTGACCACGTACACGAACTCCTCGGAGTACGGGTGGTAGTGCTCGCCGATGCGCTCGCCGGGCTTGATGATCGCCAGGCCCATGAAGCCGCTGGTGGAGCCCACGGTGGCCGGGGTGAGCAGGGTTCTGAGGTCACCTCCGCGCCGCCGGTTGGGTTCCGTCTCGCTCAGGTCCACGATGCGTGGATGCTGCTTGGACATGGTTGTTACCTCCGGGTGTGCCGGTGACGTCCGGGCGTCCGCGGCCGCGGACGTCACCGCGGTGGACCGTCAGGAATCCGCGGAGCTGCGGTCGGTGACGGGCATCATGTCGGCGTGCGCCAGGAGCCGGTGCAGGGTGCGCTCCGAGTCCAGGGAGCCCTCGACGCCGATCGCAGCGCCGTCCAGGAGACGCTCCAGCTCGGCCGCCTTGCCCGGGCCCTTGACGCCGAGGGCGGCGGCGGGGTCGAGATCGAGCTCGCCGATGACGTCGATCATGCGGACCACGACGTCGTCGCGCTGGAAGACGGTGCTCGCGTACACCGGGCTGTCCGGGTCGCTCGCCGCGGCCTCGTCCTGGTGGGCGAGGAACCGGGCCATGTCCAGACCGTGGTCCGCCACGGCCGGGTAGTACAGCATGTGCCGTCGCAGGCCGCCGGGTTCCGGACGGCCGGCCGTCACGTGCTGCATGGCCGGGAGCGCCGCCCGGGTGAAGAACACCCGCGCGGAGTCGGAGTCGGACAGGTCCCGGTCCTGCTCCAGATAGGGGTTGATGGCTTCTTCCACCGCCTGGACCTCGGGCTGGCTGGCCACGTGACACAGGGTGGCCAGCAGGTCGCCCTCCACCTCCACCGCCCGCACGACGCGGTTGCCGTGCATGAAGAGGGAGGTGCGGTGCAGCCGCGTGATGCCGTTGATGCGCGTCTCGGGTGCGTCGTAATTGGCCAGGATGTCCACGACCTTGGACTCGGAGCCCGGCTTCACGGTGAAGGTGAGGGCGTGGCGGGTGATCCCGGCGCCCACGCGTGCCGCCTTCTGCAGGCCCGCCCGCGCTGCCTCGGCGGTGAGCGGCTGGTCCGGATGGGTCTCGCGCAGGACGCTGTAACGCATCGACCGGGTGTCCCGGACGCAGCTGTGCATCGGCCGGACGATCTGGATGTGCTCCTCGCTGTTCACCCACGCGAGGAACGGCAGGGCGCTCTCCCATTCACTGGTGATGAGCCACTGCGAGGGGTTCTCGATCGACTGGCACAGTTGGTCGCTGATGTGGCCGGGAACGGAGGCGACCTTGTTGCGCATGTGCTCGTACGCCTCGAGGAACTGTTCCTGGGCTCCTTCGTACAGGTCCAGGAGCAGGATCACCCGCAACCTCGAGCCGTCGAACGCAGACTGCGAAATGCGTGCCGACATGGTCATCCGGCGCACCTCTCCTCTTCTTCGGAAGGTCGGGCAACGACCGCCGTGTCCGAAGATCCGGAGGTCGCCATGAGTCGATCGTTGACGCGACTTTCCGGTGTGCGCGAGCGACACGGGGCAGGTGGGTGAACCGCGTGCCATCCGGGTGCCGCCGGGACGCGAGCGGGCCCGTACCGGGCATGAAAGGTGCGTCCCATCCCACAGCCCGTCGAGGGCGACGCTGGAGGCGTTTCAATGAATCGATCGGATACGGCCGGCCGGGCGGATCACCGCACGCCGGTCCTCATCGTCGGCGGTTCCCTGGTGGGCCTGTCGATGTCCCTCTTCCTGGGGCGCCTCGGCGTGCCGCACACGCTCGTCGAACGCCACGCGGGCACGTCGATCCACCCGCGCGGGCGGGGGAACAACGTACGCACCATGGAGCTGTTCCGGACGGCCGGGCTCGAGCAGCGCATCGGCCGGGCCGCCTCGGTCCTGGCGGAGAACCACGGCATCTGGCAGACCCCGAGCCTGGCGGGCGACGAGGGCGAGTGGCTGCTCCAGGAGATCGACCCCGGTGGCGGGCTCGCCCGCTTCAGCCCCAGCGGGTGGTGCCTGTGCAGCCAGAACGACCTGGAACCGGTGCTCCTCGAAGGGGCCCGCGAACTCGGCGGGGACCTGCGCTTCGGGACGGAGATGCTCTCCTTCGACCAGGACGCCGAGGGTGTGACGGTGCTGGTCAAGAGCCGGGAGACCGGCGAGCACACCAGGATCCGGGCGGACTACCTCGTCGCCGCCGACGGCCCGCGCAGCCCCGTCCGCGAGGCGCTGGGCATCGGGCAGAACGGCCCGGGCGACCTGTTCCACAACGTGAGCCTCACGTTCACCTCCCGCCGTCTCGCCGGAGTCGTCGGGGACCGGCGGTTCATCGTCTGCTACCTGACCAACCCGGAGGCCGACGGGGCCCTGCTGCCGGTCGACAACCGGGAGCACTGGGTGTTCCACGCCCCCTGGCACCCCGAACACGGCGAGACGCTCGAGGAGTTCACCGACGAGCGGTGTGTCGCCCACATCCGCAAGGCCGTCGGCGTGCCGGACCTCGACGTGGAGATCACCGGCCGGGCCGCCTGGCACGCCGCCGAGCGGGTCGCCGAACGGTACGCGGACGGCCGGGTGTTCCTGGCCGGCGACTCGGCCCACGAGATGTCGCCCACCGGGGCGTTCGGTTCCAACACCGGCATCCAGGACGCCCACAACCTCGCCTGGAAGCTGGCCGCCGTGCTCGGCGGCTGGGCCGCGCCCGGCCTGCTGGAGTCCTACGACGCCGAACGCCGGCCCGTCGCGGAGGCGACCAGCGCCCGTGCCTCCTCCCGTTCGAGCGAGCACAGCCACCCCGGCTACACCCCCGCCCCCGGCGCGCCCGCCCTCGGAGCCCCAGCCCCCGGCGGTCCCGGAGCCGGTGGCCCCGGAGCCGGAGCCGGAGCCGGTCGTCCCGGCGGTCCCGGTGGTCCCGGTGGTCCCGGCGGCCCTGGAGCCGGCGGTCCCGGTGGTCCCGGTGGTCCCGGTGGTCCCGGGATGAAGCCGGGCGGCATCCTCAACGTGGCGCTCTGCTACCGCTACCCGCGCGGCGCGGTCCTGGGCGCCGACCCGGCGACGCCGGTCATCCCCGACGGGGTGATGCTGACCGGCGAGCCCGGCAGCCGCGCCCCGCACGTGTGGCTGGACCGCTCCGGCACCCGGATCTCCACGCTCGACCTGTACGAGCGGTCGTGCGTACTGCTGAGTTCCGCGAACGGCGCCTGCGACTGGCACACCGCGGCGGCGAAGGCCGCGAAGGACCTGTCCGTACCGCTCGACGCGTACCGGGTGGGCGAAGGACCCGACGCGGAACTGATCCCCGAGGACGGTGCCGACTGGGCCCGGACGCACGGGATCACCGAGGACGGCGCGGTACTGGTCCGCCCCGACGGCTTCGTCGCCTGGCGCTCCGAAGGAGCCGTACCGGATCCGGCGGCGGTGCTGCGGGAGGCCGTCACCACCGTCCTGGCACGGAACTGACGGGGGAGCGGCGGCCGGCGGACGTCACCCTCCGCCGACGCCGCCCTGCCGTCCCCGTTCCGCCTTGGCCTGGTGCTGCTCGAACCGCTGGAGCGCGGGTCCGTCGGCGTTCCACGGCCAGGGCGTGACCGTGCCCTGCAGCGTCTGGAAGACGGGGTGCGCGTCGACGGCCCGGCCGGCCGCGCACAGGGCGTACGCCAGCACGTTCAGATCGGCCTGCGCCGCCGCGTGCTGGAAGAAACCCGGCTTCGCCCACAGCGCGGCCGCCTGGTCCAGCGCGGCCGTGATCTGTCCGCCCTCCCACAGCTGGCCGGCCGTCATGGCCCGCACCCCGCCCTGCGCCAGCAGCCCCTGGTACTGCCGCACGGCGGCGGTCAACTCGACCGCCGCACAGGCCGCGTTGGCCGGGATACGGGTGCGCACCACGTCGACGAAGTCGAGGACGGCCGCGCTGGACCCGCCTTCCTCCGGCGACAGGTACGCGAGCATCTGCAGATACGCCTCACGGTGCCAGCGGTCGCGCCCGGTGGCCTCCCGCCAGACGGCGTTGACGTCGTTCTGGCCGTAGCGTTCGATCCGGGACACCCCGAGCAGGACCACCCACGGCAGCGGATCCTCCGGTCTTCGCTCGGCGGCCTGGTGGCACTGGGAGACCAACTGCCCGGCGTCCTCCAGGTGTCCGTCCCGCAGACCGCGCACCAGCCCGGTCCAGGAGTGGAACACCAGGGCGTCCGCGTTCTGCGGCTCCCGGCCCAGCCACGCCGCCGCGATCTCCGCGTCGGCCGTCGCCTCGGCCAGGACGGACATCCGGTGACCGCGACGGTCCCAGTCGTCCCCCGTCTCCTCCAGCAAGGAGGACACGAGGGTCACGTCCGCGGCCCTGCCGCCCCCGTTCCGCTTGCTCAACCGCCCCAGCACGCGCGCCAGCTCGGCGTCGTCGAGGGCGGGCACGATACGGGGGCGTTTACCGGTGCGACTGCTGAAGAGGGCCATGCCGGAAGACTAGGAACTCCACGTGGTCCGGCAACCCGAACGGGGTGATCGTTACCGATCTGCCCCTTACCGCCGGTACAGCGGGCAGACCGGGGCGGGGACGGGCATCCCGCCCGCCCCCGCCCCGTCGTCGCGTCCGTTCCGCTTGCCGGCTTTCCGGGTCAGACCGCCGGGGCCGGGTAGGTCGGGTACTCCACCCCGGAAACGTACTGGACGACCCGGACGACCTGGCAGGAGTAGCCGAACTCGTTGTCGTACCAGAGGTAGAGGATCGCGTTGTCGCCCTCGACCTTCAGCGCGCCGGCGTCGACGATCGAGGCGTGGCGCGAGCCGATGAAGTCGCTGGAGACCGCGTCGGGCGCGCTGATGAAGTCGATCTGGCGCTTGAGCGGCGAGGTCAGCGATACGTTGCGCAGGTGCTCCAGGACCTCCTGGCGGTCGGTCGCGCGGCCGAGCTGGAGGTTGAGGATCGCGATCGAGACGTCCGGCACGGGCACCCGGATCGAGCTGCCGGTGATGGTCGCCCCGAGGTCGGGCAGCGCCTTGGCGACGGCCGAGGCGGCACCCGTCTCGGTGATCACCATGTTCAGCGGCGCCGAACGGCCGCGCCGCTCCGACTTGTGGTAATTGTCCAGCAGGTTCTGGTCGTTGGTGAACGAGTGCACCGTCTCCACGTGCCCGCGCAGTACCCCGTACTCGTCCGCCATCGCCTTCAGCGGCGGCACGATCGCGTTGGTGGTGCAGGACGCGCAGGACAGGATCCGCTCGTCCGGCTTGAGGGTGTCGTGGTTGACGCCGTGCACGATGTTGGGCACGTCGCCCTTGCCGGGCGCGGTGAGCACCACCTTGTCGATGCCGGGACGCAGGTGCAGCGAAAGCCCCTCGCGGTCGCGCCACTTGCCGGTGTTGTCGATGAGGATGGCGTTCTTGATGCCGTACGCCGTGTAGTCGATCTCCGTCGGGTCGCCCGCGTAGATCACCTTGACGGTGTTGCCGTTGGCGGTGATCGTGCTGTTCGCCTCGTCGACGGTGATGGTGCCCTGGAACTGGCCGTGCACGGAGTCGCGGCGCAGCAGCGAGGCCCGCTTGACGATGTCCTGCTCGCCGCCCCGGCGGACCACGATCGCACGCAGTCGGAGACCGTTGCCGGACCCCGACTTCTCGATGAGCAGCCGGGCCAGGAGGCGGCCGATGCGGCCGAAGCCGTAGAGGACGACGTCGCGCGGCTCGCGGCGGTCGATCTTGTCGGCGCCGGTCGCGCCGGCGACGGCCTCGGCGGTGAACTCCTCGACGGACAGGCCCCGGTCGTCGGCGCGGTGGGCCTCGGCGAGCAGGCCGATGTCGATCTGTGAGGGGCCGAGGTCGAGCGTGGTGAGCGCCTGGAGGAAGGGCAGCGTCTCGGTGACCGAGAGCTCCTCGCCGGCGATCTGCCGGGCGAAGCGGTGGGTCTTGAGGATGCTGACCACCGACTTGTTCACCAAGGAGCGGCTGTGCAGCAGGACGGTGACGTCCCGCTCGCGGTGCAGCTTCCCGATGATCGGGATCATCGACTCCGCGATCTCCTCGCGGTGCTTCCAGCTGGTGAACGAGTCTTCGTTGACAGTCACAGGATCATCTTTCGAGCTAGAGGGTGCTCATATGATAGCCATGCGGATCATCGGGGCCGGAGGGGGTGCCGGAAGGCCGGTGGACGGACCGGGAATCGCAGGGTTGCGTGACATGCGAACGGGTACGCGTGCAGCATCGCGCCCGGGCCGGATCTTGTCCCGGGAAGGCCGTACGACCGCCGCTACCAGGGAATCTGTCATGGAAACACCCGCGCACGAGAACAACGCCCCCACGCCCGCGCAGCGGGCCCTGGACGCCCTGTCGGAGAACACCGAGGACACGACGGCGCTGGACGCCCTCGCCAACAGCGACGTGCTGATCCCGGTCCCGGACGACGCGGGCGACGAGGAGGCCGCCGACCCCGGCGCGGTCGCCCTTCCGGTGCTGGAGCAGCCGGGCGGCACCCAGGTGGTGCCCGTGTTCACGTCCGAACTGGAGATGGCCGGACTGCTGCCGTTCGTCTCCCGCTACCGGCTCGTCCCGCTCGGCGCACTCGCCGCCCAATGGCCGGCCGAGGACCTGTCCCTCACCATCGACGGCAGCTCCGAGCACCGTCTGACGCTCACCTCGGAGGGGGTGCGTACGCTGCTGGCCCGCCCGTAGGCCGGGCCCGGGCCCTATGCGCCCAGGGCGCGGGCGAGTGCGGCGCGCTGTACCGGCAGCACCTCGGCGTGCAGCTCACGCCCTTCCGGTGTGAGCTGCACGTACACCCCGCGCCGGTCCTCCAGGCACATGCTGCGCTCCACCAGGCCGTCCTTCTCCAGGCGGGCGATGAGGCGGGACAGCGCGCTCTGGCTGAGGTGGACGCGGCCCACCAGGTTCTGCACCCGGCACTGCTCGCCGTCCGGGGACGTCGCGGTCGCGAGCAGGTCGAGCACCTCGAAGTCGGAGGCGCCCAGACCGTACGGATGCAGCGCGCGGTCGATCTCGCCCAGGGTGCGCGCGTGCACCGCGAGGATGTCACGCCACCGTTCCTCGAGCCGCGCCCCGGTCGTCTCCGCTGCCATACCCGAACGGTAACACTTGTCCGACATTCAATGAATGCGCAACAAACGTGCGACGGCGGCCCTTTTCGGCAGGCCGAGCGGGCACGTTCTGGAACGGACCGGCGAGGCCGCGGTCCGGACCCTGTACGGAGGCCGCCGGCGCCCCGCCCCGAGCGGGACCCGGGACCGTGCTTCCGCCGGGCCGGGCCCCGTACGGGGCCTACGCCGAGTCCCGCTTCACCAGCTCCGTCGGCAGGATCACCGCCGCCGGGTCCTCGCCGCCGATCTGTGCCAGCAGCACCCGCACCATCTCCGTGCTGATGCGGTCCCACGGCTGGCGGATCGTGGTGAGCCGCGGACTCGCGGCGACGGCCGCGGGGGAGTCGTCGAAGCCGCCGACCGCGACGTCCTCGGGCACCCGGCGCCCCGCCCGGTGCAGCGCGGTGAGCACGCCCTGCGCCATCAGGTCGGAGGCGACGAACACCGCGTCCACGTCCGGGGCCCGCGCCAGCAGCCGCTCGGCGCCCGCCTCACCGCTGGCCCGGCTGTAGTCACCGGAGACGACCAGCCGCTCGTCGGCCTCGACGCCCGCCTCGGCGAGCACCTCCCGGTACCCGGCCAGGCGCTCCACACCACCGGGGGTGTCGAGCGGACCGGTCACCACCCCGATCCGCCGCCGGCCCAGCGCCAGCAGGTGCCGCACCATGTCGCGGGCGCCGTCCCGGTCGTCGGCGGCCACGTAACCGACCTTCGAGCCCAGCCCGATCGGTTTGCCGCACGCGACCAGCGGCACCCCCGCCGCCCGCAGCTCCTCCGCCACCGGGTCGCCGGAGTGGCTGGACACCAGCAGCACCCCGTCGACGTGCCCGGCGGTGATGTACCGGGTGATGCGCCGCCGTTCGTCGTCCGTGCCGGCCAGCATCAGCAGCAGCGGCACGTCGTGCGCGGCCAGCGCCTGTGTGCACCCGCGCAGCAGGACGTTGAAGTTGGGGTCCTCGAAGAACCGCTCCTGGGGCTCGGTGAGCAGGAAGCCCACCGAGTCGGAGCGGCCGGTGATCAGCGAGCGGGCGTGCCGGTTGACGACGTAGCCCGTCTTGCGGATGGCGGCGTCGACCGCCTGGGCCGCGGCGGGGCTGACGTAGTGGCCGCCGTTGAGCACCCGCGAGACGGTGCCGCGCGAGACACCGGCCTCGCGCGCCACGTCGTGGATCGTCGGCGGCTTGCGCCTGCCCCCCGTGTTGCTCATGGTCATGACTTTACGGCCCCGGAGAGCAGATCCAGACTCCAGAACCGCTGGACGACCAGGAACAGGGCGACCAGCGGGAACACGGCGAGGAACGCGCCCGTGATCACCAGGGTGTACAGCGCCGGGGTGTTGGCGCCCTGTTCGAGCAGGGTGTGCAGGCCGAGGGTGATCGGGAACTTCTCGTCGTCGCTGAGCATGATGTACGGCAGCAGGAAGTTGTTCCAGACCGCCACGAACTGGAACAGGAAGACCGTCACCAGGCCGGGCAGCATCATCGGCAGCGCGACCCGGGTGAAGATCCGCCACTCGCCCGCGCCGTCCATCCGCCCGGCCTCCACCACGTCCGCCGGCACCGCGGCCGCGGCGTAGATCCGCGCGAGGTAGACGCCGTACGGGGAGAGGATCTGCGGCAGCAGCACCGACAGGTAGGAGTCCGTGAGGTCCACCTGCGCCAGCAGCAGGTACTGCGGGACGGCGAGGATCACCGGCGGCATCAGCACACCCGCGAGCAGTACGTTGAACAGCGTCTCGCGGCCCCGGAAGCGGTAGACCGCCAGCGCGTAGCCGCTGACCGCCGACACGCACGTCGACAGCAGCGCGCCCGCTCCGGCGTACAGGGCGGAGTTGCCCATCCACTGCCAGTAGACGCCGTCACGGTAGGCGTTGAGGTCGGAGAGGTTGTCGGCGAAGCCGGTGCCCGGCCAGAACGTGAAGGTGGAGAACAGTTCCGAGCCGGACTTGGTGGACGCGATGACCACCCAGGCGACCGGCAGCAGGCAGTACAGCGCGCCGAGCAGCAGCGTCACGGTCGGGACCAGCGCGGTCCGGCGGGGGCGCGCCGGGCCGCGGGCGGTGCCGGCCGCGGGCTCGGTCTTGGGCAGGGCGAGGGAGCTCATCGTGCGGCCTCCTGCTTGTCGCGCCGGTTCGTCGCCCGCAGGAAGCCGAAGGACAGCACCAGGGTGGCGAGTGCGATGAGGGTCGCCTGGGCGGCGGCCGCGTGGATGTCGCCGGTGCCGAAGGCGTCCTGGTACACCTTCATCAGCGGACTCCAGGTGGTGGAGACGGAGTTGGTGAGCGGCTTGAGGACGGTCGGTTCGCTGAACACCTGGAGCGTCGCGATGACCGAGAAGAAGAAGGTCAGCACCAGCGAGGGCGCCACCATCGGGATCTTGATCCGCAGCGCGATCTGCAGCGGGGTGGCGCCGTCCAGCCTGGCCGCCTCGTACACCTCGGCGGGGACGGCCCGCAGCGCGGTGTAGATGACGATCATGTTGAAGCCGGTGCCGCCCCAGACCGCGATGTTCGACAGTGCCAGGTACAGCGGCCCGCCGTCCAGCAGATCCGGTTGCGGCAGACCGAACTTGTCGAGCACGAAGTGGAACGGGCTCACGTCCGGCAGGTACAGGAAGCCCCACAGCAGGGCCGCCACCACGCCGGGGACCGCGTACGGCAGGAAGATCGCGAGCCGGGTGAAGGGGGCGAGCCGCACCTTCTCGGAGTCGAGCATCAGCGCGAACAGCAGCGCCAGACCCAGCATGACCGGCACCACGATGCAGCCGTAACCGAGCACGCGCAGCGCGCCGTCCAGCAGCTCGCTGTCGGACAGGGCGCCGGTGTAGTTCTCCAGGCCGGCCCAGACCTCTGTGCGGGCACCGGCCCCCAGCCCGAGGCCGGACACCTGCACCTTGCGGAAGCTGAGCCAGACGGCGTACCCGATGGGCAGCGCGAAGAACAGGAGGAACAAGAGGGTCGCGGGGACGAGGAAAAGGTAGGGGGCGCTTCGCACTCGTTTGAGGGCGGTGGTGGGAGACGGGTGGGCGTACGGGGCCCCCTCGACCCCATACGGCGTCCGGCGGGCCGGGGACTTCACTCCGCGACCCCGAAGCCCTGCTTCTTCAGGTCGGCGACCGTGTCCTGCTGCATGGTGTCCAGGGCGGCGGTGAAGTCCGACTTGTTCTTCGCGGCGGCGCCGAAGGCGTCCTTGAACGTCGTGTAGGCGACGTTGACGTTCGGTCCCCAGGCGGACGGTGCGGTGGTCTTCGCGATCGCGGCGGCCTTCTCGTAGAAGTCGGGCTGGTTGGCGAAGTACTCCGGCGGGCTGGCGAAGGCGCCGCTGAGCTGGGCCGAGGTGGAGGCTGGGTAGATGCCGCTCTCCTTCGCCAGCGCGTTCAGCGCGTCGGCGTCGGTGTTCAGCCAGGCGGCGAACTTCGCGGCGGCCTCCTTGTTCTTCGAGTCGGTGGTGACACCGGTGGAGGAACCGCCCCAGCTGCCGGTGCTGCTCTCGCCCTCGTTCCACTGGGGGAGCGGGGCCATCGCCCACTTGCCCTTGGTGTCGGGCGCGGCCGTGGTCAGCGTGCCCGGCGCCCACACCGCGCTCACCCACGCGATCTGCTTGCCGGTGTTGAGCGCCTTGTTCCAGGCCGGGGTGTACATCGGCTGGTTGTCGACGGCGCCCTCCTTCACCAGGCCGCCCCAGAACGCGGCGACCTTCTTCGTCGCCGCGTCGTCGATGCCGACCTTCCACTTGTCGCCGGAGGTGGTCCACCACCGGGCGCCGGCCTGCTGGGCGAGGCCCGCGAACAGGCCGGAGTCGTTGGCGGAGAAGGTGGTCAGGTCCTTGTCGGGGGCCTTCTTCTTCAGCTCGCGCGCGGTCTCGGCGAACTCCTCCCAGGTGGCCGGGACGGAGAGCCCGTACTCCTTGAACAGGTCCGCGCGGTAGTAGAACATCATCGGTCCGATGTCCTGCGGGACCGCGTAGACGGCGTCCGTGCCGAGGGTGGTCTGCTGCCAGACGCCCTCGGCGAACTTGCTCTTCGCGTCGCCCACGGTGTCCGCTATGTCGGCGAGCGCGTCATTGCTGACCAGCGTGGGCAGTGCCTGGTACTCCGCCTGCACCAGGTCGGGCGCCTTGCCGGCCTTGTGCGCGGTGAGGATCTTGGTGACCAGCGTGTCGCCGGACGCCTGCTTCTTCACCGTGACGGTGATCTGCTCCTTCTTGCCCGGCCCCTTGTTCCACAGGTCGACGACCTTGTCCATGCCGGGGGCCCAGGCCCAGTACGTCAGTGAGACCGGGCCCGACTGGGCCTCGCCGTCGTCGGACGACGAGCCGCAGGCGGCGAGCGCGGTGGCGCCGAGCGTGACGGCGACGGCGGAACTCACGAGGCGACGGCGCTTCGTGTACGGCATGGAACTCTCCCCTGACCTGGGGCCCTCGCCTGCTGCGAAGACCAGCCATGCATCTGTGAGCGTTCACAGTAGAGAAACATCCCGGACACTTGTCAATGCTTGTTGCTGTGCGGTTATGTTGGCTCCGCGCCGCCGAAAACGTGTGTGCACGTTCCCAGAAGATCGACACATCGGGAGAGAATCCATGCCGGAGACCACCCCCAGGGGCCTCACCGGGCTCGCCTTCGGTGGGGACTACAACCCCGAGCAGTGGCCGGAAAGCGTCTGGGACGAGGACGTCCGGCTGATGCGGGAGGCCGGCGTCACCATGGTGAGCGCCGGGATCTTCTCCTGGGCCCTGCTGGAACCCGCGCCCGGCGCGTACGACTTCGGCTGGCTCGACCGCAGCCTCGACCTGCTCCACGCGGGCGGCATCCGCGTCGACCTCGGCACGCCCACCGTGGCGCCGCCCGCCTGGTTCTACCGCGCCCACCCCGACGCGCTGCCCGTCACCGAGGACGGCGTACGCCTGGAGTTCGGCTCCCGCGGCGCCATCTGCCACAGCAACGCCGACTACCGGGCCGCCGCCGCGAACATCACCACGAAACTCGCCGAGCGCTACGGCGACCACCCCGCGCTCGCGATGTGGCACGTCCACAACGAGTACGGCGTCCCCGTCTCCGCCTGCTACTGCGACTCCTGCGCCGCTCACTTCCGCCGCTGGCTGGAGCGGGAGTACAGCACCGTCGACGCCGTCAACGAGGCCTGGGGGACCGCCTTCTGGGGCCAGCGCTACGCCGCCTTCGACGAGATCAACCCGCCGCGCCGGACCCCGACGGCCGGCAACCCGGCCCAGGCGCTGGACTACCGGCGGTTCGCCGACGCCACCATGCGCGAGAACTTCACCGCCGAGCGGGACATCCTGCACCGCCTCTCACCCGGCGTCCCGGTCACCACCAATTTCATGACCGCGCTGAGTCAGTGCGACTCCGTCGACTACTGGGCCTGGGGCCGCGAGGTGGACCTCGTCACCAACGACCACTACCTGATCACCGACGGCCGCCGCACCCACGTCAACCTCGCCATGGCCGCCGACCTCACCCGCTCCGTCGCCGGCGGCGCCCCCTGGCTGCTGCTCGAACACTCCACCTCGGGCGTCAACTGGCAGCCCCGCAACCCCGCCAAGGCCCCCGGCCAGATGGCCCGCAACTCCCTCGCCCACGTGGCCCGCGGTTCCGAGGGCGCGATGTTCTTCCAGTGGCGCCAGTCCCGGCGCGGCGCCGAGAAGTTCCACTCCGCGATGCTGCCGCACGGCGGCACCGAGACCCGCGTCTTCCGCGAGGTGACCGGACTCGGCGCGGCGATCGACTCGTTGGCCTCGATCCGGGGCACCCGCACCGAGGCCGACGCCGCCGTGCTGTGGGACTGGCACTCCTGGTGGGCGCAGAACCTCGACTGGCGTCCCAGCCAGGACCACGACGCCCGCGAACGCGCCGACGCCTGGTACGAGGCCCTCTACGACCACCACCTCACCGTCGACTTCGCCCACCCCGAGGCCGACCTGTCGAGGTATCCCCTGGTCGTCGTACCGGCCCTGTACCTGATGACGGAGACGGCCGGGAACAACCTCAGGGAGTACGTCGAGAACGGCGGCACCCTCGTGGTGTCGTACTTCTCCGGCATCGTCGACGAACACGACGCCGTGCACGAGGGCCCCTACCCGGGCGCCCTGCGCGACGTCCTCGGCCTGACCGTCGAGGAGTTCTCCCCCCTGCTCCAGGGCGAACGGGTCCGCCTGACCGGCCCCGACGGCGCGGAACTCGACGCCGACGTGTGGACGGAGTTCGTGGTGCCGCGCGGCGCCGAGACGGTGTGGACGTACGCCGACGGCCTGACCGGGGGACGCCCGGCCGTCACCCGGCACCGCCTCGGCGAGGGCACCGCCTGGTACGTCTCCACCCGGCTCGGCGCCGAGGGCCTCGCCCTCCTGCTCGGCCGGGCCGCCGAGGACGCCCGGATCGCCCCGCGCGCCGACCTGCCCCGCGACGTCGAAGTGGTGCGCCGCACGGGCGAGCCGGGCACCTTCCTGTTCGCGATCAACCACACCGCCACCGACGCCAAGGTGCCGCTGGACACCCCCGGTACCGAGCTGCTGACCGGTGAACGCGCCGCGGGCCGCCTCGCGGTCCCGGCGGGAGCCGTCCGGGTCGTCCGGCTCGACGGCTGAGCCGCGACTCCCCTCCGCCCGCGCGAGCGCACAGCCGCGGGCGGAGGGGCCCCGCCCCCGCCCTCCGGGCGCGGGGCGCCCCCTCCCCACGTCGAAGGGACGACGAACGCCCATGTTCCATCCCGGACGCACACTCCGCGCCCTGCTGCCGCCGCTCGTGGCCGGACTCGCCCTCACCGCCCTGCCCGCCCAGAGCGCGACGGCCGCGAGCACCCTCACCAACGGCGGCTTCGAGAACGACGGTTCCGGCACCGCCACCCCGGCCGGCTGGTCCGAACACGGCGACACGGCCGCCTCGTACACGGAGCCCGGCGGCCGCGACGGCGGCCACCGCCTCTCCCACTGGTCGTCCTCCGCCTACAAGGTGGAGACGTACCAGCACCTGTCCGGCCTGGCGGGCGGCGACTACAGGCTCACCGCCTGGGTCCGCTCCGGCGGCGGCCAGAACGCCGCGTACCTCGCCCTGAAGAACTGCGGCGGCGCCGAACAGCGCACCGACCTGCCGGTCTCCGACACCGGATGGATACGGATCGTCGTGCCGGTCCGCGTGACCGGCGGCCGGTGTACGGTCGGCGTCACCAGCGACGCGAACGCCGGCAACTGGATCAACGTCGACGACCTGACCCTCACCCGGGGCACCTCGGGCCTGCCGGTCAAGGGCGCCGACATCTCCTCCCTGCCCAAGAGCGAGGCCAGGGGCGGGGTCTACCGGACCGCGTCCGGCACCGCCGGCGACCCGGTCGCCATCCTGAGGTCCGCCGGCATGAACTACGCCCGCCTGAAGGTCTGGGTGAACCCGGCCGACGGCTACAACGACAAGGCGCACGTCCTCGCCCTGGCCAAACGGATCAAGGCGCAGGGCATGAAGCTGCTCGTCGACTTCCACTACTCGGACTCCTGGGCCGACCCGGGCAAGCAGAACAAGCCCGCCGCCTGGGCCGGACACGACTACGAGCAGCTGAAGAAGGACGTCCACGACCACACCTACGACGTCCTCGACGCCCTCAAGAGGCAGGGCACCACCGCCGACATGGTCCAGGTCGGCAACGAGATCAACGGCGGCACGCTGTGGAACGAGGGCTCCACCGACAACTGGCCCCAGCTCGCCGGACTGCTCAACTCCGGCTACGACGCCGTCAAGGCGGTCAGCCCGTCCACGGTCGCCGCGCTGCACCTCGCCGAGGGCGGTGACCTCGACGGCACCCGCTGGTGGTTCGACAACGCGGTCTCCCACGGCGTGAGGTTCGACGCCATCGGCCTGTCGTACTACGGCTACTGGCACGGCACGCTGCACGACTTCCAGACGACCCTGGACGACGCGGCCGGCCGCTACGGCAAGCCCGTCTTCGTCGCCGAGACGGCCTACCCCTTCCGCCTCGACAGCGAGGACGGCCTCGAGAACATCATCGACCTCGACACCGAACTCGTCCCCGGCTACCCGGCGTCCACCACCGGGCAGACCCGCTGGATGAACGACGTGGCGAGCATCGTGGAGGCCGTCCCGAACGGCCGCGGACTCGGCGTCTTCTACTGGGAGGCCACCTGGACCGCTCGCGCCGGCAACGGCTGGGACCCCGCCGACCCGTCCTCCGGCAACGGCTGGGAGAACCAGGCGCTGTTCGGCTACGACGACCGCGCGCTGCCCGCGACGGCCTGGTTCCGCCACCGCTGAGCCCGCCGGCCCCGCCCCGCGGACCGGGGCGGGGCCGAACGGCCTTCGGCCGCAGGGCCGTTGGGTCCCGGACAAGGCGCCGTCGGACCGGGACACGGAGCCCCCGCTCACGGCAGAGTGGAAGGGCTCCGGAGCGCGAGGCCCGGCGCGGAGGTGCACGAGATGCCGATGACCCCCGTCGACGGGACACGACTGCGCGTCCTGACGCTGCTGAGGGAACAGGACGCGGCGGGCGGCGGCCTGACCGCGGAGGCCGTCGCCGCACGGCTCGGTCTGCCCCGTCCGGCCGCCCTCACCCACCTGCGGCTGCTCACGGCCCTCGGCCTGCTGCACACCGACGGCTCCGGCGCCCGCGCGCGCTACCGGCGCGACGAGGCGCGGATCGCCGAGGTGGCACGGCTGTTCGAGAAGGGCTGGTAGCGCGCGGGGCCGTGGCGCGGCCCGCCGCGTTCCGGGACGTTACGCTGATTCCGAGCGAGTGGGAGACGTACGACGGTGACAGCCACGGAGACCGAGAGCCCTCGGGCCCGCCCCGCCTTCCGCGACCGGGCCCCCGTCGTCGCCGCCGTCGCGCTCGGCGGGGGAGCGGGGGCGGCGGCCCGGTACGCGGCCTCCCTGTGGTGGCCGGCGCACGGCTTCCCCTGGACGATCCTCTGGGTCAATGTCACCGGCTGCGCCGTCATCGGCGTGTTCATGGTGATCATCACCGAGGTCCGCGCCGCCCACCCCCTGCTCCGCCCGTTCTTCGGCACCGGTGTCCTCGGCGGCTTCACCACCTTCTCCACGTACGCCGTCGACGTCCACACCCTGCTCGACGGCGGCGAGGCGGGCGCCGGACTCGTCTACCTCGCGGTGACCCCGCTCGCGGCGCTCGCCGCCGTGTGGGTGGCCGCCTCGGCGACCCGCCGTGTTCTGACCAGGAGGCAGCCATGACCCGGCTGACCGGCACCGTCCTCCGCCTGACCGTGTACGTCGGCGAGAACGACACCTGGCACCACCGGCCCCTCTCCTCGGAGATCGTCCACCGGGCCCGTGCGGCCGGGCTCGCGGGGGCCAGTGTCTTCCGCGGTGTCGAGGGCTTCGGCGCCTCCTCCGTCGTCCACACCTCCCGGCTGCTGTCCCTCAGCGAGGACCTGCCGGTGGCGGTCGTCGTGGTCGACACCGAGGAGCGCGTACGGGCCTTCCTGCCGGAGCTCGACGGGCTGGTCGGCGAGGGCCTGGTCCTCCTCGACCGCTGCGAGGCCGTCGGGCACCTGCGTGGCGAGGGGACGCGGTGAACTGGCTGTACGTGGTGCTGGGCGCCATGGCCGGCGCCCCGCTGCGCTATCTCACCGACCGTGCGGTGCAGTCCCGGCACGACTCGGTGTTCCCCTGGGGGACCTTCACGGTCAACGTCGCCGGCAGCCTGGTCCTGGGCCTGCTCACCGGCGCGGTGGCCGCGGGCGCGGCCGGCCCCCGCCTCCAGCTGCTCCTCGGCACGGGCCTGTGCGGCGCCCTGACCACCTACTCCACCTTCTCCTACGAGACCCTCCGCCTGGCCGAGACCGGCGCACGCGGCTACGCCGCCGTGAACGTGGCGGCGAGCGTGACCGCCGGCCTGGGCGCGGCCTTCGCCGGCGCGGCCCTCGCCCACGCCGTGTGGGGTTAGCGCTTCTCGCGCAGCGGCTCCCCGACCTGCCTGAGGTGACGCAGGGCCTGGCGGTGCGAGGCGAGCAGACCCGTCCGGCAGTACGGGATGCCCAGCTCGGCGCAGTACCGCTCGGTGATGACCTGGGCCCGGCCGAGGGCCGGCGTCGGCATGCTGGGGAACAGGTGATGCTCGATCTGGTAGTTCAGCCCGCCCATGAACACGTCGGTGAACACCCCGCCGTCGACGTTGCGGGAGGTGAGGACCTGGCGGCGCAGGAAGTCCAGCTCGGTGCCCTCCTCGATCATCGGCATGCCCTTGTGGTTGGGGGCGAACACGGAACCCAGGTAGATCCCGAACAGTCCCTGGTGGACGGCGATGAACGCGAGCGCCTTGCCGGGGGAGAGGACCAGGAACAGACCGCCGAAGTACACGGCGAAATGGGCGACGAGCAGCGTTCCCTCCAGCACCGGCCGTTTCATCGACGGGCTGCGCAGCGCCTTGAAACTGCTGAAACTCAGATTGAGGCCCTCCAGGGTCAGCAGGGGGAAGAAAAGCGCCGCCTGGTGCTTTCCGATGAATCGCGCCGGCCCCTTCGCCTGTTTCGCCTGACGCCGCGACCACACGATGATGTCGGGAGCGACATCCGGATCCTTCTTCTCGTGATTGGGGTTCGCATGGTGGCGCGTGTGCTTGTTCATCCACCAGCCGTAGCTCATGCCCAGCAGCACATTGGCCACCAGCAGCCCGCCGGTCTCACTGGGGCGCCGGCGGGAGAACACCTGGCGGTGGGCCAGATCGTGCGCCGCCAGTCCGAGCTGCCCGAACACCAGGGCCAGAGCGGCGGCGACGAACAGCTGGCTCCAGCTGTCACCCAGGACGAGGAAAGCGGTGACACCGCCGGCGAGCGCCGTTCCCACGGCCCCGAAACGCACCGTGTAATAGAGGGGGCGGCGTCGCAGCAGACCCGCTTCGGCTATGCGCCGTGACAATTCGGAAAAGTCGCTTCCCTTTTCGCGTGCGGGCGCGGGCGGGACAGCGGTGAGTACCGTCGGATTGGCCATGTTCTTGAGTATGTGAACGATTTCCGCGGGGCGGAATGGCGTTGGCCCCCGGAGGGGAGTGGCGGGGACCCCCCCGACGGGGGGTGTGGCTGGCCCCACCCTCCCGGCGCGGGCCCTCCGCTTGACAGTGCCCGCGCCACCCCCGCACCATCGCCCCGTGAACCTGTCAGACAGCCAGACAGGTGGTGCGGGTCCGCGGCGCGTCAGTGCGATGGAAGCGGTCCTCTCCCACCTCCGCGACGCCATCGAGCGCGGCGAGTACGCGATCGGCGACAAGCTGCCCTCCGAGGCGGAGCTGTGCCGCGCCCTCGAGGTCTCCCGGCCCGTGCTGCGCGAGGCGCTGCGGGCCCTGCAGACCATGGGCCTGACCGTGTCCAGGACCGGCAAGGGCACCTTCGTCGTCGCCGACGCCGTCGAGGACCCCACCTTCGGCGACTACGCGGCCGGCGACCTGCTCGAGGTGCGCCGGCACGTCGAGATCCCGGTCGCCGGGTACGCCGCCGAGCGCCGCACCCCGGAGAACCTGGACCGGCTGACCCGGCTGCTGGACCGGATGGAGCGCGAGACCGACACCGCGGCGTGGGTCGCGATGGACACCCTCTTCCACCTCGCCGTGGCCGAGGCCTCCCAGAACCCGGTCTTCCGCCGGGTCATCGAGGAGATCCGGGACGCGCTGGCCCGCCAGTCCGCCTTCCTCAACGAACTCGGCGGACGCCGTGAGCAGTCCGACCGCGAGCACCGGGCGATCGTCGAGGCACTGGCCGACGGCTCCGCGCACGACGCCGTCCAGGCCATGACCCACCACCTCGACCGCGTCGAGACCACCCTCACCGACATCGTGCGCTCCGTGCGCACGCCGGCCCACGACTCCCCCCAGGCAGTGTGATGTACAGCACCATCCCCGCGGACACCCCTCTGATCCGCGAGCCCCTCCACGCCCCCGTCGCCCACCTGATACGCGGCGGGGTCGTCGAAGGCGTCCACTACGGCTCCGTCGTCGTCCTCGGCCCCGACGGCGAGGCCGGCTTCCAGCTCGGCGACATCGAGGCCGCCTGCTATCCGCGCTCCGCGCTCAAGCCCGTCCAGGCGGTGGCGATGGTCCGCGCGGGGCTCCCGCTCGACGGCGAACTGCTGTCGCTCGCCGCCGCCAGCCACTCCGGCGAGGAACGCCATCTCGCCGGCGTCCGGCGCATCCTCGAACTCGCCGGGCTGACGGAGGACGACCTCCGCAACGTCCCCGACCTGCCGTTCGACCCGGTCGTCCGGGACACCTGGGTGCGCGAGGGCCGCCCGCCGTCCCGGCTCGCCCAGAACTGTTCCGGCAAGCACGCCGCCATGCTGTACACGGCCCGGCTGAACGGCTGGTCCCTCGACGACTATCTCGACCCCGCCCACCCCCTCCAGCAGGCGATCGCCGAGATCGTCGAGGACCTCACCGGGCAGCGCGTTGCCACGGTCACCGTCGACGGCTGCGGCGCGCCGCTGTTCGCGGTCTCCCTGCGGGGGCTCGCCCGTGCCGCCGCGCGGATCACCACCGCCGCGTCCGGCACCCCGGAGGCGCGCGTCGCCGACGCGATGCGGGAGCACGCGGAGATGGCCTCCGGATCGGGCCGGGACGTGGCCGCGTTGATGCGGGCGGTGCCGGGGCTGCTCGCGAAGGACGGATTCGAGGGCGTTCAGGTGGCCGCGCTGCCCGACGGGCGGGCGGTCGCCGTGAAGATCGCGGACGGGGCGGGGCGGGCGCGGGTGCCGGTCGCCGCGGCGGCGCTGGTGCGGGCGGGGGTGGATGCCTCCCTGCTCAAGGGGTTCGAGGGTGAGATGTTGCTCGGGGGTGGGCGGCCGGTCGGGGAAGTGCGGGTCGTTCGTGCGCTGGAGTCTGTGACCTCACCGGCCTGGGTGTAGGTGTCCGCGCGGTTCCCCGCGCCCCCTCGGGGCGCTCTCGTCACCCTTGATCCGTCGGTACCGGGCCCCATCTGAGGCGCAGGTACAGGGACACGCTCGCGGCGCCCAGGAGGGCGGCGCCGGCGATGGTCCAGGTGACCGGGCGGCCCGGGGTGTCGTGGCTCCGGGCCACGGGGGCCGTGACGGGCTCCGCCTCCGGGCCGGCCGGCGGGCCGGGGCGCAGGGCGTCCAGGGAGCCCACCGGGGTCACGTGCCCGGCCGCCTCGAAGCCCCAGTCCAGCAGCGTGCGGGCCTCCTCGTACACCGCGTGGCCGCCGCCCGACCGGGGGTTCATGACCGTCACCACGAGGGTGCGGCCGTCCCGGCGTGCCGCGGCCACGAGGGTGTTGCCGGCGTCGCTGGTGTAGCCGTTCTTGATGCCGATCAGCCCTTCGTAGGGTTCGACGCCGTCCGCGCCGGTGAGCAGCCGGTTGGTGTTCACGATGCCGTACGAGCCGCCGTCGCGGGCCGGGAACAGCGCCTCGTGCCGGGCGCAGTACCGGGCGAACTCGTCGTTGCGCAGCCCCGCCCGGCCGAACACCGCCAGGTCGTACGCCGACGACACCTGACCGGGTGCGTCGTAGCCGTCGGGTGACCTGACCCGGGTGTCGCGGGCGCCCAGCGCGCGGGCCTTGGCCTGCATCCGCTCGGCGGTGGCCCGCCAGCCCCCGCTGAGCGCGGCCAGCACGCGCACGGCGTCGTTGCCGGAACTGAGGAAGACCCCGTTCCACAGGTCGGACACCCGGTACGTACGGTTCTCCGCGACCCCGACGAGGCTGCTGCCGGGGCCGATGTCCGCCAGCTCCTCCTCGTCGACCCGGTGCCGGATGCCGGCCGGGAGGATCGGCAGCACGGTGAGCGCGAACAGCGTCTTGAGCGTGCTGGCCGGCGGCAGCCGGCGGTGCGCGTCGTGCGCCGCCAGCACGTCGCCGGTGCGGGCGTCGGCGACCAGCCACGACAGGGCGGACGGATCCGGGACCTCGGGCGCCCCCGGGAGCGGGCGGACGTGTGTGCCGGGCCGGTACAGCAGCGCCCCGGCCCTCACCCGCGGCCCGGGGTCGACGCCGGCGATCGCCGCGGCGGGCGCCGTCACCAGCAGGCCCGCCGCGCAGAGCACGCAGGCCGACACGGTAGCCCGCGAAGTAAATCCGATAGTCATACCGCAAACGTAGGAAGGGACCCCCCGGACACCGTGCTGCCCCGGCCGGGGACCGCCCGCGAGCACCCGGATGCCGCACGCCGACGGCGCCTCAGCCGCCCGGCAGGGTCGGCTGGACGCGCCGCAGGAACGCCGCGTTGCCGGGGGTCTCGCGCATCCGGCCCAGCAGGGTCTCCAGATCGGCCAGCCCGTCCCGCGACCGCAGCGCGCGCCGCAGTCCCCGTGCGGCGGCCAACTCGGCCGGAGTGAGCAGCAGTTCCTCGCGCCGGGTGCCCGATCCCGTGATGTCGACGGCGGGGAACAGCCGCCGCGCGGCGGCCTCGCGGCTCAGCCGCAACTCCATGTTGCCGGTGCTCTTGAGCTCCTCGAAATAGAACTCGTCGGCCCGGGAGCCGGTCTCCACCAGGGCCGAGGCGAGGATCGTGAGCGAGCCGCCCTCCTCGGCCTGCCGGGCGGAGCCGAAGAACCGCTTGGGCCCGAGCAGCGCGGAGGCGTCGACCCCGCCGCTGAGGGTGCGGCCGCCGGAGGCGGCCGCGTTGTTGTACGCCCGGCACAGCCGGGTCAGCGAGTCGAGGAGCACGACGACGTCCTCGCCCGCCTCGACCAGCCGCCTGGCCCGCTCGATCACCAGCTCGGCGAGCGCGATGTGCTCCTTGGCGGGCCGGTCGAAGGTCGAGGCGTACACCTCGCCGCGCACCGAGCGCCGCATGTCGGTGACCTCCTCGGGGCGTTCGTCGAGCAGCACCACCATCAGCCGGCACTCGGGGTGGTTGCCGGCGACGGCCGCCGCGAGCTGCTGGAGCAGGACGGTCTTGCCGGTTTTGGGCGGCGCCACGAGCAGTCCGCGCTGCCCCTTGCCGACCGGCGTGAGCAGATCGGCGACCCGCCCGGCGAGGCCGGACGCCGGGTGCTCCAGGCGCAGCCGCCGGTGCGGATGAAGCGGCGTCAGGTCGCGGAAGTGCCGCCGGGCGTGCGGTGCGCCGGGGGTGCGGCCCTCGACGCGGGTGACCTCGGTCAGGGCGCGCCGGTCGCCGCGCACGCCCTCCACGAGGGCGCCCTTGCGCAGGCCGTGGCGGCGCAGCAGGGCGGGGGAGACGGACGGGTCGGAGGGGGAGGGCAGGCAGCTCTCGGCGCGCAGCCACCCCTTCCCGGTTGCGTCGATGTCCAGGACACCGGTGACGAGTTGGGGCCGCTGCCGTACGGGAGGGTGGTCGAGTGCGGTGGTGGTCATGGGGGCCGGTCCTTTCGCGGACGACGGACGGGAATGCGGTGGGAAGGAGGGGAACCGCGTGGGGAGGGCGGACACGCGCCTCCGGGCGGCGGAGAACAGCACCCCGGTCACGGCGGGAGGAGACCCTGCCGACGGGGTGGTGCGGGAAAGCCGTACGCCGGTCGGACACGACGGGCGGAAGCGGCGAACCGAAGTGATGTGCGAGGAAGAACTGGCACCGGCGCCCGGACAAGAGGGGGCGTAACACGGGTGCTGACTACACCGTACCACCCGGTGCGGTGGTGGATGCGGAAAAGCGCGGTCCGTACGGACGACGGGCCCGCCGGTGACGACCGGCGGGCCCGTGTCGGGGTCTCGCTCCCGTGCGGGTTCAGGCGGGGTTCTCCCGCGCCTCCTGGGCGATCCGCTCGAACCGCGCCCCCATGGCCGCCGCGAGCGCCTGCGCGCCCGACAGCGGACGCACCATCACGGTCAGCTCGTCGACGCGTCCTTCGTCGTCGACGTGGAGGAAGTCGCAGCCGTCGATCCGGCGGTCACCCACCCGCGCGGTGAACACGAGCGCGTGGTCACGGCCGTCGGCGTCGCCGATCTCGCGTACATACCGGAAGTCCTCGAAGACCTCCGCCACCGCGCGCAGGATCGCCCCGGTGACCGCTCTGCCGGTGTACGGCTTGAACACGACCGGGCTGGTGAAGACGACGTCCTCCGCCAGCAGCGCCACGACGGCGTCGAGGTCATGGGCCTCCACCGCCTCCCGGAATGCGCGCATCGCGACTCCCATAGTCAACTTGTTGAATAGGTGCGGATGACAATAATCACTCGCTGCTAACGTGTCCACATGTCCCTGAAGTACGCCGTCCTGGCCGCCCTCCTGGAGGGCGAGGCCTCGGGCTACGAGCTGTCCAAGATCTTCGACGTCTCGTTCGCCAACTTCTGGGCCTGCACGCCCCAGCAGCTCTACCGGGAACTCGAGCGGCTGGCGGGGGACGGGCTCGTCGAGGCCCGGGTGGTACGGCAGGAACGGCGCCCGGACAAGCGGATGTTCACCCTCACCGAGGCCGGCCGCGACGATCTGCGCGCCTTCGCCGCCGAGCCGCCCCGGCGGCCCACCGCCATCCGCGACGAACTCCTGATCAAGATCCAGGCCATGGACGGTACGGACCCCGGGGCCACGGCCGCGCTGCTCGAGGAACGGATGGCGTGGGCACGCGGCAAACTCGCCCGCTACGCGCGCGTGCGCGAACGCCTGCTGGACGGCCGCTCCGAGGAGCAGTACCTGAGCGAGGCCGACCGGGTCGGCCCGTACCTCACCCTGCTGGGCGGAATCGCCTTCGAGGAGGAGAACCTGCGCTGGTGCGAGCGAGTGCTGACGGTGGTGCGCGGCCGTGCTCCCCTAGGCTGACCGGATGTTCGGTCCCGAAGGCCCTCGGCTGCGCGAACTCGCCGTCCAGGCGCTGTCGTCCGTGGAACACGGCTACGACCTCCTCGCGCCGAAGTTCGACCACACCCCTTTCCGCACGCCCGACTCGGTGCTCGACGCCACCACGGAGGCGCTGCGGCGGGCAGGGCCCTTCGGGGCCGGGCTCGATCTGTGCTGCGGCACCGGCGCGGGCGTCGACGTGCTGCGGCAGGTGTGCCGGGGGAGCGTCACCGGAGTGGACTTCAGCACCGGCATGCTGACCGTCGCGCGGGAACGCGTCCGGCCGCCGGGGCCGGTGACCGGCTGGGTGCGGGCGGACGCGCGGGCACTGCCGTTCGGCCCGGTCTTCGACCTCGTGGTCAGCTTCGGCGCGTTCGGCCACTTCCTGCCGCGTGAACTGCCCGGGCTGTTCGCCCAGGTCCACTCGGTGCTCCGGCCGGGCGGACGCTTCGTCTTCCCCGTGGTCGCGCCGCCCCGGCCGGGCTCGCTCACGTACGGGATGCTGCTGGGCTTCGACGCCGTGATGCGGGTGCGCAACGCGGTGTGGCGCCCGCCGTTCGTCATGTACTACCGCGCCTTCCGCTTCGGTGCCGTGCGGCGCGAGCTGACCCGGGCAGGGTTCCGGGTGGAGTCGTGGGCCCTGCCCGGGTTCGGACGGCGCCGGGACGGCAGCCCGCGGGTCCGGCTGGTCGTCGCCGGACGCCCCGGGCCCGGTCAGACCGCCGCCGGGACCGTGAACTCGTAGACCAGGGCATCCTCCCGGGCGTCCATGACGAGTTCGGTGATCTCCAGCGGGCGGGCGTACTGGTCGTGCACCCGCCGGGTGACCCGGACCGACGGCGTCCCCGCGACCGGCGTGATCGTGTCGCGGTGATGCAGGGTCAGGCCCGCCCGGCGCATCCAGTCGTAGGCCCGCCGCAGCTCCGCCGCACCGGCGCCGTCGGCCCGGGCGCGGTAGCGGCCCAGCTCCTCGACCTCCGCGAGCGCAACGGCGGAGAACGATGTCACCGCCGTCCGCAGCTCCCGCCCGTCGGCCGACGCCGACCGGTAGCGGTGCACCAGCGTCGGCCGGGCCGGGGCCACTCCCAGGGCCTCGGCGTGCCCGGGCGGCGGGGCCTCCCAGGTCACGGTGGCCCTGGTCGTCGCGCCCCGCTCGGCGCACCACGCGCCGAGCGGGAAACCGGACGACGCCGGCGTCTCCACCGGCGGGCCGGGCAGCGTGGCGTGGCTGCCCCGCCGGTCGGTGGCGACCAGTCCGTCACGGCGCAGCACCTGCAGCGCCTGCCGTACGGTCTCCCTGCTGACCTCGAAGTGCTCGGCCAGCCGTCGCTCGCCGGGAAGGCGTTCGCCGGGCGGAATCGTTCCGTCCCGCAGTTCGCCGAGCAACTCCGCGGCGATCCTCCGGTAGAGGGGCTCCCCTTCGGCGGGCGAGTGGTCGTGCGGGGTGGTGCGGGCCATGCCGCGCCTCCTGTGGGTGACGGTCCGTAGCCGTGCGGGCTCGTTGGGCCACCACACCTATCATTGGTCTACACCAGCAGGGAAGAACGGTCCGGCAGTTCGGCCGGAACCGTACGGTCCCCTCAGGCGTACGAGCGCATCCAGCGCAGCTTGGCCGCCTCCTGGAAGGGGCCGCCGCCCTCGTGGTCGTTGAAGTCGTACACCTCGATCGCCTTGTCGTCGTGCGCCCAGGCGTTGAAGGCCCCGAACACCGTCGAGGGCGGGCAGGTCTGGTCCTCCAGGGCCGCCGAGAACAGGGCGGGCGCGCTGCCGCGGGCGGCGAAGTGCACGCCGTCGAAGTAGGACAGCGTGTGCAGGACGTCCTCGAAGCGGCCGCGGTGCGTCTTGAGGTAGGAGCCGATCTCCCGGTACGGCTGCCGGTCGGTGAGCGTCGTCGCGCGCGGGAAGTCGCAGAGGAACGGCACGTCCGGCGCGACGCCGGCCAGGTCCGGGACCAGCCCGCCCACCGCGATGGCGATGCCCCCGCCCTGGCTGGCGCCCACGGCGACCGTACGGCTCGCGTCGGTCAGCGGGTGCGACCGCGCCGCCTCCACCGCCCGTACGGCGTCCGTGAACACCCGGCGGTAGTAGTAGTTCTCGGGGGCGTCGATGCCGCGCGTCATGAAACCGGGGTACGCCGGAGCGCCGCCCACCGGGTCCGCCGTACCGCCGCCGGCGCCCCAGGCGCTGCCCTGGCCCCGGGTGTCCATCACGAAGTGGGCCCGGCCCGTGGACGCCCACAGCAGGTGCTCGTGCGGCAGCCCGCGGCCACCGCCGTAGCCGATGAACTCCACCACCAGCGGCAGCGGGGTGTCGGCGTCGGCGTCGGCGGGCAGCGTCAGCCAGCCCTTGACGGGGTGGCCTCCGAACCCGGCGAACGCCACGTCGAAGACGCGCACCGTCGACAGCCCCGTGTCGACCGGCTCGAAACGGGCGTCCAGATCGTGCTCGCGTGCCTCGTCGAGCGTCTTGGACCAGAACGCGTCGAAATCCTCGGGCGCGGTGGACGCGCTGCGGTACCCGCGCAGTTCGTCGAGGGGGAGGTCGAACAGGGCCATCAAGGACCGCCTTCGTGAAGAGACAGTGCGAAGCGATGACACCGTACGTGGATCACCGGCGCCATCGCCAGAGGCTCCGGGGAAAGTCCCAGGTGGTGGGCATGGAAAGCGGTTGCCCTCAGGGGGTGGGAAGGGGGGGCGTCGGCTCGGACGCCGCGGCGCGCGGTACCCACGCAGCAGCCCCGGCCGGATGTCCGGCCGGGGCTGTGCGAAACGGCGGCCGCCCCGGCGGGGACGCCGCCGGTCAGCCGAAGCGCTCGATACGGATGCGCTCCACGGGCTGGCCGGCCGCCACGAGCAGCCTGGAGGCGTGCTCGGCGAAGGAGTTGGAGCCGCACACATAGGCCTCCCACCCACCAGGAGGCTGCTTGGCCAGGAGCGGTGCCACATGTGCGGCCGCCATACGTCCCACGGGCACACCTTCCGGGGCGCTGCGCGTGAACACCCGGGTCGTCTCCGCGCCGAACTCCCGCGCGTAGATCAGCTCCTCGGGGCTGCGGGCCGACACCAGCAGGCGCAGCGGCAGCCTCATGTCCCGGGTCCGGTGATACCGCACCATCGACATCAGCGGGACCACTCCGGAGCCGGCGCCCACCAGCAGCGCGGGCCGGTCGCCCGGCCAGGCGAAGAAGCCGCTGAGCGGGCCGCGCACCTCGACCCGGTCACCGGGGCGGGCCACGGTGTGGAACCAGCCCGAGACCTCGCCGCCCTCGACCCGGTCCAGGGTCAGCTCGAGGTGCCCGGAGTCGTCCGGCGCCGACGCGATCGAGTAGTGGCGCTGGGCCACATAGCCGTCCTCGGCGGTCAGCCGCAGCAGCAGGTGCTGGCCGGGCACATGCCCCGGCCAGCCGGGCACGGCGAACCGGAAGGTCGACGCCCGCGGGGTCTCGCGGCGGATCTCCGTCAGGGTCGCCGTCCGCCACACGGACGCGGTCTGCTCGTTCACGCCGATCCGCCCGGGCACCGCGAACCGCGTCGGTGGGGTGAAGCGCCCCGGTGCGGCCGGTGACGCCGGTGCCATGGGTGTCATCGATGTCGTCCGCTCAGTCACCGGAGTACCGCTGCTCCTCCCAGGGGTTGCCGCGCGCGTGGTAGCCGTTGCCCTCCCAGAAGCCCGGCTCGTCGTGGTCGAGGAGCCGCAGCCCCGCGATCCACTTGGCGCTCTTCCAGAAGTACAGGTGCGGCACGATCAGCCGCGCCGGGCCGCCGTGCTCGGGAGGCAGCGGACGGCCGTCGTACTCCCAGGCGATCCAGGCCCGGCCGCCGGTCACGTCCGCGAGCGGCAGGCTGGTGGTGTAGCCGGTGTGCGCGTACGCGACCACATGGGTCGCCGACCCATGGGGCCGGACCACGTCGAGAAACGCGTCCAGGGAGACGCCGCCGAACCGCACCCCGAACTTCGACCAGCTCGTCACACAGTGGATGGCCCCCTCGTACGCCGAGGCCGGCAGCGCGTGCGCCTGCTTCCAGTCCCAGGTGCGGGGCTCCGCCACCAGCCCGTCGATCCGGAAGGTCCAGTCGGCGGGCGCCAGGTCGGGCGTGACCTCGGCGGACAGGACGGGCCATTCGTCGCCCGCGTCGTACTGACCCGGCGGCAGTCCGGGGTTGTGCACGCGGGGGCGGCCGGTGAAGCCTCGGGTGATGTTCACGTGATCGGCGATTCCGTTGCGACTGGTGCTCAAGTGTTTTCCGCGTTCAACCGTACGCGGTGTCCGCGACCGGCGCGGTGCCAGGCCGGTCCCGGCACCCGGAAACGCCGTACGGCGGCGGTGATCGTCGGGTAGTGTGGCCGTCCGGCTGCGGACCGCCCCAGCCGGAAGACGCCGAGGAGGTGAGACCCATTACCGCTGTGTCAGGTCGGGTGCTCTCCCCTCGAAGCGACGCGGACCACCGCCAGTAGGTGACCGCGAGAGCGCCCTTCGGCTCCCGAAAGGCTCAACGCTCTTGTCGCACATGCCGTCTCCGTCGCCCTCCTCCTCCGCCGTCCCGCCGCCCCCGTCCCGGGACGCCGTCGTGGCCGCGCTCCGTGCCGCCGGCTGCGTCTTCGCCGAGGACGAGGCCGAGCTGATCCTCACCGCCGCACCCACCCCCCAGGACATCGCCCCGATGACCGAGCGCCGGGCGGCCGGACTGCCCCTCGAACTCGTCGTCGGCTGGGCCGAGTTCCACGGCCGGCGCATCACCGTGGAACCCGGTGTCTTCGTGCCCCGCCGCCGCACCGAGTTCCTCGTCGAACAGGCACTCGCCCAGGCGCCGGACGCGTCCGTCGTCGTGGACCTGTGCTGCGGCTCCGGTGCCGTCGGCGCGGCCCTGGCCGCCGGACTCGGCGCGGTCGAGCTGCACGCCGCCGACATCGACCCGGCCGCCGTGCGCTGCGCCCGCCGCAACGTCGCCGGACTCGGCGGACAGGTCCACACCGGCGACCTGTTCACGGCGCTCCCCGGCGAGCTGCGGGGCCGCGTCGGCATCCTCGCGGCCAACGTGCCGTACGTGCCCAGCGACGAGATCGGCCTGCTGCCCCCGGAGGCCCGCGACCACGAGCCGCTGGTCGCGCTCGACGGCGGCGCGGACGGCCTCGACGTACTGCGCAGGGTCGCCGCCGGGGCGCCCGGCTGGCTCGCGCCGGGCGGCTGCCTCCTGGTGGAGACCAGCAGCCGGCAGGCCCCCGCGGCCGTCGGCGCCTTCACCGCCGCCGGCCTGCGGACCCGCCTGGCCGTCTCCGACGAGCGGTACGCCCATGTCGTGATCGGTGTGAGGTCTTAGCAGGGGTGTTGTTTGGATCCTGCCGGAGGCGCGGGCCCCGGCACCGCACCTCACCGTGTCGCCGTCGGGCGCCGGGGCTCCGCGAAGCTCCCCACCGACCGAAGGGCGCGGAAGGGACCCCGGCCACCGGAGCCGGCCCGGTCCGAACGGCACCCGGGACCGCTCAGGGACCCGGTGTCGTCGCGCGGGCGATGAGGAGGGCCACGTCGTCGAAGTTGTCGGGTTCGTGCAGGGTGCGCAGGAGGAGGTCGCAGACCTCCTCCAGGGAGTGGCCGGGGCGGTCCAGCAGGGCCAGCAGCCGGTCCAGGCGTTCGTCCAGCGGATGCCGGCGCGTCTCGACGAGACCGTCGGTGTAGAGCACCAGCAGGTCGCCCGGTTCCAGCTCCACGACGGTGGTGGAGAAGGGCACCCCGCCCACCCCCAGCGGCACGCCGGTGGGCAGGTCGAGCAGTTCGGGCGCGTGGCCGGCCCGCACCCGGACCGGCGGCAGGTGCCCGGCGTTGGCGATCGCGCACCGCCGCTCACGGGGATCGTGGACGACGTAGACACAGGTGGCGATCGCCTGGTCCAGGCCGCCGGTGATCCGGTCCAGGTGCTCCAGGAGGACGGCCGGATCGAGGCCGAGGGAGGCGAGGGTGTGGGTGGCCGTGCGCAGCCGCCCCATGGTGGCCGCCGCGGGGATGCCGCTGCCCATCACGTCCCCCACGACGAGGGCCGTCCTGTCGTCCTCCAGCGGGATCACGTCGAACCAGTCGCCGCCGACCTCGCTGGTGGCGCCCGCCGGCTGGTAGCGGGAGGCGACCTCGAGGCCGCCCGTCACGGGCGGGTGGCTCGGCAGCAGACTGCGCTGCAGGGTGAGGGCGGTGTCGCGGGCGTTCTGGTACCAGCGGGCGTTGTCGATCTGCACGGCCGCGCGGAAGGCCAGCTCCCGCGCGAGCAGCAGATCGTCCTCGTCGAACGGGTGGGGGTTGCGCGTGCGGATGAGGTCGAGGGCGCCCAGCACCTCCCCGCGCGCGATCAGCGGCACGGCCAGATACGAGTGGACCCCCGCCCGCGCCAGCAGCGCGGCAGCCTCCGGGGAACGGGCGATCCGCGCCAGGTCCTCGTCCTTGGTCCGCGGCACCATCACCGGCAGCCCGGTGCGCACGCACTCGGTGATCATCCGGTCCGGCGCGTACCGGGTCACCCGGCCCGGCGGGTCGGCCGCCGTCAGCACCTCGGCCGCCTCGTCCACCGCGCGCACCGCCAGTGCCCGGATCACCGCCGGCTCGGCGGGACCGAGGGTGCTGCGACGGCCCCGCACCACCGCGTCCAGCAGATCCACCGCCACCGCGTCGGCCAGCTCCGGCACGGCCACGTCGGCCAGCTCACCGGCCGTACGGTCCAGGTCCAGGGTGGTGCCGATCCGGGCGGTGGCGTCGGCGATCACGGCGAGCCGCCGCCGCGCGGTCTCGGCCTCGGCGTTCGCCCGGCGCTGCTCGGTGACGTCCACCACCGACACGGCCACGCCCAGCACCGTGCCGAGCGCGTTCTCCAGGCGGTACAGCGAGACCGACCAGGCGTGGTCCTCGTCCGGATCGGCCGGGGTACGGCCGGTCATGGGCCGGTCGACGACGGGCCGGCCGGTGTCCAGGACCCGGCGCGCACCGGCCTCCAGCTCCCCGGAGTCCACCAGCGGCAGCACCTCGCGGACCGTGCGGCCCAGATGCTCCTCGGCCGGGATGCCGTTGATCTGCTCCAGCGCCGGATTCACCGACACGTAGCGCAGACCGGTGTCCAGCACGGCCAGCCCGATGGGGGACTGGGCGACGATCCGGGACGACAGGGCCACGTCCTGTTCCAGCCGGCGCACGATCGACCGGTCCACCGCCAGACCGAGGGCGTACACGTTCCCCCGGACGTCCAGCAGCCGCATGTTGCGGAACTCCACCAACCGGGTGTCGCCGTCCTTGCGGCGGATCGGGAAGGCCCCGGCCCAGCTCCGTCCGGTGCGCATGACGTCGGCGAAGAGCTTCACCACGAGGTCCAGGTGCTCCTCGTGCACCATGATCCGGGCGGCGTACTGGCCCAGCGCCTCCCGTGCGCCGTACCCGAACAGCTCCTCGGCCTGGGGGCTCCACAGCACGATCCGCCCCTCGGCGTCCAGGACCACCGAGGCCACCTGCAGTACGTCGAGCAGCCCGCTGGGACGCACCGGCCCGCGCACCGGCCCGTCGCCGTCGGCCGGGGGTGACCCCGCTGCACTCATCGCACGCCCCGCCTTCACCGATTTCCCGCGGCACGTCGTCACCGTGCCGCCACCCCTTGTTCTACCGCGCGCGGGGCTGATTCTCCGCCGCTCCCGCCGTCCGGTTCCAGCTTCTCCCACCATCGGGACGGGCGCCCGTGAAGCCGTCCCGCGGCGGCGGCGGCGGCGCGGGTAGTGCTCTTCGCCGGGTGGTGCTTTGCTGAGTGAGGGGCGGGGGACGCGTGGGCCACGAGAGGAGCGATCACGATGGGCAGTGAGCGACCGCACCCGGAGTCCGTCTCGGTCGAGATCAGCGGATGCAGCAAGGACGACGCCCGGATCGTGTTCGACACGCTGTGCGCGTGCTTCACGTCCGACCGGTGCTCCGACGACGTACCGGAGGAGTTCTCCGAGACCCGCCCGACGGTCTGGCTCGGCACCTTCGACGTCGCCGACGCGCACGAGGGCGCCCGGCCCGAGGTCCGGCTGGCCTCGTCGGTCGACGCCGACGCGCACGGCGGCTACTGGGCGATCGACCGGTTCCGTACGACCCTGGGCTCCCTGTTCACGGTGCACGACCTGAGCACGGTCCCCGGCGACCAGGAGAAGGAGCTGCACGTACGCCTCGAAAGCCGGTGACGTTCCCGGCCCCGTGTGCCCTCCGTCTCTTATGCAACTAGTTGCATAAGGCGGTGCGCGTGCCTTACAACTACAGGCACGACACCGCGCACGGAGGGCCCGATGAGCCGTTACCCCCACCTGCTGACCCCCCTCGACCTGGGCTTCGCCACCCTGCCCAACCGGGTCCTCATGGGCTCCATGCACGTGGGCCTGGAGGAGGCCGAGGGCGGCTTCTCCCGCATGGCCGAGTTCTACGCCGCCCGCGCCCGCGGCGGGGTCGGCCTCATCGTCACCGGCGGCATCGCCCCCAACGACGAGGGACGGCCCTACGAGGGCGGCGCGAAGCTCACCACCGAGGCCGAGGCGGACCGGCACCGGACCGTCACCGACGCCGTGCACCGCGAGGGCGGGCGCATCGCGATGCAGATCCTGCACTTCGGCCGGTACGCCTACCACCGGGACCTGGTCGCCCCCAGCCCCCTCCAGGCGCCGATCAGCCCCTTCCCGCCCCGCGAGCTCACCGACGCCGAGGTCGAGCGCACCGTCGACGACTACGCCCGCGCCGCCCGCCTCGCCCGGCGGGCCGGCTACGACGGCGTCGAGATCATGGGCTCCGAGGGCTACCTGATCAACGAGTTCACCGCCGCGCGGACCAACCACCGCACCGACCGCTGGGGCGGCTCCTACGAGAACCGCATGCGCTTCCCCGTCGAGATCGTCCGCCGGGTGCGCGAGGCGGTCGGCGAGGACTTCATCGTCGTCTACCGGCTCTCCATGCTCGACCTGGTGCCCGACGGCTCCACCCTGGACGAGGTGATCACCCTCGCCAAGGCCGTGGAGGCCGCCGGCGCCACGATCATCAACACCGGCATCGGCTGGCACGAGGCCCGCATCCCCACCATCGCCACCTCCGTCCCGCGCGGCGCCTACACCTGGGTCACCGAGCGCCTCATGGGCGAGGTGTCCGTCCCGCTCGTCACCACCAACCGCATCAACACCCCCGAACTCGCCGAGCGACTGCTCGCCGAGGGCCGCGCGGACATGGTGTCGATGGCCCGCCCGATGCTCGCCGACCCCGACTTCGTCGCCAAGGCCGCCGCCGGCCGCCCCGAGGCGATCAACACCTGCATCGGCTGCAACCAGGCCTGCCTGGACCACACCTTCAGCGGGCAGATCACCTCCTGCCTGGTCAACCCGCGCGCCTGCCACGAGACCGAACTGGTCCTCTCCCCGACCCGCCGCCGCAAGCGCGTCGCCGTCGTCGGCGCCGGCCCGGCCGGCCTCGCCTGCGCGGTGAGCGCCGCCGAACGCGGCCACCACGTCACCCTGTTCGACGCCGCGAGCGAGATCGGCGGCCAGCTCAACGTGGCCCGCAAGGTCCCCGGCAAGCAGGAGTTCGACGAGACCCTGCGCTACTTCCGCACCCGCCTCGCCGAACTGGCCGTCGACGTACGCCTCGACACGCGCGTCACCGCCGACGACGTGGCCGGGTACGACGAGACCGTCGTCGCCACCGGCGTCACCCCGCGCGTCCCCGACATCCCCGGCGTCGACCACAGAAGCGTCCTCGGCTACCTCGACGTCCTGCGCGACGGCGCCCCCGTCGGCGACCGGGTCGCGATCCTCGGCGCCGGCGGCATCGGCTTCGACGTCGCCGAGTACCTCACCGACGGCGGCGACAAGGCGCACGAGGACCCCGAGACGTACTTCCGCCAGTGGGGCGTCGACCTCGACTACCGCGCCCCCGGCGGCCTCGCCGCTCCCGAACGGCCCGCCCCGGTGCGCACCGTCCACCTGCTCCAGCGCAAGACCTCCAAGGTCGGCGCCGGACTCGGCAAGACCACCGGCTGGATCCACCGCACCGAACTGCGCCACCGTGGCGTCACCATGGTCCCCGGCGTGCGCTACGACCGGATCGACGACGCCGGACTGCACGTCACCGTCGACGGCGAGAGCACCGTCCTGGAGGTCGACACCGTCGTCCTGTGCACCGGCCAGGAGCCGCGCCGCGACCTGTACGAGGAACTGGTCGCCGCCGGACGGCCCGTCCACCTGATCGGCGGCGCCGACGTGGCCGCCGAACTGGACGCCAAGCGTGCCATCAAACAGGGCACCGAGCTGGCGGCGGCGCTGTAGGCCCTGCCGCCGGTGTTCCGCCCGCCCGGCGGCGTCCGGGCCGGGCGCGGCCCGTCCCTAGGATGAGCCCATGTCACTCCCGCACGCGATCCTCACCGCCCTGCTCGAGAAGCCGTCGTCGGGGCTGGAGCTGACCCGCCGGTTCGACCGGTCGATCGGCTACTTCTGGTCCGCGACGCACCAGCAGATCTACCGCGAGCTGGGGAAACTGGAGGCCGAGGGCCTGATCCGGGCCCTCCCCTCCGAGCAGCCGGCCCGGGGGCAGAAGAAGGCGTACGAGGTCCTGCCGGCGGGACGCGCGGAACTGGCCCGCTGGACCTCCGCGTCCCAGGACCCCAAGCCGCACCGCGACGCGATGCTGCTGCGGCTGAGGGCGGCGGCCGTGGTCGGCACCGCGGGCCTGGCGGCCGACCTGCGGCGCCACCGGGAGCTGCACGAACGCCAGTTGGCGGAGTACCGGGAGATCGAGCGGCGCGACTTCCCGCCCGGCAAGGACGGACCGGAGGACCGGCTGCGCCATCTGGTGCTGCGGGCCGGCATCGACCTGGAGACCTTCTGGACCCAGTGGCTCGACCACGCGCTGGCGGAGTTCGCCCGGTTGCCGGACGCCGGCGGCCCCGGGGACCCGGTCGCACGGGAGGCGTGACACCGCGGGGTCGACGCCGGCCGCCCGTCCGGAGCGCGTCGGACGTGACGGCGGCCGGCGCCGGGTCCAGGGGGTGTCTGACACACGCCCGCGGTCAGAAGTGGCGCGGGGTGCCGCGGCGGCGCAGGTACCAGGCCGTGGCGGCGATCCCCGTACCGACCAGTGCGCCGCCCGCCACCAGCGTGACCGTGCCGTAGTCCGTCGAACCGCCGCCGATGCCGCCCATCACCCCGCGGGACGGCGAGGCCGTGGGCGACACCGACGGGCTGGGAGCCGTGGAGACGACGACGGACTGCGTGCCCGCGGTGCTGCCGTTCGAGCACACCACGACCACCGTGTACGTGCCCGGGGCGACATTCGACCAGGCGGCGGACTGTCCCGAAGCGCTCCCCGACAGCGCCACCTGACGGCCCTGCGAGAAGCTCGTCTGGCCGCTGCTGAGCAGCGAGGCGGTGCCCCAGTGGCCGTTGACCTGGGTGCACGAACTGGTGCTCACCGAGACCGTCGACCCGGTGGTGCTGACGGAGATCCCGGCCGCGGCGGCCGGCCCGGCCAGGGTCAGCGCGAGCGCGACGGCGGCGGCCGCGACCGGACCGGAGCGGAGCAGTGGCTTCGAGGTGCGCATGTGGACTGCCTTCCGGCGGCACGGCCGGCGGTACATCCCTTGCGCCGCCGAGGTCGGGGAGCGCCCGTGCTGCCACGAGGCAAGCCAACGGGCACCCGGACCGGCGCGCACTCCGGCGGCATCCGGGCAGGTGACGGCTTCCTCCGGGCGGCCGACCCCGGGGCCGGGTCAGCGCCCGGTGCCCGTCGTCACCGTGCGCTCCGCCGAGAAGCCGCCCCAGGTGCCGTCCGGCAGCATCGCCCGGATCCGCACCCGGTGGGTGACCCCGGCCTCCCGGCCGGCGTAGAAGCGGTACGTCGCCCGGTCGCGCGGCGCGTCACCGCCGTAGACGAGCGAGGTGGCGGTGCGGCCGTCCAGGCGCACCTCGTACTCGGTGACCACCCCGTCGACGCGCGGCGGCACCCAGTGCAGGACGATGTGGTAGGCGCCGTCGGACCGTTCGCTCGTGGCCCGGAAACCGGTGGGAGCGCCGGTCGGGCCGTCCGCGCCGCCCGCGGTGGCGAGGCGGACGGCGGCGCCGGCCGGGGAGAGGTTGTCGGCCGCGTCCCGGGCCCGGACCGTGAAGGAGTAGCGGGTGCCCGGCCGCAGCCCCGTCACCACGGCGGCCGTCTGGTTCCCGCTCACACTGTGGATCTTCGTTCCGCCCTGGTAGACGGTGTACGACACCACACCCCGGTCGTCCTTCGAGGCGGACCACGACAACTGGACCGCCCGGTTCCCGGCGGTCCGGCCCCGAAGCTCCGCCGGGCGGGTGGGGGCGGTGACGTCGGCCGTGGTCGCCCCGGGTGTCGTCGCCCGGACCTCCCGGCTGCGCGGTCCGAGCCGTCCGTCCGCGTCCCGGGCCCGTACCGTGAACACATAGGTGGTCGCGGGGCGGAGCCTGGTGACGTCCACCATGTGCTCGGCACCGGGCACTTCTTTCACCTTTGTGGTGCCCCGGTACACCTCGTACCGGCTCACCTCGGCGTCGGCGGCGGCGACCGCGTTCCACATGACGTGCACGCTGGTGGCGCTGCCCGCCTCGGCCGTGACCCCGGTCGGCGCTCCGGGCGGCCGTTCACCGGCACCGGGGTCGTCCGAGCCTCCCCAGCGGCAGGAGGTGAGCAGCAGGAGAACCCCGCCGAGCGCGAGGAGGCGACGGGGGGACACGGCTGGGGGAACGCCACGCACGACTCTGCCTCCCGGGGCGGTACACGAAACCGCTCGGACAATGGTCCGTACCAATATGGCCGGGGTGACGCGATCACATCAAGAGGGTGGGGTGGGGGAGTGGTCGCGCGCATTACGTATGCTGAAGTCCGAACGGGCCGAACCGCCTTTTGCCGCAGGAGAGTTCGGGCCCGTGGCGCGGACCGCTGTCGTCGCAGATCCCGCGCCGGCGCGGGTGGCCGGACGGCCCGGGTCGACCCGGACCCGGGCCCCGGCCCCTTGTCGCGGTCGCTGGTGCGATCGTGCTCCGTCCGGCCCTGTCGAGGCCGTCATGGCCCTATATCGGGACGAAATGGTGCAAAGTGCCCGTGAGTGTGCGCCCGTGACCCCGACGAGAGGCCCCCCTTGATCGTGTCCCGTGTCCAGTCGCTCACCCTGGCCATGGCCGGTGTCGCCCTGCTGGCCCCCTCGGCACCCCCCACCACCGCACCCCAGCCCCGCACCGAACCGGCCGCACGACGCACGGCCCCGACCCCCGCCGCGCCGGCCGGGGCACGCACGGATCCGGCCCCGCGGCACGTGACCCCGCCCTCCGCCGTCACCACGCCGGACGGGGCGCCCACCGACGAGCCGGCCGCACGGCTCACGGATCCGGCCCCCGCCGCCACCACGCGGGCCGGGACACGCACCGAACCGGCCGCACGGCTCACGGATCCGGCCCCCGCCGCCACCACGCCGGCCGAGGCGCCCGCCGGCGAACCGGCCGCACGGCGCACGGCCCCCGTCTCCGCCGCCGACCTGCTGGCCAAGGTGCGCACCTGCGTCCCCGTCTCCCGCGGCCGCTACCGCGAGGACCACGGCGCCAAGGCCACCGTCCCGGTGTGCGGCACCCGCGACGCCGTGTTCTGGAAGGCCGACATGGACATCGACTGCGACGGCCGTCCCGGTCCCCGCTGCAACGCCCGCACCGACCCGTACTTCTCCTCCTCCACGGCCTTCGTCCAGTCCGACGGACGCCCGCTGAGCTCCGAGGAGACCCCCTACGTGGTGGTGCCCGCGCCCAGCACCGTGTGGAACCACCGGTCCCACGGCGTGCGCGGCGGATCGGTCGTGGCGGTGGTGTACCGCGACCGCGTGCGCTACGGGGTCGTCGGCGACACCGGCCCCGCCGACGTCATCGGCGAGGCGTCCTACGCCATGGCCGAGTCGCTCGGCATCGACCCCGACCCGCGCGGCGGCGGCACCCCCTCCGGCGTCACCTACATCGTGTTCAGGAACAGCCGGGTGACCCCCATCGAGGACCACCGGGCCGCGGTGACGGCGGGGGAACGGCTGGCCCGGCGGTTCGTGGACGCGGACGGCTGAACCGGCCGGGTGCCGCCGCCCTCCTCACACCTTCCGGTACGTGTACGCCTCCACGGCCGCCGCCTCCACCGCCGCCAGGTCCGCCCCCGTGGCGGCCGTGACCACCGCGGCCACCGCGCCCTCCACGAACGGCGCGTCCACCAGCCTGGTGTGCTCGGGGAGTTCGTCACCCTCGGCGAGCAGCGCCTTCACGGTGAGCACCGCGCTGCCCAGATCGGCGAGCACGGCCACCCCCGCCCCGCGGTCCACGGACGCGGCCGCCGCGGCGATCAGCTCGGCGCTCGTGCCCAGCCCGCCGCCCTCGGTGCCGCCCGCCGGCGCCACGGGAACCGCCCCGCCGGCGCCCGCCAGCCCCCGCGCCAGCTCCGCCACCGACGCGGCCACCGCCGCGCTGTGCGACACCAGCACGATCCCCACCGGCTTCTCGTCACTCACCGCCGGCCTCCGCGTCCACGAGCGCGGCGATCAGCAGCGCCGCCGACGTGGCCCCCGGATCCTGGTGCCCGATGCTGCGCTCACCCAGATAACTGGCCCTGCCCTTGCGCGCCCGCAGCGGAGTCGTCGCCACGGCACCCTCCTCGGCGGCGTCGCGCGCGGCGGCGAAGGAGTCGCCGAGGGCGTCCACCGCGGGCACCAGCGCGTCGATCATCGTCTTGTCGCCCGGTGCCGCACCGCCGAGCTGCCGCACCGCGTCGACGCCCGCGCGCAGCGCCTCGGCCAGTCGCCGCCCGTCCACCTCGGCGGCGTCACCGAGCGCCTTGCCGGTGCGGCGCAGCAGCGTCCCGTACAGCGGACCGGACGCACCGCCCACCGTCGAGATGAGCAGCCGCCCGGCCCGGGTCAGCACCGCTCCCGGCGTGGCGGGCGGCTCCTTGTCCAGCGCGTCCCTCACCGCCCGGAACCCGCGCTGCAGGTTGCTGCCGTGATCGGCGTCCCCGATCGGCGAGTCGAGCGCGGTGAGCCGCTCCGCCTCGCGGTCCACGGACGCGGCGGTGGCCGTCATCCAACGGCGGAAGAAGTCGGCGTCGAGCACGGGAACTCCTCGTGTGGTCATGTCCTCAGCGTCCCTCACATGCCCCAGCGCAGTCCCGGAGTCCGCACCGGCGCGTCCCACAGCCGCAGCAGCTCCTCGTCGATCTGGCACAGGGTGACCGAGGCGCCCGCCATGTCGAGGGAGGTGACGTAGTTGCCGACCAGGACCCGGGCCACGGGGACCCCGCGTTCGCCGAGCACCCGCTGCACCTCGGCGTTGAAGCCGTACAGCTCCAGCAGCGGGGTGGCACCCATGCCGTTGACCAGGACCAGGACGGGGTTGCGCGGCGTGAGGTCCTCCAGGATCGCGTCGAGGGCGACCTCGGCGATCTCGCCGGACGTCATCATCGGCCGCCGCTCCCGGCCCGGCTCGCCATGGATGCCGATGCCCAGCTCCAGCTCACCGGAGGGCAGGTCGAAGGTGGGGCTGCCCTTGGCCGGCGTGGTGCAGGCGCTCAGCGCCACCCCGAAGCTGCGGGAGTTCTCGTTCACCTGCCGGGCGATCGCCTCCACCCGCTCCAGCGGCTGCCCCTCGTCCGCCGCCGCGCCCGCGATCTTCTCCACGAACAGGGTCGCGCCCGTGCCCCGCCGGCCGGCCGTGTACAGGCTGTCGGTCACCGCCACGTCGTCGTCGACCAGCACCTTCGCGACCTGGATGCCCTCGTCCTCGGCCAGTTCGGCGGCCATGTCGAAGTTGAGCACGTCACCGGTGTAGTTCTTCACGATGAACAGCACCCCGGCCCCGCTGTCCACGGCCGCCGCGGCCCGCACCATCTGGTCGGGCACCGGGGAGGTGAACACCTCGCCGGGACAGGCCGCCGACAGCATCCCCGGCCCCACGAACCCGCCGTGCAACGGCTCGTGCCCCGACCCCCCGCCGGAGACCAGGCCCACCTTCCCGGCCACGGGCGCGTCCTTGCGTACGATCACCCGGTTCTCCACGTCCACCGCCAGCTCGGGATGGGCCGCCGCCATCCCCCGCAACGCGTCCGCGACCACGGTCTCCGGGACATTGATCAGCATCTTCACGGGTACCTCCTGGGAAGGCCGGCAAGTGGGTCGTCGACCTGCATTGTCGCTGGTCGGAATGGGTACGGTAAGGCATCGGTCCTGGCGGTCCACGGCGGCCGCGGGCGGGCCCCCGTGGTACTGACGCCGGCTTCGGTGACGCGGTGTCGGATCTCCTCCGGTGGGTCGGCCGCGTGCCGAGGGGAGCCCCCATGGGAGAAGTATCGACCTTACGGCCGCGAAGGTCACGTGAGGCCGCACCGGGGCGTCGGGCAGGGCGGGCAACGGCTTCGTCGAGCGAGGCCGGGCCCGGCGCCGGGTTCGTGCCGTACCCGCCGGGCCGGTGCTCTGCCGGGCCCCGAGGAGCATCCTGGTTTTTGAGCATGTTCAAATAAGGGCTCGGCGGCGGACCCGCCGTCCGGTCACAGGGACGGGGTGTGGGGACATGGGGGGCAGAACCGTGAGGACGAGGGGCGGGGTCGGAGGCGGGTTCGTCACCGTGCTCCTCGCGGCCGTGGCGGTGCTCGCTTCGGGCTGTGTCGGGGCGGGTGCGGTCCACGTCGATCCGGACCGCCTGCCGGGGGTGTACCGCGACGAGGAGACCGGCGCGGAGATCCGCCTGCACCCCGGCGGACGGTTCTCCGCCGTGGGCATCGCGAAGAACGACGCCTACTGGCACGGAAGTGCCACCCGCGTCGACTTCGACGGCACCTGGAATCCCACCCCCTCGAACTTCGTGTACCTGCAGCCCGACGAGACCGGAGGCTTCCAGGTCCTGGGCGACATCCAGCTCTGGACCGCAAGCCCCGAGAAGGTGTTCCTGCACCCGGACGTGGACGGACCGGTGACGCTGGAGCTCGCCAGGGTCCCGGACGAGGGGTGACCCTCGGCACCCCCTTCGGCGGGAGGCCGGCGCCCGGGCGGCCCCGGGCTCCCCGCCCGCTCACCCGGGTGCCGTCGCCCGGCACGGCGCCGACGGCGGTGCCGGCGCGGGACCGGGAGCGGCCACCCGGCGGGTACGGCCCTGCGGACGCCAGGCGGTGACCAGGGCGGCGGCCAGGAGCAGTTCGGCGATGTCGCCGCCGTAGTACACGATCTCGGCGCCCGCCCGGACCTGGTCCCCGGGGGCGTGGACGCGCACCCGGAAGCCGCCGTACGTCAGCTGCGAGATCACCGCGTGCGCCGTGATGGCGACACCGAGGCGGACCAGCCGCGCGCGTATGCCCGGTCGTGACGGGGCGGGGTCGGGGCCGGCGATGACGTGGGCGAACAGGCGGCCGGAGAGCGGTAAGCGCGCGTGCGGCAGCCGGTGGGCCGGACCAGGACGCGCCGCCCGTACAACCCCCGTACGGCACCGCCTACTTGCGGAAGCCCTCGGCGGAACCGGCGCGTCCGGCGGGGTCGGCCCGCGCCGCCCGTCCGCCGTACGCGCGCATGTCCTTGGCGGCGGCCCGCGCGATGTTGCGGGCCATGCCGCCGAAGACGACGGCGTGGAACGGCGAGACACCCCACCAGTAGGCGTGGCCCAGCAGCCCGCGGGGATGGAACAGGGCACGCTGGCGGTACCGGGTGCGGCCGTCGGCGTCCGTTTCGGCGTACATCTCCAGCCAGGCGAGTCCGGGCAGCCGCATCTCGGCACGCAGCCGCAGCAGACGGCCCGGCTCGATCTCCTCGACGCGCCAGAAGTCCAGCGAGTCACCGACCCGCAGACGCTCGGCGTCCCGCCGTCCGCGGCGCAGGCCGACCCCGCCGGCGAACCGGTCCAGCCAGCCCCGGACCGCCCAGGCGAGCGGGAAGGAGTACCAGCCGTTGTCGCCGCCGATGCCCTCGACGACCTTCCACAGCGACGCGCGGGACGCGTCGACCGGCAGTTCCCGTTCGTCCCGGTAGAGGCTGCCGCCGGCCCAGTCGGGGTCGGTGGGCAGCGGGTCGCTGGGGGCGCCGGGCACGGCCGCGGACGACCAGCGGGTGGCCACCTGGGCGTCCCGGACCTTGCGCAGCGCCAGGGCCAGCGCCTCGTCGAAGGGCAGCGGCAGGCCCGGAGGGTCGGGCACGTACCGGGCGATGTCGTGCTCCCGGCAGACGACCTCGTGGCGCAGCGACTCGGTCAGCGGCCGGGCGATGGCGGCGGGCACCGGGGTGACCAGACCCACCCAGTGGCTCGAGAGCCCGGGGGTGAGGACCGGTACCGGCACGACGATCCGCCGACGCAGCCCGGCGACCGCGGCGTAACGGCCCATCATCTCCCGGTAGGTCAGCACGTCCGGCCCGCCGATGTCGAAGGCCCGGTCGACGTCGGCGGGCATGGTGGCCGAGCCGGTGAGGTAGCGCAGCACGTCGCGGATGCCGATCGGCTGAACGCGGGTGTGCACCCAGCTCGGGGTCACCATCACGGGCAGGCGCTCGGTCAGGTAGCGCAGCATCTCGAACGAGGCCGACCCCGAGCCGATGACGACCGCCGCCCGGAGCACCGTGGCGGGCACCGGGGCGTCCAGGAAGACACGTCCGACCTCGGCCCTGGAGCGCAGGTGCGGGGAGAGGGAACGCTCGGGTACGCCCGCCGGGGTGAGTCCGCCGAGGTAGACGATCCGCCGTACCCCGGCGGCGTGCGCCCGCTCGGCGAAGATCCGGGCGGCGCGGCGGTCGGTGTCCTCGAAACCGGAGCCGGTTCCCAGGGCGTGCACCAGGTAGTAGGCGACGTCGACACCGCGCATGGCCTCGGCGACCGAGCCGTCGTCCGTGACGTCGCCGCGGACGGTCTCGACCTCCTGGGCCCAGGGATGGTCGCGGAGCTTGCCGGGGGAGCGGGCCAGGCACCGGACCCGGTGACCGGCTCGCAGCAGTTCGGGCACCAGACGTCCGCCGACGTATCCGGAGGCCCCGGTGACCAGGCAGCGCAGCCGCTCGCCGTTGTGCTGTCCGTATGTGTCCGCCACGAGTGCTCCTCTCAGGGATGCGGTACGACTTCCCCCTTGTGTCCGATCATGAGTGCGGCGGCCATGGTGCGCACGGGCGTCCGCTGCCGAACACGCCCGGCAGCGGGTTCCGGCCCGTGTCGGCGCCGCTGCCGGGTTGCGCGCCGCTCAGGTCACCGCCGTGGTCCGTACGCCGACGGCTCCGGCTCCCCGGCGGGCGCGGTCTTCCCGCGTGCCAGGGCGCCGGGCCACCATGCGCGGGGGCCGATGTCGATCACGAGCGCGGGCACCAGCAGCGAGCGGACCACGAGCGTGTCGAGCAGGACGCCGAAGGCCACGATGAAGGCGATCTGCACGAGGAACGCCAGCGGGATGACCGTCAGGGCCGCGAACGTGGCGGCCAGCACCACACCCGCCGAGGTGATCACGCCGCCGGTCGTGGTCAGTCCGCGCAGCACACCCTGCCGCGAGCCGAGGGCGAGCGCCTCCTCGCGCACCCGGGACATCAGGAAGATGTTGTAGTCGACGCCGAGGGCCACCAGGAACACGAACCCGTAGAGCGGGACGGACGCGTCCGTGCCGCCGAAGCCGAGGAGGTGCTCGAAGACGAGGGAGGAGACCCCCAGCGTCGCCAGGAAGTTGAGCGCGACGGTCGCCACCAGCAGCACCGGTACGAGCAGCGAGCGCAGCAGCAGGACGAGGATCAGCAGGATGACGCCGAGCACGACGGGGACGATCACCGTGCGGTCGTGCGCGGCGGTCCGCTGGGTGTCGTACTGCTGGGCCGTGTACCCGCCGACCAGGGCGTCGGCCCCGGGGACGGCGTGCACGTTGTCGCGCAGCCGCGCGACGGTCTCCTTGGCCGCGTCGCTGTCCGCCGCCGCCTCCAGCGTGGCGTCGATACGGACCCGTCCGTCCACGACCTGCGGCTCACCGGCACCGGGCTGCCCCGAGGCGGAGACCGCGCCCGCCGACGCCACGCCCGCGGTGTCCCTCGCGGCGGCCGTCACCGCGTCGGCGTGGCCGGCGTCGGCGATGATCACGGCCGGGTTGCCCGAGCCGCCGGGGAAGTGCTCGCCGACCGTCTCCTGGGCGGCGACGGAGGGGGCGTCGTTCACGAAGATCTCGTCGAGCGGCACGCCCTTCGCGGACAGCGTGGGGGAGAAGGCCGCCAGGGCGGCGAGGACGAGCCCGGTCACGACCCAGGTGAGGCGTGGCCGCGCGTCCACCCGCGCGGCGACCCGGCGCCATACCGCGTGGCCCTCCGCGGACGCGTCCGACGCCTTCGGGCGGGACGGCCAGTAGGCGGTACGGCCGAGCAGGGCCAGCACGGCCGGCAGGAAGGTGAGGGTGGTGAGCACGGCGCACACGATGCCGATGGCGCCGACCGGTCCGAGGGCGCGGTTGTTCGTGAGGTCGCTGGCGAGCAGGGCCAGCAGCCCGAGCGCCACGGTGGCGGCACTCGCGGTGATCGCGCCGAACGAGCGCCGCACCGCCGCCAGGGCGGCCGCGGCCCGGTCCTCGCGCACGGCGAGTTCCTCGCGGAAGCGCGCGGCCAGCAGCAGGGCGTAGTCGGTGGCGGCACCGATCACCAGGATGGACAGGATGCCCTGCACCTGTCCGTCGACGCGGACCACGTCCCGTTCCGCCAGCGCGTAGACCACGGCGCAGGCCAGCCCCAGGGCGAGGACGGAGCCGAGGATGATCAGGAAGGGCAGCAGGACACTGCGGTAGACGAGCAGGAGGATCACCAGTACGGCGGCGAGCGCCACGCCCAGCAGCAGTCCGTCGATGCCCGCGAACGCGTCCGACAGGTCGGCCTGGCTCGCGGCCGGGCCGGCGATCCGCGCCTCGGTGCCCGGCACCTTCCGCGCCGCCGCACGCACCTCGTCGAGGACCGCGGGCAGCTCCTCACCCAGCTCGGGCTCGAGCGGGACGACGGCCTGGAGCGCCCGGCCGTCGTCGGAGGGCAGGGCCGGTGACGGCCGGCCGGCGATCCCGGCGCTCCCGGCGAGCGCGCCGACGGAGCCGGTGGCGGCCGCCCGCTGCGCCTCGGTGACCTGGTCCCCGTCCGTCGTCCAGACCACGATGGCCGGCAGGGTCTCGGACTGGCCGAACGCCTCACGCTCCTCCAGGACCTTGGTGGACTCGGCGCTCCGCGGCAGGAAGGAGGCCTGGTCGTTGGTGGCCACCTCGCCCAGCCTGCCCGCGTACGGCCCGAGCGTTCCTCCCACGCCCAGCCAGACCAGCAGGAGGACGAGGGGTACGGCCCACCGGGCCCGGCGCGGTGCGGTTCTCATGAACATCCTCAACAGGGGGAAGAAGTGTGTCGATGAATAAGTATCTCAATGATCGAGTGATCCTATACTGGGGTCATGAGTGACCCGGATACCCCTTCGACGCCTCTTCACGTGGACGACCCGACGGGTCTGCAGTCGTTCGCCGTGCTGTTGCGTCGGATGAACAGCGAGTTCAACCGTGTCGCTCAGGAGTTCGCCCACGCGCACGGCCTGCACCTCACCGATGTGCAGGCCCTGATCGCGATCCTGGACGCCGGCGCGGACGGCGCGGGCGAGCCCATGACGCCCGGCCGGCTGCGCAGGCAGCTCAACCTCACCTCCGGCGCGGTCACCGCGTGCGTCGACCGGCTGGAGCGGGCGGGGCACATCCACCGGGTCAGGGCCGCCGACGACCGCCGCGTGGTCCACCTGCACTTCGCGGAGGCGGCCAGAGGGCTGGTCAGGGAGTACTTCCGGCCGCTCGCGCGGAGCACCGACACCGCGCGGGGCCGTTTCACGCCCGACGAGCTCACGGTGATCGTCCGGTTCCTCGGTGAGATGAACCGCGAGCTCGTCCTGCTGCGCCGCGACTGAACGCCCCCGCCGGGCGGAGCCGGCCCCCGCACACACCGTGCCGGCCGGCGGGAGGGTCCCGGCCCGCCGCGCCGGACGGCGCCGGTGGCCGCACCGGCCGCGGCGAGCAGCGGGACCCGTGCCGCACGCCGTCATCCGGCAGGAGTACCCAGCCGCGGTCCGCCGTGCGGCGGCACGCCCGCTCGGGCATGCTCATCGCGAGGTATACCCACATACATTCCGCCCCGCGGACGGAGGCGTCCTTGAAGACGACCCTGCGCGCAGTCCTGGTCGCCGCGCTGCTCGCCGGTGCCCTGTCGGCCGTGGTACCGGTCACGGCCGCGCCGGCCGCGGCCGAACCCCCGCGGTACGTCGCGCTCGGCGACTCCTACGCGGCCGCGCCGCTGGTGCCGCCGCCCGATCCGGACGACCCGATGTGCCTGCGTTCCCTGGCCGGCTACCCGCACATCGCGGCCGAGGCCCTCGGCGCGCACCTCACCGACGTCACCTGCTCCGCCGCCACCACCGGCCACCTGAGCACGTCCCAGTACCCGGGCACCGCCCCCCAGTACGACGCGCTCACCCCCGCCGCCGACATCGTCAGCATCACCATCGGCGGCAACGACGCCGACGTCTTCGGCGAAGCGCTGGACTGCGTCAACTTCCTGCCCCCGCCCCACGGCACCAGCTGCGCGCAGGAGAACACCGCGGGCGGCACCGACAGGATCAGGGCCCGCATCGACGCCTGGGCACCGGTCTTCGGTACCGCCCTGGACGAGATCACCCGGCGGGCACCGAACGCCGAGGTCTTCGTCGTCGGTTACGGCAACTACCTCCGCACCGACGGCTGCCACCCCGTCCAGCCCTTCTGGAAGCAGGACGCCAACTACATCCAGGGCGTGGTCGACCACCTCGGCACCGTACTGAGGCGAACGGCCGAGGAGCACGGCGCGACCTTCGTCGACACCTACACCCTGGGGATCGGACACGACATCTGCGCCGCCCCCGCCGACCGCTACATCGAGGGCCTGCTCCCCGCCCGCCCGGCCGCACCCCTGCACCCCAACGCCGCGGGGGCCCGGGCCGTCGGAGAGGCCCTGGCCACGGCCGTCCGCGCGGCGTAGTCCCCGCCCTGCAGGACGGCACCTCACCGGCGAAGACGCCCCCTCGCTCCCGCCCGCGCGAGTGGGGCCGATCGGCCCTGGCCTTCCGGCCCGGCATTGCGCAGGATGTGAGGGCCGGGGATTCCGGACGGCGTGGACGATCACACAGCGTGGAACGAGGAGCAACCGATGGCGGACGGCGAGCAGCCCGGACCCGACAGCCCGATCCGGGTCTTCCTGCTGGACGACCACGAGGTGGTCCGGCGAGGGGTGCACGACCTGCTCAACGACGAACCGGACATCACCGTGGTCGGCGAGGCCGCCACCGCGGAGCAGGCCCTGGTCCGCGTTCCCGCCCTGCGCCCCCGGGTCGCGGTCCTGGACGTACGGCTGCCGGACGGGGACGGGGTGAGCGTGTGCCGCGAGCTGCGCTCGGCCATGCCCGACCTGGCCTGTCTGATGCTGACCTCGTTCGACGACGAGGAGGCCCTGCTCGACTCGATCATGGCCGGTGCCTCCGGATACGTGCTCAAGCAGATCCGCGGCTCCGACCTGGTGACCGCCGTCCGCACGGTGGCCCGCGGCCAGTCGCTGCTCGACCCGAGCGCCACCACCCGGCTGATGGCCCGGCTGCGCGGCGGTCGGCGGAAGGAAGAGGAGGAACAGCCGGACGCGCTGCCCGGCCTGACCGACCGGGAGCGCGAGATCCTGGCCCTGATCGGTGAGGGACTGACCAACCGCCAGATCGGCCAGCGGCTGTACCTGGCCGAGAAGACGGTCAAGAACCACATCTCCCGGCTGCTGGCGAAGCTCGGTGTGGAGCGCCGCATCCAGGCCGCCGTCATCGCCACCCAGGTCCAGGACCGGCTGCGGCAGGAGGGCCGCTGACGGCCGCCGCTTCCCTGAGCCCGCGTCCGGTGACCGTCCAGGCCTCGGTACGCACGGACACCGTCTCCCGCGGCGGCGCCCACGAGGCCGGACCGGTCTGTACGAGCCGTTCGTGCCCGGCGACCGGACCGAGGCCGCTCACCGGGCACCGGGCCGGCCCGGCACCGCTCCGCCTCGCCCCGTACAAGCACCGTTCCCCGCGGGCCGGCCTGCCGGACCCCGTCTCCGCGACGCTGCCCGCGCTCGCCGGTGACGAACACGAGGCGGTCGCCCGGCCCGCCGCCCGCGCACCCCACCGGGGCCGGGAACGCACGGGCCGGCCGGACCGCCGTTCACGGCCGTCAACTGCTTCCGCTGCCGTACGGGGCGTACAGGTCGAGCAGCCGGACCCGGGTGGCGTGCAGCCGCTGGGCGACCACCCGGCCGACCCATACGGCGATCACGCGGCCGAACCCGGGGTCCTTTTCGCACAGCGCCCGTACGGCCTCCGCGTCGAACTCCCAGGCCCGCACCGGGGTCGTGGTCCCGGCGCCCAGGTGCCATGTGTGCGGCGGGTGGTGCCAGGACCAGCCGATCAGCTCGCCGTGGCCCAGCGACTCGATCACGGCCGCGCGGTGACCGGGGACCTGGAGGTCGAGGGCGACGGTTCCGGTCCGGACGATCCAGAACCGGTCGGCGCGCCGTCCTTCCTCGAACAGGCGCACCCCGGCCGGGAAGGAGACCTCGCGGGCGTACCGCATCAGTTCTTCGCGGTACGCGGCCGGGAGACCCGCGCTCAGCGTGGTGGTGGAAGTCATCGCCCGTCTCCTTCCGTGCCCGCCGCCACAGCCGGATGGCGGCTTCGGTGCCCCTGATGCCAGCGTGGGCCCGGCCGGGGGGAGACGCCATGGGCCGCCCGGCCTCGTCCGAGGGACCTTCGGCCCGTCACCCGGCCGGACGGTCCCCCGGAGGCGTGTCGCCGGTCCGCCCGGAACGGGGGGCGGGCGGCGGCAGCGTCCCGCCCTGGATGATCCGTGGGGCCGCGGGCGCCTCCTGAGCCTTGTCCTGCTCCTTCATCGCGCGCGCCTCGGCCTTGAGGATGCGGGCCGACTTGCCCGCCGAGCGGGCGAGTTCCGGGAGCTTCTTGGCGGCGAGGACGGCTATGACGACGATGAGGATGACGGCCAGCTCGCTCAGTCCGAACATGGGTGCACTGCTCCTTCTCCGAGGCACGGGCGGCCCGGGCAGAATCTACATCACTGTAGAGGGGTGTGGGGGTGGCGTACGGGTTCCGGGGGCGTCTATACGATGTCCGCGCGGGAAACGGACGGCGGTGGAAGGGAGGCGGGGCGTGGCGGAGCAGCGGGAGGGTTCCCGGCGGCGGGGGCAGGGTGAGCTGGAAGGGCTGGTCCTGGCGGCGCTGCGGGAGGCGGACGGCCCGGCGACGGCCGGCTGGGTGCGGGAGCGTCTGGGTGGCGGTCTCGCCTATACGACCGTCATCACCATCCTGACCAGGCTGCTGGCCAAGGGGGCGGTCACGCGGGAGCGTGCGGGCCGGTCCTTCGTCTGGACGCCCGCCTCCGACCAGGCGGGCCTGGCCGCCCACAGGATGCGCCGGGTGCTGGACGCCGAGGGCGACCGGGAGGCGGTGCTGGCCAGTTTCGTGACCGGTCTCGGGCCGGACGACGAGCGGCTGTTGCGGGAGCTGCTGGGCCGGTCGGGGGACGAAGGGGAAGACTGAGGCCGCGATGGGGGTGTTCGTCTTTCTGCCGCTGGTGCTGCCCCTGACGGCGTGGCCGATCGCGCGCCTGGCCGAGCAGCATCTGCACCCGCGCACGGCGACCCGGCTGCTGACCGGGGTGGCCGCGGTGATGGCGGTGTGCAGCACGCTGTGCCTGGGCCTGGTGATGGTGGTCGGCACCGCCCAGCTGCCCGGCAACCCGCTGCCCGACGGCTGGTCCGACCCCGAGGTGCGCGCGGCGGTGCCGTTCGACGAGGTGGCCGGCAAGGTGGCGATCCCCGCCCTGGGCGCGGTGCTGGCCGCGTGCGGGCGGACGCTGTGGCGGCACGGGCGGGTACGCCGCCGTGCCCACCGGGCGCTGGCCGGGCTGCCGGAGACGCAGGCCGCAATCCTGCCGGACGACGTGCCCTACGCCTACGCGCTGCCCGGCGGCCGGCGGGACCGCGTGGTGGTGACCACGGCGCTGCTGGACTGCCTGGAGCCGGCCGAGCGCCGGGCACTGTTCGCCCACGAACGCGCCCACCTGACCGCCCGCCACCACCGCTTCCTGCTCACCGTCCAGCTGGCCGCACGCGCCAACCCCTTCCTGCGGCCGCTGCGCACGGCGGTGGCGTACACGGCGGAGCGGTGGGCGGACGAGGACGCGGCCCGGACGGTCGGCAGCCGCCGCACGGTGGCCCGGGCGATCGGCAAGGCGGCCCTGGTCTCGCGCGGCACCCCGGTCACCACCCTGGCCGGCCTGGCCGCGGCGGGCCCGGTGCCGCGCCGGGTGGCGGCCCTGCTCGGACCCGCCCCGGCGGTGCGCCACTGGCCGTCGCTGTTCACCCTGGTCGGCCTGGCGACATGGGGCGCCGCCGCGGGGACCGCCGTCTCCGCGATGTCGTCCGCGAACTCCGCCGTGACGATGGTTCTCATCCTGCACGCGGCCACACCCCTCTGACCCCGCGGCGGGCCGGCCGCCGCGGGGCCGGGGCCGCTCAGAGGTCGAACTCGTGCGGCGGCAGGTCGAGGGCGTAGCACGCCTCGCGGACCACGGCCCGCTCGTTCTTGTCGAAGTCGCCGTCGGCGCCGCCGATGACGATGCCGATCTGGACGACCGCCCGCGCCTCGGCGGGCTTCTTCCTCGCCTTGGCGATCTCCTGCAGGACGCTCACCTTGCCGAAGGCGAAGTCGGCGGTCAGCCTGTCGATGTTGTCCTCGAAACGGCGGCGCAGGTCGTCGGCGGGGAAGTTCCGCAGCACCTCGTTGGCGGCGATGAGCTGGGCCACGCGCTGCCGCTCGGACGGATCGACGGTGCCGTCGGCCGCCGCCACCAGGGCGCACATCGCCATGCTCGCGTCGCGGAAGGCGCCGCTCTTCAGATCGTTCTTCCTGGCCGTCAACTGGGTCTGCATCGTCGACGCGGACTCCTTGAGGCGGTCCCACAGGGCCATGAGCACTCCGTACGGGTCGGGAGGCGCCCGGGCCGAAGTGTGCCGGGCGCCGTAACTTCTACAGTAATGTAGAAGTTACTCCTCCTCGCCCTCACCCTCGCCCTCGAAGGAGTTCCCGATCTCGTCCACGCCCTCCGCCGCGACCGCACCCCCGGCCCCGCCGACCGAGCCGGGCAAACGTTTGGGCGCCGTGGTGGCGTCGACTCCTTGGGTGTGCGCGTGTTTCGTGAAGGGGGTGTCGCGCGCGGGGCGGCGCGCGATATAACTTCTACAAGCGAGTAGAGGCATAGGGGGCCGACCCGAGGGAACTTTGCGTTTCCTTTACAGTGGGCGTGGGGGCAGGACGACCTGCTTCCCCTTCCAGTCGTGTCGTCCCACGTCCGGGAACACCGTTACGGCCAGAGCCGTTGTGTACTCGCACACCCATAGAAGGAGCACGTACGTGTCCGCCAGACCGACGGACCCCCCGGGACACAGTCCCGGACCATCCCGCCAGGCATTCCCTGAGCACGGCACACGGCGGGATGGTGTTCGATGAGTGCCGCGAACGCCCTCCTGGGCCTGCTGGCCGTCTTCGTCCTGACCGCCGGCACCGGATACTTCGTCGCCCAGGAATTCGCCTACGTCTCCGCCGACCGCCTCGCCCTGGCGCGCGAGGCCGAGGCCGGGGACCGCAAGGCCGCCCGCGCCCTGAAGGTGCTGGAGCGGCTGTCCTTCATGCTGTCGGGCGCACAGCTCGGCATCACCGTGACCGGACTGGTCGTCGGCTTCATCGCCGAGCCCTCGGTGTCCGCCCTGCTGAGGCCCGCCCTGTCAGGCCTGGGCCTCCCCGGCGCGGCCGTGAGCGGCATCGCGGTCGTCCTGGCCTTCGTGCTGGCCACGGTCGTCCAGATGGTGCTGGGCGAGCTGGCCCCGAAGAACCTGGCCATCGCCGTTCCCGAGCGGCTGGCGAAGGCCCTGGCCGGTTCCACGCTGGCCTACCTGAAGGTCGTCGGCCCCCTCGTGCGCGTCTTCGACGGCGCGGCGAACAGGCTGCTGCACCGGGTCGGCATCGAACCGGTGGAGGAACTGCACCACGGCGCCACCCTGGAGGAGCTGGGCCACCTGATCGGCGAGTCCCACGAACAGGGCGCCCTGCCGAAGGACACCGCCGCCCTGCTCGACCACGCCCTGGAGTTCTCCGACCGGACACTGGACGAGGTGATGGTGCCCCGCGTGGACGCCGTCTTCGTCCGCGAGGACGCCACCGCCGCCGAGGCGGTCGACCTCATCGCCAAGTACGGCCACTCCAATTACCCCGTCCTCGGCGACCACCCCGACGACGTCGGCGGCGTCCTCGGCGTGGCCGAGCTGATGCGCCTGCCCGCGGACCGCCTCGCCGCCACCACGGCCGGCGCCCTCGCCCGGCGCCCGCTGCTGCTGCCGGACACCCTCCCGCTGCCCGACGCCGTGACCCAGATGAGGGAACGGGACGACGAGTTCGCGGTCGTCCTGGACGAGCACGGCGGCGTGGCCGGCATCGTCACCTACGAGGACATCGCCGAGGAACTCGTCGGCGACATCGCGGACGAGACCGACACCGTCACCCGGGTCGCCGTCGCGGACGGCGACGGCTGGCTGGTGGACGCGGGCCGCCGGCTGGACGAGGTGGCCGAGGCCACCGGCGTCGAACTGCCCGAGGAGGAGGACTACGACACCGTGGCCGGCCTGATCGTCGACCGGCTCGGCCGCTTCCCCGCCATCGGGGACCGGCTCACGGTCGGACTGCCCGACGGCACCGCCGCCGTGATCGACGTACGCACCCTCGACCGGCACGTACCCGACCGGGTACGGATCCGGCGGCAGGCCCCTGAGACGGAGGAGCAGGCATGAGTTTCCCGATGGCGCTCTTCGTCACCGTGCTGCTGCTGATCGGCAGCGGATTCTTCGTGGCCGCCGAGTTCGCGCTGGTCGCCGCCAAGCGGCACCGCATGGAGAAGGCCGCGGCCGAGGGCCGGGCAGGCGCCGGTGCCGCCCTCGCCGGCATGCGCGAGCTGTCCCTGATGCTGGCCGGGGCCCAGCTGGGCATCACCGTGTGCACCCTGGGCCTGGGCTCGGTGTCCAAACCCGCGATCTCCCACGAGCTCGACCCGCTGCTGCACGAACTGGGCCTGCCGAGCGCGGTCAGCTACGGCGTCGCCTTCGCCGTCGCCATGGCCGTGGTCGTGTTCCTGCACATGGTGGTCGGCGAGATGGCCCCCAAGTCGTGGGCCATCGCCCACCCCGAGCGGTCCGCGATGCTGCTGTCGCCGCCCTTCCGGGCCGTGGTGAAGGCCGTACGCCCGCTGATCTCGGTGCTGAACAGGATGAGCAACGCCCTTGTACGGCTGTGCCGGGTCACCCCGCGCGACGAGCTCGCCCCCGTCCACGACCGGGAGCAGCTCACCCGTCTGGTGGCGGAGTCCGAGCGGCTCGGCCTGATCAGCGAGACGGACTCGGAGCTGCTGACGCGCTCGCTGACCGAACCCCAGACCCCGGTACGGGAACTGCAGGTGCCGGCGTCCGGGATCGTCTCGGTGGACGGCGGCGCCGGCGTCGACGAGATCCTGCGCGTCGCCGCGGAACACGACCGCACCCGGCTCCTGGTCCGCGAGCACGGCACGGTCCTCGGCGCGGTGCACGCCCGGGACGCCGTGGTGGCCCGCGCCCGGGGACGGGCGGCCGGCGCCCGCGCCCTGGCCCGCCCGGTGCCCGAGCTGACGGACGACGCCACGGTCGCCGACGCGATCGACCTGCTGCGCCGTCACCGGGCCTCGCTGGCCGTGGTCCGCGACGGCTCCGGGCAGCTCACCGGCATGGTCAGTCTGGACGACCTGCTGGCCCGCTTCCTGCAGCCGCAGACGGCGTAAGGCCCGCACGCCGAGCCGCGGGGCCGTGCCGGTGAGGGCGGCGAGCGCCCGGTCGCGGCGGCCCGCGCGGCCGTCGCGCACGCCCTGCGGCCGCCGCGCACCGTGGTGTCCGTGAAGGCGCCCGTGCGCGGCGGCGGACCGGTGTGCCCGGCCGTGTGCGCGACGTCGTCCGTCCTACGGGACCTCCCGCCTCGGCCGGGCCCGGGCGCCCCCGCCGGGCACGGCCGGAACGGTCACCGCGGGGCGAGGGCGAGCGCGCCGTCCGGGCCGAGGACGATGTCCACGCCGCTGACCCGGTCGAGCGTCTCCCGCAGCCAGGCCCGCTCGTCCGCCGCGGCGGGCTCCAGCCGCATCCGCCGCGTTCTCAGCGGCACCATGCGCAGCCCGGACGGGCGCCCGCCGTCCGGGGACACCGACAGCAGCCAGGCCAGCCGCAGGTCGTCGCGGTACTCCTCGTAGCCGGTGATGCCCTCGTAGTCGTCGACGAAGTCGCCGCAGCCGTGGAGGATCACCCGGCCGCGGTACCTCTCGACCCGGCGGGGGTGGTGCGAGGAGTGGCCGTGGACGACGTCCACACCTCCGTCGACCAGTACGTGGGCGAAGCCGACATGGCTCCGCGGCACATGGTGGCCCCAGTTCGAACCCCAGTGCACGGACACCACCGCGACGTCCCCCGGACGCTTCACCTGCCGCACCCGCCGGACGACCGCCTCCGCCGCGGCGGCCGACGGCTCCGCGAGGAACGCCACCCCCGACCGCTCCTCCGTCGCCGTCCAGCTCGGCGGGATGCCGCTGGACATCATCCCCAGGGCGAACACCAGCACCCGGCCGCCCCCGGCGGGGACCACCGCCGGCGCGTACGCCTCGTCGGCGTCCCGTCCCGCGCCCGCCGTCCTCAGCCCCGCGCCGTGCAGCACCTCCAGCGTCTCCCGGAGCCCGGGGCGGCCGAAGTCGAGCACATGGTTGTTGGCCAGGACGCACACGTCGGGCCGCGCCACCTCCACGGCGGGCACATTGGCCGGGCTCATCCGGTAGTGGACGGCCTTCCCGGGCGCGAACGCGTCGCTCCGCGTGACCGAGGTCTCCAGATTGACGATCCGCACGTCCGGGGCGGCCTCACCGAGCACCTCCAGCGCCCGGCCCCACGGCCACGAGAACGGGACCGGCCGGGGAACCGGGCCGCTCACCGCCTCCGCCAGCTCCACATAGCCGCGCGCGTCCCGGACGAAGTCCTCCCGCAGTGCGGGGTCGCCCGGGTGCGGGAGGATCTGGTCGACCCCCCGCCCGAGCATCACGTCCCCGCACAGGAACAGCGTCACCGTCCCGGCGTCCACCTCTCCACGGTAGGCCCGTCCCGCACCGCACGACTCGGCCTCACCGGTCCGTGCGCGGCCGACGCGGGCCGCACCCTGCGGGCCGAGGTCGAGCGCCGCACCGACGCACTGGCCGCCGCCCCCTGGCGGACCCTCGGCGACCAGGCCACCGCGAGGCTCGCCGAACTCCTCGGCCCCCTCTGGCTGGAGGTCCTGGGCTCAGGCATGCTGCCTCGCGAGACCACGCTCGGCATCGGAAGGATCTGACGCCGCGCGCCGCACCGCACGGGCGTCCCGCCCGGCCGGCCACGCCCCCCTACGGCACGCCCAGTTCGAACAGGACGTATCCCGCGTACGAGCCGGAGGCCAGGGCCGCCGTGCCCAGCACCGCGGCCAGCGAGGGCCACTTCAGCCGGCGCATGGCCAGGGCGAGCGGGACGAACAGCGGGAACAGCGGGAGCAGATAGCGGGAGACGTTGCCGAAGTACTGCTGCGTGGCCATCACCATCAGGTACGACAGCACCGTGTACACGACGAGGACGGCGGGCGGGCGCAGCCGTATCAGCAGCACCGTCAGCACCGGCACCAGCAGCACCACCCCGACCCCGATGATGTCCTCGAACGGCATCGCGAAGAGATAGTCGGAGTGGCCCACCGGTACGGAGGTGAGCACGTCGAGGGTGTGCCGGCCCCAGTCGAACTTGTGGGCCCAGGCGCCGTCCTGGAGCTTGTTGTAGCCGCCCCAGTCGCCCATCCGGTAGCCCACCCAGCCCAGATAGCCGGCCACGCCCAGCGGGGCGATCGCCACCGCGGTCAGCGGGCGGCGGATGCCCTCCTCGCGGCGCCACACCGCGAACAGCCCGGCGACGGCGAGGGCGGCGACCAGGGTGACGGCGGTGGGCCGGGCGAGCCCGGCGGTGAAGGTCAGCACCCCGGCGGTGAGCCAGTGACGGGTCATCACGGCGTAGCAGGCCCAGGCGGCCAGCGCCGTGTACACGGACTCGGAGTACACCGCCCACTCCGCGCCGGAGCCGGGCCACACCGCCCACAGCCCCACGGCGACCAGACCGGCCCGGTACCCGCCCAGCCGGGCCGTGACGGCGTGGATGCCGAGCGCCGCGACGAAGGAGAACACGACCGACACGGTCATCCCGGCGCCGTACGGGCCGAGCCCGGTGACCTCCGAGACCATCCGCATCAGCGCCGGGTACAGCGGGAAGAACGCCGCCGAGTTGCCCTCCAGGGTGATCAGCCCGGTGGCGCCGGGTATCGGCTCCAGCGCCGGGTCGTAGCCGTGCAGGGCGATCTGCTGGTACCACCAGCCGTCCCAGCTTCCCAGCACGTCCCAGGTGTGGGCGCCGCCGCCGAAGCGCGGATGCTTCTCGCGGAAGTCGCCGGCCGAGTCCAGCAGGTACATGAAGACGGCGAAGCCCACCAGCTTCAGCACGCCGTACGTCGCGAGGACGGGCCCGTAGCGCACGGCGGCGCGGCGCAGCCGCTCGCGCGGGTCCGGGGCGGCCGGCGGGGCGGTGCCGGGCGGGGGCACGGGGGACGGGGCCGGGCCGGCCTGGCTCGTCGGGGCGGTGGTCATGAGGTCGGGGATCCTGTCGTACGGCGGGAGCGTCGGCCGGGGAACACCCAGGCCCGCAGAAGGAGGAAGCGCAGCAGGGTCGCGGCGAGGTTGGCGGCGACCAGCGTCAGCAGCTCCACCCGGGGTCCCGCCCCGGGCGCCGCGCGGTGCAGCACGGCCAGCGAACCGCTGGTGAGGGCGAGGCCGACCAGGAACGCCGCCAGCCCCTTGAGCTGATGGCGCAGCACCCCGGTCCGGCCGCGCACCCCGAAGGTGAGCCGCCGGTTCGCGGCGGTGTTGGCGACGGCGCTGGCCAGCAGGGCGAGCGCGTTGGCCGCCTGGGCACCCGCGGCGGGCCGGAGCATGCTGTAGAGCAGCAGGTAGAACAGGGTGCTGGCCACCCCGACGGCGGCGAAGCGCAGCATCTGGGGGACCAGCGCGGGCGGCAGCCCGGCGGACTCGTCGAGTTCCCCGGGGCGGCGCAGCGCCGCCAGCGGCAGCCGGCCGCCGGCCAACGCCCGGCCGAGGCGGGCCATGCCGCGCAGGTCCGCCAGCGCCGTGGACAGGATGTCGACCCGGCTGTCGGGGTCGTCCACCCAGTCCACCGGCACCTCGTGGATGCGCAGCCCGGCGCGTTCGGCGATCACCAGCAGCTCGGTGTCGAAGAACCACTCCCGGTCCTCCACCAGCGGCAGCAGCCGCTCGGCGACATCCCGCCGCACCGCCTTGAAACCGCACTGCGCGTCACTGAACCTCACGGCGAGCGTGCCGCGCAGCAGTCCGTTGTAGCAGCGGGAGATGATCTCCCGCTTCGGGCCGCGCACCACCCGCGACCCGCGGGCCAGACGGGTGCCGATCGCGATGTCCGAGTGTCCGGAGATCAGCGGGGCCACCAGCGGCAGCAGGGCCGCGAGATCGGTGGACAGGTCCACGTCCAGATAGGCGAGCACCGGCGCGGACGAGCGGGACCAGGCGGTGTGCAGGGCCCGGCCGCGGCCCTTCTCGGCCAGCCGTATCCACTCCGTTCCGGGCAGTTCCCGGGCCAGCCGCGCGGCGATCGCCGGGGTGCGGTCCGTACTGGCGTTGTCGGCGACGGTGATCCGGAAGGCGTAGGGGAAGGTTTCCGCGAGGTGCGCGTGGAGCCGCCGGACACAGGGCTCCAGGTCGTTCTCCTCATTGTGCACGGGCACGACCACGTCCAGGACGGGCTCCGGATGGTGCGCCGGCAGCGGCGCCCGGCGCGGCAGCGCCACCTGCGCCGCGGACGTGGCGGACGTGGCGGAGGATCGGCGGTCGGTCGGTGCCGACCGCCTCGCGGTTCTCATGACGGGTTCACGGTCTCTTTCCGGCGTACGGCGTGAGGGGCCCCGGCAGGGGCGTGCCGCGCCCGAGTGGTGGTCGGGGGAACTGGTCCGTGGGCGGGGGCGCCCACGGGCGGGGACGAAAAGGGCTAGCCGCCGCCGGCCGACTCCTCCCCGGCCGACTCCTCTCCCGCCGATACGGAGGGCCTTCGCGCGGGTGACGTGGGCGTCGGGGCGGTCGGCGGTGCGGTGGAGACCGGTGGCGGTGCGGTCGTGCCCGGCGCGGTGGACGACGGGAGAGAGGTCTGCGTGCCGCGGTACCCGGGTGACGTGGTGCCGGTGTCCGTGCTCCCGGTGTCCGTGGTCCCGGGCGTGTGCGTCGGCGGCCACGACACGCTCGGGTCCGTGGCCGGGGCGGACGTCGTCGGCCCCGGGGACACCGGCGGCGGCGTCGGACCGGTCGCCGGCAGGGGGCCGCGGTCGGCCGGCAGGGACCGGGAGCCGGCGCCGGGCAGCAGGGCCAGCCCGACGCTCAGCCCGGCCACCGCGAGGGCCGAGCCGCCGGCCCGCCACAGCAGCCGGGCCCTGCGGCGGGCCCGGATGCCCTCGTACAGGCGCTCCTGGTGCTCGGACCGGAAGGGAGCCGGCTGCCCGCCGTCACGCATCATGCGCGTCAGCTCACGCTCGAAGTCGTCCATCGCTTCTCCCCTCACCCCACGGGCCTGACGGTGTCGGACAGGATCTGCCGCAGCCGCGCCACACCGCGCGACGCGTGGGAGCGCGCGGTGCCCACCGGACAGCCGAGGGCCTGCGCCACCTGGCCCTCGGGCAGGTCCTCGCAGTAGCGCAGCACCACGGCGGCCCGCTGCCGGGGCGGCAGCAGCGCCAGCGCGGCCTCCAGCCGCGAGCGCTCCGCGACGGCCGACGACACGTCGCCCGGCCCGGCCCGGTCGGGCAATTCGTCCACCGGGCGCTCCCCCCACCAGCGGCGCCGGGCCGAACGGGCCGCCATCCGCACCAGCACCTGGCGCACATACGCCTCCGGGGCCTGCTCGGCGACCCTCGGCCAGACGAACCACAGCTTCACCAGGGCCTCCTGGACGAGGTCCTCGGCGCGCTGCCGGTCACCGCCGGTGAGCAGCCGCGCGACATGGAGCAGCGCCGACCAGCGGGCAGCCACGAACTCGTCGAAGCCGTCCACCCGAAACCGCTCCATCCCCACCGCCCCGTGTCCGAACAACCCCTTACACCTGAGACAAAGACTCATGACCCGGCGAAACGATGCACCTGAATGCTGTGATCCGCCTCACCTCGGGCACGCCCGCCTCGGGCACGCGAAAGGGCGGGCCGTATGTCCGTCGACCGCATCACAGCGGTCGACGGACATACGGCCCGCCCCGGGGGCGGTGGCCGGCCCTGCCTACGTACGGTCGCCCTTCGGCTTGCCCCGCTGGTCCGGGGTGCCGTGCGGCGGCGGGCTGGACGGCTGCGGCGAGGTGGCGGGCGAGACGGGGGACCCGGCCCGCCCGGCGCCCTGCTCGGGACGGAGAGCGCCGGGGTCGCCGGACGTCGGCTCGGCACCCGCGTCGAGCTGCTCCAGCCGGGCCTTCAGCAGTCCGGTCGCCGTGGCCCGGTCGGCGTGCGCACGCTCGTACGCCAGCAGCTCCTCGACCTCGCCCGCGGACAGCGAGCGGATCCGGCTCTCCAGGCCCCCGATGGGCAGATGGTCGTAATCGGGCAGCGGCAGGGCGTTGCGGGCGGAATCTGCCATGGTTCTCACTTCCCTGGGGTACGACGTCGCGTGGCCGTCGGCGACGGGCCGACGGGGAGCGGGACGGTCAGCGGCCCCCCGGCCCGCCGCTGCCGAACGCCCCGCTGCCGCCCTCGTCCCAACGGGGCCGCTCCTGCGACGCGCTCGTACGGCTGCCGGCGTTGCCGTGACCCTTCAACTCGTGCGGCAGCAGCCGCTCGTCACTCCTGGGCACCTCGTCCGGCTCCCGCCGCTCCCGTGTCTCCCGGACCGGGCCCCCTTCGGGCATCCGGGGCTGCTCCTCCGGGCCGGGCCGGCTCCCCTCGCCCTTCCTGACCCGGCGGCTGCCGAGGACGAACATGCCGATCAGCAGCGCCACGACCACCACCCCCGCCACCACGAGCCCCGCACCGAGGGCGCCGCGGCCCGCGGCGAGGTCGGCCGTCTCCATCCACGCGGTGTTCATCATGACCCGCGGGTACCCCCGGTCCCGTCCGCCAACCCGCCCACCTCACGGCGCCGCACGGGTGTGTGGCACGGAGCCCCGGGAACCGCGCGGAACCCTTGCGGCCACCGGGTTTGACCGCCGGTACGGCGGCTACCCGCGTGATGTGACGACGACATCCCAGGAAGAGCTGTTCCGGTTCCTGGAGGACCGTTTCGCGTGCGCCCAGACATGTACCGAGTGCGCGCGGTCCTGCGCGACGCGGGCGAGCCTCGTGGACCCGGACGGGACCGAGAACCAGGAACTCGTACGACGCAAGGGCATCCTGTGCGCGGAGGTCTGCGACGCGACCTGCCGGGTGCTGTCCGAGCAGAACCAGGTGGACGAGGCGACCATCCGCATCCAGGTGGAGTGGTGCCGCCAGGTGTGCCTGGAGAGCGCGCAGGTGTTCGACGATCACTCCGGGGCGGAGCAGACGGCACAGGCGTGCCGCGCCTGCGCACGGGCCTGCACGGAGTTCCTCGCCACCCTGAACTGACCCGCCGGCGGGCGAAGCGGACCAGGAGTCGCGGCACCGTACAAACTCGGGCGAGTTGTCGCCATACTGGACGAGCCAGGGGAGGGCGGGGCGGACTGCGACGGGGGCGGGCAGGCGCGATGGGGGACAGCAGGCTGATCCACGGCCGGTACCGGCTGATCGACCGGATCGGACGCGGCGGCATGGGGGAGGTGTGGCGGGCACGGGACGAGTCACTGGGACGGCAGGTCGCCGTGAAGTGCCTCAAACCCGTCGGCCCGCAGCAGGACCGGTCGTTCGGCCGGGTGCTGCGCGAGCGGTTCCGCCGGGAGGCCCGGGTGGCCGCGGCACTGCAGCACCGGGGGATCACCGTCGTCCACGACTTCGGGGAGTCCGAGGGCGTGCTCTACCTGGTGATGGAGCTGCTCCGGGGCCGCAACCTCAGCCAGCTCCTGGAGGACAACAAGCAGCACCCGCTCCCGGTCGACGAGGTGGTGGAGATCGCCGGGCAGGTCGCCGAGGCCCTCGCCTACACCCACGACCAGGGCGTCGTGCACCGGGACCTCAAGCCCGCCAACATCGTGCGGCTGGACGACGGCACGGTGAAGATCTGCGACTTCGGCATCGCCCGCCTCGGCCACGACATCGGCTTCACGTCCCGGCTGACCGGCACCGGCGTCGCCATGGGCACCCCGCACTACATGTCGCCGGAGCAGATCAGCGGCTCGGAGGTGGACCGGCGCAGCGACCTGTACTCCTTCGGCTGCGTGCTGTACGAGATCGCCACCGGCGTGCCGCCGTTCGACCTCGACGACGCCTGGGCGGTCCTCGTCGGCCACCGCGACACCCCGCCCCGTCCGCCGCGCGGCCACCGCGCCGACCTGCCCGAGCGGCTGGAGCGCATCATCCTGGACCTGCTGGCCAAGGAGCCCGGCGGGCGGCCGGACAGCGCCCGTGAACTGGCCCGCCGGGTCGGCGCGCTGCGGGCCGCGCCGGCCGTGCCGGCGGCGGTGCCGGGCCCGGCGGGCCCGCCCGGCGCACCCGCGGGCGCGGTCCGCCCGTATCTCCTCGAGGAGCCCGAGCCGGTGGGGCGCGCGGCCCGGCTGCCGTCCTGGACCCGCGGCATGACCACCGGACACAAGGCGGCGGGCGCCGGGCTGCGCACCACACCCCCCGACCCGGCGGCCGGCCTGTCCGGCGAGTGGACCGCCCGCCCCGCCACCGGCTCCCGCGCGCGGCCCGCGGCGGACGAACCGCCCGCGCCCTCACCACAGACGCTGACCGCCCTCGCCGGACGGCACAACGCGGGCCTGAGCCTGGGACGCCTCGGCCGCTGGACGGAGGCGGGGGAGGTGCACCGCGCGGTCGCCGCCGAGCGCGAGCACCTCCTGGGCCCCGACCACTCCGACACCCTCGCCAGCCACTACGAGGTCGCGTTCACCCTCAGCCGCACCGGCCGCGCCGCCGACGCGCTGCGCGTCTACAAGCGGGTCGCCGAGGCCCGCATCCGCGCGTTCGGCGCCGACCACCCCGACACCCTCGCCGCCCGTCAGGAGATGGCGTACGTCCTCGCCCAGCTGGGCCGCCCCTTCGACGCCCACCAGGTCTATCTGTCGGTGCTCGCCGCCCGCGAGCGGACCATGGGCCCCGACCATCCCGACACCCTGCGCTGCCGCCACAACCTCGCCTTCAACCTCGGCCGGCTCGGCCGCCCGGAGGACTCGTACGCCATGGCGTACGAGGTGGCCGCCGACCGCGCCCGGGTGCTCGGACCCGAGCACCCCGACACCCTCGTCACCCGCTACGACGTCGCCTACACCCTCGGCCGGCTGGGCCGCTGGGCGGAGGCCCTGGAGATCTACCGCGAGGTCGCCGAGGCCCGCGCCAGGGCCCTCGGCCCGGACCACGCCGACACCCTCGCCGCCCGCTACGAGACCGGCATCAGCCTGGGCCGGCTGGGCCGCACCGCCCAGGCCCTCGACCTCTACCGCGCCCTGGTCGTGGACCGCACCCGCGTCCAGGGACCCACCCACCCCGAGACCCTGCGCGCCCGGCACGGCATCGGCGTCAACCTCGGCCGGCTCGGCCGCTGGGCGGACGCCCTCGCCGAGTCCCGCGAGGTGTGCGCGCTGCGCGAGCGGGTCCTCGGCGCCGATCACCCGGACACCCTGGTCAGCCGCCGTGAGGTGGCCGTCGGGCTGGGCTGGCTGGGTCACTGGGCGGACGCGCTGACCGAGTACCGGCGGGTCGCCGAGGCCCGTGAGCGCGTCCTCGGCGCGGACCACGCCGACACCCTCGCCGCCCGCGACGACGAGGCCCACTGCCTGGAGCGGCTGGGCCGCGGCGCGGAGGCGGCCGGCCTGTACCGCCGGATGACGGCGCTGCGGCAGCGGTGAGCGGCCGGCGGGGCGTGAGACGCCGGCGTGTGTCCGGCCGGTGCGGAGCGGCGAGTGTCTGGCCGGTGCGGACCGGCGCGTGTTACGAAGGACCATGACCGCACCCGAGGCAACCCGGACCTACGACGCCGTCATCGTCGGCGGAGGCCACAACGGCCTCGTCGCCGCCGCCTACCTCGCCCGGGCCGGGCGCTCCGTGCTGGTGCTGGAGCGGCTGGACCACACCGGCGGGGCGGCGGTGTCCACCCGCCCGTTCGCCGGTGTCGACGCACGGCTGTCCCGGTACTCGTACCTGGTCAGCCTGCTGCCCCGGAAGATCGTCCGGGACCTGGGGCTCGACTTCCGGCCGATCACCCGCAGCATCTCCTCGTACACCCCCGTCGAACGCGACGGACGGCCCACCGGGCTGCTCGTCGGCGGCGGTGAGCAGCGCACCCGCGAGGCGTTCGCCCGGCTCACCGGCTCCGGGAGCGAGTACCGGGCCTGGCGGCGCTTCTACGAGATGACCGGCCGCGTCGCCCGCGGTGTCTTCCCGACCCTCACCGAGCCGCTGCCCACCCGCGACGGACTGCGCCGCGCCGTCGGCGACGAGGAGGCCTGGCAGACCCTCTTCGAGGAACCCCTCGGCGTCGCCGTCGAGGAGCGCTTCGCCGACGACCTGGTGCGCGGCGTCGTCCTCACCGACGCCCTCATCGGCACCTTCGCCGACGCCCACGACCCCTCGCTGAAGCAGAACCGCTGCTTCCTCTACCACGTCATCGGCGGCGGCACCGGCGCCTGGGACGTCCCCGTCGGCGGCATGGGCGCCCTCACCGACGCCCTGGCCGACGCCGCCCGCGCCGCCGGCGCGGTCATCGCCACCGGCCATGAGGCGGTACGCGTCGACACCGACGGCCGCACGGCCGAGGTCACCCACCGCACCGCCGACGGCGAGGGCGTCACCGCCGCGCGGCACGTCCTGGTGAACGCCTCCCCGCGGGAACTCGCCAGGCTCACCGGCGACACACCCCCGCCGCCCGCCGAGGGCGCCCAGCTCAAGGTGAACATGCTCCTCGAGCGGCTGCCCCGGCTGCGCGACCCCTCCGTCGACCCGCGCGAGGCGTTCGCCGGCACCTTCCACATCGCCGAGGGATACGGGCAACTGGCCGCCGCCCACGCCCAGGCCGCCGCCGGCGAACTGCCCGCCGTCCCGCCGTCCGAGATCTACTGCCACTCGCTCACCGACCCCACGATCCTCGGCCCGGACCTGGCCGCCCGGGGCTACCAGACCCTCACCCTGTTCGGACTGCACACCCCCGCCCGGCTGTTCGAGCGGGACAACGACGCCGTGCGCGAGGAACTGCTGAAGTCGACGCTCGCCCAGCTCGACGCCCATCTCGCCGAGCCCCTCGCGGACTGCCTGGCCACGGACGCCGACGGCCGCCCGTGCCTGGAGGCCCGGTCCCCGCTGGACCTGGAACGCGACCTCGGACTGCCCGGCGGCAACATCTTCCACCGCGAGCTGTCCTGGCCCCACACGCAGGAGGGCACCGGCCGCTGGGGTGTGGAGACCCGGCACGCCAATGTCCTCCTGTGCGGCGCGGGCGCCGTGCGCGGCGGCGGGGTGAGCGGTGTACCGGGACACAACGCGGCCATGGCGGTGCTGGAGGCCGGGGAGGGGTGACGCGCCGACTGACGACTTCAGGCGTAGTACTCTGCCTGAAGTGGTGTGATGGCAGGTGCCGCGGGCGGAGTGAGGGCAGTGGTCAGAAGGAACGAGCAGCGGCGGGCCGCCCTGGTGGACGCGGCGATCGAGGTGCTGGCCCGTGAGGGCGCCCGGGGGCTGACGTTCAGGGCGGTGGACACCGAGGCCGCCGTACCCGTCGGCACCGCGTCGAACTACTTCTCCTCGCGCGACGACCTGCTCACCCAGGCCGGCGCCCGGGTCTACGAGCGGCTCCAGCCCGACGAGGAGCTCATCGCCCGGCAGCGGGCCGCCGGGCGCGACCGGGAGACCTACGCGGGGCTGATGCGGGAACTGGTCGGCCGTATCGCCGCCTTCCGCACCGGCTACCTCGCCCTGCTCGAACTCCGGCTGGAGGCCACCCGCCGCCCGGACCTCCGCGAGGTGCTCACCGAGCGGGTCCGTGCCGACGTCGAGGCCAATGTCCGCTACCACGAGGAGTCGGGCCTGCCCGGCGACGCCATGGCCGTCAGACTGCTGTACCTGGCGCTGAACTGGCTGATCGTCGAACAGCTCACCCTGCCGGACGTCTTCACCCCGGACGAGCGCGAACGGCTGGTGACGGCCGCGGTCGAGCGGATCGTGGCCGCCGGGTAGCCGGGACGGGCGGTCAGTCCCGCTTCTCGCGCAGGTCCACGATCCGCCGGATCTTGCCCACCGAGCGCTCCAGCGTCTCCGGGTCGACGATCTCCACGCCCACCGAAACGCCGACGCCGTCCTTCACGGCCGCCGCGATCGACCGGGCGGCCGCCTCCCGCGCCGTGGTGTCCGCGCCGGGACGGGCCTCCGCGCGGACGGTGAGGGAGTCCATCCGGCCCTCGGTGGTGAGACGGAGCTGGAAGTGAGGCGCCACGCCCGGAGTGCGCAGCACGATCTCCTCGATCTGCGTGGGGAAGAGGTTCACCCCGCGCAGGATCACCATGTCGTCACTGCGGCCGGTCACCTTCTCCATCCGCCGGAACACCCGGGCGGTCCCCGGCAGCAGACGGGTCAGGTCCCGCGTCCGGTACCGGACGACCGGCATCGCCTCCTTGGTGAGCGAGGTGAAGACCAGCTCACCCCGCTCGCCCTCCGGAAGGACCTCGCCGGTGATCGGGTCGACGACCTCCGGATAGAAATGGTCCTCCCAGATGTGCAGCCCGTCCTTGGTCTCCACGCACTCCTGCGCGACACCCGGACCGATCACCTCCGACAGCCCGTATATGTCCACCGCGTCGATCGCGAACCGCTCCTCGATCTCCTGCCGCATCCGCTCCGTCCACGGCTCCGCGCCGAAGATCCCCACCCGCAGCGAGGTGGAGCGCGGGTCGACGCCCTGCCGCTCGAACTCGTCGAGCAGGGTGAGCATGTAGGACGGGGTCACCATGATGATCCCGGGCTTCAGATCCTGGATCAGCGTCACCTGGCGGGACGTCATCCCGCCGGACGCGGGGATCACCGTGCAGCCGAGCCGTTCGGCGCCGTAGTGGGCGCCCAGGCCACCGGTGAACAGGCCATAGCCGTAGGCCACATGTGCGGTGTCCCCGGGCCGGCCGCCCGCCGCGCGGATGGACCGGGCCACCATGTCGGCCCACAGGGAAAGGTCACCTTCGGTGTAGCCGACGACCGTGGGGCGTCCGGTGGTGCCGCTGGAGGCGTGCAGACGGCGGATACGGTCGCGGGGGACCGCGAACATGCCGTACGGGTAGTTCTCCCGCAGGTCCGCCTTGGTGGTGAACGGGAAACGGGACAGGTCCGACAGCGAGCGGCAGTCGTCCGGGTGGACGCCCGCCGTGTCGAAGGACTCCCGGTAGAACGGCACGTTGTCGTACGCGTGCCGCAGGGAACGCCGCAGCCGTTCCAGCTGGAGCGCGCGCAGCCCTTCAAGGTCGAGCCGTTCCGCCGGGTCCAGCAGGTCCGCCGCCTCCGTCATCGGGGCCGTCCTCCCACCTGTCGTACTCGTGCAGACGACCGATCATTCGGTCGATCCTTCCGGGATCAGTAAGTCAGGCCACCGGCCCGGGGGCAAGAGCCCGCCTGCGCTTTTCCCGCCCCGCCACCGGAACCCCCTACGGGCGCACCGCCTCGCCCCGCGGTCCGTACGCCGTCATGAAGCGGTCGCGGAACTCGTCCATGCCCCAGCGCGGCGCGTCCGGCGCGGGCTTCAGACCGTCGGTCCACCCCCAGCCGTCCACCCGGTCCAGCACCTTCGGATCCTTGGCGACGATCGTGACCGGCACATCCCTGCTGGTGCTCCCGGCGGTGACGGTGGGCACCGGCTGGTGGTCGCCGAGGAAGACCAGGACCGTGTTCTCGTCGCCGTACCGCTCGACCCACTCGGTGATGCTGCTCAGCGAGTACTCGATGGCCCGCCGGTACTCGGTACGCACCTTCTCCGGGTCCTGCCAGACCTCCTCCGGGTCCGTGCCCTCCTTCTTGATCCGGTGGAACACCGAGCCGTCGCCGAGATCGTCCCAGTCGATCATGTGCGCGATGGGGGACCAGGGGTTGTGGCTGGAGGCGAGGATGATCTCCGCCATGATCGGCTCGCGGTCCTTCCTGCCGTGCTCCAGCCGCTCGAAGGCCTCCAGGCTGAACTGGTCGGGCACGGGAGTCCAGCTGAAGTACGGACCCTGGTAGCCGAGGTGCTCGGAGTCGTAGATGTGGTCCAGGCCGAAGAACTCGCCCTCCGGCCAGGCCCGCCGCACCCCGGGCACGATGCCGACGGTCCGCCAGTCGCCGGCCTTGCGGAAGTACTTGGTCAGGGTCATGCGGTCGCTGGTGGTCAGGCTGCGGTAGCGCTGCTGGTTCTTGATCCACAGACCGGACAGGAAGGTGGAGTGCGCGAGCCAGCTGCCGGCGCCGGTCACCGGGGACTTCAGCCAGCCGCTCCGGGAGGCGAAACCCGCGTCCTCGAGCCTGCGGGTGCCGTCCTTCAGCGCCGCGTCGACCGGTCCCGCCATCGCCGGGTCGTCGATCGCGGCCCGGCCGTAGCTCTCGATGAAGGTGAACAGGACGTCCTTGCCGCGCAGCCCGGTGAGCAACCGGTCGGGCGGCGTCTTCGCGAAGGCGTCGACCGCGGCCTCCTTCTCGAAGACCCGCGCGTCGCGCAGCCCCGCCCGCACCTGCTCCACTCGGTTGCCCAGCATCTCCGCGGTGCCCTTGGTGGCGACCGGCACACCGGCGACCCGCACGCCCAGCGTGACACAGGTGACCCACGCGACGCCCAGGACCAGCGTCGTGCGGACGGCGACGGGGCGGTGGCGGGCCATCAGACCGGTCAGCCGCACCGTCGCCAGCGTCATCAGCGCCGGCAGGGCCACGAACAGCACGATCACCCCGGCCACGGCGAGCACCTGCCCGCCCCGGCCGAACGACTCCCGGACGAAATCCGCCGCGTCGTCCAGCAGGATCCAGTCGAGCACCAGGTCGAAGGGCCGGGCCAGCACCTGGTGGAAGCCCATGTCCACGAACTTCAGGACGGTCAGCAGACCGAGCAGGACGCCCGAGACCACCGCCGCGGTCCGCCGCCACCTCGACGGCAGCGCGAGCAGCAGCGCGACGAGCAGGATGCCCTCGGCGGGCAGCCGGACGAACGCCCGGACGTCGAGACGTTCCACCTGGTTCGGCATGAGGAACGCGAAGAGCACCAGCACGCCGGCGAGAACGGTCGTCCCCACGGTGACGCCGCGCGCCGTACGCGGCCACCGGTGCCGCCAGCCGAACCAGCCCGGCGGCGCGACCACCGGCGGTGTGCTCCCGGCCGCCTCCCCGGGCGCGGCCGGGTCGCCTCCCCGGTCCGCCTCGCCCTCGGTGGTGTCCGGCAGCCGGCGGGGGCGAATGAAGAGCGACACCCGGAGGGTCCTTCCGTGCGGTCCTGCGATGGCATGGCGGACAGGACCCGGTGAACGGGCCTGCCCCCACCAGTACGTCGGCACGCCGCGGTGGGTTCAAAGCGCGCCGGACCGGTTCGCCCCGCCCGCCCGGCGTCCTCGCGGAAAGGTGCTCCTCGCGGCCTGTCGGGGGCGGGAACCGGTCGCTAGGCTGGCCCGCGGACGACGGTAATCGGGAGGAGCACGGACGTGGCCGAGAGCACCACCCAGCAGCGCCCGCTCACAGGCTGGGACAAGCCGGAGCTGGACCTCAGCAACGCGCAGTGGCAGTCCAGCAGCCGTGGCCTGGGCGATGTCCAGATCGCCTTCGTGGAGGGCTTCATCGCCATGCGCAACAGCGGCAGCCCGGAGAGCCCCTCCCTGATCTTCACCCCCGCCGAGTGGGGCGCGTTCGTGTCGGGAGCGCGGGAGGGGGAGTTCGACCTGACGTGAGCGGCGCCGCCGCGGATCGTGCACGCGCGCCGGCACGCCCCCGGGCACAGAGCACAGCCCCGGCCCCGGCGCGGACCCGGTCCTCGGCCGGGTCCGCCGGTCCGGGCGGCACCGGCGGTCCGGGCGGCGGAGGAGGGCGTCGCCCGACCGCCCGTACGCGGGTCCGGGCACGTACCATGGCGGCATGTCGTTCCTCCGCCGCCGCAGCGCCACACCCGCCGGGCCCGAATTCGACGTTCTGGCCATGGACCCGGGCGACTGGCCCGGCAATCTGGGCGCCGGCCTGCTGCCCGCCCCCGACGGAAGCTGCCAGGGCGTCTTCCTGCGTTACGACCTGTTCGGCGGCCGCGGCCCCGCGATGATCATCGGTAATCTGCCCGAGGGCTCCCCGGCCCGGGACGTCCCGGAGGGCGAGGTCCCCTTCGAGGTCGGGCAGCTGCTGCTGGCGCTGGAGAACGACGAGGAGATCACCGTCGTCGGTACCGAGGACGTGCCGGTGATGCAGGGCGACAACCTGCTGATCGTGCGCCGGGTCAAGCTCTCCGAGAGCCGGATCTCCTGCGTGCAGTTCGACCGCAGCGACAACGTCCTGGTGACCATCGCCGCCTGGGACCGCCCCATCACCGACGACCTGTACGCCCTCCTCAAGCCGCTCCCCGCGGGACTGTTCCAGCAGGGCTGACACAAAGGGCCGGGCTCCTTGGGAACCCGGCCCTCGCACCACCGCGTCCGCGCCGCTACGACGACGCCACCGTCACGTCCGCCGCCCGGACGAACCCGACCCGGTGGCCGAACTGGATCTCGTAGTACAGGTCCTTGCCCCGCACCACCTGGTGGGACGCCTCGTCGAAGGTCACCGCGTAGTAGTACTCGCCCGGCACCTTGCCCCCGGTGACGTACTTCTGGCCCTTGAGCACCGTGTACGGCAGCGGCGACACCGCCTGGGCCGGCACGCCCTCGGGATAGGCCTCCTTCTCCGGGTACGCCCTGCCGTAGACCGGCACCGAGTCGAGGCCCTCCTTCGGGGTGACGACCTTGCCCTTCGCGGGCACGGCGGCCGGCTGCTTCGCCGGGTTCTCGAACCAGGCCTTCTGGCCGAGGTACCAGATGGCGGTCCAGTCGCCCCAGCGGTCGGCGACCGCGTAACTCTGGCCGGTGGAGACCCGCGAGGACAGATCGTTCACCCCGGTGGTCGGGGCGGAGCCGAGGCCGATGTCCCTGACCAGCGGGGAGTCCTCGTCGTGGTCGGAGTACAGCCGCACCGCGCTCGACCCGTGGCCGGCGCACGGCTCGCCCGCGGTCGCGCAGCCCGTGAAGACCGGTCGGTTGGCGGCGTAGTCGGGCCGGATCGTGACGATGCCCGCGTGCTTGCCGGCCGTGGCCTTCAGGGGCTTGCCCAGCAGTTCGAAGTAGTGCCGCCAGTCCCAGTAGGGTCCGGGGTCGGTGTGCATGCCGGGGATGGTGGCGGTGGTCGTCCCCGGCACCGTGTCGTGGCCGAGGATGTGCTGCCGGTCCAGCGGGATGCCGTACTTCTCGGCGAGGTACTTCACCAGCCGGGCCGAGGACCGGTACATCGCCTCGGTGTACCAGGCGTCGGGATCCGTCAGGAAACCCTCGTGCTCCAGTCCGATCGACCCCGCGTTGACGTACCAGTTGCCCGCGTGCCAGGCCACGTCCTTCGCCTTCACATGCTGGGCGATGTGACCGTCCGTGGAGCGCAGACTGTATTGCCAGGACACATAGGTGGGGTCCTGCACCATGTCGAGGACGCCCTCCCAGGCGCCCTCCGTGTCATGGACGACGATGTACCGGATGCGCTGCGAGGCGGGCCGGTTCCCCAGGTCGTGATTGCCGTAGTCGCCGTCGCCGAACTCCTCGTACGGTGCCGGGATCCACTCGCAGGACACCGTCCTCGGGCACTCCGTGCCGGCGGTGGAGGCGGTGCGCAGTCCGGCGCGCTCCAGCGCCGCGGTGTCGGGCGCGAGGTCCGGGCGGGCGGTCAGGGCGACCCGCTGCCCGGCGTCGGTGACGCGTTCCTCGCCGGTGCGGATCACCTCGTACACGTCGTTCGCGTACGCCGTCGCCGACGCGGTGTCGTCGGCGCCGGAGAAGAGGGCGACCGCCGCATACCAGTCGGCGGGGTCGTCGCTCCCGGGCTCGCCCAGCCGGCGCTGGGCCTCGGCCAGCAGGGCGGCGCCGCCCGCCACGTTCGCGGCCGGGTCCTCGCGCAGGCGTTCGGGGCTGAGGCCGGTCAGGCGGGCGGCTCTCGGCAGGGTGATGAGCCGGGCGGGCAGCTCCCCGGTGCGTACCGCTCGTGCCTCGGGACGCTTCGACGGGCGGGCCTCGTCGCCGCGCGGATCCTCCGCGCCCGAGGCGTGGTGGTCGGAGGCGGCGAGCGCGGTGCGGGCGTCCGTGAGGTGCATGGGGCCGTAGCCGCCGGTCACGCTCGGGGCGCCGGCGTGGGCGTCCCAGCGGGACTGGAGGTAGGAGACGCCCAGCAGCACGCTCTGCGGTACGTCGTACTCGGCGGCCGCAGTGGCGAACGCCTGCTGGAGACGGGCGGTGCCCGGCGGGGCGGTGGAGGGGGCGGCGCCGAGCAGGGGGAGGGTGAGGGCGGCTGCGGCGAGGATGCGGACGGGTTGTCTCATGCGGCCTCCTGGGGCATGGGGCGTGGGGCGTGCGACGTGAGCCGAGCGGTGCGACAGTCGTACCGGTCGGCTGATAATCCGTCAATCATGCCCAGAGAGGCGTGAAATACCTTGTCAATCGGGGTGTGCGGGGTTTTCGTGGCGGCGGGTGCCGGGCCTGCGGGGCGTCAGTGGTGTACGCCAGTGGTGGCGGGGCGGGGACCGGCCCGCCACCACCTTCGCGGCCGCGGCACGACTGCCCGCGGCCGGGGAGGCACGGATCAGCGGGTGCCCACGGCCGCTCGTACCGCTCGGCGGGCCATCTGGCAGTCGTCGTGCAGGCGGCGGAGGAGGAGGCGGTGTTCCTCGCCGGACGGGGCCGTGGGCGACGTGTCCTGCATCGAGCGCTGGACGGCCGTCTCGTACGTACGGATCTCCCGGGTCAGGACGAGCATCAGGTTCACCAGGAAGGCGTCCCGTGAGGCCGGCCCCGCCGACTGGGCGATCTGGCTGATCTGGCGCCGGGCCGCCGGAGCGTCCCCGAGGACCGACCACAGCGTCGCCAGGTCGTACCCCGGCAGGTACCAGCCCGCGTGCTCCCAGTCCACCAGCACCGGGCCGGCCGGTGAGATCAGGATGTTGGAGAGCAGGGCGTCGCCGTGGCAGAACTGGCCCATGCCCTGCCGCCCGGTGGCCAGCGCGATGCCGTGCAGCAGCTTCTGCAGGTCGCCCAGGTCCCGGTCGGTGAGCAGCCCCAGCTCGTGGTACCGGGAGATACGGGCCGCGTAGTCCAGCGGCGCGTCGAACGTCCCGGCCGGCGGCCGCCAGGAGTTCAGCCGGCAGACCGCGCCGAGTGCCGCCCTGATGTCCGCCCGCGGGGGTGCCTCCGCCGGGTGCCGCTGAAGCGCCGCGACCCTGCCGGGCAGCCGCTCGATCACCAGCGTGCCGTTGTCCGGATCCGCCGCGATCAGCCGGGGCGCCCGCACAGGCGGACGGTGCCGGACGAACGAGCGGTATGCCGCTATTTCGTGGCGGATCCGCTCACTCCACGCGGGGGAGTGGTCCACTAAGCACTTGGCGACCGCGGTGCTCCGGCCGGTGGTGCCGACCAGCAGGACGGACCGGCCGGTGCGGCGCAGCACCTGGACCGGCGCGAACTCCGGGCAGATGCGGTGCACCGACGCGATCGCCGTGCGCAGCTGGGCGCCCTGCGGGCCGGACAGGTCGAGCCTCCCGCTGAGCGGCTGGGTGCCCGGTCCCGCGGTGCGCCGTACGTTGCCGGCGCCGAGGACGGGGGTCGCCGGGCGCGCGGGGGCGAGATAGGGGCCGCTGTCCGACGGACGGGGGCGCAGCGGCCGGGGCGGGGCGGACACGGAGGACGATGCTGCGTACATGGGTGATACAGATCCCTTCGTGTGCCTGCGACGTCAGTGCACCACCCGGCCCGGCCGCCCGGGCGCACCCTGGGGGAATGCCCCTGTGCGACGGGGTCGTGGTGGCGCGTTCCTACTCGACACCCGATGTCCCCTGGCACACCATCTGGCGCACCCTGGCGAACCCTGGCGAATAGTCGCCCGGCAAACCGCACCGGGCTACTGTCAACTCAGCCGAGAACCTGGGGGCTTGACGTGAGCGGACAACCCAACACCCGGCTCTCGGACCTGTTCGGCCTGGCCGGCTGGTCCAAGGGCGAACTCGCGAGGCTGGTCAACCGGCAGGCGGCGGCCATGGGCCACCCCCAGCTGGCGACCGACACCTCCCGGGTGCGGCGGTGGATCGACATGGGAGAGATCCCGCGCGATCCCGTACCGCGGGTGCTGGCGGCCCTGTTCACCGAGCGTCTCGGCCGTGTCGTGACCATCGAGGATCTCGGTCTGGTCCGGCACGGGCGTACGGGGAAACGGCCACGCCCCGGGAGTGCGGAACATCCCGACGGAGTGCCGTGGGCGCCCGAGCGGACAGCCGAGGTCCTCACCGAATTCACGGGAATGGACCTCATGCTCAACCGACGCGGCTTGGTGGGCGCGGGTGCCGCGCTCACCGCGGGCTCCGCACTCAGCAGCGCCATGCACGACTGGCTGCACACCGATCCGGCCCTGACCGCCGACGCACCCCGACTCGACGATCCCCTGCGCGCCGACCCCGCCGGGTTCGACCGGTACGAGGCCGCCCCGATCGGCTCGCAGGAGATCGAGGAACTGGAGCGCTCCGTGGAGGTGTTCCGCGCCTGGGACGCCGCCCGGGGCGGCGGTCTCCAGCGCAAGGCGGTGGTCGGCCAGCTCAACGAGGTGGGCGGGATGCTCGCCTACCACCACCCACCCCATCTCCAGCGGCGCCTGTGGGGCGTCGCCGCCAACCTCGCCGTTCTCGCGGGCTGGATGTCGCACGACGTCGGCATGGAACCCACGGCCCAGAAGTACTTCGTGATCGCCGCCCACGCGGCCCGGGAGGGCGGTGACCGGCCGCGCGCCGGCGAGGCCCTGTCCCGGGCGGCCCGGCAGATGGTGCACCTGGGCCGGCCCGACGAGGCGATGGACCTGATGAAGCTCGCCCAGTCCGGCTCGGGCCAGGAGGTCCTGCCGCGCACCCGCGCCATGTTCCACACCATCGAGGCGTGGGCGCAGGCGTCCATGGGCAAGGGCCAGGCGATGCGCCGCACCCTGGGACAGGCGGAGGACCTGTTCGTCTCCGACAAGGGGGACGTGCCCCCGCCGAACTGGATGCAGCTGTTCAACGAGGCGGACCTGTACGGCATGCAGGCCCTGGCGTACCGGACGCTCGCGGAGTTCGAGCCGGACGCCGCCGTGCACGCCCAGCACTACGCGGACAAGGCGCTGGCGCTGCGGGTCGACGCGCAGCAGCGGTCGAAGATCTTCGACTTCCTGTCCATGGCCTCCGCGTGCTTCATCGCCGACGACCCCGAGCAGGCGGACCGGTTCGCGCGCCTCGCCCTGGTGTCGATGGGGCAGAACTCCTCGCGCCGCACCTGGGACCGGCTGCGCCAGATGTACCGGCTCACCGCCGAGTACGCCTCGTACCCGAGGATCCAGGAACTCAGGGAGGAGATCGAACAGGTGCTGCCCCGGCCCAGGGGCAAGGGCGGCAGCGCCCAGGCGTAAAGAGGGCGGACCGGTCTACGGGGCGACCCGGGCGACGAGCACACAGGCGGTGTCGTCGCGCTCCCGCGCGCCGCACTCCTCCACGACCGCCCGGACGCAGTCCTGTGCGGTGCGGGCGGCGGCGAAGCGCGGGGCCAGTGCGAGCAGACGGTGCACGGCGGTGGCTCCGGTGTGATCGGGCACCGGTTTGTCGGTGTGCAGCAGCAGGACGTCGCCGGCTTCGAGGGTCACCTCGGCCTGTCCGTAGGAGGCGCCCGGGGTGGCGCCGAGCAGCACGCCGTCCGGGGCGTCCAGCGCCCACCCCGTCCCGCCGCGGAACAGCAGCGGGGCGGGGTGCCCGGCCTGCGCCCACAGCAGCGAGCGGGTCTCGGGCCGGTAGCGCAGACAGACGGCGCTGCCCAGGGCCGGCTGCGCGGTGGTGTCCAATAACCGGTTCAGACAGGTCAGCAGCGGTCCCGGCGCGGTGCCGGTCATCGCCATGCCGCGCACGGCGCCGAGCAGCATCGCCATGCCGGATGCGGCGCCGACGCCGTGCCCGGTCAGCTCGCCGGCACCGAGCACCGTCGTGCCGTCGGGCAGCTCCAGGGCGTCGTACCAGTCGCCGCCGATCCGCGCGTGCGCCGACGGCGGCAGGTGGGCCGCGGCGAGGTCGAGGGTTCCCGGGCCGGCCTGCGGGAGCCGCAGGGGGCCGTGCCACGTCGGCAGCACGGCCTCCTGCAGCTCGACCGCGAGCCGGTGCTCGGTCCGCGCGGCGGCGTGCCGCCGGCGGCGCAGCGAGTCACGGGTCTCGCTCACCGCCCTTCGGTAGCGGCGCAGTTCGCTGACGTCGCGCAGCACCGCCCACATCGAGGTGGTGCTGCCGTCGGCACCGAGTACCGGTTCGCCCATCATGTGCACGGTCCGTACGCCGTCGTCCGGGCGTACGACGCGGAACTCCCCGTCGATGGGCCGGGCGTCGACCAGACAGTCCGTGACCATCGCGGTCAGTGCGGGCCGGTCCTCCTCGAACACCAGCGAGGGCAGTTCGTCGAGGGTGAGCGGCCCGGTGGCCGGGTCACGGCCCAGGATCCGGTACAGCTCACCGGACCAGCGCACCTCGTCCGTGAGCAGGTCCCACTCCGCGCTGCCGACCCGGCTGAGCAGGGCGTCGTCCGGTGCAGGTGCCGGACCCGGCACGGGGAGCGGGTCGTCCCGCAGTTGCGCCAGGTGCCCGTCCAGGTCGTCGAGCTGGTGCAGCGCCAGGTCGTACAGCGCGCGCCGCCAGCGCTCCCGCGGGTCCGCCGGGTCGGCCGGGGTGTCACGGCGCACCGCGTCCACCTCGCCCTTGAGCCGCCGGGTCTGCGAGATGAGCGCGTCGACCGGACCGCGTCCTGGCGGCGGGGCGGCTGGACGGTCCGCGGAGAGGTGGGACGGCATGACGCACTCCGATGCGGGAACGGTACGGCCTTCGGGCGGAGGGAGGGGCCGTTACGACTGTGGCACAGCCCGCGACGGCCCGTAAGGGATTCGGCAACACACGATAAGGCGGTGCCTAAGGCATATGCCACCGTCTTCGCCGGGTTACCCGCGGGAATACGTCAGAGGTGCCGTGGGCGTATCAACTCCCATGATACGCAAGTGATATGACGACCCGTCGGCCAACCGTCACCACTCATCCGCACGTTCGACGGACACGTGTTCGTGTGCGGGTGACCGGTGGGTCGCCCCGTCCTCAGTAGCGCAGCACCGCCGCGATCCCGTCCGCGCCCCCGAGCGCGCCGTCCGGGACGAAGCGGACCTCGGCGCCGGTCTCCAGGCACTGCTCCACGATCTCGTCCACGATGTCCGCGCGGGCGTCCAGGTCACCGTCCTCGGCGACGATCAGATGCTCGCCGGCGTCGCGCACCGTGATCCGGTAGTTCTCCTCCACGGCCAGCAGCCGGACCCGGCCCTCCCGGGCGTTCTGCCACAGCTCGTCGACGCCGGCCGCGAACTCCTTGCGCCCCCGGGCCGATTCCAGCGACCGGGCCACGTCCTCGGCGCTCCTGCGGGCCTCGGCCTCCAGCACCGGCCGCACCGCCTGCCACACCGCCTCGGGCGTGCCGTGCGCCAGCCCGCCGTGCGGAACGTGCACGGCGTCCCCGGCCGCACTGCCGGCCTCGCCCAGCAGGGACAGGGCGGCGGGCTCGCCGGTGACGTACAGCGGCCGCGGATGGTGGCGCAGCAGCTTCCCCAGCGCGGTGTCCGCGTCGCGCAGGAACCGGCGGGTGTCCTCGCTCCGGAAGCCGCTCGGCTGGTCGCCGATCCACTCCTGCCGTTCGGGGTCGAAGTTCCGTTGCTCCCGGATCAGCGGGAAGCCGCCGGCGCGTTCCTCGACGACCCGGTCCACGCCGCCGCTCCACAGGGTGCACCGGTCGGCGGAGACGGACAGCACCCAGAACGGCCGCTGCGCCGTGTGGGCGGAGACGAGGTTGCGGGTCAGGAAGGTGTCCGAGAGGACGATGCGCTCGGGCACGGCGCGGGCGAGCGACCACACCTGGTGCTCGCCCGGGGCGGCGAAGATGGCCAGGCCGTCCTCCGAGTGCGACAGATCGACCTCGCTCAGGGCCCGGTCGAGCTGCAGGGCCACATCGGCGCGCCGGTCCCGGGTGACCGCGGGATCGGCCTCCAGCTTCTTCTTGGCCTCGGCCACCGCGTTGCGCAGCCGGACGGCGTCCTGGGCGTTGAGGGGATCGCGCCGGTGCGTCGGCGTCAGCACGGACACCGCGGGGTAGGGGCGCGGGCGGCGAAGCCCGGCAAGGGTCGCGGGACTCAGATCGTGCTCCATCAGTCTCCTAGGGCGGGGCCCACCGGTTTCAGCCGGTGGGGAGTTGCTTCCCTGGGCTGTGGTGATTTCCTTTCGTCCCGATGAGGGATCGTTTCGGGTTGGACCGCAACCCTCGGGTCGGAAGCCCCCCTCGGATGGGGGAGCGGAGTCACGACAGCACCATAGGGCGAATTCACGAACGGGGCATTCGGAGCAAAGCGGCCTGTGCGTCCTAGGGGCCGGGCAGCAGCTCAGACGCGGCCGTCGTCCTCGGATCCGCAGGAACTGCCGCTGCGCGGCAGGGAGCCGTAGAGCAGGAAGTCGTCGATCTTGCGGTGGACGCACTCGGACGACCCGTAGCCGGTGTGCCCCTCGGCCCGGTTGTCCAGCACCACGGCGGAGGGACCGAGCCGCTCGGCCGTCTCCACCGTCCAGCGGTACGGCGTGGCCGGGTCGCCCCGGGTGCCGACCAGCAGCATCTTCGGCGTGTCGAGGTCCTTGACCCGCTCACGGATGTAGTCGGTCCCCTTGGGACGGCCGTAACACAGCACCACCTGGGCGAGCCGGTACCGCCCGAAGACCGGCGAGGCCTCCTCGTAGGCGCCGCGCAGCCGGGCCAGGTCCCGGGTCAGCCGTCCGGCGTCCGGACGGTCGGGGTCGTCCGCGCAGTTCACCGCCATCAGCGCCGCCGGCAGGTTGTCCAGGGGCACGTCCTCCTCGTCGACGAGGGGGTGGTCGGCCCGCGGGGGCGCGGGCGGCGCCATCCCTCCGGTCGCGAGGGCCTCCACCCCGCGCGTGTCCCCGTCCTCCACGAGCTGGGCGAGCGCCCGCTGCAGCAGCGGCCACATCTCCTTGGTGTAGAGGCCCTGCCCGATGGCGCCGACCAGGTCCTGACCGGTGAACTCGCCGCCGAAGTCGGTCGGCACCGGATTCTCGTCGAGCGAGTCGACCAGCTCCACGACCTGCGTGCGGGCCGTGCGCGCGTCCTGCCCGAACGGACAGGCGAGCTCCTCGGTGCACCAGGTGAGGAAGTTGTCCAGCGCGGTCTGCTGCCCCCTGGCACCGGCCAGCCCCTGCTCGGCCAGCGGCTCGGTCAGCGTGTCCACGCCGTCCAGCGCCATGCGGCCGACCTTGTCGGGGAACTCGGCGGCGTACACCGCGCCGAGCCGGGTCCCGTACGAGAACCCCAGGTAGTTGAGCTTCCCGTCGCCGAGCGCCTGACGCATCACGTCCAGGTCGCGTGCGACGTCCACGGTGCCGATGTGGTCGAGGACCGGGCCCGAGTGCTCGGCGCACTCGGCGGCCACCTCGCGCAGCTTGCGCAGCGTGTCGCGTGGGTCCGCCGTCTCCTCGCCGTCGGTGGCCTCCAGCGCCTGGCCGGTGGCGTCGGTGCCGCAGCTGACCGGTGCGGAACGGCCGACGCCTCGGGGGTCGAAGGAGACCACGTCGTACTCCTCGGTCAGGCCCAGGAAGTCCTCGCGGCCGCCGGCGAGCCCCATCACCCCCGAACCGCCCGGGCCGCCGAAGTTCAGCAGCACCGAGCCCCGCGGGTCGCCGGAGGCGCGGTAGCGGGCGAGGGCCAGTTCGAGGGTGCCCTCGTCGGGCTTCGCGTAGTCGAGCGGCACGGTGACCGCCCCGCACTGCAGGTCCTTCGGCAGGTCCATGCCCTCGCAGGCCGCCCACGTGATCTTCTGGTCGTAGAACCGGTCGAGGTCGGGATCCGCCCGGCCGGTGGCCGTCAGCCCCGTACCCAGCAGGGCCAGTCCGACCGCCCCGGCGGCCGCGCAGCGCCGGACCGAGGGCCGCACCGCACAGCGCCGGACCGAGGGTCGCTTGGACAGCTTGGCCAGCATCGATGCCTCCAGGGACGCCCCGACCGGCGCCCTCGCCCACCATAAGCGGGCCCCGGGACTCCCGCCCGTCGGTCCCGCGGCGGCCCGCCGCACACCGCCGCCCTCGCCGGCACGGGCGCCGGCCGGACGCTCCCGGTCCTCGGCACCGGCGCCGCGCTCTTCCTGGGCGGAGTCGCCCTGTACCGCCGTGCCCGCCGGCGGACGTACGGCTGAACCGTCCGGAGAAACGATCGACCCTCGCGGGTCAGCGGTGTCCGCGGTGGAACCGCCGGTGCAACTCCTTGACCTCGTCCGCCAGTCCGGGGACGGGCCCGGCCACGGTCACGCCCGGGGCGATCTCGGCGACGGGCAGGGTCCGCACCGGCGGGGCGGGCACCCCCAGCTCGGCGAGCCAGGACGCCAGCTGCTCGGAGGAGGCGACGTACACGATGCGCCCGAGGCCCACCCAGGCGTGGGCGGCGGCGCACATCGGGCAGTGTTCACCGGAGGTGTACACCGTGGCCGCGGCCCGTTCGGCGGGGCTCATGTGCGCCGCCGACCAGCGCGCCAGCTCGAACTCGGGGTGCCGGGTGCGGTCGCCGGAGGCCACGCGGTTGTGGTCCTCGGCGAGCACGGTGCCGTCCCCCGACACCAGCACCGAACCGAACGGCTCGTCCCCGGACTCCAGCGCCTCGGCCGCCAGTTCCACACAGCGCCGCAGGTACGGCAGTTCCTCGTCCCGCATGACCATGGTCCGGCCTCCTCACCGTACTCGGACGACAGCCACGGTAATCCCGTTGCCCCGGGCACCGCCCCGTGGTGAGGTCTGCCGCATGGATGAAGCCGCCGTACTCGCCCTGTTCGACCGTGATATGCGCGAAGGGGCCCGGCCCGACGGCCCCGGTTCGCAGGTCGAGCGCGCCGACGCCGTGGTGCGCCACGTGGGCCCCGCGCACGGCTGGAACGGCGTCCCCCGGCCGCCGGGGCGGTCCCGCCCGGGCGGGAGAACGCCGGTCCGCGGTCGACGCGGGCCGGCGCTCGGCTCCCTTCGCGGTCCTCCTACGGCCGGCGGCCGCTCTTGAGGGCCGTGGCGGCGCAGGCCGTGCCCAGCATCAGGGTGAGGGCGCCGATGACGATGTTGTTCCAGATGACGCCGGCATCGGGGTCGGTGCCGACGATCCACGGTGAGATGATCATCCACAGGCCCAGGGCGCACATGGCCCCGCTGAGGCCGTACATGCGCGCCGGGGCCGCGGTGAACCCCAGGGCGAGCAGGCCGATCGCGATGCCCACGATCAGGTTGTGGGCCACGAGCGCGGGCTGGCTCGTCGTGTAGTGAAGTATCCACGGGGACACCGCACAGTAGAGACCGAGCAGGAACACCGGTCCGTCCACGAGGGCCACATCACGACCCCCGAGCATACGGTCGTACCGTGCCCGCATCTCCGGGGCATCGGGGTGGCTCGTGATGTCACCGCGCGGGTGCGAGACGTTGGCCATGAGTCGTCTCCTTCGACTAACGGACCTGACCGCGTCTGGTGCGGTATGCGGTAAAGGCCGCATAAGTTCATTCTGCTCTTATTCCCCCTTTATGTGTAGGGCTCGCGCGGGTCCGTCCCGCCCCGGTACCGACCGACCGGCATGTTCGCGTCACGGTGACTGGTCTAAACCCTTGACTGGTACAGACCAAAGCGGTTGAGTGTGCTTTCACACCCCCCACCACGGCCGCCCCCACTGCCGTGACCGGCCCCGCCGGCATGTGCGGGCGAGGCTCTGCTTTGGCATGTCCTCGTCCGGGAGCGGCCGCGTTCCGCGAAGGAGTTGTTCCCTTGTCGAGAAGACGCATCGCCGCCGTGACCGCCGCCCTCGTCCTCGCGGGCAGCGCGCCGGTGCTGCTCCCCGCCGCCTCCGCCTCCGCCGCCTCGTGCTCCAGTTACCCGAACTGGGTGGCCGGGAGGTCGTACAACGCCGGTGACATCGTGCGGTACACCGACGGCCGGGCGTACATCGCCGAGCACGCCAATCCGGGGTACGACCCGATCATCAGCACCTGGTACTGGGAGCCGTACGCCTGTGACAACGGCTCCGGGACGCCCGTCGGCAGCTTCGTCGTGTCCGAGGCGCAGTTCAACCAGATGTTCCCGAACCGGAACCCCTTCTACACCTACAGCGGGCTCAAGGCCGCGCTGAGCGCCTACCCCGGTTTCGCCAACACCGGCAGCGACACGGTGAAGAAGCAGGAGGCCGCCGCCTTCCTGGCCAACGTCAGCCACGAGACCGGCGGTCTGGTGCACGTGGTGGAGCAGAACACCGCCAACTACCCGCACTACTGCGACTGGGGACAGCCGTACGGCTGTCCGGCCGGGCAGGCCGCGTACTACGGGCGCGGACCGATCCAGCTGAGCTGGAACTTCAACTACAAGGCGGCGGGCGACGCGCTCGGCATCGACCTCCTGGGCAACCCCTGGCTGGTGCAGAACGACGCGGCCGTGGCCTGGAAGACCGCCCTGTGGTACTGGAACACCCAGTCGGGGCCGGGCACCATGACCCCGCACAACGCCATGGTCAACCAGGCCGGTTTCGGCCAGACGATCCGCAGCATCAACGGCTCCCTGGAGTGCGACGGCCGCAACCCCGCGCAGGTGCAGAGCCGGGTGACCAAGTACCAGCAGTTCACCCAGATCCTCGGAACGTCACCCGGCGGCAACCTGTACTGCTGACGTCCGACGGCTCGGCATGGTGTCATGCACCTGACCTAAGACGCTCGGATCGCGGCCCGCGCGCCCCACGTGCGCGGGCCGTCCCCCGGACGAAGGGCAGCCCGCATGCGCACCCCCCACGCCCTGCTCGCCACGACCGTCACGGCCGCCGCGCTGGCCGCGACGGCCGTGGTACCCGTACCCGCCGCCGCGGCGACCGTGCCGCCCGGTACCTACTACGTCCAGAGCGCGACGACCGGACTGAACGCCGCCGACACCTCCGGCACGGTCGAACAGCACAGACCGCGCGGGGACGAGGACCACCAGCGGTGGAACCTGGGAGCCGACGGCACCCTGGAGAACACCGACAGCCCCGGCACCTGCCTCGGCCGCACCGGCGACCGGGCCCGGACCGTCGCCTGCGCGAGCCCGGAGGCACGCTGGGAGATCACCCCCGCGGGCACGGACCGCTTCACGCTCACCGTCCCCGGCACCGACCGCCGCCTCACCGTCGCCCCGAAGCCCTCCGGCGCGGTCCATCCCGCCCCGCTCGCCGTCGGCCCCGGCACGGGTGACCTCGCCACCTGGTACCTGACCCCGGTCGACCCGGCGACCCGTCCCCTGCCGCCGTGGGACCGGCGCACCCTGGACGAGGTCACCTTCCTCGCCGCCCACAACGCCTACGCCAACGGCGTCGACGGCGGCTTCGCCCCGCCCTTCGTCGACCTCTTCCCCAACCAGAACCGGGGCATCGAGCGCCAGCTCGCCGACGGTGTCCGCGGATTCATGCTGGACATCCACCAGACCCCGGACGGCGCGATCCTCTGCCACAACAGCTGCACCCTGGTCAGCAGGCCCGTCGCCCTGTGGGTGGACCTCCAGCGGATCGTCGACTTCCTGCGCGCCCATCCCGACCAGTTCGTCACCGTCTTCCTGGAGGACTACGTCGCCCCGGACGTCCTGCGCGCCGAACTCGCCCGTGTCCAGGGGCTGCCGGACGTGCTCTACCGCCCCGACCGCACCGGTGTCCGGGAGAACGGCTGGCCGGCCATGGGGGAGCTGGCCGCCGCCGGGCACCGGCTGCTGATCCTCACCGACCACAGCCGCGACGCCGACCGGGCCGCCGGACTGACCCGCGACACCTTCGGCGTGATGTACCAGCGCGAGTGGACCGTCGAGAACCACTGGTCCATGGGCCCGGGCGTCGGCGCCTCCGACTGGTCCTGCTCCAGCCGGTGGTACGACGCGGGCACCACCCTCCCGCTGACCCGCACCGAACCCGGCTTCCGCCCCCTGTTCGTCATGAACCACTTCCGGGACACCACGATCACCTCCACCGCCGGCACGGACAACTCCAAGCTCGCCGACCGCGCCCGCAGGTTCTGTCAGCCGGCCGCCCGCAAGAAGCCCAACTACCTCGCCGTGGACCGCTACGACCTCGGCGACCCGGCGGCCGCCGTCACCGCCCTCAACACCTACGCGTACCCGTAGCCGCCCCGCCCCTCCCGCTCCGGGCCGCCGGTCCCGGAGCGGGACTAGCGCGCCCGGCGGTTTTACGTATAACCTCTCCGGTCAATCCCCCTTCGAGAGGTCACGATGAGACGCATTCCCCTGGTCACCCTCGTCGTCGACGACTACGACGAGGCGATCCGCTTCTACACCGGGGCGCTCGGTTTCCGGCTCGCCGAGGACGCGCCCCGGCCGAACGGCGGCCGCTGGGTCGTCGTCGAACCGGACGCCGGGCACACCGGTGCCGGACTGCTGCTCGCCCGTGCCGACGGGGAGGCTCAGCGGGCCAGGGTCGGTGACCAGACCGGCGGGCGGGTGGGCTTCTTCCTGCACGCCGACGACTTCGCCCGCGACCACGCCCGTATGACCGCCGCCGGCGTGACCTTCCTGGAGGAGCCGCGCCACGAGCCGTACGGCTCGGTCGCCGTCTTCCAGGACCTGTACGGCAACCGCTGGGACCTGCTCCAGCCCGCCGCCCCCTGATCCGCTTTTCTGCCGAACGACCCGCTGAGGAACGACCGCACATGTCATCTACGCGCATAGATACCGAGACTCTCCGCCGCCTCCCCAAGGCGGTGCTGCACGACCACCTCGACGGCGGTCTGCGCCCCGCGACCGTCGTGGAGCTGGCGGAGGCCGTCGGTCACACCCTGCCCACCACCGACCCCGGCGAGCTCGCCGCCTGGTACGTCGAGGCCGCGAACTCCGGCGACCTGGTCCGCTACATCGCCACCTTCGAGCACACCCTCGCCGTCATGCAGACCCGCGAGGGCCTGCTGCGCACCGCCGAGGAGTACGTGCTCGACCTGGCCGCCGACGGTGTCGTCTACGGTGAGGTGCGCTACGCCCCAGAGCTGAACACCCGGGGCGGGCTGACGATGAGCGAGGTCGTGGAGACCGTCCAGGAGGGCCTCGCCGCCGGTATGGCCAAGGCGGCCGCCGCCGGGACGCCCGTCCGGGTCGGCACCCTGCTCTGCGGCATGCGGATGTTCGACCGGGTCCGCGAGGCCGCCGACCTGGCCGTCGCCTTCCGGGACGCGGGTGTCGTCGGCTTCGACATCGCCGGCGCCGAGGACGGGTTCCCGCCCGCCGACCACCTCGACGCCTTCGCGCACCTGCGCCGCGAGAACGTCCCCTTCACCATCCATGCCGGTGAGGCCCACGGCCTGCCCAGCATCCACCAGGCGCTCCAGGTGTGCGGCGCCCAGCGCATCGGGCACGGTGTGCGGATCACGGACGACATCGTGGACGGCAAGCTCGGCCGCCTCGCCGGCTGGGTCCGCGACCGCCGGATCGCGCTGGAGATGTGCCCCACCTCCAACCTCCAGACCGGCGCCGCGACCTCGATCGCCGAACACCCGGTCACCGCGCTGAAGGACCTCGGCTTCCGCGTCACCCTCAACACCGACAACCGTCTGGTCTCGGGCACCACCATGACGCGGGAGATGTCCCTGCTGGTCGAGCAGGCCGGCTGGACGGCCGAGGACCTGCGCACGGTCACGGTGAACGCCGTGAAGAGCGCGTTCCTCCCGTACGACGAACGCAACGCGCTCATCCGGGACGTCGTCCTGCCCGGCTACGACGCGGTGCTCTGAACCAGCCCCCGTACGTACGCGGCCTGTCCGACGTGCTGCAGATCGTCGGACAGGACGCTGACCAGCCGTACGCCCAGGGTCACCGGAGGATCCCAGCGCTCGTCGACGACGCGCTCCAGGTCCTTGGCGGCCAGCGCGCGCAGCGCGCCGAGGGTCTGCTCGTGCACCGCGTCGTGGTAGCCGGTCAGCAGACCACCGTCGTCGACCCGCACCTCGGCCACCTGAGCCGAGGCGTGGCCGTACCCCGTGTCGCGGCGGGGCAGGCCGAGGTCCAGGCGTTTCTCCCAGCCCTGGGAGAGCCACACCTGGTCGAGTCCGAAGGCGTCGGCGACGTGGTCGTCCTGGACCCGGGTGAGGTGCCAGACCAGCCAGGCGACGGAGTTCGCGTCGGGGCCGGGCCGGGCGTTGAGCGCGTCGGGGCCGAGGCCCCCGACGGCGGCGTGGACCTCTTCCCGGATACGGCCGAAGCCGTCGATGAGGATGTCCTTGGCATGCATGCCTCCACCCTCGCGCATCCGCGCCCCTCACGCGCCCCCGTCGTCCAGCAGGGCCATCAGTGCCCGCGCCGCCGGGCTCGTCGCCCGCGGTGACGGCACCAGGGCGACCGTCTCGTACACCGCCTCCCCGGTGTCCTTCAGCGGGAGCGCGGTGAGGGCCTCCCGCTTGTGCCGGAAGTGCCGCGGCACGACGGCGACGCCCAGGTTCTCGTCGACCAGGTCGAGCAGGCTGTGCACGTCGTTCACCTCCAGCGCCACCGTGCGCCGTACGCCCGCGGCGGCGAAGGCGGTGTCGGTGGCGCGGCGCGGACCCCAGTCCGGGTGGAAGTCGACGAAGACCTCGTCGGCCAGGTCGTGCGGGGTCAGCGGTGCCCCCGCCCGTGCGAGCCGGTGGTCCGGGTGGCAGAGCACGGTCATCGGCTCACTGGTCAGCGGCACCGACCGCAGCTGCTCCGGGTCCGCCTCCGTCCGGTAGGCGAAGGCCAGGTCCAGCCGCCCCGCCGCGACCTCCTCCGCCAGCGCGGCCGACCCCCACTGCCGCAGCCGGATCTCCACGTCCGGGTGGAGCCGCCGGAACGTGGCGAGCAGCTCCGCCACGTTCACCCCGGCGATGCACTGCTCGGTGCCGAGTGCGAGGGTGCCGCGCAGGACGCCCTGTACCGCGGCCACCGCCTCGTGCGCCGCCCGCACCTGCGCCAGGATCCGCTCGGCCTCCGCCAGCAGGGCCCGGCCCGCCTCGGTGAGCGTCACCCTGCGGGTCGTCCGTACGAAGAGCGGGGTCTGCAGCTCGCGCTCCAGCGCGCGGATGGACGCGGACAGGCCCGACTGGGAGACCATCAGCCGCTCCGCCGCGCGGGTGAAGTGCTGGTCCTCGGCCACGGCGACGAAGTGCTGGAGGTGACGCAGTTCCATGATTGAGAAGCGTATCCGCTGAATCCCATCGGATTCTCCTGTTGGACCACTGCCCGCAGGTCACGGCAGAGTGGACGGGCGGTTCGACGGAACCGCCCTCATGCGTGCCAACCTCTCTGGAGTCGCGTTGTACACCGCACACCCCGACCGCTACGCGGACATGCCCTACCGGCGCACCGGACGCAGCGGCCTGAAGCTCCCCGCGCTCTCGCTCGGCCTGTGGCACAACTTCGGCCCCGACCGTCCGGCCGAGACCCAGCGCGCCATCCTGCGCCGCGCCTTCGACCTGGGCATCACCCACTTCGACCTCGCCAACAACTACGGGCCCCCGCCCGGCGCGGCCGAGTCCGCCCTCGGCGAGGCGCTGACGTCGGACTTCGCGGCCCACCGCGACGAACTGGTGATCTCCACCAAGGCCGGCTACCTGATGTGGCCCGGCCCGTACGGCGAATGGGGCTCGCGCAAGTACCTGCTGTCCTCGCTGGACCAGAGCCTGAACCGGATGGGCCTGGACTACGTCGACATCTTCTACTCGCACCGCTTCGACCCCGAGACTCCGCTCGAGGAGACGATGGGCGCGCTGCACTCGGCGGTCCAGCAGGGCAAGGCGCTGTACGTCGGTGTGTCCAACTACTCGGCCGAGCAGACCCGCGAGGCCGCCCGCATCCTCGGTGAGCTGGGCACGCCGCTGCTGATCAACCAGCCCCGCTACTCGATGCTCGACCGCCGTCCGGAGGACGAGGGGCTGATGGACACGCTGGACGAGCTCCAGGTCGGTTCCATCGCCTACTCCCCGCTGGAGCAGGGCCTGCTGACCGCCCGCTACCTCGACGGCATCCCCGAGGACTCCCGGGCCGCGAGCGACAGCCCCTTCCTGAACACCGACGCCGTCACCGGGGAACTGGTGGACCGGCTGCGCGCGCTCAACGAGATCGCCGCCTCGCGCGGCCAGACCCTGGCGCAGATGGCGCTGTCCTGGGTGCTGCGCGGTGGCCGCCTCACCTCGGCCCTGGTCGGCGCGAGCAGCCCGCGACAGCTCGAGGACAGCGTCGCGGCCACCCGGAACCTCGACTTCGGCGAGGAGGAGCTGGCCCGCATCGACGCGGTCGTGAAGCAGTAGGGGCACCGGGTACGGGTCGGGCGCCGTGCGGCCGTCCGGCCCGTGGCCGTCGACGCCCCCACCGGCCGGAAGGCGAAGCCGGGGGGACCGCCCGTGCGTCGCCGCGGCCGCCGTGGTGACCGCCTCGTGGGCGACGGCCTCATGGCGGTGGGCGGCCGCGGTCGCGGTGGATTTACCGGGGAGGGCGTGCCCGCCGGCCGGACGGCGGATCCCGGTCGGTCATCCCCGAGGTCACACGCACCCCGCCGGCCACACCCGCACCGTTTCGGCCAACAATGGCCGTGAATATGCCAGGAGACTGGCCGGAAACATGTGGTGACAGTGTTTCAGCGGTGAACATACTCGACTAGCGAGAGCGCTTCACACCGCGCGACGGCGCCCTCACGCACAGCATGCGAGCCACGAGGCGGGCAGCCGGCCCGGCCCGGCGGGCGAGCGACGCAGCGGGGGAGGGAACGTGCACGACGAATTCCTGTGCCATGTCACCGCGTACGGGGTCTGCGACGGCCGGCGCATCGGCGTACCGCTCGGCACCTACCGGGCGCCCACCCTCGCCCTCGCCCTGTGGTGGCTGCGCGACCGTGCCCTCTGGATCGCCGAGCGCCTCGACCCGCGGCCCGACGCCGAGCACTTACCGCAGGGGGCGCTCGTCCCCGTCGCCGACGGTGTGCCCGACGTCCCCGCCGTGCTGCGCGCCTGGTGCGGCGACGTCGTCCGGCAGGAGGAGGTGGCCGAGACGCTCGCCGCCGGGCGGATGGTGCGCCTCGCCACCGGCGACGACACCACCGAGTACGAACTGCTGGCCGAGTCCGTGGATGCCCTGCGCATGCAACGCGCCGCCCGGGTGCTCGGCGTCCCCGTCGCCTGAGGCGCGCGGCCGCATTCCGGCCGGTGACGCCAGGCACTCGAACGGACCAATGGGTAGAATCCAGACATGGCGGAGCGACTGGTCGCCCCGGAGCTCGTCCTGGAGACCGAGACGGGCTCCACCGTGATGAGTCCGGTCCGCGACTACCACGTGGGACGCGACCCGTCGAGTGACATCGTCCTCGACGACGCCCGGGTCTCCTGGCACCATGCGGTGCTCCACCCCGAGGGCGGCCACTGGACCGTCGAGGACGAGCACAGCACCAACGGCACCTATGCCAACGGCCAGCGCATCCGTACCCGGGAGGTCGGCCCCGGCTACGTCATCCACTTCGGCAGTCCCGACGACGGCCCCCGCGCCGTCCTCGCCGCCCCCGCGCGCGACCGGCCGCAGGCGGTCTCCCATCCCGCCCTCACCCACACCTTCCGGCAGCCGGCCGCCGTACGGCCGCTGCCCACCCGCACCGTCCGCATCGGCCGGGACCCCGGCAACGACCTGGTCGTCGACGACCTGATCGTCTCCCGGCGCCACGCCGAACTGCACGTCCACGCCGACGGCTCGTACGAGATCGTCGACCTCGGCAGCCACACCGGCACCTACCTCAACGGCGTGCCGGTCGACCGGGCCGACATCTGCCCCGGCGACATCGTCGGCATCGGCCACTCCGACTTCTGCCTGATCGGCGACGAACTCCAGGAGTACGTCGACACCGGCGAGGTCTCCCTCGACGTCCAGGACCTCACCGTCGCCGTCGACCGGGGCGCCAAGCGCCTCCTCGACCACGTCTCCTTCCCGGTGGGGGAGAAGTGCCTGCTCGCGGTCGTCGGCCCGAGCGGCGCCGGCAAGTCCACCCTGATGAACGCGCTCACCGGCCAGCGCCCCGCCGACCACGGCACCGTCCTCTACGACGGCCGCGACCTCTACCACGACTACCCCGAGCTGCGCCAGCGCATCGGCCTCGTCCCGCAGGACGACATCCTGCACACCCAGCTGACCGTCCACGCCGCCCTGTCCTACGCCGCCGAACTGCGCTTCCCGCAGGACACCGCCCAGGCCGAACGACGGGCCCGGGTCGGCGAGGTGATCCGCGAACTCGGCCTCGGGGAGCGGGCCCGCCAGCATGTGCACAGCCTCTCCGGCGGACAGCGCAAACGGGTCAGCGTCGCACTGGAACTGCTGACCAAGCCGTCGCTGCTCTTCCTCGACGAGCCGACCTCCGGCCTCGACCCCGGCATGGACCGCTCGGTGATGCGCATGCTGCGCGGCCTCGCCGACGACGGCCGGACCGTCGTCGTCGTCACCCACAGCGTGCTCAGCCTGGACGTCTGCGACCGCCTCCTCGTCCTCGCCCCCGGCGGCAGGACCGCCTACTACGGTCCCCCCGGTGACGCCCTCGCCTTCTTCGGCTTCGAGCACTGGCCGGAGGCCTTCGAGGCGTTCGAACAGCAGCGGGACCGGGACTGGGCGGGACAGTACCGCGACTCGCCCTTCCACCGGCGGTACGTCGTCGAGGCCGCCGCCCAGCCCGAGCGGCCCCGCGAGGAGCCGGTCGTCATGGGGCCCCCGCCCCGGCCGCGCGGCTGGGGTGCCCAGCTCCGCACCCTGGTCCGCCGCTACACCGCCGCGCTCGCCGCGGACCGCACCTTCCTCGCCGTCATGATCGCGCTGCCGTTCGTGATGGGCGCCATGGCGCGGGCCCTCGCGGGCAGTGAGCTGACGCGCAGGTCCGCCATGAACACCCTGCTCATCCTGTGCGTCGGCGCGGTCCTCACCGGCGCGGCCAACGCGGTGCGCGAACTCGTCAAGGAGCGGGTGATCTACCAGCGGGAGCGGGCGGTGGGCCTCTCCAGATCGGCGTACCTGATGTCCAAGGTGGTCGTGCTCGGCACGGTCACCGTGCTCCAGGCCGTGGTGCTGACCCTCGTCGCACTGCTCGGCGTGGACCTGAACGCACCCGGCGGTGAAGGCGTGCTGATGCCGCCCCTTGTCGAGATCACGGTCGCCGTCGCGCTGCTCGCCTTCACCGCGATGATGCTCGGCCTGCTGATCTCCGCGGTGGTCCGCAAGGAGGAGGTGACGATGCCGCTGCTGGTGCTGCTCGCCATCGTCCAGGTCGTCTTCTGCGGCGCCCTGCTGCCGCTCGACGGCGTGCTCGTGCTGGAGCAGCTGGCCTGGCTGATCCCCGCCCGCTGGGGGTTCGCCGCGATGGCCGCCACCATCGGGCTGCCCTCGCTCTCGCCCGGCGACCTGAGCAGTGATCCGCTCTTCGCGCACACGGCGGACGGGTGGCTGCTCGCCGTCGGCATGCTGCTCGCCCTGTCGCTCGCCCTCGGCCTGCTGGTCTCCCGTCTGCTGCGGCGTCACGAACCGGCCGTGATGCGGGGGTAGGCGCCCGCGACGACGGCTCCGTCCCGCGCACGGGCCTGTCCGCTTGGGAGACCACCGGCCCCGGCCGGCCCGCCGTGTCCCTCGGCCCGCTGCCGCAGGTTCGGCCGCCGGAGCGGCGCGGCGGCCGGGGGCACGTGCGGTGCTCCGACGGCCGGCCGGCGTGGATCGGCGGCCGCCGCCCGGTCCTCGTGTCCCGGGGCCCCGTCGCCGGCGCTCCCACGGCCCGCACCGCCGGCCCGCCGCCGACGCGGGCCGAGCAGGCCCCGGTCCGCTACCGGGCCGCCGTGGCCGGTCCGGCCGGTGGTCCCGGCGGGAGACCCTCCGCGCGCACCCGAGGCCCGTGCGCCGGGATCGTCGACGGGGAGGCCGTACGGCTCCACGCCCCGGCCGCGGGCGACGGGTGCGTACCCGGTCAGCGGCCGGCCCTGTTCCTCCGGCGTGCCCCTCGTGCCGCCAGCGCCCCCGCGAAACCCGCGACCAGGCCCCACAGCAGGGCCAGGCCCAGGGTGCTCCGCAGCCGTGGTCTCAGCAGCACCTGACCGGAGAAGCCCTCGCCCAGACCGCCGATGCCGAGTACGGACAGGCCGAACCGCGCGGAGATCCGGGCCATGAGGCAGATCATCAGCACGGTCAGCGCCAGCGCCACCGCCATGCGCACGGCGTGCCGCCAGGCCGGCACCCCGGCCGGGGAGCGGGCCGCCGTCAGGAACGCGGCGGCCAGGAGCAGCACCGCCGTCACCACCAGCAGCCACCACCACTTCCCGCCGTCGTGTTCGGTGAGCGTGCCCAGGTTCAGGGTGGAGACGTCCGGTGTGCGCAGCACCTCGTCGAGCACGTGCGGCATGGGCAGCCCGAAGGGCCCCTCCACCCTGCCGTCCCAGGTGGCACCGAACCCGATCGTCAGCGCCGGCCAGACCACGTTGGGCAGCCCCAGCAGGATCACGGCGAACGTCTCGGCCGGACGGCCCCGGGTGGCGGCGACGACCAGCGCGACGACGAGGCCGATGCCGACGGCGGCCAGTAACAGCAGCACCATCGCGTACGCCGCCGGACGCACCGACGTCTGCAGGCGCAGCAGCCCGGCCGGCAGCGGGGCGCCGCGGGACACCATCAGCGCCACCAGCAGCACCCCCGCCAGCCAGAGCAGGCCGATGAGGACGGTCGGCGGCACGTCGGTGGAGAACCCCACCACCGGTCTGATCCCGAACAGCTCGCCCAGGTCACCGAGCGGACCGTCCCCGAGGGAGAGTTCGTACGTGTGCCGCGCGGCGAGCGCGAGACCGAGGACCGCGAGCAGCCACAGCACGGCGATCCGCGCCGCCCACCCGGCCAGCCCGGGCGCCCCGGCGACCGCCCGGTGCCGCAGCGGGCGCAGGAAGCACCGGCCGACGACCAGCGCCCCGGTGAGGGTGACGGACAGCGGGACGACCGTCAGACCGCCCTCCGCGCCGGCCAGCTCGCCGGCGTCCCCGGAGAGCTCCACCGCCCCGCCGACGGCTGTGACCACGGTCGCCGCGACCACCTGGGGGAAGGAGCCGCCCGGCAGGTCCGTGGCACCGGCCGCCCACAGTCCCAGCGCGGCCACCGCGCCCATGGCGGCCATCGCCCCGAGCACCGTGACGAGGGCCTGCGCCCAGCCGTGGCGGGCGGCCGGACGGCCGGAAGGGATGCGTGAGCTCACCTCTGCACGCTAAGCAGACCCGGCCCGCCCCGCCCGCCGGGAGACCCTAACCGGGATGCCCGTGGCCCGTCCGGATCACCAGGGCGTGGTCGCCGAGGCCCAGCAGACGGTCGGCCGGCAGCTCGCCGAGGGTCGTCAGGACCGCCTCGATACGGGCGGTGGCCGGATCGAACGCCGCGTCGAGCACGGTGCCGCGTTCCTCCCCGCACTCGGTGAGCACCCTGCTCCCCACCAGGTCACGGTGGGGCGGGACCTCGTCCGGCCGGCCGGACGGGCGCGCGATCAGCATGTCCGGGCCGGCCGCGCCCAGGGCGGCCCAGGCCACCACGGCCTCCCTGCGCAGCCGCCCGCGCTGTATCCGGACATGGGTGACCTCCCCGGACGCCGCGTCGACCGTCAGCGCGCGGACCACCCCGACCCGGTCCGCGTCGCCCGGCGTCAGGACGGGCAGCCCGCGCACCCGCGAGAACAGCATCATCGGACCACGCCCCTCCCGCGGCCGTGCCGGGCGCCGGCCCGGGCGACGAAGGCCGGCAGGTCGTCGGTGACGTACGCCGTCGCGTGCGCCGGGATCACCAGCGTCCGGCCGGAGACGCTCAGGGCCTCGCCCCGCGGCACGTACACCTGGTGCCGGCGGTGCCGGGAGCCGTGCACCAGCTCCCGGTGCGCGGCGAGCCGGAACGCGACGAGCCGGCCGCTGGTACCGCCCTCGACCAGCACGTCGAGCACCGTGCCCACCAGATCGCCGTCGTCGGTCAGCACCTGCGCCCCGAGCAGCCGCCCGCGCAGGGCGTCACGGCGCGCCACCGACAGGGGCAGATCGCACAGCGCCCCCTCGTCGCGGACCATCACCGCGTGACGGCCCAGGCAGTGCACCGCCGGCCAGGGCAGGTCCCGCGACAGCGGGCCCGACATCAGGGTCCGGCCGGTGAGGGTGAAACTCGCGATCCGCCCGGCCGCCGGGTCGAAGACCGTGTCCTTGACATGCGCCACGGCATCGCCGCCCAGGGTCACCACGGGCAGCGTCGTCAGGCTCCGTACCGCCGTCAGTCCGTTCATGGCGCCCCTTCCGCCGCACCCGGCGGAACCCGGGTTCCCCGCCCCGCGGAGGCGAACACCGATCAGGTGGACTGCACCGCGCGAGCCGGGGTACCAGGACTGGTGCAGATTCGTCCGGCCGGACCGGCTTCGCGGAGAGAAACGAGCATGACCTACCACCTGGACGGGGCAGTGATACCGACTGGTTTCGACGTGCCCGTGGAACCGCTGCGGCGGACGGCGCACTTCACCGGCGAGCCGGGGTGCATCGCCGAGGCGCGGAGGTTCGCCGCGCACTTCCTCCAGCAGTTGCGGACCGAATGGTGCGCCACGATCGGCGAACGGGCCGACGGCGCGGTGCTGCTGGTGGTGAGCGAACTGGTCACCAACGCGGACCGGCACAGCAACGGCCCGTACATCCTGGAGCTGGAGGGCACCGACACCGTGCTCACGGTGGCCGTCTACGACAGCAGCGCCAGCCTGCCCCGGGTCTTCCCGCGCAACCCCGAGCGCGTCGGCCGGCACGGTCTGGAGATCGTCCGCGCGCTGGCGCGGGACGTCACCGTCGAACGCGTGCCGGTCGGCAAACGGGTACGCGCGGTACTGGATCTCGGCGCCGCCTGACCGGCGACGCCGCCGCCTGACCGGTCAGGCGCAGCCGAGCTCGCCCAGCATGCCCTCGCGCAGCCGGGCGATGATCCGCTTGATCAGGCGGGACACGTGCATCTGCGAGCAGCCGAGACGCTCACCGATCTCCGCCTGGGTGGCCTCCTCCACGAACCGCATGTGGAGGATCTCCCGGTCGCGTTCGCTGAGCTCGGCCATCAGCGGAGCGAGCGAGTGGAAGTCCTCGACGAGGCGCAGCCCTTCCTCCTCGACGCCGATGAAGTCGGCCAGCACGGCCTCGCCGTTCTCCGGGCCGTCCCCGGTGAGGGCGGCGTCCAGCGACGACGAGTTGTACCCGTTCGCGGCGATCTGCCCCTCGACGACCTGCTGCTCGGTGATGTTCATCAGCGTGGCCAGCTCGGCGACCGTGGGCTCCCGGTCCAGCCGGCTGGCGAGCTCCTCGCGGGCCTTCGCCAGCTCGACCCGCAGCTCCTGGAGCCGGCGCGGCACGTGCACGGCCCACGTGGTGTCACGGAAGAACCGCTTGATCTCACCGACGATGTACGGCAGCGCGAAGGACGTGAACTCGACCTCGCGGGACAGCTCGAACCGGTCGATGGCCTTGATCAGACCGATCATGCCGGTCTGCACGATGTCGTCCATGTCGTCGCCGCGGCCGCGGAACCGCCCGGCCGCGAACCGGACCAGGGACATGTTCATCTCGATGAGGGTGTTGCGCGCGTACTGGTACTCGTGCGTGCCCTCCTCCAGCTCCGCCAGACGACGGAAGAACTGGCGGGACAGCTCCCTGGCGTCACGCGGGGCGACGGCACGCGGATCCACCACGTCCCGCGGACCCCCGTCACCCGTCACGGCTTCGGTGTGCTGCTCGGCTACCCGCGCCTGCGACCGGATCACGGCGGTCCTCATTGCCTCTCCCCACGGACGTCACGGCTGACATGTGCCTGAGACCTGCGGGTACCCAGGCCGCGCGGACCCATGCCCACCGAGTTCCGGGAGAATCGGAACCGCGGTGCGCACCGGTCGCCACTCGTACGTCCGATGGTACGGGGGCGCGGCCCGTACGGCGCCCCGGGCCGCGTCCCCGGGCGCCTTCACTCAGGGCGGAACGCCGCTCCCTTCCCCTCGGGGCCGGAATTCCTAGGCTGAGGAGGTGACCAGTCAAGAGATGACCGGCCCCGCGCCGGACCGTGCCCGCGTCATTCCCCTGCGCCCCGGACCGCCGCCGGACCCGGCGGCCCTCGCGCCCAGGGAACCGCTGCTGCGCGACCTCGTCGGGGACGTGCTCCGCAGCGAGCGGCTCGCCCAGGAACGGACGCTGAAGGACGTCGCCGACGCGGCCCGGATCTCCATGCCCTACCTCTCGGAGGTGGAGCGGGGCCGCAAGGAGGCCTCCTCGGAGGTCCTCGCGGCCGCCGCCCAGGCACTCGGCCTCGGCCTCGGCGACCTGCTGACCCGGGCCCACGGGGAACTGGTCCGCGTCACCGGCCGGCGGGCCGCCGCCACGACGACGCGGGCGACGTCCGGCTCCGCGCACAACGGACTCTGCCTGGCCGCCTGACCCGCGCCCGGCGCCTCACACCCTCACGAGGCGCCGGGCCAGCACCTCGTCGGCCAGGCCGTACGCCACGGCCTCCTCAGCGGTGAACACCTTGTCGCGGTCCATGTCGGCCCGCAAGGTCGCCACGTCGTGGTGCGTGTGCCGGGACAGCACCTCCTCCACCTGGGAACGGATCCGCACCATCTCCTTGGCCCGCAGCGCCAGGTCGGACGCCGTGCCGCGCGTCCCGCCCGAGGCCGGCTGCCCCAGCAGCACCCGCGCGTGCTCCAGCACGAACCGCCGCCCCGGGTCCCCGCCGGCCAGCAGCACGGCCGCCGTGGACGCCGCCTGCCCGACGCAGAACGTCGAGATCGGCGCCTGGACGAACGTCATCGTGTCGTAGATCGCCATCAGCGAGGTGAACGAGCCGCCGGGGGAGTTGATGTAGATCGCGATCTCGCTCTCCGGGGCCGACGACTCCAGATGGAGGAGCTGCGCGATGACGACGTTGGCGACCCCGTCGTCGATCTCCGTCCCCAGGAAGATGATCCGCTCGGCCAGCAGCCGGCTGAACACGTCGTAGGACCGCTCGCCCTGCGGGGTGCGCTCGACGACGTTCGGAATCGTGTACGACCCCATCACCGCAGCCCCATCCTGGGCCGGGCGGCGGCCGGACGGACGTCGCCGAGCGACTCCACCACCCGGTCGACCATCCCGTACTCCCTCGCCTGCTCGGCCGTGAACCAGCGGTCCCGGTCGCCGTCCCGGGAGATGGTCTCCGGGGTCTGGCCGGTGTGCTCGGCGGTGATCCGCTCGATGGTCCGCTTGGTGAACTCCAGGCTCTCCGCCTGGATCTCGATGTCGGCGGTGGTGCCCCCGATGCCGCCCGACGGCTGGTGCATCATGACGCGCGCGTTCGGCAGGGCGTAGCGCTTGCCGGGCGTGCCGACGCAGAGCAGGAACTGGCCCATGCTGGCCGCGAAACCCATGGCCAGGGTCGAGACGTCATTGGGGATCAGCCGCATCGTGTCGTAGATGGCCAGGCCCGCGTGGACCGAGCCGCCGGGGCTGTTGATGTACAGGCTGATGTCGGTGCGCGGGTCCTCGGCGGACAGGATCAGCAACTGCGCGCACACGCGGTTGGCGGACACCTCGTCGACCTGCGTGCCGAGCAGCACGATGCGCTGCGCGAGGAGCTGGGAGGCGAGATGGTCGTCGAACCGGGTCGGCGGGGTGTCGCCCTCCTCGGCCCGGGGCAGCGGGACCGGCCACGGGCCGGCGGTGAACGGAGACATCGGCGCTCCTGAAGGTCGCTGGAACGCGGCCGGGACGACCGCGTGCCTCCACTCTCGACCGGCCCGCCGGTCCGGCGGGGACATCTCTGCCCGTGGCAGATTCGCCGTGGGCAGAGTGATCGTCCGTACCGCCGTCCGTACCGCCGTCCGGACCGGTCCGGGCCGCACCGATGAGTTCCGGGGCGGGACCGGGTCAGCACTCACGACCGTGTTCCACGCCCGGGAGGTACTCATGACCACCGACGGATTCACCACCTGCCTCTGGTACGACGGCCGGGCCGAGGAGGCCGCGAACTTCTACGTCTCGGTCTTCAAGGACTCGAGCCTCGGCGACGTCGTCCGCAACCCCGGCGACGAGGACTCCGTGCTCACCGTCGAGTTCACGGCCAACGGCCAGAAGTTCGTCGCGCTCAACGGCGGGCCCGAGTTCACGTTCAACGAGGCGATCTCCTTCCAGCTCGACTGCGCGGACCAGGCGGAGATCGACCACTACTGGGAGAAGCTCGTCGAGGGCGGCGGCGAACACGGCCCCTGCGGCTGGCTCAAGGACCGGTTCGGCGTCTCCTGGCAGGTCAACGCGGTACGGCTGACCGAGATGATCAGTGACCCGGACCGGCGGAAGGCGGACCGCGCCCTGAAGGCCATGATGACGATGGGCAAGCTCGACATCGCCGCCCTGGAGAAGGCGTACGCGGGCGAGTGAGGAGGCCCGGCCCGCCGGCGTCACCACCCCGGGCGGGCCCGGCCGGTCCGGCCGGACATGGCATGATCGGGCGCATGCGTGAACGAGTTGTGGCCGCGTGCGACGGGGCTTCGAAGGGGAACCCGGGGCCCGCCGGCTGGGCCTGGGTGGTCGCCGACCCATCCGAGAAGCCGGTCCGCTGGGAGGCGGGCGCGCTCGGCAGGGCCACCAACAACATCGCCGAACTCACGGCGCTGGAGCGGCTGCTGGCGGCGACCGACCCCGCCGTGCCGCTCGAGGTCCGGATGGACTCGCAGTACGCCATGAAGGCCGTCACCACCTGGCTCCCCGGCTGGAAGCGCAACGGCTGGCGCACCGCGGCCGGCAAACCGGTCGCCAACCAGGAACTCGTCGTCCGCATCGACGAACTCCTCCAGGGCCGCTCGGTCGAGTTCCGCTACGTCCCCGCCCACCAGGTCGACGGCGACCGGCTCAACGACTTCGCCGACCGCGCGGCCAGCCGGGCGGCCACCGCCCAGGAGGACGCCGGCAGCGAGCTGGGCTCGCCCGAGCCGCCGGCCGCCCCGGACCGCCCTGCGGGCGGTGCGGCCAGGCGCGGGTCCGGCGGGGCGAAGACGCCCCGGCAGCGCGGCGGCTCCTCGGCCCGCACCATCAAGGCGAAGTTCCCCGGCCGCTGTCCGTGCGGGCGGTCCTACGCGGCCGGCGAGCCCATCGCCAAGAACGACAAGGGCTGGGGCCACCCCGAGTGCCGGACGGCCCAGAACGTCTGACCGGGCCCGCGCGGAAGCGGAGCCGCCCCGGCGCCCGGCCGGGACGGATGACAGACTGACCTCCATGGACGAGCGCACATTCGACAGGTCGGGACAGCACGCCTCCGTGATCGGTCTCGGCACATGGCAACTCGGGGCGGACTGGGGCGACGTCGACGACAAGGAAGCCCTCGCGGTGCTGGAGGCCGCCGCCGAATCGGGCGTCACCTTCTTCGACACCGCCGACGTGTACGGCGACGGACGCAGCGAGCAGACCATCGCGTCGTTCCTCGGCGGACGGCCCGACCTGCACGTCCTGGTCGCCACCAAGATGGGACGCCGGGTCGACCAGATCCCGGAGAACTACGTCCTGGACAACTTCCGCGCCTGGAACGACCGCTCCCGGCGCAACCTCGGCGTCGACCGGATCGACCTGGTGCAGCTGCACTGCCCGCCCACCCCCGTCTACTCCACCGACGAGGTCTTCGACGCGCTCGACACCCTGGTGGCGGAGGAGCGGATCGCCGCCTACGGCGTCAGCGTGGAGACCTGCGCGGAGGCGCTCACCGCGATCGCCCGGCCGAACGTGGCGAGCGTGCAGATCATCCTCAACCCGTTCCGCATGAAGCCGCTGCTCGAGGTCCTCCCGGCCGCCCGCGAGGCGGGCGTCGGCATCATCGCCCGGGTCCCGCTCGCCTCCGGGCTGCTGTCCGGCAAGTACACCAAGGACACCGTCTTCGCCGCGAACGACCACCGCGCCTACAACCGGCACGGCGAGGCCTTCGACCAGGGCGAGACCTTCTCCGGCGTCGACTACGCCACCGGCGTCGAGGCCGCCGCCGAGTTCGCCGCGCTCGCCCCCGAGGGATACACCCCGGCCCAGCTCGCCCTGCGCTGGATCATCCAGCAGCCCGGCGTCACCACCGTCATCCCCGGCGCCCGCTCGCCCGAGCAGGCCCGCGCCAACGCGGCCGCCGCCCGGCTCCCGGAGCTGCCCGAGGCGACGCTCACGGCGATCCGGGACCTCTACGACCGGCGTATCAAGGACCAGGTGGAAGGCCGCTGGTAGCGGCGACGGACGTCACGGCTCCAGGAGCAGCTGCCGTTCCTGCTCCTGGTCGCCGGAGGCGCTGCCCTCGTCGCGCGCGGTGAAGGACCGCGTGAGGGTGTCGCTCGCCCGCCGCACCGCCTCCGGAGTGCCCTGCACGGTGACGGTCACCGGTGCCGACAGCGGCCCCGCGTCCGCGGCCCCGGCCGCCGCTCCCGGCCCCTCCCCGGTGAACGTCGCCACGCGGACCGTCGCGTTCTCCGCGGAGGGACGCTGGTCCGCGTCCCCGAACGTGCCCTCCAGGACCCGGACGACCGTCCGGGCGTCGTCGGCGTCCCCGCCGCTGAACGTCACGGTGAGCTGGGTGTCCGGCATGCGTCCCACGACCTCCTGGCCTCGGTGTCATCGCCGTCCGTGTAACCGTGCCCCGCGCCCCCAAACCGGCGACCGGCCCGGGAGAACGGCGGCTTTCGGGGCATGGGGAGTAGGGAGACCCACGGAAAGGGGAGGCACTGTGCCGGACAAGGACCAGGGCGAGGACAGGCGCCGGGGACGGAACGAGACGCAGGACGAGAGAGCGGACCGGATGTGGACGGAGCTCATCCAGGAGGTCCGCGTCGCCCAGATGGGGGTACAGATCCTCTTCGGATTCCTGCTGACCGTCGTGTTCACCCCGACCTACGCCAGACTGTCCGACACGGACCAGACGATCTACCTCATCACGGTGGTGCTCGGCGCCTGCGCCACCGGCGCCCTCATCGGCCCGGTCTCCCTGCACCGGCTCGTCTCCGGACGGCGCATCAAGGCGCAGGCCGTGCGGTGGGCCTCCCGGCTCACCCTGCTCGGCCTCCTGCTGCTGCTGGCCACCACCAGCTGCTCCCTGCTGCTCATCCTGCGCGTGGCCACCCACGACGACTTCGTCCCGTACCTGGTGGCCGGAGTGGTGGCCTGGTACCTGCTGTGCTGGTTCGGCCTGCCGATGTGGGCCCGGTACCGCCACACCGGAGGCCGGGAGCTCAGTTCCCGGTGAGGACGTCCGCGAGGAAGTCGTCCACGCGGACCTCCTCGCGCCCCGGCGGCACCACCAGCCGGGTCTCGTGCAGGAACGCGCCGACGGTCTCGGCCCAGGCGAACACCACCGCGTGGTGCCGGCCGCCGTCGGCGTGGGCCTCGCCGAGGAACTCCATCCGCAGCTCCCGCCCCACACCCCGGGACTCCGGCCGCAGCCGTACGTCCCCGATGCCGACCGGGCGGGTGAGACCCTCGGCGACCATCTCCCGGTCCAGCTGCCAGCGGGCGAGGACCCGGCCGTCGTGGCTGAAGACGACGGTGACGGCGAACGGGTCGGACGGGTCGTAGCCCAGGTGGGCGAGCACGGGAAAGCGGTCCGTGTCGCCCGCCTGGAGCTCCACCACCAGGGTCTTGTGCACGAACGAGTTCACGAAAGGGCCTCCGGGAAGTACCGACGTAGAGCCCTCTAGTACCCCGCATCCACGCAAGATGCTCGGCCTTCCGGATGAATCGCCGGCCGTGCCGGGCCGCCGGGAGGATCAGCCGAAGGCGTCCCGCAGCGCCGGCAGCAGCGTCTTCTCCGACCAGTCCAGGTACGCCGGCTGCGACTCGCCGCCGATCTGCACCAGGGCGATCTCGGTGAAACCCGCCTCGGCGTAGGGGCGGACGGCCTCGACGAAGTCCGCCGGGTCGCTGCCGCACGGGATCGACCCGGCGACGTCCTCGGGCCGGACGAACTGCGTCGCCGACGCGAAGGAGTCCGGGTGCGGCAGCTCCGAGTTGACCTTCCAGCCGCTGCCGAACCAGCGGAACTGGTCGTGGGCGCGTGCGACGGCCGCGTCCCGGTCGGGGTCGTAGCACACCGGGAGCTGCCCCACCCGTGGCTTGCCCCGCCCGCCGTGCCGGTCGAAGTCGTCGAGCAGTTCCGCCTTCGGCTCGGTGGCGATCACCAGGTCGGCGAGCCGGCCCGCGAGGGCGCAGGACCGCTTCCCGGACACCGCGACACCGATCGGCGGCGGCTCGTCCGGCAGGTCCCACAGCTTGGCCGACTCGACGTCGAAGTGGGTGCCCCGGTGGTTCACGTGGCCGCCCTCGAACAGGGCGCGGATGATCTCCACCGCCTCCTCGAGCATCTCGTGCCGCACGTCCACGGACGGCCAGCCGCCGCCCACCACGTGCTCGTTGAGGTTCTCGCCGGAGCCGAGTCCCAGCCGGAACCGGCCCTCGGACAGCAGCTGCACCGTCGCCGCCTTCTGCGCCACCACCGCCGGGTGGTAGCGCAGCGTCGGACACGTCACGTACGTCATCAGCGGGATGCGCGAGGTGGCCTGCGCGGCGGCGCCCAGCACGCTCCAGGCGTACGGCGCGTGACCCTGCGACGCCAGCCAGGGGAAGTAGTGGTCCGAGGTCACCGAGAAGTCGAAACCGGCCTCCTCGGCCCGCACCACGTGGTCGACCAGCTCACGGGGCCCGGCCTGCTCGGTCATCATCGTGTATCCGATTCGCACCATGCCGCACGGGTCCCCGGCCCGGGGCGGGGAAAACGATGGATCACCCGCGGCGGCCCGGGCAGGATGCCTCCCATGACAGCCCACCCGCTCCCCACCGCGGAGCCCGCCGCCCAGGGCGTCGACGCCTCCGGCGTCCACGCCTTCCTCGACGCCCTCGAAGCCGACCCGGACATCGAACCGCACAGCCTGATGATCCTGCGCCACGGCCGGCTCGTGGCCGCCGGCTGGTGGGCGCCGTACACCGCGCGGCGCCCGCACCTGCTGTACTCGCTCAGCAAGAGCTTCACGGCGACCGCCGCCGCCCTCGCCGAGGCCGAGGGGCTGCTCGACTTCGACGCCCCGGTGCTGTCGTACTTCCCGGAGTTCGAGGCCGACATCACCGACGCGCGCAGCCGGGCGATGCTGGTCCGGCACGTGGCGTCCATGGCCAGCGGCCACGAGGACGAGACCCTCGACGCCGCGTACGCCACCGACCCCGTCGAACCCGTGCGCGGCTTCCTGCTCCAGCCGCCGCAGCGGGACCCGGGCACCGTCTTCGCCTACAACCAGCCCTGCACGTACACCCTCGGCGCGATCGTGCAGCGGGTCACCGGGCAGACGCTCACCGAGTATCTGCGGCCCCGGCTGTTCGACCCGCTGGGCATCGGCGAGACACTGTGGCAGCGGGACCGCACCGGCCGCGAGATCGGCTTCAGCGGACTGCACGCCGCCACCGACGCCGTGGCCCGGCTCGGCCAGCTCTACCTGGACGACGGGGTGTGGCGGGGCGAACGGCTGCTGCCCGGGGGATGGGCCGCCCGCGCCGCGCACCCGCACATACCGACCGCCGGAACCCCGCTGGTGGGGGACCGGCAGGACTCGATCCGCGGCTACGGATACCAGTTCTGGGTCTCCCGGCACGGGTTCCGGGGCGACGGGGCCTACGGGCAGTACTGCCTCGTCCTGCCCGAGCACGACGCGGTGGTCGCCGTGACCACGGCGACCGAGCGGACGCAGGAGTACCTCGACCTGGTCTGGCGGCACCTCCTGCCGGCCTTCCGCCCGGCACCGCTGACCGGCCGCGAGGCCGCGGACACCGCCCTGCGCGAGCGCCTGGAACGGCTCGCCCTGCCCCCGGCCGACGGCGGCCCCGTACCGCCCGAGAGGACCGGCGACTGGTCCGGCGCCGCGTTCACCCCGCAGGGCGGGGGCTGCGACGACCAGCCGAAGCTGACCGCGGCCGAGGTCACGGCGGACGACGGCGGCGGCTGGACGCTGACCCTCACCGAGGACGGCGAACGGTTCGACGCGCGGTTCCTCGCCGGGCAGGGATGGACGACCGCCGAGGAGCCCGTCCCGGCCGCCGCGAGCGGCGGCTGGAACGACGACGGCACCCTCACCGTGGACCTGGCGTTCCTGGAGACCCCGCACCGCCTCCGGGTCACCTGCTCCCTCACCGACCGGACCTTCACCGCCCGCTGGCTCACCCGGCCGCTGCACGCGTGGCCCCTGCGCAGGCTGCGCGCCCCGCGCGGCTCAGTCCACGGCGGGCCGGAACGTCCGTAGGAAGGTCCGCAGGGCCTCCCGGCTCGCGGGTTCCTCCCAGGCGGCGGCCGGGGTCGTCCAGCGCAGTGAGAAGCCGCGCCCGCCGCCCAGCAGGAACCCGCGGCCGAAGGTGCGCACCCGGGTGCCGCCGGCCGCGGCGTACCACTCCAGGTCGGCGGCCTCGCGCCCCTGGTACGTCGTCGCCCGGATCCCGCCGATCCGCTCGTAGCCGGCGCCGGACCGCTCCAGACGCGGCTCCACGTCGTCCCGCCACACGGCCACCGCGTCCGACCCCACCCGCTCGCTGTAGGTGACGGCGAGCGTACGCGGGTCCCCGTCGGCGCCGAAGGTGACCCGGTAGCCCCGGTCGGCGCCGCGGGAGGTGTCCAGCCGCTCCCAGCCCTCCGGCAGCGCGACGGAGAAGCCCTCCGGGGCGTGGTGGGCGCGGTAGCCCGGCGGGAGGCCGCCCGCGCCGTCCGGCGGGGAGGGGGAGGGGGCCGGCGTCGACGGGTCCCCGGGCACGTCCGGCAGGCCGGCCGGCGCGGACACCCGGGGCGGCGGCGCGTCGGCGGAGCCGGTGCCGGCGCCCGGCAGCCCTCGCGCCGCGGCGAGCACCGCGACCGTCACCGTGACGACGGCGAGCGCGGTGCCGAGGAGCGTCGTCCGCCTGCCCCGCTCCCGGCCCGCGTACCGCACGGTGCCGGTGCGCGGGCCGTGCGGCCGGGGGCCCGGCGCCGCCTCCCGCAGCACCCGGGTGAGCGCCCCGCGGACCACCTGGCCGGCCGGCCGCTCCCGCGGATCCTTGCGCAGCAGCCCTTGGACGACCTGGGTGAGCGGGCCCGCCCGGACCGGTGCGCGCGGCGGCAGCCGGTCCACGCCCTTCAGCGTGGCCTCGGGCCGCCCGCGGTCCCGGAACGGCGGACGCCCCTCCAGCATCGTGTGGAGGAGCGCGCCCAGCGCCCACAGATCCGCGGCGCGCCCGGCCGGCTCGCCACGGGCCTGCTCCGGGGAGGCGTACGACGGTGCCGTGAGCCGGGGCGCCGGCGCCGCGCCGGCCAGGCCGTACCCGGTGACGACGGCCGGCCCGCCCTCGCGCAGGAACACCTGGCCGGGGCTGAGCTCACCGTGCGTGACGCCCCCGGCGTGCGCGGCGTCCAGCACGTCGAGCAGCTCCAGTGCGACGCGCGCGGCCCGTACGTGGTCGAACGCGCCCTCCTCGGCGAGGACCTCGTCGAGCGGTGTCCCGTCGATCCACGCGGTGACGGTCCACAGGAAACCGGACTCCTCGACGGTGTCGACGACGCCGGCGATCCGGCCGGGGCACAGGCGCGCCGCGCTCTGTGCCGCCCGCAGCACCCGGGCGGGCGCGCGGTGTGCGCCGGCCGCGTCCCGCGGGAGCCCGATCCGGGTGAGCAGACAGGGGCGGCCGGTCCGCAGATCGTCGGCGTACCAGCGGACGCAGTTGGTCTCCCGGTGCGTGATCTCGACCAGCCGGTACCGTTCGGCGACCGTCCGGTCGGTGGAGACGTGCGCCCTGCCCATGGCCATCCCTCGTCGAACCGCCGGCTCCCGCTGTCCCCAGGAGTACGGGGAGCGGGCTGGGTCCGTTCAACGGGAGGCTCAGCGAAGTTCGAAGTGCTCCGCCCAGGCGATCATGTCGCCGGTGGTGGCGTTGCCGCCGCACACCACGAGACCGAGCCGGGCCCCCTCGCCGGCCCGCTCCAGCACCCGCCGCGCGGCCGGCAGCAGACAGCCGGCGGCCGGCTCCGCCCACACCTTGGCGTGGTCCGCGAGCTCCAGCGACCCCCGCACCGCCTCCCGGTCCGGTACCACCAGCACCTCGGTGACCAGCTCCGAGACGTGTTCGTACGTCAGCGGGGAGACGGCCGGGGCGCTGAGCGTGGAGACGATCGACGTCAGCTTCACCGGCACCGGGCCGCCCGCCGCCAGCGCCTCGGACATCGCCTGCGCGCCCTCGGTCTCCACGCCCCAGACCCGCACCCCGGGCCGCAGCGCGCGCAGCGCCGCCGCGACCCCGGCGATCAGCCCGCCGCCCCCGATGCTCACCAGGACGTCCGTGAGGTCACCGGCGTCCGCGGCGAACTCCAGCCCCACCGTGCCCTGACCCGCGATCACCACCGGGTCGTCGAAGGGGTGGACCAGGGTCAGCCCCTCCTGCTGCAGCCGGGTCATGAGCGCGAACGCGCCGTCCATGTCGTCGGTCAGCCGCACCGAGGCGCCCGCGGACTCCGCGATCTCCACGGCCCGCAGGGGCGCCGAACGCGGCATCACCACCGTGGCCTTCACATCGAGGGCCGCGGCCATCACCGCGAGGGCGATCCCGTGGTTGCCGCCGCTCACCGCCACGACCCCGGCGGCCCGCTCGGCCCCGCTCAACGACAGCAGCTTCGCCGCCGCGCCCCGCACCTTGAACGAACCGGTGCGCTGCAACAGCTCCAGCTTCGTGGTGACCGGGGCCCCGAGCAGTGCCGACAGGCCGGGGCTCGGCACGGTCGGGGTCCGCACCACGTGCCCGGCGATCCGCTCGGCCGCGGTCCCGATGTCGGCGATCCCGATCACGACTGTCACCTCTCCGGCGCGGGGGCGGTGATCCGCGCCGTCCTCCACCCTGGCCCGCCCGGCGGCCAAGGTCAACATCGCTCAGTGCTGCTGGGCCTTCTGCGGCGGCGCCTCACTGGGCCGGACGACGACGTACCCCTCGCCCCGCAGCATCAGCTGCACGGCCTCGCCCGCCCCGCCGCGCAGCATCGAGCCCAGCGACTGGGAACGGTGCAGCGACGTGTCCAGGCCCGCGGTCCAGCCGACGACCGCGTCCGTGTCCACGTACACCGGGTCCTGCGACGACACCGGGATCACCAGCGGATTCCCCTCGCACACCAGCCCCAGCCGGCCGTGTCCGGTGAACACGCTGTTGAACAGCCCGCCGCCGCTGATGCCGGCGCCCTTCACGGTCGCGATGCGGTACGACAGCGAGGCGTCGAAACACAGGACGTTGCGGCCGTTGACGGTGAACTCGTCGCCCGGGTCGACCTCGACGACGAAGCAGTTTTGCGCCTCGTGCGCGAACCACGCCTCGCCCCGGCCGCGCACCGCCATCAGCGGCAGCCCCTCGCCGGTCACCGCCCGCTTGAGCATGCCGCCCACGCCCTGCCCCTTGCGCTCGAACCGGAGATCGCCGCGGTAGGCGACCATCGCGCCCTGCCGGGCGTGCATCTCGCCGTCGACCGTGTAGCGGATGCATTTGGCGTTCTCGACGGTCATGCCCGGAGCCGTGGCCGGCCGCACCGTGTGCTGACTGGAAAACAGGTCACCCTTCATGGGGGCATCCTCGCCCGGACTCCCTCCCTCCGCCAGGATCATGTACGGACGGCACCGGGGCCGGCGCCGTCAGCCGCCGAAGAGCTGGGTCCAGTACGTGCCCGCCCGGCCGCCGCCCGCGAACCCGACGCCGATGCGGGTGAAGCCGGCCTTGAGGATGTTGGCGCGGTGACCGGGGCTGTTCATCCAGCCCTGGACGACCTCGGCGGCCGAGCGCTGGCCGCACGCGATGTTCTCGCCGATCGTCCGCAGCGCCGAACCCGCGGCGGCGGCCCGGTCCCAGGGTTCGCCGCCGTCGGGCGCGGTGTGGGAGTAGAAGTCGCGGGCCACCATGTCGGCGCTGTGCGCCTGCGCGGCCGCGGTCAGCAGGGGGTCGTGGGACAGGGGCGGAAGTCCGGCACGGACGCGCTCCCGGTTGGTGAACTCGATGACCTCGCCGGTCGTACGGCTCAGCCCGTCCGGGGTGAGCGGACTGGCCCACAACGCCGTCCAGTAGAGGTCGCCGGACCCCTCGCAAGACCCCACGGCGGCATGGGTGAAGGAGGGGTCGCACACGGTGCGGCGGGCCGCGTCGTGGCGCAGGCAGTGGTCGACGAACCGGTCGACCGTGAGCGGCCCGGAGACCAGGTGCTCGCCGACGGTGAGATACGGGTATCCGGCGGCGACGACCCGCTGGTGGACGGAGACTCCGTCCACGCCCTCGACGGCGAGGCGCCCGCCGCGCGCCATCATGCCGGCGTGCTCCCGCGCCGCGTCGGCCAGCCGCGCGTCATGGGCGACCGGCGGTGAACCGGCGGCGGCCCGGACGGAGTTCACCAGGCCGAGGAAGCCGTCCTGGGCGGCCGGGCGGGCCGGGGCGGCGGGTGCCGTGTGCGCGGCGACCGCCCCGTCGTCGTCCGCCACGTCGACCCCGAAGTCCCGTGCGAGCCCGGCCAGTCCGTCGGCGTATCCCTGTCCCAGGGCGCGCAGTTTCCACTCCCCGCCGCGCCGGTAGATCTCCGCGAGGAGCAGCACGGCCTCCTGCCGCACCCGGGGCGGGGAGAACCGGGCGAGCGGGCGGCCGCCGGCACCGGCGACCTGGAGCACGGGGACGGGCAGCCCGCTCAGCGGGGTGCCGGGGTCGGCGGGGCTGACGGCCACCGTGACGCGCACGGCGCCGGGACGCAGCGTCGGCGGGTCGACGGTGAGGGTGTCCCCGACGAGCCGGGCGCCCGGCGCGGACGGCTGGTTGTAGAACACGAAGTCGCCGTCGCCGCGCACCTTTCCGCCGTCGTCCGTGATCAGCGCGGACACGTCGAAGGGGCCGGGCACCCGGACGGTCACGGCACCGCCCGGGAGGGCCAGATTCCCGCCGGGGACCAACTCCTGCATCACGCCGCCCTGTTGTCGTCGTACACGGACCGGTGGGGGTGTCCGGACAACGACGGGCGGCGGCCGCGGGTTCCCGGTCGCGATCCCTTACCGCCGTAGCGCCCGGGCCCAGTCCGACGGCACCCGTCCCGCCGGACCCGGCGACGGCTGGTCGGCCGGGTGGCTCACGGGCGGGGCCAGGTCGGGGCCGGACTCGTACAGCTCGTTGGTGGCGTAGTCCCAGAACCAGTCCTCGCCCGGCTCGTAACTGCGGACCACGGGATGCCCGGTGGCCTCGAAGTGCGCCGTGGCGTGCTGCCCGGGCGAGCTGTCGCAGCAGCCGATGTGGCCGCATCGCGCGCAGCGCCGCAGGTGGAACCACCAGCCGCCCACGGCGTCGCAGTCGGCGCAGCCCGGGCCGGTCGGGGGAACGCCGGGGTCGATGGCGTGGTCGCTGGTCATGCGGGCTCCTCGGGGGTGTCGTCGGCGGCCGGTGCGGTGAGCGGCAGCAGCACCTGGAAGCGGGTGTCGCCCGGCTCGGACTCGAACCGCAGGGTCCCGTGGTGCTTGTCGACCACGATCCGCCAGGAGATGTCCAGGCCCAGTCCGGTGCCCTCACCCACCGGTTTGGTGGTGAAGAACGGGTCGAAGACCCGGTCGCGGATCTCCGGCGGGACGCCCGTGCCGGTGTCGCCGAACTCCACCAGCAGCCGGTCGTTCTCCCGCGCGGTGCGCACGGTCAGCGTGCCCTGTCCGCCCTGCCCGTCGTCCGCGCCCGTGCCGTTCATGGCGGCGACCGCGTTGTCGATCAGGTTGGTCCACACCTGGTTGAGCTCCGCCGGGTAGGCCGGGATCCGCGGCAGCGTCCGGTCGTACTCCTTGACCACCTTGATCCGCGGCCCGAACTTTCCCGACAGCATCAGCAGGGTGCTGTCGAGGAGTTCGTGCACGTCGGCGACTTGGAAGGGGGCGCGGTCGAGCTGCGAGTACTGTTTGGCGGCGTCGACGAGGTGCGAGATGCGGTTCGTGGAGTCCGCGATCTCGTCCATGAGCAGTTCCGTCTCGACCGTGTAGCTGAGCCAGCCGACCGCCGACGGCAGCGTCGCCTCGTCGACGGCGGCGGCGACCTGCTCCAGCCAGTCCAGGTCCAGTCCGGCCTGGACGAACGTCGGGGCGATCCGCCAGCCGTCGGGGATGCCGTGGTCGTCCAGCCAGTCGGCGAGCTCGTCCTCCCGGTCCGACGCCTCCAGCGGGCTGAGCACGGGCGCCTTCGCGACCCGTTCGGCCGTCCGTTCCTGGATCTCGATGAGGCCGGCCAGCGTCTCGCGGTCGTAGGTGCCCGCGGAGATGACGCGCAGCTTGTGCCGCATCTTGCCGACGCGTTCGCGCAGCGTCGCCGTCGCCCGTACGGCCGCCGCGGCCGGGTTGTTCAGCTCGTGCGTCAGCCCGGCCGACAACGAGCCCAGCGCCAGCAGCCGTTCGCGCTGGCCGATGGCGCGCTGGGTGTTCTTCGAACCGAAGAACAGCCCCTCCAGGAGGTGGACCGCCATCGGGAACCACTCCCGCATGACGCTCGCGAACGTGTCCGCGGGCACCACGAAGAACCGGGTCGGCTCCGTCACGCGCATCGAGTTGGTGTAGACCTGCCGCACCCGGTCCCCGAGGTAGGCCTGCATGGCCCCCGCGTACACCCCGCGCTGGGAGGTGCGGCTGACCTCCACGTCGTCCGCGCCGACCCGGCGGGACAGCACGACGGTGCCCTCCAGCATCACGTAGAAGCAGGTGGCGGGGGAGCCCTCGGTGTAGACGGGGCCGGGTTCGAACCGTTCCACCCGCCCCTCGGCGCAGAGCCGTCCGAGCTGTTCGTCGGTGAGCTTCTCGAACAGGAACAGGGAGCCGATCTCCTGGGGGCTGCACGGCATCGGACGCCCGCTCACGACTGCTCCAGGTACCGGTGGACGAGCATCACGGCCATGGCTCCCTCTCCGACGGCGGACGCGACCCGCTTGGCGGACTCCGCGCGGGCGTCGCCCGCCACGAACACGCCGGGCACGCTGGTCTCCAGGTGGTACGGCGGCCGGTCCAGCTCCCAGCCGGCCGGCGGACGCCCGTCGGCGGTGAGGTCGGGCCCGGCGAGGATGAACCCGCGGTCGTCCCGCAGCACCGTGCCGTCCAGCCAGTCGGTCAGCGGAGCGGCGCCGATGAACACGAACAGCCACTGCGCGTCGACGAGTTCGGTCCGCCCGCTGTCCGTGTCGCGCAGCGTCAGCCGCTCCAGCCGGCCGTCGCCGTGCGCGCCCTCGACGACCGCGCCGCACCGCACCGAGATGTTCGGCGCCCGGTCGATCTGCTGGATCAGGTAGTACGACATCGACGCCGTCAGGTCCGGACCGCGCACCAGCAGCGTCACCGACTTGGCGAACCGGGACAGGTACATCGCGGCCTGCCCCGCCGAGTTGGCGCCGCCGACGATGTACACGTCGTGCCCCTGACAGGCGGCGGCCTCCGTCAGCGCCGACCCGTAGTAGACCCCGCAGCCGTTGAGGTCGTCGCAGCCGGGCGCCGCCAGCCGCCGGTACGACACCCCGGTCGCCAGGATCACGCTGTGCGCGGCGACCGACGACCCGTCGGAGAACCGTACGACCCGGGCGCCGCCGTTGACCTCGAGACCCGTCACCTCCCGCGCGGTGAGGATCTCGGCGCCGAACCTCGTCGCCTGCCGCCGCGCCCGGTCGGTGAGCTGCGCGCCCGACACGCCGTCGGGGAAGCCCAGGTAGTTCTCGATCCGCGAGGACTGCCCCGCCTGCCCGCCGGTCGCCGACCGCTCCACCAGCACGGTCCGCAGCCCCTCGGAGGCCCCGTAGACCGCCGCGCCGAGCCCCGCCGGGCCGCCGCCGATCACCACCAGGTCGTAGAAGCCGGCCTCCGGGGTCGTCGCCAGGCCCACCCGGGCGGCGAGGTCCACGGACTCCGGCTCCACCAGCGGCGTCCCGTCCGGGGTGATCACCACCGGCAGCCGCGTCCCGTCCTCGCCCGCGGCGGCCAGCAGCCGCCGGCCCTCCGGCTCGTCGGCGGAGTACCAGCGGTAGGACACCTGGTTGCGGGCCAGGAACTCCCGCACGTCCGAGGAGCGCGCCGACCAGCGGTGCCCGACCACCTTGGTGCTGGGCACCGGCCGGTGGTCGCTGCGCCGCCAGGCCTCCAGGAGGTCGTCCAGGACCGGGTAGAGCTTCTCCTCCGGCGGGTCCCACGGCTTGAGGAGGTAGTGGTCGAGGTCGACGACGTTGATTGCGTCGATCGCCGCGCCGGTGTCCGCGTACGCGGTGAGCAGCACCCGCCGCGCGCCGGGATGGATGTCGAGGGCCTGTTCCAGGAACTCGATGCCGTTCATCCGGGGCATCCGGTAGTCGGCGAGGATCACGGCGACGAGGTCGCCGCGCAGCTTCAGTTCACGCAGCGCGTCCAGCGCGGACTCCCCGGACTCCGCGCGCACGATCCGGTACGACGCCCCGTAGCGCCGTCTGAGGTCCCGGGCCACGGCGCGGGAGACGCCCGGGTCGTCGTCCACGGTCATGATCACGGTCCGCGCCGCTTCGGCGGCCTGTGTCATACGTCCCCCACGTCGTGCGGTCGGATCCCCGGCGCGGCGGGCCCCGGCCGGGCCGCGGCCACCGTACCGGCCCTGCCCATCGTATGTTCGACGGCGTTCCCGCGCTCGGGTATGCGCGAGCCGCGCGGCGTGGGGAAGACTGGATCATGAGAAGCGGACACGACACCGGGAGGAACCGCATGACGCGCCCGATCACGGCAGGGATCGACGGAACCGGGGAGAGCCTCGCCGCACTGGCCTGGGCGGCGCGGGAGGCGGTCCGCCGGGATCTGCCGCTGAGGGTGGTGCACGCCTGGCGGTTCGAGGCACACGACGCGGTGGACACGGGGGACCGGGCGACACAGGAGCAGTGGGTCCGCGCGTCGGTGGAGGAGGCGGTCCGCGCCGTCGGCGAACGCCACCCCGGTCTCGCCGTGACGACGGACGTCCTGGAGGGCGACGCCGTGGAGACCCTGACCGGTGCCGCCGCGGACGCGGAACTGCTGGTGCTCGGCTCGCGCGGGCACGGGCGGATCATGGGCTTCCTGGTCGGATCGGTCGGCCAGCAGGTGATCGTCGACGCCGGACGTCCCGTGGTGTTCGTGCGGGCCGGGGACCAGGCGTCGGACGAGGTCGCCGGGCACGAGATCGTCGTCGGCCAGCAGGGCGACCCGCAGGACAACGCCGCCGCGCTCGGCCTCGCCTTCGAGACCGCCGCCCGGCGCGGGGCCACGGTGCGCGCCGTACGGGCCTGGACCCTGCCGCCGGTCTACGCCTACAGCCCCGCCTCGCTCCGGCTCCTCGACGAGGCCGGCGGCCTGGAACCCTACGAGCGGAAGGCGCTGGCGGCGGCCCTCGCGCCGTGGCGGGAGCGCTACCCCGACGTGCACGTGATCGAGCACGTCGAGATGGGCAGCGCCGGACAGGTGCTGCTGTCGGTGGCGGGCACCGCCCAGCTGATGGTGGTCGGCCGCCGCGCCCGCCGCACGGCCGTGGGGGCCCGGATCGGCTCGGTGGCCCACGGCGTCCTGCACCACGCGGACTGCCCGGTGGCGGTGGTGCCGCCGGCCTGACGCGGCGGACCGCCCGGCTCAGTCGTCCGTCGGCTGGAGCGTCTCCCGCGCCTTCGGCAGGATGTTCCTGATGTAGTCCTCGACGGCCGTGTCGAGCCCGATGTCGTGCTGCGCCCGCTCGGACAGGTACCAGCGGTGCTCGAGGAGTTCGTGGTAGATCTCCGCGGCGTCCATCGGGCCGCGCAGCTCCGGCGGCACGGATCGCACGGTGGGCCGGAAGACCTCGCGCACCCAGCGGTGGGCGAGGACCTCCGGGCGGGCGCCCAGGGGATCGCCGGGGGCGTAGTCGTCCTGGGTGGCCATCCAGCTCTCCAGGTCGTTCAGCAGCCGCCTGGCCTGGTTCTCCTCGGCGTCCAGACCGGTCAGGCGCAGCAGCTGCCGCTGGTGGTGCCCGGCGTCGACGACCTTGGGCACGAAGGTGACGGTGTCGCCGTTGGAGGCGTGCTCGATCTGCATCTCGGCCACGTCGAAACCGAGGTCGTTCAGCCGGCGGATGCGGCGCTCGATGTAGTGGTGCTTGCCCGCCGGGTAGACGGAGGTACGGGTCAGCTCCCGCCACAGCCCCGTGTAGCGGGCGCAGATCTCGGTGCCGAACTCGATCGGGTCGACGGAGGGGTGCAGCGCCCCGGAGGCCTCCAGGTCGAGCAGCTCGCCGCTGATGTTGACCCGCGCGAGATCGAGGTCGTACTCCCGCTGTCCGACGCTCAGTTCCGGGTGCAGGTCGCCGGTCTCAGCGTCCACGAGATACGCGGCGTAGGCGCCCGCGTCGCGCCGGAACAGCGTGTTGGACAGCGAGCAGTCGCCCCACGCGAACCCGGCCAGGTGCAGCCGCACCAGGAGCACGGCGAGCGCGTCCATCAGCCGGTGCATGGTCGCCGGGCGCAGCGTCGTCTCGAACATCGACCGGTACGGCATCGAGCCGCCGAGGTGACGGGTGATCAGGACGCTCTCCAGGGGCTCCCCTGCGGTGTCGGTGCGGCCGGTGACCACGGCCAGCGGGTCCACCGCGGGGATGCCGATCCGGTCCAGGTCGCGCAGCAGCTCGTACTCGCGCAGCGCGGGCCGCCGGGCGAGCTCCTTCACCGCGATCACCTCGTCGCCGGCGCGCGCGTAGCGCACCACGTGCCGGGAGATGCCGCGCGGCAGCGGCACCAGGTACTCCTCGGGCCACTCCTCCAGCGGCAGGTGCCACGGCAGTTCCAACAGGAGCGCGGGGTGCTCCGGGTTGGTGGCGTTGATCTGCAGTGCCATGGCGGCGGTGTCCTCGTCTCGCGGGCGGTCGTCACCTCACCCTAGTGCGCGCGCTCCCGGGCCAGCCGGGCGGCGTCCCGTACGGGCCCCTCGTGCAGCGGGCCGTGTCCGGGCAGCAGCAGGTCGCCGTCCAGCCCGGCCAGGACGTCCAGCGAGGCCACGGCGGTGGCGCGTTCGTGGTGGAACATGTCCGTCAGCATCTGCGGTCCCCGGGTCCGCGAGGTGGGGTGGCCGCTCACCAGGGCGTCGCCCGACACCACCACCCCGGTGTGCGGGAAGTGGAACGCGCAGTGCCCGGCGGTGTGGCCGGGCGTGTGCACGGGCACGGGCCGGCCGGGCAGGTCGAGCGGGCCCGGACCGGCCTCCGGGAACGGCTCGGGCGCGGTGACCGCCACGTTTGCCGTCCCGCCGGAGCGCAGGGCGTGTGCCGCCCACGGCAGCACACCCGGCCGCCAGCCGTTGCGCAGCACCTGCCCGACGGTCACCTGGTGCAGGAAGTCCCGCCGGGCGTGGGGGACTTCGGCCTTGTGGGTGTAGACGGGAGTGCCGTACGCGGCGCTCAGGTACTCGGCGGAGCCCAGGTGGTCGCTGTGGGCGTGGGTGATCAGTACGGCCGTCACCGCCTGCGGTGAACTCCCCACCTCCGCGAGGGAGGCGAGCAGCCCCTCGCGGTCGCCGGGGTAGCCGGTGTCGATCAGGGTGACGGCGTCCCCCTCGGTCAGGATCACCCAGTTGGTGTTCGTGCCGTGCACCAGGAAGGTGCCGTCCGCGACGTGCCGCACGGTTGCTCGCATGTTCGTCCCGAGTTCCAGTCGTTGTGGTCGTTCCCGTTCTTCCCGCCGGACGGGAGAAGGAAAGCAGATCACGGCACGGGCGCGGGGGACGGGAGCGGCCGTGGCGGCGCCGCCCGGCGGGACTCCGGTGCGATCCCGCCGCTCCCGGGTCTTTCGATACACCGGTGTATCGGATACGTTCCCGTACCGGACGAAGGGGTGACCATGGCGGTGGGCGGTACGGACAGGCGCGTCACCAGGCGCCGGCTGCGCACGCGCGCGAACCTGCTCGCCGCCGCGTTCTCCGTCTTCGCCGCCAAGGGCTTCGGGCATGTCTCCATCGAGGAGGTCTGCGAGGCCGCCGGCTACACCAGGGGCGCCTTCTACTCCAACTTCACCGGCCTGGACGAACTGTTCTTCGCCCTCTACACGGAGCGCGCCGAACTGATCGCCGAGCAGGTGGCCGGGGTCCTCGCCCAGGACGGACCCGGCCTCGACGTGCCCGCCGCCGTGGACCGCGTCACCGAGGTCCTGCTCCTGGACCGCGACTGGCTGCTGGTGAAGACCGACTTCCTGGTGCACGCCGCCCGCGACCCGGAGGTGGCACGCGCCCTGCTGGAGCACCGGGCGCGGCTGCGGCGGGCGATCGCGGACCGGCTCGCCCGGGCCCGCGGCCACACCGGACCGCCCGCCGTGCTCGGCGACGTCGAGGGCGCCGCGCACGCCGTGGTCGCCGCCTACGACGGCGTCACCACCCAACTGCTGCTGGACCGGGACGTCGCGGGCGCCCGGGCCTGGCTGAGACAACTGCTGACCGCGCTGCTCACCGGATAACAGTCGCCACAGGAAGGGACGGTCGCCATGGATGCCGACGTCATCGTCGTCGGAGCGGGACTCGCGGGCCTCGTCGCGGCCCACGAGCTGACCGGCAGGGGCCGCAGGGTCGCCCTGGTCGACCAGGAGAACGCCGCCAACCTCGGCGGGCAGGCCTTCTGGTCCTTCGGCGGGCTGTTCCTCGTCGGATCGCCCGAGCAGCGGCGCCTGGGCGTCAAGGACTCCTTCGACCTCGCCTGGAACGACTGGCGGGGCAGCGCGGGCTTCGACCGGCTCGACGACGAGGACGCCTGGGCGGTGCGCTGGGCGAGGGCCTACGTCGAGTGGGCGGCGGGGGAGAAGCGGTCCTGGCTGGACGGCCACGGCGTCACCTTCCTGCCCACCGTCGGCTGGGCCGAGCGCGGCGACCTCCGCGCGGACGGCCACGGCAACACCGTGCCCCGCTTCCACATCGCCTGGGGCACCGGGACCGGCGTCGTCGCGCCCTTCGTGCGGTACGCCCGCGAGGCCTCGCGCGACGGACTGCTCACCTTCCACCACCGCCACCGGGTCGACGAACTCGTCGTCGAGGGCGGCACCGTGCGCGGGGTGCGCGGCACCCTGCTCGCGGAGGACGACGCACCGCGCGGTGTCGCCTCCAGCCGCGAGACGGTGGGGGAGTTCGAACTCACGGCCCAGGCCGTGATCGTCACCAGCGGCGGCATCGGCGCCGACCACGACCTCGTCCGCCGGTACTGGCCCGAGCGGCTGGGCACCCCGCCCCGGGAGATGGTCACCGGGGTCCCGGCCTACGTCGACGGGCGGATGCTCGACATCAGCGCCCGCGCGGGCGTGCGCCTGGTCAACCGGGACCGCATGTGGCACTACACCGAGGGCCTGCGCAACTGGGACCCCGTCTGGCCCGGACACGGCATCCGCATCCTGCCCGGACCGTCCTCGATGTGGTTCGACGCCCTCGGCCGCCGGCTGCCCGACCCCTGTCTGCCCGGCTACGACACCCTCGGCACGCTGAGGCACCTGCGCACCACCGAGGACATCGCCCGGCACGACCACTCCTGGTTCGTCCTCACCCAGAGGATCATCGAGAAGGAGTTCGCCCTGTCGGGCTCCGAGCAGAACCCCGACATCACCGCCAAGGACCGGGCCGGCTTCCTGCGCACCCGCGTCCTGGGCAAGGGCGCCCCCGGCCCGGTGGACGCGTTCCTGCGCAAGGGCGCCGACTTCGTGACCGCCCCGACCCTCGAACAGCTCGTCGAGAGGATGAACGCCCTCACCGGTGAACCGCTGCTCGACGCGGCCGTCCTGCGCCGCCAGATCGAGGCACGCGACCTGCAGATGGCCAACGTCTACAGCAAGGACGCCCAGGTGCAGGGCATCCGCAACGCCCGCCGCTACATCGGCGACCGCCTCGGCCGCGTCGCCGCCCCGCACCGCATCCTCGACCCCGCGGCCGGCCCGCTGATCGGCGTCAAGCTGAACATCCTCACCCGCAAGACCCTCGGCGGCATCCAGACCGACCTCGACTCCCGCGCGCTGGGCACCGACGGCCGGCCGGTCGAGGGCCTGTACGCGGCCGGCGAGGTGGCGGGCTTCGGCGGCGGCGGTGTCCACGGCTACAACGCCCTGGAGGGCACCTTCCTCGGCGGCTGCCTCTTCTCGGGCCGGGCGGCGGGGCGCGCGGCGGCCGCGCAGACCGCCTGAGCGCTCCGCCGGAGGCACGGTGACGCACCCCTCCGGGGCGCTGCCGAACCGTGGTGGACTCCGCCGGACCCGCTCACTCCTCCAGCAGGCGGGCCAGCACCCGCGCGTGACCGGTCTCCGGGTTCCTGGACGCGGTCAGCAGCGTCACCGTGCCCTTCCCAGCCAGTTCCCGTACGTGGTCCAGGAGTCCGGCGGCCTCCGGGGCCGCCAGCTCCGCCTCGTAGCGCTCGCGGAACTCCTCGTACGGCCGGTCGCCCGCGTGGTACCAGCGGCGCAGTTCGGTGGACGGGGTCAGCCCCTTGGGCCACTCGTCCACCCGCGCCGCGTCCTTCGTCAGACCGCGCGGCCACAGCCGGTCGACCAGGATCCGGACCCCGTCGTCCGGCTCGGGCGGTTCGTGGACTCGGCGCACGCGCACGCTCATGGTCGGCCCCTTCCGGCGGTGTCCCGCGAGCGTACTGCGGCGCACGGGGCCGGGCACGGCGAGCGGCTCAGGAACCCCCGGCGGCCCGCCGCGCGGTGATGCGGCGCTTCAGGGCACGGCGTTCCGTCTCGCTCGTACCGCCCCACACCCCGATGGACTGCCCCGTGTCCAGTGCCCACTGGAGGCACGGCTCCCGCACGGGGCAGCGCCGGCACACGGCCTTGGCCTGTTCCGTCTGGATCAGGGCGGGGCCGGTGGTGCCGATCGGGAAGAAGAGGTCGGGGTCCTCGGTCCTGCAGGCCGCACGTTCGCGCCAGTTGTCCATCGAGAGTCACCTGCGATCATCGGTGGGAAAACGGACAGGCACCCTTGTGGGCGCCTCACTCCTCTTCGGGTCACCTGTCGACCGGCGGTGAAACAACGGGACGCCGTGCGCGCGGTCACTGTTCGCGCAGCCCCCAGGGCGAGCCGTACGCGGTCAGCAGCTCCAGGAACGGTCCCGCGGGGAACGCCTCCGGACCGAGCACGCCCGTGCCCGACCAGGTGCCGCCGGCGAGCAGTTCGAGGGCGACGACGGGGTTGACGGCGGTCTGCCACACCACGGCCTGGCAGCCGTACTCGGCCATGGACCACTGGTTGTCGACCACGTGGTACAGGTACACCTCGCGCGGCGCCCCGTCCTTCACGCCCCGCACCCACGTGCCGGCGCAGGTCTTGCCGTGCATCCGCTCCCCGAGTGTCGCCGGGTCGGGCAGACAGGCGGCCACCACGTCCCTGGGGGAGACCCGCACCGGGCCGTCCGGGCCGGGCACGGTCACCGGTTCGGTGCGGTCCAGGCCCAGCAGGTGCAGTGTCCTGAGCGTGTCGATGAACGCGCGGCCCAGGCCGTACTTGAAGGTCACCCGGCGGGCGTCCACCCAGCGCGGGACGAGCAGCACCTCCTCGTGCTCGACGTTCACGCACTCCACCGGGCCGATGCCCTCGGGGAAGTCGAACACCTCCGGCTCGCTGAACGGCTCGGTGGTGAACCAGCCGCGGCCCTCCTCGTAGACCACGGGCGGGTTGAGGCACTCCTCGATCGTGGTCCAGATGCTGAACGACGGCGCGAAGTCGTAGCCGTCCACCGTGAGGTTCGCGCCGTCGCGGACGCCGATCTCCTCGATCTCGTCGAAGAGTTCGTCGGCGGCGTACCGGGCGAACACGTCCGAGAGGCCCGGTTCGACGCCCATCCCGACCAGGGCGAGCGCACCGGCCTCCGCCCACTCCCCGGACCGGGCGAACTGCTCGTCGCCGAGCTTGACCCCGCACTCCTCGTAAGGCCGTTCGGCGTGCGGCCGGGACAGCGACATCGCCATGTCGACATAGGTGGCACCGGCGCGGCGCGCCGCACGGAACAGCGGCATCACGAACCGGGGGTCGGTGGCGTTGAGCAGGACGTCGCAGCCGTGCCGTCCGAGCAGCGCCGCCACCCCGTCCTCGTCGCCGGCGTCCACGCGCTCGGCACGGAACCGGGTCCCCTCCGCGCCGAGCGCGGCGACCGCCGCCTCCGCCCGGGACGGGTCGTGGTCGGCCACCACCATCAGGTCGAAGAACGGCCGCCGGGCCGCGATCCGGGTGACGGCGGTACCCACGCCGCCGGCTCCCACCAGCAGTACGCGCATGACGGAGCACTCCCTCTCTGCCTCGTGGATCCCCCTGGATCCGGGATGTGTGCGGGGCCCCTGGCCGGAGATACAACGCCGCGCGACGACATAAGGTCAATGGTGTTGGCATAAAAGCGTGAGGAGACGGCGATGCCCAAACGCGTGGTTCCCGAGGAGCGCCGGCGGCGTCGCAGGCCGACGCGGAGCGGCCGGGTCCTGTCCGAGACGCTGATCGTCGAGACGGCGCTGCGCCTGCTGCGCGAGCACGGCAGTACGGGCCTGACCGCCCGCCGCCTCGGCCTCGCCCTGGACTGCGACCCGAGCACCCTCTACCGCTACTTCCGCGGCATGGACGAGCTGACCCTCGCCATCGGGGACGCGCTGATCGGCCAGGCGCTGCACGGCTGGCGGCCCACCGGACAGTGGCGGGCCGACCTGCGGGCCGTCGGGCTGCGCATCCACGCCGCCTACGTGTCGCACCCGCAGGCCGCCGTCCTCACGGCGAGCCGGGTCTCCGGCCGGGCGAACGAACTGGCGGCCGACGAGGCGGTCCTCGACGTGCTGCGCACCGCGGGCTTCCCGCTGCCGGAGACGGTCCGCGTCTACCACGCCTTCATCGACACCACGCTGGCCTTCGCCGCCCTCGACGCCGCGTCCCTGGCCCTGCCCGACGCCGCACTCCACGCCGACGAGGAAAGGTGGCGCTCCACCTACGCCCGCCTCCCCGCCGCCACCCACCCCCGCATCGCCGAGGCCGCGCCCCTGCTGGCCACCCGCATGGTCACCAGCGCCTACCCGACGGCGCTGGACATGCTCCTGGAGAGCGCCGGGAACAGCCTGGCGGGGGCCTGACCAGGGGGCCGGCGGTCCGGCCTCGCGGCTCCTGGCGCGCTCACCGCGCCGGCCGGAGCACCGGCGTCCCGGGGCCGCGCGGTCGCAGGCGCCGGACGCGGGCGGGCGGCCGACGGGACGCCGGACGGGCCCTCAGCGGCGCAGCGCTTCCGCCGCCGCCTCCGTCACCGCGGCCGCCACCGCCGCCAGGGCGGGGGAGTCCAGCTTCCACTGCTGCCAGTACAGGGAGACGTCGGCCTCCCGGCCCGGGGCGAACACCGTGAGGCGGCCGGCCCGGAGCAGGGGTTCCGCCTGCGCCTCGGGCACCATGCCCCAGCCCAGGCCCGCGGCGACCGCCTCGGCGAACCCCTCCGAGGCCGGCACGTAGTGGCGCAGCGCGCTCGCCTCGGCGCGTCCGCGCGTGAGCCGGCGCACGAAACCGTCCTGGAAGTCGTCCTTCCGGTCGAACACCACCACCGGCGCCACGGGCAGTACCTCCCGCAGCGGTCCCGCGAGATGCCGCAGGGCGAACTCCGGGTGCGCCACCGGGAGATAGCGCATCCGCCCCAGCTGCCGCACGGAACAGCCCGGCACCGCGTCCGGCGACGAGGTCACCGCGGCCATCACCGTCCCCTCCCGCAGCAGCGCCGCCGTGTGGGCCTCGTCCTCCCGGCGCAGTTCGAAGCGGAGCCGCGAGTCGGCCGGCAGGCGGGTGAGGGCCCCGAGGAACCAGGTCGCCAGTGAGTCCGCGTTCACCGCCACCGGCACCCGGGTCGGCTCCCCGGCCCCGCTCAGCCCCAGCTCGGCGTACGCGTCACGCTCCAGCCGGACCGTCTGCCGGGCCAGCCTGACCAGCACCTCGCCCGACTCGGTCGGCCGCACCGGCTTGGTGCGCAGCAGCAGCACCCGCCCCGTGCGCTGCTCCAGCGCCTTCACCCGCTGGCTCACCGCCGAGGGCGTGACGTGCAGCGCGGCGGCCGCCGCGTCGAACGTCCCCTCGTCCACCACGGCGAGCAGGGTCCGCACCTGGTCCAGCGGGAGATCCGTCATCACGGGAGCTCATGCTACGTAAGAATCATTAGCTGTACTGCAGGGTCCTCCCGCCCATAGCGTCCTCGGCATGACCAGCGCCTTCACCACCGCCGCCGCCGGATTCGGCACCGGCCTCTCCCTCATCGTCGCCATCGGTGCCCAGAACGCCTTCGTCCTGCGCCAGGGCGTCCGCCGCGACGCCGTACTCGCCGTCGTCGGCATCTGCGCCCTGTCCGACGCGGTGCTCATCGCCCTCGGCGTCGGCGGGGTCGGCGCGGTGGTCGTGGCCTGGCCCGGCGCGCTGACGGCGGTCGGCTGGACCGGCGGCGCGTTCCTGCTCTGCTACGGCGCCCTGGCCGCCCGCCGGGTGCTGCGCCCGGCCGCCACCGGGCTGGAGACGGCGGGCGAGGCGGCGGGCTCGCGGCGCCGGGCCGTGCTCACCTGCCTCGCCATGACCTGGCTCAACCCGCACGTCTACCTCGACACGGTGTTCCTGCTGGGCTCGGTCGCCGCCGACCACGGCCCGCTGCGCTGGACCTTCGGCCTGGGCGCCGTACTGGCCAGCGTCTGCTGGTTCGCGGCGCTCGGCTTCGGCGCCCGCCTGCTGAGCCGCTTCCTGGCCCGCCCCACCGCCTGGCGGATCCTGGACGGGCTGGTCGCCGCCACCATGATCGTCCTCGGTCTGACGCTCATCGCGGGAGCCTGACACCGGGGCCCACGCCGCCGGCGGGCGCGGGTCCGCCCTACAGCGCCCCGCCGCGCCGGTGCATCGTGTACTGCTCCATCAGCTTGCCGCGTGTCGTCTCCAGCCGGTGGGCGAGCACCTCGGCGACGCTGCGCACCAGGGCCATCCCCAGCGGCGGGTCCTCCTCGCAGAGCCGGAGCACGGCCGCCGAGTCGAACTCGTAGGCGCGCACCTGGCTGAAGGCCACGGCGCCGAAATCCCACTGGTGGGGCGGGAACAGCCAGGACCAGCCCAGCAGGTCACCCGCGCCGAGACCGGCGACGGTCACCCGGTGCAGGTCGTTCACCCGCTGGTCCAGCGAGACCGCGCCGGAGCGGATCACCCAGAACCGGTCGGCGGTGCCGCCCGCCTCGAAGATGCGGGTGTCCTCGGGGAAGGACACCTCCCGCGCCAGTGCCATCAGGCGCTCGCGCTGCGGTGGGGGAAGGGCGGTCAGGAGTTTGATCGCTTTGGTCATGGCGCGGGGCTCCTCGCCGGGCAATCGGTTCCGGTGCTTTCCCTACGTTCATTTCAGCCGCTGCGGCCGTTCGGGGCACCTCGTGCGGACACGAGACGTCCGGTTCCCGCCGCCGGTCCTGGTCCGGGCATGAAAAAGCCCTGGCTGGACGGGGGAAGCCAGCCAGGGCCGTAAGCAGTGGTGTCCGGAGGACGGGGGGTCGACTCCGCCACCACGTATGAATGAACGATAAACCATTTCGGTGGCGTCCGGGTAATCGGGTCACGTGACCTGTTTCACTGGTCACGTGCGGCGCGCTCGTCCACCACCCGGACCGTGTCCAGACCGGGGTCCGACGGGTCCGGCAGGTGCATGCCCGCGTCCAGCCCCGTCCGCAGATAGCGGAGCACGGGCTCGGTGAGCCGTTCGCCCGGCAGGACGGCCGGGATACCGGGCGGGTACGGCGTGATCATCTCGGCCGCGATCCGTCCGGCGGCCCGCTCCACCGGCACGTCCTCGGCCGGGCCGAAGAACGCGTCCCGCGGCAGCAGCGCCTGCTCCATCCGCAGGCCGTCCGGCGACGGCACGTCCACCCTCGGCGCCCGGGGCAGGTTCCGCGCCGCCCGGCCCAGGTCCCGCAGCGCCGACAGCAGCTCCCCGGTCGTCCCCCGGTCGTCGCCGTGGGTGATCTGCATCCCGATACGGCGGTGGTCCACCAGGTGCGCGTCGATACCGCGGTGCTCACGCAGCCAGTCCGCCGCCTGGAACCCCGTGATGCCGAGACCGCCGAGATCGATCACCCCGGGCAGCGGGTCGAAGTCGTCCGCCAGCCCCGGGCCGCAGAAGTCGTCCCGGCCTTCGACGTGCATGCCGTCGATCTCCTCGATCGCGGCCCGGACCCCGCCGGCGAGCGCCAGCGCCGACCCCATCAGCTCCTTGCCGCGCAGCGCCATCTGCCGCCGCCAGCCGTCGAGACCCGCGAGGATCAGCACCGACGGGCTGGTGGTCCCCAGCAGATCGGCGCGCATGCCCAGCAGCGCCGGCGGCACCAGGTCGCCCTGCAAGTGGAACACCGAGCCCTGCTCCAGACCGCTGCCCATCTTGTGGATGCTGGTGACGCAGATGTCGGCGCCCGCGTCCATCGCCCAGGACGGCAGATCGGTATGGAAGGGCAGGTGCGCGCCCCAGGCCTCGTCCACGATCAGCGGGCGCGAGCGACGGTGGCACACCTCGGCGATGTCCCGCAGTGACGCGCAGGCGCCGTACGGCGTCGGGCTGGTCACCAGCGCGCCGCGCGCGTCCGGGTGGGCGCCGAAGGCCCGCTCGAAGTCGTCGGCCGACGGCGGGTGCGCGAGGTGCCGCCCGGCGTCCCACCGCGGCTCCACCCACACCGGCTCGATCCCGGACAGGATCAGCCCGGACACCACCGACTTGTGGGCGTCCCGCCCGATCAGCAGCTTCTCGTGCGGCCCCGCGACCGACAGCATCGCCGCCTTGACCGACAGGGAGCTGCCGCACGTGCTGAAGAAGGTGTGGTCGGCGTGGACCGCGTCGGCCATCAGCTCCTGGGCCCGCTGCAGCACCCGGCCCCGGACGAGCCGGTCGTCCAGGCCGCCCGACGCCAGCACATCACTCAGGAACACCGCGTCCCCGAGCGCCTCGCGCACCGCGGGATCCGCCCCGCGGGCCTGCTTGTGCCCCGGTGGTGTGAAGCCCAGCCTTCCCTTGCGGTGGTACTCCTCCAGCGCTTCCAGAACCGGTGCCCGGCTGTGATCGACCGTCATGGGCTCCCGGGTGCCCGGCAGCGGCCCGCCTCAATCCGCACGGAAATCCGCACGGGAATCCGTGCGACCCCGACGGTCAGCCCTGTGCCGTGCGCTTGCCCGGCGTCAGGATCTCGTCCAGCACCCGCAGGACGACCTCGTAGGCCACCTGGCGCACCTCGGCGTCGCGCGCCGCGCCGGGATCACCGGTGCCCGCCCGCCCGAGCTCGTCGCCCCGGGCCCGCCAGGTCCGCTCCTCCTGGGCCGCGCAGGCCCGTGCCCGCTGGATGCGCCGCATCAGTTCGTCCGAGTCCACCACATCGGTCATACCGTCCGCGTACCCCCGTGCGCCGATCGGACGACAGGCAGGACGCCGGGTGTTCGACGAACGGCCGGGAGGTTTGCCGCTACCGGGACAGGTGAGCCGAAAAGGGAGGTCCGAGGCATTCTCCACCTCCTTCGTCACCGATCAGGGAGCCGCACGATGTATGAGGAGTACACGACCCAGCCCCTCGACCGGCCCGGCGAGCGCCGGGCCGGATCCCCTCCCCCCTGCCGTCCGGCCGAGGTCCGCGAGGCCGTCACCCGGGCGGTGTCCGAACGCTGCCGGGCCACCCACACCCCCTGCGACGCCGAGGCACTGGCGGACGTCCTGCTCGTCGCCTCCGAACTCACCACCAACGCCATGCTGCACGGCGGCGGGATCACCGACTTCCAGGTCGACGTGAGCGGTCCCGGAGTGCGTCTGTCGGTGAGCGACCGCAGCGACGAGCTGCCCGTCGTCGTGGAGCCGGCCGACCGGCAGGGACGCCGCCGTCCGGGCGGCCACGGCTGGCCCATCGTGTGCCGGCTGTCCCGCGACATCCGGGTGTCCGACCTGCCCGCCGGAGGCAAGTGCATCACCGCCGTGGTCCCCCTGCCCTGACCAGCCGGAACGGACACCGGCAGATCGCATGAAGAAGTGGAGTTTGTTCCACCGGCGAGGGGGCAATCGGAGGTTCGTGCTTCGGACCGGAGGCGCGCCAGCGGGAGTGGTACGGCTGCTGTGGACCCTCCGGGCGTCCCGGTGACCGCCCTCCCGCGGTAGATCCCTGAAACCACCGTTCGGGAGCGAACCGCATGCTCATTGACACGACCGCCCATCGTTCCGGCCCCTCCGACACGACGACCGCCGCCCCCCGCCGGCGGCACGACGACGCCCCCGACACCGCCGCCCTCTTCGCCCGGCTGGCCTCCCTGGAGGACGGCCCCGAGCGGGACACCGTCCGGGACGAGCTCGTCACCGCGTGGCTGCCCATGGCCCACCGCATCGCCGGCCGCTTCCGCGACCGCGGCGAGGCCGTCGAGGACCTGCGCCAGGTGGCCGCCCTTGGCCTGGTGAAGGCCATCGACCGCTTCGACCCGAGCCGCGGGGCCTTCGAGAGCTACGCCGTCCCCACCATCACCGGCGAGGTCAAGCGGCACTTCCGCGACCGGATGTGGGCCCTGCGCGTGCCCCGCCGGGTGCAGGAACTGCGCAACAAGGTGCGGGTGGCCCGGCGCGAACTCACCCAGAACCCCGGCAGCCCCGAGCCGTCCGTGGCGGACATCGCCGCCCACACCGGGCTGACCGAGGACGAGGTCGGCGCCGGCATGGAAGCCCTGGAGAGCTTCAGCACCCTCTCCCTGGACGCGGAACTGTCCTCCGACGACGACGGCTACAGCCTCGCCGACACCCTCGGCGCCGCGGACGCCTCCTACGACATCGTCGTCGACCGCGAGTCCGCCAAGGAGGGCCTGCGCAGGCTGCCGGAGCGCGAACGCGCCATCCTCTACATGCGGTTCTTCGAGGACATGACCCAGAGCCGGATCGCCGACCGGCTGGGCATCTCCCAGATGCACGTCTCCCGTCTCATCAGCCGCAGCTGCGCCCGGGTGCGCGCCGACGTGATGGGACAGCGCACCGGCCGCCGCGGCACCGGCGGACACTCGGCGACGGCGTGAGCGACGCCCGCCCCCACCAGGAAGCGAGACCCATGCTGAAGCCCCATCCCACCGTGCTGCGCCGGCTCGTCGAGGAGTACGAGGCCCTGACGGCGGCCGGAGGCGGGCCGGCCGGCCCGGACCCGCGGACCGGCGACCTGGCGTACACCCTGTGCGTGACGACCGGCACCCGGGACGTACGCCACGCGCTCGCCACCGCGCGCGGCTGGCTGGCGACGGCCGGGCAGGACGCGCCCGGGGCCGGCACCCCGGCCGCCGTATGACCCGCGGCGTGCGGGGAACCCGCAGCGGATGAGCGAATCCGAGATTCCCCCGGAAGGCAGGCCCGTGGACGTCTATCTCGACCTCCTGCGGGTCAGGATGGACACCGAGGACTACCGGCTTCTGCTCCACGTGGTGGAGCCGGTCCTCCAGGCGATCGAGGAACACCGGCTGTCCGGCATGGACCTCGCGCTGGACGGCGGGGACGAGGAACTCCCCCAGGAGGTGCGCGACGAGGCCGCCCTCGTCATCGCCACCGCCGTCACCGGCCGCCTGGACAACGAGGTGGTCGAGCTGGAGGTCGACGAGACCGGACCGGTCCGGGTGGTCACCGACGCGGCGACCGCCGCCGACCCCTCCCGCCTGGACGAGATCGCCGACTACATCAGGGAGCGCCACCGCCAGAACGAGGAGCTACGAGGCATAGCCGAGGCCAGCGGCCTCCCGACCGACTTCTGACCCCCGCCCGCGCGCACGGCCCCGGCACCGACCGGGGCCGTACCCATGGGCGGAGCCGGCCGGCGCCGGTGTGCGGGGGCCGGGTGAGGGCGGACGCGTGGGCCGGTGTGGGTGATCGTCCGGTCGTCGGAGGAGGCGTGCCGGGGGCCGCGGTTCAGCGGTCGGGGGTCCTCACCGGGACGGCCAGGGGGCGGGCGAGGCCCACCACGGCCTCGTCCAGGCGTTCCAGGTGGCGCAGGACGCGGCCGGTGATGCGGCCGTAGCGGGCGGTGCCGTCACCGCCCAGGAGGGACGCGATGCTCGGGCCGGTCTCGACCGGCACGGTGACGTCCTCGTCGGCGACGCGGTCCGCGATCGTCACGATGTTGCGCACCGTGCGCCCCGCCGCCCCGCGCAGCCGGGGGTCCGCCGCGATCGACGGATGGGTCGGCAGCAGCTCCGCCGTGGCCGCCAGCGAGCGCGCGTGATACGCGCACGTCTCGAGGAGCGCCACCACATAGCGCGCGGTGGTGCGCCGGGCCCGCAGCGGGGTCACCGGATGCGTCAGCGGCTGGGTGGCGGCGCGCAGGTCGCCCAGCGCCTGGTCCAGCTCCCGCGCCTTGTCCAGCAGGTCGCCGGCGGGACCGCCGCTGAGCTGGCCGACGGCGGCCTCGGTCACCTCGGCGAGCCGCTCCAGCACGGTGACCAGCAGCTCGTTGGTGCGCCGGTCGGTGCGCACCGGCAGCACCAGCGCCGCCGCGACCACCCCGCAGGCCGCCCCCAGCGCCGTCTCCTCCACCCGCAGCACCAGCACCTCCCAGCTGTAGGTGTGCAGCAGGGTGTAGAGCAGCCCGAGCATCGCCGTCACGAAGAACGACATCAGCGTGTAGGACAGCGGCGCCGTGTAGAACATGGCGAAGATCAGCACCAGCACCAGGAAGAACGCCGTCCAGGTGTGCCGGCCCACCAGGGCCGCCAGCAGGATTCCGGCGACGACCCCGAACACCGTGCCCAGGAGCCGCCGGTAGCCCTTGACCAGGATCTCGCCGGTCGAGGCCGTGTTGATGAAGACGATCCAGCAGGTCAGCACCGCCCAGTACCAGCGGTGCGCGGACAGCAGCTCGCCCCCGACGATGGCCAGCGTCGACCCCACGGAGACCTGCACGGCGGCGCGCGTGGTGGGCCGTCGCAGCCCCTTCGGCGGCTCGGCCGCCTCCGTCTCCTCCCCGGCGTCGATGGCGGCGTCCTCGGCGTCCAGCTCCTCCCGCGAACGGGCCGTCGCCGGACTGTCGTCCGACTCGTCCTGCGGCCCCTCCAGCGCCACGCGCAGCCCCATGACCGCGCGCGCGGTCTCACCGACCGCCCGGAACACGTCCCGCACCGCCGGGGTGGCGACCGGCAGGTTCTCCTCGTCCCGGTAACCGAGCAGCCGGTTGCGCACCTGGGCCACGCCCGTCCCCCCGGCCCCGGTGCGCACCACCAGCGCCCGCAGCGCCAGCAGATCCCGCCGCAGTACGGCCGTGGCCTCGTCCGGGCCGGGCAGCCGGCCCACCTCGGGGGCGGGCGCACCGGGCAGGTGCAGGGTGAGGGTGTCCGCCCGCTGGGCGCTGCGCGCCGACAGCAGCAGCAGACCGAGCCGCTCGGCGGCGATCTCCGCGTCCGCGATCCGGCGCTGCACCAGCCGCGCCGTCGGCTCGTCCGGCGTGCCCTCCTCCAGCCGGCTCTGGATCATCAGGGCCGTCTCGTGCAGCCGCGCGGTGCCCTCCCGCATGTCCTCCAGGGCCTTGTCCACGTCGTCGGGACCGGCGTCCAGCAGCGCCAGCTGCGCGGAGACCAGCCGGCCCAGCCGGGCCCGGAAGGCCGTCCGCAGCCGCAGCAGCAGACCGGCGGGCGTCACGGGGACGACCGCGAACCGCACCAGGGCGCTGCACGCGAACGCGACGGCCAGGGCCGCCCACAGCCCCGGCAGCTGCGCGGTGGAGGCACCGACGAACAGCGACACGAAGTAGACCTGGAAGCCGATCAGACCGAGCGCGGTCCCGCGGTCCCCGAACCGGCGGCCGTACACCGCGGCGAAGATGAGGACGACGAAGAAGGCGTCCCCGACGACGACGCGCTCGCCGAGCACCGCGCCCAGCGACACGGACACCAGCGCCACCGGCAGGCCGAGGGCCAGCGTGAGGGCCTGGGCGCCGCGCTGCCTCTCCCGGATGGCGAAGGTGGCGACCATCGCCGCCATCGCCCCCGCCACCAGACGGGTGACGTCGAACCCCGCCGAGGCGAGCACGGCCAGCGTCAGCGCGATCGCGCCCACCGTCCGCAGCCCGGCCGTCAGCCGCAGCAGACCGGGGTCGGACGCCGCCAGGTGGTCCCGCAGCCATGTCCGCGCCGAGCGTCCCGCCGCCTTCACTCCGCCGCACTCTCTCCCGTCGTACACCCACGCCCGGCTCCCTCCGCCGCCGGGCGCGAACCGTCCCCCGCCCCCGGGGTCACCGCGCCGCCCGGCCCGCCTCCGCGACGTGCTCCCGCACCTGCTCCGGCGTCAGATAGGCGTCCAGGTACTCGAAGTCCCGCAGGTTCCCCGGCTTGTGCGCCTGGAATCCGGTGCGCACGAAATCGTCGCCGGCGACCGCGTTCAGCAGCCAGTTGGTCATCACCCGCGTCTTGGCGACACCGGTGCGCAGCGCCGACCAGTGGTAGCCGCGGGCCACCGCCTGGGCGGGCAGGCCGTGCAGTTCGACGCCGAGCGGCTTGGACACCGCGTCGGTGCCGCCGAGGTCCACCACGAGTCCGAGGTCCTTGTGGACGTACGGCCGCCTCGGCAGGCCCCGCAGCGTCGCGATGACGTTCTCGGCGACGTGCCGGCCCTGCCGCAGGGCGTGCTGCGCGGTCGGCGGGCACACGGCGTCGTCGCCCTTGGCCACGTCGGGCACCGCGGCCGCGTCGCCGAGCGCGAACACCCCGTCGTGACCCGGCAGGCACATGTCCGCGTTGACCGCGAGCCGCCCCCGGACGGTCTCCGCGTCGAGCGTGGCGATGAGCGGACTGGCGACCACGCCGGCGGTCCAGATCAGGGTGCGGGTGGGCACCACCCGGCCGTCGGTGAAGGTGACCTCCTCGGCGCCCGCCTTCGCGATGGAGACGCCCAGCGAGATCTCGATGCCGCGCCGGGTCAGGATCTCCTGCGCGCTGCGCCCGAGCTTCTCGCCCAGTTCGGGCATCAGCTTCGGCGCGATGTCGATGAGATGCCACTTGATCAGGCCCGGGTCGAGGCGCGGGTAGCGCTTGACGGCGGCGTGCGTCAGCCGCTGCAGGCAGGCCGCGGTCTCGGTGCCCGCGTAGCCGCCGCCGACGACCACGAACTGCAGCCGCGAGGCCCGCTCGGCCGGATCGTGGCTCGCGTCGGCCAGATCGAGCTGGGAGATGACGTGGTCGCGCAGGTAAGCGGCCTCGGCGAGCGACTTGAGCCCGAAGGCGTGGTCCGTCAGCCCCGGGATGTCGAAGGTGCGGGTGACGCTGCCGGGGGCCAGCACGATGTAGTCGTACGGCTCGTCGACGATCTCGCCGTTGACGAGCCGTACGACACAGACCTTGGACTTCAGGTCCACACCGATGGCCCCGCCCGGGATGATCCGGGTGCGGTACCTCTCGCTGCGGCGCAGGGAGAGCGCGACCGACTGCGGGGTCAGCACGCCGGAGGCCACCTGGGGGAGCAGCGGCAGGTAGAGCTGGTACGAGAACGGCGTCACCAGTGTGAGGTCGGCCTCGTCCGGGGCGAGCCTGCGCTCCAGCCGGCGCACGCACTCCACACCGGCGAAGCCTGCGCCCACCACCAGGATCCTGGGTCGTGTCACGGTCTCCATCCCTTCCTGCGGCTCCAGGCGGTCTGCCTCGAACATCGACAACTGACGCGTGCCCCTGTTCGGCACCACGATGCCCGCAGCTTCGCCGGAGCGCACCGGGAAGGGGACCGGCGGCCGGTTCAGCCGCGCAGGTGGCACAGGAGCAGACAGACGTCGTCGTCGCGCTCGGAGTCGCTCAGCAGGGGGCGCAGGATCCGGTCCGCCGAGTCCTCCAGATCCGCGTCCAGCTCCGCCGGACCGAACGAACCCAGGGCCGCCGCGAGCCGCTCGATGCCCGGGTCGATGCCCTGGGCGCGCCGCTCCACCAGCCCGTCCGTGTAGAGCGCGAGCGTCGAACCGGGCGGCAGCCGCTCGGTGTGGTCGGCGATGTCCTGTTCCAGCGGGATGCCGAGCATCGCGCCGGGCTTGGCGTCCAGGGTGCGCACCCGCCCGTCGGGCAGCCGCAGCACCGGCGGCGGATGACCGGCGGCGGCCCACGTCAGCGTGTGCCCGTCCGGATGGAACCGGGCGATGACCGCCGTGGCGAACAGATCGGGCTGGAGATGGCGCAGATACCCGTGCAGCCGGGTCAGCAGCCGGCCGGGGCCGTCGCCGTCGACGGCGTAGGCGCGCAGCGCGGTGCGCAGCTGGCTCATCATCACCGCCGCGTGCAGCCCGTGCCCGGTCACATCGCCGATGACGGTGATCAGACCGCCGTCGCGCTGCCGGAAGGCGTCGTACCAGTCGCCGCCGATGTTCAGCCCGTGCGTGGCGGGGAGATAGCGCGCGGCCAGGCTGAGGCCCGGCGTCGCCGGCAGGTCGGTGAGCAGGGCGCGCTGCAGCGTCTCGGCGATGTCACGGTTGTGCTCGAAGCGGCGGGCGTTGTCGATGGCGGTGCCGGCCCGCCGGGCGAGCTCGATCAGCATCACGGCGTCGTCCGGGTCCCAGCGCTCACCGGGCGGCGACAGCGTCAGTACCCCCAGCGGCGCCCGGCGGGTCAGCAGCGGGACGCACAGCAGCGGCCGGCCGGGATCCAGGGCGGACGGGGGCTGGTCGTCCACCCCGGGCAGGCCGCCGGGGTGACCGGCCGCGTACTGGGGGCGCCCGGTGCGGGCCGCGCGGACCGCCGCGCGCGGGTGGGACGTGGGCCGGTACTGGTCGTCCTCGTGGTCGAACAGCCATATGTCGACGCTGCGGGCGTACCGCGGCACCAGCAGTTCCGGCAGCCGGCGCACGATCTCGTCGTGATTGAGCGAGGCGTTCAGCACGGCGCTCGCGTCCGCCAGGAACGTCAGCCTGCGGCGCGCGTTCTCCGCCTCCTCGCGCGCCCGGCGCTCGGCGGCGAACGCCTCCCGCTGCGCGCGTCCCGCCGCGTCCAGCTCGGCGTGCAGCGCCAGGACGCCCTGGTTGGTCTGGTGCAGCTCCTCCCGGTGGAAGGCGACCAGTTCCTCCTGCTCGGCGAGCTTGTCCAGTACCACGGCCGTGTCCTCGTCGGCGCCCAGCAGCGCCTCGGACAGACCGGCCGGATCCTCCGGCACCGGGCCGGCGTCGGAGGACCGGCCCGGCTCGGGGCACGGGACGGTCACCGTCCACGGGGCGCGGCCGTCGGCACCCGCGCCGGGGGCCGGCACCACCGCGGCGTGCAGCGTCCCCGCCCCGGCGGACGGGCCGGGGACGTCCAGGGTGAGCACCCAGACGCCGCCCTTGGTGAGGCACTGCCGCAACCGGCCGCTGAGCTCCGCGGCCAGCCGGGCGCGTTCGACGGTGGGCACCCCGTGCGCCGCCGCCAGCCGGGCCACGGCGATCCGGGCGCGGGCCGCGTCCGTGACGGTCCGGATCCGCCAGGTGTGCGTCATGGGCGGTCCGGCGGGACGGGGGCCAGCACGGCCACGGCGGTGTCGTCCCGTACCGGGCGCGCCGGACTCCCGGCGTCCCGGACGGCCACGGCGGCCGTCACGGCCGGATCGGCCGGCGGCAGCCCCGTGTCCGGGGGCGGCGTCCAGCGGCCGGGGAGACCGTCGGTGTGCAGGATCAGCAGGCTCTCCGGGGTCCAGGCGACCTCCTCCTCGCGCACGGTGCCCGGCCGGTGCGCCCCGACGATGCCGGGCCGGGACAGCAGGGTCCGCCAGCGGTCGCCTTCCCGCAGCCGGGCCGTCACATTGCCGATGCCCGCGAAGCGCAGCCGCCCGGCCCAGGTGTCGAGCTGCGCCACGGCGACGGCCGCGCCCCGGGTGCCGGCCAGCGCCGTGTGGAGCCTCGGCAGGCACTCGGCGGGCGGGAGCCCGGCCCGGTGGCGCAGCTCCTCGACGGCGGCGGTCGAGGCACGCGCCGCCTCGCTCCCGTGGCCGAGACCGTCGGCCAGCATCAGGGTCAGCCGGTCACCGGACCTGACCCAGGCCCAGGCGTCCCCCGAGAAGTCCGCCCCGGCGAACGGGACGTTCACCCCGCCGACGCGCACACCGGGGGCCCCGGCGGAGCCCTCACCGGCGGCGGAGCCGATGCGGGCCACCGCCACGGTGCCCCGGCCGAGGACGCTGTGCAGGGCGAAGCCGTCGGCCAGGCGCCGGCAGGTGCCGAGGCCCGCGCCGAGCGAGCCGGCGGTGGAGAACCCGTCCCGCAGCGCACCGTCCACATCGGGAATGCCCGGCCCGTGGTCGATCGTGATGATCTGCACGACCCGTTCCGGCCGGCCCTCGACCGGTACCGGCGGATCCACGACGTCGACGAGGACCTCTCCCGCCTGCGCGTGCTTGAGGAGGTTGGTGGCGAGCTCGGTCGCCACCAGCGCCGCGGCGGCGGTACGCCGCTCGTCGAGCCCGGCCGTCGCCGCGGCCTCCTCCGCCGCGACCCGGACGTCGCGCACCCGGGTCGGGTCCTGCACCGGCACGTACCGGACGCGGGGCATCAGACGTCCTCACGCGGGCGCGGCGGCCGGGTCACCCACGAGGTCACCCGCACCGTGGTCCCCGATCCCGGGACGCTCTCGATCTCGAAGTCGTGCACCAGGCGCCGGGCGCCGCCCAGCCCCATTCCCAGCCCGCCGCCGGAGGTGTAGCCGTCGCTGAGCGCCCGGTCGAGGTCGGGGATGCCGGGGCCCGAGTCGCTGAAGGCCAGCCGCAGCCCGTCGGCCCCGCCGGTGGTGACGTGCGACGCCTCCATCAGGCCGCCCCCGCCGTGCACCAGGGTGTTGCGGGCCAGCTCGCTGGCGGCGGTCACCAGTTTCGTCTGGTCCACCAGACCGAAGCCGAGCCGGGCGGCGGCCTGCCGCACATGCTGACGTACCCACACCAGGTCCAGGTCCGACCGGATGGGCAGGCGGGCCTCGACGCCCGCGGCGGTGGACATCACGGACTCTCCTCGCGCACGCCGCCGGGACGCGGCGGCGCGACGGGTTGCGCGAGAAGCTCCATCGCCGCCTCGGTGGTGAGCGCGGTCCGCAGCCCCGGCAGCGTCAGACCCAGCTCCACCAGGGTGATGGCGACCGCGGGCCGCATGCCGGCCACCACGGTGCGCGCGGCCAGCAGCTCGGTCTGCGCCGCGGTCTCGGCCAGCACCCGCCCGAGGAAGGAGTCGACGATCTCCACCCCGGAGATGTCGATGACCACTCCCGTGGCCCCGCTGCGGGTGATCGTCTCGGAGAGGTCCTGCTGGAGCTGGTGCGCCGTGCTGTCGTACAGGTCTCCCTGGAGGGTGACCAGCAGAACGTCACCGAGCCTGAGGACCGGCACATGTCCCGCGACCGGGCGGGCGAACCCCTCGTTCACCGCCGGCCCGCTCCGCCGGGGGCCGCGTGCACGATGTTCGTCCCCAGCTCGTGCAGGCAGTACCCGAGCGCGTCGGCGAGGCTCGCCCGCGTCTTCACCGTGCCGAGGTCCAGACCGAGGTGCACGATGGTCTGCGCGATCGCCGGACGGATGCCGGACACCACGCACTCCGCGCCCATCAGCCGGGCCGCGGCGACCGTCTTCATCAGGTGCTGCGCCACCAGGGAGTCGACCGTCGGCACACCGGTGATGTCGAGGATCGCGAACCGGGCGTGCTGCTCGACGACCGCGTTCAGCAGGGTCTCCATCACCACCTGGCTGCGGGCGCTGTCCAGCGTCCCGATCAGCGGCACCGCCACGATGCCGTCCCACAGCTTGATCACCGGCGTCGCCACCTCGAGGAGCTGCAGCCGCTGCCGGTCGGTGAGCGCCTGTATCTCGCTCAGCGCCGTCTGCATGGCCACCAGACGCAGCGTTCCCATGAGCACGCTCAGCGTGGTCGAGCACTCCCGCAGTTCCTCGGGCGGGGCCTGCTCCAGATCGGCGATCAGGAGGTTCTCCACCGGTGGCCGCAGCGCCGCCAGCTCGCTCGCCACCTGCGTGGCCGACAGCCCGGCGCGGGAGCGGGCCGCCCCCATCCGCGCCAGTTGCTCGCGCACCGCCGTGAAGCCCGCGGCGTCCGGGTCCTCGACCCGTTGCGCGTCGGCGACCTGGGCCAGCGCGTCGACGACCGCCTTCCCCGCCTCCACCGCCTCGTCGCGCGAGACCGTGAACACCGTACGGAACAGGGGCTCGTCCGCCCACCGCTGGGCGATCTGCTCGCGCCGGCGCCGCAGGAAGTCCCTGACCTCGTGCGCCGGTGTTCCGGGTGCTCCGCCCGCTTCGTGCTCCGGCACCTGTTTGTTCTCCTCGTCGTCGTCGTGCCGCACCGCGTCCCGGCGCCGGGACCGCGACGCGCCCTTGTCCGGATGGCCCTGTGACCGGGTTCAGGCGCCGTCCGCGCCGGACCCCGCGGACCGTGTTCAGGCCTCCGGTTCGGCCGGGGCCGACGGCAGCCCGTCCACGCGCTCCAGCGCCTCGTCGACGCTCTCCGAGACGGGCACGGTGATGCTCACCCCCGTCAGGTCCAGGATGCGGCGCACCGCGGAGGTGGGGGAGATGATGTGCACGCTCCCCGGCAGCTCACGGGCCTCCTGGTAGACCCGGAGGATGATGTTCATGCCGGACGAGTCCATGAAGGGGACCGCCGACAGGTCGAGCAGGAAGTGCCGGCGGCCGTGATGGAGCTGGTTCGCCAGGTGGTGCTGGAACTCGGTCGCCGTGTCGACGTCCAGGTATCCCTCCACGGTGAGCAGCGCCACGTCCTCCCGGGGCAGGGTCACCTCGACGGACAACGGTTCCTGGGCAATGGGCACGAGTACCTCCAACAAGGTGATCAAGCTCTTGGTCGCGCAGCCGCGCGTACCCCCGAATCGCCGGGTCATGCCTCGGCCGGTACGGCCGGCCGGGGCACCCTCCTCAGCCGACCCGGATGCCCACGATGCAGGTGTCGTCGTCTGTGTCCGACCTGCTGTACGTGAGCAGCCGGTCCAGCCGCTGGTCGAGCGTGTCCGGGGCCGAGGCGGCGGTGGTGAGCAGATGGGTCAGGGACTCCTCCACACTGCGGTCCCGGCGCTCGATCAGACCGTCCGTGTACATCAGCAGGTTGTCCTCGGCGGCCAGCCGTACCTCCGCCTCCTCGTACGCCGCCTCCGGTACGGCACCGAGCAGCATTCCGCGCACCAGCGGCAGCGGAGCGGCCTCGGAGCCCCGCACCAGCACCGGCGGCAGATGGCCCGCCCGGGCCCACCGCAGCGTGCGGGACTCCGGGTCGTACAGGCCGCACACCGCGGTGGCGGTGACGCCGCCCGTCAGGTGGTGCGTCACGATGTTCAGCCAGGACAGCAACTGACCGGGGCCCGCCCCGGTGACCGCGAGGCCGCGCAGCGCGTTGCGCAGGACGACCATGCTGGTCGCCGCCTCTATGCCGTGGCCGGCGACGTCGCCCACGCACAGCAGCACCAGCCGGGACGGCAGCACCACGGCGTCGTACCAGTCGCCGCCCACCAGCTGCTCGGCCTCCGCCGGCCGGTAGCGGACGGCCACGTCGAGGTCGGGCAGCTGCAGCGGCGCCTGGGTGGGCGGCATGATGGCGCGCTGCAGCTGCAGCGCCAGCCGGTCGCGCTCGCTGGCCTGCTGCTCGGTGTGCGCGAGCTGGTCGCGGGTGGCCGCCAGCGCCACCTCCGTCCAGTGCTGGGCGGAGATGTCCTGGTAGGCGCCGCGGGTGGTGAGCAGCCGGCCGTCGGTGTCCAGGACCGGCTCGGCGACGACCCGGATGTGCCGGGTCACCCCGTCGGGGCGCTGCAGCCGGAAGGCGGCCGACGCCGGGCGCCGGTGGTGCAGCAGCGTGCGCAGGAAGCGGCCGATGGTGACGGCGTCGTCCGGGTGGGCGTGCGCCGGCAGCTCCTCCAGCGGCACCGGCGGACTGGACTCGGGACGCCCGTACAGGTCGAAGAGCTGCCCGTTCCAGGTGATCTCCCCGGTCAGCAGGTTCTCCTCGAAGCCGCCGATCCGGCCGAGCCGCTGGGCGTGCTGGAGCAGGCTCGCCAGGCGGGCCGTCTCGTCCTCGATCCGCCAGATGAACAGGATGCCGGAGCCGTGCCGGCTGACACTGATGTCGGCGACCGACGACAGCGGCACCTGGTCGACGAGGGCGGTCAGGTTCATGCGCCGGGCACGGAACGGCTCCCCCGTGGCGTACACCCGTTCGATCCGCTGGAACAGCTCGCTGTTCCCGGCGGCCATGGGGTAGGCCTCCAGGAGCAGCGCGCCGCTGACCATGGCGCGCGGCCGGCCCGCCGGGTCCAGGAAACGGCTGTTGACGTGCTGGATGCGGAAGTCCAGCAGGTTCCCCTGGGCGTCCAGGTGCGGCACCAGGACGAGAGCCGGGTCGTACAGCCCGTCGGCCAGGTCCATCAGCTCCGCGGCGTCCGGCAGCATCCGGGGCCGCCGGTCCGGGCCGTCCGGCGCCGTGTACGTCTCCAGGGTGTGCGCGCACAGCTCCGCCAGGGCCTCCACCTGGCGCACGATCTGCGGCGGCTGCTCGGGCAGCGGAGCCGGCCAGACGATCTCCAGCACGCCGTACACACGGCCCCCCGTGCCGGCGGGCAGGGCCGCCCTGCCGCCGTCCGGATGGTGGTGCCGGCCGACGCTGGGCAGACCCCGCTCGGCCAGCGACGTGATCCACAGGCCGTCGCGCTCCGCGAGGCCGCACCGGGCGACCGTCGCCACGTCCGGCGGTACGTAGCACCAGCGCGCCGCCTCCGCGGGGGAGAACCCGGCGCTGCCCGCCAGGGTGAGTGATCCGTCGGCGCCGACCGCCCAGATCGCCACCGCCACCGCGCCCAGCGGACGCAGCGCCTGCGCCAGCAGGGACTCGGCCACGGCCTGGGTGTCGTCCGCCGCCAGCGCCCCGCTCTCGGCCGCGCGCAGCCGTACGGCGGCGGGGTCCTGCCCCGCCTCCCCGGCGGCCCGGGTGGCGGCCAGGAAGGCGTCCGTCACCTCGGACATCCGGTCCCGGGCGGCCTGGTTGATGACCTCGACCGCGAACTCGAGCTGCGTCGTCCCGGCCTGCTCGGTCAGCTCGGCGAGCTGGCGGGCGGCCTGCGAGGGACCGCACCCCAGACGTTCGACGAGGATGCCCTTGGCGAGTTCGATCAGCGCCCGGCCCTCGGCCTCGGCCTGCGCGGCCCGCACCTCCCGGCTGAGCCGGTCCACGGTGGCCGCCAGCCTGCCCACGGGCGAGTCCGCGGACACCCCGGCGGGTCCGGCCGACGGCCGCTCGAGCCGGAACCCGTCGAGCCGTTCGCCCTGCTCCCCGGCGCTCATGCCGGCAGCCAGCGGCGGACGCAGGCGATCAGGTCCTGGGTGTCGACCGGTTTGGTGACGTAGTCGCTGGCTCCCGAGGCGAGGCTCTTCTCCCGGTCCCCGGGCATCGCCTTCGCGGTGACGGCGATGATGGGCAGCTCGGCGTACTGCGGCATGGTGCGGATCTCGGCCGTGGCGGCGTAGCCGTCCAGTTCCGGCATCATCACGTCCATCAGCACGAGCGCCACGTCCGGGTTGTCCACCAGTCTCTCGATGCCCTTGCGGCCGTTCTCCGCGTGCAGCACCCGGAAGCCGTGCAGCTCCAGGATCCCGCTGAGCGCGAAGAGATTGCGCGCGTCGTCGTCGACGACGAGGATCGTACGGCCGGAGAACGCGTCGTCCACCACGGTCTGCGGCGCCGGCCGCTGCGGCTCGTCGGACCGCACCAGCGACAGCACGTCGCCGGGTTCCTCCGCGGAGAGGTGCAGGGCGATGCGTTCGCGCAGCTCGTCGAGGCTGGACAGGAACTCCAGCGCGGTGCCCTCGGCACGGGAGCGCAGCTCCTCCTCGACCGCCGCGTCCACCCGGTGGCCGCTGTGCACCAGCACCGGCACGCTCGCCAGGGCGGAGTCGCCCCGCAACGCCTCCAGGAACCGGGTGACCTCCTCCTGGGCCGTGCCGAGCTCCAGCACCACGCAGTGGCACGGATCGGCGGCCAGCGCGCCGGCCGCCTCCTGGGCGCCCACGGCGGTGAGGATGTCGACCGACGGCCGGGAGGCGCCGTCGCCGTGCGCGACGTCCTGGACCACGCTCTCCGCGACCAGGGTCAGCAGACCCCGGGGCCGCTCCTCCACGACGAGCAGCCGCCGCGGACGCCGGCCGGACGACGCCCCCGTCTCGATCGCCGCCGGCTGCCGGGCCGGCACCTCCGGCAGGGCCTCGCCCCGCTCCCCGTCCGGGACCACGACGGGCCGCAGCAGCTCCTCGAAGTCCGGCCGGGCCACGGGCAGGAACAGGGTGAACGTGCTGCCCTGGCCCGCGACGCTGTCCACCGTCACCGCACCGCCCAGCAGATGCGCGATCTCCCGGGTGATGGACAGACCGAGTCCGGTGCCGCCGTACTTGCGGCTCGTCGTGCCGTCCGCCTGCTGGAAGGCGCCGAAGATCGCCTCCAGGTGCTGCTCGGGAATGCCCACGCCGGTGTCCCGCACCCGGAAGGCCACCACGGGCCCGCCCCGCAGCACACCGCTGGGGACCTCGTCGTCCGGCGCGGGCTCGATCCGCAGTTCCACGCCGCCCCGCTCGGTGAACTTGACCGCGTTGGACAGCAGATTGCGCAGCACCTGCCGCAGCCGCGAGTCGTCGGTGAGCAGGTCGGCCGGCGCGCCGGGCGCCGTCGTCACGGTGAAGTCCAGGCTCTTCTGCATCGTCATCGGCCGGAAGGTGGCCTCGACGTACTCGATGAGCCGCCGCAGCTCCACCCGCTCGGGGCTGACGTCCATCTTCCCGGCCTCGACCTTGGACAGGTCGAGGATGTCGTTGATCAGCTGCAGCAGGTCCGAGCCGGCCGAGTGGATGATCTGCGCGTACTCGACCTGCTTCGGGCTGAGGTTGCGCGAAGGGTTCTGCGCGAGCAACTGGGCCAGGATCAGCAGGCTGTTGAGCGGGGTGCGCAGCTCGTGGCTCATGTTCGCCAGGAACTCCGACTTGTACTTCGACGCCAGCGACAGCTGCTGGGCCCGCGCCTCCAGCTCCTGCCGGGCCTGCTCGATCTGGAGGTTCTTCGCCTCGATGTCCCGGTTCTGCTCCGCGAGCAGCGCCGCCTTGTCCTCCAGTTCCGCGTTGGAGTGCTGGAGTTCCTCCTGCTGGCTCTGCAACTCCGCCGAGCGCTCCTGCAGTTCGGCGGTGAGCCGCTGCGACTCGACGAGCAGCTCGTCGGTACGGGCGTTGGCCACGATGGTGTTGACGTTGACGCCGATGGTCTCCATCAGCTGGGTCAGGAAGTCCTGGTGGATCTGGGTGAACGGGGTCACCGACGCCAGCTCGATCACGCCGAGGACCTGGCCCTCGACCACGATGGGCAGCAGCACCAGCGCGGTCGGCACCACCCGCCCCAGCCCGGAGGAGATGGTGACGTAGTCCGGCGGCAGCTCGTCCACCGTGATGGTGCGGCGGCTGCGCGCGGCCTGGCCGACCAGGGTGCGGCCGAAGGCGATCCGGGTGGGCCGGCCGTCGTCGTCGGGGTAGCCGTAGGAGCCGACGAGCCGCAGCTCGGGGCCGCCGTCGCCGTCCTCCGCGAGATAGAAGGCGCCGTACTGGGCCGACACCAGCGGCACCAGCTCGTCCATGATCAGCTCGGCGACCACGGACAGGTCGCGGTGGCCCTGCATCAGGCCGGAGACCCGGGCGAGGTTGGTCTTGAGCCAGTCCTGCTCCTGGTTGGCCCGGGTGGTCTCGCGCAGGGACTCCACCATCGCGTTGATGTTGTCCTTGAGCTCGGCGACCTCGCCGGAGGCCTCCACGTTGACGGAGCGGGTCAGGTCGCCCTCGGCGACCGCGCTCGTGACCTCGGCGATCGCCCGGACCTGCCGGGTGAGGTTGCCCGCCAGCTCGTTGACGTTCTCCGTGAGCCGCTTCCACATGCCGGAGACGCCCTCGACCTCCGCCTGTCCGCCGAGGCGGCCCTCGGTGCCGACCTCGCGGGCGACGCGGGTGACCTCGTCGGCGAAGGCGGAGAGCTGGTCGACCATCGTGTTGATGGTCGTCTTCAGCTCCAGGATCTCGCCGCGCGCGTCGACGTCGATCTTCTTGGACAGGTCGCCGCGGGCCACGGCGGTCGTCACCAGCGCGATGTTGCGCACCTGGCCGGTGAGGTTGTTGGCCATGGAGTTGACGTTGTCGGTGAGGTCCTTCCAGGTGCCCGCGACATGCGGCACGTGCGCCTGTCCGCCGAGGCGGCCCTCGGTGCCGACCTCGCGGGCGACGCGGGTGACCTCGTCGGCGAAGGCCGACAGCGTGTCGACCATGGTGTTGATGACGTCGGCCAGCGCCCCGACCTCCCCGGCCGCCTCGACCCTGATCCGCTGCGACAGGTCGCCCCGGCCCACCGCGGAGGCGACCTGGGCGAGGTCGACCATCGTGTTGATGGTGTTCTTGAGTTCGAGGATCTCGCCGCGGGCGTCCACGGTGATCTTCTGCGACAGGTCGCCCTTGGCGACCGCCGTCGCCACCAGCGCGATGTTGCGGTCGACCATCGTGTTGATGGTGTTCTTGAGTTCGAGGATCTCGCCGCGGGCGTCCACGGTGATCTTCTGCGACAGGTCGCCCTTGGCGACCGCCGTCGTCACCTGGGCGACGTTGCGGACCTGCGCGGTGAGGTTGCCCGCCATGGCGTTCACCGAGTCCGTCAGGTCGGCCCAGGTGCCCGAGACCCCCGGCACCTGCGCCTGGCCGCCCAGCGCCCCCTCGGTGCCGACCTCGCGGGCCACCCGGGTCACCTCCGAGGTGAACACCGACAGTTGGTCCACCATCCCGTTGAAGACCTTGGCGATGTCCCCCATGAGGCCGTCCGCGTCGTCCGGCAGCCGGGTGCCGAAGTCCCCGTCCCGTACGGCCGTCAGCCCCGCCAGGAGCCGTCTCAGCTCCTGGTCCCCCGGTGCCACCTCGGTCCCCTCGGTGCTCTTGCTGGTCATGCGCACCCTCGTTCCGGCCAGCGTCAGTGCGCGTTTCCGCTGTTCACGGATGTGCGCGACGAGAAAATACGCCGAAGGCTAACCCACGTCGCGGGTGCGGAACAAAGCGCGGCACCGCCGCGGGAATCGATCCGGGAAAATCCGGGATCGCGTGCATGTCCCGGCCCATGAGGGGTACTTGTTCGAGTTTCCCGCGGCGCGTGAGGTCTCGTGGCGCCGGCGCGCGGTTCCGGTCCGCGCCTTTCGAATGCGCGCGCGCCTGACGGGTATCTGCTGCTGTGGAGCTGGGCGACGCCCAGGGGATCCGTCGTCATCGGGGAGGCAAGGAGCAGTGCCCATCGACAGCATCTGGTCGTACGCGCCGGACCTGGGCCAGGTCCAGGGACAGGACCTCACGGACTACACCGTCGTGGCGAGCGACGGCACCATCGGCCATGTGGACCGGCAGGCCGACCACCACGGCATGCGGCACCTCGTCGTCGACACCGGGGTGTGGGTGTTCGGCAGCAGCCTTCTGGTGCCGGTCGGCGTCGTCGCGGCCGTCCACGCGGGGGAACGCCAGGTGACGCTGGCCTGCACCAGAGCCGAGGTGAAGGCGGCGCCCCGGTTCCGCACCGACAGCGAGACCATGGATCCCGCCTATCTCACCGCGGTCGGTGACTACTATCACCGGCTGCCGGCGCGCGAGAGCCCCACCGGGTGAACACCGCGCGCCGGGACGCCGGGGGCCGCACCACGGGACACGGCCGGCCCCCCGCGTGACGCGCCGGCCCCGGTTCACCAGGGCAGGAAGACGTGGATGTCCTTGCCGTGGTCGTCGCTGACGACGCTGACCTGGTCGCACAGCGTGTGGATCAGGTGCCAGCCGATCCCGCCGCCGCCGCGGTGGGGGTGGAAGGGCCGAGGGGAGGGCTCGGTGGTGCTGGTGTCGTGCATCACCACGTGCACCCCGTCGAACGTTCTGCGCAGACGGAGCTGGAACGGGCCCGGCGCGTACTGCACCGCGTTGGCGGCCAGCTCCGTGACCACCAGGAGTATGTCGTCCCAGTGTTCCGGAGCCGACGGTGCGGACGCACGGGCCAGGTCGAAGAGGAACTCCTCCGCGACCAGGCGTGCGTCCGTCACATCGTGCAGCTCCCCCGGGAAGCTGGCGGTGCGGCTCGTGATGTCCTCGGCAGCCAGTGTCCTGTCCCTATGCGGCTCGCGTGCCATCTCGCCTTCCAGGCCCCGTCGTCGCGGGGCGGTCGTCCTCGTGTCTGCGCCCCCTCGAACCGCGGGTTCCCGTGCGGGCGGAGCCTACGCGCCCGCATGCCCGTGCCCGGCCGGTGACAAACCCGTCACCGGCCGGAAACGGTTCGGGAACCTGCCCGACGACGCCCGCCCCGCGACGCCCGGCGCCGTGCGGCCGCACGCTTCGTCCACGCCCGGACCGGGCGCGCGCGGGGGCGGACGGCGGGGAGGACCGGACAGGTCCCGGCCCCCGGGCGGTCAGCGGAAGACGTCGTCGGAGTCGTCCCAGGCGTACGACTCGTCCACGGCCGGTGTCCGTCCCGGGCGCGTCCGGGAGTGGTACATCGCGTCGATCTCCAGCGCGTAGTGCCGCACGATCTCGTCCCGGCGCAGCTTCATCGACGGCGTCAGCAGCCCGTTGGTCACGTCGAACGGCTCGGGCAGCACCCGGAACACCCGGATCGACTCCGAGCGCGACACGCTGCTGTTGGCCGCGGCGACCGCCCGCGCGATCTCCTCGCGCAGCGCGTTCTCCTCCCGCGCCTCCCGGGCCGGCGCGTCGCCCGGCAGGGACAGCGCGGCCCGCCAGTCGTTGACGAACTCCGGGTCCAGCGTGATCAGGGCACCCACACACGGCCGGTTGTCGCCCACGACGACGGCCTGGTGGACCAGCGGGTGCATCCGCAGCCGCTGCTCCAGGGCCGCCGGCGCCACGCTCTTGCCGCTGCTCGTGATGATGATGTCCTTCTTGCGGCCGGTGATCGTGAGATAGCCCTCGGCGTCCAGCCGGCCCAGATCACCCGTGGCCAGCCAGCCGCCGCGCAGCACCGCCCGGGTGGCGGCCTCGTCACCCACGTACCCCTGGAACACCGACGGCCCGCGCACCAGGATCTCCCCGTCGTCGGCCACCCGTATCCCGGTGCCCGGCAGCGCCTGTCCCACGGTGCCGGACTTCTCCCGCCCGAACGGCTGCATCGTGATCCCGCCGCTGGTCTCGGTGAGCCCGTAGCCGTCGTGGATGTAGACGCCGATCCCCTCGTAGAAGAGGGAGAGGTCGCGGTGGAGCGTCGACCCCCCGGAGGTGCCCCGCAGCACCCGGCCGCCCAGCGTGGCCCGCAGCCTGCGGTAGACCGTGCGCTCGTACAGGGCGTGCTGCAGCCGCAGGTCGAGGCCCGGCCCGGAGCCCAGGCCCAGCCGCTGCCGCTCCAGCGCGGCGGCGAAGTCCTGTGCCGTGCCGGCCGCCCGCTCGAACAGGGCGCCGCGGCCCGAGAGCTGTGCCGAGCGCAGGAAGTTCTTGTAGATCTTCTCCAGCAGCGACGGGACGGCGTACAGATAGGTGGGCCGGAAGGTGCGCAGGGCCGAGGACAGGGACTCCGCGCCGATGTCGGGTTCGTGCCCCATCAGCAGCCCGCCGCGCACGCACAGCACCTGGATCATCAGACCGTAGACGTGGGAGAAGGGCAGGAAGGCGAGGACGGCGGCCTGCTCGCCGGGGGGCGCCGCGACGTGGCCCCAGCCCGCCAGCAGGGTGTCGCTCATGAAGGCCAGGCCGCGGTGGCTCAGCGCGCAGCCCATGGCGTGGCCGGACGTGCCGGAGGTGTAGGCGACGACCGCCGTGGAGTCCGGCAGGACGATGCGGCGCATCGAGTCGACCGTGGCCGCCGGGATGAACTCGCCGCGCGCCGCCAACTGGTCCAGCGCGCCCGCGTCCAGCTGCCACACGTGCCGCAGCGCCGGCAGCGCGGCGCACACGGACCCGACGGTCATCACGCCCTGCTCGTCCTCCACCAGCACGGCCGCACAGCCGGAGTCCCGCAGGATCCACTCCACCTGCTCGCGCGAGGAGGTCGGGTAGATGGGCACGACCTCGGCGCCCACCGTCCACAGGGCGTGGCCCAGGAGGGTCCACTCGTAGCGGGTGCGCGCCATGATCGCCACCCGCGCGCCGGGCGAGATCCCGGACGCCACCAGGCCCTTGGCCAGGGCGACCACCTGGTCGCGGAACTCGAGGGCGGTGATCCGCTCCCAGGTGACGGAGGCCGGGCCGGCGCGGTGGGCGAGCATCGGCAGGGCGGGGCTCTCGGCCGCCGTCTCGAAGAGGCTGTCGGCGAGGCCGCCGGCCAGGGGCGAGGCGGACGGGGGAGCGAGAGCGAGGTCGCGCATGCACTGCTCCTGACGTGTACGGACGGTGACTCGGCCGATGGGCACCGTCATCGGCGGTGCCTGAATGTAGCCGAGCCGGAGCGCCCGCGCGCCGGGATCGCGACAAGTGTGTCCGCACTGATGATCTCGGCGCTTTCGGGGGACCCGGACGGCATGAGTTACGTCAACCCAGATCCCGATCCGGAACGCAGCACAGGCCTCGAACCGGGCGGCGGCGTCCCCCCGGGCGAGACCCCGCCCGCGGAGAGCAGCATGCCCGAGGCGGGCCCCCGGGAGACGCACAACCCCGCCAAGGGCTGGTCCAAGGGCCCGATGACCGCGATCCTCGTCCTCGTGGCACTGATCGCGGCGTTCTTCCTGGTCTACGCCATCATCCTCATCGTCTGACGCCCCCTACCCGCGGGAAGCGGACCGTGTACGCCCCGCCCCCTGGGTGTGCCGTACGCACTCCGTGACGACCTCCCGCAGGCTCCCCGTGCGTTCCAGCAGGGCGCGCTGCACCTGCGCCCCGTTGCCGTCGCGCAGCAGCCGGGCGCAGCCCTCGCGGGCGCGCTCCAGGTCGCCGGTGGCCTCCAGGGCCTCGGTGGTGTGGTCGAGGAGGGCGCGCACGACCGTCTCGGCCGGCGCGCGACGCATGGTCTCCGGGTGGAGCAGCTCGCCCGTCAGTCCCGCCCGGGCCGCCTGCCAGGCGGCCAGCCGGAGCAGGCTGACGCCGGGGTCCACCGGTTCCCGGCCGGCCCGCCACTCGCGTGCCGCGGTCTCCACCAGCGCACGGGTGAGGGTGGCGATCAGCGCCGCCGTCTCCGCGTGCAGACAGACGTCGGAGACGCGGATCTCCACCGTCGGGTACCGCTCGGACAGCCGGGCGTCGAAGTAGGCCATCTTCTCGTCGAGGATGACGCCGGTGGCCACCATGTCGGCGACCCGCCGGTGGTAGCGCTCGGCCGAGCCGAACGTCTCGGTCGGACCGGCGGACGGCCAGCGCTGCCAGACCCGGCTGCGGTAGCTGTTGTACCCCGTCTCCTTGCCCTGCCAGAACGGAGAGTTCGCGCTCAGCGCCGCCAGCACCGTCAGCCAGGGGCGCAGCCGGTCCACGACCCCGACGCCCTCCTCGTCGGACTCCACGGACACATGGACGTGGCAGCCCATGACGAGCTGTTCCCGGGTGGCGATGCCGTACTGCTCCTCCATCCACCGGTAGCGCCGGTTGACGCCGATGGCCGGACTGACCGGCAGCGGCGAGGTGGCGAGGGCGGCGACGGTGCAGCCGATCTTCCCGGCGTGCCCGGCGGCCTCCTCGCGGCAGCGGACGATCTCCGCGTGCAGGCTCTCCATCGAGGACTGCGGATGCGTGGCGAACTCCAGCATCTGCTCGTGCAGTTCCTTCTCGAAGACGTCCTGTTCCGCGCCGTCCCGGGCGGCGCGGGCGAGTACCGCCGCGGACATCGCCCGTGGTTCGCCGCTCTCCGGATCGACCAGGAGGAGCTCCTCCTCCACTCCGACGGTGCGCACTTGGTGCCGCCCTTCTGTGACCTGCCGTGACGCCGAGAAGCCCTCGGCCGTACGACCCCGAATGCCCCGGTGAGGGCCTCGGACACCTGGCGGCGCGGCCGGACTCTCACAGGACGGCCGGTGCCAGCCACATCGTCGCGAGCGGCGGCAGCGTGAGCCGTACGGTGCCGTCCTCGGGCTTGACCGGATCCGGGTTCGTGACGTCCCCGCCGCCGTAGTGCGCGGCGTCGGTGTTGAGGACCTCCTGCCAGGCGACGACGTCGTCACCGACGCCGAGGGCGTAGTCGTGCCGGACCACGGGGGAGAAGTTCGACACCGCGAGCAGCGGCCGGCCCCCGGCGTCGTACCGCAGGAACGCGAAGACGTTGTCGTCGGCCGCGTCGACCGCCACCCAGCGGAAGCCGGACGGGTCGGTGTCGCGCTGCCACAGCGCCGGGGTCGCCCGGTAGCGGGTGTTGAGGTCGCGCACCAGGTCCCGCACCCCGCGGTGGTCGCCCGCGGAGTGGTACCCGTCGTCGAGCAGCCACCACTCCGGTCCGGTCTTCTCGGACCACTCGGCGCCCTGCGCGAACTCCTGCCCCATGAACAGCAGTTGCTTGCCGGGGTGGGCCCACATGAAACCGAGGTAGGCCCGCACGTTCGCCCGCCGCTGCCACCAGTCGCCCGGCATCTTCGACACCAGCGCCTGCTTGCCGTGCACCACCTCGTCGTGCGAGACGGGCAGCACGTAGTTCTCGCTGTAGGCGTACACCATCGCGAACGTCATCTCGTGGTGGTGGTACTTGCGGTGCACCGGCTCGTGGGAGACGTACTCCAGCGAGTCGTGCATCCAGCCCATGTTCCACTTGAAGCCGAACCCGAGGCCGCCGGTGTCGGTGGGCCGGGTCACCCCGCCCCACGCCGTGGACTCCTCCGCGATGGTCACCACCCCGGGGCAGCGCCGGTAGACGGTGGCGTTCATCTCCTGGAGGAACGCCATCGCCGCCAGGTCCTCCCGGCCGCCGTACGCGTTCGGCTCCCAGCCGCCGTCCTCGCGCGAGTAGTCCAGGTAGAGCATGGAGGCCACCGCGTCCACCCGCAGCCCGTCGATGTGGAACTCCTGGCACCAGTAGACGGCGTTCGCGACCAGGAAGTTGCGCACCTCGGTACGGGCGAAGTCGAAGGTGTACGTCCCCCAGTCGGGGTGCTCCGCGCGCCGGGAGTCCCCGGGCTCGTACAGCGGGTCCCCGTCGAACCGGGCCAGCGCCCAGTCGTCCTTCGGGAAGTGCGCCGGCACCCAGTCCATGATCACGCCGATGCCGGCCCGGTGCAGCGCGTCGACCAGGTACTTGAAGTCGTCCGGGGCGCCCAGGCGCGCGGTCGGCGCGTAGAACCCGGTGACCTGGTAGCCCCAGGACGGCCCGAAGGGGTGCTCGGCGACCGGCATCAGCTCCACGTGGGTGAAGCCGAGGTCCTTGACGTAGGCCGGGAGCTGTTCGGCGAGTTCGCGGTACGTCAGTCCCGGCCGCCAGGACGGCAGGTGCACCTCGTAGACGGAGAACGGCGCCTCGTGCACGGGCGTCGCCGCCCGCCGCGCGAACCAGTCGGCGTCGCCCCACTCGTAGTGCGAGGCCGTCACGACGGACGCCGTGTTCGGCGGCGCCTCCGTGCGCCGCGCCATCGGGTCGGCCTTGAGGAACCGGTGGCCGTAGCGCGAGCAGAGCTCGAACTTGTAGCAGGTGCCCTCACCGACACCGGGCAGGAACAGCTCCCACACCCCGGACGAGCCCAGCGAGCGCATCGGGAACGCCGTGCCGTCCCAGTGGGTGAAGTCGGCGGCGACCCTCACCCCCTGCGCGTTGGGCGCCCACACCGTGAAGCGGGTGCCGGTGACGCCCTGGTGGGTCATGGGGTGCGCGCCGAGCGCCGTCCACAGCTCCTCGTGCCGGCCCTCACCGATCAGGTGCAGGTCGAACTCGCCGAGGGCGGGCAGGAACCGGTACGGGTCGTGCGTCTCGACGGCCTCGTCGTCGCCGTAGGCCACCGTCAGCGTGTACGCGGGGATCGCGTCCAGCGGCAGCACGCCGGAGAACAGGCCGTCGCCCTCCGACACCAGCGGGGTGCGGGCGCCGTCGACGACCACGCACACCTCACGGGCGAAGGGACGCAGCGCCCGGAAGGCGATCCCGCCGGGCACCGGATGGGCGCCGAGCAGCGCGTGCGGATCGTGGTGGGCGCCCGCCAGCAGGCGCCCCCGGTCGGCCGGGTCGAGGGCGGGCGCGGCGCCGGGGGGCGCGGCGGCGGACGGGACGGGCCCGGCCGACTCGGGAAGGTGGGTGTCACGCAGGGCCACGGCTTCAGTCTCCTCTCACGGCGAGGCGCTCGATCGCCGCCATGGGTACGGGCAGCCAGTCGGGTCGGTGCCGGGCCTCGTACAGCACCTCGTACACGGCCCGGTCCGTCTCGTAGGCGCGGAGCAGGCCGTGCTTCTTGCGCGGGTCCCAGCCGGCGCGGGCGGCGTAGCCCGCGCAGTAGGCCTCACGGCAGCGGCGCGCCCACTCCGGGCGCCAGGGGCGGCGCTGGCGGGCGGCGTAGTCGAAGGAGCGCAGCATCCCGGCGATGTCCCGCACGGGGGAGTGGGCGCTGCGCCGTTCGGAGAGCGGCCGGGACGGCTCGCCCTCGAAGTCGATGACGAACCACTCGCGCCCCGCCCGCAGCACCTGCCCCAGGTGCAGGTCGCCGTGGACGCGCTGGGCGGGCGGCCCGGCGTCGCAGGTGGTCAGGGCGGCGAAGGCCGCCCGCAGCCCCGGCACGAACGGCTGGAGCGCGGGGACGGCGTGCGCCGCGGCGGTCAGCCGCTCGGTCATCGCCGCCGCCGTCCGCCCGTTCTCGCCGGGCGCGCCGATCGGGAACGCCGTGGACAGCGCGAGGTGCACGTCCGCCGTGGCCCGGCCCAGCGCATGCGACTGCGCGGTGAAGTCGTCACCGGAGGCGAGCGCTTCGAGGGCCAGCGTCCAGCCGTCGGAGGCGTCGCGCAGATACGGCTGGAGCACGCCGAGCGTCGCGTTGAACGGGTGCGTGGTGCGCAGCCAGGCCACCGGGGCGGGCACCCGGCGGCAGCCCTGCCGGGCCAGCGCCCCGGGCACCTCCAGATCCGGGTTGACACCGGGCTGGACGCGCCGGAACACCTTCAGGATGTACTCGTCGCCGTACACCAGCGAGGAGTTGGACTGCTCGGCGGTCATCAGGCGCGGCACCAGTCCGGCGGGTACCTGCCGGCACCCGTCGCACTCGAACCGCAGCGGGCCCGCCGTGCCGGGGTGGCGCAGCCGCTCCAGGAGCAGCTGGGCGGCGCGCGGGTCGTGCAGGGCGTCGTAGACCGTCAGCCCGGCCAGCCGGCCGTCCGCCACCCTGCCGATGAGCGCCTTGCCGAGCCGCGGCGAGGGGTGCTCCCGTACGCCGAGGAGGAGCTGGTAGCAGTCACCGGCCGGGGGAGTGCCGCCGGGAGCGGGCACGCCTCCGTGACCGGCGTGCACCAGCATGTGCAGACAGCCCGGGAACAGCTCCGTCATCGACAGCACACCGAGGTCGGTGACGGGCCGGTCCTTGCCGGCGAACCAGCGCTGCAGCGGCAGCCACTCGCGCAACAGCCCGGTGAGCGACTCCATGGGCTCGGCGGGCGCGCTTCGCGGCCGCAGGAACGCGGTCTTCGTCATGGTGACGCCTCCTCTCCCCGGCACACGCTCACAGTCGTCGGCCGATGCGGGACGCGACTCGGGTGAGCCGGAACCAGTAGAAGCCGTGGCCCCCGAGGGTCAGCAGGTACGGCAGTTCGCCGACGGCCGGGAAGCGCACCCCGCCGAACAGCTCGACCGGGTGCCGTCCGTCGAACTCGCGCAGGTCCAGCTCGGTGGGCTGGGAGAAGCGGGAGAAGTTGTTGACGCAGAGCACCAGGTCGTCCTCGTACTCGCGCAGGAAGGCGAGCACGGCCGGGTTGGAGGAGGGCAGCTCGGTGTAGGAGCCGAGGCCGAACGCCGGGTTCTGCTTGCGGATCTCGATCATCCGGCGGGTCCAGTGCAGC
>NZ_JOIZ01000010.1 GCF_000721605.1 Streptomyces sp. NRRL S-37 | reverse complement strand
TGTAGACCTTCCGCACGCAGCCGAACGTGCGCGACAGCTCGGCTGCCTGCGCGTCGGTCGGATAGAAGCGGTACTTGAACGCCCGCTTCACGTGGGTGGTCTTCACGGCTCACATACTACTGCATCAGTTTGTGACGGAGTGCGGGCGGTTGAGGGTGGACACCGGTCCACCCGCGGCGAACCGGCTTTTCCTTCCCTGCTCCGCAGGAGCTTCGTTTCTCCCCCGCAAGCGGGAGGTACCCCCACCCCTGCCTGAAGGCAGGGGTATCCACGAAGGAGAGACCCGATGAACGGCCGAATCTCCACCCCGGGTGTACACCCCCGGCGTCGACGTCGAATCCGCCCGTCCCGGCCCGTCTCAGCGGCGTACGGGGAGCGTGATGCCGTAGGCCCGCATCTTGCGGTAGATCGTCGTACGGGAGATGCCGAGCCGCTGGGCCGCGAGCAGTTTGTTGCCGTCCGCCTCCAGCAGGGCCTGGACCAGGGTGTCGCGCTCGGACGCCTCCCAGGCGCTCAGGGACCGGCCGCCCGTGCTGTGCAGGGACGGCGGCAGGTCGTGCAGCTCGATCCGGTACGTACGGCGGCCCGCTGCGGCCTTGCTCAGGACGGAACCCAGTTGACGGACGTTGCCGGGCCAGTCGTGCCGGCGCAGCAGCGGCAGGACCTCCGGGGCGCATTCCACGCCCGCGCCGACGCGTCGCAGCAGGCAGTCGATCAGGGCCGGGAGGTCCGTGAGGCGGTGCCGCAGGGCGGGTACCGCCGCCGCTTCGAGGAAGCAGTGCCGCAGCGGCTCCGGTACGCCCGGTGCGCGGTGGAGCGTGCCCACGACCCAGGTGCCCTGTGTCGCCGCGGCGTCCAGCGCCCGGGCGACGGCGGGCCCCTGCCCGGGGGCCACCGCGTCCACGTTCCGCAGGACCAGGGCGCGGCCCGGTCCGGTGGGCGCCGCGCGCAGGGCGGCCGACAGGTCGTCCCCGGTCTCGGCGGCGCCGGGGGCCGCGGCGTCCACGACGACGGGTGCCGAGGCCGCCCCGGTCAGCGCGTGCGCGGCACGGACCAGCGCGGACTTCCCCGTCCCGGTCTCGCCGTGGATCAGGAGCGGCGTCCGCTCGCGGGCGCAGCGCGACACCGTGCGGGAGACGGCGTTCCACGCCGGGTGTGTGCCGGCCAGGCCCGGCAGCGGCCACGGCCGGGTCGCGTCCCGGTCCTCACGGGAGCGGGGGCCGGCGCCGGTGGGGTTCTGGGCGCAGGGGCGGTCGGTGAAGGCCAGCTCCAGCAGGTATCCGGCCGCACCCGCCGGGCTGTCGACCTGGCGGCACCGCATGAGGACGGTCTCCCCGCCGGTCAACCGCACCTCCTTCCGGGCGCGTGGCGCGTGCCCGAGCTCGGCGGCGGCCTCGTGCAGCAGCCGGTGGTCGTCGCCGTCGAGCCTGGCCGAGGCCGCGGTGTTGGCGAGTACGAGGTCCTGGCCGAGGCACAGCACCGGCCGGTCGCCGTAGTGGGTGACCTGCTGGAACGCCTCCAGTAGGGCGCGCTGGTGCGCGCTGCTGGACTCGTACATCACGCGCTCGACGTCGTCGACGGCTTCCTGCACCAGGGCTGCCATGAGGGCGCGTGCCGGGCCGTTCCAGCAGGTCAGGTTCATGGCTCCCTCGACCCGTCCGGTGACCGGGTTGCGGATCGGGGCGGCGGCGCAGGAGACGTTCTGCAGGCGTTCGTTGAAGTGCTCGGTGCCCAGCACCACGTTGGGCCGGCGCTCCTCGAGGGCGACCCCGATGCCGTTCGTGCCGACGAACTGTTCGGCGTAGTTGAAGCCGGGCGCCAGATGGACCCGGTCCAGGTGCGCCGAGAGCCGTTCCTCGCCGACGCGGCGATCGCGTACCCAGCCGTTGCGGTCCGTCACGATCACACAGGCGTCCGAGCCCGCCAGTGCCTGCTCCAGCCGGTCCAGGACCGGCGTGGCGGCGCGTACCAGGCGGCTCTCCCGGTCGTAGTCCGGCTGGTAGGGGACGACCACCTCGTCCGTGCCGATCCCCAGGTACTTGGAACGCTGCCAGGAGTTGAGGATGCCCTCGGGCACGATCGCCGCGGGCAGTTCCGCGTCCTCGAGGAACCTCAGGCGCGCCTGCGCGATGGTCCGGTCCCGCGCTGTGCCGTCACTGAGCATGGCGCCTCCGATGAGCGTGTTTCCGCCATATTACGAAGGCGTTTGCGCCTGTCAACGGGTGGTTACCCACGACTTTCCCGTGGGTTTCCCGCGTCCTGGCCGAGGTCGGACCGGGTGTGTTCCACATTGAAAAACTCGACGGCACCCCCTGCCTCCACGCTGTTGGGCAGCGCCGCACGAAGGGTGCGGCTGCTCAGCGTCGAGCACAGGAGGACCCATGACGTCCGACCGGAACGAAGCCCGTATCGCCATCGTCACCGGCGCCGCCCGGGGTATCGGCCGCGGCATCGCGGAGCGGCTGGCCGCGGACGGGCTGGACGTGGCCGTCGCCGACCTCCCCGGCATGGGCGAGGAGCTGGGCGAGGTGGCGGCCGGCATCGAGAAGACGGGCCGCCGGGCCCTGGCCGTGCACGCCGACGTGACCAGCAAGGAGCAGACCGACGCCCTCGTCGAGGAGGTCGCGGGCCGTTTCGGCAGGGTCGACGTCTTCGTGGCCAACGCCGGCATCGCCCGGGTCACTCCGCTGCTGGAGACCGGGGTCGACGAGTTCGAGCAGATCATGGCGGTGAACCTGCGCGGTGTCTTCCTCTCCTACCAGGCCGCGGCCCGGCAGATGATCGCCCAGGGCGGCGGCGGCAAGATCATCGGTGCCGCCTCGATCGTCGCGTACCGCCCGTTCGCGCTGCTCGGCACCTACTCGGCGTCGAAGTGGGGCGTACGCGGGCTGACCCAGGCCGCGGCCATGGAGTGGGCGCGGCACGGCATCACCGTCAACGCGTACTGCCCGGGCATCGTCGGCACCGACATGTGGGACCTGATCGACGAGCGGCTGGCCGAGGAGGCGGGCATCCAGAAGGGCCAGGCCATCAAGAAGCACGCCGAGGCGATCGCGCTCGGCCGGGTCGAGGAGCCCGCGGACGTCGCGTCCTTCGTCTCCTACCTGGCCTCGCCGGACTCGGACTACATGACCGGCCAGTCCGTCATGATCGACGGCGGCATCCAGTTCTCCTGATCCGGGGCGCCGGGCACCCGCCCGGCCCGCCCGTCGTCGCGCACCGATCCGGCCGGCCACCCACCGCGAACCGAGGAGAGAGATGTATTCCAAGGACGGCGAGAACTACTTCATCGTGGACGCGCACGTCGCGCTCTGGGACGCGCGTCCCGAGAACCAGCTCAACATCCACGGCAAGCAGTTCATCGACTGCTTCTACGACTACCACCGGAACCTGAGCCCGGAATCGGAGCTCTGGCCGTACGAGGAGTACCTCTACTACGGCGGCGAGCGTCTGATGAAGGACCTCTTCGTCGACGGGTACGTCGACCACGCGATCTTCCAGCCCGCGCGGCTGGGCGCGTTCTACCGCAACGGCTTCGGGCAGACCGAGGAGGCCTTCGCACTCGCACAGCGGCACCCGGACAAGCTGACGTACAACCACTCGTGGGACCCCCGCTACGAGCAGAAGGGACTCGACCGGCTGCGGCGGGACGCCGAACGGTTCCAGCTCAAGGGCGTCAAGCTGTACACCGCCGAGTGGAAGGGCGACAGCCGCGGCTACAAGCTCGACGATCCGTGGACGTACCGCTACCTCGAGGTGTGCCAGGAACTCGGGATCGACAACATCCACATCCACAAGGGGCCGACCATCCGGCCGCTGGACCGGGACGCCTTCGACGTGGCGGACGTCGACAAGGCGGCCACGCGGTTCCCCGAGCTGAACTTCGTCGTCGAGCACTGCGGCCTGCCCCGGCTCGAGGACTTCTGCTGGATCGCCACGCAGGAGCCCAACGTGCACGCGGGTCTCGCGGTCGCGATGCCCTTCATCCACAGCCGGCCGCGCTATTTCGCGCAGATCATCGGCGAACTGCTGTACTGGCTGGACGAGAACCGCATCCAGTTCTCCAGCGACTACGCGCTGTGGACGCCCCGCTGGCTGATCGAGCGGTTCGTCGACTTCCAGATCCCCGAGGACATGACGGAGTACGCGCCGGTCACCGTGGCGCAGAAGAAGAAGATCCTCGGCCTGAACGCGGCCGCCATGTACGGCATCGAGGTCCCGGCCGGGCTGCGCCTGCGCGAACCGGCGGTGGCCTGAGATGCCCGCCGGCACACCGCGGACGCCGACTGCGCGGGAACGGTCCGCCCGCGCGGCGCTGGACACGGTGTACGACCCGGAGCTGGACGAGCCGATCACCGACCTCGGGTTCGTGCGCTCCGTGACGGTGGCCCCCGACGGGGCGCTCACCGTCCGTCTGCGGCTCCCCACCTCGTTCTGTTCGCCGAACTTCGCCTACCTGATGGCCTCGGACTCCAAGGACGCGCTGACCGCGCTGCCCTGGACCCGTCAGGTCGTGGTGCTGCTCGACGACCACCACGACTCGGACCTGATCAACCGCGGCCTGGCCGCGGACGCGGGCTACCGGGGGACGTTCGGGGCCGAGGCGGAGAAGGACCTCGAGGCGCTCCGGCTGACGTTCCGCCGCAAGGCGCACGCCGCGGCGATGGAGAGGGTGCTGACCCTGCTGCTCCGGGCGAGCCCGGACCTCACCGAGGAGGACCTCCACGACGTGGTGATCGGCGACCTGCCCGAGTCGGCGGCCACCGGCGCGCTGTTGCGGCGGCGGGCGGCGCTGGGCCTCGGGGTGGCACCGTCCGACCCGGTCCTGGTGGACGGGGACGGGCGGCGCTACGCGCCGGACGAGATCCCGCTCCGTCTCCGCTTCGCCCGCTCGGTGCGGGTGTCCATCGACGGCAACGCGCACTTCTGCCGGGGTCTGCTGCGCACCCGCTATCCGCGGTCCGCGGCCGACCAGAGTCCGCGCGAGGAGGAGTTCGCGGCAGCGGCGCCGCCCGCGCACGCCGGGGACCTCCGCCACCTCACCGTTCCACCGAAGGAGAACGTCTCGTGAAAGCAGTCCAGGTCGTCGGCTACGGCAAGAACCTCGAGCTGGCCGAGGTCCCGGCCCCGGAGGTCACCGGCCCGTACGACGTGATCGTCAGGATCGGCGGAGCCGGCGTGTGCCGCACCGACCTCCACATCCTGGAGGGGCAGTGGGCGGAGAAATCCGGCGTGGAGCTGCCCTACACGATCGGTCACGAGAACGCCGGCTGGGTCCACGCGGTCGGCGCCGCCGTCACCAACGTCCGCGAGGGCGACAAGGTCATCGTGCATCCGCTGATCACCTGCGGGCTGTGCCGGGCGTGCCGGGCGGGTGACGACGTGCACTGCGAGAGCAGCCTCTTCCCCGGCATCGACACGGCCGGCGGCTACGCCGAGTACCTGAAGACCTCCGCGCGCAGTGTCGTGCGGATCGACGACTCCCTGGAACCTGCCGATGTGGCGGCCCTCGCCGACGCGGGTCTGACGGCGTACCACGCGGCGGCCAAGGCCGCCCGGAGGCTGCGGCCGGGCGACCGGTGCGTGGTGATCGGCGCGGGCGGCCTCGGGCACATCGGCGTGCAGGTGCTCAAGGCCCTGACCGCCGCCGAGATCGTCGTCGTCGACCGCAATCCCGACGCGGTGGCCCTGGCCGTCTCCATCGGCGCCGACCACGGCGTCGTCGCGGACGGCGACCACGTGGAGCGGGTGCGCGACCTGTCCGGCGGGCAGGGGGCGGAGGCGGTCATCGACTTCGTCGGCGAGGGCGGTTCCACCGGGGACGGCGTCGGCATGCTGCGCCGGGCGGGCGATTACCACGTGGTCGGCTACGGTGAGAACATCGACGTCGCGACCATCGACATCATCTCCGCCGAGATCAACTTCATCGGTAACCTCGTGGGCTCCTACAACGACCTGTGTGAGTTGATGGTCCTGGCGGCGCAGGGCCGCGTACGCCTGCACACCGCCAGGTACTCTCTCGACCGTTTCCAGGACGCCCTGGACGATCTCGAGAGCGGCCGCATCCGGGGCCGGGCGATCCTCACCCCGTGACCCCACACCGAACGACGAAGGGAACACCCCCTTGATCTTCATCACCGCGAAGTTCCGTGTCCTTCCCGAGCACGCCGACCGATGGCCCGAGGTGGTGGCGGAGTTCACCCGCGCGACGCGCGCCGAGCCGGGCTGCCTGTGGTTCGACTGGTCCCGCAGCATCGAGGATCCGACGGAGTACGTCCTGGTGGAGGCCTTCCGGGACGACGAGGCCGGTGCGGCGCACGTGGGCTCGGCGCACTTCAAGGCGGCGCAGCAGACCTTGCCACCCCATCTCGCCGCGACGCCCAGGATCGTCAATGCGCAGGTGCCCCAGGACGACTGGTCCCTGCTCGGCGAGATGGCGGTCGGCGAAGGCTGACGCGGGGCGCGGGACGCGGCGGCAGGGAGGGGGCCGAAGCCGGCGTACGGGCTTCGGCCCCCTCCCCTGCCTGCCGCCTGCCGCCGGGTCGGGGGTGAACGGAGGAGGCGCCGTGCGGCCGGCTTCCGGCCGTCAGCGCGCATCGACGCCGCTCGGGGCGGGCGTGGCCGCCGTCGGAGACGCCTCGGCGGATGCCCGGGGCGTGCGCAGGCCGACGACGCTCAGCGCCGCGCTGACGGCGAGGGTCGCCACGGCCGAGAGCAGGGCGGCCCGCAGTCCTGACGGGAACTGGTCGGAGGCCGCCTCGCCGACGAGCAGGCCCATCACCGCGACCCCGATGAGTCCGCCCAACTGGCGGGAGGCGTTGAGGACTCCGGAGGCGATGCCGGCGTTGGCCGGGTCCACCGAGCCGAGCATGGCGTTCGTCATGGACGGGACGACCAGGCCGATACCGAACCCGGCGACGACGAACGGGACGGTCATCTGCGCGTACGCCCCGGAACCGACGACCGGCACGGTGGCCAGGTAGCCGAGGGCGGCCAGGGTGTTGCCGGTGATCAGCACGGTCCGGGCGCCGAAGCGCCTGACGAGCGGCCCGCATGCCAGGTTCGCGGCCATGATGGCGGCCGTCATCGGCAGGAACGCGAGTCCGGCGACGAGGGGTGAGTAGTCCCGGACCTGCTGGAAGAAGAGGCTGAAGACGAAGATCAGGCCGTAGAAGGCGAAGTTGAGCAGCACGCCGATGAGGGACGTGGAGGTGAACGCCTTCCGGCCGAACAGGTGCGGCGGAAGCATCGGGTCACCACTGCGGCGCTCCACCATGACGAAAGCGACGAGCGCGACGAGGAAGACGGCCCAGCAGGTGAGGACGACGGCCGAGGTCCAGCCCTGCGCGTTGGCCTCCACGACCGCCCCGGTGAAGGCGCCCAGGCCGACCACGGCGAGCACCTGACCGGGCAGGTCCAGCGAGCGTCGGACCGAGGTGTCGCGGGCGGGGGCGGGCCTGGCGTAGGCGCGGACGAGGACGATGCCGAGGGCGGCGACGGGAACGTTGACGTAGAAGATGGAGCGCCAGCCGAGCGAGTCCACCAGCAGTCCGCCCACGACCGGACCGAGCGCGAGGGCGAGTCCGCCGGCCGCCGCCCACAGGCTCACGGCGCGGGTGCGCTCGGCGGGGTCGGGGAAGTTGGTGTTCACGATCGACAGGGACGACGGCACGATCAGCGCGGCGCCGACGCCCTGGGCCACGCGGGCCGCGATCAGGGCGACCAGGGAGGGGGCGGCTCCGCAGGCCAGCGACGTCACGGCGAAGAGCGTGAAGCCCGTGACGAAGATGCGCTCGGGGTCGTACCGGTCGCCCATGGCGCCGGCGGTCAGGAGGAAGGCGGCGAAGGTGAGCGTGTAGCCGTTGATCACCCACTCCAGACCGGACAGACCGCCGCCGAAGTCCACGACGAGGACCTTGGTGGCCACGTTCACGACGCTGACGTCCAGGATGACGACCACGAAACCGAGACAGGCCGCGAAGAGCGTCGGTCCGGGCCGGGTCTTGTCGGGTCGGGCCTGTGGCACGGGGTCGTCCTCCTTGGCGCCCGAGGGCAGTGCGGGTGCGGAATGCGGGATGCGGGAGCGCCCGGCCATGGGCCACCGGCCCGCCGACCCCGATAGACTGTTCGCCCGCAAGCGAACACTCGGAGTGTACGCAGATCATCAAACACTCTGCAATCCGTGCGCGGCGCCCGTCGGGGACCGCGCGCGTACAGGACGGAGCAACCAGCCATGACGGCACCGCACCGGCAGTCGACGGCATCCACGGGCAGCACGGGCAGCCACCGCACGCCTCCGGTCCACACGCATCCCGGTGACGTCCCGCTGGAGACGGCGCTGCTCGCCCTCGCCGACCCGGTCCGGCAGACCCTCGTACGCGAGCTCGCCGGGGCCGGGGACTGGGAGCGCGCATGCGGCAGCTTCGACGTGCCGGTCACCAAGGCGACCCTCAGCCGCCATTTCGCGGTGCTGCGTGAGGCCGGGCTGCTGGAACAGCGCGACGCCGGCCCCAAGCGGCTCAACCGGCTGCGGCGCGCCGAGTTCGACGAGCGCTTCCCCGGCCTGCTCGACCTGGTTCTGCGGCAGGACGGCTGACGGGCCTACGGCTGGACCGCCCCGGGCGTCGCCGAGACGCGCCGTGGCCGGTTCGGTACGCGGCGCCGAAGGCAAGGCCGACAATCAGGGCATGACCTCCACAAGCTTCAACCCCCATGTGCTGCTCGCGAAGAGCCGGATCGGTGTGCTCGCGACCATCAAGGCGGACGGGCGGCCCCAGCTCTCCCCCGTCCAGCCGTTCTACGACGCGTCGGCGAACGTCATCCACGTGTCCACCGGCGCCGGAACGGCCAAGGTGGCGAACCTGCGGCGGGACGCCCGGGCCACGCTGGAGGTGACCAGCGCCGACGGGATGTCGTGGGCCACCGCCGAGGGCATCGCCACGATCACCGGACCGGGCGCCGACCCCCACGGACCCGAGGTCGAGGCGCTGGTGAACTACTACCGGGCCGCCGCCGGGGAGCACCCGGACTGGGACGAGTACCGGGCGGTGATGGTCTCCGACCGCCGCGTGCTCATCACGATGACGGTCGACCACGTCTACGGGGCCGACATCGGTTGACGGAACGGCGGGCACGGGAACGAGGGCGTGGCCGGCGGCCACGCCGGCAGCGGCTACGCGGCGATGATCGAGCAGTTCCGCAGGCCCGCCGCCTGACGGACGCGCCCCGCTGCCGCACGGACGGCGTTTCGCCCGTACCCGCGCGGTTACCCCTGAAGAGTCGTGCCCTCGCGCGTCCGCCGTGCACGGTCCGGACGCCGGAGGGCTGTGGATCGTCGACGGGATCGGGACGGAGCTCGCATGGCCAGCACCAAGGTGTCCGACTACATCCTCCAGCGGCTGCGCGAATGGGATGTCGACCACGTCTTCGGTTACGCGGGCGACGGCATCAACGGTCTGCTGGCGGCCTGGGGACGGGCGGACAACACGCCGAAGTTCGTCCAGTCCCGGCACGAGGAGATGTCCGCGTTCCAGGCCGTCGGCTACGCGAAGTTCTCCGGCAGGGCCGGCGTGTGCGCGGCCACCTCCGGCCCCGGCGCCATCCACCTGCTGAACGGGCTGTACGACGCCAAGCTCGACCACGTTCCCGTCGTGGCCCTGGTGGGGCAGACCAACCGCAGTGCCATGGGCGGCTCCTACCAGCAGGAAGTGGATCTCGCGAGTCTCTACAAGGACGTCGCCTCCGACTTCTGCGAGACGGCGACCGTCCCCGAGCAGCTGCCGAACCTGATCGACCGGGCGTTCCGCACCGCCTACGCCAAGCGCACCGTGACGGCGATCATCGTGCCCGCCGACGTGCAGGAACTGGACTACAGCCCGCCGACGCACGCCTTCAAGATGGTGCCCTCCAGCCTCGGTCTGGGCCGCTACGCGCCGGTGCCGGCCGACGAGGACCTCCAGCGGGCCGCCGACGTGCTGAACGCGGGCGAGAAGGTCGCCGTGCTGATCGGGCAGGGTGCCCGCGGTGCACGTGAGGAGGTCGAGCGGCTCGCGGACGTCCTCGGTGCCGGGGTGGCCAAGGCCCTGCTCGGCAAGGACGCCCTGCCCGACGACCTGCCCTACGTCACCGGCTCCATCGGACTGCTGGGCACCCGCCCCTCCTACGAGCTGATGCGGGAGTGCGACACCCTGCTGATGATCGGCTCCAGCTTCCCGTACACGCAGTTCCTGCCGGAACTGGACCAGGCGCGGGCCGTGCAGATCGACATCGACCCGCACATGATCGGCCTGCGGTACCCGAACGAGGTGAACCTCGTCGGTGACGCCCGCGAGACGCTCCGGCGGCTCCTGCCCAAGCTGCACCGCAAGCAGGACCGGGCCTGGCGGGAAGAGATCGAGAAGAATGTCGCCCGCTGGTGGGAGGTCATGCAGCGGCGCGCCGCCGTCGGCGCTGACCCCGTCAACCCCGAGTACGTCGTCCACGCCCTGGACGGCAAGCTGCCCGACGACGTGATCCTCGCCGCCGACTCCGGTTCCGCCGCGAACTGGTACGCCCGGCACCTCAGGCTGCGCGGCCGGATGCGCGGCTCCCTGTCCGGCACCCTGGCGACGATGGGCCCCGGCGTGCCGTACGCCATCGGCGCGAAGTTCGCCCACCCCGACCGGCCGGCGATCGCCCTGGTCGGCGACGGGGCCATGCAGATGAACGGCATGATGGAGATGGTCACCGCCGCCAAGTACTACCGCGAGTGGTCCGACCCCCGGCTGATCGTCGCCGTACTGAACAACGGCGACCTCAACCAGGTCACCTGGGAGATGCGCGCCATGTCCGGCGCCCCGCAGTTCGAGGAGTCGCAGCACATTCCGGACCTGCCGTACGCGGACATCGCCCGGCGCATCGGTCTGGACGGCGTGCGGGTGGAGAAGCCCAAGCAGGTCGAGGCCGCCTGGGACCGGGCCCTGGCCGCCGACCGGCCGTTCGTCATCGACTTCCGCACCGACCCGGCCGTGCCGCCCGTCCCGCCGCACGCCTCCCTGGACCAGATCGAGGCCGCGGCCACCGCGATCCTCAAGGGCGACAGCGACCGCGCCTCCGTGGTGAAGCAGGGACTGAAGGCCAAGGTGCAGGAGATGCTGCCCGGCAGCCGCCACCGCGACGACCGCCCCGGCGCGGGCAGGCACGACAGCACCGAAGAGAACAGGTGACCCGGAGGACACCGCACGGCCGGGCGCTCCACGACGGGCCCGTCGTGGAGCGCCCGGCCGTCTCCGTGTACCGGGTCCCCACCGATCTGCCCGGCGGCGACGCGACCCTGACCTGGGACGCGACGACCTTGGTGCTGGTGGAGGCCACCGCGGCCGACGTGACGGGCCTCGGTTTCACCTACGGCTCGTCCGCCGCCGCCCCCGTCGTCGCGCACGAGCTGGCGGACCTCGTCGTCGGACACGACGCCTTCGACGTGCCCGCCGCCAACGACCGGATGAGCCGGGCCCTGCGCAACGCGGGCAGGCCCGGCATCGCCGCCGGGGCCGTCTCCGCCGTCGACACCGCCCTGTGGGACCTCAAGGCGCGCCTGCTGGACCTGCCCCTGGTACGTCTGCTGGGCGCGGCCCGCGAGGAGGTCGCGGTGTACGGCAGCGGCGGCCTCACCCCCTACGACGACGCACAGCTCGAAGAGCAGCTGCGCGGCTGGAGCGGCCAGGGCATCGACCGCGTGAAGATCAAGGTCGCCGAGTCCTGGGGGCGCGACGAGTCCCGCGACCTGCACCGCACCGTGCTGGCCCGCCGTACCGTGGGCGACACCGCCGAACTGTACGTCGACGCGAACGGCGGCTACACCCGCAAACAGGCCGTGCGCATGGCGGCGTCCCTGGCCGGCCTCGGCGTCACCTGGCTGGAGGAGCCGGTCTCCTCCGACGACCTGACCGGGCTGCGCGCGGTGCGCGACGCGGTCACCCCCGATGTCGCGGCCGGTGAGTACGGCTACGACCTGCCGTATCTCACGCGGATGGCCGCCTCGGGAGCCGTCGACTGTCTCCAGGCCGACGTCACCCGCTGCGGCGGCGTCACGGTGTGGCTCCGCGCCGCGGCCGTGGCCGAGGGACTGGGGCTGCACATCTCGGGCCACTGCGCCCCGCACCTGCACGCCCACGTCGCCGCCGCCGTACCCAACACCCGGCACCTGGAGTGGTTCCACGACCACGTCCGCATCGAGACCATGCTGTTCCACGGCACCCTGGACCCGCGGGGCGGCACCGTCTCCCCCGGCGCCTCCGGTGAGCCGGGCCACGGTCTCACCCTGGACCGGGCGGCCGCCGACCCCTACCGCATCGCATGACCCGGCCCGGCACGCCCGACGACGCGGCCACGGCCGCCGGGGCGGACAGCCCCTGGGCACTGCGCGACTACGCCCTGATCGCCGACGGGGAGCGCGGGGCCCTCGTCGATCCGCGCGGAGGGATCGCCTGGCTGTGCGCGCCCGCCTGGCACGACGGCGCCGTCTTCAACGGCCTCCTGGGCGGCCCCGGCCGGTTCCGGGTCCGTCCCGCCGACCGGTGGAACGTGTGGGGCGGCTCCTACGAGGACGGCACGCTCATCCGGGTCAGCCGGTGGGTCACCGCCGACGGCATCGTCTCCTGCCGGGAGGCCCTGGCGGTCCCGGCCGACACCGGCCGCGTGGTGCTGCTCCGGCAGATCCGTGCCGTCCGGGGCGCCGCCGTCGTCGACGTCGACCTCGACGTGCGCGCCGACTACGGGGAGCGGCCCATGACCGGGCTGCGGCAGGAGAGCGACGGCACCTGGCGGGCGCGCTCCGGTGCCCTGCACGTGAGGCTCGCCGGAGCCGGGGAGGCCCGGCCGGCTCCGGGCGGCGGGCTGCACGCCCGGCTGCGCCTGCCGGAGGGCGGCACCCACGACCTGGTCCTGGACCTCGCCACCCGGCCGCAGAGCGCTCCCCTCGCCGCGCCGGCCCTGTGGAACGCCACCGAACGGTGGTGGGGGCGGGCCGTGCCGGACTGCTCGGACACCGCCGCCCCCCGCGACACCCGCATGGCGTACGCGGTATTGAACGGGCTGACCAGTACCACCGGGGGCATGGTCGCCGCGGCCACCACCTCGCTGCCCGAACGCGCCGACACCGGACGCGACTACGACTACCGGTACGCCTGGGTCCGCGACCAGTGCTACGCCGGCCTCGCGGTCGCCGCACACGGCCCGCACCCCCTGCTGGAGCGCGCGGTGCGCTTCGTCGCCGACCGCCTCCTGGAGGACGGCGGCGACCTGCGTCCCGCCTACACGGTGGACGGCGGGCCGTTGCCGTCCGAACGCCGCCTGCCCTACGCGGGCTACCCCGGCGGCATCGACCGGACCGGCAACCGTGCGGGCCGCCAGTTCCAGCTCGACGTCTTCGGGGAGGCACTCCAGCTGTTCGCCGCGGCCGCCCGTCACGGCGTCCTGGACGCCCGGGCGGCCGAGGCCGCCGCCCTGGCCGCCGAAGCGGTCGCGGACCGCTGGACGCAGCCGGACGCCGGGCTGTGGGAGCTGGAGAACCGCTGGTGGACCCACTCCCGCCTCTGCTGCGTCACCGGGTTGCGCGAGCTGTCCCGGGAGCTGCGCACTCCCGCGTCGGCCGACTGGGCGCGCCTGGCCGACCGCATCCTGGACGCCACCAGGTCACGCTGCCTCCATCCCGACGGCCACTGGCAGCGCGCCGAGGACGACACCGGGCCGGAGGCGGCGCTTCTGCTGCCGTTGGCCCGGGGAGCGGTGCCGCGTGACGATCCCAGCTTCTCCCGCACCCGCTCGCAGGTCGTGCGCCGGCTGGCGGAGGACGGCTACGTCTACCGCTTCCGGCACGGGGACGAGCCGCTGGGCGACGCGGAGGGCGCGTTCCTGCTGTGCGGCTTCACGATGGCGCTGGCCGCCCACGCACAGGGTGCGCACACCGAGGCGGCGCGGTGGTTCGAGCGGACCCGTTCGGCCTGTGGGCCCACCGGGCTGTTCGCCGAGGAGTACGACGTGGCGCAGCGCCAGTTGCGCGGCAATCTGCCGCAGGGGTTCGTCCACGCGCTGCTGCTGGAGTGCTCGGCACGGTTCGGCCGCGGCCCTCAGGCGCCGTCGTCCGACGGCTGGTGAACGTCACGCCCGGAGACGTCGGGCCACGAAGCCGGCCACGAGCAGGGCGGCGCCCGCGGCCGCCGGCGGCAGCAGTGCGCGTCGTCGTGGAGGAGCGGGCCGGTCCGCCACGGGCTCCCTCCCGTGCAGGCCGGCCGCGAGGACCTCCGCGAGGTGCAGGGGGGTGCGTCCGGTGCCGGCCTGATCGACCTGCGTACGGCAGCTGAAACCGTCGGCGAGGACCAGGGTCGAGTCGTCGGCCTGGCGCACGGCGGGCAGCAGCCCGGCCTCGGCACAGGCCATGGACACGTCGTAATGGCCTTTCTCGAAGCCGAAGTTGCCGGCCAGCCCGCAGCATCCGGCGTCCAGGACGTCGGCGTCGACCCCGGCACGCTGGAGTATCTCGCGGTCGGCGTCGAAGCCCATGACGGCGTACTGGTGGCAGTGGCGCTGGACGACCGCCCGGGCGTCGACCCGGGGCAGCCGCCAGTCGTCGGCGCGTTCCAGGAGGAGTTCGGCGAGCGTCCTGGTCCGGTCGCGCAGCCGCTCCACGTCCGGGTCCTTCGGCAGCAGTTCCACGGCGTCGGCACGGAAGACGGCGGTGCAGCTCGGTTCCAGACCGACGACGGGGGTGCCCCGGCGCAGGTCCTCGCGGAGCACGTCGAGGGTGTGGCGCAGAACCCGTCGCGCGACGGCCAGTTGCCCCGTGGAGATCCATGTCAGCCCGCAGCAGACCGCACGGTCGGGGACCTTGACCCGGAATCCGGCCGCTTCCAGGATTTCGACGGCGGCACGGCCGACGGCGGGGTGGAAGTGGTCGGTGAAGGTGTCGGGCCAGACCACGACCTCGCCCCGCCGCCCGTCACCGCGCGGCCCGCCCCGCTCACGCCACCAGTCGGTGAAGCGTTGTTCGGCGAAGACCGGCACGTCCCGCTCGGGCGCCACCCCGCCCAGCGCCTTCGCCGCCCGCGCCGTCCAGGGCACGGACGCCAAGGCGTTGACGGTGCGCGGAGCGAGCGCGACGGCTCGTGCGAGGGCGGGCAGCCAGCCCATCGAGTAGTGGGCGAGCGGCCGCAGCCGCCCCTTGTAGTGGTGGTGCAGGAACTCGGCCTTGTAGGTGGCCATGTCGACGTTGACCGGACAGTCCGTCTTGCAGCCCTTGCAGGCGAGGCACAGGTCGAGGGCGTCGTGCACCGCGTCGGAGCGCCAGCCGTCCGTCACCGGGGAGTCGCCCTCATTGTTGACCATCTCGAACAGCAGGCGGGCGCGGCCCCGGGTGGAGTGCTCCTCCTCGCGGGTGGCCCGGTAGCTGGGGCACATCACCCCGCCTTCCGAGGAACGGCACTTGCCCACGCCGACGCAGCGGGTGGCGGCCCGGCTGAACTTGCCGTCGTCGTGCGGGTAGGAGAAGACGGTGCCGGGTTCCCAGGGCAGGTGGTGGGCGCCGAGGCGCAGGTTCTCGTCGAGCCGGTAGGGCACGACGATCTTTCCCGGGTTCATGCGGTTGTCCGGGTCGAACAGGCCCTTCAGCCGCTCGAACCCCTCGATGAGTTCCGGCCCGAACATCTTCTCCAGCAGCTCGCCCCGGGCCTGGCCGTCCCCGTGCTCGCCGGACAGCGACCCGCCGTAGGAGACGACGAGGTCGGCGGCGCGTTCCACGAACGCCCGCATCCGGGCGATCCCCTCCTCCGATTCCAGGTCGAAGGGGATGCGGGTGTGGACGCAGCCGTGGCCGAAGTGGCCGTAGACCGAGGGGTGCCCGTAGTCGAACTCCTCGTACAGACGCTTGAGGTCGCGCAGGTAGTCGCCGAGGCGGTCCACCGGCACGGCCGAGTCCTCCCAGCCCTCCCAGGTGTCCGGCTGCCCGGGGACGTGCGCGGTCGCGCCGAGCCCGGACTCGCGCACCCTCCACAGTTCTCCGATGTGCCGCGGGTCGTCGTACCAGGTGTGGTCGACGTCGTCGGGTTTCGCGGCGATGAGCGCCCTGGCCCGCTCCTCCACCTCCTCGCGGGTGTCTCCGTTCAGCTGCACCATCAAATAGGCCCGTCCGTCGGGGAGTTCCTTCAGCGCGTCGGGGTTGAGGTGCTTCTTCTGCTCGAAGTGGATCAGTTGGTGGTCGACGCCCTCCAGTGCCGCCGGTTCGTGCCGGAGGACGGCCGGTACGTGGTCGGCGGCCTGGCAGATGTCCTCGTAGCCGAGGACGACCAGCGCGCTGTGCTGCGGGACGGGGACGAGTGCGAGTTCGGCGTGCAGGACGGTGACGAGGGTGGACTCGGATCCGGTGAGCAGCCCGGCGACGTCGAATCCGTGCTCGGGCAGGAGCGAGTCGAGGTTGTAGCCGGAGACCCGGCGCGGGATGTCGGGGTAGCGTTCGCGGACGAGGCCGGCGTACCGGTCGCGCAGTGCGGTCATGCCGCGGTACAGCTCCCCCACGCGCCCGTCGGTGGCCGTCAGCCGTCGCAGTTCGCCGTCGTCCGTCCGGCCCACCCACATGCGGACGCCGTCGTAGGTGAGGACCTCGAGGCGGTGCAGGTTGTCGACGACCTTGCCGTACGCCTGGGCGGTCGATCCGCACGAGTTGTTGCCGATCATCCCGCCGATCGTGCAGTTGGGATGGGTGGCCGGCTTGGGGCCGTACATCAGGCCGTGTGCGGCGAGCCGGCGGTTCAGGTCGTCCAGGACGATGCCCGGCTCGACCACGCAGCGACGGCTCCGCACATCGACGGAGACCAGTCGGTCGCAGTACTTCGTCCAGTCCAGGACCACGGCGGTGTTGCAGCACTCGCCGGCGAGGCTGGTGCCGCCGCCCCGTGACAGCAGCGGCGCACCGTGTTCCCGGCACACCGCCACCGCCTCCCGGGCCGCCTCGACCGTACGGGGGACGACCACGCCGACGGGCACCTGCCGGTAGTTGGAGGCGTCCGTCGAGTACGCCGCCCGGGTGCCCGCGTCGAACCGCACCTCGCCGTCGACGCGGGAGCGCAGGTCCCGCTCCAGAGCCGCCGCATCCGGCCGCTGCCGCGGGCGCCTGACGACGGGGAGGGGCAGATCGACCGGGTCCATCAACGACTCCCACCGGGTGACGAGGGGTGCGCCGGTATGCCACGGGCGGTCACCGGCCGTGTTGCCCCGGCCGGGTATCCAAAGCTCGGCCCGCACAAACCGGGAGACCCGTTCGGCCGGGGCGAGTGACGTGCCTCAGCTCCCGCCACGGCGGCGCAGCAGCGCGTACGTCGCGCCGGCCAGCCCCGCGACGGCCGCCGCCGTGCCCGCGTGGCGGCTCGCCCACACCTGCGGGTCGAAGGAGTGGGCCCGGTCGTCGAACACGCCGTGGGCCCCATAGTCCTCCGTGCCGTCCGCCGGCGTGAAGAGATTGCCGTCCCCTTCGGGCCGCGGGTGCGCGTCGGTCTGCTGGGAGTCGATCCCGGTACGGGCCAGATAGCGGTCGAGCAGGCCGGGTACGACGGCGTTGGCCAGCAGCGTCAGCGCGGTGGACGTCCCGACCCAGTACTCGCGCCGCTGAGGGTGGTCGGCGGCGCGCAGTACGGCGCGGGCGGCCAGCTCGGGCTGGTAGATCGGCGGCACCGGCTGGGCGTGGCGGGGCAGGTGGGTGCGCAGCCAGGTGAACTGCGGGGTGTTCACGGCCGGCATCTGCACCATGGTGACCCGCACCCGGGACCTGTCGTGCAGCAGCTCGCAGCGCACGGACTCGGTGAAACCCTGGATGGCGTGCTTGGCGCCGCAGTACGCGCTCTGCAGCGGGATGCCCCGGTAGGCGAGCGCGGAGCCCACCTGCACCACCGCGCCGCTGTCCCTCGGCAGCATGTGGTCCAGCGCCGCCCGGGTGCCGTGCACATAGCCGAGGTACGTCGACCGCGTGGCGTGCAGGAACTCCTCCGGTGTGACGTCGGTGAACTTGCCGAAGGCCGCCGTGAAGGCGTTGTTCACCCAGACGTCCACCGGCCCGAGCTCCTCCTCTGCACGGCGGGCGGCCGTCTTCACCTGGTCCCATTCCGCCATGTCGGTGACGATCGGCAGCGCCTGCCCGCCGGCCGCCCGCACGTCGGCCGCGGCGGCGTCCAGGCCCGCGCGTCCCCGGGCCAGCAGGGCGACCCTGGCGCCACGGGCGGCGAACATCGTGGCGGTCGCCCGGCCGATCCCGGCGCTCGCCCCGGTCACCACGACCGTCTGCCGTGCAGTGCCGTTCATCGCTCCTCCACATCGGTCGGGCACCCGACAGCGGCGTGCGGCCGGTGCCGCCGTTTCGGACACCTCATGAGTCGTCGCGGAGGCCGGAGTACCCGGCAAAAAGCTTTCCGCACCCCCGGTCGGCCCGCGGAGCCCCCGCGGAAGCAGTCGAACGGGGAACCAGGCCGACAGGAGCTCGGCAAGGGACCGGTACGCCATCGGTCAGCGTGACCGCGGGCGGTCGGACCCCGTCGACTTCGCCACATGCCCCGTGATGACCGGCGCGGCGAGCACGGCGAGCACAACATGATCAGGGCCCGCTCGGCTCCGGAAGTCGAGATGCCTGCCGCCATACGCGTCAACCCGCTGAACGGACGCCCCGCAGGACTGGACCGGCCCGCCCGGCGGATTGCCGGAAGCCGGCACCGCACACGGAGCCTCGTTCCGCCCCGAGCCTCACGACGTCGGACGTCAGAGCACTGGAAACCAGGCCGACAGGTGCTTCGCGATGACCGGTACATCGACGTTGTCCTGCGCGACGTCCTCGACGAACGGTCCGGCAACGGAGACGGGCGGCGGGACGGTACCGGCGCTCACGCCGTTGAACCGCAGGAAGACACGCATGGCGAGCCAGGCGGTGCGCTTGTTGCCGTCGATCAACGCGTGATTGCGGGCGACGGAGTGCAGCAGCGCCGCGGCCTTCTCGTGCAGCGTGGGATACAGCTCGGCTCCGAACACATTCGTCCGGGGCCGCTCGATCGCAGACACCAGGAGGCCCATGTCGCGCACGCTGTGCTCGGTGCCGTTGACCGCGCGGGCGATGGCCAGGATCTCGTCGATCTGGACGTAGCGCACGTTCGTCACTTCAAGTAGTCCAGAATCTCCGCATCGCTGTCCATCAGCTCGGCCAGAACGTCATCGACCTTCAGCTCGGCCCGGTCCTGGGCCTCACGGATGGCCTCGATGGCAAGTTCCTGCTTGCTGCGGCCCTCCCGACGAGCTCGCTCGGTGAGCTTCGCGTCAAGGTCGTCGGGAAGTCGGAGTGTCATCGCCATGCAGCCATGATACCTGTCTGGTATCAAACGGCGCGGTCGAGTGGCGTCCCCACTTTTCGAAGACGGCATGGTTACGCGGGCTCGGGTCGCCGTCGGGACCGGTCGCCCGCCCCGTCCGCGGCCCGCGCACTGGGTCACGATCCGGCACAGGGCCGCGGATGTGAGACTACGGGGATGCTCCTACAGTTCGTGACCGCCCTCGGTGTCCTGGCGGTGCTGACCATGGTGCCCGGGCCGGACATGGCCGTCGCGACCAAGCGGGCGGTGGCCGCCGGCCGGCGGGACGGACTCCGTACGGTGGGTGGCATCACCGCGGGACTGCTGGTGTGGGGCGTGCTCGCGGCGGCCGGCACGCGCATCTCGCCCGGCGGCTCGGCCGGGCCGCCACCTGTGCCACCGGAGTGACGACGTTCTCCTCCGTGCCCGCCGATCCGGACGCGGAGGACTGGGCCGGCTTCGACGTTCTGAACGCCGTCGCCGCCGTCCTGGTGCTGCCCGTGCTCGCCTTCTGAGCGGTCCTCATGCGCGCACGCTGAATCGGCCTTGAGCGTCAGCGTCCGGATGGTGCCGCGCCCGCGGCCGGCCGCCGCCGCGCCCTCGCCCGGCCGCGTGCGGCCCGCAGACGGCCGGTCGTCTGGTACCAGGAGGCGGCCAGCACGACGGCGAGAGCCGCTTCGACCAGGTCACCGCCGTAGTACATGATCTGGGCGCCGGTGTGCAGGTCGGCGGCCGTGAAGGCGGTGCCGGGCGGTCCGGCCGCATACAGGGACTTGGCGAGGACGGCGTGCGCGGCGCCGGCGACCAGCAGGGTCGCCCCGCGCGTGGTCGGGCTCCAGCGGCGGCGTACCGGGTCGAGCCGGCAGACCGCGAAGGTGAACAGCAGTCCGGCCGCCAGGACGTGCACATGCACCGCCGCGTGCAGCCACGCATCGTGCCGCATACCGGCGAAGATGCCGGTCCGGTACAGCAGCCACAGCCCTCCGACGTCGAGCAGAGCCGCCAGCGGTGGGCAGACGAGCCAGCCCGCGGCGCGGGAGTGGGCCAGCGCCAGCAGCCCCCGGCGCGCGCTTCCCGGGGCCAGGGAGCGCAGAGCCAGAGTGAGGGGACGGGCCAGGACGAACAGCAGGGGAGCCGCCATGCCGACGATCAGGTGCTGGACCATGTGGGCGGTGAACGCACCGCCCGGCAGCGAGCCCACCACCGCCCAGGCCAGGCTCGTGCCTCCGGCCGTGAACGACGCGTCGCGCCACCGGGGCCAGGCGTCGCCGCGGCGCCGCAAGCGGGCTGCGGCCGCCACGTAGACGACGGCCGCCGACAGCGAGGCCGCCGCGGTGAGCAGCGCGAACGGGCCCGGGCCGGGATGGACGTGCGCGAGCGTCACGATGCCGTCGAGGCCCGGCCGTGGCGGGCCGCGCGGACAGCCAGCCCGACGCCGATCAGCAACAGCACCAGTCCGGCGAGATTCCACGCCCAGTCGTAGGGGGTGACGTCCACGCCGTACCGGATCTGGTGCAGGCGCAGCAGTTTGTGGTCCACGATCCCGTCGTACAGCTGGAAGACGCCCAGGCCCAGGAAGAACCCGGCCCGGGCGTGGGCCGCGGCCAGGGCGCGGCGGCGGCGCAGATCGGCGAAGAGGAAGAATCCCACGACCAGGGCGAGCAGCTCGGCGGTGTGGAGCAGGCCGTCCGAGAGCAGTCCGACGCCGGAAGTGGAACGGTCGTAGAAGTGGTGCCAGCCCAGGATCTGGTGAAAGACGATCTCGTCGACCGCGGCCATCACCGCTGCCCCGATCACCCCGCACACCACCATCGACCTGCGCGGCTCGGGCCGTGCGCCAGGGACCTCGGACGGGTGGACCGGTGCGCTCATGAGTCTGCCTCCTGCCACGGACACGTCTGCTGCTTCGTACGCCTACCCGTCGCACCGGACACGAGCCCGCCACGCACCGCGTCGGATGGTATGCCGCAGAACCCGGCTGGAGCCGGCATCCACCCTGGGCGATCCAAGGGCCCGGCAGCGCCATCGACGCCTGACCGTCGCCTGGAGTGCCCTGCGGGTCGCCCACCTGGTGCCGTTCGCCTACGTCTATGCGAGGGACTCGGTCGTCGGACTGACCCTGCTCGGCACCTTCTTCAACAAGCCGACGCTGCTGATGATGATCGTCCTCACCGTTGTGGTCGTACGCCGCGGCGCGCGGCCCCGCCTGGACGCCACCGGCGCGATGCCGTGAGGGTGAGTCCGGCTGCGGCGAGGCATCCGTCGACGGTCTCGCCGGCCGCCGGGCTCGTGCGGGTCACACACCATCGGAAAGAGGCGGGTCTGGGCCAGCCACAGAAAAGACCAGGCCAGAGCCGGATTATCACCTCTTTGTCCCTACGGGCGCCCAGAGCGTCAAATGAGCGTCATGATCAACGGTCCATCCCTCCTCCTCGTGCGGAAGAGGCCGGCGCTACCAGCCCACCTGCACGAGCCCGCTCCCGCTCACTCCGGACGCAGGCTCGCACATCATGCCCCTCACCGCTTCTCCAACCGCCATAATGAGGTCCCTCCACACCCATGACGAGCGACCTCTTGAGCGCGGTCGCCGAGGACCTCGTGCTGTACCGGGAGAAGTTCCGGCGGCGTCTGCCGAAGTCGCCGGACGAGTTGCACGGCCCACCCCAGGGGGACAGTGGAGCTGCCACTTCGCGTGGTCTGGTCGGAGATGACCTCGTACGGCCCGGGCAAGCCCCGCCGGCGCATGGGCCTGTACCGCACCTCCTGCACAAAGGCCTGTGCGATGACCCGCCCCGGAACCTCGACCGGGACGTGTTCCTCCAACTGTGGCCGGTGCTGCGCACTCTCGTCGGTCGCACCGTGCGGGAGGACGCCTTCCCTCGGCTCGCCTCCTGCACCCTGGTGGCCGCGTGACGGACATGCCGGGGCTGCACACGTGGCTCCCGGCGGACGTGACCGCCCCCGGCCCCCGTACCCTTCGGTTCTCACCGGGGGTACGCCGTACGGGCGCACCGCCTCGTGAACCGCCCAAGCCAGGACCATCCGTTGTCAGAGACCCTCCCGGCGCTTCGTCGCCTCCGCATGAATCACGGGGGCGTCAAGGAAGCCGGCCCGTTCGTGGAGGATCGCCTGGGCGAACAAGGCACTGGTCAGGGCCGCTTCGTAGCGGCCCCCGAGCGCCGCGGCCTGCTCTCGCCGCAGTTCCACAGAGGCGTCGATGGCTTCGATCATTCGGTCGGTGGCCCCTTCGACATGACTCGCCGCCGCCGCTCGGGTGTGCAGCGCCCCCGCCAAGGACTCGACATGCGCCTGCTCATCGAGGTCCCCGATCGAGCGGTACACCGCCACAGCGTCGGCGGCGGTCTCCTCGGCACGGACCCACTGCTTTGCCCGTGCCAGCAGCGCCGCGAGATTGCCCAACGCGTGCGCGAGGTCCGCCGGGCGGCCCTCCGGGTCGGACCGACGGATACGGACCGCCTCGGCTGCTGCCTCCAGTGCCTCCTTGAGGTTGCCGGCCGCGCCGTGCCTGGCGGCCAGCGTGGTAAGCGCCACAGCCAGGCGCGGCCGGTAGACGCCGTGCAGGATCTCGGCCAAGGGCCGGTGGGCCTCTACCGCCTCCTCCGCGGAGGCCAGCGCCTCGGGGTGGAGACCGTTCGCAGCCTGCACAATCGACAGGTTGATGAGTGCCGAAGCCAGCCGGACGCCTGGATTGGAGGCGTCCTGGGCAAGTCCCGGATCCGTCTCGACGAGGCCGCGCAGCAGCCCCACCGCCTCGACTACAGGGGCGAGCGCCGCTGCGGGCCGGCCCGCCCTGACCAGGGCGGACGCCTGGTGGTTCAGGGCCTCGCCGTACTTGAGCAGGTGTGCGTCCGGGTTCTGGTCGGACAGGCGGCGCAGCACGTCCACGCAGCGCTCGGAGACCGCGCACGCCCCATCGAAATCGCCGAAACGTTCCCACTGGAGCGCCAGGTTGCCGAGGGCAGTGGCCAGTTGCGCCTCGTACAGCACCGGGCGCGCGACGGCGAGTTCTTCGAAGATCTGTACGGCCTCCTGGCCGGCCGCGAGACCCTCGGCCCTGTGCCCCCGCTCGGCAAGGTCGGCCCCGAGGACATCGAGCGAGAGCGCCAGCTCGGGCAGGTAGGCGTCGCTCTGCTCGCACAGTTCCCTACGTACCTCGACAGCGCGGCGGATCGTGCTCAGGCCACGCTCACGCTCGCCCGTCTCGTCGAGCATGACGGCGAGGCTGTGCAGGGCTCGGCCGAGGTCGGCCAGATGTGTCTGGCGGCTGTCCGCCACGAGCTGATCGAAGAGCCCGGCCGCCTCCTCGGCCGCTTCCAGCGCCTCCGGGCGGCGCCCGCTGCTCTTGAGGTGATAGGTGTAGCGCAGCAGCAAGCGGGCGGTGACGGCCGGGTTGACGGACGCGTGCCGCTTCGCGCTGTGCAGGGTGAGCTCGCTGGCGAGCACCGCCAAGTCGGCGAGAGCGACGCTCTCATCAGGCAGATGGTTGAGGACCAGGCCCACGGTGTGATCGTCGTCGTGCGTCTGCAGGCTGTTCAGCAGGGTCCGGGCGAAGGCACGCGGGTTCTCCAGCTGGGGCGCGACCTCCATGCCCAGGGGGAGCATGCGGCCGATGTCGTGGGCAAGCAGCGCGGTGACGGCGTCGACGGCGACCGGATGACGCACGGCTGCGCGGCCGAGGACGGTCAGAGCCCGGCGCGCCTGGCCGTCGTCCAGCCTCGGCAGCGGGGCGGTGACCACCTCGGGGAGGGAGGCCAGGACGTGCGAGACGTGTTCCTCGCCGAGCCGGTCGGGGCGCAGGGGGTGAAGTCCGTGGCCACTGTGGAGAACTGCCGAGGCCCAGCGGAGATGGCGGCGCAGGAACGACACGGACGCACCCTCGAACGTGGGGGTGTCCGACAGCAGTGCGAGCGCCCCCTCTTCGGTGTCGGCACCGAAGAGGGTTGCGACCGCGACGAGTGCGTCCGCGTGCAACGAAGTGTCCTCGGGGAGCCGGTGAACCGCCAACAACCTTTTCCAGTAACGGCGTTCATGGGCAAGCACCCGGGCCACCGGGTCGGAGGAAGTCGAGGATGCACTGTCTGGCGGCTCGTTCTGTTCGAGTAGCGCGACCACGGCGGCAGCGTGGACGTCCAGGATCCGGTCGTAGCGGGCAGCGCGCAGGTCGGCGGGAATCACTGCGGCCTCGGGGCGGGTACCGGTCAGGTGTGCCGAGAACTCCCGGGCCGCGCTGACGAACTCGGCCTGCCTCTGCGTCTCGGACGGCACCAGTGGGGCGAGCCGGTGCTCCGGCATGGCGGCGAACAGGACAGCGACTCGGTCGTCGGCGTCCTCGGCGAGCGGGCGCTGCCACTCCCCGCCGGCCCGACTGAGCAGCAGCAGACGCACCGGTCCGGCGCTGGGGTCGCGGCGTACGCACTCGGCGGCAAGGACGAGCAGTTGCTCGGCGCGGGCCTCGGCATAGTCGAGGACCAGCAGAAGGGGCGCGGTGCAGCGGGCCAGCACTGCGAGGTCGTCCGGCGCGCAGAACTCGTCGACGAACCCCGCCAGCCAGCCCCGCTCGGCGGCCTGTTGGCACAGATGCAGGGCGAAACGGGTCTTGCCCTGGCCGCCGGGCCCGGTGACCAGACGTACGGCCGATCCGGTCGGTTCCTCGCACCACGCATGAAACTCCTCCTGCTCGGTCTCCCGGCCGTGGAAGGGGACGACGCCGTACTCGGCGCGCAGCAGCATGCTGGGACCGGGCTCGGGGGGCAACTCTTCGGGGGGCAGCAGAACACGGTGGGCGAAGGTCTGCGGGGTCAGCACCGCGAGTTCCGCGAAGAGACGCTCCAGCCGCAGGTTCTGGTAGTGCATCCGCAGGTACTGGCAGCGTTCCAGCCGGGCGAGGTCGTCGGGCAGGTCGGCGGCCGAGGGTATCCGGATGCGTCGTCCCCGGTCGACCAGAACGGGGACGACGCTGATGTCGTGCTGGAAGGCGTAGGCGAGTTCACGCCGGACCCAGTCCTCCTCCAGCTGGATCCGCGGGGTGCCGTGAGCGTCGGTGACGGCCAGCCACTCCGGTCCGATCACGGCGATCAGCACGGAGGAGCGGGCGAGGCCCTCGGGGATGGCCTCGGTGAAGTCGGCGGACAACTGGATGGAACTACTGGCGAAGAACACCTGCTCGTCGCCGAACCGGTCAGCCAGCAGGCGGTGCAGCAGGGCAGCTTCCGTCTCGCAGTCACCTACCCGGTAGTTGACGAAGATGCCGGTGGACACAGGGGCGGTCATGCGGACGTACGCCGGGACGCATGGCTGGTGACGAGAGGCAGCAGCTCCGCGACGGCCGGATGCCGACGGTGCCGCGACAGGGCCCTGACACAGCCGCGCAGATCGGTGCGCAGGGTGGCGGAGTCGATGCCCGGCGCGACCGTGAGGACCTCGCGCAGCGTCGCACACGCGCGGTCGACGTCGTTGGCGCCGAGCGCGGCGAGCACGACCCTGACCTCGAACCGGGCCCGCGCGCGGTGCGCGTGGGCCGGGATGCGCTGCGCCTCGGCACCCAACAGGCTGAGCGCCTCGTCGTGGTGGCCGAGCACCTGGAGGCACCAGCCTCTCGCCATGGCGGCGGGATCAGCGACGTGCCGGGTGCCGTAGTGGCCGCTCCCATGACCGGCGGCGTAGGCGGTACCCGACGTGGTGCCGAGGGCAGCCCCGTCGTGAACCGAACTCAGGGCAGGCACCGGAGACGAGCCATGAGACACAGCCGTGCCCGGACCTGCGGCCGGACCGGAGAACGACGGGGAGGAGAGCAGGTTGTACGCGTCGTCGAGCGCCCGGCGGCAACGGAGGTCGTCGCCACTGAGAGCATGCCCCTGGGCCAGACGCAGCAGCGCCCGCACCCGGGTGGCCGGGAAGGCCGGGAAGGCGGCTGCCGCGGAGGCGAGTTCGACCGTGGCGGCGCCGTCGTCGCAGTAGAGGGCGAGCAGCGAGCGTCGCAGGATGGCGTTGGCTTCCATGTCCGGTGAGCCGACATGCCGGGCGAGGGAGGCCGTGGTGCGCGCCCAGCCGAGGGCGGACCGTTCGTCGTCGGCCTCCTGGCACATCCAGGCGATGAACTCCGCGTAGCGGCCGGCCAGGGACAGCAGGTGTCCTGCCTCAGGGTCGCGGGCGTGAGCCGCCATGCCACACAGGGCCCGCACCTGTGCGGACGCGCTTTCCAATACGGCCCCTGGGCCGGCGCTCTGCGCGGTCGCCCGCAGCCCGTCCAGGACGGTGGTCAGCGCCGCAATGATCGAAGCAGCCGCGCCATGAGTCAAGGTGGCGGGTGGTGCGGGCAGGCCGGTGTCATCCGGTAACTCCGCCGTGGGCGAACCTGCGGCCCTGTCCTCTCCTCGCGCCGCGTCGCCGGACCGCCCTGCGCCGAGCGCCGCGAGGAGATCACCCCGGGCGCCCAGCGCCGCATCACAACTCGCCGCCAGTTCCCGGGTCGGCGCGCGCAGGCCGTTCTCCACCTTGCTCAGGTGCCCCGCTGAGTAGTGCGTCCGGGCGGAAAGGGCTGACAAGGAGCACTGTTGTTCGCCCCGGTACCGGCGCAGTCGCGTGCCAAAGGATTCCACGGTGCGCTCCAAGGTGTTGCCTGTTGCCGGACGACAAGGCTAGCGGGCAACCCCTGGGCACGCGTCCGGTATCGCCCCATCCTGGAAGAACTGTCGATCATGGCGGCGGATCGCCCGGGCAGGAGCCTGTGAGATGCCGGAAACCAACGGTGAGGACTTCCTCCACCACAAGAAGGGCGCAGGTGGCATGCGAACCGGAACGCTCACCCTGGGCATCGCCGCTTCGGAGGGCGCTGGGGGGAACAGGATGCTCATCCGGGACCAGGACTACGTCTTGCTGAAGGACGGCCGGATCCTGGCGGTTCACGGCCACTGCCACCCGCCCGGACACCTGGTCGGGGAACTGGCCTTCGTGCCGTCCACCGCGGGCGGGTACGTGATGCTCGGGTCACGGTACCGCAAGGCATATGTGGCGAACGGACGGGGGATTTCCGAGCGAGAGCGGGAGCTGGTCCGCTTCCCGACGGGCACCTGCTTCGACCACGCGCACCCCTTCTCGGCGAAGTCGATCGTGCCACTCTCCCAGGTGGACCTGCATCTGTCCGCTGCCGTCGACCCGCGCACCGACACGGTGCCCGGCTCCTTCCTTCGCCGCTACGCCGAATCCCACCTCACCGAACTGGCCCGGGTCCTGGGCGGCACTCTGCCCACCGGCCCGCTCGGGCTCACGGGATCGGCCCGCCTGCTGCTCGGGGACCCCACCGTACGGAGCATGCACGACTACGACGTGGTGTTCGACGTGGGCCCGCAGACGGCCGTCCGTATCGCCCAGTGCCTGTGGTCCCACGGACGCTCCCATCCCGAAGCCCGTCTGCGCGAGCACGGCAAGGACTGGCGCATCCGGCTGCGCACCCGCGCCGGCATCCTGTGCCCCTTCTTCCGCTACGAGAACCCCACCGACGCGCCCCTCGCCGACCTCACCGCAGCCCGCACTCTGCTGCGGAAGGTGACGGTGAGCGGCCGGGTGGTGGCGGACGCGCACGGCGCGTACCTGCCGACCCTGCTCGGCATCGTCCCCGAACAGGTGTCGGCCGCGCTCCCCGGTGAGGTGGCACGTCGGCTCCCGGTCCTCGTCAGTCACCTGCGTGACCGCGGCGACTTCCACCGGGGAGACCGGGGCACGTTCACCGGGGATCTGTGCCATCTCAGCACTTCGGCAGGCGACTTGGTGGTCCTGTCGGTGGTGGACGGGGCGGACTCACGGCTGGACGACCCGCCCTGGCGGCTCCCCGGCAGCCCCGCGCCTTCGGCGGCCACTCGATGACCCCGCTTTCCCCGGATCTGGCCGCGCGAGCCTGGCGGCAGGCAGTGGCCGAGAGCTGGGGCGAGCGTTTCGGGGCGGTGGACGTGACGTGCGAACGGGTCGACCTCCATTCACTCGGTAGTGTGATCGAGCTGGTTGCGCCCGCCCCCTATACATCGGCCCAGGCACTGCTGCGCGCGTTCGGCCGATCCGGGATCGCCCCGTACCTGCCCGTCCTCACCGGCACACGGCCGGACGGCATGCTGCTGCTCGGTCCGCTGGTCGAGCGTCACCCGGGCGGACTAATGATCCTCGACGGGGTCCATCGCTGTCTGGCTGCCCTCCGGCAGGGTCTGGGCACCGTGTGGGTCTCGGTGCTGACCGCTGAGACCCATCCGCCTCCGGCAGGACCGACCGTGCCGCTCGCCGAGGTGACTCCTTCCGGCTCGGCGCGTACCCGAACCCCATTGTTTCGGCACACTGGAACCCCCGATTTCCGACCGTCCGATGTCTTCTTGTCCCGGGCACGGACCTTTGCCCGGCGGGAGATCGAACGCCTTCGCGGTCCTGGAACCCAACCGTCCTCGCGGACCGCGGAAACATCGAGCAGAAAGCAGAGAGAGGCCCCATGACCAACGCCGACTACTCCTGGGACCAGGACTCGGATCTCAACGACGAACGTCTGGACGCCGCCGTCGTCCCCCAGCGGTACGCGCTGACCGCCCCCCAGGTGGTCGTCAACAGCGCCAAGGAGATCCTCGTGGTGGACCCGCACCCGGCCGGCACCTGGGACACCTGGATGTTTCCGTACGCGTCGCTCATCCTCACCCGCGACGAGCTGGCCGCCGCCCCGGACGACGGCACCGGCCCGATCCTGGCCCTCGGCGAGGGATCGACGTTCCGCGCGCTCTCCGAGGCTCTCGGGCAGCTGCGCGTCAGCCACCAGGACGCCTACGTGTCGGCCATCCGGACCGGGGTGAACAACGTGATCGCCGATCTGAACGGCACCTGGAGCGGGACTCCGTTCTACACGAACTACTCCCTCAAGTTCTCCAGGACGTCGAACAGTTACACCGCCTACGAGTTCAGCTACTTCCTCAACCGCGTGGCAGCGCTCGATCTGGAGCTGCCGCACGTGTGGATCGAGCCCTCTCGGCTGGCGGAGGAACTCGCGCGGTCCGAGATGCCGTTCGGCCGCAAGGTGTCGTCCAACGTGGCGGACGCCCTGCCTGCCATCCGGTCGAGTATCTGAGTTCCCAGGCGGGCCAAGGGGTGAACAGAGAGTGAGCAGATGACCTACCAGGTCCTGACCGACGAGAGCCCGGGGAAGATGCCGCTCTCGGTGCCCCCGTCACAGGTGTGGATCATCTCGACGCTGGAGATCGCCGTCTCCTGGCAGGGTGATCACCACCTGATGCTCGTCCACCCGAGCTACCCGCTCGCCGGACAGCACAACAGCCCCCCGCACGATGAGGGGTACTGGGCGCCACCGTTCGTTGCTTACCCGGTCCCGATCGAGTTCTCGCCGCCCACGACGGCCGGATCTCTGCTGCGGCTCGCCACCGAGGCGGCGGACCGTATCGACATCGAGCGGGACCTCAACCACCTCGCTTACCAGATGGGCCTGCGGGACACCCAGCTCCGACGGCGCAGCCCTTTCCTGGAACTGAAGGTTTCCCCGCGGTCCCCGAGCATGGTGAAGGCGTACTACATCCTCCGGCACGGCCTGGTGGGCGTGGACGCTTCCAGTTCCCGCAACCTCGCCGACCCCGAGCAGCGGCGCGGCTACGTCTTCCTGCCGCTGCGCGACTACCTGACGGCGACGGAGGTACGTCCCGGCGAGGAACACGGCCGGAGCGAACGCTGGTTCCTCGGCAAGCCGTTGATGAGCAACGTCGAGCACGTCCTCCAGGACGAGATGCGCCGGCTCGTCATCAGCGAGGAGGGTCTCGACGTGCCGTCGGAGCTGTTTCACCGCGAAGAGCGCGGGGTGCTGTGCGTGGTGGATCTTGCCGGATACGGGACCGCACTGCGGTACGCGTTCGAGCACATGCACACCTTCTCCACCACGGCGGACCGGGCGCAGGACGAGTTCCGTAGGCGGATCGCACACGAACTGCACACCATGCTGGGCGACCTCGGCACCACTCAGGCCCAGTTCGCGGGCGACGGATTCGTGGCCGCCTTTCCCGAGCGGACGTTCACGAACACCACCGCACTGATCACGAACATCGCCACCCGATGGGAGTCTCTCGTGGGCCTCATAGAGCAGTTCAACGGCTCCATACGCACGCCCGAGAAGCGTGTAGGCACCCGGATGGTGCTCCACCAGGGCGACTACAGCTACGGCAGGATCGCCGGTACCCGCAGTTTCGCCGCCGCCTTCGACGGCACCGCGGTGATCGAAGCGGTCCGGCTGGAACAAGGACTGGCGACGGCCTCGAAGGAAAGGAGTGCACCCATGTTCGCGTCGCTTCCCCGGCGATCGCATCTGATCGCGATGAGCGGGCGACTCGCGGAGCAGGTAAAACCGTCGGAGTCGGGATCGCCGTTCGGTGACTGGACGGCGCTCGGCGAGACGTCCCTGACCGCCAAGGAATACGAAGGCGACGCCTTCGTATTCCAGAGGCGGGCTGCGGGGACCGAACGGCCCTCAACGGGAGAGACGCTGTGACGGCGCCCTCGGGCGGCGACCCCGCGGCCATCCCCGTACAGGTCCCCGGGCCCATATCCGCGACGAAGGGGGAGCCCGCACATCTGCGCTTCCTCGAAGAGGCCGCCGCCGTGACCGGGGATCTGCTGGCCGGCACAGTGAGCGCCATCCGTGCGGGCCGGCTGGGCCGCGGGCTGTGGCACCCCACCGGTTTCGCGACCTTCGAGATCGCCCAAGTGCCGTCGCTGGGCCTCGTCCGGGTCCACTTCTGGCCGGACGGGCTCCGTCGGGGTTTGCCGGGCCACCCGTCGATCCACCAGCACTGCTTCCGGCTGTACTCCCGCGTCCTGGCGGGCGAGTACCGGGAGTCGCAGTACGGGGTCGTCGATCCCGGGCTGCACAACACGCGCGAGGTGCCGCCCGACGCGCGACGCATGCGCGTCTACGAGGTCCGGCCGACGGGGGTGATGGGCAAGGACGAGCTGCATGAGACCAGCGAGCATCTCGACGTGGTCCCCACCCTGCGCGCCGCTCGTTTCCCGGCCGGGACCTGGCATGAGGTCCCGGTGCGCACGTTCCACGCGACACCCATCGCGCGCAACCGGTTCTGCGTCACACTGGCGGTGCTCAGCCTGCCGGTTCGCGGGGCCACCGACATTCTGCTCGGCCAGCCGGGCGGGGGTTCCTCGGTCAACATGCGGAGCGTAGTGACCGACGGGGAGAAGGAACTGATGTGCCACCAGTTCATTGCCGCCGCGGACGTGGCCACCCAGGCCCACGGCTCCCCGGACCCGCGATGACCAGCCCGGGACCTGACAGTCCGGAGTTCCACGCCTACGCGGGTCGGCTGCTGGCCGACGCCCGCAACGAGGTCCGGCAGGCCGACGCCAAAGCATCCCTGCTGCTGGCCGGGGCGGGGGTCGCGCTCGGGGCGGTCCTCTCCACGACGCTCACGGGCCGGATGCACGGGCGCCCCCTGACCGACGCCGCCGCCTGGCTGTGGTGGGCGGGCGTGTGCGCGGCGACAGCGGGGGTCACGTTCCTCGGCTGGGCCGTCTGCCCCCGCACCCGCCGCACCACACCGACCACGGCGCATCTGGTGAGCTACTTCGGCGATGTCGTCGCCCGCCCGAAGGAGGCGCTGGAGGAGCGGCTCTTGAGAACGCTGCGGACCCCCAGCGTCTCCCTCGTCGACCAGATTTACGAGGTGTCGCGTATCGCCGCCACCAAGTACACCCTCGTCCGGCGCGCGCTGCTCCTGTTCGGCACGGCGGCCGTCCTCTGCGCCACCGCCCTCCTGGTGAACCTGGTCGGATAGGCGGGCGGATTCCTCCCGTACCTTCGGTACCGAAGCCCACTGATCCGTCCTGTGTGACCGGAATGACCGACGCAGCCGGGAGGGTGTCTCGCGTGGCGATTTCCACGAGCTTCTTGTAGCAGGTCAGAGGCCCTTTGTCGCAGGTTCGAGAGGCGATCCGGGTACGGGGGGTCTGCGGACGCTCGCCCAGGGCCAGGGTGATGACGGGGTGGCGGGGGCGCAGGATGTCCTGCTCGCGCTGGGTGTAACCGGTGGACTCCAGGACGTCGAGCGGGTGGGTGACTGCGTTGCGCTGTCGTTCGCCTCGCTCGCCGGCGTCGGCCTCGGCCTGACGGATCCGGTTGCGCAGGACCTCGTGGTGCACGCCGAGTTCCTCGGCCATGCGGCGGATCACGGGCTTCGGCTCGGAAGCGCGGTACATCCGCACCGCACGCTCACGCAACTCCAGCGGGTACTTCCTCGGGGCAGGCATCGTCTGGGCTCCTCTCATGAACCCCATCCGACCTGTTGTCACCTCTCCCCACATCCCGGGGGAACCTCACCAAGCACCTTAGGCACTTTCCAGGCTGGGTCAGGAAGCGCCATCAGCATCCTCAGCAGCGTCGTCCGACTGACCACACTGTGCAGGACCACGGCCAGCCGGGCTCCCGCCCGACCGGCGAGCGCGACGGCCACGGCCTCCAGGAGCCGGCGCGAAGCAGACGTCCGTCTCCCATAACAAAACGTCAGCCCCTCGACCTGCTCGACGAACGTACGACGCCCGCACCGGTCGTTGTCGCAGTACAACCGTCGCACGGTCAGCTCGATGGCGACAACTCGTCCAACGGCTGGGGATACCTGGGAACGCGTTCCCTTGCGGCCATCGGTGCTCCGCTGGTACGCCACATAGTCCCCAAGAAGGCCGTCAGACGGCGCGATCGGAGGGGACAGCGTGTCCCTGGCGAAGGTGAGTGCATCCTCGGTCGCCTCAGGTTCGCCGCGGCAGGCCGCCTGCACTCCGGTCATCATGGCACAAGCCGACCGGGACACAGAGCGCTCGTCAAGGAGCCCCTGGTATTCGCGATCAGGCGCCTCAGCGCGACATCGGGCAGCTCGCCGGAGGTCAGCTCCGCGAAAGCCGCCAGATCCAACACCAGGGTGTTGTGCTCGACTCGCCCCGGACGACGGCGTACCGCTGATCCTCCTCAACCACCTGTCCGCAGTCCTGGACGACTGGGATCCCCGTGTCGTCGACGGACTCGCCGCCGGGCTCGGCGGTCCAGACAGCGAGCCGCTGTTCGGGGCGCCGGCGGACGCGGTCACCCCCCTCCGTCGGTTCCGGCGGCGTGCGGTGGCACGGGGGTGTGGGTCCCGTCCGGGGCGACCATCACCGCGTGCCCCACGCTGTGCAGCATCGGCAGGTCGGAGGGATGGTCGCCGTAGGCCCAGCAGTCGGCCGGGTCGATGTCGGGGTGGCGGGCGAGGAGCTGGCGCACCAGGGCGCGCTTGCCCTCGCCGATGGCCGGGGGGCCGATCAGTTCGCCGGTGAGCAGCGGCCCGCAGCGTTCGAGTCTCGCGCCGAGGACGAACCGCGCCCCGACCGCCTCGGCGATGACGGCCAGCAGCGGCGGGAAGGTGCCGGAGACCAGGGCGACGGACGCGCCCTCGGCCCGGTGCCGACGCAGCGCAGCCAGTGTGGTGGGGAGATAGAAGCCGTCGGCCCGGCTGTGCTCCCCGTACCACCGGCGGGCCGCGGCCTCGGCCTCCGCGGCCGGGCAGCCCCGGAAGGCCCGGTGGAAACGGCGGTTGGCTTCCGCGCGGGGCAGACCGGCCAGCGCGTCCAGCAGTTCACCGGCGCGGCGCGCTCCGTCCGCGCCGTACCTCCGCGCGAAGTGGTCGCGGAGGAAGTCCGGGCCGCTCTTGCGGCTGATCAGCGTCTCGTCCACATCGAAGAACACCAGCCGGCGGGGGCCCTCGGACCGCGTCCGCGCAGCGGGCCGGGAGGGTGTGGGGCGGGCAGGCGGCGTCGCGGGTCGCGGGGAACGCTCGCGCTCACTGCGGAGGTCAGTGGACACCGGCGACCACCTCCGCCGGTGCGGAGTGCGCCATGAACCGGGGCTCGTCCGCAGGCCCGGCCGCCTGCTCGGGACGGTCTTCGAAGTCGGCGAACACCGAGTCGGCGTACAGGGCCGCCGCGGTCTCCCGGCGCAGGGCCTGGTGCGCGGCCAGCACGTGGACGTCGCGCCAGGTGCGCTCCAGCGGCCCGGGGCCGCCGCATGCGTGGGTTCCGGCCGCGCGGAACAGCCGCTCGACGGCGGTGACCAGGTGCTGTGCGGCGGCCGCCGCGACCCGGCGGTTGCGGGCCACGTCCCGCTCGGCGCGGGTGCCCGAGTCGGCCCGCAGCGCCGCGTCCCCGAGCAGCAGTTCGGCGGCCTCGATGTCGTCGGCCGACTGCGCCAGCGTCAGCTGGAGCGTGGCGCGCTCCGTGGGCCGGCCGGCTCCCCTGCGCGCGGCCCACACGGTCCACTCCCGCAGGGCGTGGCGGGCCGCCCCGAGGGCGGGCGCGCACAGCAGCAGTCCCGTCCCCAAGTGCGCCGGGGCGGTGTGGCAGCGGGACCGTCCGGGCCCGGGAGAGCCCGCCAGCACGTCCGACAGCGAGCAGGTGCGGTGGTCGGGGATCACCACCGGGCCGTCGAGGACCGCGGTGTGGCTGCCGGTGCCGCGCATTCCGGTGCTGCGCCACGACTCCTGTACGTGGATCTCGGCGGCGGGGACGGCGAAGAGCCGGCACCGGCCGCCGGGTAACCGCGGTTCGTCCGGTTCCGGGGCCGCGAGCAGCAGCCAGTCCGCGTCCGCGACCCCGCTGACACACTCCCAGGTGCCGCTGAGCAGCCAGCCTCCGGAGCAGCGGGTGGCCGAGCCGGAGGGCCGCAGTCCGGCGGCGATCCGCACATCGGGCGAGCGGCCCCACAGGTCGAGCTGCCCTTCGAGGGGCAGGTGGGCGGCGTATCTGCCGTGGGTCGCCCACAGGGCGGCGCACCACGCGGCGGACGCACATCCCTCGCCGACGGCCGCCACCTCGGCGAGGAGGTCGCTGAAGGTTCCCTCGGTACCGTGCCAGACCCCGGGCACGAAGTGACGGGCGAAGCCGGCGCGGGTCAGCAGCGCGACGGTCTCCGCGGACAGCCGGCCGGTGGCGTCCGCCGCCGACGCGTGTGCCGCGGCGGAGGCCACGGCGCCCCCCATCTGTCCGCGCGCCCGCGGCGCGCCACCCTGTGCCCCCTGGCCTGTGCAGATTTGACGCTGGTTCACCTATCGCTCTCCTTTACTCCACGACTAGAATTCGTTCGGGAACGAATCTTTCTCGGCCGGTCCTTCACCACCGGGCCGGGGTGAAGGAGGTGATCAGCGTGGTCAAGCAGGCGCGTGCCCTTCGGACGCACGATCGCGTCCTCGATGCCGCCGCGTACGAGTTCGCACGCTACGGCTACGTGAACGCGAACCTGCAGCGCATCGCCGACCGGATCGGGTTGACCAAGGGCGCCCTGTACGGGCACTTCTCCAGCAAGGAGAAGCTGGCCGCCGCACTGGCGGAACATCTGTCCCGGAGCGTGCGGACGCTGCTGGACGAGGCCAGGACCTCGCCCGAGCCGGCCAGGAGCCGGCTGGAGGCCCTGGTGCTCGGACTCGGCCGGCTCTTCGAGACCGACCACAGGGCGCAGGCGGCCCTGCGGCTGGAGGTGGAGGCGGCTCGGGCGGCCGACACGGTGGCTCCTCTCCTGAGCGACACCCATGGCATCGCGCTCGAACTCGTGGGCGAGGTGCAGCGGGGGCGGCACTGGGACGAGGCACCGCCGGCCGAGGCCCTGGCCGATCTCATCGTCGCGGCGTTCTGCACCGCGCTGTGGACCGGCGCCTGCACCGGCCCGGACCGGCCCGGGCCCAGCGTCGCCGCGATGTGGGGCGTGCTGACGCGCGCGATGGGGACACGCGCGTCAGCCTGAGCCCCGACGGCCGTGCGGCCCCGGGTCCGGGCCGGTGGGCCGCCGCTACCAGGAGGCCGGGACGGCCGCCGCCGGGCGGGTGCCCACACAGGCCCAGGCGGTCCGTGCGCGGGCCAGTACGGTGTCGTCCTGGACCGCCGAGACGGACAGCTGAAACGTTTCCTGCGGACGGGCGCCCGACGCGCACTCGTCGACCACCAGCCGGGTGGGCCGGTCGAACTCGCCGAAGGCCAGGCACTGCACCGTGGTCCGGGCCAGCGCGAAGGACAGGTCGGCGAACGGGCCGTCGCACGCCTCGTGCACCATGAGGTGGCCGAGCTGGCGGAAGCCCTCCAGCATCACCATCATCGGGATGTGGTCGGTGGGGTGGTCGAAGAGCACCGCGTGGTCGCGGTCCACGCGTAACCGCCACTCGTCGGGCCTCGCGGCCTCTTCCAGGACGCAGTCCCGCCAGCGCAGCCGCCCCACCCGGTGCGGGGGCGTGCGCAGCGCCCCGGAGGCGGCCGTCCGCGCCGGTGCGGTGCCCGGCGCGTCCGCGGCACCGCCGCCGAGCCGGCGCAGCAGGCGGTAGCGCCGCTCGTCCACCATCAGCATGCTGATGGTGCCCCAGCCGCACGCGCGGCCGCCGACGACGAGCCGGAAGTCCATCCGGGCCCCGCTCCTGCCCCGCGCGTCGTCGCCGTCCCAGGTCCACTCGCCCACCAGGAACACCGAGAGCGGTACGCCCTCGACCCGCAGGGCGGAGGGGTCGGTGATCTCGAAGTCGAGGTCGCGGCCGATGAAGCGCCGGCCGAGCGGCACACCGCAGTGCCGGTGGGCGACGTAGACCATCCCCTGACGCAGGGTCTCCGCGAACAGCAGGGGATCGCTCAGACCGTTCTCGTCCGGGTGGTAGAGCGCGTGGTCGCGCGGCCACTGGGCGGCGACGACGAACTCGCGGTCACCGACACGGGCACCGTCGGTGACGAACACCTCCGCGACGGAGCTGCGGTGCACCAGCTCACGCGTCACGGGACGTGCAAAGCTCAACGAATCGCAGGCGTGGGCCATTGCTGACGCCTGAGAGATGCTGGGATGATTGAGCACGACTGACATCCGGGATTCGCCTCCCCCGTACTGGAAGAACCAGGACCATGCGAACTAACAGACGTGCGGCGCCCTTCGGCACGAAATTAATATACCTTCGGGAAGGTATCTTGCAAGGCTCGGGCAAGATGCGGCAAATGAACGGTCATCTCTGCTGGTCAGAGGGGCGAAACCCGCGAAGCGTCCGCACGTGCCCCGGTCCAGTCCCCCCACCAACCGGCCACCGAGAGCAGCGGACGGCACGGCACGAATGGACGTCATGAGCGAACACAGCGACGCGACACAGACCGCGCACATCTCCGGCGGAGCCTCGGTCGACGACACCTCGCACCTCAAGCAGGAGCGCGCCATCCGCACCCGGCGCACCATCCTCGACGCGGCCGCGGAGGTCTTCGCCCGGCACGGCTACCCGAACGTCACCATCAAGGACATCGCCGACGGCGCGGAGATGACCAAGGGCGCGGTGTACTTCCACTTCTCCAACAAGGAGGCCCTCGCGGCCGCCGTGACGGAGGAGTTCTACCGCAGGCTCAACGAGATCGTCTCCCCCGCGCTCGAGGGCGACCACTCCTCGCCCTCGACGGTGGCGGACGTACTGCTGCGCACCGCACGCGGGTTCCGCGACGACGCCTACGTCAAGGCGGGAGCACGCCTGCAGATCGAACGCCCCTACATCAAGGCGGAGATGCCGGTCCCGTACGTCGGTTTCACGTCACTGATCGTCGAACTCCTCCAGGAGTGCCGGGCCGCGGGCCGGCTGCCGGAGAGCGCGGTGCCCGAGGCCCTGGCCAGGGTCCTGGTCTCCGCCCTGTTCGGTGCCCAGCACATCTCCTGGGTGCAGAACGACCGGGCCGACATCGTGGAGCGGGTCGAGGAGATCCTCGACGCCTTCGCCCTGCTGTCCGTGCCGGCGCGGTAGAAGCGTGTGGCCGGGAAGGTGCGGCCGGAGCCGCTGAACCGCTCCGGTCGCCGCACCCGCCGTGCCGTGCGGCGGCCGGAGGGACGGTTCAGTCCAGGAAGGCGGCCTCTATCCAGCGACGCAGGGCGGCCGGACGCATGCGGTGCAGCCGGTCCACGCTGTCGGACACCTCGTGCGGGCCGCCGACCGACAGGAACTTCTCCCGCACCAGATCCGCGTGCCGGACCCGGGTCTCCGGGCCCGCCGCACCGACCGGAATCAGCCGGGTGCGCGACACCGTACGGCCGTCGGTCAGCCGGACGGTGACCCGGGCACCGGTGGCCTTCGCGGCGCGGGAGAAGTCCCGGTCGTCGGCGCTCAGCGGGCCCAGCAGGTCGACCAGCTCGTCCCCGCCGAAGCCGCGCAGCCACGGCACGGCACGCTCCCCCGCCTCCCGTACCGCCTCGCCGAACGGGGCGTCGGACAGGAACAGTTCGCGCGTCATCTCGGTGTCGTGCTCCAGGCGCACCCGCCGGGCCAGCGCCCAGCGGGCCGTGTCGTCCAGGTGCGGGGAGGAGAAGTCGTCCACGGTGAACTCGCCGGTGAGCAGGGTGGTCGCGACGGGGTAGGGCACGTCGAGGACCAGGGCGCCGAGCGGGGAGCCCGGACCGTTGACGTACCGGGCGGCACGCTCACCGGCGAAGAGGGTGTACAGGGACGCCTCGACGACCACCTCGGCCACGTCCTCGGGCCGCAGGCCGCCCAGTTCCCGGTGGATCTCGGCGGCGCAGTCCACGGCCGCGTCGATGCCCGGCCCGCCGGGGTGCATCTTGAAGGACAGCGTGTCGGTGTGCCAGCGTCGGCCCAGTCCCTTGGCCACCGCCTGCGGCAGCGGCACGGTGGCGAACCGGGCGAGGAAGCCGTCCTCGTGCTCGACGATGTCGGGAGCGCCGCGCAGCCCCGCGTACGCCGCGTCGCAGGCGTCCATGGCGGTGCGCACCGGGGTGAAGGTGTTGAACAGACGGGCGTCGCTGGCCAGGAAGGCGCGCATCAGGGGCCAGTTGGGCATGGCGAAGGCCAGCCCGAAGGCGTTCTCCCAGAGCGCGGCCGGGGCCCGGTCGCAGTGCAGCCGGCCGGCCACCGCGCCCGCCAGGTGCGTGTGCACCGCGCTCTGGCCACGCAGCGGGCCGAGGGTGGCCGAGGCGGTGATGCGGGCCGCGCACTCGTTGGCCGCGACGACGGCGGTCAGCAGGGACAGCCCGTCGAGCCGGCGGGTGTAGGCGAAGGCGAGCGGTACCGCGACGGTGGAGTTCGACAGGTGTCCGGCGTAGGCGGTGTCGTCGAGGTTGAGCCAGGACCCGAGGGCGGCGAAGACGCCCGCGGCGGTGCGCGGGTCGCGCTGCATGGGGTGCCCGAAGGCCGCCACCAGCCGCCGTCCCAGCGGGTGCTGGAGCCCGGCCCTGATGGATGCGGCCTGCGAGAGTACCTGACTGGCGGCGAGCTTCAGCACCCGGCACGGGATGTGCTCGGGGCGCAGCGTCGCCGCCCACTGGGACAGTTCACGCAGCGGGGTGTCGGTGGGCCGGCGAGGACGCCTGGGCGCCGTGCTCCCCCAGTCGTCGCACAGCGCCCTGGCCACGCTCTCACCGAGTACTGCCGTCATGGCGCGAGGCACCTCTCTTGCCGTACGCCGGCCGGGGCGTGCCGTGGCCGGCGGCTGGTCGCTCCGGGCGGGTGGAAGCGGCGGCGGGAGCACCGTCGGCCGGTGCTCCCGCCGCCGCGGGAGGGGTTCAGGCGGCCGGCACCTTGTCCAGGAAGCCGTAGACGGCCTTGATGCGGCCCGCCTCGTCGGCGACCAGGACGTCGAAACCGATCGCGATCGGCTCGGCGCCGGGCTCGGTGACCAGGCCCCACTGGAACCGGGCCTGGTTGTGGTGGGCGTCGACCGTGCCGTGCAGTTCAAAGGTCAGGCCCTTGAACTGCTCGCGGGCGCCCGCCACCACCGCGCCGAAGCCCTCGTGGCCCTCGACGGCGGCGAGCGGGTCGATGTACGGGGCGTCGGCGGTGAACAGCTCGGCGATGGCCGCCGCGCGCTTGTCGGCGTCCGCCTCGTTCCAGATGGCCAGGTAGCGGTCGACGGTGGTGGTCAGGTCGCTCATGTGTGTGTTCTCCTCGTTTCCGTTGGTGCGGGTGACCCGACGTGCCGTCGCCAGGCGTGCGGTACGACGGGGGTTCTGGATGTCTCAGAGGGTCTCGGGGCGGTCGTGGGCCGGGGCCCACACAGGGAGGGCGCCGGGGAGGACCTCGAAGGTGGCCGTGGAGCCGATGCCGTGCTGGTACTCGCCGTCGTGCTCCAGCGGCAGTCGGCGGCCGTCGGTGCGCTCCACGGTGATGGTCCGGCCGCGCGCGTACCGCGTGGCGGGGTGGCCGATGTGGGCGGCGGTCAGGGTCAGCCGCGGTACGTCGGCCGCGGCGATCCCGTCTCCGATGACGCAGACGTCGAGCAGGCCGTCGTCGAGCAACGAGTCGGGCAGGACGTTGAACCGGCCGCCGCGGTAGGGGCCGCCGCCGACGTTCGCGAGGACGGTCGGGCCCTCGTGCACGACCCGCCCGTCGACGGTGACCCGGCCCGGGTACGGCGCGTAGCCCGCGGCGGTGTCGGCGAAGGCGCGAGCGTACCGCTCGCGGCCGGTCAGCGGCAGGTCGCGGGCGGTGATCAGCGCGTCGGCGATCACACCGGAGCAGGCGCCCAGGTAGACGTACTGACGGGTCTCGGCGAGACGGGCCAGGTCCAGGCGGCGCGGGCGGGCACTGCCGCCGATGCCGGAGTCGGTGAGGATCGCCTTGATGGACTCCGTCCAGGGGCGGTCGCCCCACAGCATCTTGTAGCCGGAGTTGCCGGTACCGCCGGGCACCACCGCGAGCGTGGCGCGCCCGGAGGCGGGCACCAGGCCCTGGACGGCCTCCCGGACGGTGCCGTCGCCGCCGATGACGACGACCAGGTCGGGGGCGCCGGTGTGCCGTTCGAGGGCCCTCCGCACCGCGACGGTGGCGTCACCCGGTCCGGTGGTCGGGTGCACCTCGGTGTGTTCCAGATACGAGTCGCACAACTGGCGTACCTGTTCCACCAGTTCCGGGCTGTGGCTGCCGGAGGCCGGGTTGGCCAGGACCAGTGCCCGGATCGGGACCGGGGCTGCTGTATCTGCCATGCGGGCGTACTCCTTCGTCGGACGGCGCCGGCGGGTCCGGGGCCAGGGCCGCGCCTGCGGCTCCGGACCCACGACGTCGACTCTGCCACCGACCGCTGTCACGGCGCTGACGTGCGGCTGACGCCGACGAGGCGCACGGGCACGGGGAGGCAGGGCAGGGACACGCCGGGCACGGGGACGCGGGGCCGAGGGCACGCCCGGCCCGTCGCGGACGCCCGCGGTGCGCCGGGCCGGGCGCCGCGGGCACCCTCGGCGGGACTCCGGGCGCAGCGCCCGGAGTCCCGCCCCGGCGCCCCGGTCCGCGGGCGTGTGAGGCACGTGTGCGAGGTGGGCCGGGAGTGGGAGGGAGGGCGAGGCGCGGGCCGGCCGGTATGCCCGGCCGCCGCCCGGCCGGGGGCCGGGCGGCGGCCACGCGGGAGGCGCCGCCCTCGCGGTCACTGCTTGGCGAAGGCCAGCAGGTCCGCGTTCAGACGGTCGGCGTGGGTGGCGAACAGGCCGTGGGCCGCGCCCTCGTAGGTCAGCAGGGTGCTGCCGGGAATGAGCTCCGCGGTGCGGGGAGCGCACAGCGGATACGGCGCCGCGAGGTCGGCGGTGCCGTGGACGACCAGGGTGGGCACCCGGACGGCCGCCGTCTCCGCTCGCTGGTCGGTGGTGAACAGCGTGCGGTAGATCTCCGTGGCAGCCCGCGGCGAGGTGTCCATGGCCAGGTCCATCAGCCACTCGGCCAGTCGGGGCGAGAGTGGCGTGCTCGCCGGATCCGCCTCGGGGCCGGCGAAGAACGGCCAGGTCAGTGATCTCAGCCAGGCGGCCCGGTCGGTCCGGATGGCCTTCTCGATCTCCTCGAACAGCGCCATCTCCAGGCCGTCCGGGTTGTCCGGGGTCCGCAGCAGAAACGGCGTGGTCGAGGAGACCAGCGCCAGCTTCCCCACCCGCCCGGCGCCGTACCGGGACAGGTAGCGCACGGCCTCACCGCCGCCCGCCGCACAGCCGACCAGCAGGACGTCCCGCAGGTCGAGGTGGTCGAGCAGGTCGGCGAGGTCCGAGGCGAGGGTGTCGTAGTCGTAGCCGCTCCAGGGGACGTCCGAGCGCCCGGTGCCGCGCCGGTCGTAGGTGACGCAGCGCAGCCCCTGACCGGCCAGGAACGGCGCCTGGAACTCCCACATCCGCGAGTCCGCCATGGCGGCGTTGAGCAGCACCACGGGACGTCCTTCGCCCCAGTCGGTGCAGTGGAGCCGGGTCCCGTCCCGGGTGGTGACGTACGGCATGACGCCTGCCTTCCTTGGGTGGTGGGGACCCTCAGCGCCGTGCGGTGCGGCCCGGCGCCGCCAGCACCAGGGCGGAGGCCAGGAGTCCCAGGGCGATGAGCGGGACGAGCGTGACGGCGAACGCGTGCGGGTAGGCGCCCGCCGAGCCGCCGGCGTCGGCCAGGGTGGGGAAGAAGACCGCTCCGGCGATCGCCACGCCGACGGCCGCGCCGCCCTCCTGGGCGGTGTTCAGCAGCCCGGACGCGGAGGCCGCGTGCTCGGGCGCGGCCGCGCCCAGCACCAGGTTGGTCAGCGGGCCGGTGGTCAGGCCCATGCCGAGCCCGGCGACGAGGAGGGCGGGCAGCAGCCACAGCACGTGCCCCATCGTGTCGAGGCGGTCGGCGGTCAGGGCGACCGCCGCGTAGCCGATCGCGAGGGTCAGCGGGCCGACGGCCACCCTGCGGGCGGTGACCGAGGCGGCCTTGCGCGACGACACCACCGAGGCGCCGAAGTAGCCCGCGCCCAGAGCCAGGAAGACGGACCCGGACTCCAGGGGCGACAGGCCCCGGCCCAGTTGCAGGTAGAGGGCCAGGACGAAGAAGAAGGAGCCCATCGCGAGGAAGTAGACCACCGTCGCGGTCAGCCCCACCGAGAACACCCGGCCCTTGAACAGGGCGGGTTCGATCAGCGGGCCCCGGTCGGCCGCCGCCCGCCGGCGCAGGTGCCAGACGGTCACCGCCAGCAGGACGGCAGCACCGGCCAGCGCCTCCCACACCCACAGCGGCCAGCCGCTCTCCTGGCCCTCCAGCAGCGCGAAGACGATGATGCCCAGGGACGCCGTGACCAGCAGGGCACCCACGAGATCCAGCCGGGTGCCGCCCTCGCCGCGCGACTCGGGGATCGTGCGGCCGACGAAGGCCAGGGAGACCAGACAGAGCGGGACGTTGATCAGGAAGATGGTCCGCCAGCTCAGTCCCGCGATGTCGACCGTGATCAGGGCACCGCCGATGAACTGGCCGAAGACGCCGGCGAGTCCGATGACCAGGCCGTAGGCGTTGAAGGCGCGGTCGCGGGCGGCGCCGGTGTACACCGTGCCGATGATGCCGAGCACCTGCGGCACCATCAGCGCGGCGGCGGCGCCCTGAGCGATGCGGGCGACGACCAGGACGGTCGCCGTGGGTGCCAGGCTGCACGCGGCCGAGGCCAGCATGAACAGCACCATGCCGAGCGTGAACATCCGCCGGCGGCCGAAGAGGTCGCCGAGCCTGCCGCCGGTGATCAGTCCCGCGGTGAAGGCGACGCCGTAGCCCACGACGAACATCTGGGCCTGGGCGGCGCCGGCGCCCAGGTCGGCCTTGATGGCGGGCACGGCCACGTTGGCGATGAAGAAGTCCAGCACCGTGATGAACGTGCCCACGAGCACCACCAGGAGCGCACCGGCCGAGGGGGCGGCGGCCGGTGCGCCGCCGGGGGGCGTCGGCGTACGCCCCTCGACGACGACTTCCGTGCTTGTCTCAGAAGTCATGACGACTCCGTTTCTCGATCATTTCGGGTGGTTGGCCGGTGGTGCCGGTACCGTGGCCGGTCACCAGGTCACGGGAAGGTGTGTCACCCCGTGGAAGACGGTGCCGCGGCGGAAGACCGTGCGCGGGTCGGCCGCCAGCCGCAGGTTCGGGAAACGCCGCAGCAGGGAGCGCAGCGACAGCTCCATCTCCAGCCGCGCCAGCGGGGCCCCCTGGCAGTAGTGCGGGCCGAAGCCCCACTGCAGGTGGCCGCTGGTGTCGCGGTGCGGGTCGATCCGGTGCGGGCAGGTGAAGACCGACTCGTCGTGGTTGCCGGCGGGCACGGAGATGACGACGGCGTCGCCCTTGGAGACGGCCACACCGCCGAGTTCGAGGTCCTCCACCGCCAGCCGGACCATCGCGTCCTGGGAGATCGACCAGTAGCGCATCGACTCCTCGATGAAGTTCGGTATGAGCGCGCCGTCGTCGGCGGCCACCCGCGCCCGCAGGTCGTCGTCGCGCAGCAGCGCCAGGATGTTCAGGGCGATCTGGTTGGTGGTGGTCTCGTGTCCGGCCACCAGGACCAGCCGGGCGATGCCGACCAGCTCGTCCAGAGTGATGGCGCCCTTCGCGTGGTGGTTGACCGCGAGGCGGCTGATCAGGTCGTCACCAGGGCTCTCCAGCTTGCGCAGCGCCAGTTTGGCCAGGTACTCGGACATCTCCTCGAAGGCGGCCAGGGAGACCGCCGGGTCCTCCTGGGAGATGGTGACGCGGGTCTTCTCGATGAAGAACGCGGAGTCGTCCTCCGGAACGCCCAGCAGCCGTGCGATGACGAGGGTCGGCAGCGCGCGGGAGAACACCGCGTGCAGGTCGGCCGGCCGGGGCAGTGCCTCCAGTTCGTCCAGCAGCTCGTCCACCAGCCGCTGGACCGGTTCGCGCAGCCGCTTCACCCGGCGCGCGGTGAACTCGGTCTGGATCATGCGGCGGAGCCGGGCGTGCTCGGGGTCGTCCATGCGCAGGAAGGAACTCGGGTTCCCGCCGGGCGGGACCTGGATGCGCACCGGTGCGCCGGGCAGCCGTTCGTCGGCGCTGAGGCGGGGATCGCCCAGCGCCTGCCGTACGTCGGCGTACCGGGTCACCAGCCAGGCCAGGCGGGACTCGGCGGCTCCCGCCGGGAGGCGCACCACGCACGGGGGCGCGTTGCGCAGTTCCGCCAGGATGGGCGGCGGGTCTCCGTCCTCGGTGCGGGAGAAGGGCCAGTCCAGGACATCGGTGTGGTCCGCGAGCGACACGTCGGCCTCCAGGGATGAGGGGTCAGGCAGGTGGATCCCGGGCACCGGCTCTCTTCCGTGGTCGGACTCGGACGCGCTGACGCCGCCGGGGCCGAGGGGACATGGGTGGTGTCCCGTCCAAGGCCGCGGACGGTCGTGCGCCACTGTCGCGCAGTCCGCTGACACGGCGCTGACACGGGTGCCGGCCGTGCTGTGGAACCCGGGCACTCGTGTGGAGCCGGTGCTGGGCGTGTGGTGCAGACCGGGAAGGCGCCGGAGCGGGGCGCCTTCCCGGTGCCGCGCGGGTGCTGTGGCCGGGGAGGCCGCCGTCGGCCTCTCCGGTCGCGGCGCCAGGGCCTGTCGTTTGGATCGGGTCGGCCGAGAGCGACTGCGCCTCTCGGCCGACCCGGAGCGGGGCGTGGTGCGTGCAGATGCAAGGCGGAGGAGGGCGGCAACGCGATGGGGGTCCCTCCCGCGCGAGCGCAGCCGAGCGTGGGGGAGTTGACAACCGACGACAACGCGGCTGGGGGTCCCCCCTCTGGGGGAGTGCGTGCCACGCCCCGCGACGCCGGCATGATCCAAACGACAGGCCCTAGCGCGCGGGTCGGGCGGCGATCCGCTGCAGGCGGTGCGCGAAGTGGGCGGTGACGGCCTGGGCGTGGGTGTCGATGTAGAAGTGGCCGCCGGAGTACTCGTTGTGGCCGAGGTAGGCGGGGGTGCGTCCGGCCCAGTGGGTCATGGCGTCCGGCTCCTCCTGCAGAGGGTCGGAGCGCCCGCCGTAGGAGGCGAGCGGGCAGGCGACCCCGGCGCCGTCGTCGACGTACTGGGCGGCGACCCTGAGGTCGGCGCGGAGCGCGGGGACCACGAGGGCGAGCATCTCGGGATTGTCGTAGATCTCGGCCGGGAAGGAGCCCAGCTTCTTGATCCACTCGACGAGCTCGGACTCGGGCATCCGGCTCTGCTCCTCGGTGGGCTGGAAGAAGCCCACGGGCGACCAGCCGGACATGCCGACCATGACGGGCGCCGGGCCGCCCTCCTCCTCCATGCGGATGGCCAGCCGGAATGCCAGCTGGGCGCCGAGGCAGTGCCCGAAGAACGCGAACGGCCGGTCGTCCAGGTCGTCGAGCACGGCCTCGTGCAGCGCTTCGAGCAGCGGCCAGAACTCCTCGTACGTCGGCTCCTCCCGGCGGTTGTGACGGCCCGGCAGGGTCACCGCCTGCGCGGCGATGTCGGGCGGCAGCAGGCTCTCCCAGTCCCGGTAGATGATGGCGCCGCTGCCCGCGTGCGGGAGCAGGAACAACCGGATCGAGGCGTCGGGCGAGGGCTCCACCGGGTGGAACCACTGGCCCGCACGGGACATCCGGCTGCCGGCGGTGACGGTGGCGCCGGTGTCCGTTGCGTTGGTGGTACTGGTCACGACTGTGTACTCCCCACGGTGGTGGACGGGCCGAGGGCGCGTACCGCGGGCAGCAGCACCTCGGCGATCTCCTTCAACTGCGGTTCCGGGTCGAGCGATCCGATCCTCAGGACCAGGTGGCGGGCGCCGGCCCGGACGTAGCCGCCGAGCCATTCGGCGCACTTCTCGGCGCTGCCCCAGGCGTAGGCCTGGATGGTGCGCATCTGGTCGAGGGAACGGCCGTAGTAGTGGCTGATGTAGTGCTCCAGTTCGGCCTCGGCCGCCCGCTCGTCGCGGTTCACCGTGATCGTCGCGTACAGGGCGGGGGTGACGGCGCCGGCGGGGCGGCCCGCCTCCTCGGCGAGCTCGGCGATCCGGCGGCGAGCCCGGCCGTAGGCGTCGGGGTCGGGCAGGAACGGCAGCCAGCCGTCGTAGCGGGTGGCGGCGCGGGCGAGCACCTTGGGGGTGTCGCTGCCGGCCAGCCACAGCGGCGGGCCGCCGGCGGTGGCCGGGGAGGGCAGCCGGTCGAGGTGGTCGGCCTGCCAGTACCTGCCCTGGAAGTCGGCCGGTTCGCCCTCCTGTCCGGCGCGCCAGGCCGTGCGCCACAGGGCGGTGATCTCGTCGAGGCGTCCGACGCGGCCGGTGAAGCCGGCGCCGACCGAGGCGAACTCCTCCTCCGTCTCGGGCATGGGGAAGCCGGAGCCGAGCCCGAGGACCAGCCGGCCCGCGGCCACGTGGCTGAGGCTCGCGACCATGTTGGCGCCGATCAGCGGGTGGCGCAGGGCCGGGGTCAGGGCGGCGGTGCCGACGGTGATCCGCTCGGTGGCGGCGGCAGCGGCGGCCAGGACGACGAGCGGGTCCAGGCGGGGGCGGGCGGTGAGCGAGTCGCCCGCCCAGAGGGAGTCGAATCCCAGAGCCTCGGCCTGCCGGGCGAAGCCCAGCAGCGGGGCCGCCGCGTAGGTGCCGTTGATGGCCTGTTCCCGGGTGGGCAGCAGGATGCCGACGTGCAGGGGCCCGTTCATGGGCGACGAAACCTTTCTGTCCGTGGTGGCTGACGCGGTGTCATGCGACCGTGCCGGCCAGCGGGTCCCGGGCCGGTGCCGTCAGCCGCTCCCGCACCGCGCGGCGCAGGATCTTGCCGGAGGGGTTGCGGGGCAGGGAGTCGGTGAAGTGGTAGGCGGTGGGGATCTTGTAGTCGGCGAGCCGGCCGCGCAGGGAGAGCAGCAGTTCGCGCGGGTGCGCCTCGGCGCCGGGGCGCAGGACGACGACCGCGTGCACGCTCTCGCCCCAGTGCTCGTCGGGCAGGCCGACGACGGCGGCGTCCGCCACGGCCGGGTGCGCGGCGAGAGCCTTCTCGACCTCGGCCGGGTAGATGTTCTGCCCGGCGACGATGATCGTGTCGTTGATGCGGTCGCACAGGTGGAGGTAGCCGTCCTCGTCGAGGTAGCCGGCGTCCCCCATGTGCAGCCACTCCCCCACCAGGGTGCGCGCGGTGGCCTCGGGCAGGTTCCAGTAGCCGAGCATCCGGGACGGGGCGCGCACGCAGATCTGGCCGATCTCCCCGGGCGGGAGGGGATCGCCGTCGGGGCCGATCACCTTGACCTCGTTGCCGGGGCACGGCCTGCCGACCGAGTCCAGCACCGGGCTGCCCGGGTGGTGCGCTTCGGGCGGCAGGCACACCGCCACACTGCCGGTCTCGGTACTGGCGTAGATCTGCGCGAACTCGCAGCCGTAGGTCTCCAGGCACTGCTTGAGCAGAGTCTCGGACATGGGCGCCGCGCCGTAGGCGATCTTGCGCAAGGAGGTGAACGCCTCCGGCCCCGCGCCGCGTTCGGCGGCCATCATCTGGAGCATGGCGGGGGCCGCGAAGGTGGTGGTGACCTTGTGGGTGCGGATCAGCCGGACCGCTTCCTGCGGGTCGAACTGCGGCATGATCACGTTGGTGCCGCCCGCGTTGAAGGTGTGCAGGAACCAGCCGATGCCCGCGACGCCGAAACCCGGCAGCGAGATGAGGCTGACGTCGTCGGGCAGCCAGTCGATCCAGGCGACGCCGTGCTCGCGCATCGCGTGCGGCAGGGTGAAGAAGCTGCGGTGGGCGAGGACGGCGCCCTTGGGCAGTCCGGTGGTGCCGCTGGTGTAGATCTGCACCACGGCGTCGTCGGGGCCGGTGCCCGGCACCGGCTCGGAGTCGGGCTGGTCAGCAGCCCAGGCGGGCAGGCCCGCGCCGCGGGCGGGTTCGCCGTCGGCGTCGGTGCCGTCGACGCGGATCACCCGCCGCAGACCGGGCAGTTGGTGGCGCACCGCGGCCACGGTGTCCCAGAACTCGTCGTCGACGAAGATCAGGGCGGCGCCGGAGTCGCGCAGGATGTGGTCCACCTCGGTCGGGGTGAGCCGCCAGTTGACCGGCACCAGGACCGCGCCCGCCTTGGCGCAGGCGAGCATCACCACGTAGTAGTTCTCCGACTCGCGCCCCAGGTAGGCGACCCGGTCGCCGCGCCGCACGCCGCCGGCGCGCAGGGCGTGCGCGGCACGGCTGCTGTCGCGGTGCAGCTTGTCGTAGGTGGTGATGCGGCCCTCGCAGATGATCGCCGGGTGGTCCGGCCGGCTGCCGGCGTGGGCCCGTGAGGAGTGGGTGAGCGTCCAGCGCTCCCTCGGTGTGCCGCTGGGTATGTCAGTCATGATCCGTCCTTGTGTGCGTCAGGCGGCCTGCACCGGCTCGAGCTGCCCGCAGAGGAACTGGGCCAGCTGCCGCACGGTCGGGTGGTCGTGGGTGAGCGAGGCCGGCAGGGGCAGCCGGAACGCCTGCTCCAGGGCGGCCTTGACCTGCTGGGCCATCAGCGAGTCCAGACCCAGGGAGACGAACTCGGTGTTCGGGTTCAGTTCGTCGCCCTCCTCCAGGTGCAGGACGTCGGCGACCTTCTCGCGGACGACCCCGGTCACGGCGGCGGTCCGCTCGGCCGGCGGGAGGGCGGCGAGCGCGGTGAGGTCGGGGCCGGTGTCGTCGTCGGAGGCGTTGCGGGCGAGCCGGTCGTAGAACAGGTCGCCGGTGACGCTGCCCGCGACGTAGCGGTCCCAGTCGAACTCGCCGACCACCCGCTGGGTGCGGGGTCGTCCCCAGAGCCTGGCCAGGGTGTCCAGGGCGCGGGTCGGGGAGAAGAAGCGCACGCCGCTGCGTTCGATCTCCTGGCTGAGGTGCTCCTCCAGACGGGCCGACATGCCGACCCGTGCCCAGGCGCCCCAGTTCACCGACAGGCCGGGCACGCCCCGCCGGCCGCGCCACTCGGCGAGGGCGTCGAGGGCGGCGCTGGCCGCGGCGTAGTGGCCCTGGGTGGCGCCGCCGAGGACCGAGGCGATCGAGGAGTAGGTGACGAAGAAGTCCAGTTCCGGGAAGGAGGACTGGGCGGCCTCGTGCAGCAGCCAGCCGCCATACGCCTTGGCCTCCAGCTGGGCGTCGATGGCCTCCCAGGTCAGCTCGGCGACGAGCTTCTTGTCGTAGGCGCCCGCGGCGTGCACGATCCCGCCCACCGGGTGCGGGCCGGCCGCGAGGTGCCGCACCAGCCGCCGCACGTCCTCGGCACGGCCGATGTCGGCCCGGACCAGGTCGAGTTCGGCGTGCTCGGCGAGGTCGGCGAGGACGGGGGCGGCCTCCTCGGTGGGCCGTCCGCCGCGGCTGACCAGCGTCAGGTGGCGGGCGCCGAGGGCGATCAGCTTGCGGGCGGTGACCAGGCCGAGGCCGCCCGTACCGCCGGTGATGAGGTAGGTGCGGTCCGGGCGCAGGGCGGCCGGGACCTCCTCGGCGGGGGCGGCGGGCTCCGCCTCGGGGGCGTCCGGGAGGGTCACCCAGGACTGGCCCGACGGGTCCGACAGGGCGGTCCGCAGCGCCTCGCCGGTCTCGTCGAGGCGGAAGTGCCGGGCGCCGTCGTCCTCTTCGGCGGGCGGGGCGTGCACCACGGCCGCCGCGGGGACGGTGAGCGTGGAACGGAACGTGCCGTCGTGGCGCACGAGGACGTCGTCGCCCGGCGCGAACCCGGTGCCCTCGGCCGCCGCGAGGACCGTGCCGGTGGCCGCGGTGCCGAGCAGCGGCGGGGGCTCCTCCTCCGCGCCGAGCAGTTCCTCGCGCTCCGCGCGGCCGGTGTCCAGGGCGGTGCGGGCGTCGCCGGCGGTCAGGCCGACCGACCGGACGCGGATCTGGACCTCGCCGGCCCCCGGGGGCACGTCCGCGGCGGCGACCAGCGCAAGGTCGGACAGGTCGCCCGAGTCGGGGGCGCGCAGTTCGAAGCCGCCGGACCAGGTGAGCGGGGCGTCGCCGGAGAGGAGCCGGCGGACGTAGCGGCGGCCCGGACGGTGGGCGACCTGGTACTCGCCGGGCGGTTCGGCGTGCCACTCCTCCAGCAGCGGGGCCAGGCCGCTGCCCGGGGCGACGTCGACCAGGGTGGCCCGGTACTGGGGGTACTCGGTGAGCAGCACCCGGCCGAAGCCCCAGAGCGTGGCGGCGGCCAGGTGTCCGCCGTCGCCGGCCGGGTCGCCGGGCAGCCACTGGGCCCCCTCGGTCACCAGCCACAGGCGGGGCGGCCGGGGGGTGCCCGCAGCGTCCAGCGCGGTGACCAGGGCGAGCAGTTCGCGGTAGTTCTCCTCGCACTCGGCGCGCAGCCGGTCGGCGGACATGGCCTGCGGGAGCTGCCGCCAGACGCGGCAGACGTCGGTGACGGTGGGGTCCTCCAGGGCCGCCTTGAGTTCGGTGAGGCCGGCGCCCCGGGTGACCTTCAGGCCGGGCCGTCCGGCGAGGTCGGCGGCGCGGGCGGGCGACGGGTCGAGCAGCACGATGTGCCGGGCGGGGGCGGTGGTCTGCGGTGCGGGCAGGGCGCGGCGGACCCACTCGGGGCGGTGCAGGAACCGGCGGCGGCCGGTGCTGCCCTCGGGGCGGGCCAGCCGGACGCCGAGCAGTTCGGCGACCGGGTCGCCGTTCTCCAGGAGCAGCACGTCGGCGGTGCGGCGGTCCTGGTCGCCGTGCACCCGGGCGAGGACGCGCAGCTCCTCGCCGCGGGGCTTGCGAAAGTGGCGGACCGAGGCGACGTCGCGGGGCACGAACACCGGGCCCTCGGGGTCGAGGACGACGCACGCCTGGACGGCGGCCTCCACGAGCTCCGCCGGCACGTGTTCGACGGCGGAGGCGTTCCGGCCGGTCAGCTCCCCGGTGACCAGGCCGTCGGCGTGCCGGGCGGCACGCAGCAGCAGCCGCATCCGGGGGCCGTGCGGGCGGCCGACGGAGGCGAGGTCGGTGTAGATGTCCTCATCGTCGATCTGCGTTCTGGCGGGGGCGAGGCCCGCGTCCAGTTCGGCCAGTTCGGAGACGGGGACCACCGGTTCGGGGTCGGCGGCGATCACCGCCGTGGCGTGCACGTCCTCCTCCCCGCCGACGACCGTGAACACCGCCACCTCGGCGCCCCCGCCCGGCAGCGGCCGCCAGCGGGTGGTCAGGGCAATCCTGGTCTCGGCGGGAACGTCGAGCGGCGCGAGCAGCCGGAGGTCGCGCACGGCGGACCGGGCGTGGCCCCGGACCGCGTCCTGGACCGCGAACAACAGGTCGACGTAGGCGCCGGCAGGCAGGGTTGTGCGTCCGCCGTCGGCGAGGTCGGCGAGCGGGCCGAGGTCCTCGGCGGTGAACTCCGCGGTGAACTCCCGTACCCCCGAGGCGAAGCGCTCCTCGGTGCCGAGCAGCGGGTGGCGGGCGGTGCCGCCCGCGGCGGCGCGGCGCGGTCCGGCGGCCGGCAGCCAGTAGCGCTTGCGCTGGAAGGCGTAGGTGGGCAGGTCCGCCTTGGCCGGCACGGCGTGCCCGGCGTGGTAGCCGGGCCAGGAGACGGTGAGTCCGGCGGCGTAGTACTCGGCGAGTGCGGTCAGGGTGGTGGTGGCCGTCCGGTCCCGGCGGCGCAGGCTGGCCAGCCACAGGTGGTCCTCGGCGGCGACGCCGCGCCGGGCGAGCGCGGTCAGCGCGGCCTGCGGGCCGATCTCGATCATGGCGTGCCGGCCGCGCCGGGCCACCGCGCGGATGCCGTCCAGGAAACGCACGGGTTCGCCGATGTGCCGTACCCAGTAGTCGGGGGTGGCGATGTCGCGGAACCGGGCGAGCCGTCCGGTCACGTTGGAGATCAGGCTGATGGCCGGCTCGTGGAACTCGATGCCGTCGAGTGCGGCGCGGAAGTCGTCGTAGACCTCGGCCATCTGCGGGGAGTGGAAGGCGTGCGAGACCGCGAGCCGGTCCACGCGCACGCCGCGCTCCTTGAGGATGCCGCAGACCTCGTCCAGGGCGGGGAGGGCGCCGGAGACGACGCACTGGTCGGGGGCGTTGACCGCGGCCAGGGCGAGGTCGGGGCGGCTCGCCAGGAGCGGCTCGACGTCCTCGGCGGGGGCGGCGACCGCGGCCATGCCTCCCTCGGCGCGCACCGCCTGCATCAGCCGGGCCCGCGCGGCGACCAGCCGCACGGCGTCGGGGAGGCTGAACAGGCCGGCGACCGCGGCGGCGACGACCTCGCCGATGCTGTGCCCGACGAGCACGTTGGGGCGCACACCCCAGGCCATCCACTGCCGGGCGAGGGCGTACTCGAGGGTGAACAGGGCGGGCTGGGTGTACTCGGTGCGGTCGATCGCCCCGGGGTCTTCGGCGGTGCCGAGCAGCAGGTCGCGCACGGAGCGGTCCAGGTGCTCCGCGAACAGCCGGTCGCACGCGTCGACGTGGGAGCGGAACTCCGGGAGGGCCTCGTAGAGGGCGGCGCCCATGCCGACGTACTGGGAGCCCTGGCCGGTGAACATGAAGGCCGTCTTGCGGATGCCGCTGGGGCCCTCGTGGTCCTGGCCGGCCGCCCGGTCCAGGAGCCGGGCCAGGGCGGCGCGGTCGGCGACCGGGGCGGCGACGCGGTAGGGGTGGTGGGTGCGGGCGACGTTGGCGGTGTGGCAGAGGGCGTCGAGGGGGAGGTCGGGCCGCTCGTCGAGCAGCCGCCGGTGGTTCGCGGCCTGCTCGCGCAGGGCGGCGGAGCTCTTGGCGGAGAGGGTGAACAGCGGGGCGGCGGACGTGCCGGAGGACTGCGGCGCGGGGCTCGCCTGCGGTGCCTGCTCCAGGACCACCGCGCCGATGGTGCCGGCGAAGCCGAAGCTGTTCACGACCGCGCGGCGCACCTCGGCCCGCCACGGCTCGCAGGCGGTCGGCACGCGCAGCGGGTAGAGGTCCCAGGGGATGCGCCCGGACGGGGTGGTGAGGTTCAGGTGCGGGTAGATGGTGCCGGAACGCAGCTGCAGCACCGTCTTGATGACGCCGACGATGCCGGAGGCCGGCTCCATGTGGCCCAGGTTGGTCTTCACCGACGCGGTGAGCACGGGGTTGTCGGGGGTGTGCGACTCGGCGAACACGTCCCCGATGGCGCCGAACTCGATCGGGTCGCCGAGCGGGGTGCCGGTGCCGTGCGCCTCCACGTACTGGATGTCCTCGGGGGCCAGGCGGGCCGTGGCCAGCGCGGCGCGGATCACCTTCTCCTGCGCGGGGCCGTTGGGCACGGTCAGTCCGGCGCTGTCGCCGTCCTGGCCGACGGCGGTGCCGCGCACCAGGGCGAGCACCCGGTCGCCGTCACGCTCGGCGTCGGAGAGCAGCTTGAGGACCAGGACGCCACAGCCCTCGGCGCGCGCGTAGCCGTCGGCCGACTCGTCGAAGGTCTTGCACTGCCCGTCCGGGGCGAGCATCTGCGCGTTGGAGAACATCACCGGGATGCGCGGGTGGTGCAGGGCGTTGACGCCGCCGCACAGCGCGATGTCGGTCTCGCCGGAGCGCAGGGCCTGCACCGCCAGGTGCAGTGCGACCAGGGAGGACGAGCAGGCGGTGTCGACGCTCATGCTGGGTCCGCGCCACCCCAGGAAGTACGACAGCCGGCCCGACAGCGGGAACATCGTGATGCCGGAGGCCAGGTGGCCGTCCATCTCCTCGTACGGCAGGGACTCCAGCTCCAGCGCGTAGTCGATGGAGCTGGCGCCGACGTAGACGCCGCCGTTGCCGCGGCGCAGCGGTGCCGGGTCGATGTTGGCGTGCTCCAGGGCCTGCCAGGCGGTCTCCAGCAGCAGGCGCTGCTGGGGGTCCATGTACCGGGCCTCCTTCGGGGAGATGTTGAAGAAGGCGGCGTCGAAGAGGTCCACGCGGTCGAGGAAACCCCCCGCGGTGGTGTGGATCTTCCCCTTGTCCTCGGGGGTCTCGGGGGTGAACGCGGCCACGTCCCACCGGTCCTGCGGGATCGGGCCGATCCCGCTGCGCCCCTCCCGCAGGAAGGCGTCGAACTCGTCGGGCGAGGTGCTGCCGCCGGGGAATCGCAGACCGATTCCGACGATCGCGACCGGCTCGGGCGGCTGCTGGGATTCCGCACGCGGCATGGAGGGACTCCTTAGCTTTCCTGGGAGGAACTGTCCTGGACGGCCTGGGTCAGGTGGTCCACCAGATGGGCGACCGTCGGCTCGTTGAAGAGCACGCTGACGTTGATGGAGAGATCAAGGAGCCGCTCCAGGCTCTGACGTATCTCGGTCAGCCGCAGTGAGGTGAGTCCGAGATCGAAATAGCTGATGTCGAGCGGGAGGTCCTCGGATTCGTCCATGAGGAGAACCGCCCTGAATTTCTTCAGGACGATCGACTCGATTTCTTCGGCGAGTTCGGCGCGCGGCAGATCACGCAGGCGCTGAACAGTGCTGTCGACGGGTGGCATGCGGTCATGCAAGCAACGCGGGCTGACGCCCCACTGACGGACGGCTGGGTCGGCTTGGCTGAATCAGCCCCCTGTCAGCGCCGGGTCAGATTCCACTGCCACGCTCGCACTGCTTCGAAAAATCCGCTCGCCACAGGTGAAAGGCTGAAGATGCTTCGCGAAGCCGCGCAGGAGGAGAGTGCCGAGGCACCTTCCGATATCAAGAGCTACGACCTCTACATCGCGGGCAAGGATGTCGCGGGTGACGGGTGGGTGTACACCGTCAGCGGCCGGTCCCTGCTGGAAGACGTGTTCACCAGCGTGAGCCTGAAGCGCGCCCTGGAGCAGGACCCGGAGTCGGAGGCTGCCAGGCACCCGTACGTCGTCGGGCGCTGCGCGATCGCGGACGACGCGTCCATCGACCTGGCCACGCAGGCCGCGGCCGCCGCCGCACCCGACTGGGCGGCCGTGCCGCTGGAACGGCGGATGCGGCTGGGCACCCGGTTCCGCGAGGAACTCATCAAGCACCAGGACGAGTTCCTGCGCATGCTGGTCGCCGAGTCCCACCCGGTCAAGCTGGCCCGCTGGGAGCTGAGCTGCCTGCTGCAGATCTACTCCCCGGGTTCCCTGCGCTGGTACACCAAGCAGATGCGGGTGGAGAAGGAGTACGCCGGCCGCACGCTGGTGCTGCACCGCCAGCCCGACGGTGTGGTGGCCTTCAACCCGCCGCAGAACGCACCCCTGCCGAGCGCCGCCCTGTGCGTGCTGGCGCTGATGGCCGGCAACGCGGTGGTGGTGCGGGCGCCGCGCAGCATCGCGCTGAGCACCATGTGGCTGCTGCGGGACGTGGTGGCGCCGCTGCTGGAGGAGATGGACGCGCCGGCCGGGGTGCTCAACGCGGTGTGCAGCAACCCCAAGCAGACCATGGACCGCTGGATCGCGGACCCGCTGATCAACGACATCTTCTACATCGGTGGCAGCCAGGAGGGCCTGCGCTTCGAGCAGCAGTGCGTGGCGCACGGCAAGAAGCCGATCCTCGAACTGGCGGGCAACGACGGCATCGTGGTGTGGAAGGACGCCGACGTCAAGTGGGCGGCCGAGGCCATCACCGAGGCCTTCTACGGCTCCGGCCAGATCTGCATGGTGCCCAACTACGTGCTGGTGCACCCGGACGTCGCGGACAGCCTGATCGCCGAGGTGAAGGAGCAGGTCAAGGGCATCCGCCCGGGCCTGCCCGAGGAGGAGGACGTGCTGCTGTCGCCGGTGCGGCGCAGCGAGCGGTTCTTCCGGCTGCTGCGGCAGGCGCTGGACAACGGCGCCGAGCTGGTCACCGGCGGCCACCGCACCGAACTGGACGGCACGCCCTCGGAGACGGGGGTCTTCCTCCAGCCGACGGTGGTGCGCGTGGACGGCCTGGACCGGGCGCGCACCTACGACGTGGTGCGCGAGGAGACGTTCTTCCCGCTGGTGCCGATCGTGGTCCCCGAGCGGGAAGACGACGACGCCCTCCTGGAGGCGTTCCTGCGCTTCGTCAACAACAACGACTACGGGCTGCGCAACTCCCTGTGGTCGCGTTCCGACCACGTCATCGAGACCTTCGTGCGACGGGTCGTCAACGGCGGCCTGCTGAAGGTCAACGACTCCCACATCGGCTTCCTGCCCTACCTGCCCAGCCACGGCGGCACCGGCCGCACCGGCGGCGCCTTCGGCGAGGCCAACTACCCGATGCTCAAGACCTCCCACGTGCAGGGCGTCAGCATCGCCCGCGGCGTCAGCCCGTACGACGCGGTGTTCGGCGCCTGACCGCCCTCCGCCCCTGAACCCCGCCGTTTCCGCTGGAGGCTTCCGTTGCGTTCCCTCGACCTCGCCCGCTCCGTATGCGAGCGCTTCCACCCCGGTCTGCTCAAGGAGCTGGACCAGATCCCGTACACCGACCGCGAGCGGCCCGGCAGCCCGGTGATCGACCTGTTCCGCATCCACGGCGGGGTCGGTCTGCTGATCCCCGAGGAGTACGGCGGCCACGGCGCCGACGCCCTGGACGCGCTGCGGGTCCAGCTGGCCCTGGGCGCCGTGTCCCCGTCGCTGGTGGCGGCCGTGTCGATGCACCACTTCACCATCGCGATGCTGTACTCGCTGGCCGTGAAGAAGGGCCGGCTGACCGACGAGCAGACGGCCCTGCTGCGCCGGATCGTGCCCGACCAGCAGGTGATGGCGTCCGGCTGGGCCGAGGGCCGGACGGCGCAGAACATTCTCAAGCCGGCCGTGACCGCCCGCCCGGTGCGCGACGGGTTCCTGCTCACCGGCGCCAAGAAGCCGTGCAGCCTGTCCCGTTCGATGAGCCTGCTCACGGCGAGCGTCGCCATCCACGGCGACGACGGCGAGCCGGAGCTGGCGCTCGCCCTGGTGCCGGCCGACGCGCCCGGCCTGACCGTGCACCCGTACTGGGGCAACGACCTGCTGGCGGGCGCGGAGAGCGACGAGGTGCGGCTGGAGGACGTGTTCGTGCCGGCCGGCATGGTCGTGCGGGCCGGCGCCGACGACCCGCACCGCCTCGACGACCTCCAGTCGGCCGGGTTCGTCTGGTTCGAGATGCTGATCTCCGCCGGGTACGCGGGCGGTGCGCTGGCGCTGGTGGAGCAGGTGCTGGAGCGCGAGCGCGGCAGCGTGGCGGAGCGGGCCTCCCTCGCCGTGGACATGGAGGCCGCGGTCGCGCTGCTGGAGGGCGTCGCGCGGGCGACCGGCCCGGAGCCCGGTGACGAGGAGTCGGTGGCCCGCGTACTGGTGGCCCGGTACGCCGTGCAGAACGCCCTGCCCGACATCGCCTCCCGTGCCCTGGAGCTGCTGGGCGGCCTGGACTTCATCAGCGGCTCCGGTCCGGCACAGGTCGCGGCGGCGCTGCGGGCCCTCGCCTTCCACCCGCCGTCGCGCGCCGCCGCCGCCGAGCCGCTGCTGCGCTGGTTCGACGGCGGCGAGCTCGTCCTCGCCTAGGGCCGCGGCCGGGACGGTTCGCCGGCCGGTGAACCCCCGGTCACGGCACCACCGCCGCGGCCGGACAGGACCCCGGCCGCGGCACGGTCCCGGTCCTGTCCGCACGACCCCACGACCCCTTGGAGTGAGCCACACGTGACCGTCATCCAGGAATCCCCGGCGGCTTCGTCCGCCGACGCCGAGGCGGAGGTCCTCGGCCTGTACCGCGCGCATCTGAGCAAGGGCCGGGCCACGCTCGCCGAGCTGTTCGGCAGCCACATGGAGGTGGCGTCCGAGGGCGCCTGGCTCACCACCAGCGACGGTGAGCGCTTTCTCAACGCCGGCGGCTACGGCGTGTTCGTGATGGGCGCCCGCCACCCGATCGTGATGGAGGAGGTGGAGCGCCAGCTGCGCACCCACCCCACCGCGACCCGCATCCTGCTGGAGCCCACCGTGGCCCGCGCGGCCGAGGCACTGGTCTCGGTGCTGCCGCCCGGTCTGGACCGGGTGCACTTCGCGCTGTCGGGGGCGGAGGCGGTGGAGACCGGCCTGAAGCTGGCCCGCGCAGGCGGTTTCAAGCGCACGGTCTCCATGCGCGGCGGCTACCACGGCAAGACCCTCGGCGCGCTGTCGGCCACCGCCAAGGAGGTCTACCAGCGGCCGTTCCGCCCGCTGGTGCCCGACTTCCTGCACCTGCCCTTCGGTGACGCCGACGCCCTGGAGGCCGAACTCGCCGCCCACCCGGGCGAGGTGTGCGTCATCCTCGAACCGGTCCAGGGCGAGGGCGGTGTGATCATCCCACCGAAGGGCTACCTCAAGCGCGTCGAGGAGCTGGTGCGTGAGTACGACGGCTTCCTGATCCTCGACGAGGTGCAGTCCGGCTTCGGCCGGCTCGGCGAGTGGTGGGGCGCCGACATCGAGGGCGTCCTCCCGGACGTCCTGCTCGCCGGCAAGGCACTCGGCGGCGGGGTGATGCCGGTCTCGGCGGCCGTCGCCACCCGCAAGGCCTTCCGTCCCTTCGACAAGGACCCCTACGTCCACACCGCCACGTTCTCCGGCCAGCCGGTGCTGATGGCCGCGGTTCAGGGCGCCATCCGGGCCGTGAAGGAGGAGCGCCTGGTCACCAGGGCGCTGGACCTCGGCGCCCGGCTGCTGCCGGCGATCACCGAGATCGCGCGCCGCAACATCCCCGACCTCGTGGTGGACGTGCGCGGCCGGGGCCTGCTGATCGGCGTCGAGCTCGTCGAGGCCGGGCTGGCCGGCGAGCTGCTGATCGAACTGTTCAACCACGGCGTGGTCGCCAACCATTCGATGAACGGCAGCTCGGTGGTGCGGTTCACCCCGCCCGCCGTGCTCGGCGACACCGACGTGGACTTCCTCCTCAACTCCTTCGACCTGGCCACCCGCGACCTCGTACGGGGCGCGGCCAAGATGCCGGAAGGCGGTAACTGATCGTGAGGCACGTCGAACTCGATGCCCTGATACCCGGGGAGCAGGCCAAGACGGTCCTGCACGCCGTACGGCGCTGGGAGCGGTACCCGGACCTGGCGCCCCACGTCAACGCGACCACGGTGCACGCCGCCTACCCCGACCCCGCGGCCTCCTCCAGCTGGGAGCTGCACTTCCGCAGCGGCCTGCTGCGCTGGACCGAGGACGACACCGTGCTGCCGGGGCAGGGCGAGATCCGCTTCGAGCAGTCCGACGGGGACTTCGACTCCTTCTCCGGGACCTGGTCGGTGACGCAGGACGGCGACGACGTCGCGGTCCGCTTCGACGCCGACTTCGACTTCGGCATCCCGAGCCTGGAGGGCATCCTCGACCCGATCGCCGAGCGGGTCATCAAGGAGACCGTGGCCTGGGCGCTGACCGGTCTGTTCCCCGCCGTGCGCATCAGCGGCGGCATCGAACTCACCCCGCCCGCCGCGGTCGGCGCCTAGCGCATCAGGGAGCTGCTGACCATGGACCAGGCAAACCCGTTCGAGACACCGCGCACGTACTCGCTGCACCGCGCCGAGTACCTGGTGGGCTTCGCCGTCACCACCGGCCTGATGATCGCCCACTTCGACGAGATCCGCTGGCTGCCGGCGGTCGCCCTCTTCCTCTACATCGACCTGATCGGCTACATCCCGGGCGCGATCGCGTTCCGGCGCAGTGGCGGGCGGCCGATCCACAAGGCGTACTACGTCCTCTACAACGTGATGCACAGCCTCATCACCCAGGCCGCCGTGGCCGCGCTGTGGTGCTGGCTGGTGAAGCCGGAGTGGGCGCTGCTGGTGCTGCCCTTCCACCTCTTCGGCGACCGCGGGCTGTTCGGCAACTTCATGAAGTCCTTCGCGCTGCCCTTCGAGCCGGTCCGCCAGCCCGGCTACCTGCGGCTCTTGGACGACCTGGGCCTGCCGCACCCCAAGCCGGTCGGGCATGTGACGGACCCGGTGCCGGTCGGGCACGTCCCGGTCCGCAAGCCGGTGCCGACGCCGCGGGCGGACGCCGCCGCGGCGCAGGAGGCCCCGGCCCGGGCCGCCGCGGCCGGAGAGTCCGCGGCCCGGCAAGCGGAGGCGCTGCGATGAGCACCGCGACCGCGACCGCGACCGGCCCGCGCACGCGCCGGCCCGTCCGCCAGGACCCGGCCGAACGGCGCCGGGCGCTCTATCACCTGGCGTCCCCGGTGTCGGTGCTGACCACCGGCCCGGAGAGCCGGATGCACGGCACCACCGCGAGCACGGTCACCCTGGTCTCGCGCGAGCCGCTCCTCGTCGGCGTCGTGCTGCGGGCCGGGTCGTCCTTCGCGCGGCGGGCCGCCGCCGAGGGCCGGTTCGCGATCAACGTGCTGGGCGGTGACCAGGCGGAAGTGGCCCGCCGGTTCGCCGACAGCGGGCGCCCCGACGGCAGCGCCCAGTTCGCGGGCCTGCCCTGGACGGCGGACCCGTACGCGCAGGCCCCGCTCATCGCGGGCGCGCTCGCCCACTACACCTGCCGCTTCCACTCCGCCCACGCCGCGGGCGACAGCGAGCTGCTGCTCGGCCACGTCGTGCGCGCCAGGGCGGACGAAGGGCTCCCCCTGCTGAGTTACGCCGGCCGCCTGCACGCCGGCACCCTGCATCCGGCGAAGGAGGCCGCCGCGTCATGACGCAGTCCAAGGTACTCGTGGCCCCCGAGGCCGACTGGGACAAGGCGCCCGGTCTGCTGGACGGGGCGAAGGAACTCACCCTCGGTCCCGAGGAGTGCGACCTCGCCTACTGGATCACCTCGGTTGCCCAGGGCACGCTGCGCGACCGCGGCGTGACCGGCCACCACGACGACGCGATCGTCCCGGACTTCCTGAAGGAGCCGGGCCCGCTGCGCGAGGCGCTGGTGCTGGAGTTCGGTCTGCGCGGGCTGTCCGAGGAGCTGGCCACCCGGCTGCTCGGCCACTACGTGTCGATCGCGCCCGGCATCCCCGAGATGGAGTTCTACGCCACCCAGCTGCTCGACGAGGCACGGCACGCCCGCGTGTTCCGCAACCACCTGGTGGAGCTTGGCATCCCGGCCGACACGCTCCTGAAGAGCATCGACGAGATGGCCCGGGACTACCGCGCCCGGGTGCTGGACCCGGTGGTCGACTTCACCCTCGACATCGTCCGGGACCAGGCCGACTTCCCCGGCGGTGTCGCCGTGTTCGCCATCGTCATCGAGGGCGTGCTGGCACCGGCCGCCGAGCTGAGCGAACGCAAGTGGACTCCCCTGTCCCCGGCCACCGGCGAGATCTCCCGCGGCACCGCGATCGACGAGATCCGCCATCTGACGGTGGCCAGCACCATCCTGCGCGACCACGTGGCCGCGCACCCCGAGTACCGTCCGCGCCTGCTGGAGATCCTGCGGGCCGGCGTGCGGCTGTGGGACGAGATCCCCGACCGGGAGTTCGTGATCCACCGCGAGGAACTGTTCCAGGAGGGCATGCTCCGGCACGCCGACCGGATCGGCGACTACGAGATCTGGCCCGGCGTGCGGATGCTCGACACCACTCCCGAGCAGCGCTACGACATGGCCGAGCGGTGGACCGACGAGATGGCCGAGGCCCGGATGGCCTACATGGGCCTGCCCCTGGAGGTCCTCAGCAGTCCGGGGCCGGCCGCGTGAGCACCCGACGGGCCGCCGTGGTCTGCGGGATCGGGTCGTACGTCCCGCCCGACGTGGTCACCAACGAGGACCTGGCCCGGCGCCTGGACACCTCGGACGACTGGATCCGCTCGCGCACCGGGATCGCCCGGCGCCGTGTGGTCGCCCCGGGCACGGCGACCAGCGACCTGGCGGTCGAGGCGGGCCTGCGGGCGCTGAAGTCGGCGGGAGACGCGCGGGCGGGCGCGGTGGTGCTGGCCACCACCACCCCGGACCAGCCGTGCCCGGCCACCGCTCCGCAGGTCGCGGCGCGGCTCGGACTCGGCGAGGTGCCCGCCTTCGACGTGGCCGCCGTCTGCTCCGGCTTCCTGTACGGCCTGGCCGGCTCGGCGGGCCTGATCGCCGCCGGGGTGACGGACCGGGTGCTGCTGATCGCCGCGGACGCGTTCACGACGATCATCAACCCCGAGGACCGCACCACGGCGGTGATCTTCGCGGACGGCGCGGGCGCGGTGCTGCTGCGGGCCGGCTCCCCCGAGGAGCCGGGCGCGGTGGGCCCGCTCGTGCTGGGCAGTGACGGCGGGCTGAGCCATCTGATCGAGGTGCCGGCCGGAGGGTCGCGGCAGCGGTCGTCCGGCCGGGAGCCCGCACCGGAGGACCGCTTCTTCCGGATGGTGGGCCGCGACACCTACCGGCACGCGGTGGAGCGGATGACGGCCACCTCCACCGAGGCGGCCGAGCGGGCCGGCTGGCGGCCGTGCGACGTCGACCGGTTCGCCGCGCACCAGGCCAACGCCCGCATCCTGGAAGCGGTCTCGGAGCGGCTCGGCATCCCCGGCGAACGGCGACTGAGCAACATCGCACAGGTCGGCAACACCGGCGCCGCCTCACTGCCGCTGCTGCTGGCCGAGAGCGCGGCGGACGGACGGCTCACCGCCGGGCACCGGCTGCTGCTGACCGCGTTCGGCGGCGGGCTGTCCTGGGGCGCGACCACGCTGGTCTGGCCCGAGGTGCAGACCGTCTGACGTCCCGTCACAAGCGGGGCCCGGGCCGGCCCCTCCCACAAGCGCTGTCCGACACAGCGGAGAACGGGCGCTTGCGCCTTCGAGAGAACTGTCGAAAGGAACCGACATGCTGGAGCAGCTCAAGGAAATCCTGTCCAACAAGCTCAAGGTGTCGCCCGAGGCCATCACCCCGGAGGCCACCCGGGAGGACATCGAGCTGGACTCGCTGGCCGTGGTGGAGCTGTCGCTGCTGCTGAAGTCCGAGCTCGGCCTGGACGTCAGCGACGACGACCTGCTGGAGGCGGAGACCGTGGCCGACATGGTCCGGCTGATGGAGGAGCGGAGTGCGAAGGTCTGATGGCCGGCATGGACATCGCCGTCACCGGGCTCGGCCTGGTCACCCCGGGTGGTATCGGGGTCGGGCCGAGCTGGGCGGCGGTCTGCGACGGCAGGCCGGCCGCCGCCCTCGATCCGCTGCTGACGGATAACCCCGTACGTATCTCCTGCCGGGTGCCCGGATTCGACCCCGAGCGCCTGCTGAGCGCACGGCGGGCCCACCGCCTGGACCGGTTCGTCCAGTTCGCGCTGGTCGCCGCGCACGAGGCGGTGGCCGACGCGGGCCTCGATCCGCAGACGTGGGACGGGGCGCGGGTGGGCGTGGTGCTGGGCTGCGCAGACGGCGGCCCGGGCACCGTCGAGGAACAGCACCACGTGCTGCGCGAGCAGGGCGCCGACCGGGTCTCGCCGCTGCTGCTGCCCATGCAGCTGCCGAACATGCTGGCCGGGCAGACGGCCATCGAGTTCGGGGCGACCGGGCCCAACCTGGTGGTGGCCACCGCCTGCGCCTCGGGCGCGACCGCCATCGGCACGGCCCGGGACCTGCTCGCCCTCGGCCGCTGCGACATCGTCCTCGCGGGCGGCAGCGAGGCCATGGTCACCCCCCTGGTCATGGCCGGCTTCGCCCAGATGGGGGCGCTGTCGAAACGGCACGACGACCCGGCCTCCGCGTCCCGGCCGTTCGACGCCGACCGGGACGGCTTCGTCGCCGGGGAGGGCGCCGGCATCCTCGTCATGGAACGGGTGGCGGACGCCCGCGCCCGCGGCGCCCATGTGCACGGCCGGATCATCGGCTACGGCGCCACCGCCGACGCCCACCACATGACGTCGCCGCACCCCGACGGCGCGGGCATCGAGGCCGCCGTCCGTGCCGCGCTCGCCGACGCGGGCGCGGACCCGGACGACGTCCAGCACGTCAACGCCCACGGTACGTCGACACCGCTGAACGACCTGGCGGAAGCCCGCATGATCGGCCGGACGCTGCGCGGGGACCCGCTGGTCACGTCCACGAAGGGAGTCACCGGACACCTGCTCGGCGCGGCCGGGGCGGTCGAGGCCGCCTTCACCGTGCTGAGCGTCGAGCACGAACTCGTGCCCCCCACCGCCAACCTCGTCATGCCCGACTCCAGGATCGACATCAAACTCGCGCAGACCGCCACCTACATGCCCATCGACCTCGCCCTGAGCAACTCCCTGGGCTTCGGCGGCCAGAACACGGCCCTGGCCATCGCGCCGGCCTGAACGGCCCGGCCACGTACCGGCAGCCGCCCGCGGAGCACCTCCGACGGGCGGCTGTTCCCGTGCGGCACCCGGCCGCACGGCGCCCACCCCGCCGGTCCGCGGGCCACCCCACCCCGCCCCACGTCAGGAGTCCACCGTGCACGATCCCCAAGAACTGCTGAAGGACGGGCCGCAGGCCGTACGGCGGCTGGCCCGCCGTCGCCACGACCTCGACCCGGCCGCGCTGGCCGACGCCCTGCGCGAGCGCAACGGCGCGCAGGCGGAGGTGACCCGGCTGCGCACCGAGCTGAACCGCACGGCCAGGGCCCGCCGCTCCGGCCCGCCCACCGAGGAGGAGAAGGCGTCCGCCCGGGCGCTGCGGGCCGAGGTGCAGCGGGCCGAGGCCGCCGCCCGCACGGCCGCGGCACACCTGACCGAGCTGCTGCTCTCCGTCCCCAACATCCCCTTGGACGCGGTCCCGGACGGCGACTCGGAGAAGGAGGCCGTGGAGATACGCCGGGGCGGTCCCGCTCCTCGTCCGGCGGACGGCGCCCGCCACCACGCCGACATCGGGGAGTCCCTCGGCATCCTCGACGGCCCGGCCGCGGCCCGGCTGTCCGGTGCCCGCTTCGCCGTCGCCCGCGGGGCCGGGGCACGACTGGAGCGGGCCCTGCGCGACTTCCTCCTCGACCTGCACACCCGTGAGCACGGCTACACCGAGCAGTCGGTGCCGTTCCTGGTCGACCGCGACACCATGACCGGTACCGGGCAGCTGCCCAAGTTCGAGGACGACCTGTTCCGCACTCAGGTCGGTGAGCGGGAGCTGTTCCTGATCCCCACCGCCGAGGTCCCGCTGACCAACCTGGTGGCCGGCCGGCTCCTCGACTCCCGCTCACTGCCGCTGGCCTTCACCGCCTGCACGCCGTGCTTCCGGGCGGAGGCCGGGGCGTACGGCCGGGACACCCGCGGCATCCTGCGGCTGCACCAGTTCGAGAAGGTGGAGCTGGTGCGCGTCTGCGCCCCCGAGGACGCCCCGGCGCAGCTCGAACTCATGGTGAACCACGCCGAGGAGTGCCTGAAGCGCCTGGAACTGGCGCACCGCGTGGTGCTGCTGCCGGCCGGCGACCTCGGGTTCTCCGCCCGGATGACCTACGACGTCGAGGTGTGGCTGCCGGGCAGCGGCTCCTACCGGGAGATCTCCTCGGTCTCCGACTGCGGCACCTTCCAGGCGCGTCGCGCGGACATCCGCGTCAAGCGGCCCGACGGGAGCAGGACGCCTGCGGTCACGCTGAACGGCTCGGCGCTGCCGATCGGCCGCACGGTCGCCGCGCTGCTGGAGCAGGGCGTGCGGGAGGACGGCTCGGTGGAGCTGCCCGAGGCCCTCGTCCCCTACACCGGCTTCCGCCGGATCCTGCCGGGCGGGGACACCGCGTAGGCGCCGGCGGGCGCCACCGCGAAAGGGGTCCTTTCACTATGAGCGTCCGATCAGGTCGCGTGGTCTGGTGCCGTGCATCGCAAGGCGCCGGGGCGCCCTCGTGGCGGAGCCACGTGGGCGTTTCGGCAACGCGGCGAGGTGCGGCACCAGACCACGCGACCTGATCGGACGCTCATAGTGAAAGGACCCCTAAGGGGCGGGAGCCGGGTCCGCGACCCGGCTCCCGCCCCTTTCGCCGCGCCCGGCCCGGGGCTCAGGCGCCCATCATGTGCACCCCTCCGTCGACGTGCACGATCTCCCCCGTGGTGCGCGGGAAGAAGTCCGACAGCAGGGCGACGACCCCGCGGGCCGCCGGGTCCGGGTCGGTGGGGTCCCAGCCCGCCGGGGCCCGGTGCTCCCAGACCCCGGCGAGGTCGGCGAACCCGGGGATGGACTTGGCCGCCATGGAGCGCAGCGGTCCCGCCGCGACGAGGTTGCAGCGGACGCCGCGACCGCCCAGGTCCCGGGCGAGGTAGCGGCTGGTCGACTCCAGGGCGGCCTTGGCGACGCCCATCCAGTCGTAGCGCGGCCAGGCGACCGCGGCGTCGAAGGTCAGCCCGACCACCGAGCCGCCGCGCCGCTCCATCAGCGGCAGGCAGGCCGTGGTCAGCGACTTCAGGGAGTACGCCGACACGTGCACGGCGGTCGACACGTCGTTCCAGTCGCCGTCCAGGAAGGAGAAGGCGCCCTGCGGTCCGTAGGCGATGGAGTGAACCAGTCCGTCCAGGGTGTCGGTGTGCTCGCGGATCCGGTCGCCGAGGCCGTCCAGTTGCCGCTGGTCGGTGACGTCGAGTTCGAGCACCGGGGCCGGCTTCGGCAGCCGTCCGGCGACGCGCTCGATCAGGGAGAGGCGCCCGAAGCCGGTGAGGATGACCTCGGCACCCTCCTCCTGGGCGATGCGGGCCGTGTGGAAGGCGATGGACGCGTCCGTGACGACCCCGGTCACCAGGATCCGCTTGCCGGCGAGGAGTCCGCTCATGTCCGGGTCACCGCCTCGGGCAGGGCTCGCACCATCGGGGAGTCGTGGCCGAGGGCGCCGAGTGCGGAGGCACCACCGGGCGAGCCCACTTCGGCGAAGAAGTCGGCGTTGGAGGCGGCGTGGTCGCCCCACTCGGCGGGCACGTCGTCCTCGAAGTAGATCGCCTCGACGGGGCAGACGGGTTCGCAGGCGCCGCAGTCGACGCATTCGTCGGGGTGGATGTACAGGGCCCGGCGGCCCTCGTAGATGCAGTCCACGGGGCACTCGTCGATGCAGGAGCGGTCCTTGACGTCGACGCAGGGCAGGGCGATGACGTAGGCCATCGTCAGCTCCTCTTCGTCACGGGGGTGGTCGGGGGGCCGGGGACGCCGTCGACCGGAGCCCCGGTGGTGCGCTCGCCCAGCAGCAGGACGGTCGCCGCCAGGGCCGCCATCGCCGCGGCGATGACCCCGAACAGGGCGCCGGGGCCGTGCGCGTCCAGGACCGGCAGCAGGACGAACGGCAGTGCGGCAGCGCTGAGTTTGGACAGCGAGTAGGCGGCGCCGGACGCGGTGGCGCGGATCGCGGTCGGATACTGCTCGGAGAGGTACACGTGCGAGACGCTGGAGAAGACGTTGCTGCACAGGGTGTAGACGAAGCCGAACGCCACGATGAGCGCGGGGGATCCGGCGTAGGCGAAGCCGAGGCCGGCGACCATCATCGCCGCCGCGGAGGCCGCGACCAGCGTCCGGCGCTCGAACCGGTCGACGATCGGCAGGGCCAGCGCGGAACCGACCGGGTAGCCCAGGAAGGACAGCGCGGTGAAGCCGATGCCCGCGACGATGCCGTAGCCCTTGGCCGCGACGATCTGGGGGGCCAGCGTGCCGAAACCGTAGTAGCCGACCACGGACAGCACGCAGAAGATCCACAGCACCACCGTGCGGCGCCGCATGCCGCGGCCGAACACGTCGCGCACACGGTGGCGCACCGCGGCCGGTTCCACCGCTCCGGCGGTGTCCGCGGCCACCGGGCGCACCGACGCGGGACGGTCCGGGTAGGCCTGCTTCTCCATCTCGGCGACCAGCAGCTCGGCCTCCTCGGTGCGGCCCTGGGCGGCCAGCCACCTCGGCGACTCGATCAGCCGGCGGCGCAGCACCCACACCACGGCGGAGCCCAGCGCCCCGATCACGAACAGCCAGCGCCAGCCGTCGATGCCCAGCGGAGACAGGGGCACCAGCCACAGCGCGGCGAAGCCGACGGCGGGCACCCCGCAGAAGGCGACGGTGTAGGCCCAGGCGATGTACCGGCCGCGCCGCTTGGCGGGCAGCACGTCGGCCAGGTAGCAGTCGGACAGCACCTGTTCGGCACCGATGCCGATGCCGGCCATGAAGCGGGTGACGATCAGCCAGGCGGCGTTCGGCGAGAAGGCGCCCAGCAGGGAGAAGCCCGAGTAGATGGCGAGGTTGATCAGGAAGGCCTGGCGCCGGCCGAACCGGTCGGCGATCCGGCCGAGCACCAGCGAGCCGATGAACTGGCCGATGAACACCGAGGCCAGGACGAGTTTGAGCTCGGTCGCCCCGAAGGCGAAGTCGCTCTGGAGCACCTTGGCGATGGTGCCCGAGAGGTTGTTCTCGAACGTGTCGAAGAGCAGGCCGATGCCGATGACCATGGTGAGTCTTCGGTGCATCGGGGTGATCGGCATGCGGTCCAGGCGGACCCCGATCGCGGCGGGAGCGGTGACACCGCCCGCCACCGTGGTGGTCTGGGACATGGGGAGGCTCTCCTTGGACTCCTGGTTCTCAGGGACTCCGGTGAGGGAACCGCCCGGGCCGACGGCGGGCCCGGGCGTGCGGCCCGGGGGCCGGGGCTGTGGACGCGTGGGGGTGCGGGGGCCGTGCGGGACCGGAGCGTGGGGGGCCGGACCGGCGGCGACCGAGGGGCGCGGGCCGGGTCAGGCCACCTGGGCTGCCCGGCGCCTGATCTCCTCCTCCACGGTCCCGGCCCGCACCGGCTCACTGACCTCGTGCAGGTAGGAGGCGACCTCCCGGTAGGACGCCCAGAAGCCGACCTCGTGGTACGGCACCCCGCGCTCGGCGCAGTAGGCGCGGGTCAGTTCCCGGGCGCGCGCCAGGTGCTTCTGCGGCATGGCCGGGAACAGATGGTGCTCGACCTGGTAGTTGAGGCCGCCGTAGAGGAAGTCGACCACCGGGTTCGGGCGGATGTTGCGGGAGGTGAGGACCTGGCGCTCCAGCCAGTCCAGGGTCTCCTCCTCGCCGTCGCGGACGTCCATGCCCTTGTGGTTCGGGGCGAAGATCATGCCGAAGTAGACGCCCAGGGCGGCGTGCTGCACGAGGATGAACGCGACGGCGAGGACCGGCGAGAGCACCGTGAAGACCAGGGCGCAGTAGACCGCGGCGCGCAGCACGATCAGGAACGACTCCAGCACGGGCCGCTTGGTCTTGCCCTGCGCGATGGACACCACGGCCGTCCGGAGCATCTTGAAGCCCTCCAGGACGAGCAGCACGAAGAACAGCACGCTCTGGTGGCGCACGACGAACTTCTGCGTGCCCCGCCGGCTGGGGTACTGCTTGACGTCGAAGATGACGGTGCGCCGGCCGATGTCCGGGTCCTTGTCCAGGTGGTTGGGGTTGCTGTGGTGCCGGTTGTGGTGGTTGACCCACCAGCCGTAGCTGACCCCGTTGACGAGGTTGGCGTGGATGTAGCCGACGGCGGAGGCAGCCTTCTTGCTGCGGAACATGGCCTTGTGTCCGGCGTCGTGCCACATGAACGCCGACTGGCCGCCGCACAGCCCCATCCACAGGGCCGTCAGCAGCTGCCACCAGGAGTCGCCCAGGGCGAAGAACGCGGCGAATCCGATCAGCAGCAGGGTGGTGTTGATCGCGAGACGGCCCACGTAGTAGCGCGGGTCGAGGTCGAGGAGACCTTCCGCCTTGACGCGTTTGAGGAGCTCGGCGAACGTCGCCGAGGCGCCGGTGCGCGGGCCGGCCGCGGAGGCGGCTGCTGCCCCGGCTTCTTGTGTGTGCGGACGCTGCATGCGTTGCTCTCCTTGGGAGAAGTGCCCGGTTCGGGCGGCGGCGCCGCTGCCCCGCGGACCTGCGGGCGCCGCGAGTCGACAGTGCTCCCGCGGGCGGTCGGGAACGCGCGGGCGTGCCCGCCCGGCGGTCCGGGAACGCCGGAGCACAGTGCGGTACTCCGCCGGGGGACCACCGGACGAACACGTGTCCAGCGTGCTGCGCCGCGCTGATGTGCCACTGATGCCGGTCTGATCGGCGACGGCCGTCAGGCGGCGGGCTCGGCGCGCAGCCGTTCGTCGAGCGCCAGGACGGCGGCGTCCGCGTCGCGCGCCACGTCCTCGTCGTCGGGCGCGCCGATGACGGCCATCAGCCGCTCGACCACGGTGTGCTGGAGGACTTCGGTGCTGGTGTCGGGTCCGTTGTCGCTCATCGCTGGTTCTCCTGTTCCGGAAGACGGGTGGTGCGTGAGGGCGGTGCGGGGAGGTGACCCGCGGCGCGCCGCGGCGCCGTGCCCCGTTGCGGGCACGGTCGGTCCGGAGTGCTCCACTGCGGGCGTGACAGGTGCCGAATCGTCAGAACGCCTTGCAGGCACGGAAGACGTGGGCGAAGGACGCCAGCGAGGCCTGCGGGCCGTCGAAGGCGACGTACTCCGGGATGACCACGTCCGGAGCCCACTTCTGCTTGTACGACAGCTGGGTCTGCGCCGGGTACAGCGCGGCCCCCTCGGCCCACAGGGCGTGCATCAGCCACTGGAACGCCGGGCTGTGGCCGTCGATCTCGTGGCCGGCGTCGAGGCCGGTGAACGGAGTGAAGCCGAAGTGCAGCCACTCGACGCCCTCCGAACGGAACACCTCGACGGCGGTCGCGTTGATGGCCTCCATCAGTCCCGGGGAGCCGTCCGGGACGCGTCGGCTCAGGTCGTGCATCCAGCCGGCCCGGCCGCCGTACACCGGCGAGTAGGAGATGTACGCCACGGGGCTGCCGTCGATGGTGCCGGTGAACAGCCGGCGGTGCGCCTGGGCCGGCCCGCCGATCTGGCCGACCAGGAACTCCAGTTGCTGGGCGCCGCCCTTGGAGCCGAGCCAGGCCCGGTCGATGGCGGCGATCGCGTCCTGCCAGTCGTCGGCGGGGACCTCCTGGACGACCAGGCCGTTGCGGCGGGCCCGGGAGATCTTGTTGCGCAGCTGCATGAAGCGGGTGCCGCGCAGTGTGAAGTCCGGCAGGCCGACGGCCCAGGAGGCGCCGACCTGGTTGACGGTGAAGCCGCGGCGGGCGTAGTGCTCGGCGTCGGCGCGCTGGAGCTGGATGCCGACCAGGGTGCGGCCCTCGTCGCGGACGTGCCGGCGGAAGGCCTCCAGGAGCGGGTCGTAGTCGTCGGGGGCGGCGAAGGGGCCGCCGAACTGGACGGCGAACCGGCCCGTGCGGCGGTACACGACGACGCCGTCGGCACCGGGCAGTGTGAAGACGTCGTTTCCGCTATTGAGGGCCAGGAACGCGCTGGGGTTCTCGCTTGACGTATGGGTGCGTATCGCCTCGAGAACCGGGTTTTCCATGGCGGTCACGGTCATTGTTTTCCCCTTTCGGGTGCGTTTTCCGTCGTCCCGAGTAGAGCATCGAGGGCAGGTGCGGGAAAAGACCGGACGGGAATTCTCCGATCGAGTCAGAAAGACGTCAGCGCTTTGTCAGACCTCCCTGCCAATGTTGTTCTCGTGAACGGCACGGGAGACCGGAAGCCGGGATCGAGGGTTCGAATCCTGCCCTCTCCGCGAAAACGGCCACGCACCAACGGCCACACAAGGAGAGGTGCCCGGAGCGGCTCAACGGGGACCGGAGAGCAATCTCACGGTCGGGCCCACAAAGCCCACGCAGGTTCGAATCCTGCCCTCTCCGCTCGTCGTATACGCCCCGGCACCCGGCTTTCGGCGCGGCCCCGCCCCACCGGCCGCGCGGCCCCGGTGCCGCACGCACCGCCGGCGACCCCCCGCGCCGGCGGACACACGCGCCCCGGCGCACCGCCCGGCACTGGGCGGTGCGCCGGGGCGCAGACACGTCCGCATCCACCACCCCTTCCGCTTGACCTCTGCTGTCCGGCAACCGCACAGGTCAGCGCCCCTCTCGGCACACCTCGGACTCGTTCAGGAAAAAAATACCTTCTCAAAGGAATGATTCTGTGTCAGGATGGAGTCGGGAGGAAACCCCGGGACGGAAACCGGCCCGAGAGACCGCCACGCGGCCTCGGCCACAGAGACGGACCGCCGTGACCGGCCCCCCGACCACTCTCTGCCGCACTGATCGCCAAGGGGGAAACATGCTGAGGTTCTCGATCCTCGGGGCACTGCAGATCCGCACCGCGTCGGGGCCGGCCGAGATCTCCGGCGATCTGCAACGGACCCTGGTCCAGACGCTGCTGGTCAGCGAGGGGCAGTCGGTCTCCGGTGAGGCGCTGGTCGAGGAGATGTGGGGCGAGGGCGCCCCGGACAACCAGGCCAACGCCCTGCAGGCCCACGTCAGCCGGCTGCGCCGCAAGCTGCGCGGCCTGGAGCCCGACCGCACCACCTCGCGCGTCACCATCCACCCCTCGGGCTACCGCCTGACGGTCAACGAGGGGGAGCTGGACGCCGCCGAGTTCGTCAGGACGGTCCGCCAGGCCGAGACCCTCGGCTCGGGCTCACCGGAGGAGGCGGCCCGGTTACTGAGGCAGGCCCTGGCCATGTGGCGGGGGCCGGTCTTCGGCGGCTTCACCGGCGGGACCCTGTGCCAGCTCGCCGGTGCCCGCTACGAGGAGTACCGCATGCGGGCCATGGAGCTCCGCTTCGACGCCGAGCTGCGGCTCGGCCGGCACGCCGCCGTCCTGGCCGAACTCGCCGAGACCCACACGAGCCACCCGCTCAGGGAACGCTTCTGCGAGCAGCTGATGATCGCCCTGTACTGCGCGGGCCGCCAGGCCGACGCCCTGGACGTGTTCCGCCGTATGCGCCGCCACCTCGCCGACGAACTCGGCATCGAGCCCTCCCCCGCGCTGCGGCAGGTCGAGAGCGCCATCCTGTCCCACGACCCGGCCCTGTCCGGTGACGTGCGCGCTCCCCTGCTCCAGCTCACCTGACGCCACCGGTCCCGACGCCGCGTAAGCGGCACGTCAGCCGCTGATCAGCACTGCCTGGAACGATCCGGATCGGAAGTGGAAACCGCCCCCCGACCTTTGGAGAACCACATGACCACGAGCCAGTCGCCGGCCCGCGCCGTGACGACCCAGGGGCGCGCGGAGGCCGCGCGTCCGTTACGTCTCTTCCTCGGCCTCGACGCCGTCGTGACCGGCGGCAACGGCCTCATCTACCTGTTCGCCGCCGGCCCGGTGGGGGACCTGCTCGGCCTCGACACCGGCTTCCTCCGCGGCATCGGCGTGTTCCTCACCGTCTACGGTGCACTGGTCGCCGTACTGGCCAGCCGTCCGGTGCCGTCCACCGCGGCCACCAAGGTGGTCATCGAGGCGAACCTGCTGTGGGCAGTCGCGAGCGTGGCCGCCGTGGTCTTCGGCTGGCTGGACCCGAACACCGTCGGCACAGTGTGGACCCCGCTCCAGGCGGCCGTCGTCGCGGCCTTCGCCGTGCTCCAGATGAACGGTCTGCGCCGGCTCGGCAACTGACATCCCGTCCCATCAGGGGGAGACATGAGGTCCCACGTCGCGGAGCTGGCCGGGATACGCCGCCAGGTGCTGGCCGGCCCGAGCGAGAAGGCGACGCGGGCGCAGCACGCCAAGGGCAAGCTGACCGCGCGCGAGCGCATCGGCCTGCTGTTGGACGAAGGCTCGTTCCGCGAGGTCGAGCAGCTGCGCCGGCACCGGGCGACAGGATTCGGCCTGGAGGCCAGGAAGCCGTACACGGACGGTGTGATCACCGGCTGGGGCACGGTGGAGGGCCGCACGGTGTTCGTCTACGCCCACGACTTCCGGATCTTCGGCGGTGCGCTGGGCGAGGCCCACGCCACCAAGATCCACAAGATCATGGACATGGCCATCGCGGCGGGCGCACCGCTGGTCTCCCTCAACGACGGCGCCGGCGCCCGCATCCAGGAGGGCGTCACCGCGCTCGCCGGCTACGGCGGCATCTTCCAGCGCAACACCCGGGCGTCCGGCGTCATCCCGCAGATCTCGGTGATGCTCGGCCCGTGCGCCGGAGGTGCCGCCTACTCCCCCGCACTCACCGACTTCGTGTTCATGGTCCGCGAGACGTCGCAGATGTTCATCACCGGACCGGACGTCGTCAAGGCGGTCACCGGTGAGGAGATCACCCAGAACGGCCTCGGCGGCGCGGACGTGCATGCCGAGACCAGCGGCGTCTGCCACTTCGCCTACGACGACGAGGAGACCTGCATCGCCGAGGTCCGCTACCTCCTGTCCCTGCTCCCGCAGAACAACCGGGAGAACCCGCCCGCGGTGCCGTGCGACGACCCGCACGACCGTCGCTGCGACATCCTCGCCGACCTGGTCCCGGCGGACGGCAACCGGCCCTACGACATGGCGGAGGTCATCGAGGAGATCGTCGACGACGGCGAGTACCTGGAGGTCCACGAGCGCTGGGCGCGCAACATCATCTGCGCGCTGGCCCGTCTCGGCGGGCAGGTGGTGGGCGTCGTCGCCAACCAGCCCCGGGTGCTCATCGGCGCCGACCTCACCTACGCCTGGCCGACGAACGAGATCGCCGTGATGGGCGCGGAGGGCGCGGCCAACGTCATCTTCCGGCGTCAGATCGCCGAAGCCGAGGACCCCGAGGCCATGCGGGCGCGCATGGTCAAGGAGTACAAGTCCGAGCTGATGCACCCGTACTACGCCGCCGAGCGCGGTCTGGTCGACGACGTCATCGACCCGGCCGAGACCCGCGAGGTCCTCATCCGCTCACTGGCGATGCTGCGCACCAAGCACGCCGACCACCCCGCCCGCAAGCACGGCAACCCCCCTCAGTGACGGCACGGCCGCCCCATAGTGACGGAGGTCCTATGCTCACTCCCCCGCCCCCCATCCGCATCGAGAAGGGCCAAGCCACGGACGAGGAACTGGCCGCCCTCACGGCCCTGCTGCTCAGTCGTGCCGCCCGGGCCGGCGTCGACGCGCAGGCGTCCACCCCCGGCACCACCTCCTGGCGCCCCCACCCCTTCCACGCCCCGCACAGCTGGCAGACGCCCTGAGCGGTGACGCGCCGAAGCGCCGGACCGGCCCCCTCCCCCCCGAGGGGGCTGGTCCGGCGCTTCGGCACACCCGGCTCCCGCCGGGACACGGGCGGCCCCCGTTCGCGCGGTCTCGTGCCGCGGACGGGTCAGGCCCTGGGGCTGACCACCGTGAGGGAGCTGTCGGCGCGCACCACGGCGTACTGGTCGGGGTAGTTGACCGACCGCAGCGACCTGGTGACGTGGGTGGGGACGGGCCGCGCTCTCGGCTCCAATAAGCGTGGGGTCGGCGTGGCAGCTCGCCCCGCCGCTGCTCAGGTGCAGCAGGACGCCCGCACCGGACTCCTCGCCCCGTGCCGATGGGTCCGGTCCACACGGCCCTCCGCCGAAGAGGTCCGGGAGGACGAGGCTTCCGCTTCGTGCGTCATCCGAGCGTCAAGAATCTCCGAACGAGGCCTTGAAGACGTCGCCGATACAAGCGCCTCCCTCATGAATGCGCAGGTCAGGGAGCTTTTGAGGGGCGCCCCGTCCACTCGAACCGCTGCACGGAGGGAAACAGGTCGAGCAATCCCACCCGGGCCACAAAACCGCAGGTCAGGCACTCTTGTCCGCAGGCTCCAAAATCACCACGCACTCCACGTGCGACGTCATCGGAAAGGTGTCCCGGCAGGATGGATCTCGCATAACACCAGGTCAGAAGCGGTTTTCTGCTCCGCCGAAGGGCTCTTCGTGCGCACGGAGCGTCAAACGGGCGTCACGCCCAAGGACCACGACCCGGTCGGTCATTGCTGGGGAATTTATGACCCCTGCCAGTACAGCCAGCCGCTTGGCCTCCACGGCCCGGTGGCCGGACCGCCCGATGAGCGAAGTGGTCAGTCGTCGGGCTTCTTCTTCGAGCGCCGAGGGGCGGCGGCCCGGGTGGGGCGAGCGCCGGCCTCGGTCTGCTGGGCGTACACGGCGTTCGTCACGAGCTCGCGCGCGTATGCGGCGTCCAGTCGGCCGGGGCGGAAGAGGATGCGGTACATGATCGGCGCCACGACACGGTCGATCAGCAGTTCCGTCTCGGGCACCGGCTCCCCCCGCTGCACCGCACGGGCCAACACGACGTCGATCTGTTCTGCGGCATACGCCGAACACTGACCGGCATTGGTTCCGTCGGGGTCGCCGAGCAGGGCGTCCCGGATGTAGGCGCGCCCGGGCGGCGAGGCCATCTCGTCGACGAACTGTTCCGCCCACGCGTCGAGATCGGCCCGCAGGCTTCCGAGATCGGCTGGATCCGTTTCCGGGCGCAGTCGTTCGACGGCCACGTCCGACAGGAGTTCCTGCAGGTCGCCCCAACGACGGTAGATCGTGGAGGGGGTCACGCCCGCCCGAGTGGCCACCATCGGGACGGTGAGCGCGTCGCGGCCCACCTCCCCCACGAGTTCACGTACCGCCGCATGGACGGACTCCTGTACGCGTGCGCTGCGCCCGCCGGGGCGGACCATGGGCCTGGGACTCATGCGATCCACCTTAATGCGATTTTGTTGCTTCTAGGCGGTGGCCGGCGTCGGCGGCCCGCGGGGCTACGTGTCCGGGCGGCCGAGCACGGCGGACGCCCCTGCGGCGACGCGACCGCATGCCGGCTGGAACGTCCGCCTTCCCTCAGGCAGCGAGGGGAGCAAGCCGCCCCGCGCCGGCCACCGACTCCTCGTAGACCCGGCCCACACGGAGCACCGTCGCGTCGTGGAAGGGGCGCGCCATCAACTGCATACCGATCGGCAGTCCGGCGCGGTCGTGACCAACCGGCAGGGTGAGGGCCGGGACGCCGGTGATGTTGGCCGGGGCACAGAGGCGGACGTAGCCGTCCGACACGGTCTCGGTCGTGCCATCGGCCCACTCGACGGCTTCCTGCCCCGCCTCGGTGGCGGTCATCGGCACCGTCGGCGCGGCGAGGACGTCGATTCCGTCGAACATGCGAGCCCAGGCGTCTCGCATCATGGTGCGGGCCCGCTGGGCGCGGAGGTAGTCGCCCGCAGAGGTGAGTGCGCCGGCCTCCAGCAGGATGCGAACGTCCGCCGCGTACAGGTCGGGGGTGGCCCGCAGCGACCGCTCGTGGTAGGCGGTGGCCTCGGGAACCATCAGCCCCCACTGGACGGCCTGGATATAACGCGCCATCGGGATCTCGACGTCGACGAGCTCCGCCCCCAGCTCCGCCAGCCGCTCGATCGCGCCGCGTACGGACTCCTCGACCTCGGGCGTGACCCGGTCGAAGTAGTGGTTCCGCGGTACGCCGACCTTCAGTCCTCGCAGGTCGCCTCCCGGGAAGCGGTCCGGCATCGGGCCGGACACGCTCGCCGGGTCGCGCGGGTCGTGGCCGGCGGTCGCCGACAGCACCAGCGCGGCGTCCTGGACGGTGCGGGTGAGAGGGCCCACGTGGTCCAGGGACCAGGACAGCGAGGTCACGCCTGTGCGTGGGACCAGGCCGTAGGTCGGCTTGAGGCCCACCACGCCGTTCAGGGCCGCGGGGACCCGGATGGAACCGCCCGTGTCCGTGCCCATGGCGAACGTCGCCCCGCCGGCGGCGACAGCCACCGCCGAGCCGCCGCTCGACCCGCCCGCGACCCGGCTGTGGTCCCAGGCGTTGTTCGTCTGCGGAGTGGTCAGGCCGTAGGCGAACTCGTGCGTGTGCGTCTTGCCCAGGAGGACGGCCCCGGCGGCGCCGAGCCGTTCGGCCACCCGGCTGTCGCGTTCCGCCACGTGCCCTGCCCGGACGTGCGAGCTCGCCGTGGTGGGCATCCCCTCCGCGTCGATCAGATCCTTGAGCGCCATGGGGATCCCGTGCAGCGGCCCGCGCGGTCCGCTTCCGGAGATCTCCCGCTCGGCGCGGACCGCTGCGGCCAGGGCCGCCTCGGCGGCGACGGTGACGTAGGCGCCCAGTCGTCCTTCGACGGCGGCAATACGGGCGAGCACCGATTCGGTGAGTTCGACGGGGGACAGCTCCCGTGCGCGCACCGCACGGGAGGCTTCGGTCAGCGACAGCTCAAACGGTTGCATCGGCGTTCCCCCGTCCGGCTCGGTAGGAGGACGCGGGAGGGGTCTCGCCGAAATCGAGCTCGCGCAACGTGCTGATCACGGAGTGGATGTAGTTGGCCGTCATGGCCACTCCTTCGTGTCGGCCGTCCCCGAGGGGGAGCCCCGCCCGCAGCGCCCCTCGGGCTGCCTCTTGGGGGGTGAGTTCGCTGGTCATGGCTTCCTTCCGGAGCTGTGCGGCGTGACGGGCCGGGGCAGGTGCAGGTGCAGGACCCCCGACCACCGCAAAAGCGAATCGTTTGCTTTAGTCGATCGTAGGATCTACGGTGCCTTAAAGCAAACCAATCGCTTTTAGCACGGGAAGGACTCTCATGCGGAGCGTCCCCTCGGGCCTCGCGCCTCCCCGCACCTCCCCCTCCGGACGTCTGCCGTTCGCACTGCACGCCTCGATCCTGATCGCGCTGCTCGCCGCATCCAGCGCGCCGACCCCGCTGTACCCCCACTACCAGGCTCAGTGGCAGTTGTCGTCCCTCGACATCACCGTGGTCTTCAGCGCCTACGCTCTGGCGCTCCTGATCGCACTGCTGACGACCGGAACCCTTTCCGACCATGTCGGACGCCGCCCCGTGCTCCTGGGCGCGCTCGCGGTCCAGGTCGCCTCCATGGCACTGTTCGCGACGGCCGACGGCCTGACCACCCTGATCGGCGCCCGCGTGCTGCAGGGCATCGCGACCGGCGCGGCGACCAGCGCGGCAGGTGCGGCTCTCCTCGACCTGGAGGATCCCGCCCGGCCGGGTCGCCCCGCTCTGGCCAACAGCATCGCGCCAATGACGGGCATGGCGGCCGGCGTCCTGGCAGCCACCCTCATGGTGCGCTTCGCCCCCGTTCCGACGATCACGGTGTACGCGGCCCTGATCGTCGTGTTCGCCGCGCAGGCCATCGCCCTCGTCCCGACGTCCGAGACCGTCCGCCGCCGTCCCGGAGCACTGCGCTCGACGCGGCCCCATCTGGCGCTGCCGTCGGCGGCCGCCCACGCTCTCCTGCTCAACGGCGCCGGCGTCGTCGCCGTCTGGGCGCTCGGCGGCTTCTACTCGTCCCTGGGACCGGGCTTCACACGGCTCGTCTCCCCCGGCGGACCCGAATACGCCGGCGGCATGGTCTTCTTCACGCTGACGGCCGTCGCCGCCCCGACGGTGTACTTCACGCGCAGGATGCGTGCCGACGTCTGCGCTCTTCTCGGGAGCTGCGCGGTGATTCCGGCGGCCGTCCTGACCCTGGGTGCCCTCCATCTCGCCGGCCCCGTACTTCTCTTCGCCGGGGCGGCGCTGGCCGGGTTCGGCTTCGGAGCCGTCTCCCAGGGTGCGCTGCGCGCGGTCGTCGACTCGGTCCCGGCACGGGAGAAGGGCGGCACGCTCGCCTCCTATCACGTACTCAGCTACCTGGCGATGAGTCTGCCCGCCATCGGCGCCGGCGCCCTCGCCGCCGGCTTCGGGCTGCGTGCGGCGGCACTGGTCCATGCCGGCTGCGTGGCCGTACTAGCGACCGTCGCAGTCACGACGCTGACCGCGTCGCTGCGCAGTCGGCGCCGGACCCCGTCCCCGGACGCCCACTCCCGCCCGGCGACGAGCAACCGCACATCCGCCTCACCCGACACACCCGCTCCGGACGTCTCCGTCCTCGCGACCCATGACAGGTAAGGAAGATCGCTGTGTTCACCTCATCGCAAACGACCAAGTCCACTACTCCCCCCGCCTCTTCCTGGACGGTGGGCGACCACACCGTACGACGCATCGATGAAGTGGTCCTGCCCGCCCGGACCGGTCCGTGGCTGCTGCCCGGGGCGACCACCGACCTCGTGCACCGGACCCCCTGGCTGAGCCCCGAATTCGCCGACGAACAAGGCGTCCTGCGCCTGGCGAGTCACAGCTTCGCCGTCGAGGTGGACGGCATGCGGGTGCTGGTGGACACCGGCATCGGAAACGGGAAGCGGCGCGCCAACCCCGCCTGGCACGACCTGAACAGCGACTACGAAGCACGGCTACGGGCGGCGGGCTTCGCGCCGGAGAGCGTTGACGTCGTGGTCCTGACCCACCTCCACGCCGACCACGTGGGGTGGAACACGCGTGCCGAGGGCGACGCCTGGGTGCCCACCTTCCCGAACGCGCGCTATCTCACCTCACGCACCGAGTGGGACTACTGGGCGGGGGTCGACATGGAGGAGGCGCGCCGGCAGATGTTCCGGGACTCGGTCCATCCCGTCCGGGAAGCAGGTCTGTTCGACCTCATCGATGTCGCCGACGAGGGCACGGACGTCGCGCCGGGCATCCGTCTGCTGCCCACCCCCGGCCACACACCGGGGCAGGTGGCGGTGGAACTGAGCAGCCGTGGCGAGACCGCATTGGTCACCGGCGACAGCATCCACCACCCGGTCCAGATGGCGCATCCGGAGCTCTGCAGCTGTGTGGACGTCGCTCCCGAACTCGCGGCCAGGACCCGGAACCAGGTGCTCGGCTCACTGGCCGGTACGTCAACCCTCCTGCTGGGGAGTCACTTCCCGCCGCCGACCGCCGGACACGTGCTACGCGAGGACGGCGGGTACCGACTGGTCCCGGCTCCCTCAGGGGCCACTCCCATCGGCGGCTGAAGCGGATCGGAGCACCCGGGACGTGCCGCGCCCCGAGTCGCACCGGGTCCGTGCGGGTGACGTCCCGGGCGTCCGCGACCGGACGGCCCGGGAGCGGCTGTGAGACTCCTCCGGCATGCGCCCGTCGTCACCGACGGGGCCGGACGGCGTTGTGACCGATCGCCGGCTTGCGCCCTTTGCGTAAGCCGGCTGTCGGCCGTCCCTCGTGGGCGACGGTCACGCCGACGCGTCGCGAACGAGGGCAACCCGCCGGCCCCACTCTCCCGTCGCCGGCCGAACAGCGCGGCCCCGCTTCAGTCTCACGAATCGAGCGTCAACAATGACGAACGCACGTCGCCGACATCATTCGTACGAACCCCGCCACACCCTGTAACCACAGGTCAGGCGAGTTTGAACAAGCAGTGGGTCTACCCGACCCGCTGTACTGAGGAAAACAGGTCGAGCGACCCACCTGGGCCGCGCAACCGCAGGTCAGACGTCCTTTGCGGCAGGTTCAAGAATCGCCACGCACTCCACGTGGTGCGTCATCGGAAAGGTGTCGGCCTGAGCGCGTCACAGAAAGACCAGGTCAGAGGCGCTTTCTCGGCTCGCCGCCCTGCGTGCGGGCGCCCAGAGCGTCAAACGAGCGTCACAGCTGTCGGCCCGTCCCGCTCACTCGGGGCGGCCGAGCTGCCACGACCAGATCCCCCTGCAGGCTCCGTCCCGCTCGCTCCAGCCACCGGCTCGCTCATCATGCCCCGCGCCACTTCTCCGGACGTCATAATGGGGTCATGGCCTTCAGCCCACAGCATCGTGCACCCACGCCGAGCGACCTCTCGGGTGCGGTCGCCGAGGACCTCGCGCTGTACCGGGAGAAGTTCCGCCGCCGCCTGCCGGAGTCGCTGGACGAGCTGCGCGGGCCGACCCACGGTGTCGTGGAGCTGCCGCTGCACATGGCCTGGTCCGGGATGACCTCATACGACCTGAGCAAGCCGCGCCAGCGTATGGGCCTGTACCGGACCGTCCTGCACGAGGGCCTGCACGGTGACCTGCCCCGCTACCTCAACCAGGACCTGCTCCTCCAGCTGTGGCCGGTGCTGCGCACCCTCGTCGGCCGCAGCGTGCGCGCCGTATGGGAAGACGCCTTCCCCCAGTTCGCCTCCCGCACCCGGGCAGCCGCGTGACGGACATGCCGGAGCTGCATACGCGGCTCCTGGCGGATGTGATCGCACTCGGTTCCCCGTATCCACTGGTACTCACCGGTGGATACGCCGTGCGGGCACACCGCCTCGTGAACCGCCCCAGCCAGGACCTCGATGTCGCCACCGAGAATCCGGCGCCCATGGCCGACATCGCCGCCACGCTCCGCACCGGCCTCGAAACCCGCGGCTGGAAGGTGCACGCGCTGGAGACTGCCCCGCTGTCCGCTCGCTTCACCGTGGCCGACCCGGCCACCGGGCAGGAACGCGAAGTCGACATCCTCAAGGAGATCTTCTGGCGGCCGGTCACCCAGAGCCCGTACGGGCCCGTCCTCGCGGAAGAGGACGTGATCGGGGCCAAGGTCCGCGCCCTCGCCGACCGCGGAGCGCCCCGCGACCTGATCGACGTGTTCGCCGCCTCCCGCCGCTGGACCAACGCCGAGCTCGAGGAGTTCGGCCGCCGCCACGCCCGCGGCCGCTTCGAGCACGAGGATCTGCAGGCGAACCTCACGGGCGCCGAGTGGACCGACGACGAAGCCTTCGCCGCCTATGGCCTCGACGAGTCCACCGTCACCGCTCTCCGCTCCTGGGCCGTGGAGTAGGCCGACGACCTCGCAGCCCGTCTCCTCGAAGAGGCCGACGATCTCGACATCGACTGATCGCGTCCGGATGAGATCACGCCTGCGATCGATCAGAGCAAGAACCAAGAACTGGTCCGGCCCGGGCGGCGTCCGGGGTGCTGCGCCTGTGGGTGGTCTGCCGTGTGCACGGACACCGGCCGTGGCACACCAGCGTGGACGTGCTCCCGACCAGGATGTTCTCGCCACCATCGGGAAGGCGGCCGGCTCGGACGGTGGCGGCTGCTTGGCAGCGCAGCATTACCCGGCCGGCCCATGGTCTAGCAGGCTTCGGCATTGCCGCCCTCGGGCCTGAAGAAGGCAACGACGGCCCTGCACAGCTGCGTAGCCAACTTGTAGGCGTCGCGGAGGTGACTGAGTGCTGCTTCGGCCTCCCTGTACGTCTTGGTCACCCCGCGCAGCGTTCTCGTCACCTTCTCACTGAACTGGGCCAGACGCTCGAGAAGCTCGATGCATGAGGACACGATGGAGGGGCGGGGTTCTGCAGCCACGCGAACAGTCTTGTCGCCCGTTGGGCATCTTGTCCGGGCATTGCGTAATGAGACGCCCCCCGGTGCCACAGTAGGCGCAGCGCACCCAGCACCTCTTTTCTCGAGGAACCGACTGTGGCCCAGAGCGCGAGCTTCCGGACCAGCATCGAGCAGGACACCCTCGCCGACCACCTTGTGAAGTATCTCAGCCTGGTCTCCCTTGCACTCCGGAACTTGGCCGGCCCGGCTGACCACGCCGCGAAGACGGTACGGAAAGCGGACGCGGCACGGCGAAGCTGAACCGGCACATCCAGGTAGCCCTGCCACGGCCAGCAGCGGCACCGGCCACCAGCTGGGCGTGCCATGGGAGCCCACTCATCCCTGCCCCCGCATACCTCGACACTCCCTATAGGACGACCACCTGGCACTCCGTCAGAAAGAGCGTCGAACGAGCGTCACGGCGGCATCGTTCCTACTGCGAGCTGCAACAGACAGCCCACAACGGATCCTCCCCCACCCCGGGTACGCGTTGGAGACCGCCCCACGAGCGGCGCCCGTGCCGCCTGAAGCAGGGTTGCTGTCGAGCGCCTCGACCAGCCGGACGCCTTCCCGAACGCCACTCACGCCTGGGCGACAGTGAGTGGGAGGGCCCCGATGGCTGCAAGGTCGCCTACCTGCTGGCCTGTCCATGCGGCGGATCGCTGATCTCAACCCCGGGTGAGGCGAAGACCGACGCCAAGGACGCCGCCGTGATCACCGACGCAGCCGGCACTGTGCCGCGCACTCTGCGCTCATCGAACTGACCGACGAGACCCTCGGCCGCGAGGTCCCGGTCGAAGCCCACCAGCACGGTCAGCTGGACAGTGCTGGCCCGACAACGGATCAACGTGCTCTTCGCGATGCTCCGCGACGGCACCTTCCATGAACCCCGAACTCCACGCCTCGCTCGACGAAAGGCAGAGAGGGACCTCCCGGCCCTGCCCAACGGGCCCCTCGCTCGCCTCACCTACGGCCGGGGCTCCTTGCCGACCGCCCCGACTGCGGTGTGCTGACCGTGACCAGGCGGACGACTCCGCCTGCCGGAGGTCCATCGGCCATGCGGCCGGGCCAGAGCCAGCATGGGCGGGAAAGCGGAGGAGGTGTTCGCATCGTCCGACTCATTGACACGGCTTGCTGCCCCGCCTCGAGCGAGCGGCTATGCGGACAGTCGACGGAGCCATTCCGCCAAGAGTTGCTCTTCGGCTTTACTCAGGGCGTTCTGGCTGGGCAGCGCGGCACGCAGGGCGCGGGCCGCGCCGGCCGCGCCCGGTTCCTGGATGGCCGGTTCGCGGGTGGTGACAGTGGTCATCATGGATTCGCGCACTGCGACGAGGAGTGCGGGTTCGCGCTGGGCTTCGGGCACCGACAGCCATGTCAGGATGGCGCCGCTGGCGGCGGCGTGGACGATCTGGACCGCCAGGCGCTCTTCGACGCGCAAGAGTCCTGCGGCGGCGATGCGGCGGATCCGGTCCATGAGGTGTTCGAGGCCGATCCTGATGACGGCGGTGGACCGGGTGGGCTCGCCGTACATCAGCAGGTACAGCGCGGGATTGGTCACCCCGAACTCGACCACGGCGTCCCAGCCGTCGCGCAGTTCCCTGATCGGGTCCCCCGAGGCGGATTCGAGCTGCTCCTTGGCTGCCAGGAAGCGGGTGAAACCGCGCTCCGCCACCGCGTCCAGCAGCCCTTCCTTGTCGCCGAACAGCCGGTAGAGGGCCGGTGGCTGCAGTCCGGCGGCGTCGGCTACCGCCCGGGTGGTGACCGCGTCGCGGCCGCCGCGCTCCAGCAGGTCCATCGCGGCGTCGACGACCCGGCGGCGCGTCTGTTCACGCGCCGTGGCGCCGGGCTCCGCGGCACGCCGCGCAAAGGTCGGTTCAACAGGCATGGCCCAACGATAGCGCCATCACACCGACAACAGAATCAACGTTATCGGATGCTTGATTTCGTCGATACTATCAATGATAACGTTTGAATAGTTCCAATGGAAACACAGGGGGGAACCGTCATGCTCGACCGTTTGCGCATAGTCGGAGTAGAAGAGACCGTCGTCGTGCCGGCTGTCTACGAGGCTTACGAGCGGGTGGGATCGCCCCAGATCCCGGCGCGTGGCTTCGGGGACAGTCCCGTTGCAAAGAATCTGCACGTGGTCGGTGAGCAGCGGCTGGCCCACATGGACGATCAGGGCATCGACGTCGCCGTGCTGTCCCTGTCGTCTCCGGGCGTGCAGGACCTGCCGAAGGCCGACGCCGTCGCGGTGGCCCGCGAGGCCAACGACCAACTCGCCGAGATCGTCGCTTCCCGGCCCGACCGTTTCCAGGCGTTCGCCGCGATCCCCACCCAGTCACCGGCCGCGGCCGCGGCGGAGCTGGAGCGCGTGGTGATCGAGCTGGGCTTCCCCGGCGCCATGCTCTACGGCCGCACCGGGGACAAGCTGGCCGACCACCGGGACAACGACGAGCTGTACGCGATGGCCGAGAGGCTGGGAGTGCCGCTGCACTTCCACCCGCAAACGCCGGTTCAGCCCGTCATCGACGCCTACTACTCCGGCCTTCCGGCCCCCATGGGCCCGGTGCTGGCCGGAGCCGGCCTCGGCTGGTACTACGACCTCGGCGTCCAGTACCTCCGCATGATCTTCTCGGGGGTCTTCGACCGGTTCCCCGACCTGCAGGTGATCGCCGGGCACTGGGGCGAGGTCGTGATGTTCTACCTCGACCACACCGGCTTCTTCGGCGAGGCAGGCCGTCTGCGCCAACCGCTCGCCGACTACTTCAAGCAGAACTTCTGGGTCGCGGGCAGCGGCACCAACAGCCCCCGCTACCTGCGCTGGACCGCCGAAGTGATGGGCACCGACCGGATGCTGTACTCCACCGACTATCCCTTCACCTACGGCTTCCGTCCCGGCGGCTTCCCCTACGTCGACACCAGCAACGGCGAAGCCCGCTCCTTCCTGGAGAACTCGCCCTTCACCGACGAGCAGAAGGCCGACATCGGCCACCGCAACTGGGAACGCCTCACCGCCCGCGCCAAGCGCCCGTCCGCCTGAAGCGCTACCCACATGGGCCGACCGGAATGCCACCGCACCCTCCGGCGGGCCCGCCGTCAGTCCCCGGTACCTGCCGAAGCGCACGTGTCACAGCACCCTTCCTCACCTCCAGCCGGGTTCGGCGCAGGGCGCCGGCGCCCGGGTGGAGGCGGTGAAGGTGTAGCGGCCGAGCAGGTTCAGGTTGCGGTGCTTGAGCGGGGAGAGCCAAGCAATGTCCTCGTCGCAGATCTTGTGGTCCTCGGTGCAGAGCTGGGGACGGATGATCGCCCTCGAGTGGGACCTGAACCGCCGGTCGGCGGCGGTCCGGCGGCTGATGCGCCGGTATGGCCGGGCCTGGCAGTCGCCCGCCCGCCGGGACCTGGAACGCGATGAGCACGTTGTGTCACATCGCGACCGGGCAGCACCGCTGACGGGTGGGGGTCAGTTGTCGAGCGGTACGACTTCACCGTCGGTCACGAGGTGAGGTGTGATGCCCCGCTCATGGGCGGCGCGGCCGAACCGCTCGGCTATGTGGGGCTGTTCGGCGTACGCGGGAGGGTTGTCGAACAGTTCGTAGTGGATCGCGCAGGCTGCTGTGGCGCCGAGAGCCGCCGCGGCTTCCACGGCCTGTTCGGGCGTCAGTGTGACGGGCACGTTGGCCTCGTAGCCTTCGAACCTGGCGATCACGCCGTTGACGGGCAGGAACGCCACGTCGAACGGGCCGTGGTCGCGGGCGATCTGCCACCAGTTGCCGTGCCACATGGTGTCCCCGCAGTGGATGATCCGTCTCCCGGCCCCCTCCACGACCCACGCGACCTGGTCGCAGTCGCTGCCACGCCAGTCCAGCGACGCGACGGGGGTGACGGTCAGCCCGCCGATACGACGCGGTTCCCCCAGTTCCTGCGCCTCGGCCGTGATGCCGTCCTCCGCCAGCACCGAGGCGGTGGGAGAGTGGCAGCCGATGGTCCCCGAGACGGCCAGGCGCGCGATCAGCTCGCGGTCGTAGTGGTCGGGGTGCACGTGTGTGATGAGGGCGTGCGTTCCCGCCGGGGCGTCGACGGGCGGCAGCGGCCGCCGGGGCGGACCCATGACGGGCGCGAGCGGAGCGGTGTTCTCGAGCGGGTCGATCAGCAGGAGTGTGTCGCCCAGTCCGATCTCGATGCCCGCCCACCCGAGTCGGCGCAGGCGCAGAGTGTCAGTGACGGTGTTCGTGGTCATGGTGAACCTCCTCGTGCGGCTGGTCGCCGCTCGTGCGGACAGGGGGTCCTGCCGTGCCGGCAGGAGTCACGGTGATGAGTACGGTCAAAGCCGAGAGCCCGAGAACGGCCATGACGGTGGCCATGGGTACGGCGCTGTGCGCGGTGGTGAGCCCTACGAGAGGCGCGGCGAGTCCGCCGAACAGGAACTGGCCGCAGCCGAGCAGTGCCGCTGCGGCGCCGGCGTTCGGTTCACGGTGCCGTAGGACCAGCGCGGGAGCGTTCGGCAGGACCAGTCCTACGTGGGCGATGGCGACGAAGAGGGCCGCCAGGATCGGCCACAGTCCCAGACCCGCGACCGTGAAGACCAGCAGGACGACACTCGCGACCGCCGTGCCCGTCACGCCGGCACGCAACAGCAACCCGGCGCCGAAGCGCCCGACGAGCGCTCCCCCGGCCGCCGCCGCGGCGACGAGCCCGAGCGCGTTCACCGCGAACACCAGGCTGTACTGCTGAGGGCTGAGTCCGTACAGGCTCTGCAGGACGAACGGGGAGCCCGAGATGTAGGCGAACGTCAAGGCGTTGGCGAGGACGGGGCCGACCAGAGCACGGTCCCGCAACAGGCCTCCGTACACCGAACCCGTCCTGCGCCACTCCCACGGTGGGCGCAGGCGCGGCGGACGGCTCTCCGGCAGCGCTCCCGCACAGGCGACGAGGACCAGAGCGCCGAACGCCGCGACGGTCACGAAGACCGCCCGCCAACTCCACGCGTCGAGGATCCGCGCTCCCATCAGCGGAGCGAGCACCGGTGCCAGGCCGGTGACAAGGGTCAGCAGGGAGAAGTAGCGTGCCGCCGCCCTCCCCTCGTGCAGGTCGCTGACGTACGCGTAGGCGATCACCAGGGCGAAGGCGCCGCCGAGTCCCTGCACCCCGCGCATTACGATGATGAGCCAGACGTTCGGAGCTAGCGCACACAGCGCTCCCGCCGCCGTGCAGAGGGTGAGCCCGAACAGCAGTGGTCCGCGCCGGCCCAGCGCGTCACTGAGCGGGCCGGCCAGGAGCTGCCCGATCGCCAGACCCGCCAGACATGCCGTGACGGTGAGCTGGACCGCCCACGCCGGGCTGTGCAGGCTGTCGGCGATCCGGGGCAGACCGGGTATGTAGGCGTCTATGGACAACGGCCCAAGAGCGGTGAGGGCGGCCAGGAGCACCAGTACGCAGATCCTGCGGACAGCCCCTCCTGGGCTGCCGGCCCGGGTGGCCACCGCGTTCTCCATGGCCACCGGGTCAGGACTTCCGGGCCGCGCGCACCACGTCCGCGAGGGACCTCGGCTCGCGACCGGTCAGGTCGCCCACCGCGCCGCTGACACGGGCAAGAAACCCGCCGCGCGTCGACGCACCGAACGAGGTGAACAGTTCCGACACCGGATCCGGCAGGCCGGCTTCCTTGAGTCCGGTGGCGAACGCGTGGTCGTCGACGTCGACGAGTTCGACCTCGTGCCCGCCGATCTCGCGCGCGAGGTCCGCCAGATCGCGGGCGGTGACCGCCGCCGGGCCGGTGATGTCCAGGGCCCGGTTCTCGTACCCGTCCCGGGTGAGGACCGCCGCAGCCGCCGCCGCGCAGTCCTCCCGCGCGACGTACGCTGCTGCGCCGTCCCCGCTGTTGGTCACCAGCCGGCCCGTGGTGATGGCCTGTTCGATAACAGGGATCTGCAGGTGCGCGTACAGGTTGTTGCGCAGCATGGTCCATCGCAGCCCGCTCTCCCGCAGTGCCTGTTCCGTGCCGGCATGGTCGGCGACCACCACGGCGGGGTTGGCGGGCACCGGCTCGGGAACGGAGGTGTACGCGATGTGCGAGACCCCCGCCTCGGCCGCCGCCGCGACGGCTGCCCGATGCTGGTCGAGCCGGGAGCCCACCGCGTCGGTGGAGATGAGCAGGAGCCGTTCGACACCGGCGAACGCGGCCGCTGCGGTGCGAGGTTCGCCGAAATCGGCCTGCCGCACCCGCGCCCCGCGGTCTGCGAGGTCGGCGAGAGCATCGGGCGTACGCGTGGTGAGGACGACCTCACGCGGATCGAGGGCCCGCAGCACCAGTTCGGCGGTGGCGCGTCCGAGGGGGCCGGAAGCACCGGTGATGCCGATCATTGTTCCGCACCAATCTGTAGTCATTACAGTTACGATTTGAACTGTAGCCATGATGGCTACGGAATGGCAAGATGGTCGTATGGCCCGCTCCACCAACACCCAGTTCGCCGTCGCCGTTCATGTGCTGACCTATCTGGCCGACGTCACGGAGGGCCGCACCGTGAGCTCCGAGGAGCTCTCCGAGAGCACCAACGTCAACGCCGTCTACGTACGCCGCGTGCTCGGCCCGCTGCGGGACGCAGGCTTGGTGCGGTCACGGCCCGGCATCCACGGGGGCTGGCAGCTCACAGTGGACGCCGCGGACATCCGGCTCGACCGCGTCTGGTCGCTGCTCCAGGGAACCGACCGGGTACTCGGTCGGCACGAGCCTGCCCCGACCTGTGCGGTGGGCCGCACCGTACAGGGGAGTCTGGACACGCTCGACCGAACGGTCGCCGATGCGATGACGACCGAACTCGGGCGATTCACCGTCCGCGACGTACTGAGAGGACTGCCCACGCCGAAGCCATCGCCGCAAGGCGAGTAGCCTCGACAGGAGGTTCGACTTCCTCGACTTCACGGCTCGCCGGACGGACAGCTGCGTGTGGGTCTGTCAAACGAGCGGGTCTGTTCCGTAGTCGGTGGTGACGGTGGGTGCTCGTCTGTGATCATTGAGCGTGCATGATGCGAACACGCTTGTAGGGACGGTGTTTTCGGGGTTGTCGGCGTTGGTCATCGAGGATGTGGCGGACGGTGGCGAGATAGTCCGGGTTTCGGCTCGGACTCGGGATGTTCCCGTTCCCTGTCCGGTGTGCGGGGTGGTGACGGGGAAGGTCCACGGGTATCACGGCCGGACTGTGCGGGATGTGCCGGTCGACGGTCGGCAGGTCGTGGTCCGGGTGAGGATACGACGGCTGGTCTGTCCGGTCCTGGGCTGCAGGCGGCAGACCTTCCGAGAGCAGGTCCCCGGGCTCCTGGAGCGCCATCAGCGCCGCACCACACGCCTGACCGGTCAGCTCTCCGAGCTGGTCAAGGAGTTATGCGGCCGGGCGTCCGCCCGACTCGCCCGATCGCTGGCCGTGCCCGTGTCGTACGCCTCCGCCTTGCGGCTGCTGCGGCGGGTGCCCGTGCCGGCGGTGCGGATGCCGCGGGTGATCGGGGTCGACGACTTCGCCCTGCGGCGCCGGCAGAGCTACGCCACGATCGTCATCAACGCCGAGACCGGCCAGCGGATTGAGGTACTGCCTGGCCGCGAAGCCGCCACTCTGGAAGCCTGGCTGCGCGGGCATCCGGGCATCGAGGCCGTGTGCCGGGACGGATCGGCCACCTACGCCGAGGCGGTCCGCCGAGTCCTGCCCGATGCGGTCCAGATCAGCGACCGCCGGCATCTGTGGCACAACCTCGCCGAGGCCGTCCGCAAAGAAGTCGCAGAGCACAGCACCTGCTGGGCGAAAGCGGGCCCGCCCCCGGCCGAGGGGAGACAGGCCGCCACCACCCGCGAGCGCTGGCAGCAGGTGCACGCCCTGCGCGAGCGCGGAGTCGGCCTGCTGGAATGCGCACGGCGCCTGAACCTCGCCTCGAACACCGTCAAGCGCTACGACCGTGTCGCCGAGCCCGAGCGCCTCGTCCGTGCCCCCAAGTACCGGCCCACCCTCGTGGATCCCTACCGCGATCACCTGCGCCGACGCCGGCTGGAGAATCCGGCCGTCCCCGTCACCCATCTCCTCCAGGAAATCAGGGAACTGGGCTACACCGGCAGCTCGAACCTCTTGGTCCGCTACATCAACCAGGGCCGCGTCGAGGCCGACCGGCCCGCCCTCTCGCCCCGGCACCTGGCCCGCTACCTGCTCACCCGCCCCGACCGCCTCAAGAGTCACCAGCGGGAACGTATCGAGGCCGCCCGCGCTGCCTGCCACGAGATGACCGCTCTGGCCGACCTCATCCACCACTTCGCCGCGCTGCTGGATCCCGCCGACGGCAATGCCGTCCTGCTGAGCGCCTGGATCGCCTCGGCCCAGGCCGAGGACCTGCCCCACCTGCATGCCTTCACCCGGGGCCTGGAGAAGGACCGCGCCGCAGTCGACGCCGGCCTCACCCTGCCGCACCACAACGGCGGCACCGAAGGCGTGAACAACAAAACCAAGCTGATCAAGCGCCAGATGTACGGCCGCGCAAGCTTTCCCCTCCTCCGCCACCGCATCCTCCTGGGCTGACCACACCCACCGTCACCACCGACTACGGAACAGACCCGCTCGTTTGACAGACCCTCTGGTGGACAGGGCACAGCACGACATCGACCGCGCACTCGCCGACGATCTCAACGAGCGCTGACGACCCGGCTGACTGTTCATCGGCGTCGCCGCGGCCGTCCTGAACCGGCCGCGCCTGACAACCCGCGGCGCGCCACTGCTGTGCGCGGGCATGCACCACCGCGCCGCTGAGTTCGCCGTTGTCATCGCGACAGGAGTGGTGGCTACCCGACCCCGTAGAGAGTCGCCAGATCAACCAGGAGCAGATCTTCGCGGCCGGCCGCGGACTCGATCAGGTCCGGGTAGAACCCGTGCAGGGAGAACAGGGCCAGCGTGGTGCCCGTGGTGTCGTAACCCTGATCGGTGAGCAGACCGCGGATGTGCTCCAGACGTTGCAGATCGCCGGTGCCGCGGCGGGCGGCGGTGGCCTTGGCCTCGCCGAGGAGCGCGATCCGGGCGCGGGGGGCCTGCGGGCGTTCACCCAGGGCCAGGGCGATGACGTCCACCTCGTGCTTGGTGCGGGCCGCGGGGTCGGCCACTTCGGTGGTGCCGACCGGGCCGGGCAGACCGCCGGGAAGCAGGGTGTGGGCGTAGCGGCGGGTGAAGGTGCGGGCGAGGTCCTCAAAGTGCGGGCCGAGGATCTTGGAGTTGAAGGTCGGCGCGGCGGCCTGCCACGCCTCCTCGGCGAAGCCCTGTTCGACGATGGCCGCCTGCGGCAGGGTGATCAGCTGATTGAAGCGGATGACGGGGTCGGCCAGGGTGATGACGGGGTGGCGGGGACGCAGGATGTCCTGCTCGCGCTGGATGTAGCCGGTGGACTCCAGGACGTCGAGCGGGTGGGTGACGGCATTGCGCTGTCGTTCCAGGGCCGCGCCGATCTTGGTGGGGGTGGTGGCGCCCTGGGCGATCGCCGTAAGGATGTCGTAGTAGAGGGTGTGCTGGGTGATCCGCGGATCCTCGCGCAGCAGATACTCCGTCTCCGTGCGCGAGTACACCGCCCGCCCCGGGTCCAGGAGCGTCCGCGTCAGCCAGGAGGCGAAGCCATCGTTCGGGTGCGGGCGGGCCGCCACCGGCCGGTAACCGGGAGCGCCACCGAGGACGGCGTGCACCCGCAGGGCGGTCAGCGGATCGTCGATCCGCCAGAACGCACGGCTGGCCCGGTAGTCGAAAGCCCCCAGCCTCAGATCGATCACCGCACGGCCGCGCAACGGTTTCGTCCCCGACAGCAGTTCATGCATGACGCTCATCGCGGACCCGCACAGGATCACCCGCGCTCCGGGTCCGGCCCCGGCGCCCCGCTGACGCTCGTCATAGAGCTGCTGCAGCAGGCCAGGGATCTCAGGAGAGTGCTGGAGGAGATACGGCAACTCGTCGATCACCAACAACGGAGTCCGCGAACGCGCAGTGACATCGAGGGCGTTGGACAGGACCTCACGCCAGTCGGTCAACCGAAGCGTGCCGGGCCGCAGACCCGCGTGGGCCGCGATGGCGTCGCTGAACCGCCGGATCGCCGGCAACCGCCCTTCCTCCCGCACCGCGGTGACGTACAGACCCCCGACCCGTTCCGACAGCGCCTGCAGGAGATACGACTTCCCGTGCCGCCTGCGCCCCGACACGATCCCCAGACGCATCGCCGGATCCGGGTCCGTGACGAACTCGGACAGCAGATCCCACTCACGATCACGGTCGACCACGTCCCCGGGCTTGGCAAGCACGCTCTCGTCCACCGGAACTCCCCACCAGCCTGGATCGACCACGACATGTCTAAGTCTACTTAGACAGAATCCGTCCAGCTTGACTTTACTGTGCCCGACAGCAGAGATCACTGGCGGTGATCGTCGCAGAGCTGTGTCAGCGGCTCCCGAATCACGGCTACTGGCGAGGACAGCCGCTCGACATCGTCGACGTAGCGGCGTCCCACGTACAGATGCGCCTCGTCGCCGAGACTGCCGAGACGTCGTGACACCTGCACGGCCAGCGGGCTCAGACCGAAGTAGCTGCTCCTGGTGCTGTCGAACGTCTGTGCCGCGGTTCTCACTCCACCACACTCAGGACACTCCGCATCGAGGTACTGAGCGGTGGTGGAGCCCGGTCGTCGGGAGATTCCCGGACGCCTGCGCGGCAGGGGTGCCTATGCCTTGCGTACGGCGTTCAGGCAGCGGGCGGCGTGGGCGTGCAGGGCGTCGGTGAGTTCGGGTGGTGCGTCGGTGAGAGTGAAATCGGCGTCGACCGAGGTGATCATCCAGGCGAGGTCACGGGGGTTGTCGGCGCCCAGGTGCAGTAGGCAGCTGTCATCGTCGACGGGTTCGACGACGCCCATGCCGGGCCAGATGCGGTCGGTGACCGCTGCGGCGGACTCGTGCAGGGTGATGGTGGCCTGGAACGGCCAGGTCCGCGATGACAGCTGGTGGGCCAGATAGGTGGCCACGTCGGTGTCGGGGAGTTCGCGGGGGGTGAACCGCGGTCCAGTCGGCGTGCGCGGAGTGAGTCTGTCGACGCGGAAGGTGCGCCAGTCGGTGCGGTCGGTGTCCCAGGCGACCAGGTACCAGTGGCGGTCGAAGCTGACGAGACTGTGCGGCTCGACCAAGCGCGTGCTGCGGCTGCGGCGAGGGCTGACGTAGTCGAAGCGCAGTCGCTCGCGTCGGCGGCACGCCTCTGCGATGGCCATGAGGGTGTCCGCGGAGACCTTGGGAGTCGGGGCTGCGCCGGCCCGGACAGTAGCGGTGTGCAGGGTGCTCACTCGGTACCGCAGCCGGGGTGGGAGCATCTGCTCGAGCTTGGCGAGCGCGCGCATCGAGGACCCTTCGATGCCGGCGACCGAGCCACCGGCCGACGTGCGCAGGCCGACGACGACGGCGACGGCCTCGTCGTCGTCGAGCAGCAGTGGCGGCAGCGTGGTCCCGGCCCCGAGCCGGTAGCCCGCAGTGCCCTGGGTGGCGTGCACCGGGTAGCCGAGCACACGCAGCCGCTCCACATCACGGCGCAGGGTGCGCCGGCTGACGCCGAGGCGTTCGGCGAGTTCGGCCCCGGACCGGTCGCGGTGGGTCTGCAACAGGGAGAGCAGCTTCAACAGCCGCCCGGAGGTCTCCAGCATGCCGTAAGACTGCCGGAAGGTGAGGACCGAAACTGACCTAAGCGAGTCCTAGTGTCGCAGCCATGGCGAACACGACACCCAGCAGTATCCGCTCCTTCCACCTCGACATACCGCAGGCCCAGCTCGATGATCTGCAAGCCCGCCTGGCCGCCACCCGCTGGCCGGATGAGCTGCCCGGTGTCGGCTGGAGCCGCGGCGTTCCGGTGGACTACCTGAAGGATCTGGCCGAGTACTGGCGCACTGCCTACGACTGGCGGGCGCACGAGGCGGAACTCAACACGTTCCCTCAGTACATGACCGCCATCGACGGGCAGAACATCCACTTCCTGCATGTGCGCTCTCCCAGGGCCGATGCCACACCGCTGATGCTGCTGCACGGCTGGCCGGGCTCGGTGGTGGACTTCCTCGACGTCATCGGGCCGCTGTCCGGCCCCGGTACGCACGGAGGTGCTCCGGCCGACGCGTTCCACCTGGTCATCCCCTCGCTGCCGGGATTCGCCCTCTCCACCCCACTGGCCGGACCGGGCATGGACACGGCTCGGATGGCCGGGGCGTTCACCCAGCTGATGGCCCGCCTCGGCTACACGCGCTACGGCGTTCAGGGCTACGACACCGGCTCATGGGTCGCCCTGGAGATGGGCAAGCAGGCACCGGACCACGTGATCGGCGTCCACGTCAACGCCATGATCACATTTCCCGCCGGGGCAGAGGGCGAGATGGACGGCCTGACGGAGGCCGAACAGCGACGATGGCATCGGATGCAGAACTTCAACGACGGTTACCTGCAGTGCAACTCCAAACGACCGCAGACCGTGGCTTACGCCCTCACCGACTCCCCTGTCGGCCAGCTGGCTTGGACCGTGGAGAAATTCAAGGAGCTCACCGACCCGGAAGACGCACTGCCCGAGAACAGCATCCACCGGGACCGCATCCTGACCGAGGTCTCGCTGTACTGGCTGACCGCCACCGCCGCCTCAGCAGCCCAGGTCTACTACGAGGAGATGTCCGCGAGCACCTGGAGCGAAGCCGCAGCCGACGACTGGACTGCCCCCGGCACGGCGCACGACGCCGGGTGGAGCGACGGTCAGGACGGCTGGGCAGCCGGTCCACAGGGGACCGTGCCCACCGCCGTGCTGCTCTCCGCCCACGATGTGACCATCCGCCGCTGGGCCGAACGCGACCACAACATCGTGCGGTGGACCGAACTCGACCGTGGCGGCCACTTCCTCGCGATGGAAGCCCCGGAACTGCTCGTCGGCGACGTCCGCGAGTTCTTCGGCAAGGTGCGCTGACAGGGAGGGGCCATCCCTTCCTGGGTGTCCGTGCCGCCGCGGTCGATGCGTTCAGGGGCGCAGGGACAGTGGTCGGCTGTCCTGTGGCGATCGACGGTCGGGTCGGTTCATGCCTGGAACTCGGTGAGGTCGATGGCGTGAACGCGCAGTGGACAGCCGTACACCGGGTGGGCCGTCTCCCGCTCGGGCGCCATGCCGAGCTTGCGGATGACGTTCTCGGAGGCGTTGTCCCCCACCCGGCTGATGCTGATGACACGGTCCAGGCCGCGGTCCTGGAGTGCGAACTCCAGTGTGGCGTGCGCGGCTTCGGACGCGTATCCCTGGCCCCAGAACGGTGAGCCGAGCCGCCAGCCGATCGCCACGGCGGGCATCACCTCCGGCAGGAACCCGGGCACGGACAGCCCCGTGAAACCGATCAGTTCGCCCGAGGCCAGCAGCTCGACGGCGAAGAGCCCGAAGCCCTCCTCGTCCCACTCCTCCTCCCACCGCTCGATGTCCTCGGCCGTACGGTCCAGGTCGCGCACCGAGCCGTCGTCGACCCAGCGCATGACCCGTGGGTCCGCGTTGATGTCCGCCATCGGCGCGAGGTCGTCGTCGTGCCAGCTGCGGAGGAGAAGACGGGGTGTGCGGATCTCGGTCATGCGCCCATCCTGCCGAAGGCGGGCACCGCATCGGTAATCCGGCGCTCGCCCGCCCTGCCGCTCCGGAACCGCAACGCGTCAGGCCCTTGCACCGCACACCGTGGCGGGGGAAACGTCGGGCCGACGGCCGGGCGGACGACGTGCCGCTTCGACAGCGCGGTCGAGGGGCCAGACCCGATTTCAAGGAGCGCCATCATTCTGGCGGCTCCCAGGACAACGAGGCCGACGCAATCAGCACACGTCAACCCGAGACCTGTCGCCGTATGACCCGAGCCCGAAGAACAGCCCTGACGCGCTGCTCGACGGATTGAGCCCGGCAAGTCGATCCACCCGCGCCACTTGATCCAGGGCGACCACCCCACGCTCCGTCAGGAACAGCGCCGAGCGAGCGTCAAGACATTTCCCGAACCCGTCTCGTACGGAGTTGAGGCAGAACGTTCCAGCCCCCGCCCCCGCTGCGAAACCGCAGGCGGGTCACGTGGCTGGAACCTACGACATGCTCCACGCGGTGGACTTCGGAGAACAGGTCGAGCACCACCGACCACACTGGAAGGCCCAAGGAAGTCGCAGGTCAGAGCCCCTTTGTAGCAGGCTCCAGAATTGCCACGCACTCCACATGGTGCGTCATCGGGAACAGGTCGAACACCCGCAGCGTCCGCACCCGGTACCCCCCGTCCCGGAAGTACGCCAGGTCCCGTGCCAGCGCCGCCGGGTCGCAGGCGACGTACGCGATGCGGCGGGCGCCCAGGGAGGACAGGTGCTGCACCGTCTTGCGGCCGGCGCCCGCGCGCGGCGGGTCGAGGACGACGAGGTCGACCTCGTCGATCCCCGTGCGGGGCAGGACGGACTCGACCTTGCCCTGTTCGATACGGACGCGGGGGAAGTCCGCGAGGTTGTGGCGGGCGTCCTCGACCGCGCGCTTGCCGGACTCGATGCCGAGCACCGCGCCCGCCTCGCCGACCCGGTCGGCCAGGGCACCCGCGAACAGGCCGACGCCGCAGTAGAGGTCGAGGGCCATGTCGCCCTTGCGGGGCAGCAGGCCCTGCATGACGGCGGTGACGAGGGTGTCGGCGGCCTTCGGGTGGACCTGCCAGAAGCCGCCGCCGGCGACCCGGTGGGTGCGGCCGTCGGCGCGTTCGCGGACGAAGGGGCGGCCGTGGACGCGGTGGAGCTGTCCGGAACGCTCGTCGACGCGCATGACGGAGACCGGGCGGTCGAGTTCGACCAGGGGGAGGCGGGCGCCCGGCTTGGGGGTGAGGACGACCTGGCGGTCCTGGGAGCCCGTCGCGGCGATCGCCTCGACGGAGTCCATGCCCGTCCAGTCCCGCTTCTCGATGCCCAGCTCGCTGACCCCATCCGCGGCGATCATGCAGTGGTCGATCGGCTCGACCTCGTGCGAGCGGTGCCGGCGCAGTCCCGCGCGGCCGTCGGCGGTGACGGCGTACTGCACGCGTGTGCGCCACGCCGGGACCTGGCCGGCGGGGACCTTGTCGCCCTCGGCCGGCATCACCGTGCCGTCCCAGCCGGCCTCCTCGGGGGTGAGCCCGGCCAGGCGCTGGAGCTGCTCGGCGACGACCTCGCCCTTCAGTCGACGCTGGGCGCCCGGCTTGGCGTGCTGCCAGTCGCAGCCGCCGCAGCGGCCGGGACCGGCGTAGGGGCAGGGGGCGTCGATGCGGTCCTTGGAGGCGTCCAGCACCCGCACCGCGTCCGCGCGGAGGAAGCGGGCCCCCTCCTCGCCCTCCGTGACCTGCGCGACGACCCGTTCGCCGGGCAGCGCGTGCCGGACGAAGAGGACCTGGCCCTCGGAGGTGCGGGCGATGCAGTGGCCGCCGTGGGCGACGGGGCCGATCTCGACCTCGTACTCCTCCCCCACCAGTGATTTCCTCGGTTCTGCCTGCATGGCGGGGTGACTCCACAACATCGAGAGCGGAAAGGCCCGTGCGGGCCGGGACGACAGCCCACCAGTCTACGTGTGCGAGGAGGAGTCCTTCGCCCGCTCCGCCGGACCGCGGCGCACCGAGCCGGGGGCGGCCCAGTCCTGCCGCCGGCGGGCGCGCTGCTTGGCCGCCTCGGAGGACTGGAGCTGGTACGGCACCGAGGTCACCATCACGCCGGGCGTGAACAGCAGCCGGCCCTTGAGCCGCAGCGCGCTCTGGTTGTGCAGCAGGTGCTCGTACCAGTGGCCGACCACGTACTCGGGGATGATCACGGAGACCACATCGCGCGGGGACTCCTTGCGCAGGCCCTTGACGTAGTCGATGACCGGGCGCGTGACCTCGCGGTACGGCGAGTCGAGCACCTTCAGGGGTACGTCGATGCCGCGCCGTTCCCACTCCGCGCGGAGCGCCTTGGTGTCGGCCGGGTCCACGTTGACGCTGAGCGCCTCCAGGCTGTCGGAGCGCATCAGCTTGGCGTAGCCGAGGGCGCGCAGCGCGGGCCGGTGGATCTTGGAGATCAGGACGACCGAGTGGACGCGGGAGGGCCGTGCCAGGTCGTCACCGGGCGTCTCCGGGGCGGCGATCTCCTCGGCGACGCGGTCGTAGTGCCTACGGATCGCCGTCATCGTCGCGTAGAAGATGCACATGCCGAGCAGCGCGACCCAGGCGCCGTGGGTGAACTTGGTGACGAGGACGACGACCAGGACCAGGCCGGTGAAGAAGGCGCCGAAGGTGTTGATGGCCCGGGAGCGGATCATGTGGCGACGCTTGGCCTGGTCCTTCTCGGTGGTCAGCAGCCGGTTCCAGTGACGGACCATGCCGGTCTGGCTGAGCGTGAAGGACACGAACACGCCGACGATGTAGAGCTGGATCAGCCGCGTGGAGTCCGCTCCGTAGACCCACACCAGCAAGGCGGCGGCGCCGGCGAGCAGCACGATGCCGTTGGAGAAGGCGAGGCGGTCGCCGCGCGTGTGGAGCTGGCGGGGGAGGTAGCGGTCCTGGGCGAGGATCGAGCCGAGCAGCGGGAAGCCGTTGTAGGCGGTGTTCGCGGCGAGGAACAGCACCAGTGCGGTGGCGGCGGCGAGGATCATGAACAGGAGGCTGCCGTGGCCGAAGACGGCCTCGGCGACCTGGGAGATCACCGGGTCCTGGACGTAGCCCGCGCCGAGCGGGGCGCCGTCGTGGATCAGGTCCTTGGCGGGGTTCTCGGCCATGCGGACGTCGGTGGCGGCGGCCAGCGCGATGATGCCGCAGAACATGGTGACGGCGAGCAGGCCCATCATGGCGAGCGTGGTCGCGGCATTGCGCGACTTGGGCTTGCGGAAGGCCGGTACGCCGTTGGAAATCGCCTCGACGCCGGTGAGCGCGGCGCAGCCGGAGGAGAAGGCGCGCAGGAGGAGGAAGACCAGGGCGAAGCCGGCGAGTCCGGGGTGTTCGGGCTTGATCTCGAAGTCGGCGGTCGGTGCCCGCATGTCGTCGCCGAGCACGATCCCGCGGAAGGCACCCCAGGCGATCATGGTGAAGACGCCGGCGACGAAGACGTAGGTGGGGATCGCGAAGAGCGTGCCCGACTCCCTGACCCCCCGCAGGTTCATCAGCGTCAGCAGCACGATCACGCCGATCGCGCAGGCCACCTTGTTCTCGACGACGAACGGGATCGCCGAGCCGAGGTTCTCGATGCCGGAGGAGATCGACACGGCGACGGTGAGGACGTAGTCGACGAGCAGGGCGCTGGCGACGGTCAGTCCGGCCCGGGGGCCGAGGTTGGTGGTGGCCACCTCGTAGTCGCCGCCGCCGCTCGGGTACTCGTGGACGTTCTGGCGGTAGGAGGCGACCACGGTGAACATCAGCACGACGACCGCGACGGCGATCCAGGGGCTGAAGTGGTACGCCGACAGGCCCGCGATCGACAGGACCAGCAGTACCTCGCCGGGGGCGTACGCCACGGAGGAGAGCGGGTCGGAGGCGAAGACGGGCAGGGCGACACGCTTCGGCAGGAGCGTTTCACCCAGTCGGTCACTGCGCAGTGCGCGCCCGATAAGAATCCGTTTGGGCACGTCGGTCAATTTGGACACAGCAGTGGATCGTAAGCCTTCGGACCGGGGGCGGCCCAACCACCACCCCATATCCATACGGCTTCCATACGGCCTCTGCTCTCCGGGTGAAATCACCGGTGACCGGACCGGGGATTCGGCAGGTCGGGGCAGTTCCATGCCTATATGACCAGTCCGGCCGTAGTCGCCACGCCCCGTGGAGGTTCTCATGTATCCGACCGCAGAACTGATCGGCGCCGCGGCCGCCCTCGTCGGTCTCGGGATCCTCACGCTGGCGAGCGTGCGCAGCATCACGCGCCGCTGACCGCCCGGGGGACCTGTCCGGCGACTCCTGCGAGCAGTTCCTCCGGTCCGATGGCGGCCACCCGCGTCGACGGCACCGTGCAGGCGTACGCCCCCGCCACCGCCCCGAGCCGGGCGCAGTGGAGGGCGTCTTCGCCACCGAGCCGGCCGTACAGGAAGGCGGCCGCGAAGGCGTCGCCGGCCCCGTTGGAGTCGACGGCCGGTGCCGGGGGCTCGGCTGCGGGGACGTGGGTCAGCTCGTCGTCGGCGAGCAGGTACGCGCCCTCGGCGCCCGCGGTGGCGACGACGGTCCGGGCCCGGCCCCGCGCGGCGATCCGGCGCATGACGGGCTCCGGGTCGGCCAGGGCGGCGGCGGAGAGGAAGACGAGGTCCGCGACGAGGGCGAAGGGCTCGTGGTAGGGGTTGACGCCGTCCCAGTCGTGCAGGTCGGTCGAGATCGTCACGCCCGCCTCGCGCAGCAGGGGCAGGGCGTCGGCGCACGGCTGGGTGATGACGACGTGGGCGTGCCGGCTGACGGCGGCCAGTTCGCGCACCGTCTCCTCGGGCAGCCGGTCCGTCTCGGACCAGCGGGTCGCGTCGTACAGGGAGAGCCTGCGGCCGTCGGGGCCGACCAGGTTGACGGCGCGCTTGGTGCCGCACGGCTGCGGTACGGCGGTGAGCGCGATGCCGTGGTCGCGGTGCAGGGCGCGGACGAGGTCGCCCTCGTGGTCGTCGCCGATCAGGTCGAGGTGGTGGGTGCGCAGGCCGAGGGCGCTGGTGCCGAGGGCGACGAAGTCGCCGCTCTGTCCCGCGCGGGTGACGATGCCCGGCCGGATCATGTGGCTGTCGGCGGGCGGTACGGGCAGTTCGGGCACGTGCACGATCGTGTCCACGCCCGCGCCGCCCAGGACGAGGACGTCGATTTCGGCGGTCATGGCCGGCTCTCTCCTTGCTCCGGGCATCGGTCGCGCCCGGGTGGTGCGGATGCGTCGGACCCGGCGCGCACGCGGCGACCGGGCCCCGGAGGGCGTCGGGACCGCGATCCCCCGGCATGATGTTGCCTGGCGGCCCGTACTCAGGCCGCGATGTTTGCCTGGCGAGCCGAAAGAGAGACATGAGCACGAAGGTCATGAAGGTCGAACGGCCTGCAGGAAGCGCGGTGTGACGCGATGCATATTGTCATCATGGGCTGCGGAAGGGTGGGTTCCGACCTGGCCCAGACCCTGGAGGAACAGGGACACACGGTCGCCGTGATCGACCAGGACCCCACCGCCTTCCGCCGGCTGGGCTCCTCGTTCGGCGGCCGCCGGGTCACCGGGGTCGGTTTCGACCAGGACACCCTGCGCGAGGCGGGCATCGAGGAGGCGGGCGCCTTCGCCGCCGTCTCCAGCGGCGACAACTCCAACATCATCGCCGCGCGGGTGGCCCGCGAGATGTTCGGCATCGAGAACGTCGCCGCCCGCATCTACGACCCCCGCCGCGCGGAGGTCTACCAGCGCCTGGGCATCCCCACGGTGGCGACCGTGCGCTGGACGGCCGACCAGATGCTGCGCCGGCTGCTCCCCTCGGGCGCCGAGCCGCTGTGGCGCGACCCCACCGGCGGGGTCCAGCTCGCCGAGGTGCACACCTCCACGGCCTGGGTGGGACACAGGATCAGCAGGCTGCAGGACGAGACCGGCGTGCGTGTGGCCTTCCTGACCCGGCTCGGCGAGGCGATGCTGCCGAGCTCGCAGACCGTGCTGCAGGAGGGCGACCTGGTGCATGTGATGATGCGCACCGACGAGATCGACCGCGTCGAGGCGGCGTTCGCCAAGGGTCCCGAAGAGGAGGGCGGTCACTGATGAGGGTCGCCATTGCCGGAGCCGGCGCCGTCGGCCGCTCGATCGCGGGCGAGCTGCTGGAGAACGGCCACGAGGTCCTGCTGATCGACAAGGCGCCGACCGCCATCTCGGTGGAGCGCGTGCCGCAGGCGGAGTGGCTGCTCGCCGACGCCTGCGAGATCACCTCCCTGGACGAGGCGGCGCTCCAGCGCTGCAACGTCGTCATCGCCGCGACCGGCGACGACAAGGTCAACCTGGTCGTCTCGCTGCTCGCCAAGACCGAGTACGGCGTCCCGCGCGTCGTCGCCCGGGTGAACAACCCGAAGAACGAGTGGCTGTTCAACGAGTCCTGGGGCGTGGACGTCGCCGTCTCCACCCCGCGTCTGATGTCGGCCCTCGTGGAGGAGGCGGTGAGCGTCGGTGACCTGGTCCGGCTGCTGCGCTTCAGCCACGGCGACGCCAACCTGGTCGAGCTGACCCTGCCGGAGGAGTCGGCGCTGGCCGGCACGCAGGTCGGGGACGTCCAGTGGCCGCAGGACACCTCGCTGGTCACCATCATCCGCGGTACGCGCGTCCTGACGCCGACCCGGGACGACTCCCTGGAGGCCGGCGACGAACTCCTCTTCGTGGCCGCCCAGGCGCGTGAGGAGCAGCTGGAGGACCTGCTCTCGGTGCGCAAGGAGCCGTAGAGGAAGGGGGCGCCCGGAGAACTCCGGGCGCCCCCTTCTTTCGTACGGAAGTACGGAAGTGTGGAAGTACGGACTAGGACTCGCGGCGGTGACGGCCGGCCGTCGTCGTCCCGCCGTTCTCCCGCGCGGCGGCGGCCTTGCGCTCCTCCTCCGCGCGTTCCTCCGCCTCCATCTCGGCGAAGACGTCGATCGGCGGCGGCGCCTTCGCCAGGAACACCCAGGTCAGGTACACCGCCAGCAGGAACGGCGGGATCTTCAGCGCGATCAGCACCCAGCCCAGCTGGGTCGTGTCCGCCCACCAGTACAGCGGGAACAGGATCGCGCTCTTGCCGAGCAGGATCAGCCCCCACGCCCAGCTGGCCTTGGTGTACGCCTTCTTGCGGCCGGGGTTGCGGGTGCGCCAGGAGAGGTTCTCCTTGAAGACGGGGCCCAGCATCAGACCGATCAGCGGGACGCCCGCCAGCGCCGTGACGATGTACGCCAGGGCCAGGCCCAGCGTGTACAGCATGCCCGGCAGGTAGAAGTCCTTGGCGTTGCCGGTCATCATCGCGAAGACCACGCCGAAGGCCACGCCGAAGACGCCGCTGAAGGCGTGCTTGACGGTGTCCTTCATCGCCAGCCGGACCACGACCATCACCAGCGCCACGGCGAGGGCCGCGATCGCCGACATGTGCAGGTCCTTGTTGACCGTGTAGATGCTGACGAAGAGCAGCCCGGGGAGCACCGTCTCGACCATGCCCCGCACCCCGCCGAACGCCTCGAAGAGGGCGGCTTCGGTCACCGCCCTGGCGTCGTCCGCGGATGTGTCTTCGGTTGTCGGCTTGTCGAGTGACGTCACCGGCTACTCCCGTCCGAGGGGTCTCAGTTCGTATTTCGGATTGAACAGCACCCGGCGGCCCTGGCTCATCGAGATCCGGCCTGATGCGATCAGCTTGCGCCCCGGCTCTATCCCTACGATGGAGCGCCTGCCGAGCCACACCACGTCGAGCGCGGCGGAGCCGTCGAACAGCTCGGCCTCCAGGGCCGGAACCCCCGCGCGCGGCCGCAGCGTGACCGTGCGCAAGGTACCAGTAACCGTGACGATCTGCCGGTCGCGGCAGTCGCCTATCCGCGTACAGCCGGCCGTCTCGGCGTCCTCGCGCAGCTCCTCGGACTCCAGGTCCTCCTGAGACGAGGAGAGCCGGTCGAGCATGCGCCGGAACCGGCCTGCCGGCTTCTCGGATCGAGGAACAGCACTCATATCTGAAGCGTACCGGGGTGCACTGACGGTCACGTACCCCCTGCCGCCCCGCTCCGAACGGCCCTTTCCCGGCCACCCCGCGCGGGGACGCCCCTGACCTTCACTTCTCGAAGCGGTACCCCATGCCCGGCTCCGTGATCAGGTGCTTCGGATGTGACGGATCCGCCTCCAGCTTCCGCCGCAGCTGCGCCATGTACACGCGCAGGTAGTTCGTCTCCGTGCCGTACGACGGCCCCCACACCTCCTTCAGCAGCTGTTTCTGCGCCACCAGCCGGCCGCCGGCCCGCACCAGCACCTCCAGCAGATGCCATTCGGTGGGGGTCAGCCGTACGTCCCTGCCGTCGCGGTTGACCTTCTTCGCGGCCAGGTCGACGGTGAACCCGGCGGTCTCCACCACCACGTCCCCCCCGTCGCCGGCGGGCTCCGCGCGGCGCACGGCGGCCCGCAGCCGGGCCAGCAGTTCGTCCATGCCGAAGGGCTTGGTGACGTAGTCGTCGGCGCCCGCGTCCAGCGCCTGGACCTTCTCGCCGGAGGCGTGCCGCGCGGACAGCACCAGGACCGGCACCCGGCTCCAGCCCCGCAGCTCCCTGAGCACGTCGACCCCGTCCATGTCGGGCAGGCCGAGGTCGAGGACGACGACGTCGGGATGGCGGGCGGCGGCCGCGCGGAGGGCGCCGGCGCCGTCGTGGGCGGAGTCGACCTCGTACGAGCGTGCCCTGAGGTTGATCACCAGGGCGCGCACGATGGCCGGGTCGTCGTCGACCACCAGGACACGGGTCATGAGGGCTGCCTTTCGTGTTCCGCGGTCTCTTCCGCGACTGCCGGTGCTCCCGCGGCGTACAGGGTGAGCGCCATGGTGAGGCCGCCGCCGGGGGTGTCCTCGGCGTTCAGCGTGCCGCCCATGGCCTCGGCGAAGCCCCGGGCGACCGCCAGGCCGAGACCGACCCCGGCCCCGCGCGGGGCGTCGCCGTGCCGCTGGAAGGGTTCGAAGATGCGGTCCTTGGCCTCGTCGGGGACGCCGGGGCCGCGGTCCACCACCCGCACCTCGACCCGGTCGGCGAGGGCGCTGGCGGCGACCAGGACGGACTGGCCGGGGGGACTGTACTTGACGGCGTTCTCGATCACGTTGGCCATCGCCCGCTCCAGCAGTCCCGGGTCGACGGCGACCATGGGCAGGGCCTCGGGGATGTCCAGGGCGACGCTGCCCTCGGGCACCCCGCCGAGCGCCCTCGGCACCACCTCGTCCAGGTCGATCTCACGGATCAGGGGGGTGACCGTGCCGGTGTGCAGCCGGGACATGTCCAGCAGGTTGCCCACCAGGTGGTCCAGGCGGTCGGCGCCGCCCTCGATGCCCTCCAGCAGCTCGGCCCGGTCCTCGGGGGACCACTCGACGTCCTCGGAGCGCAGCGAGGAGACGGCGGCCTTGATCCCGGCCAGCGGGGTGCGCAGGTCGTGGCTGACGGCGGCCAGCAGGGCGGTGCGGATGCGGTTGCCCTCGGCGAGGGCGTGGGCCCGCCCGGCCTGCTCGCGCAGCCGGCGGCGGTCCAGGACGACGGCGGCCTGCGCGGCGAAGGCGGCCAGCACCCTGCGGTCCTCGGCGGGCGGCACCCGGCCGGTCAGCGCCAGCGCCATGTGGTCGCCGACCGGCACCTCCACGTCCGCGTCCTCGGGCCGTTCGACCGGGCGTCCGCGCCCCGCCCGGCCGGCGCAGGTCCACGGCTCGACGTCGCCCGCGCGTTCGAGAAGGGCGGCGGACTCCATGCCGAAGGTCTCCCGGACCCGCTCCAGCAGGTCCTCCAGGCCCGTCTCGCCGCGCAGCACGTTCCCGGCGAGGAAGGACAGGATCTCCGACTCGGCGCGCAGCCGGGCCGCCTGGTGGGTGCGCCGGGCCGCGAGGTCCACCACGGACGCCACCGCCGCGCCGACCGCGACGAAGATCACGATGGCGACGATGTTCTTGGGGTCGGAGACGGTCCAGCGGTGCAGGGGCGGGGTGTAGAAGTAGTTCAGCAGCAGTGAGCCGACCGCCGCGGAGGCCAGGGCCGGCCAGAGCCCGCCGAGCAGGGCCGCCGCCACCGTCAGGGCCAGGAACAGCAGCATGTCGTTGGCGAGCCCCAGGTCCACGGCGCTGAGCAGCACCGCCACCGCCGCCGGTCCCGCCACGCCGACCGCCCAGCCCCAGGCCAGCCGGGAACGCCCGAGCCGCGCGCCGCGGGCGCCGGGCAGCCCGCGGCCCTTGGCGACCTCCTCGTGGGTGACGATGTGCACGTCCAGGTCGGGCCCGGAGTCCCGGGCGACGGTCGCGCCGACGCCGGGTCCGAGGACGTACTGCCAGGCCGGGCGGCGCGAGGAGCCGAGCACGATCTGGGTGGCGTTGGCCCCGCGGGCGAAGGCGAGCAGGTCGGCCGGGATGTCGTCGCCGACGACGTGGTGGAAGGTGCCGCCGAGGTCCTCCACCAGGGTGCGCTGCTCGACCAGCTCCCCGGGCGATGCCGCGGTGAGCCCGTCGCTGCGGGAGATGTAGACGGCGAGCAGTTCGCCGCCGGCGCCCTTCTCCGCCAGCCGCGCGGCCCGCCTGAGCAGGGTGCGGCCCTCCGGACCGCCGGTCAGGCCGACGACGATCCGCTCGCGGGAGCCCCATATCGCCGAGACCTCGTGCTCGCTGCGGTAGCGCTGGAGGTGGGCGTCGACCCGGTCGGCCACCCACAGCAGCGCCAGCTCCCTGAGCGCGGTGAGGTTGCCGGGGCGGAAGTAGTTGGACAGGGCGGCGTCGACCTTGTCCGGCTGGTAGATGTTGCCGTGCGCCATGCGGCGGCGCAGCGCCTCGGGCGTCATGTCGACCAGCTCGATCTGGTCCGCCCGCCGCACCACCTCGTCGGGTACGGTCTCCCGCTCCCGTACGCCGGTGATCGACTCCACGACGTCGCCCAGCGACTCCAGGTGCTGGATGTTGACCGTGGCCAGGACGTCGATCCCGGCCGTGAGCAGCTCCTCCACGTCCTGCCAGCGCTTGGCGTTGCGCGAGCCGGGGGCGTTGGTGTGGGCGAGTTCGTCGACGAGGGCCACCCGGGGGCGGCGGGCGAGGACGGCGTCGAGGTCCATCTCCCTCAGAACGGTCCCGCGGTGCTCGACGTCCCGGTGCGGGATCCGCTCCAGTCCGTGCAGCAGCGCCTCGGTGCGGGGCCTGCCGTGCGGTTCGGCGAAGGCGACCACGCAGTCGGTGCCGCGTCCGGCACGGCGGTGCGCCTCGGAGAGCATCGCGTACGTCTTGCCGACGCCCGGTGCCGCACCGAGGTGGATCCGAAGGCTGCCGCGTCCCATGGCCCCATTGTCTTCCCCCGTGACGCCCGGCCGGGCGCGGGGCCCCGCGAAGGTCAGTGCTCGGTGATCTCGCCGTCGCTCAGCTCCAGGACGCGGTCGGCGAGGTTGAGGAGGGTGGGGTCGTGGGTGGCGACGAGCGCGGTGACGTGCTCGCTGCGGACGACCGCGCGCAGCAGCTCCATCACGGCGTGCCCGGTCTCCGCGTCGAGCTGGCCGGTCGGCTCGTCGGCGATGAGGAGGGAGGGGCTGTTGGCGAGGGCTCGGGCGATGGCGACCCGCTGCTGCTGTCCGCCGGAGAGTTCGCCGGGCCGCTGGGCGGCGTGGTCGGCGAGGCCGACGAGGGACAGCAGCAGGTCGACGCGTTCCTCGCGCTCGCGCGGGCCGGCGCGGCGCAGCCGCAGCGGGACGCCGACGTTCTCGGCCGCGGTGAGGATGGGGATGAGGCCGAAGGACTGGAAGACGAAGCCGACGTGGTCCCGGCGCAGGGCGAGCAGCCCGTTCTCGTCGAGGCCGGCGAGGTCGCGTCCGTCGACGTGGACCCGTCCCCGGTCGGGGGTGTCGAGGCCGCCGACGATGTTCAGGAGGGTGGTCTTGCCGGATCCGGAGCGGCCCTTGAGGGCGACCAGTTCGCCGCGCGGGATCTCGAAGGAGACACCGCGCAGCGCGTGGACGGCGGCGGCTCCGGTGCCGTACGACTTGTGCACGTCCTCGACGCGCACCATGGTCTCGGTGACCACCTGGCTCATCCTGACCGCCCTCCCCCGTGGACCGGACGTCAGTATCCCCGGCCGGCGCCCGGTCGATCAACGTCTCAGGCCGGGTTGTCCCCGTGGGTGAGGGTCTCCCAGGCGACGAAGAGGTTGTTGCTGCCGGAGGGGCGGGTGCGTTCGGTGAGCTCCTGGGTGTGGGTCATGGCGTGGCCGAGGCGGTTGTGCAGGGCGTTGTAGCCGACCTCGGTGACCGGGCCCAGGCCGAGGTGCAGGGAGCCGCCGCACAGCCGGCTCGGGACGGCCGCGCCCTGCTCGTACTTCGCCTGGAAGCCGAGGGCGTGCCGCAGCCGTTCGCCGACGTCGGTGCCGCACAGGTCCCGGCCCTGGATGCGGCCAGCCTCCCGAGGCGATAGGTCCGAACCAACGCCTCGTCACGGGTCCGCGTGCGGAGAGCGTCGGGAGGCCCGCGCGGGGGCGGGCCGCCGCCCCCGCGACGTCGAAAGGCACGCGCGGAAAAGGACCGCACCCCTTGGCGGGGTGCGGCCCTTCGACCGGTCTGCTAGCGGACCTCGGTGATCTCCGGTCCGCGCTGGAGCTGGCCCATGCCTCCGGCGAAGCGGGAGGCGCCCTCCTCCTGCTGCACGTTCTCCGGAACCATCTGCGCGTCGTTCGGCAGCTTCAGGACGATCGGGTCGCGCGGGGCCATCGGGCCCTCACCGCGCACCACGACCGTGTCCCGGAAGATCTGCTCCAGCAGCCCGGCGGCCTGCGGCTGTACCGCGCCCTGGCCCGAGATCACCCCGCGCAGGAACCAGCGGGGGCCGTCCACGCCGACGAACCGCACGACCTGGAAGCCGCCGGTGCCGTCCGGCAGCTGCACCGGCACCTGGGCCCGCAGCTCCCAGCCCAGCGGGCCCTCGACCTCGTCGATGATACCGCCCTGCTGGGTGATGCCGGCCGCGATCTCTTCGCGCACCTCACCCCAGATGCCCTCGCGCTTGGGCGCGGCGAAGGCCTGGAGCTGGATGGCGCTGTCCCGCAGCACGACGGTGGCCGCGACGATCGCGTCGCCCGCGACCTCCACCCGCAGCTCCATGCCGTCGACACCGGGCACGAAGAGGCCGCCCAGGTCGACCCGGCCCTCGCCGGGCGCGGTGACCTCGCTGCTGTCCCAGGGCCCGTCGGGCCTCGGCGCCGGCTCGAGCCTCAGCCGCTCGGCCTCCTCGCCCGCCTCAGCGTCGACACCGTCGACGACCTGCTCGGCCTCGCCGGCCGCACCGTCGGCGGCACCCTTCTTCTTGCGACGTCCGAACACGTCACTGTCCTTCCCGGTCGGATACGACCGAAGCGTATCGATTCCCACCCGCTGTACCGCCCGTGGCGGCCTGAACGCTTGTGCCGCTCTTACCTTCTTCCACCGCGGCATGGCCGCCGGTGGACCCGAAGCCCCCCTCGGCCCGGGCCGAGGGGGGAAGCTCCGCGACCGACACGAAGCGGACCCTCTCGACCTGCTGGACGACCAGTTGGGCAATCCGGTCGAAGCGCTCGAACCGCACGGTCTCGCGCGGGTCGAGATTCACCACGATCACCTTGATCTCCCCACGGTACCCGGCATCAACCGTCCCCGGGGCATTCACCAGGGCGACGCCGCAGCGGGCGGCGAGTCCGGATCGCGGGTGCACGAAGGCCGCGTACCCCTCGGGCAGCGCCACAGACACCCCCGTGGGCAGGACGGCGCGCTCACCGGGGGCCAGTTCGCGGGCCTCGGTGGTCCGCAGATCGGCTCCCGCGTCCCCCGGGTGCTCGTACGCCGGAAGCGGTACGTCCGGGTCGACACGCCGGATCAGCACCTCGAGCGCGCCGGGGCGGGACCCGCTCACGGGTTCACCTCGAAGGCGCGGACGCGGCGGACCTGGTCGGGGTCCTCCATGACGGCCCGGATCTCCTCCTGGCGGCCGTGGTCGACGAAGTGGTCGACCTTGACCTCGACGAACAGGGCGTCGGCGCGGACCGCGACCGGCCCGTCGGGGCCGCCGACGCGTCCGGTGGCGGTGCAGTAGATCTTCCGGCCGGCCACCGCCGTCACCTCGGCCTGGAGATGCAGCACGGTGCCGACCGGCACGGGCCGGACGAAGTCGGTCTCCAGCCTGCCGGTCACCGCGATCGTGCGCAGCAGCCAGTTCAGCGAGCCGAGCGCCTCGTCCAGGGCGGTGGCGAGGACCCCGCCGTGCGCGAGTCCCGGGGCGCCCTGGTGGGCGGGCCGCACGGTGAACTCGGCGGTGATCGACACGCCTTCCCCGGCGCGGGCCTCGAGGTGCAGTCCGTGGGGCTGCTCGCCGCCACAGCCGAAACACTGGCCGTAGTGGGCGCCGAGGAGCTCGCCGGGCGCGGGAGCGTCGGGGTGACGCACCGGTGTCACGGCGTCGGCCGGGGGCTGAAGAGCTGCGGAAGTACCACTCACAGGCGCAGACCTTACCCGCGCGTGAGCCCCGGCCCGGCACCGTGCCAAGCTTGGATTCATGCAGCTCTCCGCCTCCCCGTACGAAGAACGCCTCACCGCCCCCCGCTCCTGGTGGCTGATCTCCTTCCTGGTGGGGGTCTCCCTGGCGCTGATCCTGCTGCCGTTCGGCACGCTGCCGATGCTCGGCGGCCTGGCCGGCGGCACCGCCGCCGCGGCGGTCGTGGTGAGTGCGTACGGCTCGGTGCGCATCCGGGTCGTGGGCGGCCACCTGATCGCGGGCGACGCGAAGATCCCGGTGTCGGCGCTGGGCGAGGCGGAGATCCTGGACGCCGAGGAGGCCCGTGCCTGGCGCTCCTACAAGGCCGACCCGCGCTGCTTCATGCTGCTGCGGGCGTACATCCCCGGCGCGCTGCGCGTGGACGTCACGGACCCGGCGGACCCGACCCCCTACGCCTTCCTGTCGACCCGCGAGCCCCAGCGACTGGCACAGGCCCTCCAAGCGGCCCGAAACACCACCGACGCCGCGTAGACGGACGGGGGCGCGGGCTGTTCCGACATGCGGCTCCGCCGCGCGGGCGCGAAGGGGGCGGGGCATAGGGGCGCGGGGAACCGCGCGAACGGGGGTCTGGGGGCGGAGCCCCCAGGGACGGGACGGGAAGGGGCGGCGGGGGCGAGAGAATCGTTCAGCCACCCGGGCGACGTGGAACCACAGGAACGCTCCCGCGACACCACGACCAAGCCGAGCGACCCCGGTCGCACAGGCGCCCGGCGGACATCCTGGCCGCAAGGGCCGAGGGGGGCGGGCCGCCGCACAGAAGCGCGGCCGGAAACGGCCGGATCACGGCGCCCGGCGGCCGCCGTCCTCGCCCGCGTGACCGCCGAGCTCCTTGAGGGCGTCCTCGGGAAGGGCGTTCTCAGGCCGCTCCAGGGCGGGAAGGGCCGGCAACGCGTCCCAGGGCACCTGGACCCTGCGCAGGTCCCCCCGGATACGTGCGGCGAGCTTTCTGGTGTCCCTGCGGTTCATGGCGGCGCCCACGGCGGCTCCCACCAGGAACGGCATCAGGTTCGGCAGGTTGCGGACCATGCGCTTCATGATCCGCTGGCGCAGTTCGCGCTTCATGCGGCTGTTCAGCGCCGCGCTCACGGTCGAGGGTCTGGTGGCCTCGATGCCTCGCTCCTCCGACCAGGAGTTGAGGTACACGGTGCTGCGCTGGGCGAGGGTGCCGGACGGCCGTACGCCGTAGACCTCGTGGAGTTCGGCGATCAGCTTCAGCTCGATCGCGGCGACGCCGGTGATCTCGGCGGCCAGCTCCGCCGGCATCGCGGGCGGTACGGGCATCATGGCCGCCGCGCCGACCCCGGCCCCGACCGTCGCCGTGGCCTTCGCGGCGCCCGCCACGAGCTTGTCCGCGAGCTCCTCGGGGCCGAGGCCGGGGAACTGCCGGCGCAGCGTCCCGAGGTCGCGTACGGGCACCCGCGGGGCGATCTCGATGATCCGGTCCGCGAGATGCGCCAGTCCCGCGCGGGCGCGGGCACCGCCCTTGCGGGCGCCTTCCAGGGCCTTCTCGCGGATCACGGCGACCCGCCGGTGCGCCACGGGCGCGGTGACCTCCAGAGGTGCCGGGAGGTCACCCCGGCCGGCTGCCGCTTCGAGCGAGGCCGCCCCGGTACCGGTTGAGCCCCGCTCTTGGTCACGCGTGTCGTGCTGCGGGCCCTCCTGGGCCCCTTGGTCCGCTCCCCTCGTGAAGAAGCGGCGCTTCCGCGGAGGGGTCGAGCCAGTCACGGCCGACCCCGCCTCAGTCGCAGTCGCGGCAGATCGGCTGGCCGTTCTTCTCGCGGGCCAGCTGGCTGCGGTGGTGGACCAGGAAGCAGCTCATGCAGGTGAACTCGTCCTGCTGCTTGGGCAGGACCCGGACGGCCAGCTCCTCGTTCGAGAGGTCCGCTCCGGGAAGTTCCAGGCCCTCGGCGGCCTCGAACTCGTCGACGTCCACGGCCGAGGCCGACTTGTCGTTCCGCCGGGCCTTCAGCTCTTCCAGGCTGTCCGAGTCGACGTCGTCGTCGGTCTTGCGTGGAGTGTCGTAGTCGGTTGCCATTGTCGCTCTCCCCCTCTGGGTGTATGCGGTGTCTCCAGCGCACGTAACGCGTGAGAGGCCGGACTTGTGCCCGACCTGAGGCGGAGATTTTGCCTCACATCAAGGTCTGTTACTCAATCGACACCCAACCGGACTCCTCATGAGTGATCGGCTTGGATGGCGATGGGGACCGTACACGGTCCGGATGTCGCACTCCAAAGGCGCCTCACCGTGTACTTCCCGTGATCAGACCCCCTGAAAACCGGGACTTTCCCGACTTTCCCGGGGATACATGATCACGGAGAGTGGACGGCCGGGGAATCGCTCCTGTGATCGATCACACACGGGAATACCGGAGAGGCGCCCCGAAAATTCCGCTCAAAGCGAACACCCCGTCGTGTCGGCGGCATCATCTCAGATCGGCAGGGTGACACGCATCACGAGCCCGCCCCCTTCGCGCGGTTGTGCGTAAATGTGGCCGCCGTGCGCCCGGGCGACCGACCGGACGATGGACAGACCGAGCCCGACGCCCTTGTCGCTGCCCGTGCGCTCGGTGCGCAGCCGCCGGAACGGCTCGAAGAGGTTGTCGATCTCGTACGCCGGTACCACCGGGCCCGTGTTCGACACCACCAGGACCGCCTGTCCGTGCTCCACGTCGGTGGTGACCTCGACCCAGCCCTCCTCGGGCACGTTGTACCGCACGGCGTTCTGCACCAGGTTCAGCGCGATCCGCTCCAGCAGGACGCCGTTGCCCTGGACGACCGCCGGCCGGCGCGCGCCGCGGATCTCCACGCCCTTGGCCTCCGCCTCGCCGTGCACCTGGTCGATCGCCTGGGTGGCGACCTCGGCGAGATCCACGGGCTTGCGCTCGACGATCTGGTTGTCGCTGCGGGCGAGCAGCAGCAGGCCCTCCACGAGCTGCTCGCTGCGCTCGTTGGTGGACAGCAGCGTCTTGCCGAGCTGCTGGAGCTCCACCGGCGCTCCGGGGTCGGAGAGGTGCACCTCCAGGAGCGTGCGGTTGATCGCCAGCGGGGTGCGCAGCTCGTGCGAGGCGTTGCCCACGAAGCGCTGCTGGGCGGTGAACGCCCGCTGGAGCCGCTCCAGCATGTCGTCGAAGGTGTCGGCCAGCTCCTTCAGCTCGTCGTCCGGGCCGTCCAGCTCGATCCGGCGGGACAGGTCCGAACCGGCCACCGCGCGGGCGGTGCGGGTGATCCGGCCCAGCGGCGACAGGACCCGGCCGGCCATGGCGTAGCCGAAGGCGAAGGCGATGACGGCGAGGCCCAGCAGGGCCAGCAGGGAGCGGCTGAGCAGGTTGTCCAGGGCGACCTGGCGCTGGTGGTCGATGCAGTCACTGATCCGGGCGTTGAACTCGGACAGCTCCAGGTTGCCGTTGGCGATGCCCGGACAGTCGTTGCTGGAGACCCTCAGGCCGTCGAAGTCGACGATCTTGAACAGTGGCTGGCTGCCGGTGCGCAGGGCCTGGGCGGCGAGCAGGTAGATGATCGACAGCAGCAGGATGCCGGCGATCAGGAACATGCCGCCGTACAGCAGCGTGAGCCGTATCCGGATGGTGGGGCGCAGCCACGGCAGCGGGGTGGCCGAGCGGGGGTCCCAGGTGGGCTTGGGGGGCGCCGTGGGGGGCGCGGGTGTGGCGGCCATCGGTCATCAGATCCGGTATCCGGAGCCGGGCACGGTCACGATGACCGGCGGCTCCCCCAGCTTGCGGCGCAGGGTCATCACGGTCACCCGCACCACGTTGGTGAACGGGTCCGTGTTCTCGTCCCAGGCCTTCTCCAGCAGCTGCTCCGCGGAGACGACCGCGCCCTCGCTGCGCATGAGCACCTCCAGGACGGCGAACTCCTTCGGCGCGAGCTGCACCTCCCTGCCGTCGCGGAAGACCTCGCGGCGGTTGGGGTCGAGCTTGATCCCGGCACGCTCCAGAACGGGCGGCAGCGGCACGCTCGTACGCCGCCCCAGGGCGCGCACGCGGGCGATGAGCTCGCTGAACGCGAAGGGCTTGGGCAGATAGTCGTCGGCGCCGATCTCCAGGCCCTCGACCCGGTCGCTGACGTCGCCGGAGGCCGTGAGCATCAGCACGCGCGTGGGCATGCCGAGCTCGACGATCCTGCGGCAGACGTCGTCGCCGTGCACGAGCGGGAGGTCGCGGTCGAGGACGACCACGTCGTAGTCGTTGACGCCGATGCGCTCCAGGGCGGCCGCACCGTCGTACACGACGTCGACGGCCATGGCCTCCCGGCGCAGTCCGGTGGCCACCGCATCGGCGAGCAGTTGCTCGTCCTCGACGACGAGTACGCGCACGTCGCTTGTCCTTCCTCGGGTCCCGCCCTTGATCGGCTTGATCGGACAGCGCCGCAGGGCGCACTCGGGCAGGGGTACGGGTGGGTGTGTTGCCTCCATCCTGCCCTTTTCGGCCGTAAGTCGGCTGTAAGGCGGGGGAACGGGCGGTGGCGGGCGGGTGCGGGACCGGGGAACGTCCGGACGAACGGGACGGGAATACAAGAATTTCTCGTGCGGTTAGGTTTCCCCGGAAGGGAGCTTGGGGAGGACGGGTTTTACATCCCGCGATCACGCTCTGCACGTACCGCGCCACCATGCGGTACGTATCAGTCCGCTTCCGCAGAGCGGGCGTGGATGTCCGGCACCGTCGCCGCCCGGCCGAGCGGCGCTGGGCATCCGCTCCGGACGTGATCGTCCCTTCCGAACGGCACACCCCCGTGCCACCGACCCACCGACCCAGGACGAGGGGGCGCAGCATGGACGCATTCACCGCAGGACTTCTGCAGCGCATAAAGGCGACCGAGTCCGATCTGTCGCGGGCCCGCGACGACGGCGACGACTTCCTCGTCGACGTGGAACAGGGCGAACTCGACGACCTGCGCCGCCTCGCCGCCGAACACGGCGTGGAGGTCGGCGCGTACAGCGTCTGACCGGCGTGTACGGCTTCTGATCGGCTCACACAGTGTCTGACCGGCTCACACCGGAACGGGCCCCGGCGAATCCAGCGCCGGGGCCTGTTCGTGTCTGTTTCCCGCCCGCACCGGGCGAGGGCCGTCCGAGGTTCACTACCGCAAGGCGCCGGCCGTGAGAAAGCCGCACCGGCTGAGGCGCCCCGTAGGCGAACGAACTATCCCATCAGTCGTGCCACGCTCCCAGGTCCTCCAGCAGCCGCTGGAGCGGCTCGAAGACGCCCGGGGTGGCCGCGACCGCGAGGTCCCAGGACGGGCGGTCCCCGGGGCGGCCTCCGGTCAGGGCGCCCGCCTCGCGGGCGATCAGGTCACCGGCCGCCAGGTCCCAGGGGTGCAGCCCGCGCTCGTAGTAGCCGTCCAGGCGTCCCGCCGCGAGGTCGCACAGCTCGATCGCGGCCGAGCCGCCCCGCCGGATGTCCCGCAGCAGCGGGATCATGCGCCGCGCCACGTCGGCCTGGTGGGCGCGGACCTCGGTGACGTAGTTGAAGCCGGTCGACACCAGGGCCTGGTCCAGGGGCGGCGAGGGACGGCAGGTCAGCCGCCGCTCGCCGTCCCAGGCGCCGGTGGCCCAGGCGCCGCCGCCGCGCACCGCGTGGTACGCCTCACCGCGCATGGGGGCCGCCACCGCCCCGGCCACGGTCTCGCCGTCCTGCTCGGCGGCGATGGAGACGGACCAGGTGGGCAGGCCGTACAGGTAGTTGACGGTGCCGTCGAGCGGGTCGATCACCCAGCGGATGCCGCTGCTGCCCTCGGTGGAGGCGCCCTCCTCGCCGAGGAAGCCGTCCTCCGGGCGGCGCTCGGCGATCAGCGTGGTGATCAGCTTCTCGGCCGCGATGTCCATCTCGGTGACGACGTCGATCGGGCTGGACTTGGTCGCGGCGACCGCGAGGTCGGCCGGGCGGCCGTCCCGCAGCAGCTCGCCCGCGCGGCGGGCGGCCTCCCGGGCGAGTTCCAGCAGTTCCGTGTGCAGGGGGTCGGTCACGGTGCTCCTCATGCGTAGGGGCTGTCGGCGCCCGCGGCGGCGGGACGCGGGGCGCGGGCCGGGCAGCAGCCCACCGGGCAGAGGTTGTGGCTCGCGCCGAGCGCGCCCAGGGCGCACGGCGTGACGTCCTGTCCCCGCTCGGCGGTGGCGCGTTCCAGGATCAGCTCGCGGACTGCGGCGGCGAACCGCGGGTCGGCGCCGACGGTCGCCGAGCGGCGCACCGGCAGGCCCAGCTCTCCCGCCTTGGCGGTGGCCTCGGTGTCGAGGTCGTAGAGGACCTCCATGTGGTCGGAGACGAAGCCGATGGGGGCCATGACCACGGCCGGGACCCCGGCCGCGTGCCGCTCCTCGAGGTGGTCGCAGATGTCGGGTTCCAGCCAGGGGATGTGCGGGGCGCCGGAGCGGGACTGGTAGACGAGCTGCCAGGGGCGGTCGACGCCGGTGCGCTCGCGGACGGCGTCGGCGATCACCCGGGCCACGTCCAGGTGCTGCCGGACGTACGCGCCGCCGTCGCCGTGCTCCTCGGCCGGGCCGGAGGTGTCGGCGGCGGAGGTGGGGATCGAGTGGGTGCAGAAGGCGAGGTGCGCGCCGTCCCTGACGTCCTCGGGGAGGTCGGCGAGGGACCGCACGACCCCGTCGACCATGGGCTCGACGAAGCCGGGGTGGTTGAAGTAGTGCCGCAGCTTGTCGATCTTCGGCAGCTCCAGCCCTTCCTCCTCCAGGGTCGCGAGGGCGTCGGCGAGGTTCTCGCGGTACTGGCGGCAGCCCGAGTACGAGGCGTAGGCGCTGGTGGCCAGGACGAGGATGCGGCGGCGGCCGTCGTGGACCATCTCGCGCAGGGTGTCGGTGAGGTAGGGCGCCCAGTTGCGGTTGCCCCAGTAGACCGGCAGGTCCAGGCCGTGGCCGGCGAAGTCCTTGCGCAGCGCGTCCAGCAGGGCGCGGTTCTGGTCGTTGATGGGGCTGACCCCGCCGAAGAGGAAGTAGTGCTGCCCGACCTCCTTGAGGCGTTCCTTGGGGATGCCGCGCCCGCGCGTCACGTTCTCCAGGAACGGGACCACGTCGTCCGGGCCTTCGGGACCACCGAAAGAGAGCAGGAGCAGGGCGTCATAGGGGCTGGCATCGAGCACGTCAGGCATGTCTCGATCCTGCCACCCGGCACTGTCGGACGGGACGGGGCGGGGGTGTCACCGGCCACGACGCGGAATCCCGGGGTGTGTGAGGGTGACCTGACCCGTAAGCTGTATCGACCGCGGTCGCACCTTACTGAGCCCTTTCGGAGATCCCGTGCCCAGCCCTTACCGCGCCCTGTTCGCCGCCCCCGGCAGCAGGGCCTTCTCCGCCGCGGGATTTCTCGGCCGGATGCCGCTGTCCATGATGGGCATCGGCGTGGTGACGATGGTCTCCCAGCTCACCGGCCGGTACGGGCTGGCTGGCGCGCTGTCGGCGACCCTCGCGCTGGCCGCCGCCGTGGCGGGCCCGCAGGTCTCGCGCCTGGTGGACCGGTACGGGCAGCGGCGGGTGCTGCGCCCCGCGACGCTGGTCTCGCTCGCCGCGGCGGCGGTGCTGCTGTGCGCGGCGCACTACGGCTGGCCGGAGTGGGTGCTGTTCGTCGCGTGCGCCGGCATCGGCTGCGTGCCGAGCGTCGGCTCGATGGTCCGGGCCCGCTGGGCCGCCCTGTACCGGGGCACCCCGAAGCTGCACACCGCGTACTCGTTCGAGTCCGTGGTGGACGAGGTGTGCTTCATCTTCGGGCCGATCATCTCCATCGGGCTGTCCACGGCCTGGTTCCCGGAGGCCGGCCCGCTGCTCGCGGCCTGCTTCCTGGCGGCCGGTGTCTTCTGGCTGACCGCGCAGCGCGCAACCGAGCCCGAGCCGCACCCGCGCGAGCACGGGGACGGCGGCGGCACGGCGCTGCGCGCCCCGGGCCTCCAGGTCCTGGTGGCGACGTTCGTGGCGACGGGGGCGGTCTTCGGCGCCGTGGACGTGGTCACCGTGGCCTTCGCCGAGGAGGAGGGCCGCAAGGCCGCCGCGAGCGTGGTGCTCGCCGTGTACGCGCTGGGTTCCTGCGTGGCGGGCGTCATATTCGGGCTGCTGCGCTTCGCGGGGGCGCCGGAGCGTCGTTGGCTCCTGGGCGTGTGCGCCATGGCCGTGAGTATGATCCCACTCCTACTGGTCGGGAACCTGCCGTTTCTGGCCGTGGCGCTGTTCGTTGCGGGTCTGTCCATCGCTCCGACGATGATCACGACGATGTCCCTCATCGAAGAGCACGTACCACGCGCGCAGCTCACCGAGGGCATGACCTGGGTGAGCACCGGGCTCGCGGTCGGGGTCGCACTCGGCTCCTCCGTGGCCGGCTGGGTGATCGACGCGGCCGGGGCGCGTGCCGGGTACGGGGTTCCGGCGGTGGCCGGGGCCGTCGCGGTCGCGGTCGGTTTCCTCGGGTACCGCCGGCTCGCGCGGCCGGCTCCGGGACGGGGAGGCTTCGTTGGTCGGCACGACGAGCACGAAGAACGGCACCTGGCGTAACTGGGGCGGCAACGTCTCCGTGCGTCCCGCGCGGGAGGCCGCGCCCGCCTCCGTCGACGAGCTGGCCGCCGCCGTGCGCCGGGCCGCCGAGGACGGCATGCCGGTGAAGGCGGTCGGCACCGGCCACTCGTTCACCTCCATAGCCGCCACCGACGGCCTGCTGATCCGCCCTCATCTGCTGACGGGCATACGTCACGTCGACCGCGCGGCCGGCACGGTCACGGTGGAGGCCGGCACCCCGCTCAAGCGGCTGAACACGGCCCTCGCGCGGGAGGGTCTGTCGCTGACCAACATGGGCGACATCATGGAGCAGACGGTCGCCGGGGCCACCAGTACGGGCACCCACGGCACGGGCCGCGACTCCGCCTCCATCGCCGCCCAGATCCGGGGCCTGGAACTGGTCACCGCCGACGGATCGGTGCTCACCTGCTCCGAGGAGGAGAACCCGGACGTCTTCGCCGCCGCCCGGATCGGGCTCGGCGCCCTCGGTGTGGTCACCGCGATCACCTTCGCCGTGGAGCCGGTCTTCCTGCTCACGGCCCGCGAGGAGCCGATGCCCTTCGACCGGGTCTGCGCCGAGTTCGACCAGTTGCACGCCGAGAACGAACACTTCGAGTTCTACTGGTTCCCGCACACCGGCAACACCAACACCAAGCGCAACAACCGCAGCGCGGGCCCGGAGCGGCCGGTGCCGCGGTTCAAGGGCTGGTTCGAGGACGAGTTCCTCTCCAACGGGGTCTTCCAGGCGGCCAACTGGGCCGGCCGCGCGGCGCCCGCGAGCATTCCGGCCATCGCGCGGATCGCCAGCAGGGCGCTCTCCGCGCGGACGTACACCGACATCCCGTACAAGGTCTTCACCTCGCCGCGCCGGGTGCGCTTCGTGGAGATGGAGTACGCCGTCCCGCGCGCGGCCCTGGTGGAGACGCTGCGGGAGCTGAAGGCGATGGTCGACCGCTCCCCGCTGCGGGTCAGCTTCCCCGTCGAGGTGCGCACCGCGCCGGCCGACGACATCACCCTGTCCACCGCGTCCGGCCGGGACAGCGCCTACATCGCCGTCCACATGTTCAAGGGCACCCCCTACCAGGGGTACTTCACCGCCGCCGAGCGCATCTTCACCGCCCATGAGGGGCGGCCCCACTGGGGAAAGATCCACACGCGCGACGCCGATTACCTCTCACGGGTGTATCCGCGTTTCGGGGAATTCACGGCGCTGCGGGACCGGCTCGACCCGGAACGCCGGTTCCGGAACGACTACTTGCGGAGGGTCCTGGGGTCGTAGAGGATGCGCAGCACGGCGTGCCAATCCACGCACGTGGCCCAAATGGAGTACTCTTGCCAGCCTTGGGCCCGGTCTCCCGTCAGGGTGCCCGGAACCGCGAAGGACCGCCGGGAGGGGGCTAGTTGCGCAGGGTGACGCAGTTGGTCACTGATCGTTGCGAATAGGTAACCGTGCCATAACGGCGATCCAGGGCCCACGCCCGACACGCCGGGCAAAGAGGCAAGGTTGTGGCAGGCTGCACCCGGGCAGGCCACACTCGACTAGCGGAAGCAGCGACGCACGTGACGTCGGCAGGCACCACCCGGGAGGTCCCCATGCCGGAACTGCGTGTCGTGGCCGTCTCGAATGACGGCACACGGCTGGTGCTGAAGGCTGCGGACAGCACGGAGTACACCCTTCCGATCGATGAACGGCTCCGGGCCGCCGTGCGCGGCGACCGTCCCCGCCTCGGCCAGATCGAGATCGAGGTGGAGAGCCATCTCCGCCCCCGCGACATCCAGGCGCGTATAAGAGCGGGCGCGACCGCGGAAGAGGTCGCGCAGATGGCCGGCATCCCCGTGGACCGCGTGCGCCGTTTCGAGGGCCCCGTCCTCGCCGAGCGCGCGTTCATGGCCGAGCGTGCCCGCAAGACCCCCGTCCGCCGCCCCGGTGAGAACTCCGGTCCCCCGCTGGGCGAGGCGGTGCAGGAGCGGCTGCTGCTGCGCGGCGCCGAGAAGGACACCGTCCAGTGGGACTCCTGGCGCCGTGACGACGGCACCTGGGAGGTCCTGCTGGTCTACCGGGTCGCGGGCGAGCCGCACTCGGCGAGCTGGACCTACGACCCGCCCCGGCGGCTCGTCCAGGCCGTCGACGAGGAGGCGCGCTCGCTGATCGGCGAGTCCGACGACCTCGCCGCGCCCGAGCCCAGCTTCCCCTTCGTGCCGCGCATCGCCCGGCTGCCCCGGGACCGCCCGCTCGACCGTCCCGGCGACCGCCCGAGCCTGCCCGCGCAGGCGTCCGAGCCCGACGAGGAGTCCCTGACGGCCACGGCGTCGGGTGAACGGGACTCGCTGACCAGCCTGCTGGAGGCGGTACCGAGCTTCCGGGGCGACCTGGTCGTCCCGGAGCGCACGCCCGAGACCGTTTCCGAGGAGCCGGACGCCGAGCCCGAGGCGGAGGAACCGCCGGCCCCCGCGGCCTCGGCCGGGGCCGCGTACGCGGACGTCCTCATGCCGCGTTCCGTCAGCAGCCACCGGGACCGGCTCATCGGCTCGACCGACCGTCAGGCCGAGGCGGACGGCGTCCGTCCGGGCCGCCGTGCGGCGGTTCCGAGCTGGGACGAGATCGTGTTCGGGACGCGGCGGAAGAAGCAGGAGTAGCCCGTTCGGGTGGTCCGGGTCCGCGGCCGGTTGACGACATGGGGGCGCTCGTCCCATGGACACCGCCGGTTGATCCGGCGGCAGGACTCCGAGGGGAGCGCGTCCCCCGGCGACGGCGTGCCGGGAGACGCGCTCCCCTTACGGCCCGGGGGCCTGCGTCCGGGACTCCGGCCTCCGGCCCGTGCTCTACCGCGGGTCCGGGCCCACCGCGACCGGCCGCTCCGGGTCGGACGACCACTCCGACCACGAACCGACGTACAGCGCCGCCGGAATGCCCGCGACCGCCAGCGCCAGCACCTCGTGCGCGCCGGAGACACCCGAGCCGCAGTACACGCCGACCGGCACCCCCGGGGACACGCCCAGTTCCCCGAAGCGTGCGCCCAGTTCACCGGCGGGCAGGAAACGGCCGTCGGCGCCGACGTTCTCCGTCGTGGGCGCCGAGACCGCGCCGGGAATGTGCCCGCCCACCCGGTCGATCGGCTCCACCTCACCGCGGTACCGCTCCCCCGCGCGGGCGTCCAGCAGCACCCCCGAACGCGCCAGCGCCGCCGCGCCGTCGGCGTCGAGCAGCCCGTCCGCCCCCGACACCGGCACGAAGTCCCCCTCGGCCGGCCGCGGCACCGACGTCTCCAACGGCCCCTCCCAGGACGGCAACCCGCCGTCGAGGACTCGCACGTCCGGGTGACCCGTCCAGCGCAGCAGCCACCACGCGCGGGCGGCGCCCCAGCCCAGTCCCCCGTCGTACACGACCACCGGTCTCCCGGACGACACTCCCGCCCGCCGCATCGCGGCGCCGAACACCGCGAGGTCCGGCAGCGGATGGCGGCCGTGCCCGCCCGGAGCGGAAGCCAGCTCCCGGTCCAGGTCGACGAAGACGGCGCCGGGAAGATGTCCGGCCCCGTACGCGGCCCGCCCGTCGAACGGCGGCTCACCGGCCGCCGTGGCCAGGCTGAGCTGCCAGCGGACGTCGAGCAGCACCGGCGGGTTGGCACCCGCGAGCGCGCCCGCGAGGTCGGATGCGGAGATGATGGCGTTCATGGCCACCATCCTCGCGCACGGGGTGGCCGAGCCGCTCGCGTCCCGCTACTCTGCTCCGCCGGACAGGACCGGTCACGAAGCGTGCCGGATCGGGCACATACTGTGTCGACCGCGCTGCGGGAACGATCCGCCGGGACGCGAGAGGACAACGGCCGGTACACGCGGCCGAGAAGAGAGTGACGATGACCGACGCACGGGGGAACGCCCGCCCGAACGGCGGGGCGCCCGCTCGGCACACACCCGGCACACCCTGCTGGGTGAGCCTGACGGTGCACGGCCTGGAGGCGACCGAGGAGTTCTACGGGGCGCTGTTCGGCTGGGAGTTCCACCCCGGCCCCCAGCGGCTCGGCCCGTATGTACGTGCCCTGCTCGACGGCCATGAGGTGGCGGGCATGGGGGTGCTGCCGCCGGACCGTGATCTGCCGGTCGCCTGGACGCCGTACTTCGCCTCGGACGACGTGGACCTGACGGCGGACGTGGTGCGGTCGTGCGGCGGCACCATCGGGGTGGGCCCGCTGGACGCCGCCGACGCCGGCCGGCTGGCGATCGGCTCCGACCCCAGCGGTGCCGTCTTCGGCGTCTGGCAGGCGGCCGCGAGTCCGGGCACCGCCGTCTCCGGCGTGCCCGGCAGCCCCGCCTGGTACGAGCTGACGACCTTCGAGGCGGCCCGTACCGCCAAGTTCTACGAGACGGTGTTCGGTCACGACGAGGAGCCGGCGGTCTCCGCCGACGCCGGCCCCGACCATGTCACCCTGCGTCTGAACGGCCGCCCGGTGGCCGGCGTCCACGGCGTGGGCAGGGCCCTTCCCCGGGACCGGGGCCCGCACTGGACGACGTACTTCACCGTCGCCGGTACCGACGCCGCGGTGGAGCGGGTCCTCGGCCTGGGCGGCCGGCTCCTCGTCCCGCCCCACGAGGGCCCCCACGGCCGCGTCGCGGCGGTGGCGGATCCGGAGGGGGCACGGTTCGCGGTGGTGGAGGGCTCCCGCGCGGCCCACTCGACGACGTAGCGCGGCGCGCTCGGCGCACTTCTTGCCGGACGGCTTGACGACGGAGCCGCTGATGACACCGTCGGAGTCGTACGGTGGAACTCGATCGGGACGTGTTCTTCTCGTTCTGTCATGGAGGGTTGCGGTGGCCGCGCCACGTCCGGTCCACCCCCGTGGGACCGGAACGCGGCGACACCACCGAAGTCTTGACGGGGGAGACCTGTCCGGCAACGGTTTGCCGTGTCCGGGACGGACGGAGCCTGTCCGGCCCGGTCAACGGCGTGCGCGGACGGTGCGGCCGGAGTGTCCGATAACCGCCGGACACCGGTTGCCCGCTGTGACGGGTGCGATGAGAATGACCGCATGGCGGTCTCGGGGGGTGTGAATCCCGCAGAGGCGCGGACGGCGCGCGAGTACGTCGCCCTGCTGCGGGGGCTCAAGGAGCACAGTGGACTGACCTACCGTCAGCTGGAGCAGCGGGCCGCCGAACGTGACGAGGTGCTGGCCCGCAGCACTCTGGCGGACACCCTGCGGCGGGACGCGCTGCCGCGCGCGGAGGTGGTCGCGGCGCTGGTCCGGGCGTGCGGTGCCGGGGACGACGTACCGAAGTGGATCGCGGCCAGGGAACGGCTCGCGGCCGGGGAGGGACCTACGGCCGACGGTACGAACCCCTCTCCCGACAGTACGGATCCCGCGCCCGGCGGCACGGATCAGGAGCCGGAACCCCCCGACGGGCCACCGGAATCGCCGGACCCCCGCCGCGGCAGGACCGCCATGACCGCCGCGCTGGCCTCACTCGGCACGGTCGTCCTGCTCGTCGTCGGCGCGGTGATCCTGCTGCCGCGGGACGACGGCGCCGATGACACGAAGTCGGCCACCACCCCTACGACTCCGGGCTACTCACGCATCCGCCCGGCGCGCGCACCCGAGTTCTGCCTGACCGACGGGGAGGTCCGCAGGAACGGCGCGTCCAAACTCCTCGCGGTGCAGCGGCCTTGCGCGGAGGCCGTTCCGCCGCGCGTGTACCTCCAGGGGGCGGACGACGGCCGTTACCAGATCCAGTTCCGCCACCCGGAGCACGGCACCGGCTGCCTCACCGTCCTGGGCGACGGCGCGTTCCAGGACACGCTCGAACCCTGGGACGACTGCCGGGCGGGCGGCGACTCCCAGTGGTTCCGCCTCGAACGGGCTGACGGTGCCGGCCGATGGCGCTTGCACTCCGCGCGGGACGACGGGCTGTGCCTGGGCATCCGCGGGGGTGCCAAGGAGGTGGGCGCGGCGGTGATGATGGAGCCGTGCGTGGAACGCGGCGGTGAGGACCGAGTGTTCCTGATCGGGCAGGAGTGACGAGGGTTTCCTTGCCCTCGGCCCGCCCTGGGTGTCAGTGGTGGTCGGCGGTGGCGAAGTCGGGCAGTTCGGTGGAGAGCAGGTCGGCGGCGGCGCCGTCGAGGAGCCGGGCCGTCTCCGTGGAGCGGGGAAGCATGGTCTTCTCGTAGGCGCGGACGGCTTCGCCGACGGTGCCGTGGCGGACGAGGGCGAGGGCGAGTTCGCAGGCGTCCAGCAGGGCGAGGTTGACGCCGACGCCGAGCGGGGGCATGAGGTGGGCGGCGTCGCCGAGGAGGGTCACCGTGGGGTCGTGCTTCCAGGTGTGCGGGACGGGCAGGGCGAAGATCGGGCGGTCGACGTAGGGGCCGTCGTTGTCGGTGATCAGCCGGCGCAGGCGGGGTGACCAGTCGCGGTAGCGCTCCAGGAGGCGGGCGCGGATGCCGTCGGTGTCCTGCGGGGTGAGGCCGTCGGCGGTGATCCAGTCGGCCGGGACGCGCTGGATGAGGTAGACGCGGATGTGGTCGCCGCTGTTGCGCTGGGCGAACAGGCCGCGATCGCCGTCGGCCGCGGCGGCGCCGCCCTGGCCGACGAGTTCGGCGATGTCGGGGTGCCGGGTCGTGACGTCGTGGAACCAGGCTTCCAGGAAGCTCACGCCGGTGTACTGAGGGGTGGCCGGGGAGACGGCTCGGCGGACCGTGGACCAGGCGCCGTCGGCACCGACGACGAGGTCGGCCTCGACGGTGGTGCCGTCGGTGAAGTGCAGCCGCCGAGGTCCTTCGGCGGGGCCGTCGACGGAGCGCAGGGTGTGGTTCCAGTGCACGGTGCCGGGCCGGAGCGAGCCGAGCAGCAGGTCGCGCAACTGGCCGCGGTCGATCTCCGGCTTGAACCGCTCGTCCGGCTCGGGGACGTGGTGGAAGAGGACCGTGCCGGCCGGGTCCAGCTGGCGCATCTCCTGCCCCTCGGGGCGGGCCAGCTCGAAGAACTCCTCCAGGAGGCCGGCTTCGCGCAGGGCGATCTGGCCGTTGTCGGCGTGCAGGTCGAGAGTGCCGCCCTGGTCACGGGCGTCGGGGCCGGCGTCGCGGTCGTGGACGGTGACGGCGATGCCGTGCCGCTGGAGGATGCGGGCGCAGGTGAGGCCGCCGGGGCCGGCGCCGATGACGGCGATGCGGGGTGCGGGAGTGGTGTGCACGGTGTGCTCCGTTCGTTGAGCGCGGTCCCGGGAGGGGAGGGAGCGGCCGGGCGGTGCCTCGCGGCCGCCGCCCCAGAAAAGCACACCGGCTCAATAAGTGCAACAACTCAACTTTTGAAGCGAGTCAACCGGAGAGATAGGATGCCGGCATGCCCAGAACGACGACCGACACCGCGACAGGCCCCTCCCCCGCACCCGTGGGGCGCCGCGAACGCAAGAAGGCCGCCACCCGCCGGGCCATCGCCGACGCCGCGCTGCGCCTGTTCCTGGAACGCGGGTACGACGAGGTCGGCATCCGCGAGATCGCGGACGCCGCCGACGTGTCCACCACCACCCTGTTCAAGCACTTCCCGGTCAAGGAGGCCCTCGTCTTCGACGAGGAGGCCGACCGGGAGACCCACCTGCTCGCGGCCGTCCGCGAGCGCCCCGAGGGCCGGTCCATCCCCGCCGCGCTGCGCGAACACGCCCTGACCACCCGGCTGCTCTCCGCCGACGGCGACGCCCGCTTCACCGCCTTCACCGACCTGGTGACCCGCACTCCCGCCCTGCTCGACTACGGCCAGAAGATGTGGCTGCGCCACACCACCGCGCTCGCCCGGGTCATCGCCGAGGAGAGCGGCCGCCCCGCGGACGACCCCGCCTGCACCGCCCTGGCCCACTTCGCCCTTGAGGCCCCCCGCGCGGCCTACCCCTACGCCACCCCCCGCGAGGTCGTCGACCGGGCCTTCGACCTTCTGGAGGAGGGCTGGAACGCGCTCGTACGGAGCGAGGAGTGAGCGTGGATCCCGCCGCCCTTCCACCGCGGGGAGGGTGCCGGTTCGCCCTCCCCGACGATCAGGCGGTTCGCCCTCTGGCCTCACCGATCCGTCTGTCCAACTCGGCGTCCGATGCTGCCTGTTCGCGCACACCGGGGTCATAGCCGTTCCACTCCCGCAGAGCGGCGCGTACCTGCTCGTACTCCGCCCAGACGGTCTTGCCCGGGCCGTCCGGGCGCGGGTGCCAGTCCCAGCGGGTCGCGAGCTGTGACACGAGGAGCAGTCCGCGGCCGGTCTCGTCGGTGACGTCGGCCTCCTCCGTGGCAGTGGGGCGTCGGGGGTGGCGTTCGGTGCGGGTGTCGGTGACCTCCACCCGCACGGTGCGGCCGTCGGGGGTCGCCCGGAGGCGGAGGTGGAAGTCCCGGCCGGGGACGTGGCCGTGGCTCACGGCGTTCGCGGTGAGTTCGGCGACGATCAGCACGATCGCGTCGTGCGGGTCGGTGCCGTACGGGATGCCCCACGCGTCCAGGCGGACAGCCGCGAGGCGGCGGGCGAGGCGGGCTCCGCGGGGTGTGGACGTGAAGCGCATCCCGAAGGTGCGGTCCGGTGGCGGGGGCGCCTTCAAGGGGGCGCAGGGGGCGGCGGGTTGGGTGGTGCCGGTGGGATTGATGGGTTTTGTCGTCACGCCCCTCACGGTCCCGCCGGTCGCGTAGCGTGACCAGTGGTGACGCAGCGACAGGGGGCGGCTGTACCCGAGGTGTACGCGCGTGTCGGAGCCGCGCGCCGTGACGGCGTCCCTTGCGGGGGCGTTGAGCGAGAGAAGGCGGTGGTGGACATGGCGGAGCGCGCGGGTGCGGAGGCCGGGGCCGAGGCGGTTCCCGGGGAGCGTGAGAACGACGGCAGTGGCGCGGGTGCGGCGGTCGTGAGTCTCAGGGACGGGTGGGAGAACGACGACGGGGCCGGGCGGCGGCCGGAGGACGAGGCCGGGCGGGGTGTCGTGGTCGCGTTCGGGCAGACCATGAAGACGCTGCGGGTACGGGAGGGGCTGGAGCGCGAGGAGTTCGGGCGGCGGCTCGGGTACTCGGCGTCCACCATCGCATCGTTCGAGCAGGGGCGGAGGATTCCGACACCGAGGACGATCGAGCGGGCGGATGAGGTGCTGGGGGCGGGCGGGCTGCTGTGCCTGTGGAAGGAGCAGGTGGAGCGGGCTCAGTATCCGGTGTTCTTTCAGGGGATGGCGGTGCTGGAGAAGGAGTGCCTTGAGCTGCTGATGTACGACACCCAGGTCGTCAACGGGCTGCTCCAGACCGAGGAATACATGAGGGCACTGCTCGCGATGCGGCGTCCACCCCTGGACTCGGAAACGGTCGAGCAGCGGGTGACTGCCCGGCTGGCCCGGCAGGACATCTTCGACCGCAAATCGGCCCCGCTGCTGAGCTTCGTAGTGAACGAGGCGGTTCTACGGCATCGGTACGGCGGCACGGACGTACTGCGGGGGCAGTTGGAGATCATTCTCCTCGCCGGCCAGAAGCAGAACGTCGAGATCCAGGTCATGCCGACCGAGTGCGAGGAGAACGCAGGCGTGAACGGACCGTTCACGGTGGTCACCAGGAAGGACGGCAAGAAGTTCGTCTACACGGAGACGCACACGACCAGTTCTCTTGAGACCGACCCGGAACAGACGGCTCTCGCGGCTGCACGCTATGGGATTATCCGATCACAGGCTCTCAGTCCGCGGGAGTCGACGAAGTTCATCGAAGGGTTGCTGGGAACGCTATGAACAACGCTGAGTCCTCCCCCGCCGCCTCCGACCTCGCCTGGTTCAAGAGCAGTTACAGCGGAACCGAGGGCGGTCAGTGTGTAGAGGTCGCGCCCGGTACAGCAGTTGTACACGTCCGGGACTCCAAGGCCGCCGCCGGGCCCATGCTCGCGGTGTCACGTGAGGCTTGGGCGGGTTTCGTCGGGCTGGCCTCCTCGGAGCGGCGCGTCTGACGCTCGTACGACCGTGAGGGCCCTGCCGGCCAAGGCCCAGGTCGGCAGGGCCCTCACGTTCAGTCCTCCGGAACCCCCTTCTCGGACCACTCGTCGGCGATGTGCTCCCTCTGGCGGAGGACCAGGTCGACGGCCTCCTTCTGCTGGTCCTGTGGTCCAGGGGCGCTTGGTGATGCTGCCCGGCCGCCCGCCGGTCAGTGGGTGTCGGTGCGCTTCTCCAGGCGGGTGCCGTCGCGGAGGGTGATCGACATCAGGTCGCTGGGGGCGTCCAGTTCCAGGCGGTGCCAGCGGCCGCGGGGGACGATCGCGGCGGTGCCCGCCCGCAGCCGCACCATGTCCTCGGCCCCGCCGGGCGTGGTGGGGCGGAAGTAGAGGCGGGCACCTCCGGTCAGGCAGCACACCGCCTCCTCCGCCTCCGGGTGCATCTCCCAGTGGTCGGCGTGGACCTCGGTGTCGGTCTCCACGTGGAACGTGGCGATCTGCCAGGCACCGGAGCCGCTGCCCGTCATCTGCCGTTCGGCGGCCCGGACATCGCCGTCGGGGTGGACGTGCAGCGCCGAGGTGAACAGGTCGATGGGGGCGGTCGTCATGACGGAGTTCCTTCCAGCCGGTTCGGTTCGGGAGTGGTGGGGCGCGGGACGGGGGTGACGGCTCGGCGGCGCGGCAGTACGCCGACGGCCACGACCGCCGCGAGCACGAAGACGGCGGCGGCGACGGCCAGGCCCAGGGCGTAGCCGTCGTTGAGCGCGGCGGGGTCGGCGGTCGTGCCGGTGTGGTGCGCGGCGATGGTGGCCAGGGCGGCCAGGCCGATGCAGCCGCCGAGTTGGCGGGAGCTGTTCATGAGGCCGCCGGCCATGCCGGCCTCACGCGGGGCGACGCCGGTGGTCGCGGCGGCGGCGACCGGCGCCAGGACCAGTCCGGCGCCGACGCTGGTGACGAGGGACGGGCCGAGTACGTCGGCGAGGAAGCTGCCGTCGGGGCTGATGAGGGCGAACCAGGCCAGGCCTGCGGCGGCCAGCAGGGCGCCGGGCACCAGGGACGCACGGGGGGTGCGGGAGGCGGTGAGGCGGGTCGCGACGACGGTTCCCGCGACCAGACCCAGGGAGAAGGGCAGAAACGCGGTGCCGGTCGCCGCGGCTCCCATGCCCAGGACCTGCTGCATGTACAGGGAGACGAAGTAGAACGCCGTGAACTGCCCGGCCGCGGCCAGGAACACCAGCACGTTCGCGCCGGCGACCCAGCGGCTGCGCAGCAGGCCGAGGCGGAGCAGGGGTGCGGCGGCCCGCGCCTCGGCGAGGACGAAGGCGGCGAGCAGCACGGTCGCGGCGGTGAGGGTCGTCCACGTGACCGGGGAGCCCCAGCCCAGGGTGTCGGTGCGGACGACACCGAGCACCAGCAGCCCGACTCCGCCCGTCGCCAGGACGGCGCCCCAGGTGTCCAGCCCCTCGCGCCGGGCGGACGGGGTCCCGGCGGGCACCCCCGTGAGGACCAGCCCGAGAGCCACCGCGACGATGGGCAGGTTGATCAGCATGATCCAGCGCCAGCCCGCGTACTCGGTCAGCAGGCCGCCCGCCAGGACGCCCAGCGCGCCGCCCGCGGCGTTCACCGCGCTCCACACTCCCAGCGCCCGGACGCGTCGGGGGCCTTCGGGGAAGGTGGTGGTGAGCATCGCCAGCGCGGCCGGCGCGGCCGCGGCGGCGCCCAGGCCCTGCCCGGCGCGCGCGGCGATCAGGTGCCAGGGGTCCTGGGCCAGTCCGCCCGCCAGCGAGCACAGCCCGAAGACGGTCAGCCCCAGCACGAACATCCGGCGCCGCCCGTACAGGTCGCAGGCGCGGCCCCCCAGCAGCAGGAACCCGCCGAACGTGAGCGCGTACACGTGCACGACCCACGACAGGTCGAGCGGCGCGAATCCCAGCGCCGTGCGGATCGCGGGTAACGCGACGTTGACCACGGACATGTCCAGGGCGACGACGAACTGGGCGACGGCCGCCGCCGCCAGCACCACTCCGGGCCTCCCGCGAGAGTTTTTATACATGTAAGAAAACTTAGCGCCGGGGTTCGCCGTTGTCGACACCTGGGGAATGATGGGGGGCATGCCGCAACCGTCCGCACCGCGCAGAACCCTGGGCCGGCCTCCCCGCATCTCCCGCGAGGTGATCATCGGGACGGCCCGCCGGATCGTGGAGGAGGGAGGTGTGGACCGGCTGACCATGCGGCGGCTGGCCACGGAGGTCGGCAGTACGCCGATGGCGCTCTACCACCACGTCCGCGACAAGGAGGAACTGCTGGTCCTCCTGCTGGACGACTACGCCGCCCGGACCCTGCGCCGGCCGGAACTGCCCGCCGACCCCCGCGAGCGGGTCGTGGTGGCCGCCGCCGCGATCCACGAGGCGCTCGCCGCCTGCCCCTGGATCGTGGAGGTGCTGACCGCCGACGACCTGCTGTCCACCAGCGCGCTGTGGTTCGTCGAGCAGATCGTCGACGGCCTGGTCGGATGCGGCCTCTCCCTCGACCGGGCCGTGCACGGCTACCGTGCGATCTGGTACTACACCGCCGGAGAGATCGTGGTCCGGACGACGGCGGCCCGGCGGCGCGCGGACGACGACCGTGCGACCTACCGGGAGCAGGTCTTCGCCGGTCTCGACCCGAGCGAACTGCCCCGCCTGGCAGAGGCCGCGGACCGCTGGGCGCCGCTGACCGCCGAGGACACCTACCGGGACGGGCTCCGGGCCCTGGTGGACGGCCTCCTCGCCGGCCGCTGACGACGCCTCACCGGCGATGTGTCCGGCCGTCGGCGCCACATGAGCGGGGCCGGCGGGTCCCTGACGCGGCCTCCGCGGGGCGTCTCCCCTGACGGGCGGTCCCCGCACCGGCCACGCCGTCAGACGGTGACCCGTACCGTCTCCACCCAGCCCGGGGGCTGCGGTGCGCCGTCGCCGATCAGGGCCGCGATCAGGCGGCACGACGGGGTCTCGTCCGGCCAGGGGGTGAGCCCGTCGGTGAGGACGATGACGATCGAGGGGCGGTCACGGGCCGCGAGGGCCGCGTCGATGCCGACGCGCATGTCCGTGCCGCCCCCGCCGCCGAGGGTGACCTGCTCGGTGGACGTCACCCGGGACACGGCGTGCACGTCGGCGTCGCAGGCCAGGACGGTGACGCGGTTGCCGCGCACGCCGACCTCGCGCAGCACGCCCGTGATCTCGCCCAGGGCGGCGGCGAGTTCCGCGTCGCCCATCGAGCCCGAGGTGTCGACGACGACGGCCACCCGGGGCAGCGGACGGCGCAGACTGGGCAGGACGACGCCGCGCAGCGCCGGGGTGCGGCGCGACGGGCGGCGGTAGGTGTAGTCGATGGCGCCCGCTGCCCACGCGGCAGCCTCCCGGACCGCGCCGGACAGGGCCTGCCGCCAGTCCACCGTGGGTTCCAGGAGCTCCTCGGCCCAGCGCTGCCAGCCGGCGGGCAGGGTGCCGCGGGCGCGCTGGTGGGCGCGCATCGCCTCGGCGGTGTGCCGGCGCAGCGCCTGGGCCTCGACGTCGCCGAGCGCGGCGGGGCCGGCGGATCCGGGGAGGTCCCAGGGGGCGGGGCGGCCGTGGGCACCCGATCCGCAGTCGTGTTCCCGTACATGCGGGGGCAGTTGCGGCAGGTACGCCTCGAAAAGCTGCCCTTCGGGGAGGCCGAAGAGGCGGGGCTCGACGCGTCCGGCGGGCAGGCGCAGGCCGTCGGTGAGGAGGTCGTCGTTGATCTCGCAGTCCTGGGCGACGTTGACGCGGTACCGGTCGCGCTGGTCGGCGGCGGGGAGCCGGCCGGCCCGGCCGTGGTGGTCCCGGAGGAGGTGTGCCACCTCGTGGATCCAGACGCCCGCGAGTTCCTCCACGGGGGTCGCGTCGACGAAGGCGGGCGACACGTAGCAGCGCCAGTGGCGGTCCACGGCCATCGTCGGCGCGTCGGGGCTCGGTACGACGGTGAGGGCGTACAGGGCCGAGGCCAGGTAGGGACGGTCGTTCGCGGCGCGGTAGCGAGCGGCGAGCAGTTTGGTCCTGTCCAGGCGGTTGCGGGCGGCGTCCGTCATGCTCGTGGGTCTCAGCGGCTGCCGGGCAGGGCCCCGGACATGTGCAGCAGGTCCAGGAAGCCGTCGATGCCGGGCGGTACGGGCCAGTCGAGATGCCGCATCGAAGCGAGGTCGGTGGCGGCGCGGGCGGCCACGTCCGGTACGCCCGCGTCCACGGCCTTGGCCAGGACCACCCAGCCGGCCTCCCAGCGCGGCCGGGTGAGGTCGCTCTGGATGGCGGCCACGACCGCGATCAGGAAGGCGAGTTGGCGGTCGCCGCGCTCGGGCAGGGCGAACGCGTCGGGGTCGGCGAGGACCCGCTCGGGGTCGGGCAGGTCGAGGTGTTCCAGGTACGACAGCAGTTCGATGCCCGCGCCGTCCCCGACGGCACCGGTGAGCGCGGCGGCCGTCGCCTCACGGCCGGCGCCGGTCGCGTATCCGGTCGCGAGCAGCCGCAGCGCCATCTCCCAGGTGCGCGGGGACGGCCAGGAGCGGCCCCGGCTCTCGGCGTCGGCGGGAATGTGGTGGACCAGGCCGGGGCGGGCGGTGAGGAAACCGGAGACCGCGCCGCGGGCCCGTGCGACGGCACCGGGCACCTTGGCCGGATCGACCGCCGGAACAGCCACCTCCGGCCAGGTGCCGGCCATGCCGCGGGCGACCGTGGCCGGGTCGTGGGTCCAGTCGAGGTGGACGAAGCGGTTGGCGAGCGGCGGGCTGAGGTGCCAGCCGTCGGCGGCGCTGGACGGCGGGTTGGCGGCGGCGACGATGCGCACCGCGTCGGGCAGGACGAGGCTGCCGACCCGGCGTTCGAGGACGACCCGCAGCAGCGCGGCCTGCACGGCCGGGGGCGCGGAGGACAGTTCGTCGAAGAAGAGCAGGCCCTGTCCGGCGCGGGTGAGCCGGACCGCCCAGTCGGGCGGGGCCATCGGCACGCCGGTGGTGGCCGGGTCGTCACCGACGATCGGCAGTCCCGCGAAGTCCGACGGCTCGTGCACGCTGGCGATGACCGTCTCCAGCGGGAGGCCGAGCCCGGCGGCCAACTGCTCCAGGCCGGCGGACTTGCCGATGCCCGGTTCACCCCACAGCAGGACGGGCTGGTTGGCCGTCACGGCCAGGGCGAGCGCCTCCAGTTGGGGGTTGGCGGCGGGTTCGGTGCGATGCGTGCGCAGCCTGGCGACGAGGTCGTCGGCGGCGGCCAGGGGAGCCGGCGCGGTGCGGGAGGCGGAGTCGGTGCTCAAAACGGCGGTTCCTTGCTGTACGTGCCTGGTCCGGGATTGACGGGCTCGGGCTCGGGCTCGTCGAGTTCGGACTAGGACTCGGACTCGTCAAGCTCGGGCTCGGGCTCGGGCTCGGGCTCGGACTCGTCGGGCTCGGCAAGTTCGTAGTCGTCCGCCTCCTCCTCGTCGTCGCGGTCCATGTACTCGTCCCACCACTCGGCCCCGAGACCCGGGTGCTCCTCCCGGACGCGCTTCCGGAGGAAGGCCAGATCGGAGCGCTTGTAACGGCGGATGACCTGGGCCAGCGACAGCTCCATCTGGTCTTCCACGTCGATCCGGGCGCCGGCGGCGAGGAGTGCCTCCACCAGGGCCCGGGAGCCGCCGTCGTTGACCGCCACGAACAGCGGTGTGCGGTCCCGCCGGTCCCGGGCCTCCAGGTCGAGCCCCGCCGCGAGCAGCCGGGGCAGCAGCGGCTCGTGGTCGAGGAGGTGCAGTACGTGGAGCAGCGAGCGTCCGGCGGCGTCACGCACCCGGGGGTCCACGCCGGCGTCCAGGAGGTGGAGCACGCCGTGGGTGTCGCCGTGCTGGGCACGCAGGAACAGGTCTTGCCGCTGGGCACGCAGCGCCTTCGGCAGCCGGCCGTCGCCGGACGCCCAGGTCTGCTCGACGGCGAAGCACCCGGCGACGGCGCCGCCGAACGCGCGCAGGGCCCGCTCGCGCTGCTGCTCCTCGTCGCTGTGCGGCATACGGAGCAGACCGCCCGGGCGGAAGCCCACCTCGTGCCATTCACCCCGGCAGCGCACCCGGACGGGTGCGGGGACGTCGGGACCCGGCGGGCCGCCGGTCCCGTCGGCCACCCGGAGGCCGGGGAACAGCGCCTCCCGGACCAGCGGATGCAGATGTTCCGGCTCGACCCCGCCGACGCGCAGCAGGTCGAGGTCGGGGAGCCTGCGCCAGAGCGCCTCGGCCAGGAAGGGCACGTTCTTGACCTCCCCGTGGTCGACGGTCCGCACCCCGAGGCCGGTGGCCGTCGGCTCCAGCAGGATGCGTGTGCGCCAGTCGCCGACGAGGAGGAAGCGGTCGCCGACGCCCTCGTCCATCAGCCGGCGGACCTCCCGCTCCAGACGGGTGTGGTCGAGCGCGAGCCGGCCGAGGAGCCCCTTCGGATCGGCCCGGTACCAGCCGGGACCGCCGGACGGGGGCGTCAGGTCGGCCTCGATCCCGGCCGCGGTGAAGGCCGCCTCGACCTCGCCCTTCTGGTGCAGCAGGGTGACCCACTCGGCCCGGGCCGACGCGTCACCGGGGCCGGGATCGGCGGTGGGCAGTTCGTCCGTGCGGCGCGGCCGGCCGTCGGCGTGGAAGAAGGGGGGCCGGTCGGTGCCGCCGCCGCACCGTTCGCGCAGTCCGGCGGTGTGCCGCGCGTCCCACAGGTGCCGGGCGTACCGCCAGTCCTCGGTCGAGGGTCCGAAGACGCCGGCGGTCTCCTCGCCGGTCACGGTGCCGAAACCCAGGGTGACGCGCTGCGGGCCCTGCATCATCGCGGGCGTGGTGAGGTGCAGGTACGGCGTGGAGCGGGGGCCTTCGCCCGCCCGCACCGGCCGGTAACGGGCGAGGACGACGGTCCGGTCGGTGTCGAGGGTGGTCCAGCCGCCCAGCACCCGGGGCAGGTGCCAGCGCACCAGGTCCGGGACCAGGTGGCGCAGGTCGTCCTCCAGCGCCTCGGCGACGTCGTCGCCGCAGTGCTCGGCGACCTCCGGCAGGTCGATGTCGACGTCCACGCCGGCCGCCGCGCACGCGCCCCGCCAGTCACCGGCGGTACGGCGTTCCGTCGCGCGCTCGATCATCGTCCGGGGCACGGCGTACCGGCGGATCCGCCGCCGACTCGCCGCCTCCTCCGGTGGGAAACAGGGGAGTTCGGGGCGGCGGCTCACCGGTAGACACTTCCTATCGCGCGCAGGTCGGGGTGGGCCCCGGCCAGGGGCCGCAGGCGCTGGGTGAAGGACCGCTTCACCTTCCGGGGCAGTCCCGGACCCAGACCGACGTACTCCAGCGGTGAGCCGTCCGGCACCGCCGCCAGCAGGGACTTCGCGCCTCGGCCGGTGAGTCCGGTGTGGCACAGCTCCAGCCGGCGCAGCGGGCTGCCGGGGAGGGCGGCGGCCAGGGCGCGGGCGCCTTCGTCGCCGGTGGCGTTGGCGGGGGCGCCGAGGCTCCGCTCGGACATCGGCCGTCCGAGGTCGAGCGTCTCGATGGCGCCCAGGGCGTCGGCGAGGGCGCGTGCGCCGGCGGGGCCGATGCCGTTGCCGCCCAGGCCGAGGCGTACCGGCCGTCCGGCGTCGGCGGCGGCTGCCGCGAGGACGGCGGCGCCTTCGTCGCCGAGGTGGTTGGCGGGCAGGTACAGCTCACGTACGCCCGCCTCCCGGATCAGCGCCGCCAGCAGGCCGGCGGCGTCGGCGGTCAGGCCGTTCCCGCCGAGGAAGAGGCGTTCCACCGGGCGCGGGCGGCCGGTGAGGGCGTCGAGCAGGGCGCGCAGACCGCCGGTGGTGACACCGGTGTTGACCAGGTCGAGGGTGCGCAGCGTGGTGTTGCGGCGGAGCATCGCGGCGAGCGCCACGGCTCCTTCGTCGCCCACCGGGTTGCGCTTGAGCCACAGGGCGCGGACGGTGTCGTCCGCGGCAAGCGCGTCGGCGAGGGCGGCGGTGCCTTCCGGGCCGATGCGGTTGCAGCCGAGGTAGAGCGTGTGCAGGCCGTGGCCGTCGGTGAGCGCGCGGGCGACCGTCGACGCCCCTTCGTCGCCGATGGCGTTGGTGCCGAGGAGCACGTGCCGGGCGTGCGGCGAGGCGGCGGCGACGGGCATCAGCCGGGCGGCACCGGCTGCTCCGAGGCCCTGCTTGCACAGGTCGACGCGGCCGTCCGCGCGGAGGGTGCCGAGCGGGAACGCCTCGTCGGTGTCCACCGCCCGGGCCGACCTCAGCCGGGCCAGCAGCGGGTCCAGGCCGGCGGGGTCACTGATCGGGATGTCCGGGTGCTCGATCGCCGGGCAGCGCACGGGTGTCGGCTGCGTCATCACCACTCCACCGGTCCATCGCCGGTGTCCGGCTCGCCGAGGGCGGCTCCGCCCTCCGCCCGCCCGGGACGGACCGACGCCAATCGACGTTCCTCCACGACAAGGGTGGCAAGGCCGGTCGGATTCGAACCGACGTCCTCCGGCTTGATGCGAGGGCGCGACGACCTCTGCGCTACGGCCTTGCCGTGGAAGATCATAGCGGGATCGGACACGATGTCGATCACTTGTTTGAACGAGATCCTCTGCGTGCGGGACGCCACCACCCCTCGACCGCCCACGAGGGCGACGAGCCCGATGCCGCTCCGCCTCGGCCCCTGTGTCGCGGGCCCTTCACACCGCTGGCCGTTCAGCGCGGTGACCGGGGTTCCGGCCGGGTGGGCGGGCCCGAGAAGCCGTCCGGCTCACAGACCGTGTTCGTCCATCAGGCGCATCAGGTTCCGCTTGCGTTTCCGGGTGGCGCGCAAAACGGTGAGGTAAGCGGTGAACTCGTCTTCGGTGCCCAGGCGGCGGTGGCAGTCGCGGATGCTCAGCAGCAGGCCGACGAGCCGCTCGTAGACCTTGTTGCCGGTCTCCTCGGTCAGCGGCTCGGCCAGGCGCAGGTAGACGCCGAGCGCGTCGGCGGGACGGGCGGCACGGGCCTGGTCGGCGAGTGCGAGCCACTGCTGATCAGAGGCGCCCGTGCCGGTGGCGGCCTGCCAGGCGGCGTCGACGTCCTTGTCGTCGAGCAGGGCGTCGACCAGGACGGGGCCTCCGTACCAGCTCTGTCGCGGCCGCTCCGCGTCGGCGCGCAGCAGGGCGAGGGCTCCCTCGCGCTCGGCCGGCCAGCTGTCCGCGGCCCGCGCGGCGGCGCGCAGCTGCTGGTACGCGAACAGTGAACGGCGGGCGCCGAAGTGGTCGCGGCGCACGGCGACGACGTCGGCGGTCCGGCCCGCCCGCGCATAGCGGTCGCAGAGGTGGTCGACGAGGGCGGTGTCCACGGCGGAGAGGTCCCGGGCGTCCCGGATACCGCGTTCCGCCCACTCCAGGGCCTCGTCGAAACGCCGGGCAGCCTCCAGTTCGCGGGCGATGACCAGGTGGGTGTGGCCGTTCGGCGCGAGATCGGCCGCGTGCACGGCGATCACCGCGTCGACGTTTCCCCCGGCCTTGGCCAGACGCTCCATCAGGTACTTCTCCGCCCAGCCGCGGCGGTTGCGCCGCCACGCCTCGACGGCCAGCTTCCGCAGGACGGCCATGCCCTCTTCGCCGAGGACGTCGTCGTAGTCGAGCGGATCGATGTCGGTCAGGCCGTCGTCGGCGTCGCCGAGCACATGGCCGGCCAGCCAGTGTGCGAGCTCCTCGGGGTCGGGGTGTGCCGCGCGGCACGCGTCGAGGTGGGCGTCGGCGAGGCCCGCGCCGATCTGCCCGAGCCGGCCGTCGGAGTCGTCGACGCTCTCCACCGCCTCGGCCAGCAGCCGCATCGCCTCCCGCGCCAGAGTGATCGCGTCGGCGGCCCGGCCCGAGCCGGTCAGCGCGCCGATCGCGGACACCGCCTGCCGTGCCTGGTCGGCGTAGGCGCGGGCATCGGCGTACTCGACGTAGCCGTACTGTGCGAAGGGGCCGATGTCGAGCAGGTCGCGGATACGGGACCGGACCGCGGTGAGGTCTCCTCGGGCGCTCGCGGCCCGTAGTTCCAGGCGCCGCCGCACCTGCCGGTCCTCGTCGACCTGTTCCCGCAACAGGGCGAGCAACTCGTCCTTGGACAGGGCGGACAGCCACCCGTCGAGGTCCCGCGCGCGCTCCCGGGCCGCCTTCCGCTGCCGCGGCAGGCTCCCCGGCCGGGCGAGCACGGTCAGACCGAGGGCGACCAGGTGCTTGCAGAAGTTGCCCTCGAGACCGTACGGGCAGTCGCACGCGCCGGACAGCCCGCGGGGCCCGTCCAGGGTCAGCTCGACCTCGTACCGCTCCGTCCCTTGGACCCGCGCGGTGATCCAGCCGTCCCCCACCTCGATCCCGGACACCGCGTCGAGATACCCGAGGGCGCGTTCGAAGGAACGGGCACCGGCCAGCGTCCTGAGGTCCGTCTCGGTGAGGCCTCGCATGGTTCTTTTCCACCCTGCCATGGTGGTGCCGGTCGATGCCCCCAGCCTAGTGGGGGCCGAGGCGGCGAACCGACGACTTCGCCGGGTACGCCCCTCAACTCGCCCGACTCCAAGGGGCGGTCGGCCGTTCACGCGCGCCTCCCCGGGCCCCGTGGGGTTCGCGCTCCTGGGCTGCCGCCCCGAGGATCTGACTCTCACAGCCCGTCGGCTCCGTCAGGCGCCCGGCCCGCCGGTGTCCCGCGGCCGTCCGGTCAGCCCGGCGTGACCGGCAGTACGTCGGGGGACAGTGCCGCCGCGTGGGCCGTCGCGGCGGTCATACGGCGGCGGTGGTGGCGGCGGCACAGGACCTCGTAGCCGACCTCGTCCGCGGAGCCGGTGACGTCGCCGACGACCACCTGGGCGCCCTCGACGACCATGACGCCGCCGACCGTACGGGCGTTGTGCGTGGCGCGGGCGCCGCACCAGCACAGGGCCTCCACCTGGAGCACCTCGACCCGGTCGGCCAGCTCCACCAGCCGCTGGGAGCCGGGGAACAGCTTGGAGCGGAAGTCGGTGGTGATGCCGAAGGCGTAGACGTCGAGTTCCAGGTCGTCCACGACCCGCGCGAGCTGGTCGATCTGTTCCGGGGCCAGGAACTGCGCCTCGTCCGCGATCACGTAGTCCGCGCGGCGGCCCTTCGAGAGGTGGTCGACGAGGTACGCGTACAGGTCCGCGCCGTCGCCGACCTCGACCGCGTCCGTGACCAGGCCGAGGCGGGAGGAGAGCTTGCCCTCGCCGGCCCGGTCGTTGCGGGTGAAGATCATGCCGGTCAGGCCGCGTGCCGAACGGTTGTGCTCTATCTGGAGAGCCAGCGTCGACTTCCCGCAGTCCATCGTTCCGGAGAAGAACACCAGCTCGGGCATGGGAGGTCGGGCACCTTTCGGCAGAGGTCGCGGACGGGTCGGCAGGGGTTCAGGAGCGTACTTCGAGCAGGGGGACCAGTTGCTCGGCAGGGGTCATCGAGCCGTGGTTGCCGACCATCGCCGACTCCCTGGGCTCCCGCTCGGAGGCGATCAGCAGGACGTCGTCCCGTGCGGCGGCGACCACGTCGCCGATCCGGTGGTACACGCGCTCCTCGACCGCCGGACCGAACCAGCCCGCCTCGATCGCCTCGTCTCGCGAGGCCACCCAGAACCGCTCGCCGAGCACCTCGCGCCAGCAGGTCAGCACGTCGTCGGCGGCGCCCGGTACGGCGTACACGTGCCGGGCGCGGCCCTCGCCGCCTAGCAGGGCGACGCCCGCCTTCAGCTCCCAGTCCTCGTCGAAGTCGACGCGGTGGTCCTCGTCGAAGGGGATGTCGAGCATGCCGTGGTCGGCGGTGACGTAGAGCGCGCTGCGCGCAGGGAGCTGTTCGGCCAGGCGCTGGACCAGCCGGTCGACGTACATGAGCTGGCCGCGCCAGGTGTCGGAGTCGACGCCGAAGCGGTGGCCGGCGCCGTCGACCTCCGCGTAGTACGTGTAGACCAGGGAACGGTCTGCGGCGGCCAGCTGCTCGGCCGCGACGTCCATACGCTCCTCGCCGGACAGCCGCCCGTGGAAGCTGCCGCCGCTGAGCGCGACCTTGGTCAGCGGGGTGTTCGCGAAGGCCGGGGAGGACACCTGGGCCGCGTGCACGCCCGCGCGGTGGGCCAGCTCGAAGACGGTGGGGTAGGGCTGCCAGGGGCCGGGCGGGGTCCAGGGCTGCCAGCGCAGCTGGTTCATCAGCTCGCCGGTGTCCGGGTTGCGCACGGTGTAGCCGGGCAGGCCGTGCGCGCCCGGCGGCAGGCCGGTGCCGACGGAGGCCAGGGAGGTGGCGGTCGTGGCCGGGTATCCGGCGGTGATCGGGCGTCCGGTGCCGCCGCGCGAGGCGGCGAGCAGGGACGTCATGAAGGGGGCCTCGTCCGGGTGCGCCTTCAGCTGCTCCCAGCCCAGCCCGTCGATCAGGAACACGCAGTTCCGGTCGGCGGGGGTCAGCTCGGGGATCGCGGCGGTCGTACCGGGGACGGCCATGCCGGCGGCGAGCGTGGGCAGCAGGTCGGCGAGCGAGCCGGTGCCGTATTCGGGCAGGGGCGCGGAGCCGGGGGCGAGGGGGCGGGGGTGTGCGTCGTCCCAGGCGGTGGGGGTCGGGGGTGGCGCGGGCCGGGTGGAGGGTGCGGGCCGCGCGGGCCGCGCCGTGGAGGTGGACGGCGCGGGGCGGACGGGCGGGGCGGGGCGGGGAGCCTGCGGGCGGGGCACGGGCCGCGCGCCGGGGGCAGGCTGGGCGCCCGGCGAGGGTCGTGCGCCGGGGGTGGGCTGTGCCATCAGCGTGTCTGGTCCGCGGTCGCCTCGGACAGGGCCTGCGCGAAGGTGAGGGCCTGGCGCACCGTCTCCGGGCCGTCGCCGGCCTCGCTGACGCGCAGGCTCAGGTCGTCGGCCGTGGAGCTGCCCGTGTAGCCGTGGTCGGCCTCGCAGTTGGGGTCGCCGCAGGCGGCCGGCTCCAGGTCGATGCGGGAGACGGCGCCCCAGCCGATGGTGAGCACGATCTCGCGCGGCAGCGTGCCCGGCTTGTACGACTCCGGGTTGGCGACCACCCGGCTGACCACGATCGACGAGATCCGGCCGAGCTTGACCGACTCCGTGGACGTGGTGGCGTACGGCGTCGGGGAGGTGCTGTCCGCGGCCTGCTCGTCGGTGTGGCTGACGATGAAGCGGTTGCCGGTGAGGACGAGCACGGTGACGTGCCGCCGCACCTCGTTCGAGTCGAACGTCGTCTCCTGATGGACCAGGTACGACCGGACGGGCTCGCCGCCCACGGCGGCCTCCACCGCCTCGGCCACGAGGGCCGGGTAGTAGCCGCTGCGCTCGATCGCCGCCCGCAGCCCCTGGGTCGTCGTACTGGTCTTGGCCATGGGCCCCATCCTACGGGGGACCACCGACTGCGAGGCACCGCTCACCGGCGCCGGTCAGTACGCGGGGAGGGTCCGCGGGCCGAGGTCGTCGCGGGCGGGCGGCGGGGCGAGGCGTACGGAGGCGCCGAGGACGCTCACGCCGCGCGGGGCGACGACCACCGGTTCCAGGGTGACCGCGACGACCTCCGGATGGTCGTGGACCAGCCGCGACACCCTCAGCATCAGCTCCTCCAGCGCCGGGGTGTCGACCGGTGCCGAGCCACGCCAGCCGAACAGCAGCGGGGCGGTCCGGATCGACCGCACCAGTGAGGTCGCGTCCCGGTCGGTGACCGGGATCAGCCGGTGCGCCATGTCCCCGAGCAGCTGCGAGGGGGGTCCGGCCAGCCCGAAGGAGAGGACGGCTCCGGCGGCGGGGTCGATGACCGCGCGTACGACGGTGTCGACGCCGCGCGGGGCCATCCGCTGCACCACGGGGCGCAGCTCCTCCGGGGCGCCGAACAGCTCCGTCAACTCGCTGTACGCCCGGCGCAGTTGTTCCTCGTCGGCCAGGTCCAGGCGGACGCCGCCCAGGTCGGCGCGGTGCCTCAGGTGGGGGGCGGTCGCCTTGAGGGCCACGGGGTGGCCGAGGGTGCGCGCGGCCTCGGCGGCGGTGCCGGGGTCCGGGGCGGGGAGGGCGCGGTGGACGTGGATGCCGTAGGTGCCGAGCAGGTCGCAGGTCGCGTCGGCGCCGAGGGTGAGGCCCTGGCCGCGCGAGAGGAGCCTTTCGATGAGGGCGGCGGCGCCCCGCTCGTCGATGTCGTCGTACTCCGGCACCTTGCCGGGCTCTGCGGCGTCCCGCCGCCACTGGCCGTACGCGACGGCCTGGCCGAGCGCCCGGACGGCACGCTCGGCGGCGGGGTAGGCGGGGATGAGGTGGGCGCCCTCGGGGGGCGGCGGGGCGGTCGCGGAAGCGGTGTCCGCCCGGGGCCGTGACGCCAGGGTCGGGGGCGCCGGGGTCGGGGGTGCCGGGGCCTGCGGGGCCGTACTCGTGGCGGCCGACAACGCCTCCGCGAGGCCGCCCAGTTCCACGTGGACCACCAGGACGGGCTTGGAGGGGGTCGCGGCGGCGGCCGAGCGCAGGGCCTGGGCCAGGGCCGCGTCGCCGGCCGGGTTCTCCCCCACCGCCGGGATCGCGGTCACGACGACCGCGTCGCTCGTGTCGTCGGCCAGCGCGCGGGAGAGCGCCGCGTGGAAGTCCGCCGCCGAGGCCGCGGTGGTGAGGTCCAGCGGGCGGTGCGGACGCAGGCCCTCGGCGAGGCAGGCGTCGTAGGTGAGCAGGCCCAGGGACTCGGAGTTGCCGAGGATCGCCACCCGGGGTCCGGCCGGCAGGGGCTGGCGGGCGAGCAGCAGGCCCGTGTCGACCAGTTCGGTGATGGTGTCCACGCGGATCACCCCGGCCTGCCGCAGCAGCGCGGACACCGTCGCGTGGGGCAGCCGGGTCGCCCGTACGGCGTGCCCCCGGGGCCCCGCTCCGTGGCGTGCGCCCTGGACCACGACCAGCGGCTTCGCCGCCGCGGTCCGGCGGGCGAGACGGGTGAACTTGCGGGGGTTGCCGATGGACTCCAGGTACATCAGGGCGACGTCGGTGTCGGGGTCCTCGTACCAGTACTGCAGGACGTCGTTGCCGGAGACGTCGGCCCGGTTGCCGGACGAGACGAAGGTGGACACGCCGGTGACGCCGGTGACGCCGCCGCCGCGCCGGTGCAGGCGGGACAGCAGGGCGACGCCGATGGCGCCGGACTGGGCGAACAGCCCGATCCGGCCCGTGCGGGGCATCTGAGGGGCGAGCGAGGCGTTCAGCCGCACGTCGGGCGAGGTGTTGATGACGCCGAAGGCGTTGGGGCCGATGATCCGCATGCCGTACGAGCGCGCCTGCCGTACGAGGGCGCGCTGGCGTTCGCGGCCGTCGGGGCCGGACTCGGCGTAGCCGGCGGAGACGACGACGAGCCCTTGCACGCCGTGCTCGCCGCACTCGGTGACGATCTCGGGGACCCGCTCGGCGGGCACCGCGACGACCGCGAGGTCGACGGGCCCGTCGATGTCCCGCACCGAGCGGAACGCGGCCACCCCGCCGAGTTCCTCCTCCCCTTCCCCCAGAGCCTTGTTCACGGCGTACAGCCGGCCGGTGAACCCGGTGTCCCGCAGGTGGTCGAGGACGCTGCGGCCCACGCCGCCGGGGGCGCGGCCGGCGCCGACGACGGCCACCGAGCCGGGGGCGAGCAGTCGCTGCACCGAGCGTGCCTCGGCGCGCTGTTCGCGCGCGTACTGCACGGCCATGGAGCGGTCGGTGGGTTCGAGGCCGAACTCCAGGCGGACGACACCGTCCTCGAAGCTGCGCTTCTGGGTGTACCCGGCGTCGGTGAACACCTTGATCATTCTGGTGTTGGCGGGCAGCACCTCGGCCGCGAACCGGCGGATGCCGCGCTCCCGCGCGACGGCGCCGATGTGTTCGAGGAGGGCGGAGGCGACGCCCCGGCCCTGGTGGGCGTCCTGGACGAGGAAGGCGACCTCGGCCTCGTCGGCCGGAGCCGAGGCGGGCGTGCCGTCGGCGCCGATCCGGTCGTAGCGTACGGTGGCGATGAACTCGCCGCCGATGGTGGCCGCGAGTCCCACCCGGTCCACGAAGTCGTGGTGCGTGAAGCGGTGGACGTCCTTGGCGGACAGGCGGGGGTAGGGCGCGAAGAAGCGGTAGTACTTCGACTCGTCCGACACCTGCTCGTAGAAGCTGACCAGGCGCTCGGCGTCATCGACGGTGATGGGGCGGACGCGCGCGGTGCCGCCGTCGCGCAGCACCACGTCGGCCTCCCAGTGAGCGGGATACTCGTGCCGGTCCGACGAGGTCTGCATGGGCCCCAGAGTACGGCTCGCGTACGACAACGGCGCGAGGCAGTCTGTGGTGGACGACAGCCGGGCCGAGGCCGCGGTCCGGCTGTCACCGGGAGCGGGAGCGAAGGCCCCTTCGGGCACGCTCCGGGCATGCTTCACGATGTGGGAAACTGGTCTAGACAACCCTGAACAGCGAAGGGCAGCAACACATGGCTGAGCGCCGCGTCAACGTCGGCTGGGCCGAGGGTCTCCACGCCCGCCCCGCCTCCATCTTCGTCCGAGCCGCCACGGCCGCAGGCGTCCCGGTGACGATCGCCAAGGCCGGGGGCGACCCCGTCAACGCGGCCTCCATGCTGGCTGTCCTGAGCCTGGGCGCCCAGGGCGGCGAGGAGATCGTCCTCGCCTCCGACGCCGAGGGCGCGGACGCCGCCCTGGACCGCCTGGCGAAGCTGGTCGCCGAGGGCCTCGAGGAACTCCCCGAGACCGTCTGAGGACATCTCACCGAAAGGCCCGCCCGGACCGCCGGGCGGGCCTTTCGCTTTCCCCCCGCCACGGACGGCTTTCCCCTTCCGCGGGCGGCTTTCCCCCTTTTACGGGCAGCATGAATAAACCCCGGGAAATGTTCCCTCTTTGTATACGGCACCCGTGTTAATGCCGACCGCTCGGCATGTTTACGGCATGTTGCGAGTTCCTCACACGGTCCGCGCGGCCGGCGCCGTGGGCGAAACGCAGGCGGTGCCCGGCGCTCGCGCGCTCGGTGTGCAGCGCCGTGACGGACCGCGCGCGGTCGCCGTCGCCGCGCGCCACGGCGTCCACGATCGCGCCGTGCTCCGCCCAGTACTCGACGGGGTCGGCCGGCCCCTCGACGGCGTACATCCAGGCGATCTTGTGCCGCAGCTGGGTCAGTGCCGAGGTCAGCGCCGGACTGCCGGTGGCCTGGGCGAGCGTCTCGTGGAACCAGCCGCTCAGGGAGCGCAGGTCGTCGCTGTTGCCCTGGCGGGCGCGTTCCTGACCCAGCCGGACCAGGCCGCGCAGCACCTTCAGATGGGCCTCGGTGCGGCGCTGGGCCGCGCGGGAGGCGCCGAGGGGCTCGAGGAGCACGCGCATCTCCAGCAGGTCGGCGGCCTCCTGCTCGGTGGGTTCCGCGACGCACGCGCCCGCGTGCCGCCGGGTCACCACGAATCCCTCGGCCTCCAGCGTGCGCAGCGCCTCCCGGACGGGGACGCGGGAGACACCGTAACGGCGGGCGAGCACTTCCTCGGTGAGCCGGCCGCCGCGCTCGTGGACACCCGCGACGATGTCGTCCCGGATCGCCGTGCACACCGAGTGCGCGGGAATACGCATGACGAACCTCCGGCTTAATCCCCGTGAAACGTCGACGATTGACGTGTGTTCCGTGACTCTATTGCAATCGGCGGGAATTCACGACGGCGGACCGGAATCCATGCATATTTTTTGGACAGGCGAGGCGGCGACGCCCGGAAACACCGATGCCCCGGCTCGGGGAGCCGGGGCATCGGGAAGCGAGCGGGTCAGAGGTTCACGCCGTGCGCGCGGAGGTAGGCGACGGGGTCGAGGTCGGAGCCGTAGTCGGCGCCCGTGCGGGCCTCGAAGTGCAGGTGCGCGCCCGTGACGTTGCCGGTGGCGCCGGAGAGGCCGATCTGCTGCCCGGCGGTGACCTGCTGGCCCACCGAGACGCCGATGGACGACAGGTGGCCGTACTGGGTGTACGTGCCGTCGTGCATCTTGATGACGACCTGGTTGCCGTACGAGCCGCCCCAGCCGGCCTCGACGACGGTACCGACGCCGACCGACTGGACGGGGGTGCCGCTCGCGGCGTGGAAGTCGACACCGGTGTGGCTGCCGGAGGACCACAGCGAGCTGCCGGCCTGGTAGCCGGTCGAGACGTACGAGCCGGGGATCGGGGAGACGAAGGTGTTGAGGCGCTCGCGCTCGGCCTCCCGCGCGGCGCGCTCCTTCTCCGCGCGGGCCTCCTCGGCCTCCTTGGCGGCCTTCTCGCGCGCGGCCTCCTCGGCGGCCTTGCGCGCGGCGGCCTCGGCCGCCTCCCGGGCGGCCTCGTGCTGGGCGGCCGCCTGGGCGTCGATCCGGGCGGCGACCTCGTCGCCGAGGGTGACGACGGGCGTGAGGCCGGTCTGTGCGGCAGCGGGCTCGGCGGCGAGCGCGGGGGCCGCGAGGGAGCCGACGACGCCGGTGGTGGTGAGCGCCGCGGCGCCCGCCACGCGGGCGGTGCCGCGCTGCGTCCGGCCGGGACGACGGTGCTTGCCCGGGGCGCGGGTGAACGCCATGTACAGGCTGGTCCTTTCCTTCCCTCTCGCCTACCGGGTTAGCTGACGGGTTCGGAGCAGGAAGGTCTCCTACGGGCCCCCTCGCGACACGCGCGGGCGTCCGATTCACCCCAGGGACTGCGGTGGGTCCCCGGCTCCCCCGGCTCGCGCCATAGGGGGACTCGGCGATGGCTGTCCGGTGCCGCGGATGCGGCGCACTGCCCGACGAACAGCCCGGACGAAACTAAGCGGGCCGTCTCCCGGTCCTCAAACGAATCCCGGGTTTTGTAGCGCATGCCACAGGCCAGACAGGCAACTTCCGCCCCGTTTCGGGCATAAGCGGGCCCTGGTGACTTTCGTGTCACCAGGGCCCGCCGCGCGCGTGCGTTCTCGCGGTCCGCTACTCGGCCGTCACGACGGTGACTTCACCGATGCCGAGGGCCTCGACGGGCGCCTTGATCTGCGCCGCGTCACCGACGAGGACGGTCACCAGGCGGTCCACCGGGAAGGCGTTCACGACGGCCGCGGTGGCCTCCACGGTGCCGGTCGCGGCCAACTGCCGGTACAGGTCGGCCTGGTAGTGGTCGGGCAGGTGCTGCTCGACCTGGTCGGCCAGGGTGCTCGCGACGGCCGCGGCGGTCTCGTACTTGAGCGGCGCCACGCCCACGAGGTTCTGCACCGCGACATCGCGCTCGTCGTCGGTGAGCCCCTCCGCGGCGAGCGTGCGCAGCACCGTCCACAGGTCCTCGAGAGCGGGGCCGGTGTTCGGCGTGTCCACGGAGCCGCTGATGGCCAGCATCGCCGCACCCGTGCCGTCCGGGGCGGACCTGAGGACCTGTCCGAACGCCCGTACGCCGTAGGTGTAGCCCTTCTCCTCGCGCAGCACACGGTCCAGGCGGGAGGTGAGGGTGCCGCCGAGGCAGTACGTGCCGAGCACCTGCGCGGGCCACACCCGGTCGTGCCGGTCCGCGCCGATACGGCCGATCAGCAGCTGCGTCTGCACGGCGCCGGGACGGTCCACGATCACGACGCGCCCGGTGTCGTCGGCGACCACCGGCGGGACGGGCCGCGGCTGCGCCGGGGAGCCGGTCCAGGCGCCCAGCGTGTCGCCGAGCAGCGCGTCCAGGTCGATACCGGTGAGGTCGCCGACGACCACGGCGGTCGCCGTGGCGGGACGGACGTGCTTCTCGTAGAAGGCGCGTACGGCCGCGGAGTCGATGCCGGCGACCGTCTCCTCGGTGCCCTGGCGCGGACGCGACATACGGGCACTCGCCGGGAACAGCTCCTTGGAGAGCTCCTTGGCGGCGCGGCGGGAGGGGTTGGCCAGCTCGTGCGGGATCTCGTCGAGGCGGTTGCGGACCAGCCGCTCGACCTCGCTGTCGGCGAACGCGGGCGCCCGGAGCGCGTCGGCGAGCAGCCCGAGCCCCTTGGTGAGCCGGGAGGCCGGGACCTCCAGGCTGAGGCGGACGCCGGGGTGGTCGGCGTGCGCGTCCAGGGTGGCGCCGCAGCGCTCCAGCTCGGCGGCGAACTCCTCGGCGGAGTGCTTGTCGGTGCCCTCGGAGAAGGCCCGCGCCATGATCGTGGCGACACCGTCGAGGCCGGCCGGCTCGGCCTCCAGGGGCGCGTCGAGGAGCACCTCGACGGCGACGACCTGCTGGCCGGGGCGGTGGCAGCGCAGCACGGTCAGGCCGTTGTCGAGCGTGCCGCGCTCGGGGGCCGGGAAGGCCCAGGGCTTGGCGTCGCCGGCCTGCGGCTGCGGGTGGAAGTCCATCGTGGCGAGCTCGGTCACTTCGCCGCCTCCTCGTTCTCGTCGGTGCCGGCGGCTGCGGCGGCTTCCTCGGTGTCCTCGGCGTCCTCGGCTTCCGGGGCGACGGGCTCGTAGACGAGCACCGCGCGGTTGTCGGGGCGCAGGCGGGCCTCGGCGACCTCCCGCACCTCCTCCGCCGTCACCTCCAGGACGCGCTGTACGGCGGTCAGGGCGAGCTGCGGGTCGCCGAACAGGACGGCGTACCGGCACAGTTCGTCGGCGCGGCCGGCGACCGTGCCGAGCCGGTCCAGCCACTCGCGCTCCAGCTGGGCCTGCGCGCGCTCCATCTCCTCCGCCGTGGGGCCCTCCTCGGCGAACCGGGCGAGCTCCTCGTCGATGGCGGTCTCGATGACCGGCACCTCCACGTCGCCGGACGTCTTCACGTCCAGCCAGCCCAGGGAGGGCGCCCCGGCCAGCCGCAGCAGCCCGAAGCCGGCGGCCACGGCCGTGCGGTCGCGCCGTACCAGCCGGTTGTAGAGCCGCGAGGACTCGCCGCCGCCGAGGACGGTGAGCGCCAGGTCGGCGGCGTCGCACGCGCGCGTGCCGTCCTCCGGCAGCCGGTAGGCGGCCATCAGCGCACGCGCGGGGACCTCCTCCTCGACGATCTCGCGGAGCTGCCCGCCGATGACGTCGGGCAGCGAGCCGTCGCGCGGGGCGGGCTTGCCGTCGTGGGCCGGGATGGAGCCGAAGTACTTCTCGATCCAGGCGAGCGTCCGCTCCGGGTCGATGTCGCCGACGACGGAGAGCACGGCGTTGTTCGGCGCGTAGTACGTGCGGAAGAACTGGCGGGCGTCCTCCAGGGTGGCCGCGTCCAGGTCCGCCATCGAGCCGATGGGAGTGTGGTGGTACGGGTGGCCCTCCGGGTAGGCGAGGGCGGTCAGCTTCTCGAAGGCGGTGCCGTAGGGGACGTTGTCGTAGCGCTGGCGGCGCTCGTTCTTGACGACGTCCCGCTGGTTCTCCATGGACTCGTCGTCCAGGGCGGTCAGCAGGGAGCCCATGCGGTCGGCCTCCAGCCAGAGGGCGAGCTCCAGCTGGTGGGCGGGCATGGTCTCGAAGTAGTTGGTGCGCTCGAAGCTGGTGGTGCCGTTGAGGGAGCCGCCGGCGCCCTGGACCAGCTCGAAGTGACCGTTGCCCTTCACCTGGGCGGAGCCCTGGAACATCAGGTGCTCGAAAAGGTGAGCCAGACCCGTACGTCCCTTGACTTCATGACGTGAACCCACGTCGTACCAGAGGCACACCGCGGCGACCGGGGTCAGGTGGTCCTCGGAGAGCACCACGCGCAGGCCGTTGGCCAGGCGGTGTTCGGTCGCTGTCAGCCCGCCGGAGCCTGCCTGGGCTGTGGCCGTGTGACCCATGGGCATGTACGTCCCTTCGATCGCGGAGGCGGTCGTCGACACCGCCGTTTCTGCCGGTCCTGCCACTGTATGCAAGCGCGCGGACCCCCGACGAAGTTCCCGGCGGGGGCGGGCTACGCCGAGAGCGAGAATGCCGGCGCACGACCGCGGGCAGTCGTGCCTCCCCCAGTGCCTCAAGGGCCTGGGAGGTACCCCCAGGGCGGCACGGGTGGGCGATGGGGGTACCTCCCGCTCGAGCGAAGTCGAGAGTGGGGGAGGCACTCCGCAAGCGCCGGGCAGCGCAAACACCCCTCGGCCCACGTCGTCCCGGTCACCGGGAACCCCGCGCGGAAACGCACCGCACACGCGCCGTACCCTGCCCTCCCCAGGGCCCTCACAACCGGGTCCTGGTCCCGTCTGTCAGTGCGACGGTCCACAATGGTCCGCGTCAGATCCCGTCCACAACGCTTCAGCAAGGAGCCGGCAGCGATGGCCCGCCGCAGCACGAAGACCCCGCCGCCCGACGACTCGTACGAGGAGAAGATCCTCGACATCGACGTCGTCGACGAGATGCAGGGCTCCTTCCTCGAGTACGCGTACTCGGTCATCTACTCCCGCGCCCTGCCGGACGCGCGCGACGGCCTCAAGCCGGTGCACCGCCGCATCGTCTACCAGATGAACGAGATGGGCCTGCGGCCCGAGCGCGGTTACGTGAAGTGCGCCCGTGTCGTCGGCGAGGTCATGGGCAAGCTGCACCCCCACGGCGACGCGTCGATCTACGACGCCCTGGTGCGCATGGCCCAGCCGTTCTCGATGCGCGTCCCCCTGGTCGACGGCCACGGCAACTTCGGCTCGCTGGGCAACGACGACCCGCCCGCCGCCATGCGGTACACCGAGTGCCGGATGGCCGAGGCCACCAGCCTGATGACCGAGTCCATCGACGAGGACACGGTCGACTTCGCGCCCAACTACGACGGGCAGGAGCAGGAGCCGGTGGCGCTGCCCGCCGCCTTCCCGAACCTGCTGGTGAACGGCGCGTCGGGCATCGCCGTCGGCATGGCCACCAACATGCCGCCGCACAACCTGCGCGAGGTCGTCGCGGCCGCGCGGCACCTGATCAGGTATCCGAACGCCGACCTCGACGCCCTGATGAAGCACGTCCCGGGCCCCGACCTGCCCACCGGCGGCCGGATCGTCGGCCTGTCCGGCGTGCGGGACGCCTACGAGAAGGGCCGCGGCACGTTCAAGATCCGCGCGACGGTCACCGTGGAGGACGTGACAGCCCGCCGCAAGGGCCTCGTCGTCACCGAGCTGCCGTTCACGGTCGGCCCGGAGAAGGTGATCGGCAAGATCAAGGACCTGGTCGGTTCGAAGAAGCTCCAGGGCATCGCCGACGTCAAGGACCTCACCGACCGCGAGCACGGTCTGCGGCTGGTCATCGAGATCAAGAACGGCTTCGTGCCGGAAGCGGTCCTGGAGCAGCTCTACAAGCTGACGCCGATGGAGGAGTCCTTCGGCATCAACAACGTGGCGCTGGTGGACGGCCAGCCGCTCACCCTGGGCCTCAAGGAACTCCTGGAGGTCTATCTCGATCACCGCTTCGACGTCGTGCGCCGGCGTTCGGAGTTCCGCCGCGGCAAGCGGCGCGACCGCCTTCACCTGGTGGAGGGCCTGCTCACGGCCCTGGTGGACATCGACGAGGTCATCCGCCTCATCCGCTCCAGCGAGAACTCCGCGCAGGCCAAGCAGCGCCTGATGGAGCGGTTCTCCCTCAGCGACATCCAGACCCAGTACATCCTGGACACGCCGCTGCGCCGCCTCACCAAGTACGACCGGATCGAGCTGGAGGCCGAGCAGGACCGGCTGAACGCGGAGATCGAGGAGCTGACCCGGATCCTGGACTCGGACGCGGAGCTGCGCAAGCTGGTCTCCGCGGAACTGGCCGCGGTGGCGAAGAAGTTCGGCAACGACCGCCGTACGCTGCTGCTGGAGTCGGCCGGCACCCCGGCCGCCGCCGTACCGCTGCAGGTGGCGGACGACCCGTGCCGGGTGCTGCTGTCCTCCACGGGCCTGCTCGCCCGTACGGCGGACAACGAGCCGCTCGCCGACGACGGCAAGCGGGTCAAGCACGACGTGATCGTCTCGGCGGTGCCGGCGACGGCCCGCGGTGAGATCGGCGTCGTCACCTCGTCCGGCCGGCTGCTCCGGCTGAACGTGATCGACCTGCCGCAGCTCCCGCAGGCGATGCCGACGCCGAACCTCTCGGGCGGGGCGCCCCTGGCCGAGTTCGTGTCCCTGGGGGACGACGAGCAGGTGGTGTGCCTGACCACGCTCGACGAGTCGTCGCCGGGCCTGGCACTCGGCACGGAACAGGGAATCGTCAAGCGCGTGGTGCCCGACTACCCCTCCAGCAAGGAGGAGCTGGAGGTCATCACGCTCAAGGAGGGCGACCGGATCGTCGGCGCGGTCGAGCTGCGCACGGGCGAGGAGGACCTGGTCTTCATCAGCGACGACGCGCAGCTGCTGCGCTACCCGGCCGCGCAGGTCCGGCCGCAGGGCCGTCCCGCGGGCGGCATGGCGGGCATCAAGCTCACCGAGGGGGCGAAGGTCATCTCCTTCACGGCGGTCGATCCGGCCGCGGACGCGGTGGTATTCACGGTCGCGGGTTCGCGGGGCACGCTGGACGACTCGGTCCAGACGACGGCCAAGCTGACTCCGTTCGACCAGTACCCGCGCAAGGGCCGGGCCACCGGCGGCGTGCGCTGCCAGCGGTTCCTGAAGGGCGAGGACTGCCTGGCCTTCGCCTGGGCGGGCCCGCTCCCGGCCCGTGCCGCGCAGAAGAACGGCACGGCGGTGGCCCTCCCGGAGCCCGACCCGCGCCGTGACGGCTCGGGCGTCTCCCTGCCGAAGACGGTGTCGGTGGTGGCGGGCCCGGCCTAGGCCGCGGGCCCGGCCCAGGCCGCCGGGTCCTCCGCCGCCCCCGGCACATAGCGGAGAACGCCCCACATGCCGTGCTCGTCGGCGTGTGGGGCGCCGTCGCTCACGCACGCCTCCAGCTCCTCGCCGAGGGCGGTGGCGTCGATGCCCGAGCCGATGAGGACGAGCCGCGTGAGCCGCTCCTCACCGGCGGGCCAGGGCTCGGGACAGAACCGCAGGAACGGCCCCACGGCATGGACGGCGTACCGGTTGCGGGTGTCGTACGGCCCGAAGCCGACGTAGCCCTTGATCCGGTAGAGCCCTTCGGGCCGGCTGTCCAGGAACCGGATCAGCCGCCGTGGGTCCAGCGGGCGCTCCGAGACGAAGGAGACGCTGTCGTACGCGGCGTGCAGGTGCTCGGAGTGATCGGCGTGATCGGCATGGTGCAGATCGTCGAACGACAGCTGCCCGACGCGCTCCTCGCTCGGCCGGCAGTCGAAGAGGAGTTCGGGGTCGACCCGGCCGTGCGTGGCGGGGACGACGGCCGCGCGGTCGACGAGGGACCGGACCAGGGCCAGTACCCGCGCGGCGTCGGTGACCCGGTCCGTCTTGTTGACGACCACGAGGTCCGCGAGGGCGAGGTGCCGGTCGATCTCCGGGTGCCTGGCCCGGACGGCGTCGAACTCGGCGGCGTCCACGACCTCGACGAGTCCGCCGTACACGAGGTCCGGATGCTCGCTGGCGAGCACCATCCGCACGAGTTCCTGCGGTTCGGCGAGGCCGCTGGCCTCGATGACGATGACGTCGATCCCGGCGGAGGGGCGGGCGAGCCGCTCAAAGTACACGTCGAGTTCGCTGCCGTCCACGGCACAGCACAGACACCCGTTGCCCAGCGACACGGTCGAGTCACCGAGCGCCCCGGCGACGGCCATCGCGTCGATCTCGACGGCCCCGAAGTCGTTGACGACGGCACCGATGCGGCTGCCGCCGCTGCGGTGGAGAAGGTGGTTGAGCAGGGTGGTCTTCCCCGAGCCGAGGAATCCGGCCAGGACGACCACCGGAATCTGCCGCCCGCTGCTCCGCTCCGACACACGACCCCTCTCACACCTGTGCGCACACCGGCTCGCTCACGGCGTGCGCACCCGAAAACCGGCTGACGCCCCAGGATACGGATCTACGGCCCGGTGCCGGCACTGAGACCGAACCATCCGTTTTGCCCTCGGGGGAGCGGGAAGTATCGGCCTGCCTACGAAGAGGGGGTACCAGTGGCACACCATGGCTTACGCCGTTCGGCGATTGCGCTCAGCGCATGGACCGCGGCCGCAGCGTTCTGCATCGTCATAGTGGGCGTGGCATCCGTAGTGATCAGCGGTTGGCTGGTCAGCGGGGTGGAGCGCACGAACGGGGACCTGCCGACGGCAGCCGAGCGCAGTGCCCTCGGCGACTACTTCGGAGGCGTAAATTCCGTCTTCTCCGGGCTCGCCCTCCTCATGCTGGTCATAGCCCTGTTCTTCCAGCAACGTGAGCTGCGGTCGCAGCGGGAGGAACTGGCCCTGCAACGGGAGGAACTCGTCGCTTCACGCGAGGAGCTGCGCAGGAGCGCGGAAGCAGATCTACGCGGGCTGCATGTGCAGCTCACGGAGATGGCGATGGCCGATCCCTCATTGGCCGAAGTGTGGAATGACCTGCCGAGGGCACCGGCGGGGACCCTTCGCCAGTACCTCTTCGCCAACCTGGCGTTCAGCCACTACGTCCTCATGCACAGCTGGGGCCATTTGTCCGAAGACGAGTTGCTGGTGTACGCGAACAGCCTGTTACGGAGTCCTGTGTTCCGTCAGTACTGGGAAGCCACGCGCTCCAGCAAAAGCGGCCTCCCGGCGGACAGCTCCGAGGGACGCGTGTTCCGCGTCTTCGAGCAGGCGATGACAGACCTGGAGTGAGGTGTCACCGCCCCGCAGAACCCACCCTTGGGCGTGAGCCGCAAGCCGCCCTGACGCAGAGGCACTGCCCATCGCGCCAGGTTGGACTCTTCCGCTTGGCCACGACTAGGCGTCCGGTATATCAGCTTTCGCCTTGATCAGGGTCTCCCGAGTGATCACGACGATGCGCTCGTAGTCGGCACGTGCGGCGTCCTCGGGCAGCTGGGAATCGAGCGAATCGGTGACATCCGTGCCGATGACGGCGAAGTTTCCGTCGGCCAAATCGAAGAGGTCGGGACACGTCCCACCACTCACGCTGCCTCGGTGACGTGGAGCGACGCCGAGGCGGCGGATGATCTGACTCACTGTTCAATTTCCTTTGTCTCAAGGCACAAGCGCGCCTGCGCCCGCTGCCGCGCGATGCGCGAGGGCAGTCTCTCTCACATCCAAGCCCTGGTGAGCGCGGCACGCAGGTGACCGGATCCGGTCACAGCCCTCGGACGCGGCACGTGCGGCATTCCTATCACCCGGACGTGTTCACACACTCCGACTCCGGGGAATCCTCCCCAAGAGTGACAAGTAAGCGAAGAATCGATGATCAGCCTCGTTCAAGGCAATTGTCACCCTTGGGCCGTGCGCGCCCACGGACACGGCCGGTCCACGACGTACGGGCGGGCCGACAAGCCACGCGCGAGGAAGTCAGGTTAGGCTCACCTTTGTGAGTAGCACGTGCTCGAACGTCTCCCGTGAGCTCGACGAGCCGGTCGCGGGAACCGCCGCCACCGCGCGGACCTGGCTGCTGCTGGAGCAGCCCGGTCCCTGGGGTGCCAAGGCGCTCACCTCCAGCCACCTCGACCCCGCGCTGGGCCGTGCCCTGGAGGCCGCCGCGCGGGGTACCGGCGTGCGGATCGCGCTCATCAGGCGGCCCGGACGGCACGCGGACCGCCGGACGCCCGCCGCGCGCCGGGTGTACGTGGCCCACACCGTTCCCGGAAACGTGTGGCTGTACGCCGCCACCACCACGGACCCCGGACGCCTGCTCGGCCTCGACTTCGCCGCGCTCGGCAGGGGCGAGCCGGAGTCCCTCGCGACCGCGCTCGGCGGACGGCCCCATGAGGGCGCCCCCCTCGCCCTCGTCTGCACCAACGGCAGACGCGACCGCTGCTGCGCCCTCCTCGGGCGGCCCCTGGCCGCCGAACTCGCCGCCTCCGGGGCCGAGGGTGTCTGGGAGGTCACCCACCTGGGCGGTCACCGCTTCTCCCCCACGGTGCTCGTGCTGCCGTACGGCTACGCGTACGGGCGGGCCGAGGCGCACGCCGTCAAGGAGGTGCTGCACGGTGCCCGGGACGGCCGGATCGTTGTCGAGGGATGCCGGGGAGGTTCCGCCTGGGAGCGGCCCGGTCAGGCGGCCGAGCTGGCCGTCCGGCGCGCGGTGGGCGAGTACGCCGCCGAGGCCCTGAGCGTCGTACGGACGGACGGTGCGGCGCCCCGATGGGAAGTGACCGTCGCCCACGGGGACGGGCGCCGGTGGCTGGTGGAGGTCGCCCGGGGCGCATCCCTGCCGCCCCGTCCGGAGAGCTGCGGGTCGGCGCTCGGCTCGCCCGCGCGGATGGACGTCGTGGGCGTCCGCGAGGTGACCCTGGCGGCGCTGGCGGGCTGACCGCCCCCACTCGCGGAGAGCGGAGACACGGGCCCGGGAGATCCCCGCCACACCCCCGCGTCGCCCCGCGCCCGTCCACGTACCGTCATGGGTATGAGCCCCACTCCCCCCGCACGCCGCCTGCGCCTCCGCCTGCCGCGGCGGGTGTTCTCACAGGTCCTGCTGATGCAGCTGGCGATCGCCGCGGGAGTCACGGTGTTGGCCACCGGGCTGTTCCTCGCGCCGCTCGGCGACCAGCTGGACGACCAGGCGATGCGCCGCGCGCTCGCGATCGCGCAGACCACCGCCCAGCAGCCGCAGCTGGCGCGGGACCTGCGCGGCACGGCGCCGTCCCCGGACGGGCCGGTGCAGCGGGAGGCGGAACGGATCCGGAAGGCCACCGGTGCCGAGTACATCGTGGTGCTGGACGCGCGAGGCGTGCGCTGGTCGCACACCGATCCGGAGCGGATCGGCGGCCTGGTGTCGACCGACCCCGGTGAGGCGCTGGCCGGACATGACGTCATGGAGATCGACGACGGCACCCTGGGGCGCTCCGCGCGGGGCAAGGTTCCGCTGCGGGACGACGACGGGAAGATCGTCGGGGCGGTCTCCGTCGGCATCGCCTACGACAGCGTCCGGGCCCGGCTGATCCACGCCATCCCGGGACTGTTCGCGTACGCCGGCGGTGCCCTGGCCGTGGGCGCGCTCGCGGCCTGGCTGATCTCCCGACGGGTGCAGCGGCAGACCCGGGACCTGGCCTTCTCGGACATCGCGGCGCTGCTCGCGGAGCGTGAGGCGATGCTGCACGGCATCCGGGAGGGCGTCGTCGCCCTGGACCGCGCCGGCCGCGTCCGCCTGCTGAACGACGAGGCGCAGCGCCTGCTGGGGATCGGTGAGGAGGCCGTCGGCCACTCCCCCGACCTGGCGCTCGGCCCGGGACGCACCGCCGATGTGCTGGCCGGACGGGTGACCGGTACCGATCTGCTCACCGTCCGCGGCCGGCGGGTGCTGGTCGCCAACCGGATGCCGACGGACGACGGCGGCGCCGTGGCCACCCTGCGCGACCGCACGGAGCTGGACCGGCTCGGCCGGGAACTGGACTCCACGCGGGGACTGATCGACGCGCTGCGCGCCCAGGACCACGAGCACGCCAACCGCATGCACACCCTGCTGGGGCTGCTGGAGCTGGAGATGTACGACGACGCCGTGGAGTTCGTCGGCGAGGTGGTCGGTGATCACCGGGCCACGTCGGAACAGGTCACCGAGAAGATCCGGGACCCGCTGCTCGCGGCGCTGCTGGTGGGCAAGGCGACGGTCGCGGCCGAGCGCGGCGTGGCGCTGTGGGTGTCGGACGGGACCCGGCTCCCGGACCGGCTGATCGACCCCCGGGGGCTCGTCACCGTCGTCGGGAATCTGGTGGACAACGCCCTGGACGCCGTCGCCGGCGCTCCGCACGCGCGCGTGGAGGTCGAACTGCGCGCCGAGGGCCGTACGGCGGTGCTCGTGGTACGCGACACCGGGCCCGGGATTCCGCCGGAGCACCGCGAGTCGATCTTCACCGAGGGCTGGTCCACTAAGGAGCCGCCGGCCCACCGCGAGCGGGGCATCGGGCTGTCGCTGGTGCGCCGGCTCGCCGAGCGGCAGGGGGGCAGCGCGGACGTGGGCGAGGCGCCCGGCGGGGGCGCGGAGTTCACCGTCGTGCTGCCCGAGGCCCTGACCGAGCCGGGCGCGGAACCCGCGCTCAGCGGGGCGTCCGCCCCGGGGAGCACCGAGGAGGAGTCGGAATGATCGAGGTCCTGGTCGTGGACGACGACGTGCGGGTCGCGCGGGTCAACGCCGCGTACGTCGAGAAGATGCCCGGCTTCCGTGTCGCCGGTCAGGCGCACAGCGCGGCCGAGGCGCTCGGCCGGCTGGAGACACTGCCCCGGCTGGATCTCGTCCTCCTGGACCACTATCTGCCCGACGAGACGGGGCTCGAGGTGGTGCGGAAGATGCGCCGGCGCGGACACCAGACCGACGTGATCATGGTGACGGCGGCCCGTGACGTGTCCACGGTGCAGGCGGCGATGCGCCAGGGCGCTCTGCAGTACCTGGTCAAGCCGTTCGCCTTCGCCGGGCTGCGCGCCAAGCTGGAGGCGTACGCGGAGCTGCGCCGCACCCTCGACGGCGGGGGTGAGGCGGAGCAGGCGGAGGTGGACCGCATCTTCGGCGCGCTGTCGGCGTCGTCCGAACCGCAGCTGCCCAAGGGGCACTCCCCCACCACCGCGGAGCTCGTACGGCAGTCCCTGATGAACGCGGGCGGCCCGCTGTCGGCCCAGGAGATCGCCGAACGCACGGGGGTGAGCCGCCAGACCGCCCAGCGCTATCTGAAGCTCCTGGAGCGCACGGGACGGGCCACGCTGACCCTGAAGTACGGCGACGCGGGCCGCCCGGAACACCGTTACGCGTGGGCGACCCGCGCCTGAGGACACGGTCCGTGGGGCGGACAGGGACCTTCCGCGGACGGCGGCGCCGTCCGTCTCCGCCGGGCGGCCTACGCGGCCCCCGCACCGGTCAGTGAGCGCACCTCGGTCTCCGCGTGCTTGGCCTCGTCGGGCACCTCGGGCGAGGTGAGCGTGCCGAGCCAGCCCGCGAGGAAGCCCAGCGGGACGGAGACCAGACCGGGGTTCTGCAGCGGGAAGAGCTGGAAGTCGGCGTCCGGGAAGAGGGACGCGGGGCTGCCCGACACCACGGGGGACAGCAGCACCAGCACCACGGCCGGGACCAGGCCTCCGTACACGGCCCACACGGCACCGCGGGTGGTGAAGCCGCGCCAGAACAGCGAGTACAGCAGCACGGGCAGGTTCGCGGACGCGGCCACGGCGAAGGCGAGGCCCACCAGGAACGCGACGTTGAGGTCACGGGCCAGCAGGCCGAGGCCGATCGCGACCAGGCCGACGCCGACCGAGGCGACGCGGGCGACGGCCACCTCGCTGCGCGGCTTCCCGCGCCGGCGGCGCAGGGAGGCGTACAGGTCGTGCGCGACGGACGCCGAGGAGGCGAGCGTGATCCCGGCGACCACGGCGAGGATCGTGGCGAAGGCGACCGCGGCGACGACCGCGAACAGGATCGTTCCCCCGGTGGAGCCGGCGCCACCGCCCAGGTCGAGGGCGAGCAGGGGCACCGCCGTGTTCCCGGACGCGCTCGAGGCGCGCACGGTGTCCGGTCCGATGAGGGCGGCGGCGCCGAAGCCGAGCACGATCGTCATCAGGTAGAAACCACCGATGAGGCCGATCGCCCAGACGACCGACCGCCGCGCCGCCCGCGCGGTGGGGACGGTGTAGAAACGGGACAGGATGTGCGGCAGCCCGGCCGTGCCGAGCACCAGCGCGAGACCGAGGCTGATGAAGTCGAACCGCGCGGTCCAGTCCGCGCCGTAGGCGAGCCCGGGCGCCAGGAACGCCTTCCCGTGACCACTGCGTTCGGCGGCGGTGAGGAGCAGCCGGTTGACGTCGCCGTGGAACCGCAGCAGGACGAGGACGGTCAGCGCGACGGTGCCGCCGAGCAGCAGGACCGCCTTGACGATCTGGATCCAGGTGGTGGCCCGCATCCCTCCCAACGACACGTAGACGACCATGAGGACGCCGACGCCTACGACGGTCCAGGCGCGGGCCGCCTCGCCCGTGCCGCCGAGCAGCAGCGCGACCAGGCTGCCCGCGCCCACCATCTGCGCCACCAGGTACAGAACGGACACGGTGACCGAGGAGGTTCCCGCCGCGATCCGCACCGGCCGCTCCCGCATGCGCGCGGCGACCACGTCGGCGAGTGTGAACCGGCCGCAGTTGCGCACCAGTTCCGCGACCAGGAACAGGACCACCAGCCAGGCCACCAGGAAACCCACCGAGTAGAGCATCCCGTCGTAGCCGACGAGCGCGATGAGTCCGGAGATGCCGAGGAAGGACGCGGCCGACATGTAGTCGCCCGCGAGGGCAAAACCATTTTCCATCGGGGAGAAGCCCCGGCCGCCCACGTAGAACTCCTCCGCCGAGCCCTGCCGGTGGCGGCTCACCCAGGTCGTGATGCCCAGGGTCACCGCGACGAACGCGCCGAACAGCAGCAGCGCCGGCACCTGGTGATCGCCCGTCATGCCGCACCGCCTCTCCCGCGCGCCAGCTCCTGGGCGTCCCAGCGCAGTTCCAGCGCCGCCCGGTCCCGGCGCAGCCGCGCGTGGCGGACGTAGGCCCAGGTGAGCAGGAAGGTGGTCAGGAACTGGCCGAGCCCGGCGAGCATGCCCAGGTTCACGGCGCCCGCGACGGGCCGTGCCATCAGTCCCGGTGCGGTCGTGGCGGTCACGACGTACGCCACGTACCAGGTGAGGAAGGCGGTGACCGCCGGGGCCACGAACCGCCGGTAGCGGCTGCGCACCTCCTGGAAGGCCGCGCTGCGCTGTATTTCGAGATAGACGTCGGCCCCGTCCGCGCGGCGGGTCGGTGGTACCGCCTCCGCCGGCCCGGCCGACTCGCCCCAGCCCGAGGCCAGGGCGTCGTACCAGGGATCGTCGTACCTCACGTCCCCCGAGTTGCTTCGCTGCATGCCCAAGGATGGACAGAACGGGAAGATCCCCGACTCTTCTTCCCGTTCTGTTTCACCCCATCAGGTGACTGGTCCGTGCGTGCGTCCCACGTGCCCGTCAGGGCCTGTCCGGCGGATCACGCCGGGGACGCGGGGCCTGGCACGCCCTCCCTCACGGCCCGAAAGGGCGTGGGAGAGCCCCCAGCGGTGTCACCGTCGGTCACCGACTCCTCGTGCTCGGTTTCTCTCCGGCTCTCGGCCGCTCCCTCCCGCCCGGCTTCGCCCGGGCGGGAGGGCTCCCCTGCGCGGGAACCCCGTCGCCCCGTTCACCCGGGCCGCAAGGCGCCGCCGGTTTCCTCCGGCCGGGTCCGCCGGACAGGCTCTACGCGTCGATGCGCGAGCGGTCCAGGGTCGCCGCGGAGCTGGAGATGAACTCCTTGCGCGGGGCGACGTCGTTGCCCATGAGGAGGTCGAAGACCTGCTCGGCGGCCTCCAGGTCGGTGAGGTTGATCCGGCGCAGGGTGCGGTGACGCGGGTCCATGGTGGTCTCGGCCAGCTGGTCGGCGTCCATCTCGCCGAGGCCCTTGTAGCGCTGGATCGAGTCCTTGTAGCGGATGTTCTTGCTCTGGAACTCCATGAGCTTGTCGCGCAGTTCCCGGTCCGAGTACGTGTAGACGTACTTGTCCTGGCCCTTCTTGGGCTGGATCAGCTCGATGCGGTGCAGCGGCGGCACCGCGGCGAACACCCGGCCGGACTCGACCATGGGCCGCATGTAGCGGTGGAACAGGGTCAGCAGCAGGGTGCGGATGTGGGAGCCGTCGACATCGGCGTCGGTCATCATGATGATCTTGCCGTAACGGGCCGTGTCGATGTCGAAGGTGCGGCCCGAGCCCGCCCCTATGACCTGGATGATCGCGCCGCACTCGGCGTTCTTCAGCATGTCCGTCACGGACGACTTCTGCACGTTGAGGATCTTGCCGCGGATCGGCAGCAGTGCCTGGAACTCGGAGTTCCGGGCGAGCTTGGCCGTGCCGAGCGCGGAGTCGCCCTCGACGATGAACAGCTCGCTGCGGTCGACGTCGTCGCTGCGGCAGTCGGCGAGCTTGGCGGGCAGCGAGGAGGACTCCAGGGCCGTCTTGCGGCGCTGCGCGTCCTTGTGCTGGCGGGCCGCGATGCGGGTCCGGGCCGCGGCGACGGCCTTCTCCATGACGACGCGGGCCTGCTGGGCGTCGTCACGCTTGGTGGAGGTCAGGAACGCCTTGAGTTCCTTGGAGATCACGTTGTTCACGATGCGGCGGGCCGCCGAGGTGCCGAGGACCTCCTTGGTCTGGCCCTCGAACTGCGGCTCGGCCAGACGGACCGTGACCACCGCGGTGAGGCCCTCGAGGGCGTCGTCCTTGACGATGTCGTCCTCGGCCACGCGCAGCAGCTTCTTGGCGCGCAGCACCTCGTTCATCGTCTTGGCGACGGCCTGCTCGAAGCCGGCGACATGGGTGCCGCCCTTGGGGGTGGCGATGATGTTGACGAACGACCTGAGCGTGGTGTCGTAGCCGGTCCCCCAGCGCATCGCGACGTCGACGCCGAGCTCGCGGGTGACCTCGGTGGGCGTCATCTGGCCGTGCTCGTCGAGGACCGGGACGGTCTCCTTGAAGGTGCCCTGTCCGGTGAAGCGGAGGGTGTCGCAGATGGGCCGGTCGGAGGCCAGGAACTCGCAGAACTCACTGATGCCGCCGTCGAAACGGAACGACTCCTCGCCCTTGCTGCCGCCCTCGCCGAGCCCGAGCTCGTCGCGGACGACGATGGTCAGGCCGGGGACCAGGAACGCGGTCTGGCGGGCGCGCTGGTGCAGCGTGTCCAGGGCGAGCTTGGCGTCCTTGAGGAAGATCTGGCGGTCGGCCCAGTAGCGCACGCGCGTGCCGCTGCGGGTCTTGGGGATCTTCTTGGCCTTGCGCAGTCCGCTCCCGGCCTCGAACTTCGCGTCCGGGCCCGCGGCGGCGAAGACTCCGGGGACACCGCGCCGGAAGCTGATCGCGTGGGTGTGCCCGCCGCGGTCCACCTCGACGTCCAGCCGCGCGGAGAGCGCGTTGACGACGGAGGCGCCGACACCGTGCAGACCGCCGGAGGCGGCGTACGAGCCGCCGCCGAACTTGCCGCCGGCGTGCAGCTTGGTCATGACGACCTCGACGCCGGAGAGGCCGGTCTTGGGTTCGACGTCGACCGGGATGCCCCGGCCGTTGTCCCGGACCTCCACCGAGCCGTCGTCGTGGAGGACCACGTCGATGTGGTCGCAGTAGCCTCCGAGGGCTTCGTCCACGGAGTTGTCGATGATCTCCCAGAGGCAGTGCATCAGGCCGCGGCTGTCGGTCGACCCGATGTACATTCCGGGGCGCTTCCGCACGGCCTCGAGCCCCTCGAGGACGAGCAGGTGCCGCGCGGTGTAGTTGGAACCGTCCCGGTCTGCTCCTGCCAGCAGCGCTGTGGACGGCACGGACGTCTCGGCGGTCACGCGGTTCGCTCCTCGCTGAATTTCAGATGCGGCCCTTGTGGGTAAGGGCGCGGCTTCAGTCACCGGTGAGAGGGTACCGAGGCCTGGTAGAGCCGTTGTACCGCCACCCTCGCTTCAGCCCACCCTAGTCCAGAGTCGCATGCGTGTTCGATCCCTCGATGGAGTGAAGCACACATCACGTTCCCTTCGAGGCATGAACCATTTAGGCTCCGGGCACGTCCTCATGAACAACCGGCAACCCAGCCGGGAGGGCCGACCACCGATACGAACGCGAATCCGTACGACACATCAGACACGCACTACGGCACATTCGCCGCCAACCGGCAACAGCCACCCACCTCGGAAAATTTTTTCGAGGAGAAGCCACGAGCGGGAACGTTTTGGGGCTGGTTGGATGTTGACCCTGGTACGACAGCTCGTCGAGCTAGAGAAGAGGCGACGTGACTACTGTTCTGACCCCCGCGAGCCCCCTGACGGCCGCCGATCGCTGCGACCGCTGCGGCGCCCAGGCATACCTGCGCGTCGTCCTGCTGAGCGGTGGAGAACTGCTCTTCTGCGCCCACCACGGCCGCAAGTTCGAGCCGGAACTCAAGAAGATCGCCGCTGAGATACAGGACGAGACGGAGCGGCTCACCACCCCTCCGGTGACCGCTCCCGACGAGGAGCGCTGACAGAGCTCCGACACTTCGCGTCCGACGACGAGCAGCCCGGCACAGGCCGGTGAGCGGGCGGCTGCCTCCCTTCAGGAGGCAGCCGCCCGTCTCGTACCCCCGCCCGCCGGGAACCGCTCAGCGGCCCCGCCCTGTCCCCTCCCGGCCGTCCTCAGCCCTGCGGCCGTCCAAGGGTCCGCAGGATGTCGGAGACACGCGTGTACACCCCGGGACTGCCCTCCCAGCCGCACCCCGTCCCCCAGGAGACGAGGCCTATCAGCCGTCCCTGGGCCACCAGCGGCCCTCCGCTGTCCCCCTGACAGGCGTCCCGGCCTCCCCGCACCTCTCCCGCGCACAGCATCGTCCCGGCGCGGTAGGCGCCCTCGGAACCGCCCGGATACGCCTTCTCGCACAGCGCGTCGGGCTGCACCCGCACGCGTGCCGCGTGCAGGCTGCCGGCATAGGCCCCGGACCCCGTGGTGTCCCCCCACCCGTAGACGGTGGCCGCGGTACCCGCCCGGTACGCGGGATCGCCGGCCCCGGCCATGGCTATCACCGAGCTCGAGGGCAGCGGCTCGGCCAGACTGAGCACGGCGTAGTCGCCGGAGTTGGTGACACCGTCGTAGTCCGGGTTCACCCAGGTGTCGCGTACGGCGATCTCCTGACCGCGGTCCGAGAGCAGTTCCGTACGCCCTGTGATCACTCTGAGGTCGTCCACGCGTCCCGGGGGTGCCCCCAGCACCTCCTCGTCCATGCAGTGGGCCGCGGTGAGCACGGTGGTCCGGCCGACCGCCACACCCCCGCAGAACTGTCCCGCCCGCGTATCTCCGAACCGGTCGCGGCTGGACAGCGCCACTGTCCACGGCCCCTCTGAGACATCGACGGGGAAGCCGCCGACGACGATGCTGTCGGCGGCTGCCGGCACGGCCGAGGCCAGTGGTATGACGGTCGCGGCGGCCGCGAGGGCCAGCGGCCGGGCCAGGGCCCGGGCAAGACGACGTCGCATGCGCGCTCCTCACACTGGGGTGTTCCTTAACCACCCACAGTGATGGACCCCGTCCGAGCCCGCACCCGCGCGGCAACGCGAAGGCCCGGCTCCCCAGGACGGGAAACCGGGCCTGACGCGGACCGGCGCACGACGGTGCGCCGTGGCGGGCGGACCTGCCTAGTCGAGGTAGTCGCGCAGCACCTGGGAGCGCGACGGGTGGCGCAGCTTCGACATGGTCTTGGACTCGATCTGGCGGATGCGCTCGCGCGTGACGCCGTACACCTTGCCGATCTCGTCGAGGGTCTTCGGCTGACCGTCGGTGAGACCGAAGCGCATGGAGACGACACCCGCCTCGCGCTCGGACAGGGTGTCCAGGACGGAGTGCAGCTGCTCCTGCAGCAGCGTGAAGCTGACCGCGTCGGCCGGGACGACCGCCTCGGAGTCCTCGATGAGGTCACCGAACTCGCTGTCGCCGTCCTCGCCCAGCGGGGTGTGCAGGGAGATGGGCTCGCGGCCGTACTTCTGGACCTCGATGACCTTCTCGGGGGTCATGTCGAGTTCCTTGGCCAGCTCCTCCGGGGTGGGCTCGCGGCCCAGGTCCTGGAGCATCTGGCGCTGCACGCGTGCCAGCTTGTTGATGACCTCGACCATGTGCACCGGGATACGGATGGTGCGCGCCTGGTCGGCCATCGCGCGGGTGATCGCCTGGCGGATCCACCAGGTGGCGTACGTGGAGAACTTGTAGCCCTTGGTGTAGTCGAACTTCTCCACCGCGCGGATCAGACCGAGGTTGCCCTCCTGGATGAGGTCCAGGAAGAGCATGCCGCGGCCGGTGTAGCGCTTGGCCAGGGAGACCACCAGACGGAGGTTGGCCTCCAGCAGGTGGTTCTTGGCGCGGCGGCCGTCCTCGGCGATGATCTCCAGCTCGCGCTTGAGCTTGGGCGCCAGCTTGTCGGAGTTGGCCAGCTTGTCCTCGGCGAACAGGCCCGCCTCGATGCGCTTGGCGAGCTCGACCTCCTGCTCGGCGTTGAGCAGGGGGACCTTGCCGATCTGCTTGAGGTAGTCCTTGACCGGGTCGGCGGTGGCACCGGCGGCGGCGACCTGCTGGGCGGGCGCGTCGTCCTCGTCCTCGTCGGAGAGCACGAAGCCGGCGTTCTCGGTGCCCTCGGGCTCCTCCGCGGCCTTGGTGTCCTCGAGGACCTCCTCGTCGCCCAGCTCGGCGTCGTCCTTCTTGGCCGTGGTCTTCTTGGCGGCCGTCTTCTTGGCGGTGGTCTTCTTGACGGCCGCCTTCTTCGCGGTCGTCTTCTTGGCAGCCGCCTTCCTGGCGGGTGCCTCCTCCTCGGCGGCGGGGTCGGCGGCGGGCGCCGCCGGAGTCGCGGTGACGGTGGCCTTCCGGGTGGTCACCGTCTTGGCGGCGACCGTCTTGGTGGCGGTGCGCTTGGCGGGACTCTTCGCTGCGACGCTCTTGCGGGTGCGCTTGGGCTCTGCGGCACTGACCATCAGCGTCACACCCTCTTCCTCGAGGATCTGGTTGAGGCTGCGCAGTACGTTCTTCCACTGAGTGGCCGGAATCTGGTCAGCTTCGAAGGCCCGACGCACGTCATCGCCGGCGATCTGCCCCTCAGCCTTTCCCCGCTCAATGAGCGCCATGACAGAGACGGACTCGGCGATCTCCGGCGGGAGCGTACGGGATGTGCTGGCCGACACGAACAACCTCTCGGAACGTTGGAAAACGGCTTCCGGCCCCGTCCACAGTGGACAGGAGCCGACCGCCGGCTTGGGGATGGGCCGACGGCGCGGGCGGGGGCCGGGGAGGATGCACAGCGCCATGAACGGCGTCCGTATTCCCTCCGCGGCTGTCACCTCTTAGGTCATCGCGTTCTCCCCAGGAGCGTTACGCCCAATCCGCGTGGCCCGAGTCACACCCCGTAAGCGCACATAATCGGTCAAACAATCGCGAAAGCGTTCACTCAGGGGCGAGGAGGTCACCCCTTCGAGTCTGCCACGCCGTTCTGGGCATCGGACCCCGCGGGATCGCCGGCGATCCCGCGGGGTCCGACGGGGGACGGCTCATCGGTGGGGCGCTGCCACAGGAGGGGGATGGCATGCCGGACCGCGCCGTCCGCGGAACGCGGTCAGTGCTCGCGCGGAGCGGGCACCACGCGTTCCACCTCTGGATGGACCGTGAGCAGTTGCCGCATGGCTGCCTCGGCCGCCGCGCCGTCGCCACCGGCGAGGGCGTCGACGATCCGGCCGTGCTGCGCCAGGGACGTCTCGTTCGGCCGCTCGCAGCCCGTGGCCGGGCCGCCCGAGACCTGCAGCGCGGCGGACACGATCCCGGAGAGGTGTTCCAGCATCCGGTTGCCGGCGACCTGGATGAGCAGGGAGTGGAACTCCGCGTCGGCACGGGCGAAGGTCAGGGCGTCGCCCTGCCCCATGGCGTGACCCATGATCTCGACCATGTCGGTCAGACGCTGCTGGACGTCCTCCCGCCCGTGGCCGGCCGCCAGGAAGGCGGCGAGCGGCTCGATCGTCCAGCGCAGCTCGCTGAGCTCACGGCGCTGGTCGTCGCGCTGCGGCCCGAAGGCCCGCCACTCGATGATGTCCGGGTCGAGGAGGTTCCAGTCGCTGACGGGGCGCACGCGCGTGCCGACGTTCGGCCTGGCGCTGACCAGCCCCTTGGCCTCCAGGACGCGGAGCGACTCGCGGACGACGGTGCGGGAGACCTCGAAGCGCTGGCCGATCTCCTCCGGCACCAGCGGACGGTCGGCGCCCAGGTCCCCGGAAACGATCATCTGACCCAACTGCTGGACGAGTTGGCCGTGCAGCCCCCGACCGCGGCTGCCCGCGGCCCGTCGGCCCACACGGCCCAGCTCCGGGTCCGCGCCGTCCCAGGCGGGGGCCCCGACGCGGTCGACGGCGGGCGTCTCGGCGTAGGGGTAGCGGTCGAGTCCGCCCGGACTCGCGAGGCCGGAGTCTGCGGAGCGGGCGGCGGTCATCATGGTGTGCGCAAGGGTACTCACGCATCCTTTGTCGGCTCCGCTTCCAACTCCCTTGAGGTCTTTGGTGAAAAGCACACGAAAGGGTGATCGCTCACCCCGTCGCAATTGACGCCTTATCGGAAAGAAATGGGCTTTCTGCGGGGAGTTGTGGGCAGGGGTGGATCGACTCGTTCATGGACGGTCGTTATCGGACTCTGCTCCGCAGACCGGTGAGCACGTACGCGCACAGCAGCGCCGCCAGCGACAACGTCAGCGCACCGCCGACGGGTTGGGCGACCAGGCGCAGGACCGCGTCCAGATGATGTCCGCCTCCGAAGGGCCACCGGAGCGGCACACCGTCCCGCAGCCGCGACGCGAGCGGGACCGGGGTGCGCGCCGCGGGCCCTTCCGTCACCTTGTGCACGAGCGGCACGACGAGAAGGGGTACGGCGACGACGGCGGCGAGACCGGCGGTGGTGGACCGGAACACGCCCGCGGCCAGCACGCCGGCGCAGGCGCATCCGGTCACCAGGCCGAGCCAGCCCGCACTCAGCGGCAGCCAGTCGGCGGGAACCCCGACGGCCTCCCGGCCGTAGACGAGGTACAGCAGTTCGGCGTCGCACCCGACGGTCAGGACGGCCAGCACCAGCGCGGTGGCCGAGGCCACGAGGAGTTTGGCGGTCAGCAGCCCCAGCCGCCGGGGCACGGTGCCGCGGTCCGCCGCCAGCGCGGGGTGGCGGAACTCGTCGCCGAAGGCCAGCGCGCCGAGCAGTCCCGCGCCGAGCGCCGCAGGCGGCAGCGGCAGCTCCCTCGGCCACGCGGCCAGCAGGCGCGGCTGCGGGGTGTGTCCGGCCCGCGCCAGCAGTACGGCGGTGAGCGCGGACACGACGAGCACGGCCGCCCCGACGAAGAACCCCGTGCCGACACCCGTGGCGCGGCGGATCTCGTAGCGCAGGGGGCGAAGGGGCCTGGGGGCGGGGCGGACGGAGACGGAAGGGGGAAGCCCGGCAGCGGCGTCGCGCGCGCGGGCGGCCCGGCGCCGGCGGGCCCCGGGAGCCGGGCGGGCCTCCTCGGCGGCGGATTCCCCCGGATCCCGCCGGGGCGGGGACGCGGGCGCGGGGGCACCTTCACCGGCCGAAGCGCCGGGGACCGGGCGGGCCTCCCCGGCAGCGAATCCCCCCGGGTCCCGCCGCGACGAGGACACAGACGCGGGAGAGCCCTCACCAGCCGAAGCGCCGGGGCTGGGATCCGGATCGCGTGCCGTGTCGTCCGCGGGCCCGGGTTCCCCGGCGTCCCGGACCGCGGTGCCGGCCGGGGTCGCCCGCTCGCCCGGCGCCGGTTCGCCCGCCCCGGCGCCGGGGCCCATGTCCCCGGTCTCGTCCGCCAGTTGGTGCACGACGATGCCGTGCCGGAACGCGACCTCGCCGACGTCCGCGCAGGTACTGCCGTAGACATAGAGGCGGTTGCCGCCCTCGTGCACGGCCTCCACGGACCGCCGGGTGGCGCGGGCCTCCTGCGCGAGCAGGGCGGAGAGGCGGGCGGCGTGCGGGCTGCGGACGGCGACACGGGGACGCAGCCGGGTCCGCGAGAAGTCCGCCGCCGCCTGGTCGGCGACGACTCTTCCGCGTTCCAGGGTGACCACGTGGTCCGCGATCCGCGCGGCCTCCTTCGGGTCGGCCGTCGTGCACAGCACCGTGCCGCCCTGGGCCGCGTACGCCCGGAGTGTCCCGTACAACCAGCGGCTCTCGGTGGCGGAGAGACCGCGCGCGGGCTCGTCGAGCACGAGGGTGTGCGGGTCCGGCAGCAGTGCGCAGGCCAGTCCCAGGCGGCGGTCCATGCCGCGCGACAGGATGCCCAGGCGTTCGTCGCGCAGGCTCACGAGCCCCGCCGTCTCGAGGACTTCGTCGGCCCGGCGGACCGGGACGCCCGTGGCGGCGCACAGCATGCGCAGGTGTCCGCGGACGGTGCGGGCGGGATGGCCCGGCACATCGCCGAGCAGCACGCCGACTTCGCGGGCGGGGTGGGGGATGCGGTGCAGCGGGCGGCCCCTGAAGTAGGTGATGCCCCGGCCGCGTTGGAGTTCGAGCATGAGCCGCAGCGCCGTCGTCTTGCCGGCGCCCGGCGCTCCGAGCAACGCGGTGACGCGACCCGCGTGCGCCTCGAGGGAGACGTCGTCGACGGCGGGCGGAAGCTCTTTGCGGGGGCTGCTGGTCAGTCCGGTGGCCTGGATCACCCGATGCAAGATAGCGCGCCATATCGGATTTTCCGGGCATCTGGCGGCCGGTCGGCGAAGGAGGAAGGACTCTGCTCCGCCGGGACCGTTGACCGGGTCCGGCCGTGCCGTGTCAGACCTCGGGGCGCAGCATCGGGGGGTTGAGCAGGGTGGCGCCGCCGGCCCGGAAGAGCTGGGCGGGACGGCCGCCCTGCCGGGTGGTCGTGCCACCGGTGGGGACCAGGAAGCCCGGCGTGCCCGTCACCTTGCGGTGGAAGTTGCGCGGGTCGAGCGCCACGCCCCAGACCGCCTCGTAGACCCTGCGCAGCTCGCCGACGGTGAACTCGGGCGGGCAGAAGGCCGTCGCCAGCGACGAGTACTCGATCTTGGAGCGGGCGCGTTCCACCCCGTCCGACAGGATCCGGGCGTGATCGAAGGCGAGTGGCGCCACCGGCTCGCCGTCCCGGCCGTAACCGCCCTGCTGCAGCAGTTCCTCCACGGGTGCCCAGCGTGCGTTGCTGGCGTCACCGCCCGCCCGGGGCGCGGGCAGGTCGGGGGCGAGGGCGAGGTGGGCGACGCTGACGACCCGCATCCGGGGGTCGCGCCCGGGGTCGCCGTACGTGGCGAGCTGTTCCAGGTGAGCGCCGTTGTCCTGGGCGGGGACGGCGGGGTCGTGCACCCGCAGCCCGGTCTCCTCGGCCAGTTCCCGGGCCGCCGCCTGCGCCAGGTCCTCGTCGTCCCGCACGAAGCCGCCGGGGAGCGCCCAGCGCCCCTGGAACGGCGCCTCGCCCCGGCGTACCGCCAACGCACACAGGGCGTGGCGGCGTACGGTCAGCACGACCAGGTCCACGGTGACGGCGAAGGGGGGAAAGGCTGACGGGTCGTAGGGCATGCGATGATCATAGTCGTCTGCCTGACGATAAACACTCCCTTCGCCGACCGTGACATCAACTGATCCACTCCGCTCCGGCAGACCTGTCGTCCTGTCCTCCCCGGCGAGGACGTGCCCCACCGGGTCAGGCTCCCAACTGGAGTCCGTCGGCCGCCTCCTCGACCATGGCGAGACCGAGCCGGCTGATCCGTACGGCGAAGGGGGCACCCGCCACGCGCAGCCCCGTCAGGACCGTCTCGCCCAGCGGGGCACCGCGCACCGGTCGCAGCGCGACCGTCCGGGCCGGGGCGTCGGGGCGGATCCCCGCGAGCGTGGTCAGCAGCAGGACCCCGGCGGCCGCCGCCGTGGCCGCCGGGCGGCAGGCCGCCGGGTGCGGGAGCGGAGCGCTCCCCTCGGTCCGCTGCTCCCCCGCGTACATCTCGGGCAGCCGGTGGCCGAACGCCTCCGCCGCCGCGAGCACGCCCCGCAGCAGGGACGCCGCCTCCCTCTCATAGCCGGCGGCCGCGAGTCCCGCGACGGCGAGCGCCGTCTCGCGGACCCGCACGGCGCCGGAGCGGTGTCCGAACGGGTTGTGACCCGCCTCCTTCACGCCCATGCCGCGCAGTCCCCAGCCCGAGTCCAGGTCGGGGCCGCCCAGCAGCCGCGCCAGCCGCTCGGTCCGCACCTTGTCGAGGAGGCCGGGCGCGAGTTCACCCCCGCCCAGCAGCCCGGTGTCGAGGAGGTGCGCGGCCGGTGCTCCCAGGTGCGGGACGGGGCGGCCGTCCGGGGCACGGGCCGCCGCCGGCCGGTCTCCGCGCGGGCCGTCGATCCAGAAGTCGTCGTGGAAGGCCCCGCGCAGGGTCCGCGCCCACTGCCGCAGTCCGGCACCGCCCGGTCTGCCGTACGCGTCGAGCAGATCGGCGCCGAGCAGGGCCGTCCGGTGGGCCTGGGCCTGTGTCTCGCAGCGGACGGGTCCGCCGGGTTGCGGGTCGGGCAGGTAGACGCCGTCGCCCACCGTGTTCCGCAGCCAGGTCAGACAGCGTTCGGCGGCCGGAAGCAGCTCCTCGGTCTCGCGTTCGGGGAGCCCCCAGCGGCGGGCCTCGGCCAGGAGCACGGGGAAGAGCAGTGTGGCCTCCGTTCCCGTGCAGCCGGGAGGCAGATGGGGACCGGCGTCGCGGCGCGGACCGGGGATCATGCCGGCCTCCGGCCCCGGCCCGGGGAGCTGGGTGCGGGCGAGGACGCGCAGGGTGCCCGCGGCGAGCCCGGTGCCGAGCGGCAGGGCCATCCGGGCTGCGGCGAGGGCCTCGGCCGGGGCGAGCCCGCAGCGCCAGGGGGCGCCGGCCGCGAGGTGGAGGTCGGCGGGGTGCGCCGGGTCACGCAGCAGGAGGGCCCGGAGGTCGTCGACGCTCGTCCGCAGCAGGGCGGGGACCCGCGGGTCGTCCCCCGTGGCATGCGCCGGGGCGAGAGGGTTCGTGACCGCGCGGCCCGCGGAACGAAGAGGTGCCGCTCCGTCCTGCCGCACGCGCAACTCGATGCTCGCGCTGCCGCCCGGGGGCAGGTCGAACTCCCAGCGCAGCAGTCCGGCGGAGGCCAGTGCCTCGGCGGGGGGCGGTTCGGCGGTGACCGACGCGCGGGCGCCGGCCCGGGACCAGCGCAGGCCACAGGCGTGGACATCGGCCGGCAGTTCGGGCCCCGCGCGGCCGGCGGCGATCGCCCCGAGGTCGGCGAGATCCGTGCCGAGGGCCACCTCGACGGGCAGGCGCAACGGACGCGGGGCCGCGCTGCGCAGCGTGATCCGTTCCGTGCCGTCCGCGCAGCGTGTCCGCTCCACGACCACGTCCGGGTCCGGGCCGCCGCCCCGTGGGGACACCCGCAGCGTCCCCACGAAACGGGCCCGGTCGGCGGCCACCATCCGGGCCTGGACCGCGAGCGGCTCCCGCCCGGCCACGCGGATCTGGCACCGGGAGAGGAGACGCCGCCCCGCGCGGTAGAACCCCTCCAGCCCGCTGCCGGTCTGCTGTCCCTGTTCCGTCGAGATGGCGAGGCCGGGCAGGGCGACGCAGATGATGGCGGTGTGCGCGGGCGGCAGTTCGGCGGGCCACCGGCGGGCGGAATGGTGATCCCGCTGTCGTGGCAGTGGCGTCCGCGTGCCGGCCAGGGTTCCGGCACGGTCGGCGAAGGGGGCGGGCGGAGCCGGCTGGTGCATGGGAAGGCTTTCTCTGTGCTCGGTGTGGCTCGGGCGGGCCCGCCGCCGACAGGCTTCGGTCAGGCCGGTGGAGGTGGACCACGACGTCACGCCCCGACCGGGCGTTCCGCCACTCAGGTGAACGGAACCAGTCGTCTCCGAGTCACGCCCACACCTCGGGCAGAGCCGTGCCTCCCCCGTGCCTGAACGGCCTGGGAGGTGTCCCCGAGGCGATGGGGGTGCCCACTCGAACGGAGCCGAGAGCGGATGAAGGCGGGCGGTGGGGGTGCCTCCCTTTCATGAAGCCTCCGCTCGGGCGAAGCCGGGAGCGAGTGAAGACGGGCACCGGAAGTGCCTCCCGCTCATGGGACCCCGCTCGAGCGAAGCCGGGACCTGGGGAAGCACCCCGCCAACGCCGGGCCGCGTGGCCTCCCGCCCGCTCCGGTACAGCCGTCGCCTGTCCGGAGCGGACCCCGGGACGGATTCCGGCCCGATGGCACAGCACGGACAACACCCCCGCCACCCACCACGCCTCCTTGAGGCCGGTTCCTGCTCGATGAGCGCGAAGCCGCAGATCACTCCTCCCTGTCGCCGCCCCGGTGACCGGTCCGCGCGCCCGGCTGCGGGGTACCACGGCGACGCCCCGCGCCGGGACGTGTTCCGCTCTCGTCCGCGCCGCCCGCCGCGGGGTGGGCGCCCGCCGCCGGCGTACGCGCATGCGGAACCCGTCGTCCCGGTCGGCCGTCCTCCGTGCGGACCCGGCGGGGGAAGACGCTGCCGGTGCCGGGCGTACGGGTGCGGCGCCGGCGGGGCAGGGGGGCCGCTTCGGGGCCCGGAACCGCGGGTTCGGCAGCCGGTGGCTCCGTGGCCACGGCCGCCGGACCGTCCGGCGCCGCCCGCCCGCGGTCCCCGCGCTCGGACCGCAGGCAGCGGCGGATCGACTCCGGGTCGAGTCCCTCGTTGCACGCCTGGTGCAGAAGCCGGGCGAAGAGGTAGTCGGGGTCGGCGCCCAGGGCCATGGCGAGTGCTTCCCGGGCCTCCAGTTCGTCACCGGTGGACCAGGCGACCCATCCGGCGAGGGTGAGGGGTGCCGCGGCGTGTTCGCCGTACGCTCCGACGCAGCGGCGGGCCAGGGCGCGCCACAGGCGAAGGGCCGGGCCCGCCTCGTCGCCCTCCATCCACTCGGCCGCGCGGTCGCGGGTCGTGCGGTCCTGCAGGCCGAGAATCAGCGCCGCGGCCTCGTCGTGCCCGAGCAGTTCGTCGTCCCGCAGGTCCGCCGGGAGCGTGCCGGGCACGGGCGGGGCGCCGGCGAGACGGCCCAGGATCCGCTCGGCCAGCCCCAGTGTCTCCCCGGCGACCTCGTGCCGGCCCTCCGCGTCGAGGATCCTGGGGATCAGCGCCAGGCCGGCGGCGTCCAGGGCGGCCTCCTGCTCCCGGGCGGCGGAGTGCTCCCACGGCTGGAGCCTGGCGCGCAGTTCGCGCAGGGTGCCGCGGACCTGGAGCCCGGCGTAGGTGGCGGCGGCGGCCAGCACCGAGGTGCCGGGCAGGCCCATCGGTGTCCCCTCGGACGGGCAGCAGTCCTCGTCGTCGCAGCAGTACGACCAGAAGCGGCCGTCCGAGACGCACAGGGCCTCGACCACCGGAATGTCCAGGGCGCCGCACTCCAGACGCAGGGTGTGGGCGAGCGGCCCCAGCCGCTCCTTGACCTGCCGGCCGGATTCGCCCCGGACCGGTTCGTGGCAGAGGAAGACGACCATCTGCTCGGGCCGGGCGCCCCGGCGCTCGCTGCCCGTCACCAGGCCGTGGGCCAGCTGCCGGGCGGCGGCGGGCCAGTCGTCGGGGTTGGCGGGGATACCGAGCCGGGCGCGGCCGCCGAACCGGCCCCGTCCGTCCTTCTCGTGCAGGGCGACCAGCACGATGCTGTCCTCGGGGCGGTAGCCGAGCAGGTAGGGCAGGGCGTCGGCGAGTTCGGCCGGGGACCGCAGGGTGACCTGCTGCCCTTCGCCATGGCTGTCGTACGCGGTGCGGGTGATGTCCTGCGGACACGGTGCGCGGTCTTCGCCGCCGGGTGTCCGGGGACCGGTGCCGTGCCCGGAGATGTCACCGTTTTCGGGGGATCCAGTGCTTTCGCCGTGGTTCGTCATGCGAAGACGATCTCGCGGATTACGCTCTTCCGGTTTGCCCTGTGGATAACTTCGACCAGGAACATGTCACCGATCCCGGATCGGCGGGGCCGCTCCCGCGCTCCCGCCCGCATGTCAGTGGCGTCCTGTTGTATGGACCCATGGAGCACACGAGCAACGCGGATCTCCGTACGGCCGCCGACGCGGTTCTCGCCCGCCTCGTCGGGGACGCCTCGGGCGGGGCCCGGCTGCGCGAGGACCAGTGGCGGGCGATCGAGGCACTGGTCGCCGACAAGCGCCGGGCCCTGGTCGTACAGCGCACGGGCTGGGGCAAGTCCGCGGTCTACTTCGTGGCCACCTCGCTGCTGCGGGCACGGGGCAGCGGCCCCACCGTGATCGTCTCCCCGCTGCTGGCGCTCATGCGCAACCAGGTGGAGGCCGCGGCCAGAGCCGGAATCCATGCCCGGACCATCAACTCCTCCAACAGCGAGGAATGGGACTCCGTCCAGGCGGAGATCGCCGCGGGCGACGTCGATGTGCTGCTGGTGAGTCCGGAGCGGCTGACTCACTTGAGCGGCATTCGGATTCCAGGAGCGCCTCCGGCTCGATCAAACATCGCAGCTTGATCTGCGGAAGCTGCGGTGCCGGCAACGGCGTGCTGCGCTCGTGGGCCAGAGCCTCCATCACCTGCTCCCAGAAGCCCGACTTCCTCCACCGCGTCCAGTAGGTCTGGAGCGTCGCCGGACTACCGAACAGCGAGGGGATGTTCTTCCACGGAGTGTCCGTCCGCACCTTGTAGAGGATCCCCGCCAGCACCGTGCGGGGGGCGAGATTTCGCGACTTCCAGTCCACGAGCGGGGCAACCCTGGACCACCCCTCGTCGGTCATCACGGGAACCTCCAGATCCCGCTCGGAGAACCAGGCGGCGAGTGCACAGGGCTGCCCCTTCCGACCTTGAGGAGGATCTCCGATAATGGTCACTTCTGCTTCGAGTAGCACCATGAGTTCGCGCTGTTTTTCCAGCGGCATGTTGAGCAGTCGACGGTTTGCCATCTCGACCAGGTTGATGAGCTGCGTGATCCGCTCTCCAGCAGCGTCGGACTCTTCTTGCCAGGAAGCGATGTCGGCACGGTCCTTCTGGAGCTTGGCCAACTCCTGCTGAAGCGGCGCTACGACCTCGGACACGCGTTTCTCGACTTCCTCCTCCGATATATCCTCATTCTCCAAGGCGACCTGCTTGGCGGTCATACTGATAGTGACATTGACAGCCTTCGTCTGTGTGGAAATCTGCTTATCCAGTTCTGCGATGCGTTCGGCGAAGTTGATTCGGCTTCCTGCACGAACTCCGATCCAGTCATCGGCCATCGCCTTGAGTTGGTCAAAGTTCCCGAGGAGCCGCTTCACCTTCTTCCATGCCTCCTCTTCGACGGGTTCGGCTCGTAGGTATACACAGTCACATGTAGGGGCTCCCGCATATTCGGCCGTGCGCCCTTGGCAGCGGTACTGTTTTTCGCGACGCCCCTTACCTCCTCCGATATAGCGCTTGCCGCAAGGGCTAAGGATCTGGCCACTAAGGGTATAAATGCGCGATGTGGAAGGTTTACGGGGAGGCTTTTCGTTGGCTTTCCTGAGCTCCTTAATTTCTTCGGGAGTGAAGATCGGGTCAAGTTTGATGATGACGGATTCCCCGTATACCGGGTTTCCGTCAGCGTCGCGCTGCACGTAGCGCGAACCGCGAAAGACCTGACGGGCTTCGAGGATGATGTCACTCAAAATCTGCTGACGGGCTGAGTGATAGCCCCAGAGTTCACCGTTTCGCTTTCTGTAGCCGTCAGCGTTGCACCGAGTGGCAACTTCGTTCCAGTCGCGCAACTCGACAAAATATTTTCGCCCCGCGCACAGGAAGTCCGCCTCGTGCCTGGTGACGCAGCTCGGATGGCAGTCTGCACAGTCGTCGATAACGAGGCGGGACTCACCCTTGACTCCTTTGTCAATAACTCGGTAGCCGAATGGTACCTTTCCCCCTACATAGCCGCCCTCCTCCGCTTTCTCCTGGATTCCTCCTTGTGTCCTCTCCCGGATGGTCTCGCGCTCGTCTTCGGCACGATCGGCTGCTTTACGCATCCGGGAACGGCCCTCGGCAGTTGTGTTGTCGTAGTCACCTTTGACGATGGCGACAAAGACGCCTAGGTCTTCGAGTTCCCAGACCCAGGGCCAAAAGGCGCGGCCGGCGCGGCCGATGGCGCGTTCCTCTGGGACGCAGACGACATCGAAGGGGCGGGGTATATGCCGGGCGTCTTGCATGAGGCGGTTGAGGTCAGGACGTTCGTGGGCTTCCAGACTTCCACTAAATCCTTCGTCGGCGTAGGTGCCGACGTGTTCCCAGCCCTTGTTCCCCATGTGCTTCTTGGTGCGCTTGCCTGTGTAGGCGATTCCGTAGCCTTTGACCTGTTCCTCGGTGCTGACCCGGAGGTAGTCAACAGCCCGGAGCTTGCTGGTGGTTGCCCGCTTCCTCGCCGTTTCTATAGATCCTGCAAGGTTTTTCGACACGTCAGCCCCCGAGACTGGCCAGCCCCAGCGCGGCAGCGCGCGCCCGGGATCGATCATTTGGATGCCATCTTATGATGCCTCGCTCTCATCTTGGCGTGCGAATAGGATTTCAAGGACGCGACGGTAGGCTCCTGGGGGCAGTAGGCGCTTCATTGGAGAAGCAGTAGGGGTCGTCTGCTCTTCGCCATATGCCACCCCGAGCAGTTCCTGTTCAGGGCTCAGGCTGCACACTCCTCAGCCGCCGGCATCGCGTGGTTCTCAGTAGAGGTCGAGTAGGTAAGCAGCTCGCGCGCCCGCTGACACCTGAGGGGTAGACGGGCACAGGGTATTGGGGTTCGGCACATTGAAGGTCCTTGCAGGCGGGCACTGGTTGAAAGATGATGCGATCGGTGAAACCTGATGCTTGTCGGTTTCGCCCCAATCGAGCCGTTCACCAACGACTCGTGTAATCGTTCGCTGCGTCCGTAAGCGCCCCACCGCCAAGCACAGCTGCTCACGGACACCTTCAATGCTCGCGATGATTGCCGGTTAGGCAAACCGGCAATCATCGGTTATGTTGTGCGGCCTCGCACTATCACTCCTGTCGATCCAAGCCCCCTACTCGTGGCAGATGTCTCGGCGGGATTACCAGGTCGGGGCGCCAGGTCGTTCGGATCGTCAGCCGTTCCTCAAAGGCTGCCGACGGCGGCAGCAGCCTGGACAGGCATATGGAGGAGGCAGCTGGCCGAAACGGTACTGGCACAGCGTTTCCAACCATCCTCCGTAGAGCCATGGGGCAGCGAGCGTGCAGAGAAGTGGCCGCCAAGGTGGCACCAGACGCTGTCCCCGGTTGGTCCGGTGTGGGCACCGAACGAAAGACTGGTTCAGGGCGAGCCGGGGGGTGCCAGATTTCGGAAAAATCCCTGCTTCCTCGTCTGCGGGTACGTCATGATCGCGGGCATGCATCCTCGGGACGAAGAGATATGGCGGGCGATCGACCAGGGCCTCCGGGCGATCGACTGGGACGCGTGGTTCGGTGGCCCGGAGGGCGCCGACTACCTCTCCCCCGCAGGTCACGAGGTGACCGCACGCGCGGTGGCCGGTCTCACCGCGTTCTTCGATAGCCGCTGGCTACCCAAGGCCGTGACCCCCTCCCTCGGCTCGGGCCGCGCCAGTGACACCTTCGTCGGTCTGGGCCGAGCCGCCCCCGTACTCCAGATCATGAACGGAGCCGCGCCGGGAGCGTGGGTGGAGGCGGTGCGGTGGTGGTCCGCGTACGCCTATCTGGAGGAAGCCAGGGTGCCCGGCCTTGCCTCGGTCAGGCGGGATGCCCGCCGCGACGTCACCCTCTCCCGGTTCCTGCACACGCAGACGCAGGCCCGGCTCGCGCTCATGGGGGCTGCCCGCGGACTCCCGGTCGAGCTGGAGCCGACGAAAGCCAGTGGCGGCCCTGGCGACGTCCGTATCGGTCCGGTCTTCATCGAGGTTGTCACATTCGCCGAGGACCAAAAGTTCCAGGACTACGAGAAGTTCCGCCAGAACTGCCGGGTCCACCTCCTCTCCCTGGACAGGGACCGTGACATCTACTGGGAAGGCGACCTCCCCGAACTCCTCAACGACGATGACTTCGAGACCTGGAGGAAGCGGACCGAGGAGGCCGCCCAACAGTGTGCGGCATCGGGGGCCGCGGTCGACGTCCTCAGCAACGCCGGGAGACTGGTAACCGTCCGCCCCGGAACGGCTCCCCAGGGCACCACCCTGACCGGAGATACCGTGGAGAGCGACCAGGGCAAGCGGCTCCTGGGCAAGGTGCGGGGCAAGTGCGCCAAGACACAGGGAGCGGGCACCGCGTGGATCTGGGTAGAGGACCACAGCGGCCTCTTCCACTTCCCGACGCCCTTCGCCGGCATGTCGCTCGCTGCCAAGACCGACGCGCTCGCAGACCTCTTCGGGCCACTCCTGAAGGAGTACGTCCACGTCGCCGGGATCATCGTCTCGAACGCGGCCCGTCGACGCCTGCCGCTCCCGCCGGATGAAGACGCGCCCCGCCCCGCCGCGCAGGGCTTTCGAAGGGGGCTGCCCCTCGACCGAGTCCGCGAGACGATCATGATCCCCCGGCAGATCCTACTGCCTGAGCAGACCAGCCTGATAGCCAGGATGTGCGACGTCGAAGCCACCGTGCTCGACTGGGTTCTGGGTAGGCTCGGTGTGCCCGGAGGTGTGATATCGCTGCTGGCCGACTCATCGACGCCGCACCGGATTTCCCCGCTGTGGACGCCGTGAGCCGGCCCTGACGGTGAATGAGCACGAAGTCGGCCGAGGACCGGCCAGTGCTCATCCGGCTACGGAAGGACATCGTGTGCTCGGCCATCCTCGGGCTTCCGTGGGACGATCCACGACAGTGCACGCCCCTGCTACGGAGCCTGGACCTCATTGATGAGGCAGAGGAGGGCCTTGGTGGCGGTGAGGTCGGGCAGAACGTGCTCTGCTCCTGCAGCACGTAGTTGCTGTTCGGTGGTGGTGCCTGACGCGACCGCGATGACCTTGGCGCCACCTTCCAGGCCAGTGCGCACGTCTTCCAGCGAGTCACCCACGATCACGGTGTTGTCGCGGTGGAACCGGCCTCCGTGCTTCGCGGCTGCCCGGTCTTGTGCGATGCGGACGAGGGCCGGACGGTGGGGATCATCGGACGCGTAACCGCCGATGGTGGTGTCGAGGTAGCCGATCAAGCCCAGCTCGGACAGCTTGGTTTCGGCGCTGCCTCGCAGGTTTCCGGTGACGACGGTCGGGATCAGGTGCTCCGCCTGCTGGACTGCGGCGAGCGCGTCCACGGCTCCGGGCATGATGATCCCGTCATTGGCCAACAGCTCCCGGTGTCCGGCGAGGCGCTCGGGGAGCTCGGCGATGATGCGCGCTGCAAGCGTCTCCACCCTCTGTTCGGGAACTTGGTTGACGCGCAGAAGCTCGCGGACGGCCAAGGGCATGGTGACTCCCGTGCCACGGGCGGGCAGGGCTGTTGGGGGGCGACCGACGACGTCGGTGAAGGTCTCCTTGTAGACGCGCCGATCGATGTCACCGGTGTAGACGAGGGTGCGGTCGATGTCCCACAGGACCAGGATCATGCGGCACGTTCTTCCATGACGGTCTGACCGCGTTCCAGGAGTTCCTGGACGGGTGCCGCCGAGGAGTAGCGGCGGGCTTCGGTGAGCATCGTGGCGAGGTTGTCGTCCAGGCGTGCGGAGCGTACTCCGGCGACGAGAGCGAGGACTTCGTGTCCGGTGATAGCTCCGGCGTCGACGTCGCCGGCGCGCATCTGGGCGGTGGCGGCGCGGGAGAGGAACTGGGCCCGGGTGCGGATCTCGTTCGGGCTGAAGGCGTTGCGGGCATCTGCGAACGCCTCGGCAGCCTGATCGGGATGGCCGAGGTCGAGCAAGCAACTGCCGGTCTGTCCCATGATCTCGCCGGGGTTGATCCAGTACAGCCAGCGTGGGTCGTCCTCTCCGCCGCCGCGGGCGCACAGAACCTGTGCCTCTTCCAGGGCGATGAGGGCCTGACGGTCTTCGCGTAGACGGGCGTGCCCGCGGGCCTGGCGGGTGAGGAGCATCGCGTGCAGGGCAGGTGCGTCCTGGTCAGCGATGACCTGGCGGGCGGTGCGTGCGGCGGTGACCGCATCGCGGGGGTCACCAGCGGAGTAGCCGTGAATGGCGATGAAGGACAGCGCCCCGGCCCGCAGCCTGCTGTCACCACTGGCATGGGCAGCGCGCAGGGCTCCAAGGAGGAGGTTGTGGGCGACGGTGTGGGCGCCGCTGTCGAAGTAGTACCAGCCAGTCTGGATCGCAGTGTCTGCAGTCACCGCCGCGAGGCGTCGGCCGGTCGCCTCGTCAAAGTCGCCTTCCTTCAGGAGCCGGAGGAGGAATTTGAGGTGTGCTGTGGCGGCTCGGGCAAGATTGCCGCTGCCGTGGCTGGCGTCGGCCTGACGCAGAGCATCGGTGGTGGACTGCAGGCTGGTGAGGAGCTGGTCGGAGACGCTGATTCCGTTCCGGACGGTGGCGGCGACGGCCTCGGGAGGGGCGATGGCTGCTTGCAGGATGTACTGCGTGAGACCGGCCCCACCCAGTGCGGCGATCACGCTGCGGCGGTTCAATCCGTTCATGGCTCCTCCGACGGCTACTTCCAGTGACGTCACCATACGAGCCGCCGTCCACGGCAAAGCCGGGTCGATGGACTCGCCAAGTCGCTGCGATTCGGCCTGTGCGAAGGGAGCGAGGAGGAGCGGGCGCAGGTCGGAGGGAAGCCCGAGTCCGGTCAGGAGATCGATGATGGTCTCGCGGCCGTTGACCTGCTTGAGGCCGCGCTCCAGGTCCGAGATGAAGCCTTGAGTCAGCCCGGTCAGCTCCCGAACGGCCTTCTGCGACAGCCCAGATCGGCGCCGGACCAAACGTAGGACCGTTCCGAAATCCCAGGCCGCAAGGGCTCGGTGCACTTCCTCGTCGCGCCAAGCCCGGTCGGGGATCGTCGGTGCCGCATCGGCCCGGGCGCAGGTGGAACAGCGTGTATCCGGGTTGTACCGGCTGATCGGCAGCCCGCACCGCACGCACGTGCGCCCTGGCCCCCCTGACATGGTCACCTCGGCTTTCCTTGTCACGGTCCAGCTCACCCAACCGTGAAACCAGGCTAGGTGGAGATCGATATCGCTGCAGCGATATCGCTACAGCGATGCCCCTCAAAGCCGAAGCGCCTCCAGACTCATGGCACTGCACCGTCCGCGCACCGACGAACTGCGTTGGTGACAGGTCATCTTGATCTGCCAGCCCAGAGAGGAGACTCCCGTTGGGAACCAGACGCTTGGCTGTGCCCACGTCGCAGGGGACCTGTCGTCGGCTAGATGGCGACCTCAATGCGGAGTTGAGACAGGGCTGGGGTGGCAACGTCCTGGGTGTCGGTCACCCTGCCATCGATGGTACGCTGGCTCACACAGACGGCACGCAGATGCACGGGTCCGTATCTCATAGCTGCTGGCGTCGAATCGGCTGTCCCATCACGGGATGCGAATCATGCTGGCACGGCGCAGCGGAATCCGACGAGTCGTGCCCGCGCCTGAAGTCGCAGTCGCATGTTCACCGCGCCATCCATCTGGGGGGAGCCCGATGACCGTCGCAACAGCTGTCGCAACAGTGATGGCGACATCGCTGCCGCCCCTTGGGTATGCCGCTTTCGAAGCGTGCTTCGCCGCGGAGCCGATCTGTGTGGGCCGATCCCGTCACGTCAGCAGCGTCTTCCTGAAGCTCTGCAAGGTCGCGGAGCCTTTGAGGGAAAGCGTGGTTCTTTGCGTTTCGGAGCTGGTAACCAACGGGGTCAAGCACGGAACTGGAGACGTCGCGCTGCGCGTCCGGTGCCGAGGCGCCGAGATCCGTGTCGAGGTCGTGGACGGCAGTTCGACGCCGGCGACCTTGCGTGGGGCCGAAGCGGAGGACACCTCGGGGAGGGGTCTCGCTCTGGTCCGAGCCTTGTCCTGGGAGTGGGGGGTTAGCAAGGACGGCCGGACTACGTGGTGCACCTTCCGTATCCCCGCGGGTGGGCCCCGATGAACACTCTTGCAGGTGAGGAGTCGCTTCGGCGAGTCAGCTTACGGACGCTCCGATGCATCAAGCCAGTAGGTGGCAAGCATCTCGGCCGGCCAAGCTGGCTGACGGATCGGGCCTCGGGGCCCCATCTGCGTGAAGTATGGCGCCATATCGAGTACGGGGGTTCCGTCAACAGCGTCCAAGTCGGTGACGACGAGGTCCCGGCCGTCCACACTGAGCAGCCTCGGGTAGCTGATCGCCAGTTGGCTTGGGCGCCGGTGGTTGCGGTGGACGAACGTACCGGTCGCCGGCCAGATCGGGTTTCCCCGTGGGCTGCGCGCGTGAAGCTGTACGTCCTCGGGTCGCGCCAGGTGGAAGCGCCAGGTCACCGCCAGGTGGGAGAACTCCTCGATCCCCTGCAGCGTTTCGAGCGGGAAAGCGTCGTTCAGTCGGATGATCGATTCGATCCCGCCTTGGTAGTCGTCCTGGACGCGGGTGTGGCCCCCGACGACCGTTCCGATCGATTCGACTTCGTATGTTGCCATCGGCGCTCGTTCCTCTCCCCCAAAATCGCGTGTTCGGCAGTCGCCGACCGCAGGCGCGATCTTCCATTGCGGTCAGCCTATGGCGCGCAGCATTTCCCGTGCGCGGCGGTCCAGTTCGGCGGCTTGGCGGCCTCCGCGTTGCCGGACGGGCGAGAGGTCGCTCCGCATGCGAACGATGACGTCGCGGGCACGGCCGGACTGAACGCCGACCATGGCGTCGAGGGCTTGTTCCCAGGTGCCGCACGCCTCATCGAGGCGTCCCTGCTGGACCTGGACGGCACCGAGGTAGCCGAGGGTCACGCTGTGGGTGCGGGCGTACTGCTGCTGGCGGCGGGTGGCGACGCTACGCTGAAAATGGATCTCCGCCTCGACGGGGTTACCCAGGTCGCGCAGGGCGCAGGCAGTTTCGTGGGCGAGGGACGCGTCCTGGAAGAAGCCGACGCGGTCTGGCGCGTCCTCGTTGTTGGCGTGTGCGAGGTCACGCTCCGCGCGGCTGATGGCCGCGAGGGTGCCGGGGCGGTCGCCGTCGGCGGCCAGGGCGCGGGCGTGGACGATCGAGAGCAGGGCCTTCTCGCGCGAGCTGGCCTGGCCGTAGTGGGTGTGGGCCATGGAGGCGTCGGCCAGGTCGAGGGCCTTGCGTGGGTGCCCGAGGTCGACTGCTTGATGGGCAAGAGCGCGCAAGATGTGGCCGCCCAACGGTCCGTCTCCGGCTTCGGCCGCGATGCGTGCGGCGAGGGTGAGGTACCGCTGGGCGGTGCGGTGCTCCGAGGCATCGAACGCCATCCAGCCGGCGAGGTAGGTCATCTCTGCCACGGCCGAGTACGTGTCCCGGCGGTGCCGTTCCGTGCGGAACCGGCTGCCCAGCAGCGGAACAGCTTCGTCGCGAAGATGGCCGGCCAAGGCCGAGCGCCCCGAGGCTCCACCACGCTGCTGGTCCCGTGCGGAGTAGAAGGCCGTCAGGTTGCGGACGTCGTCGATGTCGGCCTGCGTTACCAGCCGTGGGGAGACTGCTGCGCGCGATGCCGCCGCGGCTGGGGCGGTTGTCCACCACGAGCTCGCAGGCAGAGTGAGGCCGGCGGCCGAGTATGCGGCGGTCGCCAGCAGCTTGCGTCGGTGCATGTCCAGATCGTCGCTTCCCAGCTCGGCCAGCACGGTCAGAGGATCGACGCTCCAGTCGGAACTACTGTCGGTCGAGCCTGTTGGCCCGTCTTCCAGCCCGAGGTCAGCGAGGGTGAGGCGTCGGCCGAGCCTGCGGGACAGCGTCTCACGCAGGATATGAGGCGCTCGTCCGCTGGGCTTCGTGCCCTTGACCCACATGGCGATGTGCGAGCGGGAGATGGCCTCCAACTCGCGTGCACCACTCTCCGCGGCAACACGAGCGACCGCAGCGGCTGCTTGGGGCTGGGACCAGCCCGCTTCGCGCAGGAGTGCGGCGAGGGCGACGTTTCGCTCACGGGCCATGGACTGCCCCTCATGTCCGAAATGATCTTTGACGCCTTTGACGGCCTTGGGGGCCACGCAGGCATACCCATCAGCGGGGATTCGCGGTTCGCTCAACGTAGCGGCCGGATCACTCACCTTGCACGCCGGCCGACTGCGGTGCACGGCGTTCCTCAATCAACTTAGCTTGATCCATATAGGAGTTGTGTCATGCGTCTCTCACTGGCCCCTCGCCGGGTGCCCTGCCAACGCAGTGGTCAGGACCGGAGAGCCCTCAGTGAGCCGGGGGTGCGGCGTGACCAAGCAGCTTCCGCGACGGAGACGGTGACGCTCGTGCTGGGCGAGGACTCGCCGGTGCCCGAGACTGCGGCCGATGTGGAGGACCTCGCACTACGGCTACGCGGGCACATCAACCAGCTCGGAACCCTGACGTCTTCGCAGGAGCCGACCCTGCTCCGTGCGCAGCGACTCTGCTCGGATGGCCTCCCGGAGGGTTACGTGCCCAGCCGGGTACATCTCGTCAAACTCGCCGAAGCGACCCAGGAACTCATCGCGAAGGTGCAGCAGGACGACATCGGAGCGACCCCGCCGGCGCGGAGACGGGCCTGGCGGAAGCCGCAGCCCAACGTCCTGCGCGGTGCGGTCTTGGCCGTCGCCCTCGTCTGCCTCGTCTGGGCCGCTTCGGTGCCTCGGACATGACCCTCACCGGAGCCGTCCTCATCGGCCTGATCCTCCTCCCGACGGCATGGCTGGTGTGCCGAGGCGCTCGCGCGGCTGGCCTAGATCCAGCAGACAGGGACTCCACGCCGCTTTCGACGATGCCTCCTTCATCCCCGTGACCGCGGCTCCTTGGACTCACTGCCCGGCCCCGGCCGCTTCGGCGGCCCTGACGCCACCCCTCGCCCAGCGGGGCTTAACGGAGACCCACACGATGAAACGCCTTCCACGTATCGAGCAGTACGGCCTGATCGGCGACATGCAGACCAGCGCCCACGTCTGCGACGACGGTTCGATCGACTGGCTGTGCCTGCCCCGCTTCGACTCACCGGCCGTCTTCTCTGGCCTCCTCGGCACGCAGAAGCACGGCACCTGGCGGATCGCACCGGCCTCGCCTGTCGACCGGCCCGGCTCCGAAGCGATCGCCGAGCGCCGGTACCGCGGTGACTCGCTCGTACTCGAAACGATCTGGCGCACCTCGACGGGTTCGGTCCGCGTCCTGGACTTCATGCCGCCGCGCGACGGAGCACCGCAGGTGATCCGGATCGTCGAGGGACTGGCTGGCGAGGTGGAGATGGTCTCTGCCATGCGTCCGCGTCCGGGGTACGGCAGCGTCAGCCCGTGGATCCACGAGGTCGGTGGGCGCATGGTCGCGGAGGCCGGCGCGGACGCTCTGTGGCTCGACACCTGCGTCCCGCAGGTGGAGAAGGACGGCGTGGTCGTCAGCGCCTTCGTCATCGGCGCCGGGCAGAGTGTGGCGTTCGTGCTCAGCTGGTGCCCGTCCCATGCAGCCGCGTCCGACGTTCCCGACCCGGAGGCCGCGCTCGGCGAGACGCTCGCCTTCTGGCAGGACTGGACGCAGGAGTGCGCCTATGACGGGCCCTACCGCGAGGCCGTGGTCCGTTCCTTGATCGCGCTGAAGGCGATGACCTATGGGCCGAGCGGCGGGATCGTGGCTGCGCCGACCACGTCGCTGCCCGAGGAGATCGGCGGCCGGCGGAACTGGGACTACCGCTTCACCTGGCTGCGCGACGCCGCCACGACGCTTGCCGCGCTGCTAGGAATGGGGTATCGGCAGGAGGCGCAGGCATGGCGGCGCTGGCTCCTGCGTGCCGTGGCCGGTGACCCGGAGAACCTGCAGATCATGTACGGGATCACCGGGGAGCGTGATCTGCGGGAAAGGGAGCTTCCCTGGCTTCCCGGGTACGAGGGCTCGGCCCCCGTGCGGGTCGGAAACGGCGCGGCGGATCAGCTGCAGCTGGACGTGTACGGCGAGGTGATCGAGACCTTGTACGTCGCGCACCAGAGCGGTGTCGCCCACTGCGCCGACACCGCGGTCCTGCACCAGCGGCTCGTCGAGCACCTGGCGCAGCGCTGGCAGGAGCCTGACGAGGGCATCTGGGAGGTCCGCGGGGCCCGCCGGCATTTCGTCCATTCCAAGGTGATGGCCTGGGTGGCGGTTGACCGCACCATCCGCCTGGCCGAAGCTGGCGCGCTCACCATGGACCTGGCCCCCCTGGTCGAACTGCGGGCGACGATCCACCGGGAGGTCTGTGACAAGGGCTTCGACCCGGTGCGCAACACCTTCACCCAGTCCTACGGCTCGAAGGAACTGGACGCCGCCACGCTGCTCATCCCCCGCACCGGCTTCCTTCCGCCCGACGACCCGCGCGTCATCGGCACGGTGGACGCCGTACGTCGGGAACTCTCCACGGATGACGGGCTCGTGCATCGGTATCGGACCCGCGGCAAGCGCACCGGGGTGGATGGTTTGAAGGGCAATGAGGGCACTTTCGTCCTCTGCTCCTTCTGGCTCGTGGATGGCCTGGCCCTGACCGGCCGCCTCGGTGAAGCCCGTGGCCTGTTCGAGCGTCTCCTGGCGTTGCGTAGCGACCTCGGGCTCCTGGCGGAGGAGTACGACCCTGTCCAGCAGCGCCAGCTCGGCAACTTCCCGCAGGCGTTCAGCCACATGGGCCTGATCCAGAGCGCCTTGCTCCTTCAGCAGGTGGCGAAGCAGTCGTCCTCCCGCCACGGCGCGGTCGCGGTTCCGGCGCCCCGCTCGACCTCCCGCAGCACGCGCCAGAGCGCCGCAGATCTGACGCCGCAGCACGCATAGCCACCCCACCCCCTGACGAGGATTCCCATGTCTGACAGCGCCTTCCCGGCACGGCCGGCCGCTACTGGCCACCGCAGGCGGCGGCCCCCGGTCGACGCGAACACGCTGCGCCTCGTCCGCCGCGCCGTGGCACTGCCCCTGGTGCTCCTTGCCGCGGTGCTGGTCGCCGCCTTCGCTCTCCAGTCGGTGTCCGCAGTAGGCCCCGGCTGGGTCCTGGCCGGCCTCGTCTGCGGACTGGCGGGCGTCGTCACGGTGGCGGCACGCGGAGCGCGCACCGTCGCCAGAGCCGTGCAGTCGGCCGGGGAGGGGTTCCGGGCAGCGGCACTGAAAGCGGTTGCAGGAGCAGCGGCAGCCGTCGAGAAGTCGGTGCAGTGGTCGGCGGACGAGCTGTGCCGTGGAAAACGCCCACCGTTGCCGGATCCGCAGACGCCGCAGTCGCCCACTGCGAACGCCGGGATCGACAACGCGTTGAGTGCTCTCCAGGCGCAGGCCATCGCGTCGCTGATCCGCGTGCACGACGAGTCCCAGTCCGTCGTCCTCCTGGAGGTGCTGCGCCGCCTGGCCATGCGGGAGCACGCCTTGGTCAGTAAGGCGCTCCAGGCACTGAGTCGGCTGGAGATGCTGACCGACGACCCGGAGCTGCTGGCCGCGATCTTCGAGATTGATCACCTCGTGACGCGGATGCGTCGCCAGGTGGAGAGTACGGCGGTGCTGGGTGGGCAGTCCCTGCGCAGCGTGCGCCGGCCCGTTCCTGTCACGACGGCCCTGCGCGGTGCCGTCTCCGAGGTCGTGCAGTATCCGCGGGTCGCTGTCGCGGCCGGGTCCGTGGGCGCCGAGCTGGGTCTGCCCGGCCATGTAGGTCCGGACCTGACGCACCTGCTGGCCGAGCTGATCGAGAACGCCTGCGAGTGCTCCGATCCGGCGACGAAGGTGATGGTGCGTGCGCAGCGGGTGGCGAACGGGCTGGCCATCGAGGTCGAGGACCGGGCCATCCCCATGCACCCGCAGACGCGGGCGCAGATGAACCATCTACTCAAGGCCCCGGACGAGGTCAACGTCAGCAGTCAAGTCCGGGCCGGGCAGCTCGGCTTGCTGGTCGCCGCGTTGATCGCCCGGTCACACGGGCTGTCCGTCCTCCTGCAGGAGAACGTGACGGGGGGCACCACTGCCCTGGTCGTCATACCGGCACGGCTCCTGGTGGCGATTGCCCCGGTCGACGATGCGGGCGCGTTGCCGCCCGAGGAAGTCCGGCCCTCCGGGCGGCAGCCGCAGCAGGTTGCCGCGACTCCTGCCGCCCCGGGGGCAAGTCAGGTCGCACGCCCCGGCATCGCAGGGGGGCCGGAAACCGCAGCGGCTGGCGACTCGGCCGACGCGCCCGCTCTTCCCACGCGTACACGCCGGACGGGATCTTTCCGTCCACCACACGAGCGGGAGCAAGTCCCCGTGGCTGCAGCGACGCCAGGGCTCGCAGCCGCCTTCCGCAACGGCCTCCAGGCCGGCGGGACCGCCGGTTCCCCTACCGCCTCGACAGAGCACCCCACACCCTGACTCGTCCTTCCGCGTTCCCGGTGGCCCGGTACATCCGCTGGCCCTTCCCCCTTCTGGAGCGATTCCTATGAGCACCCACCCCGCGATGAGCAACGTGACCGGCGGCACGCCCGCATCCGCGACGACCACAAGCGGACAGCGGGACAGCATGGTCTGGCTGCTGCGTCAGTTCGCCTCCGAGACGCCGGGCGTCACGCACGCCGTCCTGATCTCGCGCGACGGACTGCGGCTGCTGGACAGCGACGTCGACAAGGACTGGGCGGACGAACTGTCGGCCGCCTTCAGCGGGGTGGCCTCCCTCGCGGCGAACATCACCGGCCCCAGCAGGAAGAAGAGGCCGGCCCGGCAGGTCATCATCGAGCGAGACGACTGCCTGTTCTTCGTCCAGAGCGCCGGGCGCAGCGCGGCCTTCGACAACCACCCCGGCAACGAACGCGGTGAGGTGGACACGATCCTCGCCGTCATCGCCGCCAGGGACGCCGATGCGGGCACCGTCGGGTTCGAGATGGGGCGCCTGGTCCAGAAGTTCGCCCCGTACATGCTGATCCCCGTCCGTGTCGGCACGGGCGGAGAGGTCCGGTGACCACGTACGGTCGCGCGGCCGAGGAGTCGGCGTTCGTGCGGACCTACACCCTGACGCGCGGGCGTACCAAGCCGCGGCACCTGCTCGGTCTGGAAACCGTGCTGGAGGCCGGGCTGAGAAGGCCCGGCCCGACGCAGGCCGAGGAGTGCGCGGAGATTCTCGCCCTGTGCCGGGAGCGCCGGCGGTCGGTGGTCGAACTGGCGGGCCGCCTTGGCCGTCCCGTCACCGCCGTCAAGATCCTCGTCTCCGACCTCCTGGACGCCGACGCCCTGGTCGTCCCCCTGACCCAGTCCTATGCCGATACCGGTGCAGGTTCCGGTCCGTCTACCCAACTGCTGGCAGCCCTTTCAGCGGGCTTGAAGAGGAAGTGGCCTGATGCCGTCGCCTATCCCCAGGCCGGATGACCCGGCCGCGGTGCTGCGCAGTTCGCCTCACCCGCGGGCCGCTGCTCCGACGGTGCTGAAGATCGTCATCGCCGGGGGCTTCGGCGCGGGCAAGACCACCGCCGTGGGCGCCGTCAGTGAGATCACGCCACTGAGCACAGAGGAGTACCTGACCGAGGCGAGCACGGACGTGGACAGCCTGGCGGGCATCGAGGCGAAGCAGACCACCACGGTCGCCTTCGACTTCGGCCGCCTGAGCCTGCCCGACGCGCCGACGCCCCTGGAGCTGTTCCTGTTCGGCACGCCCGGCCAGGACCGGTTCGTCAACCTCTGGTACGACCTGGCCCGCGGCGCCGTCGGCGCGGTCGTCCTGGTCGACACCCGCCGTCTGGAGAGCAGCTTCACCCCGGTCAGCTTCTTCGAAGACATCGGCCTGCCCTTCGTCGTCGCCGTCAACCAGTTCGACGGCGCGCACCGCTACCACCCCGAGCAGGTCCGCACCGCCCTCGAACTCCCCGCCTCCGTACCGGTGGTCACCTGCGACGCCCGCGACCCGAACCACGTCGTCGGCGTCCTGCTGACCCTCGTCGACCACGCCGTGAACAACGCCGCCACCACCAGCCGCGCTGGTCACGCCCCTTCCACCACCCTCCAGGACGCCTGATGTCACAGCACCCCAGCGACCCCTACCGCACGCCGCAGGCCACCCCGCCCGCACGGTCCTTGCCGCGACGCGACATGCGGGACGCCACCCGCGCCCCGTTCACCCCGCCCGCCACCGTCCTCACCAGCCAGCCGGCCCAACAAGCGGAGCTGGCGCAGCGCTACGAGCTGCTCGCACGGCTGGGCGTTCCCACCGTGGCCAACGAGGACTTCGACGACCTGGCCCGCGACATGGCTGAGCAGGCCGGGTTCCTGTACGGATTCATCAATTTTTTCCTGGAGGAGCAGACCTTCGTCGGGCTGCACCAGCCGCCTGCGGACAGCGGGTACGTCATCGTCGGCCGCACCATGAGCCGCGACCACGGCTGGTGCCCGGAGGTCATGACCCGCCGAAAGGCTTTGCCGCTGCACGACGTGCACGCCAGTCCGCGCTTCAGCGGCAACGCGGTGGTCGACGCGGTCGGAATCCGCTCATACTTCGGCGCACCGCTCATCCACGACAGCGGCACCGTGCTGGGCACGGTGTGCGTCATCGACCCGGAGAAGCGGCCCCTGAGCGAGGCCCGCCGTCTGCGGGACATCGTCATCAACGCCGGCACCCAGGTGATGGACCACATCGCCCGCGCGCCCGTCCGCTAGGCCGTTCCACACCCCCCACCCGGGAGCCGTAGGCGATCCCCGGCCGCTCCATGTTGCGACCTTCACCCAGGGAGAGGGAGACCATGTCCGCCACACCCACCAAACCGCCACCGGCGCTGCGTCCCTACCTCACCACCCGCCACGAACTGCTGTGGCAGGAGGCGGACGCCTTCGCGGCCGAGTACGTCGCACCGCGCGCCGTGCGGATGGAGGCCGCTCCGGGCAGGGTGGAGCGCAAGGTCGCCGAACTGATGGCCACGCGGGGCTGGTTCGCTGTCACCGTCCCGGCGGTCTTCGGCGGGTTGGGCGCCGGACACGTGGCCAAGACTGTCCTGGTCCACCGCATCGCGCGGGTCTCGGCGGCTGCCGCGGTCATCCTGCAGGCCACCTTGATCCCCGTGGGTGCCCTGCTGCACTTCGCTACCTACGAGCAGAAGAGCCGTTGGCTGCCCCGGGTCGCGGACGGTTCCCTGCTGCTGTCGATCGCCGTGACCGAACCGCTCGCCGGCGGACACATCGGCGGCATCGAAACCACCGCCGAACGCGTCGGCAACGAGTGGGTGATCACCGGCAGCAAGATCCACATCGGCAACTGCCACATCGCGGGGGCCCACCTCGTCGTCGCCCGCACCGCCGCGGCCGGCGTGAGCACCTCCCAGGCACTGACCGCGTTCATGGTCGAAGCCGACCGCCCCGGGCTTTCCGTCCCCGACCACCGTGCCGGCCTCGGCCTGCACGGCTTCTCCGCCGGCCGACTCGACCTCGACCACGTCCGCGTCCCCGACGACAACGTGGTCGGCGAAGTCGGCCAGGGCCTGGCCGTGGCACAGAGCAGCAGCATCCTCTACGGCCGCCCCAACCTGGCCGCCGTCAGCCTCGGCATCCACGAAGCGGTCATGGACACCACCACCACGCGGCTCAAGACCCGTCCCCGCTACCGGGGCGCCCTGTCCGACCTGCCCGTCCTGCGGGACCGCATCGGCGGCATGGAGGCCCGGCTGCGCGCCGGCCGGATACTCGCCTACCAGTCCGTGCACCTCCTCGACCAGGGCCTGCCCTGCGACGCGGACCTGATCAACTCGAAATACCTCGGGCACCTGTGGGCGATGCAGTCGGCCCAGGACGCCATGGAACTGCACGGCGCTCATGCCCTCGACCGCGACTACGTCCTCCAGCGCCTGTGGCGCGACATCCAGCACACCTACCCACCGGCCGGAACCGGTGAAGTCCAGCGCATACGCCTGGCCGACGCTGCCTTCGACGAGGACCACATCCAGTGGTCCGAACGCTTCGCCGCCGAAGCCGCCTGGGCACGACCCGGCCCCACGGCCGCATGAGCCCCTGTGCGCGGCACCCCGTGAATCCCCACCGCCGCGCACGGGCCCGTGCCGCCGGCCCCGTCCCCCGCGGGGACCGGCGGCACCCCTCCCAGTGACCATCCACCCAGCCGAGGAAGAGACACCGTGACCCCGCCCGTGACGACGGCCCACGCACCGATCACACCCCTGACGCCGACCCTGCAGCGCGTCGCCCGACACCTGGCCAATGGGCTCACGCCGAAGGAGATCGCCGCGCAGACCGGACTGTCGATCGTGACCGTCCGACAGTACGTCCGCGACATCCGCGAGAGCCTCCACTGCCCGCCCCGCTGCAAGCCCCCGGTGATCGTGCACCGCCTGTTCGCCGACCAGCAGGTGGCCCCGCCCACGGCCGACAGGCCGGCACCGATGCTCAGCCTGGACGAGCTGCTGCTGCTCCGAGCCGTCGCCGAGCACAGCGACGCCCGCGACATCTCCGTCGCCGCCAAGCTCGCCCCGGCCGACCTGCGCGCCGCACTCGACCAGCTCCTCACCGACACGGGCGCACAGGACACCACCCACCTGGTAATCCTGGCCCATGGCTGGAACCTGCTGACAGTCGAGCAGGCCCACGCGACGCGGAGCGGAGCGAACCAGTGAACCGGCCCCCGACTCCCCTGGCCCGCGGGGAGCGACCGGCTACGGCGTCGTTCGCCCCGGCACCCCTGGCCGCCGCATACGAGGTCCGCACGTTACGCACGGACGCCGAACGCGAGGAAGCCGCCGCCCTCGTGCAGGACCGGCAGCGCTGGCTCACCCTGCGCGGTCTCCCGGTACCCGCCCAAGCCGACATCCCAGCACTCTTCCGCAACCCGCAGAAGAAGCCAGCCGGCCTGTTCGAGGACGGGAAACTACTGGCCTGCATGATCCCCGAGCGCGCCCCCCGCTTCGGATGGGGCGAGGGCCCCTGCCTCCACCTGCACTGCGTCCACACCCTGCCCGACCAGCCCGACGACATCACCCGGCTGATCACCCTGTGGGCATCCGACTTCGCCGTCCGACTCGACCTCCCCCTCGTACGGGCCGAGACCCTGGCCCGTCACGGACTCGAAGCCGAGCCCACCGCCGCCCTGCTGCGTCGGCTCACCGACATGGGCTGGGACGTACAGGGCTCCGGCACTGGACGGGAGGGTGACCGAGTCGCCCGCCTGGAACTGGCTGCCGAGCATCGCTCCGGACTCCATGCACTGATCGGCTGCCGGGTCTACGAGCCGAAGGCAGCCCCAGACGATCGGGGCAGCGCGTGACGACCGCCGCACCACAGCGACCCGACCTTGCTCGCGAGCTGATCGCCCGCGCCCAGGCGTCGGCCGCGCACCGGGCCCGCCGACTGCGCAATCAGCTCAACGCCGTCCAACTCGGCCAAGGCCGACACGCCGACCACGCCAACACCAAGGTGCTGCGCCGCATCCTGGGCGAACACGAGTGGCCCGGCCACCGCCTCGTCGGCCCTGCTGCTGCCCGCGCCGCCTGGAGCATCGCTCTTCACAGCGACGACGAACCCGACTTCCAACGCGCCGCGGCCATCCTCTTGGAGCGTGCGGTCAAGTCTGGCGATGCACTCATCCAGCACTGGGCGCACCTGCACGACCGCGCTTTGATCAACAACAGGCACCAGCAGGAGTACGGAACCCAGCTCCTCCTTCGAGCCGACGGCATCGAACTGTGCCCGCTGCGCGCGCCTGAATCAGTGGACGAGCGAAGGGCCGGCGTCGGGTTGCCGCCCATCGCTGTCGCCCTGGAATCGGTCCGTCGCCGGTACACCTCGGATCGTCATGCCGAAGAAGCCCCGGCCGTCGTGCTTGCAAGAGCCGCATGAAGAAGCGGAACCCCGAAAACCTCACCAGCCGGACGCTCGTCCACAACTCCACATTCAGAAAGGACCGTTCCCTATGAAGCTCACCACGGCCGTCCTCGCTGCAGGCACCGCCGTCGCCTTCACCACCGCCGTGGTCGGAGCCGCCCGGCTCAAGCAGGACGCACGCCACCAGACCGAGCGCAACGAGGCGGTCCTCGCCCGGAACCAGCTCGACTGGCTGGCCCAGATGTCCACCACCCCCGATCTCACCAAGCTCTGGACGCCCGAGGGCATGGACGTCGAGGAGTACATGCAGCTGTTGAAGGCCAACCAGCTCATCTGCATGCTCAGCCTGCGCGACCGCCTCGGCTTCGTTCGTTTCGGGCACCTGCCGTGGTACGCCGCGCAGCTCATGGAAAGCGACGTCTGCCGACGATACTGGCGCCGGTTCGGCGACCTCCGCGCGCAGGAAGCCGAGGGCGACGAGCGCGCCGAGCATTTCACCCGGGTGCTGGACAAGGCCGCGAAGAACCACTCGCAGGCACGGCCCGCAGCAGCCTGACGGCACCAGATACCGACTCCCAGACGTCCTGGCCCAGGCGGTGTCTTCGCCCGCCACCGTCTGGCACCAAGCTCCGGGCCCCGACCGGGTCCCGGGATCCCGCACCACCCATCGCCACTAGGAGGCAAGCATGACCGCCGTGCAGACGGAGAGGCCGACCGCCCCTGTGCAGTCGGACCTGGCAACCACCACCGAGGCCGACCCGTTCGGACTCGACATCACCTTCATCGAGGGCACGCCGGCGACCGAGACGGTCCTGATGTGCAGCACGGGCGACACCTGCGGCAGCTCCTGCCCCAGCGCCTGCACCACCTCGTAAGCCGGGAGATCCCGGCAACGCGGGCCGGACGGGGCTCTCCCCGGCCGGCCCGCCCCGCCCGCCACGCAGAAGATGAGGAGAGCTCGGATGACACGGCATCGGCCCAGCCTGTACGAGGGAGCGGGGCAGGCCATGCTGCGCGCCGCGGTGCACACGACCGAGCCCGCCATGCCGCCCTGGCCGGCGACCACGGCGCCTGTGGAGGAGTGGCGCGCGTGGCTGAGCACGGTGTGGTCCGACACTGACTTCCGTCGGACCGTGTCGCAGGCGAGCCCTCACCTGGCGGCCCAGGTGCAGGCCATCATCGATGGCCGCACGCCGAAGGTGCGCAGGATGCGCCGGGCGGCGCTGGCCACCGCCCGCTACGCGATCCGCTACGCGCGCCGCTCCACGCCTTACGGCCTGTTCGCCGGCGTCGCCCCGCTCGGCTTCGACCAGACCACGTCTGTCCGCATCGGTGACGAGCATCAGGCCGTGGTCCGCCCCGATCCGGTCGGGCTCGATGAGGTGCTCAGCGCCTGGGAGAGCGACGCGGCGCGCATGGCCGACGCCGAGGTCTACGTCAACACCCTGATCTATCAGCGCGATCAGCACATCCACGTGCCGTCCGAGGGCGACGCCGAGTTCCGCCTCGCCCTGGGCTCCGCGCTGCGTCTCGTCCTCGACCTGGCGCGATCGCCGATCGGATGCCGCCAGTTGTCCGACAAGCTGGCCGCGGAGTTCCCCGCCGTGAGCGGCACCGCGCGCGACCGGCTGCTGGGTGAACTGTTGCGGGTGCGGGTGCTGCGCTCCTCGCTGCGCGCGCCCGCCACCGTCGCCGACCCCACCGACGTCTTACCGCCCGCGGCGCGCGCTCAGGCAGCCGACCTGCGGACCGCGTGCGACCTGCGGCTGGACGCCGATGTACAGCTGCCCGAGCAGGTGCTGACCGAAGTGGAGACTGCGGCGACCGTTCTGGCCCGCCTGGTCACCCATCCGACCGGGACACCGACCTGGCGGCGGTGGATCGAGCAGTTCTCCGAGCGCTACGGCGAAAACACCGCGATACCGGTGGACGTGGCCACGGATCCCGACCGGGGCGTGGGCTTTCCTGCAGGATTCGTGACGGCGAGCGAACCGCCTCGGCCGATGTCCCGGCGTGACCGCCTGCTGCTGGAGCTGGCCGGCACCGCCGCCGCCGAAGGCAGCCGCACCGTCGCGGTGACCGGGGCGATGATCGAGGAACTGGAAGCAGCGGCCGGCGCCAAACCTCACGATTTGGCGCCCCACCTCGAACTGGCCGCGCAGGTCCACGCGCCCTCTGTTCCGGCCTTGGACCGGGGCGACTTCCGGCTGCGCGTGTTGACCGTCTCCCGCTCGGCCGGATCGATGACCGGCCGGTTCTGGCACCTGTTCCCCGGCACCGAGACGGCGTACGCGAACCTGCCCACGGTCGATCCGCAGGCGGAACTCGCGCAGCTCTCCTTCCACGCCGGGCGTGTGTCGGCCGACCTGCTCACCCGCGCGCCCCAGGCCCTGCCCCGCGTCGTCAGCGTCGGCGAATTCCGCCACCCCGCTCCGCACGTCCTCTTCCCCCGCGACCTCTCGGTCACCCTCGCGGACGGCCGCCCCCAACTGGTGGAAACGGCGACGGGCAAGCCGCTGGAGCTGCTGGCCCCCACCGCCATCAACTTCCTGTGGAACAACTACACCCCGCCGATGGCCCGCTTCCTCGGCGAGATCAGCCGAGCCGCCTCCCCTCAGGTGACCTGGTTCGACTGGGGCGCCGCCTGGACCCTGCCCTTCACCCCGGCCCTCACCTACCGGCGCACCATCCTCACCGCCGCCCGGTGGAAGATCCGCAGCCGCACGCTGCCCGCCCGCACCGCCCCCATCCAGCAGTGGGCGGACCACCTCCATGCCTGGCGCTCTCGGTTCCGGGTGCCGGAGCAGGTTCTGCTCGCCGAGGACGACCAGCAGCTGCCCCTCGACCTCAGCCGCGACGTCGACCTGGACCTCCTGCGTGCGCACCTGGACGCCAACCCCTTCGGCATCGCCACCCTGCATGAAGCGCCCCCGCCGGACGCCGACGGGTGGATCGGCGGCCGGGCCCACAGCATCGTCGTCCCCCTGGCCAGGCGCTCATGACCACGACGACCGTGCCCCGTACGCAGGACCTGTCCGAGGGGCCCCTGGGGATGGCCCTGCTCGACATCGAGCGCCGTGACCTGTCCACCGCCCGCCGCCACCTCGCCCAGGCCACCGCCCGCGGGGTCAGCACCGGAAGCAACGCCAGCCTCTTCCACGGCGCGCCAGCCCTGGAGTTCGTCCTGGCACGCGCCCACGGGGCCGGCGACGACGTCCGCTCGGCCGTCGACCGCGTCGTGGATGCCCGACTCGCCGCCGCCCACCGCCGTCAGGCGACCGGCGTGCTGCCCCACCTCGCCGAATGGGACCTCATCCGCGGCCTGACCGGGCTCGCCGCCCTGCTGCTGTCCCGCCGCCCGATCGCGCCCCGGTTGCCTGACGTGCTCGCATGCCTCGTCTCGCTCGCACACCCTGCCCGCGGTGACGGCCGGATGCTGCCCGGGTGGTGGTCGGCGGTCGGCCCGGATGGGAAGGAGATGGCTGGCGGGCACGGCAACAACGGCATGGCTCACGGCATCGCGGGGCCCCTGGCCGTGCTCTCCCTCGCCCTGCGCGCCGGCGTCAGCGTCCCCGGCCAGGAGGAAGCCGTCGGCACGTTCGCGACCTGGCTCGACCGGCACGGCGCCCATTACTGGTCCACCGCAGCGCACCTGGACGCCGAACAGCCACCCGCGCCAAAGCCAGCCCGCCAGTCCTGGTGCTACGGCCAGCCCGGCATCGCCCGCGCCCAGCAGCTCGCCGCGCTCGCCCTCGATGACCCCGCCCGCCGCCAAGCGGCTGAGGACACCGTCGCTGCCATCCTGACCGACCCGCTGCGGCTCGCCCGCATCACCGACTCGACCCTCTGCCACGGCTGGGCCGGCCTGCTGACCCTCACCCGCGCGGTCGCCGCCGACAGCCCCGCACCCGCACGCTTCGCCCCCATCATCCAGGACCTACACCGACGGCTGGCCACCGACTGGGAGCACCTGCCCAAACCCGGGCTCATGGAAGGCCGCGCCGGCGCCCAACTCGCCCTGCAGGCCACCGACACCACCGGCTGGACCCGCGCCCTCCTGCTCAACTGACCCGCCCCGCCGCCTCGCAAGGAGATGACTCCTCATGCCCTTCGACGACGAGAACCTGCCGATCCCCGCAGACACGTCCTGGTGGCACGCCTCCGTGGCCTTACCCGACCAGCACGCGGGCGCCGCCCGGGCCCTGGCGACCGCGCTGTCCGGTCGCTGCTTCCACTTCCTGCGCAAGGACGCCGGCGTGCGCCTGCGCACCGAACAGCCCGCCACCGGCCTGCTGGACCAGCTCGTCACCGACCGCGTAATCACCGGCTGGACGGGCGGGATGTACGAGCCGGAGACCCATGCCTTCGGCGGTCCCGAAGCCATGGCCGTCGCGCACGACGTGTTCTGCGCCGACAGCCCGGCCGCGCTCGCCGAGACCGGCACCCCCGGCGCCCGCGAGCGCAGCGTGATGCTGCTGTCCGCCATGATCCGCGAGGCCGGGCTGGACCCGTTCGAAGCCGGAGACGTGTACGCCCAGTGGGCCGCCCTGCGGCCCCCCGTCACCCCGCCCCAGGGCCTCGCCCTCGAACAGGCCGCTTCCGCGATGCGGCGGCTGATGAACGCGGACGCCGCCCTGCGCCCCGACGCGGAGGCTGGCTGGGCCGAGCGCGTCGCCGCGTTCGAGGACGCCGGCCGCCGCCTGCGCCGGCTCGCCGCCGACGGCCGACTGATACGCGGAATCCGGGGCGTCATCGCCCATCACGCGATCTTCGCGTTCAACCGCGCAGGCGTGCCTGCCAACGCGCAGGCCGCCACCGCGTGGCTTGGTCGTCACGTCGCCTTCTCCACCGGAGAAGGAGCTGACGTGTCTACCCGCAAGTCCGCCTCCGCGGACCCTAGCCTCCCTCGAATGGAGACCACCATGACACCCGTAACCGACCCCAACCAGCTGCGCGAAGCCCTCGCCCAACGGCTCGCCAATAGCGGCCATTTGCGCAGCCAGGCGGCCATCGACGCCTTCCGAACCACCGATCGGCACGCCTTCCTGCCCGGCGTCGACCTGGAGAGCGCATACAAGGAGGACGCGGTCCCGATCAAGCACGACGAGCACGGGGAGATGATCTCCTGCATCTCCGCGCCGTCCATCGTCGCCACCCAGCTCGAACAACTCGGCGCCCAGCCCGGTCACAAGGTCCTGGAAGCCGGAGCGGCCACCGGCTACAACGCCGCCCTCCTCGGCAAGATCGTCTCCCCCGGCGGGCAGGTGTGGACCCTCGACGTCGACCAGGACCTCGTCGCCGGCGCCAGCCGACACCTCGCCAAGGCCGGCGTCGACAACGCCACCGCGGTGATGGCCGACGGCGCGGCCGGGCTGCCCGAGCACGCCCCCTACGACCGGATCATCTTCACCGTCGGCGCCGGCGACGTCCCCGTGAAGATCCTCGACCAGCTCGCCCCCGGCGGGCGCCTGGTCCTGCCGATGCGCATCCGCGGCAGCATCTCCCGCTCCTTCGCCTTCGAACGCGACGGCGACACGTGGAAGACCGTCTCCTGCGAGATGGCCACCTTCATCCCGCTGCGCAAGGGCGTCTGCGACGACATCTACACCCTCGTCCCCATGGCTGGCGACGGCAACGTCCGCCTGGAGACGTTCAGCGAGCAGGACGTCGACCGCGACGCCCTGCGTACCGTCCTCGACCAGCAACAGACCAAGGTCTACACCGGGGTGAAGTTCCGCCAGGGCTCGGCCTGGGAGTGGCTGTACCTGTACCTGGCCTGCGTGCTGCCCAATGGCCTCTCCCGCCTGCCGGGCCAGCGCCCCGGGTTCACCCCGCACTTCGGGTGGGGCTCCATGGCCGCCCTCGACGGCGGATCGCTCGCGTACCTGACCATCCGCGAGGGCGAAGACGAGAAGGGCCGGTACTGGGAGGTCGGCGTGATCGGCCACGGTAAAGGCGGTACCGACCTCGCCGAGCGCGTCGTGAACGAGATCCGCGCCTGGGACGCGACCGGCGGCAACGACGCCCCCGAACCGGGCTTCCGGATGGCCGTCGCCGACTCCCGCAACCGGCTGACGGCGGACGACCCGCGCTTCGTCGTCGACAAGCCCTACAGCCGACTGGTCGTCGACTGGGCGCGCAAGGGCTGAGCCGATGATCCCCGCGATAGCCAGCCGCATCCCCCTGGTCCGCCGCACCAAGGCGCCCGCGCTCCCGCTGCAGGAGCGCATCAACCACCTCACCGGGCTGACCGTCGCGCCCGCAGGTACGAGCCACCACGACCTGGTGGCCCGCGCCTGCGGGCTCCTCAACTACGCGGCGCTCATCGCCTCCGACGTCGGACTGCCCGGCTTAGCCGAGGATCTGTGCTGGCGCCAGCACCAGGTCTTCGCCAACGCCGGACGCCTCAGCGGACGGATTGCCGTCATGGCGCTGATGCCGCTCGTCAACCTCGCCCGGCTGCAGACCCGCGCAGGCCACGGCGAACTCGCCTACAGCTTGTTGCACTGCCTCAACGACGCCGCCCGGCACCGCAACAAGACCGACATCGACGGCCGCACCGTCGACCTCTCGCCCCTGACCGGCACGGACGAGGACCACCGCACGGTGTGCCAGGAGCTGTACGTCACCCTGCTCGTGGACGGCGCCCGCGCCCTCGCACGCATCGGACGGTGGACCGAAGCCGCCGACGCCATGGCCCAGCACCGCGGCATCGGCAACCGGCTCCTCGACGGCCGCCAGATCAAAATCATGGCCCTGATGGAGCAGGGCCTGGACCAGCAGGCCCGCGACCTGATCGACACCACCCAGCCCACGGAACCCTGGGAGATGGCCGTGGCCACCCTCCTGCGCGCTCACTGCCACCAGGCCGCGGCACCGCTTGCGCGAGCCGACGTCGACCAGGCCCAGCACGCAGCCGTCTCGCTCCTGGCCGATCCCGAACCCTCGATCGCCGTGTTCCAGACCCGGACGGGCCTGGCCGCCCTGGAACTCGACGCCAACGGGCCGCATACGAACGCGCTCCTCTCAGCTCTCACCGACGTGGCCCGCCTCGACGCCTATGCCGCGCGTGAAGTGCTGGACCACCCGACTATCCGGGCACTGCTCAGCGCCGAGCGGACATCTGCGCTCGGCTCGGTGGTCGCTGACGCAGGTCTCGGTGCCGGAACCCTGCCCGCGGATCACCAGCGGTCTCTGACCGAAGCCGTCACGCTCGGCGAAGCCGAGCTGAGGCGACTACTCCAAGACGACCAGGCGGCACCAGGCAATCCCCCGATGGAGGTACCGCAACCCACATGAGTGATCGAACGCAGCATCACAGCCCGCCCCGCCCGACCACAGAAGGAGAGAGCCCGATATTCGAATTCAGGTTCTAGATTTCGCCCGCGTCCACCCGTTACAGCGACGACCGACCCGCCGTTACCCGATCACCCGTCCGCATCTCAGCCCAAGGAGCCCCCGTGAATCCCGTACGCCGCCCTGCGCTTGTTCATCCCGCGTTCGAAAACATCACCGCTTCCTCGGGTACACCCCGGCACTCCGCAGCCGACCGCAGCGCTTCGTCCGCCCGTGGGTCACGACCGGATACGAGGTACCTGGCATGACCCACGCCGCCACCCACGGTCGGGACCGGCACACCGCCGGGTACCTGCCGCAGGAAGGTCGCCTGTGAGCAGGGAGCCTCACCTGCTGATCGCCGACGTCGCCCAGGTCCTGCTCCGGTCCAACGGCGCCGCCCTGTGCGTGCGCCGCAAACCCGACGCCGCCCTCGCACCGGGACAGCTCACGGTCGTGGGCGGCCACCTGCAGGCCGGTGAACCACTCGATCACGCCGCGCGGCGCGAAGCGCAGGAGGAGGCGGGCGTTTTCATCAGCGCTGAGCAGCAGGAATTCTGCGGCCTCATCCACCATCACGACGCCGAGGGCGGGCTGGATCGGATCACCTCTGTGTTCGTGGCCCAGTCGTGGACGGGTGAGCCGTACAACGCCGAGCCGGACAAGCACGAAGGGCTCTTCTGGGTACCAATGGAGAGACCCTCCCCGGACTGCCACGCCTACACCGCCACGATTTTCCACATGCTTACCCACGGCCCGTCCTACCGGGCCACCAACTGGCCTGCGGGAGGCGCCCGGTGAAGAGGTTCTTCGGTCCGGTCACGATGGCCGACCCGCAGGTCTCCGACGCCGAGCACGAGTTGTTCGGCGGGCCCCTGCGCTACGACATGGGCTGGTCCCAGCACGAGCACGCGACGTTGGACCTGACCATGATGTCGGCGCTGCGCTCCATGCCCGGCCTTGTCGGTGCGACGCTGCGCATGGCGTGGCAGGCCGACCGGCGTGCTCTGCTGTCGGTCGGGGTGAGCGAGGTCGGCCAGGGCATCGCCGCGGCCGCCGGCCTGCTGGCGATCAACGCAGTCATGCACGCCCTGCTCGCCGGCAGTGGCAGCGCCGCCGAGCGGCTGCACGCGCTGTTACCCGGCCTGCTGGCTGCAGCGATCATCGGCGTCGTCAACTCCGCCCTGTCCGCCTGGTCCACCTCTCGCGCCGGGCGGCTGGAGCCCAAGGTGGAGCGGATCGCCACCACGCAGTACCTGGCCGCCGCAGCCCGCGTCGAGCTGGAGGCCATCGACGATCCCGACTTCCGGCGGCTCGTGGACATCGCCCAGCACGGCCCCGGATCCGCCCGTCGCATGATCAGCTCCTGCGTCGCCGCGCTGAACGGCCTGATCTCCCTGATCACCACCGCCGGCGTCCTCGCTGTGCTGCACCCCGCGCTGCTGCCCATGCTGATCCTCATCGCCGCCCCGCGCGGCTGGGGCGCCATGCGGGTCGCACAGGAGCGGTACGTGTCGGTGATGAGCTGGATCGAGCACGTGCGGGCCAGCCGCCTGATCGGCAACCTGCTCACCGAACGCACCGCCGCGCAGGAAGTCCGTCTTCACGCGGTCGGCCCCTTCCTCCTCAGCCGCTACGAGCGCATGGCCGAGAGCGCCGAGGCAGAGCAAGAGCGCCTCGCCTCCAGCAAGGCCCTGACCGAATGGGTGGCCTCCGCACTGTCGGGACTGGCGATGGCCGCGACCTACGGGGCCATGTTCTGGCTGATCATGGCCGGGCACATGAGCCTCGCCGTCGCCGGGACCGCCGTCATCGCCGTACGTGCCGGCTCGGCGAGCCTGGGCGCGCTGGTCATGAACATCAACCAGCTCCACGAGGAGAGCCTCTACGTCCGCGACCACGGCCGTTTCCTCACCGAGGCCGGCCGGCGGACGCTGCCCGTCGGCGGTGCACCCGTACCGGAACGCGTCAAGGAAATCGTTCTCGATCAGGTCACCTACCGCTATCCCGACCGAGACACCCCGGCCCTGGACGGGGTGTCCCTGAAGCTGCCGATGGGGTCGGTGACTGCGGTGGTGGGCGAGAACGGCTCCGGCAAGAGCACCCTGATGAAGATCCTCTCCGGCATGCTCCTGCCTGAGACCGGCACGCTGCGCTGGGGCAAGGCGGACCTCACCGACCTCGACCGCGCCCAGGTCTTCGAGCGCGTCTCCCTGCTCACCCAGGACTTCCAGCGCTGGCCCGTGACCGCCGCGATGAACATCCGCCTCGGCCGCCCCAACCACCCGGCAACCGACGATGACCTGAAGCCCTCGGTCGACTACGCCGTCGCCGGCCCCGTCATCGCCAAACTCCCCGACGGCCTGCGCAGCCTGCTGGCCCGCATGTTCCGCGGCGCCATCGAACTGTCCGGCGGTGAATGGCAGAAAGTTGGCCTGGCCCGCACGCACTGGCGTAGCTCAACATCACAGGCAGACGGCGTCCTCATCGTGGACGAGCCGACCTCCGCCCTCGACCCCGAAGCCGAGATCGAAGCCTTCGACCGCATCCGCCGCCTCGCCGCCCCGAACCGGGCCGTCGTCCTGGTCACCCACCGCATGTCCGGCGTCCGCCACGCCGACCACATCTACGTCCTCAACAACGGGCACCTCGCCGAGCACGGCACCCACGACGACCTCATCGCCGCCCGCGGCCGATACGCCGCCATGTTCGCCGCCCAGGCCGCCCAGTACGCCCCCACCACGGCCATTCCCCACCCCGCCGCGCCCACCGTCCCGGACCAGGTATGACCCGCTCGACCGAAAGGCCCACCGTGACCACACCCCCCGTCGCCACGGACCTCGGCGAAGCCGCCCGCCTGCGCCACCAGCTGGCCGACCACCTGGCCGCCGCCGGACATGTCCGCACCCCTGCGGTCGACCACGCCCTGCGTACCGTGCCCCGCCACATCTTCGCCCCCGAGGTGTCTCTCGAAGCCGCGTACGCCAACGACATCGTCGCCACCCGCCATGCGCCCGACGGCCGAGTGATCAGCTCCATTTCCGCGCCCTGGCTGCAAGCCGACATGCTCGAAGCCGCCCGCATCCAGCCCGGCCACCACGTGCTGGAGATCGGCTCCGGCGGCTACAACGCCGCCCTGATCGCCGAACTCGCCGGCCCGACCGGGCACGTCACCACCCTCGACATCGACCCGGCCGTCACCGAGCGGGCCACCCACTTCCTCGCCGAGACCGGGTACGACGGCGTCCGCGTCGTCACCGCAGACGCCGAGCACCTGCCCGCACGGCTGATTCCGGACGGCGGCTTCGACGCCATCGCGGTCACCGTTGACACCTGGGACCTGCCCTGGATCGGCGCCCTGGCCGAAGGCGGCCGTCTCATCGCGCCGCTGCGGCTGCACGGCTACCACTGGGCCATCGGCTTCACCAAGGACCATGGGGCGCTGCTCAGCGACGAGCCGCTCATCGTGTGCGGCTTCGTCGCCATGCAGGGCGACGGCGCCTGGAACACGAACCGCCGCACCGTCCCCGGCACCGGCGTGCACCTGTCCTGGGAAGACGGCACCCCGCTACCCGTCGACCAACTCGCTCCCGCCCTCACCCGCCAGCCGACCGTCACCCGCACCGACATCACCGTCGGCGGCCAGGAACCGTTCGACGCCCTCATGCTCTACCTCGCTGGCGCCCTGCCCGGCTTCTGCCGCCTGGAGGTCGACCCCGACATCAACAAACGAGTCCTGAACCCGCCGCCCCAGCACTGGCCCGGCGCCGCCATCGTGCGCGGAGCCTCCCTCGCCCGGCTGGCCCATGAGCGCATCGGCGACGGAGATGACGGCAAGGGCCGGTACGAGTTCGTCGTCCACGGCTATGGCACCCAAGGACACGTCGCCGCGCAGGAGATGGCCGAGCAGGTGAAGTACTGGCAGCGCAACCACCGCGGCGCCCGCTGCCCCCGCATCACTGCCTACCCGGCAGCCGGCCGTGCCCCGGCGGACACGGACCACCAACCGCACGTGTTCGCCAAGAAGCACACCCGCATCACCCTGGACTGGCCGATCGTGCCCAACAGCACTGGGAGCCGCAGCACCGGATGAACGGCGGTGCCCTCTGAGCAACCCTCGCCGGCACGCTGCACACCCTCCCGTCCATCGTCTCGGAAGGCAGAGCTACGTGACCTCTCCCGTGTCCTCTTCGGATCACGTCTCAGCGCGTGCCGCTGTGCCCGCAGAGCAGTACGCCGCGTCCCGCCATACCGCGTGGCTCGGTGCCGCCGCGATCATCACCAACGAGGTTGGTCAGGTCCTGCTGGTGCGCCCCACCTACCGCGAGGACGGCTCGTGGCTACTGCCCGGAGGTGTCGTCGAACTCGGTGAACACCCACACGTCACCTGCCGGCGCGAGATCACCGAGGAACTGGGCCTGGATCTGCCGCTGTCGGCCGTACTCGCCGTCCACTCCTTCTCCGCGCACCACCCCGACCTTCAGCTCGGCACGCACTGTCCTGGCGAGGTCCGATTCGTCTTCGACGGGGGGTCCCTCACCCCTGGCCAGATGGAGGCGATCCGCTTGCCGCGCGAGGAGCTGTCCGAGTACGCCTTCTTGGAGACCCGGGACGCGGTCCAGCGGCTGCGCCCCGTGGACGGGCAGATCATGCTTGCTGCCTATCGTGCCCGGCTCGGGAACACCGCCACCGCGCACCTCGCCGACGGACGGCACATTCTCGACGTCCCGGCGCTGGACCGGCACGACGTCCACGTCCGCTACCGGCCCTTGTGGAACAACCCTCTCCACCGCAGTTCCGTGCCCGAGCGGCTACCCGTGCAGCAAGCCTGGGCATGGTGCTTCGTCCCCGACGGCCGGGTCGTCCTGGTGGCCGACCCCGGCCCGCGGGGCGCGCTGCCGATGCTGCCCGGCGGCACCGTGGAGAGCACCGACGCGACGCCCGAGGACGCCCTGCACCGCGAAGCCGCTGAGGAAGCCCAGCTCACCCTCACCGATCCGGTGCGACTGGGCTGGGTGCTAGACGAGATCGGCGAGGTCTACGGAGGCGTGGGGCCCAACGCCCGGCTTCGCCTGACCGCCCGGGTCACCGCCATCGGTCCAACAGCCGTCGATCCAGCCACCGGCAGACCCTTCGCCCGCCTGCTCGCCACCCCCGCCCAGGCAGCCGCCCTGCTGGGCTGGGGCCCGCCCGGAGCCCAGCAAGCCCAGCTCGCGGTGGACACGGCACGGGAGCGGTGGCGCCTGCCCACCGCCCGCGCCACCGCCATCGAGGAGATCCCGGCGGAGGGGATGCGGCTGAGCTGACCCGAACCCGCCCCGTCTCGCCTCCTCCCGCTCCGCACTTCTCTGAGGTAGCCCTCATGCCGTTGTCGCACCGCCACATCCTCACCACCGTCGATGCTTACCTCGCTCGTCACCCTCACGAGCGCGAGCAGCTCGGCGGACTCCTGGACGCCCTGGACCGGACCGGTCACGACATCACCAGCCGTTCCTCCTTCACCGGACACGTCACCTGCAGCGTGATCGTCGTCGACCAGCTCGGCCGCGTCCTGCACGTGCTGCATCTGGCGAGCGGAAAGGTCCTCGCCCCCGGCGGACACACCGAGCCCGCTGACGAGTCCCTGGCAGCAGTGGCGCTGCGAGAGCTGCACGAGGAGACCGGGATCCCGCCCCAGGCCGTCACGCCGTGGCCCGGCTATGAGACGGTGCCCTTCGACATCGACACCCACGACATCGACGCCCACCCAGGCAAAGGCGAACCAGGCCACCAGCACTTCGACTTCCGGTTCCTCTTCCGCCTGCACACCGCGCCCGAGACGCCGGTGGTGCTGCAGGAAGAAGAGGTCGGCGGCATCGAGTGGCGCCCGGTGGACCGGGTGACCTCCCTGGCCCTGCGCGACAAGCTCCTCAAGCTCCCGCTCCAGGTCGGACCGGAGACGGCCAACGCTTCCGCCCTGATCTACAACGACCGCGGCGAGTACCTGCTCCACCTTCGCGACTACTTCCCCGGCCAGATCTGGGAGCCGGGCATGTGGTCCCTGTTGGGCGGAGGCCGAGAGCCCCAGGACGCAACCCTGGAGCACACCGTCCGGCGCGAACTGGCCGAGGAAGCCGGCCTCGACCTCGCCGACCTGACCCCCTTCGGCACCGAGTACGCCACCGACGACGCCGGCACGACCGTGCCCATCGCCATCTACGCCGGCCGGTGGAACGGTGACCCCCGCGAACTCCAGTTGACCGAAGGGGTGATGCTGGCCTGGTTCGCCCCCGACAACCTCCACCGCCTGCGCATCGCCGACACCACCAGCGACCTCGTACGGCGCCACGCCGCCAGCCGCCCGGTCAGCACCACGCCGCAGAGCGAGCTCGCAGCGCAGAAGGCGCGTCGCCCAGCTTCGCCACACGGCACGGTCCTCAACGTCATCGGTGTCCACCTCTACCTGGAGCGGCCTGACGGGACGGTGCTGCTCGGGCTGCGCCACCCCGACTCCATCTTCGCGCCGTCCACCTGGCACGTCCTGGCTGGCCACTGCGAGCAGGAGAACGCCATCACATGTCTGATCAGGGAGGCACGGGAGGAAGCCGGTCTGCACATCGAGCGCCAGGATGTCGAACTCGTCCACGTCGTCCACCACATCGACAAGGCCGGGGACCGGCCCCGCATGGGCCTGTTCTTCCGCGCCCGCGCCTGGAGCGGCGAGCCGGAGCTGCGTGAGCCGGACAAGTGCACCCAGTGGAGATTCTGGGATCCCGCCGCCCTTCCCGACGACCTCGTCCCCTACACCCGGGTGGCCATCGCGAAGATCCAGAACGGCGAGCTGTACAGCGAGACGGGCTGGCCGGCATGACCGGCACCCCGAGCGGCGCACCCTGCCGCGTGTCCTCTGCGACTGCGGCCGGGCGTCCGGACACCCGCCTCGTAGTCATTCGCGGCAACTCGGCGTCGGGCAAGTCGAGCGTGGCCCAGGGCCTGCGAGACCACTACGGCCGTGGTGTCGCGATCGTAGGGCAGGACGCGATCCGCCGGAACGTGCTGCGGGAGCATGACACGGCGCGAGGCGCCAACATCGCCCTTCTGGGCAGGATTGCCCGCGAAGCACTGGACGCCGGCTTTCATGTCGTGCTCGAAGGGATCCTGTACGCCGACCGCTACGGCCACATGATCACGTCTCTGGTACGGGATCACCGCGGTGTCTCCCGCTGCTACTACCTCGACGTTCCGCTGGAGGCGACGTTGGTACGGCACGCGTCAAAGGCGGATGCCGCGTACCTGGCGCACGTCACCGACAACCACCTCGCCTCCTGGTACCGGGAGCTGGATCTGCTGCCCGGCGGTCTGGAGAGCATGATTCTGGCCGACAGCACGCTGCAGGACACCGTCGCCCGGATCGTGCGCGAAACCGATCTGAACGCTGCCGCCCCCACCCCGCCGCCTCAGCGCAATCCGTCACAGGGAGACTCAATGACCCCTCTGGTGTTGATGTCCGATCCGCAGGTCGCGGCGATCCCCGTGCGCGAGTGCGGAGAGCCGCTCGTCGACGTGCGCGACCACGACTTCCGCGTCGACCCCCGCAAGCGAGACCCGCTGGGCGCGTTCGCCCACGTCCGCGAGGGCGTCCTGGGCCGGCTGAAGCACGCCCGCTCACTCCTGCCCGCTGGCACCGACCTGCTGTTCATCGAGGGCTACCGGCCGCTTCCCCTCCAGCAGCGCTACTTCACCGAGTACCGCGACGAGCTGGCCGCCGCCCACCCTGACTGGACACCTGAGCAGCTGCACCAGGGCGCCAGCCGGTACGTGTCGCCGCCAGAGATCGCGCCTCACTCCGCGGGCGCTGCCGTGGACGTGACCCTCGTCGACCAGGACGGCCACGAACTCGATCTCGGCACCCGTGTCAATGCCTCCCCGGAGGAGAGCGACGGGGCCTGCTTCACGCATGCTCCGAAACTTGGCGATCTCGCGCGCCACCACCGCACGCTGCTGCTCAACGCCATGGAGGGCGCAGGTTTTACGAACTATGGGACGGAGTTCTGGCACTTCTCGGTGGCGGACCGGTACGACGCGTTGACGAAGCAGGAGCCGCACGCGCGCTACGGACCGACCGAACTGCCTTAGCACGGCAGCGGACTCGTCCACTTCCTCGCCACGCATCCGCTCCCAGCCAGGCAGGCAGGAACGCGGCCACCGCTCCGTGGACGGTCGCGACTCCACGACCGCGACGGACGGAAAGCATCGAACGGAGGCACGAATGTCTGACGACACCCAGCAGGCGATTTCAGGCGTCCCAAGCCCAGCGGGCGCAGACGTACCGCCCGAGCACCACATGCACCTGCTCGGGCGGTACTACCGGCAGGTGGAAGCAGGGCGCAAGACGATCGAAGTGAGGGTGGCCACCCCTACCAAGCGCACCGTCGCCGTGGGCGACACGGTCGTCTTCCACGACCGGGATACCGGGCGGGAACTCGACGTCATCGTGCAGCGGATCACCCCGTACCCCTCCTTCGAGGACCTGCTCCGCTCCGAGGACACTGCGCGGATCGACTCGGGCGGGCCGCCCGGCGAGCTGCTCGCCAACCTCCGCGGCATCTACCCGCCGGCCAAGGAAGCCCTCGGCGTTCTCGCCCTCGCGTTCGACCACCGCCCCGCCCGGCCCGGCCACCCCATGCCGATGACGGCCGAGGAGTACACGCAGACCGTCCCCCACCACACGGTCTACGGCTGCCTCTACATCCGCGACGAGCACGACCGGCCCATCCAGCTCCGCTCGGTCTACGGCTCAAGACTCTGGCAGTTCCCGGGTGGCAACCTGGACGCCCCAGGCGAGGACCCCCTGCAGACCGCCCGGCGCGAGGCGATCGAGGAGACGGGCCTCGAACTCGGCCTGGGAACGCCGAGGCTGCTCCTGACGCACTTCCTGCACGCCGGGCCGCGCCTGCCACTGAACAAGGTGGGGCTCATCTTCGACGGAGGACGGCTGACCGCGGACCAGCTCGACCGGATCCGCCTCGACCCCGCCGAGCACGACATGTGGGCCGTCCACGACCTCGCCACCTGGCAGGAGCTGATGGCGCCGCGCGCCTTCGCACGCCTCGCCGCCATCGAACGAGCCCGGCGCGGCGAAGGCCCCGCGTACCTGATCACGCACACCTGACCCCCAGCACGCCCACCCAGGAGGCAACCGTGCCCGCCGAGGACACCAACACCCGGGCCTGGCAGATCTACGGCCGGCGCCAACTCGCCCGCGCCCACACCCCACCCATCCCCGACCGGCTCGGCTGGACGCCCTGGGAAGGAATCGGACCGGGAGCAGAAGTCCTCGGCGACGTCACCGGCCGCCGCGTCCTGGACATCGGCTCCGGAGCCGGCCACCACGCCGTCCATCTGGCCCAGGCTCACGGAGCCCGCGTCACCGGCATCGAGCTGTCCCCGACCCAGCACGAACGCGCCGTCTCCGCCCACGCGGACGTTGACGGCGTGGAGTTCGTCCAAGCAGACGTGACCGAGTACCTGGCCGGAGCCGAGCCGTTCGACGCCGCGTACGCGATCGGGACGCTCGCCTTCATCGACCCGCACCGCTCGCTGCCCGCACTGCGCGACGGACTGTGTCCGGGCGCCCCCTTGGTCCTCTCGTTCCTGCACACCGACCTGCACGGCCGCGGTCCATCCACGGAAGTGGCGCCGCGCGAGCAGATGATCCTGCTGCGCGACGACCCGCCCCTGCCGACACAGATGTGGGTCCTGGCCCCGCAGCTGTGGGAGGACCTACTCACCGAGTACGGCTTCCGTGTCGAGGCCATCGACCTGTTCCCGCACCCCGACGAGAGCGCCTCGGTCATTCAGCAGCTCATCCGCGCCCGGCGCCTTCCCGACCGGTCCACACGCGTCTCCAGCCGACCCCGCAGCACCCGAGCGCCGGCCGCCCACGCGGCCGTCGGCGTCGGAGCGATCCTGCTCAGCGAGCAGGGCATCCTCTTGGGCCGGCACCGCCGCGGCACCCTCGAACTGCCCGGTGGCAGCGTGGAGGCCGGGGAATCCTTCGAGGACGCGGTCGTTCGCGAACTCGCTGAGGAATCCGGTCTAGTCGCTCGGCCCGGCGACGTGAGTCTCCTGGGCACGCTCGTCGACCGCGTCGAAGGTGTCCTACGGGTCACCGTCGGTGCGCTCGTCCACGCCTGGCAAGGACAGCCGGCCACGCAGCCGGGCGAGAGTGTCGGCGACTGGGCGTGGTACCCGCTCGATCAGCTCCCCGACGGCCTGTTCGTGTGCAGCGCCCAGATCCTCACCGCCTGGCGGTCCGACTTGCCCATCGACCACCCGCCCGCGCACTTCACGCGTTTCGCATCCGGACCAGCGGCCACGCCGGGCAACGGCCCGATCTGAACGCCGGCACCGACGAACCTGTCGCGCCACCTCAGCCTTGCCGTCGAAGGAGACAAAAGTGGGCGCGGGTGTACTCGTGGAACTCTGGGTATTCGCCGAGGAGCACGAGGGCGCGCGGGGATGGGCCCCGCCCTTCCCGATCTTCTTGGGAAGAAGAAGATCTCCAACTTCGGGCTCGTGATGGGATGAGGTTGCCGTCCTGGACGGTAGCGGCTGGTGCTGCGCGCGAGATCCTCGAAGTCCCTGCGGTCTATGGGTGTAGTTCAGAGCGTGCGGGCGTGCTGGAAAACGCTGTCGAGCCGTTCACGCAGTCCGGGGTCGGGAATCAACTTCACAGCGCGGGTGAAGTCGTCCTGGGCGGCGTCCAGCCGGGGCCGCTGTTGGCGTTCATGGTCGGCGAGGACGGCATTTCCGGCTCCGGTGGCGTCGAGCCGCGCCCGGGCTGCGTAGATCATCGTGAGAGGGAAGGCGAAGCATGCGTGGAGGAACCCGTAGGCGGGCCGCTGGGTGCCGCGCCACGGGGAGAAGTACGTCTTATCGTCGGGGATGGTGATGTGGAGCGCGGCGAGGGCGTCGTTGAGCCAGTTGTGGGCGGCTTCGTGGACGAGGTCGCGGCCCAGCACGGCAGCGTCACCGGTGTGGTCGGCGAAGACGGTCGCCGGGAGCCGTGTGATCGCGAAGCTCCGCAGGGTCTGGTCGGGACGGCGTCGGCCGGTCAGGCAAATCACGGCGGCGTGCGCTTCGACAAGCTCGTCGAGGCCGGTGGCAGCGATGTGGCCGGAGGCATCGTCGGCCAGCGCGGCCAGGGACTGGGCGGCGCCGGCCGTGTCGGGGCCGAGGACGTAGTACGGGGTGTCGGAGTGCGGGCCGCGGATCATCTCGTCCTCGTCCGGGGCGATCACGATGCGCGGGCCAAGGCGAGAGGAGTGGGCCAGGCGAGCAAGGGCGGGGGCAGCGGCGTTGCGGTACCAATCGAGGGTGGTCGCGTCGCGGCGGCGTGCGGCGTTCTCGGCGCCTTCGAGCCGGTGGTGTGCCAGGGCGTAGGCCAAGGGCAGTGCCTCATCGTCCGGCGGCAAGACGGAACCGGGGTCGAGCAGGGTCAGCGCGGCGGCGGTGCGTTCGCGGCGGTGGACGGCAATGACGTCCAGGTCGAGGGCGGCGGCGATGTCGTTCATGTCGGGAGGCTCCTTGGCAGCGGGCCCCGGTGCCGGGCCGTGGGGCGCCGGCACCGGGTCTGTGATGTGGGCTGGCTGGATGGATGGGCCGGCCCGATCAGATGGCGCTGTCTGCCTCCGGGGTAGCCGGGGCCGATTCGGCGCTGGTGGCCGGGGCGTTCCAAGCGTCGGCGGAGACGCTGGAGGTGTGGGCGGTCAGGCGCACGGTGCCACTGTCGTCGCGCAGTTGGTCCACGGCGGCGAGGAACTCGCCACACGCATCGGTCGTCATCTCTTCCTCCGTGGGTTGCAGGGACTGGCCGGGATGCAGTGCCCGAGAGGGCGGGCTGCGGATGAGCGGGGGCATGGCCGGTCAGGCTTCGTTGATCAGCCAGCTGATGAACTTGCGTTCGCGCCCCGCGCGGACTGGCTCGGTGCCGTGGGTGACCTGAGATCCGTACAGCAGAGCGGTGCCGGGGGTGGGGCGCACGTTCCAGCGGGTGCGCGGCATGGTGCGGAACCATTCGGCGGAGTGGTCGGCGCCGTCGTGGGTGAACGCCATGGCCGGGTGGTAGCCATCGCCGCCGTGCTGGTCGCTCCACAGGGCGGGGTGGGAGGTGGTCTCGACGAAGAACTCCCCGCCGTCTTCGGCGTGGTCCAGGACGACGCTGATCCCGGCGAGTTGACGGATCGGGTCGGTGGGGTTGGGGGCGATGCCGTCGACGTGGGGGGTGATGTGCTGTCCGGGCGCGTACTCGACGTACATCCATTCGCGGCAGGAGGTCAGGGCGGGCAGGGCTCGCCGCAGTGCGGGCATCGCCCGCTCGACGGCGTGGGCGAGGATTTTGGCCGCGGTCTCGGGCGGCGGGTGGATTTCGAGGCGGCCGGCAGGCTCGTAGACGGTCATGGCCTGCTCGCTGGTGTGGCCGGGGATGGAGTGCAAGGTGGTCGTGCGCTCCGTGTCGAAGCGCCGGATGCCGTCATCGCCGAGGTCGTAATCCATGGCGGCGGTCAGGGTGGTGATCTCGTCGGGGGTGAGGAAGTTCTCGATGCTGGAGACGGTGAGCGTCTCCGCTATGTGGATCATCGTGCCTCCCGGGTGGGGCGGGGCGGGCGTAGGGCGCAGGCGCATCCGGTGACCGCCGGGGCGTGGCGGGCGACGTGCGTGAGCGTGCGTACGGCCTGGTCGAGGCTGGTGAAGTAGTCGGCCCAGGTGCTGCCGGGGGCCGGGGTGAGGACGAGGTTGAGGACCGGGTGACGGCGGCTGGTGGGGGCGCTGGTCAGTTCGGTGCGGACAAGGTCCGCGGTGACGGCGGCGGGGAGGTAGCCGTCGGCGGCGGCGAGCGTGTGGCACAGCCGGGCGGCGAGTGCGGCGTACTCGGCGCGGGTGCGTGGCAGCAGGCTGACGCGGAATGTGGACGGGGCCAGGCCGGTGCCGGTGTGGGCGTGCCCTTGGCAGGAGTCGTAGGTGACGGCCTTCCAGCTGCGGGTGATCGTGTCGACCAGCGGCCACGCCCGGTCCTCTATGCCGTCGCGCCACTGGGCGTGGAGCGGGTCGAGGTCGTCGGCCGCGTGATCGCGGGGCAGGCCGGCGGCATTGATGTTGCCGTGGTCACTGGCCCGGGGCAGGCCGGCGGCATTGATGTTGCCGTGGTCACTGGCCCGGAGCCGGGCCGGGAAACGGGGAGCTGCTGGATCGTCCCAGCGAGTGAGGAAAGCGTCGACGTCGTGCATGACGTTCGGGGCGACGGGCCGCCAGTGAGCGCGGAGGCAGAGAGCGCCGGCCGGGTGGTCGGGGGCGGCGAGCAGATGAGCCATGCCGTCGATGAGGCGCCCGCGGTGGTCGCAGTACGCATTATCGCTGCCGGTCGCCTTCATCATGCGCCATCGGGTGGCCGTGCACCCGCCGCCGCAGACCGTCCGGTACGGGCAGGGGACGCATTTCGTCATCATCTCCCGTCCGGCGGTGAGCAGCGGGTTGGTGTGCTGGGCCTTGGTGACGTCCGGCTCGCTGCGGGCGGCGGCGAGCGGCAGCAGATGGGCCTGGGGCCAGGGAAGTTCGTCGCACGAGCCGAAGCGGCCGTCGGGGTAGGCGGTGAAGACGTGGGAGCACTTGTGCGCGGCGAAGTGGCAGTGGGCGGTGTCCAGGCCCTTGAGGCGGCGGATGGTGGCGACGGCCGGGTCGAGTTTGATCCGCCGGAAGTGGCCGGCGCCGATCCAGCGGGCAGCGGCCTCGATGACGAAGGTGGCGTACTGCGCGGGAGTGATCGCCCAGGCCGCTCCGTCGGTGCTGACCGCACGGGCCTGGAGGCGGCGGCTGGGGCTGGTACGGCGGCCGGTCGCCGTGAGTGGCTTGGTGACGGTGGTGTCGAAGGCGGGCAGGAGGTGCAAGGCGTGTACGGCGTCGAAGGAGGCAATGTGGTCGATGACCTCCGCGGCGCGGCCCAGGACGGCGGGTGTGACCACGGTGACGATGCCGCAGGTGCGTCCGCGCTCCGCCAGCAGATTGAGGGTGTCCACGATGTGCGGGTAGATCTTGGTGCCGTCGTAGCCGACGCGCCAGGAGTTACCCTGTTCGTCGCCGTCCATGGAGATGCCGATGTGCAGGCCCGGATAGTGGGCGTCGAACAGGTCGAGCCACTCACCGTCCAGCCGCACGCCGTTGGTCTGCAAGTGGACGCGGTGCACGGTGGGCTGGGTGGCGAGTTCGCCGAGGAGCGCGGCCATGGCGTCCTTGCCGACGGTCAGGGGCTCCCCGCCGTGCAGTTCGATCGCGAGTGGCCGCTCACCGAAGATCTGGCCGAGGCGGCGTATGTGCTTGACGGTGATCTGGGCGCCGCCGGGGGCGAGTTTGCGTTTCTCGAAGCAGTACAGGCAGTCGACGTCGCAGGTCTCGCCGCGCAGCTTGAGGACGACGGAGACCGCTGCGGCGTGGTCGGTGTCCTCCAAGGGCCGCCACACTTCGGCGCCGACGGTCGTCGTGGGGGTGGTGAGCGTGCTGGGCATCGGGGCCTCCCCGGCCGCGGGTGGGCGGATGGGTTTCAGGTGCGGGCGCGCCGTGCGGCGGAGTGCTGCCAGGCGCGCATCCGGCCGTCGGTGAGCGGAACGCGGACATCGCCCCGGCGCAGGAACCAGCCGTCGCTGTATCGCTGCGGCAGCCATCCGAAGCCGCCGAGCCCCGCCTCGTCGACCGGCTCCGGCTCGGCGTTGGTGGGCCAGAGCGCGAGCAGGGCGTCGGCGAGGCGGGCCTGGACGGAGGCGAAGAAGGGGCTGTGCGCGGCAGCGCTCAGCCAACGCGGCTCGGGCAACGCGGGCACGGGCCTGAACCGGTCAGCGTCATCTTTGCTCAGCAGGCTGGGCAGCCACTTCTCGCCGAGCAATGGGGCGCCGGCGGCGACGGTCTCGGCCTGGGCGACGACGCGGGCGAGCTGGTCCCACACCAGGTCGGCGTGCGGGTACAGGCCCGCCTGGGCGAGGCCGAGGAGGTCTTCGGACAGGCTCGCCGCGGCCTCGCAGCGGTCCGCAAGTGCCCACCGCTGATAGGTGACCCGCTGCTCGGGGAGCAGGATCTCGCAGGGGTTCGCCTCGTCGCAGACGTGTGTGAGCGGGCGGGCGGTGCGCAGGAGGGTGAGGTCGCCGAGCCGTTCTCGGACCGTGCGGAAAGTGGCGATGTCCTCGCGGGTCACGGCGAACGCGTCGAGAAGCCGTCGCCACTCATTCACGGTCTGCCCGGTCTCCGCCCGTACATCGACGCGGATGCCGCCCAGGAGGCGGGATCCGGGTGCGGCCACCGGTTCGGGGGTGATCAGCAGCAGGTCCACGTCGCTCTGCCTGTGGGCCAGTCCTTCGGCGAGCGCGCCCACCAGCCACACGTCGGCGCCGAAGAACTCCTTAGCCAGGGTGCCGGCGGCCTGCTCGGCGACTTTCAAGCGCTCGCGTAGCCACGGTGTCGTGCTCATCGGACCATCCTTTCTGTACTGGTCAGGGCACCGGCTGCCGTCGTGGCAACCCAGCGGTCGAGGGCTTCGCGGACGTCGTGGCGCTGGGCGCCGATGTGCGGGGTAGCGAGAAGGTTCAGCGGTCCCGGTGTGGTGACGGCGGGCCACAGCGGCAGGTCCGTCGTCTCGATGGGATCGAGGGCGAGACCGCCCAGCCGGTCATCGGCGAGCGCGCGCAGACAGGCGTCGACGTCGAGCGTGCCGAGTCGGCCGACGCAGATCAGCAGCGGGCGCCGCTCGCGTGCCGTGGCAAGGAACTCGGGACCGAACCGGCGCCGGTTCTCGCCGGTGAGCGGGAGCGCCACGACGTGGGCGTCCGCCCACGTCGGCAGCTCGTGGCCGGGGCGGGCGGGCAGGGTGTCGGGCAGGCTGGGCCGGGCCGCGAAGGCGATCTCGTCGACGTACGGAGCAAGCGTGGTGGCGCAGGCCCGACCGACGGGGCCGGCACCCCAAATCGCCACCCTCATACGGGAGATCGGCGGGGCGAGGCACTGCTGCTTCGTGTGCTGCCCCCTGAGCAGAGTGGCGTGCCCGTACGGAATTCGGCGGGCGAGGCCGAGCAGTGCGGCCAGCGCCCATTCGGCGACCGCGTCGGCGGCCGGGGCCGGGTTGCGGTGCACGGTGACGCCGCGTGCGGCCAGGGCTTCGACGTCGAGGCCGTCCAGCCCCGACCCGGCGCGAATCACATGTCGAAGTTTCGGCCACCGGGTCAGGCGCTCGACGTTGAGCCGGTGCCCCGACCTGAGCACGAGCACCTCGGCGCGGGCGGCCAGATTCAGGTCGGCCGTGTCGAGGGAGTCGATCTCGCGGATCACGCAGCCGGGAAGGTGCCGCCTGAGCACCACGGGGTCGGCCGCGCCGGGCACGGTCACGAGCAGCGGGGCCGCCGAGATGCCGCTCACTGCTCCGCCCTCGCTGGCGCGGTGTAGCGGCCGAAGGCCAGGTCGCCAGCGCCGACGATGACCTCCAGCGGCGACGGCGTGCGGAAGTAGTCCTCGCAGGCCGCTTTGACGCCAGGCAGTCCGTTCCACGCCTTCGGATTCGCCTCCAGGTCGGCATAGTCGTCGACGATCAGCGTGCCGCCCGGGGCCATTCGGGGAACGCAGGCGGTCAGGCAGGTGTGGATGGAGTCGTAGTAGTCGCCGTCCAGGTAGGCGAAGGCGATCCGGTCGGGCAGCTGGTCGGGGAGGGTGTCGGCGAACCAGCCGGGGTGGATCACGGGCGGGGTGCGGCCCCAGCGGTCGTGCAGGGCGAGCACCTGCTCCGGCTCGGCGCGCAGGGATCCGGCCGGGAACAGCTCCGGGTCGTGTTCGCTGCGTTCGGGCAGTCCCTGGAAGGAGTCGTAGACATGGACGGGGCGTTCGTGCTGTGCGGTGGCGTCCAGCACGGCCCGCATCCACAAGGCCATGGCACCCTGGTAGCAGCCGAGTTCCACGACGGCTCCGGCAACCTGACGGGTGGCGAGGTGTTCCAGTTCGGTGCGGATGGCGGGCAGCCGGTCCGCGTCCACGGTGTCGCCGTGGTGATCGAGGAGCCAGTCGCGCAGTTCGGCGAGGTTCAGCACGGAAGCGGGGCGGGAGTGCATGGTCACCACCGGTCCACGAGGACGTCGCGGTCGGCCGGGTCCCCGGCAAGCGCGTTGAGCAGTTGCTGGTTGACACGCGGCAGCAGGTACTTGTCCCCGAACTCCTCGAGTGGCACCCATTCGAAGCCGACTTGGATCGGGTCCGGCGGGTCGGACTTGCGCGGCGCGGTGTCCTCGTCGAGGAGCTCGGCGAGGAAGTTGTGCTGGGTCTTGTGGACGGTGCCGAATTCGTCGTTGTACTGCTCGGGGACGTACTCGACGACGAACAGCAGCCGTGAGGTGCGCACCCGGAGCCCGGTCTCGTCCTTGACCTTGCGCACCACGGCGTCGCGCAGCGGCTCGCCGGCCTTCGCCTTGCCGCCGGGCAGGTTGTAGTGGAAGCCGGAGTGGTCGTCGTACGACATGAGCAGGATGCGGCCTTGATGGACGATCGCGGCCTTGACCGACACGCTGATGCGGGGCAGGGCTGTCATGGCGCGGTGTGTTCCTTCCCTCGTCGAGCCCGCCGCGGCCGGTGCCCGGCGGATGCTGGTGGTGCGGGGTTGGAGCGGGACGAAGTCCGTGAAGCAGGGCCCGGCGGCATCTACAGGCAGGCGCGGGCAGCCGGGTCGGCGACCTGCAGCAGGTCGGCGACGTCGCTGAGCGGGATGCCGTCGGCGGTGAAGGAGCCGGTGGCGGAGAAGGAGGCTGCGACCTGGCGCATCGCGGCGAGCGCGGCGCGGGAGAGTTGGTTGGCGTAGATGGCCAGCGCGAAGCCGGCCTCGCCGAGCCGCTGGGGTGCCAGGTGCGGGAACGCGGTGGGCACGGTCACCAGAGGCACGGCGCCCGTCCAGGCGGCGCCGGTGGCCAGGGCCTGGCGGCCGGTGGTGTCCTTGGAGTGGATCAGGATCGCGTCCGCTCCGGCCTGCTCGTACGCGCGGGTCCGGCTGATGGCCTCCGGCAGATCGGTGCCGCAGATCAGGGCCTCGGTCCGCGCGATGAGCAGCATCTCGTGCCCGGCTGCGGCCCGCATCACCGCCAACTGTTCCTGCATCAGCACGGGTTTGGCGAGCTCCTGGGTGCGGTGCAGGGCGAACGAGTTGGTCTTGGGATAGGCACTGTCCTCCAGGCACAGGGCTGCGGCCCCGGCGTGGGCGAGGTCGTCCGCGAAGCGTCGGGCGGTGGCGACCTGGCCGCCGGCGTTGTCGACGTCGACGATGACCGGCAGCGGCGCGGTGCGGGTGAGGGCCCGTACGACGTCGGTCAGGTCGCGGGGGCCGAGCACATTCTCGTCCGGCAGGCCCAGGGCCGTGGAGACTTCCAGGCCCGACACCCACAGGGCATCGAACCCGGCCTCCACGGCGACCTTGGCCGCCACCGCGCTCGCGGCGCCGACGGCGCGCAGGGGCGTGCGGGCTAACCGGGCCTGGGCGAGGCGGTCCTTCAGCGCGGATATGTCCACGTCCGTGTGCGTGCTCACTGGGCTCCTTCGGACAGTTCGGGGAGCAGGCCACGCTGGTCGAGGGCCTGCCAGGCGGTGTGCAGGACGGTGGCGCGGTCCTGGGCGGCGTCGATACGGACCACCGGGCCCAGGGCCGGGTAGGCGGCGGGTTCGGCGGTGACCGTCTGGTAGACCTCCCGGACGCGGGCCTGGATGTCCAGGACGTCCCAGTCCGGGCGGGTGGCGTCGCCCGAGCGGGCGGCGGCCCGCTCCATGGCGGCCTCGGGTGAGATGTCGAGGACCAGCGTGAGGTCGGGGATGACGCCGAGGTGTTCGGCGAGGTGGGGATAGGTCTCCTTCGGGCTCCGGTCGTGCTTGACCGCGAAGAAGGCGAGTTCGGACAGCAGCCACCGGTCCGCGATCACCGGGCGCGCCGGCAGCGACGGCGCGATCAGTCGGGTGGCGGTGGCCTGCTTGTCCGCGGCGAGCGCGGCCAGATAGCGGTACTGGTTGTCGGCGGACGGCTGGTACTTGCCCTCGACCAGGTCGGCGGCCACCGATGCGTCGAGGAAGTTGGTGGTCAGCACCGCGAGCGGGGTGACCCGGTACAGGCCCTCGAAGAGGCGGAAGAGCCCCTTGCGCAAGGTGGTCTTGCCGGTGCCGTCCAGGCCCTCGACGACGATGAACGGGTTGCGCGCGTTCTGCATCGGCTCACTCCACCTGCCCGGCGCCGGTGCCTCCGGCGTACTTCGCGAACCGGCCGCGCCAGGGGATCGACGTGGTCACCAGGTCCACGAGCCGCAGCTCGCCCAGCTCCTCCAGGAGCGCCGGCAGCTTCGGCTCGATGACGATTCCTTCGGTGACGGCCCGGCAGTACGCGAGCCGGACCGCTTCCTCACTCGCGTCGTGCCGCAGCTGGTGGGCGAGGACGCGTTGAGCGGTGCCGAGTGCGACGACGCGGACCGCCTGGCGCAGTGTGTCCGGGCCGACGGTGTCCTTGATGGGCGTGAGGCTGCTGTGGTGCACGCCGAGGTGCCGGATGGCGGCGAAGGCGCCGACCCACCAGGCCGAGGCGGCGGTGACCGCCCGCACGGCGCCGCGCAGCGCGTCGTCGGTGACGCCGGGCAGAAGCAGGGCGTGGACGTCCTCGGCGGCGCCGGCCAAGGGGCTGACCGCGGCGTCGGACCGGCCGTGCTCGGCGGGCAGATCTACCCAGGCACTCAAGCCAGCCGCGTCGATGAGCGCCAAGGTCTGTGCGGTGGGCACCTCGGCAGGACGGGCGACCAAGGCAGAAGCCCGGATGCCGGTCCCCGCTGTGTGCGTGGTGAGTTGCTCGCGCAGCTGCGGCAGGTGCAGGGCGAGGCGCTGGACGTGAAGGCCGTCAGCGAGTACCTCCCACGACTCGTAGAGCGTAGGCGGGGGCGGCGGGGAGGGCTGCACGAGGTCTCCTTGGAATGGCACAGGTGCGGGGTGTACGGGCATCGTGGCCACGGGCCGAGGCAGGTTACCGGCCTCGCAGGGCTGTTCCGGGTCGGCGGCACGATCGTGCTGAGCCGGTTCGGCGCCAGGGGCCGGCAGGCAGGCCCATGTCACCGAGCCGCAGCGATCGACATCGGGCCGTCGGCCCCAGCGCAGGCACAGAGCCTCGACGATCTCCAGGCCGCGGCCGTCCTCAGCGTCCGGGCCCGGCCGCGCGGCTACCAGCTCACCGTGCGGCTGTGGGTCGAAGACCTCCACATGCAGCAGCGCGTGCTGGCGGCGCAGGCGCAGACGAATCCGCTTGGCCTGTGCGTGCTGCACCGCGTTGGTGAACAGCTCTGAGACGACCACCTCGGCCGCCTCGACGGCGTCCACCTCCACGGACCAGGCCGTCGCGGTGCGCCGCAGGAACCGACGGGCACATCCGGCCATCTTCGCGGTGCCTTCCAGCGTCGTCTCACGGGAAGTCACCGGCTGTGCCGGTCGCGGGTGAGCATCGGTCGGCTCGGGGCGTCGGGTCACGGTGACGCTCATCTCGGCGCCTTCGGGCGCAGGATCACGGACACGGGCATGTGGGGGTCCTTCGTCGGCATGGGGGCGACCGCGACGGTGCGCGGCCGGTGCTTCAAGGACACCGCCACGCTGAACCAGTGCCCAGGTCTTCCAACGGCCCCTCGCCGTCCGGGAACCGGCCCTCGATCGGCCTTTTAGCGGCCTTCTCACCGGTCATCGGCCTTTTGATCAGGCCGACGGCTCCCATCGGATGCAGGCCGCCACTACGGTGGGTGAACACACGTGAGGACTCCCGCCGGGGGACGTATGAGCGAGGCAGCACGCGGTAACCGCCACCTCAAGCGGGAGCGCCGACGCATGCACCTGACACAGGAGCAGAACGCCGAGAAGCTCACCAAGCTCGCCGCGGCGATGTACGAGACGGGCGAACTGACGAAGCGCACGTCCGTCAGCCCCCGGCAGTTCCGCCGCTGGGAGAGCGATACTCCTCCGTGGCCCCACCCCGACCACCGCAAACTCTTAGAACGCTTCTACGACAGACCGATTCACGAGCTCGGCTTCAGCCCGACCGGAGACACCGCCCCGAGCACTCTCGCCGTCACCGAGCCGGTCCCGCCTGTCATCCGCACGGAATTCGAGACCCACGATCCAGTGAACCGCCGCCAACTCTTCGCCACCGGAGCCGCCGCGCTCGGCTCCGCTGCCGGCGCCGGCCTGCCCTGGCTCTCCCCCACCGCCTCGGCAGCACCAGGCGATGACGAGCTGCGGGTCAGCCACGACGACGTGGAAAACCTCCGCTCCGCCGCACACGACCTCGACGCCCTCGACCAGCAGTTCGGCAGCGACCGGCTGTGGCGCGGCGCCCGCAACCAGCTCCTGTGGCTCCACCACCTCATCGACCACGGCACCTACAGCGAACCCATCGGCCTGGAACTCCATGCGATTGCTGGCCAGTTGACGACCTCGCTCGGGTGGTTCTGCTACGACGCCGACCGGCAGACCGAGGCCCGCGTCTTCTTCTCCGAAGCCCTCAACACCGCGATGCTCGACGGCGACGACGCCCTCGCCACCCGCACCCTGTCCAACATGGCCCGCCAGTCCGTCGACCTCGGCAAAGCCCGCGAAGCGATCCGCTTCTCCCGCATCGCCCAGGCCCACGCCACCGAGTGGTCCGCGCCGCCCCGCGTCGCGGCACTGCTGGCCATCCGAGAGGCCCAGGGGCACGCTCGCCTCGGCGACGAGATCTCCGCGGGCAACGCCATCAAGCGGGCCTGGAACCACTTCGAACACGGCACCAGCCAGCGCGATCCCGACTGGACCGGCTTCCTCAACGAGGCCGAACTCACCTGTCTGGAAGGCATGTGCCGCCTCGACCTCGGACAGCACCGGCAGTCCGTCAAACTCCTGGACCGCTCGGCGCAACTCCAGGACATCGCGCGCTCCCGCAACCGCGGCATGTGCCTGGCCCGCCTCGCCTACGCCGCCCTCCAAGGCCACGACCTCGACCACAGCGTCCACGCGGTCGACGAGTCCCTGCAGCTGATCGAAGGCGGTATGACCTCCACCCGCAACATCAAGCAGCTCACCCTCGTCCGCAACGGCCTGAGCCTACACAAAGCCCACCAGCCCGCCCGCGAGATGGCCGAGCGTCTCACCGCATACACCGCGTAAGCACCCGATGAAGGGAACCCAACACCGTGGCGGATATCGACCTCGCTCTCCAGCACTACGGCGGGGACGCGGCCAAGGCGATCGCCGACGAACTAATCGACACGTACGCCGAGATCTATAACGTCCCGCCGTACGCGGACGATCCGTTCTTCTCAGTCGCCTCCTACGCGGACCGGCTGCATGCCGCGTTCACCATGACGGGCTTCGAAACCGTCACGGCACGCCTCGACGGGCAGCTGATCGGCTACGTCCACGGCGTTACCCTATCCGCCGACAAGCCCTGGTGGACCTCCCTCGGCGACGCTCGGCCAGCCGACGCACAAGCCGCCGCCAAGGCCAAAGAGATCTTCTGGCTCCGTGAACTCATGGTCCGCCCCGCCCACGCCAACCACGGTGTTGGCCGCCGCCTCCACGACGCCGTCATCGCCGGCCGCCGCGACCAGCCCTGGACCACCCTCACCTGCATCATCGACAACGAGCCGGCGCACGGTGCGTATCTCCGCTGGGGCTACCAGATCATGGGACGCATCAAGCACGCCCCCGAATCCCCCGTGTACGACGCGATGCTCCTCCGCCCCGCCTGATCGCTGGAACACCTGCCGCCTGCGTACAGCCGCAGGCGGCAGCATCGCCATGCCCGCCGCCCATAACGCTTGAGCAGTATCTCTCCAGTGCGACTTCACAGAATCGGTCTCGTGGCGCCGAGCAGGATCTCTGCGATCGGCGTCCAGGTGCAGCAGCGGCGGTCGAGGTCCTGGTGCACGTGGACAGCTACGAGACGGCTGATGGTGATCTCGACGCACTTTGACCATTCTCGGGGAGGCACACGAGATGCTCCCCACCCTCTCCGGCCGCCGGGCTGTCCTGCTCACTCGGCGCCGCCCCACTGCGAGCCCGGAGACATCGGGCACAATCGATAGGGTGGCCGGACCCGACTGCTGCCCCGGCGGCAGGCCCACCCCTCTTGGAAGGACCCCGCAGTGAGCCAGCACCGTCTCGCCCGCGCGGCGGTGTTCTCTGCCGGATCCTGGGGCACCGCCGTTGCCAAGATCATGGCCGACGCGGGCAGCGACGTGACCGTGCACGCCCGTCGTGGCGAGATCGCCGACGCGATCAACCGCGGGCACCGCAACCCCGGCTACTTCCCGGACGTGGACCTGCCCCCGACGCTGACGGCCACGACCGACCCGGCCACCGCCCTGGACGGTGCGGATTTCCTCGTACTGTCCATCCCTGCGCAGTCCCTTCGGGAAAGCCTCGCCTTGTGGACGCCGCACATCGGACGCGACACCGTGATCGTGTCGCTGATGAAGGGCATCGAACGCGACACCGACCTGCGGGCGAGCGAGGTCATCACCGAGGTGACCGGCATCCCCGCCGAGCGGGTGGCCGTGCTGTCGGGGCCGAACCTCGCCCGCGAAATCATGGCCGGACAACCCGCCGCCGCGACCGTCGCCTGCCCCGACGAAGCCACCGCTATCCGCGTCCAGCAGGCGTGCCACACCAGCTACTTCAGGCCCTACACCAGCACCGACGTGACCGGCTGCGAGCTCGGCGGCGCGGTGAAAAACGTCATCGCGCTCGCCGTCGGCATCGCCTCAGGCATGGGCCTGGGCCACAACGCGCAGGCCATGCTGATCACCCGTGGCCTCGCGGAAACCACCCGGCTGGCCGTGGCGCTGGGCGCGCACCCCGCCACCCTCGCAGGACTGGCCGGCCTCGGCGACCTCGTCGCCACCTGCTCATCCCCGCTCTCCCGCAACCGTACCTTCGGCAATCACCTCGGCAAAGGGCTCAGCGTCGAAGAAGCGATCGCCGCCACCCGGCAGACCACCGAGGGTGTCAAGAGCGCCGAGGCGATTCTCGGCTTGGCGCAGGCCCACGGCGTCGACATGCCGATCACCTACGTCGTCACGGCACTGTTGAGTGGCAAAGTCACGCTGGAGCAGGCCACGGCCGCGCTGATGCAGCGTCCGCCCAAGCCCGAGCGCTGACCCTGACGGCTCCGCGACCACGGGGTCGCACCCCACCATTAAGCTCCCCAACCACGGATGTCGTGCCCGCGTCAGTAATGTCCGCCGCTGAGATCACTGTCTCGGCAGCTCCCTCAGCTACGCCCCGAAGTCGGATCAGCGCGCCAGGTGGAAGACGGCCGCCGCGACGATGGTGCCGAGGATGGTGCCTGCGATCACCTGGTTGCGCGTGTGGTCGCGCAATTCAACGCGGGACCATCCGACGACGATGACCAGAAGGAAGCCGAGGGCCATCCACGGGCCGTAGGTCTGCACGAGCATCGCGCAGGCGCCTGCGGACACGGCCTGGTGAACGGAGATCTTCCAGGCGAAGGTGATTGCGGTGAGGATCGCGAGCGTCACCAGCATCGAGACTATGAGGCCAACCATGGTGCGCGGCGCCCCCGCAACGAGCATCAGGACGATGCCGGTGGCTACTGAGAGCAGAATGACGGCCATCACGACAAGCCGTGCCGGCTTCTCCCCGACATGTCTGTCGCCCCAGTGGCCCTTGCGGATGCCGGACTTGATGAAGGCGATCGGGATGGCGGCGGCGAAAAGGGCGCCGACCACTCCCCAGGCAACGCCTGTCCATTGCGCGGTGTGCCAACCGACCAGCAGGGTGACAGCGATGATCCAGTTCTTCGGCTCGAGCCAGTCCGTAATGCGGCGCGCCAGCCGCGACTCGCTGGGGCGGACATCAGTTGTCATGTGAGGAGATCCTTTCCGAATCGCCCTGCCCGTGGGAAATAGTCGACTGCTCTTGCCGGACGAATTCCGAAACGATTGGAGAGGAGAGGTATGCATCGGCAACGGTACGCAACCATGACAGTTCACTCACTCTGTCCCGCCCAGTGACGCCGAGGGATGGGTATTCAACTCCCCTCAAACGTTCCCCATTTCGGGCGCTCTGGACGGCTGCACGCAACCAACAGGCTTCCGCGACTGCGTCAGAGTGTTGCGCATCGACCCCTTTCTGGCGGACGAACTTCCGAGCCTTTGCGTGTGTGTCGACTGACACGTACTCGCGAAGCGCCAGGCAGGCATCCTCGATCTCGATGACGCACCGCTCCAGCCGGAAGGGGACGCGCCTTCTACGCACGGAGGTCGCCAGCACCACGTACGGGGCTGCTTCCGTGAGTTGTGCCCACAGGGGCCGCAGCCTGCGCAGGGTGCTCCACGCCGCGACGTACTCAACGGCGACGGAGAGAGGAGGCAAGCAAACGCCGAGCGCGACCGACAGGACCGTGGCCTGCTTGAGCGTCGTGGAGAGAAGGTTCTCCAAGCCTGGGTAGTTGGTGCCCGAGACAAGCTGAACCGTCACAAAGACGATGCGTTGGAGGGCGTACAGGCTTCCGAGTAGGGTTCCCAAGCCCAGAAATCCGAGGCCGGCCTTCCCAAGAAGGGTTCGGCTGTGACGTACGCCGCCGAGGAACAGCCACGTAGCTACAACCATGGCGATGCCGATGTAGAGCGTGAAGACCGCCATGTAGAGGACAGGGAAGAGGGCGCCACGGCCCTCTCCGAGCCTGACCGGCCCTCCCGGCGTCCAGTTGGCCAAGGCGTAGAAGGCGAGCATGAGGGGCAGCGTCACGCCGGCTGCCACCAATCGGGTGCGCCGTGCCAGGCCCTGTGGTCGAACGACTGCGATGACGAAGTCGAGCAGGTACGCCGCCGAGGTAACGCCGAGCACGTGTTTCAGCAGCGGCGACAGTCTGGCGTCTGTACCGACGGCGGCATCGACTGCCTCTTTGACCTGCGGAACCTCGAACGTCATGGCAGCCGCGAGAGTCGCCAGGGTCAGCGCCAGGCTTCGCTGCTTGTGGGAGTGCCGGATGGACGGCAGTCGCCACAGAGCCACCAGCCAGAGGACGCCGGCGACGATGGTGGATGTACTCATGAGCGGCGGTTCCTCCGGGGGTGGACCAGAGCGTCGTCGAGCCGCGACACCGCGCCGGACCGGCCTCGTTCCCGGATCGAGTGGGCGAGATCCTGAAACAGCTCCCCCAGGCAGGAGGCAGCCATCTCGGCGTCGTACTCGGTTTCACGGTCGTAACTCGTCCGACCGAAAGCGGAGAGCACGGCCGAGGGATCGACTCCGTCGGGGAGGACCTCCAGCAGGGAGTTGACGACGCTTTCGTTACTCCCGGCATGCCCGAGCAGTAGGTGCGCTAGCTCGTGGCGCACGATCTGCGCACGATGCCGTTCGCTGGTAGCCGCGACGTGAAAGATGTGGTCCCCGTGGTCGAAAGAGAGGACCATTCCACAGGGGGCGTTAGCCCCTCCGGTTTCAGGCAATTCGTGGAGGTGCAGAGGGCGGCCACGCTTGATGGCGAGCTGCCGGCATATTTCATCCACCGCGTAGGGATCAGGTATCTCGATCCCCCGCAACTGCTCCTCGCACAGTCGCCTCAGCTGCGCCTCTCTGCGCGCAAATTGCCGATTGAACATGGACGAGATCCTTGCTGTAGCCCCCGAATGAGCGCTGACACGGCCTGCGCTAACCGGAATCCACCGTTCCGCGTGGTTCCAGCGGAGCTTTGCACACGCATAGATGGTTACCCAAGGCGATCTTGAAGGACTGGGTGCGGCATACCAGTCATATCCACCCAGCCGGTGAGAGAGGTCACATCACTGCTCGGGCTTGTCCAGCCCTTCCCATCGGCGCGCCTGGTTGATCACGTCAGTGATCATTTTCAAGCTGCCTGCCGAAAGGCCGTTGGCCCGCAGCGCGAGTCCGCGCACTTCACTGTCGACCACGGCCTCGATGAGTTCCATGGAGGCGCGCACCTTCTCAGCCTCCTCGTCGTCGTAGTCCGAGAAGAAGTACTGCTCTTTGACGTGGAAGTGACCGGCAAGTCGTTCCACCGTCGTGTAGGTGGGGTTGGGCTTCGCCCCGGTCCGCAGCTGCGAGATCGCGCTCTCGGACACGGAGATCGCCCGGGCGACCTCGGCATTGGTGTAGCGCTTGCCGGTCTCCGGGTTCGTCACGGTCTGGAACAGGTGGTTGAGCTTGTCGGCGAATGAGCGCCGAGCGTCGGCCGCGCCGCCGGGCGCCTCTGCCGGTCCGCTGGACTCCACCATCACCGACTCCTCTCATCTAGACGCCGACTCCGGACTGTACTGCAGTGTAGTTCTCAGAACCAAAAGCCGAGGGGCTTCACTTCAGTGTTGACAGGCAGGGATCACTTTGGCGTAGGTTCTCGATCACAGCTTCACTGAAGTGTTGCGACGCCGACGGGACGCAGTAAGCGCTCCTTGCCCGGCCTTCGTGATCTACGTACGCGCTAGGACCCGCCCATGATCGCTCCACCCCCATCGCAGCAGCTCACGCGACTTCTACAGGGTTTAAGAACCAACTCTGGACCTTGACGCGGAGCCGTGCGTATGTTCGTCGTCCCTCGCCGGGCAGACCGCCCGCATGGACGAGCACAGGAGCAATGACGTGCACAACCTCCGGGCCTCATAGGTCCCTGAACACAGCGACGGCGCCCGAGAGCAGCAACTCCCGGACGCCGGACGCTTAACGGCTGTACCGCCCCGGCAAGGGCGGAGATCGCCACCGTCACCACGCTGATCCCTTCCACGGGGGCGTCTCAGCGTGGCAACACCAAAGGAGATTCTTGCATGCGCTCCGCCCTGCGCAAAAGGCCCTTCCGCCCGGCCTGCGCGGCAGCTAGCCCCGCCTCGGCGCCTCAGCGCCCCGAGCCGGACCCAACCATCCTGACCCGGGCAAGCCGCCGCTCCCGCCTGCTTGCCGGGAGCGGCCGATGAGCAGCGAAGCCCGCGAGTGGGTGTGGGAGCACAGCTCCAGCCGAGGGGCCGCGCGTCTGGTCCTCCTGTCGATCGCCGACCGGGTGGCCGACGATCAGTGCATCTCCTGGGCCTCGCTGTCCAGCCTGGCCAAGCGCACGCGCGCCTCGGTCTCCACAGTGCGCGAAGCCGTCGAGCGCCTGCTCCTCGCTGGCGAGCTGGAACAGCTCGACGACCTGGTGGGCCCGCAGCGCAGCACGGTCTACCGCCTGCCTCTCGCCGCCGAGGCGGTCGCGCAGGCGCTGCGAGAGCAGCGGGAGGAAGCGGGCGACACCGCAGTGCCGGACGAGCCCGCCGGCCCTGCGAAGCTCCGGCTGTCGGCTCTGCGGCGGTACGGGATCCGCCCGCGTGAGGTGCCGGAATCCCCCGCGAGGGTCCGGAAACCGGCAGTACCGGAAACCGGCAGGTCGCGACGGAAACCGGCACAGCGGCGTACCGGCCACCGGCACAGCGATGTACCGGCCACCGGCACACAGAACCGTAGTGAACCTGATTTGAACCGGAGGTACAGCAGTGGTGGTGCTGCGGTCACCTCGGCTGCCGAGTGGCAGGTAGACCCCGCCACCCACACCTGGGCCCGCCAGCAGGGACACCTCGACCGCCTCAGCGAGCAGGGCCTGCAGGCCGCCGACGCCAAATGGCGTGCCCACCGGGCGGGCCATGCTCCGAGGCCGGCGGAAGCCTGGGCGGCCGACTGGCGCTCCTGGATCACCCGGGAGCACTCCCCCAACCGCCCGAACCTCTACGCCGTGCCCGGCAAGAACACCGCCTCGTCGAGCGGGATGACGCGGGCGGAGACCCACACCGCCGCCCTTCTCGCCGCCCTCGACGAGCCGACCGGAACGGAGGGCTGACCGTGGACCGCCGCGAAATCGCCGCCCTGCTGGCCTACATCGGCCGACTCGACCCCCGCAGCATCCGCACCGACCAGGGCGAGGCCCGCGACCAGCTCGCCCAGTGGCACGAGCTGCTCGGCGACGTGCCGATGGCGACCCCGCACGGCTGGGACGCCCGCGTCGCCACCCGCCAGCACTACCGCACCTCGCCGTACCAGATCCAGCCCGCGGACGTGGTCCGCCCCTGGGAGAGCTACCGGCGCAACCGCCTGGCCCTCCACTCCGACCCCACACCGTCCGCGGACCCAGACGACCAGGCCGCCTGGACCGCAGAGCTGGTCGGCACCCGCCACGCCGTCGCCACCGGCATAGCGCAGCCCGCGCAGGCCCGGGCCATCACCAGCAGCCAGGAGGGGATCAACCCGAGGCTGCAGGCTCGGCTGGACCAGATCGGCTCCTGCATACCGCCCGCCGCCCGAGCCGCTCTCGCACCGTTCCGGCCCGCCCGGGCAGCCCGTGAGGCCGCCGTCGCGCAAGGGTTGCCTGATGCCCTGAGCGTGCGATGCGAGTGGTGTCTGGCCCCGGTCGGCGAGCCATGCCGCCGCCGCCGGATCAGCCCCAACGACGGGGTACGCGCCATCGCACCGCGCGCCACCCCGCACCCCGGCCGTCTCGACCTCGCCTCCCAGCAGGCACAGCGCACCGAGCAGGCACGGCAGCCCGCCCCTGCTTGACCGGCGCCTCCGGCGCGTGCATCCCGTCCGCTGCAGCGCCGCAACATCACCGTCCCGCACCGGCTGCGGCGCACGCCCTGCGCCGCGGCCGGCGCCCAACGCCGCGCCCCGAGTACCGCCCTAGCCCGGCCGGTGCGGCAGCACATCGGAGACTCGCCTTGCGCCACATCACCACCCACGACGCGCCGGCCACCGGCCTGCGCGGCATCGGAGACACCAGCTGGCACGTCCGCGGAGCGTGCCACGGCATGGACGTCGAGGACGCCGACGCCGTGTTCTTCCCCGGGCCCCGGGATCACGAGGAGATCGCGGAGGCGAAGGAGCTGTGCGGCTGGTGCCCCGTACGCCGCGAGTGCCTGGACTTCGCCCTGGAGAACGTCCTCAAGGAGGGCGTCTGGGGCGGGCTCACCGAAGCCGAGCGGCGCCCACTGCACGACAACCTGCACCGGCGCCTGGACTACCGGCGTGTGACCGCGTTCTTCCAGGGACGCGACGTGCACCTGACGGAAGCCGAGCGGCAGGTGGTCATCGACCACGCCTACGTCCGGGGCTGGCAGCCCGACCGGCTCGCCGCCGCCCTGCAGATCAGCCACAAGCACGCCCGCGACCTGCTCCGGCAAGCGGCCAACAAGGTCTTCGACCGCGACCGCAACTACGGCGTGCCCCGCTCCAAGAAGAAGCGGAAGAAGACCTCCAAGGCCAAGGGCACCCCCGCGCCCGCAGCTCCCGGTACCCAGCAGCCGGCAGGCCGCCCGGCTGCGTCGACCTCGGCGCACGCCTCTCTCGGAAAGGCAGCATGACCCACCCTGTCCTCGCCTTCGGTGCTACTTCGGACCTCCCTCTCCTCCTCGCCGCCCTCGTGCCCGCCGCCCTCGCGCTCGTGCTGACCGCCTGGACTATCCGGCGCCGGGGGACCCGCTCGCAGAAACGTCTCGGCGGCCCGGCGGTCAAGGTCGCCGCCGTCGCTGCCCTGGGCTGCACCGCCTACAGCGCCGACACCTCGTGGCGGTTCGCGGCCGACTACCTCGACATGGCCGGCACCGCCGAGCGCGCCGGCATGTTCGCCGCCGCCGAACTCGCCCTGTTCGCCACCGCGCTGATGGCACGGCAGAACCTCGCCGTACAGGGCGCTCCCGGCTTGCCGGGCACGCTGGTCTGGGTGATCACGACGGTGCAGGTGATCCCCGCTTACGCCGAGAGCGGCCCCATCGGCGGCACGGTCAGGGCCTTCGTCGGACCAGTCATGGCAGCGATGCTGTGGCACCTGGCCATGGGCATCGAACTGCGCCTACGCACCCCGGGTGCAGCCTCGCATGGACTGATCGCCGTCCTGGGCCGGGAAGCACGCGAACGGCTGCTGTCCCGCCTGGGCATCGCCGCACGGGACCGCGACGCCGCGCAGATCACCCGGGACCGGGCCACCGCCCGCGCGGTCACCCTCGCCGCCCGCCTCGCCGAGCGCACACCCGAGCAGCAGCGGAGCCGTCGAGGCCGGCGGCTGACACGACGCCTGTCGAAGGCGGTCGGCAGGGCCTCAGTCGGAACCGACCCCCTTCAGCGGGCACAGCTGCTCGACCAGCTCGCCGCCCGGCGACACGCGCTCGCGCTCGCCACGGTCCCGCTCCCCTCTCCCTGGTCTCCGGCGCACAGCAGCGCATCGGCAGCCACGGTCCCCGCACAGCCGACATCGCATGTGCCGGTCCCCGTCACCGGTCCCGACGGTTCCGGCGAGCCGGTCCGGGACCGAGGACCGAGGTCTCCTCGGGGACCGGTCCCCGAGGAGGCGGACCCGGAAGCCAAGGTCGGCGCGAGGACCGGGGGCGACGGATCGGGAACGGCCGCGGGGACCAAGCCCGCTGAAGACGGTGCGGTCCCGGGGACCGGACTCGCCGGTCCCGCAGCGCGGGACGCAGCGGCCACGAGGACCGACCGCAACACGCGAGAAGTAGCACCGCCCCACAGTCCGGGACCGAGACCACCCAGGACCGAGGACCGACCGCCCCACAGTCCGGGACCGAGACCACCCAGGACCGAGGACGCAAGGTCCCACTCCGCCGGAAGCCGAGCAGGACGCCCCGGACGAAGAACAAGGACAAGCGTGCCCTGTCCCGCTCTCCGCAGACGGAGCGCCAGGCACGCGAGCTGGGCGAGTCCGAACGCCAGCTTGTCCGCGAGGTGCGCCCGCATGTTTCCGCCCTGCTCGAACGGGACGGCAACGGCGCGATCACCCGGGTGCAGCTGCGCGAAATCATCCGCCGCCAGGGCCTGACGGGTGTCGGTAACGACCGACTCGGCCTCGTCCTCCAGGCGCTGCGGAACGAGGACATCACAACGACGAGGAGCACCGCCCGATGAAGACCTGCCGCCAGTTCAACACCGTCCGCGCAGAGTACGAGCGAGAGATCGGGTTCATGCTCGCTCACTCCGAGCGGCACGCGGGCAGGCCGGCGGCGAAGTCCAGTGCGAAGCAAGCTGCCTCGGCGAAACAGCGGATGGCCCGCGCGCTCAACAGTCACGTCGGGCGCTGCCCCGAGTGCGGCTGAACCGGCAAAGCCCCAGCTCAAGGCCCATACCCGTAAAGGTGGCCCGGCTCCACGCCGGGCCGCCGCTCCGCTTAGGAGGTACGCCGTGATTCCTCGTCCCCCTCGCTTTTCCGAGCCCACCACCGCCGAGGCCGATGCCTGGGCGGACGTCCTGGTCCGTCGCCGACTTCTCCACGCCGTCGTCCTTACGCCGACCGGGCAGTGGCTCGTCCAGGACCGTCCCAACAGACCGGTCCGCGTCCTTGCCAGCCCTGCCGATGTCCTCGCGCTGGCCGCAACCATCCAGCAACGCACCCGCTCGACGAGGCCCGAATCCCGATGACCAACGCACCCAAGAACGGCACCACCCCGGAACCTGCACTCGATTCCAACTCGGTCTCGGGGCGAGCAAGTTATCCCCTTGGATACTCCGCCTTGAGCGGAGTATCCAAGGGCTCCCCCGCCCCTGGAGGGCCGGGGCTCGTCCGGCGCCGGGGGACGCCAGACGAGGAGGCTGCGACCGAGGGCGGATCGCAGCCAGAAGGGACACAGGACACACGCGAGCAGCCGCGTACGCGCCGCCGCAAGTACCAGCGTCGCCAGCGTCCGCACGTCCGCAACACCCGCTTCAGCGATGACGAACTCATCCTCGTGACCGCCGGCGCGAAGGCTGCCGGCCTCACCCTCGCCGGTTTCCTCGCCCGTGCTGCTCTCTCTGCCGCCCAGGACCTTGAACGGACCGCAAGTGCCGTTGCGGACGAGCGCGAGGTGATCGCCGAGTTCTTCGCCGCCCGTCGCCACCTCGGCTACGTAGGCAACAACTTGAACCAGATCGCCCGAGCAGTCAACGCCGGAGCGCACCCGGGCGAACTCGACGTGGTCATCGCGGCCACCGACCGCGCGATCCAGCGTGTCCAGCACGCCACCGACCGGCTATTGCACCAGGACTAGGACTCATCGGCTCCATGATCCCCAGGATCCAGAAGCGCGGACAGCGCACCATCGGTCTCCTCTACTACCTCTACGGACCGGGCAAGTTCGAGGAGCACACCGATCCTCACCTCGTCGCCTCCTGGGACCACAACGCTCCCGACCCCGGCCGCGATGCCACCGCGACCCTCAAGCAGCTCCAGCAGCTCCTGGACCAGCCCGTCGAAAACATCGACCCCTCAGAGCGCCCGAAGAAGCATGTGTGGCATCTATCCGTGCGCAACGGCAGCGAGGACCGGATCCTCTCGGATCAGGAATGGGGCGACGTGGCCCGCCGGATGGTCGCCGCGGCCGGGATCGACAACCCGGAGGAAGGAGCGGGCTGCCGGTGGGCTGCCGTGCGTCACGCCGACGACCACATCCACATCGTCGCCACTCTTGTCCGCGAAGACGGGTACAAACCTGACCTCGACAACGACGCCAACCGTGTGCAGGCCCAGGCCCGGGCACTCGAAGCAGAGCTGGGCCTGCGGCGCCTCAACAAGGGGGACGGCACCGCAGCGAAGCGGCCCACCAGCGCCGAACGCCACAAGGCGATGCGGCAGGGCCGCGAGCGCACCGCCCGCGAGGAACTGCGCGAAACCGTACGGCGCGCGGTGGCCGGCGCCAGGAGCAACGAGGAGTTCTTCGACCGGCTCGCTGCCGCCGGCCTCCTCATCCGCAAGCGCGTCGCGCCCTCCGGCGACCTGCTCGGCTACAAGGTCGCCCTGCCCGACGACCTGAACAAGGACGGCGAGCCGGTGTTCTACCCCGGCGCGCGCCTGGCCCCCGACCTGTCGCTGCCCCGCATCCGCGAGCGCTGGGCCGGTGACGCCCCGGATGCCCGGCGGAGGGATGCGAACCGTAACGGGCCGGGCAATCCGGCCTCCGCGCGCCGCGGCACGGCATCAGCCGTGTGGCAGGCCATGCTCGTCGTCGAGCACGGCGAGGACGGGGCCGCCGCCGCCCACATCGCCGCGGCTGGCGAGGTCCTGGACGCCCTCGCGAAGACGTCCGCTGCCCACACCCGCCGCGAACTGCACGACGCAGCAACAGCTTTCGAACGGGCCTCGCGCTCTCACGTCCGCGCCGTACGCGGGCACGATCAAGCCCTGCGACAGGCCGCCCGTGACCTCGTCCAGGGCGGCCCGGCCCTCGGCCGCGGTGAGGATGGAGCCACCACGGCGATGGCGATCGACATGCTGTTCTTCCTGATCACCGCCACCGCGCACTGGCACGCCAGGAAGGGGCACGCCCAGCAGGCCGAGGCCGCCGCCCGAGCCGCCGAGCACCTGCACGCCGCCTACCGGTCCGCCTCGGCCCAGCCGCTCGGTGTGCTCTACCAGCGGGGCCGGCGACTGAGCCGGCCCATGCTCCAGCGGCAAACGGTGCTGCTGCGCCAGGCGCTGCCGGAGCTGGCCGAGCAGATCCTCGCCGAACCCGGCTGGTTCGCCCTGGCTGCCACGATCGCGGAAGCCGAAGCCGCCGGCCATGATCCGGCCGCCCTCCTGTCCGACGTTGCCGCACGGCGCGAGCTCGGCACCGCGGACTCCGTCAGCGACGTGCTCGTGTGGCGGATGCGGCAGACAGCCGACCTGCCTGCCGATACCACCCACCTTCCCGAAACCAGCAGCACGGAGAACCGGTCCGCGACGCGCGGGACGACCACCAAGCCCTCCTCACCCGCCAGGCGGCGCAGTAGAGAGGAGACATCGCGTCAGACCCGGTAAGCCCACCGGATGCCGGCACGCAGTCTCACCGCATCGCCGCAGTGCCGTACCGAGACACGCATCGTGGCCGACTCACCATCCGGGCAACCGAGAGGCCGTATACCCCTGCTGACCTGGCCGAAGGGACTGTGAACTTTGTGAATTGAAACCGTCGAGGGCGTGGGGCACGATCATGAAACGCGCAGGACGAGGTGCCGATGTGGAGGAGGACGCCAGGGTGTTTCACCGGATACGCCGCAGGGCCAAGGAGCCGGGCGAAGCTCAGAAACGGTTCGCCGAGCTGCACGCGCAACTGCAGGGCCAGGTCCCGCCCGGCATCGGAGTGCCGGCGCCTGAGCCGCAGTCCGTCGAGTCGGCTGCCATCGTGGACGACTTCCTCCCGCCGGAACTGCGGGTGCCGAGCCACGACCAGGTCGAAGGCAAGGTGATGCCGTGGAAGCAACCCCTTGTCCTCGACGGTGAGATGGCCGCCTGCACCGAGTGCGGCGCGTACCGGGACTGGCTCATCCTGTCCACCCGCGGTGAGATATGGCTGCGCTGCCGGGCCGGACACCAGCAGCTGGAGACCCGCATCGACACCGCCTGGTACAACCGGCACTCCGGGCCGGCGGACGCGACACACGCCACGTTCGAGGACTGCCTGCGCCACCTCGGACACTGATCACCACTCCTACGACCTCACCGGGCCCGCGGGCCCGCACTGGCCACCCGTCGCCTAGCACCAAGGGGTCAGTTCCGTCATGCGCGTTCGCGTCACCACCGCACTCGGCATCACCGCCGCCCTCCTCGCCGTGCCCGCGTGCTCCACCGACACCACCGGAACCGAGCACCGGACCACCTCCTCCCGTACGGGAAAGCCGACAGAGGCCGCCCAGGAGCCGGTCGCGCTCTCCTCGGCCGCGCTTGAGTCCCGCCTGCTCGACCCGCGCGACCTCGGCAGCGGCTACCTTCCCAAGCCGGAGCGTCCGGCCAAGCACGACGACGTCACCGTGATCGGCTGCCCGGCCCTGAGCGAGCTGGGCGGCGACGCGGCGACTGGCGGCACGCTCGCCTTCCCGCACAAGGCGGAGGCGGACTTCACCTACGGCGGCAGCTCCTCGGAGATCTCCGAGGAGTTGTACAGCGACAGCGTGAAGAAGCTCTCCGACGGCATCGGCCGGATCTTCGACGCGATGACCGGGTGCCCGACCTATCAGGTCGTCGCGGGCGGCACCCCGGTCGGCGTGACCTCACAGAAGCTGCCCGCGCCCCACGGCCTCGGTGATGAGCAGTGGAGCCAGCTCCTCACGTTCTCCGCGGGAGGGCGGAGCACCGTGGTGTCGACGTTCAAGTTTTTCCCCAGGTTGGGCGGTTTGAGCGTCATGTAATTCCCCATCCCGAATTCTCCTAATTGGCCATGGGTAGCGCGGAGGTCGGGATCGAGGGACCTGGTCGTCGCGGAGCTGCTCAAGTTCCTCGTCCCGTGGTTCGGATGGCCGATGGGCAGCCCGGATGGCGAGGAGAACGTTCGTCGTGGTCGACATCACCGAGATCTACGTCCACTGGTACGCGGGCCGCTCGAAGAGCGAGCTGGCTGCGTCGCTGGGGGTGGACCGCAAGACGGTCAGGAAGTACCTGGCGCCGGCGGAAGCGGCCGGGATCAGCCCGGGTGGGCCGCCGATGAGCGAGGCCGACTGGTCGAAGCTGATCAAGGAGTGGTTCCCTGGGCTCATCGACAGAAGGCTGAGGCAGGTGACCTGGCCGGACATCGACCAGCACCGCGACTACATCAAGAGCCTGCTCGGGACAGTGACCGTCTCGACGATCCACCAGCGCCTGCGTGACGAACACAAACTGCAGGTGTCGATCTCCTCGTTCCGCCGCTGGGTGCACGCGACGCTTCCGGACGAGGTGGCGAAGTCGCAGGTCACAGTGTTGCGCGACGACATCGAACCCGGTTCGGAGGCTCAGATCGACTACGGATTCCTCGGGCCATGGATCGACCCGAGGACCGGGAAACGCCACCGGGTCTGGGCGTTCGTGATGGTGTTGCCGTGCTCGCGGCACATGTTCGTCCGGCCGGTGCTGCACCTGGACCAGCACGCGTGGACGGAGGCTCACGTCGCGGCCTTCCGCTACTTCGGCGGCGTCCCGCGCCGGCTCGTCCCGGACAACCTGAAGACCGGCGTCGACAAACCCGACCTCTACGACCCGAAGATCAACAAGGCGTATGCCGAACTCGCAACGCACTACGGAGCGTTGGTTGATCCGGCGCGGGCGGCGAAGCCGAAGGACAAGCCCCGGGTCGAGCGGCCCATGCCCTATGTCCGTGACTCGTTCTGGCGAGGACGGGAGTTCAGCTCGATCGAGCACATGCAGGCCGAGGCCGTGACCTGGAGCCAGCAGGTCGCCGGGCGGCGGAAGTGCCGGCCGCTGGGCGGGGCCGCCCCGATGACCGTGTTCGACGCCTTGGAGGCGGCCGAACTGCTGTCCCTGCCGCCGACTCCGTTCGTGCTGGCCCGCTGGTCGACGGCCACCGTCGGACCGGACATCCACATCAAAGTCGGCCGCACCCTCTACTCAGTTCCGTGGAAGCTGATCGGTCGGAAGGTCGACGTCCGCTCGACCGCCACGATGGTCCAGGTCTTCCACGACGGCTCCCTCGTCAAAACCCATGCCGCCCTTGATCAGGGCAAACGCACCGACAAGAGCGACTATCCGCCGGAAAAGATCGCCTTCCAGATGCGGACGCCGGTCTGGTGCCGCAGCCAGGCGTCCGAGGTCGGCGACGCCTGCCGCGAGGTCGTCGACCAGCTACTGGAAGTCAACGTCCTCTATCGGCTCCGCGCTGCCCAGGGGGTGCTCGGCCTGCGGAAGAAGTACGGCGAGACACGGCTGGAAGCCGCCTGCGCGAGGGCCATCGCGGTCGGTGACCCGTCCTACCGCACCATCAAGGGCATCCTCATCGCCGGCACCGAGACCGATCCCGAGCCCGAGACCAGCGGAGACGCCGGGGCCGCGGCCTTCCTCCACGGCCCCGCCCGGCTCTTCGCCACCGTCGCGACCCCCGACACGACGGACGACGACCACGACGACCAGGTCCACGACGAAGCCGAGGTGGAAGCCCGATGACCGTGATGGACGCCGCCCTGCGGGAGTCACTCAAGACCCTGCGACTGTCCGGCATGCTGGAAACCCTTGACGCCCGACTCGCCCAAGCTCACGGCGGCGAACTCGGCCACCTCGACTTCCTCCAGGTCCTCTGCCAGGACGAGATCACCCGCCGCGAGACCGTCGCCTTCCAACGCAGGCTCCAGCGGGCCAAGTTCGAGCAGCAGGTCACCCTGGAGGAGTTCGACTTCACCGCCTCCTCGAAACTGCCCGCCGCACAGATCCGCGACCTGGGAGCCCTGCGCTGGCTGCATGCCGGCGAGTCGGTCATCCTCTTCGGCCCCGTCGGCGTCGGCAAGACCCACATCGCCCAGGCCCTCGGCCACCTCGCTGTCCGCCAGGGCGCCCACGTCCGCTTCGCCAAGACCAGCCGCATCCTCGCCGACCTCGCCGGCGGCCACGCGGACCGCACCTGGGAGAAACGGATCCGCGAACTCGTCCGCCCCGACGTCCTCATCCTCGACGACTTCGCCATGCGACAGCTGTCCACAGCCCAGGCCGACGACCTCTACGAACTCGTCTCCGAGCGGCAGGGACGGTCCTTGATCATCACCAGCAACAGGGCGCCCAGCGACTGGTATCCCCTCTTCCCCAACCCCGTCGTCGCCGAGTCCCTCCTGGACCGGCTCATCAACACCAGCCACCAGGTGATCATGAACGGGCCCAGCTACCGTCCCAACAAGCGACCCAGGACTTCTGCTGCCAAACCGTCGACCAGCTAGGCCAGGCCGCTCGCGGCATATGAGAAGGTCATCCGCATGGCCGAGTCCTGGAGCTTCAGTGATGGCACCGTTCCAGCGTCGCCCGCGGCGGCGCTGGCGGTGCTTCGAGAGCGAATCGATGCCGGGCAGCTGGAAACATGGCTGACCAGTTCGCGAGGTCGTTCTCTGGCCGTCATCACGAACGCCAAGCGCGCGATGGTGATGCTGCTTGACGACGAGTCCGACCCCGGCGAGCACGCTGTCACACCGGGAGCTGCCGGCCGGAGCAAGGGCTTCATCCTGGCCAACGGCCAGCACGACGAGTACCTCGACGAGGACACAGTGCCGCTCCCCGACGCACTGCGGATCGTCGACCAGATCCTCGCGGAGGGCACCCCACCGGGCGACACAACGTGGTCGGTCGACAGATAGAAGAGCCAGCACCTGGGGAATTACGTGACCGCAGCCCTGGGGAATTACGCGATCGTCCACACGTGGTCAAGCAGACGGCCATCCGCGACGACAGCCTGCTGCTGATCGTCTCCGGCTCCCCGGCCCTCGTCGACCGCTACCTCGACAAGGCCCTCACCAAGGCCACGGCAGCCGGCTGACCGGCGCCCGACGCGCTGCTGCCCGACCAGGATGGTCGGGCAGCAGCGCTGTATGGCTTACCTCGCTGCACGGTCTGGCAAGGTCTCAACGAGATGTGAACCATGCGGCGAGTGAACTGCCCATCGTTGCGACGAGTGCCGTGACGACGGCGGCCACCAGCCAGGGCGAGATGCGTTGGACGACGACGTGCACGCCACCGAGGCGGAGTTCAAGGACAGGCTGCTGCTTCTCTTCGGTTCGAGGCATACGGCTATTCAGCCGCACGGGAACGTGGCACCGCTACGCCATACCTTCGCCACTTTGCCCCACTTCAACGAGCCTGCGAATACCACATGCTGAGCGGCACCACTACGCCAAAACGTGGCCACTTTCCCCAATTTGAGGCGCCAGAGATACCACACGGGAAGTCCCCACCGCTACCTTGGGACGACCCCACTTCACCCCACTCCACAGCCTGTGGCCAGGCAGGCCCGGCGCCTCATACCCGTCGCTACGGCTGTCCTCCTCCGGCTCGATGGCTCCCCGAGCCACGGACAGCAACGCCAGAAGCCCGGCCTCCGTTCGGGAGGACCGGGCTTCGTCTACGGGTTGAGGGGCACCGCCGATTGCTACGCCGGTGCCTGCAGCAGTCGCTCCCGTGTGGCCACGGGCAGCACCCGCCGCAGAACCGGTGCCGTCGAACTGAGGGAAGCCGCGAAAGCCGCCACGAGGTCGTGCGGCACGCTGCAACCGAAGGAGGCCGCCCACAGGCAGGAGGCATCGAGCGAAGGCTCCGCCCATGCCTGCCATCCGACAGGCCCCGCCTCATCGGCCGCAGTCGCAAGGACGCGCGGGTCGGCATCCTGGATGAGAGGCGGCACCTCCCCGAGGCTGATGTGCGAGGTGAACGTCGGGTCCGTCGCTGCCGCGTGGGGTTGATCGATGTCGCGGAGCCAGCCGTGTGCGGTGACGGCGTCAAGAACCAGCTCGGGGCCGGCGAGCGGCATGGCGGGCTCCTCGCGGGCGTCGAGCGCGACGAGGAAATCGGTCACAGCCTCGCCGGGGACGTCGGTGGTGAAGTAGGACGACCACGACGCGAGCGGACTGCTCGTATTCGCACGGGCCGAGATCTGCCAGGTGATCGGCAGGCCACCCAAATGGAACGGCTCGTCCGCAAGACTCCACTGCGCCCAGCGAAGGGCGTCGGGGCTGATGTGCAAGACGGTACTGCGCAGGACCTGGCGGTCCTCCGGTTCCTCGTCCGGCTCGTGCCGTCCACGGACGATCGTCAGGCTTGTCCAGCCCAGGCCGGAAAGCGTGCCAGCGACGGCGTCGTAGAGGCGCCCATCATCACCGGCCAGATGGCGGGGACCGACCCAGAACGCGGGCTGGCCGCCACCCGGAGTGGACGGGTCGAACGGAAGGTTGGGGTACAGGGGCGCCTCCAAAGGCTCGGTGCGGGTCTAGTTGCCGCCGGCACGGCGGCGGGGCCGGCGGGGGGGTGCTTGGACGGGGCCCTGCCACGTCAAGGCGATGGCGACCTCGGGCGGCAGGTGGCCGAGCTGTGCGTCCTCGTCCGGTCCCTCGGCGAGGTAGACGACGGTTCGACCGGTTTCATCCACAGACTGCACGACCTGCGCCAAACGGTGAGCCATCGGGAAGAACGGGTTCATGGCCTGGCGGACCGGAGCACTCCGGTCGCAGCCGGACAGCAAGTCGATGAGATCACCGACGGTCATCTCCGAGGACGTCACGAGCAGCCTCCTGGGGTGAGGGAGAGGGGGAGCGGTGGAATAGGTCGGCGGTCGGTAGTCGGCCGATCGGAGGGCGGGCACTCCCTGTCGGTGTCCGCGTGTCAGAGGCGGCGTGAGGTATCCAGCACGCACGCTACTGCGGCGGCCACGACGTCGGCCGGCGTTTCGGTGTCGAATGACAAGTGATAGCCGCGGACCTTGGCAGTGCCGGTGACGGCGATCTTCCATCCCTCGCCATCCGTACCGGGGCGCCCGAGCGGGAACCAGCCGAGGTAGAACCTGCCATCCTTCGAGCTGACATGCACGTCCGCACGATCGTCGACGATCAAGTGGAAGTCCTCCGCAGAGAACTGGTCTAGGACCAATACCGGTGATTTAGGTTGTTTTCCGGCTGGTTGAAGTGGCTCTGGTTGGCTCGACCAGCCGGACCGTCGGGGTGTCTGGCCGGGGTGGGCCGTGGTGCTCGGCTCGTTTGAGGGCTCAGTTGGACATTTTGCGTTTGATCACGCGGGGGTTGGAGCGTAACCGCCGTGCGGGCAGCAGCCGTTCGGTGATCTCACGCAGGCTCTGGGCGGTGGACCGGGCCAGTCGTGAGGGGGGAAAGCGCCGCCTGCCCGGTCACGTGGCGGCGGACGACGCGAAGGGTGCGGGTGAAGGAGATCCGGTCGGGATCGTGCCCGGCCTGGAGAGCGGCCTGGTGCATCAGGTCGCGCAGCGCGTGATGGACCAGCAGGAACGCGAAGATCTCCTGTTCGACGCCGCGTGGGTACCGGGAACGCAGCACCATCCCCGGGACGCCCTGGTGGTTCTTGATCTCGTCCAGGGTGTTCTCGATCTCCCACCGCTGGGCATAGAGGGCGGCAAGCTCCTCGGCCGGTGCCTGGGCGGGGTCGAGGAGGGTGGTGATCAGCCGGTAGACGGTGCCGTCACCACCGCGTGGGCCGAGGGTGTACTCGATCACCCGCACCCGCTCGGGGTCCGCGCGCCGATAGTGGTCCCGCTTGGCAACGATCTCCGACAGGTAGGACCCGTCGGGGAGGGCTTCGAGGACCGGCAGCACCACGACGCTGCGGACCCTCCACAGCAGGTCCGCGCCGCCCGCCTTCGCAGCACGCCACAGGTCGAGACCGCAAAAGCCCCGGTCGGCGAGCACCAGCATGCCCTTCGTCAGCACGGGGAACAGCCGCTGGGCCAGGACGCTCTCGTGGACCTTGAGCGGTCCGACCTCGGCCGCGAACACGGCATGAGTGCCGCACTCGGCCAGGGCCGCCACCCTCACCTGCGGATACGCACTGCGGCCCTGCCCGCGACTGGTACCGGGACGCCCGAAGAACTGGGCATTCGCCGCGGTGTCCGGAACGTCGAAAACCGTGCCGTCCACCGCGACCAGCCGCCACCGCCGGTACCAGGCACCCTGCGTTCGCGCGACCGCCACCGGCCGGCACACCCGCGTGAACAGGGCCCGCAACGGCTCCGGCCCAAGCCGCAGACGGGCCCGGCCGATCGCCGCCGTCGTGGGCACCCGCCAGGTCTTCACCCACCGGCCTTCGCGCTCCAGCCCCTGGACCAGAAGCCGGGCCACTTCTTCATAGCCCTGCCCGAAAAACAGACACATCGCCAGGACGAAGTAGACCACCACCCGTGCCGGCAGCAGCCGTGTCCGCTGTTCGACCCTGCCGCACTCGGCGACCACCTCGTCGACCAGTTCCGGCGGAAACGCCCGCGTCAGCACCCCCAACGCGATCCGATCCGAGAACCGATCAACCCCCGACGACTTCACCTGACCCGGTCTTGGCACAACCCACCCAACGACCAGAACCCACCAAAGTCACCGGTATTGGGTCTAGGACCAGCGTGGGCTGGCCCGGACCGAGCTGCCACTCACGCAGTCGCAGGGCTTCAATGGTGGTGGAGAAACCGGGGACCGCAGGGGTTGAGGCCATAGGCGACCACCTCTCTGACCTGGGGTTTCCTGCAAGGTCGTCTACGTTGACATGCCCTCGCGGCCGTTGGCCAGTCTTTCCGCGTTCTTTCCTGTCTGCCCCCGGCGAACTGTTGTCCTTTGTCATCCAATCGAGTCGTTTGACAGCGAACCCAGCCGTTTCGGCTTCTGTGACAGTGAACCTAGTCGTGCGGGTGAGCACGCTGGGGGTGTTGTATGGCCGTACCGGCTAGGACGAACGAGGCCGTGCCGTACGTCAAGGTGTCGTGCGTGGACGCCACAGGCACGCGTCGGCGGCGCCCCCTGCTGGACTGCGCGACGGCGAAGTTCGAGGACGTGGTTCCGGTACGGCCGTTTCGGTGGTCGCAGGGTTCGCGCCATTTCCCGGGCTGGTACTGGTCGGCGACGACCGGGCAGCACATCGGCTTCGAGTCGTGGCTGGAGCGGGATCATCAGCGGGCCCGAATCGCATGGCCACTCACCGAGGGGCAGGGGGCGCCGACGCAGAGACCCCGAACCTAATGAAGCACTACTAGGCTGCATCCGAGAAAGCTTCACCGGGACCTTCGTCGTGCCATTACACGGAGGCAATCACATCGGGCCGGAGGGGGCACGGTGACCGAAGCACGCGCCGCGTTGGAGCGTCGTTACGACCGCTGCGTCAGCGAAGGAGACCACGCGGCCGTTCTCGGACCGGACGTCCGGGCTCTGAGCGATCGGTTGCTGTACGACCTCCTGGAGCGCACCGCACGTTCCGACGAGGACCCGGAGGCCGCCTCGGACACGGCACTCGCCTTGCTGATCGGCTCCGTGCACTGGGCCCGCCACCAGCTCACGGGGGACGGCAGGGACATGCTGGTCGCTCTCGTCCTGCTGGGACACATCCACCGGATGGCATCCGACTTCCTGGATCCCGAGATCCGCGAGCGGGTTCTCGGAGGCGACAACGCACGGTACGCCTCGCCCGAGGGACAGGCGGAGCTTGGCACGATGCTGCTCCGCCTCTCCGCGGGCGGCGAGGACCCGGCGATGCTGACGCTCAGTCTGATCCAGTGGGGCAACCTGACCACCGAGGCCGGCGTTGACCACCCACAGTCGGCCAAGTGGTATGCCCTGTACTCTATCGCCTGGCAAGAGTGCTTTACGGTCACACGGCGCCCCTTCGCCCTGCGCTGCTCGATCCATCTCCACCAGGTAGCCGTGGACCACACACCAGACGATGATCCCCACCGTATCGAGCGCATCCTCTACCTCGTCCGGAGCTATCTGGGCTACGGCGAGGAATCGGGCGAAACGAAGGCCCTCGACAAGGCGGTCGCCCTCTGCGAGCCCCTGGACCCGCAGCACACCGTCGAGATCCCCAAGTTCCTGCGTGGCATCGGCACTAGGCGTCTCTCCACGTACGAACGCACGGCGGACCCTGCCGGGTTGCCGCTCGCCGCGGAAGCTTTCCGGGCCGCGCTGTCCTTCGACTCGGTGACGCTACAGGGCCGTATCGAGTGCCTCAACAACCTCAGCTATGCCCTCCGCGTACTCGCCGAGAACAGGGGGGATCGGGCCATGGCACAGGAAGCCGTCGACACGGCCCGAGCCGCCGTCGAAGCGTGCATGGAAAACCTCTCGGGTCTGGCGCTGTGCCTGGCCAACGTCGCTGCCGCACTCGTCGTCCTGAGCACCCTTGCTGGGGACGAGCCGCTCCTTTCGGAAGCGGTTGGCTTCGCCGAACGCGCGGTGACGTCTTTACGACCCGAGGACGACCGCGGATTCTGTCAGAGCATCCTGGCCCACTCACTCCACCGTCTGGGCGCCGCCACGGACGATGCAGAGGCCCTCAGGCGCGCCGGGGCTGCGCTGCGACTTGGGGCATCGGTTGACGGGAGCTACCGACGCCACGCGGCTCTCGAGGCCCGGCTCTGCGCCGCATGGCTCCAGTTCGGTCAAGCGGCAGACCAGGGCGGCGGCAGCGCTCGGGCAATCTCACCGGAAGCCTTGGAAGAGGTCCTCGGCCTCATCCGTGGTGTGATCGCCCGCGAGGACGACTTCCCATTGGACGACGAGTGGGGGCGGCTGGGTGCCCATCTGCTGGATGCGTTCCGCCGCACCCGCGCGCCGGACCTGCTCGACCTCACCGTCCGGTTGTTCCGCAACCTCGTCGAGCAGGCCCAGAAGCCGGAGTGCTTCGCAACCACGCGGGTCAGCCTGGCCACCGCGTTGTCGATGCAAGGCGCGGTCGAACGTGAGGGAGGGCCGATCGCCGAAGCGGTCCGAATCCTGGTCGAGGTCGCGACCTGGGCCGCGGTCCACCAGCGGGACCTCTTCCCCGCCGTCGTAAACAACCTCGCCTTGTCGGCCGCCCAACTCGCTGAGCACGGCGGGGCGGAGAGGGCGGAGCAGGCGGCCCTGACACTGCTGGACGAGGCGGTGACAGCCTTGCCAGCGGGCAGCCCCTACCGCGTCGTGCACCTGGTGAAGCTGGGACTCGCACTACGCCACCGCAGGGACGACGCATCAGGGGACGACCCGCGTCTGCCGGGGATCGTCATCCGGGAGCTATGACTCGACCTCGGCCAGCTCTCGCTGAAGCCGCTGTGCCTGGCTGGCGTTCCCCAGGTTCTGGAAGATGCTGATGCCGCGGCGATAATGCCTTCTGCTCTTGCGGTCCTTCTTCATGATCCGGTAGGCGAGCCCTAGCATCTCATGCGTCCTGGCCTGCTCGTGCGCGTCGTCCAGCTGCTGGTACAGGGCCAGGGCCTGGTCTAGGAACCGCGCAGCGTCGTCGGCGTATCCACTGCTCATACTCCACACGCCCGCCATCTGGTGGACTTCCGCGAGCTCGTGCCACTTCTCCAGCCGGACCCAGAGTTCTCGCGCTCGCGTGAAAACCTCGCCCGCTTCCTTGAGTCTGCCGCCACGCACGAGAGCCTGGGTCAGGTCGGTCAGGCCGCGGGCGAGCCCTTCCTCTTCACCTGTTTCCTCGTACCAGCTGACGGCATCGGCGAGCACCTCACCGGCCCGATCGAACTCACCACAGACGATGTGGGCTGCGCCGAGCCCCGACAGCACTTCGCCCTTGCGGTCCATCCCGTCGCCCATCGTGCCGAGTTCGATGGACCGGCGATAGGCGTCAACCGCTTCGGCGGATCGCCCGCAATTCTTGTAGGCAGCGCCCAGATTGGCGAGCACCATGTACGGCTCCACGGCACTACCAGCCTCCTCGGTCCCGTCGACCGCGCGCTCGTACCAGGGAACGGCCTCCTCCGGCCGCTGCAGCGCCTGAAGAAGCTGGCCCGTGAAGTAGCAGGCATCCCGTTCCCCTGCCAGGTCACCGCAGCTTCGATACGCGTCCGCCGCCCGGCCGTACCACTCTACGGCTCCCTCCCGGCCGCCCGATCCGTTCAGGCGTGCGGCGAATGTCATCGCAGCCCCGGCACATGCAGCGAGGTCACCGGTCAGTTCGAGGAAATCCGTCACCTGCGTCATGACCTCGACCGCGTCGTCCAGCAGCTCGTCCTGCAGCAGGAGCATGACGAGGTTCTGCGAACTGCGGACCGATCCGGCCACCTCGCCGGCCTCCAGGAAGATCTCCAGCTCGCTACGAAAAGCCGTACGTGCTTCTCCCCTGTCACCCCGTAGCTCCGCCCCCGCAGCGAGGAGTTCGAGCCCGAGAGCTTCGGCCCGTCGATCGTCGTTCGACCGGGCGACGTCCATCGCGCGGCGGGCGCAGTCCTGTACCGCGTCCGCGTCCTCGCGGGCAAGGTGGATCCGGCCGATGTCGAGGAGTGAGTCCACCTGACCGGGACGATCGTCGAGTTCGCTCCGCATGTCCAACGCCCGCTGGGCGTAGGGCAGCGCATCTTCGGGATCGCCTCCCCGTTCCAGTGCCACCTTGGCCATGGACTGCCAGATGTCGGGCAACTCAGTGGGATCGAACCAATCGGCAAGGATCTCCGCCAGCTCGTAGGCGGCGATCGCCTCATCCCACTTCTCCTGGAAGGCGCACGCCGATGCCGAGTTGTGCAACACCTTCAACTGCAAGGCGTAGTCGCGCCCCCGTACGGAGATCTCAGCGGCCCGCTCGAAGGTGCGGGCCGCCTGCTCGAACTCTCCGCTGTCCATATGGAATGTCCCCAGATTGTTTAGAACGCCAGCTTCATGGGATGGGTCTTCCAAGCCCACCGCCACGTTCAGCGCCTCCTCGTACATCTCTCGAGCACGGTCGAGCTGACCCCGCTTCTGCAGGACGTAGGCCACCGAACTCAGGGCATACATCTTCCCTGTCCGGTCGTCGATCTGCTGGGCTACGGCGAGCCGGAGCCCGGCCACCGCCTCGTCATGATCGAGCCACCCCCGCAGCTCGAGGAACTCGGTGAGCGGCGCAATCAGGTCGAGCGTTCGCTCGTGCCAGTTCTTGTCGGCCACCATGTCGAGCACCGCACGGTAGTTGGGAAACTCTGCATCGAACCAGCGGAGTGCGGCGGGACGGTTCGAAGTGGCTTCCGGCGACCGCTGATAGGTACTCAGAACGGTGCCGTGCACGTTTCCTTCGATGATGAAGTAGTCGGCCAGCCGTTCTTGAACCTCGTTGATCTCTCCTCTTCCATGCACGGCTCCCGCCTCCTCTCGCGCGAAGAGACGAAGCAGATCGTGGAAGCGATAGCGATCGACTTCCTCCTGTTCCAACAGGTTGGCGTCGAGGAGCGCTTCCAGCACCTCTTCGGCCTCCTTCAGTGCACACCCCACGGCCGCCGCGGCAAGGGCCGGCGTAAGGTCCGGCCCGGGATGCAGGCTCGTGAGCCGGAAGATCCGCGCCTGGGCATCCGGTAGCATCTGGTACGACAGCGCGAAGGCGGCCCGAATCTCGACGTCCGCCACCTTCAACTCCGCCAACCGGTGTCGCTCCTGAGCCATCGCGTCGACCATGCGTCCGACCGGCCACGACGGACGCGACCGCAGACGGGCTGCGGCAATGCGCAGCGCGAGAGGCAGATGTCCGCAAAGTCGTCCAAGCTCGCCGATCAGCGACCGCTCTACTGCCGCCCGTTCACTACCAATCAGTGAGGCCAGCAGATCTTCAGCCTCCACGGCGGAGAGCGTGCGGAGATGGATGCGCTCGGTGGGGTCGAGCCCGCTGAGGTTGCTTCGGCTCGTGACCAGCATCAGACAACCGGGCTGGCCGGGAAGGAGGGGGCGGACGAGGGCGGGATCAGCCGCGTTGTCGAGGACGATCACGATTTTCCGCCCCGCCATGTGACTTCGGAATGTGGCGGCCCGCGAATCAAGTTCGACCGGCATGTCCTCCTCGGCCACGTCCAGCGCCTTCAGGAAGTCACCCAGCACCTTGCCCGGCGACACGCCCACCGCGCCTGCCCGGCCACCGACGGCGTAGCTGCGCAGGTCAGCGTAGAGCTGCCCGCCGGGGAAGTGCCGGGCCAGCTCGTGCGCCGCGTGCAGCGACAGGCCGGTCTTGCCCACCCCTGCCGCCCCTTCGACCGTTACAACCACCGGACGGTCGGCTGCCTCCGCGGCGAGGTCCTTCAGTCTCGACAGTTCCGCTTCACGGCCGATGAAGTGGTCGGGAGCGGGGGGCAGCTGGGTCGGTGGTGGCGGCGTCTCCCTGCGCACGATGGTGAAGTGCTGCAGAGTCAGGTTCTCGAGCGTGGAGCCCTGGATGTTGATCCCGTGGACGTCTCCGCCAACGTAGTTGTAGACCGGGTCCGATCTGCGTGCGTCGTTCATGCTGACGAGCCCGACCGGGTTTACGTGGAAGGCGTGGGGCCGGCACCGGGGTCCGGGGTCGGCGGGTTAGGCGAAAGCGTCACGTTGCCGGTCACCGAGTTCCCCTGGAAGTTGGTACCCGAGATGTTGCCGCCCACGAGATTGACAGGCGGAGGCGGCTGATCGTCTTGCGTGGCCCACTGGTAGTAGGCCGCGACAAGCGCGTTGAACGCCACGAGGAGTCCGGTCAGGACGATCAGCCACCACGTGGCCGATTCAGTCAGCAGGTTGATCACGATCGCCAGCGCGGCGGAGGCAGCCGAGACGACTAAGTGCGCGATAACTTGCTGGATGTTGCGCGACAAGGAGATCCCATCCTTCCACTGGCGGCAGAGCGACCAAATCCTACGGGCGCGGTGATCGGCGTGCCAACAGTCCGTAGTGCTCGTAAGGTCCTTTAGACGGCAGTGGACCGTACCGAGGGGGTCTTGGTGTCGACGGTCTCCAGCTCGTCCGTAATCGCCGCGGACGATCTCGTTGCAGAACTACACACCACTGCCTGGTCGTCGCCGCCCAGTACCAGCCCGGGAAATGGTGGCCACCGAAACGGCCGTACCGGACGAGCGTCCTCGAACCTGACCGACACACAGTCCAACAGCGGACGTCGTCGACGCTCGAGCTTGCCCTCCACGCACCACACCTTGACGTACGGCATGACCCATCTGCCTCAGCCAATACCGACATACGACACCCCCAGCCTGCTCACCCCTCACGACTAGATTCACTGTCAGAGAAGCCGAAACAACCGGGTTCGTTGTCAAACGCCTCGATTGGATGTCAAAGGACAACTGTGTCCGTTCGTCAAACCTGGCCACCAATTGACCGGCCAGCCAAGCGCCGAAGCTCGGCAACCACGAAGGCAGTTCCTGGGTCCCTAGGCGTCGGCAGGACCCCTGTCCCATACCTGTGCGGTGACGCGTGATCACCACGAAATGTGGACCTTACGCTTCTCTCATGAGCACAGTGCGCACCTGCGGACGCTGACGCTGGCAGCGTGGCCGCCTCCCTAGCGGTGTCCGGCCGGGTCCGCAGGATCGCTGGAGTGCTCGCCTTCTGCGCTGGCACGATCGTTCATGAAACGCTGGCCCGCCAGAAACCACTAAGTTCGGCAAGATGCTGGCGAAGTGCGCCGCGCTGTTCCTCAAGGTCCTGCGAGGCGGGAGACAGAAGATAGACGTTGTCGCGGTAGGGACGGAAGCCCAGGCTCTCCCATCCTTGAGCGATCTTGGCAGTCACGCGGTCCCACTCGGCTCTGTCCGTCAGACGACGGCTGCTGAGGTCGGTGATGCCGGGCGAACAGGCGACGGCCCGGCAGCCAGCCATGAGCCGGGTGATCGCTTCGCAGGCGAGTACGGCCGCCAGGCCGTGCCCGCGCCATGAGGGATCCAGCGTCACGCGATCCATGACGAGCAGCGCTGAGCCGACGTACTCCAGTCGTTGGCTGACTTCGTCGGTGAAGGAGCCCGTCTCGGGATCGAGGAGGACCTGGGCGGTCTCGTACAGCTCCTCCGATTCCTCCTCCATAGCCCAATACGCGTTGCGACCTCGGTCGAGGTGCACCCGGTAGAACGTCATGGACCCGACGGCTACGTCCTCCACCGTGCACAAGGAGCAGTCAGCAGCTGCACACCTGCTGGAGCTGACCGGCTCGTGATGTCCACCGTGGGGGCGTCGGCGGTGCAAGACGGCCACGTTCCAGCATTCCAGCGTGTCAGCCTGTGGAGTGTCCCAGAGTCCGTCGTCGTAGGAGATGCGCAGGTGTAGCTCAGAGGGGTCGCCTGGCAGCAGGGAGGGCTCGATCACGGCCGCAGCGTAACGAGGCGTCCGTGCGTTCGTGGACAACGGAGCCCCCGGATTCCAGTCTGTGGAATCCGGGGGCTCCGTGTCGTGAAGAGGGGTGGGGTGCGGGTCAGCTCTCGGTGGAGTCGTCGGTGGGGCTGTCCGTGCGGCTGCGGCGTGCCATGGCGAGGGCGCCTCCGCCTCCCGCGATCAGCACGGCCGCTCCGCCAATCAGCCACGGTGCGGCGTCAGCGCCGGTGTGGGCGAGGGCGCCCGTCGGCATCTTCGGTGTGGAGTCGCCAACCGGGGTGGCGGCGACGGTGGAGGAGTCGGGTTCCGGTGTGTCACTGCCCGACGCGGACTGCGTGGCCCCTTCGGTACCGCTGTTCGGCTTGCCGGAGCTGGAGGGGGCGTCGGTGGGCGTGTGCGTGGGCTTGCCCGAGGGTTTGGGCTTCGAGTCGGTGGTGGTCTTGACGTTGGTGACGGTCACGGTCACCGGGTCGCCGGGCCCAGCGGTGAACGTCTTGGTCGGCTTGTACAGGTCGTAGCCGGCAGGGGCTTTGATCTCCTTGACCCAGAACTGGGCCCTCCGGCTCGACATGGGCAGCTCTCCGGAGGCCGTGCCCCTAGCCCCCGTGGTCAGGGTGAGCAGCGTCGAGGTGCCGGTGCCGATGTTCACGGTCGCGCCGGACAGGAGCTTGCCGGTCTTGTCGTCCTTGGCCTGCAGGAGGACCTTGGCGGCCTTGAACGGGTCGGTGATCGTCAGCCGTGTGGTCGCGTCTGGGGTGACGATGACGTCCTGGTCGGCGACGACCTCGTGGAGCGGGCTGCCGGAAGCCGTCTCCTTGAGCCGGTATACACCGGGCGCGAGGTCGGAGAAGATCAGCTTCCCCTGGGCGTCGGTCGTCCCGCGTCCGGCCTCCTGGCCAGCGGAGTCGAGCAGCAAGAACACGGCGCCGGGCAGGGCCTCTCCGGCGGTGTCCTTGGTGGTGATCTCGACGCTGCCCGAGTCCGGGGCCGGAGTCTCAGCGGGGGCGGCGGAGGCCGAGGGGCTCGGTTCGGAGGGCTCGGCGCTCGCGGCCGGCGCCCAGGTGAGGGTGCCGGCCGCGGCGACGACGAGGGCGGCGGCGGATCGGACGAGACGTGCGTGCACGAGGAAGAAGACTCCTTGATCGGTCGGGGGTCAGCGGGTGCGGCCGGTCGTATGGCCGGTGGGTGGTATCGCGGGGGTCGGACGGTTGAGCGGCTGCGGGGCCCCAGCGGGTGCGACGTAGAGGCGACGACGGGTGTGGAAGGGGATCTGTTTCACGGCCCGGTGCAGCGGTTCGGTGGAGATCAGCGAGGCAGTGAAGGCCGCGGCGAGGGTGGTGGGCGCGCCGGCACAGAACCGGACCTGCCAGTGCGGCTCGCTCGGGTATCCGCCCCAAGCCCGCCAGATCGGGCCGTCGGAACCGGTGGTGGCGTACCGGTGACCCACGCCGCCAAGGCCCTCCGGCGGGAGGAAGGTCTGTGTGCCGTCCGTATTGACGCTGTGGCTCCAGCCGTGGGTGAGCAGCGGCGTGTACACCTCGTACGGGGCCGTCGCGTCCTCGAACAGGTGGTCCTGGTCGCTGGGGCGATCTTCGAGATACAGGTCGAGCAACTCGGCGTGTACGTCGCGTAGGAGTTCGGCGGGGGTGGTGGCGTCGAAGGTGATCTCCCAGGCTCTCGGGCCGAAGGGGGCGCGGTCCATGCCGATGGTCCACGTCCCTTGGCCTCGTTCCTCGGGTTTGGGGGTGAAGCGGGTCCACAGCCGGGCGCAGGGGCTGATGGCGAACACCATTTCTTCGAGCCCCTGGTGCAGATGCCAGCCCTCGTCGAAGGGAAAGGGCCAGATCGTCTCCAGGTCTGCTTGGCCGGGACCGGCAAGGTGACGCGGGAGAACCCTCACGGTCTCGGCGGAGTCGAGATCCTTGAAGGGGTCGGAGGGAGGATCGAGCAACACGAGGAGAGGCTCCTGCTGGGTAGCTGGCGCGGGATGCGGGCATCGGGATGAGGATCAGCGGGTGCGGGCCCCGGCGGGGGCGGTCGGCGGGGGCGGAGTTCTGCGCGACGTGCGGCCGGCCGCTCGCTTGGGCGCGGAGGCGGCCCAGGCGCCGGGAAACCAGACGGCCGTGTACCGCTCGATGGCATCGCGCAGCCCGGTGGTGACGGCTCCCTCCCACGGGGGCTGCCCGTGCTTGTTGAAGGTGCCGTACTTGTCGCTGAGCCGGGAAGTATTGTTGGCTTCGTCGCGGCGGTGGAACGTTCCGTGGTCCACGAAGCTGAGCGCCACCGCGTCGATCTCCCCGCGGTCCGGGTGGACGACTGCGACACGCAACCCGCCATAGGTGTCCGCGTAGATGGTGCGGGTGAAGTCGATCCGCAGCCGTAGCGGCGTGCCCGGGACGGGAGCGGCGTAGTAGGTGTTGCCCACGACGGCGTGGTCGTGGAAAGGGAGGCACAGCTCGGTGAAGAACTCGGGGGCCTGCAGGGACACGAGGGTCTCCGGTCGGAGTTGGGCTGGGGTCAGCGACGTGGGCCGGGCAGGGCAGGTCGGCTCGTGGTGCTCCAGCGCGGGACGCTGGCCGCGGGAAGCGCGGCCGGGCGGCGGAAGGCGGCGGCCCGCCGGACGTCCAGCGGGGTGGGCGGCGTCGGACTCGGCGGGAGGATCGGAGAGAGCTGGGCGTGGCCCTTGACGTAGCTGTAGCTGTCGTCCCGCCAACGAGGAAGGGGGGCGGGGTCGGCCACGGCCTCGGTCACGGCCCGCAGAAGGGCCGCAGGGGTGTCGGTGCTGGCCGTGGCGTACCAGAAGGGCCGGGCTGAGGAGGTACCGGCCCACAGGTGCCAGCGCGCGTCGCGGGTGTCCAGTTCGATCGCTGGGTCGAGGTCGCCGGTGGTGTACTCCAGCGTGGCGAGCCCGTCGGGTGAGGTGACGGCGAAGGTGCTCAGGTGCGGGCGGTTGAACTGCCAGCCTTGGTTGATGAGCGGGTCGACGGCCAGGAACGGGTCGCGGTCGGGGCTTCCGGCGAGCGGCCGGGCGAGGTAGTGGTCCGGGCCCTGCCGGTACGCCTCGGCGAGAGCGGTGGCGAAGGCGGTGACGAACTCGGTGGGCGCGCTGTCGTTGAAGCAGACGCCCCAGGTCGGTGGGCCGAAGGCGTCCTTGTAGGCGTTGATGCGCCACAGTCCGTCGTCGTCGCCTTCGGGGAGGTAACCGAGGCGGACTTTGCCGTCGGGGGCCGTGAGGTAGGCGTTGCCGAGGTCGTCGTGGTGCAGGTCCCAGCCGAGGTCGCGCAGCGGGTCGAGGCCGGGATCACCGACCGCGGTGGCGCGGGCCAGGTGGCGTGGGAAGACGTAGACGTCGCCGTCGATGGTGTCGTGGTCGTCGTGAGGCACTGATTCCTGGGGGGAAGGGGGAGGCGGGTCAGTTCGGGGGCTGCAGGACGGCGGCGAGGTCGGTGGGACGGCCGGTGTAGTGCAGGGTGCGCAGACCCAGACGGCGGGCGGCGCGGCAGTTGTCGGCCCGGTCGTCCACGAAGAGGACGCGGTCGGGGTCGGCGGCGCCGGTGGCGTTCATCGCGTGCTGGTAGGCGGCCGGGTCGGGTTTGCAGACCTGGAGCCGGGCCGAGTAGAAGGCGTGGGTCATCAGGCGGCGCCACGGGTGGCGGTCGAGGACATCGCTGAGGTGGCGGGGTGCGTTCGACAGCAGGACCAGCGGCAGCCCGGACTCGTGGGCGTGGTCCAGGATCTCGACGACACGGTCGTCGGCGGACGTCCACATGTCGGTGTCGGCGTCGCGGAGTTCACGCAGCCGGCGGGCGCCGGGGTGGTGGCCGAGGACCGTGGCCCAGTACGCGAGGTCGCTGAGCTGGCCGGCGTCGTATGCGGAGCGAGCGTTCCAGAAGGCGTTCTGGAAGGCGGGGAGGTCGTCGTCGAAACACAGGGCGGTGCGGGCCAGGCGGAGCCACTGGGCGGTGGTGGGCTGCAGGCCGATGACGCCGTTGTAGTCGAGGATGACGGCGTCCAGGCCCGCCTGGGCGGTGGCAGGTGTCAAGGGGTGGTGTTCTCCAGGGCGTGGTGGGCGAGGGCGGCGACGGCGACTGCGAGGAGGACGGGCAGCAGCAGGGCCGTGGGCAAGGTGGTGGCGCTGGCCAGGGCGCCGATGAGGGCCGGTCCGGCGAGGAGGCCGAGGTAGCCGGTGGCGGTGACCGTGGCCACGGCCTTGGCGCCACTGGCTCCGGCCGCGGTGATGAGCGAGGGCACGGTGGTGGACAGGCCGAGTCCGAAGACCGCCCAGCCCGTCAGCGCCAGCGGGGCACTCGCCCCGGCAACACCGATCGTTAGACCGGCGGCGGCGAGAACGGCTCCGGCCCGTACGACCGTCGGGGCGCCGAAAGCTGCGGTGAGCCGGTCTCCGGTCAGCCGTCCAGCGGCCATGGCCGCGCTGTACAGCGCGAACGCGGTGGCGCTCGCGGCCGTCGGGGCGCCCAGGGTATGCAGGTGCACGGCGGCCCAGTCGGCGGCGGCCCCCTCCCCCAGTAGGCACGCTGCGGCCAGCGCGGCCAGAAGCCAGAGTTTTCCCGGCGACGCGAGCGTGGGCAGCTTGTCAGCGTCGGCGTGGATTGTGGGGCGGTCTGAGCCGCTCAGACTGCGGGTGAGGGGCACGGCAGCGACCACGGCGCCGGCTAGGAGGGTGCCCGTGGCGGTGAAGAGGGCGCTGTGCGCGGCGTGGGCAGTGAGGGCGGCTAGGGCGGCGCCGGTGAGGGCGCCGAGGGAGTAGGCGGCGTGGAGACCGGACATGATGGGCCGGCCGAAGGCGTTCTGGCAGCGCACGGCCGCGGTGTTGGCGGCGACGTCCAGGACGCCGTGGGCGAGACCGAAGGCAAGAGCCGCCGCCAGCAACGCGGACAGGCTCTCGCCTTGTCCCACCAGGACGAGGCATCCGGTCAGGGCGAGGGATCCGGTGGTGAGCAGCGTCGGGAGCCGCTCCGGGCGAGCGCAGCGGCCTCCGAGCTGCAGTCCGGCGACCATGCCGACGGCGGCGGCCAGCAGGACCAGGGCCAGCCCTCCGGTGCTGAGGTGGGCAGCCTGCTGCACGGCGGGCATCCGGGCGCCCCAAACCGCCATGATGGCCCCGAGACCGAGGAAGTACCCGGTCAGGAGCATCCGGCTGTGCCGGTCGGCCCCAGACTCGGCGCTCACGCTGCGGTGCTGCGGGTGCCGGGGGCCTGGTCGAGGACCGCGACGACGGCACGAGCAGCCCGCTCGGCGCGTGCGCGCGCCTGCTGGCCGGTCGGTGCGGTGGTGGTGAGGTAGCCGATCCGGCCGGTGTACAGGTTTCCCCCGTCGTTGGGGAGGAGGAGCCGGTCGCCGGGGCGGCACTGGAACTGCAGCCGGTCCAGCCACGTCGGGCAAGTTCCGTCGTAGGTGAGGTGGGTGAGGGTGCCGGAGGTGTCCGGGTAGAGCAGCCGGATGGCGGCGGCCGAGGACCTGGTGGGCGTGAGGTCGGGGGCACGGTCGCAGGCGATGTCGGCGGCGGCACGGGCCAGGTCGATGCCGGTGGCGAGACGCACGAGGTGGCCGATCATGTCTCCGGCCAGGCGGGCGTTGACCTCGATGAGGCGGGGTCTGCCCTCGACGAGGCGCATCTCAATGTGGCTGACGCCGTCGGTGATGCCGAGGGCGTTGATCGCCGCCCGGGCGGCCGGCGCGGCGGTCTCCAGGAGCGGGTCGCCGGCGTCGACGCTGTGGGCCAACTGCTCGAAGTGCGGCGGAGGGCTGATGGTCTTGCGGTTGACCGCGACCACCGTGGTGGCGCCGCGGTAGGTGACGCACTCCACGGAGATCTCCGGCCCGTCGAGGAACTCCTCGACGAGCACGCGGGTGCTCTCGGTGCCCTGACCTGCCGTCCGTTCGGCTGCCTGGTAGGCGGCCGTGAGCTGATCACGGTCATCGACGCGGAGCACGCCGATGGCACCCGCATGTGAGGCAGGCTTCAGCACCACGGGGTAGCCGATCCGTTCGGCGGCGGCTTCGGCCTCCTGGCGGGTACGCACGCTCACCGAAGCGGCCGAGGGCACGCCGTGGCGGGCGAACAGCGACCGAGCGGTGGCCTTGTTTCGGCACCCCTGCATCACTTCGGGTGCGGTGGTGGACAAGCCGAGCTGGCGGGCGAGGCGAGCGGTCGGGACCACGCTCCACTCGTCCCAGGTCATGACACCGGCGAGGTCGTGGCGTCCGGCCAGGGCTCGGCCCCCTGACAGCAGCGCGGCAGGATCGCTGAGGTCCACGACGGCGTGATCGGTGATGTGCGGCTTCTCCCACGACGGTTCGGTGCCGGTGAGCAGCACGACGTCGTAGGCATCGGCGACCTGCTCAAGGCAGTAGCCGCGGTAGTTCTTATCTCCGGGAGAGACGACAAGTACAACAGGGCGAGCGGGCAAGAGGGGATTCTCCGTTTCGAGGGACGGCAGGGCAGGAAAAGGGGGTGTCTCATGCGGCGCGGCGGCGGCGCAGCTCGAACGCGTGGGCCCAGTGGGGGTGGTCGTCGATCAGACGGCGGGCGTAGAGCGCGGTGAAGTTGTTGTTCAGCCCGGCAACGCCGTACGGGAGTTGGCGGCGAAGGTCTTCGAAAAGGTCCTTGAGGCTGACCCGGGTGGCGCCGACGGCCATGCGGCGGTCGGCCATGCGTTCCAGAGCGCGGTATACGTGCGGGTAGCGGGCGTCGAAGGCGTGGAACTGCTCGGTGATGGTGCGGCCGGTCGCTCGGTGCGACCCGAGGGCGGCGATGGTCATAAGGGTTCTCCACGGGCGGGGGCGCGCTAGGTGCGCAGGGCGGGGTCGGTGCGCAGGCGGGCGAAGGCGCAGAACAGGCCGAGGGTTTGCAGGGCGGCGCAGGCGGTGATGACGTGGCCCAGCGCGTCGGGTGGGGTGAGCGCGGTGAGCACGCCGGCGACGGGGAAGGGCAGCAGGAGGATGAGGATGGTGGCCGACAGGGTGCTGCCGAACGTCTCTGGGGGGATCAGTCGGGAGCGCAGGGTGCGCAGGACGACCGCCAGGCCGCCATCGGCTGCCATGAGGACGGCGACCATGACCAGGTAGGACAGGTAGTCGGGGGCCAGGGCGGCGGCGAGACAGGCGAGTGAAGCGATGACGGAGCAGGCGGTTCCGACGGGCCACAGGCCCCGGCGGTCCAACGCGAACCGGCAGATGGTCACGGCCACGAGGGTCGCCGCCGCTGCGGCGGACCACACCAGGCCGACGGCTGTGGTGGACTGCCCGAAGTGCTGGACGACGATCACGGGACCGGCGGCCTGGAGAAGGCCGGTGGCCAGGTTGGACAGGGTCAGCCCGGCCACCAGCCAGCCGAGAGCGGGAAGCGCGCGGATGGTGCGCCACCCGGTGACCAGCCCCGCCCCGGGCCGCCCCTTCGGCGCGCGGGCCGGAACGACGGGCGAGGGCGGGGTACGCAGGGCGAGCATCGCGGCGAGCAGCGAGAGCACGGTGACCACCGCGAGCATCGACGGCGGACCTGCGAGCAACAGCACGCCGGCGAGCGCCGGTCCGGCCAGGGGCGCGGTCTGGTCGATGCCGAGCAGGACGGCCTGGACACGGTGAGCACGAGGCCCCGCGCGGCGGCCGGCGGCGGCACCTGCGGTCTCGGCCGCCACGTAGCTGAACTGGGTAAGCACACCGGTCGCCGCCGCCAGCGTCATCACCGTCACGCTCACCACGGCACCGGACGGGTAGAGGTAGAGCAGGATCCCGCCGACCGCGAGAACCAGCGCCCGCCCCATGGAGGCGAGGTGGAAGACCACCGAGGCACCGCGCCGGTCGACCATCGATCCAGCCCACCCGAACGCTGCCAGGCGTGGGATCCACTCCAGGGTGAAGGCGGCACCAGTCAGCGCGGCGGAGCGGGTCGTGGATAGGACGAGCAGCGGGATGCCGTAGGTGGACATCGCGAACGCCAACGCGTCCGCCGTGCGCGGCAGGTAGATGCTGCTCATCAGCCCGGCAGTGTGGCGTGCGTGCCGGGGTGTGACCGCTGCGCTCACGCGGCCTGCTCGGGATCGGCCCTGGCCACCTGCAAGTTGCCAACCAGCCACTGGATCAGGAGCGTGCGGGCACGGGCCAGTTCCACCTCGGCCTCCACACTGATGGGGCGCACGTCGGGCAAGGGTCCGGGGTGGTCGGCGTTCTCGGGGATGAGCGATGGTGCCAGCAGGCCGAGGACATGCCGGACACGGCTGCTGAACTCGCAAACGGCGGCGGGGACCGCGTGACGCCGCGCCCACCGGGCTAGCGCGTCGTACAGGTCGGCCAGCTCCATTCCGGAGTCCGTGAGTTCCAGACCGGCGCCGGGCGCGACCCGGACGAGACCGTGGGCGCGGGCCGCGTCGGTAGCGCTGCGCAGTTGGTGCGTGGAGAGGTCGGACAGGGTGCCGGCAAGCCGTCGCGACGGTATGGCGCCGTTGTCATCGATTTCGGTGACCAGACGGATCAGGGAATGCGAGGCCAGCAGGTCGATGGCGTGGTGCGCCTCGGCAGGGGTGAAGAAGGCGCTCATCGGCGCGGTCCTCCCATCGGGAGGGCCGCCGTCGGGCGGCTGGTCGCGGCGTGTGAGAAGAGGTCGCGACTGTGCCACGCCGGCCCGGCCCCGGTCGTGCGGGCGGGTGGGAGCGCTGCGGGCGCCGGCCGTGATGGGCTGCTGACCCACGGCCTCGCCGCGCTCTTGGCCCGCAGCTGGCCCCAGACGGGGTGGCGGGCCGCCTGGTCAAGGGGCTGCCCCGCGGCCCAGGCGGACAGCGTGCCGAGGACGGGGCCCAGGCCGTCGCCGGCGGCGGACAGCCGGTAGGGCCGGCCGTTTCCCTCGGTGTCGACCAGGCCGTCGGCAACGAGCTGGCGCAGCGGCGGATAGATGTTGGTCCAGTCGCTGCTGGGCATCACGATCCGGGCCAGAACCCGGCCGCTGACCTCCTCACGCGACTTGAGCACCCACAGGATGGCGGCGGCGTGGCGCCGGGTGAGCAGGGTGAGGCTGTCCTCGATCTGCTCGATCGCGGCCAGCGGGCGCTCAGCCTTCTCCAAGTGCTCCTCGGCCCAGGTGACGATCATCGGCAGGATCGGCAACAGGGCAGTGGCTCGCTCGGTGTGGCCGTAGGTCACGTGCCGTGCGGTGTGTTCGGTGCGTTCGACGAGTCCGGCGTCGCACAGCGCCTTGAGCTTGGGGTGGAGCTGACCGTTCTGCAGCCAGGACACCTTGGCCGCCAGCTCGCTGTAGCGCAGCGGCGGGCCGGAGAGGGCCAGCAGGATCCTCACGTTCCAGCGCGGGGTGATCATGGCGAGGACCTCGGTGACCCGGGCGATGTCGGCGTCGGCATCGGGGGGCAGAGCGGTGATGGCCAAGGGAGGAACTCCTGGGTGAAAGGAAAGGTGGATCGCCTGGGGGTCAGCGGCTGTGCGCCGCGCTCTGTGCCTCAAGGGGCGCGGCCGGGGCAGGCGGCGTGGGAGTCGGCGAGGCAGAGGTCGGGGCCGGGATGCGGGCCAGGCTCTGCAGGACGGCGGCGACCGACTTGGCGTGGGTCTCGCGGACGGCGACGGCTTCGGCGAGCCGGCGGGTGCCGTCGAGGAGGTGGGAGACCTCGTGCGGGCCGATCTGCCGCTCGGGGTGGATGAGCCGGGCAAGGTGCTCGCGGTGGAAGTCGATGCTGCGCTCGGCCAGGGCGAGGGTGTCGTGCATGCCGAGCAGGGCGGAGAGCATGCCGGGTTGCTGGTCCTGTGCGTGGGCTTCGAGGTCGGCGAGCGGTGCGCCGTACAGGTCCTCGATCCGTCCGGCTATGTCGGTGGACGTGAGGTGGGGCAATCGAGGGCTTTCACGGTCGGCGGACCCGGGCCGCCCCTGCACGCTGGGGCGCCGGGGCGGCAGACGGGGGCAGGGTGGCGGTGGCCCTGAGGTGCGCCGTTCGTACGGGCCGGGCCTGCTGGGCAGGCGGGGGCATGGTACGCAGCAGCTCGCCGAGGGCTGCGCGGTAGCCGTCGCGGGCCTCCAGCGCTGCTTCCAGCCACTGGGCGTCGAAGCGGAGCGTGTCCGCCGACAGTTCGTCCATGTTGCGGTCGGGGTCCATGTCGGCGTGGACGCGGTCGCGGACGCGGGCGACCTGTTCCTCGGTGAGCGCCAGGAACGAGCGCAGTTCCAGGGCACGGGCGAGTGCGGGCGAGGCATCGTGGCCGGCAGCCGCCTCGTACAGCTCGGGTACCGGGTTCCCGAAGATCCTCTGCAGGTCGCCGTCCATGGTGCTGGCCTTGTCCCGGCTCATCGGGCGGACCTTGCCGACCGCCACGCTGACGCCGGTGCGGCCGTACCCGCAGGCCGGTTAGGGGCGCTGGTCTGCACCGCCGGCCCGGTTCGGGGCCGAAGCCGGGCGAGACGCTGTGCGGCAAGGTCCTTCTTCCCCGCAGCGTCCGGGTCGAGAAGCCATCGCACGACCATGGCCCGGCCGTCGCGGGCGGTGACGGCCGCGTTCACCCGGTGGGCGAAGCCCATCGTCGGGTCGTCGACCTCGCTGGGCTGGGTCTGCAGGGCTGCGAGGAGGTCGTCCTCCGCGCGCTCCAGCACGGATTGGGCCTCGACGAGAAGGCCGTGCCACTTGACGACGTCGGTGGCGTCGCGATTTGCGGTCGGAGCGGCGGCGACCGCGGCCTTCAGTTGGTCCATGCCCATGTCGAAGCGGGCCTCGATCCGTTGGGTGAGCACGCCCACGACATCCGCAGACACATCGGATATGCCGTCGGTCAAAAGGAATCTCCTGTTCTGGAAAGGTCGATGCCTGGGGAATGCGAGGGGGCGGCCGTACTCAGCGCCTCGGCCACTGAGCGAGGCGTGCTGATTCCAGTCAGTCCAGGCACATGCGGACGTCGCGGTAGACGTACGTGCCGGAGACCCAGCCCTTGACGCCGGTCGTCTTGTCCGTGATGTAGAGCCAGTTGCCGCTCTTCTTGGCCACGCTGAACTTGTGGCGCTTGTAGAGCACGCCGAGCGCGGTGGACTTCGCGCTGGCCTTGGACCGGATGGTCACGGCACTGGCGTGCACCGCGTACGGGAGCGGCGGCAGGTTGTGGCAGTTCACGGCGGGGGCGGCGGTTGCTGCAGTGGGTACGGTCGCGGCGCTGGCGGGCGTGGCGGACAGCGCCGGCAGCGCGAGCGCGCCGAGCATCGCCGCGGATATGGCAATTCGGGTGGAGCGCATGCGGAAGAAACCTCCGTGAAGGCACAGGGAATGCGGGGAAGGGGCCGCGGGAGTTGTCCCGGCGGCTGTATAAGAGTCCGGAGAATCGCCGGTTTGGCTAACCGGCGATCGTCGGCTATGTTGCGCCGCCCGCGTGGGGCTGAGCGCTCAGCGTGAACGGCCTGGCGGGCGCGGGGCAGGGGCCTTGGCGGCACCGGCCGGGCAGCTGGCTGTGGCTGTCGGGTGGACTGACGGGAGAGGGTCGGCCTCGCCGGTGAGGCGGTCGTTGCACCACTGCAGGGCCTCACCGGCCGTGTCGAAGCCGCCCTCCCGCAGGGTGTGCGTCCACCTCTCGGTATCGACCTCCTCGACCACCACGCGGAACGGGCTGGGGGCTTGCTCGTCCAGGGCACGCAGAACCACGACAATGACCATGTCGTCCGGGTCGTCGCTGGTGTAGGAGTAGCTCATGGTGTAGTGGTCGCCGTCGCCTGCGAGGCGTCGCTCCAATGCTCGCGTGGCCTCGTCCGCCGGAGGCGGGCCCAGTTCGGGGTCGAGGCCGATGGCGTCGTGCGGGCAGCCGCGGTGGATGAGCCAGGACTGCGCCATCGCGGAGAGCGGCAGCGGAGCCTGCTCAAAGCTGAACGTCTGCTTCTCGTAGTCCCGTTGCAGATGAATGGCCAGCACCTGGGGCATGCCGGGGCTCCAGGTGGCGGTGCGGTCGAACAGCACGTAGTAGCTGTGCGGACCGTCGTGGTGCTCGGCGAGGGGGACGAGCATGTCCTCGTGGACAGCGACCTTGCGGTAGAAGTCGAGGTACCTCTCCTCGTCGGCGTCGAGGTCATCCAACTCGAAGTCGACCTGGGGAATTGGCTTCCGGACCGGCGCCGGTTCGGTGGGGGACAACAAGAGCCTTTCGGTGGAGTTCAGCGCCGCTTCGCCGGAGTGGACGGCGATGCGCCGGGGCGAGCTGGGCTCTTCGGCGCATGCGTCGTGGGAGTCCGGCGGGCGTCGAGCAGTGCGGCTCGTCCGGCGTCGGTGAGGGAGACGGGCTGGCCCGCGTGAACCGGGTGGCTGGTGTCCCGGACGATCAGGCCGGCGCGGTCCAGCTTCTGCATCTGGCAATAGGAGATGCGGGTGCCGGAGGCGGCGGTCACGGATGCCCGGCCGGTCAGGAGGTGTTCGTGAAGCTTGGCACCGCCGGCGATGGCGAGCAGTGCCGCCCGATCGTCGGTCGAAAGCGGTGGTCCGTCGGGCATCGATGCTGCGGCGGCGGCCTCGATGGGCTCCAGGGCGGCGAGCACCCTTTGCGCGGCGGCGTCGCGCGCGTCGGTGGCTTCCGCCAGATGGTCCACGGTGCGGTCGATGCGTACGAACAGGGCGCCGTCGACAGAGAATTCACCGCTCGTGAGCCGGTTGAGCAGCTTGAGGTAGAAGGTGACGCCGATCTGGGCGCTGGCCAGCGTGCGGTGCCGGTCGACCATCTGGGCATGCGGTTCGTCGAGGACGCCACGGTCGCGGTAGGCCCACAGGGTGTCGATGTCGTGGCCGGTGACCGCTTCGATGCGGTGATCGAGCTGCGTGACCGCACGCCGCATGGGTGTCGGCGCGGGCTGAGGAGGCATAGGCGACGCTCCGTGCGCTCAGCGGGTGGGACGGGGCGCGGGGTTGTGTGCGGGACGGGACAGACCCGGCAGTGCGGTAGGCGGCGGACCGGGCCGGGGCACGGAAGCGCGGGTGGTCAGCTGCGGGGAGCGCGAGCGGGCCGCGTGCGTGCGGGCGCTCAGCGGCCGGCGGGTCATCCCCAGGCGGCGGCCGACCTCGTCGTAGACGTCGTTGCCCGCACGCGGCCGGACCGCGACGACGTGGATCTCCTTGTGGTGGACGGATTCCGCAGGCGCCGGACGGACGCCATAGACGACGCGCCAGTCCTTGCGGGAGTCCACGAACAACTTTCGGAATCCCTCCAGGTCACCGTCGAGGCGCAGCCCGAAGCGCTGCGCGTTCACGACTTCCTGCAGACAAGCGAGGGTGAGGTCGCGGATGTCGCTGGGGGCCTGGAGGAGATCGGTCAGTGCGCGAGGGTCGAAGCTCAAGGCGAAGACAGGCTCTCCCACTCCCCCGTTCATGACGCCGACTCGTCCGGCCCGGCAGTGCCAGCGCCATCCGCCGTGGCCGCCGTTTCCGTGCGCACGGACGGCGGCGGGCCGGGCAGGAGACGGTGCGCGGGCCGGTCGGGGGAGGTCATGCAGGCCGACAGCGGTCCGCCCGGCGCGCGGATGGCCGCAACGGCGTGCGTGAGGAAGTCGCGGTGCCACACGAACAGGCCGCTCAATCCGGCTTCGGGATCCTTGTGCTGCTGGTAGGCGAGCCACAGGGCGTGGAGCCAGGCCACGACGTCGTCGTGATCCTGCCACTGCAGGCACCAGGGCGCCGCGGTGGTGACCTCCGCCCCGTAGACCGGGAGGAAGAAGTCGTCGACCCAGTCCGACAAGGCGTCGAGTTCGTCTTCCCGTTCCTCCCCGTCGAGTTCCAGGATCGGGCGGGGCTCCGGCGGAGCGGGCGCCGGGGGCCCGCCGAGGCCCGGCATGCCGAATGCGGCGAAGGGCGAGCCACTCGGTGCCGGCGCGGATGCGAGGTGGTCGAGCTGCTGAGCCTGTTGCGCCGACTGCTCCATAAGCCGCCGCACGCTCGCCTCGATTCCCTCCAACTGCGGATCCGGAATACGAACCGGCTCCAACTCTCCATCGTCAGACGGCTTTGTGGTTTCGGGCACTGGCAGTTCAGCCTCCTACTAGTCAGGGAAGATGAAAGGGCGAAAGCACTTCACGCGTGCCGCCCAGCAAGGTGCATGTCCGCTCCGGCGGTACTCCGCCGACGGCTATGCGAGGAGCCGGTTGCGTTGGTCGCAGGAGAGGACGCGGCTCAGGTTGCGAGAACCATGTCGTCCTGCGTGAGGGTTGCGCGGATCGTCTCGGTGAGCCGGTCGGCCGCGATCGACGCGTAGTGCTCGGTCTTCTCCACGCCGATGAAGTCCCGGCCTTCCAGCAGGGCGGCAACGCCCGTGGAGCCGGAGCCGGCGCAGAAGTCGAGGACCGTGCCGCCTTCGGGGCTGATCTTGACCAGTTCGCGCATCACCTCGACCGGCTTCTGCGTGATGTGCTGGCGCTTCGCGCCCGAGGGCTGCGAAGCCGAATACATGCCGGGCAGGTAGACCGGGTTCCGGGAGCCGTCGATCGGTCCCTTCGACGCCCAGACGATGAATTCGCAGTTCTGGGTGAACCGGCCCTTCTGGGGCCTGGCCTGCGGCTTGTGCCAGGCCAGCACACCGCGCCACAACCACCCGGCCGCCTGGATCGCGTCCGTTGTCGTGGGAAGTTGACGCCAGTCGGTGAACAGCAGCGCGGTCCCGCCGGTCTTCGTGAGGCGGTGCGCTTCGGTCATGATCTGCGTCAGCCAGAACGAGTAGGACCTCTGGTCCATGTTCTCGCCGGTGAAGTCGGCAAGGTCGTTCTTGGAATCGGCGGAGGTGTACTTCTGCTTCGCAGAGCGGGTGGTGCGCTCCTTCGCGGTTCGGCCGCCGCTGTTGTACGGCGGGTCGGTGATGACGGAGTCGACGCAGCCGTCCGGGAGACCGGAGAGAACGGCCAGAGCGTCGCCCTGGTGCAGGGAAAAAGGCAAAGAGGAACCCCTATTCGGGTGCGGAAACGCGGAGGGAATCGCCGCCTCGCGCAGGAGTCCTCGCGGGCCGGAAGTGGGCATGCAGAAGCCCGTGGCCGCAGACCGAGGAGGGCGAGGGGGAGTCCAAAAACTGTAGAGGCGGATCCGCCGACGACCAAGAAATGCCGTGCTGAGGTGCCGGTTTCCGGCACCTCACGCGGACTTTTTGGTCAACCGCCGATCCGCACCTACTGTTTTTGAACCGCCCGGCGCACACCGCCACTGGCTACTCCCCTGCCACACCTCACGGAGGTACCCCCTGCCCTGGCACACCTAGCTCACGGCCCGGCCACACGGAGCGAGCGGCAACTCGCCCACACCGGCCCGCCTCCGATCGCCCACCCCGGCCGCCGCGCCCTTCCACCACGCTTCGCGCACGCGGCACGCCGGACACCACATCTTGAAGGACTCGTTCATGACGTCTCGTTACCCACCCATAGCCGAACCCGCTGACCGGCGAACGGTCCGCTCGGGTTGAAGGGGCTCGCCGCCGGTATCGGCGTCGTCTTCCTCTCCCCGATCCTGCTCGCCGGCGCTGGCATGATGCTGGCCTCCTCCGCTGACGCTGTGCAGAGCAGCGGCTCCTTCAGCAGCTGTCTGAACGACATCGACAGCGGCAAGGTCGCCGAGCAGGTGACCAAGATCCTCGACGGCGCGTCCGGAAAGGACGTGCACGTCGACGGCCTGGACCTGCCCGCCGAGCAGGTCCCCAACGCGGCGACGATCGTGGCCGCCGGCCTCTCGCTCGACGTCCCGAAGAAGGGACAGATCATCGCGCTCGCCACGGCGATGCAGGAGAGCCGGCTGCGCAACCTGGGCTACGGGGACCGCGACTCCCTCGGTCTGTTCCAGCAGCGTCCCTCCCAGGGCTGGGGCAGCGCCCAGCAGATCCGCGATCCTGTCTACGCCTCCGAGCAGTTCTACAAGCACTTGCTCAAGGTGGACGGCTGGCAGCAGATGACCGTCACCCAGGCCGCCCAAGCCGTGCAGAAGTCCGGCCTACCGGACGCGTATGCGCAGTGGGAGAACCTGGCCACCGCGCTGCAGGGCGCCATCGTCAAGACCTTCCCCGGCGCCGGCGATGACGCGGATGACAAGGACACGAACCAGGGCGAGACGCCGTCGCCCAGTACGACCGGCTGCGCGCCGAGCCAGGACGGTTCAGGCTTCGGCCGCATCCCCGAGGGAAGCGTCCCCAAGGGTTACTCGATCCCCAAGGACGCCGACCCGAAGGCCCGTAAGGCCATCGAGTGGGCGATGCACCAGCTCGGCACGCTCTACCAGTGGGGCGGATCCTGCACGAACGCGCACGGCCCCGACCCCATGGGCCGCTGCGACTGCTCCAGCCTGATGCAGCAGGCGTACGCCCATGCCGGGATCACGCTCACCCGTACCACGTATACGCAGGTCAACGAGGGCCAAGCGGTCTCGCCCGCCCACCTCAAGCCCGGCGACCTGATCTTCAGCCGCGGCACCGCCGCCCGGCCCGAGCACGTCGGCATGTACATGGGCGAGGGCCTCGTCATCGAGGCGCCGCGCACCACTAAACCGGTCCGGATCACCCCGATCAAGGACTGGAACATTCTCGCCGCCCGCCGCGTCCTCTGACGCTACCCCGCCCGGCATCGCATCGGACGGGCCCGCTTCCGCGCCCCTCGCGCACCTCCCCTCCGCTCTCCCCTTCCCGTCGGCCCCCGCCTGGCCGCGTATGCAAGGAGCCCCGCCACACCTATGTCCGTCCCTCTCGCAGACCGCGTCATCCAGCTCGCCTACGACCCAGGAATCTCGCCCAAGGGCGGCGGCCTGCCCGGTCTGAGCGTGCTGAAGAACGTCGTCAACAGCATCAACATGTTCGGGATCATCGCCGTCGTCGGTGCCCTCGCCGTCTCGCTCGGTGTATGGGCCTGGGGCCACCACACCGGCGGCCACCAGGCCGAGGCCAACGGAAAGAAGGGCGCGGTCGTCGCCGCCGGCGCCGCCCTCGGTCTAGGTGCCGCGAACGGAATCGTCGCCTTCTTCTCCGGCCTGGGGTCTCAGGTCCACTGATGCGAAGCCGTTTCCTTTCCCTTTCGCTGCCCTCGTACGGCTCGGGCTGGTCGGCCAACCGGCGCATCGCCATCGGCGCCGTCGCCATCGCCGTCCTGCTCGCCATCGCCGCGATCGTCGCCCTGCTGACCGGCGGCGACAACGGCCACCAAGCTCCGGACAGCGTCGCGCCAGCCCCGACCGGCAGCCCGTCCTCCTCCGAAGCCGCCCCCAAGCCTTCCTCCGGATCCGGGTCGGTACCCGAGCAGCCTCAGATCGCCGAGCCGGTCGCCTACGCCAAGGCAGCAGCCCAGATGCTCTGGTCCTACGACACCCGCGACACCAGCCGCGACCAGCAGCTCGCCGGCATGCACGCCTGGATGACCACCGAGACCAAGTACGCCGACTGGACCTCGGTCTCCGGCCAGGTACCCGACCCGGTGCTCTGGTCGCGCATGGCCGACCAGGACCAGCACGCCACCGCCCACGTCACCGAGGGCCACTACCCCGGCGCCTTCAAGCAGGCGCTGACCGACGACCCGTCCGCAATCACCGAGGCGTACATCTACGTCGTCACCGTCAACGGCACGCAGCAGATCGCCTGGAAGAACGGCGGCGCAGGGGCCGAGGAACGCGCCGTGACCCTCGCCGTCCAGTGCCGCCCCCACCAGGACTGCTCCCTGGCCGCCATCGCTCCGAGCGTCACCCAGTGACCCGCGCCTGACACGAGAAAGGAGGAGTAACTCCCCGTGGGTTTCTGCAATCTGCCTCTGGCAGACAAGTTGTGCGCCGTCGGCGACGCGGTGGATCTCGCCTCGAACCCTGGCAAGGCCATCGGTGACTGGATGGCGAAGTCGGCAGGTGAACTGGCAGCCGCATCGGCAGACCTGGCCGCCGAGGCGGTCGACACCACCACCAGGGTCGACTTGAACGCCGCGTGGTTCCGCGATAACTACGAGATGCTTCTGCCGCTGGGCCTGGTCCTGCTGGTCGCCACCTTCTGCGCGCAACTGGTCCGGGCAGCCGTCAGACGGGACGGTCAAGCCCTCACTCAAGCCTTCACCGGCACGGTCTCGGGCGTCCTGTTCGCCTTTTGCGCCATCGCCCTGACTACGGTCGCCATCGAAGTGGTCGACGCGGTCTCCGACGGCCTGTTCAAGGCCGCGAAGTTGGACATCGCCTCGGCCGTACGCCGCATCGTGAAGGTCAACCAGATCCCCGGTCTGGCCGGCCTCGGCTGGCTCGTCGCCGTCGTCGCCGGTCTGGGCGCCGCCGTCGGCGCCGTCCTGTACTGGTGCGTGATGATGGTCCGCAAGGTTGGCATCCTCGTCATGGTCACCCTCGCGGTCTTCGCCTCCGCCGGCGGCGGCTGGGAGGTCGCTCGCCGGTGGCGCAGGGGCTGGATCGAGGCCACCGCCACCCTCGTCGTCAGCAAACTCCTGATGACCGTGATCTTCGTCCTCGGCATCGCCGCCATGGGCAAGACCGAGTCCAAGGACGGCATCGCCGCGCTTGCCGACGTCATGTCCGGCATCGTGATCATGATCCTGGTATTGCTGTGCCCGTACGCGGTCTTCAAGTTCGTGCACTGGGCAGCCGACGGCACCGACGGCGAGTCCATCCACCGTGCCGGCGGCGCCGGAGCGCAGATCGCGAAGGCCCACGCCGAGAAGGCCGCCCGCAAGGCCGCCGCAGCCGCAGCCACCGCCGGAACCGGTGGCGCCGCAGCCGGAGCAGGTGGCGTCGCAGCCGGAGCGGGTGCCGCCCCACAAGGCCCCGACGGCGGCGGATTCCCCGGCGACATCGCCGCCAACTCGACAGGCGGAGGCACCGAAGGCAAGGACGGTGCGCAGGGCGGCGGATCGGGACGCTCACCCGGCGGCGATGCCGTGAAGTCCGTCCTGGAGAAGGCCGTCCAGCCTGCGCCGACAAGTGTGACCGACGACACCAGCGGCCAGGTAGGAGGCAGCTCGGGACCGGGCGGATCCGGCGCGAATGCCGCGTCCGGCCAAGGCGGCGGATGGCATACCACTCCGCCGACGACGACACCGCCTCCGCAGGGCGCACCCCCGTCTTCCGGCTCACAGAACGCCGCGTCGAGCGGGTCGGCTCCGCCGCCGCCTCCGACCGGCCTGTGACCCCTGTCCGACTCCCGGGGGTGGGACGTGCACGCCACCTCCCGCCCCGGACTCCACCCGCGCCTCCAGGATCCGCCCCCATGACTGATCTTTCTGTCGCTCCGGTCACGGTGAAGTTCCCGCACCGGTCCCGCCGCGGCATCCTCCTCGGCCTTTCCCTACCCCAGCTCGTCCTCGTCTCCTGCACGCTGGCCCTGCTGCTGATGACGGTGATCTCCACTGGGCTGCTCGGCGCCCTCGCCCTGGCACCGCTGTGGGCGGCATCCGGTGCGCTGGTCGCGATCCGCCGGCACGGCCGCTCCCTGATCGACTGGGCGCCGATCGTCACCCGGTACGCGCACCGCCGCCGTACCGGCCAGGCCCTCTGGCTCGCCCGGCCCGTCACCCGGCCCCGGCAGAACGGCGTCCTTCACCTGCCCGGCACCGCCGCCTCCCTGAAGGTGGTTACCCCGGGCGATTCCGCCAACGGAGCCGCGGCCGTCCACGACCCGCACCAGCAGACTCTGACTGCCATCGCCCGCGTCACCAGCCGTGCTTTCGCCCTCCTCGACCCGGCGACCCAGAACCACAACGTCTCCAGCTGGGGGCGCGCGCTGGCGGGTATCGCCCGCACCGGGCACGTCGCCACCGTGCAGGTGCTGGAGCGCACCGTGCCCGACAGCGGCGACACCCTCACCCGCCACTGGACCCACAACGGGCAGCCCCAGACCCCCATCGCTGGGCAGATCTACTCCGAGCTGGTCGCCTCTGCCGGCCCGGCCGCCGCCCCGCACGAGACCTACCTCGCCATCTCCCTCGACCTCAAGGCTGCCCGGCGCCTGATCTCGCAGGCCGGCGGAGGGCTGCCCGGGGCGTTCACCGTCATGCAGCAGACCACCGCGTCCATCGCGCAGGCCGCCCGCAACGCGGGTCTGCAGGTCACCGGGTGGCTGAGCGCGCGGGAGATCGCCGCCGTCATTCGCACCGCCTACGACCCGAAGGCCCTCGCCGCGCTCCAGCAGTGGTCCGAGACCGGCCGTGCCGAGGCCGACCCTGCAGCCGCCGGTCCCGTCGTCCAGGTCGAGGAGTACGACCGCCTCGCCACCGACAGCGCCCGGCACGCGACCTACTGGGTGGAGAACTGGCCGAGGACGGAGATGGGGGCCGGGTTCCTGCACGGGATCATGTTCACGGCCGGCGTGCGCCGCAGCCTCTCCCTTATATACGCGCCCCAGGGGCTCGAGTCCGCACTACGGGACGTCCAGCGCAAGAAGGCCGCAATCATCGCCGACGCCAACGAACGCGCACGCCGCGGACAGGTCGACTCCGAAGAGGACTCCGTCGAATACGCCGACGTCAAAACCCGCGAACGCCAGCTCATCGCCGGGCACGCGGACGTGGCCCTGACCGGCCTGGTCACCGTCACCGCCGAGACCGACGCCCTCCTGGACGCCGCCTGCGCCCAGATCGAGACCCACGCCGTCACCTCCGGCGTCGACCTCCGACGGCTCAACTACCAGCAGCCGGACGCCTTCGCCCTCACCGCGCTCCCGCTCGCCCGCACCGCCCTGTGAACCAGCCGCGCCCGCGCGCCCTGGCCCACTGCACTCCGGATCACCCGCGACGGAACCGCCCGTCGCCGCCCTGCCTACCGGCAGGAAGGACCACCACCTTTGACCTCTCCCCCACGCCCCGACGACGCGCACCCCTACCTCCGCGCCGCGAGCGCCGGCATCCGCCACCACGCACGAGCCCTGGCTCCGTCGGCCGCTGACCCGCCCAGGCCCGTGGACCGTCTGCACTTCGACGTGCTGCACGCCCACCTCACCGCTCTGCTCCAGCTTCTGGACCGGCTCGCCGATAACGCCCGGCCACCTCACCCGGCCGCGGGACGTCACCTGGCCACCGCTCACACAAGGCTCTGGCAGGCCACCACCGAAGTCCACGCTGCCTTCCACCTGCTGCCCGGCCCGACCGAGACCACCGTCAAGACGAGCGCCTGTCATCCGGAGCGGCTTCCCGAGGGCCCGCCCGTGCTGACGATCTGCCAGCGCCACCTCGCCGCCGGACACGTCGTCCGCCGCAAAACCACCCCCACCGACCTCCGCCCGCACACCACGGCCTGCGTGCGATGAGCACCACCCGCAGAATCGAGGGCCCCCGATGAGCCACCGGCCCGCCCGTCGCGCCCGCCGCGCGTCCGCCAGCCCGCTGTTCACCCCCCACGGCGCCGACCGCGCCAGCCGCAAGGCCGCCCGCCGCCGGCTCGCCGAGGCCACCGCCAAGGCCCGTGCTGAAGCCACTGCCCACCAGGGCGACAGCACGCCCGCCGAGCAGCAGATGCCCGCCGCGCTCTACCCACCGAGCGGACGCCCCGGGCCCGCCTCCTCTCGCGGGAACCAGCTGCGGCTGCCCGCCCACCGCATGACCACCGCGGTCGCGGCCGGCGCCTATCCCTTCCTCGCCGAAGGCGGACTCGGGGCCGAGGGCATCTACATCGGCCGCGACGTCCACGCCGAGGCCAGTTTCGTGTTCGACCCGTTCGCTCTGTACGGCAAGGTCGAGGGGTTCACCAACCCGAACCTGCTGCTCGCCGGCGTGATCGGCCAGGGCAAGAGCGCGCTGGCCAAGTCCTTCGCGCTGCGGTCGGTCGCCTTCGGATACCGCGTCTACGTACCGTGTGACCCGAAGGGCGAGTGGACGCCGGTGGCGGAAGCCCTCGGCGGCCGGTCCGTCGCCCTCGGGCCCGGACTGCCCGGACGCCTGAACCCCCTGGATGCAGCCCCTCGCCCGGAGGGCGTGGCCGAGGCCGACTGGGTCGGCGAAATCCGCAAGCGGCGCCTGCTCCTGCTCGGCTCCCTGGCCCGGACCGTCCTGGGCCGGGACCTGATGCCCATGGAGCACACCGCGCTGGACGTCGCCCTCGACGCCGTCGTCACCCGCCCCGCCGAAACGCACCGCACGCCGCTCCTCGGCGATATCGCCACCACCCTCAACAACCCGCACGCCCTCGACGAGGCCGCCGGGATGATGTCGGGCCAGCTCGGCGACGCAGCCCGCGACCTGGCCCACGCCATGCGGCGCCTGGTCCACGGCGACCTGGCCGGCATGTTCGACGCCCCCTCCACCGTGAGCTTCGACCCCAACGCGCCAATGCTCACCATCGACCTGTCCCGCCTCGGCGGGTCCGGGGACGACACCGCCCTCGTCCTCGCGATGACCTGCGCCTCCGCCTGGATGGAATCCGCCCTCTCCGATCCCAGCGGCGGCCGGCGCTGGATCGTCTACGACGAGGCGTGGCGCCTGATGCGGCACGTCGGGCTGCTTCAACGGATGCAGGCCCAATGGAAGCTGTCCCGGGGCCTGGGCATCGCGAATCTGATGGTGATCCACCGGCTGTCCGACCTGCTCACCGCCGGCGACGCCGGATCACAAGGCCGCGCCCTGGCCGAGGGCCTCCTGGCGGACTGCTCCACCCGAATCATCTACCGGCAGGAGACCGACCAGCTCCACGCCGCGGCCTCCCTGCTCGGCCTGACCTCCGTCGAGATGGACGCCATCGCCCACCTCAACCGCGGCCGTGGCCTGTGGAAGGTCGCAGGCCGCAGCTTCATCGTGCAGCACCTCCTGCACAGCCACGAACTGGCGCTCTTCGACACCGACGCCCGCATGCACTGAAAACGCGGCTCCGGGTTCACGAATCCTGACAACATCCCAGCAAGGAAGCCACCATCGAAACCTATCCGACCATCAACCTCTTCCCGTCACTCGACGAAGAGGACCTGAAGGCACTCGCCGATGACATACGCGAGAACGGGCTCCAGCACCCCATCGTCCTTGACCGGAAGGGTCGCCTTCTCGATGGACGAGGAAGGCTCGCGGCGTGCGAACTCGCACAGGTAGAGGCGGAATTCACCACCTATGACGGCGACCGTCCGGACGCCTACGTCCTCTCCGTCAATCTCCGCCGTCGAAGCCTCACTAAGAGGTCCTAACAAAGGCGTTGGACGTGTCGGTGGGTGATGAGGCAGGTGGCGAGGCCGAGGAAGGCCTCGTGGATGTCGTCGCGTCTCTCCCAGCGGACACGAAGCCTGCGGAAGCCGTGAAGCCAGGAAGTTGGGTCGGCCGCACGGTGAGGTTCCTGCCGTGGCAGGTCCTGTTCCGCGCGGCCTCCCGCCGAACCGGACATGACGGTTTCCCGGTCATCCGGCTCT
>NZ_JOIZ01000009.1 GCF_000721605.1 Streptomyces sp. NRRL S-37 | reverse complement strand
GGCGAGGCCCGCCTCGACGCCTTCCGCTGGCTGAACCGCTACAACACCCGACGCCGTCACTCCCGCCTCGGACACCGCAGTCCGATCGCCTACGAGAACACCTTCCGAACGACATCAACTACGCTGACGCAAGCCGCATAACCCGTGTCCAGGAACCGGGGTCAAGGCCCGACCATGGCGGTGTTCGACACGGTCGAAGCCCCGCTGCGGGCGCGGCAGGTGTGTGAGGCGATGGACCTGGAGATCGCACCCAACACCATCGACAACACCCGCCTGAAGCTCAAGCTGTACGAGTATCCCGCCGATCAGAGCAAGTTCCGTACCGGGTACGAGAACGGCCCCCGTCTGGTCACGTCCGCTGGAGTGGTGTATCGACGGCCACTCGGTGATCTCGGTTTGAGGCTATGCGGTGAGTTCGGTGGGCAGGGACGTGTCGTCGGTTTCTGACTCGATCGGGTGGAGTCGGGCCTTGGCGAGGAGCTCGCGGCCCATGTGGCGGCGGGCCTCGGTCCACTCGTCGTTCTGCTCGGCCAGGACCGCGCCGACGAGCCGGACGACGGCGGTGCAGTCGGGGAAGATGCCGACCACGTCCACCTGCTCACCGAAGGCGGTCGGCGGATACAGGGAAGGACCCCTTCATCCTCGGCACGGAGATCCCCGGCTGTCCGTCCGACTGGGTCGCCCGGTTGGTCCCACCGGGCGACAGCGTGACGGAGTGCAGCATCCATCTGGTGACGGACGACGGCGACAAGCCGTTCGCGGTGGGCCTCGCAGAGGCGGGCCGGCCGGGACTGGTGGCCTGGAGGACCCTCCTCCACTGAGGCGCCATGGGGCCGGCCTCGTCGGCCATGATGCTCGTACCTACTGAGTTTTCGTTAGTTCTGTGGTATTTGGGGATGAATGGTCAGGCCGGTGTGGAGGCGGAGGGACCACGGGAGTTGCTCGCTGGAGCGGACTCGGTGGATGCCGCGGTTCGGCGAGCAATAGTCAAGAGTTGTGGGTGAGCTGATCTCAGCTCTCGCTGCGGTGGCTGAGGCTGGTCCTGGCAGTGTTGCGGATCCGCTTGGTGCGGCCGGTTTCGGCGAGGATTTCGATGGCCTCGGTGTTCGTCCCGGTTGCGGTCTTGAGCTGGAGCCAGTCGGATGACGCGAGCAGGTCGTCCGGCTGCCAGGGCAGCCCGAGCGTGACGGCGCGGAAGAGTGACCACTCCCGCAGCCGCTGAGCCAGGAAGGGGCGGCCGATCGTGGCCCGGGTCATCGCCTGTGCCCACCTGTCGTAGGCGGGGCGGGGGTAGAGGTCGGCGGCCCGGCGGTCCAGGTGCCGCAGCACGGCGGACTGGGCCATCGTCTGGTCCGGATCGGTGAGCACGCGGCTGACCAGGTCGACCTCGTCCGGGTCGGCAACGTGCCCCAGCTTGTCGAGGTAGGCCGCGAAGCGGACGTGCTCGTCCGGGTTCCGCGGGATGTCGTGGACGTTCATGCGGCCCGCTCCTCACGCTCGGCCAGGAGGCCGTTCTCACATCGTGCGCCCGCACGGACCAGGAACACCAGGTGGACTGCGGTGATCGCGCGCCATCGTGCCTGAGCGGATCCGACCAGTTTGAAGACCATCGCGAGCGACGCCGCCGGGCTGCCCGCGCCTCGCGTGGCCTCGGTGCGGAGCCTGACCGTGGAGAGGGCCGACTTGATGGGGTCGGTGGTCCGCAGGGGAATCCAACGCCCGGCAGGGAAGTCGTAGAACGCGGGCAGTTCGTCCCGGTCCTCGGCGTTGCATATCTCCTGCATCGCCTTCGTCGTGCCGGGCTGTGCGGATCTGGGCAGGCGGTTGGTGACGTTGCGGGCTCTGTGAACCCAGCATCTTTGCGGCCTGGCTGCCAAGAACACCTCGGCGAGCGCCCGCCAAAGGCCCATGGCACCGTCTCCGGTGACCAGCTCGGGGTCGCGCATGCCGCGGCGGCGGCGGTCGTTCATCCGCGGGGCCTTGACCTGGACCGGTCCGGCGGTGGTGGCCAAGGGCCTCGCCTTGTGGTGGCCGTTGCGGACCACGGGACGCCAGCCGTACCCGTCGGTCTCGACCGACAACTCGGCTATGTACTGGCCGACTTCCGATTCCAGAGCGGTGGCCGGCATGCGGCGGGCGCCTCGCGGACGATTTCGTCGATCAGGGAGCCGGACTGTGTGGAGCCGTCGTCGGTGACTGCGCTGAGCGCGGGCGTACCTTCCCGACCCGCGCTGTGACGCGGGCCCACCCGGAGACCTTGAGGATCATTCGGGAAGGTACGCCCTCCGCGTGCCCTCCGGAACCGATCCACAAGTCCTGAGCATTGCTCCCCCCGCATACCCGATGGGCCAGGTGGCCCGGACTGTGAGGATCTGTCCGTCGGAGAAGGCCTTGACGGTCTACTGTTGCGTTTCGGCAACGACGACCGCCTCGTCGCGATCTCGGTCTCCTCGCCCGCGTCAGTCTCGGCCGCATCGGGAATCCGTCGGGGCAGCACACGCGACGAGGTGCTGACACCTTACGACGGGGAGATCAAGGGACCCGATTCGGACGGACTTGTCTTCGCACCGAGTGGAGCACGGTTTCAAGGCAAGGTCGTCATCTTCGCCTTGGACGACAGCGGCAAGGTGGACCGCTTCATGGCCGGTTCATGGCCGGGGAAGAGGAGTTTGCTGTTTCTCTGCCCTGCGGCAGCGATGGGGACGGGGACTGATTACGCGTCAGGACTTGTCTGCGGGCCCCTCTCTCCCGCCATCTTGCGCCGCTCGTGCGGACAGCCTTGGCAAAGCCCCGTGAAAGAGACCTGCACAGTCACGGCTGACGAGCTCGTGCACGGTAGGCGGTGAGGCATCGGTCTTCTGATCGCCGATCCTGGTCGTGTGGTGGGGAACGCGTCTCGTGCAGCAATCATCGGCGACCGGAGGATCACGGGTCTGCCGGCCGACGTGATTGCTGAACTCGTGGCTGAGCTTGGCCCGTTGTGGCATGAACGGCGTCAGGCCGGACTTGCCTCCGGGCTGCGGAAGCGCGCTGTGGCGCTGGTGCGAAGTACCGACTGACTGGTCTTCGTCGACCGGCTCCTGGCCACCCTCGTACACCTCCGGCAAGAACAAGCAGAACGCCGTCGGGACCATGGTGGTCACCGACGAGGACGGGCGGGTGTTGTTCCGCGGTCCGGCCAAGCCCGGCAGCTGCGCGGACATCACCCATGCCCGCCGGTCGGTGCCGGCCGAGCTTCTGGCCGACGGGCCCGCGGTGGAGATCCTTGCCGGCGCCGGTTATCCGGGCCTGGGTGCCCAGACCGACGGACGGGTGATCACACCATCACACCGCAAGTTCAAGAAGAATGCCCCGGACCGGCACGAGGAGATGTACGAGCGGCAACGCAAAGCCCACTCCTCACGCCGCATCCGGGTCGAGCGCGGCATCGCCCACTCGAAGAACTGGCGGGCGCCGGCCCGCCACCTCGGCCGCCGTGAACACATGAGCCACACCGTCCAGGCCATCGCCGGACTGCTGCCCCACCAGCAGACCACGGACCTGACATCGGCACGACCGATGTGGACACCGAGCCCCACCGCCGTCCTCGGCACCCCACCGCCTACCGTGCACGGGCTCGTCAGCAGGATGCGGCGATGTCCGCCGGTCATTTCCCGGCAGGAGTGTCCGAGAACTCCGCGCCGCCGGGCGGGCCGCGGGTCGCCGGCAGTGTGACCGGGCTCCGGACATCGCCTCGCCGCTCGAGGAGGGACGTCTTACCCGTGGTACGCAAGGGTCGTCATCATCCCGGACTCCGAGTGGTAGATGTTGTGGCAGTGCAGCATCCACAGTCCGGGATTGTCCGCGTCGAAGTCCGCCACCAGCTTGTTGTGCGGCAGCACGATCGACGTGTCCTTGCGGGCACCGTTCGAGTCCACGCCTGCGAGGGAGAACGTGTGGCCGTGCAGATGCACGGGGTGCCACATGTGGGTGGCGTTGATGACCACCAGCCGCACCCGCTCGCCCCGTTCGACCTTGTGAAGCGTGTCCGGGTTGTAGGGCTCGTGGTCGATTCCCCAGTCGTAGTCCTTCATGCCACCGGTCAGTTTGACCCGGAGCAGCCGGTCGTACCTGCGGCGGGGCATCGCCACCGACTCGTCCGGCCCGAGCCGGCGGGCGGACACCAGCACCTCACGGTCCAGCTCCGCAGGGTGCGCGGACGGCTTGGGGACCGCTCCGGCGCCCGTACGCAGGACGGCCATGGCGCGGCCCCCCTTCCCCTCGGCGAGCGCGACAAGCGGGAAGACACCCGACTGTGCGGTGATCAGCACGTCGTACCGCTCGGCCATGCCGATGACCAGCGCGTCCGTCTTGTACGGCTGCACGGGAAAGCCGTCGCTGTGGGTGATGGTCATCCGGTGTCCGCCGAGCGCCACCCGGAAGGCCGACTCCCCGCCGGCGTTGATGATGCGCAGCCTGATCCGGTCGCCGGGCTTGGCCGTGAACTGCGTGGGGTCGTCCGCCGTGCGCCCGTTGATCAGGTAGTAGGGGTAGGCGATGTGTCCCGCGTGACCGCCGAGCAGCTTGCTGGTGGCTCCCGCCATCAGCCGCTTCGGCCCTTTCCGCCGGTACGGCGACGGCGAGGGCGCCCGTCCGGAGCCCTTCCCGTCGTCCGCTCCCCCGGACGCGGCGTCCGCCAACGCCCCGCCACCGACCCCGACGGGTCCCTCCGGCCTGGTGCCGTGCCCCACCGGGGGCTTGCCCTTGCGGAGCTGGTAGAGAACATCGTCGGGGGTGGAGCCGTCCACTCCGTCGATCCAGTCGTCCAGCACGACGATCCACTCGTGGTCGTACCCGAGTGGCTCCTTCGGGTCGTCGACGATGAGTGGCGCGTACAGGCCACGGTCGACCTGCACCCCCATGTGAGGGTGGAACCAGTAGGTGCCGGGGTGCGTCGCGGTGAAGCGGTAGTCGAACGTCTCACCGGGTTCGACCGACCGCTGCGTCACACCGGGCACACCGTCCATGTCGTTGCGCAGCGCGATACCGTGCCAGTGCACGGTCGTCGCCTCCGGCAAGTGGTTGGCCAGCGTGAACGCCACAGTGTCACCTGCGGTGACCCGCACCTCCCGGCCCGGCAGCACCCCCTCGTACGTCCACGACCTGAAGGTACGTCCGGCGCCCAACTCGACCGGCGACGGGGTGGCCTTCAATGTGTGCTTGCGGAGCGGTTCGGCGGGGTCCGGATGTGCCCCGCCGACCTCTCTGCCGTTCGGAGCGGATCCGGCCGGCGCGGGCGCGCCCGAGTGGTTGCCGTCGCGCGAACCGGCAGGTGAGCAGGCGGCAAGCAGCCCGGCACCCGCGGCCGCGATACCGGCGCCGAGTACGGCGCGACGTGTGGGGGAGGTCTGACTGGTGCGGTCCGTGCGCATGACTGGGTGTACCTCGCTGGTCGGGAGAAGACAGGTGAAGGCGTGGGTCTGCCACCACCGCCCGGACAGAGCCAGACGGCCGGAGGCGCTCTTCCTCACAAGGCACCGACGGGGCGGTGAGCACATCCGGTGGGCGGCGGAACCGACTGTTGCGGAGATCGGTGAGCGTCCCTCGCCGATCTCCGGAACGCAGCTCAGTGCGGCCGTGCGGATATTCCGAGCGGCAGGGCACCGGACGGAACCTGCCGTCCGCGCAGGCCGCGCTCGCATCCGGCCCTCGGGGCAGTCACCATATGCGTACACTACCCCCGTTTGTCATACATTCGGGATATATGGACAGTGTCGACACGGTTGTACGATCAGCCCGCCCCAAGGAACAAGACGGCAGGTCCGGCCGGAAGGCGGGGGCAGCACCGTGCGCGCACGTCGCCGCCTCGAGGGCGCCCGCCGGCGAGCTCGTGCGCGGCAGGTGGTGAGGCGTCGAACTCCTGATCGTCGATTCATGGTCGCGTGGTGGGGAGCCCGTCTCGTGCGGCGATCATCGGCGACCGGAGGATCACAGGCCTGTCGTGTCGATCTACGTGATCGCTGAACTCGTGGTTGTAACAGGCCCGTTGCGGCATGAACGGCATCCGGGCAAGCTCGCATCCCGGCCGCGGAAGCGTGCTGTGGGCGCGGGTGCGAAGCACCGGTTGATGTTCGTCAACCGGCTCCTGGCCACGCTCGTGCGTCTCCGGCACGCGACCGTGCACGGCGTGCCGGCCTGCTGGTTCGATACCGGCCGCTCCACCATCACTCGGGCCATCGGAGAGGTGCGGCGCTTACTCGCCGAGCGAGGGTGCACCGTCAGCCCGGATGTGCGGCTGCGGACCCTGGCCGAGGTCATCGGCCACCTCGGCGCCGACAGGAAGACCTGGGTCATCAACGGCACCGAGTTCCGGGCCCGGGGCCGACCACCGGGCGTGAGGACCGGGACACGTTCGTCTCCGGCAAGAGCAAGCAGAACGCGGTCAAGAGCATGGTCGTCCGCCGATGAGAACACCTTCTCCTGGCGCGACCCGACACCACACACCAAAAAGCCGATTCCGGGATGGAACATCAGGAGAAAACGACCCCTAAGGGGTTTTTATGCGGGTCAAGCCCTATATGCATCCCTCGCCCCCTGATCTGCTTTGAGGGCCTTCATCCATAGCCAGTGAGCTTCTTCAGCGGTGTTGCTCCAGGGGGAGGACCGCTTGAACCATTGACGTGACCGGGGACGGCCGGCTCGAAGGCCGCGTGGACGGTGCCGGGTCCGACGACCTGGTGGCTGTGGCCGTGGCCGGGTCCGTGGTGGTGGGGATGGTGGTGGTCGTGTCCGTTGCCACTGTGGGCCATCTCAACTCCCGCTGATCGGTTGTACGCCCGTGACCTGCCGGAATGTCGTGCCGAGGGTGAGCGCCGGCGGGAACGGTGTCCCGACCGTTGATCATCGGTACGAACGACGCATAGGTTGCGGTCCATGACGACGACTTCGCAGAACGGCGTTCGGATCGGCGTGATGTACGACCGGGACTGGGCGCCCGAGGGGCTGCCCGGGTTCGCGCGGGAGGTCGAGGCGCTCGGCGCGGACGACCTCTGGGTCGTGGAGGACCTCGGCTGGAACGGGGGCGTGTCCGCGGCGGCCGTGGCGCTGGGGGCGACCGAGCGGCTGCGGGTCGGCATCGGGATCACCCCGGCGCCGCTGCGCAGCCCTGCGCTGCTCGCGATGGAACTGGCCACGCTGACACGGGTGTTCCCGGGCCGGTTGGTGGCCGGGGTCGGGCACGGGGTGCGGGAGTGGATGACGGCGGTCGGCCTCGCCCCGCGCTCCCCGCTCGCGCTGCTGGAAGAGACGATCACCTCCGTGCGGGCGCTGCTGCGGGGAGAGCACGTCGAACTGGAGGGGCGGGAGGTGCGGCTGGACGGGATCCGGTTGGTGCACCCGCCGGCCGAGGTGCCGCCGGTGGTCGCGGGAGTGGTACGGCCGCGTTCGCTGGAGCTGTCCGGGCGGGTCGCCGACGGCACGGTGATCGCGGAGGGGAACGGCCCCGCCGAGGTGGCGGCGGCCCGGGAGCTGGTGGCCAAGGGCGGCGCGGGCGCGGAGCACACGCTGACGGTGTTCGCCTTCACCTGCGTGGACGAGGATCCCGCCCGCGCCGCCGAGGCGCTGCGCCCGCACACGGAAGGTCAGGCCGCCTGGCTCGGCCGCCCGGCGGACGAGGTGTTCACCGTCTCCGGCCGCCCGGAGGAGGCCGTCGGCCATGTACGCGAACTGGCGGCGGCCGGCGCCGACACGGTCGTCCTGCGAGTGGCGGGAGAGGAGCCGGTACGGCAGCTCGGAAGCCTGCTGGAGACATTGCGGCGGTAGCCGCCGGGCGGTGACACGGCCCCAGCCGAGTGAAGCCCTGTTCACCGCGTTCGAGCAGGAGCCCGCCAAGGGGCCGGTCGTACACGGCCGGCCGGACCAGACGTGGACGCCGGTGCGGATCAGGAAACTGATCGGGCTCCTGGCTTTGCAGGTGAGTTTCGAGCACGTCTGCTGCTCAGCGGTGCGAACGCCTGGTTCCACGGGAGAGTGACGTCGCCGAGTTTCGAGAACGCCCAGATGCTTGCCTCGGGACCATGGTTGTGTTCTGCACGACGAGGGGCCCGGGTGCTGCCGAAGTCCATGGTCGATCTGTAGGCGGCCATCGTCGGCCGCCTCGCCCTCGGCGGCGACATCATCGAAACCGGCGCCGGCACCGACTCCTACCGTCTCCACACCACCCGAGTCCGGGCCGAACAACACACAGTCGTCTGAGTGCCTCTTGTGGAAAAGGGCAGTTCATGAGGTGACCCGGCTGGGGGTCACACGGTGAGAGCGCCGCCCACGAAGGTTCGTTCCGGCGGTGACGCCACGAGTTCGACCATGGTGCCGGCGCGGAGGTCGTCGCCGACGACGCGCGTGATCGCGTCGGTGAGCGCGGTGCCGAGGCGCACGGTGATCCGGGCGGCGTCGGGGCGGTCGAAGACGCCGGCTCGAACGCCCAGGACCACCGAGGCGTTTGTGTCCACGGCCTTGCCGCCCTGCGCAAAACGCCCTGCGGGGACTCCGGCCAGGCGGACGCTTACGAGGTCGCGGGCCCATTCCCCATAGACGTCGACGATCGCGTCGGTCAGTGCGGCGACGAGCACGGGTTCCTTACCGGTCAGCCTGCTCTCCGGAAGGTGGACGGTCAGATGCGGCATAGTGGACCTCGTTCCCTTTGAATCCAAAGCCTTTGTTCTTAAAGGTATCTGGGAGAGGTCGCCGATGTCCACGGAATCGCACGGCCCAGCCGTTGATGAGGCCGTCCGCACCCTGCTGCTGCTCATGCCACGGCTTGTCGGCCGCGCCAAGCGCCTGCCCATCCCTCCGGCGCTCCAGGGCCTGGACCTGGCACCGCGACATCTCGCGCTGTTGGCCCACCTGGAGTACGACGGTCCCACCAGCGTCAACGACCTGGCCGCCCGGCTGGAGGTGGCCCCGACGACCGTCAGCCTCATGGTGAGTGAGCTGTCACGGCTGGGTGTCCTGCAGCGCACCGCCGATCCCGTCGACCGCCGCCGCCGCATCGTCGGCATCGCCCCCGCCTACGCCGCACCGATCGGCGAATGGCTTTCCGGCAGTGCCTCCGCCTGGGAACGCGTCATGCACGGTCTCGCCCCCGCGGAACGCCGCACGGTCATCGCCGCCCTGCACGCCTACGAGGCCGCCTTGGAGCAAGCAGGCGACAAGCACCGGAACGCGCAACCGCGTTAGCGGGGTCGGCGGATTCGGCATGGCGCGGCCCGCTGCCACAGCCGCTCCCGCTTCTCGCCGACGAAGCCGGCTTCTCGATGACGCCGCCCACCGCACGGGCCTGGGCCCGACGCGGACGCACACCCCTCATCCGGGTGCGGGGACGCTCCAGCACCGCTTCTCCACCGCGGCGGCAGACGCAGTTTCACCTGGACCGACTACCGCAACCTGCTCATCGTCGCATACCAGCAGCCCGGTGCGCCCATGGTGCTCGTGTGGGACAACCGTGACGGTGAAGTCCGTGGAGGGGACCTCGCGCACGCGGTCGCGGTTGCCGCAGTCATGGACGGTGGTGATGCCGCGGCCGTCCTGGATCGCCTCCACCCGTCCTGGCCGGTGTGAAGGCCGGCAGCACCGGAAGCATGCGTCCCGCCGGTGCCGGCTTCGGTGCGGAACCGGGCAGCCGCCAGCGCCGCCGCCGCGCTTCCGGCGCCGCCCCTCAAGGGGCAGCCGGTGTCCCCGGGGGCTGCGTGGGGATCCGTCGACGGATGTCCTCCAGCAGGTCGCGCATGGCCATGCGGAAGATCTCCGCTTGGTGTTCGCCGATGAAAGAGGTGTGCCCGAAGGCCTCCAGGACGACCATGCCGTGCATGTGCCCCCAGGCACCCAGGAGGAGAGCGGCCGCGGAAGGCGGCAGAGTTTCCGAACCATGCGGAAACAGGGGTTCCAGGTGCGCCTGCAGAGCCGGCGAGAGCGCCCGGGTGTCGGCTGCGGCAAGTTGTGCCGTGGTGAACCCGTCGAACATCTCTCGCTGGAAGACCATGCTCAGCCGGCGCATCGCCTGAGTGGTCGGGCCCTCGGCAGGTGCCTCGTAATGGCGCAACGGTGCGCCGTACAGCAGCTGGAATCGTTCGACGTGGGTGACGGCCCAGCGGCGATAGCCCTCGGTGGCGGCCAGGAACCGCCGTGCAGCCGGTTCGTCGGCCGCTGCGTCGACGGCTGCCGTCACGGCGTCGGCCAGGTCGTCGTACGCCTTGGCCACCAACGCCGTGACGAGGGCGTCCCTGTTCGGGAAGTAGTGGTAGAGCCCCTGCACGGTCATGCCGAGGTCGCGGGCGACCGCTCGCAGGGACAGGGCGTGCGGCCCGTGCCCGGCGATCTGGCGCTCGGCGGCGTCCACGATCTCTCGAGTGGCGACGGCTCGGCGTCGCTGACGCAGGGACGGCAGGACCGTCACGGGCTCTTCGGCGAACATGCGGCGATCCTAAGGCGGTTGACGGGACGAGTCATCAGAGAACTACGCCCGGCAGAAAAACCTGACAGTGTCAGGTAAATCTCCTTCTGCTCAAAAACACGCTGCCTTACTAGCGTCGTTCCCGGCGGCGACGAGCGCGGCATCACGCACCCTCTGCCGGAGCGAAGAGGGCTCCGCGACGCGTTCCGCCGGCTTCTCGCCCGGTCGCCACCTCTCGTCTTTCCCGAAGAACCCTGAAGGAGATCCACTCGTGTTCGAACGTATGGCCGACTTGGCGATCCGCCGGTCCCGATGGGTGCTGGTCGTGGCCGCCTTGGCCGTGGTGCTGATGGGCGTAGTGGGCGCCGGCGCCTTCGGCAAGCTGAAGGGAGGCGGCTTCGACGACCCCGCCTCCCCCTCCACGCGGGCAGCGAACGTCATCGCCGACAAGTTCGGCGGCGAGACCAACCTCGTCCTGCTGGTCCGCTCCCCCGACGGCCGTATCGACACCCCCGCGGCCGAGGAGAACGGCCGGGGCCTGGTGGCCGAGCTCAAGAAGGACGAGCGGCTCAGCAACGTCGTCTCCTTCTGGGAGACGAACAGCCCGGACCTGCGTTCCGAGGACGGCCGTGAAGCCATGGTGCTCGCCCACGTGAAAGGAGACAGCACCGAGCAGCGGGAAAGCGCCATCGCGATCCTGGACACCTACAGCGGCTCCTACAAGGACGTCCTCACCGTCCGGGCCGGGGGAAGCGCCGCGGTAGGAGCCGACCTGTCGAACCAGGTGGTCGAGGATCTGGTCCTCGCCGAGGCGATCGCCATACCGCTGACCCTTGTGCTGCTCCTGATCGTCTTCGGCAGCGTCGTCGCGGCGCTGTTGCCGCTCGTCATCGCCGTCATCGCCGTCATCGGCTCGTTCGCCCAGCTCTTCCTGCTCGGCAGCGTCACCGACGTGGCCGACACCGCGACCAATCTCACCACCGCCCTGGGGCTCGGACTGGGCATCGACTACGCCCTGCTGATGGTCAGCCGCTTCCGGGAGCAGATCGCGGCCGGTGTGAGCGTGGACGACGCCGTCCGACGGACGATGCACACCGCGGGCCGCACCGTCGCCTTCTCCGCGGCGACCGTCGCGGCGGCTCTGGCGGCCCTCATGGTGTTCCCGCAGTACTTCCTGCGCTCGTTCGGCTTCGCCGGGGTCGGCGTCGTCGCCGTCGCCGCCCTGAGCACTCTGTTCGTGATGCCGGCCCTGCTGAAGGTTCTGGGACACCGGGTCAACGGCGGGCGGATGCCATGGGCGAAGGTGCGGCGCTCCGGGGCTCAGGCATCCTTGTGGGGACGGCTGGCGCGCACCGTCATGCGGCGGCCCGTGCTCACGGCGGTGCCCGTTCTCGCCGTGCTGCTGCTGGTGGCGAGCCCCCTGCTGAACATCACCTTCGGAACGACGGACGAACGCGTGCTGCCCGAGGACGCCGAGAGCCGCCAGGTCTCGCAGGTCCTCCGAGAGGAATTCGGCGGCAGCGAGGACTCGGCCGTCTTCATCACCATCGACACCTCCGTGGCCGAAGCCCCGCTGGCCTCCTACGCGGGGCGACTGGCCGCGCTCGAGGGCGTCGAGCGTGTCGAGACCAGCGCGGGCACCTACAGCGCGGGACGGCCCGCCGCGACCGGCCCGGCCGACTCCGCCCTCGGCCGGCCCGACGCACAGCGGATCAGTGTGGTGAGCGACCTGACGCCGAAGTCGGAGGCGGCCGAGAGCCTGGTCAAGCAGATACGCTCGGTGACTCCGCCCCCGGGGACGGACCCCTTGGTCGGCGGGAACGACGCCGTACTGGTCGACGCCAAGGAATCCATCGCCGACAGACTCCCGCTGGCCGTGACCCTGGTCGTCCTCAGCACCTTCCTGCTGCTCTTCCTGTTCACCGGCAGCGTCGTGCAGCCGTTGCGCGCGCTGATCCTCAACCTGATCAGCCTGGGTGCCACCCTCGGTGTGATGACCTGGATCTTCCAGGACGGCAACCTCTCCTCCCTGCTCGGCTTCACCGCCCAGCCGATGGAGCTGGCGATGACCGTGCTGATGTTCTGCATCGGCTTCGGCCTCTCGATGGACTACGAGGTCTTCGTCACCAGCCGGATCAAGGAACTCCACGACCAGGGAGAGGACAACGAGACCGCCGTGGTCAACGGCCTCGGCCACACCGGGCGCATCGTCAGCGCGGCCGCCTTCCTGCTCGCGGTGAGCTTCTTCGCCTTCGGCACCTCCGAACTCAGCTTCATGCAGATGTTCGGCCTTGGCAGCGGACTGGCCATCCTCATCGACGCCCTCGCCGTCCGCGGCGTGCTCGTCCCCGCCGCGATGCGTCTGCTGGGAAGCTCTGCCTGGTACGCGCCCGGCTTCCTGCGCACGTTCCACGCGCGGTACGGCCTCAGCGAAGGCGGCCCCCAGCCGGCCTCCGCCCCCGGATCGGCGGCAGCCGCTCGGGCGGACACAAAGGAGTCGACCATGGTGTGACCCGCCCGACCACCGCTCAGCCGCCCACCGCGACTCGTCGACGCCCCGACTGGTCTCGGCGACGTCGGCCGAGGTCTTCACGCTCCGCGCGTCGACCACGGCCGCGGTCGGCTGAGCGCTGCGGCCGTGGGCCTGCCGGGGCTTGTCGCACAACAGGTCGTGGACCTGCCGGGTGGTACCGTCGGCCTCCCACTCCGCGTAGGAGTCGTGGACGGTCTTGCACGGCGGGAAGCCGCGCGGCAGGTACTCCCACGGGATGCCGGTGCGGTTGACGTACAGGATCTCGTTGACGATTTCCCGCAGATCGTGCATCCGGTCCGGTGCGTCTCACCCGCCAGGCCGTGGAGACCGGCTCGATCGGAGCCCAGCGGGCATCGGACACATCACTGCGGTACGGACGAGGAGCACGCACACATCGCCCGACGACCGCCGGCACCACCAGTCACAGAACCATCCCGGAACACCGACTGCCTGGATCGGGTGCTCTCTTACGGCAGGACGATGTTGCGGCCGGGTCCGCCTTCGAGGATGTCCTTTCCGGTGCCGCCGCAGACGAGGTCGTCGCCGCCTTCGCCGTCCAGTGTGTCGTTGCCGGGACCGCCGAGGACGATGTCACGGCCGTCCCCGCCCATGGCGTGGTCGTCACCGGGGCCGGCGTGCACGGTGTCGTCACCGCCGTAGCCCTCGATCATGTCGTCGCCCCGGCCGCCCCACATCTGCTGGTTGCCGCTGTCACCCATCAGGTGGTCCATGCCGTCGCCGCCGTGCAGGGCCGCGGGCCCCATGACCATGTCGTTCCCCGCGCCGCCCAGCACCGTGCGTGCGGTGTGGGCGTGCAGTTCGTCGTCGCCGGGGCCGCCGCTGACCGTGCCGATCCCGGGGGTGAAGGCGGCGGTCGTGTCGTCGCCGTCGCCGAGGAAGACGTCGATCCTGTCGGGCCGGGGGCTGTCAACGGGCAGTTCACAGACGACGGAGGTGGTGTCCTCGGGTCTGGAGTACGCACAGTGGTCGCCCGGTTCGAGCGGGACCACGTCGCTGAAGCCGATCCGCCGGATCCCGTCGCTGGTGTACATGGAGAATATGTCGAGGTTGTTGGTCTGTCCCGCAGCGGCGGTGAAGACGATCGACTGGGTCACCCAGTCGGCTCCGACGCGGGCCTTCGCCTCGGCGTCGGCGGCGGCTGCCGGGCCGACGGCGAGGCCGGCGGTGAACAGGGTCACGGCGGCCGCCGTGACGGTGGCTCGGTTTCGGTTCATCAGACCTCATCCCGGTGGAGTGACGGTGGACCGACCTGCTTGGCGTGGTGCTGCCGGGGACCGGGCGGACCCGGTCGTCAAGGCAGTCTCCCCTGCCGGCCCGGATCTGCAAGACCGCGAATCGACGCGGCGTCATGGTAAGCCGATGTCCCTCCGGATGCGATGGTCGGGCTTCTTCGGTCAGGCATGTTCCCGGTGCCGCCACGACAGGGTTCGCCAGCTCAATTCTTTCTCGACAAAAGCAAGTTGGCCGAAACGATCGATCACTGCGGCGTCCATGCTCCGGTGCCGTCGGTTCGGGTCCGAGGAGTACGGACGTTCCCGCCGCGTGCCATGAGCCGCGTTCCCCGCCCGGTGCGCCGTACAGTCACGGTTCCTACCGGGCAACCTGCCCGACGAGGACGACTCGGGTGCGCGGAAGCGCACCATCAGGGCTTGGGATCCCGCGTGTTGTGGAACCGGACAGCCCTCGCGCCGGAACCAGGCCCCGTCGTCATGCCGCGTACGCCCTTCCCCGACATCGCCCCGCACACCGGTCCGGGCCACATCCTCGCTCTCCGGCCCCGGGAACGGTTCCGCCTCCCGGCTCACGGCAGATCCCCTGCTCACCACCCGCCTCTGTGATCAACTTTGTTTGTTTCATTGACATTTCACTCGGAAGTCGTACCGTTGGGAGCGCTCCCATGACAGTCTTGCAACTGGAAGGAGTTCCCCCCACATGCGCAAGCAGAGTCCATCGACCGGGCGTTCACGGTCGCTCCTCCGCCGGCCTCTCCAGGCGTTCGTCATGGTGTTCGCCGTGGTTGTCGGCGCACTGACCTGGTCGGCCCCCGCCCAGGCTCACGGCACCATCGTCAACCCCGCCTCCCGTGCGTACCAGTGCTGGAAGACGTGGGGCAGCAACCACACGAACCCGGCCATGCAGACCGAAGACCCCATGTGTTACCAGGCGTTCCAGGCCAACCCCGACACCATGTGGAACTGGATGAGCGCGCTCCGCGACGGTCTCGGGGGCCAGTTCCAGGCACGGACCCCCGACGGGACGCTCTGCAGCAACAACCTCTCGAGGAACGCCAGTCTGAACAAGCCCGGACAGTGGAAGACGACCAACATCAGCAACAACTTCACGGTCCAGCTGTACGACCAGGCGTCCCACGGTGCCGACTACTTCAAGGTCTACGTGAGCAAGCAGGGCTTCAACCCCAAGACCCAGACCCTGGGCTGGGGCAACCTCGACTTCATCACGCAGACCGGCCGCTACGCCCCGGCACAGGACATCAGGTTCAACGTCAACACCTCCGGCTACACCGGACACCACATCCTGTTCGTGATCTGGCAGGCCTCGCACCTCGACCAGGCCTACATGTGGTGCAGCGACGTGAACTTCGGCTGAGCCGGAGAGCGCCGCACACGGCACCGGCTCCCGCCGGGCGCCGGTGATCCACCGCCCGGCCGACCGAGCTCCGTCGGGGCAGGGGACCCGTTCGGTCACCCTGCCCCGACGGAGCTCCCTGTGCTCCTGGTGGGAACACACCCGATCGCGCGGTAGCGTCGGTCTCGACCGAGCCTGTACAGACGCGGGAGTGAGGGACATCGTGGCACGCGGACTCCTGGCGTTCACCGACGCGCTGGTGCTTCTCGGTGCCGAGCCGCCGCGGCTGGCGGCGTTGGACCGGGCGCTCGGCGGGGCGTTGAATCTGGCGACCGCCGGGGTCAGCGGCACGGTGATCGGCATGGCCGACGCCAACGGGCGCCTCCTCGGCCTCGGACGCGACGCGATCCGCGGCGTCGGCGCCCGTCTGGACCGTACCCGGGGGCGTGCGGAGCGGACCGATGTGCTGCGCGCGGCGCACACGGTCATCGTCGTGGTGGCCTTCTTCGAGGCGATGGAGGAGTTGGAGCTTCCGTTCGCCCTCGCCGAGGTGCGCTTGACCCGGGACGAGCAACTCACCCTTGCCCGAACCGAAGCGGGCTCGCCCCCGCAGACGTCGGATCTGGTGTCGCTGCTGCTCGCCACGGACCTGCCCTGCCCGGCACCGCACATACCGGCCTCGGCACTCGCCGCGATGCTGCTCGCGAGTTACGCGGACTACGCCCGCAGGTTCTGCGCCTTCCTGGAAGGCCTTGTCCTCTGGGAGCGCATGGACGCGTCGCGGCGCCTTCGGGCCCGTACGGCTCTCATGGACGACCTGCCGCGCGCGGCCCATGACCGATACCAGAGCCTGTACGTCGAACTCGCGAAGAAGGCACCCGAATTCGGCTTCTGGGTCACGCACGTGGCGCAACAGGCGATCCACACGGACGTCGGCCGTGCCCTGTCCGGGATCGAGACTCTCCTCACCCGCACCACCGAGGCGCTGCGCCCGCCCGCCGACGTGGCCTCCGCGCTGGCACGCGCTCACCGGGCGGCGCTCGCCCACCCGGTGCTGGACGCCGCGTCGGCGCCGGACGGCATCAGGATCCCCACCCTTCAGGACCTCTATCTCGACCCGGACTTCCGCGTCAGTGCCGTTTCCGGGCAGGCCGCACCGGCCGACCACGCGTGGTGGGGGCGGTTGCCCCTCCGGCGAGACCTCACCCGCTACCTGGCCGGGGCCCTCACCTCTCCTCAGCTCGCCGAGGCACCCCTGCTGATCCTGGGCCAGCCCGGTGCCGGCAAATCCGTCCTCACCCGGGTGCTCGCCGCACGGCTCCCCTCCGTCGGTTTCCTCCCCGTGCGCGTGCCGCTGCGGGACGTCCGGGTGGAGGACGAACTGCAGGACCAGATCGAACAGGCGATCCGCGCCTCCACCGGCGAACGGGTCAGCTGGCCGGAACTGGTGCGCGCGGCAGGAGGCAGTACTCCCGTTCTGCTCCTGGACGGCTTCGACGAGTTGCTGCAGACGACCGGCGTCCACCAGACCAACTTCCTGGAGCGCGTGTCCCAGTTCCAACGGCGTGAGGCGGATCAGGGACGCCCCGTGCTGGCCTTGGTGACGAGCCGGACCTCCGTGGCTGACCGCGCCCGCTACCCCACCGGCATGGCCGTCCTGCGCCTGGAACCCTTCCGCGCCGAGCAGATCACGACCTGGCTGGCCGTGTGGAACGAGGCCAACACGGCCGGGTTCCCGGCGCACGGCCGCGGCCCGCTCACCTGGCAGCACCTCGAACGGCACGCCGAACTGGCCTCCCAGCCCCTGCTGTTGACGATGCTCGCGCTGTACGACGCCGCCGAGGGCGCTCTGCGGCGCGCCGGCGACGACTTCGACGTCACCGAGTTGTACGAGCAACTGCTGTCCTCCTTCGCCCGGCGCGAGGTCGGCAAGACGACACTCCACGCCGTCCCCGACGACGACACGGCCGCCCTCGTCGAGCAGGAGCTGCAACGCCTGTCGCTCGTGGCCTTCGCCCAGCTGAACCGGGGCCGCCAGTGGGTGTCGGCCGACGAACTCGAGCAGGACCTCACCGCCGTACTGGGCAGGCAGCCGGTACGGCAACCGGGATTCCGCGCCCCGCTCACCGCCGCCGAAACGGCGCTCGGCCGCTTCTTCTTCATCCAGCGAGCCCAGTCGGTGCGGGACGGCCAGGTACTCGCCACCTATGAGTTCCTGCACGCGACCTTCGGCGAGTATCTGGCCGTACGCCTCACCCTGCACCTGCTCACCGACCTGCTCACGCCCCGCCCCGCGCTCTCCCTCGGGGACACCCGCATCGACGACGACCTCGCCTACGCACTGCTTTCCTACACCTCCCTGGCGTCCCGGCAGATGCTGCGTTTCGCGCGGTCACTGACCGGCAGGCTGTCCGCGGCTGAACGGCGCCGGCTGACCCGGACCCTCATCCAGGTCCTGGCCCAGCACGCGACACGCACCGGCGACCAGCACCCGGCCTACCGGCCCGCCCGGCTGCGTACCACGACACGCCACGGCTTGTACGGTTCCAACCTCGTGCTCCTGACGGTGCTGCTCGCCGAGCGCTGCTCCGCCGCCGAGCTGTTCCCGGGCTCCGCGGACCCGCCGGGTGCCTGGCACCGGCACTGCCTGCTGTGGCGCTCGGCGATGAACGAGAGCCAGTGGACGGACTTCGCCCTGTCCCTCGACGTGCGTCACATGTGGGACGACGAGGGCCGGACCCTGGAGATATCGCTTCGCTCCGGTCCGGGCACCCCGCCGCAGCCCCTCGACATGAACTGGCACTTCCGCTATCCGCGAGGCAGCGGAGGTCCAGGCTGGTCACGGTCGTACTGGGACGAGCTGTGGCACAAGACGGCCGTGTCCGGCGGAACCAATGACTCGGTGATGCGGCATGCCCTGGACCCGGTGTTCCGGTGGCTCGGCCAGGCCATGACCGTGTTCAGTCCGGTGGACGGTGCTCCGGCCTCGTCGCTCGCCCACGACCTGCTCGAACTGCTGCTGGCCGACCGGGCGACCATGAGCGACAGGGAGCTGGGCGATCTCTACGAGCGGGCGCTCCGGGGAACGCGGCTGCTGATGGACATGCGTCATTCCCACCTGGTGTCGGCCGTGCACGTCCTTCTGACGGCCTTCGGCCAGGACAGGGGACGAATCCCCAGCGACGCGCACGACGACGTCCTGCTGTTTCTGGCACAGCTCATTCGGCTCATGTCCGGTGACAGCGAGAGGGTACAGCCGTTGCCGGTGACCGTCTTCGACGCGCTGTCCCAGACGCTGGCGTCCCACCGGCCCTTGGTGCACGCCCTCGTATCGGCGGAGGACCGGGCCCTGATCGCGCGCCACCTCGATCCGGCCGCCGGCCCGCCGGAGTAAGCAGCCGGGCCGACGGCCGGCGGCGCGGTCGCCTCACCAGCGACCGTTTCGCCGTCATTCGGGTCGGACGCCTGATGACGGGCTGTCGCAATGAGCTGCCGGAACCCCTGCCTGTCCATGAAGGCCGAGCCTGCCACCCGGACCTGCTTCCGCTCCGCGCCCACCCCGCTTCTCCCGGTCAGGCGGACCCCCGGCTGGACGCTCCACGGAGTGCGGGTGACGGCCTCGTCGGACACACCGGACTGACCGACATGCGACCGGAATCGCCGCGCATGCGACATAGGGCGATCCTGCCTCAGTGCATCGGCGGTTCGGCTTCACGGCCGGTCACTGCCTGCGGCTCTCCCCGCGGGCCTGCTGGAAGGCGTCGGAGATCGTCTCGGCGGCTCCGGACAGGAGACCCTTCGTCGCACCGCGCGCGCCCGATTCCTTCATACGTCCCGGCAGTTCGGTCACTCCGGCAGGCTTGCGCGGGCCTGCCTCCAGGTCAAGACGGTTGCAGGCCTCGGCGAAGCGCAGATAGGTGTCGACACTGGCCACCACGATGCGCACGTCGATCTTCACTATCTCGATGCCGACGAGTGAGATGCGTATGAAGGCGTCGATCACCAGGCCCCGGTCGAGGATCAGTTCCAGCACGTCGTAGAGGCCGCTGGATCCTCCCCCACCGCCCTGCTGCGCCACTACGGTCACCGCGACCAGTCCCTTCCCTCAGGTGGTGTGGGCCCGTTCCGGCGACCTGCCGCACGCCCGGCCCGGCGGAGTCCGGGATGCGGACGGGGGGCCTCGCACGGCCCGTGGTTCTCGGCTGCCCGGCGGGCAGCGTCCTTCTTGCGGATTACCCCTGCTCCGCCACTCAAACGGACGTCCGGAACCAAGCCGGTCCTCCGCGCTGGCGGGAAAGGGGCGGCCGTGCTCGGTTCGGTCCGTCGCCGTGACCCGTACTTCCGCAGGCAGTACCGGTCGTTCAGGCCCGGTGCTGCCCGGAGATCCAGCCCCAGCGCAGTCCCATCGACCAGTTCGTCATCCGTGACCGACGCGGTCCCCGACGCCTTCTTCGCCACCTTGACCCACACACCCGCACGACGAGTGTGACGGCCGACCGGCCACGCCCCGGTGGACCTTCCTGGTCACAGCACTGCTGGTACGGGACATGACGTTGGTGTCACAGGCCCATGCCGGTGAAACCGAGGTGCTTCGACGGGCATCGGTCGGGTAGCGTGCGGGCCATGTCGAGTCCTGAGTCGGACACGGTGGGGGCTTGCGGTCACGCCGTCAGCCCCCTGAACCAGTGAGCTCGTAGCCCTGCCGTCGCGCCGCGTTCTGCGGCCGGGCGGGTGTGCCCTCGGGGCTGGCCGCGGTGACGAGATGACCTTCTCGCCTCTCCTCACCTCGGAGCCACTCGATGCCTCTCCCGCTGTACCTGCTTGCCCTGGCGGTTTTCGCCATGGGCACCTCGGAATTCATGCTCGCCGGCCTGTTGCCGGACATCGCCTCGGACCTCGATGTCACCGTCGGGACAGCCGGAACGCTCACCTCGGCCTTCGCGGTCGGCATGATCGCCGGCGCCCCCTTCGTGGCCGCGCCGGCCCGCGACTGGCCCAGGCGCTCCAGTCTTCTCTGGTTCGTCCTCGTTTTCGCGGCAGCTCATGCCGTGGGCGCCCTCACCACCAGCTTCCCGGTCCTGTTCGCCACCCGGGTCGTCGCCGCGCTCGCGAACGCGGGGTTCCTCGCGGTCGCTCTGACGGCTGCCGCCGCGCTGGTCCCGCCCGACAGGAAGGGGCGTGCGCTGGCCGTGCTGCTGTCGGGCACGACGGTGGCCACGATCGCCGGTGTCCCCGGCGGATCGGTGCTCGGCACGTTGCTCGGCTGGCGGGCCACCTTCTGGGCGGTCGCCGCTCTCTGCCTGCCCGCGGCCCTCGGCGTCCTGAGGGGAATCCCAGCAGGACGTGATGAGGACGAGGTGACCGGCAGGCCGGCGTTGCGGGCGGAGCTCGCCCAGCTCACCCGGCCTCGATTGATCCTGGTGATGCTGCTCGGCGCGCTGGTGAACGCGGCGACGTTCGCGAGCTTCACCTTCCTCGCCCCCGTGGTGACCGACAGTGCCGGGCTGGGCGAGTGGTGGATCTCTGCCGCTCTGGTGCTCTTCGGCGCCGGTTCCTTCGCGGGCGTCACCGTCGCCGGCCGGCTGTCCGACCGGCGTCCCGGCCTGGTCGTCGCGGTCGGCGGCCCGCTGCTGCTGCTCGGCTGGCCGGCCCTGGCGCTGCTGGCCGACGAGCCGGTCGCCCTGTTCATCCTCATATTCGTGCAGGGCGCACTGTCATTCGCACTGGGCGGCACACTGATCACGCGGGTCCTCTACGAGGCCGCGGGAGCTCCCACCATGGCCGGCTCCTATGCGACCGCGGCGCTCAACGTCGGCGCCGCCGCCGGCCCCCTCATCGCCGCGGCCACTCTCGACACCGCGGCCGGGAACCTCGGGCCGCTCTGGGCAAGCGGACTCCTCGTCGCGGTCGCGCTGCTCATCGCATTCCCCTCCGCACTGCGATCGAAGCCGGCCGGAGCACCGGAGTGATCCAGTGACACACGAACGGCCCCTTGAACATCGAGGGACGCCAAAGGCTCGTGGAGCGCTGCCGCGGCCACCGGATCGCCCATGCCGGAGTGTCGTGCCGGCGGAGGCCGTGGACGACCGGCTCTCCGCCGGCAACCCGGCTGTTCCGGCCGTACCGTTCAGGTGACAGGCCTGGCCCCGGCGGGAGCCTCTGTCCCGCCCGCCACCCGGTCAGCCCTCCGTGTGGAAGACCACCTCCGGGTGTTCGGCGGTCGGCCCGTCCAGCAGTTCCCGGTCCACGCCCTTCAGGTGCAGGTCGAAGAACGCTGTCACGTACGCGCGAGTGATCTCCTGCGACCGCTTGCCCGACAAGGGCTCCTCAGGCGGCAGGAGGCCGAGTCGGTCACCGAGGACGGGCACGTCCGTGAAGGTGAAGTGTCCCGCGCCGGTGACGTTGATCCAGCGCTTCCAGCCGTCGAGGAGCGGCCAGTCGCGTGTCCAGGAGCGGTCGTCGTCGCCGGTGCCCAGCATCATGAAGGGGCGCCCGCCCAGGCCCTCCGCCGGAACCGGCTCCATGAAGGAACCGTCCATGTCGGCCCCGGCGCGGACCCGCCGGTCACCCGCCATGGTCGTCGCGGCCGAGGCACCGCCGATGGAGTGGCCGGCCATGCCGATCCTCGTGGGGTCGATCATGCGGGCGAGCCGCCAGGCGGGGCGCCGGTCGGCGAGCAGCCGGTCGAGGAGGAAGGACACGTCCTCGGCCCGGCCTCTGGGCACCACGCCGTACCCACCGGGGGTGATCTTCTCGCAGGCGACGCAGTTCAGGAGGCGCCCACCGGGAAAGGCCGTGCCGACCGACTCGTAGGCGTGGTCGACGGCGGCGACGACATACCCCTGACTGGCCAGTTCCTCGGCGAGCAGGGTCAGAGTGGAACGGTTGACGGTGAATCCGGGCGACAGCACGACGAGCGGGTGCTTCCCACGTGCGGGCGGGGCGGCGAGGCGGGCGTGGGTGCGGGTGCCACTGAGCGTCCCGGCGGACACCACGCCGGTCAGTTCCCGGTCGTCGAGGAAGGCCTGGGCCTCGGCGGCGGTCATGTACGGGGCCGTCCGGCCGCCGCCGGGCCGTGCCGGGTAGTACATCGACACCATCAGCTCGCGCTCCCCGGCCTCCGGCACCCAGGGATCGGGGCGGCTCCTGTCGACGAGGTGCATGGTGTCCCGGCCCACCGCGTACGCCCCGGTGGGCGGCGGCAGTTCGAGGCGCACGCGGGCGGTCTCGGCGGCCGGCGGCACCTTTGCGGGTGCGGGTGACGCGGCTCGGGCCACGCCCGTGCCGAGGAGGGCGAGGGACAGGCCGAGTAAAGCGGCGGCTGCGCCGCGAGGCAGATGACTCATACCGGTGAGGCTAGGCAGCGGGCCCCGCCCGGAGCGTCAGCCCACGGCCTGAACGGTGTCCGTCCCAGGGCGTATGCCGGTCTCCGCCCGTGGACGGGCACGGGCGCTTCCACGGCGCCACGGGATACGGGCCCGGGCGGTGAGAGCGCGTGAGGCGGCACCATCTCGTGCGACCGGTACACGCCCCGGCGGGCGCCGCTTGCGGGGACGGCGTGAAGCACCGGACGTGACGTTCGCCGGGAACCAGGGCCGGGCCTTCCGCACGGGCCTCCGGCAGAACCGAAGCGGTCGGCGTCCGGATGCCGACCGCTGCCGAAGGGACCGGCGGGGGTGTTCGTACCGCCCTGCCCGACACCGTATGGAGAGCGGTCGACCGCACTGGCTTGATCACATCGCTCGTCCGCCGCCGACGCCCCCTCACGGACAACCCACAGACACCTCTGCCCCTCCTAGGTGACGCGAGGGGCGCCCGAGACCGACGGGACGTCCGCGCACGGGGTTATGAGGAGAGGACCATTGATCCGTGCCCGGCGAATATGTGTGACCGCCGTGGCGGTGCTGGCGGCCCTGGCGGGCTCGCCCGGACCGGCACAGGCCGAACAGCCGTACACATCGGGTCCGTCGAGCACGACGGACGACCATCCGCTTCCGCCGGGGTGGCGGATCGACGGGGAGGGCGGGTCGCGTGAGCTGATCTGGCGTACGCCGAAGGCCGTACCCATGGGGGACGCCCGGGTCGAGTTCCGTACCGGGGACCGGCTGCTCGGGGCGCCGAAGCCGGCGAGGGACGGGAAGACCTTCCGGCTCGCCCTCGGCGGGACACCGCCCGGACATCTGACGGACCTTCAAGTGACGGCCGGCGGGCGTCGGCTGGACACGGCGGCCGACGACACGCACAGGTCCGGCCCGCGCGTGGCGCGGATGCCCGCGCAGGCGCCGTCGAACGGCGTCGATCCGGGCAAGCCCGGTTCGTACCGCACGGTCACCGGGGAGTACGACCTCGACCCGGTGCGCCTGCCCGGGTTCGACACCCCGGTGGAGATGACCGCCGAGGTGGTGGCGCCGAAGGGTGCCGCCGGCAGCCGGCCGCTCGCGCTGTTCCTGCACGGCCGCCACGGCACCTGTTACAAGCCGGGCTCCGAGGACGACGTGACCGGCGACTGGCCCTGCGCGGACGGCTACAAGCCGATCCCGAGCCACCTGGGTTACCTGCGCGACCAGCAATTGCTGGCCTCCCAGGGATATGTGACGGTGTCCATCGCGGCGAACGGCATCAACGCCCAGGACTGGCAGGCCGAGGACGCCGGCGCGCAGGCGCGTTCCTCCCTGGTACGGCAGCACCTCGCCCGCTGGGCCGACTGGACCGCCCATCGCTCCTCCGCCCCGGCCGTCGTACGCGAGGCGGCGAAGGCGGACCTCTCCCGTGTCCTGCTCGTCGGCCACTCACGCGGCGGCGAGGGCGTCAACCGGGCCGCCATGGACAGCCTCTATCCGCCGCCGGCCGCCGAGGACGGCTACCGCGGCCCGGTGCGCTGGAAGGTGCGCGGGACCGTGCTCATCGGACCGACGGCCTTCGGCCAGAACCCGGTCGCCGACGTGCCGTCCGTGACGCTGCTTCCGGGCTGCGACGGCGACGTGTCGGACCTGCAGGGCGAGAACTTCGTCGACGGGACGCGCGGGATCAGCCGGGGCACGGCCCTGCACAGCGCGGTCTACATGGTCGGCGCCAACCACAACTACTTCAACAGCGAGTGGACCCCGGGTGAGGCCGTCGCACCGGCCGAGGACGACTTCCGGACCGACCCGGAGCAGCCGGACCCGGTGTGCACGCCGGGAGCCGCGACCCGGCTGACCGCCGCCCAGCAGCACAAGGCGGGCACCACGTACATCGCCGCCGCGGCCCGGCTCTTCGTCGCCGGGGACGACCGGGTGCGTCCGCTGCTCGACGGTTCCGGCACGCGGGCCCCGTCCGCGGACCCGGCCCGGGTGCTGACCCACGCGGTCGGCGGCCGTCGCAGCGGTGGTTTCCTGCCGGACGGCGGGGTGAAGGTGACCGGAGCCCGGCTGTGTTCGGCGGTCGACCCCGACCCCGCCGCGGCCTGTCTGGACCCGGAGACCCCCGGATCGTCACCGCACTTCGCGTCGTGGGAGACGGAACAGGAGACCGGCCGCGGCGCGGTGGACCTGAAGTGGTCCGCGCCGGGCACGGCCGCGCGCGTCACTCCGGCCGAACCGCTCTCCCTCCACGGCTCCCAGAAGCTCGCGCTCCGGGTCTTCGTACCGCCGAACACGACCGGCACGAAATTCGACGTGTCCGTCACCGACTCCTCCGGCCGTCGGGTGACGCTGGGCTCGGTCCGGGTGGACGGGCTTCCGGGCTCCGCGAGCACCGCCTCCTACTGGGCGCAGGAACTGCGCGTCCCGCTGGCGGCCGCGACCCGGGCCGGGCTCGATCTCAGGCATGTCAAGTCCCTTGAACTGACACCCCGTTCGCAGTCCGGGCAGGCCTGGCTGATGGACGCCTGGGGCTGGGCGCCCGGCACTCCGGCGGTGAAGGCGGCCGCACTGCCGCGTGTCGACGTGGGCCGCACGATCGTCGAGGAGGGCGACTCGGGCACCCGCACCTACCGGGTCCCGGTCGAGATCTCCGGGCACGGCAGCGGGCAGGTCCGCGTGTACGTCCTCGACCCGGACGGCGGCCGGACCGAGAGCCGCCTCGTGACCGTACGGCCCGGCAGCGACACGATCGACGTGCCGGTCGAGGTGAAGGGCGACACGGTCTACGGCTACGACGTGGAGCACGACATCGCCGTCAAGGCCGTCCACCATGCCGTCGTCGGCAAGTACCGAGGCGGGCTCACCGTCGGGAACGACGATCCCGAGCCGGTGATCACTCTGTCGCCGGTCGCGGACCGGGTGACCGAGGGAGAGACACTGACCTGGCGGTTGTCCGTGGATGCGCCCGTAGCGGTGGACATCTGGCAGCCGGTGCGGGTGCTTCCGGCCACCGAGGGCGCCGAGCTGTCCACCAAGGACGTGGACCCGCAGTGGCTCCTGGACTGGTCCGGTGACGTGCCCGATCCCGAGCGGCCGCTGTCCGACGCGAGCCTGTGGGTGTGGCTGAACATCCCGCCCGGGAGCACCAGCGTGGACTTCGTCGTGCCGATCGTGCGGGACCAGGCCGTCGAGCCGGCCGAGTCGATGCGCCTCGCGCTGACCGACGGCAACGCCGAGCCGCTGCCCGATGCGCCGGTGCTGACGGGGACGGTGCTCGACAAACCGTAAACACGATGCACGAGGGATCGTGAGCGCCCTCTTGCGCGGGGTCCGGCGTGTCCGGGCCCCGCGCTTCACAAGGTCACGTGGATCTTGACCGTCCCGTCCGCCCCGCCGTCCTTCAGACGCTCGTGAGCACCGGCATCACGGTCATCGGTGGGGTCGTACGTGAGAGGACGAGAACGAGTGCACCGTCGTCCTGGAGCATCACCGCACCGTCCTCGACGAGTTGTCCGCCGGCCCCGTAGGCGCCGTCTACGCTCTTGACATGCAGCGCAGCGATGTCACGCGGGACGACGGCACATGGGTGGGCCTGTCCTTGGACGTACGGGACCGCCACCGGCCGGAGCTGTGCGTTTTCAGCGCGGGGCCCCGGCTGCTGATCTCCCAGCTGTCGCGGCCTGTGCTGCTCGCCGTCGTCGAAGAGCCCCTGCAGGGCGTGGACTTCCGGCGTACCGATGAATACCGCTCCTTCGTTCCGCCGCTGCGCGCCGACGTGGGGCGTGCCCTGTCGGGCAGTCCGCAACGGTGGGCTCACCGCTTCGCGCGGTACCTCATCGGCTCGCCGGGCAGCCCGTTGCACGAGGGCCGGTGGCTGCTCTCGTGCGAGAGCCCGCTCCCGCACTGGCGCCACGCTGCCACTTCGCATGCCGAGTACTGGAGCTCGATGCTCGTCGAGGGTCATCCGGACGGATACATCGACTGGTTTCTCCACTCCACATCGTTCGAGATCCTGCCGCTGCGTCCCCTGCCCGGTCCGGGCGACAGCCGGGTCAAGGCGTACCGCAAGCAGGTCCGTGAGGGGACGCTCCCGCCCGTTCTGCTGTGGTGGGTCAGTGGTCTGGACTGTCATCTGATCCTGGACGGTCACGCACGGCTCGCCGCGGCGATCGCCGAGTCCGTCGATCCTCCGCTGCTGCAACTGCACCGCACGGTGCCGCGCGACGAACTGCCCGCACGTGTCGAGGACGCCGTGGGCTTCTACGAGGACGAACTGGCCCGCTTCGCCGGACTCCGCGCCCTCCACGGTCCCACCGTCCCGGACGGCGCCGCCATCGCCGGCCCACAGCTCGCCCGTCTCCTCCACGGCCTGGACACCGCGAAACAGCCGACCTGGGCCTGGCCCCTGCCCGGAGGGGAGGACCGGTGGCGTCGCATCGCACGCGAGGTGACCACCGGCAGGGGCCGGCTCCGTTCCTGAGCCCTGCCGGTGGCTCCTGGACCCGGTGGCCGCGTTCATCGGGAGTCCTGGGATCCCAGGGCTCCCGCGTGAGCGGCCTTGTCCGGCGTCAGTGTGCGAACTTCTCCCTGGCCGCCGGGGTGACGGGGGTGAAGAAGTTGACGAGGTTGCCGTCGGGGTCGCGGAACAGCAGCGACCGGTTGCCCCAGGGCATCGTGGTGGGCTCGTTGACGAAGTCGGTGACGATGCCGGTCAGGTTCCGGTGGACGCGGTCCACGTCGTCGACGAGGAACTCGGTGATCACGCTGTGGTTGTCCGCCGGGCGGGCGGAGCCCGGGGCGAACAGCGGGACGGTGCGGGTACCGGCGATCGCGAGGGTGGCGCCCGAGGTCCTGAGTTCGGCGAAGTCCTCGGTGGCCCACGTCGCCTGCGCCCCTGTGGCGCGCTCGTAGAACTCGACAAGGCGCGCGACGTCGCCGGTGATGATGCGGATCGAGACGAAGTCCATGGGGGTCTCCTTGCTGTGCTGGAAGCGTGCACCGCGCAGGCTAGAAGAGATAGTGGACGGAATCGGTCCGGTATCCGCGTTACGCTGCGAACATGCCTCGACCCACCGGCCGCGTGCTGACGCTCCTGGAACTGCTGCAGTCGGGCGGCACCCGGACGGGGGCCGAACTCGCCGCCCGGCTCGGCGTCGAAGAGCGCACCGTGCGGCGGTACGTCAACCATCTGATCGACCTGGACGTACCCGTGGAATCGGTGCGCGGCCGCTACGGCGGGTACCGGCTCGCTCCCGGGTACCGCTTGCCGCCGCTGATGCTCGGCGACGACGAGGCGCTGGCCGTGCTGCTCGGCCTGGTCGCCGGCCGCCGGACGGGACTGACGACGGCGGAGCGCGCGGCGAGCGAGACGGCGGCGGCGAAGATCCGGCGGGTGCTGCCCCGGCACGTCGCCCGCCGGCTCGACACGCTCCTGGAGGCTCTCGCCTTCACGGACCGCCCCGGTGAGTCCGACCCCCCGGACGCCGGTGTCCTGCTCACGGTCGCCGACGCGGTACGTCACCGCCGGCCGGTCTCGATCCGCTACACCGACCGTGACGGACGGCGCAGCGAACGCACGCTGCACGCGTACGGGATCGTCGCCCACGCGGGCCGGTGGTACGTCACGGGCGAGGACGCCCGGCTCGGCGAGGACCGGACCTTCCGGCTCGACCGCATCGCGGACGCGCGGACCCTGCCCGGTTCCTTCGAGGCGCCCGCCGGCCCCGGTCCGGCAGAGCGCGTGCTGTCGGCGTTCGCCACGGCCGAGTACCGGCATGAGGTGACCTTGCGGATCCACGGGACGGTCGAACAGGTCCGTGCCCGTCTTCCCGCCGGCGTCGCGAGCCTGGAGGAACACGATCCCGCGGCAGGCCGGGACCCGGCGGCCGAGCGCTGGCTGCGCGTCGAACTGCGGGTGGAACGGCTCGACTGGCTGCCTCCGGTACTCGCCTCGCTCGACCGGCCGTTCGTCATCGAGCGTCCCGATGAACTGCGCCGTCTCGTCACCGCGCTCGCCGATCGCCTCGCGTCCTGCGCTCGTGAAGCCTGACCGGCAATACACCTAGACTCGCTCCACGGCGCCCGGCGGCTCGAAGGGGAAACGTTTCAGTGCATATGTACGACAATCCCGTGATCAGCGGGTTCCATCCCGATCCGAGCGTGTGCCGGGTCGGCGACGACTACTACCTGGTGTGCTCCAGCTTCGAGTACTTCCCCGGGCTGCCGCTCTTCCACAGCAAGGACCTCGTGCACTGGGAGCAGATCGGCAACGTGCTCGACCGGCCCGGACAACTGCCGCTGCCCCTCCCCGGCGCCAAGGCGTCCGGAGGCCTCTACGCCCCCACGATCCGCCACCACGACGGCCGTTACTGGGTCATCAACACCAATGTCGACGGCGGCGGCAACTTCGTCGTCTCGGCCGAGCGGCCCGAGGGGCCGTGGAGCGACCCGGTGTGGCTCGACCTGACCGGGATCGACCCCGACCTGGCGTGGGAGGAGGACGGCACCTGCTGGTGCGCCTTCTCCGGCCCCGCAGGGGGCATCAACATGGCCAGGATCGACCCGGTCGAGGGCAAGGTGCTGGAGGGGCCCTTCGCCACCTGGTCGGGCAGCGGCCTCAAGTACCCCGAGGCGCCCCACCTCTACCGCATCGGCGACTGGTGGTATCTGCTGATCGCGGAAGGCGGCACGGAACGCGGCCACAGCGTGTCCGTCGCCCGCGGCCGCTCGCCGCGCGGCCCCTGGGAGGCCGCACCCGCCAACCCCCTGCTGTCCCACAGCGGTACCGCCCGCTCCATCCAGAACACCGGCCACGCCGACCTGGTGCAGGCTCCCGACGGCAGCTGGTGGATGGTGCTGCTCGGCGTCCGCCCCCGCGGCTTCACGCCCGACGTGCACGTGCTCGGCCGCGAGACGTTCCTGACCCCCGTGGAATGGGACGAGGACGGCTGGCCCGTCGTCGCACCCGTCCCCGAGAACCACGCGGCCCCGGGCGGCGCCTGGCATCCCGTTCCGGCCCCGCCCGCCCGCGACGACTTCGACGGGCCCGCTCTCGCGCCGCACTGGATCTCGCCGTTCGCCCGCCCGGAGGGCTCCTGGTCGCTCACCGAGCACCCCGGCCGGCTGGTCCTCAACGCCACCGGCCCCACCCTCGACCGTCCCGGGTACACCTTCGTCGGCCGCCGCCAGCAGCACCACGACTGCCGCGTCACCGCCCTGATCGACCCGGGTACGGGACGCGGTGGTCTCTGCGTACGCCTGGACGAGGCCCACCACTACGAACTGGAGGCCGGGGACGGGGAGGTCGGCGTCGTCGCCCGGATCGGACCGCTGCGCCAGACCGTGGCCCGCCGTCCGGTCCCGGCCGGGCCGCTGACCCTCACCGTCACGATCCGGACGTCGGGCCTGGTGCCCGCGTCGCCCGAACTCACCGACGGCGGCACCACCGGCCCCGACACCATCGCCTTCTGGCTCGGTGATCCCGACGCTCCGGACGCCCGGCCGCTCGCCGAACTGGACGGGCGCTACCTGTCCACCGAGGTCGCCTGCGGCTTCACCGGCCGCGTGATCGGCATGTACGCCATCGAGGGCGCGGTCACCTTCGACTGGTTCGAGTACGCCCCGGCGCCGTCCGTGTGACGCACGGTGCGCGGGCGGGCGCCGCGCACCGGCGCGGGCGGTGTCCCTCTCACGGTCTTCCCGAACGGTCGACGTGCTCCCCGGCCTGAAGTCCGGGGATTCCGGCACGGGCCGGCTGCCCCTTCCGGGGGCTTCCCGCTTCACCGCGCCGTGCGGGCACGAGCGCCCGTCCTACCGGACCTCCGCCCGCCCGGCGGCGGCGATACGGCGCCCTTGAAAACGCCGTCCGGTCCCGGAGGCCCGCGTGGGCGTGGAGCGCACGCCGAGGGCCCAGGTCGCGGACGCGTCTCATCATGCGGTCGGGGTCGCTCGGCAGCATGCCCCTTTGGCCATGCGGCGAGGGGGGTGGTGCCGAAGGAGCGGTAGGCGGCATGCCATGCCTCGACGCGCGGGGCGCTCTCGTCGGCGAGTCGCCCTGCGCCGTCGTCGGGCCGGGCACCGGGACATGTCACCTGATCATGACCGTCCGCATTCCGCCCGGTCCTGGCACGGCGGCCTGACCGGCACGGCGCAAGGCAGCGCGAGGCTCGACGCCGTGCGCGGTGAAGAGTGTGGCGCGGTTGACCTCGCTGTTCCGTTGCTCCGCAAGCGAGAGTGTCACGCCGGGGGCCGGACCCTCTACAGCGGTTGTCGTCCGGCGAATCCGCCGCCGGGGTCGTCGGCCAGGGCGAGGCGGGCAGTGATGCGTTTGCCCACCGGCTCACGTCGCACCTCGAAACCCTGGGCGACGGCCATCACGATCTCCAGGCCGTGCTGGCCGACCCGGCCGGCATCCGCGGCCCGGGCGATCGGCAGCGCCGGATCGGAGTCCCACACCGACACCTCCACCGTGTCACCGGCGATGCGCAGGTCCATCAGCGCCGGACCGGGAGCGTACTTACGGGCGTTGGTGACCAGCTCACTGACCACCAACTGCGTCACATCCATCGCACGCCGGGAGACCGGCAGGCCGTACTCGGCCTGCACCCGGGCAAGAAAGCCGACGGCCAGGTGACGGGCCTGAGCGATACCCGCCCCGCCCCCGTCCAGCACGAGCGTGGCCTGGACGGCCCTCTCCCCCGGCGCAATACCGTCCCCGCCCACGGGCACTGCTGCCATCCCCGCCGCCCTCACCGCACTGTTCACCACCCAGCGCGCATACCCGCCCGTGCGCGGCACACACCCCGCGCCCCTCACCCTCCCGGCCTCGGTGGCACGGCCCATGGCCGTGGTCTCGCCGAAGCCCACCCGTGGTCTGCCGGCCGATGGCCCGACGTGGAGACCGGTGCGGCCGTGGGGCGAGGTGTGACCGCGGTGCTCTTCGTGTGAACAACGCCGCACGCCGGCATGGCGATCACGCGGTGGGGGAAATGGGTGATGACCATCCGTCATGTGCCGATGGTGGCGCGGGACCGCCGCCGGCTGTCGTCACCACGCACTGCTGCCGGCGTCGCGCATGCCCTTGATCACACGATCGGCCACCTCGTCCGGGCCGGTCCACAGGACGTGACGACGGCTCGCGGTCGTACCGTCGAACCCGTTACCGAGGAGGGTTTCCGATGCGCAGAGTGACCTATTCGATGGGCGTCTCACTCGACGGCTACATCGTCGGGCCGGACGGCGGCTTCGACTGGACGGCGCCCGACGAGGAGGTCTTCCGCTTCTGGATCGACGAGATCCGGGAGGTCGGCGTTCACCTGATGGGACGACGGCTGTACGAGACGATGCTGTACTGGGAGACCGCCGACCAGGATCCCTCGCTCGACGAGGCGTCGCTCGAGTGGGCCGCGCTCTGGAAGCCGCTGCCCAAGGTGGTGTTCTCCACCACGCTGTCGGCGGTGCGGGGCCATGCCCGTCTGGCCTCCGGCGGCCCGGCGGAGGAGATCGGGCGGTTGAGGGCCGGGCCGGGAGAGGGCGACATCGCGATCGGCGGCGCGACCCTCGCCGCCGAGGCGGCCGCGTCGGGACTGATCGACGAGTACCGGGTCATGGTCTACCCCGTACTGGTAGGTGGTGGTATTCCGTTCTTCCCCCGGCACGAGCGCCGGGTGGACCTCGAACTCGTGGAGACCCGCACCTTCGGCTCGGGAGTCGTCCACCTCCGCTACCGCGTGGCGCACTAGCTGTTGCGGTACAGGAGGTTGCCGACGTCTGGGCAAGTCCTCGTCCCGTCGTAGCGACGCAGGGAACCTACGGATGCGGTCCGCAGGCGTCAGCGCCGGCAGTGGGGAAACCGGCAGGGACGAGCACCTCGAAGAGTTCGACGGGCACGCACACCCGAACCGTTTCGCCTGCGGGGCGATTCGAGGTCGCAGTCGGTCCGGTGCCCGGTCTCCTTCCCGTACACGAAGAAGCGCGGTCGTTCGCCGTCGGCCGCCGGGAGCGAACCTCGCGGCAGTACGCCGAGCCCGGTCGTGATCGAACTGCCGTGCTGCGGTGGCTCCTTCGCCCGCGGAGCCGCCGGGGAGAGGGAAGGCGGTGTGCGGACCGTACAGGCCCCGGACAGGAAAGGTGACGCACGTCATGGCGACACACTGTCCGATCGGTCAGTTCTGACCGATCGGACAGTTATGGTGAGGTCATGGCACGCTCCGCCTCCGCCATGCGCGGTCAGATCCTGGAGTCGGCGCTGCGGCTGTTCGCCGTGCACGGCTTCCGCGGCACCTCGTTGCAGGACATCGCCTCCGACGTGGGCTGCTCGAAGGCGTCACTCCTCTACCACTTCGCCGGCAAGGAAAAGATCCTCACCGAACTGCTGACCCCTGCCCAGGACGCCCTCGCCGCGCTGCTCGACCGCGTGGCCGGGCTGGAGGGCGGCCGGCTGGTGGAGGAGACCGTCGTCGGATACGTCGACCTGACGCTGCGGTTCCGCCGCGAGATCAGGCTCCTCTTCGAGGACATCGCCGAGATGTCCTGCCACCAGGACCTCGACGTCATCGAGTTGGCGGACCGGCTGCTGGACGCGCTGGCCGGCCGCTCGCAGCACCCGCCGGCCCGGGTGGCGGCATGGATGGTGCTGGGCGGCGTCTTCGTCACCGGCGCCACCGATGACGAGGTGGCACCGGACGAGGTGCTGCGTGCCGAAATGATCCGCAGTGCGCTGCGGACGCTTGACCACACCCCCAGTTGACCCCTAACGGAAAGACCCCTCCCCCATGGCGACCTTGCTGTACCGGCTCGGGCGGTTCTCCTTCCGCAGAAGAGGCCGAATAGCCGCCCTCTGGCTGCTCCTGCTGACCCTGCTGGGTGTCGGAGCCGCCGGCCTGATGGGCCCGACCAGCGACAAGTTCTCCATGCCGGGCACCGAGTCCCAGCGGGCGCTGGACGACCTCGACCGGCAGTTCCCGCAGGCCGGAGGGGCGACCGGCACCATCGTCGTCGCCGCGCCCGAGGGTGAGAAGCTCTCCCCCGCCGCGGTGGCGCCCGTGGTGAAGGAAGCCTCCGGGATCGACGGCGTCACCGCCGCCATGGACCCGTTCCAGGCCGGCTCCGTCTCCCAGGACGGCCGTTACGCCCTGATCCAGGTGCAGTTCGACGAGGCCGCCGACGAGGTCACCGACGAGCAGAAGTCGGCCTACGAGGCCGTCGGCACCGACGCCGAGGGCCTGCGGATCGAGCACGGCGGCGAGGTCATGGGCGGTGAGGTGGAGGTCGGCTCCACCGAGGCGCTCGGCGTCCTGGTCGCCGCGGTGGTCCTGGTCGTCACCTTCGGCTCGCTGGTCGCCGCCGGCATGACCCTGCTGAACGCGCTGATCGGCGTCGCCGTCGGCATGGCCGGCCTCTTCTCCCTGACCAGCGTGATCGAACTGACCTCCACCGCCCCCATCCTGGCGCTGATGCTGGGCCTGGCCGTCGGCATCGACTACTCGCTCTTCATCACCTCCCGCTACCGCCAGTACCTCGCCGAGGGCCTGGAGCCCGAGGAGGCCGCCGGCCGCGCGACCGGCACCGCCGGCTCCGCCGTCGTCTTCGCCGGTGCCACCGTCGTCATCGCCCTGGCGGGCCTCTCCGTCGTCGGCGTTCCCTTCCTGAGCGTGATGGGCCTGGCCGCGGCGGGCACCGTCGCCGTCGCCGTGCTGGTCGCCCTCACCCTGCTGCCGGCCTTCCTCTCCTTCGCCGGTGACAGGATCCTGCCGCGCAGGCAGCGCCGCGCGGGCCGAAAGCCCGCCGAGGAGGGCGTCGTCGCCGAGGGCTTCGGCTTCACCTGGGGCCGGCTCGTCACCAGGCTGCGCGTACCGCTCCTGGTCGTCGGCGTCCTCGGCCTGGGCGTGCTCGCCCTCCCGGCCCAGGACATGCGCATGGCCCTCCCGGACGCGGGCACCGCCGCCGAGGGCTCCCCCGCGCGAGAGGCGTACGACCTGACGTCCGAGGGCTTCGGCGAGGGTTTCAACGGCCGTCTCATCGCCGTCGTCAACGGTGAGGACGCGCGGTCCACCGGGGCGGCCGCCGAGAAGGCCACCGCGCTCATCAAGGACACCGACGGCATCCTGGCCGTGGCCCCGCCGCAGCTGAACGAACAGGGCACCACCGCCCTGCTGGCCGTCATCCCCGAGGCCGGCCCGACCGCCGTCGCCACCGAGGACGCCGTCCACGACATCCGCGACCGGGTCGCGGACATCGAGGACGCCGACATCGCCCTCACCGGCGCGACCGCCCTGGGCATCGACGTCTCGGAGAAGCTCGCCGACGCCCTGCCGGTGTATCTGCTCCTGGTGGTGGGCCTGTCCTTCCTCCTGCTCATGCTGGTCTTCCGGTCGGTCCTGGTGCCGCTGAAGGCGGCCCTGGGCTTCCTGCTCACCGTGGGCGCGACCTTCGGCATCACCGTCGCCCTCTTCCAGGAGGGCCACCTCGCCGGCCTGGTGGGCGTCGACACCCCCGGCCCACTGGTGAGTTTCCTGCCGATCCTGCTCATCGGCATCCTGTTCGGCCTCGCCATGGACTACGAGGTCTTCCTCGTCTCCCGTATGCGCGAGGACTTCGTCCACGGCGCCGACCCGCAGGCGGCCATGGTCAGCGGCATGGGCCACAACGCCCGTGTCGTCACGGCCGCCGCGCTCATCATGACGTCCGTGTTCGGAGGCTTCGTCCTGATGGACGACCCGATCATCAAATCCATCGGGTTCGCCCTCGCCGTCGGCGTGGTCATCGACGCCTTCGTCGTCCGCATGGCGCTGGTACCGGCAGTGATGTCCCTGCTCGGCCGTGCCGCCTGGTGGCTGCCGGGGCCCGTCGACAAGGCCCTGCCCGACCTCGACATCGAGGGCGAGAAGCTGAACCGGCGGCTGGACGCGGAGACACGCGACGAAACCCCCGTCCCGGTCTGACCCGCGCACCGGACGGCAGTTCGGAGGACGGGGCCCGCGCGGCGGCCCCGTCCTTCCTCGTTCCCCCCACCGCTACCGCTTCGACGAGAGCGCGGAGACCCCCGGTGGGGCGTGGAACACGGGTCACCTGTTCCTGGCACACCGCAGGATCGCGTACACGTCCTCCTCGAACCGCAGGCGCCGGACGAGAAAGCGCCGGTACCTGATCGGGAACGAGAAGGTGGACCGGGCTCCGGTGCGGTGTTCGACCTCGACCATCACCGCCGTGTCCAGCCTGGGCAGCCGCCCGAGCAGGAGCGGGAGGACCCAGCCCCATGTGCGCGAGTCGACCGCGTTCCCGTAGACCAGAGCGGCGCACCGGTTCGTTCCCAGCTTTTCCCGTAGGGCACCGGCGAAAGAGCGGGCGGAGCGTGGACCGTCCCAGTCGACGTGCTTGCCCAGTTCGCCGAAGTCCACCTGCGTCACAACGGCATCGTCATCGTCACCGTCACGAAGCGTGATCCATTGCAGCCGGACGCCCCTTCGACGGGTCCACGTCCGGGGGGTGACCCGTACGACCGTCTCGAGGACATGGATGCAGTCCGCGCGCACGTGAACAGGAAGAGAGCCGAGTTCGGCCAGGATCGCCTCGCCCCGCACCGCCGTGCCCGCCCCCCACATGGTGTGATCTTGACTGGCCGTAGGGTAACGCAGCCTGGATCCGGCAGTGCGTCGCAAAGAGTGCGTCGGGTGATCCACAGGTAGCCACGGGTGTGCGCGGGCTGCGGCCAGGTCATGCGTGACACCGGGCAGCGCGGGCGAGGCCCACGGCAGTCGTCCGAACAGGACCGTGCGGACTCGGACGTTCATCCCGTGCCGCCTCACGCGCGTGGCGATGGACGGTCGCGACACCGGGCCTGGTGGCACGCTGCGCACAGGTGTCGCCGCACCGCGGGTGGGCCAGGGCCGGCAGGGTCTGCCACCCGGCCGTCGCCACCGGGTGCCGGCCTTCCGCCGCCGACTCCCCCTGCCTACGGGCGCGACAGCCACGCCACACCCACCCTCCATTCTCGTCCTCTTGACGATAAGAAAGTTCCGCATTATCGTCAAGAGGACGAAAAAGAAGGGGATCCCATGGCCGACATCACCCGGCGTCTGGGCTGGCGCCACCTGCGTTCCACGCCCACGGCCCACATCCGTCACCACCGCGGCGGCAAGCTGGTGCACGACGGGCCAGGACTCGGCTTCTGGTTCCGCCCGTTGGCCGCCGCACTCTCCGAGGTGCCGGTCGAGGACCGGGAGCTGGCCATGGCCTTCCGCGCCCGTACGGCCGATTTCCAGGACGTGTCGGTGCAGGCGACCGTCACCTACCGGATCGGCGACCCGGCACTCGCCGCGGCCCGCCTGGACTTCTCCGTCGACCCCGACACCGGAGCCTGGCGCGGGGCCCCGCTGGAGCAATTGGGCACACTGCTCACCGAGACGGCCCAGCAGCACGCGCTGGACGTGCTGGCCCGCACCCCGCTGTCCGCGGCGCTGGTCGACGGGGTGGCCGCGGTGCGCGACCGGATCGCGGAAGGTCTCGGCGCCGAGCCGCGGCTGCCGGCCACCGGGATCGAGGTGGTGGCCGTACGGGTCATGGCGGTGCGTCCCGAGGCGGAGGTGGAGCGTGCGCTGCGCACGCCCGCCCGGGAGCTGATCCAGCAGGAGGCCGACCGGGCGACGTATGAGCGGCGGGCCGTCGCCGTCGAGCGCGAGCGCGCCATCGCCGAGAACGAACTGGCCAGCCAGATCGAACTCGCCCGCCGCGAGGAACGGTTGGTGGAACAGCGCGGGGCGAACGCGCGCCGTGAGGCGGAGGAGGGCGCGGCGGCGGACCGGGTGCGCGCACAGGCCGAGGCGGCGCGCACGGTCAAGCTCGCCGAGGCCGAGGCCGCCCGTTCGGTGGCGCTCGCCCGCGCGGAGGCCGAGGCGGCGCGCGAGGTCGGCGAGGCCCGGGCCGAGGCCCAGGCGGCCTGGCTGCGCGTCCACGGCGATGTCGACGTGGCGACGCTGCACGCGCTCACCGGAACCCGGCTGGCGGAGAACCTGCCGCGCATCGACAGCGTGACCGTCTCGCCGGACGTACTGACCGGGCTGCTGGCCCGGTTCGGCGGCGGGTCCCGGGGATGAGTCTCGCCCCGCGGGCCGTCCTGGTCCACCGCACCACGGAGTACGAGGAACTGGTGGCCCGGCACGGCACCCATGGACAGGCCGCCTTCTTCCTCTCCTCCCGTGGCCGGGACCTCGGGGAAGTCGCCGAACGCCACCGCCGCGCGCACCGGGCGCTGGCCGAGGTGACGGCCGCGGTCCCGCTGACCTGGCGGCAGGCCCGGGTGGAGCGGAGCGATCTGGACCGTTTCCTGTTCGCCCCGGAGGACGTCGTGGTCGTGGTGGGACAGGACGGACTGGTGGCCAACGTGGCCAAGTACCTCGCCGGGCAGCCGGTGGTCGGTGTCGATCCCGAGCCGGGGCGCAACCCCGGCGTGCTGGTGCGGCACCGGGTGGCCGACGCGGCGGCGCTGCTGCGCGGCGCGTCCACGGCCCGGGTGGACGAACTCACCATGGTCGAGGCCGTCGCCGACGACACCCAGCGGCTGGTCGCGCTCAACGAGATCTACCTCGGCGCCGTCGGACACCAGACGGCCAGGTACCGCCTGGGCCTGGAGGGCGACGGGGGTGTCGTCGAGGCCCAGGCTTCCTCCGGGGTGCTGGTGGGCACGGGCACCGGCGCGACCGGCTGGCTCCGGTCGGTGTGGCAGGAGCGTGGCAGCGCCCTGCGGCTGCCGCACCCCACGGAGGACCGTCTGCTCTGGTTCGTCCGCGAGGCCTGGCCGTCGCCGGCCACCGGGACATCCCTGGTGGCCGGCGAACTCGCCGCCACCGGCCGGCTGCGCCTCACCGTCGAGTCCGAACGCCTCGTCGCCTTCGGGGACGGCGTGGAGGGCGATGCCCTGGAGCTGACGTGGGGACAGACGGTACGGGTGGGCAGGTGCGAGCAGCGGCTGCGGCTGGTGACACACGTTCCGGGACAGCGGTGACCCGACGAGGCGGAACGTCGGGTACGCGAGAGGAAACGCCCCGAGGAAGCCGAGCGCCACCAGCCGGACCACGGCCTGTCCGACGGAACCGTGGTCGGACTCGAGAGGCCGTTCGTCATCGTCGCCTGTGAGTGGGACGGGTTCAGGGCCCTGCTCTCCGTGGACGCGGGCCGGGTGGTGCCGCGTTCGCGGCGCGGCACCGGGACGGCGGCCCCGTTCCTGAGGGACTTCAGCCGACACGCCACGATCCATGCCGCCACGGTCACGCAGACACCCGGTCGGCGCCGTGACCGCGGGCGGGACCGGCCCCGAGGGGAGGACCCGGACAGCCCTCCCCCGGCGGCCGCTCCCTCTGGAAGCGACGACGGCGCTTCGCGGTGCTAACGAAGTGCGCGCCAGGTCGCCTCGTCGAAGTCGGCGGGCAGGCCGCCTCCGGTGAGGTCCCAGGCCCACATGCCGACGAACGCACCGGTGAAGCCGAGAGCCCGGATCCGCCCGTCCTCGAATTCCTCCGCGTGCTCGTCGGACAGGACGGTGGCGTCGAGCGGCGGTCCGAGGGGCTGCCAGTCGTCGCCGGTGGCGTAACGGAAACGCAGGACGGCCCCCCGCAGGTCGAGACCGAGACGCAGGCGGCGGGTCTCACCGAGAGACACCTCGCCGGCTTCGTCCACGCTCAGCGCGCCGCGGTCGCAGCCCGCCACCCGCAGCACCGTCCGCCCCTCGTCGTCCGCCGTGACGTGCAGGAAGTACCAGTTGCGCGTGTTGTAGTACGCGGTGATCCCGGCCAGGTGCTGGAAGGACCGCGGCCGGTACTCCACCGTCGCCTCGAAGGCACCGTCCGCGGACGTCACCCGGCGGCCCACCAGACTGGGGCCGGTCAGGCTCTGCGGGGAGCGGCCGCCGTGCAGCCGCAGATGGGAGGGGCGGGCGGTGAGGGAGACCCAGTCGGGAGCCGCGGGGCGCCGCAGCGTGGACCACTGCGGCCCGAGCACCGGCCGGTCGAAGCCGTCCGCCTCACCGGCCTCCGTCCGCGTCACCTCGTTGTCGCCGGCGGGCCGGTCCGGAGCGGGAATCTCCAGGGCGGGCAGGCCGGTGGGGACGCGCGGCCATCCGTCGTCGGTCCAGGTGACGGGCGCCAGCGCGGTCTCACGGCCGAGCACGCACGGCCCCTGGCGGCCCTCGGGCCGCGCGACGAGGTACGCCAGGTACCACAGGCCCTTCCCGGCGTCGACGAGACTGCCGTGCCCGGCCTTCTGCAGGGCCAGGTTCGGATGGTGACGGGCAGTGATCAGAGCTCCGTGCGGGTCGCGTTCGTACGGACCGGTCAGCGTGCGGGAGCGGGCGACGGTGACCTGGTGGTCATAGCCCGTGCCGCCGTCCGCGGTCAGCAGGTAGTACCAGCCGGCACGCCGGTAGAGGTTGGGGCCCTCGATCCAGCCGGCCTGCGGCGGCAGCGCGATACGCACCGGCTCACCGACCAGACGGCACGCGGACCGGTCATAGCGGGTCGCCTCCAGACCGGCCGAGCCACCGTGCCCCGGACGCCAGTCGTGCACCAGGTTCAGCAGCCAGCTGTCGGGACCGTCATGGAAGAGGGACGCGTCGAAGCCCCGCGCGTGCAGCGGTACGGGATCGGACCAGGGGCCGTGGACCGACGGCGCCGTGGTGAGGTGGTTGGGACAGTCGGTGAAGCCTCCCGCATAGGTGGAGACGTTGCTGTAGACCAGGTGGAACAGCCCGTCCGCGTAGGAGAGGTTCGGCGCCCACACTCCGCCGGAATCCGGGCAGCCGGTGAGATCGAGCAGACGTGTGGTGTCCAGAGCGCCGCCCAACGGCCGCCACCGCACCAGGTCACGGGAGTGGTGCAGCCGTACGCCGGGGTGCCACTCGAACGTCGAGGTCGCCAGATAGAAGTCGTCACCCACGCGCAGCGCGGACGGATCCGGGTGCGAGCCCGGCAGGACCGGATTGTGGATGGTCTGGGCAGCTGGTTGCCACATGTGCCTCGTGTGCCTCTCGAACCCTGGATGACCGCACTGTGAAAACATGGACCGTAATGTCGAACACGCTTGCGTGCAACGAGGTGTGGGCAGCAACTCCGGCTCACCCGCGCGGACGGAGAGCGGTGGACACCGGTCCGCCCGAAGAAGGACGGTGCTCAACGGCAGTGCTCCGAAACCGCCGGGGGCCTCCTCCCCCGCTGCCGTCGAGGACTCCGCCTCCTCTCCGAAAGGCTTCACAGGCGCGCAGAAGTCCCGGCACGGCACACTGGATCCCCAGGTCCGCCAGGACCCCGGACGCGCATCGGCGGACGGTGGAGTTCTCGTCGACGGCGGATGGTACGGCCGGTTCGGCACCCTGAAGACCCGTTCCCGGCGCCGCCCGCGCGGCAACGCGCTGGTGGTGCGGACTAGCGGGGTGTGGCAGGGAGGCGCAGGCGTCCGTCGTTCACTCTCAAAGACGCCCCGCCCGAGGACCTGGCCGCCGCCGTCCGCACCGCCGCCGCCGGACGCACCACACTGGCGCCCGCTGTCGCGGACCGGCTGATGAACCGGCTGCGCGCACCGGGCAGCGCCTTGACCCGGCGCGAGACCGAAGTCCTCACCCTGGTCGCCGACGGCCTGTCCAACCGGGCCGTCGGCGACCGCCTCCACCTGACCGAAGGCACCGTCAAGTCCCATCTGGCCCGCGTCTACGCCAAGCTCGACGTCGAATCGCGCACCGCCGCCGTCGCCACCGCCACCGACCTCGGCCTCATCCGGAGGTGGTAGGAAGCGCGGCAGGTCCGCGCCACGCCGCCACCGGCTCGGCAGCCGGCGGAGCAAGGGCCGCCAAGGCAGCCGGCACCGGCGCCGGACTGGGCGCGCTGACCGGACTGCTCGGGGTCGGTGGAGGCTTCCTCGCCGTCCCGGCCCTGGTCACGGTGCTGGCGTTCGAGATGCGGGCCGCCGTCGGCACCAGTCTGCTGGTCATCTCGGCGAACTCGCTGGCCTCCCTGGCCACCCGCGGCGCCACCACCGCCGGCATCGACTGGACGGTGATCGGCCCCTTCACCGGGGCGGCGGTCCTGGGCGCCTGGGACGGCAAGCGCCTGGCCGCCAAGGTCACCGGCACGCCCCTGCGGCGCGCCTTCGCCGTCGTACTGCTGACCGTGGCCACCCTCATGCTGATCGACGCCCTCACCTGACAGGTCGGGCGGTGATCCGGTACTGCGGCACCACGGCTCAGGCCAGAGAAAGGAACAGTTTCTCCAGCCGGGCACGCATCTGCTCCCGGTCACCGGAAGCGGCCATGTCCGCATCGGTCAGGCAGTGCTGCAGACCGGTGGCGATGATCGCGAAACCCGCCTTGTCCAGAGCCCGGGACGCCGCCGCGAGCTGCGTGACCACGTCCTCGCAGTCCCGCCCCTCCTCAATCATCTTGATCACACCGGCGATCTGGCCCTGCGCCCGGCGCAGCCGGTTGACCACCGTCTTCAGTTCCTCAGCCGCCATCGCCAGTTCCACGACCCACACTCCTTCGAGATACCCCCGTGGGTACCTTACCGAAGGGGTGACTCCAACCGGGCAAAGGAAAATCCCCCGTGACACCCACCACCGCCCTCACCGCCGGCCAGGTCGACGCCCGCCTGCACGAGCTGATCGTCATCGACGTGCGCACCACCGGCGAATACGCCTCCGGCCACCTGCCCGGCGCCCACAACATCCCCCTCGACCGCCTCGACACCGCCCTGCCCGCCCTGAGGACCGCCGCCGGCCGCGGTGACCTCCTCGTCGTGTGTGCCTCCGGCGCCCGTTCCGCGACCGCCTGCCGGCGTCTGGCCGATCAGGGCGTCACCGCCGCCACTCTCACCGGGGGCACCACCGCCTGGACGCAGCTCGGTCACGACCTCCACCGCCCCGCCGGCACCCGTTCCCCTTGGGCCATGGACCGCCAGGTCCGCCTCGTCGCCGGGTCCCTCGTCCTGGCCGGCCTGATCGCCGGACGGCGCTGGAGCGCGGCGCGCCGGCTGTCCGCGGGCGTCGCCGGCGGCCTGGTCTTCTCCGCCTTGACCGACACCTGCGGCATGGCCAGGATCCTCGCCAAGCTCCCCCACAATCAGCCCGGGGCAGCCGACCTGGACGCCACCCTCGCCGCCCTGACCGACCGCTGACGCCACCCGGCCCAGCGGGGCACCGCTCACGGTGTCCGGCTGGGCCGGCCCGCAGTCGCGCAGGTGACGACAGGCCCGCCCGCACGACGACCGATGTGCTCCGGCTCAGCCGGGTGCCGCCTTCGGCGTCGGCTGGGCCACCAGCGGCACCGGCGGACAGCAGCCCGTGTCAGAACCCGTGCGCCGGGCATGACGGAAGCCGCTTCGACCGGTCACAGACCGGCGATGTCCCCGGCCCTCCTGGACACCGAGTCGAGCGCGTCCAGCACGGCGTTGTGCCGACTCGCGCGCGCCGCCCGGTCCGCCGGCACCAGCCGCGCGGCGGTCTGCACGGCGTGGGCGTCCGGGTCGCCGAAGGCGGTCCGCGGGTGCTCACCCGTATCCGCGCAGTGCGCCGTGACCTCCTTGACCGCCTGGAGCACGACCGCCCGGTCCACACCCGGCTGCAGGGCCAGCCGGACCTGGAAACGCGCCATCCACTTCTCGCGGTCCTTCTCCCTCGCCGCGTCCGTCGTCCGGTCCTTCTTCGCCACGTGCTCTCCTGAGTGATCGGCAGCCGCCCGTCAGGGAGTTGGACGTCGTGGCGTCGAAGCGGGTTGCGTGAGCGCGGGACGGGTTTCAGGTGACTGCCGCGGAGCCCACCGCGCTCCGTGGCCCGGACACTCCGGCCGTGCGCGACGGCAGCATCGGGAGACGGAAAAGAGCTGGTGGGGGCGGTGGGCGACGACGTTACAGTCCGCCCATGACGACGTACGGACTCCGTCCCACCCTGCTGCACACCCCGGGCGAACGGCTGCTTCGCGGCAAGGGTGTGGGCCCGGCGGTCGGTGCCGGGGCGGCCGACGACTGGATCGCCCTCGACGCCGGCGTCTGATCGGGCACCGCCGGCGCTATGAGGGGCCGGCGTTCTCACTGCCGGATCCGGGTCGGCTTCCACTGGTTCGACAAGCGGGAGATCGCCGACTGGGACCGGGCCCCGTACTGGCGGGAGACCGGCCCCGGCGCTCCTTCCTGGAGCCTGCCGCCCACCGAGTCCGAGGTCGCCCTGTGTCTCGGTCATGCGGACGCCCGTGTCCGTGCGGCGACGCTCGCCCGCGCGGAGCCCGGGGCTCTGCCCGCCTCCGTGCTGCCACTCGTCCTGATCAGGTGCGCGGACACCGACGAGCGGGTACGGGAGCTGGCCCGCGCGGCCCTCGAACGCGCGCTCGCCGGCGCGGACGAGGCCGTGCTGCGGCGACTGGCTCCCCTGGCGGCGCTGGTGGGCATGCGGCGGTACGGCGCGTGGGTGCGGAAGGCCGTCCTCGGGCGCCTGGGCGGGCTGCCCGAGGAGGCTGTGGCGCACCTGTCGGCGGGCGGCGCCCGGGAGGCCCGGATCGCCGGCCTGCGGGCCGGGGCCGCGTACGGGCGGCTCGGCATGACGCGGGCATGGGAGATCGCCGAGGGAGACCCCGACAACGGGGTGCGCGTGCACGCGCTGCGCACGGTGATGCGTCTGGCGCTCGCGTCCGGACGGCAGACCGTCCTCGACGACACGCGGACCCGGGTTCTCGCCCGCCTGGACGCCGACCTCTCGTACGAGGTCCGCCGCGTCACGTTCGCCGCCGCCGTCGAGGCCGGCTTCTTCCGCGCCCGGGACCTGGCCCGGCTCGCCGTCGGGCACCGGGACCGGCACATCCGGCGGTCCAGCTGCGCGGCCGTCCTCGCCGGCCCGGACGGGAACGCCTCCCTCGACCGCCTGCTCCGTGCGCGGGACACGGCCGTGCGCTCCGCCGCCGTCAGACGGCTGCGAGGCGCCGGCCGCGGCGACGAACTGGCACGGCACCTGACGGACCCGTCGGCCACCGTCCGCGCGGCGGTGTGCCGGGAACTCCGGGCCGCGGGCGGCGCCCCCCGCGCGCACTACCGGGCGTTGTGCACCGACCCGGCCGCCGTCGCACCGGCGGCACTCGTCGGGCTGGCCGAGCAGCGATGCCCCGAGGACGCCGCCCTGCTGCGCCCCCTCACCCGCCACCCGCGGGCCGCGGTCCGGGCCCGGGCGCTGTCCGCGCTGCGGATGCTCGGCGCTCCCGCCGACGACGCGCCGCCGCCGTCCGCCGACGCCCCCGGCTCCGGTGCGCGTGCGGGTTCCGGGTCAGGGGGTGTCCCGTGACCGCTGGTCACGGAGCCGGCCGCGGGTGGAAACCGCGTGGCCGGCGAGTCCGTGGTGCCGGTATCGTCCGGGTCTCCGGACCGTCGTACCAGCGGCCCACGTGCAGGAAGTGACGGGCATGACCAGTCGGCAGACAACGACGACCCTGTGGCGCCCTACCGGTCCCAAGGAGCTGGATCTGGTCCGGGAGCTGAACTGGCGTGCGTGGCCGCCCCGGCTGCCCGAGCAGCCGATCTTCTACCCGGTCCTCGACGAGGACTACGCGATCAGGATCGCCCGGGACTGGAACGTGAAGCACGACGGCGCCGGCTTCGTCACCCGTTTCGAGGTCGAGTCGGAGTTCCTGAGCCGGTACCCCGTCCGGCAGGCGGGTGGGCGGACGATCCTCGAACTCTGGGTTCCGGCCGGGGAACTGGACGACTTCAACGCCCACATCGTCGGCAGGATCCAGGTGGTCCACGAGTTCCGCTGAGGCGGGGAGGCCCGCGGACGGGGCACGCCGGCCCGGTGCCGTGATCCCGGCGTCGGCGTCGTGATCACCGCAGCGCGCTCTTCTGCCGCCAGGCGGTCCACGGCACGTTCCACGCGCCGAAGCCGTTGCCCGGGTCGACCACGCCCTTGGTCTCCTCGCCCGTGATCTCGAACGGGTCGCCCGGCCGTACCTGCCCGTAGAACCAGGCCGCGTCCGCGTCGCTCATGCCGATGCAGCCCGAACTGCGGTTGGCTTTGCCGAAGTGGGGGGCGCTCCACGGGGCGGCGTGCGCGTACATGCCCGACCAGGTCAGCCGCATCGAGTAGTCGACCATCTTGTCGTAGGCGTCGCCGAGGCCGACCGTCTCGGAGTTCATGTTGATCGTGCCCTCCTTGGCCATGAGCACGGCCGTTCCGCGCCAGGAGCGCTTGTCGCCGCCGGGCGTGCCGCCGGAGACCGGGATGCTCCGGACGGTCTCACCGTCGCGTACCAGGGTGAGCCGGTGGCGGTCGAGGTCGACCTCGGGCTGCGCCGCCGTGGACACGAGGTACGGGTGGCCGCGACCGGTGAGGCCGGTCTCGCCGCGCTGGCCGAATTCCGGCCCGATCTGATGCTCCTCGACCTGATGCTGCCCGGCATGAACGGGGTGCAGGTCTGCCGGCGGGTCCGCGAGCGGAGCCGGTTGCCGATCATCATGCTGACCGCGCGGGGTGACGACTTCGACGTGGTGATCGGCCTGGAGGCCGGTGCCGACGACTACATCGTCAAGCCCGCCCGTACCGAGGTGATCGAGGCCCGGATCTCTGCCGTGCTGCGCACGGTCGCCCACCCGGACCCCACCGGCACGAGCGCCGTGCCCATGCCGGCGGAGGCGGTGATCCTCGCGCTGCTCGGCGGTCCCGACGAACAGGACCGCGCAGCGGGGCTCAGCACGTCCCTTCCCCCCGCTCCGGGGTCCGCGGGACTTCAGGTGGAGTTCTCGCCCGGCGGCGAGGAGGTCACGGCCGGCCTGCCCATCGCGCTGGACGGGCTGGGCCGACCGCGCTGCGCCAGCTGTCACCGGGTCGGGATCGGCGAACCAGGCCAGGCGCAGTTCCTCACGGTGCGGGTTCTTCTTCACCACGTAGTTCACGAGCCAGTCGTGCACCTTGGGGGTGCGCGCCTCGCGCAGCATGGTGTCCAGCTTGTCGCGCTCGGACGCCCTCGGACGGCAGATCAGGAGTGCCAACAGCCTCGCCGCGGTGTCGTCCGTCGTCCAGAGCTCATGCGCGAGCTCGTGCCGCGTCCTGAGCCGCTTCGCGAGCGCGCGCAGTTTGGTGAGGTTCACACCGTGATCGTCACCGTGTCTCTCGTTCACCGCGCGGATCCTCGGGTCGTCCAGCGCGGCCAGCTCGGCCATCACCTCGGCCGCCGTCGTCTCGGCCACCCCTGTCTCCTGTCCGTCGCACCGGGGCCCAGCCTACGACGGGTGCCGGCCGGGCGTACGACGGCGGCCGGAGCACGGTCACCCGGACCTGGTGATACTGGCGGTGGCACGCGGTGCGTGGTTCCGCGCGGAGGGGGAGCGGCGGGCGGGGTCCGTCGAGCGGCCGACCGGCGAGCGGACACGACGGAACGCCCGCGGAAGCGTGCGGCGCGGGGGAAGGGCATCCGCGTCTGGATCGTCGTACGGCTTCCGCATGGCTATTGACCTGCTCGAATTCGCTGTGCTTGTCTCGGCGTGAGGGCCTGGGGAGGCACACCGAGGGCACGGATGGCGTGCAGGGGCGGATCGAGGGGGCGTGAGGTGTCTCGGGGCATGGGGGAACACAACGGGAACGCTGACGACGTGACCGCGCCGCACCCGCGTGCGCCTCGGCCGGGCCTGCCCCGGCGGCGGGTGTCACGAAGCCGGTGATCCTCGTACGACGGCCTCGTGGCCGTGCCCCGGCCGGTCCCCGGCGATCCCCTCACGTCCGCCGGGCGACCCCCCTGACGTCCGTCCCGCCGCGGTGTGAACCGCCGGCGGCACGGAGAACGGCGGCGGCCGGACTGCCGGGACGACGCCCCGCACCGGAGCCGGCGGACGGCGCACGGCTCGACGGAGAACTCGCCGGAACCCGCGTCACGTTCTTTCCGTCTTGCTCCGACGGACCGCCCTCGGCGAGGGGGAAAGCGACGCCGGCCGGAAGGTGACGAGCGGAACCCGCCCTGACATGACCAATCTCTAGCAAAGCAGTCGAAAATTGATACACATACCACCGCAGAACTTTTCGCGAACGGACCAGGACACCGCGCTCCCCCTGTGGCGTCGGCCACGGACGGTCCTCTGGGCCGCGGTGGGTGCCGTGGCCCTCGGGTTCCTCGTCGCGCTGGAATTCGCCGCGCGTCACTACGGCCTGCCGGGGCCGCTCACCAATCAGGTGCGGGAGGTGGTGTACGCCCCCAAGTCGGGCGGTCTGCTGTACGCCGCCATGGCGTTGATGATGGTGGTGCTCACCTGGCGGGAACGGTTCGTCGCGGTGGGTACGGCGATCGGTGTCGACGTCGCCTTCCTGGTGGTCCGGTGGGCGGCCGACGTGGACACGGCCGGGGGCCACCCCTTCGGCAACGGCGCCCTCTGGGTGATCCTGGGCTGTGCGGTCATCGCCGTCACCCGCCGCACCGGCCGGGAACGGGTCCTGCTCCTGAAGGGCGTCGGGCTGGCCCTGCTGCTGATGGCCGGCCGCAAGACCGGTGACACCTGGCTGCTCATCACCTCGAAGACCCGCCTGACGGTGCTCGACCAGTACGTGGCCACCGCCGATCACGCGCTGGGCGACCCGTCGTGGCTGGCGGGCCGTATCGTGACGGCCACCGGCCCCGTCGGCTTCAACTTCCTCGACTTCGTCTACGGCAATCTCGCGGTGGCCGCGGTCATCGCCGCGCTGTACCAGCTGCGCCATGTGGCGGTCGAGCGCCGCTTCCCGCGCCACCACCTGGTGCGCACGTTCCTGGTGATCGGCCTCGTCGGGCCGGCCTTCTACATGATCTTCCCGGTGGTCGGACCGCTCTTCGCCTACGGCACGGGCACCGAGCACTGGGCGGCGGTCAGCCTCTGGGCGCCGGACATGCCGCCCAGCGAGCCCTGGGCCGTGGCCGATCTGTGGCCGCGGACGCTGCCGCCGGCCGATGCCCCGCACCCCATGCCGTTCGACGGGATCACCCCGCGGAACTGCATGCCCAGCCTGCACACGGCGTGGGCCACCGCGATCTTCATCCACTCCCGGAAGGGCCCTCGCGTCCTGCGGTTCGCGGGAACGTTCTGGCTGGTCGCCACGCTCGCCGCGACGCTGGGATTCGGCTACCACTACGGCGCGGACCTCCTCGCCGGCGTGGTGTTCACGCTCACGATCGAGGCGGCCCTGCGCTCGTTCGACCAGGGCTGGGACCGGTCGGGGATCCGGCTGGTCGCCTACGGCGTGACGGTCTTCGCCGCGCTTCTGCTGTCCTACCGGTTCCTGCCGTCGGCGATGGCCGCGTATCCCTGGGTGTCCGGACCGCTGCTCGTACTGGCCATGGTCTCGGTGATCTACGGCTACGTACGGACCACCGCGCGGTGGGAACCGGGGACCGCACCGGCACGGCGACCGGAACCCCAGCCCGAACTGATCTGAGGCGCGCCGCACCGGATACCGGCCGCGTCCCGCCCCGTCCCGGAGCCACCGTGGCCCGCCCGGGCTTGCCCCGCCCTCCGGCGGGCCGGCCCGGAAGCCGGGGTGCCGGCCCTCTGCCAGCTCCTGGGCGCCATCCAGGACCTGCCGAGGTGATGGACCGGTACCCGCACCAGGGCCGGCCCCGGCGAAGCACTACCGGCGGTGTCCCCTCAGCTCTGCCCCTCAGGGCTGTCGGCGGGCTCCTGGAGGGGGCGGCCGCTGTCGCCCTCCTGGTTCACCGGCAGCAGGCCGCGGGCGAGGTTCGGGACCAGGTACGCCAGGTCCCCCAGGCTGCTGCCGTCCCGGGCGGATTCGGCGGCCGGGTCGGCCGGCACGGGCGAGGCCGCCTGCGCGGCGGAGACCGGGAAGAGGACCCCGGCAGCGGCAAGTGCCGCGACGGCACCGACGGCGAGAGTATTACGCACTTTTATCCCTTTCGCGTAGGAAGTGACGCGCTGATCAACGAGCGGATCCGGTGTAGGACACGTGTCACCGAGGGCTGTCGTCACCGCCGGTCCGTCTGCTGGAGGACTGTGGCGCGCGTGTGCTCCTCACCTACGAGACCCGGCCGGCGCGTCAGCGGGGACGGCTGTCCCGCCCGGGCCGACCGTGGTGGTGGCCGAGGACGGTGAGGAGGACGGGGGTGCTCCGCCGTCCGGGGACTTCCGGGGTGTGGCGGGCGACGTTCCGCGGAGCCGGAGACGCCCGCCCGGGACGGTCTCGGGCTGGACGGGACGGCGTGGCCGCTCCGCACTCCCAAGGGAGTGCCGACGACCGCCGCGACCGCCTCGCGCCGGTCGTGGCGGGCGGCCTCCTGGGTGTTCCCGGTCTGCCGGAACGGGACCGGCTGCCGTGGCCGTTGCCCCTCCACCACGCCATGAGCCGGGTTCTCCGGGGCCGTCGCCTTCGCCGGGTACGGGTTCTCTCCTACGGCGCACCGGTCGCCCGACTCGGCGGCCAGGGGCGGGGATCCGGCCTCACGCGGCCAGTGTCTCGTCCTTCCGGGAGGAGCTCGCACGGTCCGCGCCGTACCGCTCGAGCAGTGCGTCGGCCGCGAGCAGAGCCTCCTCGACGGTGCGGGCCCCGGTCATCACGCACAGCGTGTAGGTGGAGTCCTCGAGGTCCCGGCTGGTGCGGCCGGTGGGGCGCACGTCGTGTTCGATGCGCGCCTGAGCGAACCGGGCCAGTACGGCGCGCAGTTCCTTCTCCGCCGGAAGGATCATGGTGATGCCTCTCCCCTCGAGGTCCGTCTCACAAAGCGGCCGGCACCGCGGCCATCACCGGGCAGCGCCGAGCAGACCTTCGTGTGCCCCGTATCGGGACGCCCATGCCACCGTGATCACCGCCCTGCGGCCCGGCCCGTCGGCCCCTGAGGGGACGTCATCGTGCGTCGCGCAGGTGAAGGAGGTACGCCGCGGTCAGGGCGACGGCACGGTCCTCGTCGTCCGAGAGCTGTACGAGGGCACGTGACGCCGTGGTTCCCGGGATGTCCGCCAGCGCCTGGGTCAGCCACCGGCGTACGGGCGCTTCGGTGGTGCCGTGGGCGAGGCGGTCGACGAGCCCGGTGGCGATCCGGTCCGCCGTCGCGGGGTCGCTCGCCAGCCGGCTCAGCGCATCGGCCGCGTCGGTGTCGTTCCTCCCCTCCACGATCATGTCGATGAGCGCCGGGACCGTATCGGCCGCTCCGCGTGCCGCCAGCGCCAGAGCCGCGTACCCGCGGACCGCGGCGTCAGGGTGCGCGAGGGCGTCCCGCAGCCGGGCGGCAGCCTCGTCACCGGGCATCTCGGCGAGGGACCGGACGGCGCGTTCACGCACCGCGGCCACCGGTGAGTCCAGACCCTGCGCCAGCAGTGCCGTGCCGTCGCCGCCGGATCGCGCCAGTGCCCAGCGCAGGGCCCCGGCGACGTTCGGATCCGTCTCCCGCAGCACCGCCTCGGCCAGGGCCTCCACCGGTACCGGGACCTCGCCGGCCGAGGAAAGGGCCGCGCGCTGACGCGCGTCGGCGCTCTTCGATCCGAGTGCCTGGAGGAGTGCGACGCTCCGCAGGACGTCCTCCCAGCCGGCGGGTTCCGCGGCATCGATCCGGCGGAGCCGCGTGAGCAGCTCGGTCTCGGCCGCGATGCGTTCGCGTGTCTGACGGATGAGGTCGTCGACGAGCGCCGAGGGCGTGAAGCCGGGGTCGTCGAGCGCGCGCCCGATCTCCCGCAGCGACAGCCCCAGCGATCGCAGGCTCTCGACGTGGAAGATCCGCCGGATGTCCTCGTCGGAGTACTCCCGGTAGCCGGAGCCCGTACGGCCCGAAGGCCGCACCAGACCGAGTGACTCGTAATGCCTGAGCATGCGGGCGCTGACCCCGGACCGTCGCGCCACCTCACCGATCAACACGTTCTATCGTCCCTCCTGGCCCGGGCCGCCGAGGGCCACGACGCGCTTCGCCTCCTCGATCGCCCACTCGAATCCGGTGTCAGGATCGCGCAGCAGCCGTTCCGTGGCGAGCGCGTGCGCGCGCACGCGCGGGTCGGGGGCCATGGCCGCGGCACGCAGAACCGGAGGAACGGCATCGCCGCCCAGTGCGATCAGCGCCCGGCTGAGACTCAACCGCGTCTCCCGCTCACCGCGCCCGAGTTGTCCCGCCAGCAGCGCGGCCAGCCCGGGTTCCTCACCCTCCGGCACGAGCACGACCGCGGTCCGCCAGGCGCTCCGCGCCACCTCGTCGTCGGTGTCGGACAGAAGTTCCGGTGTGATCGCCGGCCATGCCCGCCGGTCCCCGATCTTGGACAGCGTGTGCAGTGCCTGGCTCCGTGCCCGCGCATGCTCCGAGCGGACTTCGCGGAGCAGCGCGGGAAGCGTCATGGACACCGGGTGGCGGGTGAGTGCCCAGGTCAGCATGTCCCGGACGAAGAACTCCGGTTCGAGTGCGCATCGTTGGACGAGCTTGTCGACGAAGCACGGGTCCGGTGCCGTGCCGGCCTCCAGAGCGGCCCGCAACCGCACGGACGAACTCCCGTCCTCCAGCGCCTGGAGCATGCGTACCGCGTCCGTGTCCTGTCTCGTCGTGGCCATCGGGACCACCTCCTCGGCAAGCAGTGAAGGCCTTGTCACCGTGTCAAGGTCAAACGGGACTCGGTGGACGGCCGGTCCGCGTAGGCTGACCGGCGTCCGTGGCCGGAGAAACGCAGGAGGGCGGAGCATGGGGGTGGCGTCGATCGGCGTACGGCTCGTCGCCGAGGCGTCCGGGAGCGCGGGGGCGGGGTTCGTGTACTCCTGGCTGGTGCCCGACGACGGACGGCGCGGCTGGATGCTGTTCGTCCCGGCGGAGCGGCTCTTCCGGGAATGCGACGGAACGGGAGCCGTCCTGGAGGACGGCATGGAGGTCCGCTTCGGACTCACCGAGGACGAGTCGGCGCGCAGGCACGCGCGGTGGGAGGGCAGCCAGGAGTGGCGGGTGATGGTGACGGCGGCCTACGGCGTCTGGAAGAGGTTCCAGGAGCACGGGAAACCGCCGCGGCAGGCCGACCGCACCTTTTACTAGTCTTCCTGGTCAGGAGCTCTGTCCGGACGAGCGGGGCGGCCGGAGGCCGGGTCTCTCCCGCCGGACGCGGAACGGGCGACGCCGTTCCGGGACGCCCCCGCACACGGAGAGGGGATCCGACCGTCCAGCGGTTCCCGTCGGTGCGTGCCGAGCGGGTCGCGTGCAGCGACACCAGGAACCGCAGCCGGTCCGCGTCGGCGCTGCCCGGCTCAGCCTTGCGGTCGACGGTCCGGGACGGGCCGGCAGGAGGGGCGAGCCGCAGCGGCAGCCGTTCGACGGGGCTCACGCACCGGTCCCGGAGCACGCACCGGAAGCGTGCGTGACGTGTCCCGGCGGGCTCGTGGATCGTTGGCCGGTCGGAACCCGTGCACTCCACCGCTCTCGAGGAGCCTTTGTGGCCAGTCCGAGCCCGCTGTACGCCGACCGGGACGAGGGCCCGCCGTCCCTCCGGTGCCCGTTCGCCGACCGTACGCATGTCCGGACCCGGACGTGAGGCGGCAACCGGCGGTGGTGCTGCGTGTGACGGCGGTCCGCAAGAGCTTCGGGTCCCGGCAGGTCCTGCGCGGGGTCGGCTTCGAGGCGCGGGCAGGGCAACTGGTGGGCATCGTCGGGGAGAACGGCGCCGGGAAGACCACCCTGCTGCGTATCCTCAGCGGTGACCTGCGCCCCGACGACGGACGCGTCGACCTGGTGGGCACCCGGGGTTACTGCCCCCAGCACCCGGTCCTGGACGAGGAGCTGACCGTGCGCCAGCATCTGCGTCTCTTCCAGATCGCCTACCGTCTCCCGGACCCCGGCCGCGCGCTCCGGCTGATCGACACGCTCTCCGCGGCCGGTTATCTGGACGCGCCGGTGAAAGTGCTCAGCGGTGGCACCCTGCAGAAGCTGAACCTGGTCCTGGCGTTGATGCACGACCCGGACGTCGTCCTGCTCGACGAGCCGTACCAGGGCTTCGACTGGGAGACCTACCTGCGGTTCTGGGACCTCGCCCAGGAGCTGAAGGGCAGCGGCCGTACCGTGATCATCGTCTCCCATCTCGCCCACGACACCGGACGCCTGGACGTCCTGCACCGTCTGCACGACGGCCTCCTCGGGCCCTCGCCCACGGCGGACACCGCATGAGGGCCTACCTGGTCGCCTGCCGCTACGCCCTGCTGGCCATGGCGAAGAACCGGCTGGCCGCCGTGCTCCTGGTCGCCTTCATCCCGATGTGGATCACCGTGGCGAAGACCCTCACCACGCCGAAGACGTTTCCCTTCCGGCTACGCGCCACCGGAACCTGGCTGCGCGCCGGCGGAGACGAGATCACGATGATCAGCGGCTCCCTGAACGCCGTGTCCCTCCTCGTGGGATTCCTGATGTTCAGCGCCGCACGCCGCACCAAAGCCTTCGACCGTCGCCTCACCGCGGCCGGCTATCCCCGAACCGCCCTCATCGGCGCCAAACTCACCACACTCCTGGTCGCATCGGTACTGGTCGGCGCTTACGCCACCGCCTGGATGCTGCTGTTCTGGTCTCCCCTCCGGCCCTTCCTCCTCGGCATCGCGGTCCTGGCGGTCTGCCTGGTCTACGGGGCCATGGGCATGTGCCTGGCCCTCTTCCTGCGCGGCGAGGTCGAAGGACTGGTCACGATCATCATGACCAGCATCATCGATCTCGCGCCGCAGAATCCCGTCGCCAGCACCACCGCCGACAAGGCCCTGGTCGAGCTGCTTCCGAGCTACGGCTCCCTCCAGACCAGCCTCGCCGCGGGCTTCACCCGGAACGCCACCTCGAGCCCTCTGCTGCACAGCGCGGCCTGGCTGACCGCCATGACCACCACCGCACTCGCCGCCTTCGCCCTCCGCACCCGCACCCGCACCCACCAGCCGCCCGCGCCCCCGCCGTCACGTGCGGCGGGACCCGGACGGGCGCGGTGACGGTTTCGGCGAAGTACGGAACGTCCCGGGTGGGGTCTCGGCGCAGACGACCGGGCGGGAGACGGAGTGGATGCCGTGCCGCGCGGAAGGTCCTTTCCTCCACGGCCACGTCCTTCCCGACCGCACCCGCCCGCGGATCGTTCCCCTCCGCCGTCGCCCGCCGAGTGGCTCGTCCCTCGTCGGGGGTAGACGACGATCACGGCCAGACGTCGATCACCGAAGGAGACGAGCCGTGGACAAGGGCAAACAGATCACCGGCACGGCCCGTGCGGAACTCGCGCGGGAGATGAAGGAGCAGTACGAGAACGGCCTGTCCATACGGGCCATCGCCGAAGCGCACGGGCGGTCGTACGGGTTCGTCCACCGTGTCCTCACCGAGGCGGACGCCTCTCTGCGCAGCCGGGGCGGGAACCGTTCGCACCGGCGGCTCGAGGAGGCCGGGCGTCCGCGGAGGTGACGAGGAACCCGTGGACCGCGGCGGGGCGGGACGGTCACCAAGGGCTGTCCCGCCCCGCCGGGTTCCGCCGCCGGGCGAAGGCGGCTGCCTGCCGGCCGGACAGGTACGGCCTGCGCGGCGGCGAGGACGCGTGTGCCCCGGCCGCGCGTACGGAGACGAACAGCCGGGCGGCCGCCGGGACCGGAAGGCCGGAGGCGGAGTACGGGGCACCAGGCGGATCCCCGCCGTGCGTCCACCCGGCAGCCGTGATCCCGTGGCCCGGAACGGGGAATCCGTACGTCCCCGTCACGGGGTGGTGTCGTGGAGGTACTCGGTCAGGGCCTTGCCCGGCTGGAAGGCGGCGGAGCCCCCGTCGGTGTGGAAGCGGCCGAAGCTGCCGGCCACCACCGCTTCGTCGTGCTTGAGTGTCTCGGCGATCACGCCCGCCATGTCGACCGTGCCGAACAGGGCGTCGATCACCTGTTCCGCGTCCTCCTCGCGGATGTCGTGGCCTCTCTGCGCGGCCTTGCGCACGCTGGCCCGGGCCAATTGGGACTTGTCCATGTCACACCTCTGCTTCTCCTGTCCGACCGCGCCGGGACGGCGGGCCCGGACCTCGGGGCCGGAACGGTCTCCGTGACCGGCCGGCCGGCGTGCTCCCCGTCCTTTCCCTCCACGCCGCGCGAGGCACACCGGGACAGGACCGGCGGACCGGTGGGGACGAGGCCCGCGGCGCGGGCGTGCCCGGCGCGGACACCGGACCCGTACGTCCATCACAGCCGTCCGCCCGGACGACTGCCAGCGGTCACGGCCACATGGAGCAGGCACATCCGCGCGGACACCGCGGCACACCCTTCGCCCGCCGGCGACCGACCGCATACGGTCGGACATGTGAGTGGTGAGAGTCCCGGCGGTGCCTCCACCTGGCCGGCGCGGGACACCTCCCTCCGCACCCCTGCCGGCCGGATCGCTCCTCGCCCTCTGCACCGACGGTCTCGTGGAAACCCCCGGCTCCGACCTCACCCGGTCCATCGACGATCCGGCCGACGATCCGGTGCGCCACGCCGTCCCCCGGCACGCGTACACCGATGACATCGCCCTGCTGCTGTGGCGCAGCCCGTGAAGGCCGGTGAGGGACCGTCCCGGGTCCGGAACCTTCGCCTCCGGGACACTCGCGGCCGAGCGCACGTCCCATATGCCCGATTACCCTGATCCTGTGAACCCGTATCCGACTCCTTCGGGCGGTGGTCCCGGCGACCGGGCGCAGCCGGTCGCCGGAGTACGTCCGGAGATCCTCGCCTCCTGGCAGCGCTCGCGGTCGCTCGGTATCGACCAGGAGGGGGTGGCCCTGCCGGTCGAGGGGGACCTGGATCCCGACTCCCGGCTGATCAGGGCCGCCGCGCCGGTGCTGGCCCACCTGTACGAACGGTTCTCGGGCGTGCCGGTGACCGTGGCGCTGGCCGACTCACGGGCGAACATCGTGGACCGGTGGGGCGCCCCGGCGGGGCTGGAGCTGATGGACGCCGCCTCCCTGGTACCGGGCGCCAACGTCGACGAGCGGTTCATGGGGACCAGCAGCGTCAGCATGGTGCTGAGCACCCGGGCGCCGTTCGTGGTCGTCGGCCACGAACACTTCCTGCACGGCCTCAAGGAGCTGACCTGCATGGCCGCGCCGGTGCGCGACCCGGTGGGCGGCACCGTGCGGGGCGCGGTCAACCTCTCCGTGCCCCGGGCACTGGCCGACCCCGGCATGGCACTGGTCCTGCAGGAAGCCACCGAACGCATCGGGGAGCGCCTGCTGGAGCTGAGCACGGCCCGCGAGCTCGAGCTGATGCGCTCCTTCCAGCGGGCCAGGGAGCGCGGCGGGCACACCGAGCTGGACCTCGGCTCGGGTGAGCTGCACCGGCTCGGCGGGCCGGCTCCCCGCCTGGCCTCGCAGGAGCGGCTGATGCTGCTGGAGCGCGCCGTCGAGCTGATCTCCTCGGCGGGCGAGGCGTTCACCGAGGTGCCCCTCGCGGGCAGCCGCGTGGCCGTGCTGCGCCGCCGGGAGCTGCACCACGGCGACGCGGAGGGCGCGGCGGTCGAGGTCAGCTTCGAGGACATCCGCGGCAGGGGGACGCCGGGCCGGGGCGCCGTGACCGCCCCTGACGGCCGTCATGTGCCGCTCCTGGACCGTCCCGCCGGGGCGGCGGGGGCGGATGCGCCCGGTGCGACGGCGGAACCGCCCGCCGCCGGGCCGGCCGACGCGTGGCTGCTGCTGGTCGGCGAGCCGGGCGTCAGCCGGCTCGCGGCCGAGGCCCGTAGCCGGCTGTCCCTGCTGAACGAGGCGGGCACCCGGCTCGGCACCACTCTGGACATGTGGCGCACCGCCGAGGAGCTGGCGAGGATCGCCGTGCCGCGCTTCGCCGACCTGGTCGTCGTCGACCTGGTGGAAGGTGTCCTGGCCGGTGAGGAACCACCGCGCGGGCGGCTGCGCCCCGGCGCGGCACTGCGCCGGGTGGCCGTCTGGGCGGGCGAGGACTCCCGCGACGCCCCGGCCGGCGGCGTGGACGTACCGGCCGGCTACCCCGCGGGGACACCCCAGGCCCGGTGTCTGGAGACCGGGCGGCCGGTGACGGACTCGGTGCCGACCGCCGCCCTGTCCGGGTCCCCGGCCGGCCGGGCGCACCCCGTCGGCCTGCTCGGTGCGGGCGTGCACTCCTATCTGGGCGCGCCGCTGTCCGCGCGGGGCTCCGTGCTGGGCCTGGCGGGCTTCTACCGGCGCGGCAGGACGAGGCCGTACGAGCAGGACGACCTGACGCTGGCGGGTGAACTGGCGGCCCGTGCCGCGATCAGCGTGGACAACGCCCGCCACTACCGCCGGGAGCACCGCGCCTCCCTGACGCTGCAGCGCAGCCTGCTTCCGCACGCCCTGCCCCGGCTGAGCGCCGCCGAACTCGCCTCCCGTTATCTGCCCGCGGACGCCAGGGCCGGTGTGGGCGGGGACTGGTTCGACGCGATCCCGCTGTCCGGGATGCGCGTGGCGCTGGTCGTCGGGGACGTGCCCGGGAACGGCCTGCAGGCGGCGGCGACCATGGGCCGGCTGCGGACGGCGGTGCGGACGCTGGCCGGTCTTGACCTGCTGCCCGAGGAGGTGCTGGCCCACCTGGACGACCTGGTCAGCCGGACGCCCGGCGAGTCGGACGAGGAGCAGGACCCCGCGACGGGAGCGACCTGCCTGTACGCGGTGTACGACCCGGTGTCGTGCCGCTGCACGGCCGCACGGGCCGGTCATCCGCCGCCCGCCGTGCTGACACCGGGCGGGCGGGCGCGGCTGATCGACCTGCCGAGCGGTCCGCCGCTCGGGCTCGGCGGGATCCAGCCGTACGAGTCCGCAGGCGTCGACCTGCCCGCGGGCAGCCTGCTGGCGATGTACACCGACGGTCTGCTCAAGGAGGACCGCGGCTACGGGGACACCGACGTGCGCACCGGGCGGCTGCTGGACTCGCTGGACCGCGGCGGCCCGGCACTGGAGGACGTCTGCGACCGGATCGCGGACACCCTCCCGGCCGGCGGCCCGTACGACGACGTGGCCCTCCTGCTGGCCCGTGTGCACGCGCTGTCCGAGGACCGGGTGGCGGCCTGGGAGTTCCCGTCCGACCCCTCGGTCGTGGCGCGGGCCAGGGCGCTGACCCGCGATCAGCTCGCCGCCTGGGGCCTGTCGGAGCTGGACTTCAACACCGGGCTGGTGGTCAGCGAGCTGGTCACCAACGCCGTGCGGTACGGCGGCCGGGGGCCCGTGTGCCTGCGGTTGCTGCGCGACGACTCGCTGATCTGCGAGGTCTCCGACCGCAGCAACACATCTCCGCGCATCCGGCGGGCGGCCATGACCGAGGAGGGCGGGCGCGGTCTGTTCCTGGTGGCGCAGTTCACCAGCAGCTGGGGGGCCCGCTACATGCCGCAGGGAAAGACGGTATGGGCCGAGCAGCTGCCGCAGTCGGAGCGGCCCGGACCGGAGACGGACGAGCAGGCGCTGCTGGCCATGTTCGACGACTCCGGCTGACCCGTCCGGGTCCGGGGAGGTCACACCTCGTCGCGGGTCCGGTTCAGCCGGAGGGCCGAGACGAGGAAGAAGACACCTCCGAGGAAGGCGTAGCCGGCGAGGTTCGCCAAGGTGGCGTCGTCGCGGCCGGCCGCGGCGAAGAACGACGCGCCGGCGGCCGTGGAGATGGCGCCGCTGATGATCATCGGCCACTGGCCGCCCAGTTTCCTGCGGCCCGCGCCCACGATGAGCTGGACGAGTCCCGAGGTGACGGCCCAGATCCCCCAGACCCGTAGGACGGCCGGAATGCCCGACGTGGCGGCGACGGCCAGGCCGACGGCCGTCAGTGAGCTGAGCGCGATGTTCACGTACAGGAGCCGGGCCGTACCGCCGTTCGCCTTCGCGGACCGGGCGTCGACGACCGCGGCCGCCGCGTCGAACAGGGGGTAGACCAGGAGCAGCACCGTACCGAGCGCTCCCAGTGTTCCGGCGGTCGTGAACAGCAGGGCGGCCCATACGGCGGCGAACGCGAACCGCAGGAAGTACAGCCTGCGCAGGGCGGCGGGAACGCCGGTGGGGGCCGTGCCGACGAGGGTGTCCATGAAAGTTCCTTTCGTGACGGTGAGCCGATGCGGGACGGCGCGGTCCCGCCCGGCGGCCGGGTGCGCGGGGAGCAGTGAAGGCGCCGCCCGACAAGAGGGAGAACGTTCTGTCTCGTGCTCAGATCAAAGAGGACCGGCACGGTCTCTGTCAAGACCGAACGTTCTCCCCTCTTGGTAGCCTGGCGGCATGAGTCGGAGCCCGAAGAACGGCAGCACCTCCGAAGCGCGAGCGCGGCTGCTCCACACAGCGACCCGGATCTTCTACGCCGAGGGGATCCACTCCGTCGGCATCGACCGGGTCATCACGGAGGCACAGGTGACCCGGGCCACGCTGTACCGGCATTTCTCGGGCAAGGAGGACCTCGTTCTCGCCTACCTCGAACAGGCCGACCGGGGAATCCGGGAGCAGGTAGCCACCGCCGTGGCGAGCGTCCGGCCGGCGGCCGACAGGGTCCGGGCCGTCGCCGGGGCCATCACCGAGGGCATCCGGTCCCCCGGTTTCCGCGGCTGCGCCTTCCTCAACGCGGTGGCCGAGTATCCCGACCCCGCCCACCCGGTCCACCGGGCCGTCCTGGCCCACCGGCAGTGGTTCCTGGACACCGTCACGGAGCTGCTGGCGGAGACCGGCGACGCGCCCGCCGAGGCGGCCGGCCGGCACCTCGTCATGCTCCGGGACGGTGCCATGGCGGCCGGTTGCCTCTTCGACCCCGAACTGGTCTCGGAGACCTTCCTGCAGGGCGTCGAGGGGATCCTGCGCGCCCGTACCGCGTCCTGAGGACGGGGCGGCCGGCGGCCCGCTCGATCGCCTCCGTGACCTGTCCGGCGGGCAGCGCGCGGGCGGCGGCCGGCATTCCCGCGACGTGGTGACCGCAGTCGCCCTGCTCCTCGTGCCGCAGTTCATGACCGAGGATGACCAACCGGGCCTCGGGGACGGTGCGTTCCTCCACGACGATGATGGAGGGGTCCCCGCAGTCCAGTCGCATGCCGGAGACGGGGATGTCCGGCGGGAACGCCCGGAACAGGAGGCTGATCGGCCGGCCGGTCCGTGCGGTCATGGCCTCGCAGAACGCCTCCATGACCTCCTGGGGCTCGGCCGGCCGCTCGACGGTTCCCGCCGCCCGGCGGCCCAGGACGGTGAGCAAGGTCTTCATCGCCTTGGTGCTCACCGGCCGCGGGCTCCTTCCGGGGGCACGACGGACCGGAGGACTCCTTCGAGGAGACACTCCACCTGCTCACGGGTCGGGGAACCGTGCGCGCGGGTCGGCGGAGTTCACCCCGTAGCGGTCCATCAGGGCCAGTACCGGATCGCTCTCGGGATGTCCGAGCCTGCGCGGAAGGGGGAGCAGGGCGCGGTTGAGCGCGTCGGCGGCCGGTGCGGTGAAGAACGCCTCTCCCTCCTCGACGCCGAAGTACTCGACGAGCCCGTGGAGGAGTTCGACGCCGGGCACCTTTTTGCCGTCGCGGACCTGACGGGCCCAGTACCCGGACACCCCCAGCCGCCGGGAGATGTCCGAAGCCAGGTCGGACCTGCGGGTGCCGGTCGTGGTCATGCTGGCTCTGGCGAGCGCCGCGATCCGCGCCCGGCAGCGGTTCCGCCCTCCCGGACGGAGCGGGCCACTCTTCTCGTACGGTCCTGGTGTCCCGACCGGACGGCAGGTACCGGTCCGGAACGCAACCCGCCGGCGCCTGACGTCACTCGCGGGACGGACAGGGATCCCGCACGCGGCTCAGGCCGTGTTTCGGGGTCCGGCCGAAGGGTGACTCCGAGACTGGCGCGCACATCGCTCCCGCGCGGAGCGGCCGGCGCGCCCGAACGCCGACCACAGCGGAGCCGCACCCCCGAGAGGCCCATGTCCCCCTCAGCCGCCGACGTGATCCGGACACGCGACGCCGTACCGGAGCCGTCCTCGCAGCAGCTCGACGCGCTGCTGCGCGAGCTCTCGGAGCACCCGCCGGGACCGCGGCGGGCCGCCCTCCGGGAGCACGTCATCCGCCTGCTGCTGCCGATGGCGCGGCGTGTCACACGCCGCTTCCGGTGTCACGGGGAGGAGTTCGACGATCTCGTACAGGTCGCGTCCCTGGGACTGGTCAAGGCCGTCGACGGCTACGACCCCGCCCTGGGCCACGCCTTCCTGTCGTACGCGGTCCCCAAGGTCACCGGTGAGATCCGGCGCCATCTGCGCGACCGCACGGCCACCGTACGGCTGCCCCGCCCCCTGCGGGAGGCGAGCGGCCGGATCTTCCAGGCCGTCGAGGAGCTCGAACAGCGGCTGGGCGGCCGCTCGCCCACCCCGGAGCAGATCGCCGTGCACACCGGGCTCGGGCGGGACCGCGTGCTGTCCACGCTGCGGGCGGTGCACGCGTGCCGTGCCCGGTCCCTCGACGAGCCCGCCGGACACGGCCAGGAGATCCCGCTCGCCCGTCTGATCGGCGCGGAGGACCCGGCGCTCGGCCGGGTGGTCGACACCGTGTCCCTGACCGCCCTGGTGAGGCGGCTGCCGGAGCGCGACCGCCGTGTGCTCTACCTGCGCTTCTACCGGGAGTACACCCAGCAGCGGATCGCGGACGCCGTCGGCGTCTCCCAGATGCAGGTCTCGCGCATCCTGCGGCGCTGCCTCGACCGGCTCCGCGAGGGGCTCCTGGCGGGCGAGCCGCGCGCGGGCGCCGGCGGGGCGGCGCGGGGTCCGGCCACCGGGCGGGCGGCCCGGCCGGCGCGCACCTCGTGCGGCCTCCGTGGCGCCGAGGAACCGGTACGTCCCGTGGGAGCCGCCGGCCCGGCGCGCCCGGCCCCGCGTGCCGCGGCCGGTACGGGGCCCCGGCGCGGTCACGGGCACCCGGTCCGGCGGCGGCGCGCGGGCTCGCGGCGGCGGACGTACGCCGAAGCCGCGCCGCGGACCGCGAGGGCGCGGCCCCCTCCCGCCCGCCGCGCGCGCGAGGAGAGGGCACCTTCCCCGCCCGGGTTCGTCCCGCCCGCCGAGGGGTGACACAGGTGCGTGGACGCGAGCCGACGAAGGAGCGCACCGTGAGGCGTGGCCTGCGCACGCTCCGGCACGGGTGGGAGTGGCTGGGCGCCCACACCCTGATGCGGCGCGGCCGTGACATCGAACTGATGCACAGGGCCATGGGTTTCGCCACGCTGGCGCTGGTCACGCTGGCGCCCCTGCTCATCGTGATCGCCGCCGCCGACCCGCTCGGGCGGGGCGGCTTCGCGGCCTGGCTGGCGGACGGCATGGGGCTGTCCGGCCGGTCCGCGCGCGTCCTCACGGAGATCATCAGCCCGCCGCGCGAGGTGATCGGCACCACCAGCCTGTGGGGTGTGCTGGCGCTCGCCGCGTTCGGCATCCCGTTCGGCGGGAGCGTCCAGAACGGCTACGAGCGGATGTGGAACCTGCGGCCTGGGCCGTGGCACCGCATCTGGCGCCAGGCGACCTGGCTGTGCGCCCTGACCGCGTACCTCTACCAGGAGGTGCTGACCCGCGACGCCCTGCACGGGCCGGAACGGATCACCCTCTCGCTGGCGACCGGCATGCTGTTCTTCTGGTGGGGGCAGCGCTTCCTGCTGGGCGGCCAGATCGGCTGGTGGCATCTGCTGCCGGGCGCGATCGCCACCATGGCGGGCCTGATCGGTCTGCGGGGCTTCTCCTACTTCGTCTTCGCCCCGCTGATCATCGACAACGCGATCAGCTACGGCACCGTCGGTGTCGTCCTCATCGTCGAGTCCTGGCTCATCGGCGTGGGGTTCGTCATCTTCGGCGGTGCCCTGTTCGGCCGCTGGCTCCTCCACCACCACGGGCACCGGTTCACCGGGGACCTGCCCCCGCCGCCCGGCACGGAGCCGGCCGGTGACGACCGGCGCGGGCCGTGAGCGCCCGGTCACTCGGAGGGCAGGCCGGCGAGCGCGGTCACCCGGGCCAGTACGTCTCCCCGGAAGAGCCGCCGCCCGCGGGCGATCCGGTGCTCCCGGTACGGGCCGTCCGCCGACAGCCGCCGCAGCGCGCGCAGCAGCGTGGCGGCGTCCGTGGCGGTCTCCGAGACGCCGAGCGCCGCCATCCGGCGCACGCCCTCCGCGCCGTGGCCGGGCAGCGGACGGTAGCCCACCACGGGCAGCCCGCAGGCCAGTGCCTGTACGGCGGTCTGGCCGGCGGCGTTGTCGACCAGGACGCGGGCCGCACGCAGCAGGCCGGGCATGTCGGTGACCCAGTCCGGTACGAGCGCGCCCGGCAGCCCGGCCAGGCGGGCCCGCAGGCGTTCGTTGCGGCCGCACAGCACGACCGGGAGGAAACCGGCGGCGGCGAGCAGCCGGGCGGTCCCGTCCAGCTCCGAGGCCGCGCCCCAGGCGCCGGCGGACAGGACGACGGGCGGGTGTCCGGGGGCGTACCGCTCGAAGCGCCGCCGCCACTCCTCCGCTCCGGCGGCCGGCGCGAAGAAGCCGGGTGCCACGACCGGTCCGGCCGTCTCGACGGGCACCGCGATGTGCCGGCCCACGTCCCGCGCGGCGTCGTCGGTGAGGCAGAGGTACAGGTCGTTGCCGGGGTGGAGCCACTGCCGGTGGACGGCGAAGTCGATCACGAGGACGGCGCTCGGGGGCCGCAGCCGTCCGCGGGCCCGCAGATGGCCGGTCAGCTGAGCGGCCAGGTGGAAGACGGGGACCACCACGTCGGCTCCCGTGCGTTCCGTGAGGTCCGTCAGGCGGCGGCCCGCCAGCCGGGCGAGGGGGATGCCGCTGGGGCGGTGCCGCGGGCCGGGGCGCAGCAGCGCCCGGTACAGGCCCGCGTACAGCCAGGGGAAGTGGCGCACCGACGACCGGTAGAAGCGGCGCAGGCCGGTTCCCAGGCCGTGCGGGAGCAGCCGCAGGAGGTCCACGACCTGCGCGTCGTGGCCTTGTTCCCGGGCTCGGCGGGCGAGTTCGCCGGCCACCGTGTCGTGGCCGGCTCCCATGCTCGCGCTGACGATCAGCAGGCGCAGCCGGCCCTCCGCCGGCGCGTACCGGCGGGGTACCGAGGACGGTGAGTGCACGGGATGGTGTGTCTCCCGCGCCGCGCCGGTGAAACACGCTCCCGCGCGTTTCGGCGGCCGGACCGGGGATACTCCGGGGTGCCCTCCCCGACGAACGCCGGGAGCGGCCGCGGACGGCGGTTCTCCGGGCGTTCACCCTCGTATCCGAGGTGCAGCCCATGTCTCACGCTTCCCCCTCCGGCACGGCCGGCATGTCGTTCCCCCGGACGCCCGGCGCGGTGCCGGGCCTGTGCCGGCGGCCCGCCGCCGTGTCCGGCTGAACGGCGTCACGGCGTGCTGGTCGTCGTCCTGGCCCTGCTGGCGGCGCTGTCCAACGCCGCGGCCTCGGTGCTGCAGCGGCGGGCCGCGGCGGACGAACCGGAGGGCGGCGCGGGCGTGCGCCAGGCCGTCCGCTGGCTCGGGAAGGTGCTGCGGCGGCGCTACTGGGTCGCGGGGGCCGGGATGCTGGCGCTGTCGACGGTTCTGCAGGCGGCGGCTCTGGGCGTGGGCAGTCTCGCGCTGGTCCAGCCGCTGATGGCCACCGAACTGCTGTTCACCCTCGTCGTCGGCAGCGTGGTCTTCCACCGTCGTCCGGACCCCCGGACCTGGCTGGCGTTCGCCGCCCTGGCCGCCGGGCTGGCGGTGTTCCTGATCTCGGTCGCCCCGGCCACCGGCCGGTCCACGGCCTCCGCGGGACGGTGGCTCGTGACCGCGGGGGCGGTGCTGGGCGCCGTCGTGGCGCTGGTGGTGACGGCCCGCGCGGTACGGGGCGCGCCCCGCGCGGGGCTGCTGGGGCTGGCGTCCGCCGTGTCGTTCTCCCTGACGGCGGCGCTGCTCAAGGAGGTGACCGGCAGGATTCCGGACGGGGTGGGCGCCGTGCTGGGGACGTGGCCCGTGTACGCCACCGCCGTCGCCGGGGCCGTCGCCTTCCTGTTGCTCCAGAGCGCGTTCCGGGCCGGGACGCTCGCGGCGTCCCAGCCCGCCCTGACCCTCGGTGACGCGCTGACGAGCGTGGCGCTGGGGTGGGCGCTGTTCGGGGAGCAGATCACACTCGGTGTGCGGGTGGTGCCGGCGGTGCTCGGCGTGGCGCTCATGGGGGCGGGCACCGTGGGCCTGGCCCGCGCCCCGTCGGTCTCCGGAAGCTGGGACGCGGCGTCGCGGAGTCCGGGTACCGACTCGCCCCGGTCCGTGCCGTAGGCACCCCGGACCGGTGCGGTGGTCTCTCGCGGAAGGAGCCGGAAGCCGATGCCCATGTCCCCAGGCCCCTCCCCCGCCCGGCGGGCGGCTGCCGTGCTGACCCCCGCCGCCGTCGCCGCGGCGCACATCGCTCCCGCCGCGACCTGGCTGCCCGTGGTGCGCCGCCGTTTCCCGCGCCTCGCCGGTGTCGGGCACCCCGCCCATGTCGCGCTGACCTTCGACGACGGGCCCGATCCCGAGTCCACCCCGTGTTTCCTCGACGCGCTGGAGGAACTCGGGGTCCGGGCGACCTTCTTCGTCCTGGGCGACCACGTCGTACGGCATCCCTCCGTGGTCCGTGAGACCGTCCGCCGCGGACACGAACTGGCCGTACACGGCTGGAGCCACGACCGGCCCTGGCTGCCGGCCCCGGCGGAGGACGTGCGCGGCCTGGCGCGGGCGGCCGGCGCGGTGCGGGAACTGACGGGCCGGCACCCCCGCTGGTACCGCCCGCCCTACGGCATCCTCACCTCCGGGCGCTGGGCCGCCGCCCGTACGGCGGGTCTGCGGCCGGTGCTGTGGACCGCCTGGGGCCGGGACTGGACGGCCGGGGCCACCCCGGCGTCGGTGCGCTCGGCCGTCGCGGCCGGTCTGCGCGGCGGCGGCACCGTCCTCCTGCACGACACGGACAGGATGTCGGCGCCGGACTGCTGGCGGGCCGCGCTGGGCGCCCTCCCCGGCATCGTGAACGGCTGCCGGGAGGCGGGCCTGTCGGTCGGCCCGCTCGCCGAACACGGGGTGCCCCGGGCGGGGAACGGTGGCCGGCACGCGTCCGGGGCGGACCGGCCGCGGTGACGGACCGGCGCCCGGCACACGGGGCGGGAGCCGCGGGAGGCCCCTGCCGAACATCGGATACGCGGGCATTCAGATGCCTTTGCGACATATTGGGGATACTGTCCGCATAGAGGTGGTGTTCGGTGTGGCCGGTACGGCGCACCGGCGGCCGGCTGGGAGGTTGGTGGGGTTCAGGTGGGCGGCTGATGGAAACCGCGATGGCTGCCGTGGTGCGGGAGAGCGGCGCGTACGGCGGGCTGCTGTACGTGCTGCCGCCGGGCGAGGACGCCCTGTGGCTGGTCATCGTGGCGGGGGCCCCGCACGAGCTCGCGACTCCGTGGCGGCGGATCGCGCTGACCGATCCGATGCCGGTGGCGGACGCCGTGCGCGAGCGGCGCCTGGTGTGGATCGGCGGGCAGGAGGAACTGGCCCGCCGGTACCCGCGGCCGGCCCTCGTACTGCCGTACGACTTCGCGCTGTCGGCCGCCCCCGTCACCTCGGGCGTCACGGTCCGGGGCGGGCTGGTGCTGCTGTGGCCCGGGACCCATTCACCGCGGCTCGGTCCCGACGAGCGCGCCGCCATCGAGTCGGGCTGCCGCCGTCTGGGCGACCTCCTCCAGGAGGCGGCGGACCGCGGCGATCCGCTGCGGCCCGCCGGCCGGCCGCGGACCCTGCCCCTGCCGTCGGGGCGCACCGCCCCGCCCGGCGAGGCGGCCGCGGTCACGGCCTTCATCGACCGTCTGCCCGGAGGGTCCTGCGCGCTGGACATGAACGGCCGCATCACCTTCGTCACCCCCGCCGGCGCCGAGCTCCTCGGCGCCGGCCGGGACGAACTGGTGGGCGCCCTGCCCTGGGAAGCGCTGCCGTGGATGGACGTCCCCCAGGTCGAGGACCGCTACCGGGCCGCGCTGGTCAGTCATCAGCCGCAGACGTTCACCGTCCTGCGCCCCCCGGACACGTGGCTGGCCTTCGAGCTGTACCCGGACCCCTCCGGCGTCAGCGTCCGCATCACCGGCACCGACCCGTCCCAGAGCGCTCCCGCTCCGTCCTCCACGCCGGCCGCCGGTCCCAGCCGCGCCATCCTGCTGTACCAGCTGATGCAGCTGGCCGCCACCCTGACCGAGGCCATCGGCGTGCAGGACGTGGCCGACCAGACCGCCGACCAGCTCCTGCCCGCCCTCGGCGCCCAGGGCATGGTACTGATGGCCTCCGACGACGACCGGCTGAGAATCATCGGCCACCGCGGCTACAGCGCCGACATCATCGACCGCTTCGACACCGTCCCCCTGAACTCGGACCTCCCCGTCACCAGGGTCCTGACCACCGGCGTCCCGTACTTCTTCGCGAGTTTCGCCGAGCTCCGGCGCGCGTTCCCGGCGACGGTGCACGAGGACGGGATGGCCGCCTGGGCCGTCCTGCCGCTGATCGCCTCCGGCCGCCCCAAGGGCTCCCTCCTCCTCTCCTACCGCCGGCCCCGCGCCTTCCCGCCCGGTGAACGCGCCGTCCTCACCTCGATGGCGGGTCTGGTGGGGCAGGCCCTGGACCGCGCCCGCCTCTACGACACCAAGGACAACCTCGCGCACCGGCTGCAGTCCGCCCTGCTGCCGCACACGCTTCCCGACGTCCCCGGCCTGAAGGTCGCCGCACGCTACCTCCCGGCGGCGCAGGGCCTGGGGGTCGGCGGCGACTTCTACGACCTCATCCGTCTCGACGAGCACACCGCCGGCGCCGCCATCGGCGATGTGCAGGGCCACAATGTGGACGCCGCGGCGCTCATGGGCCAGGTCCGCACCGCCGTCCACGCCCACGCCACCGTGGGCTCGGCCCCCGACCAGGTCCTGGCCGGCACCAACCGTCTGCTCACCGACCTCGAACCGGGCCTGTTCACCAGCTGCCTCTACGTCCACCTCGACCTTGCCACGCGCCACGCGTGCGTGGCCACCGCCGGCCACCCACCGCCCCTGCTCCGCCACGCCGACGGACGCACCGAGGTCCTCCCGGTTCCCCCCGGTCTCCTCCTCGGCATCGAGCCGGACTCCCGTTACCCGGCCCTGGAATTCACCCTGCCGGCCGGCTGTGTGCTCGCCCTCTACACCGACGGGCTCGTCGAAGCTCCCGGAGTCGACCTCGACGACGCCACCACGGCCCTCGCGGGGCTCCTCGAACACGCGGACCCGGCCGACCTCGACGCCATGGCCGAGACCCTCATCCGCCACGCCCCCGCTCCCGGCGACGACATCGCCCTGCTCCTCATCAGCCCCTGCGACTGGCGCGGCGAAGAGAGGAAACGGCCCGCGGCGGGTAACGGGAGTGCATGACACAGGTGCTTCAGGCGGGTGGGTGGGGACTGGTGGCGGGCTCGGCGCTGCTGCTCGGGGCGGCGCTGGGATACGGACTGCGGATCCCGCAGAAGGTGACCGCGACGGTCATGGCCTTCGGCGCCGGGGTGCTGCTGTCGGCGGTCAGCTTCGAACTGGTCGGGGAAGCCTACGACCAGGCCGGGCTGGCTCCCGCGGCGGTCGGCACGCTGGCCGGCGCGGTGGCCTACACCGCGGGCAACATGTGGCTGGCCCGCCGCGGCGCCCGGCACCGCAAGCGCTCGGGGCACCGGCGGGAACAGGCGCAGCCGTCGGAGGGACAGCAGGCCGGCTCCGGTCTCGCGCTCGCCTTCGGGGCGCTGCTCGACGGTGTCCCGGAGTCCGCGGTCATCGGCGTGAGTCTGCTCGACGGCGGAGCGGTGAGTCTGGTGACCGTGGCGGCGGTGTTCATCAGCAACGTCCCCGAAGGGATGTCCAGTTCGGCGGGCATGAAGAAGGCCGGACGCGGCAGGGCCTACGTCTTCGGGGTGTGGGCCGCCATCGCCGCCGCGAGCACCCTCGCGGCGGTCCTCGGCTACACGGTGATCGGGGATTTCTCCCCGGCTGTGATCGCCGCCGTGACCGCGGTGGCCGCCGGGGCCATCCTCGCGATGATCGCCGACACGATGATCCCCGAGGCGTTCGAGGAGGCCCACCTGGCCATCGGTCTGGTCACCGTGAGCGGCTTCCTGGTCTCCTTCGCCCTCTCCCACGGCTGAGGCCCGCCGTTCCGCCTCCGTCCACCGGCTGTCGGCCGGGCCGCCGCTCGCCGCCGCGGGGCGGGGAGTCAGGCGCAGGACCAGGCCGACATCCCCTGGATCCGGGCCAGACGCCTGGCCACGGCGATCTGTTCCTCGCGGGTCGCCAGGTCCGCACGCGGGGCGTACTCGAGTCCCCCGGCCGCGGCCCAGCTCGACTGCGTGAACTGCAGGCCGCCGTAGTGACCGTTGCCGGTGTTCGCCTGCCAGTCGCCGCCGGACTCGCACGCGGCGATGGCGTCCCAGTCGGTGCCCCGGGGAGCCGACGGGGACGACGCCTCCGCTTCGGCGGTCGTGCCCAGGGCTGCCGCGGCGACCAGGACGATCACGGCGGCCCGGATCCGGCTCCCCCGTGAACTCCGCACGTCGCCTGTAGGGGTACTTCGTCCATGACTCATACGGAACTGTTACACCGTGTCGTCGGGCGACGGCTCGTCGGCGGCCGTCTCCTTGCCCCGGACGGGGTACGTGGTGGTCCGTCTCGGCGATATTGGTCCGGTCGGGTGACCTCCGGAGCGCGGTCCGGCGTCGCGGCGGCGACGCTGACGCCATGACACCCTTCATATCGAGGCGGTCGGCCGCCGCGCTGCTGGTCTGGCTCGCCGTCGCCCCCGGGACGGCCGTGGCGGCGGCCCCGGCCGGCGGGGACCCCGGGGCCCCGGACGGATCTCCCACGGCCGCCGGTGACGCGCTGTCGCCCCTGGAGGAGGCCGCCCGTCCGCTGCGCACCACCGAGCCCTCGGGCCCCTTCGAGGACCTGCGCCCCTTCGGGGAGGCGGTCGGTGACGCCGTGGTGGTCGGCGTCGGCGAGGCCGCCCACGGCTCCCACGACTTCGTCACCTTCCGGCACCGGGTGCTGCGGTACCTGGTCGAGGAGAAGGGCTTCCGCTCCTTCGTCCTGGAGGCCAACTGGAGCGCGGGGCTGCGGCTGGACGACTACCTGCTCACCGGGCGCGGCGACCCCGCCCGGATCATGTCCGAAGAGTTCCGGAACGCCTACCTGCTGCTGCACAGCCAGGAGTACCTGGACATGATCCGCTGGATGCGCGCGTACAACGTCGCCCATCCCGGCGACCCGGTCAGGTTCGCCGGCACCGACAACGGCTACGCCGGCCCCGAGCTGTACGACCGGGTCGTCGGCCACGTCCGGCGCGCCCACCCCGGCCTGCTGCCCGCCGTCACCGAGCTGTACCGGGGGCTGCGCCCCGCCCTGCCCGTCGACGCGTGGATGCGCGCCGCCGTGACCGCGCCCCTGGACGAGCGCCGCGCGCGGGCCGAACGCACCGGCCGCGTCCTGGAACTGCTGCGCGCCCGCGGACCCGGCGGGACGGGCGACGACCACGCCTGGGCGCTCCGGCACGCCACCGTCATCGACCAGGTGGCGCGCCTGTACGCCTTCGACCTCTCCGACCCCCGGACCGGGCCGCAGGCCATGGCCTACCGCGACACCGTCATGGCGGAGAACACCCTGTGGTGGCACCGCCACACCGGCCACCGGCTCGTGCTCGGCGGGCACAACAGCCATCTGTACACCAGGAGTTCCACCCCCACGCTGCCCCTCACCCAGGGAGCGGTGCTCCGGCGGCGGCTGGGCGACGGCTATCTGGCGGTGGGGCTCTCCTTCGACCGGGGCGCCGTGCACGCCACCGCACAGGGCCTGCAGAACCCGGCCGACCAGGACGTCGGACGGGTCGAGGTGGAGCCCGCCGCTCCCGGCTCGGCCGAGCACGTCCTGGACCGGGTGGGACACCGGAACTGGTACGCCGACCTGCGCACCGCACCGCCCGCCGCCCGCGCCCTGCTGGACGTCACCCGGCCCAAGCGGGAGATCGGCACCGACTACCCGCCGGCCGGCGACCGGGTCGACCTGCTGCGGTCGGCGGACCTGGTGGTGCACCTGGACGAGATCCGGCCGAGCCACGCACTACCTCGATGCGGGGACCGCCTCGGTGTCCCCGGACGCACCGCGGCGGAGCAGACCCGTCAGGGACAGGGCGCCCGGCCCGAAGAAGACCAGGAGCAGGAAGCCCCAGCAGAACAACACCGGTGACAGACCGCCGTTCTGGAGGGGGAACAGACCGTCCTTCTGGTGTTCGGTGAAGTAGGCGAAGGCCATGGCCCCCGAGCTGAGGAACGCCGCGCCGCGGGTCGCGGCCCCGAGGAGGACGAGGACACCGCAGACGAGTTCGATCACGCCCGCGTACCAGAACGGCCAGTCACCCGCCGGGGCGGCCTTCCTGCCCAGTACGCCGAAGACCGTGGCGGCGCCCTCGCTGGTGAACAGCAGGCCGAGGACGATGCGGAACAGGCCCAGAACGAGCGGTTGGTGACCGGCCAGCCGGTCGCTCAGGCGTGCGGTGCTCATCGTCGCGTACTCCTCGCGTCGGTCGGTGCAACGTGGAGGGCCGGCGCCGGGGGGCGCGTGTGCGAAAGGCCGTCCGCCCTTCTCCCACGTTCCCGGCGGTCCGCCCGTTCAGCCGGACCGCCGTGAACGTGCGGCCGGGCGGCGACGCGCTGTCGTCGCCGCCCGGCGGGAGGAGTCGTCGCTCAGGACCGCGGCGGGGCCGAGCGGAAGGTCCAGTGTCCCGACCCCACCTGGTACACGGCCTCCTCCCCGGACGTGTGCAGCAGGCGCGCTCCCTTCGGCGCCCCGGCCCGGCCGCCGGCCGCGGGGACGTGCACCTCGGCGGTGCTGCCGGCGGGGACGTCCACGGTCAGCCGGAAGCGGCCGTCCGTCCGCTCCCAGTCGCTGCGGGCGATGCCGTACGGCGTCCGGTAGGAACCCGACGCCGAGGTCATGTCGCCCTCGACGGCCGGGTCGATCAGCAGCTCGGCGTAACCGACCGAGTCGGCGGTCTGGGAGATGCCGGCGACCCGGGTGGTGAACCAGGAGTCGATGGCGCCGAGCATGAAGTGGTTCTGCGACTGGCCGGGGCCGCCGTCCCAGGACTCGCCGAGGGTGGTGTTGCCGGCGCGTACCTGGTAGCCGTAGCTGGGGCTGGTGGTCTGCGTGGCGATGGCGTGCACGATGTCGTCGCGCCCCGCCCCGCTGAGGACCCGGAAGGCGGCGGGCAGGGAGATCTCGCCCAGGATCAGGTGGTGGCCCGCGTCCTTGACCGCGGTGGTGAAGTGGGTGAGCAGGCGGTCCCGCTCCCCCGCCGGGTGGGCGCCCATGTCCAGGGCGAGCGCCTCGGCCCCGTGACCGCCGCCGCCGAAGGTGCCGGTGGTGGTGTCGTAGTACTTCGCGGACAGGGCCTCGGCGCTGGCGTCGGCCTTGGCGCGGTACTCGTCCTCGGCCGCCTCGTCGCCGAGGACGCCGGCGATGCGGCCGAGGGCGTCGGCGACCCGCCAGTAGCCGTAGGTGCCGGCCACGGCGCGCGGGAAGGTCCGGTCGGGCGTGAACCAGTCGCCGAGGCCGTAGTCGAGGATGCCGTCCTTGACCTGGGTCTCCAGGAAGGCCGCGTACTGCCGCATGCGCGGGTAGTACGTCCGCAGGGTCTCCTCGTCGCCGTAGGTGGTGTAGAGCTGCCAGGGGACGAGGACGAAGGCGCCGCCCCAGTTGGAGTCGTTGCGGTAGCCGCCGGGCAGGCTGGTGTACTCCGGGACCGTGCTCGGGATCAGTCCCTCGGTGGTCTGCGCGTCCGCCATGTCCCGGACGATCTTGCGCAGGTAGGCCTGCATGTCGTAGTTGCCGGCGAGCGCCGGGAAGACCAGCTGGTTCTGTTCCAGCCAGCCCAGCTTCTCGCGGCTCGGGCAGTCGGTGAGGACGCTCATCATGTTGCCCTCGATGGAGCGGCGGATCAGCGCGTGGATGTCGTTGATCAGCGGGTCGGAGCTGGTGAAGTCACCGGCGGAGGTGTTGTCGGTGCGCAGGACGTGCCCGCGCACGCTCACCGTCGCGCCCTCGGGCACACCCCTCAGGTCGAGGTAGCGGAAGCCGTGGTAGCTGAAGCGCGGGTGCCAGGTCTCGTCGCCGCGGCCCCGGGCGGTGTAGGAGTCCCACAGGGGGGCGCCGACGTTGCTGAGGGACTGGAAGGCGCGGCCGTCCTTCAGGCTCTCCGCGGGATAGACCCGGATCGTGGTGCCCTCGGGGGCGTTCACGGTGATCTCCGGCCAGCCTGCGATGTTGCGTCCGAGGTCGAAGACGCGGCTGCCCTCGGCACCGTCCACCTCCCGGCCCTCGAGGGTCTCGACGACCCGGATGGGCTCCGTCTCGCGGGCGCTGAGCGCGGCGGGCCGTTCGGCGGTGCCGGGGCCCGCCACCACGGTCGCCCGCCGCCAGTCGGAGCGGTCGCCGGCGGGCTCGTCCCAGCGGGGGATCTCCCGGCGGGCGTCGTAGTCCTCGCCGCCGTACCAGTTCGAGGAGGTGGTGGGCCCGAGGGTGGTGCGCCAGTCGTCCCCGCTGGTGAGGGTGCGGACCCGGCCGTCGGCCAGGGTGACCTCCAGCCGGGCGATCAGCTTGGGGTCGGACAGGTTGCCGTAGAGCTTGCGGTAGCGGTCGGCGGTGCTGACGACGTTGGACATGCCGTTGCCCAGGGCCACGCCGATGGTGTTGGCGCCGGTCCGCAGGCGCTCGGTGACGTCGTAGGTGGCGTACTGGACGCGCTCGGCGTAGTCGGTGTTGGCCGGTTCGAGGACCGCGTCGCCCACGGGCTCGCCGTTGATGCTGGCCTCGTAGACGCCGAGGCCGGCGATGTGGAGACGGGCGCTGCGCACCGCCTTGGGGAGGGTGAAGTCGTCGGCGAGCAGGGGCAGTCCGGCCGGCAGGTACGGGGCGGGCGGCCGCTGGCCGGTGACCCGGGTGAGCCCGGTGAACGGGCCGGTCGCGCCGTCGGCGGAGGAGACGGCGTAGTCGACGGGGAAGTTGGGGACGCGTCCGTCGTCGGTGAGGACGTCGGCGCGCGGGTACAGCGCCAGTTCGTCGAAGGTCTTCACCGACTTCAGGTCGAGCGTGAGGGTGACCGGGGCGGCGGAGACGTCCGGGCCGGTGTGCGGGGCGCTCGCGTAGCCGGCCGCGGTCTGCAGGGCGCTGTTGGGCAGGCCGTCCACCGCCAGCGCGGGTTCCCAGGTCTTGCGCAGCGTGTTGCTCTCGGACGCGGTGACCGCGGCGCCGCGGGCGAGGCCGGTGGTGGAGGTGGTGGAGTCGCGGAGGTCGATCTCACCGAGCTGGAGCCGCCAGGTGCGGTCGGGGAAGGACTCGGCGAGCGGCAGGCCGAGCCGGGTGACGTCCAGACGGACGTAGCGGGCGGTGGTCCTGGGGAGCCGTACGACGACGGGTTCGGCCGTGCGCCCGCTCAGCCGCCAGTCGGGGTGGGTGATCCACTCGGCTCCCCAGTCCGAGCGCTTCGTCAGGCCGGTCTCGAAGACGGCGGTGCGGCTCCAGCCGCCGTGTCTGTGTCCGGGCCCGGACCAGAGCATGACACGCCAGTAGACGCGGGTGCGGGACCCCAGTTCCTTCCCGTCGTACGTGGTGGCGGGCACGGCCGAGTCGACACGGCCGGAGTCCCACAGGTCGGGGCGGGAGGAGTCGAGCAGCCGGGGCGAGGTGGCGGCCTGCACCCGGTAGGCGGACTGCCGGGCGCCGGGGTGGCCGGCGTCGATCTCCCAGCTGAGTTCGGGGGTGGTGTCGTCGATGCCGAGGGCCTGGGTGAGGTGCTGGGTGCGCAGCCGGGCCGGGGAGACGTCGCCGGTGGCGGCGTCGGCGGTGACCGCGCCGGCCAGCACGGTCGCGAAGGCGGTGGCCGCGGCCAGGGCGGCGGACCACCCGGGTCTGCGGTGCGGGTGCGATGTGGGCATGTGGCTTCCTGCCGGGTGTGGGTGGGACGGATCGGGGACGGGGATCACCGCCCGGTTCCGGGGCCGCGGTTTTTCGCGGTCCCGGGACCGGGTGTCTTCACGGCTCCGGGGCCGTGCGTCTTCACGGCCGCGGGACAGGGGTCTTCGCGGCCGCGGGACGGGGGTCTTTACGGTCCCGCGGCCGGAGGGCCTGCCCGGCCGCGCGGGCCGGGGACCGCGCGGTGTCGGCGCGCGGGACCGTCGGGGTGCCGGGACGGGGTTCAGACGCGGCGCAGTTCGGCCGTGACGCGGTGCCGGAACCGCAGGGTCACGGGGCCGAGCAGGCCGGACGGCAGCGGCTTCTTGCGCTCGTTGGACAGTGTGTTGGAGACGCGCACGCTCAGGGTGTTGCGGCCGGGGCGCAGCCGCCCGGTGACGTCGGCGACGAACGGCGCCCACAGCAGCGGCGGCAGCGCGGTGCCGTTGACGGTGACCTCCGCGACGTCGCGCACGTCGCCGAGGTCCAGCAGGACGCGGCGTCCGCGCAGCCGGCCGGCGTCGACGTCGACGGTGGTGGTGTAGGTTCCGCTGCCGGAGAACAGCGGGTCGTGCGCGGTCCAGCTGCCCAGCGGCGCGGTGACGGGGGCGGCGCCGTCGCGGGCGAAGGCGAACGTCCAGTCGCCGGTCACCGGGACCGGTTCGAGCGGGTCGTCGACGCGTACGGTGCCCCGGTACGGGTGGCCGCCGTCGGTGCCGGTGAGGGTGTGGGTGCCGGGCTCGGCGGCCTCCACGGTGGCCCTGAGCACCGCTGCGCGGCGTTCCACGGCCAGGACCGGCAGGGGCGATTCCGTGAGGTGGGGCTCGTGCCGGACGCCGGGGCTCACCACGACGACCAGGCTCCGGTACGGCTCCAGGTCCAGCGGGAGCCGTACGCCGTCCTTGGTGCTCCGGTACAGCGGTGCCGGGCCGCCGGTGCCGGTCTCCGGGTCCCAGATCCGGGGCACGCCGGCGGCGGGCAGGTCTGCGACGGTCCGGACCCGCTCGCCGCTCTCGTTGTTGATCAGGAAGACGGTGTCCGCGCCCTGCCGTACCCGCAGCACCCGGACGGCGTCCCGGGGCGGGTCGAGGACGGCGGCGGCCGCCCCGGCGCCGGTCACGGCGGCGCCCAGCGCGCCGGTGTCCGCGACGCGTACGGCGCGGCCGCGCCCGAGGGTCCGGCTGCCGGGAACACGGTCGCCGAAGAGGTCGCGCAGACCGTGGGCGAGGGTGCGGTCGCTGCCGTCGGCCTCGTCGGTGTCCAGGGCGCCCACCGCGATCACGGTGCCGCCCGCGCGGACGAACGCGCGCAGCACCCGCAGTCCGTCCGCGGCCAGGGTCGGCGTCCCGGGAACGACCACCAGGTCGTAGGCGGCGTGGCCGACCACGAGCCGGCCTCCCCGGACGTCGGCGTGGGCCCGCAGGGCCGGGTCCCCGGTGAGGGCGCCCTCGTGCAGCAGGTCGAAGTCGACCTGGGAGCGTTCCAGGGCGTAGGCAGCGTCGGCGAGCGGGCCGTCGACGTCGCCCTGCCGGTCGGTGCCGGTCGCCTGCTCGGCCGCGCGCTGCGGTTGCAGCAGCGCGGTGCGGGCGGCGGAGGTGCCGCGGCCGGCCTCCATGAGCCGTCCGATCCACTCGGCGAGCGGGCGCATCGCCCACCACCAGGGTGCGCGCGGGCCGAACGGCGGCGGGAAGTACACGCGGGCCTCGTCGGTCCACAGCGCGTGCAGCACCGTCAGGTTGACGCCGCGGGCCGCCTGCGCGCCCACGGTCGCGCGCACGAAGGCGGGGGTGACCTGCCAGCCCATGTTGCCGAACATCTCCAGCAGGGCCCGTTCACGGCCCATCTGGTGGGCGACGGAGACCGGGTTGCGGGGGATCATGGTGGGCTCGCCGGCCTGGTACTCGGCGGTGATGATGTCGCCGCCGGGCACCTGCGCCCACTGGTGGACCTTGTGCAGGTCGCCGGTGGTGACGATGCGCTTGGCGGGGGCGGTCTCGTCGTAGAGCGGGTTGGTGATGAGGGCGACGCCCCACTCGTCGTACAGCCGGGCCTGCTTCTCGAAGGCCTTGGCGAAGCGGTCGGAGACGGCCTGCCAGTAGCGGCCGCGGACGGTGCGGCCCGTGCGGCCGAGGTCGTCGAAGGCGGCGGCGTAGGCGGCGCCGGGGGTGACGCCGACGGCGCGCAGGGCCCCTTCGAGGGAGGGTGACCACGGCAGGCGCTTGAAGTGGGCCTCGGCGGAGGCGAAGAAGGGCTCGTCGTCCCAGAAGCCGGGGACGACCGTGCCGAAGTACCGTCCGAAGCGGCGGTGGTACTCAGCGGGGACGATGTCGAGGAACAGCTCGACCGGTTCGTCGTCGAGCAGGTCGACGTAACTGCGGCTGTATCCCTGGGAGTCGTCGACGAGGAGGACCCCGCCGAAGAGGTCCACCTGCCACTCCCCCGCCGGCACCTGCCAGGTGTGGTCGCCGGTCAGCCGGCCGGTGAGGTCGGTGACGTCGGCCGCGCCCACGGGGCGTGCGGCCGCGGCGGCGACCGTGAAGTCCCCGGCCGGCAGCTCCTTCTCGGGGAAGTCCCGGGCGGCGGCGGGGTCGTCGAAGGCCGCGTCGTACAGGACGGCGCCGTCGGCGCCCTCGACGGTGAGGTTCTCCCAGAGGGCACGCTGGTCGTCGACGGCGCGCACGCCGGCGCCGCCCGTGGCGTGGGCGGAGTCCCGGACGGTGCCCTTGTCCCGGCCGTCGAGGGTGACGGACACCGTGTCGGCGCGGACGGTGACCCGCAGGGTGTGGAACCTGGTCTTGTTGAAGCCGTCGGTGCGGGTGCTGCGCAGCAGCTCGGCGGGTTCCGTGCCGGGGGCCAGCCGGTGGACGGTGGTCACTCCGGTCTGGTCGAAGGTGACGGCGTACCCGGAGCGTCCGTCGGCCGAGCCGCGGACGACGAGACCGGCCGCGCCGTGCTCGGCCTTGGCGCTGCCGGTGACGGTGTAGTCGGTCCAGCCGGCGCTGTCGCGCAGGACGGTGGCGCCGTGGAGCACGGCGGCGTCGGCCACCAGGCGTCCCGCCTCGACCCCGACTCCGGTGCTGCGGCGCAGGTCGACGGCGGCCGGGCCGCGCACCACGGTGGTGGAGCGGGCCAGTGCCTTCAGGCGCAGGTCGGGCCGGGGGGCGTAGGTGCGGCCGCCGACCTGTCCGCCCTTGACGATGAACTCCCCCGCGCGTCCGCTGGGGAAGTGGTCGTCGTTGAACAGCCACACCCGCATGCCGGTGCGTTCGGCGGTGCGCAGGACGTGGCCCACGATGCCGAACCACTCCTCGGTGAAGAACACCGGGCTCATCTCGGCGTTGTCGAAGGAGAAGAGGACGACCTCGTACATGCCCTTGTCCCGGAGGTCCGCCATCTGGCGGTCCACGAGTTCGGGGGTGACGGGGCCGTTCCAGTACCAGTAGACGGTGGGGCGGCTGTCGCGGCGCGGGTCGGCGAAGCGCCGGGGCGAGAAGGCGTCCCGGCCGTGTCCCGCGGCGGTCTTCGCCGCTCCGTCGGCGGAGGCGGCGGAGGCGGCCTCGGGGAGGCCGACGGCGGCCAGGGCGCCGGTGGCGCCCGCGGCGGCCACGAACCGGCGTCTGGAGAGGGCGCCGTCGGGGCCGTCGGGGCGTTCGGGGGTCACGTCTTCGGGCATGGCGGAGCTCCTGGAGTGGGTGATGGGGGGCGGGGCGGGCGGGCCGTGGGCGCGGGGTGCCGCTCAGCCCTGGGCGAGCCGGCGCACCTCGTCGGCGGTCAGGGCCCGGTTGCGCAGCCGGAAGTCGCGGACGGCCCCGCGCAGACAGGGGTGGGTGCTGTTCTGCGAGCGGCCGAGGAAGTTGCGGCTGGTGCGGCCGAGGAGGAGGGGGCCGGCCACCATGGCCGGGTTGCGGCCCGCTTCGGCTCCGTCGACGTAGAGCACTCCGGTGCCGCCGCCGAGGGTGAGTGCCACGTGGACCCACCGGCCGGTCGGCAGCGGGCCGGTGGCGTCGACGACGTCCTCCCGCTCCATGCCGGAGATCTTCAGGGCCGCGCGGGCGCGGCCTGCGCCCGTGGTCGCGGCGAGGAAGAGGTAGGTGTCCTTGTGGTAGCCGAGGTCGAAGACGCGCGCGGAGGGCGCGAGGGCGTCCACCCGCACGCGTACCGCCACGGTCAGCTCGTCGAGGCCGCCGGGCAGTCCGGCGGGCAGCGCGACGTGGCCGTCGCGCCCGTCGAGGGTCACCGCGGGCACGCCGTCGTCGGAGCTCCAGGCGGCGCCGCCGGCGAGGGCGGCGTCGGCGAAGGTCCCGGTGCGGTCCGCGGCCGAGGTGCCGCCGCCCTCGTCGAGGGGGTAGTGGGCGACGTCCCGCGCAGGTGTGCGGCGCGGTGTGACCGCCCAGTACACGTTGTAGTTCTGGTGGTGGACCTCGTGGAAGGGGCGCAGGGCGACGCGGCCGCCGTCCGCGACCGCGGTGAACGCGGTCTTCTCGCCGGGGGTGCGGCGCAGGGTGTCGGGGCGGATGACGGGGAGGGTCGCGAGGCCGGTGTCTCCGTATGCGCCGGCCAGCACCAGCGGACCGTAGGACAACGATGCCACCTGCGGGTTGTCGGGCGCCGGGCGCCAGACGGGGACGCGCGGCAGGACGAGTTCCACGGTGTCCCCGGTGCGCCAGTGGCGGGTGACGGCGGCGTAGCCGCCCGCCGCGGGCCGCGTCCCGGCGGTCCGGCCGTTGACCTTCAGCACGGCCCGCCGCCCGTCGGCGTCGGCGACCCAGGCGGGGACGCGGATCCGCAGGGTGAAGCGCGCCTGTCCGGCGGTGACGGTGAGGCGGGTGCGGTCGCCCGCGGGGTACTCCGTCTCCTGACGCAGCGTCACCCCCTTCTGCTCCCAGCGCACTTCGGAGGGGATGAACAGGTTGACGTACAGCTCGGGCCGGCGGGTGCCGCGGGAGCGGAAGTAGATGGTGTCGGCGAACTTGGTGTGCGTCTCCAGGCCGGTGCCGTGGTCGCAGGAGAAGTTGTCGTAGTCCCCGCTGTAGCTGCCGGGGGCGGCGCCCAGCCCGCCCTTGGGCTCCCGCCGCGAGCCCGCCCACAGCCCCGTGTAGTAGGTGACGAAGCCGTGCTCGGAGTCGGGGTCCTGCTCGGCGAGCATCTGGTTGTAGAGGGTCCACTCGTAGTGGTCCAGGTAGTCGGCGCGCTCGGGGCGGTGGCGGAAGAGGTGGCGGCCGAGCTTGAGCATGTTGTAGCTGTTGCAGTTCTCGCAGGTGACCGTCGAGAGCCGGCTGACGATCTCGCCGGGAGGCCCGAAGAGTTCCTTGTCGGAGTTGCCTCCGATGGCGTACGAGTGGTCGCGTACGACGGTGGTCCAGAAGGTGTCGGCGATGTCCAGGTAGCGTCGTTCGCCGGTGGCCTCGTAGCCCGGTACGGCGCCGACCACCTTGGCGATCTCCGTGTTGGCGTGGCGGCCGGCGAGTTCGTCGCGGCCGGCGGCCAGCGGCGCGTACAGCTCGTCGTGGTCGAAGCGCCGGGCGGTGCGCAGGTGCGCCGGGTCGCCGGTCACCAGGTACAGCCGGGTGAGGACGTCGTTCATGCCACCGAACTCGACCTTCAGCACGCTCTGCATCCGCTCGTGGGACAGCGGCGCGGTGCGGGCCTCGGCCCAGGCGGCCATCTCCAGCAGGACGTCCAGGGCCTGCGCGTCACCGGCCAGCCGGTACTGGTCCAGCAGACCGGCCATGATCTTGTGCAGCGTGTAGTAGGGCGCCCACGGCTTCCCGCCGGCCTCCAGCTGGTCGAAGACCGTCTCCGGGAACGCGGAGAGGTAGCCCCGGTGGAAGCCGGCCGACGGTGCCGCCCGCTGGCACTCGGCGAGCGCCGGGACGAGCGCGCGGGCCTTGTCCGCGTAGGCGCGGTCACCGGTGGCGGCGTGGGCCTGGGCCAGGGCGCTGAGCAGGTGCCCGGTGGTGTGGCCGCGCAGCTGGACGGTGGGGGCCTCCCAGCCGCCGCAGGGTTGTGCCGACGACGGCAGGCCGACGTTCAGGCGGAAGGTGTGCAGCAGCCGGTCGGTGTCGACGAAGAGCAGATAGGCGCAGGTGCGGCGCATGTTGGCGAGGAACGGGCTCTCGAGCAGCCGGACCTCGGAGAGCGCGAACTCGTCCAGCGCCGGCTCCGGGCCGGTCGCGCCGGCCCGTCCGGGGGGCACGGACGCCGGTGCGGGTACGGACGCCGGTGCGGACATGGGTGCCGCAGCGGCCGGGGACGAGGGGGCCGTCACCGCCGCGGCGGTCGCGGCGGACGCGGTGAACAGGATCTGACGTCTGGACGGGGCGGGCCTGCCGGAGGACGCGGGCATGGCGCGGGGCTCCCTTCACTGGCAACGGCGGCGGGTGGGTCAGGAACGGGGAGACCAAGGGGAGTTGAATCGTTTTACTCGACTCGGCGCAGACGCTAAGCGCCGCCGCAGCGAGCGTCAAGGGTTCTCACAGGATGCGCAGGGAGGCGACAAGTGCCCCTATGACGTGCACGATTCGGGCGCACGCGGGCATGCCGCCGCGCGGACGGGCGTGGGCACCGTCCGCGCGGCGGCTGTCTCATGGCCGGGCGGCCCCGGCGGGAATCGGAAGAGTTGAAACGTTCAATCAGAGGGTGGTCTGGGCGTACGGCACCAGGCGGACCGGGCCCACGAGTCCGTGGTCCTGGCGGGCGACCCCGCCGAAGACCTCCGGGCGGGTCGTCCGCAGGCGGTTGACGAGCGGTGTCGCCACCTCGATCTCGAGGGTGTTCTCGCCCCGCCGCAGCAGCGGACCGACGTCGATGACGGGGCACAGGCGGTCGGCGGGGCCCGCGGCCCGCCCGTTGACCGTCACCCGGAAGGTGTCGCTGACCTGCCCCAGGTCCAGCACGGCGCCGTGGGAGGAGGTCCAGTCGTCCGGGAGCACGACGGTGGTGCGGTACGTGCCGACGCCTGCCGAGTCCGCCAGTTCGGGGATGCGCGACCAGGGCAGCAGGGTGTCGAGGTCGACGCCGCGGCGCACGGTCTCGGTCCGGGTCGCGTCGGCGCCGGGGAACCAGTCGTCCACGTCGAGGTGCCAGCGCTCCGGCTCGATCGCGGCGGGCACGTCCGGGAGGGTGGTGGTGACCGTGCGGCCCTGCGACAGCCGGGTCCGGTACGTGCCTCCGGCGCCGGCCCGCACGGTGAGCCCGCCACGGGTGAACAACACCTCGTCGGCGTCCGAGGAGACGGCGTGCGGACGGTTGCCGTTGCGGTCCCCGAAGAGCCCCGGCCGTCCCAGCGCCACGATCGTGGTCTGGCCGGGCCGCAGCGCGACGCGCAGGGTGACCTCGTCGCCCTGCGCCGTGTACCGCGCGGCGCGTTCGACCCGGCCCGTCCAGGGGTCGAGGAGGTAGGGCACGAACGCGCCGCCGCGGGTGCGGCGCAGGGTGACCTCGTGGTCGATCGCGGCGACGGGCGGCTTGACGGTCTCGGCGTGCTTGCCGTTGCACAGGTAGTAGAAGTCCGCCTGGTCCGTCACCCGGTGGGCGTTGAGGAGCGTGGAGGCGGTGGAGTAACGGACGTCGGGGGTGACGCCGAGGGACGCGAGCGCGCCGCCGACCGCCGTCTTGTCGGTGACCCGGACCACGTTGGGCAGGGCGAGCAGGCGGGCCAGGACGTCCCGCAGCCGCTCCGTCTCCCCGGACTCCGGGACGCCCGGCGTGAGCGCCTGGTCGAAGGCGCCGAGGAACACCGTGGGCAGCCCGGCCTCGGCGAAGCGGAGCAGCTTGCGGGCGTCGGCCAGGGCGAGGGTGGGGGTGGAGCCGTAGAAGAAGTCGCCCTCGACGAACAGGGCCTTGTAGGCCGGGCCGTCCGGGGCGAGCCGGCCGCCGGACACCTTGGCGTTCGGCAGGTCGAGCAGCGGGCCGCTGAGGAACTGGTGGGTCCATCCGAGCGGGACGCCGGTCGAGGTGAACCAGGAGGCGCCGATGCCGGTGGCGGAGTAGCCGGTCTGCCGGAAGACGGCGACGTCCGCGCGGACCGTGCCGGCCTGGAGGACCTGGTGGACGCGGCCGAGGTAGCCGGAGACGTCCTCGGCGTGCCGCCAGGTGGGCTGCCGGGGACCCCAGGACTCGCTGTAGCCGGCGGTGCCGTTGTAGGGGCTGAAGGCGGCGAAGCCCGGCCACTGCGACTCCGGGGCCTTCGCGTAGGAGAAGCCGTGCAGGACGGTCTGGTTGACGCCGGCCGCGTAGGCGCCGCCCATGGTGCGCAGCACGCGGTCCCAGGTGGTGCTGTAGGCGGAGCCGTTGTAGGCGCCCGACTCGCAGGAGAGCACGGTGTGCCCCGCCATGTCCCGGCCGCCGGCCAGGCAGCGGTAGTCGTCGAGGTTCTTGAAGCCGAGGGACTCGCCCTCGGCGATGTCGAGGATCGCGGCGGAGGCGATGGAGTCGGTCTGCAGGCCGTAGGGCTGGGCGCGCAGGGTCATGCCGAGGCCGTGCGCCCAGTCCCTGAGGGCGCGCACGTGGTGGCGGTTGAACAGGTCGGACACGGTGGCCCAGAAGTCGTGCCGGATCTGCCGGGTCAGCTGGGCGTCGAAGGCGAACACCTGGTTGCTGTCGTCGAGGACGACGGCGGGCAGGTGGGGCAGCAGGGGGCGGCCCGTGCGCTTCTCGAACTCCTCCGGCAGCCGCCGCGTCCAGACCAGTCCGTCGGTCTCCAGTTCCACGGAGTCCTCGAAGAAGGCACCGCCCGCGGCCCGGAGCAGGCTCCGCAGGGAGCCGGTGAGGATGTGGCGGTCCCAGAAACCGGTGACGGCGTCGGTGCCGGCCTCACCGAGGTGGTCGACCACGTAGGCGGCGGGGGCGGTGTGGGGGCCGGATTCGGGCTGCTGTCCCGAGCCGCGCCGCCAGTACGAGATCAGTACCCAGTCGCCCTCGGCGGGCGCGGTCCACTCCAGGGTGCCGTCGGTGACGGTGCCGGTCAGGTCGCGGACGCTGTCGGGGTCGAGCCCGGTCTCCTTGCGGGTGGAGTTGGCGGTGTCCACCCGGGCCGCCTGGACGGCGACGAGGTGCTCACGGGTGACGCCGGGGGCGGCCTCGTGCGCGGGCGGGGGGACCGGTCCGCGGTAGGTGGTACCGCCGGCCAGCGGGACCCGGCCGTGGACGAGTTCCTGGGCCGCCGCCTCGTCGTCGGGGGTGACACCGGGGACGGCCGCGGGCCAGCTCGGGCCGAGGGTGAGGTCCACGGTGAGGCCGCGTCTGGCCGCCCGGCGCAGGGCCGCCTCGACGCCGTCGCGCCAGGGTCTGCCGCCCCAGCCGTGCCGGGCGGTGTCGAGCAGCGACTTGTCCTTGATGCTGTGGTGCACGGCGGCGATCTCGGCTCCGCCGAAGCCCGCGTCCGCGATCTGGTCGATCTCGCGGGCTATCTCGTCCGGGTCCACGAGACCGTCCGGCCACCACCACCGGAACTTCGGGCGCACCGACCGGGCGGGGGCGGCGAACCAGTCGGCGGCCGGTGCGGCGCCTTTGGCCGCGGAGGTCGCGGCGGCACCGGCGGCGGGGCTCGCGGCGGCACCGGGTGAGGCGGCGCCGAGGGCGGCCGCGGTCCCCGCGGTCACCGCCGCGGCCAGGACCGTGCGCCGGGACATCCCGCCACGTTGCGGGACGGATTCGTCGTACATGAGTGCACCCCAGAGAAGTTCACATGGATTGAATCGTTTCAATCGCTACCGAACGCGGGAACGCTAAACCGCGCGGTTCGAAGGGGTCAAGATGTGGGACGCCAGGTGTTTTCCGGAACCGGTGACGCGCACGGACGGGATCGACGGGGTCCGCGACCCAGGGGCGCGACCGCCGGCACCTCCGTCGACCGGGCTTCGCACATCCCGTTCGCGTACGCACAGGAACGAGGGCGATTCCGATGCGTTCACGTCGGAGGGCGGACGGCCTCGGCCCGGTCGGCGGCCGCATCCGCCGCGTACTCCGTGGTCAGAAGCGATTCGGCCCCACTGCCGGACCCCACGTGGCGATCGTCCCGAACGGGGACGCTCCCTTCGCTTCCGCCATCAACTCCACTTAAGGGAAGGGCGCGTTCACGTCCCCATCACGGCGGCCCGGCGCCGGCGCACGCCGCGGAAGCGTCCCTGGAACGCCGCCCGTACGAGCCGGAGGACCGTGCCCACCGCGGCCCGGTCCTTCACCACGAGGCCCGGCACCGGGCGATGCCGGCGGTCCACGGTGGCCGGTACCCGGTGGGACACCCCGAAGCCCGCCAGGCCCTCGGCTGACGGGCTCCACGGGCGTCTTGCCGGAACGGCAACATCTCTTGGCGGTCCGCCGTGGGCCGGGTGAGGCTCGGACGCGTTTCCCCGGCAGAAGGAGTCATGCATGAGCACCGACGACGCGGTCAGGTTCTGGGACGACGTCTACGCGGCCCGGCCCGCGGCCACCGCTCCACGGCCGAACGCACGCCTCACCGAGACCGTCGCGGATCTGCCGCCCGGCGACGTGCTGGACCTCGGATGCGGTGCCGGTGGCGACGCGCTGTGGCTGGCCCGCCGGGGATGGCGCGTCACCGCCGTCGACGTCTCGTCCGTGGCGGTCGAGCGCCTCGCCTCACTCGCCGTCTCGCACGGCCTGGCCGACCGGATCACCGCCCGGCGGCACGACCTGCGGGAGTCGTTCCCCGACGGCGCGTTCGACGTCGTCTGCGCCCACTACCTGCACACCCCCCTCGACCTGGACCGGTCGGCCGTGCTGCGGAGGGCCGCGCACGCCCTGCGGCCGGGCGGGCGGCTGCTGGTCGTCGACCACGGATCGACCGCTCCGTGGTCGTGGAACCAGGACCCCGACGTCCGGTACCCGGACCCGCGGGAGGTGGCCGCGGGCATCGGCCTGGACCCGGCGGCCTGGACGGTCGAACGTGCCGACTCGCCCCGCCGGATCGCGACCGGACCGGACGGACGGACCGCCGAGGTCACCGACCACGTCCTGATCGTCCGCCGCACGGCCTGACCCGGCCCCGCCCCGCACGAGGAGGAACCATGCACCGCGGACACCGGGGCGACACCCCGCCGCCCCGCACCGGAAGCAGCGAGACCGAGGTGCTGCGCGGCTTCCTCGACTACCTGCGGAACTCCGTCGCCGCGAAGGTCGAGGACGCCCCCGAACCACAGGTCCGGACCGCCTCCGTGCCCTCGGGCACGAACCTGCTCGGGCTGCTCGGCCACCTCACCTCCGTCGAACGGGCCACGTTCCTCGGGGAGCGGGTCGGCGACTGGCAGGCCACCTTCCATGCCGTGCCCACGGACAGCGTGGCCGATGTCGTCACCCGCTACCGGGAGGCGGTGGCCCGGGCGAACGACGTGCTCGACACGTGCGCCGACCTCGGCGCGCCGGTCCCCCGCCCCCGGCCGGGCGGCCCCGCTCCGAGCGTCCGCTGGGCGCTCACCCACATGATCGAGGAGACCGGCCGCCACGCCGGTCACGCGGACATCCTCCGCGAGCTGATCGACGGGGCGACCGGACGCTGACCCGCCCCGGGTGCCGTGCCGCCGAGGAGCGCCCCTCGGCGGGCCGGCGCCCGGCACGGTGCGGGCCGCGTTCCGTACCCTGGCGGCATGCGCATGCGCCCCACTCTGAGCTGGACCCCCGAAGAAGACCTGCCGCCGGGCTCCACGGACCTGGAACCGGTCGCCGACGCGCTGGGCGCCGGCGGTGTGGTGGTGCTCAGCGGGGCGGGCCTCTCCACCGAGTCGGGCATCCCCGACTACCGGGGCGAGGGCGGGAGCCTGAGCCGCCACACGCCGATGACCTACCAGGACTTCACCGGCAGCGAGCGGGCACGGCGCCGGTACTGGGCGCGCAGCCACCTCGGCTGGCGCACCTTCCGCCGGGCCCTGCCCAACGCCGGGCACCGGGCCGTGGCCGCGTTCGGGCGGCACGGCCTGCTCTCGGGTGTGATCACGCAGAACGTCGACGGTCTGCACCAGGCCGCCGGAAGCGAGGGCGTCGTGGAACTCCACGGCGGCCTGGACCGGGTCGTCTGCCTCTCCTGCGGTGACGTCAGCCGGCGCCGTGAACTGGCCCGGCGGCTGGAGGAGGCCAACGCGGGCTTCGCTCCGGTGGCCGCGGGGATCAACCCCGACGGCGACGCCGACCTCACCGACGAACAGGTCGGGGACTTCCGTGTGGTGCCCTGCGCGGTCTGCGGCGGTGTCCTCAAGCCGGACGTGGTGTTCTTCGGTGAGAACGTGCCGCCGCGGCGGGTCGAGCACTGCCGCGCGCTGGTCCGTGAGGCGGCCTCGCTGCTCGTTCTCGGGTCGTCGCTGACGGTGATGTCCGGGCTCCGGTTCGTCCGTCAGGCCGCCCGGGCCGGCACGCCGGTACTGGTCGTCAACCGGGATCCGACCCGGGGCGACCGGCACGCCGTCACCCGGGTCGCGCTCCCCCTGGGAACGGCCCTCACCACCGTGGCCGACCGGCTGGGCGTCCCGGTGGACGGGCGGACGGCGGCCTGAGCGGCTGCCGTCCGTCCGTGTGTCCGCCGTGTCACTCCTCGTCGCGCAGCCGGGCCGCCAGTGAGGTCAGCGGCTCGGCCACCTCGGTGTGCCCCAGCGCGGTGAGGCGGGAGACCGCCGCGTCGAGGCGGGTGAGGGCCGGGGCGGGGCGTTCCAGGTAGATGCCCTCCACGGCACCCGCGAGGCGGACGCACTCGGCCCACTCGCCGGCGTGCTCCCGCTCCGCCCCCGGTTCGCCCAGCAGGGCGAGCGCCTTCTCCAGGGCGGTCAGGGCGTCCTCGTACTCACCGGCGTACGCGTTGACGCGGCCGTGTTCGTAGGCCAGGGCGGCGTCCAGGGGGCGGCCCTGGGCCTCGTACCCGGCGGCGCGGGCCTCGTCGGCGATCCGGCCGGCGTCGGCGAGGAAGGCGCGGGCGCCGGCCAGGCCGTCGGGGCCCTGCCGCTCCGCCTGGAGCCGGGCGAGTTCGCGCAGGCAGTTGCTGAGCTGCTCGGGGCGCGGCTCCTCGGCGTGGGCGGCGAGTGCCTGGTCCGCGGCCTCGCGGGCGCGGCCGAACTCGCCGGACTCGCCGAGGAGTACGGCGGTCTCGGCGGCGATCATGGCGTGGCTGCCCGGGTCGTCGTCCCAGCCGGCCGACTCGGCCGCGAGGGCGACGAACTCCGCCGTGGCGGCCTTGAGGTCGTCCCCCGCGTGCAGCGCGCGGGCGCGGGTCAGCCGCAGTTGGGCGACGAGCCGGTCGTCCACTTCCCCGGCGGCGACGTCCGGTTCGGCGAGCACGGAGTCGAGCAGCGCGATGCAGTCCTCGACGCGGCCGAGGTCGAGGCTGAGCTGGGCCGCGTTGCTGTAGGTGCAGTACGCGTCGAACCGGCTGCCGTGGCGGAGGTCCAGCTCGGCGGAGCGGGTCAGGTGCCGCAGCGCCTCGTCGGGGCGGCCCAGGTGCAGGCAGGCCCCGGCCAGGTCGCTGTGGAGGCGGGAAGTGTCGACCGTGTCGGCCGGCCAGTCGGCGGCCAGCCGCAGGCCCTCGGCCAGGTCCGTGTACGCGGCCTGCGCGTTCCGCAGGCCGAGCTGGAGCCGCCCGCGCAGGGCGAGGGTACGGGGCAGGTGCCAGGCCGGGCCGTGCTCCTTGAGCCGGTCGAGGGCGCCGTCGGTCTCGGTGAGCGCGGCGGGCAGGTCGCCGGTCATGGCGTGCGTGGTGGCCCGCAGCAGCAGGGCTCCGGCGGTCTGCGCGTCGATGCCGTGCCGGGTGGCGAAGGTGTGCAGCAGGTCCACCTCGGCGAGGAGCGGCGCGATGTGCTCCTCGCTTCCCGACGTCTGCAGGCGCATGCCGAGCACGGTGGCCCGCAGCCGCAGCAGGCGGGCCTCCTGGTGCGGAGTGAGGCCGGGCGTCTCCTCGTGCAGGCGGACCATGGACGTGTGGGCGGCGGTCAGCGCGGCGGCCTTCGCCTCGGCGTCACCGGCACCTTGCGCCCGGGTGTCGTCGGCATCGCTGTCCTGTGCCGTGCCGGTGCCCTGCGCCGGGAGCTCCGCGGCGGCGAGCAGGGCGCAGGCGTGGGCGAGGGCCGCGTGGCCCGGCTGCCCGGCGTCCTCGTACAGGCCGGCGGCCTCCTCGTGGAGGGCGGCGGCGTCGGCGAACTCGTCCTTCTCGCGGGCCCGTCCCGCCTCGTCGTCCAGCAGGTCCGCGCGCAGCCGGACGAGCGGGCCCACGGCCGGGTCGTCGGGGTGGGTGTAGTCGCGGGCGGCGACGAGCGTGCGCAGCCGGGCCCAGCAGGCCCGCGCGTCCGGGTGTCCTTGTTCGTCCAGTTCCCGCGCGCGGGCGATGAGTTCGGGCAGCGATTCGGGGACGGCGGGGGCCGTCCGCGTGGTGGGCGCGGCAGCCGGGGCCGCCGGGGCCACGTCGTCGAGGGTGCGGGTGCGCAGGGTCAGTTCCAGCGCGTCCAGGAGGGGGGCGCGGTCGAGCCGGGCTCTGCGGCGGTCGGTGTGGGCGGTGGTGCCGTTGCGGGCGTCGAAGCGGGCGGCGAGGTCGTCGGCACGCTCCCGCACCTCGGCGCGCAGGCCGGTCACCGTCCAGGTGCGGCCCGCGAATCCGGCGGCGGGCAGCTCGCCGTGGCCGAGGTGCTCGACGCGCCGGAGGAGGACCTCCACACCGGTGAGGAAGTCGAACAGCTCCCGCGGCGAGTCCACCTCGTCGAACAGGCTCCGGTTCTCGGCGAGGAGTTCCAGGCCGCGTGCCTCGTTGCCGGTCAGCGCGCAGAACTCCAGGTGCCGCCCGACCTCCCCGGACATCGAGGGGTTGCGGCGGCAGCCGCGGTAGCCGGCGAGGTGCAGTTCGCGGGCCCGTTCGGCGTGGCCGGCCCGCAGCAGGGGCAGCAGCGCGTACGAGAAGGAGCGGGCCGGCTCCTCCTGGCAGGACTCCTTCCCGGCCAGGACGGGCTCCCAGACGCGCAGCGCCCGCTCGTCGTCGCCCGCCGCCAGGTGGTACAGGGCGCGCTCGCAGATCTCGCAGGCCTCGCAGTCGCTGAGCCGGGTGCGGGCGCGGCCGGCCCACAGCTCGTAGGCGAGGGCGGTGTCCTCGCCCACGTGGGCGGCGAGCTGGTAGGCCTGTCCGTAGTAGGGCTGGAGGTCGAGGCCGGCCTTCTCGTAGCGGTCGCGCATCTCCGTCAGCCACTGGCGCAGGCTGGCCAGCGGGATCTCGGGCAGCGCGCGCAGGGCGTTCGCCACCCACTTGAACCGCCAGAACAGCGTGTGGCGCAGGCGCTCGTCGAAGACGTCGGGCTGCTCGTCGAAGAGGGTGAGCAGGCGGGCGAAGACGACGGGCGACTTCCGGGGTTCGGAGCCGTAGGTGTACGCCTCCTGCAGTTCGAGGAGCGCGCGGACGAGCGGGACGGGCTCCTCGAACCGCTCGGCGGCGTCGACGAGTTCCTCGGCGGTGACGGTGCGGGGGCGGCCGTAGGGGCGCCGGCGGTTCTCCTGGAGCGCCTGGTACAGCTCGTCGGTGCTCTGGGGGTGGGGTGCGGTGGGCATCGTCAGCTGTCCTTGCGGAGGGCGTGGGCGAGGAGGTCGAGGAAGGAGCGGTTGATGAGGCTCGACTCGGCGGGTCTGAGCGGTCGCCGGGACAGCAGCGCGGCCTGGCCGTAGAGGGCTTCGGCGCTGGTACGGGCCAGCTCGGGCTCGTCGATGGTGACGGCGGTGCGCACCAGCGGGTTGAGCTGGTTGAGGATGAGCTGGGCCCGCGGTGCCTCCTGGCGCAGGGCGCCGAGGATGTCGCCCCACAGGCCGCCCTCCTGTTCGCGGGCGAGCTGGGAGCGGGTGCGTTCGTGCCGGGCCTCGCGGCTGTCGACGAGGAGGGCGGGGGCGGAGGCGGGCTGGAAGGCGCGCAGCGCGACGTCGCAGTCGAAGACGGCGAGGGCGTCGCGGGCCCGGGCGAGGTAGGCCGCGGCGGCGAGTTCCGTCTCCCGGTCGACGGGGTCGAGGTGGGCGGTGAGGGTCGCCGGGTCGAGGTCGGCGACGGTGACCTCGGACCTGATCTCGGGCAGCCGGTGGACCAGTTCGCGGTCGTAGGTGTAGCCGCCGTTGACGACGCCGAGCCCGGCGGCCGAGGCGATCGCCGCGACCTGCCGGAACTCCTCCACGCTCGAGGTCACGAGCACGGTGCGGTGGGTGCGCGCGAACTCGTCGAGGGTGGTGTGCCCGTCGGTGGTCTCGAACGGCAGCCAGGGCAGCAGCATCCGCAGGATCTCGTCGTCGTGCACGGCGAGCGACTTCACGGCCAGGTGGTGGGCCTGGAGGAAGCGGTGGAGCAGGTCCGGGTCGCTGGCGGCGGCCCGGGCGATCCAGGCGCGCAGCCGCTCGGCGAGGGCGTCGCGGACGGCGGCGAGGGTGTCGTCCTCGTACAGGGACTCGCGGGAGGCGGTCGGGCGCAGGCTCTCGGCGTCGACGACGCAGCGGACGAAGAACGCCCACTCGGGCAGGATCTCCTCGGCCTGCTCGGACAGGAGCATGCCCTTGACGTGCACGCGGTGGCCGTGGCTGCGGCCGGCCGGCACCGTCTCGGGCAGCACGCACGCGATGCCCTTGAGGCCCACGGCGGGCAGGTCCAGCTCGATGGTGTCCAGCGGCTTGAAGCCGAAGACCTCCTCGCCGTACGCGGCCAGCGCGCGGGAGCGGGCTCCCGGTGTGGGGTACGTACGGGCCCAGGGGGCGGGCTCGGGATTGACGGACGTGGCGCCCGTGCCGTCGTCGAAGGTCACCGGGTGGCGCAGCAGGGAGCCGAAGTGCCGGGCCAGCGCGTGGACTTGCGCCGGGCGGGTCCACTCGCCCGCGTCGGTGCGGGGCGTCAGGGTGACGGTGGTGCCGGGCCGGGGGCGGGCGGTGGCGGGCAGGACGCGGACGGTGTAACTGCCGTCGCCGCGTCCCCGCCACTCCACGGCGGGCGCGTCGGGGGTGCGGGCGGAGCGGCTCAGGACGTGGATCTCGTCCGCGACCAGGAAGCAGGAGAGCAGTCCGATGCCGAACTGGCCGATGAAGTCGCCGCGTTGCTCGGCGATCCTCTCGGCGCGCTTGCTGCTGCGGCCGATGGTGGCGAGGAAGGTGTGCACATCGGCCTCGGTGAGGCCGACGCCGTCGTCCTCGACACGCACCGCCGTGCCGTCGGCGTACAGGCGGACGCCGAAGGCGTCGGCGGGGGCGGCCGGTTCGAGGGTGTGCCGGGCGGTCAGCGCGTCCACCGCGTTCTGCAGGAGTTCGCGCAGGTAGACGCGGGGGCTGGAGTAGAGGTGGTGGGAGAGGAGGTCGACGAGGCCGCGCAGGTCCACCTGGAAGGTGCGGTCGGCGCCGGCCGGGCTCGCGGGGGTGTCGGGCAGAGTCATCGGGCAGTCCGGGGTGGGAGGGGCGACGGGCGAAGTGGCGGGGCGTGCGCTCAGGCGCGCCGGTGGCGGCGGGCGAACTCCTTCTCGGGTTCCGCGAAGAAGGTCCAGGGCCACTTGGTGCAGGCGCCGTCGAGCGTCCGGAAGACGCGCCGGACGGTGTGGCGCTCGTCGGCCAGCGACAGGGCCATGGCGAACATGTTGAAGTCGCCCTGCCAGCCCGGACGCCACACGTAGTCGGGGTGGAGGATGCTGTGGTCGGCCGCTTCCCGCAACTCCGCCTGGATCTCGGGGGTTTCGAGGCAGTCCCCGCGGTCCGACTCGACCCATTCCTCGATGTGCGCCATGGCGATCACGCAGCCCAGGTTGTGCCCCTGCGGGGCGCGGGCGAGGGCGTCCCGGGCGAACGCCAGGGCCTGGCCGGGCTCACCGCCCCAGCGGGGCTGCAGCTGCGCCAGCCACTCGGTGTGGATCTCCAGGTCCAGCGGGTCGCGGCGCAGGCCGGCGTCGAACCGGGTCTCGTTGACGGCGGGGCCCAGCGACATGCCGCGACCGGAGGTGAGGAGCTGACGCCACGGCGTCACCCATTCCGGCCGCAGTTCGGCGGCCTCGAACAGTTGCTCCTCGGCGATGCGGAGCCGTTCGTGGAAGACCCGCCACTGCTCCTGCGTGACGTGCACGGCGCGGGCGGCGGTACGCGCCTCCCAGCCCCAGCTGATGTGGCGCGCCCCGGATATCAGCAGGGCCGTCGCCCGGTGCTCCTTGTCCTCCTCGACGGCCCGCCCGATCCAGTCCTGTACGCCGTCCAGGACGGCCAGTTCGCCGAGGACCTGGTGGTCACGGCCGAGGTCGAAGGGGGCCAGCGCCTCCTTGACCGCCGCCCAGTCACCCGCGTCGGCCGCCTCCACCAGCGCGAGCACCCGCGTGTCCCCGAGCGCGCGCAGCGCGTACGTCCCGTTCCGCTGTCTGCGCGGGGCGGGAAGGACGTGCGGATCCGCCGCCGGTCTCTCCGCACCCCCGCCGAACAACCTGCCGAACATCCCGCGCCCTCCCCTGGTCCTGCGTGATCATCCGGTGCAGCATAAGTGACACCACCGACACTGGTTCCACAGGGTTTTCACCGGCACTTCACGGCCGGGGCGCTCCGGCCGGCGCGGGCACGCCGGCACCCGGAGCGGCGCGCGAGGTCCCTCAGTCGAGGACCGCGACGGCCTCGATCTCCACCAGGTGTTCGGGGATGTCGAGTGCCGCCACACCCAGGAGCGTGGCCGGCGGGACCGGGGTGACTCCCAGCTTCGCGGCCGCGCGGGAGATCCCCTCCAGGAGCAGGGGCATCTTGTCGGGGGTCCAGTCGACGACGTGGACCGTCAGTTTCGCCACGTCGTCGAAGGAGCCGCCGGCCCCGGCCAGGGCGGTGCCGATGTTGAGGTAGCACCGCTCGACCTGCGCGGCGAGGTCACCCGCCCCGACCGTGACCCCCTCCGCGTCCCAGGCGACCTGCCCGGCGATGAAGACCAGTTTCGACCCCGAGGCGATGGACACCTGCCGGTAGACGTCGATCTCCGGCAGTCCGTCGGGGTTCAGCAGAGTGATGGCCATGCTGTCCGTCTCCTTGTCACGCGAGACCCTTGTGGTCTCTTCCGGTTACTGGGGAACCATAGGAAAGTGATCGCTGACATGGAAGAACGCACTTTTTGGTGACTGAGGAACCTCTTGGTGACCGAGCGGTTCCAGGGCTGTGAAGGCCGCGGGGGCGGACTGGGGGCTCACCTCGGGCCGGAGACGGGGGAGACCTCGGTCACCGGGGTTCCGGGAACGTCGGTCGGGGCCTGGGGGGTGGGGCGGGCTTCGGTCGGTTCCGTTGACGCCGACGGAGAGGGAGAGGGTGTGACGGAAGGGCTGCTCACGGGCGGCGGGGCGAGCGGGACCGACGGGGACACCGGATCGCCGGGGGGCGACGACCGCGGCAGCAGCACGACGAGGGCGGCGACGGCACACGCCAGTCCGGCCCCGGCCCCGGCCGCGGCACGGACCAGCCGGCGCCGCGCCGCGGCGCGGCGGATCTCCTCGTACCGGCCGGGGGGCGGGCCGAGGCGGTCGCAGGCCGGCCGCAGGATGACGGCGAGGGGGTCGTCGGGTTCGAACTCCGGACCGTCGTCAGAGTATGTGATCAAGGCTTCTCCTCAGATGGGCGCGGAGCAGTTCCCTGGCCGCGTGGAGGTCGGCCTTGACGGTTCCCTCCTTGCGTCCGGTCACCGCGGACACCTCCCGGACCGGCATGTCAGCGTAGTAGTGCAGCAGGATCGGGACACGCAGTCGTTCCGGCAGCGACTGCACGAGCAGGCGTACGGACGGGTCGGACTGTTCGGTGTGCGGGCGGACGGCGGTCTCGGCGGTGACACGGCGTACGGCCTTGCGTTCGCGTTCGAGGGTGCGCCAGTGGTCCCGGACGAGGTTGGCGGCGGTGACGTAGAGGAAGCCCCGTGGCTCGGCCACGGACGTCCAGCGGGCCCACAGCCGGGTGAACGCCTCCGAGGCGATCTCGTGGGCCGTCTCGTCGTCGTCGACCAGCCGGCGGCACCAGCCGGCGAGGCGTGGGTAGAGGGCGGCGAAGAGCTCGGACGCCTCCTGCTCTCGGGACCGTTTCAACGCTCTCCATGGTCGTGGCGGTACGGATGTCGTGGGACCCGTGGCGGGTCGGTTCCCGGGCCGCGGGCGCACGGCCCGCGGCCCGGGAACGCGGTGGTGGATCAGGGACTCGCCGAGGTCAGCGAGGCGAACACGATCACGTTGTCGCGGTACTCGTCGCCGGTACGCGGACCGCCGCACGTGATGAGCCGCAGCTCCGGCCGGCCGACGTCACCGTAGACCGCGTCCGTCGGGAAGTCCGCCTTGGCGACCGTCCGGACCGAGTCGACGGTGAACACCGCAGCGGTGCCGTTCTCCAGGCGCACCACGGCCTTGTCCCCCGGGCGCAGACGTGCGAGGTGCCGGAAGACGCCGTCCCCGTAGGTGCCGACCGTGACATGGCCGAGGATCACCGACGGGCCGGTCTGGCCGGGCGTCGGCGAGTGCCGGTACCAGCCCGCCCGGTCATGGGCCGTGACCGGAGGCACCTGGACCGTGCGGTCCGGGGCCAGCCCCAGCCGGATGACCGGCGTGTCGACCCCGATGTCCGGTATCTCCAGCCCGACCGGGACCGAACGCCCGAGGGCACGCGCCGGTTTCCCGGAGGGCCGGGTGGACGGCGTCGTGCTCCCGGGGTGTCCGGCCGGGGACCGGTCGGTCCGGTGGCCGCCTCCGCAGCCGCCGAGGAGCGCGGCCGTCGCCGTGACGGCGAAGGCACGCCTGGAGAGCGACGTCATGCCGTGGTCGCCCGCCGGCGACGTACGAGCAGGGCCGCCGCGCCGCCGGCGGCGAGCACCGCGGCGGCGCTCCCGCCGATCAGCGCACCGTCGGTTCCGGACTCCGCGGACGCGGCCGCGACACCGGTGTCGGGCGCACCGCTCGGTACGACGGTGACCTCGCCGGGAGCCTGTGCCTCGTTCTCGGCCGGTACGGGGCTCGGGCCCGTGGCGTCGGCCGGGGCCGGCGCCTCGCTGGGGGCCACGGTGGTCGCCGGGACCGGGGACGGCCCGTCGGCGAAGGCGGGCATCGCGCTCGCCAGCACGGCGGTGCAGGCAAGTGCCGTGGCACTCAGGACAGTTCGGCGCATGGATCGCTCTCTTTCGTCGTTCCGCCCGCAGGATGGCCCGGCGGGCTGGGTCATGGATCGTGCGAAGAGACGGGACGGCGACGGCACGGGTTGTAAAGAGAAGGCAAAGCCCTGAGGAGGGGAAGGACCGCATGGGCACGATCCGCTCCCCTGTGGCCGGGTCCACGCCCGGTCGTCACCTCGGGATGCCGCGCGAGGCGGGTGTCGCGCGGACCTCCCGGGAGGGCACGGTGCCATGTGACGCCGCGGCGCGGTGAAGTCCTCGTTGCCCGGTTCAGGGCGTGTTCACGTAGGAACGGGGCAAGCGGTCCCCTGCGGACCGACCGGTCCGGTGTCCCCGTTCCCGATTCCGGAGGCTTCCATGATGGTCGTTGGCATCGTCGCCGTCTGCGTGGTGATCGCCGTCCTCGCCTTCTTCGTCCCCCGTCTCTCCCGGCACCCGCAGAACGGAGCGCAACGTACCCTCGGCGCCGGCTCCCGGGCCGGGTCCAAGGCACCGGGCCCGCTCGGGCGCCTCCTCAGCAAGCCCTTCCGCTCGAGCTCCCGCGCGGTCGGCCGCAGCGGCTCCGCGGGACGGCGTGCGCGCGGGCGGCTTCCGTTCTGACGCGCGGGCCCGGGACACGGCCCCGACGCCAGGAGGGGTCACGTCGGCGCGGGGTCCGCTCGGGCACAGGGCCCGGTCAGGTCCACGTACCCGCCGGTCGTCCGGCGGGAGCACCCGCGCCGTCGGGCCGTCGGCGGACGCACCACCGTGCGGCCGGTGTTCAGCTCCGCGCCATCGGGCGGTCAGCACGGGTGAGCAGCATGCGGGCTGACCCCGTCCCGACACCCGGCCCGTGGAGCCCTGATGAGCGCGGAGCGACAGACACATCCCCACCAGACCCTGCACAGACGCGCGTTGCTGCGCGCGGCGGTGGTCGTACCGGCGGCCGGTGCCGCGGCCGGTGCCGCGGCCGCCGGTACGGCCGCGGCGTCGGAAGTCTCCCCGGCTGCCGGCGGCCGGTTCGATGCCGAAAGTCCGCGCTTCGCGCTGGCGGTGCTGCCCGACACCCAGTACCTCTTCGACGCCGACAGCGCCGACCCCGCCCCGCTGCGGGAGACGTTCCGGTACCTCGCCGCCGAGCGGTCGAGGGCCAACATCGCCTTCATGACGCACCTCGGCGACGTCACCGAGCACGGCACCGAGGACGAGATCGGCCTCGCGTCCGACACCTTCCGCCTCCTGCACGGCAAGGTGCCCTACAGCGTGCTGGCGGGCAACCACGACATCAGCTCGTCCACCGACGACCAGCGGGGCGGCTCCGCCTATCTCTCCGCGTTCGGGCCCGGCCGTTACCGGTCCATGCCGACGTTCGGCGGCGCCTCGCCCGACGGTTACAACAGCTACCACGTCCTGCGGGCGGGTGGCCGGAGGTGGCTCGTCCTCGCCCTGGACTGGCGGGTCTCCGACAAGGGACTGGCATGGGCGCAGGAGGTGCTCGACGCGCACCGCGACCTCCCGGCGGTGCTCACCACGCACGACATCGCCTGGTCCGGCGACGACGGAGAGGCCCGGCTGTCCGGCAACGGCCGGCGCCTCTGGGAACGTCTGATCAAGGGCAACGACCAGATCTTCCTGGCGCTGGGCGGGCACTACTGGCCGCCGGGCCGCACGGTTCTGACCAACGACGCGGGCAACGACGTCCACGTCCACATCACGAACTACCAGGACCGCTACTACGGCGGCGCCGGAATGATCCGCACCTACGGGTTCGACCTGGTGCGCGGGGTCATCGACGTCGAGACGTTCTCGCCCTGGTTCCTGGCCCGGGACCCCGGGAAGCGTTCCCCCCTGGCCGCCGAGACGATCGAACTGACCGGTCCCGCCGACCGGTTCGGTCTCACCGTCGACTTCGACGAACGGTTCGCCGGCTTCGCCCCCGTCACGCCCGCCGAGCCCCGCCCCGCCCGCGCCGTGATGCCCCGCGGCACCCTCGCCTACTGGCGCTTCGACGCCGCCGGGACCGACGCCGCGGGCTCCTCCGGTGCCGTCGTCGCCGACGGCACCGTCGTGAGGGACCTGACCGGCAACGGCAACGACCTGACGGTGCGGCGGCTGCACTCCAGCGGTGCCGAGGCGCTCACCTGGTCGGCCAACCACCACCGGGGACAGCCCGCGCACGCCAGCCTCCGTTTCGACGGCGGGAAGGGCCCCGACCGCGGCGCCGTCCTCACCACCGCCGCCCGTGCCGCCCTGAACAGCGAGAAGTTCCTCCGCGGGTACACCATCGAGACCTTCGTCCGGCTGCCCGAGCCGTTCGAGGGCGACCACAGCTGGATGGGCATCCTCAGCTGGGAGGGCCGCAACGCGGAGGCGGGCAAGACGACGGGCTGGTCGCCGCTAGAACCGACCTGCAGTCTCAATCTGTCGCCCGAGCGGTTCCTGCAGTTCGTCGTCTACCCGCACGAGCAGGACGCCGACCCCACGTCGTGGAGCCACGCCGTGCCGACCGGGCGCTGGATGCACATCGCCGTCGTCAACGACACCCGCCGCACGGTGATGTACGTCGACGGTTCGAGGATCGCCCGCAACCCGGCGCAGGCATCGACCGGCATCGCCACCCTGGGCAAGCCCTTCGTGCTGGGCGCCACCCAGTTCGACGGAACCTTCGGCCAGGGGTTCTACGGCTGGATGGGCGACACCCGGATCGTCGGCCGGCCCCTGTCGGTGAAGGAGTTCCTCACCCCCTTCGACTGATCCGGTCACCTGCCGGAAGAAGGACGGCACCCCGCCCGCGCCGCCCGACGCGTCGCTGCGGCGCCGCTGCCCGATCCCCGCCGCGAACCCGTGGACCGGGCAAGGGAGTTCACCGTCGAACACGGCACAACCCTTTGCCCGGTCCGTGGGTCACACCAGACAGGAGCAACCGCTCCAAGAGCCGCAAGGGGGAAATATGAGATTCAGCCGTTCCGTCCTGACTGCCTCCGCACTGGCCGCCCTGTCGGTGGGAGCCACGACCGCCCTGGCGTCGCCGGCCTCGGCCGCGCCCAACACCACACCGCAGAAGGTCTGCGGAAGCGGCTACAAGACAGTGAACTCGGCAGCCGTCGGCTCACTGGGCACCGTCTACCTGACGTACAACTCGGCCAACGGCCAGAACTGCGTCGCGACCATCCGCACCAACCCCGGCACCAGGCTTGACATGTCCGCATGGATCTACGTCCCCGACACCGAGGAGAGTGCCCAGGACGACGGACGGTTCACGTCGTACGCGGGACCGGTCTACGTCCACGGCAAGGGCCACTGCGTGGACTGGGGCGGCGGCATCGACAACGTGTACGTGCAGGTGTTCGGCTCCAACTGCGGCGCTCTGAAGGAGCACCGGGTCACCTTCACCCGCTGACCCGCGCCTCCCGACGGACCGCTTCGCCCTGACAGGACCGCAAGGCCCTGTCAGGGCTCCGGCGCGTCGGACTTCCCGAAGAGTGACGGGCTCTCTCCGTCCCGGGCGGGCTCCCCGCGCACCGCGCGCACGGCCCCGGCGAGCCCCACCCGGGCATCGTCGGCCTGCCCCGGTCCCTCCCGCTCCGCCGCGTCGTGGCGTTCCCGGCGTACCGGTCAGCCGTGGGCGCTCCACACGTCCGGGCCGCCACCGCGCCACTCGACCGTCGCGGACCGGCGCAGCCAGTCGTCGTCGACGCCCTCCAGCCCTTCGAGGCGCAGGAACTCCACCACGTCCAGCAGCCCGTACGCCATCCCGAGGAACCGCGCGCCGTCACGGACGCGCCGGCCGCCGTCCGCGCCGGGCGGGTAGATCACGATGGGCTGATCGCTCGCCATCGCACCAGCGTGCACCGAGTGGTGTCCGCCCGCACGCCGGAACACCCGGCCGGGCAGGGCTGTGACGTGCCCGCGCCGTCAGCCGACGGCGGGGCCGGCCTTCCCGGTGCCGGACAGCCGGGCCAGGTACCGGTGGCAGCGGGCCGCGCGCTCCGCGTCCTGTTCCGCGACCTCCCTGAAGAAGTCGGCGATCTCCTTCTCGTCCGCGTTCTCCGCGTCGCGGACGTACCGGCCGTAGTCGTGACCCGCCTTCAGCGAGTGGTACTGCACGGAGATCAGGTCGTACACGACATCACTGAAGCCCGTCTCGCCGGTTGCCATGAGTCCTCCTGCGCGTGGGGGAACAGGTCGGTGGGCCGGGTATCACCTCCCCGCCGGGTGAAACCGGCACCGTGCACCGTGGGTCACGGCTTCCCGGCCGGCGCCGCGCGTCCCCGCGCGAGGAGCCAGCCGGCGCCCGCGCCGATCGCGTACCAGAACAGGTCCGGCGCGTTGAAGGTGGAACCGAGGACCAGACGGGCCGCGACGCTGTGCCGGGAGAGTTCCGCCGGCACCCCGGTGAGCTGCAGGAACTCGATCCCCCAGCTGACGGCGAGCGCGATCCCGGCGGCCCTCGGCGGTGTCACCCGCGGCGCCGCCAGGATCACCAGGGCGAAGATCAGGAGGGTGTAGAGGGCGTCCCCGCCGTACTTGGCCACGTCCCCCGTCGCCACGGCCCGCAGGCCCAGTCCCGCGCCGACGGTCACCAGCGCGGCCACGGCCGCCGCGGCACGGGTCCGTGCCGGATCGCCGCCGGGACGGGTTCTGAGGAAGAGTGTCATGGCCGTCATGATCCCGCAGGGGTGCCCGGCGTCCCGCAGGGGTGCCCGTCGAAAACCGGGGGAACCAGGGGCACCGGTCCTGTTAGGGTGCTCGGCATGGCACGAGGTATCTGGTCGCAGAAGGTTCGATCCGCCCGCTGACGGCGGCGCCTTCTCCCTGAATCAGCGCACGCCGTTCCGGTCCCGCCGGGCGGCTTTTTCGTGCTGCCCGGCTCCACTGCGAGCCGCGGAGCGTCCGTTGAACCCCACCCCGACCCCCGAAGCCCTGTCCCTGCCCGTCGAGGCGGGCGGCCGTGCCCATGTCCGTGCCGACGGCATCACCGTCACCCGCGGCTCCCGGCGCGTCCTGTACGACGTCTCGGTCACCGTCTCCGCCCGGTCACGGATCGCCGTCGTCGGCGAGAACGGCCGTGGCAAGACGACCCTGCTGCACGTCCTCGCCGGACTGGTCGCACCCGACGAGGGCACCGTGCACCGGGCGGGCACGCTCGGTCTGGCCCGCCAGGAGCTGTCCGCGCGCGACGGTGAGACCGTCGGCACCCTCACGTCGGCGGCGCTGGCCCCGTCCCTGGCGGCCCTCGCCGCGCTGGACGAGGCGGCCCTCGCCCTGGCCGGGGGCGACCCCGCCGCCGACGACCGCTACACCGCCGCGCTCGACGCCGCCACCCGCCTCGACGCCTGGGACGCCGAACGCCGCGTCGACGTCGCCCTGGCGGCCCTCGGTGCCTGCGCCGACCGGGAGCGGCCGCTGTCGGCCCTGTCGGTCGGACAGCGCTACCGCGTCCGGCTGGCATGCCTGCTCGGCGCGCGGCACGACGTCCTGCTGCTCGACGAGCCGACCAACCACCTCGACTCCGACGGCCTGGACTTCCTGACCCGCAGGCTCCGCGAACACGACGGCGGTCTCGCCGTCGTCAGCCACGACCGGGCGCTGCTGCGCGACGTCGCGGACCGGTTCCTCGACCTCGACCCCACCCGCGACGGGAGGCCGCGCCTGTACGCCGGCGGCTACGACGCGTGGCAGGAGGCCCGGCGCCGTGAGCGGGAACGCTGGGAGCAGGACCACGAGCGGCAGCAGAGCGAGCACCGGCGGCTGCAGGACGCGGTGTCGCGGGCCCGCGACCGGCTCTCCACCGGCTGGCGGCCGGAGAAGGGAACCGGCAGGCACCAGCGCCAGTCCCGCGTGCCGGGCGTCGTACAGGCCCTGAACCGGCAGCAGGAGGCACTGGACGCGCACCGGATCGACGTGCCGGAGCCGCCGCCCGTCCTGCGGTGGCCCCGGCTGGACGTCCGGCCGGGCGCGCCGCAGCTGCGGGCGCACGGTGTCGCCGTGGACGGGCGGCTGGCCCCTCCCGTCGACCTCGCCCTCGACGGCGGCGAACGGCTGCTCGTCACCGGGCCCAACGGCGCCGGGAAGTCCACGCTGCTCGCGGTGCTGGCCGGCGCCCTCCGGCCCACCGACGGGCACGTGTGGACGGCGGGCGGGGCGCGGGTGGTCCGGGTCACCCAGGAGACCGCCCGGCAGGATCCCCGGCTCACCGCCCGCGAGGTGTACGACCGGCACGTCGGGCGGCTGGTGGCCGGCAGGGTGCTCCGGGACGGCGACGCCGTCCCGCTGGGCTCCCTCGGGCTGCTGGACTCCGACGCGACGGGCACGCCGGTCGGGCGGCTGTCCCAGGGGCAGCAGCGGCGTCTCGGCCTGGCGCTGGCGTTGTCCGGGCGGCCCACGCTGATCCTGCTCGACGAGCCGACCAACCACCTGTCGGCGCCGCTGGTCGACGAGCTGACCGGGGCGCTCCGCGACACCGGTGCCGGCGTCGTCGTCGCGACCCACGACCGTCAGCTTCTGCGGGACCTCGCGGACTGGCCGCTCCTGCGGGTGGGCGGAGCACCGGCGCCGGGAGCACGCCGTACGCCGTCCTGACGTACCGCCTCCGCCGGCGGGGGCGGGTCCGTGGCCGCCCTCCCGGTCCGGCGGACGGCGGCTTCCGCCGCACCCCGTGCCGGCGTCGTGGCGGGCGGCCGGCCGGGGAGCGCGGGGCGCGGCGGTGGTGTCCGCGGGCGCCCGATAGCCTGCGTCCTCATGATGCGCGTCTGGGTCCTTCCGATGCTGTTGGTGCTCTGCGGCTCCGTCGCCGCGGCCGGGCTGGTCCTCGCCGGCCGTCCCGGTGCGGCCGCGGCGCTTCTGCTGGTACTGGTGGCGTTCGCGGGCATGAACTCGCCCCTCGTCTTCCCGAGGTCGGTCGGCGCTGCGGAGGCACGACGCCGCAGCGCGGCCGACGGCCGGCCGGTCGCCTTCTGGCGGCCCGGCTGCACGTACTGCCTGCGGCTGCGTATCCGGCTGGGCCGGGCCGCCGGGCAGGTGCACTGGGTGAACATCTGGCGTGACCCGGACGGAGCGGCGGTGGTGAGGGCGGCCAACGACGGCGACGAGACCGTGCCGACGGTCGTCGTCGGTGGCCGGCCGCACGTCAACCCTGATCCCGCGTGGGTCCGCGAGCGGCTCTCCTCTCCGTCCGTGCCGTAGGAAGCCGGAGCGGTACCGGATCCGGTGATGCCCGCTCCTCTCCCCCGGCCGGCCGGGAGGCGGGTGCCGCTGTCCGGAACCGGTCGCCGTCCAGGTGTGAAGCGTGGGCCGGGAACGGCCGTTCCGTCACCCGGTGGCCGTAAGATCTAGGGATCTCGTGGGGGTGGTCATGCGCAGGCAGCGTCCCGGTACACCGACGCTGGAGGAGGTGGCCGCGCTCGCCGGTGTGGGGCGGGGCACCGTCTCCCGCGTCATCAACGACGCGGCGGGCGTGAAGGATTCGACGCGCCGTGCCGTGCAGCGCGCCATCGCCGAGCTGGGGTACGTCCCCAATCTGGCGGCCCGTTCGCTGGCGGGCCGGCGTGCCGACGCCGTCGCGCTGGTCATGACGGAGCCGGACTGGCGGCAGTTCGGTGAGCCGTTCTTCTCGGAGATCGTCCGCTCCGTCGGCGACGCGCTGACCGACACCAAGGTGCAGCTGCTGCTCACCCTGGTCCGTACGGACGCCGAACGGCAGCGCCTCGTGGAGTACGCGCGCGGCGGCCGGGTCGACGGCGTGATGCTGATGTCCGTGCACGCCGAGGACGCGTTGCCCGACATGCTGGCCGACGTGGGGCTGCCCACCGTCCTGTTGGGGCGGCGCTCGAGCGAGGAGAGCGTGACCTACGTCGACGCGGACAACACCGGTGGCGCCCGCGGCGCGGTGGCGCACCTGCTGGGTCTCGGACGCCGCTCGATCGCGACCATCACCGGACCGCTCGACATGTACGTGGCCCAGTGCCGGCTGCGCGGTTACCACGAGGCACTGGAGCGGGCGGGCGCCGAGAGCAGGGCGGCCTGGACCGTCGAGGGGGACTTCTCGGCGGACAGCGGACGCCGGGCGATGGCCGAACTCATCGAGCGCGCCCCGGAGATCGACGGTGTGTTCGCCGCGTCGGACACCATGGCCGCGGGCGCGCTCGACGCCCTGCGCGCGGCGGGACGCCGGGTGCCGGAGGACGTCGCGGTGATCGGGTTCGACGACTTCCCGCTCGCCCAGCACACCGATCCGAAGCTGACGACGGTGCGCCAGCCGCTGGAGGAGATCGGCCGGACGATGGTGCGGCTGCTCCTGGAGGAGATGGAGGAGCCGGAAGTGGCCTGGCGGCACGTCATCCTCCGTACGGAACTGGTGCCGCGCGACTCCGCCTGACCCGCCCTCCCTTCGGCCGCCTCGCGGGTCATGGCGTCATCGAATGTTTCGGGAGCGCTCCCGAGGCGGACGGACTTTGTGGATCACCTCTCTGACCTGCGGCTTCGAATTTAATTCGACAGTTTCCCGCGCACAGCCTTGTCAGGGACATGGGTAGCTCCTACAGTCCCGTTCCGAAACACAAATGGGAGCGCTCCCATCAATGGGGAGAGGGGAGCGCTCCCTCCCGGTCGCCCCCGCACCCTCTTGGAGAGGCCCCCGCATGCGACGGTTACCGCACCACACCCGGGCCCTGCGCGGCCTGTTCGCGACGCTCCTCACCGCTCTCGCCGTGGTCGCGGCGCTGGTGACCGGAACGGCACCGGCCCAGGCCGACACCACGATCTGCGAACAGTTCGGATCGGCCGTCATCCAGGGGCGCTACGTCGTCCAGAACAACCGCTGGGGCACCAGCGCCACCCAGTGCGTCACCGCCACGGACACCGGTTTCCGCGTCGCCCAGGCCGACGGCTCGGTGCCCACCAACGGCGCCCCGAAGTCGTACCCGTCGGTCTTCAACGGCTGCCACTACACCAACTGTTCGCCGGGAACCGCCCTCCCCGCGCGGATCAGCGGCATCTCCAGCGCGCCCAGCAGCATCTCGTACGGCTATGTCGGCGACGCCGTGTACAACGCCTCGTACGACATCTGGCTGGATCCGACGCCCCGGACCGACGGCGTGAACCGGACCGAGATCATGATCTGGCTGAACAAGGTGGGCCCGATCCAGCCGATCGGCTCCCAGGTCGGCACGGCCACCGTGGCCGGGCGCACCTGGCAGGTGTGGTCGGGCGGGAACGGCTCCAACGACGTGCTGTCGTTCGTCGCGCCGTCGGCGATCAGCAGCTGGAGCTTCGACGTGATGGACTTCGTCGAGGAGACCGTCGCGCGCGGGATGGCGCGGAACGACTGGTACCTGACGAGCGTCCAGGCCGGCTTCGAGCCCTGGCAGAACGGCGCCGGGCTCGCGGTGAACTCCTTCTCCTCCACCGTGAACACCGGCGGCGGCAACTCGGGGGAACCCGGCGGCCCGGCGGCGTGCACCGTGTCGTACGCCACGAACGTCTGGCAGGGCGGCTTCACCGCCGACGTCACCGTGCGGAACACCGGTCCGTCCGCCGTCGAGGGGTGGAAGCTCGCCTTCACCCTGCCCTCCGGGCAGCGCGTCACCAACGCCTGGAACGCGTCGGTCAGTCCCTCCTCGGGCGCGGTCACGGCGAGCGGGCTCGGCGGCAACGCGCGGATCGCGCCCGGCGGGAGCCAGACCTTCGGCTTCCAGGGAACCTACAGCGGCTCCTTCGCCCGGCCGGGCGGATTCAGCCTGAACGGCACCGCCTGCGCGGCCGCCTGACCCGGCCGGCGGGCCGCGCGCCCGCCGTGTCCCCCGGGCCCGGGGCCCGCTCTTCCTCCCTGCGCCGGCAGGGCGGGCTCCGGGTCCCGCCCCCCGAACCCCCCGCCCGTCCGGTCGACGCCCCTCCCCGACGGGCGGGGATTCCACTTCCCGCCACTCCCCGACCCATCCACTACCGGCACAGGAGATCCCCATGCTCTTACGACGGAGATTCGTCTCCTTGGCAGCAGTACTGGCCACCCTCCTCGGAGGGCTCGGCCTGAGCTTCCTCTGGCAGGACGACGCGCGGGCGCACGGCGTGGCGATGATGCCCGGATCGCGCACCTACCTCTGTCAGCTGGACGCCATCACCGGCACCGGCGCACTGGACCCGAGCAACCCGGCGTGCCAGGACGCGCTGGACCGGAGCGGCGCCACGGCGCTGTACAACTGGTTCGCCGTCCTCGACTCCAAGGCGGGCGGACGGGGCGCCGGTTATGTCCCGGACGGCACGCTCTGCAGCGCCGGTGACCGCTCCCCGTACGACTTCTCCGCCTACAACGCGGCCCGTTCCGACTGGCCCCGGACGCACCTGACGTCCGGAGCGACGGTCAAGGTGCAGTACAGCAACTGGGCGGCCCATCCCGGTGACTTCCGGGTCTACCTCACCAAGCCCGGCTGGTCGCCCACGTCGCAGCTGGGCTGGGACGACCTGGAGCTCATCCAGACCGTCACCAACCCGCCCCAGCAGGGCTCACCGGGTGCCAACGGCGGCCACTACTACTGGGATCTGAAGCTGCCGTCCGGGCGCTCCGGCGACGCGCTGATCTTCATGCAGTGGGTGCGTTCGGACAGCCAGGAGAACTTCTTCTCCTGCTCCGACGTCGTCTTCGACGGCGGCAACGGCGAGGTGACCGGCATCGGTGACGACGGCGGCACCCCGGACCCGGACCCGACGGACCCGGACCCGGATCCGACGGATCCGCACACCGGTTCCTGCATGGCCGTCTACAACGTGGTGAACTCCTGGAACGGCGGCTTCCAGGGCTCCGTCGAGGTGATGAACCACGGCACGTCACCGCTCGACGGCTGGGCCGTGCAGTGGAAGCCCGGCGCCGGGACCACGATCGGCAGTGCGTGGAACGGCTCCCTGACCAAGGGATCCGACGGCACGGTGACGGTACGGAACGTCGATCACAACCGTGTGGTCAACCCCGACGGAAGCGTGACGTTCGGCTTCACGGCCACGTCGTCGGGCAATGACTTCCCGGTGGGCACGATCGGCTGCGTGACCCCGTAGCCGGCACCGGCGGACGGCACCGGCGCCCGCCGGTGCCGTCCGCCCCGCTGGCCGCCGGCGGAAATCCCCTACCGCCGGCGCCCGGGGAAGGCGGAGACTCGTCCCATGGCTGACATGGAGTTGTTCCGGGACGCGGTCACCGCGTGGGCGGCCGGTGGCCCGGGCGGCCCCGCGCACGAGCTGGCGGCGCGGCTCGACGTCCGGACGGCGGTCCTGCTCGAAGGGCTGAGCGACGCCGCGGCGGTCGACGCGCTGGCCGCGGGCCGCGGCCGGGACCTGGCGGCCGAGGGGATCTGCGTCCTGCCGATGGGAGGCGCGATGAACATCGGGCGCTTCGCCCGCCTGCTCGGGCCGCCCGGCCTGGGCCTGCGCCTCACGGGCCTGTGCGACGAGGGCGAACGCGGTTACTACGCCCGCGGGCTGGAGCGGGCCGGTGTCGCACGGCGGGAGTTCTTCGTCTGTGCCGCGGACCTGGAGGACGAACTCATCCGCGCGCTGGGGGTGACGCGGGTGGAGGAACTGGTCCGGGCGGAGGGCGACCTGCGCCCCCTGCGGACCTTCCTGAGCCAGCCCGCCCAGCGGGACCGCACCCCGCAGCAGCGGTTGCGGCGTTTCCTCGGCACGAAGAAGGGCCGCAAGATCCACTACGGTCGTGTTCTCGTCGAGGCCCTCCGCCCCGAGCGCGTACCCGCTCCGCTCGACGGTCTGCTCGCCGGCCTCTGACCGGTGGGCGACGGGCCGGGGAAGGACCGGTCGCCGAAGAGGACACGGCCGGCCGCGGCCCGGCCGAACGGTGTGCGCAGCAGGGCGAACGCCGCGGTGGACGCGGCCGGTGTCCGTATGTGCGCCAGGCCCCTGCGCAGGGTGAGACGGCCCCGGAACCGCGCGCGCAGGGCGGCTCCGCTGTAGTGGGCCAGCGCCTCCGGCCGCCCCGACCGCAGCGCGTCGTCGAGGACGGAGGCGGCCAGCTCCGACAGTCGCAGGCACGGGTCCAGGCCGCCGGCGGTGAGCGGGGAGACCGCGCCCGCCGCGTCGCCCACGAGCAGTCCGTCACCACAGGCGATGCGCCGTAGTACTCCGCCGACGGGTATCGGGCCGCCGCGCCGCTCCACCGACTCGGGCCGCCGCACGCCGTCCAGTCCGGGAGCCGAGGCGCTGAACCGTTCCATGGTGCGGCGCAGGCCCTCGGGGAAGCGGTCGGCATAGCCCGCGACCCCGACATGGGCGTGTTGCCCGTCGTTGACCACCCAGGCCAGGTACCCGGGGGCGAGCGAGGGGTCGAGGACGCAGTGGAAGGTCGGGGGTTCACCGCTCGCGGGCACCTCGAAGACCTCCTCGGCCCCGATCAGCAGCCGGTGGTTGCGGTCGAGGCCGAGGTCGCGGGCGACGCTCGAACGTGCTCCGTCGGCGCCGACGACGAAGCGTGCCCGGACCGCGGCCGGCCCGTCGCGGCCCACCAGGCGGAAGGTGCCGTCCTGCCGGCCGGCGTAGCGGGTGCCCAGCGCCAGCCGCACGCCGGCGTCGACCGCGGCGGCGGCCGCCGCCTCGTACAGCGGCGCCATGTCCCCCACCCGGAACTCGTCACGGTCGCTGACCAGGCTGACGGGGCGGCGCAGGCCGGGCGGATACAGCACCACGCGCCGGATCGGCGGTCCGAGGTGCTCATCGGGCAGCGGAAAGTCGTCGAGCGTCTTCCGCACGAAGATCCCGGTGGTGCGGATCGCGCCGCCGAGGGCGGTCCGCCGTTCGGCCAGGAGCACGTCGTGGCCCTGACGGGCGAGCAGTGTGGCGACGTGGAGGCCGGCCAGTCCGGCACCGACCACCAGCACATCCGTTTCGACCGGGTCTCCGGGGCGGTGGGGGGTGGGGGCTGTTGTGGGCATGGCTGTGCTCCTTCAGGCCGTCGAAGGCGAACGCTTCGATCGAATCACGATGGGAAACTATCGAGATTCGATAGATGCGGCAAGCTCGTGCATACGGCTCGGGCTCGCGTCACACCCGCCGCGCCGGGTGTGAAGCGGGCGTGAACCTTGTTCGCCGAAAGTGGGAAGTGGCCTGTGCGCACCCTGGCCGGTGGCCGGACCGGCCTGAACACTGGTCGGGTCGGTGACCGATCGGCCGAGGCCGGAGAGGACACGCCCATGAGATTCAGCTACGCCCTGTTACCCGACTACCCGCTGCGGGATTCGCTGGCGTCCATCGAACTCGCCGACGAACTGGGCTTCTACGCCTGTTACGCCGCCGACGAGACCTGGCACAAGGACCTGTGGCTGCTGTTCGCCGCGGCCGCCGGCCGGACCCGCACCATCCGCCTGGGCCCCAGCGTCTCGCCCGTCACCCTGCGCGAGCCCACACTGATCGCGCAGGCCCTGGCCACACTCGACGAACTCTCCGACGGCCGTGCCGAGGCCGTGCTGTCCAGCGGCAACTTCGGCCTCCTGGCGCAGTACGGCATCGACTGGACCCGTACCCGGCCGCTGTCCCGCGTCAAGGAGGCGCTGCATGTGGTGCGGACGCTGCTGGACGAGGGCACCATCACCCACCGCGGCGACTTCTACTCCTACGACGGGCTGTTCACCTTCGCCCGCCCGGTCCAGAGGCACGTCCCCCTGAAGCTCGGGGCGATGCGGGGACCCAAGTCCTTCGAGGCGGCCGGTGAACTGTCCGACGGATGCCACCACGCGCTGAGCTACACCGCGGAGGCCTACGAGTACGCGGTCCGCCACATCAAGGCCGGCGCGGAGCGGGCGGGCAAGGACTGGCGCTCCCTCGACATCGGCGCCTGGGTGGTGTTCGCCACCGGACCCGACTCCCGGGCGGCGAAGGAGGCGGCCCGCAGCATGGTGGGCATCTACGCCTCCTCCATGCCCGAGGAGCAACTGCGCCGCAACGGCGTCGATCCCGCCGAGCTGAAACCGGTGATCGAGGCGATCGGCGCCGGCGATCTGGCACGGGGCATCGAACTCACCACGCCCGAGGTCGCCGAGCGGCTGTCCGTCGCGGGCACCCCGGCCGAGTGCGCGGAGAAGATCCGTACCCAGATCGCGCCCAGCGGTGTGAACCACGTCATCTGCGCCGTCACCGACCGGCGGCTGGTGCGGGCCTTCACCGGCCGGGATCTGGCGGACGTGGCGGACGCGGACGACCAACTGCGCCTCATCCACGAGGAGATCATGCCGGTACTGGCATGAGCCGGGGCGGCCCGGGCTCCTCACGGCGCGGGAGCACGGGAGCCCTTCGCGACATCGGCCGGACCCCCGGAGGTGTCGTTGGCGCAGCGGAAGCCGAGGTTGGCCGAGGACGACTCCGGGGTGTTGGACGAGCGGGCCGCAACCCGGTAGCGGTTGCAGTAGGAGTCGTGGCAGAGGTAGGAGCCGCCGCGCAGGACCCGTGCGGTCCCGGTGTCGGGGCCGGGCGGGTCCTGGGGCGCGGAGTGGGCGTAGTAGGTGGGTGAGAACCAGTCGGAGCACCATTCCCACACGTTGCCGGCGGTGTTCCACAGGCCGAAGCCGTTGGGGCGGTAGGACTTCACCGGCGCGGTGGTGAGGTGGCCGTCCTCGGCCGTGTTGGTGTGCGGGAAGCGGCCCTGCCAGATGTTGCAGCGCCAGTGGCCGTCGGGGGTGAGGTCGTCGCCCCAGGCGTAGCGGCGTCCCTCCAGGCCGCCGCGGGCCGCGTACTCCCACTCGGCCTCGGTGGGCAGGCGCTTGCCCGCCCACCGTGCGTAGGCGTTCGCGTCGTTCCACGAGACGTGGACGACCGGGTGGTTCTGCCGGCCGGTGATGTCGGACCGGCCGCCTTCGGGGCGGCGCCAGTGGGCGCCCCTGACATTGATCCACCAGGGCGTTCCGGCCGCGGCGCCGAGGACGTCGGACGGGTCGGCGTCGACCACGAGGTGGAAGACCGCCGAGGAGCCGTAGCGTTCGGCGTCGGTGACATGGCCGGTGGCCTTGACGAAGGTGGCGAACTGCGCGTTGGTGACGGCGGTCTCGTCGATGTGGAAGGGCGACAGGCGTACCGCGTGGACGGGGGTCTCGCCGTCGGCGCGGTAGCCCTCGTCGAAGGCGTCGCCCATGGCGAACTCGCCCGCGGGCAGGCGGACCTGCCCGCGGGTCGAGCGTTCCCTCACCGCGCCGGCCGCCGGGGCGGCCGGCGCGGTGAGGGTGACCGGGGTGCCGGCCGGGGTACAGCAGGAGGCGTGTTGACGCGTCATGGGGAGTCCAGGTGACGGGCCCGGTCAGGGCCGGTAGGTGGATTCGTCGAGTCCGCTCAGGGTGGGGTCGTGGCCCACCTCGCCGACGTCGTACATCGAGGTCATCCAGTGGTAGAACTTGTCGCCGCGCTCCCGCAGCACGTCGTACAGGCGGCGGGTCATCCGGGAGCGGATCTCGGCCATGTCGGGGTGGTCGTGGACGTTCTGGAGTTCGTCCGGATCGTTGTGCAGGTCGTAGAGCTCGTTGACCGAGTCGGGGTTGACGACGAGTTTGTAGCGGTCCTCGCGCAGCATGCGCTGCGGGTACGGGAAGTGGTGGCCGTGGAACTCGCAGACGATGTCCTCGTCCCAGTCCGTCTCCTCGCCGTGCACCAGGGGCAGCAGGCTGCGTGAGTCGACCGCGGGCTTGGGGTCGATGCCGGCCAGTTCGAGGATGGTCGCCGTGCAGTCGAGCAGGCTGACGAACTCGTCGCGCACGACGCCGCCGGGTGCGCCTGGGACGCGCAGCAGGCCGGGTGTGCGGTAGATGTCCTCGTACATCGCCGGGCCCTTGTCGTGCAGCCGGTGCGAGCCGGTGAACTCCCCGTGGTCGCAGGTGAAGAAGACAGCGGTGTCGTCGGTCAGTCCGAGGCGCTCCATGGCCTCCATGACCCGGCCGATCTGCCGGTCGATCAGCGCCACATAGCCCCAGTAGACGGCGATGAGTTTGCGGGTGGTCTCGATCGGCATGGTGTCGAAGGTCCAGTGCGCGCTGTAGTTGCGCTGGACCGGGGGTTTGCCGTGGAAGGTCTCGGCGATGGACCGCGGGAGTTCCACGTCGGCCGGGTCCACCAGGTCGAAGTACTCGTCGGGGAGGATGTACGGCAGGTGCGGTCCGAAGAAGTGCAGGGCGAGGAAGAACGGCTGTTCGCGTTCGCGGGAGTCCGCCGCGTACTTCTCCAGTTTCTCGATGGCGCGGGTGGCCAGGTAGTGCTCGAAGGTGGCCTCGACGGGCTGGTGCAGCCGGGCGGCGAGGAGGTTGCCGGGGCCGCCGTTGGGCAGGGTGCCGCGGATGCGGTCGCTGATCTCGTACGGCGGCAGTCCGTGCTCGTCGAGGTGGGCGAGGTAGTCCGGGTGGTCCACCGGGTTGTGCCAGCCGGGCAGTTCGGGGCCGTCGAAGCCGTAGTCGGCGGCCGTGCGCCGGGTGCCGACGTGCCACTTGCCGATGAGGCCGCAGTTGTAGCCGTTCTCCCGCAGGGCGTGGGAGAAGGTGAACTGGTCCTCGGCCAGGTCCTCCAGGTAGCCGACGTTGCGCTCGTGGTTGGCGAGCAGCTTGTGCCGGAAGGGGGCCTGGCCGGTCAGCAGGCTGGCCCGGGCCGGGGTGCAGATCGCGGTGGGGGTGTACCAGCGGTCGAACCGGGTGCCGGTGGCGGCGAGTTCGTCGAGGACCGGGGTGTGCGCCAGCGGGTTGCCGTACGTGCCCAGGGTGTCGGCCCGGTGCTGGTCGGTCATGAGGAAGAGGATGTTCTTCCTGGACGTGCCGGACTGGGTCACTTGCCTGCTCCGATGAAGAGGTCGCCGGTGTAGTACTTCTCGGGGTCGACGGGCTGCTTGAGCTTGCCCGCCTCGACGAAGTAGTCGTTCATGCCCTTCAGCCACTTGTTCACGGTGCCGTCCTCGGTGAGCTTGTCGAGTTCCTCGACGCTGAGCACCTTGTTGTTGGCGGCGTCGGCCTTCACCTGGTCGGCCGGGATCTTCAGCATCTCGGCGGTGAGGCCGATGGCCTCGTCGGTGTGCTCGCTCCGGAACTTCATGGCCTCGCGCAGGACGGCGAGGACCTTCTCGGCCTTCTCCGGGTCGTCGGCCACCAGCTTGTTGCCGGCCACGAAGGCGGTGGGGAAGGAGACCTCGTCCTCGAAGTCGGTGTTCTTGGCGAGTTCGACCAGGTCCGGGATCTGCTTCTTGATCGTGGCGGCCGCGGGGTACCAGAAGCCCGCGCCGTCGACCTGCTGGGAGGAGACGGCGGAGACGATGGTCGACGGGTCCATGGGGACGAGCTTCAGGTCGTCCTTGGTCATGCCCGCCTTCTTCAGGGCGAGCGAGAGGATCATGTCGCCGGAGGTGCCTTCGGGGACGGCCACGGTCTTGCCCTTGAGCTCCTGCATCGAGGTGATGCCCGGCTGGGCGAGGACCCGGTCGGAGTTGCCGAGGGTGTTGATCGCGACGATCTTGGCCTGGCCGGAGGCGGGAAGCCACATCGCGCCGGGGCCTATGTAGCCGAAGTCGAGGTTGTCCGTGCCGAGTGCCTGGATCTGCAGGGGGCCGTTGGTGAAGACCTTGGCGTCCGCCTTGAGTCCGTGCTTCTTCCACAGGCCCTTGGCGTCGGCGATGGCGATGAGGCTGGCGCCGTTGAAGTCGTTGATGTAGCCGAAGCGCACCGTCTCACCGGAGCCGCCGGAGGAGTCGCCGCTGCCGCAGGCGGCGAGCAGGGCCGTCGCGGCCACACCGGCGAGGGAGACGGTGACGTGTCTGCGTGTGCGGGAGAGTCGCATGAGGGGTGGTTCCTTCCGGGTCAGTTCGTCGCGGAGCCGGCGGCCGCGGGGGCGGTGCGGCCTTCCTGGTGGTAGACGGAGTGCCACACGCGGTTGCGCAGCGCGGCGAACTCGGGGCTGAGGCGGAACGTTTCGTTTCGCTCGATGGCGGGGTCGACCTCGACGACGTCGTAGACGCGCCCGGGGCGGGCCGCCATGACGATCACCCGGTTGGCCAGGAACACGGCCTCGTCGACGTCGTGGGTGATGAACAGCACCGTGCGCTTGTCCTGGCTCCAGGTCTTCAGCAGCTGTTCCTGGAGTTTGACCCGGGTCAGTGCGTCGAGGGCGCCGAACGGTTCGTCCATCAGGAGGATGGAGGGGTCGACGGCGTAGGCGCGGGCGATGGCGCAGCGCTGGCGCATGCCGCCGGACAGGGTCTTGGGGAGCGCGTCGGCGAAGCGTTCGAGTCCCACCAGCTCGATGAAGTGCTCGGCCCGGCTGCGGCGTTCGGCCTTGGGCACGCCCGTGGTGCGCAGACCGAACTCGACGTTCTGGCGTACGGTCAGCCAGGGGAAGAGGGCGTACTGCTGGAAGATCACTCCTCGTTCGGGTCCCGGCCCCGAGACGGGCACGCCGTCCACGAGGGCGCGGCCCGCCGTGGGTGTCTCCAGCCCGGCGAGGATGTTCATGAGGGTGCTCTTGCCGCAGCCCGACGGGCCGACGACGGTGACGAACTCGTGGTCCGCGATGTCGAGCCAGACGTCGTCGAGGGCGGTGAAGGTGTCGCGGCCGAGGGCGAACGTCTTGGTGACGCCCTGGACGGATATCTTGGCCGGCTTGCTGGTCATCGGCGTTCCTGCCATCCGGTGAGCTTGCGTTCTGCGAGGAGCAGGATGCGGTCCATGAGCAGACCGAGGATCCCGATCGAGATCAGCCCGACGAAGATGGTCGGCAGATCGTAGTAGAGCTGGGCGTTCTGCATGCGGTAGCCGAGGCCCTCCTGGGCGGCGATGAGCTCCGCGGCGACCAGGGTGGCCCAGGCCGAGCCGAGGCCGACCCGCATGCCGACGAGGATGAAGGGGGTGGAGGCGGGCACCACCACGCGGGCGAAGATGACCGCGTCCCCGGCTCCCAGCACCCGGGCCGCGTTGATCAGGGTGCGGTCGACGTTCACCACGCCCTGGAAGGTGGAGATCACGCACGCCAGGAACGCGGCGAGGAAGATGACGAAGATTTTCGGGGTCTCGTCGATGCCCATGACGACCACGGCCAGCGGGATGATCGCCAGCGGTGGGACGGTGCGGAAGAACTGGATCCAGGGTTCCATCAGGCCGCGCGCGATGCCGTACCAGCCCATGAGGAAGCCGACCGGGACGGCCACGGCGGTGCCGAGGGCGAAGCCGATGAGGACGCGGGTCAGGCTGGCGAGGACGTCCTCGCCGAGGGTCCCGTCCGCGATCAGCGTCCCGGCCCGGGAGACGACCTCCGGCGGTGTCGGCAGTTTGAAGCCGGCGGCCGCCGCGGCCCACCACAGTGCGATGCCGAGCGCGACGGACACGGCGTTGAGGATCAGGGGGAGCCCGCGCCGGCCCGTCCGCGAAGACTCCGCCGCGGTCTTCGTGGCGTTCGTGGCGCCGGCGTCGTCCGGGGCCGGGGGCGACTTCTCGGATGTTCCGGCGTCCCGCTTCTCAAGAACGGACATGGGCGGCTCCTTCGGTGGTGGAAACGCGGGCATCGGTGTCGCCCTTCACGTCGGCGGTTTCGGGATACCTCGCCAGCAGCGGGGAGTTGTGGAAGACGGCGGCGAGGGCGCCGATCGCCCCGTCGTCGTCCGAGAGCCGCGCGGCCTCGACGACGGGACCGGCCGACGCGGTCGGGAAGAGGTCGGCGGCGAGCGTGGCGGCGACCTGCTCCACGATGACCGGGGCCAGCTGTGTGATCTCGCCGCCGATGACGACCTTCGCCGGGTTGAGGGTCATGGTCGCCGCTCCGACGACGCGTCCCAGGGCCCCGGCCGCCTCGCGCAGCACCCGGTCGACGACGGGGTGCGCACGGGCCGCGGCGTCCGCCAGGTCCCGCAGGTTCTCCAGGGGCAGACTGAACTCCCAGCAGGCCGCGAGGATCGCGGGGACCGAGGCCACCGTCTCCAGACAGCCTCGCTTGCCGCACCGGCAGGGCCGGCCCGCCGGTTCGACGGTGACGTGCCCGAGCTCGCCGGCCAGTCCGGCCGAGCCGGTCACCAGGTGCCCGCCGACGACGAGACCGCCGCCGACGCCGTCCGACAGCCGTACGTAGACCAGGTCGGCGACGCTCTCGGTGCCGCTGATCGCCTCGGCGAGGGCGGCCAGGCGGGTGTTGTTGTCGACGATCACCGGCGCGTCGAAGCGTTCGGCGAAGGCGACGTCGACCCCCTCCGGGGCCGGGCGGAGCGCCGTCCCCAAGGGGGTGGTGCGGGGCGGGGCCGCCGCCTCCGGGGCCGGGTAGGGTCCCGGCACGCCGATGCCGATGCCCTGCAGCGCCCCGTAGTGGACACCGGCCTCGGCGCTCAGCCGCTCGACCAGGTCCAGGGCGAGCCCGGTCCGCACCCGCCAGGACGCCGTGTCGTCGTAGCGGGCCGCCCCCGAGGCCATGATCTCGTGCGAGGCGTCGGCCACGGCGACATGGACGCGCCGGTGGCCGAAGTCGACACCCATGAACTGCGCCGACGCGGGGTCGAGCGCCAGCCGCTCGGCCGGCCGGCCACTCCCCTCGCGCCGGGAGGCGTCGGTGTCCACGACCACGATGGCGCCTCGCTGCAGGAGGCTTCCCGTGATCTCGGACAGGGTGGTACGGGACAGGCCCACGACCCGGGCTATCTCACCGCGGCTCATGGCGCCGTTCTCCTGCAGCGCACGCAGGACGCGTTCCTCATGGGTACGCCTGACCAGTGCGTGCACTCCGCTGGGCATCTGCATGCCGGTCAACGTAGGGAGGCCGGATTATTTCGTCAACACTCCGACAGAAAAACGCAACGAAGCGTTCATAAGGCCTGATGGGCAGTGCCCTGAGTGGGCCGGTCAACGAGGATTATTCGTCCGGGGTGTTGACGTAAATGCGCCGGTGTTCGCATGCTGTGCGGCACACCCCCGCCCCGCAGCCCGCCCCGGGCTGCCCTTCACGGGTTCCCGGCGGGGCCGACGAAGGAGAACGCGCCTGATGGCCGATGCCCAGAACCGTTTGCGCCGTCGCTCTCTGCTGGCCGGTGCCGCCGGCGTGGGGGCGGCGGCCGCCCTTCCCGCGACCGCCGCGCAGGCCGCCGCACCCGCGCCGTCACCGGCCGCGCCGGCGCGGCGCCACCCGTCGAACTGGCCCGACCCCGAGCCGTACGGTGTCGCGGACACCCGGCTGGACCTGTGGCCGCGGGAGGACAACTCCTTCCTGCTCCCGCTCGAGCTGCGCCCCCGTGACGAGGAGCGCGGCCAGGTGTGGATACGGGACACCTACGTCAACTGCTTCGTGGTCGACGGCCGCCCGGTCTACGTCGCCACCGGCACCACCCGGGTGCCCGGGCTGGACGCGGCCGGCCCGTGGAACGACGGCATCTTCGTGTGGCTGGCGCCCTCCCTCAAGGGCCCGTGGAGACTCGCCGACACCACCGGCATCCGTCCGGACGCCGAGAAGGGCAAGGTGTGGTCGCCCGAGTTCGCCGGGGAGAACCGGCCGGGGCGTACGGTCGTCGCTCCGTGGCAGGAGTACTGGCACGACGAACGGTTCGGCAAGCGCGGCAACGCGTGGGCCCCGGAGGTGCACTACTTCAGGGGCCGCTGGTACATCGTCGCGTGCATGGGCGACCACTCCCGCAAGGTGGGCTCGTTCATGCTGGTGAGCGAGGGCGGCGTCGAGGGCCCGTACCGGCTGGTCGAGGGGAACCTGGAGAAGCCCTTCGGTGAATCGTTCATCGGGGGACCCGCGTTCATCGAGCCCGGCGCCTACCACCACATCGACGGCGGCCTCTACAGCGAGGGCGACGACGCGTGGCTCGTGCTGCACAACGACCTCTACGCCAAGTTCCGGGACGACATGGAGGACATCGTCACGCCGACGGACCTCCCGAGGTTCCGGCAGACGCCCTACTCCCCCGAGCCGTACCTCGAGGGCGCGTACGTGTTCAAGTACAAGGGCAAGTACTACCTGGTCCACGCCGCGTGGGACCGCACGTCGGTCGACGCCTACGGAAGCACGCGCAACGCCTACGACCCGCCCGGGGCGGGCCGCGTGCAGTACCAGTACGACGCGGTCGTCGCCGTCTCGGACCGCTTCGAGGGCCCGTACTCCGAGCGGTGGACCGCGGGTGTCGGCGCCGGTCACAACAACTTCTTCGAGGACCACAGGGGCGGCCTGTGGGCGACGTTCTTCCGGAACCCGGCCCAGGGCTACTGGAAGGACCCGGAGCGCGTCGCCGACGCCGCCGTGCCCGGTGTCGTACGGCTGGAGTGGACCGGCGGGAAGGACGCCCGCCTGTACGTCGAGCGCCGGGGCGCGGGCCGATGACAGGCGGTTGACCCGGTGAGCCGGTGAGGGGGCGGGCCGTGGTGATCGAGATGTAGGCAATGGGACGTGCGCGTACGGTCGAACGGTGGACCCCCGAAAGGGTGACCCGGCATGACCAGAAGCAGTCCGCGATCGACCTCCGCACCGCAGAACGCCGCCCAGGACACCGGCGGCGGCGGGAACACGATGGCGCTGCTGGTCATCGCGTCGTGTCAGCTGATGGTGGTGCTGGACATCACCATCGTGAACATCGCGCTGCCGCACATCCAGCGCTCCCTCGACTTCTCCACCACCGGCCTGTCGTGGGTGGTCAACGCCTACACCCTGACCTTCGGCGGTCTGCTGCTGCTCGGCGGCCGGACCGGCGACATCCTCGGCAGACGGCGCGTCTTCGTCGTCGGCGTGCTGCTCTTCGCGCTGGCCTCGCTGCTCGGCGGGTTCGCCCAGAACTCCGGCCAACTCCTCGCCGCCCGCGCCCTCCAGGGCGTGGGAGGCGCCATCGCCTCCCCGACGGCCCTCGCCCTGATCAGCACCACCTTCCGCGAAGGGCCGGAACGCAACCGGGCCTTCGGGGTCTTCGCCGCGGTGTCGGCGGGCGGCGGAGCGATCGGGCTGCTCGCCGGGGGCGTGCTCGTCGAGTGGCTGAACTGGCGGTGGGTGCTTTTCGTCAACGTCCCGATCGGGCTGCTCATCGCCCTCGCCGCGCCACGCTGGATCAGAAAGTCCGAACGCCACCCGGGCCATTTCGACGTCACCGGCGCGCTGGCCTCCACCGTCGGCATGGTGCTGCTGGTCTACGGGTTCATCAGGGCCGCGCAGGACGGCTGGCGGGACCCGCTCACCCTGGCCTCGTTCGCCGCGGCCGTCCTCGTCCTCGCCGGGTTCGTCCTGGTCGAGAGGAGGTCGAGGCAGCCCATCACCCCGTTGCACATGTTCGCCGACCGCAACCGCGCGGGCACGTACGGCATCATGCTGTGCCTGGCCGCGGCGATGTTCGGCATGTTCTTCTTCCTGACGCTCTTCGTGCAGGACGTGCTGGACTTCAGCCCCCTGCGGGCCGGACTCGCCTTCCTGCCGGTCAGCGCGGTCATCGCGGTCGGCGCCGGACTGGCCTCACGGTTCCTGCCCGTGTACGGGCCCAAACCCTTCATGGTCGGGGGTGGTGTGCTCGCGGCGGCGGGCCTGGGCTGGCTGACGCTGACCGACGTCCACTCCACCTACGCGGGCAGCGTCCTCGGGCCGATGCTGGTCTTCAGCCTCGGCATGGGCATGGAGTTCGTGTCGCTGACGCTGATGGCACTGTCGGACGTGCCCGTGCGGGAGAGCGGCGCGGCCTCCGGTCTCCTCAACGCCACCCAGCAGGTCGGCGGCTCGCTCGGCCTGTCCATCCTGGTCACGGTGTTCGGTACGGCGAGCGGCAACGAAGCGGAGAAACAGGTTCCGCTCTTCCTGCGGCAGGCGACCCCCGCCGAGCGCCTGCGCTTCCGGAGCACCGGGGAACTGCCGCCGCCCTGGGCCGACGAGGTCCTCACCTCCGGTGTCTCGGCGGCCTTCGTCATGGCGGCGATCTTCGCCGTGCTCGCCGCGCTGATCGCCTTGGTGGCCATTCAGGTCCGCCCCTCCGACCTGCGACGCCTCCAGGGCGGGTGAGCGGGCCCGCCGGTGGCCGGTTCAGCGGCCGCGCCCGCGGACCTCCAGGTCCGCGACCACGGGCCGGTGGTCCGACGCCTCCGTCGCCACCGTACGGGCGCCGGTCACGCGGATGCCGGGCGAGACGGTGACGAGGTCGATGCGCTTGACCGGGTCGATCGCCGGATACGTCCCGCCGGCGTCGGGGGCGGCGTCCCGCAGCCGTTCCCACAGCGGCGCCAGCTCGGGGGCGCTCGCCTCGGCGTTGAAGTCGCCGACCAGGACCTTCGGTCCGCGGTCGGCGGCCAGGACGCCGAGCATGTCCGCCACCTGGGCCTCGCGGACCGACGGGTCGGCCCGGTAGTCCAGGTGCGTGGTGTAGACGTGCACGCGCGCGCCCCGCACATCGACCACCACCTCGGCGAAGCCGGGCGCCGGGGCCGGCACCGGATCGGGTGTCTGGGTGGAGAGCCGGGTGATCTCGTGGTTCTCGGCGGCGAGCACCGGGTGGCGACTCAGCACGGCGACGCCGAACCGCCGCCGTTCGCCGTTCCCGTCGGCCGGGTCCAGGTCGTAGATCGGTGCGAAGAAGACCCGCATGCCCAGCTTCCCGGCCAGTGCGCGTGCCTCGTCGGCGAAGTCGCTCCGGGCACCCCAGTGGACGTCGACCTCCTGGAGGCCGATCACGTCGGCGCGCAGGCCGCGCAGGGCCGCCGCGGTGCGGTCCAGGTCGAAGACCTGGTCCTGGCCGGCCCCGGCGTGGATGTTGTACGTCGCCACCCGCAGCGGCACCGCGGGAGCACCGGCGGCCGTGGCCGGTGCGGCCACGGCCGGCAGGGCGGCGGCGAGTACGGCGGCGCATACGGCGGCGTGGACAGGACGTCGGGATCTGGGCTTCACACCTTCTCCAGGTCGGGCGGGGACAGGACCGGCGCAGTGCGTTCCGCGGGGACTTTCGTCCGTCGCCGCAGCACCGTACCGCCCGGCCGGGGCCTGCCGGAATCTCCCCGTGCGCCTCCGTGGGACACCCGCCCGCGCACGGCCGCGTGGTGACGCCCCGTCATGCCCCGGGGCCGGCGTGGCCGGTCCCCGCACGTCACCCGCGTCCGCCGACGGGCCGGAACAGCCGGGACCGCCACAGCGCCACGCCGATGGCGTACGGCGGCGTGCTGCCGTCGCAGGCCGGGCGGTCATCGGCATGAGGTCTGCCATGAGGTCCGAAGTGCACACCGTGTCACACGATGTGTCGCTCATCTCCCCGGACGCACGCCACTGAACCCGCTTGTAGCATGGTCGCGCGGGAGCCGGAAGGGACGATCATGCACACCGGGGACGACGCCGATTCCCTCGAGCGGGCCACGAGGGACTTCATCGCGGCACGTCCGCGGCTGTTCGGCATCGCGTACCGCGTGCTCGGCAGTTCCGCGGAGGCCGAGGACGTCCTCCAGGAGGCCTGGCTGCGGTGGCAGAACACCGACCGCGGCGGCATCCACGAGCCCACGGCCTTCCTGACCACGATCACCACGCGTCTGGCCATCAACGTCGCGCGGTCCGCGCGGATGCGGCGGGAGTCCTACATCGGGCCGTGGCTTCCCGAACCGGTCGACACCGGTCAGGACCCGCAGATGGGCGCGGAGCGCGCCGAGGCGCTGGAACTGGCGGTCCTCCTCCTGCTCGAGAGGCTGAACCCGCTGGAGCGGGGCGCCTACGTGCTGCGGGAAGCCTTCGGCTACCCCTACCAGCAGATCGCGGACATCCTGGAGACCGGTGAGGTCAACACGCGGCAGCTGGTGAGCCGTGCGCGCAAGCACCTCGCCGCCGAGCGCAGGGAACCCGTCAGCCCCGCCGATCACCGGCGCCTGCTGGAGGTGTTCCTCGCCGCCGCGCAGAAGGGCGATCTGGCGGTGCTGGAGAAGGTCCTCGCCGCCGACGTCGTCAGCTACGCGGACGGCGGAGGCATCCGGGGCGCGTCGAGGATCCCGGTCGTGGGACGTGACCGTGTCTCCAGGTACCTCGCCGCCTTCGCGCCGCGGTTCTGGCCGTCGGCACGGACCCGGTGGGTCGAGGCCAACGGCCGGCCGGCCGTACTCGTCTCCGTCGGCGAGAACGCCGTGGCCCTGCTGTCCGTCGACGTGTCGGCGGACGGGATCGACCGGATCATGTGGGTGATGAACCCGGACAAGCTGTCTGCCTATGTGGCGTCCCTGGACGGCTGAACCGCTTCCGGGCCCGGACTCCCCGGGACCTGCCCGTGCCGGGCCGCCGTGCTCGAAGCGTGTCCGCGCCGGCCGCGTCGTACGGAATCCCCCGTCGTACCGGCCCGTTCCGGGACCGGGTCAGACCTTCTCGGCGGCCCGGTCCGCGGGGACGGGCCGTCCCTCCGCCGGGGAGGCGGGTGCCTTGTCGAGTTCCGCGAGCATGGTCTTCGTGAAGCCGAAGCAGTAGGTGGCGAGGAAGCCCGTCACGTACCCGACGATCAGACCGGCGGTGTAGACGGCGACCGTCCGCCCCAGGCCGTGGTTGCCGTCGAGGAGGGGGAACAGGGCCCACCCCGAGGGACCGATCGCGGTCGAACCGACGTCCGTGCCCAGCTGGTTGAAGAGGCCGACGAACGCGCCGCCGAAGGCTCCGCCCGCGCAGGCGGTGACGAACGGACGCCCCAGGGGGAGGGACACGCCGTAGATGAGGGGCTCTCCGACGCCGAGAAGGCCGGGCCAGAGCGCGGACTTGACGGTCGTACGGACCGAGGTGTTGTGCGGCAGCCGGCAGTAGACCGCGATCGCCGCACCGACCTGTCCCGCACCCGCCATCGCGAGGATCGGCAGCAGGACGGTGAAGCCGGCGCCCTCGATGAGGGTGGTGTGGATGGGGATCAGGGCCTGGTGCAGGCCCAGCATGACCAGCGGCAGGAAGAGGCCCCCGAGAAGGAACCCGGCGCCCGCGCCACCGTGGGACAGCAGCCAGTCGGCGGCGTCGCCGATCCAGGCGGACACCTCGCCGGCGAGGAACATCAGCCCGAACAGGGTCGCCAGTCCGGCCACGAGCACGGTGACGGTGGGCGTGACCAGGACGTCGACGGCCTCGGGCACCCGGCGCCGGCACCACTTCTCCACGTGCGCGCCGAGCCACGCGGCACCCAGGGCACCGAGCACGCCGCCCTGTCCCGGTGAGAGGTGCCGGCCGAACGCCTCGACGTCCGCCACTCCCGCGTAGACGACGACCGACGCGACGGCACCGCCCAGGATCGGCGTACCGCCGAACTCCTTGGCCGTGTTGTGGCCGACGAAGACGGCGATCAGGGCCATGAATCCGGACGCCAGGGCGGTCAGGGCCGGGGTGATCCCCGGCAGCCAGTGCAGGTTGACCAGCAGGCCGTTCAGGCCGGCGATGATGCCGCAGCCGATGAGCGCGGGGATCAGCGGCACGAAGATGTTCGCGACGCGGCGCAGGAACAGCTTGAACGGCGTGGCGTTCCTCGCCTTCCGCTCCGCCCGGAGCGCCGCTCCCCGTTCGGCGAGCGCCTCGGCCGTCACGGGGTCGCCCCCGCGGTCCGGGGCGGGGGACGCCGTCGCGGCCCCGGCCCTCTCCGCCTCGACCAGGGCCTCGAACTCCGGGGTGACGCGCGCCACCGCCCCCGGCCCCAGCACGATCTGGTAGGTGTCGTCCTCGACGACCCCCATGACCGCGGGAAGGGCCTTGAGCCGCTCGTCCTGCACGAGGGACCGGTCGCGCAGCCCCAGTCTGAGACGGGTCATGCAGTGGGCCACCGACGTCACGTTCCCCGCGCCTCCGACCAGGGGGAGGAGGGCGGCGGCGGTGGCGTGATGCTTGTTCTCTTCGCTCATGGTGCGGTCATGCCTTGCTGTGAGGGGGGAGCCGGCGCGTCTTGGAAATTTTCTTTCCTGAGTTCCACTTGGAAGCGAAAGATATTTTCAGCACCCCGGAGCGTCAAGAGCCCGGAAGCGGCGGGCCGGCCGCACATCGTCCGCCACCGTGCCGGCCGGAACACGCGGACACCCAGGCAGTGACGCACGTCACACCGGACCGCTGTCACAGAAGCCACCCCGTCCCGGTCATCCGGGTGTAACCGCACTACGGAGGATGGATCCCCCATGGACACTCGCATCGACTTCTTCGGCAACGCGCTCGCCGGCAAGGTGCTCAAGCACATCAACTCGGCGAACAAGGCGGTGCACGACTCGACGCTGCCGGTCACGACCCAGGAACTGGTGAAGATCCGCGCCAGCCAGATCAACGGCTGCGGCTTCTGCACCGACATGCACACCAAGGACGCCACCGCCGCGGGCGAGACCCAGCAGCGTCTCAACCTGGTGGCCGCGTGGCGTGAGGCCAAGGTCTTCACCGAGGCCGAGCGCGCCGCCCTGGAGCTGGCCGAGCAGGGGACCCGTATCGCGGACGCCGCCGGCGGTGTCACGGACGAGGCCTGGGCGAACGCCGCCAAGCACTTCGACGAGGACCAACTCGCCGCGCTGATCTCGCTGATCGCGATCATCAACGCCTACAACCGCGTCAACGTCATCAACCAGCAGCCCGCCGGCGACTACCAGCCCGGCCAGTTCGGCTGAGACACCCCTCCCGGCACCGGCGGACGAAGCCGGGAACCGGCGCGGGCGGCGGCGTGTTCGCACCCCGTGGCCGCCGTCCGGCGCCGGCCGGGTGCGGATCCGGGGCGACACGGTGCGCGCGGAAGACAGGCCGACGGCGCCCGGCGCGAGGCCCTCGCCGGTGCCGTCGCGGCCTTCGCCACCACGCTGAAGGACATCCACTACGAGGTGTCCGGCCCTGGCCTCTGCTGACTCAGCGAGCAGAGGCCAGGGCAGTAGGCGGACAGTCACCCGGACGGTCCGCCTTCCGGCGTCACACGCGCGCTCCGCCTTGCCTGCCGCGGCAGTGGCACTAACGTGTTGCCGGACAGGCCGCCAACACCCTGTCGTTCCTTCCCGGAAGGACACACCATGCGCATCGCAGTCTTCGGCGGTACCGGGCTGATCGGGTCGAAGGTCGTCGAGAAGCTGAACGCCGCCGGTCACGAAGCGGTGCCGCACTCGCTCTCGACCGGGGTGGACGTGCTCACCGGTGAGGGGCTGGAGGAGGCCGCCGCGGGCGCCGACGTGATCGTCAACCTGACGAACTCCCCCACCTTCGACGAGGCCTCACCCGGTTTCTTCCGGACCTCGATGGAGAAGCTGCTGGCCGCCGCGGAGAAGGCCGGAGCGCGTCACTTCGTCATCCTCTCCATCGTCGGTGTGGACCGGGTGCCGGAGCTGGACTACTACCGGGCGAAGGCCCTGCAGGAGGAGCTCCTGGCCGCCGGGCCGGTCCCGTACTCCATCGTGCGCGCCACCCAGTTCATGGAGTTCGTGGACGCGATCCTGTCCTGGACCACCGAAGGGGACACCGTCCGACTGCCCGGCACCCCGGTCCAGGTCATCGCCGCCGAGGACGTGGCCGACGCGGTCGCCTCGGTGGCCGCGGGCGCCCCGCTGGGAGGAATCCGCAACATCGCGGGCCCCGAGGTCCTTCCCCTCGACGAACTGGGCCGGATCACCCTGGAGGCCCGTGGCGACACCCGTCACACGGTGGTCAGGGACGACGGCGCCGGCATGTTCGGTGCCGTCAGCGGGGACGTCCTCACCGGCAAGGACGACGCCCGTCTCGCCCCCACCCGTTATGCCGACTGGATGGCCGCCCACACGCGCTGACCCGGTCCCCGGCGCCCGCAGCAGCTCCCGTCCGTGCCGCAACGGTGCCGACGCCGCCGGCGACAAGCCGCGGTGGGAAGGCCGGGGACGAGGGGAACACATGCCCTCCGGAGCCCGCACGGCGCACACCGTCGAGGTCACCGCTGAAAGCCTCCAGGAGGACCTGGACCGCCTGAAGACGCGGAAGCAGGCCCTGGAGCGGGAACCGGCCGCCGTCGTGGCCCACGTGGACTCCGTTCAACGGGCTCTCGGCGCCCTCCAGGTCCTGATGCGCGGCCCCGCCGACGCGGGCGCGGGCGGGCAGAAGAAGTACGGCCGGCTCACCGAGCGGATCCTCGACTGCTTCACCACGGTGGGGGGCGCCGGCGTACGGGCCCGCGATGTGGCGGCGGCCCTCGGCCGGGACACCGGCAGCGGAAGCGTCAACGCGGTCCGCGGCACCCTCGGCCGCCTCGTCGGCACCTCCCGCATCCGGCGCTGCGGCCGGGGCCTGTACCGCGCCGGGCGCTCCTGATCCTCCCGGCACGGAGAGGGACGGGGCCCGGAACATCCCTGGTGTCACAACGTTTCGACCGCTCGGTGTCACAGGTGTGGTGAACAAGTTCCTGGTGCCCGGCGGGCGGCCGATGGTGCACTACGATGCCCCAGGTGCCGCCCCGGCCGCCGGTGACTTCTCCGACTTTCCTACGGACAAAGGGAGTTGAGCCGATCCGAGTCGCGGGCGCCCTCCGGTTCCCCCACCATCAGGAAAGACGCGGATGCGGATCAAAGATGTGAGCCTGGTGCTCGCCGGCTCCACCCTGCTCGTCACCCTGGGGGCCGCTCCGGCCCTCGCGGACGGTTCCTCCCTGCCCTCCCCCGACCTCACCGCCGTGCGCACCGTGCACCGCACGGCCCTCTCGCAAGGCGCTCCCGGAGCGCTCACCCGGATCGACGAGGGTCTCACCACCTACCGCGTCGCCACCGGGGAGGCCGACACCGGCACCCACACGGCGATGGACACCGGCCGCCGGTTCCGCGTGGGCAGCGTCAGCAAGACCTTCACCGCGGTGGTGCTGCTGCAACTCGCCGCCGAGGGCCGCGTCGACCTCGACGCCCCGGCCAACCGCTACCTGCCCGAACCGCTGCCCGACGACCGCATCACCGTACGGCACCTGCTCAGCCACCGCAGCGGTCTGTACGACTACACCAACGACATGTTCTACAACACCGTCCCGGGTTTCGAGGCGGTCCGGAACAAGGTCTTCAGCTACCAGGAGCTCATCGGCCTGTCGACCGCGCGGCCCCTGAACAACACGCCGGGCGCCGCCTACAGCTACTCCAACACCAACTTCGTCGTGCTGGGGCAGATGATCGAACACCTCACCGGCACCCCGGTCGCCACCCAGTACAAGCAGCGCATCTTCGCTCCCCTGCGGCTGCGGAACACCTCGTACGTCCACCCGCGCACGACCCTCTCCGGCTCCTACGCCCGCGGCTACCTCCGCCCGGACGACACCACGCTGCCGCTGGTCGACTCCACCGAACAGACCGTCTCCTGGGCCCAGTCCGCGGGCGCGGTCATCTCCGACGGCAAGGACCTCAACCGCTTCTTCTCCGCGCTGCTGTCCGGGAAGCTCCTGCCCGCCGAGCAGTTGGAGGAGATGACCACCATGGTCCCGGTCACCGCGGACGGGAAGCAGTCCTACGGACTGGGCCTCAGGGCCCGCACCCTCTCCTGCGGCACCACCGTCTACGGTCACACCGGCACCGTCCAGGGTTACTACACCTACGCCTTCACCACCGCCGACGGCGCCCGCAGCATGACCTCCCTGGCGAACACCTCCAACAACGGGACCGTGAACGCCACGCTCGGCGCCACGCTGGACGCCTCCTTCTGCGGATCCGGTACGGCCGCCACCGCCAAGCCCAGTGCCCCGGCCCGCGGTTACACCGAGGACATCGCTCCCCAGGTCGCCCGCGACTGATACCGGCGGGCCACCGCACGCCCGTGCCCCGGCCGAACACCCGTCCGGCCGGGGCACGGGGCGGTCTCAGCCCGCCGGCTGCTCCCTGCGCGTGCCGACGCGGGCGCGCACCGCCTCGATCTCCTCCCACTGCTCGGTCGACAGGGCCGCCAGCGCGGCCGGGAAGACACCGTCCTGTTCCTTGAGGATGTGCTCACGCAGCAGGTCGAGCGCCCGGATCAGCCGGTCCGGCCAGGTGACGTCCTCCGGTGTGCCGGCCGCGGCCTCCTCCAGTACGGCCTCGACGAGGCGGTGTTCCGCCTCGAGCGCGGCCATCTGCTCGGGGAACTCGCCGGCGAGGGCGGGGAACAGCCCGTGCTCCTCGACCTGGGTGTGGGGCTCCAGCACGGCGCCGATCCGCCGGGCCAGCCGGGCCATCAGACCGGTGTCGCCGGCCCGGTGGGCGTCCCGGACGTGGCTGATCAGGTCCACCACCGCGTCGTGCTCGCGGGTGAGGTCGTCGATCGCGGTCAGGGACTGGCAGCCGCAGTACTCGCACATGACGGTGCTCCTCGGGGCAGGTGGTGGCGGTCAGTTGGGCTGGGCGGCGGGGACACGGCGGGCGGCCCCCCGGCGTACGCCGGTCGCGGTGTAGGCCAGGGCCGCGGCGGCCACCAGGGCCAGCAGCACCAGGCCCACGGCGTAGGAGCCGTACGCGCCGTACAGAGCGCCCATGACCAGCGGGGGCAGGAAGCCGCCGAGGCCGCCGGCCGCGCCGACGACGCCGGTGACCGAGCCGACCTTGTTCGCCGGGGTCAGCAGGGCCACGAGGGCGAAGACGGCGCCGCTTCCGGCGCCGAGCGCCGCGGCCATGGCGAGGAACGCGAGGGTGCCGGCGGGCACCAGGCCGGGGGTGAACGACTGGGCGAACGCGCCGGCGACCACGAAGGCCAGGGTGCCGGCGAGCACCCGCACCGGGCCGATGCGGTCCGACAGCCAGCCGCCGACCGGCCGCATGGCCACGGCCAGCAGCACGAATCCCGCCATCCGGTTGGCCGCGTCCGCCTGGGCGAGGCCGTAACCGGTCTTCAGGTAGGTGGGCAGGTAGACGGAGAAGGCGACGTAGCCGCCGAAGGCCACCGCGTACAGGGCGGACGCCTGCCAGGTGATGCCCAGCCTGAAGGTCGCGGCCAGCCGGCGCGCCAGCGACTCGGCCGGCACGGTGCGTCCGGGGGCGTCGCGCAGCAGCAGGGCGGCGGTCACCGCGTACACGGCGAGCGCCGCGGAGGTGATCAGGAACGGGTTGGCCATCCCGTGGGCGTCGACCAGCGGGACCGTGGTGAGGGCGCTGATCGCGGTGCCGCCCATGCCGGCGCCGAAGACGCCGATGGCCAGGCCCCGGCGTTCGGGCGGGAACCACGCGCTGACGAACGGCACGCCGACGGCGAAGGAGGTGCCGCCGATGCCGAGGAAGAAACCGCCGATCAGCAGCCCGGCGAGCGAGGAGTGCCCGGCCAGGCCGAGGTAGAGCACGGGCACGATGGTGGTCACCGAGACCAGCGGGAACATCACCCGTCCGCCGAACCGGTCGGTGAGCGCGCCGACCGGGACGCGGCCCAGGGAGCCGACCACGACGGGGACCGCCACCAGCAGCGACTGCTGGAACGACGACAGGTCCAAGGAGTCCTGCAGCCGGGGGGCGAGGGGGCTGAGCAGTGCCCAGGCCCAGAAGTTGAGGGCGAAGCCGGCCGTGGCCAGGGCCAGCATCAGCCAGGCCCGGCCGGTCACGGCCGCACCGGGTTCCGGTGCTCGATTCGACTTGTCCGACGGCTGGAGCATGCCGTCCGTCCTCCCTGTTCGCGGTGCGGCCCGGGTCAGTCGGCGCCGCGGGTCCCGGGCTGTGTCCCGGTGTCCCGCCCTCACTATCGGCGGCGGAGGGCGGTGGACGGGTGGGCCGTCAGTCCTCGTCGCCGGGTCCGGCGGTCCCCGGATCAAGGTCCGAACGGCGGGCGGCGGCGGACGGCGGGCCGGCCGGATGTGCCGCGGCGCGCGGGGTGCCCTTCGCCTCGGGTCCGTAGCCGAAGCGGATCAGCACCTGCGGGCGGCACCACCGGGTGCCGGGGACCCGCATCGCCTCGCGCAGGTCCGGCCACTCCATGGCCTGGTGGAGCAGTGAGGTCCGTACCCCGTGCGCGGTGGCCACCAGCAGCGCGCGTTCCAGGGCCTGGCCGGCCGCGAGCCAGTCCCGCGGCCGGTCGCCGACGGTCCACAACAGGGCGACCTGGGCATGCCGTTCGAACCGCATCCGTGACCGTCCCGGCACGGGAACCCGGCCGGTGAAGTCGCGCATCGGCATGCGCCCCGCGGCGTCCAGCGGGCGGGCGGCGGTGAGCGGCAGGCCGTACGGGCCCGCCCCGGGCGGGGCGACCCAGGCGCGGCTCTCGGCGGTACGGGCCTCGTCCGTGGCGTTGCGCAGTTCGGCCGCCGACGTCACCCGCAGCAGGCGGCGGGTCTGGAGGATGTCCGGGACGTACAGGTGGGCACCCTCGGCCCGCGCGGCGGCGGTCATGTCGGCGACGACCGGTTCGGGCACCGGTCGGCCGGTGAACGGCATCCGGCTGGAGTGGCGCCGTGCCACGGCCGGGTACAGGGCGCGGTGGGCCGGCGAGGGGTCCGTGCTGACGGTCAGCCGCACGGTGGCCAGCAGTTCGGGATCGCGGGGGTCCGGCAGCAGGTGCGGTACGGGCTCCCAGCCCAGGTGGGCCGCGGCGGCCCGCAGGTTGAGGACGGCCGAACCGGCGGACAGGTACAGGGCGCGTCCGTGCGGGTCGGCCAGCGCCAGGGCCCGGCTGCGGTCGGCGTGGACCGTGACCGCCCGGGTGCCCAGGTCGAAGCCGAAGCGCCAGGGCTGGGTGTTGTGGATCGAAGGCGCCGCCACCGCCGCGGCCAGCAGCGTCTCCAGGGCGGTGGCGTCTATCTCCTTGGTCTGCACAGTGGCTCCTCGCTGTCCGGGGAACCTCCGGTGTGGAGGAGTACGGCCCGTACTCCTCCACCCTGCGCCGCCCCCGGGGCCGGGGCGATGGGCCGGGCGGCCCCCCGCCCCGCGCCGAGGGGCCCTGGGGGTCTTCGGCGGCGCCTTGACGGCGTGCGGGGCCGCCGCCGCGTGGGCGCGACCGGCGACGACGGCACACCGCCCCGCTACCGGCGGGACGTTCAGGTGGCCGGCAGGGCGGTGGCGAGGAGGACGACGCCCAGGGAGCCGACGAGGGAGACGACGGCGAGGGCGCGGGCCGGGCCGGCGCGGTGCCGCGCGTGCGCGATGCCGTGGCCGGCCGCGGCGGCCATCACCACGGCGAACAGGGCGAGTTTGGCGGCCAGGGTGCGGCCGTAGCCGGGTTCGGCGAGGGAGGCCCAGGTGACGCCCTTGTGCCAGGCCATGGCGATGCCCGTGCCGAGCTGCACCGGCAGGAACAGGGCGCCGGTGAGCATCCCGAACCGGCGTCCCGCCTCGGCGGTGAAGCGGTCCTTGGCGTCGGGGGCGAGCAGGCGCCTGGCGAGCGGCAGGATCACCAGGGACAGGGCGAGCTGTCCGCCGACCCACAGCGCGGCGCCCGCCACGTGCGCGAAGCGCACCAGGGACCAGGGCCCTACGGTGTCCACTACCGGCTCACCTCCACGGTGCCGTGGGCCCCTGCCTCGGCGTGCCGCATGTCGTGGTCGACGAAGGAGTAGTGCCCGGCCCCGGGGAAGGTGGTCTCGACGAAGCCGCCCTGGGCCGGGGCCAGGTCCAGCACCTGCGCGCCGCCGGGCTGCTCCGGTGTCAGCAGGTAGGCGCCTTCCTTGTACACCGTGTCGAAGACGGTTCCGACGATGTGGAAGGCGACCGGGTCGGCGGGCCCGGCGTCGACCACCCAGAACCGGGCCCGTTCCCCGGCCTTCAGCGTCAGGGGCCGCTTCGCGTACTGGGCGGCGACGCCGTTGAAGACCCAGGCGTCGGGGGTGCCCTCGCGCATCCTGGTCACCTGGGCGGTGCTGCCGGGGGTGCCGAGGTAGAGCTCGGAGGAGACCAGGAGGTACTCGTGGTCCACCTTCTCCAGGCCGGGCGGGTCGATGACGACGGCGCCGTACATGCCGTTGCCGATGTGCTGGAGCATGGGGGCGGTGCTGCAGTGGTACAGCCAGGCCCCGGCCTTCTCCGCGCGGAAGCGGTAGACGAGGCGTTCGCCGGGTTGGAGGGTGCGCATGGGCCGGTCGGGGGCGAGGGATCCGGCGTGGAAGTCGATGCCGTGGCCCATGGTGTCGTCGTTGACCAGGGTGATCTCGAAGACGTCGCCGACCTTGCCGCGCAGGGTGGGGCCGGGTGCGGTGCCGCCGAAGGTCCACCTCCGCTGTTCGACGCCGGGGGCGACCTCGGCCGTGGTGCGGGAGGCGCGCAGTTCCAGCTTGTGGATCCGTCCCTCCGGGGCGGGGGCGAGGCCGGCCGTGCGCGGCCGCCAGCCCGGGGAGAAGCCGGCGCCGAGGTCGGGGCCCGTGCCGCCGGAGGAGTGCCCGCCGTGGCCGTCGTGGCTGTCGGCGGCGGCCGTCTCGCGGACGACGATGTCCAGGGTCATGCCGGCCGCGCGGTGTCCCGGCAGGGTGCACCAGGCCTCGCGGTCCTCGGTGACCGGCCCGAGGTCGAGGGTGCGGCTCTGCCCCTGGGCGAGCAGCGGGGTGGCGGGGCCGTTCCCGACCTTGAGGTCGTGGCGCTGCGTGTCGGTGTTGGTGACCTTCAGGCGCAGGACGGTCCCCTCGGTGACGTCGATGCGGGCGGGGCGTACGCGCATGTCGTCCAGGGTGACCTCGACGGTGCGGGTGACGGCGGTGCCGCTCGCGGTGTCCGGTCCGTCCGTGTCCCCGCCGCTGCCCGCGGCGAGCACGGCCAGCACGGTCAGGGCCGCTCCGGCCGCGGTGCCCAGGAGGGCGGGCCGCCGGGAGGGGCCGTCATGGCCGCCGCTCATGCCGCTCCCCGGTGTCCGGCAGTGTGCTGAGGAGGGCCGCCGCCAGATCGGGCCGGCGGGTGAAGGATCCCGGCCGGTAGCCGCACCAGGGCTCCTCGGCGTACGGGTCGCCGGTGACGCCGTACGCGCGGGACCGCGAGCCTCCGCAGACCCGGCGGAACTCGCACGTCCCGCACCGTCCGCCCAGCCGGTCGGGGTCCCGCAGGCCGGTGAACAGCTCCGAGGTGCGGTAGATCTCGGTCAGGGGGCGGGTGCGCACGCTGCCGGCGCCCAGGGGGAGGAATCCGCTGGGGTGCACGGTGCCGGTGTGCGCCACGAAGACGAAGCCGCGGGCGGCGTTGACGTCCAGGGGCGGGCGCCGGGCCCGCCGTCCCCCGGCGTCCAGGCCGAGCCGGGCGGAGCGCTCCCGCAACTCCCGGTAGAGCGGGCCGAGTCCCAGCACCTCCACATGGTCGTCGCCGGCCTCGGCGAGGATCTCGCGCTGGATCGCCACCCGGCGGAAGTGGTGGGCCTCGGTGGTCTTGGCGGGCACGGTGAGGCCGACGTCGTACACGAAGTTGAGTACGTCCTCGGTCTCGGCGGGGGTGAGTTCGCCGAGCTGCCGGCCGCGCCCGGTGGGCACCAGGAAGAAGGCGCTCCACAGCATCGCCCCGTGATCGCGGACGAGCCGGACGATGTCCGGCAGGTCGTGCAGGTTGTGCCGGGCGACGGTGGTGTTGATCTGCACCTTCATGCCCATGGCGCGGGCGGCGTCCCACGCGTCGAGCGTCCAGCCGTACACGCCGGGCACTCCGCGGAAGCCGTCGTGCAGTTCCGCGGTGGAGCCGTCCAGGCTGAGGGAGAGTCCGACGGCGCCGGCCTCGTGCACCTCCCGCAGCCGCCCGGGGGTGAGTGTCGGGGTGCCGGACGGCGACACGGCGACGCGGACGCCGGCCTCCTTGCCGTGGGTGATCAGCTCGTTGAGGTCGGGGCGCTGGAACGGGTCGCCGCCGGTGATCACGAACAGCGGGGCGGGCTGCCCGAACGCGGCGACCTGGGCCAGGAGGTCCTTGGCCGCGGCCGTGTCCAGCTCGCGCGGATCGCGGTCGGGGACGGCCTCGGCGCGGCAGTGCAGACAGGCCAGCGGGCAGGCGCGGGTGGATTCCCAGATGACGATGAACGGCCGGTCGGTGACGTCCTGGTGCTGCCGGCGGATCGCGCGTGCGCCGCTCATCGGGCCCTCCGCGCCCGGGTCGTGGTGAGGGTGCGTCCGGCCGCCCGGGAGTCGTGGCAGACGACGGGCCGGGCGGCCGGACGGTGACCGGTCCGTGCCGCACGCAGCGTCCGTGACGGGAGATTGCGGGGGACACATCCGCACGGATGCTGGTGGCGGTGGTGCACGGGATACCTCCGGATCGGTCGGCACCAGCCTCGTACACCGGGCCGGGCCGGCGCCCTGGCCGATCGGTCCCGACCGGGTGGGCCGATGGTCCCTTCCCGCGGCGGGCGGGCCGTCCGCCCTCACCCGGGAGGCGGTCGCCGGACCGGCGCGCGGGCGAGGACGAGGCTCCGCGTCGGCGGGAACGAGGAGGCGGAGCCGTGACCACAGCTGCGTCCACGTCCACGAGGCGGCAGGGGCGCACCGAGGGGCCCTGGCCGGTGGGCGGGGAACGGGCCGGAAGGAGGAGCGGGCGGGGCCGTTCGGCCCAAGGCCGCCCGCGCGGCCGGAACCTAGCGTTGTCGGCCATGGAGAACGATCAGAGCGCACGCCGGGGACGGAAGCCCGTCCCGGGGACCTGGCCGCTGGCCGCGCGCAGGCTGCTGAACCGCCGTGAGGTCTCGTCCGACGGGCGCGCGGTGTTCGGTGCGGGCGACCCGAAGTGGGAGGGGTTCTACCGGGACCGCTGGTCCCACGACAAGGTGGTGCGCTCCACCCACGGCGTCAACTGCACCGGTTCCTGCTCCTGGATGGTGTACGTCAAGGACGGCATCATCACCTGGGAGCACCAGGCCACCGACTACCCGTCGATCGGTACCGACTGCCCCGAGTACGAGCCGCGCGGCTGCCCGCGCGGGGCGTCGTTCTCCTGGTACACCTACTCGCCCAGCCGGGTCCGTTACCCGTATGTGCGCGGTGCGCTGCTGAAGCTGTGGCGCGAGGCCCGCAAGCGGCTCGGCGACCCGGTGGCGGCGTGGGCGGAGATCACCGGCGACCCGGCGAAGGCCCGCGCCTACAAGCGGGCGCGCGGCAAGGGCGGGCTGGTGCGGGCCGGCTGGGACGAGGTGGCCGAGCTGGTCGCCGCCGCCCATGTGCACACCGTCAAGGAGTACGGTCCGGACCGCGTCACCGGTTTCTCCCCGATCCCGGCGATGTCGATGGCGTCCTTCGCGGCCGGTTCCCGGTTCCTGTCGCTGATCGGCGGCACCCTGCTGTCGTTCTACGACTGGTACGCCGATCTGCCGGTCGCCTCCCCGCAGGTCTTCGGCGACCAGACGGACGTGCCGGAGGCGGCGGACTGGTGGAACGCCGGCTATCTGATCATGTGGGGTTCCAACATCCCGGTCACCCGCACGCCCGACGCGCACTTCCTCACCGAGTCCCGCTACAACGGCACCAAGGTCGTCGCGGTCAGCCCCGACTACGCCGACAACGTCAAGCACGCCGACGAGTGGATGTCCCCGCACCCGGGCACCGACGGCGCGCTGGCGATGGCCATGGGCCATGTCATCCTGAAGGAGTTCCTCGTCGACCGCGAGGTGCCCTACTTCCGGGACTACCTGCGCAGGTTCACCGACGCGCCGTTCCTGATCACCCTGCGCGAGCACGCGGACGGCGGTCTCGTCCCGGACGGGTTCCTGACCGCCGCCGACCTCGGCCACGAGGAGGAGAACGCCGGCGCCAAGACCGTCCTGATCGACGCGGCCACGGGCGGGCCGGTCGTGCCGAACGGCTCGCTCGGCTTCCGCTGGGCCAAGGGCGAGCAGGGCCGCTGGAACCTCGACCTCGGCGAGGTGACGCCCGAACTGTCCCTGCTGGAGCGGGCCGGGGAGACGGCCGAGGTCACGCTGCCCCGCTTCGACGAGGGCGCCGCCGAGGGCGGTACGACCATGGTCCGCGGGGTGCCGGTGCGCACCGTCGGCGGGCGCCGGGTCACCACCGTCTTCGACCTGATGCTGGCCCAGTACGGGGTGGAGCGGCCGGGTCTGCCGGGCCGCTGGCCGTCCTCGTACGACGACGCCGGCGAGCCGTACACCCCGGCCTGGCAGGAGACGATCACGTCCGTGCCGGCCCGGCAGGCGGCCCGGATCGCCCGGGAGTTCGCCCGCAACGCCGAGCGCACCAACGGCCGTTCCATGATCGCGCTGGGGGCCGGCACCAACCACTGGTTCCACTCCGACACCATCTACCGGGCGTTTCTGGCACTGACCACGATGACCGGCTGCCAGGGCGTCAACGGCGGCGGCTGGGCGCACTACGTCGGCCAGGAGAAGGTGCGTCCGCTCACCGGTTTCCAGCACCTGGCGTTCGCCTTCGACTGGCAGCGCCCGACCCGGCACATGACCGGCACCTCCTACTGGTACATGAACTCCGACCAGTGGCGGTACGAGGCGTTCGGGGCGGACGAGCTGGCCTCCCCGGTGGGAGAGGGCAAGCTCGCCGGCAAGACGTTCGCCGACTGCCTGGCGCAGGCCGTGCGGCTGGGCTGGACGCCCGGTCACCCCGGCTTCGACCGCAACCCCCTCGACCTGGCGGACGAGGCGGCACAGCGGGGGCGTCCGGTCGCCGAGCACATCGTGGACGAACTGAAGTCGGGGCGGCTGCGGTTCGCCGTCGAGGACCCCGACGACCCGGCCAACTTCCCGCGCGTGCTGACCGTGTGGCGGGCGAACCTGCTGGGTTCCTCCGGCAAGGGCAACGAGTACTTCCTGCGCCACCTGCTGGGCACGGACGCGGACGTCCGCTCCGAACAGACCCCGCCGGAAGGGCGCCCGCGGGAGGTGGTCTGGCGGGACGAGGCGCCCGAGGGCAAGCTCGACCTGCTGGTCACCATGGACTTCCGGATGACCTCCACCGGCCTGCTCTCCGACGTCGTCCTGCCGGCCGCGACCTGGTACGAGAAGGACGACCTGTCCAGCACGGACATGCACCCCTTCGTGCACGCCTTCACCCCGGCCATCGCCCCGCCCTGGCAGGCCCGTACCGACTACGACACCTTCCTCACCCTCGCCGACCGGTTCAGCGAGCTGGCCGCCGGACATCTGGGGACGCGCACCGACGTCCTGGCGGTGCCGCTGACGCACGACACCCCCGACGAACTCGCCCAGCCCGGCGGGGTGGTGCGGGACTGGAGGACCGGTGAGTGCGAGCCGGTGCCCGGGCGCACCATGCCCAGGCTGGTGGTCGTCGAGCGGGACTACGCGGCCGTCGCGCAGAAGATGCGCGCCGTCGGTCCGCTCCTCGACACCCTGGGCACCACCACCAAGGGCGTCACCGTCCACCCAGACCGGGAGATCGAGGACCTGCGCAGGCGCTGCGGGACCGTCCGCGACGGGGTGGCCGCCGGCCGGCCGTCGCTGGCCGGCGCCTCCGACATGTGCGAGGCGATCCTGGCCCTGTCCGGCACCACCAACGGCCGGCTGGCCACCGAGGGCTTCCGCGAGCTGGAACGGCAGACCGGCAGCGAGGGGCTGGTGGAACTCGCCGCCGAACGCGAGGCGGAGCGGATCACCTTCGCCGACACCCGCACCCAGCCGCGCTCGGTGATGACCTCCTACGAGTGGTCGGGCTCGGAGACCGGCGGGCGCCGCTACTCCCCGTTCGTCATCAACACCGAGCACTTCAAGCCCTGGCACACCCTCACCGGCCGCCAGCACTTCTTCGTCCAGCACGACTGGGTGACCGAACTCGGCGAGCAACTGCCCGTGTTCCGGCCGCCGTTGAACGCCCGGCGGGCGTACGGCGACGAGCGGCTGCACGAGGACGGGCGGGCCGAAGTCACGGTCCGCTACCTGACCCCGCACTCGAAGTGGTCCATCCACTCCAACTACCAGGACAACAAGTACATGCTCGACCTGTCCCGCGGCGGCCCGGTCATCTGGATGTCGCTTCAGGACGCCGAGAAGATCGGCGTCAAGGACAACGAGTGGATCGAGGCGTACAACCGCAACGGTGTCGTCGCCTGCCGGGCCGTGGTCACCCACCGGATGCCCGAGGGAACCGTGTACATGTACCACGCCCAGGACCGCACCATCAACGTGCCGAAGACGGAGATCAGCGGCAGGCGCGGCGGCATGCACAACTCGCTGACCCGCCTGCTGCTCAAGCCGACCCATCTCGCCGGCGGCTACGCACAGTTCACCTACGCCTTCAACTACTACGGCCCGACCGGCAACCAGCGTGACGAGGTCACCGTCATCCGTCGCCGCAGCCAGCAAGTGGAGTACTGAGAATGCGCGTCATGGCCCAGATCGCGATGGTGATGAACCTCGACAAGTGCATCGGGTGCCACACCTGCTCGGTCACCTGCAAGCAGACGTGGACCAACCGCACCGGTGTCGAGTACGCCTGGTTCAACAACGTCGAGACCGAGCCCGGTGTCGGCTACCCCCGCCGCTACGAGGACCAGGAGCAGTGGAAGGGCGGCTGGATGCTCGACCGGCGCGGGCGGCTGGTCCTGCGCTCCGGGGGCCGGGTCAGGCGGCTGCTGTCGCTGTTCTCCAACCCCGACCTGCCGTCCCTGGAGGACTACTACGAGCCGGTCACCTACGACTACGACAACCTCGTCAGCGCCCCCGCCGGGCCCGACATGCCCGTCGCCCGGCCCCGCTCGGTCCTCACCGGCAGGCCCACCGAGATCACCTGGGGCGCCAACTGGGAGGACGGCCTCGGCGGTGCCCCGGAGAACGCCGGCGCCGACCCCAACCTCTCCGGGGAGTGGGCGGAGAAGGTCAGGTTCGAGTTCGAGCAGACCTTCCTCTTCCACCTCCCCCGGCTGTGCGAGCACTGCCTCAACCCGGCCTGCGTGTCGGCCTGTCCGTCCGGCGCGATGTACAAGCGGGCGGAGGACGGCATCGTCCTGGTCGACCAGGACAAGTGCCGCGGCTGGCGGATGTGCGTGACGGCGTGCCCGTACAAGAAGGTGTACGTCAACCACGCCACCGGCAAGGCGGAGAAGTGCACGTTCTGCTTCCCGCGCATCGAGGCCGGGCAGCCCACCGTCTGCTCCGAGACCTGTGTGGGCCGGCTGCGCTACCTCGGTCTGCTGCTGTACGACGCCGACCGGGTCGGCGAGGCGGCGGCCACGCCCGACGAGAAGGACCTGCTGGACGCCCAGCGGAACGTCTTCCTCGACCCCTTCGACCCCGAAGTCGCCGCCGCGGCACGGGAGTCGGGCATCCCCGAGGACTGGCTGGACGCCGCCCGCCGCTCCCCGGTGTACGCCCTGGTGTCGAAGTACAGGGTGGCGCTGCCGCTGCACCCGGAGTACCGCACGCTGCCGATGGTCTGGTACGTGCCGCCGCTCTCCCCCGTCCTCGACGCCGTCGACGCGGCCGGCGGCGACCAGGACGACCCGGACCACGTGTTCGCCGCCGTCACCCGGCTGCGCATCCCGCTGGAGTACCTGGCGGAGCTGTTCACCGCCGGGGACACCGATGTGGTCGGCGGTGTCCTGATGAAGCTCACCGCGCTCCGCTCGTACATGCGTGAGCACAGCCTCCGCGGGGAGGGCGACGAGACCGTGCTCAAGGCCGTCGGGCTGACCGCGCGGGAGGCCGAGGACCTGCACCGGCTGCTCGCCGTCGCCAAGTACGCCGACCGGTACGTCGTCCCCGCCGCGCACAAGGAGGACGCGGCGGCGCTGTCCGCGATGGAGAACCGCTGCCCCGTCGAGACCGCCGGCGAGCCGGGGGCCGGCGACGGCCGCCGCGTGATGCTCGGCATCCCCACCCTGCGCCGCCGCACCACCGACACCCCCGCCGGAGGCCACCCGTGACCCCTCTTCCCGCCACTGTGCCCGGCATCGTCCGCACCCGGGTCCGGGCCGCCCTGCGCCGCCCGGACCGGACCTTCCGCACCGCGCCGCCCACCCCCGAGGAGACGGAGCGACGGGCGCTGCTGCTGCGGCTGATGTCGCTGCTGCTGCAGTACCCCGACGCCGGTCTCGCCGCCGCCCGGCCGGTGCTCGCCGCGACCGTCGGGGCGCTGCCGCCCTCGCCGGCGGCCGAACACCTGGCCGAGTTCACCGCCTGGTTCGCCGGACAGGAGACGGACGCGCTGGAGCGGCACTACGTCGAGATGTTCGACCTGCGCCGCAGGAGCGGCCTCTACCTCACCTACTACCTGCACGGCGACACCCGCCGCCGCGGCATGGCCCTGCTCACCCTCGCCCAGCGCTACCGCGCGGCCGGCTGGGAGACCGACGCCGGCGAACTCCCCGACCACCTCCCGGTCGTCCTCGAGTTCGCCGCCCTGACCGGACCCGGCCGGGGCGAGGCCCCGCTGCGCCAGCACCGGCGCGGCATCGAACTGATCCACCACGCCCTGACCGACGCGGACTCCCCCTACCGGCACGTCCTGGCGGCGCTGACCGCGCTGCTGCCGCCGCCCACCGAGGCCGATCTGCGGGCGGTGTCCGAGCTTGCCGCCCAGGGCCCGCCGAACGAGGACGTCGGGCTCGACCCGTACGGGGCCTACGGAGCCGGTGAGTTCGCGCCGCCGGGCTCGTTCGTCCCGCCCGAGCAGGCCCCGCCCACCCTCGCGCCGCCGTCCACCGCGCACCGTCAGGAAGACCACCGATGAACACCTCCGCAGCCGACCTGCTCCTCTGGGTCGCCGTCCCCTACGTCTGCCTCGCGGTGTTCGCCGTCGGGCACGTCTGGCGCTACCGCCAGGACCAGTTCGGCTGGACCTCGCGCACCAGCCAGCTCCTGGAGCACCGGTGGCTGCGCTGGGGCAGCCCGCTGTTCCACCTCGGCGCGTTCATGGTGATCGGCGGGCACGCCGCCGGTCTCGTGGTGCCGGCCTCCTGGACCGAGGCCGCCGGCATCGACGAGCACACGTACCACACCGTCGCCGTGTGGGCGGGTTCGGTCGCCGGGATCGCCATGGTCACCGGGCTCGGCATGCTGTGCGCCCGCCGGCTGCTGAGCCGCCGGATCCGGCTCCGCACCGACCGCAGCGACAAGGTCCTCTTCCCTCTGCTGTCCGCGACCGTGCTGCTCGGCATCACCGCCACCGCCGCCCACAACGTCTTCGGCGCCGGTTACGACTACCGCTCCACCGTCTCGGTGTGGTTCCGCGGGCTGTTCACCCTCTCTCCCGAGCCGGGGGCGATCGCCGGGGCCCCGCTGCTGTTCCAGCTCCACGCGCTCACCGCCTGTCTGCTCTTCGCCGCCTGGCCGTTCACCCGGCTCGTCCACGTGTGGAGCGCGCCGGTCGGCTACCTCGTACGCCCGTACGTGGTCTACCGGCGGCGCACGGCCGCCGCCGGCACCGCGCCGGGCGGGCGGCGGGCCGTATGAGCGGGGCGGCCGGCACGGTGACGGCGCCGGGCAGACGCGTCGGATGGCTGATGACGCTGACCGGGGCCGTCGGCTGGCTCGCCTCCCTGCGCCTCGCGGTCGACGACTGGCGGCTGCTCGAGGACCCCGACTACGTCCCGTCGTGCGACATCAGCCCGGTGGTGGGCTGCGGCAGCGCCATGGCGAGCCCGCAGGGGAATCTGCTGGGCTTTCCCAACATGCTGATCGGCCTGGGCGCCTTCGCCGCGGTGGCCGCCCTCGGCGTGGCCGTGCTGACGGGGGCACGGCTGCACCGGGCGCTGTGGCTGGCGCTGAACGGCGGGGCGCTGGCGGCGGTGGGATTCGTCCACTGGCTGATCTGGCAGTCGCTGTACGAACTCAACCGCCTCTGCCCGTACTGCGCCGTCGTCTGGGTGGTGACCATCGCCCTGTTCTGGTACGTGACCCTGCGCAACTGCGCGCACGGCGTCCTTCCCGTGCCCCGGCGCGGCCGCGCCGCCCTGGACCTGGTCCTGGAGAGCCACTGGCTGCTGCTGGCCGGCTGGTACGGCGTGATCGTGATGCTGGTCCTGACCCGTTTTGGGACGTACTGGAGCAGCCTGCTCTAGCCGGTGCTCCGGCCGACCGTCACCTCCCAGGTGTCGACGGCGTAGTGGACCGTCATGCCGTGGCGGTCGTACAGCCGGGGCGCTCCCGTGGCGTTCCCGGTGTCCACACCGAGCCCGACGGTGTCCCGGCCGCGCGCCGCGAAGGCCGCGAACGCGTGCCGCAGCAGGAATCCGCCAAGGCCGCGGCCGCGGGCCGCGGGGAGCACGCCGAGGCTGCGGATCCATCCCATGGCCTCGCGGTCGTCCCGCGCGAGCAGGAAGCCGGCGTCCCCCAGCTCCTCGGTGCCGACGATCCACACCAGGGACCAGTCCAGTCCCCGGGCGTCGATGTCGTGCAGCCACATGTCGTAGGCGCGCGGCCGGAAGTCGAAGTGGCCGGCGAAGGACGCCTGGTACAGCGCGTGGACGCGCGACCGGTCCGCCTCGGCGGCGCAGTCCCGCACCCGGACGCCGGCGGGCGCCTCGGGGAACGTGTCCCGTGCGGGGTCCAGGGGGCGGCGCAGTACGTGGTACCGGCGTACGGTCCGCCAGTCACGCGCCCGGAGCAGTCCGGTGTCGAGGGTGGGCGCCGCGTTGAGGTGCAGATGCACCACCGCCCGTTCCGCCCCGTTCTCCCGTGCCTTCTCCAGCGCCCTGGCCTCCATCGCCTCCAGCATCCGGGCGGCGGCTCCCTGGTGCCCGGGCAGGACGTACTGGTCGATGTCGACGCGCTCGCCGCCGGACTCGTCCCACAGCAGCCCGTACGCCACCAGGCGGTCCCCGTCCCAGGTGAGCCAGGAGTCCCGCTCCAGGTCGGTACCGGGATGCCTGAGCTCGGCCTCGACGGTGTGCGGGTCGGTCTCGGGCCGGCCGATCTCGATCTCGTCGACCCTGTTGAGCAGTTCGGTGACGGCGGGCACGTCGGTGAGCGCCGCGGGACGCTGTACGTAGGGCATGAGGCCCAAGAATCCGGTGACCGGGCCCGGGGCGCAACGGTTTTTCGGGACCGCGGGTCAGGCGCCGGGCGGGCCGGCCGCCGCACGGGCGTAACGGTGTGCCAGGAGCGCGAAGGCGTCCTTGAGTTCCCGCGGGCCGACGACCTCGACGGCGGCGTCGAACCGTCCGATGCCGGCGGCCAGGGCGGTCCACGACCAGGAGCCCGTCACGAGCCGGCAGCGGCCGGGGCCGAGCTCCTCGACGACGGCGTCGTGGGCGTGGCGGGCCACGGTGGTGGCGGGCAGGTCCAGGATCACCTCGCCGCGGCAGGGCCACTCGCCGGAGCCGTCCGCCCCGCGGAACCTGCCGGTGACGAAGGCGGCCACGTCGCCTCCGGGCACCTCGCGCGGTGCGAAGCGGGGCCCCGTCGGGCTGCGCGGGGTGATCCGGTCGGCGCGGAAGACGCGCCAGTCGGCGCGGTCGAGGTCGAAGGCGACGAGGTACCAGCGTCCGTCCCGGCTGACGAGACGGTGCGGCTCCACCCGGCGCGGCGGGGAGGCGGAAGCGTAGTCGAAGCGCAGCACTTCCCCGGCGTGGACGGCGGCGCTCAGCGTCATGAGCAGCGTGCCGTCGACGGGCGGGTGCGGACGGGCCGCGGGCTCCACGGCGGTCACCCGCAGGGTGTCGACGCGGTGGCGCAGCCGGGCGGGCATGACCTGCCGGACGGTGGCCAGGGCACGGGCCGCGTCCTCCCGGACCGCGGCGCCCGTGGCGGCGGCGGTCCGCAGCGCGACGGCGAGGGCGACGGCCTGCCCGTCGTCGAACAGCAGCGGCGGCAGCCGGGTGCCGGCGTCCAGCCGGTATCCCCCGTCGGGGCCCTTGAAGGCCGCGACGGGATAGCCGAGTTCGCGCAGCCGGCCGACGTCGCGGCGTACGGTCCGCGGGCTCACTCCCAGCCGCTCGGCCAGCAGCGCCCCCGGCCAGTCGCGGCGGGCCTGGAGCAGGGAGAGCAGGGACAGCAGTCGGGCTGAGGTTTTCGGCATGGTGCCGATCCTGCCCCGGGAAGAGGACACGCCCTGACCGCTTTCCCTGCGACGGTTCCCCTGTGTCCGGCCACGACGACCGGAAGGACCCGATCGCCACGCCCCGGCCGCCCACGATGCCGAACGGGCCGGTCCGCTCGCCGCGCTCGCGGCCGCGCGGGCGTCCCTGACCGGCGCGGATCACCGCGTCCGTCCGCAGAGCGGTACGCCCGTGGTCAGCCGGGCCGGTGCTGCTGGGTGAGGACCGCCGCCATCAGCTCGGGATCGAGGACCGAGACGTCGGCGAGGCGGGTGGACGCGGTGAGCGAGTTCAGCAGGGCCTTGGTGACCCGCAGGGCGGGGGCCGGGCGCCGCAGGACGGGCCGGGCCCAGGCTGTGACGGCCGCGTCGAGGGCGTCCTCGGGCACGACCTTCTGCAGGATCGACAGGGTGTGGGCCTCGTGGGCGTCGAAGACGCGCCCGGTGAGGATGATGTCGCGGACGCGGGCGGCCCCCGCCTCGCTGATGAGGCGGGGAAGCAGCCCGCCCCAGGCGGTGGGCAGGCCGAGGGCGAGTTCGGGCAGGCGGAAGGCCGCCGTGTCGGCGCCGACGCGCAGGTCGCAGGCGAGGGCGAGGGCGAGTCCGGCGCCGACGGCCCTGCCCTGGACCCGGGCGATGGTGACGGCGGGGTTGGCGGTGAGTGCCTCGCACACGCGCCGGGCCCGGGTCCCGGAGGCGCGGATGCCGCCGCCGGTGGGGTCGAGGGCGAGGTGCTCGGCGAACTCGCCGCGGTCGCCGCCGAGGCAGAAGTCGTCGCCGGCGGCGGCCAGCACCAGGACCCGTACCGCCGGGTCCTGGTCGTCGAGGACGGTGAGGAGGTCGTCCAGCATGGCGTCGGTGACGGCGTTGCCCTGGTCGGGGACGTTCAGTTCGACGGTGAGGAGAGGACCCTGCCGGTGGGTGCGCAGGGTCTTGAGTATCCGGTCGGCGGGGAGTGCGGCGAGGGGCAGGGCGTTCATGCGGTGACTTTCAGGGAGGTGATGCGGCGGAAGACGACGCGGGAGGTGTCGTAGGAGGGGGGTGCGAGGGGCCGCAGCGTGGGGAAGCGCTCCAGCACCTGGGTGAGCAGCTCGCGGGCCTCCAGCCGGGCGAGTGCCGCTCCGAGGCAGTAGTGGGCGCCGCCGCCGAAGGTGAGGTGGCCGCCGCCGCGCCGGATGTCGAACCGGTGGGGGTCCGGGTTGCGGCGGGGGTCGTGGGCGGCCGCCCCGTAGAGCACGTGGACGGTGGTGTCCTTGGCGACCGGTGTGCCGGCGAGGACGGTGTCGTCGGCGGCGACACGGGTGTTGACGACCACGGGCGGGTCGTAGCGCAGGGTCTCCTCGACCGCGTCGTCGATGTGCCGCGGGTGCCGGCGCAGCCATGCGGCGCGCGAGGGGTCCTGGGTGAGGAACCACACGGCGTTGGCCAGCAGCACCGCGCTGGTCTCCAGCGAGGCGATGGTGATGAACATCGTCAGGTCGTAGATCACCTGGTCCGCGGCGGCCCGGTCGTCGGGGTACCGGGCGTCCCAGTGGTGGATCCAGCCGGTGAGGACATCGTTGCCGGGGCGGGCCCGCCGCTGCCGGATCAGCTCGGTGAAGTAGGCCCGCATCTCCAGCGTGGCCTGTGCCGATACGGCGAGTTCGCTCTTGGTGGGCAGCAGTTCCTGGGCGTAGACCTGCCGGTGGGTGAAGTCCAGGATGTGCGCGTGGTGCTCCGGGGGGATGTCGAGCCAGGCGCCCACGGTCAGCAGGGGGAGCCGCTCGGCGACGGTGGTGACGAAGTCGGCCTCCCCGTCGGCGCGCAGCCGGTCCTCGAGGTCGTCCAGGAGGCCGGTGGCGAGGGCGGCGACCCGGGGGCGCAGGCCCTCCAGGGTGGTGCGGTCGAACGGGTTGCCCAGGGCGCGTCGCCGGCAGGTGTGGGCCGGGGCGTTGAGGCTGGGCAGGGTGCGGCTCATCTCGCGGGTGGCGGGCGCCTGCCAGCGCTCCGGGTCGGGCTGCCGCTCCTGCCAGGCGAAGTCCGGCACCAGCCAGTTCCTGCCGCGCAGGACCTGGCTGCATGCCTCGAAGCCGGTGACGAAATAGCCGCCCCAGGGGGCGCGTACGACGTCCCCCAGGGCGCGCATCTCCTCCCATATGGGAAGGGGGTCGGCCTGCCCTTCCGGGGAACGTAGGCGGCGGAGAAGGGAGATGACGGCTCGGCGGTCGTGGATGGTGCCGCGTATGTCGCCAACGGCGGTCACGCAGAGCTCCTTTGAGTGGGCGCTACCGATCAGTACCGCCGGAACCTACCCCTCCGCCCTCCCGTGTCATGCGCCCCTGTGTGTTGCTCCTGTCACATGCCGTGCATCAGACACGGAAGATGTCCAGGAAACTGCTCCAGAATCCCTTCTTCCGTCCCGGTTCCTGCCGGACCTGCGCGGACGCGGCCGCCGGGAAGGGCTGCTGCGCACCCGGTTCCGGGGTCCGGTTCCGCAGCGCGGCCGCCATCCGGGTGGCGGCGGTGGGGCTGAAGGTCACGGGCAGGGCGACGAGGGCCCGGTGGAAGGGGCCCGGCCGCCACTGGAGGTCCTTCTCCGGTACGGCCAGGGCGAGGTCGGGCAGTGCGTTGAGGAGCCGTTCGATCGCGGTGACCGCGATGACCTGCGCCGGGTCCTTGGCGGGGCAGGCGTGCGGGCCGGCCCCCCAGGCGAGATGGGCGCCCTTGCTGTGGGCGCGGCGGGCCTCGGCGAGCGCGGGATCGGCGTTGGCGCCCGCGAAGGAGATGACGACCGGGGTGTTCGCCTCCACCACGTGGCCGCCGAGGTCGACGTCCTGGACCGGGTAGTGGGTGGCGTAGTTGGCGATGGGCGTCTGGTTCCACAGCACGTGCTCGAGGGCCTCCTCGATCAGCATGCCGCTGTCCCGGCCGCCCGCCCCGGACAGCAGCAGCACCAGGGCGTTGCCGATGAGGTTGCGTTCGGGTTCGACGCCGGCGCCCATCAGCATCACCAGCTGGTCCTTGAGCTCCTCGTCGGTGAGCCCGGCGGGGTGCTGGATCAGCCAGGAGGTGACGTCGTCACCAGGCGAGCGCCGCTTGAGCGCGATCAGCTCCATCAGGCAGGCGGTGAGGTCCTCGTTGGCGCGCAGCGCGTCCTTGCCGTCGAAGATCGCCGACATAGAGGTGGTGAGGGTGTCCCCGATGTCCGCCGGGCAGCCGAACAGCTTGTTGAACAGCAGCAGCGGCAGCAGCTTGGCGTAGTCGTTGAGCAGGTCGGCGCGGCCCCGCTCGCTGAACCGGTCGAGGAGGTAGTCGGCGATCGGCTCGACGTCGCGCCGGATCCGGGTGATGTTGAGCCGGGCCAGGCTGTCCACCACGGCCTTGCGCAGCCGCAGATGCACGGCCCCGTCGGTGAACAGGCAGTTGGGCCGGTACGCCATCATCGGCAGCACCGGGTTGTCCAGGCCGATGCGGCCCTCGTTCAGCGCCTTCCAGCGGCGGGCGTCACGGGCGAACAGTTCGGTGTTCTGCAGCACGCGCAGCGCCGTCTCGTGGCCGACGACCAGCGTGGCGTCCGCGCCGGGGGCGAGCTCGACGGGGCCGGCCGGGGCGTGGGCGCGCAGCCGGTCGTAGACCTGGTGGGGGTCGGCGGCGAACGCGGCGTCGTGCATGGGGCATCTGCCGACGGTGGCGGCAGACGGTGCTTGGGGGTCCATGAAGTTCCTTAGAGGTCGGAGAACCGCTGTTCCCGGTCCGGGCGGGCGCGGGGCGGTCAGGCCGCGCGGTCCAGCAGGTGTCTCACCAGGGCGATCAGCGCCTTGGCGGACGACTGCTGGTCGCGGGCGTCGCAGTAGACGACCGGGGTGTCCGGGAGCAGGTCGAGTGCCTCGCGCACCTCGGCCTCGCCGTAGGTGACGGCGGGGTCGAAGCAGTTGACGGCGATGGCGTACTCCAGGCCGTACCGCTCGATGAGGTCGATGACCGGGAAGGTCTCCTCCAGGCGTCCTGGGTCGACCAGGAGCAGCGCCCCGAGCGCGCCGCGGGCCATGTCCTCCCACAGCTGCATGAAGCGCTGCTGTCCCGGGGTGCCGAACAGGTAGAGCACCAGGTCGTCGCTCAGGGTGAGACGGCCGAAGTCCAGGGCGACCGTGGTGGTGGTCTTGTCCGCCACCCCCCGCAGGTCGTCGACGTGGACGGACGCCTGGGTCATCTTCTCCTCGGTGCGCAGCGGAGTGATCTCCGACAGCGAGCCGATGAAGGTCGTCTTGCCCACGGCGAAGTGCCCGACGACGAGGATCTTGGCGGCGTTGGTCACCGCGCTGGAGACGTAGATGGACTTCTGCGCCGTCTCAGCCGATGAGGGATTGGAGTCCATTCAGAACCTTCTCGAGGGTCGCTCTGTCAACGTTCTGGGCCCGGGGAGGCTCGGCCCGTCGGAGCAGGTGCCCCTGCTCCGCTAAATCGGTGAGCAGCAGCCGGGCCACTCCGACGGGCAGGCCGAGGTGGCCCGCCACCTCGGCGACCGACAGGTAGCCGCCCGCGCACAGTTCCCAGATCGCCCTGACCTCGGGGCCGGCCCCCAGCGGAAGCGTCCGCTCGGGAGCCAGGGTGACCAAGGTGTGCAGCGCCAGTTCGTCCGAGGACGGCAGGCTCCGGCCGCCCGTGATCACGTACGAGCGGACGAAGTCGCTGGTGACGGGTGCTTCCTCGCCGGGCGTCGTCATACGCCGACACCGTTGTCGGAGCGTGGGGCCACGCTCATCGCCTTGCTCAGCGCCGCCACCGTCTTCTGCATGCGGAACGACATGGCCTCCATGTCGACGTCCAGTGCCGCCGAGACGGCCAGGTAGGCGCCCTGCCCGGCCGCGATGAGGAAGATCCAGCCGCCGTCGTACTCCAGCAGCGTCTGCTTCCAGATGCCGTGCCCCGCCCCGACGAAGCCGGCGACCGCCCGGCTCAGGGACTGCATGGAGCTCATCGCGGCGGCGTTCGTCTCGGCGTCGTCGCGTGAGATCTCGTCCGAACGCTGCAGCAGCAGGCCGTCGCCCGAGACGAGGACCGCGTGGCGGGCTCCACGCACCTCGAGCACGTCGTTCAGCACCCACGACAGGTCGGTGTTCACTGGTGGTCAGGTCCTTCCGTGGTGTTGGTCCGCCCGAGCTGGGTACCGCGCGCGAACGCCCCCAGGCGTGACGCGGTCACCTCGCCGGCCGACTCGGACGTCTGCTGGTCGACGGCTGCCGTGTCCTGCGGCGCCGGCACCACCGAGATGGGCCCCTGGCGCCGGCGGCGCTTGGGCAGTCCGCCGGTCGTCGTGCCCACTACGTGGGAGGGGCCGACCGGGACGGGCGCCAGCCGCTGCGGGGCGCTCTCCCCACCCTGGCCGGCGGGCTCCCGGACGGGTTCGGCGGGGATGACGGCCTCGGCCGCCAGAAGGCTTTCCGGTACTCGGATCACTGCGCGCACTCCGCCGTAGGGGGACACCGAACCGACGGAGACGGCGAAGCCGTACCGCGAGGCGAGCATGCCGCACACCGCGAACCCGAACCGGGGCGGGTCGCCGAGACCGGTGATGTCGACGGGGCCGTCGGCGGACAGCAGCGCCGCCGCCCGGTCCTTGGTCTCCTGGTCCATGCCCAGACCGGCGTCGTCGACGATGAAGCACACACCCGTCGGCACGGCCTGGATGTTGACCTCGACCGGTGTGCCCGGGGCGCTGTACGTGGTCGCGTTGTCCAGCAGCTCGGCGAGCACCACCGCCACCGGCTCGACGGCCTTGCTGGTGACGGCGACGCTGGCCTGCGCGTGGATGCTCACCCGGTTGAAGTCCTTGATGCGTCCCTGCGCGCTGCGGGCCACGTCGTAGACGGTCGCCACACTCTCGCGCCGGCCCAGCCAGCCGCCGCACAGCACCGAGATGCCCTTGGCCCGGCGGCTGAACTGGCTGCCGGTGTGGTCCACCGACATCAGGTCCGCCAGCACCTCGGTGTCGTTGCCGTACTTCTGCAGCAGCCCGTCCAGCAGCAGTTGCTGTTCCTCGGCGAGCGACTGGAGCGTGCCCATCGCCGACTTGAGCACCGCCTTGGTCGACGACTCCGCGTCCGCCCGGACGTCCGCGAGATCATCGCGGTGCCGGGTCTCCAGGGAGCCGATGTGTCCCTGGAGCTCGCCGATCCGGCCCTGGGCCTGGTCCAGCCGGGCCTCCAGGTCCTTCTTCGTTCTTCGGAGTGCCAGATTGGTTCTCCGGGCCCGCCGTACTGCGAACACCGCAGCGGCGAGCACCACAAGCAGGATCCACAGCAGCGGATCCCCGATCAATGACGTCATGAGACTCTCTTCAAGTCGCATCGCGCCGGGAGTCCGGTCAGATCCGCGCATGCGTGGGACGGGTCCGGGCCGTCGAACGGCGCGGGCCTACGGCGGACCAAACCTCAACTCCTCAGCGATGGGGCCTTAGAGACTGTCCCCCGTACGCGTTCATGACGCGCCGCCAGCCTGCTGAAAGTTTCGGTGATCTTATCAGTTCGGCCGCGGCAACCCGTCTGCTCCGGAGGTCACTTGGTGACCCTCACGAGACCCACACACCCTGCCGTTCCCCGGCACCAACGGCACCTTGCGGCCGCGTGGACGGCACGGAAACGCGACGTCGACGCGTCGGTGGCCCGCGCGGACGGGCCCCGGGCCCGGCGGGCCGTCACCCCGCGCCGAGCTCGCGCAGCATCCGCCGCTGGTGGCGGTGGCCGACCGTCTCGTAGCCGGCCACGGCGACGAACGGGGCGAGCATCGCCGGGGTGAAGGCGCCGACGGCCTCCAGGGTGTGGTCCTCGGCGAGCATCTCGGCGAAGCGGGAGGCCGCGGCGCCCACCGCCACCACGAACGTGAGGTCGAACAGCGGTTCCAGGGGTGTGGCGGACCTGCCCGGCTCCTCCGGGTCACGGCCGGTCATCGGCTTCCGGCTGTGCGCCGGTCTGCCGCCGCCGGCCGGGCCGATGTGTTCGGGGTCGCTCATGAGCGGCACGATGGCGTACGCGCACGGCATCACCGCCGGCATCGGCGGGCCCGGCCGCCGGAATTCATCCGCGACGCACCGGTCTTCGGGCCGGTAGCGGAACGCGCCGGGTCCGGCGGCCCGCGCCGGCGCCGGTCTGTACGGCCCCCGGCGCGGACGCGGACCGGGACTCTACGGTTTGCGGGCGATCGCTCCGTACATCGCGATGTCCTCGTCGCGGATGCCCTGTTCGCCGGTGCCGTCCGGGTGCCACTTGTGGACCTGGACGAGGCCCGGCCCGACCAGGTCCAGGCCTTCGAAGAACTCGTGGGCCTCGTCGGCGGTGCGCAGCCGCATCGGCATGCCGCGGGCCGCGTACTCGCGGGCCACCCGCCCCACCTCCTCGGGGGCGAACTCCGCGGTGCCGATCGTCATGGCCAGGTGGCTGCCCGGGGGAAGCGGCTCCAGCAGGCGGCGGACGATGCCCACGGCGTCGTCCTCGTCGAGGACGAAGTGGACGATGGCGATGACCGTGAGGGCCACCGGCCGGTCCAGGTCGAGGGTCCGCCGCAGTTCGGGGGCGTCCAGGATGCTCGCCGGGTCGCGGAAGTCCGCCTCGATGTACGACGTCCTGCCCTCGGGTGTGCTGGCCAGGAGCCCCTGGGAGAGAGTGAGGACGATGGGGTCGTTGTCGACGTAGACCACGCGTGCGTCGGGAGCCACCGACTGGGCGATCTCGTGCAGGTTCGGGGAGGTGGGTATGCCGGTGCCGACGTCGAGGAACTGGCGCATGCCCGCCTCCTCGACGAGCCACCGGACCGCCCGGTTCATCCAGTCCCGGTTGGCGCGCATGTGCACGGGCAGGGCGGGCCACTCCCGGACCATGGCGTCGCCGGCCTCCCGGTCCGCCGGGTAGTAGTCCTTGCCGCCGAGGATGTAGTCGTAGATCCGCGCGGAGTGCGCGCTCTCGGTGTCGATGCGGTCGGCCGGCCATCCGTTCTCGGTCACCTTGGTGTCTCCTTCGCGGGTCGTGGTCCCGGGGCGGGTTCGCGGGGCGGGCGGTGCCGGTCAGAGGTCCTTGCGGATCCGGTCGAGCACGGCCTCGGTCCCGGTCACGGGTGTCGCCTGGGCACCGGTCCGGTCGAGGGCCTCGCGGTACACCACGACGTCCTCGCCCTTGTCCAGGTAGACGGCGCCGATCAGGCCGTCGAGGTAGACGACGTCGGGCAGTTCACGTGCCCGGAACCGGAAGAGCTGGAAGGACCCGGCGCGCATGGCCGGGTGGGGACCGCCGGCGAACGGCATGATCTGCAGCGTCACCTGCGGCAGGCGGTGCAGTTCGATGAGGTGGCCGATCTGGGCCCGCATCACCTCCGGGCCCCCGACCGGCCGGCGGAGCACCGTCTCGTCCATCACCACCCACACCCGCGGTGGCGTCTCGCGGCCGAGCAGTTCCTGCCGGCGCATCCGCAGGGCGATCCGGCGCTCGGTGGCCTCCGCCGGGGCGTGCGGGTTGCCGGCGTTCAGCAGGGCGCGGGCGTACGCCTCCGTCTGCAGCAACCCGTGGACGAACTGGCTCTCGTAGGCGCGGATCTGCAGGGCGGCCTGTTCCAGGCTGAGGTAGGCGGCGAACCAGTCCGGCATGACATCCCGGTAGGTGTGCCACCAGCCCCGCTTGTTGGCCTCACGGGCCGACTTCAGGAAGGCGTCGATCTCCTGCTGGTCGGTCACGCCGTAGACGCGGAGCAGCTTCTCTGCGTCGGCGAGTCTGAGCCGGGCCACCTTGGCGGCCTCCATCCGGCGGATCGTGGAGTGGCTGACCCCGATGGCGGTGCCCGCCTCCTCGTAGGTCAGACCGGCCCGGACGCGTAACTCCTCGAGCTGTCTGCCGAGGATCATGCGCAGGACGGAGGGGGCACCGCCCCAGTCGGTCTCCGCGGTCACGCCGTGCCCCCTCACATCGGGTGTTCCGGGCTCACCGTCTCATGCGGGCGACCGGTACGGACACGTTCGGCCGGCCGTCGACGGAAGCAGCATGCACGCGGCCGGTTGCAATTTTCAACTTGCCGGTTGCGAGCCGCCGTTGACGGGTGCCAGAGTGTCCGCACCGCACCCCGGCCCGCTGAAGGGCCGTACCGCACCGGCCGGTCGACCGCGGCCTGTGCACGACGGACCCCGGTGCGCAGGCAGACGAAAGGCACACGGAGATGGCTCGGCTCCCCTTACCCAGGCCGCAGCACCACGCCGGGCAGGGGCCCTCCTCCCCCGGACCGCCCGGAGGCGAGCCGACGGCTCCACTCCCCCAGCCGGACGGCCACGGCCGTCTCGCCTCCGGGCCCCGTGCGGAGACCCGCGTGTTCGACCTGCCGGCGGCCCCCGCCCCGGTCCGTGCCGCCCGTCACGGCGTGCGGGACCTGCTCACCGCGCGGGGCGTCGCCGACGAGGTGTGCGACAACGCTGTCATCGTGGCTTCGGAGCTTCTCACCAACGCGTTCACCCACGCGGCCGGTGAGCGGATCGTCTGCCGGCTGCACATACGGGCGGACCGGATCCGCGTCGAGGTCGAGGACCAGGCCCGCGGCCCGAAGCCGCCCATGCTCCGCCGCCCCGGCCCCGACGACCAGCACGGACGCGGGCTGCTCCTGGTCGACGCGCTGAGCAGCGACTGGGCGGTCACCCGCGCCCCGGGCCGGGCCGGACGTGTCGTCTGGGCCGAACTGACCACCGGCCGGCGGACCCCGGCCACGCCCCCGGGCGGCCCGGGTTCCTCCGCGGGACGATGACCGCGTCGAGCGGGACGGGGCCGTTCCTCACAGCGTCCGGGCATCCGCGGTCGCTGTGGCCGAGGGGCGGGTGGAGCGGGTCCCGGTGCACGAGGTGACGCGCTCCGGTGAGCATGCCGGGGAACGGAAGGCCGGCGCGGTCCGGGCTCGGCGCGGTATCCGGACTCCCTGCCGCACCATCCCCGGGACGCCTCACGGCCGTTCCCGCACCCCTGCCCCGACGGCCGGCGGCAGCCGATCGAGAAGGCCGGCCGAGCCGGCATCACCTTCGAGATCCACCGGCACCTCGTGCCCGGCGCCCTCGGCACGAACGAGACAGTGCGCGATCGAGGCCACGGCGGAATCGGTGCGCGTCGGCGCCACGTGAGCGGCGATGTGCCGCGCGGTGGCGGGAGGCCGGTGCCGGAGTACGATCCGGCCTTCGCCGACCGGGTGCCGGCCGCCCCGGAGCGTCCGCGCACCGGGCTCCCGCACGCCGCGCCGCGGCCTCAGCTGCGGACCGGGCCGTCATCAGGTGCTGACCGCCCGCATGCCCGGCCTGTCGGTCTCCTCCCGGGTGACACGCCCGTCGTGACCGGGGAAGTCAGACGGGCGTCCGATCGGCGGACCGGCCGGCGCGACGGCACCGGGTCAGTACCCGGCGGCCGAGGAGCACGGCGCCCAGCCCCAGCGGGATGGCCACGACGGCGCCGACGAGCCCGTTGCCGGTGCCGGGACCGCCGCTGGAGGTGGCCGCGTGCAGCACCGCGAGGACCGTACCGACCGTTCCCACCGCGATGGCCGACATCCCGCCGACGCGCGCGTGACCGACGCTGATCCGGCCGCCGGCGCGGGCCAGGGCCAGCCGGCCGATGGCCAGGCCGAGCGCCCCCACCCCGAGGGCCAGGTTGGCGCCGGTCCGCCCGTCGCCGATGATCCCGCCCTCGGCGGCCGCCGCCAGCGCTGCTGAAGCACTCATGCCGCTCTCCTCCTTCTCCGTCGCCGCTTCCGAAATGCGGTGTGTACGGAGAGCATGCGCGCCGGCCCTCCTGCCGGTCGTCCAGCAGACGCGGGCACTTCCCGCTACCGCCGCCGCGGCATCCGGATACCGCGGACGCGCCGGACGACGCACCGGTACCACGCACGCGGTAGCCGGTCTCTCCTCCATGAGTCGGACTCGCCCACCACCGCGTCCGGCTACGGTGCACCCATGGACAAAGGGCGGCTCGCCGTCCCGGCCGGAGTCACCGACTGGGTGATCGCCGTGGGCGTGGCAGCGCTGTTGCTGGGCACCGGGCTGTCCGGACCACACCCGGCCGGGGACCGTGAGCTGCTCGGCTCCGCGCTGCTGGCGGCCGGCGGGCTGGCGCTGGCCGCGCATCGCCGGGCCCCGCTCGTGGTCCTGGCCGTCACCGGGCTGTGCGCGGTGGGCCACCAGGCGGCCGGGTTCGAGGTGCTCGCCGTCTCCTACCTGGTCGCGGTCTACGGCGCGGTACGCGCCGGGCACCGTGTCGCCGCATCGGCAGCGTCCCTGGGCCTGCTGGCCGTGCTCCCCCTCACCGCCCTGGTCTCCCACGACGGGCCCGCGCGCGAGGTCGTGGCGCAGGCCCGGAACACCCTTGAGATCGCCTGGCTGATCGCCGCCTTCGCCGCCGGGGAGGCGGTGCGGCAGGCCGAGCGGCGGGCGGAGGAAGCCGAGCGCACCCGTGAGGAGACCGCGCGACGCCGGACCGACGAGGAGCGGCTGCGCATCGCGCGGGAGCTGCACGACTCACTCACCCACCAGATCTCGGTCATCAAGGTGCAGTCCGAGGTCGCGGTCCACGTGGCCCGGCGCCGCGGCGAGCAGGTGCCGGAAGCCCTGCTCGCGATCCAGGAAGCCGGCCGGGAGGCGAGCCGGGAGCTGCGCGCGACCCTCGAGGCTCTGCGCGACGACGGCACCACCCCGCCGCACGGACTCGACCACATCCCGGACCTGGTGGAACGGTTCCGAAGGACCGGCCTGGAGACGACGCTGACGATCGAAGGACATCCGCACGCCGTGCCGGCCGCGGTGAGCCGTACCGCGTACCGGATCGTTCAGGAGTCGCTCACCAACGTCGCCCGGCACGCCGCCGCCACCACCGCCTCGGTACTGATCGACTACCGGCCGGACGCTCTCGCCATCCGCGTCGACGACGACGGAAAGAGCACCTCGAACCCCGCGCCGGCGCCCGGCCTCGGGCTGCTCGGCATGCACGAACGCGTCACGGCCCTGGGCGGCCGGCTGCGCACCGGGCCACGCGGCACAGGCGGCTTCACCGTCCAGGCCGAACTTCCCACGAACGGAGCCTCGTGATCCAGGTCCTGCTGGTCGACGACCAGCCGCTCATCCGCAGCGGCTTCCGCGCGCTGCTCGACCTCGAGGACGACATCGAGGTGGTGGCCGAGGCCGCCGACGGCCAAGAGGCCCTGGTGCTCGTCAGGGAGCGGCTGCCCGACGTCGCTCTCGTCGACATCCGGATGCCCGTCATGGACGGCATCGAAGTGACCCGGCGCATCGCCGCGGACCCGGCCCTGGCCGGCGTGCACGTCGTCATGCTGACCAACTACGGCATGGACGAGTACGTCCTCGACGCGCTGCGCGCCGGCGCCGCCGGCTTCCTCGTCAAGGACATCCTGCCGGAGGACTTCCTGCACGCCGTACGCGTAGCCGCCCGCGGCGACGCCCTGCTCGCGCCCGCCATCACCCGTAAGCTCATCGACCGGTATGTCACCCGGCCGGTGCCCGCCCGCGTCGGCGACGGGCTGGAAGAGCTGACCGGCCGCGAACGCGAGGCGGTCGCCCTGGCCGCACAGGGCCTGTCCAATGACGAGATCGCCGCTCACCTGGTCATCAGCCCGTCGACCGCCAAGACCCACATCAACCGGGCCATGGCCAAGCTCGGCGCCCGCGACCGCGCCCAGCTCGTGGTCCTCGCCTACGAATCCGGCCTGGTGACCCCGCGCGCCTCCTGACGCCCGCGCCGGTACGCTACGGCGCCTCGTCTCCCAGGACCTCACGGACCGGCGCCCCGAGTGCCCGCCGGTCCTCCGCCAGAGCCTGCTTCCCGGCCTCGATCGCCTTGCGGACGCGCCGGGTACGGCCGTCGGCCACCCGCTGCTCGGAGAGCAGCGGTCCGTCCACCTCCAGCCGGTGCGGCGTCGGATACAGCGTGCCGGGGCTGATTCGGCAGCCGTGGCGGGCCGGCTCCTCGGTCATCCACGCGCCGTGGATCTCCTCCTCGGCCGCGTGATACGGGATGTGCAGCCGCCTGTCCGTCGGGGTGCTCCCCGGCCTGCCCACCGGTCGGGGAGCACCCCGGCGGACCCTCACAGTGTCCTGAGCTCCGCCGCGTCATCGGCCGCCAGGTCCTCGGTGACCCGCACGGGGTCGAGTACGTCCGCGGCGAAGTGCACACCGGGAGCGATCGCCCCGTCGAGCGCCCGGAGGGCGGCGGCGGCAGCGAGGAACCCGCTCAGCTCGTAGGAGTCCGGGGCGCGCAGGACGAGCCTCGCGGTGGGCGGGCCGTCCGTCGCCCCGTCCCAGAGGTGGAACTCCTGTCCGTACCAGGCCCCGTGGCGCCGCACGTCCTCGTCGGCCGCCGCGACCAGGTCAGCGGTCTCCGTGCTGTCCAGTGCCCATGCCATGGCCAGTTCCTCGGCCAGGCGCCCGCCGCCGAAGACGGTGTACCAGCGCACTCGGCCGATGTCCGCTGCCCGGGCCAGCCGGACGGCCTCGGTGGACAGGAAGGGGAAGGCGTCGACGGGTGCGGGGAAGGCGTCGAGTCGCACCCCTCGGCGGGGGGCCAGCGCACGTTCCCGCATCCGGCCCTCGTGCCAGGCGGCCGCCGGCGTGCCGTGCTCCGGTCCGCGGCCGAGCAGCACGTCGCCGGCGGCGGCCGGGGTGAGCGGCGCGACGCCGCCGACGTAGGCGTCCAGTGCGACGGGACCGGTGGCGCGGGCGGCCAGTGCGCGGGGCAGCAGCGAGGACAGGCCCGGAAGCGCGCCGGCGGACAGCACGGCCGCGCGTCCGGCCGTCACCCATCGCCCGACGCCCCCGTCGGCGGACAGCAGGTGGTGGACCGGGTCGTCACCGGCCGCGTCGACGTAGTCCGCGCCGCCTCGCAGCGCGGCCCGGGCGACCGTGTCGAGGACGCGGTACGAGGGTCCCGCGCAGTTGACGACGAGCCGGCAACCCGCCGTGAAGCGATCCAGCGAGTCGGGGTCGGTCAGGTCCACCGCCAGGGCGCCCACGTCCGGACCGCCCTCCGGGAGGCCGGCGACCAGCGCTTCCGCCCGGCCCCGATCGCGGCCGGCCACCAGCAGCGGGTGGACGCCCGCCCGGTGGAGCCGCCGTACGACCGCGCTGCCGACTGCTCCGTAACCGCCTATGACGCCGATGGCCGCCAGGTGTCGCACCGGTGTTCCTCCTGTTTCCCGCTGATCCTGTTGATGAAAATGATAATTATTATCGTAGTCATTATTCGACGGACCAGGGAAGAAGTAACGACGATGTACGACGTGATCGTGGTGGGCGGAGGGCCCGCCGGCCTCAACGCAACGCTGGTGTCCGGGCGTCAGCGCAGGCGGGTCCTCCTGCTGGACTCGGGCCGCCCGCGCAACGCACCCGCGGCGCGGATGCACATGTTCCTCAGCCGGGACGGCTTTCCGCCCGCCGAGCTGCGCCGCATAGGCCGGGAACAGCTCACCGCCTACCCGAACGTGGCCGTACGCGAGGCGACCGTCACCGCCGCCGCGCCCGAGCCTCAAGGGTTCACCCTGACGCTGGCCGACGGCACCGTGGAGCGGACCCGGAAGCTGGTCCTCGCCACGGGTCAGGTGGACGTGCTCGACGAGCGGGTGGAGGGCCTGTCCGCGCTGTTCGGCCGAGGGGTGTACCACTGCCCGTTCTGCCACGGCTGGGAGACCAGCGGGATGAGCCTGGCCGTCCTGGGGCACGAGCTGCCGCAGGTCATGCAGGCCCTCTACGTGGCCGACCGGTTCAGCGAGGACGTGATCGTGTGCACCGACGGTCACCCGGTGCCCGAGCAGGCCGCGGGCCGTCTCGCCGAGGCCGGGATCGCCGTGGAGGAAACAGCCGTGACCCGCGTCGAGGGGGAAGAAGGGGCCGTCCGCCTGGTCCTCGCCGACGGACGGGTGCTCGAGCGTCAGGGCGTCTACCACCGGGCGCCCACCCGTCAGCACTCCCCGCTGGCCGAGCGGTTGGGATGCGCGGTCCTCCCGGACGGCTGCGTGCGGGTGGACGAGTTCCAGCGCACCTCCGTGCCCGGCGTGTACGCGGCCGGTGACACCGCCCGGCTGGAGGCCCTGCCCGACGCCCTCACCTTCGTGATCACCGGTGCCGCCGACGGCGCACGTGCCGCGGTCTGGCTCGACCAGGAGCTCTTCCGCGAGGACGCCGGCCTGGGCGGCTGAGACCCGGGTGCGGCGGGGGCGGGACCGCCCCCGCCACACCCTTCTCACCGGTCGTCCGGTTCGTGGAGAGCGGCGGCGAGTCCGGCCACCGTGGGCTGCCGGAGGAAGCGGCGGGGTGTCACCCGCCCCAGTCCCTCCCGCGCGAACGACCCGAGCATCCGCACCGCGAGCAGCGAGTCACCGCCGAGCGCGAAGAAGTCGGCGGTGCGCTCCTCCACCGGGCAGTCCAGCAGCTTCCGCCAGTGCGCCGCGACGGCTCGTTCCGTGTCGTCCCGGGGCGGTCCCGGCTCCGCCCCGACGGCCGCCGCGGGTACGGACAGGCGCCGGCCGGATGCCTGCCGGGCCGGCCCGGCCTGCTCGCCGTCGACCGCGTCGGGCAGTTCGACCACGGCGGCCCAGCCGTCCGGTTCGACCAGCGATTCCACGGTCGTCATGAGGTCGGCGAACATCCGGTCGACGTCCGCTCCCGCGAACAGTTCCTCCACCAGCGAGAAGACGACCACCAGCTCGCCGCGCAGCTCGAACAGCCGCACCTCCAGGGCCACCTGGGGCGTGCGCAGTTGCTGATGGTGGCTCAGCAGGTCGATCGCGCCCAGCGGTCCTGCCTCCTGGGGCACCTCGCTGCCCAGCGCCGCGTCCACGCCCAGGGTGGACTGGAAGACGACGGGTGCCACCGGACGGTGGGTGCCCCGGCGGCGGCCCAGTTCCCGGGAGACCTCCACGCCGGTGATCAGGTTGTGGGCGAGCGCGTCGCCGATGTCCTGCTGGGCGCGGCCGGCGAGGTCGGCGAAGACGGGGACCTCCGGCAGGTCGACCGGCAGGAGCATGGTGGAGGAGAAGGCTCCCACCAGGCGGGACACGTCGGGATGGAGCGGGAGCCGGTTCAGCTGGAGGGTGTTGAGCAGGAAGCGGCGGTGGCCGCAGGCCCGGGCGACGGCGGCGGCGAAGGCGGCGAACATCGCCGCGGACGGGGTCACCTCGTGTTCGGTGCACAGTCGGCGCAGCTGCGACCAGCGCTCCGGGTCGAGCACCGCCTGCCGGGTGCCCATCAGGGTGGGGCGCACCTCGGCGGGGTCGGCCACCAGCGGCAGGGCCGGCGGCAGCGGGAAGTCGTCGAGACGGTCCCACCACCAGTCGCGGTCCTGTTGCCACGCCTCGGTGCCGGGCAGGTCCCGCAAGGTCGTCACGTAGTCGCCGTAGTCGATGTCCAGGGGCGCGAGGACGGCGTTGTAGTCGGAGACCAGGGCGAACAGGTCGCGGTAGAAGACCCCGGAGGACCATCCGTCGATGATCAGCAGGCTGGTCGAGGAGTGCAGCCGGGCGCGGTCGCCGGGCATCAGCGTCAGGCGCATGTCCAGACCGCAGCCCCGGGACGGGTCGGGGCCCTCGGTGCTCATCTCGTGGCGTGTCTCCGCGAGCCGGGCCGCGGCCGTCTCCTCGTCGGCGTCGCGCAGGTCGGTGACCCGGAGCCGCGGTACCGCCTCCGGGTCGTCCAGGGGCAGGATGCGCTGCCGGCCGTCGGGCAGGATGCGGGCCCGCAGGACGGCCTGGTGCTCGGCCAGGCGCTCCAGGGCGTCCTGCAGCGCCTCGGGGGCTTCGTCGGCGTCGATGTCCTCCAGCCCGATGTCCACGTAGTGGTGTGCGGAGCGATAGGACAGCTCCCAGGCGTCCTGCTGGCCCACGAAGTAGCCCTGCTGGAGCGGCAGGAGCGGGAACGGCGCGTCCGGGTCCTCGCGTCGGCGCAGGTCCAGGGGCAGTGGGCGCAGGGCACCCGTTCCCGATCCGGTACTGCGTTCGTGGACGAGGGCGGCGAGCTGCGCGGCGCTCTGTTCGACGCGGACGTCCGCCAGTGCCAGCGGCGTGCCCAGCCGTTTGCGGAGCATCGCGGCCATGCGGACGGCCAGGACGGAGTCGCCGCCCAGGCTCAGGAAGCTGGCGTCCGCCGGTACGGCGGCCAGGTCGGTCTCCAGGGCGTCGGCCCATACGGCGCGGACGGCGTCGACCAGGTCGGCCGAGGTCTGCCCGGCGATGTGCTCGGATGCGGATGCGGGGGTCAACAGGGGGCTCCAGTCGGGTCGGTGGGGCGGATGACGTCGTCCACGGCGTGGATCCGTGGCAAGGACAGGGCAGGGGGAAGGCGGCCGGCGAGCGCGGCACGGACGCGGCCGGGATCCGGTCGGGCGCCGTGTGACCTGACACGGCCGGCGATGACGCGCTGGCCCGCCGCGGCGAGGGGATGCTCCTCGTGCGGCAGGGCGGGCAGCGGGTCGAAGCCCGCCGCGTCCAGTTGCCGTGCCCATTCCCCGGCGGTGAGGAAGACCCGGTCCTGGCCGGCCCGCAGGTCCGTGAACCACTCCTGTTCGCCGGGCGCGGGCGACATCAGCAGGTACATGGAGGTGAGCGCCTGGTAGTGCTCCTGGCACGACTCGACGAGGACCAGCAGCCCGTCGGGCGCCAGCAGTTCCCGCAGGGCCGCCAGACAGCGTCCGACGTGCCGTGCGTTGTGCAGGACGTTCGCCGCCAGGACGACGTCCTGGGATTCCGGCTCCAGGCCCTGTTCGAGCGGATCGGCCTGGATGTCGAACAGGGCGTGCCGCAGGCCGGGGCGGTCACCGAAGATGTCCCTGGCCGTCCGCAGGAAGAACGGGGAGACGTCCGTGAACAGGTAGTCGACGGGCGTGTCGCCGAGTGCCTCCAGGACGGTGCCGGTGGTGCCGCCCACGCCGGCGCCCGCTTCGAGGACGCGCAGGGGAGCCGACGTCGTCCGGCGGGACTCACCGGCGATCAGGGACGCGGCGGCGTGGTTGGCCCAGCGGCTGGGGACGCTGTCGCGGTAGTTGCCCTGCGCGGTGTCCGTCTCCCCGTCGGGGAAGAGAACCTCCTGCAAGGACGCGCGGTCCCGGAGCAGCAGCGGAAGCCGTTCGGCCGCGGCCCGGAAGAAGCGGGTCATGGAGGCCGGGTAACCCAGCCCCGCGCAGGCGCCGTCCAGCTCGCGCAGGGCCCGGGCGTAGTCGCGGCGGTCCGGCACCGCGAGGGAGTGGTGGCGGCCCGTCGCCGCGTCCAGCCGGAGCCGGCCCTCCGCGGTCAGGGTGCGCAGCCAGCGCCGTACGATCCACGCGTGCCGGGGTGCGACCGCCAGGGTTTCGAGGATCTCGTCGGTGCGGGGCCGGCCGCCGTCGCGGAACAGACGGGTCCGGTCCAGTACCCGGGCCATCGTCAGCAGCGCCGTCTCGTCGAGCTGCCGCATCAGTGCCGGGAGAACGGTCAGGACGGTACCGCGGACGGCGGCGTCACCGGTGTCCGCGGCCCGGCCGGCGGCGCGGGCGTCGTCCCGGCCGGGACCGGACGACGGGCGCGCCGCCGGAGGCGGGCCCGTCACCAGCAGGGCGTCCCGCCCGCCGCCGCGCACCAGCTGCCAGTCCGTCACGCCGGGCAGCCCGGTGAGGCTCTCGTCGGTGAGTGCGCCGTTCACGCGCGGCCGTCCTCGACGGCGTCCACCACGATGATCGCCGGTGGCACGGTGTCCGGCTCGGTCCGGCGCAGGTGGTCGCGCAGCACCTCGGGCAGACGGCGCCGGACGAACAGGGGGAACGGCTCGTGGGCGAGCGGGCCGGAGGGTGCCAGGAGGTCCTCGGCCGCGGCGGGCGCGCAGTCGGCGGGAGCCGCCACGGCCAGCACGCGCGGGTCGGCGACGTCGAGCAGGACGGCTGCGTCCGCTCCCCGCAGTGCCTCGCGCAGGGCGTACGGGGTCACCGCCCCGGGGACGTCGTGGAGCAGGGCGTTGGGGATGCCGTGGACGACCACGGGAGCGTCGGCGAGCGCGTCCCGCAGCACTTGCCGGACATCGCTCCCCCGGTGTCCGTCCCAGGGTGTCCGGCGCACGCGCCGGGCCCCCGGTCCGCCGGTGTGCGGGCCGACGCGCAGGACGATGTCGTAGCGGTAGCGGGTGAGTTCGGTGTCCTCGGCCATGGTGCGGGCGTGCACGCCCATGCGGACCGGACGGGGCTGGGCGGCGACCGCCGCGGCGACGGCCGCCGGCGTGAAGGACAGTTCCTCGTCCGCCTCGGCGGCGGCCGCGGCCCTCGCGGCGATCGTCGTACCGTCCGCCTCGGGGTCGCGGACCCGTTCCAGCCGCCCGAAGTGGTCGAGCAGCAGGCCGGAGTGCCGGATGTCCCCCACGATCACGGTGCCGCCGTCCTCGACCGCCGACAGCGCCCCGTGCAGGACGGTGGTCAGGTAGGCCAGGTCGGGAAAGCACTGGGTGACCGAATTGAACAGCACGCAGTCGGGGTCCGCGCCGGGGCCGAAAGCGGCGTCCATGGCGTCCCGCACCCGGGGCGCGGCCGTCTCGTGGGCGGCGGCCCGGACGAACGCGGTGCGGGGCAGACCGGCGGCGGCGAGGCGGTCCACCGCGACCTGGGCGACGTCGGTGCCGGCATACCCGTCCAGGTGCGGGTGCAGGCGGTGGGCGAGCAGACCGGTGCCGCAGCCGAGTTCCAGGAGCCTTCTCGGGCGCTGGGCCAGGACGAGGTCCACGGTGCGGTCCACCCAGTCCCGCATGTGGGCTTCGGGCAGCGGTGCCCCGGTGTCCGAGGCCCGCCATCCGGACAGGTCGAGGTCGTCGGCGTGCCGGCCCTCGGCCGTCTCGTACGTCCACTCGTAGACCTCGGCCCACTGTTCGAGGTGTTCGCGCATCAGGGGGCCCGGTTCGGGTGCGGCGGTCACGGCGTCCGGGTGCGGGACGACCCGGACGCCGCCGTCGGGGGCGGGGCGGGCCCGGGCCACCCAGGGATGGGCGGCCAGCAGGTCCGTGATCCGGCCGGTGTGTTCAGCCGTCGTGTGGTCGGACACCGGAGTGCTCCGTTCTCTCGTCGAGGGGGTGGTCGGAGGTCGTGTGCGGTCGCGGGGTCAGGCGGCGCCCGGTCAGGTGGAGGACGCGGTCGGCGCGGGCGGCCGTGCCGGCGTCGTGGGTGACGGTCAGGACGGCGGGGCCGTCCGCCCGCAGCCGGTCCAGCAGGTCGAGGACGAGTCGTGCCGAGTCCGGGTCCAGACCCGCGGTGGGCTCGTCCAGCAGCAGCACGTCGGGCCCGGCGGCGAGCGCCCGGGCGAGGACCACCCTGCGGCGCTGGCCGCCGGAGAGCTCCGCCGGTCCGCGGCCGGCCAGCTCGGCGGGAAGGCCCACGGCTTCGAGGAGTTCCCGTACGCGTTCCCGCCCGGCCGCCGCGGTCGTGCCGTGGAAGACCTTCAGCGGCCGGGCCACCGCTCGGCCGACGGTGTGCGCCGGGTTGAGTTCCGACACCGTGTCCTGTCCGGCCAGTTGGACGGCGCGCAGCATCCGCCGGTCACGTGAGCGGGTCCCGGCGGGCAGCGGGCGCCCGTGCAGCAGGAGTTGCCCGGCGGCCGGCGGGCGGCGGCCCGTGAGGGCGTGCAGGAGGGTCGTCTTCCCGCTGCCCGACCGTCCCGTGACGGCCAGCCAGCCGCCCGCCGGCAGGTCCAGGTCTCCGGCGTCGAGCAGCGGTGTGCCGTCCGGGGTCCGCAGGGTCAGACCCCGCGCCGACAGCACGGGCGCCGGGGACGGGTCGGGGTCCACCGCCGTGCGGGGCGGACGCCCGGCCCGTGCCGGCGCGGGATCGGCGGCCGGACGCAGCGGCTCCTTCCGCGGGGCGCGTGTCATCCGTCCGCGTACGGTGGCGGTCGCACGTGCCGTGTGCCGCGCACCGGCGTCCGTACCGGAGACCGGGCGCGTGCCGGCGGCGAGCACCAGTGTCCGGTCGGCCAGCTCCGCGGCCAGCCGGGCATCGTGCGTGACCAGGACGACGCACCGGCCGGGGCTCCCACGGCGGGACCGCACCTCTTCGGCCACCAGGTCGGCCGCCGCGCGGTCCAGTGCCGAGGTCGGTTCGTCCAGGACGAGCAGTTCCGGACCGGCGCACAGGGCCCGGGCCAGGGCGACCCGTTGGGCCTGGCCACCGGAGAGTTCCCCCGCCCGCCGGGAGGCGAGCCCGGGCGGAAGGCCCAGTCGGCGCATCAGGGTCTCCACCCGCCGGGCGCGGGCGGCGGCGTCACCGGTGAACTCCTCGCCGATCAGCCGGTCCACGCGCCACAGCGGATTGAGGGCCGCGCCGGGGTCCTGCGCCAGCCAGCCGCACCGGGCACGCCGCCACCGCCGTGCCTCCCCGCCGGGCGGCACGGCCGCACCGCGCCAGCACACGGTGCCCGCCGCGCGGTGCAGTCCGTCCGGGAGGACGTCGAGCAGGGCGCGCAGCAGCGTGGATTTACCGGCGCCGGACACGCCGGTGACGGCCAGCACCTGCCCCGGACCGACGCGGAGGCCGACCGGCGGCAGGACGGTGGCGCCGTCGAGGGCACGGCGAACGGTCAGACCCTCGACCGTCAGCAGCGGGGCACCGGTGGGAACGGACTTCTCATGGTCATGGACCGTCATGCCGCCTCCCCCGGAGCACGGGCGGCCGTCCGGGCCGCCGCGGCGAACACCCAGGCGCAGCCCGCCAGGGGGACCGCCGGCGCCAGCAGCGCCCAGGGGTTGAGTGCGGCGCCGGGCAGGTTCTCACTGAGCATCAGGGCCCAGTCCGGGTCCGGGGGCTGGGGTCCCAGACCGAGTACGGCGAGGGTCGCGGCGATCTGCAGTGCCGTGACGAGCCGGAGCCCGGCGTCGGCGGCGACCAGACGGCGCAGGGCGGGCAGCACCTCGTGGAACAGCACGGCGGGGGTGCGCTCGCCGCGCTCGACGGCGGCGTGCACGTGCCCGCTGCCGCGCAGTTGCGCGCACTGCGTGGCGACGACCCGCGCGGTCAGCGGCGCTCCCGCGAGCACCGACGCCACGACGACCGCCGTCGCCCCCGGCAGTGCGGTGGCCAGCACCAGCGCCAGGACCAGGGCGGGAACGGCCAGCAGCAGGTCGCACAGGGCCCGTACGGTGCGGGCGGTCCGGTCGCCCGACCACCCCGCGGCCAGGCCGAGGCCCGCGCCGCAGACGACGGCGGCGAGCGCGGCGAGCAGGGACACGGTCAGGAGCTGGGTGCCCCCGGCCAGGACCCGGGACAGCACGTCGCGCCCCAGGGCGTCGGTGCCCAGCGGGTGCCGTCCGCCGGGCGGCGCCCAGGGGGCGGCGACCGTTCGCTCCGGTGGGTGCGGGGCGGCGTACCGGCCGAGCGGCACGCACACCAGCAGGGTGAGGGCCGCGGTCATGGACGCCGAAGGGCGGGTGGTTCGGAGGAGGAACGGCGGAGGCGCTCCGGTCATACGGTCCTCCCCGCCGCCGCCACCGACGGGCCGGGTTCCCCCGGCACCGTGGTGCGACGGGCGGCCAGGTCGGCCAGGAGCATGCCCAGCAGCAGGACGGCGGCCGGCAGGAGGGCCGCGGCCTGGACGACGGGGACGTCCCGCACCGCGACGGAGGACACCAGCAGCTGCCCGGTGCCCGGATAGCCGAACAGCGTCTCCGCCAGGGCGGTACCCGCCACGAGACCGCCGGCCAGCAGGGCCGTCACCTGGAGCGCCGGCGCGTACAGGAAGGGAAGGACGTGCCGGTGCAGCACGAGCGGGGCGGGCAGGCCGCGCAGCCGCGCGTCGGCCACGTGGGGCCGGCGCAGGACATCGCCCAGCGCCCCGCGCAGCAGGACGGTGGCGAACGCGGCCGAGGGAAGCGCCAGGGTGAGCGCGGGCAGCACCAGGAGCCGGGGGTCCGCCAGGGGCGAGCCGCCGGGCGGCAGCAGGGACACGGGGGGCAGCCAGCCCAGCAGTCCGGCCAGGACCGCGCCGAGCACCGCCGCGTGGACCGGCTGCGGCACGGCGGCCAGTCCGGTGGCGGCCGAGCCGCCCCGGCCGCCGCGCAGGTACGTGACGGTCAGGGCCGTCGCGGTCAGCAACACGGTGACCGCCAGCGCCGTCGCGACCAGGACGGCGGTGGCGGGCAGCCGCTCGGCGAACAGCGTCGCCACGGGTCTGCCGCCCGCCAGCGAGTGTCCCAAATCCCCCCGGATCAGGCCGTACAGCCAGTCGAGGTAGCGCACCGCGGCCGGCCGGTCCAGCCCGAGGCGTTCCCGCTCCGCCGCGACGTCCTCTTCGGTGGCCCGACCCCCCGTCCTCAGCTCCCCGGCGTCACCGGGGAGCAGTTCGGTGGCCGTGAAGACCACGGCCGTGGCGGCGACGGCCAGGACCGCGGCCCGGCCGGCCGGGCGCAGGGCGCGGCCGGCAGCGCGCGGGATCATTTGGCCATCCACACCTGGTCGATGAACATGCGCTGGAACCCGGGCCCGTCGGGCAGTCCGCGCACGCCGGGTGCGGCGAGGTCCAGGCCGTCCCCGGTGCCCCAGACGACGTAGCCGCCGTCCTCCCACAGCTCGCGCTGGATGCCGGAGAGCAGCTCCTCGCGCCGTGCCTCGTCGGCGGTCGACATGGCCCGGGCGAAGCCGTCGTCGAAGGTCTCGCTGCGCCAGGCGGTCTCGTTGGTCGGGGAGTCGGAGAGCAGCCCGACGCGGACGAGGTCGGGGAAGGAGATGCCGCCGTAGTAGCCGGTGTAGAACGCCTTCTTGGCGTAGACGGCGGTCCAGTAGGTGTCCGCCGGCTCGACCTTCACCTCCGCGTCGACGCCGATGTCGGAGAGCTGCTGGGCGTAGAGGGTGGCCGCGGTGTCCATGCCGGGATAGGACGTGGTGGTGTGCAGGGTGACGGACAGTCCGTCGGCGTGGCCCGCCTCGGCCAGCAGCTTCCTGGCCTTCTTCACGTCGCGGGTGCGCTGCGGCAGGTCGTCGGGGGCCGAGGGGTCGTAGGGGGTGGGGAGGTCGTTGGCGACCTTGCCGTAGCCGAGGAACACGGTGTCGACCAAGGTCTTGCGGTCGGCGGCGAGGCGGAACGCCTCGCGGACCCGGGGGTCGTCGAACGGCGCGGTGTCCAGGCGCATGACGAACGGGTACTCGGTGACCCCGTCGCGCCGGACGACCTGGGTCTTCGCCGGGGATCCGGCGCTCTTGACCGCGGCGGGGCTGACGCTGCCGGCGACGTCGGCCTGCCCGGAGGCGACGGCGCCGGCCCGTGCCTGCGGGTCGGCGACGGCCTGGATCTCGATGCGGTCCAGGTGCGGGCGCTCCCCCCACCACGTGTCGTTGCGGGTCAGGACGGTGGTCTGGGCGCCGGTCCGTTCCACCCGGTAGGGGCCCGAGCCGGTGACGGGGCGGGAGAAGTCCTCGGTGCCCTCCGGGACGACGAAGGTGACGGACTCCAGGGCCCGGGGCGCGTCGGCCATCGGGGCGCGGGTGGCCAGGACGACGGTGTGCTCGTCGGGGGCGGTGGACTTCGCCATGTCGAAGTCGGCGAGCCGGCCGTAGTTCTCGGCGGCCTTGCCGCCGATGCGCCGCAGTGAGTACAGCACGTCGGCGGCGCGCACCGGCTCGCCGTCGGTGAAGCGGGCGTCCTCACGCAGGGTGAGGGTCCAGCGGTCCATGGCGTCGTTGGGCTTCCACGACGTGGCGAGCCGCGGCCGGGTCCTCCCGTCCTCGCCGGGGACGGTGAGGACGTCGTACGTCAGGGCGAAGCGCAGGACGTCGGACTCGTTGCCGAGGCCGCCGTGCGGGTCGTCACTGGCGGTGGCGGGGGACCCCGCGACGGCGTACCGCAGGGTGCCGCCGTCGACGGGCGCGCCGGTGCGGGAGGCCGGGGTGTCGGAGCAGGCGCTCAGCAGCAGGGCGCCGACCGCCCCGAGGGCGGTGAGGGCGGATCTGCGGGACAGGGTGCTGCGGGATGACGGGTGCTGGTGCATGGTCGCTTTCCGCGAGGGGTTCGGGGGGCAGGAGTGGCTGCCGGGCTCACCGGCCGGTGTGTACGGCGGCCAGGGCCCGGTCGATCAGGGCGGCGGTCCGCCGGACCGCGGGGTCGTGCAGCAGGGAGTAGTGGTGGCCTTCGACGGTGTAGGCGTCGACGGGGCCGCTGACGTGCGGCAGCCAGCCGAGGGCGGGCAGGTCCGCGGCGTCGTCGACGCCCATGCCGACACCGGCGTTGTGCGGCGCGGGACGGGACGCGGCGATGAGCAGCAGTCGGGTGGCCGGGTCGGTGAGGTGTCCGGCCCTGTGGTCGGCCAGCGCCCGCAGGTGGCGTTCGAATACCTCGAGGCGGGTGTCGGCGGTGTCCCGCGGGCCGAGCAGGCCGGCCGCTCGCAGCCGTTCGGTGACGGCCCGGCGTACCGCCGCCGGGTCCGGCGCGGTGCGGATCGTCTCCGCGTCCGGGCCGAGGTCCAGGTCGAGGTCGAGGAACGCCTCCAGCGAGCGCAGGTAGCGGACGGCCGCGAAGGCGGTGTCCTGGGCGCGGTCGGTGCCGCCCAACGCCCGGATGCGGTCGGGGGTGTTGGAGTCGATCAGGACGAGGAGGTCGGTCCGCTCGCCGCGTCGCTGGAGTTCCACGGCCATCTGGTGGGCGACGGTGCCGCCCATCGACCAGCCGCCCAGCAGGTAGGGGCCCCGCGGCTGGTGGACGCGCAGCGCCGCGAGGTAGCGGTCGGCCGTCTCGGCGATGGTCCGCGGCCCGGTGCCGCCGGTCAGGGCGGGATCGGTGAGGGCCACGACGGGCCGGCCGTCGGTGAGGAGACGGGCGAGTTCGCCGTAGCACAGTACGTCCCCTCCGGAGGGGTGCATCAGGAACAGGGGGCGGTCGCCGTTGCCGTCGCGCAGCAGCATGGCCGCGTCGGTGTCGGGGGCCGGGCCGGGACCGGTCCGCTTCCTCGCGGTGGGTGCCGGCCGCCGCGGTTCGCGGGCCGGGGCGGCGGGCGCGGTGCGGGGCTCCTCGGTGTCCCACGCCCGCGGTGCGTCGGCCAGCCGGCGCACCCGCTCGGTGTAGGCGGCGAACGCCGCGTCCGCCTCGTCGGCGGGCAGGGCGTTCTCCAGGACGTCCCACTGGAGCAGGAGCGCCCCGTGCTGCTCGATCACCTGATGGTCCAGCCAGGTCTGCGGGGTGCTGCTCACGCCGTACACCGGTGTGCCCGCCCAGTCCAGGTCGTGTCCGCCGCCGAGCGGCCCGGACAGGCCCAGGGCGCTGGTGAAGACCACGGGAACGGACTCGGTGCGGCCGGTGCGCGAGGACTTCTCGGCCAGCAGGTCGAGCGCGGAGAACTCCCGGTGGTCCAGGTCCTCGAAGAGGGTGCGCTGGGCCCGTACGGCGGCGTCGGCGAAGCAGCGGGTGTCCGAGCGGTCCACCTCGTGCAGCATCAGCGAGGTGAAGTCACCGACCACGGCGTCCGCCCCGGGAAGGTCCGCGGGCCGGTCGAAGAGGGTGAGGGTGACGGCGAAGCGGTTCTGTCCTGACCACTCTGCGAGGGCCTCGCCGTAGGCCGCCAGCAGGACGGCCGTGGGGGTCAGCCCGCGCCGGGCGGCCTCGGCCTTGAGGGCGTTCCAGCGGTCCGGCTCCAGACGGGCGGTGCGCCGTGCGAAGCGGGGCCGCTCTCCGGGACTCCCGGTCCGGACGGGCAGCGCGGGTGCGCCGGGCAGGTCGTCCAGCCTGGCCCGCCAGTAGGCGGCGGCCCGCGCGTGCTCCGGGCCCTCGGCGCGGCGCTCGAGCGCGGCCACACAGTCCGCGAAGGTGGTCTCCAGCGGCGGCAGCCGAGTGTCGGGGTCGTGGTAGAGGGTGCGCAGTTCGCGGTCCCAGATCAGGTAGCTGGCGGTGTCGCACACCAGCACGTCCACGTTGACGAACAGCCGGACGACGTCGCCGGGCAGTCGGGCGGCCCTGATGTCGACCAGGGGCCAGCGGCCCGGGCGGGGTTCGCGGCGCACCATGCGGGTGCGCACGCGCTCCAGCTTCCGGGTGCGCTCGGCGTCGTCGTCCTTCGTCAGGTCCTGCACCCGGATCCGGTAGGGGGGCACCTTGCCGAGCACCCGGTTGCGGCCTTCCGGTGAGACGACCGCGCGCAGCATCGGGTGGCGGGCGACGACCGCGTTCCACGCCGTTTCGTAGCGGTCGGTGTCCAGGCCGGGACAGTCGTACTCCAGGTGGAAGGAGCACGGGACGTCGCCGAGGCGGTAACCGCCCGATCCGCCGACCCAGTAGGCGTGCTGCACCCGGGTGAGGGGGAACTCCCGGGGGCCGTCACCGGGTTGCGGAGACGGACCGCCCCCGGTCCGGGGCGTGGCGGGAGCACTCCGGGATTCCCCGCCGGGCAGCATCGGGGCCAGGGCCGCGATGCTGGGCCGGGCGAGCAGGTCCTGCAGCCGCAGGTCGGCGCCGTGGTCGTCACGCAGCCGGGCGAGCATCCGGGTGGCCAGCAGGGAGTGCCCGCCGAGGGCGAAGAAGTCGGCGTCGCGGTCGGTGACGGGGAAGCCCAGCAGGTCCGACCAGACCTCTGCCAGGAGGGTCTCCACAGCGGTGGTGAATCCCGCACCGGCCCGCGGCCCGGCCGCGGGCGCGCCGGGAGCCGGTGCGACCGAGGCGGGTACGACGGTGGGCGTGCCCGCGGTGCGGGACGCGAGGTCGGCCGGCGAGACGGCGACGGAGGCCGGAGCACGGCCGCCGGCCGCGAGCGCCAGCAACCGGTCCACGCTGCGCATGCCGTCCGCCAGACCGATCGAGTGCCGGGAGGCGACGGTGCGCTCGCTCCGGCCGGGCCCGACGCGCCAGCCGTCCCAGGCCACGCTGATCCAGCGGGGTGCGTCCGGGGCCGCGTGGTGCTCGTGCTCGGCGAGGGCGTCCAGGTAGCGGTTGACGGCGGCGTACGGGGCGAGGCCGAGGCCTCCGACGAACGCCGTGGCGGAGGACATCAGCAGGACGGTGGCCGGGCGGCTGCCGGGCGGGAGGCCGTGCACGGCACCGCGCAGCGCGAGGGCCGCGGTGACCTTGGCGTGCGCGTGCGCGCGCACGGCCTGCTCCTCGGTGGTCCGCAACGGCGCGACGGCCGCGGAGGCGACCACGCCGGCGGCGTGCACGACCAGGTCCAGCGGGCCGTCGCGGTCGGTCAGTTCCCGCAGCAGTTCCGTCGTGGCGGCGGTGTCCGCGGCGTCCGCGGCACGGACCTCGATGTCGGCGCCGGAGTCCCGCAGGACACGGATCGTCTCCGCCCGTTCGGCTTCGGTGCTGCCGGGGGCGGGGTCCGGGGGGAGCCCGGTGCGGCCGGTCACCACGACCCGCCGTCCGGAGCGGGCCAGGTGCCCGGCCAGGGCCAGGCCCACGTCCCCGAGTCCGCCGAGGATCACCGCTGTGCCCGTCCCGCCGTCGGTGACGGCCGGGCCGTCCGTGTCCGGCGCGGGTGCGGACGGCCGCCAGGGGGTGATGCCGCGCGTCCAGCGGTGCCCGCCGCGCAGGGCGCACTCGATGCCGTTCGGGCCTCCCGCCAGCAGGTCGGCGGCCTCCGCCGGCACGGTCCGTACGTCGTCGGCGTGCGGCGGGCCGGCCGGCAGGTCCACCGAGCGCCAGCGCAGGCCCGGGAACTCCTGGGCGAGGACGCGGGGCACGGCGAGGCCGGCGGCAGCATGGGCGGCGGGCCGGTCGGTGCTCTCCACCTGCTGGGCGTTGTGGCTCAGGTGCAGCAGGCAGGTGCGGTGCGCCCAGGAGGCGGCGGCCCGCGCCACCTGCGCGTAGTGCAGGACCGACGCGCTGACGGTTTCGGCCGGGTCGTCGCCGGTGTCACCGTACGGGCCGATCACGACGATGCCCTCGCACGGGGTGCCGGGGTCCCGGACCGCCTCGTCGAGGGTGACGGTGCCGGCCCCGGCGGCGGCGAGCGCGACGCGCACCCGCTCGGCCGAGGGCGAGCCGGGAGGGCCGGCCACGAGCCAGCGGCCCCGCAGTGCCGGCCGGTCCGCCTCGACGGGGGGCGTGCGCCGCCAGACGGGCAGGTGGAAGGGCTCGGACTCGTCCGGGGCGGCCTGCCCGGCATCGTGGCCGAGGCCGGCCACGGTACTGGGCTGTGCGGCGGCCGGCGGATCGATCCACAGTCTGCGGCGCTCCATGGGCAGGCCCGGCAGGACGACACGGCGTCGTCCCGGGCGGTGCAGGGCCGCGGCGTCCAGGGGGACCCCGTGCGTCCACAGCTCTCCGGCGGCCGCCAGCAGCGCGGCACGTCCTCCGGCGGGCTGCTCGCGGTCCGGGAAGGCGGCCAGGGTGGCCAGGAGCTGCCGGTGCCCCTGCTGACGGGCCAGTTGGAGCAGTGCGCCGCCCGGCCCCGCCTGGACGAGGACGGCCGGCCCGTCGCCCAGGGCGGTGGCCAGGGCGTCGGAGAAGCGCACGGTGGAGCGCAGGTGCGCCACCCAGTGGTCGGCGCCCGGAGCGGTGTCCAGCAGTTTCCCGGTGAGGGTGGTGGCGAGCGGGATGCCGGGAACACGCGCCCGGACGGCCTGGGCGGCCGTGCGCAGTTCGGGCAGGACCGGGTCGACCAGGCGCGAGTGGGCGGCCGCGTCGAGGGAGAGCCGCACGGTGCGCTCGCCGCGTGCGGTCAGGGCCCGCTCCGCTTCGGCCACGGCCGGCGAGGGCCCGGACACCACACAGGACCGCGGGCCGTTGACGGCGGCCAGATCCAGTTCCGGGTGGTCGGCGAGCAGGGCCAGGGCCTGCCGCTCGGTCAGCGGGACCGTCAGCATCACTCCGCCGCCGGCCGCCCGGGACATGCCGCGTGAGCGGACCGCCACCAGTGTCGCGGCGTCGGGCAGGGACAGGGCGCCGGACAGCACGGCGGCCACGTACTCGCCGAGGCTGTGACCGACCACCGCGTCCGGTTCCACGCCCCAGGAGCGCAGCGTGCGCGCGGCGGCGAGGGAGACGGTGAACAGGGCGGGCAGTCCGTGGGCGGGGTCGCGCAGCAGCCGGCGTGCGTGCTCGTCGGACGGGTCGGCGGTGATCAGCGCGGTGAGGCCGGTACCGGTCCCTTCGTCGAAGAGGCCTGCGCACTCGCGCACGGTGCGGTCGAACTCCTCTTCCTCTGCGCACAGTTCGCGTCCCATGCCCGCGTACTGCGCTCCCCCGCCGGGGAAGGCCAGCACGATCCGGGGCGGGGTGGGGCCGGGACGGCGCCGCGGGGCGGCGCGCAGGGCTCGGCCGTCGGCCTCCGCCGTTCCGGTGATCACGGCGGCGGCGCGGTACGGCAGCGTCGCGCGGCCGGTGTGCAGGGTGTGGGCCGCGTCGGCGGGGTCGACCGGGGTGGTGTGCAGGGTGGTCGCGACGGCCCCGGCGAGGCGGGCGAGGGCGTCGTCGCGGTGCGCGCTGAGCAGGGCGAGCTGCGGGCGCGGATCGGCGGGCGGTTCCGGCCGGACGGGGGCGCTGCCCAGGACGACGTGGCAGTTGGTGCCGCCGATGCCGAAGGAGCTGACGCCCGCGTACCGGGGCCCGGTCCAGTCGGTGGTCTCGTGGACGACGGTGAAGGGCGAGTCGTCCAGCCCGAGATCGGGGTTGAGGGGCAGGGCGTCCAGGGTGGGCGGCAGTACGCCGTGGTGCAGGGCGAGGACGGTCTTGGCGAAACCGGCGATGCCCGCGGCCGAGTTGGCGTGCCCGATGTTGCTCTTGACCGAACCCAGGGCGCACCAGGCCGGGCCGGTGTCGCCGAAGACGCGGCGCAGCGCGGCGACCTCGACAACATCGCCGAGGCGGGTGGCGGTGCCGTGGGCCTCGACGTAGGTGATGTCCCTGGGCGTGAGGCCGGCCACGGCGAGCGCCTCGGAGACCACACGGGCCTGTCCGCGCGGCGAGGGAGCGGTGAAGCCGGTGCGGTCGCCGCCGTCGTTGTTGACGGCGGAGCCGTGCAGGACGGCCAGCACCGGGTCGCCGTCGGCGACGGCGTCGCGCAGTCGCCGCAGTACGGCCACACCGACGCCCTGGGTGTGCACGATGCCGGTGCCCTCGGCGGAGAAGGTGCGTATGTGCCCGTCGGCGGAGAAGATCCCGTCGGGGACATGGAGGTAGCCCCTGCCCTGCGGGACGATCAGGGAGGCGCCGCCGGCGAGGGCGGTGTCGCACTCCCCCGCCAGCAGGGACTGGGCCGCCAGGTGCACCGCCACCAGCGAGGTCGAGCACGCGGTGCCGACCGCGACGGCGGGTCCGGTGAGCGCGAGGCGGTGCGCGACGTGCAGGGGAAGGTAGTCGGCCACACCCGCGAGGGCCGCCTGGAGGCTGCCGACGGGATCGGTGGCGGAGGCGGCGTACCGGTCGGCGAGGTTGCGGGCGAGGTAGTCGCTGTGGGCGGCGCCGGCGAAGACGCCCACAGCGCCCGCGCCGGCACCGCCGCCGTGTCCGGCGCTCTCCAGGGCGCGCAGGCACGCTTCGAGGAAGAGCCTCTGCTGGGGGTCCATCACGGCCGCTTCGGCGTCGGTCAGGCCGAACGGCTCGGGATCGAACCGGTCCTGTTCGTCGATGACCCCGCTGACGGGTATGTGGGCGGGGTTGGCCAGCAGCCTCGCCGGGACGCCGCGTTCGGCCAGTTCCCGCTCGCCGTGCCGGGTCAGTCCGCTGCGGCCGCCCACGAGCAGGTCCCAGTAGGCCGCCGTGTCGGGGGCTCCGGGGAACCGGCAGTCCAGGGCGGTGACCGCGATCAGGTCGTCGCCGGACTCGTTGCCGGGCCGGGGCGTGTCCGGCATGTCTCCCCGGGAGGATGTCGGTTCGGTCATCGCGTGGTCTCCTCGGCCAGGGCGCGTGCGGCGACGCGGGACGTTCTGCGCGTGGGCCGTTCGGACTGCCGGGACACGGGGGGCGTCACGGTGCCGGTGGCGGTGGCGGCCCGGTCGGTGTCCTGGGCGCTTTGGGCGGTGATGCGGGCGGCCAGGGCCGCGACGGTGGGGTGCTCGAACATGTCCGCCAGTGCGAGCCGGGGCGCGATGCTCTCCCGGAGCCTGCGGTGGGTGAGGACCAGGGTGAGGGAGGTGGCCCCCAGCTCCTTGAAGGTGCTGCCGGGCGTCACCGGCACGTCCGTGAAGTCGGCCAGGATGCCGGTCAGAGCCTCCAGTACGGCCGGTGCCACGGGCACGGTCGGGCCCGGCCCGCGATGCCGGGGCACCTGGCCCGGTCCGGTGCCGTACCGTTCCGGGGCCGGGGCGCCGGGCGCCGGACCGGTGGACGTGGCGGACGCCGGGAAGTCCCCTGCCCGGGGGCGGCAGACCACCTCCGCCAGTCCTCCGGGTCCCAGGAGCGGCACCGCGGCTTCGCCGTCGGTGGTCCGCGCCACGTGCCGGAGCCATCGGGCCGACGCCTCCAGCGCCTGGTCCGGCCGGAGCCGTCCGGGCCGGACCACGACGGCGGCCTCCAGGCCCAGGGCGGTCGCCTCGGCCAGCGCGGCGGCGGCCCAGTCCCCGCCCGGGGCGGACTCGGCGGCGGATCCGGCCGGGACCGTACGCGGTGCCGCGGTGGACCCGCCCTTCGCCGCGGCGACCGGAGCCGGCCCGTCGGCACCGGCGGTCCGGTCGTCGGTGGGTGCGGCGGTCAGCGCCGCGTGGTCGATCTTGCCGTTGGCCGTCACCGGCAGCTGGTCCATGATCACGAACCGGCTGGGCACCATGTAGTCGGGCAGCCGCTCGCGCAGGACGTCCGCCAGCTCCTGGGCGGTCGGCGCTTCGCTCGCGCCCCGGGGCGCCAGGTGCGCCACCAGGCGCGGCCGTCCGTCGGGGCCGCGCACCGACGACACCACGCACTGGCGGACCGCCGGATGGCGGGCCAGCACCGCCTCCACCTCGCCCAGTTCGATGCGGTGCCCGCGGATCTTCACCTGCCGGTCCACGCGCCCGAGGAACTCGATGGTGCCTCCGGCGGTCCACCGGCCGAGGTCCCCGGTGCGGTACAGCCGTCGGCCCAGCACGGGGTGGACGGCGAACCTCTCGGCGGTCTGGACCGGATCGGCGGTGTAGCCGCGGGCCAGCCCGTCACCGCCGATGAACAGCTCCCCCGCCTCGCCCACCGGGCAGGGCGCGCCGTCCTCGTCGAGGACGAAGAAGCTCTGGCCGCGCAGTGCCCGGCCGTAGGGGATGCTGCGCCATCCCGGATCGATGTGTTCCACCGGATACGTGATGGACCAGATGGACGCCTCGGTGGCTCCGCCCAGGCTCATCACCTCCGCCTGCGGCGCCAGCCGGCGCAGCCGGTCGGGCAGGGTCAGGGGGATCCAGTCACCGGAGAGCATCACCAGGCGCAGGGTGCGCAGCGCCCCGGCGGCTTCCTCCGGCTCCATCTCCGCGTACTCGACGAGCATTTCGAGCAGGGCGGGCGCGGTGTTCCACACGGTGACGCCGTGCCGGCCGGCCTGTTCGAGCCAGTGCTGCGGGTCGCGCTGCCGGGCGGGGTCGGGCAGCACCAGACAGCCGCCGGCGCCGAGGACGCCGTAGATGTCGAACACGGACAGGTCGAAGCTGAGCGCCGACAGCGCCAGCACCCGGTCGTCGGGACCGATGGCGAACCGGTCGACTATGTCGTCGACGGTCGTGCGCGCGGCCCGGTGCTCGATCTCCACACCCTTGGGGCTGCCGGTGGAACCCGAGGTGAAGATGGTGTAGGCGATGTCCTCGGGACGTGGGGCCGTGAGCGGTGCCACGGGGGCGGCGGAGCCCGCGGCGGTGCGGACGGGGCGCCCCGCGGCGGTCAGGCGGTGAACGGTGACGCCGTCGGGCCAGTCGGTGCTCACACCGCGGCCGGTCAGCGCGTGCCGGACCCCGGCCCGCTCGCAGACGGCGGCGATCCGCGCGGCCGGCCAGGAGGGTTCGACCGGCAGGTAGCCCGCCCCGCTCAGACTGACGCCTAGTACGGCGGTGATCTGCGCGGTGCCCTTCTCGCAGGCGACGGCGACCATGTCGCCGGGTCCCACCCCGTGCGCGGCCAGCAGTGCCGCGGTGGCGGCGGCGTTGTCCGCGAGGCGGGCGTGGGTGACGGTGGTGGAGGAGGTGCGCAGGGCGGGCCGTCGCGGATGCCGCCGGGCCGCGTCGGTGACCGGATCGTGCAGCAGGGGGCCCGCGTCCGGGAAGGGCACGGCGTCCAGGGGCTTTTCGGGGTGGAAGGACGGGTCCCAGCCCAGGGCGGTGTCGTGCCAGGCGTCGGGGTCCGTCAGGGTGTGGAGCAGGCGTACGAAGGCGTCGAGCAGGGCCGGTATCCAGCCGTCGGGGAACGCCCCCTCGACGGCGTCCCAGGCCAGGCGGAGGCGTCCGCCCTCGTCCCACACGATGTGGTCGAGCAGGACCTGCGGGGTCTGGGAGATGCCGTACACCTCCTGTCCGATCCAGGACGCCGGAGGCTCCCCGGCGCCCGCGAGGCCCACCCCGCTGGTGAACACCACCGGGTGGCCGGGGGCTCCCACCGGCGGCGAGTCCTGCCCCCGTAGTTCCCTGAGCACCTCGACACCGGACACGGACCGGTGGTCCAGGTCCTCCCAGAAGCGGTGGTTGACGGCGGTGGCGTAGTCGGCGAAGCCCTTCCAGTCGGCGGGGCCGAAGCGTGGCGTGCCGACCAGGGCGGTGGTGGTGAAGTCGCCGACCACCCCCTCAGCGCCGCTCTCGTCCTCCGGGCGGTCGAACAGGGTGGTGTTGAGGCAGATCCGTTCCCCGGCTCCCCACCGGCCGAGGACGACGGCGAAGGCCGCGAGCAGGGCCGCGGTCGGCGTGACCGCGTGCTCGGTGCACCGGGCTCGTAGCCGGGTCCAGGTGTCGGCGTCGAGTTCGGCGGCGGAGCGGACGAAGCGGGGCGGGGTGGTGTCGGCGGGGTCGCGCAGCAGGGGCAGCCGCGGCGACGGCGGCAGCCCGGGGGCTCGTTCGGCCCAGTAGGCGTGGTCGCGGGCGCGCCGGGCCGCCCACTCCGGGTCCCTCGAGCGGGCGCGCTGGAGGTCGGCGAACCGGGCTGCCGGCTCGGGAAGCCGGTGGCCAAGGTCCGCGACGAGGCGGCCCCACTGACGCATCAGCAGCATCCAGCCGGTGAGGTCGGTCAGGAGCACGTCCACGCCGACGTGCAGCCGGGTCCGCCCGTCGGGCAGCAGTGTGGCGTGGATGTCGAACAACGGCCACGACTCCGTGGGCCGGTTCTGGTGGGAACGCTCCCGCCGCTGGGCGGACAACGTTTCCCTCACCTGTTCGGCGGACTCGCCCCGCAGATCGGTGACGCCGATCCGGTAGGGGCCGGGAGCGGCCGCGATGCGCTGGCGGCCCCGGTCGTCCACCGTCATGCGCAGCATCGGGTGGTGATCGACCAGTCGGTTCCAGGCGGCTTCCAGCCGGGCCACGTCCACGAGCGGGTCCGTGTCGCCGGGTGTGCGGTCGTACTCGTAGTAGTAGAAGGTGGCCACTCCGCCCAGCGGCATGCCCTCGGCCCGCCCGGCCAGGTACGAAGCCTGAATGGGTGTCAGGGGGAAGTCCTCCCCCTCCGTTTCCCCGCCGTTCCGCACACCGCCGGGTTCCGCCACCGCACGGCCCTCGGCGCCGAGGGGCCCGGGAACGGTGGCCTTCTCCGGCGTGTGACCGGCGAGCAGGCGGTCCGCCACCGCACGGGCCGTCGCGCCGTCGCCCAGAAGGGCGGTCAACGGCAGGTCCCGGCCGGTGCGTTCGCGGATCCTCCGCCTCAGCCGCACCGCGGTGAACGATTCGAGCCCCAGGGCCGCGAGCGGAGTCGTCCGTGGGACCTCGTGGGGTGGTGCGCCGAGGACTTCGGCGATGCAGTCGATGACGCGGGCAAGGAGGTCGTCGCTCGGCACAGGCTGGTCCATCCGGTCTCCGTCGAAAGGCGGGCAGGGCGACGCCTCCCCCGCAGAGGGATCCGGGGGAGGCGGAACACCGACGAACCTAATTGAAAATGATTATCAGATCAACCAACTCGCGATGTCGGATCACTCGCACGCTCGAGAACGCACAGCCCCAGGCCGGCATCGCCGGTCCGACGCAATACCAGCCCCGCCTGGGCGACTTCGGCCGCCAACGCGTCCTCCGTCGCGACCCACCAGCGGTACTCGACCGACGTCCCGTCCAGCGGCCGGCCCTGACGCAGGACGCCGTAGTCCATGTGCCAGGTGATCTCGTCCGCTCCCGTGGGACGCGCGCTCGCCCAGCCCTCGTACTCCAGCTCTCCGACGACGACCCGGGCCATTCGCACCCGCCCCACCTCCACCGGGGCGAACGGCGGAACAAGGTTGAACACCAGCACCCCGCCCGGGGCGAGTTGCCGGGCGGCACGGCTCCACAGTGCGCGCCTCTGCCCGGGCGGCAGGTGACCGATCATGTTCAGGGCCACCACGGCCCGCACACCGTCGGGCCAGTCGGCGCTCGCACAGTCGCCGGGAACCACCGTGACGCGCTTGCGCAGTTCGCCGTCCTCGTGGACCCGGGCGAGCAGGACGGCGCGCATCGCGGCGGACGGTTCGACGGCGAGCACCGGCACCCGCGGCAGCGCGTCGCAGATGACGCGCACGCCCCGGCCGGACCCGGCCCCGAGGTCCACCACGGACCCGGTCGCGGCGCGGACTCGCGACAGGACGTCCGCCAGTGCCGGAGCCAGCGGCTCCCACGATTCGGCGATCAGGATGTCGAGGTACTCGGCGGACCGCTCGTAGGGGTCGCTCATCACTGCTCCAAAGACTCGATGTCTCACGGTTCGCCCCGTACAGTAATCAGAAATGAATTTCATTACTAGAAAGATGCACGAGGTGCTGATGTGTCGTCAGCCGGGTCCGTCGGGCCTCCCGAGACCCTGGGGACCGGCAGCTGAAGGTGCCTCGGTAAGGTGTCCCGGTCCGGCACCGCGCGGTCGTCGCTCCGGCGGCTTCCCGCGGGCGGCTCGTCGGTGTTGCCGTACGGCGAAGCGAGTGGCGTGAGCGATCAGAAGTACGCCGAGAGGCGGGGCGGGCTCACCGACGTCGTGCGCCTCGTCGTGCGGGCGGTCGTGCACATCTCCCTCGGCGGGTTCGCACTCGCCACGATCATCATGGTCGCCGGAATCCTCGGGCCGGTGCTCGCACTCGACCTCTGCACTCCGCCCGTCGCCGCCTGGTGGACCGTGTTCACCGCCGTCGTCGTCCAGGGTGTCCCCTTCCTCCTGCTCGGCGCGCTGGTCTCCGCGGCCATAGGCGCGTTCGTGCCCGAGCGCGTCTTCACCCGGCTGCTGCCGCGCAGCCCGGCTCTCGCCGTACCCGTCGCGGGCGCGGCCGGTGTGGTGCTTCCCGGCTGCGAGTGCGCGTCCGTGCCGGTGGCCGGCAACCTGATGCGGCGCGGGGTCGTTCCGGCCGCCGCGCTCGCGTTCCTGCTCTCCGCGCCCGCGATCAATCCCGTCGTCCTCGTCGCCACGTCCCTCGCGTTTCCCGGTCAGCCGCTGATGGTGGTGGCCCGGCTCGTCGCCTCGCTCGTCACCGCCGTCGCCATGGGCTGGTTGTGGGCATGCTTCGGCAGGAAGGAGTGGCTGCGGCTGCCGGGAGCGCCGACGGCCGGGTCCGGCACCTCCCGCGCGGGCTCCTTCGTGGCGGGGCTCCAGCACGACTTCCTGCACGCCGGGGGTTTCCTGGTACTGGGGTCGGCGGCAGCGGCGACCTTCAACACCGCGGTGCCGCGTTCGCTGCTGGACGTCTTCACGGCGTCCGCCTGGGTATCGGTGCTCCTGCTGGCCCTCCTCGCCGTGGTGCTGTGCGTGTGCAGCGAGGCGGACGCGTTCGTGGCGGCGTCGCTGAGCAGATTCGGACCGACCGCGCAACTGACGTTCATGGTGGTCGGCCCGATGGTCGACCTCAAGCTGTTCGCGCTTCAGGCCGGCACGTTCGGGCGGGCGTTCGCGATCCGGTTCTCGTCCGTGACCTGGGTGGTCGCGGTGACGAGCAGTGTGCTCGTGGGGTGGTGGGCGCTGTGAGGCGGTACGGTCCCGCCGTGCTGTTGCTGCTGGTCGGCGCCGCGGTGCTGCGGATCTCGCTGTTCAGCGACCTGTATCTGCGGTACGTGCAGGCCGGGCTGCGGCCCTACCTGGTCGCGTCCGGGGCGCTGCTGGTGCTGCTCGGTGCGACGCGGGCGGCGCTGACGGCGCGAGCGGCACGGGACGGCACCGCTTCCGCGGACCGGAGCGCGCACCCGGCCGAGGACGGACACGGCCACCTCCACTCCCCCGCGGGCGGCCCGCGCGTCGCCTGGCTGCTCGCGTTGCCCGCAACCGCCCTGCTCCTCTTTCCGCCGCCCGCACTCGGCTCCTACAGCGCCGCGCGCGAAGAGGCCCGGCACGCCGCGGAGAACGTCGGCACGTTCCCCGCCCTGCCCGCCGGGGACCCGGTGGACCTGAGCCTGGCCGAGTTCAGTACCCGCGCCGTCTACGACAGCGGGTACTCGCTGAAGGGCCGCGCGGTCCGGCTGACCGGGTTCGTCACGCACGGCGACGGCGGCGCCCGGTACGTGACCCGGCTCCGGGTCGCGTGCTGCGCGGCCGACGCCACGACGGTCCGGGTGGAGGTCCGCGGCGCGGACGCACCGGAGGCCGACACGTGGGTGGTGGTGACAGGCGCCTGGCATCCCGAAGGCGAGCTGGGATCATCGGAGGCCTGGCCCCCGGTGCTGGATGCCACCACCATCCGACGGGTCGCGGAGCCGTCGGATCCGTACGAGAAGCGCTGAGCTCGATCGCCACGGGCAGCGGGGGGCGTGCCTCGGTACGGTCATGTCCGTGCAGATGTTCCCCGACCGCAGGGAAGCAGGGGCATCCTGCGCGTGTTCCCGACGGCCGTGCGATCGGGGGTGTGCGCGCCATCCGCGGCCGCTGAGACCGTCGGGCGGGGAACAGCGGAACCTCCGGCGCCTGCGGCGGTCCGGAGGGCTCAGTGGTCGTCCCAGTGTCCTTCGTGAGCGGCGTGCCGATGCCCGTCGTGCACATAGTCGACATGATCGTCGTGGGGCACGGCGACGTGACCGCAGCCGCTTCCGTGCTGGTGTCCGTGACCCGCGTGCGGCCTGTGGCCGGCAGTCGTGCACTCGTCGACGTGCCCGTCGTGCGCGCGGTGGATGTGTCCGTCGTGCATGTAGTCGACGTGGTCGCCGTGCGGCACGGCGACGTGTCCGCAGCCCTCCTCGTGCCGGTGCTCATGGGCTTCGTGGGTGCGGTGCTGGGTGGCGGACGTCATGACGTACTCCCGATGCGGATCGACGGGCGGCCGCCCGTTCGACGGCCACTGCCGCACTACCGGATCACCCTAGGGTGACACTCGCTACCGCGCACGCGGAGGGGAGACGCGGTTGCGGGCCGAGGCCAGGGAGAAGGACAAGCGCATTCGCGAGCTGGAGATGGAGCGTGATGTGTGCAAGCGATTCGTGGCCTTGTGGGTGAAGTA
>NZ_JOIZ01000008.1 GCF_000721605.1 Streptomyces sp. NRRL S-37 | reverse complement strand
GTTGGGGGCACGGCTCGGGGACCGGGTCGTGGTCTCGATGCGTAAGGGGTGGGAGCAGGTCGCGGCGGTGCTGGGGGTGCTGCGGGCCGGGTGTGTCTATGTTCCGGTCGACCCCGCCCTGCCCGCTGAACGTATCTCCTACCTGGTCGAACACACCGGGGCCCGGGTTGTTCTGACTCAGCCCGGGGCGGAAGAGGGGCCGTGGCCGGCGGGTGTGACGGCGGTGGCGGTCACCGCGGAGGGAGCCGGGCCCGAGCCGGGTGGTCACATCGTCCGGCGGGCGGTGACGGACCTGGCGTACATCATTTTCACCTCCGGTTCGACGGGTGTGCCGAAGGGGGTGATGATCGATCACCGGGGCGCCCGCAACACCGTCGAGGACATCGACGAGCGCATCGGGCTGACGGCCGGTGACCGGGTGCTGGGTGTGTCCAGCCTGAGCTTCGATCTGTCGGTGTGGGACATCTTCGGCACTCTCGCGGCCGGTGCGGCCCTGGTGCTCCCGGACCCGGGGTCGGAGCGTGACCCGCAGCACTGGGGCGAGCTCGCCGACGCCCACGGTGTGACGGTCTGGAACTCCGTGCCCGCCCTGTTCGAGCTTTATGCCGAGCACCGGGCGCGGCACGAGCCCCGGGCGGGGCTGCGGATGGTGATGCTCTCCGGTGACTGGATCCCGCTGTCGCTGCCGGAGCGGGCGTGGAAGACGTTCCCGGGCGTGCGGGTGATGAGCCTGGGCGGGGCGACGGAGGCGTCGATCTGGTCGATCCACCACCCGGTCACCGAGGTGGACCCGGGCTGGGCGAGCATCCCCTACGGGACGGCGCTCGCGAACCAGACCATGTACGTACTGGACAGCCGGCTGCGGGTACGGCCGCCGTACGCGACGGGTGGGATCTTCATCGGCGGTGCGGGAACGGCGCTGGGGTACTGGAAGGACGAGGAGAAGACGGCGCGGTCCTTCATCGTCCACCCCCGCACCGGGGAACGCCTGTACCGGACGGGTGACCTCGGCCGGTTCCGGCCCGACGGCACGATCGAGTTCCTCGGGCGCGAGGACCAGCAGGTCAAGATCAACGGCTACCGCATCGAACTCGGCGAGATCGACGCCGCGCTGGCCGCGCACCCACGGGTCAGTGGGGCCGTGACGGTCACCGACACCACCGGTCAGGGCGGCAAACGACTGGTGTCCTACGTGACGCCGGAGGCCGACGTCGACACCGGTGCACTGAGGGAGTGGCTCGAGGCCAAGATCCCCTCGTACATGGTCCCGCCCGTCCTGATCGCCATCGACGAGATCCCGCTCAGCGGCAACGGCAAGGTGGACCGCAAGGCCCTGCCCGCTCCCTCCCGCACCCGGACCGTCACCGTCCACACGCCCGCGGCCACCCCCGTCGAGCACGCCCTTGTCCAGGTCTGGTCGGAACTGCTCAACCCGTCCGAGCCGCTGTCCACCACGGCGAACCTCTTCGAACTCGGCGCGGACTCCCTGCTCGCCCTGCGCGCCACCGCCGCCGCCGACCGGCACGGGTTGCGCCTGCGACTCGCCGACGTCTTCGCCCACCCCACCATCACCGGCCAGGCACTGGCCGCGGGTTCGGCGTCGGTCGGCTCCACCCCGGACGACCCGGTCGGACCGACCGGAATGACACCTTCGCAGCGCTGGTTCCTCTCCCAGGACCTGCCGCAACGCCACCACTGGAACGACGCCTCCTTCCTGCTGGCGCTGCAGCGGCCGCTCGACCCCGCCGTACTGGCCCGGGCACTCGGCCGCGTCCTCGAGCACCATGACGCGTTGCGGCTGCGCTTCGCCCAGGACGCCGACGGCGCCTGGACGGCGCACGTGGCGCCGCAGGACGAGGCGGAGCCGCTGCCGTTCACGGTCCACGACCTGTCGCACCTGGACAGCCGGGCCCAGAAGAAGCGCAGCGTCGAGATCAGCGACGAGCTCCAGGCCAGTCTCGACCTCGGCCGCGGGCCACTGCTGCGCATGGCCTACTTCGACATGGGGGACCGGCCGCACTGCGTGCTGTTCCTCGCGCACTGGCTGGCGGTCGACCACTACTCGGGCCGCATCCTCCTGGAGGACCTGCTCGGCGGCTACGCCGACCTGGAGGCCGGTGGCGAGGGAACGCTGCCGCCGCGGACGACGTCGTTCCGGTCCTGGGCCCGGGGGCTCGCCGAGTACGCGAACTCCCCGGAGGTGACGGCCGAATCCGGTTACTGGGCGAGCGAGGCCCGCCGGAACACCCCGCCCTTCCCGGTGGACGGCACGGAGGGCCCCAACTCGCTGGAATCGCTGGAGAACGTCACCGTGCGCGTCGACCGCGAGGTGACCGACGCGCTGGTGCGCCTGCTGCCCCGGCACATCAGGGCCGACTTGTCCGAAGTCCTGTGCTCCGCGGCGGTGCGCGCCCTGCACGCCACGTACCCGGACGACGACGGTGCGCGGCGGGTCCTCGTCGACCTGGAGCGGCACGGCCGCGACCTCCCGGTGCCGGACGCCGACGTCAGCCGCACGGTGGGCCGTTTCTCCACACTGGTGCCCGTACTGTTCGAGCACGACCCCGCCCTGCCGGCCGACGAGGCGTTGCGCCGGGTGCGCGACCAGGTCGAGGCGCTGCCGGGCCGGGGGGCCGGGCACGGCCTGCTGACGTACCTGTCCGGCCGGCCCGAGGCCGAGGCGCTGCGCGGGCTGCCCGCGGCGCAGATCGGCGTGAACTACCTCGGCCAGGTCGACGAGGTGTTCCTGCGCAGTGACCTGCTGAGCGTGCCGCGCATGGCCTACGGCAGGCAGCGCAGCGGCACCGGCACCCGGTTCCGGACCGTCGACGTGATCGGGTTCGTGGTCGCGGGCCGGCTCAACCTCACCGTGGGCTTCAGCACCAACCGGCACTCCGCCGCGACACGCAAGGCGTTCGTGGCGGCCCTCACGGACGAACTCGGCCGGCTCGCCCAGTGGGTGCGGCAGGCCGGGGACTGAGCCGGCGCGGGTGTGCCCGGGGACGGACCCGTCCCCGGGCACACCCCTGCGCGGGGGCGTCCGCTACGCGGCGAGCAGCAGCGTCAGCCCACCCAGCGTCAAGGCGATCATCACCACGAACAACGGCACCTGCGGCAGGACCCTGCGCCCGCTCGGCAGCGCGCCCACGGCGGAGTCATGAGCCGCGATCACGCCGAAGACGTGCCCGGCGACGACGGACACGACCTGCAGGAGCGACAGGACGATCGCCGACGGCAGCGCGTACGCCACGACGGTGGCGTCGCCGTGGTGGACGGTGAGCGGTTCGCCCGAGACGAAGAAGACGTCGACGAACCGCTGTGCCTCCACCATCAGCACCGAGGCGTAGTGCGCGAACACGTAGCCCACGGCGACCGGCACGAGGGACGGGGCCATCAGACCGGCGCCCCAGGAGGCACCGCGGGACAGGTGCCGTGCGGTCCACGCGCTGAGCCGCAGCAGACCCAGCATCAGCAGGGCCGTCCCGAGCAGCCCGGCGGTGCGCGCCGGCGAGGTGGGCAGCCCGTCGCTCACCGCCCGCCAGGCACCGGTGTTGGCGAAGCTGTCGAACGCGGTCAGCGCCAGCATCACCGACACCAGGGCGGTCAGCCCTGGTTGCTCGCGCACCCCGGCCAGCCCGTTGAACGGGTTGCGCAGGACCAGGCGCCGGGACCCGTCGTGGGAGCGGCCCAGCGGGGACATGGCGGCGATGAGCGAGGAGTACACCTCGAAGGTGTCCCCGCGCTCGAACCAGCGTGATCCGTACATCGTGGCGGCGATCAGCTGCACCGCCCCGTACACCCACAGCCACAGCAGCACGGCCGACGCGGACCCGCGCCCCGGCGCGGCGAGTTCGAGCCACCCGAAGCAGAGCAGACCGACGGCGGCGGGCCACACCCCGACACGCTCCGGCAGCCGGCGCAGCCCCGCGTCGGGCGGGACGCGGGTCAGCGCGCAGACCACCTCGTGCACGGAGCGCAGCGGGTTCAACAGCCGCCAGACGGGCCCCAGGAGCAGGGAGGCGGGCACGAGCCCGACCCAGAACAACACGTAGATCATGCCGATGCCCAGATCGTGACCGCCGTAGCCCGTCGTCAGCACGGTCAGCGTCAGCAGGGCCAGGGCCGCGCCGACCACCCGCAGCGTGCGGCGCAGCAGCGGGTGGTCGGCGGTGAGCGACAGCGGCTCCGGGAACCCCCGCCAGACCCGGCGCTCGTCGAAGCGCGGCTCCTGCCAGCGCAGACGCAGCGCCTCGAAGGACGCGTACAGGGCGGTCACCCCGGCGATCAGCGCGTACGTACGGGGGATCGGGCCTGAACCGTGCCCGACCACGTGGGCGAGAGTGAGGGAGGGGACCATGGGCCCAGCCTGGGCGGACCCGGTCCTCGTGGCCCAGACCCCGAGGGCCGCGCCTTTGGGTCCGGCGACGGCGAAACCCGGGGTGCCCGCTCGAGCAGCCCGATCGGACTCGCCGGTGTCGGGTCACGTCGTTAGGGTTCACCGGTCACGGTAGGCGTATGGAATCGACAGGTATGCGGGTGGCCGTCGGACAGCGGATCCCCGGCTCCCCCGGCACCGACCCGCTCGGCTGGCGGAGGCACCTGGCTTTCGCCGGCGTGGTGGTCTACCTCTTCGGCCAGGCGTACGACACGTACTGGCACGCGAAGAACGTCTCCTTCATCGTGGAACCACCGAGTTCGCTGTGGACCATCCACCTCGGGATCTGGCTGGGGGCCGTTGTCACCATGGCGGCCGGCGCGACACAGCTGCGGCTCCCCGGGTTCCGCGTCACCGGCTGGCTGCTGGTCGTCGGCGGGGGCGTCGAACTCGCCGGCTACTTCCTGGACATGTGGAAGCACTCACAGGGAACGTCACTCGACTTCTACCACGACCTGGTGTGGTACGGATTCGGCGTGGTGGTGGTCGCCATGGTCCGGCTCGAGGCCATGCGCCGCAACCGTCTCGGTGCCGCGCACCGCGCGCATCGCACGGGACCGTGATGGCCCATGGACGGACGCGAAGCCGACAAGCTGAGCAAGGCCCTGGGGCCGCTCGGCGCCGAACTCCTCACCGTGCTGTGGGAGGCCGGCCGGCGCCTGACCGTGCGCCAGGTGCTCGATGAGGTCAACCAGGGGAGGCCGGAGCCCCTCGCCTACACCACGGTCATGACCGTCCTCAACCGGCTGAGCAAACGCAATGTGCTGTGCCGCACGACGGAGGGCCGCGGTTTCGCGTACGAGGCGGTCGTGCGGGACGCGGCCGAGCTCGCCGTCCGCGACGTCATCCGGGACCACGGTGTCTCCGCGGTGGTTCACTTCATCGACCAGTGCCAGTCGGAGCCGCAGCTCCACTCCCGCCTGATGAAGCTCGTGCGGACGGATTCGGACGACACCCGACAACAGACGTGAAGTACCGGTACGGGGGAGTGTTTCGAGTTGGCGCGGCTTCGCAACGGCATGCCACGGACCCTCACCGCCCGGGCGGTGATGGGCGTGTGCACACTGCTTGGGCTGGTCCTGTTCGACGTACTGGTCTACATGCTGCTGCGGCTCTGGCGGCAGCGGCCGGAGACCGGCCCGGGCCGGGGAGTCGCGGAGACGCTCAACGCCGTCGTCCTCGGCGCCGGAGTCGTGGTCGCGCTGGTGACCGTGACGGTGGCCGTCACGGTCGGGGTGCGCGGACTCCTGGCCACCCGGCGGGCCGCCCGGTGGATCGACGAACACGCCCTTTCACCCTGCGAACGCCTGTCGGCGGTCGCCCGGCGCGTCGGCGGCCCGGGAGACGACGGCATCCGGCTGGTCCAGCTCGACGTGGACGAACCCATCGCCGTCACGCACGGTCTGCTGCGGCCCGTGGTCGCCGTCAGCACCGGCCTGACGCGGCGGACGACCGACGACGAACTGGCCGCGGTGCTCGGACACGAGCTGCACCACGCCCGGCGCCGGCATCCGCTGGGGCGGCTCGTCGTGGAGACGGTCGTCTCGACCCTGTGGTTCGTGCCGGGCCCGCGGGTCGTCGCGCACCACGTGAGGACGCGCCAGGAGCTGTCGGCCGACCAGGCCGCCCTGGTCTTCGCCACGCCCAGCGTCGTGGCGAGCGCCCTGGTGAAGTGCCTGCCCGATCCCGGCCGGCCGGGCATGGGCACGGGAATGGGCGGGGACACCGCGCTGGCCGCCCGCGTCGAACAGCTGGAGCACGGGGCGAAGCGGTTCGCCAGGTTCCTGCGCTGCCATCACCTGCGCCGCTTGCTGCTGTGCGTCCTCGTTCTGCTGGCGCTGGTCCTGTACTGCGGCGTGGCGGCCGTCGTCGGAGAGCCGTTCGCGCTCTGCCGCTGACCCGTCGGCCCGTCCCTCCGTCCCCCGCCCGCGCGGGGACGGAGGGACGGGCCGACGGGTCAGCGTCCCCGCTCTCACGCCACGCGTGCGTCCGCGACGGTCAGCGCCTCGTCGATCCTGGCCAGGCCCTCCCGGGCGTCCTCCTCGCTGATGTTGCACGGAGGCGTGATGTTCAGCCGGTTGAGGTAGAACATCGCGTTCACCCCGCGCCGCATCAGTGCCCCCATCAGCTCCGCGCCCTGCGGTGTGAGCCGGTCCGGGGTGTCGTAGTTGACGTACATCTCCTTGGTCTTCCTGTTCTTCACCAGCTCCAGGGCCCAGATCGCGCCGATGCCGCGGACCTCGCCGACACAGGGGTGACGCTCGGCCATCTTTGTCAGCTCCGGCTCGAAGACCTCACGGCCCAGCCTCGCGGCGTGCTCCACGACGCCCTCGTCGCGCATCGTGTCGATCGCCTCCACCGCCACGGCGCAGGCGAGCGCGTGGCCCGAGTACGTCGTGCCCCCGGGGTACGGCGTCTTGCTGAAGGTCTCGACGATCTCGTCCGAGACGAGCACCCCGGACAGCGGTACGTAGCCGGAGTTGACCCCCTTGGCGAAGGTCATCAGATCCGGGCGCACTCCCCAGTGGTCGGAGGCGAACCAGGCGCCGGTGCGGCCGAAGCCGACCATGATCTCGTCCAGGATCAGCATGATCCCGTACCGGTCGCACAGCTCCCGCACCCCGGCCAGGTAGCCGTCCGGCGGGACGAGCACGCCGCTGCTGGTGCCGCCGACCGGCTCCAGCACGATGGCGGCGATGGTCCGCGCGCCCTCCAGGACGATGACCTGCTCCAGATGCTCCAGAGCCCGCGCGCACTCCTGCTCCTCGTTCTCGGAGTAGAACGCCGAGCGGTACGGGTACGGCGGGAAGAAGCGGACCACTCCCGCCGTGCCGGTGTCGTTGCGCCACCGGCGGGGATCACCGGTGAGCTGGATCGCCGTCGAGGTGGCGCCGTGGAACGAGTGGTGGGCGGCCAGCATCTTGAACCGTCCCGTGTGCAGCCGCGCGAGCCGTACGGCGTGCTCCACGGCCTCGGCGCCGCCGCTGGTGAACAGAACCCGGTTCAGGCCCTCCGGAGCCAGCTTCGCGATCTCGCGGGCGGCGGTGGCGCGCCGTTCCTCGGCGAAGTGCGGGGCGATGGTGCACAGCCGGTCGGCCTGGTCCTTGATCGCGGACACCAGCCGCGGATGCTGGTGCCCGAGGTTGGCGTACACGAGCTGGGAGGAGAAATCGAGGTAGCGGTTGCCGGCGTAGTCCCAGAACCACGACCCCTTCGCTCCGGCCACCGGCAAGGCCATGTGCGTGCCCTGCTGCACCCAGCCGCGGAAGACGTGCGCGGCGTCGTCGGCGGCGACCGCCTTGGCCGCTTCGAGTCCCTTGCCTGTCTCGGAAGTCGTCATGTGCAGCACGGTAGGGCGGGGCCCTTCCTCCTCCCAGTTCCGTTCGGGCGAGCTAATCGGGTACGTGATGCAGGTCGTCGGCGTTCCCGGAGGGGTTCCGCGCGGCCGGCAGGAAGCGGAACGCGGCCGGGTCGGGACGGGCCGTCATCCGCTGGTAGTGCGTGGTGCGGTAGGGCCAGTTGTTGGTGAGCACCCCGTCCCCGGTCTTGAACCAGCTGGTGCAGGAGCCGGTCCACACGGTGCCCGCGGAGCCCTCGTCCACCCGGCGCTGCCAGGCGTCCAGTGCCTGCTCCGTGGCCTCCATGCCCCGGACGCCGGCGGCGGCCCGGGAGGCCAGCAGGGCCACGCAGCGGGCGACGTGGACCGCCTGCGCCTCCAGGGTGAGGATCACCGAGTTGTGCCCCAGGTTAGTGTTGGGCCCGTACATCAGGAACAGGTTCGGGAAACCGGGCACGTGGATGCCCAGGTAGGCGCGGGCCCCGCCGCGCCACACCTCGCGCAGGGCGAGCCCCCCGCGGCCGGTCACCGTCATGGGGGCGAGGAACTCCGTGGTGCGGAAACCGGTGGCGTAGACGATCGTGTCCACTTCGCGGTGGACGCCGTCGGCGGTCTCGATGCCCTTCGCCGTGACCCGGGCGATGGGATCCGTGACCACGTCCACGTGGTCACGGGCCAGCGTCGGGTACCAGTCGGAGGACAGCACGACCCGCTTGCAGCCCACGGCGAAATCGGGCGTCAGCCGCGCGCGCAGCTCCGGGTCGGGGACCCCGGCCCGCAGATGGCGCAGGGCCATCGTGCGCAGCATGGCCCCGAGGAACCGGTTGCCCCGCAGCGCGGGCAGCAGCACCGCCTCCGAGCGGCGGAACAACATCGAGCGGTAGGCGTGGTGGGCGGCCGGTACGGCGCGCAGCAGCAGGGACAGCGCCGGGTGGAACCGGGCGTCGGGCTTGGGCAGTACCCAGTTCGCCGTGCGCTGGAACACGTGCAGCCGGCGCACCCGGTCGGCGATGGCGGGCACCACCTGCGCGGCGCTCGACCCGGTGCCGACGACCGCCACGGACCGCCCGTCGAGCACGTGGCCGTGGTCCCAGCGGGCGGTGTGGAAGGCGGTGCCCGTGAAGTCCTCCGCGCCCGCCAGCCGCGGCACGTTCGGGCGGTGCAGCTGGCCCACGGCGGAGATCACCACCTCGGCGGTGTGCGTCCGCCCGTCCGCCGCCTCCAGGGTCCACTGCCCGCGTGCGTCGTCGTAGTGCGCCGAGGTGATCTCGGTGCCGTACCGCACGTGCCGCTCCACCCCGTGCTCCCGGGCGCAGGCGCGCAGGTACTCCAGAACCTGCGGCTGCCCGGGGTAGCGGACCCGGCTGTCGCGGTAGGGGGCGAACGCGTACGAGTACAGGTGGGAGGGTATGTCGCAGCCCGCGCCGGGATAGGTGTTGTCCCGCCAGGTGCCGCCGAGGTCGCCGGCCTTCTCGTACACCGTGAACGACTCGATGCCCTGCCGCTTGAGCTGCACGGCGGCGGCCAGGCCGGCGAAACCCGCGCCGATCACCGCTATGCGTACGGAAGGGTCCTGACGCCCCGTCACGGCCGGACGGGGCCCGTCTTGCGGTACACCGACACATGGGCCTGGCTCTCGGCGGTGAAGGCGCCGCCCGCCCAGTCCGCGTACCGGTGCTCCAGGGTGAGCCCGGCCAGCCGGGCCATCAGGTCCAGCTCGCTCGGCCACACGTAGCGGAACCGCACGGTGTGCTCCCGCTCGGTGTCCGAGTCCTTGAGGCTGTAGTGCGGGTACATGTGCTGGCGGACCGGGTCGTGGCGGGCGATGCCCAGGTTGAGGCTGGTGGCGCCGGTGCGCGCCACCTCCATCTGCTGTCCGCTGTGCCGCGCCGCCTCGAAGCGCGCGGTGTCGGGCACGAAGCCTTGGAAGACGAAGGCGCCGCCGTCCGGGAGCAGGGCCGCCGCACCGGCGAGACACCGTATCTGGTCCTCCTGGGTGGCCAGGCTGTAGAGGGTGTTGAAGACGACGTAGACCAGGCCGAAGGGGCCCCGCACGTCCGGCGTCACGAAGTCGCCGTGCACCAGCGACACGGCGTCGCTGCCGGACTTGCCGCGCAGTTGGGCCAGCATCTCCTCGGAGGCGTCGATCCCGGTGACGTCCACGCCACGGGCGGCCAGCGGCAGCGCGACGCGTCCGGTGCCGACGCCGAGTTCGAGCACGCGCCCTTCCCCGGTGTCCTTCGCGACGCGTTCCGCGAGATCGGCGAGGAAACGCACGGTGGGCTCGGCGTCCTCCTGGAGGCGGACGATCCAGTTGTCGTAGATGTCGGCGAGTTCCTCGCCGTAGCTGGTGGGGCCGTAGTTCTCCTGAGTGGTCATGCCGGGAGTCAACCTCCGGGAGAGAAGGGGGACCAGGCTCCATCGGCCTGGCCATCGAGGGAGGGTGGAGCGGTCAGTCCGCCGGCAGACGGACGGCGAGCCGGGCGAACGGCCGGAAGGGGAGCCAGGCGAAGGCCCGGACCGGCTCGTGTTCCACCGCGGTGCCGGCGAACTGGGGGGCCGTGGCCACGGCACCGGTCGGCAGGGCGGCCGCCACCGAGCGGAAGTCGTAGACCACGAACCGGCCCCCGGGCCGCAGGACCCGGGCCACCTCGCCGACGGCACCGGGGACGTCGTCCCAGTGGTGCAGGCTGAGGGTCGTGACGACCAGGTCCATCGTGCGGTCCTCCAGTGGCAGGTGCGCCGCGTCGCCGAGGTGCACGGTGACGCGGTCCTCCAGCCCCTGGACGGCCGCCTTGTGCCGGGCCCGGTGCACCATCGAGGGGGCGATGTCGAGGCCGTGCAGCGCCAGGTCCGGGCGTGTGCGGGCGGCGGCGAGCAGCAGGTGCCCCGGGCCGGTGCCGATGTCGAGGACGGCGCCGCCGGCGGGCACGGCCGAGGTCTCCGAGGCGGCCCGGCGGTACAGTCCGCCGAGCAGCCGTCCGGAGAGCCGGTCGTACCAGTCGCCGCTCATGCCCATCCCGCCGGGTTCCCGGTGGGCGTGGCGGTGCGCGGGCGCGAGGCGCATGAGGCCGTGGAGTGCCGTGGTCAGCGGACGGCGCATGTCGTGTGTCTCCGGTACGTGGTGGCGGTGAGGAGGGGCCCTCGTGCGGCCCCTCCTCACCTGTGGGAAACGGTCGGTGTCCGGACGGAGGTCAGGCGGTGGAGGGTTCGGCCCCGGTGTCCGCCTCCTCCTGGGCGGGGCCCGGCCCGGTGGGCGCCAGGACCAGCAGCAGGAGCAGCAGCACGGCCAGTGGCACGCCCCAGACAAACACGTCCGGGATCGCTTCGGCGGTGGCGGCGGGGGAGAGCGGGCCGTCGCCGGCCTCGCGGGCCAGCAGGTTGCCGAAGAGCGCCACGCCCACGGCCATGCCGAGTCCCCGGATGGAGAGGTTGGCCGCCGTGGTCGCCGCCAGGTCGGGCGGTGCCGCCGCGTTCTGCGACACCACCACGAGGTTCTGCATCAGCAGCCCGAACCCGGCGCCGAGGACCACCATGGCCGCCGCCGCGTAGAGGTAGTCCCGGTCGGGGTCGATCGTGGCCAGCAGCACGAACGCCCCGATCAGGACCACCGCGCCGGCCAGCAGGTAGGGCTTGAACCGTCCACTCTTGCCGGCCTTGCCGCCCGCGATCGCCGACACGACGATGAACGGGACGAAGTACGGGATCAGGGCGAGCCCGGCGCGGGTGGCGCTCCAGTCGTACGCGGTCTGCAGGAAGGTCGGCATGAAGACCACCGACCCGTACAGCAGCATGCCGAGGACGGCCGTGGCGGGCAGGATCAGGCGCAGCGCGGGATTGGCGAACAGCCGCATCGGCAGCAGCGGGTTGGCGGCACGCTTCTCCCACTGGACGAACGCCGTGAACAACGCGACGCACGCCACGGCGAGACCGATGATCTGGACGGACTCCCAGTCGTACTCGCGGCCGCCCCATTCGGTGACCAGCAGCAGACTGACCACGGCGGCGACCACCAGGACCGCTCCGGGATAATCGACGCGGTCCGTGGCGCCGGCCCGCGGCAGCCGCAGCGCGACGGCGCACAGCACGACGGACAGCACGCCGATGGGCACGTTGATGTAGAAGATCCAGCGCCAGCCGGACCCGTCGGTGATGGCGCCGCCGACCAGCGGACCGCCGACGCTGGCGAGCGCGAAGACCGCGCCCGTGAGCCCCTGGACCTTGCCGCGCAGGTGCTGCGGGTACAGCTCCGACAGGGAGACGGTGGGGATCACGAACAGCGCGCCGGCGCCGATTCCCTGCACCACACGGGCGGCGATCAGCTGCGGCATCGACTGCGCCATGCCGCACAGCAGCGAGGAGACGGTGAACAGCACGACGGCGGCGATGAACACCTCGCGCCGTCCGTACCGGTCGCTGATCCGGCCGTAGAAGGTGCCGGTGGCCGTGGACGCCAGCACGTACGCGGTGACCACCCAGCTGAAGCTCCCGGCACCGCCGATGTCGGCGGTGATCTCCGGCAGCGCGATGGCCACGACGGTCTGGTCCAGCACGGACAGCAGCATGCCGAGGACCAGGGCGATCGAGGCGAGCGGTACGTTGCTGCGGTGGGTCTGTTCCCGGCCGGAGGTGTCGCGGGTGGACTCCTCCGGTCCGGCGGGGATGCTCTCGGTCATGTGTTCTCACGCCCTCCCGGACGCGAAGGGGTTGGGCAGCTTGAACTCGGCGCTCAGCAGGTCCTGGTCGATGATCGCCCCGGCCACCGTGCCGCTGGCGGCCGCCGCGATCACCGCGGCCATGGGCGCCGGCACCGTGGCGCGGCGCGCCATGTCGCCTGCGGCGTAGACGCCGGGCACGCTCGTCTGTGCGAACTCGTTCACCTCGACGCTGGCGTCGGGGAACACGTCGCAGCCCAGGAGCTCGGCGAACGGGGCGCGCTGGTGCAGCACGGTCTTGACGAAGACGGCGTCCCGCTCCAGCGTCGCGCCGCCCTCGAAGGCTATGTGGCGCAGCCGGCCCGTCTCGCCGACCAGCCCGGTCACCGGCTCCGTCCGCACCGTGACGTCATGGCTCTCCAGCACGTTCTGGAGCACGGGCTCCAGCGGCTCGCCGCCGGTGCACAGCACCGTGTCGGCGGTGAAACGGCTCAGCTGGAGCGCCAGCCTGACCCGGTCGGGACCGGCGCCGAGCACCGCGACCTCCTTGCCCGTGACCTCGTAGCCGTGGCAGTACGGGCAGTGGAAGGCGGACTTGCCCCACAGTTCGGCGGCGCCCGGCACGGGGGGCATCTCGTCCCGCAGCCCGGTGGCCAGCAGCAGCCGGCGGGACTCCGCCACGGTGCCGTCGGCCAGGGTCACCTCGAAGTGCTCGTCGGACAGCCGGCGTACGGAGTCCACCGCCACGGAGCGCACCTCCACGTGCGGGTAGGCGGCCAGGTTCTCCCGGCCCTTCTCGCGCAGGGCGGCGGGCGACGTGCCCTCGTGGGTCAGGAAGTTGTGCATCGCCTCGGCCGGTGCGTTGCGTCCGTCGTCGCTGTCGGCCAGCAGTACCGTGTGATGGGTCCGGCCCAGGGTCAATGCCGCCGACATCCCGGCGGGGCCTCCGCCGATTATGATGACGTCCTTCATGCTCATGTCCATGATGTGTGTCCGCTCCCGTCGTGTGACGTGTCTGATCGGCTTGACCTGGACCCAACTCTGCAAGTTAATGTCAACATGAAGTCAAGCGACGCGGACCTGTCGATGACCATCGGCGAACTCGCCGAGCGGTTCGATCTGCGCCCCCACGTGCTGAGGCACTGGGAGGCCAGCGGGCTGCTGTCCCCCGCGGAGCGGGTGAACGGCAGGCGCCGCTACACCAAGCGCCACATCGCCCGGGTCGCGATGATCGTCCGGGGCAAGGCCGCGGGCTTCAGCCTCGAACAGCTCCGCGACGTCCTCGACGCAGGGAACGCCGACGCCCGCCAGGTCCTGCTGCGCGCCCACTACGAGGAACTGGAGCGGCGCATCCGGGAGATCGAGGCCTCGCGCACGCTGATCGAGCACGCGATGAGCTGCCGCGCACACGACTTCACCGAGTGCCCCGGCTTCAGCCGGCTGGTGGAGTCACTGAACGAGGGGGCCGCGGACGCGGAGGCGTACTCGGTGGAACTGCGCGGGCACGTCCACTGACGCCGGCCGCCCGGCGCGCGGGGTTCCCACGGGAGTCCCGCGGGGCGCCCGTCCGGTCTCCGCGGCCGGCCTGCCGCTTCCACGGAGACCGGGACGCCGCTCCTTACCGGACCCCCGAGAACGACACCCGCATCCGTTCCGGGCCCCGCAGGATCACGTGCGGGCGGTACTCCAGGGACTCCGTCACCACCCGCGGGTCCTCCACCCGGGAGAAGAACGCCTGCAGCGCGAGCGCCGCCTCCAGCTTGCCCAGGTTCGCGCCCAGGCACCGGTGCACCCCGCTGGAGAACGACAGGTGGTCCAGCCGCCGGCCGGCGGCGCGGGTGATGTCGAAGCGGTCGGGGTCGTCGAAAACATCGGGGTCGCGGTTGGCGGCCGCCGCCAGCAGCAGCACGTCCATGCCCGCCGGGACCTCGAAGCCGTCCTCCAGCCGGATGGGTTCCTTCGCCATCCGGTGCAGGATCTGCACCGACGGCTCGAACCGCAGGATCTCCTCCACCGCCGGGAACGCCAGGGAGGGGTCCTCCCGCAGCAGCGCCAGCTGGTCGGGGTGACGCAACAGGGTGAGGATGCCGTGCGAGATCAGGTTGGCGGTGGTCTCGTGTCCGGCCATCACCAGCAGCGCCAGCGTGGCCAGCAGCTCCTTCTCGGTGAGCCGGTCGCCCTCCGCCTCCGCCTGCACCAGACGCGCCAGCAGCCCCTCACCGCGGGCGCCGCCGGCCGCGATCAGATCGCGGAAGTACTGGTAGAAGGCGGCCCGGGTCTCCGTGTCCTCCTTGTCGATCTCCGGCGTCCGGTTCGCCGCCATCAGCGGGTCCAGCGCCCGCCCCAGCACCGTGGACCAGGTGCCGAAGATCTTGTGGTCCTCCGGCGGGACCCCGAGCATCTCGCAGATCACCCGCACCGGGACCGGGTAGGAGAACACGCTCGGGATGTCGACGGGCGATCCGGCCCGGGCCACCTGGTCCACCAGGTCGTCGACGATCTCCCTGATCCGGCCCTCCAGGCTCTGCACCATGCGCGGCGTGAACGCCTGGGTGACCAGGCCCCGCAGCCGGGTGTGGTCGGGGGGGTCGAGGAAGGTCATGACCTCCTTGCGCGACTCGACCGCGTCCGTGCTGAGGATCCTGGACTTGCCGCGGTCGGCGCTGGCCGACGGGGAACGCAGCACGGTCTCCACGTCCTTGTGCCGGCCCAGTACCAGCAGCGCGCCGTCCATCGCGCGGAAGGGCGACGCCTCACGCATCCGATGGAGCACGGGATACGGGTCGGGGCGGTTCGCCGGGTCGAAGAAGGTGATCAGATGCTCTTCCGGGCTCCGCGCGGGGGAAGTCGTCGTCTCCGTCATGGGCCGAGGATCCTGCCACCGCCCGGCGCCCGGACAGCCGCCGACGCCGTGGTCGTTCGGGCACCTCGCATACACCCTCCAAAGGGCACTCCCCCCGCGTGCGCCGAGCCCCGAAGGTAGCCAGCCATGGGAACCGAACCGCTCGACCCCGTGACCGCGATGACCGCGTACGCGGCGCCGCCGCCGCGGGGAGCAGCTTTCGACGCCTGGCGAACCTGGGAGGGCCGGGACGGCGCGGACGGAGTGATCGCGGCGGGCATCCTGGCGGCCAACGCCCGCAACGTCCAGCCGTGGCGGTTCACCGTCGGCGACCACTCCACCCGGATCGACGTGTACGCCGACCTCGGCCGCCGGCAGGGCGCACTCGACCCGTTCGACCGCGAACTGTACGTGGGACTCGGCTGTGCCCTGGAGAACATGGTGCTCGCCGCCCGGGCCCGCGGGTATGAGCCGGAGCTGAGCCTGATGCCCGACCCGGCCCGGCCCGAGCACGCAGCGGTCGTGCGGCTCGCCCCCGGCGAGCGAGTCCCGTCCGAGTTGTACGACGCCATCCCGCACCGGCGCACCAACCGCGGCCCGTTCCTGCGCCGGCCGTTGCCCCGGCCGCTGCTCGACGAGATCACCGCGCTCGCCGGTGACGACCCCGACGGCCCCGCCCTGCTCTGGTTCGCCGACGACGGGGGACGGGACCGGGTCGCACGGCTCCTCGTCGAGGCCACCGAGGCCGTCATCGCCGACGAGGGCCAGTCGCTCGCCGGCCACCGCTGGTACCGCGGCACCGACCGTGAGATCGAGCGCAGCCGTGACGGGATGACCGTGGACACCCAGGGCATGCCGCCCCTGATGAGCACGCTGGGCAAGCGGCTGCCCGCGCCCTCGCGCCGCACGGCCGACCGGTTCTGGCTGCGCAACACGCGCAACGTGCACGTGGCCACGGCCGCCGCCTTCGGAATGGTCACCGTGACCGACTCCGACGACCGTGCGCAACGGATGCGCGGCGGGCGGCTGCTCCAGCGCGTCCACCTGTTCGCCACCGCCAGGGGGCTGGCTGTCGGCCACCTCAACATGATGACCGTCCGAGCCGACCGGGAACGCGAACTGGGCCTCCCGCCGCGCTTCGGCAAGGCGCTGGAAGAGCTGGTCGGCGACCCCGGCAGACAGGCACTCGTCACGTTCCGCATCGGTCGTCCGGAGCGTGCCGCGGGCACGAGCCCCCGGCGGCCGGTCGCGGCCGTCCTCGGTACCGACGCCGGGTGATGCGGGGCTTCCACCCCACCGTACGGCGGACCCGCTCCGCCACCATGCCGAGGAGGCAGAGACCACCATGTACGACGCGATAGTCGTCGGTGCCCGGGTCGCCGGAGCGACCTCGGCCATGCTGCTCGCGCGGGCCGGCCACAGGGTCCTCCTGCTCGACCGGGCGACCTTCCCCAGCGACACCATGTCCACCCACTACGTGCACCAGCCCGCCATCGCCCGGCTCGCCCGGTGGGGCCTGCTCGACCGGCTCGCCGCTACCGGCTGCCCGCCGCTCGACGTGGCCCGCTGGACGCTCCAGGACGTCAGCATCACCGGTTGCGCACCGGCCGTCGACGGGATCAGGACCGCCTACGGTCCCCGCCGCTACGTACTCGACCACCTCCTGGTGAACGCCGCCACGGAGGCGGGCGCCGAGCTGCGCGAACGCGCCAACGTCACCGGTCTTGTGCGGGACGGCGACCGGGTCACCGGTGTGCGCGTCAAGGGCGCGGACGGCCGGGAGACCACCGAGCGGGCCCGTGTGGTGATCGGCGCCGACGGCATCGACTCGCTGGTCGCCCGGGAGGCGGGCGCCCGCAGGTACGAGGAGGCCCCCACCCTCAACTGCCTCTACTACACGTACTGGAACGGCCTCAAGGCCGACTACGAGGTCTACGTCCGTGACCGGCGCGCCATCGGGGTGGTGCCCACGCACGACGACAACGTCATGATCGGCATCCAGTGGCCGCGCGCCATGTTCGACAGCGTGCGCGGCGACATCGAGAGCTCCTACATGCAGGCCCTGGAGGACACCGCTCCCGAACTCGCCCAGCGCGTACGGGAGTCGGAGCGGGCGGCCCGGTTCACCGGCACCGGCCGGCTGCCGAACTTCTTCCGCCGGGCTTCCGGGACGGGCTGGGCGCTGGTCGGGGACTCCGGCTTCCACAAGGACCCCGTGGGCGCCTTCGGCATCAGCGACGCGCTCCGGCACGCCGACCTCCTGGCCGGGCTGCTCAACCCCGCGCTCGGCGGCGAACGCCCAGTCGACGAGGCGCTCGCGGACTTCGCCGAGCAGCGCGACGAGGACGCCATGCCCGAGTACTTCTTCAACCTCCAGGCGGCCCAGCTCGAGCCGATGCCGGAGCTGCTGAACGTCCTGCGGGTGATCCAGGACGACCAGGACCAGATCGACCGCTTCTTCGGCCTCATCGCCGGCAGCTACACCTGGGACGTCTTCTTCACCCCCGACCTCATCGAGCGCGCCGCGGCCCTCACCGCCCAGGACACCTGACCACCGCGTCCGTCGTACCGCACCCACGATCAGCAGAGAGGCAGACACCACGATGACCCAGACGCCAGGACGGCGGATCCGGCAGCTCTTCGAGGAAATCTACAACAAGCACGACTTCGACCGTGCGCCGGAGTTCTTCGCCCCCGGCTACGTCAACCACCAGCCGGGCGCGGCCCCCGGTGTGGAGGGCCTGCAGACCTGGGCCACCACCATGCTCACCCTGGTGCCCGACCTCAGCTGCACCATCGAACAGCTGGTGGAGCAGAACGACCGGGTCCTGGTGTACGTCCGGTGGCGCGGGACCATCGGCGGGACCGAGCAGGAGCTGTCCCAGCAGACCGCCAACCTCTACCGGCTGAGCGACGGCCGGATCACCGAGCACTGGAGCGTGTTCGACTACTCCTCCCTCACCCGGCTCGGCATGACACCGCCCGACCAGACCACTCAGGCCACCGGCGAGCCCGACTGGAACGCCGGCCCCGCCGAGCAGGCCAACATGCGGCTGGTGCAGCGGGTGTGGGACGAGCTGATGCACCGGCACCTGCTGGAGAAGGCCGACGACTACTATCGGCAGGACTACGTCCAGCACAACCCGTTCGCGGCGCGGTCGGGAAGCGGTCTGCGGGGCATGAAGGAATTCTTCGCCGGGCTGTTCCGGCTCGCGCCCGACCTGGTCGGCGACATCACCCAGATGATCGTCCAGGACGACCTGGTGGGCATCTTCTGCGTCTGGCACGGACACGAGGCCGCCTCGGGCGAGGAGGTGCGCCTGCACACCTCCGACCTGCTGCGCATCGAGGACGGACTGATCGCCGAGCACTGGGACGTCATGGACTACGCCGCCGTCGCCCGGTTCGGCGTCTCCGCCGAGGGCTGAGCCGGGGAACCGGACACCACGTGCCGGAGGGGAAGACCGGGACCGGTCTTCCCCTCCGGCACGTGCGGACCGCGGCGGACGGCGCCCGCCCGGTCCCCGCAGCACACCACGGCCGGTGCCGGATCCCGTCCCCTGCCGGACCGCCCACCCCCTCCCGGGCGGGCGGTGCGGCGCGGGGCCGCCGACCGCGGGCACCCGTGCCGCGGGCCGCGTCGGGGATCCGGTGGGGGCCTACCCGGCGGGGAACACGGTCACCGGCAGCCGGGCCAGCCGGCGCTGCATGAACAGGGGGAGCCACTCGGGCGCGTCGATGGTCTCCGAGACCAGCCGGACGGGCCAGTGGGCCAGCGCCTCCAGCAGCAGGGTGCCCTGCTGCTTGGCGAGCGCGGCGCCCAGGCAGTAGTGCAGGCCGTGGCCGAGCGCGAGGTGCCGTGCGCCGGGCCGGGTGATGTCGAAACGGTCCGGGTCCTCGTAGACCGCCGGGTCCCGGTTGGCGGCGCCGATGAAGGTGAGGACGCGTACGTCCGCCGGCAGGGTCCGGCCGCCGATCTCCACCTCCTCGGCGGTCCAGCGCCCGCCCCCCGCGGTGGCCAGCTGCAGCGGACTCTCGTGACGCAGGACCTCCTCGGTGGCCGCGGCCGCCAGCTCCGGGTGTTCGCGCAGCAGGGCCAACTGGCCGGGGTGGCGCAGGAAGGACAGGAACGCGCTCGCGGTGAACGCGACCAGCGTCTCGTGGCCCGAGATGAACACCAGCGCGGCGTTGGCGTGCAGCTCGCTGCGGCTCATCGAGCCCTGCCGGTGCGCCCCCACCAGGGACGAGAAGAGGTCCTCGCCCGGGTTCTCGCCACGCACCCGGGCCAGATGGGCGAAGTAGTCGTCGAACGCCGCGTAGGCCTCCACGGCGCTGTCGATCGAGGCCGGGGCAGCCGGTATGTCGGCGGCCGGCGACATGGCCTGCCCCCAGTCGCGGAGCTTGGGCAGGTCCGCCCGGGGGATGCCCAGCAGATCGCCGATGGCCTGGAGCGACACCGGGAAGGCCAGTTCGTCCACGACCTCCAGGTGGCCGCGGCGCAGGGCGTCCGCGAGGATCCCGTCGGCCAGCCGGCGCGCGTCGGCGAGGACCCCGCCCAGCCGAGGCGAGGCGAAGGGGCGCCGGGTCAGGTTGCGCAGCCGGGTGTGGTCGGGCGGGTCGGTGAACAGCAGGGTCCGGCTCATGGACCGCAGCGACTCGGGCACCACGGTGGCCATCAGCTCGGCCACCGGGTCGGGCGGCTGCAGACGCATCCGGGGGTCGGCGAGCACCGCGGTGGCGTCCGCGTGACTGCTCACCACGTACGAGTCCAGGTAGTCCCAGTGCACGGGGCCGCCCAGGGCCCTGATCCGCTCGTACTCCGGGTACGGGTCGGCCCGGAAGGCGTCGTTGTACGGGTCGAAGTCCTCCAGCGTGGGCACCTCGCCGGACACGGTGTCCTCCGTGGGCTGATGGGTCATCGGATTCCCTTCGTGCCGTTCAGCTCCGCCAGGGCGTCGGCGGGCAGCCGCCCGAGCATCGCCAGCAGGTTGTCGGGGGCGAAGAACTCCTCCCCGGGCACCGAACCCGCGATCATCCCGAAGAACCGGTCGGCGTCCTCCTGGTGCGCGGCGACGACCCGGACCAGCTGCCGGGTCATCGGGTCCAGGTCGAAGCCGGCCGCCTCGCAGGTGAACTCGTAGATCAGCTCGGAGGCGGCGTTGCGGGTCCGCTCGTAGCCCGCGAGCGCGGACTCCCACTCCTCGGTGCCCGACCACACCCGGTCGACGGCGTCGGCGAGCAGTTCCGCGTCCCGCCAGGCGTCCGAGATGCCCTGCCCGGTGAGCGGGTCCTTGTGGTAGCCGGCGTCGCCCACGAGGGCCCAGCCGGGGCCGTACGGCTTTCGGTAGAAGTTGCCCAGGTCGGCGGTGCCGCGGAACCGGCCGACGCGCTCCGCGCCGTCGGCCAGCTCGCGCGCGAGCGCGGGCGCCGCCTCGGCGATGGCCTTGTGGTAGTGGCCCTCGATGTCGGTGCGGTAGGTGGAGAAGAACGAGTGCGGGCGCGCCACCTGGATGAGACAGACGTCGTCGTGGGTCGGGATCACCCCGATCTGCTTGTCCCCCATGAGGTACACCTCGTTGAGGTGACGGCGCCGCGGCGGCAGACCGCGCCAGTAGGCGTAGTAGACGACCGTCAGCGGCGGCCGCTCGTGGTACTTCTCGGGGCCCGTCTCCCGGGCCACCAGCGAATTGCGGCCGTCGGCGCCCACCACCAGCGCGGCGCGCGCGGTGTGTTCCTGGCCGCGGCAGTGGTAGCGCACCCCCTCCACGCGCCCGGCTTCGTCCCGGAGCAGGGAGCGCACGGTGCACCGCTCGCGCACCTCGGCCCCCGCCTCCCGGGCCGCGTCCACGAGCAGCGCGTCGAGCACGGTACGGCGCGGGGCGAGTGCCATCGCGACACCCTCGTACGGGGGAGCGAACCCCCGGACCGACAGGTCGTCGCCGAACCACCAGACCGCCTCGGTGATCGGCGGGCAGCCGGTCGCGGTCAGCCGGTCGAGGAGACCCCAGCGCCGCAGCCGGGCGAGGCCGCTCGGCTGGACGTAGTGCGTCGAGACGGTGTCCTTGGGGAACGCCGCACGGTCCAGGACCAGCACGCGGTACCCCTTGCGGGCCAGCAGCATCGCCAGTGGCGATCCCGCGCAGCGGGCACCGACGACTATCACGTCGTACATATGACCTCCGCGTGCGTGCGGGGCGGCCGGCGGACGCCGGTGCCCCGCACAGCAAAGCCACGCGGCCGGAAGTCCGGAAGGCCTGGGGGAGGTGCCCACTCGGGCAGCGCCTTCGGCCCGGTGTCCCGGACGCTCCCCGGCGGCGCCCGATCCACCGCCCTGACGGCCCTGTCACCGCCCGCGGCCGCCCGGCAGCCTGAGGGCCGTCCGAGACACCGGTCCCACCGACACAGGAGCGTGGCGATGCCCCTGGACACCCGCAGGTTCGAAGAGATCAAGGAAGCGGCCGGACGCCGCAAGGAGGAGGAGGTCCTCGACTTCGCCCGGCAGCAGACCGGCGGCATCGCCGGACTGCTCGACGACGTCTTCGGGAACATGCCCGAGGCGTTCCGGGCCGACCGGGCCAAGGGGCAGGAAGCGGCCTTCCAGTACCTGATCAACACACCCGACGGGGTCTTCGAGTACTTCGTCGAGATCGAGGGCGGCAGCTGCCGCACCGGCCGGGGGCGCACGGAGTCCCCCAAGCTGACCACCACCGTGGGGCTGCCGACCTTCCTCAAGCTGCTCACCGGCCGCCTCAACGGAATGCAGGCGTTCCTCGGAGGCAAGGTCAAACTCGCCGGCAACACCCTCTACGCCGCCAAGTTCGAGCACTGGTTCGAGCGTCCCGCCTGAGCAGACAGCTCCGCCACCGCCCTGGAGATGCCCCGTGAAGTTCGGTATCGCACTGCCCACCGTCGGTCCGCCGGGCCGCCGCCGCTACCTCCTCGACGTGGCGACGGCCGCCGACCGGATGGGGTTCGACTCCGTCTGGGTCAGTAGTCACGTCGCCCTGCCGCGGACCCGTCGGAGCACCTGCCTCTACCCGCGCGCCAAGACCGCCAACGCCTACAACTGGGGTGTGGCCTGGCTCGAGCCCGTCGCCGTGATGGGCGTGGTCGCCGGCGTCACCGAACGCGTGCGCATCGGCACTCACGTCATGGCGCTGCCCTACCGCAACCCCGTCATCCTCGCCTCCGAACTGGCCTCGCTCGACCAGCTCTCCCTGGGCCGCACCGTGCTCGGCGCCGGGATCGGCTGGATGGACGAGGAGTTCAGGACCGTCGGGGTCCCGCGCAGCCAGCGGGGCGCCCGCACCGACGAGGCCATCGAGGTGATGCGTACCCTGTGGTCGGCCCGTCACCCCACCTCCTTCCACGGCCGGTTCACCAACTTCGAGGACATGTGGCTCGCCTCCCGGCCGCACAGCAGGACCGGGCCGCCCGTGTACGTGGGTGGCAACACCGAGGCGGCCCTGCGCCGCGTGGCCAGGCTCGGCGACGGCTGGCTCGCGCACGAGCTGTACCCGGACGAGATCACGGCCGCCCGCGCCACGCTCGACCGGCTCGCCACCGAAGCGGGACGCGATCCCGCAGACGTCGAGACAACCGTGCGCCGCGCCCTGGTGCCGCCCTTCGAGGTCATGGACTTCATGTCCGACCGGGTCAGCATCACCGGCACCGCGGAACAGGTCGTGGAGGAGATCGACGCCTACCGCCGCGCCGGGGTGCAGCTGATGGTCCTGGACCTGTCCATGCGGCCCGCAGAGATCGTCGAAACCATGGAGTGGCTGGTCAAGGACGTCCTCGTCCGGCTGTGACCGGATCACGCCGCTTCGCGTCCACCCCACCGACCCTGGAGAGCAGATGACCATGCCGGACAACACCGTCGCCAGCCGCGAGGCGCGCAAGGAGAAGATCAAGGAGATCGTCTGCAGGATCCTGGAGATCGATCCCGCGGAACTCACCGGCACCAGCCTGTTCAAGGAGGAGCACGACGCCGACTCGCTGCGGGCGATCGAGATCCTGGCCGCCCTGGAACGCGAGTTCGGTATCACCATCGAGCAGGACGAACTCAGCCGCATGGTCAACCTCGACGGCGTGGAGTCGGTGGTGGACCAGGCACTGCCGGCGCGGTGACCCCCGTGACGACGAACAGGCTGCCCGAGGGCGGGCTGGGGTCGCGGCGGGTGGTGGTCACCGGGCTGGGCACGGTGACCAGCATCGGCATCGGCGTCGGGGAGTTCCTGGCCGGGCTGCGCGAGGGGCGCAACGGCGCGCGGCCCATCACCGCCTTCGACACCGAGGGGTTCGCCCACGCCAACGGCTGCGAGGTCGTGGGCTTCGACCCCGATGAGTGGATCACCCACACGTCCGCCGAGAACCTGGGCCGCGCCGCCCAGTTCTCCACGGCGGCGGCGGTCATGGCGGCCCGTGACTCGGGGATGGACCTTGCCGAACTGCGCTCCCGCCGGTCCCTGGTGTGCATCGGCACCACCGACGGCGAGTCGGCCGACCTGGACCGGCTGGTGGCCGCCGAGCTCGCCGACGGGCCCGAGCACCTCGACGCGACCGTCGCCCGCCGCACCTCCGCCGGCCGGCTCTCCTCCGCGGTGGTCGCCGAACTGGGCCTGACCGACGTCGAGGCCACCACCCTCGCCACCGCCTGCGCGGCCGGCAACTACGCCATCGGCTACGGGCTCGACGCGCTGCGCGGCGGCGACGTCGACGTCGCCCTGGTCGGCGGAGCGGACGCGATGTGCCGCAAGACCTTCACCGGCTTCTACCGGCTCGGCACCATCGCCCCCGAGGCCTGCCAGCCGTTCGACCGGGGCCGCAAGGGCATCCTGACCGGCGAGGGAGCGGGCGTCCTCCTGCTGGAGACGCTGGAGTCCGCGCTCGCCCGCGGCGCCCGGATCTACTGCGAGGTGCTCGGCTACGGCCTCAACTGCGACGCCCACCACCCGGTCGCCCCCGACCGCGACAGCATCGCCCGGTGCATCGAACTCGCCCACGCCAACGCCCGCGTCAAGCCCGGGGAGATCGACTTCATCTCGGCGCACGGCACCGGCACCAGGGCCAACGACGTCACCGAGGCCGCCGCGATCCGTCGGGTGTTCGGCGAGCGGCCGCCGAGCACCATCTCCATCAAGGCGATGATCGGGCACACCATGGGCGCGGCCAGTTCCCTGGCCTCCGCCGCCTGCGCCCTGGCCATCGCCGAAGGCTTCATCCCACCCACCATCAACCACGTCGAAACCGACCCCGAGTGCGGGCTCGACTGCGTCCCCAACGTGCCGCGCGAGGCGGACCTGCGCGTCGTGCAGAACAACGCCCTCGCGTTCGGCGGCAACAACGCCGTGCTGATCCTCGGCAAGTACACCGAGGCGGAGCCGACGCTCGCGGGGGAGGCCCGATGAGCGCGCTGATCACCGGCATGGGCGCGAACAGCAGCGTCGGCGCGGACCGGGAGGCCACCTTCGACGCACTGTGCGCCGGCCGCACCGGGCTGGCGCCGCTGCGCGGCTTCGACCCGGCCGGGTTCCGGGCCCGTAACGCCTACGAGATCGACGACCGGCCCGCACCCGGCGCGGACCGCCCGCTGCGGCCCACCGGATGGCTCCTGGACGCCGTGGCCGAGGCGCTGGCCGACGCCGGGATGAGCGAGGACCTGACGGGCGTGCCGGTGGTGATCGGCACCACCCTGCGGGAGCTGCGCTCCGTCGAGCTGAACTGGTGCGACGGCACCCCCTTCGACCCGGCCGACCTCCATTTCGGCACCGCCCTGCGGCGCCGCTTCCACGCCGACCGCACCTACACCGTCGCCAACGCCTGTGCCGCCTCCCTGTACGCGCTCGGCATGGCCGTCGACCTGATGGACCTCGGCGAGGCGGACACGGTGGTGGTGGCCGGCGCGGACACCATCACCGAGAGCACCTACGGCATGCTCGACCGTGTCTACCACCGGGCGCCCGACGCGGTGCGCCCCTTCGACCGCGGCCGGCTGGGCATGCTCCAGGGGGACGGCGCCGCCGCGGTGGTGCTGCGCCGCACCGCGCCGCCCGGAGCCCGGATCCACGCCCGGGTCAGGGGGGTCGGCGTCAACTGCGACGCCCACCACCCCTCCGCCCCCGACGCGCAGAGCATCGGCCGGGTCATGCGCGACGCCCACGCCAGGGCCGGGGTGAAGCCCGCCGACATCGACCTCGTCATGCTGCACGGAACGGGAACCCCGCACAACGACGTCGCCGAGGCACAGGCGCTCGTCGAGGTCTACGCCGGCGTGGAGACCACTCCGCGGATGACCGCGATCAAGTCGATGATCGGGCACACCGCCGGTGCCTCGGGGCTGCACAGCCTGATCACCGCGGTGCAGTCCCTCGCATCCGGCAGGGTGCCGCCCACCCTCGGCCTCACCGATCCGATCGAGGAGATGGCCGGCTTCCGGCTGGGGTCTGAACCGGTGGCCGACCCCGAACTCGCCCTGGCCCAGATCGACTCCTTCGGCTTCGGCGGCCTCAACGCCGTGGCCGTCGTGGAGAAGGTGGCGTAGATGCGGGCAGCGGAATCGACGGTGCGCACCGACGTGCTGATCAGCGGGCTGGGAACCGCGCTCGCGGGAGTGCCGGGACCGGACGCCCTGCTGGACCCGCCGGGCGACGGGCCCGCCACCGATCCGGTGGACGCGCTGCGGGGGCCCGGCCTGCGGTACAAGGACAGGGCCACCAAACTGGCCCTGTGTGCCGCGCGGGACGCCCTCGCCGACGCCGGGCTGCTCGGCCCCGACGGGGACCTCACCGTGGACGGGGACGACTTCGGCGTGGTGGTCAGCAGCAACTGGGGCAACGTCGACACCGTCTGCGACGCCTCGGCCACCATCAGGCGCGGCACGTACAAGGCGACCAGTCCCATGCTGCTGCCCAACACAGCCAGCAACGTGACCGCCTCCTGGGTCGCCATCACCCACGGCCTGCGCGGCGCCAACGTCACCCTGTGCAACGGCCCCACCTCCGGGCTCGACGCCGTGCACTGGGCCCACACCCTCGTCGCGGTCCGGCGGCTGCGGCGGGTCCTGGTCATCGGCGTCGAGCCGGCCAACGAGCCGGTGCGGCACCTGGTCGGCGACGCCGGGCCGGTGTTCGACGGCGCGGTCGCCTTCGTCGCCGAGGCCGCCGACGCGGTCCGGACCCGCGGTGGCACCCCGCTCGCCCGCATCGGCCGCTACGCACGCGCGGGCGACCTGCCCCGCGCCCTCGCCGGCGCACGTGACGGCGAGAGCGCACCGCCCGACGCGTGGTGGCTGCCCGAGCGCCCCCTGTCCCCCGCGGTCCCGGACACGACGCGCCCGGCCGGTGTTCCCGCCCACGACCTGAGCGCACGGTACGGCCGCTGCTCGGGCGCGCTCGGGGTCCTGCAGTGCGTAGCTGCCACCGCCGCACTCGCGCGTGCCTCGGGCAGTTCGATGCTCGCCGCCGCGGGACAGGGGCTCCGCGACGGCGGCCCCGGCGAGGACGACGCCGCTGCCGCGCTCGTCCTGCACCGGGTGCCGGGGCCGTCCGGGGGAGCCGCGTCATGAGCGCACTGCGGGTGACCCTGCTGCACGGCCTCGCGGGCAGCACACGTCTGTGGGACCGCTGCCGCGCCGAGGCGCCCGAGGGCGTCCGGATGACCGCGGCCGACGTCGACTGGCCGTTCGACGGCACGGCATGCCCCGGCCTCCCCGGCGACCCCGCCCGGCTCGTCGGTCACGTGGTGCGCGACACCCGTGCCCAGGTCGTGGTGGCGCACTCGTTCGCCGCCAATGCCTTGCTCGAACACCTCGCCTCCCCGGACGCGTCGCCGCTGCGCGCCGCGGTGCTCGTCTCCCCCTTCTACCGGCCGCACCCGCGGGACTTCGACTGGGAGACGATCTCCTACTACTTCAACCGGTTCCACCTGATCCTCGAAGAGGGACTGCGCGTGTCCGCGGGCGGTCGGCTCGACCCCGGGGTCCGGCACGCCATGGCGCTGCGCGTGCGGGAGACCATCGGCCCGTACGGCTGGATGGACTTCTTCGGGGCCTACCTGCGCACCCCCGCGCTGCCGCTGCACCGCGTACGGCTGCCCGTCCTGGTCGTCACCGGCCGGGACGACCGCGCCGCCCCCGAGTCCGACGCGCGGAACCTGGCCCGCGTCCTGCCCGCGGCCCGGCTCGAGGTGCTCCCGTCGTGCGGGCACTTCCCGATGGCCGAGCGGACCCGGTCCTTCACCCGGCTGCTCGGTGACTTCCTCACCGCACTGCCCGCCCCGCCCGACCGCTCCGCCGGCGCCCCGCCGGCCGACGCCCCGCTGGAGATGACGTGACCAAGGCACCCGTGTCCACCGCCCGTCCGCTGCCGGCGTCCGTGGACGCCCTGGAGCGCCCCACGACCGTGCGCCTGCGGCCACGCTACGAGGGCTCCAACATCTGTACCTGGATCGGTTTCAAGCACGTCAACTACCTCGTCGAGGAGGCCGTCCTCGAGCACCTGCGGCGCAGCGGCTGGGCCGCCGGGATGCTGTACGAGGACTTCGGGCTGTGCGTCGACATCGTGAGCATCGAGGCCGCGATCCTCTCCGCCACGCACATCGACGACGTCGTCGGCGCGCGGGTCGTCGCCGAGGGCCGGCCCGTCGACGGGGAGATCGCCCTGACGGTCGGACTCGACGTCGAGGGACCCTCGACGCCGCTCAAGACGGTGTCCGCCAAGGTCCGGGTGGCGCTGCGGCACGACCCGCGGGGAGGCGGTGCCGCACCGGTGCCCCAGGTGCTGGAGCCGTTCACCGTCAAGGAGATCGACCGTGCCTCACTCGCCCGTGTACCGGTCGCCTCCGCCCCGCCGGCCACCGTCGAGGACGGTGACGCGCTGCTCGCCGCGCTGACCCGGGACGCCAACGCCTACGGCTGGAAGTGGCGCGTCCCGTACTTCTACTGCCACTTCACCGAGCGTCTGCAGATGTCCGGCTACCTGCGCCTGATGGAGGAGGCCGTCGACCTCTTCCTGGCCGATCGCGGCATCTCCATCAAGAGGCTGCTGGACGAGCGGAACTGGATCCCGGTGGTGCCGAAGAATTCGGTCGCCATGCTTGCCGAGGCCCGCATGGAGGAGGACATCTACACCGTCCTCACCGTCGAGGACGTGTTCAAACGGCTCATCTACACCGCCCGGATGGACTGCTACGTCCTGCGTGACGGCATCCCCGTGCACACCGCGACCGGACGCATCACCCACGGCTACGCGGTCATCGAGAACCGGAGGGACTGGAGTCTGGTGGAGTTCGACGACCACATGATCCAGCGGCTCAACGGGCAGCACGGCTGATGGACCCCGTTCTGGTCACCGGAGTCGGTGCCGTGACGTGCCACGGCACCGGAGTGCCCGCGCTGCGGGACGCCATGACCCGGGCCGGGGCCAGGCAGCCCGACAAGGTGCCCGACCCGTGGGCGCGCATGGAGCTGCCCCTGATGTACCTGGTGCCGGAGCCCGCCCTCGGCGAGGACGCGGGCGACGGCCCCGGACGCGCCGCCTCCTTCGCCGTCCGCGCGGCACGCGAGGCCCTCGCCGGCGCGGGCCTGGACCCCGGGGAACTGCGTCCGGGGCGGACCGCGGTGGTGCTCGGGACCTGCATGGGCGCCCTCGGTGACCGGGAACGGGACCACGAACCGGCCGCGGCGGGCCCCTCGGACGCCCCGGTCGCGGCGCACGGCTGGCGGCCCGACTTCGACGTGTCCTCGCGGCTCGCCGCCGAACTCGGCGTCACCGGACCCGCGAGCAGCGCCAGCAACGCCTGCGCCGCCAGTGGCTTCGCGCTCGCCACCGCCGCGGACATGATTCGCTGTGGCGAGGCCGACGTCGTCGTCGCCGGAGGCGCCGACGCCTACTCCCGCATCGCGCTCGCCAACTTCAACCGTCTCGGCGCTGTCGATGCCGAGGGCTGCCGGCCGTTCGCCGCCGACCGGGCGGGCACCGTCTTCGGCGAGGGCGCGGGCATCGTGGTGCTCGAGTCGGCGGCGCACGCACGGGCCCGCGGCGCCCGGCCGCTCGCCGAGGTCGGCGAGTCCGGCTGGAGCTGCGACGCCGGCCACCCCACCGCGCCGGAGGAGAGCGGCGAGCAGATCGTCCGCGCGCTGGGCGACGCCCTGGACCGCACCGCCGTCGCGCCCGGCGAGGTCGGCTGCGTGATCCCGCACGGCACCGGCACCCGGCTGAACGACCGGGTGGAGAGCGCCGCCCTGCGCGAGGTGTTCACGCGAGCGCCGGCCCTGCCCCCGCTGTACAGCCTCAAGGCGCTCGTCGGACACACCGGCGGGGCCGCCGCCGGTCTCGCCACCGTCGCCGCCACCCTGATCGTCGGACGCGGCAGCGTCCCGCCCAACGTGCCCGTCGGCGCGCCGGACCCCCACTGCGACGTGCCGCTGCCCGCCGTCGAGACCCCGCTCACCGGCACGGCCGTGCTGGTCAACGCATACGCCTTCGGCGGCAACAACATCTCCCTGGTGGTAAGGGAGGCGGCGACGTGCTGACACCGCACCGTCACGGCCGCGACGTCGTGGTCACCGGCGTGGCCGCCGTCGTCCCGGACCGCGACGCGCCGCCCGGCGCCTGGTTCGACGCCGACGCCGAACTCGGCCCGCGCGGCCACAAGTACCTCCCGCAGGGGGCCCGGTACCTGCTCGCCGCGGGCCGGCGCGCCCTGCGCTCCGCCACGACGCCCGAGGGGGTGCCCCCGGAGCGCCGCGGACTCGTCGTCGGCACCAACCACGGACTGGCGCCGCTGTTCCGGGACATGGACCGCACGGTCGTCGACACCGGGGCCGAGCGGCTGCGTCCCGCGCTCGCCCCCTACTTCGCCGTCAACGTGCTCGCCGGACGGCTCGCCGCCGAACAGTCCTTCAAGGGTTTCAGCTGCACCCTCACCACCTCCGGTGTCGCCGGCGTCGAGGCGCTGCAGACGGCCGTCCGGGCACTGCGCCTCGGCCGTGCCGACCTGGTGGTCGTCGCCGCCGTCGAGGACCGGGCCGTTCCGGCGGCGGGACCACCCCCCGAGGAGGGCGCCGTGGCGCTGATCCTGGAGCCGCGGGACGCGGCGGAGCGCCGGGGCGCTCCGGTGCGCGGCACGCTGCGTGCCGCCAGCACCTTCGTGCCGCCGGGCGCCGACGCCCCCGGCGGAGCGCTCGGTCCCGCCGTCGACGGCCTGCTGAGCGCGGTGCGGTCCGGGCCGTCCGCGCCGGTCCACGCGGTGCTCGACGCCTCACCCCGGGGCCGGGCCGTCGCCGCGCTGCTGGGCGCTCCCGCCCGGCGGTCCGCCGCGCGGGCCGGGTGCCTCGCACCGCTGTTGGGCGCGGTGGAGCCGTTCACCGCCGGCGGCGGGCGGCGGGTCGTCGTCACCGCGTCGGCCCCCGGACACCTCGCCGCCGTACACGTCCTCGCCGCCGGACTCCGGCCCATCCCGTCAGGAGGCTCAGATGCGGAACCGATTGCGTGACCGCTGGTGCCTGGTGCTCGGAGCGTCGAGCGGCATGGGCCGGGCAACCGCCCTCGCCCTCGCCGAGCAGGGCGCCCACATCGCCGGAGTGCACTTCGACCGTGCCGAAGGCGCCCAGGCTGCCAGGGAACTGGAGTGCACCCTGCGTGCCCGGGGCGTGCGGGCACACCTGTTCAACGTCAACGCGGCGTCCGACCGCGGCCGGGCCCGCCTGGTGCCCGCCCTCGCCGAACTCACCGGCGGCGAGGCGCTGCGCACCGTCATGCACTCCCTGGCCTTCGGCAGCCTGGTGCCGTTCCTGCCCACCGACGACACCAAGCAGGCACTCACCCGCGCCCAGCTGGAGATGACGCTCGACGTGATGGCCCACAGCCTCGTCTACTGGACGCAGGACCTGCTGGCCGCGGGGCTCGTCGCCGAGGGCACCCGGATCCTCGCGATGACCAGCGCCGGCACCAGCCAGGTCCTGCCGAGCTACGGCGCGGTCTCCGCGGCCAAGGCCGCCCTGGAGTCCCACGTCCGCCAGCTCGCCTGCGAACTCGCCCCGCACGGCGTCGCGGTCAACGCCCTGCGCGCGGGTGTGACCATCACCCCCTCGCTGCTGCGCATCCCCGGGCACGAGGAGTTCGTCGGCGAGTCGGCGGCGGGCAACCCGCACGGCCGGCTCACCACACCCGAGGACGTCGCGGAGGCGGTCGTCCTGCTGTCGAACGCCCCGTCGTCATGGCTGACGGGCAACACCATCGGCGTGGACGGCGCGGAACTCGCCGCCGCCGGCGCCACCTGGAGCCGACGGGAGACGACCCGATGACCACCACCGCGCCGGAAACCGGCACCCGGGCCACCGCGCCCGGCGCCACCACCGTGATCTCCGAATGGTCGGTCCTCTCCCCGTACGGGATCGGCGCCGAACCGTTCGCCGAGGGCGTCTCGGCCCGCCGCCCCGTCGTGCCGCGGCTCAACCGGGACGTGTGGCAGGGGCCGGACGACGCCTGCCTGGTGCCCGGCTTCGACATCGTCGGGCTGCTCGGCAGCCGGGGCACCCGCACCATGGACCGGCTCACCGGCCTCACCGTCGCCACCCTCGGCACCCTCCTGGAACCCGACGGCAGCCGCCGCCGGCTCGACGAGCCGGAACACGTCGGCCTCGTCCTCGGCACCGGATCCGGCAGCGTGCAGAGCACGATGGACTTCACCCGCGACGCGCTGACCGGCGCCAAGCCCTTCTACGTCGATCCGGCCCTGTTCCCCAACACCGTGATGAACCGCGCCGCCGGGCAGAGCGCCATCTGGTACGGCCTGAAGGGCCCCAACGCCACCCTGGCGGGCGGCCCGCTCACCGGCCTCCAGGCCCTGCGCTACGCCACCCGGCTGCGCGAACGCGGCTACAGCAGGACGGTGCTGTGCGGCGCCGTCGAGGAGTACTCCGAGCAGCGCGCCTGGCTGGCCTGGCACACGCGCGGTGAGGAGCGCCGCCGGACGCCGCTCGCCGAGGCGTGCGCCATGTTCCTGCTGGAGGACGCCGACACCGCCCGGGACGCCGGCCGCACCCCGCGCGCCGACATCCTCGCCGTCCGCTTCGCCGCCGGCCCGCAGGGGACCCGGCCGGCCCTGGAGCGGTGCGTGCGCGGCGCCCTCGAAGCGGCCGGCACGGCACCCCACGAGGTCGCCTTCGCCGCGCCCTCGGGCCGCACCACGCCGCCCCCGGGCGCCTGCCCCATGGGCTTCGGACAGCAGGCCCGGGCCGACGACGTCGAGACGGTGGAGACCACCGTGCTCGGCGACGTGCTCGACGGCACGGACGCCGAGTTCGTCGGGGTGCGCGAATTGCTCGGCGACGCGTCCGCGGCCTCGGCGGGGGTCCAGCTCGCCGCGGTGCTCGCCGCCGCGGCCCACCGCCCCCGGCCCGGCGCCGCCGCCGTGGTGACCTCCGTCGATGACGACGGACTCGTCGCCTGCCTCGTCCTGCGGCTGCGGTGACCGGCAGCCCCCGTCCTGTACGCCACCCGAACCGGTAGGGAAAGGAACGCCATGGCAGAAGAGACCCGTACCGCCCTGGACAAGGAGCGGCTGCGCGGCCTGCTCGCCGAGATCCTGGACGTGGACGTCTCGCAGATCTCCGACCGGGCGCGCTTCGTCGACGACCTCGGGGTGGACTCGCTGATGGCCCTGGAGATCACCGTACGGCTGGAAGCGGAGTTCCCCGTCAAACTGGCCGAGGAGGAGCTGACGCGGCTCGCCACCCTCGACGACACCTACGCGCTGCTCGACGCCAAGCTGCGGGCCGCCTCATGACCGCGCCGCCCGTCTCCGTGCCCGGCTCACTGCTGGGCATGGACCCCCGGTCGGTCACCCGCGACGGGGCCACGGTGACCGCACACGCCACCGTCGACCCCGGACACGAGGTGTTCCCCGGACACTATCCGGGCTTCCCCGTACTGCCCGGCGTCTGCCTCATCGAGTACGCGGACCGCAGCATCCTCCTGGACCAGCGCCGGTTCGGCCGCGACCTGGAGCTGACCGGCGTGGAGCGCTGCCGCTTCCGGGACCCGGTGTTCCCCGGTGACGAGCTGACCCTGCGCGTCGAGTACTCCGGCGAGGGCGACGGGGAGCTGCGCAGCGACGTGGTGGTCAGCACCGGCCGCGGGCGCGCCGCCGAACTGCGGCTCGTGCACCGTGCGGCGGGAACCGGAGCGGCCGGATGAGCGACTGGGCCGCCGACGCCGACGCCGTCACCCGGATCATCCCGCACCGCCATCCCGTCCTGCTGGTCGACCGCGTCACGGAGATCGACCCGGGGCGCACCCTGACCGCGCTCAAGGCGGTCACCGTGGGCGAACCCTGCTACCGCAGGGTCCCCGCCCACGGCGGCCCCGCCCGCTTCCGCTACCCGCGTCCGCTGCTCGTGGAGTCCTGGGCCCAGGCGGCGGTGCTCCTCGCCGTCTGGGACACCCCCAACCCCGACGTGACCACCGGAAAGGTCGAACTCGCCGGCGCCATCGACCGGATCGCCTTCCGGCGCCAGGTGTTCCCCGGCGACCTGCTGGAGCACCGGGTGCGGGTGGTCCGGGCGGTCGGGGACACCACGATCCTCGCCGGTGAGACCCGGTGCGACGGAGACCTCGTGGCCGAGATCGGCCACTTCATCGTCGCGCTGCGCCCCCTGGCCTCCGTCTTACCACCGCTCGCCTCCGGCCGCACCGGCCACTGAGACCCGTCGACCCCGTGATTTTCCGAGGAGATCCCGCCATGTCAGCACCGGACCGTCTCGTCGCCCTGGTCAGCGGCGGATCACGGGGCATAGGCCGCGCCGTCGTGCAGCGGCTCGCCGAGACAGGCCACGACGTGGCGTTCTGCTACCGCGGCCGGAACGACGCCGCGGAGGAGACCGCGGAGGCGGCCGGCAAGACCGGGGCCCGCGTGCTGCCCGTCCGGGCGGACGTCACCGACCCCGAAGCCGTCCGTGCCCTCGTCGCCGCCACCGAGAAGGAACTCGGCCCGATCACCACCGTCGTCGGCTGTGCCGGCATCATCCGCGACAAGCCCCTGCTGACGATGGGCGAGGACGACTGGCGGGAGGTCGTCGACACCAACCTCAACGGAACCTACAACGTCTGCCGCGCCGTCGCCTTCCCGCTGATGAAGCGCCGGGCGGGCAGCATCGTCACCCTGTCGTCCGTCAGCGGTCTGCACGGCAACGTGGGGCAGGCCAACTACGCCGCCACCAAGGCGGGGATCATCGGCTTCACCAAGTCCCTCGCCAAGGAACTCGGGCGGCACGGCATCCGCGCCAACGTGGTGGCCCCCGGCTTCATCTCCACCGACATGACCGCCGCGCTGTCCGAGAGCACCGCCGAGAGCATGCGCGCACGCATCGCGCTCGGCCGCTTCGGCGGCCCCGAGGAGGTGGCCGACCTGGTGGCCTTCCTGGTGTCCGAGCGGGCCGCTTACATCACCGGTCAGGTGTTCGCCGTCGACGGCGGCATCTCCCTGTGAACCGGGCGGCCCAGGCCGCCCCTCCCGGCGCCGCGTCCCGGCCCCGGTACCCGACCCCCGATCCCGCACAGCCCCGGAAGGCGAGGGCGATGACCACGAGGAAGATCTTCTACTTTTCCCTGCGCAGCCCCTATTCCTGGCTGGCCCACCGGGAGCTGACGCGGCGTCACCCCGAGATCGCGGCCGCTCTGGAGTGGGTGCCCTACTGGGAACCCGACGCGCGCAGCGAACGGCTCCTGGCCGAGACCGGCGACGTCTTCGTGTACACGGCCATGTCACGCCCCAAGCACTTCTACATCCTCGCCGACGTGCGCAGGCTCGCCACCGCCCGCGGGCTGGAGATCACCTGGCCGGTGGACCGCGACCCGGTGTGGGAGGTCCCCCACCTCGCCTACCTCGCCGCCCGGGCGCACGGTCGCGGCGCCGAGTTCGCGGACCGCGTCTACCGCGCCCGCTGGCTGGAGGGCAGGGACATCTGCGACCCCGACACCATGGCCGCCGTCGGCAAGGAGATGGGCCTCGACCCCGGCGAACTCGCGGGTGCCGCCGACGACCCCGCACTGCGCGAGGAGGGCGCCGGGGCCCTGCGCCGCGCCGTCCACGACGGCGTGTTCGGGGTGCCGTACTTCATCAACGGCCACGACAAGTACTGGGGCCTGGACCGCCTCGACGCCTTCCTCGGCACCCTCGGCGGCCACGGGACGGACGACGGCACGCCGGCGGCCGGGGAGGCGCTTCCCGAACCGGCGCCCGGCGCGCGCGGAGGAGGTGACCTCGATCATGGCGGGGGGTGCGGCTGACACGACGGCGCGTATGCGCACCGCCGGTTCCACGGCCGAGGCCGGAGGATGGGTCTTCGGCTGGCACCGGCGCGGCACTGGCGACGGCGACCCGGTCGTCCTGCTGCACGGGCTGCTCACCGACAGCCGGGTGTGGGAGCCCGTCACGGCGGGGCTGGCCGCCACCCGGACGACCCTCGCCGTCGACGCGCCCGGCCATGGCCTGGCGCCGCCACGCACGTCTCCGTACACCCTGGAGGAGGAGGTCGACAGGCTCGCGGACGCCTACCGCGGCGCCATGGGGGAGCGTCCCGCCGTGTGGGTGGGCCACTCCATGGGCGGGATGAAGTGCTGGCGCATGGCCCTGCGGCACCCCGCGCTCGTTTCCGCCCTCGTCCTGGTGGACACCCGCCCCGACGAGGAACCGGAGAACACCAGACGTCCCTTCGAGGCGATGGTGGAGGCCGTGCTGGCGGACGGCATGAGCCCCGACCTCGCGTCCATGGTCGCCCGCCTCAACTTCCGCCGCGACTTCCTCACCAGCGACACCGCGCGGTTCTGGACCGAGCACTTCACCACCCTCACCGGCGACCGCATCGAGCACGCCTGCCACTCCGTCTACCAGCGCGGCGACATCACCGGCCGGCTGTCCGAGGTGAACGTCCCGGTGCTCGTGGTCCACGGCGCCGACGATGTTCCCATCCGGCTGCCCGTCGTGCGTGAGTACACCGCGCGCATGCCCGGCGCGAGGCTGGTGGTGCTGCCCGCCACCGGTCACACCCCGCCGCTCGAACGTCCCGCCGAATTTCTCGGCGTCATCCGCGAGTTCCTCGGAGATCCGCTCGTTTCCCCCCGTCCCCCGGCCGCCCAGGAGACCCCGTGACCACCCAGCGACCCGAGGTCCGTGAGACCGTCACCACCCCCAGGCCGCGCGACGTCCGGCTGCCGGACGGCGCGGGCACCCTCCTCCTGATCACCCTCGACAACGGACTCCCGCCGCTCGGTCCCGCCATGCGGCCCACCACCTTCGGTCCCGAGGGCCTCGACCTGCTGGACGCCGTGCTCGACGAGGCGGCGGTCCGGGCCCGGAGGGGGGAGATCGCCGGGGTCGCGGTCACCGGCACCGCGTTCATGTTCAGCACCGGCGCGGACCTCGCCCTCGCGGCCGGCGTCACCGACCGCGAGGAGGCGGTGCGTACTCTGCGCCGCGGCCACCAGGTCTTCCGCCGCCTCGGCGACCTGCCGGTGCCGAGCTTCGCGTTCCTCAACGGCGTCACGATCGGGGGCGGCCTCGAACTCGCCCTGCACTGCGGCTACCGCACGCTCTCGCGCGGGGCCCCCGCCGTCGCCCTGCCCGAGTGCTCGCTCGGCCTCGTCCCGGCGTGGGGCGGTGTCTGGCTGGCCCCGCGGCTGCTCGGTCCCGACAGGGCCGTCACCCTGATGCTCGAACACCCGCTCTCCGCCCGCCGCATGCTCTCCGCCACCGAGGCCCACGCCCTCGGCCTGGCCGACGTCCTGCTGGAGCCCTCCAGGTTCCTCGACCGCTCGCTCGCCTGGGCCGCCGACGTCCTGCGCGGGCGGCACACGGTGACCCGGCCCGCGCCCGAAGGCTTCGCCGACCAGTGGGACGACGCGCTGACCCGCGCCGCCGACCTGGTCGAGACCCGCACGCACGGCGTCGTCCCCGCCCCTCGCCGCACCCTGGAACTGCTGGAACTCAGCAGGACGGCCACCCGCGACGAGGTGCTCACCGCCGCCGAACAGACCGCCGCCGACCTGTTCGGCACCACCGAGTTCCGCTCCAGCCTCTACGCCTTCCAGCTCACCCAGAAACACGCCGAGACGCACCCCGGGCGCCCCGACCCCCGCCGGGCCCGGCCGGTGCGGAGCGTGGGAGTGGTCGGTGACGGCGAGCACGGCCTGCGGCTCGCGGCCCTGCTACTGGAGAAGCTGCGCGTACCGGTCGCCGTGTGCGTCCCCGACCCGGCCGCCCGCGATGCCGCGACCGGCGAACTGCGCCGCCTCCTCGACGAAGCCGCGGCCTCCGGCCGCATCCCGGCGGCGGACGCCGAACGGTGCGCCGGGCTCATCGGCGGCGGCACCGCGGTGGACGTCGTCGCGGACGCCGACGCCGTCGTCGCGGCCCTGCCCGGGGGACGGCCCGATGAGGACGACGCCGTGCTGCGGCAGGCCGAGGGCATCGTGTCCGAGGACTGCGTCCTCCTCGTCACCGGAGGCCGCACGGTCGCCGACGTGGCGGCCGGGCTCAAGAACCCCGGCCGGGTGGTGGGTCTCGCCCTGCCCACCGCCGGCTCCGGCGCCGTGGAACTGACCCGCGCGGGGGCCACCGACACCGCGTACGCCACGGCGGGCACACTCGCCGCCCGGCTGGGCCTGCCCTGCCTGCCCGTCGGCGACCACCCGGGGTCCGTGGCGGACCGGCTCCGGACCGCCTTCGCCGACGCGCTGCTCGAGCGCGCCCGGGAGGAGGACCTCGACGCGGTCTGCGCGCCGCTCGCCCTGCCGACACCGCCCAGCGTGCTGTGCCGGCGGCTGCGCCGGGCCGACGTCCTGGCAGGCCCGGCGCAGCCGCCCGCGGACACCGCCCACGACGCGCTCGACCACGCGCTGGCGGCCCTCGCCCGCGACATCGGCGCACTCGTCGCCGACGGCACGCTGGCCGGCCCCGCCGACGCCGACCTGATGCTCCTGGCGAGCGGCGAGTGGCCCTTTCACCTGGGGGGCGTCACCCCGTACCTCGACCGGTCCGGCATCGCCGCACGCGTCACGGGGGGCCTCCTGGGGGAGCGGAGGTGAGCGGCCACCCGGGGCCGGGGCGCGCCCCGTGCGGATGAGGGGTGTGCTGCGGTGGCGCCATCGGGCGCTTGTCCTGTTCGACGCTCTCCGGCGGGCGCTGATCGCATACGGCGGCTTCTGGGTCGCCCCGGGCCATCCCGAGTACGCCACGCTCGTCCTGCGGTCCGGCGATCCGCCGCCGGGCCACCCGGAGCGCCGGGGCGCGGGGATCCCGCTGACCGCTGAGGAGCGCGCGCTCGAACGCCGCGTGTACGCCGCCGGGGGCCGCCGGGCCGGCCCCGGCCCGGCACGTGAGGGCACCGGCGGCAAACGGAGACGGCTCCCGCCCGGCGATGAGTACCGACCGAGAGGAACTCCGTGACCACCACAGACCGGCTGACCCGCGACACACACGCGACCCGGCTGGCACTCGCGGCCCGCGACGGCGACGTGGACGCGGCGGAGCGCTTCGTCCGTTCACTCCACCGCGACGTCTGGCGCTTTGTGGCCCACCTCAGCCGTGACCCGCAGGCCGCCGACGACCTGACCCAGGAGACGTTCCTGCGCGCCCTCGGAGCCCTCCGCCGCTTCCAGGGCCGCTCGTCCGCGCGGACCTGGCTGCTGACCATCGCGCGGCGCGCCGTCGTCGACAGCAGCAGGTACGCGGCGGCCCGGCCGCGTCTGTACGCCGTTCCCGACTGGATATCGATGGCCGAGCGCTCCCAGCCGCGCGGCCTGCCCGGCTTCGACGACGGCGTCGCCTTGGGCCAGCTGCTCGACACCCTGCCCGAGGAACGCCGCGAGGCCTTCGTCCTCACCCAGTTGCTGGGCCTGCGCTACGCGGAGGCCGCACAGGTCAGCGGATGCCCGGTGGGAACCGTGCGGTCCCGGGTGGCGCGGGCCCGGGCAGCCCTCATCGAGAACCTGGGGGGCTGACCGCATGCACCATGCGGCACTGTCCGGTGTCCCCGGCTGGCTGCTCGGGGCCCTGTGCGCGGCCGTCGGCGCCTACTGCCTGCTCCGCGCCCGCACCGGGCCCCGCGCCGAGCGGGCCGAGATGACGGGTGACGCCCTGATGGGTTTCGGCATGGCCGCGATGGCGCCGCCGTCCCTGATGACCGCCCTGCCCGGCTGGAGCGGTACCGTGTTCGGAGCGCACTTCGCCGCCGTCGGCCTGGCCGCGCTGGCGTTCCCGGGTCCGTTGCGCCGGCGTCTGCACCACGTCGTCGGGGCGCTCGCGATGGTCCACATGTCACTCGCCATGTCCACGGGCGGACACCACACGGCCGGTGCCGGAGTGCCCGTGCTCACGGGAGCCCTGCTCGCCTACTTCACGGTCTACGTCCTGCGCACCGGAGCCGCCCTCGTGCCCGCGGGCCCCGCGGACGCCTCCGGGCGGCCCCCGCACCTCGCCCTGCTCCTGGGCCGTGCCTGCCGTGTCGCGATGGCGGTGGCCATGCTCACGATGCTCGCGGCGCTCTGACCGTCCGCAGTGCCGCTGAACACCGCCGTCCGGCCGTGCGTATGACTCGTCAACCGCCCGCGGCGCGGGGAAGGTGCCGCGGGGCCGACGTGGAGGAACAGGCCATGAACGACCGAGTGCCCACCGTGATGCACGCGCTGCCCGATGGCGAGGCCGAGCTCACGCTCGTGGTGCGCCTCCCGTGGGAGGACGTCGCGCGGCTCGGCCAGGAGGCGGGGCGGCTCGCGTCCCAGATGCGGCGGCCGGTCACGCTGGACGAGGCGGTGAGCCACCGGTTGCGTTCCTCGAAGGCCGCCGCGCACGCGAGGCCGGCGGGGGAGACGACGGCCGCGCCGACCGCCGGCGCCGCGGGCGCGTCAGTGGCCTCGCTGCCGTCGCGGCCGCCGGCGGAGCAGGCGCGGCAGGCGATCGAGAGGATCAACGGGACGGCCTGAGGGATGCTCGGTGTGCGCCGCGGGGGCGGGGCCGGGTGCGGAGTGCCGGTCCGCCGCGGCTGATCGCGCCCGCGCGGCGGAGCCGCACACGGACTCGGCCCCGCGCCCCTCTCAGGGGCGCGGGGCCGGCCCTCCTCACAAGGCGGAGCTAATTTTCGTCGCCGCCTTGCGGGCCGCCACCAGGACCGGGTCCCAGACCGGGGAGAACGGGGGCGCGTAGCCCAGGTCCAGGGCCGTCATCCGGTCGACCGTCATGCCGGCGGTCAGGGCCACCGCCGCGATGTCGACGCGTTTGCCCGCGCCCTCGCGGCCGACGATCTGGACACCGAGGAGCCGGCCCGTGCGGAGTTCGGCGAGCATCTTCACCGTCATGGGGGAGGCGTTCGGGTAGTAGCCCGCGCGGCTGGTCGACTCGATGGTGACCGCCTCGAAGCGCAGGCCCACGCGGTGGGCGTCCTTCTCCCGCAGCCCGGTGCGCGCGATCTCCAGGTCGCACACCTTGCTGACCGCCGTGCCGACCACGCCGGGGAAGGTGGCGTAGCCGCCACCCACGTTCGCGCCGATGACCTGGCCGTGCTTGTTGGCGTGCGTGCCCAGCGGGATGTACCGCTGCTGTCCGGAGACCAGGTCGAGGACCTCCACGCAGTCACCGCCGGCCCAGACGTTCTCGTGTCCGCGCACCCGCATCGACCGGTCGGTGAGCAGCCCGCCGTGTTCCCCCAGGGGGAGTCCGGCCGCCCGCGCGAGGGCCGTCTCGGGGCGTACCCCGATGCCGAGCACGACGACGTCCGCCGGGTACTCGGCGTCCTCGGTGGCGACCGCGCGCACCCGGCCGTCGTCCCCGGTGAGCAGCTTGGTGACCTCGACGTCGTTCACCATGGTGATGCCCATGCCCTCCATGGCCTCGCGCACCAGGCGCCCCATGTCGGGGTCGAGGGTCGCCATGGGCTCCTCGCCGCGGTTGACGACCGTCACCTCGTAGCCGCGTCTGATCATCGCCTCGGCCATCTCCACGCCGATGTACCCCGCCCCGACGACCACCGCGCGGCGCCCGTGTGTGCGGGACAGGGTGTCCAGGAGGGCCTGTCCGTCGTCCAGGGTCTGCACGCCGTGCACCCCGGGGGCGTCCATGCCGGGCAGCTCCGGGCGGACCGGCCGCGCACCGGTCGCGATCACCAGTTTGTCGTACGACGTCCAGGACTCGGCGCCGGAATCGAGGTCCCGCGCGCGGACCCGCCCCCGGTCGAGGTCGATCTCCGTGACCTCGGTGCGCAGCCGCAGATCGATGTCCCGCGCGCGGTGCTCCTCGGCGGTGCGCGCGATCAGCCGGTCCCGGTCGGGGACGTCACCGCTCACCCAGTAGGGGATGCCGCACGCCGAGAAGGAGGTGAAGTGGCCGCGTTCGAACGCCACGATCTCCAGCTCGTCCGGACCCCTCAGCCGGCGGGCCTGTGACGCCGCGGACATCCCCGCGGCGTCACCGCCGATCACCACCAGGCGTTCCCTCGTACCGCGCGCATCGCTCATGGTCATGGGAACACGCTACGGGGGCAGGGGATTTCAGGACCGCCGGGGGTTTCTCAGCCCTGCCCGTTCCCGTCCGTTCCCTGAGCCGTCGGCCGGTGCGCCGGCAGCGGGCCCGGGGCGCTCGGCACGGGCGCCGGCTCCGGCCGCCGCGGCAGCCGGGGGCGTACGGCCTTCCGCCACAGCAGGACCAGCAGCGCCGCCACCGCCGCGAACGGCAGCACCGCGCCGACCGCCACCGCCAGCCAGCGCAGCATCGTCACGAACGCGCCCCAGCCGCCCGCGAGGGCGTCCAGGAAACCGGGGTCCTCCTCGTCCTCGGCGGCCTCCTTCACCGGTGTCTCCGACAGGGTGAGGGTGATGGTGGCCAGGCTCGTGCGGTCCTTCAGGGACGCCTGCTGGGCGAGCAGGGACTCCAGATCGGCCTGGCGGCTGCTGAGCTCGCCCTCCAGGGTGACCACGTCACTGAGCCTGGTGGCCCGGTCCATCAGCTCGCGGATGCGGGCCACGCTGGCGCGCTGGGAGGTGATGCGGCTCTCCACGTCGACGACCTGGTCGGTGACGTCCTGCGCCTTGGCGTTGCGTTCGAGGAGCTTGCCCGTGCCCTCCAGGCCGGCGAGGACCTCGTCGTACTTCCCGACGGGCACGCGCAGCACCACGCGCGTGTGCTCGTGGCCCGCCGCGTCCCTGTCGGTGGTCTCGTCGCCGATGTAGCCGCCGGCGGTCTCGGTCGTCGTGCGGGCCTCGTCCAGCGCCTTCGGTACGTCCTCGACCCGTACGGTCAGGGAGGCGGTGCGGATGATGTGGTCCGCGGTGACCTTCGGCGCCGCGGTCGCCTTCGTGCCGCTCGCCGTGCCGCCGCCGGCCCCCTGCTTCGCGTCCTCCTGTGCGGCCTGCCCCTCCGCCGGCGCGGCGGCGGCCTTGTCGGCGGCCCCGGACCCGCCGGAGTCGTCCGCGCCGCCGCTGCACCCGCTGACGGCGAGGGCCGCCGCCAGCAGGATCCCGGCCAGGGCGTGGGCGGGACGTACGGATCGTCGTATACGCATGTGGGGCTCCCCCGGGTGTCGTGAGGACTGACGCTCCTGCGACGCGGCAGGGGTGCGGAACGTTGGCGCCGGACGGTCCCGATGCGGTCACGGTAGGGACTCGGCAGGGCCACATGGCCCTGGCGGGGGCGCCGGCGGTGTCTGAGAGGGTGGAGCCATGAGCGGATCACATACGGGCTCCGGGCGGCACATCGTCGTCGTCGGAGCCGGAATCGCCGGGCTGGCCGCCGCCCACCGGCTGCGGGAGCACGGGGCGCGGGTCACCGTGCTGGAGGCCTCGGACCGGGTCGGCGGCAAACTGCTGCCGGGAGAGATCGCGGGCGTGCGCGTCGACCTCGGCGCCGAGTCGCTGCTGGCCCGCCGCCCCGAGGCGGTGGGTCTCGCCCGCGCGGTGGGCCTCGCCGGCCGGCTCCAGCCGCCGGCCACCGCCACCGCCTCGCTGTGGACCCGGGGCGCCCTGCGCCCCATGCCCAAGGGCCACGTCATGGGCGTGCCCGGCACCGCCGAGGCCCTCGCCGGCGTCCTCTCCGACGAGGGGCTGGCCCGGATCGGGCGCGACGCCGACCTGCCCCGCACCGAGGTCGGCGACGACGTGGCCGTCGGCGAATACGTGGCGGCGCGCGTCGGCCGCGAGGTCGTCGACCGCCTGGTGGAGCCCCTGCTCGGCGGGGTGTACGCGGGCGACGCGTACCGCATCTCGATGCGCTCGGCGGTCCCGCAGCTCTTCGAGGCCGCCCGCACCCACACCTCCCTCACCGAAGCGGTCCGCGGGATCCAGGCGAAGTCCGCCGCCTCGGCGCCGGCCGGCCCCGTCTTCATGGGCATCGCGGGCGGCGTGGGCACCCTCCCGCTCGCGGTCGCCGGCGCACTGCGGGCGGACGGCGTCGAGATCCTCACCGGCACACCGGTCACCGAGCTGCGCCGCGAACCGGAGGACGGCTGGCGGGTCGTCGCCGGCGACCGGACCCTGCGCGCCGACGGGGTCGTCGTCGCCGTCCCCGCCCCGGCCGCCGCCGCCCTGCTGCGCGCCGAGGCGCCCGGCGCCGCCGCCGAGCTCGCCGGCGTCGAGTACGCCTCCATGGCGCTGATCACCCTCGCCTACCGCCGCGCGGAGACCGCCCTGCCCGAGGGCAGCGGATTCCTGGTCCCGCCCGTCGACGGCCGCACCGTCAAGGCGTCCACCTTCGCCTCCGCCAAATGGGGCTGGATCGCCGAGGAGAACCCGGACCTGGTCGTCCTGCGCGCCTCCGTGGGCCGCCACGGCGAGACGGAGATCCTCGACCGCGACGACGCCGGCCTCGTGGAGGTCTCCCGGCACGACCTGAAGGCCGCCGTCGGCCTGGACGCCGCCCCGGTCGCCACCCGCGTCACCCGCTGGCAGGACGGCCTGCCCCAGTACCCCGTCGGCCACCACGCGCGCGTGGCCCGCGTCCGCGAACACCTCGCCGGCCTCGCCGGGCTCGCCGTGTGCGGCGCGGCCTACGACGGCGTCGGCGTCCCCGCGTGCATCGCGAGCGCGTACGCCGCCGCCGACCAGATCCACGGTGACCTGCACGCTGTGCAGGAACTCACCGCCCACCCGGTGCAGAGCCTCCACGGCGGAGCGGGAGAATGAGGGACATGAGTGACGACGCCACCATCCCCGCCCCCGACCGGATCCCGAACAAGGGCAAGCTGGCCAAGGACCTCAACGAGGTCATCCGCTACACCCTCTGGTCCGTCTTCAAGCTGAAGGACGTCCTGCCGGAGGACCGCGCCGGGTACGCCGACGAGGTCCAGGAACTGTTCGACCAGCTCGCCGCCAAGGACGTCACGGTCCGCGGCACCTACGACGTGTCGGGCCTGCGCGCGGACGCCGACCTCATGATCTGGTGGCACGCCGAGACCGCCGACCAGCTCCAGGAGGCGTACAACCTCTTCCGCCGCACGAAGCTGGGCCGCGCGCTGGAGCCGGTCTGGTCGAACATGGCGCTGCACCGCCCCGCCGAGTTCAACCGGTCGCACATCCCGGCGTTCCTCGCCGACGAGACGCCCCGCGACTACGTGAGCGTCTACCCCTTCGTGCGCTCCTACGACTGGTACCTGCTGGACGACGAGGACCGCCGCCGCATGCTCGCCGACCACGGCAAGATGGCCCGCGGCTACCCCGACGTGCGCGCCAACACGGTCGCCTCGTTCTCCCTCGGCGACTACGAGTGGATCCTCGCCTTCGAGGCCGACGAACTGCACCGCATCGTCGACCTCATGCGCCACCTGCGCGGCTCGGAGGCCCGCAGGCACGTCCGCGAGGAGGTCCCGTTCTTCACGGGCCGCCGCAAGGACGTCGCGGAACTGGTCGCGGGCCTGGCCTGATCAGACGGCGGGCCGGTCCTTCCCGGCCCGCTCGCTCACCGGCGCCGGCGCCGGCCCGGGTTCGGGGTGCGGTGCGCAGGAGGCGCGCCGCCCCGGGACCCGGCCGTCCAGCAGATACGCCTCCAGGTGGCCGTGCACGCAGGCGTTGGCCCCGCCCGCGAGGCCGTGGCTGCCGGCGTCCCGCTCGGTCACCAGCGCCGACCCCGCCAGCCGCCGGTGCAGTTCCAGGGCCCCGTCGTACGGGGTGGCCGCGTCCCGCTCCGCCGCCAGCACCAGCGTCGGCGGCAGCGCACCGCTGCCCGCGCGCACGTCCAGCGGCCGCTGCCGGGGCGCCCGCCAGTAGGCGCACGGCAGGTTGGTCCACACATTGCCCCAGGTCTCGAAGGGCGCCCGGCGGGCGAGCCGGGTGTTGTCCCGGTCCCACACCGCCCAGTCCGTGGGCCAGGGCGCGTCGTTGCACTCCACGGCGAGGTACACCGCCCGCGCGTTCTCCGCCTCCGCCGCCGCCTCCGGATACTCCTGGGCCTGCTCCACCAGCGGCGCCGGATCGCCCCTCAGGTACGCCGACAGCGCGTGCGCGCGGTGCGGCCAGTGGTCGTCGTAGTAGCCGGCCTGCAGGAACGCCGCCTGCAACTGCCCGGGCCCGACCTTCCCGCCCGCCGGCTCCTCCGCCAGCCGCGCGCGGGCCCTGTCGTAACCGTCCTGCACCTCGCGCGCCGTGTCCCCCAGCCCGTACACGGCGTCGTGCCGGGCGGCCCAGGCCTTGAAGTCCGCCCAGCGGTCCTCGAACGCCGCCGACTGGTCGAGGTTGTTGCGGTACCAGATCCGCTCCGGGTCCGGGTTCACCGCCGAGTCGAACACCATCCGCCGTACGTGCGAGGGGAACAGGGTGGCGTACAGCGCCCCGAGGTACGTGCCGTACGACGATCCCAGGAACGTCAGCCGGTTCTCGCCGAGCGCGGCGCGCAGGACGTCCAGGTCACGGGCGTTGTTGAGCGAGTTGTAGTACCGCAGGGAGTCGCCGTTCCGCTCGGCGCACCCCCGCGCGTACGCCTTGGCCCGCGCGACGCGCTTGCGCTTGTACGCCGCCGTGGGGTGGACGGGCGCCTTCGAGGGGCCCTCGAAGAACGTCCCCGGGTCCGTGCAGGACAGCGGGGCCGAACGGCCCACCCCGCGCGGGGCGTAGCCGACGAGGTCGTACGCCGCCGCGAGGCGCTTCCACTCGGGCAGCGCGCCCATCATCGGGAAGTACATGCCGGTGGCGCCCGGCCCGCCCGGGTTGTGGACCAGGGAGCCCTGCCGGCGCACCTTCCGCTTGCTGTTGCCGGGGTCCTTCCCGGTGGCCCGGGCGCGGCTGACGGTGAGTTCGATCTGCTTCCCGTCGGGGCGGGCGTAGTCGAGCGGGACGCGGACCGTGCCGCACCGGACGGTGCCGGGGAGCTCCTGCCCGGCGGGGCACGGGCCGAAGTCGATGCCCTCGGCCGCGGCCCGCGCGGCGGCCGTCGCGGTGCCGCGCGACTCGGCGCTGAGGGGTTCCGCGCCGGCCGGGGCGGCGGCCAGGGTGGTGAGCAGCAAGGACCCGGCGGCCACATGGACGGCGACGGCGGTTCTCATCGACGAACGATCCCTTCGAGGCACGACAACGACAAAAGGGATGTTTCGCCTGGAGTTGGCGTGAGGCAAGCACCGCCCGCCGGGGTGTCGGCGTCAATGCCCTGGATACGGCCCCCGGTGCGCGAAGGCCGCGCGCAGTTCCGGCTCGCCCACCGCGCGGATGCCGTGCACCGCGACGGAGGTGAGATACGCGCGGTCGTCGCCGGCGCCGCGGGGCAGCGCGCCCAGCAGTCGCTGACCGGCCGGGGAGGCCCAGGGCGAGTACGGGTGGACCTCGAACCGCGCGACGGCCAGACAGCCCAGCGTGAAGACCAGCGGCAGCGCGAACCACAGCGCGACCAGATGGCGCGGCATGTCCGACGGGACGGGCATGAGCAGGGCGGCCGCCCCCAGTCCCGCCACGACGGGCACGGCGAGCCGCACCTGCCGTACCGCGTCCGCGACGGTCGTCCCGGCAGCGTCGGGCACCGCCAGCCCTGCGCCGACCAGCCGTTCGGCGATCCCGCGCACGGCGTCCGCGGTCGCCGCGGCGGCCCGCACCGGCGCGATCGGCGACTGCCCCTGGGGTCCTATCGCCCCTATCACCGACCGTTCCATCTCGTCCCGCCCGCGCGGATCGACCACCGTCGCCCAGCCGGTGTGCGCGAGCAGCAGCCGCCGCTGACGGGCCATCGCGACGAGCGTGACGTCGGCGACCCGTCCGGGGCCACCGGACAGGAACGCGGCCTCGTACAACGTCAGATCGCGTCCCGCCCCCGCGTCGGAGTCGGCCACGGCGGCGCCGCGCACGGCGGCCAGGCACAGCCGCAGGCACGTCACACCGGCGACGGCCCAGGCCAGGAGCAGAAGAGGGACCCAGAACATGAGTTGTTTGTAAGCGCGCGGTCGCGACAACACCATGCCTTGTTCACGATCCGGGACGCGGTGTTGCCGGTATGTGATGTTCCGCTCGGATTGCCGGGCGCCGGCGGTCAGCGCCGCAGCAGCGCCCGTCGGGTGGCCCGCGCCAGCCGCACCGCCGGCCTGCGCGAACGCGGCCTCGACCCGGAGCGCTCCAGCCACCACTCCCGCAACTCGCGCCGCACGGCCGTGTTCTCCGGCCGCCCGGCCAGCACGTGCTCGGCGAAGTCCAGCGCGTCCCGCCGGTAGCCGCCGGTCATCGGCCGCGTCTGCGCGTACGCGAGGAACGCGGGCCGGTATCCCTTCCCGAGGATCACCGGAAGCTCGGGCGCGACCTTGGCGACGACATCGGCCCGCTTGGCGGCGAGCGCCCGCGCCTGCACGCCCATCCGCACCCGGTCGAACCCCTCCGGTACGGGCGTCCCGGCGACCAGCGCGGACAGCACCGCGGTCTGCGCGAGCGCGAGCCGCTCCCGCGCGGCCCCGGAGGCACCCCGCCCGGAACCGGGACGGCCGCCCACGACGGGTGCCGCGCCCGCCTTCCGGCGTCCCGCCCCCTCCTCGACCGCCCGCCGGATCGCATCCAACTCCCGCTCCATCTCCTCCGCTTCCGGGAAGTTCTCGTCCCGCTCCAGCAGCACACCGGGCGGGGCGACCCGGGAGGCGAGATCGGTGAGCACGTCCAGCACGGGCCGCGGCACGGGGTGGGCGTGGCTGTCGTGCCACACGCCGTCCCGCTCGAACCCGCCCGCGACATGGACGTACGCGATGGCCTCCAGGGGCAGTTCGGCGAGCGCCTCGGCCGGGTCCTCGCCCCGGTTGACGTGGTTGGTGTGCAGATTGGCGACGTCGATGAGGAGCCGTACGCCGGTCCGGTCGGCCAGCTCGTACAGGAACTGTCCCTCGGTCATCTCCTCGCCGGGCCAGGAGAACAGCGCGGCGATGTTCTCCACGGCGAGCGGCACGGGCAGCGCGTCCTGCGCGATACGGACGTTCTCGCACAGCACGTCGAGGGCGTCACGGGTGCGCGGCACGGGCAGCAGGTGCCCGGCCTCGAGCGGACCGGAGGCGGTCAGGGGCCCGCCCGCCCGGACGAACGCGATGTGCTCGGTGACGAGCGGCGACCCGAGCGCCCCGGCCCGCTCGGCGAGGGCGGCGAGCCGCCCCTGGTCGGGCCGTTCGGCCCCGCCGAGACCCAGCGAGACCCCGTGCGGCACGACGGTCACCCCGCGCTCCCGCAGCCGCGTCAGCGACTCGGGCAGATGCCCGGGACACACGTTCTCGGCCACGACCTCGACCCAGTCGATCCCCGGCATGCGCTCGACGGCCTCCGCGATCTCCGGCCGCCACCCGATCCCCGTCCCCAGTCGCACCATCGTCCCCGTCCCTCCTCCACCGGCGTGTCCGGCCCCCCGTAGGTGAGAGGGATATGGCCCTCCGGCACATCCCCGAACCGCGCCCGGCCCACCTTCAGAGGAACATTTGAGGTTGGGGGCGCGCCGGCCGGGCGAAGCCGGCGAGCGTACGGAAATCGTCCTCCCGAAGCCCGATCCGTGGATCGACGTGATGCAGCAGCCCGGCTGCGGGGTGGTGGGACGGAACGGGGGCAGAACGTCGTACCTGTATGGGCCGACACCGTGGTCCGTGGGGCACTTGGTCCGGCCGGGTACATGTGGGGCGTACGGGCGAGGTCCGGTGCTCAGTCGGTCCGGCCGAGCGGGATGGTGCGGGAGCCGGGGGCGAAGTCGTCGAAGGACTGTTCCCAGGTCTCGCTCGGCCAGTGGTAGGTCACGCGGCCCTCGGCGGGCCGGTAGTGGGCGGTGTAGAGCGTTCCCAGGCCCTCGTCGTACGCGTACTGGTACAGCGGCGGCTCCAGCATCGCCGCCACGTCCGTTCCCCTCGCCCGGACGGTGTTCAGCCGCTCCTGGGTCCGGGAGAACCGCTCCTGGCCGTCCGGCACCGGCAGGTGCTGGTGGTTGGCGGCGCAGGCGTCGGGTGCCTCGGTCAGCGGGATGTCCGGTCCCACGAACACCGTCACCGACTTCTCGGAGTCGACGAGGGTGACGTTCTGCGGGACGGCGATCGGGAGGGACCGCAGCTTGCCGACCGCCTCGTCGACGGTGTCGCACGTCTCCAGCAGGTAGCGCAGCACGATGAGGACGGAGAAGCCGGGGCCGTGGACGAACCGGCCGCCGAAGGTGAGCGAGACCGCGAGCCCGGCGTCGTTCATGCCGTCCAGCAGGCCCCAGGCGGCGTCCTGCATGCCGATGACCGGGCGGAGGAAGTGCGAGAAGACGATGGTGCCTTCGCACTCGTCGGGGGCGAAGTCGTAGTTGCGCAGCAGGGTGCCGCCCGCGCCGATCTGGGTGCAGCCGGAGAAGAACGGCCGCAGGGCGGCGAGGGTGAGGAAGGTCTCCCCGCCCGGCCGGTCGAGTCGACGGGCGAGCCGCTCCAGGACCGGGACCAGCTCCGGCAGGTGCGTCTCGAACAGCTTCCGGGCACGTTCCGCGCCCTCCGCGGTCCGGCCCTCCTCGGTCACCCACTCCTCCGCGCGCGGCCACATGGCCTGTACGTGACCGGCCCAGCGGCCGTCGCCGCCGTCGCCGATGTCGAGGGCGCGGAAGGTCTTCCTCAGCGGGCTCATTCCGGTCGCTCCCTTACGGGCCTCGGGTGAAGTAGGGGCAACCTACTTGATTTCACGGGAAATTCCTTGCTCCGTACCGTCGACGCCGCCAACACCCCGCCCGTCTGTCCGACTCCGTCCCCCGGCCGAACCGCCGGGTGACCCGGCATGTGCCGAGGTGCGGTGAACCGGCGTTCGGGAAGGACGCGTTCAACGGGGGTGGCAGGGGACAAGGGGAGCGGGCGGTGCCCGCACCGGTGGTCGCCTCCGGGGTCGTCGGGAGGCAGGCCGTCGCCGCCCCCGTGCCGCGGCCCGCCGAAGGACTGCCGCGCTCCGGCAAGGGTCCGCTCGGCCACTGGGGCTTCGCCGCGATCGGTCCGTGCCGACGCGGGCGCGCTCGCCGCAGCCTCCGCATCAAGGGTGCCGCGCCGTCGTACGGGCATCGGTGACCCCCGCCGCACCCTGGGGCAACTCCCGTGCACGCGCGACTCGTTGACGCTTCACCGACCCGGTACTACGTTGCAGAGAGCGCTCTCACACCCCCCACACAGGGAGCAGCCCATGACTCCGTCACGAAGATCCCGCCGGTGGCACCCTGCCGCGATGCTCGCCCTGGGCCTCGCCCTCTGCGCCCTGCCACCGCACACCGCGTCCGCCGGCGACACGGCGGCCCCCGCCCCGGCGGCCGCCGTCTGCAACAAGTACTGCGACGCCCGCGACCCCGCCCTCTCCCCGGGCGACCGCACACCCGTCACCGCCGGCGTCCACGGACGCTCGATCGTCCTCCACTTCGACGACGCCGACGCCATGGGCTGGGCCTCCGTCGGCAACGGGAACCCCGGCGACGAGGTCTGGCTCGACCGCTCCTTCGACGGCGGCCGGACCTGGAGTTCGGGAAGCAGGCTCGGCGCCACCGCCGTACCGTCCGGGCAGCGCGGATGGCGCACCTTGATGTACAACGTCGACGACTGGGGCGCGCACGGCGTCGGCGCGCTGCGGGCCTGCGGCAAGGCCGGTGACCGGCCCGAGATCGCCTGCACCGCCTGGGCGCGCACCACCTGGAACGCCGGCGACCGGCGCACCGCCGCGGCCACCGGACTGATGACGCTCTACGACTACTCCACGGGCCTGTTCGCCACCACCGGCTGGTGGAACTCGGCGAACGCCCTCACCTCCGTCATCGACAACATCCGCGTGTCGGGCATGGGCAGTTACCGGTACGCCGTCGCCCGCACCTACGACCTCAACGTGAACGCGCGCGACGGGCAGTTCCGCAACGAGTACATCGACGACACCGGCTGGTGGGGCCTGGCCTGGGTGGCCGCCTACGACCTGACCGGCGACAGCCGCTACCTCGCCACCGCCCGCGCGGACGCCGACCACATGGCCGCGTACTGGGACTCCACCTGCGGCGGCGGGGTGTGGTGGAGCACCGCGCGGACGTACAAGAACGCCATCGCGAACTCCCTCTACATCGAGCTCAACGCCGCGCTGCACAACCGGATCCCCGGGGACCGGACCTACCTCGACCGGGCGCGGGCCGGCTGGTCGTGGTTCCGGGGCACGGGCATGGTGAACGGCTCGAACCTGGTCAACGACGGCATCGACCTGGGCACCTGCCGCAACAACGGCGACACGGTGTGGTCGTACAACCAGGGCGTGCTCCTCGGCGCCCTCACCGAGCTGTACCGGGCGACCGGCGACGGCGCCCTGCTCACCGGCGCGCGCCGGATCGCCGACGCCGCCACCACCTCGTCCGCGCTCAACACGGCGGACGGCATCCTGCGCGACCCCTGCGAGAGCGGCGACTGCGGTGCGGACGGGCCGTCGTTCAAGGGGGCGCACGTGCGCGGGCTCGGGGAGCTGAACACCGTCCTCGCCGACCACCCGTACACCCCCTACCTCCGACGCCAGGCCGGCCGCGCCCACGCGAGCGACCGCAACGCCCTCGACCAGTACGGGCTGCGCTGGTACGGGCCGCTCGACAGGGTGGACGCGGCGCGTCAGCACAGCGCCGTCGACCTGTTCAACGCCGCGCCCTGACCGACGGAAAGGACGAGACGATGTCCGACCGCACTCACCGCTTCCTCGGCGCACTCGTGGCCCTCGGCCTCGCCCTGGCCGGGCTGGTCGCCCTGCCCGCCCCCGCACGGGCGGCGACGCCGGTGTGCGCGCTGGCCTGCGACACCCTCGACCCGTCCAGGGCCGCGCGGGACACCTTCCCCGTACCGGCCCGGACCATCAACGGACGGACCCTGCGGCTGCACGTGTCCGATCCGGACAGCATGGCCTGGGCGAGCATCGACAACGCTGTCACCGGTGACGCCGTCTGGCTGGACCGCTCCTGGGACCGCGGCGCCACCTGGGAACCCCTGCTGGGCAAGGCGTCCGTCCCCGGCACCTGGACCGGCACGCGGACGCTGATGTACAACATCACCGACCCGGCCGGGCACCGGCGCGGCTGGATCCGCGCCTGCGGCGACGCGGCCGGGGTCGCCTGCACCGACTGGGTGTACCCGAAGGTCTGCGACGGCTCCTCGTGCGACGGCGCCGACCCGGCCGGCGCGGCCGGCGACGACCGCCCGGTACCGGCGACGACCCTGTTCGGGCGCACCATCAGCCTCCACATGGACCACGCGAACGGTATGGCCTGGGGGGTCATCGAGAACGGCGGCGCGGGCGACGAGATCTGGCTCGACCGTTCCTGGGACGGCGGAGCGACCTGGCCCGAGGGCTCCTCCCTGGGCCGTACGGCCGTCCCGTCCGGTGCGCGCGGCACCCGGACGGACATGTTCGCCACCCGGGACCCGCGCGGTCTCCTCTTCGGCGGCGCGGTCCGCGCGTGCGGCCGGGAGGCCGCCCACCAGGAGGGCAGCTGCACGGCGTGGGCCCGGCCGGTGCCGACGCGGGCGCGTGCGGCGGCCGACACGCTGATGGCGTCGTACCGGACCGACGAGGGCTGGTGGCGCAGCAGTTGGTGGAACTCGGCGGTCGCGATCACCACGGTGATGGACTTCGCCCGGAAGACCGGACGGCACGACTACGACTGGGCCGTCTCCCGCACCTTCGAGCGGAACAAGGGCGTCTTCCCCGCGGGCGTCCGCAGCTCGGACCCGGTCGAAGGCCACTTCATCAGCCGCGCCGTCGACGACGCGGGCTGGTGGGGCATCGCCTGGGTGACCGCCTACGACCGGACGCGCGAACGGCGCTACCTGGACGAGGCGGTCACCATCGCGGACTACCTGCACCGGCACTGGGACCCGTCCACCTGCGGCGGCGGCATGTGGTGGGACCGGGAGCACACCTACAAGAACGCCGTCACCAGCGGCCTGTACCTGTGGCTGACCACCGCGCTGCACCAGCGCCTCGCCGGTGACACGGTGTGGGGCGAGCGGGCCACCACGGCGGCGAACTGGTACCTGGACAGCGGCCTGATCGATTCCTCGGGCCTGGTCAACGACGGCCTGACCCGCGACTGCGCCAACAACGGCCAGACGGTGTGGAGTTACAACCAGGGTCTGGCCATCGGCGGCTTCACCCAGCTGTGGCGCTCCACCGGCGAGACCCGCTACCTCGACACCGCTCGGCGGCTGGCGGACGCGGCGATGACCTCACCCCGGCTGACCCGCGACGGCATCCTCACCGAGTCCTGCGACGTCGGCGCCGCCACCTGCGACGACAACCAGAAGCAGTTCAAGGGCATCTTCATACGCCATTTCGCCGACCTCGCCGAGGCCACCGGCTCCACGGCCTACCGCGCCTACCTCGCCCGCCAGGCCGACTCCGTCTGGACCACCGACCGCGACCCCCTCAACCGCCTCGGCCAACGCTGGGCGGGCACCACCCCCAACCCGGCGGACTGGCGCACCCAGGCGAGCGCCCTGGCGGCGCTCACCGCGCACTGACACCCGGTCACCTACGTGTCAGCGCAGGGCCGGGTGGTCCGCCACCACCGTGCAGGAGCCCGGGGCGATCTCCGTGAAGCCCGCGTCGCGGACCGTGGGGAGGCCGCCGGCCGTCAGGGCGGGCCAGGCGGCCGGGGCGGCGGTGCGGACGGCGAGGGGGAAGCCGGTGGCCCGCCAGGTCGCGCGGGCCTCGTCGGAGAGTCCCCACCAGGCCAGTTGGGCGCCGTGACCGGCCTGCGCCATGGCCTTGCCGGCGGACATGTCGAGGGCGGGGTTGAGCCAGAGGGTGGGGACTCCCGGCTCCGCGGGCGGTACGGGGTCGGGGTCGTCGAGGTCGGTGCCGGAGACCTGGAGGCGGGCCAGGTCCTTGGGCCAGCCGTCCAGCGGGACCGGCGGGAAGACGCGGACCTCCGCCGACTTGCCGGTGACCGTGATGCCGGGCAGTGCCTCCGCGCGGCGCCACTCCGCGCCGCGTGCCCGGCGCACCACCTTGCGGATGCGGGCGTCCTGCCAGTCGCGCATCGCCCGCGCCCACTCGCCCTCGTCCACCGAGCGCTCGTCGGCCAGCATCACCAGCACCGCGCGGGCCGCCGTCTCCAGCGCGTCCGTACGGGCCGGGGGCGCGGCCCGCTCGATGCGGACCACCAGGGGCAGGACGAACTGGGGCGCCGCGTCGCGGGCACCGGGGTCGGGGCGGAAGGGGCTGTCTGCGGCAGGGGTTCGGTTATCGCTCACGGGGCCAGTGTGCCAACCCGCGCGGCGGTCCCGTCAGCCCGAGCAGGCCGTGCGCTCGGCCTCCCGCCACTCGCAGACCGGGCACAGCGTGACGCCCTTGTACGACTCCGGGTACTCCGTCGGCTCCTGGCACAGCACGCAGGCCGCGTACGGCGGGCCGTCGGCCTTGGGCGGCCGGGTGGCGTCGATCAGGCAGTAGTCCTCGTCGGTGTCGCTCATGTCTTCAGCGTAGGACGGTTCAGCCCCGGCCGTTCGCCGCCGCGATCAGTTCGGAGACCTTCACGAAGCGGTAGCCCCGGCGGTGCAGCTCCGGGACGATCCTCCGTACGGCCCGTTCCGTCGTCGGGGCCGCGCTGCGGGTGCAGTGCAGTACGACCACCGAGCCGGGGCGCACGCCCTCCAGCACCTGTTCGGCCACCGCCTCCGCGTCCGTGGCGAACGCGTCACCGCCGACCACGTCCCACTGCACGGCCGTCACCCCGGCCGGGGTCAGTGCCTTGAGCGCCGTACGGTCGTAGCAGCCGCCGGGGAAGCGGAAGTACGGCTTCGGATCGGGCACGCCGACCTTCCGGAACACCGCGTACGCCCGTTCCACGTCCGTCCGCATCCGGTCGGCGGAGACGGCCGGCAGGCCGTAGCAGTCACCGGTGAACGCGTAGTGGCTGTAGGAGTGGTTGGCGACCTCGAAGAGCGGGTCCCGGCCGATGGAGCGGGCCTGGTCCGGGTACTCCTCGGCCCAGCGGCCCGTCATGAACACCGTGGCCGGCACCCGCAGCGCGCGCAGGGCGGCGATGAGCCGGGGGTGGTCGAAGTGCTCGCCGGCCGCCGCCCTCGGGCCCTGGTCGGCGGTCATGTCGGCGTCGAAGGTGAGGGCGACCGTCCGGTCGCCGGTGCGCGGGCCGTTGCGGAAGACCGGGGTCAGACCGGACGGGCCCGGGGCGAGCGTGGGCGGCACCGAGGGCGCCGCGGGGGCGGAGGGTGCCGGCCGGGGGGCCTGCTGGGGGGCGGGGGAGGGGCGGGAGGCGGCGCAGGCGGTGAGCGTGGTGGCCAGGACGCATACGGCGGCTGCTCGACGTACGAGAGTGATCACCGTATGACGATATGAGTGATTTCTTGATGTTTTTGCGCTGATAAGGCCGGTTCGAGGTCGGCCTCACCCGGGTGGGTGCTCGGGGGCGCCCACCCGGGGCGCGTCAGATGTCGCGCCGCTGCAGCGGCCGCGTCGCCGGGCCCTGGACGACCTTGCCGTCGATGTCGAAGCGGGAGCCGTGGCAGGGGCACTCCCAGGCGCGTTCGGCGGCGTTGAAGTCCACCAGACAGCCCAGGTGGGTGCAGCGGGCGGAGACGGCGTGCAGGGTGCCGTCGTCGTCGCGGTACACCGCCACCCGGCCGCCCTCCGCGCGGACCACGGCGCCCTCGCCCGGCGGCAGCGCCTCCGCCGGCGGGGCGGGGCGCAGCCGGTCGCCGACGAAGTGCCTGGCCACCTGCGCCTGGTGCTTGAGGAAGGACGGCGCCTCGCGCACGGCGGAGGCCAGCCGGCGCGGGTCGTACAGCCCGCTCCACGCGCACTCACGGCCGGTGATCCACGCGGTGAGCAGCAGGCCCGCCATCATGCCGCCGCTCATGCCCCAGCCGCCGAAACCGGTGGCGACGTAGGTGTGCCGGGCGCCCGCGTGCAGCGGGCCGACCAGCGGCACGGTGTCGGTGGGATCGTTGTCCTGAGTGGCCCAGGAGTGGGTGAGCTCCACGTCGGGGAAGTGGGTGCGGGCCCACGCGGAGAGGCGGTCGAAGAGGGCGCGGGTGTCACCCGTGCCCGGCGTGAAGTGCTCACCGGTGATCACCAGGAGGCGACGGGAGCCGTCCTCGCCGTAGGGGGCCGTACGCACCGAGCGGGTGTTCTCCTCCGGGGTGATGTACATCCCGCCCGGGTCCTGGCCGGCCGGGACCGGTCCCGCGACGACCAGTTCGCGGCGCGGGGAGAGGCGGGTGAACAGCAGCGCCCGGTCGAAGACCGGGTAGTGGGTGGCGACCACGACGTCCCGGGCCGTCACCGTCGCCCCGGCCGCCGTCGACAGACGGCACGGCGTGCCCTCCTCCAGGCCGACGACGGTGGTGTCTTCGTGCACGCGCCCGCCGTGCGCGACGATGTCGTCCGCGAGGGCCAGCAGGTACTTGCGCGGATGGAACTGCGCCTGGTCCGTCACCTCGACGGCGCCCGCCACCGGGAACGGCAGGCCGGTCTCCGTCACGAAGGAGGCCGGCAGGCCCGCCTCCCGTGCCGCCTCGGCCTCCGCGCGCAGCTCCTCCACCCGGTCCGGGTCCCGGACGTAGGTGTACGCACTGCGGCGCTCCCACTCGCAGTCGACGCCGAGCTCCTCCACGACCCGGGCGGTGTGCTCGATCGCCTCGGACTGCGAACGGGCGTACAGCCGCGCGCCCTCGACGCCCCGGGTGCGGCGCAGCTTGTCGTAGACCAGCGTGTGCAGGGCGGTGACCTTGGCCGTGGTGTGCCCGGTGACGCCGGCCGCGACCCGTCCGGCCTCCAGCACCGCGACGCTCTTCCCGGCCCGCGCCAGCTCCCGGGCGGTGCACAGGCCGGCGATGCCCGCGCCGATCACGGCCACGTCGACATCGAGGTCCCCGGCCGGTGCGGGGTGCCGGCCGCCCGGCGCGGTCTCGAGCCAGTACGAGCCACCTGCTTGCCGCTTCTCCGTCATGCCGGACCGGGTACCCGCGTGCGCCCGGTTCAGTGGCACGGCTGTGCCCTCATGGGCAGGGTGGAGGGGATGAGCCAGGCCGTCGGCCGGACGGACGTGCTCGTCGCGGGCTGAACCCCGCACCGGGACGGACGGCGGTCCCGCCGTCCGTCCCGGTCGTCACGCGGCTACCCGCGCCAGGGCCCCGTCACGGCGAACGTCGTGCCGGGCGTGTAGCAGTTGACGTACATCGTGCGGCCGTCCGGGGAGAAGGTGACCCCGGCGAACTCGCCCCACTCCGGGTCCTCGGCCGTCCCGATGTTCTGCCTCCCGCGTGCCATCGCGTAGACCTCGCCGTGCCGGGTGACGCCGAAGACGTGCTGGGCGCCGTTGCCGTCCTCGCACACCATCAGGCCGCCGCTGGGCGCCAGGCAGATGTTGTCCGGCGACTCGCCGGGGAGCCGGACGTCGGTGTCCGGACCGAAGACGATCACCAGGGTGAGGCGGCGCCGGTCCGGGTCGTAGCGCCAGATCTGGCCGTAGTGATCGGCCGCCGACCCCTCGGCGCTGCGGGCGAAGGACGACACGAAGTAGACCGAGCGGCCGCCCCAGTAACAGCCCTCCAGCTTCTGCGCGTGGGTGATGCCCCGCGGGCCGAAGTCCTGGTGGCGGATGGGGGTCCGAACGGCCTGCGGGTCCGGTACGTCCACCCACTCGATGTGGTCGAAGTGGGCACCGGTCTCCTGGATCGAGGACAGGTCGGGCACCCCGGGCACCCGCATCGCCTGGAGCCGGCCGCCCGCGCGCAGCGAACCGGTGCCGCCCAGCGGCTTCCGGGGCAGGAAGCGGTAGAAGAGGCCGAAGGGCCGCTCGAAGGCGTCCTCGGTCTCGTAGACCACGCCCCGCCTCGGGTCCACGGCGACCGCCTCGTGCTGGAAGCGGCCCATCGCGGTCAGCGGTACGGCGCCGGTGCGGCGCGGGTCGGCGCCGTCGACCTCGAAGATGTAGCCGTGGTCCTTGGCGTAACCGTTGGTGCCGGCCTTGTCCTCGGTCTCCTCGCAGGTCAGCCAGGTGTCCCAGGGGGTCGGTCCGCCGGCGCAGTTCACCGCCGTACCGGCGATCGCGACCCGTTCCGACAGCACCCGGCCGTGGTGGTCCAGGGTGAGTGCCGTACAGCCGCCCTTGCCCTCCGGGTCGTAGGTCAGGCCGTCGACCACCGGGACGGGGACTCTGCCGTCGGCACGGTTCTCGTGGTTGCGGACCAGGTGGGTACGGCCGTGGCGGCCGGCGAAGGCGGCCATGCCGTCGTGGTTGGAGGGGACCGGGCCCTCGCCGGAGCGCAGCGGGTCGCCCTCGCGGGAGAGGACCGTGTAGCGGAAGCCCTTCGGCAGGTCGAGCAGCCCGTCGGGGTCGGGGACCAGGGGGCCGTAGCCGCTGTGGCCGAGGCTTTGGGCGGCGGCGGTGCCGGTGAAGAGCTCGGAGAGGGCGCCGGTGAAGGCGATGCCGATGCCGAGGGCGCCGGAACGGGCGAGCATCTGACGTCGTGTCGCGGGGGAGCCGGTCGTGGACCCGGTGGTGGACCCGGTTTCTGACATGGGGAAACCTTCCTGCTGGCGGACAGGAACTGTGACCCGCCGTGTCTATCACCTGGTGCGGGTCACGGGAACCACGCGCGTAGCTCGTGTCACGTCCCGGGGCGCGGGCCGTCGGGCTCGGGACGCGGGCCGCCGGGCTCCGGGCGGGCTGCCGCCGGGTGGTCCGGTGCGGGCTGGGGTTGCTGGGCGCGTTCGAGGAAGCGGAGGAGTTCGACCGGGAAGGGCAGGACGAGGGTGGAGTTCTTCTCGGCGGCGACGGCGACGATGGTCTGCAGCAGGCGGAGCTGGAGGGCGGAGGGGGTCTCCGACATCTCCTGGGCCGCCTCGGCGAGCTTCTTGGAGGCCTGGAGCTCGGCGTCGGCGTTGATGACACGGGCCCGGCGTTCGCGGTCGGCCTCGGCCTGGCGGGCCATGGAGCGCTTCATCGTGTCGGGCAGGGAGACGTCCTTGATCTCGACGCGGTCGATCTGCACGCCCCAGCCGATCGCGGGGCTGTCGATCATCAGCTCCAGGCCCTGGTTCAGCTTCTCGCGGTTGGACAGCAGGTCGTCGAGGTCGCTCTTGCCGATGATCGACCGCAGTGAGGTCTGGGCCATCTGGGAGACGGCGAAGCGGTAGTCCTCGACGTTGATGACGGCCGCCGGCGCGTCGACGACCTTGAAGTAGACGACCGCGTCGACCCGGACGGTGACGTTGTCGCGGGTGATGCCCTCCTGGGCGGGAATGGGCATCGTGACGATCTGGAGGTTGACCTTGCGCATGCGGTCCACGCCGGGGACGACGAGGGTGAAGCCGGGCGGGCGCGCGGTGCCGTGCAGGCGGCCGAGGCGGAGGACGACTCCGCGTTCGTACTGTTTGACGACCCGGGCCGCCGCGAAGAGGTAGGCGGTGGCGGCCACGGCGGTGCCGGCGGCCGCGGTGAGCAGTTCCTCGACCATGGTGACCTCCCGTTCAGAGGTCTGTGTGCTTCGGGGTGCATTCGCAACGATATGCCCGGTGGTCGGTGTGGGGCCATGCCGGGGGCCCGGGGGCTGGGCGGCGGGGTTTTTCGCCCCCGCCGCCCCTTCCCTTCCCGTCCCCGGGGGCTCCGCCCCCGGACCCCCGTTCGCGCAGTTCCCCGCGCCCCTGATCCGCGCCCCTGATCCGTGCCCCTGAAGCCCGTGCCCCTAGGGGAGCGGGGCCGGTGTCTCCGTGAGTTTCACCGGGGGCGTGCCCGGGGTGCTGTGGCGTTCGGACCAGTTCCTCAGGGCCGTGCGGCAGGCGTGGTCCAGGTGGTGGAGGCCGGTGAGGTCCAGTTCGACGGGACGGTCCTGGGGGAGGGACTCCAGGGTGTCCAGGATCTTCGGGAGGCGCAGGAAGGTCGCGTTGCCCGACAGGTACACCTGGAGGGGGCCCGCGCCCTTGTCTATGACCTCCAGCTTTGCCTGCGAGGCCTCCCAGGCCGTCTTGACGACCGACAGGGCCAGACCGATCAGCACGCCCTCGAACATGTTGACCACGACGATCGACACGGCGGTGACCACCAGGATCAGCGCCTCGCCCCGGTGGCCCCGCCAGAGCGCGGCCACGGCCCGGAACGGGATCAGCTTCCAGCCGGCGTGGACCAGGATGCCGGCCAGCGCGGGCAGCGGGATCAGTGCCAGCGCGGACGGCAACAGCGCCGCGAACAGCAGCAGCCACACGCCGTGCAGCACCCGGGACGCCTTGGTCCTGGCGCCCGCCTGGACATTGGCCGAGCTGCGCACGATGACCGCGGTCATCGGCAGCGCGCCGAGGACCCCGCAGACCGTGTTGCCCGCGCCCTGCGCCATCAGCTCCTTGTCGTACCGGGTGCGCGGACCGTCGTGCAGCCGGTCCACCGCGGCGGCGCTGAACAGGCTCTCGGCGGAGGCGATCAGGGTGAACGCGACGATCGTGCCGAGGACGCCGGCGCCCAGCGAGCCGAAGGCGTCCGCGCCGGGCGGCTGGACGGCGTCGAGCAGACCTTGTACCTCGACCGTCGCGACGGGCACGCCGAACGCGAGGGTGACCGCCGTCGCCAGCAGCACCGCCGCCAGCGCGCCCGGTACGACCCCGGCCGGGCCCGGTATCCGGCGCCACAGGAGCATCACGGCGACGGTGCCCGCGCCGACCGCGAGCGAGGCGAGCGCCTCGGTACTGCCGAGCGCGTCCGCGGCCGCCCCCGGCAGACCGAGGATCTTGTCGACGCCGGAGGCGGGCGCCGTCAGCCCGGCCGCCGCGTAGAGCTGGCCCGCGATGAGCACGAGACCGATGCCGGCCAGCATGCCCTCGACCACCGAGATCGATATCGCGCGGAACCAGCGTCCGAGCCGCAGCGCGCCCATGGCGAGCTGGAGCAGTCCGGCGGCCAGCACGATCACGCCGAGCGCGGGCAGCCCGTAGGTGTCGACGGCCTCGAAGACCAGCACGGTCAGTCCGGCGGCCGGACCGGACACCTGCAGGCTGCTGCCCGGCAGCAGACCGGTGACCAGCCCGCCCACGATGCCGGTGACCAGGCCGAGTTCGGCCGGGACACCGGAGGCGACGGCGACGCCCACGCACAGCGGGAGCGCGACGAGGAACACGACGAGCGAGGCGGCGAAGTCCTGCCGCAGATGGGGGAACCTGGACACGGCCGTGCTCACAGCGCCTCGAAGGAGTCGGTGTCCGCGCGGTGTTCGCGTACGGCTCCGGTGTGCACCTCGTAGTACCAGCCGCGCAGCCGGAGCCGGCCCGAGGCCAGTCGCCGCTCGACGCACGGGTACGAGCGCAGCCGCAGCAGCTGGGCCAGGACGTGGTGCTGGACCGCCTGAGCGCAGGCCGGGTCCGCCGCGTCGGCCGGCGTCGGCTCGTCGGCGGCGTGCGCCAGCCAGTCGCGCACGGCGGGCACGGCGTCCAGGTCGTCGCCGCGCACCAGCGCGCCGATGGCCCCGCAGTGGGAGTGGCCGCAGACCACGATGTCCGTGACGCCGAGGACCCCCACGGCGTACTCGACGGTGGCCGCCTCGGAGGTGGGGCGCCCGGGGGCGTACGGCGGGACGATGTTGCCCGCGGTGCGCAGCTCGAAGAGCTCGCCGGGCCGGGCGCCCGTGATCAGGGCCGGTACGACCCTGGAGTCGGAGCAGGTGATGAACAGGACGTCGGGGGATTGACCCTCGGCGAGGCGGGCGAACTCCTCAGGGCGCTGTCCGAACGTGCGGGCGTTGTCGATGAGGGGCTGCATCTGGTGATTCCTCCTGGCGCGCGTGGGGGCGCGTCGGACGGGCATGACAAAGGTCGGACTCCGCTGACCCGTGGCCCCTGCCTCACGGAATGTGTACGCGGGTGTGAAGGGCGAGGGAAATGCGGAGAAGTGAAGCGCGGGTAAAGCGACAGCGAGAGGCCGGGATGGGGCCGCGGTCGCCGGACCTCGGAACATGTGTGTTTCGCAAGGTGGTTCGCACCTCTTTCGCACACCAAGGCTTGGTCAACGGTTGGTCAAGACACACGTTAACCCTGCAAAGTCCTTTGCAGGGTTAATTCAATGTTTCGTGGCGGGGAGAGCCTGAAAAGAAAGGGTGAATTGGCGTGAATGCGCCCCTGATCGGCGGCGCTTCGATCAGGTGTCCGACGTACGGTTCAGCGGTTCAGCGGGGCCCGGCTTCGGCGAGCCGCCCCGCGTCGCGGGCCAGCGCGGTGAGCCGCGAGATCGCCCGGAAGTACTTCTTGCGGTAGCCGCCCTTCAGCATCTCCTCGCTGAACAGCCGGTCGAACGGCAGCCCCGAGGCGAGGACGGGCACCTCACGGTCGTAGAGCCGGTCCGCGAGGACGACGAGCCGGAGCGCGGTCGACTGGTCCGGCACCGGACGCACACCGGTGAGGCACACCGCGCGGAGCCCGTCGGTCAGGGCGCCGTAGCGGCTGGGGTGGACCCGCGCGAGATGCTCCAGCAGGTCGGGGAAGGCGTCGAGCGAGGCACCCTCGGTGGCGTGCGCCGTCCGCGTCACCCGCTCGTCGGAGTACGGCTCCGGCGCCTCGGGCAGCCCCCGGTGGCGGTAGTCCTCGCCGTCGATGCGCAGGGCGCGGAAGTGGGCCGACAGGCCCTGGATCTCGCGCAGGAAGTCGGCGGCGGCGAACCGGCCCTCGCCGAGCTTGCCCGGCAGCGTGTTCGAGGTGGCGGCGAGCGCGACACCGGCCTCGACCAGTTTGCCGAGCAGGGTGGAGACGAGGACGGTGTCGCCCGGGTCGTCCAGCTCGAACTCGTCGATGCACAGCAGGCGGTGCCCGGAGAGGGTCTTCACGGTCTGCTGGAAGCCGAGGGCGCCGACCAGGTTGGTCAGCTCCACGAAGGTGCCGAACGCCTTGAGCGCGGGCTCGGCCGGGGTGGCGTGCCACAGGGAGGCCAGCAGGTGGGTCTTGCCGACGCCGTAACCGCCGTCGAGGTAGACGCCGCGCGGACCGGCCGGCGCCTTCTTCGGAGCCCTGCCGAAGCCGAACAGCCTGCGCCGGCCCGGGTCACCGGCCGCCGCCCCGTCGAGACCGGCCGCGAAACCCTCGAGGACGCGCACGGCCTCGGTCTGGCTCGGCTGGTTCGGGTCCGGGAGGTAGGTGCCGAAGCGGACCGAGTCGAACCGCGGCGGCGGCACCATCTCGGCGACGAGCCGGTCCGCGGGCACGTGCGGCTCACGGGCGCACAGCGACAGCGGGGCCACGTCGGCTATCGGACCGGGACGGGAGGCGGGGGAGGAGGACGACACGGTTCCCCATGCTACGGGGCGTGGAACACTGCCTGACATGCGACGCCTGTTCCCCGTGACCGACGTGACCGACGAAACAGCAGCTCCCGGCGGGGAGGACGGCCGTGAGTGGAGCCTCGCCGAGCTGGCCGCCGCGTACGCCTATCCCGAGCCGGCGGCCGGCGGGCGGGAGCCGTGGCTGCGGGCCAACATGGTGTCCACCCTCGACGGGGCCGCCCAGCACGACGGCCGCTCCCAGCCCATCTCCTGCCCGGCCGACATGCGGATCTTCGGCACGCTGCGGGCGCTCGCCGACGTGGTGGTCGTCGGCGCGCAGACGGTACGGCAGGAGGGCTACCGTCCGGCACGCGCCCGCGCGGAGTTCGCGGCCGCGCGGGAGGCCGCCGGACAGGGGCCCGCGCCCGTGATCGCGGTGGTGACGGCGAGCCTGGACCTGGACTTCTCGCTGCCGCTGTTCACCTCCCCCCTGGTGCCCACGCTGCTGCTGACCGGAGCCGGGGCCGCCCCCGACCGCGTGGCCGCCGCCGAGAGGGCGGGCGCCCGGGTGATCACCGCCGGGGAGGGGGGAGCGGTGGACCCCGCGCGGGCCGTGCGGGCCCTCGCGGACCTCGGACACACCCGGCTGCTGACCGAGGGCGGACCGAGGCTGCTGGGCCAGCTGGTGGCGGCCGGGGTACTGGACGAGCTCTGTCTGACCGTCTCGCCGATGCTCACCGCCGGTGACGCACAGCGCATCGCCGGAGGACCGTCCGTAACACTTCCGCGGCGCTTCACGCTGAAATCGATGCTGGAGGAGGACGGTTTCCTGTTCACGCGCTACCAGCGGTCCTGACGTCCGTGGCCGTCTCCGTGGCCGCGTCCGCGGGAGCGCCCGGTGGTGGCCGCTTGTCCGGTGATCGGCGGAACGCATCCGTCCGGCCGGTGCGGGAAGGGGCGACACTGAATCCGGCAGTACCCGTGCGCACACGGGGCAGAAGGGTTTCCGCAGGACCTGACCGGGTCCACGGAGCACGGAGGGGACCCCAGGGTCCTCCGAGGAGAAGGGGCGCCTGGTGTTCACCAGCGTACTGATGATCGAGAAGGCCCTGACGTCCGCCGACGTGGAGTTCGTCACCACCTTGCACGGCGACGAGCCGGTCTCCTTCCACGTGCTGCTCCAGCCGCGCGGCGAACAGGCCGACCGGCTGCTGAGAGCCATCGACGACGTCGCGCTCGGCGAGCTCGACGAGGCCGCCCGCGAGGGCGAGACCCCCGAGGGCGAGGAGGCCCAGGACATGGGGGAACAGGCCCTGGAGGTGTCCCTGCGGGCCTTGCGCGCCACCGGCGACACGGCGGACGGCCGCCTCATCACGGACCACCCCCTGGACGCGCTGAGGGCCATGGTGGAGGAGGTCGGGGCGGACGAGGTGATCGTCCTGACCGACCCGCACTACGTGGAGGAGTTCTTCCACCGCGACTGGGCCTCCCGCGCCCGCCACAAGGTCGGGGTGCCGGTGCTGAAACTCTTCTCCCACAGCAAGGCATAGGCTGGGGCGGCGCTCTCCCGGCTCTCCCGCGAGAGCGCGAAGACCGCCGTCCCGCTCGTCGCACCACTGGGAGAACACGCATGGCACCCGGCCTTCCTACCGCCATGGACCGACCGCACTTCATCGGCATCGGCGGCGCCGGGATGTCGGGCATCGCCAAGATCCTCGCCCAGCGCGGCGCGAAGGTGGCCGGCAGCGACGCCAAGGACTCCGCGACCGCCGACGCCCTGCGCGCCCTCGGCGCCACCGTGCACATCGGGCACGCCGCCGGACACCTCGCCGACGACGCGAGCTGCGTGGTCGTCTCCTCCGCGATCCGCGAGGACAACCCCGAGCTGGTCCGCGCGGCCGAGCTGGGCATTCCGGTGGTGCACCGCTCCGACGCCCTCGCCGCCCTGATGGACGGCCTGCGCCCGATCGCGGTGGCCGGCACCCACGGCAAGACCACCACCACCTCCATGCTGGCCGTCTCCCTCACCGCGCTCGGCCGCGAGCCGTCGTACGCGATCGGCGGCGACCTGGACGCCCCCGGCTCCAACGCGCTGCACGGCGCGGGCGAGATCTTCGTCGCCGAGGCGGACGAATCGGACCGCAGCTTCCACACGTACGCCCCCGAGGTCGCGATCATCCTCAACGTGGAGCTGGATCACCATGCCAACTACGCGTCCATGGAGGAGATCCACGAGTCCTTCGAGACGTTCGTCGGCCGGATCGTGCCCGGCGGCACCCTGGTGATCTCCGCCGACCACGAGGGCGCCCGCGAGCTGACCCGCCGGCTGGACGGCTCGGTGCGGACCGTGACGTACGGCGAGTCCGCGGACGCCGACGTCCGGGTGCTGTCGGTCGTCCCGCAGGGACTGAGGAGCGAGGTGACCGTCGAACTCGACGGCGCCCCGCTCACCTTCACCGTGTCGGTGCCCGGCCGGCACTACGCGCACAACGCGGTCGCCGCGCTCGCCGCCGGCGTGGCGCTCGGCGTCCCGGCCGCCGAACTGGCCCCGGCGCTGGCCGCGTACACGGGCGTCAAGCGCCGCCTCCAGCTCAAGGGCGAGGCGGCCGGCGTCCAGGTCGTCGACTCCTACGCGCACCACCCGACCGAGATGACCGCCGACCTGGAGGCGATGCGCGCCGCCGCCGGGGACGCCCGCATCCTCGTCGTCTTCCAGCCCCACCTCTTCTCCCGCACCCGCGAGCTCGGCAAGGAGATGGGGCAGTCCCTGTCCCTCGCCGACGCCTCGGTGGTCCTCGACATCTACCCGGCCCGTGAGGACCCGATCCCCGGCGTCACCAGCGAGCTGATCATCGAGGCGGCCCGGACGGCCGGAGCGGACGTCACCGCCGTCCACGACAAGGCGGAGATCCCCGAGGTGATCGCGGGAATGGCGAAGCCCGGTGATCTCGTTCTCACCATGGGAGCGGGCGACGTCACCGACCTCGGCCCGCTGATCCTGGACCGTCTGTCGAAGTAAGGGGCTGGAAGCTCATGCCGTACGACGTGGAGAAGCCGGACGAGCAGTGGCGCGCGGAACTGTCCCCGTCCGAGTACGCCGTCCTGCGCCAGGCGGCCACGGAACCCGCCTTCACCGGCGAGTACACCGACACCAAGACCGAGGGCGTCTACTCCTGTCGCGCCTGCGGCGCCGAGCTGTTCACCTCGACCACCAAGTTCGAGTCGCACTGCGGCTGGCCGTCCTTCTACGACCCGAAGGACACCGACGCCGTGGAGCTGGTCGAGGACCGCTCGCACGGCATGGTCCGCACCGAGGTGCGGTGCGCCCGCTGCGGCTCCCACCTCGGGCACGTGTTCGAGGGTGAGGGCTATGCGACGCCCACGGACCAGCGGTACTGCATCAACAGCATCTCGCTGACGCTGCAGCCCACCGAGGGCTGATCCGTACCGGCCTGCTGCTCACCAGCCGGTGAGCAGCAGGTGGTTGAGGAGCAGCGCGAGCACGGCCTGCGCGGCCAGCCAGGCGCGCGGGCCGGGCAGGAAGGCGGAGGCGGGGAGCAGCCAGAACGCGAAGGGCAGCCAGATCCGTTCCGTCTCCGCCTTGCTCATCCCGGACAGATCCGCGATCAGCAGCGCGAGGAGCGCGGACGCCATGAGGACCGCGAGACGGGCGTCGGCACCCCGGTGCCCGAAGGGCGCACTCCCGGCCCTGCGCAGCCCGGCCACCGTCGCCGGGCCGGTGATCAGCACCGTGCACGCGAGGTTCGCCCACACCCAGTACCCGTACGGCCGTACCCCGCCCGCGCCCTGGTAGTAGCGGGTGACCAGCAGCCGGTACGCCTCCCACCAGTCGAAGCCCAGCACGGCGAAGACCACCGGCACGACCAGGAACCCGGCGATCACGTACGGCAGCACCCGCAGCCGCCGCGTGCCCAGCAGCAGAACCGCCGCGCCGATCACCGCGAACAGGGTCAGCCCGTACGACAGGTACACGGTGAGCCCGAACAGCAGTCCCGCGCCGAGGCCCGTCCAGGCCGGGCGGTGTCCCGTCACGGCGAGCGCGAGCAGCGCGACGGCCCAGGCGGTCACCGCCGTGAAGTAACCGTCGGCGGACGTGCCCACCCACACCGCCGCCGGGGCCAGGACGAGGAAGGGCGCGGCGCGGCGGGCGAGCGACTCGTCGGCGAGCCGGCGTACGGCGATCAGGACCGCGACCGCCGCCGTGGTGCCGGTGACGATGACGAAGGCGCCCGCCCACCCGCCGCCGCCCAGCCCGATCCGGTCCAGCAGGACGAAGGTGAGCGTGGCGCCCGGCGGGTGCCCGGCGACGTGGGCGGGCCAGTTGTCGGGGCTGTCGAGCAGGATGTGCGCGTCGAAGTCCCGCAGCGTGGCGGGGATGTCCCGGAAGCGGTCGACCGCCCGCAGATACTCGTGGGTGCTGGTCAGCTGCCCGGCGACGCCCCGGAACCAGCCTTCGACGAGGGCGAGGGACCAGGTCCACGCCAGGGACGCCGCCCACGTGGCGAGCAGCAGCCGCCGCCAGGACAGCCGTACGGCCAGGGACGGGCCGTACGCCACCACGGCGGCGGCGACGACCAGGGCGGCCGGCGTACCGGGGCCGACGTGCGGAGCCCAGTCCGCCAGCAGCGGCGGCCAGTTCACCCGAAGGGAGTCGTCCCGGTCGATCCACGCGCCGATCAGCGCGGCGGCCAGGACGAGCAGGGCGGCGGCCACGACCGCCGAGAGGTCACGGGCGGTGCAACGGGGAAGATCGCGGTTCACGCCGTCACGCTAGGCCGGGGGAACGGGGCCGAGCGGCTGACGAGGGGCGATGTCAGCGTTTCGTCATCCCTTCCGCACCCTTTCATGGGGTGGTGCGGTCCTACCGTCGGCGCATGACCCGGTCATTCCACCTCACCGTCCCCGCGCGCGGCCCGTTCTCGCCGGACTTCTGGCGCAGCCCGCTGCGCGGCCCCCGGTTCACCGCGGTGCTCGGCGTGGTCCTCCTCGCCGGCATCACGATCCTGTTCGTGACGGGACTGCTGTCGTACGCCGCGTACAACCCGGACCTCGCGCGGGTGAACGACAAGACCCCCGGCAAGGGGATCCTCGGCTTCTACCTCTTCTCCTGGCCCACCGACCCGCACTGGCTGTACCGGCTCACCCAGGGCGTCCACGTCACGCTCGGCCTGGTGCTCGTCCCGGTGCTGCTGGCCAAGCTCTGGTCGGTCGTACCCAGGCTGTTCACCCTGCCCCCGGCCCGCTCGCTCACCCACGCGCTGGAGCGGATCTCCCTGCTGCTCCTGGTCGGCGGGGCGCTGTTCGAGTTCACCACGGGCATCCTCAACATCCAGCTCGACTATGTCTTCCCCGGCTCCTTCTACCCGCTGCACTTCTACGGCGCCTGGGTGTTCTTCGGCGCGTTCGTCGCCCATGCGGTGCTGAAGGCGCCGGTGGCGTTCCGGAACCTGCGGACGATGCGGGACGGCGGCGACGAGGAAGCGGACGAGCTGGTCGCTCCCCGTCCCGGCCCGCCGACCGTCTCGCGGCGCGGGGCGCTCGGACTGGTCGGCGGCGGCTCGCTGCTGCTGTTCGCCACCTCCGCCGGGCGCAGCTTCGACGGGCCGCTGCGCGAGACTGCCGTCCTCACCCCGCACGGCGGCCCCGAACCCGGCGGCGGACCGGGGGGCTTCCAGATCAACAAGACGGCCGCGTACGCCGGGATCCGCGCCGCCGAGACGAACGAGGAGGCGTGGCGGCTGGCGGTCACCGGGCCCACCGGCACCGTACGGCTCGGCAGGGCCGAGCTGCTCGCCATGCCGCTGCACAGCGCGGCCCTGCCCATCGCCTGCGTGGAGGGCTGGTCCACCTCCGACCAGTGGTGGCGGGGGGTACGGCTGCGGGACCTCGCGGCGCTCGTCGGCCACGAGGAGCCGGTGGACGTGTTCGTGGAGTCGCTGCAGCGGCGCGGCGCGTTCCGGCGGGGGGCGCTGCGGGCCAATCAGGTGGCCGACCCGCGTTCGCTGCTCGCCCTGTTCGTCAACGGCGAGGAGCTGACACCCGATCACGGCTATCCGGCCCGGATCATCGTGCCCGCGGCGCCCGGTGTGCTCAACACCAAGTGGGTCGCCCGGCTGACCTTCGGCGAACTGTGAGGCGACCTGTGAAGCCGGTGGTGCTGCTGTGTTCGTTCGTCCTCTGCGCGTACGCGGGGGTGCGGCTGCTCGACGGGGACTGGTTCCCGGTCGCGCTGTGGTTCGTGGGGGCGGCGGTGGTCCATGATCTGGTGCTGCTGCCGTTGTACGCGGGGGCCGACCGTGCGCTGGTGCGAGGGGCGGCGCGGCGGGGGTGGGTTCCCTACGTGCGGGTGCCGGCGGCGCTGTCCGGGTTGCTGCTGCTGGTGTGGTTTCCGCTGATCAGCGGGCGGGTGTCGGAGCGGTACGCCGGCGTCGCGGGGCTGTCCGCGGACGGGTACGCGATGCGGTGGCTGATCGTCACGGCCGTGCTGTTCGGGGGGGCGGCGGTGGTGTTCGCCGTGCGGCGCGGGAGGGGGCGGGGGCCGGCGGACGGGGCCTGACCCGAGTGTTTCTTCGCCCCCGCCGCCCCTTCCCGTCCCGAAACTGGGGCTCCGCCCCAGACCCCGCTCCTCAAACGCCGGAGGGGCTGAAATCAGCCCCTCCGGCGTTTGAGGAGCGGGAGTCCGGGGGCAGCACCCCCGAGGACGGGAATGGGAAGGGGCGGCGGGGGCGAGAAAAAGGTCCCTACTCCGCCCGCAGCGCCACGAACGAGCGCCCGCCCGCCGACCACTGGCCGTCCGCCCGCCACCCCGCCGCCGCCGCACACCGCAGCAGCGCCGGCGTCCCGAGACGGGCCCACGGAAACGGCGTCCCGGGCGCACGACGGGCGTCGGTCACCTGGACCAGGACGCGTTCGTCGACATCCGGCCGCGGCACCGTCTCGACGATCGACAACCCGCCCGCCACCACCAGCCGCGCGACCCGCCGCAACAGAGCGACCGGATCCCCGCCGATCCCGACATTGCCGTCCAGCAGCAGCGCCGTACCCCAGCGCCCGGCCCCCGGCAGCGGGTCGAAGACCGACCGGAGCAGCGCCGGCCCGCCGCGCCCGACCGTGTGCGCGACCGCGGCCTCGCTGACGTCGATGCCCAGCGCGCTACGCCCCTGGGCGCCCAGCGCCGCGACCAGCCGCCCCGGCCCGCAGCCCACGTCCAGCACCGCGCCCTCGCAGCGCCGCAGCGCCTCCAGGTCCGCCGCGTCGGCCTCCGCGCACCAGCGCTCCACGTCCAGCGGCAGCAGCCGGCCGTCGGCACGGCGCAGGAACAGCGGCCCCCGGCCGGCGCGCAGGGCGTCGGCGTACGGGTCCGCCGACCAGGCCCGCTCGGCGTCGGGTGCCGTCCGCTGATGTCCGACCCGCGCCGCCGCCCGCACCCCGCTCACCGGCGGGCCGCCGTCAGCCTGGTCAGCCGCGCGGCGAACCGTCCGCCGGGTGCCTCACCGGCGACCAGCGCCGCGTCGTCCGCCGTGTCCACGTCCCGCAGCGGCGGCAGTTCACGGACCCGCAATCCCGCGAGCCGTCGCCGTTGCACGGCCCCGGTCTCCGGTACCGACATGGGGACCCCGCGCAGGAGCGCCGGATCGGGTGCGGCCAGGCCCAGCGCCCAGAAGCCGCCGTCCTCGGCGGGACCGAAGTACGCGTCGCAGTCACCGAAGTCCACGGTGAGCAGCTCCGGGGTCACCTGGGGCGTGTCCATGCCGATGAGAAGGGCGGGTCCGTCGCACCCGGCGAACGCGGCGGCCAGCCGCTCGTCGAGCCCGCCCGCGCACTGCGGTACGACCTCGATGCCGGTTGGCAGCCAGCGCCCCGGCGCCCCGTCCAGCACCAGCACCCTGCGCCGCGCCGGCGTGCGCGCCACCACGTCCAGGGTGTCCGCGAGCGCGGCCTCGGCGAGTTCCGCCGCCTCCTCGGGGGTGAACGGCGGGGTCAGCCGGGTCTTCACCCGGCCGGGGCGGGGCTCCTTGGCGATCACCAGCAGTGTGACCGGCGACGACGTCATGACGCCGCCCCTTCCCGCACCGGTGTCTCCTGGAGTACGCGGCTCATGTCCCGTACCGCCTGGAAGGTGCCCCGCCAGGTGCCGGTCACCTTGGAGGTGCCGGTGCGCGGCGCGTACGGGACGTCGTGCTCGGTGACCCGCCAGCCGGCGTCGGCGGCGCGGACCACCATCTGCAGCGGGTAGCCGCTGCGCCGGTCGGTCAGGTCCAGGGCGAGCAGTTCCTCGCGCCGGGCCGCCCGCAGCGGGCCGAGGTCGCGCAGCCGCAGTCCGGTACGACGGCGCAGCAGCCGGGACAGCGCGAGGTTGCCCGCGCGGGCGTGCAGCGGCCAGGCCCCGCGCCCCCGCGGCCGGCGCCGGCCCAGGACCAGGTCCGCCTCGCCGGACCGTACCTCACGCACGAACGGCACCAGATCCGCCGGGTCGAGGGAGGCGTCGCAGTCGCAGAAGCAGACGATGTCGGCCGTGGCGGCGGTCAGTCCGGCGTGGCAGGCGGCGCCGAAGCCGCGCCGCTCCTCGTGCACGACGGTCGCGCCGAGCTCGCGGGCGATGCGGTCGGAGCCGTCCGTGGAGCCGTTGTCCACGACGAGGGCGCGCCAGCCGGGCGGGACGCGTTCCAGCACCCACGGCAGTGCCGCGGCCTCGTCGAGACAGGGGAGGACGACGTCCACGGACGGCGGGCCCGGTTCGGGGGCGGGGGAGGAGGTGGTCACGGCTCTCACCCTACGAACGCGAAAAGGACAAACCGGGCAGCGGCTCCTTACGGAATGCGGACGTCGGCGGCCCGGCCGCCCTGCTCGCGCGCGCGTGGTGCGAGGCTGGCGGCATGGAGCAGCGACCACCGCACGCCGAGGCCGGAGCCCGGGTCCTCGTCGTCGACGACGACCCCACCGTCGCCGAGATCGTCACGGGCTACCTGGACCGCGCCGGATACGTCGTCGACCGGGCCGGTGACGGCCCCGGCGGGCTCGCCCGCGCGGCGGCCCACTGGCCGGACCTCGTCGTCCTCGACCTGATGCTGCCCGGCATGGACGGCCTGGAGGTGTGCCGGCGGATGCGCGGGCAGGGGCCGGTGCCGGTCATCATGCTCACCGCGCGCGGTGACGAGGACGACCGCATCCTCGGTCTCGAGGTCGGCGCCGACGACTACGTCACCAAGCCGTTCAGCCCGCGCGAGCTGGTCCTGCGCGTCGAGTCCGTGCTGCGCCGCGCCCGCCCCGCCCCGGCCCCCGCGTCCGGCCTGCTGCGGGCGGCGGGTCTCTCCGTCGACCCCGCCGCCCGCCGGGCCGCCAAGAACGGCACTGAACTCGCCCTCACCATCCGAGAGTTCGACCTCCTCACCTTCTTCCTGCAGCACCCCGGGCGGGCCTTCGCGCGGGAGGAGCTGATGCGTGAGGTGTGGGGCTGGGACTTCGGCGACCTGTCCACCGTGACCGTCCACGTACGGCGGCTGCGCGGCAAGGTCGAGGACGATCCGGCACGGCCCCGGCTCATCCAGACGGTGTGGGGCGTCGGTTACCGCTTCGACCCCGCCACCGCGGCCGGGGAGGCGTGAGCGATGCGGGACATGCTGCTCATCGCCCTGTTCGCCTTCCTCGGCGCCGCCGCGGCGGGTGTCCTCGGCGCGTGCGTCCTGCTGCTGATCCGGCGGTGGTCGCTGACGGCGCACCTCGCGGTGGTCGCCGGGGTCGCGGTGGCCGCGATGCTCGCGGGCACCCTGGCCGTCGCCCAGGCGATGTTCCTCTCCGCGCACGACCTGAGCGTGGTGACCACGGTCGTCGCCATGGCCGCCGTGGTCTCCACCGTCACCGCGCTGCTGCTGGGCCGCTGGGTCGTCGCCCGCAGCCGTGAACTGGCCCTCGCCGCCCGCTCGTTCGGCGACGGCGGGGACTTCGCCGCGCCGGAGCGCCCGTCCACGGCCGAACTCGCCGCGCTCAGCCGCGAACTGGAGGCGACCAGCGTCAGACTGGCCGAGTCACGGGACCGCGAGCGCGCCCTGGAGTCCTCCCGGCGGGAGCTCGTCGCCTGGATCTCCCACGACCTGCGCACCCCGCTCGCCGGACTGCGCGCGATGGCCGAGGCGCTGGAGGACGGCGTCGCCGCCGAACCCGACCGCTATCTGAGGCAGATCCGCACCGAGGTGGAACGCCTCAACGACATGGTCGGCGACCTCTTCGAACTCTCCCGCATCCACGCCGGCACACTGACCCTCTCGCCCTCCCGGATCTCCCTGTACGACCTGATCGGCGATGCCCTCGCCGGCGCGGACCCGCTCGCCCGCGAGCACGGCGTACGGCTCGTCGGGGACGGGGTGGAGCCGGTGCCGGTGGAGGTGGACGGGCGGGAGATGAGCCGGGTGCTGGGCAATCTGCTGGTCAACGCGATCCGCCGGACCCCGGCCGACGGCACGGTCGCCGTCGCGGCCCGGCGTTCGGACGAGGGCGTGGTGCTCTCCGTGACGGACGGCTGCGGCGGCATCCCCGAGGAGGACCTGCCCCGCGTCTTCGACACCGGCTGGCGCGGCACCCACGCCCGCACCCCGCCGGCCGGCGCGGGCCTCGGCCTCGCCATCGTCCGCGGCATCGTCGAGGCCCACCGGGGCAGCGCCACCGTCCGCAACGTCACCGGCGGCTGCCGCTTCGAGGTGACCCTCCCGGCGACGGAGGGGTGACGCACCCCACCCGCCGCCGTCGCCGCCCCGCAGCCTTGCCCGCCCCGCTGCCTCACTCGCTTCGCAGCCCCGCCGACGCGAACTCCCGCATCCCCTCCTCGAAGCCCACCTCCGGCTTCCAGCCCAGGTCGGCGCGGAGCCGGGAGGAGTCCGCCGTGATGTGCCGGACGTCGCCCAGGCGGTACTCGCCGGTGACGACCGGGTCCGGGCCGCCGTACGCGGCGGCCAGGGCGCGGGCCATCCCGCCGACCGTGTGCGGGGTGCCGCTGCCGGTGTTGTACGCGGTGAGCGTCCCGGCCGCCGGGTCCGCCGCCGTCAGGGCGGTGACGTTCGCCGACGCCACGTCCCGTACGTGGACGAAGTCCCGGCGCTGACGGCCGTCCTCGAAGACGCGCGGGGCCTCGCCGCGGGCCAGCGCCGAGCGGAAGAAGGAGGCGACGCCCGCGTACGGGGTGTCGCGGGGCATCCCGGGGCCGTAGACGTTGTGGTAGCGCAGCGACACCGCCGAACCGCCCGTCGAACGGGCCCAGGCGGCGGCCAGGTGTTCCTGGGCCAGCTTGGTCGTGGCGTACACGTTGCGCGGGTCGGCCGGGGCGTCCTCGTCGACCAGGCCGGGTTCGAGGCCCGCGCCGCAGGCCGGGCAGGGGGGTTCGAAGCGTCCGGCCGCCAGGTCGGGGACGGCGCGCGGTCCGGGGCGTACGGCTCCGTGCCGGGCGCAGAGGTAGCGGCCCTCGCCGTACACCACCATCGAACCGGCCAGCACGAGCCGGCCGACCCCGGCCTCCGCCATGGCGGCCAGCAGGACGGCCGTGCCCAGGTCGTTGTGGGAGACGTAGGCCGGGGCGTCGGTGAATCCGGTGCCGAGGCCGACCATGGCCGCCTGGTGGCAGACGGCGTCCACGCCGGAGAGGGCGTCGCGCACCGCGCCGGGGGAGCGTACGTCCGCCGTCGGATCGGTGCGGATGTCGAAGACGACGGGGTCGTGCCTGTGGGCGCGCAGCGCCTCCACGACGTGGGATCCGATGAAACCGGCGCCGCCGGTGACCAGTACGCGCATGTGCTCACGCTAGGCGTGCCCTTCTTCGGACGGGGGCGCCGCGCCCGTGACGTCACGGGTCCGTAAGACCGGGGCGCCCGGCGCTGAGGTGGGCCGGGGTTGGGCGGTGCCCGGTGTGGTGGCTGGGCGGGGGTGGGTAGCGCAGCCCGGCGCTTACGGGGTGCCGTCGCGCCCACCCGTGCCGCTGGGGGTACCTCCCAGGCCCATAAGGCACTGGGGGAGGCACGACTGCCCGCGGGAACGGGGGATGACCGTTACAGCGGCAGCCGGACGGTGAACGTCGTCGTCCCCGGGGTGCTGGTCAGGTCGATGTCGCCGCCGTGTGCCCGTACCAGGGAGCGGGCGACCGCCAGGCCCAGGCCGCTGCCGCCGCGGTCGCGGCTGCGGGCCTTGTCGACGCGGTAGAAGCGGTCGAAGACGCGCTCCCGGTCCTCCGCCGGGATGCCGGGACCCGCGTCGGTCACCCGTACCCACGCCGAGCCGGCGGTGACGGAGACCGTGACGGACACCCTCGTCCCGGCCGGGGTGTGCACGGCCGCGTTGGTGAGCAGGTTGTCCAGGACCTGCCGGACGCGCTGCGGATCGATCCGGAGCATCAGCGGCCCGGAGCCCGCCGTCACCGCCAGCGGATGCCCCGGATGGCTTGCCCGGAACGCGTCGGCGGCCTGCTGGACCAGTTCCACCAGGTCCGTGTCCGCCGTCCGCAGCGGCGCCTCCACCTCCGCCGCGTCCAGCCGGGCGAGCAGCAGCAGGTCGTCGAGGAGTACGCCCATCCGGGCGGCCTCCGCGCGCAGCCGGGCCAGATGCCGCTCCCGCTCGGCGGGCTCGTTGGCGGCGGCGTACTGGAACAGGTCCGCGTAGCCGCGCACCGACATCAACGGGGTGCGCAGTTCGTGCGAGGCGTCCGCGACGAACCGGCGCAGCCGCAGCTCCGCCTCCGCGCGCACCGCGAGGGAGTCGTCGATGTGCTCCAGCATCGTGTTGAACGCGGTCCGCAGCTCCGCCACCTCCCGGCCCCCGTCCCGCCCGTCGGCGCGCAGCGGCAGCCGGGCCGCCGACTCGGTCAGGTCGTGCGAGGCGATGCCGTGCGCGGTGTGCGCCATGTCGCTCAGCGGCTTCAGCCCGCGCCGCAGCATCCGCCGTCCGAACACCACCAGCGCCAGCAGCGCGAGCGCGAACACCACCACCTGCACGGTGATCAGCTGCCCGACGGTCTCCTCGATGTCCTCCACGGGCGCGGCGCTCACCAGCACCACCCCCGGTTCGACCTCGCAGCCGCGCAGCCGGTAGGTGCCCTCCCCTTCGATGCGCGCGGTGCGCGTCAGCTCGGTGTCGGAGTGCGCCATCGCCCGCGCGAGATCGGCCAGCGCGCGGGTGTCGGCGGGCACGTCGGAGGGTCTGCGCAGGGTGACCGTGTCGTCGGAGACGTCGTACACCGCCGTGTACCAGCCGTAGTACGGCTTCCGCTTGACCGTGCCGTGCGCCGCCGCGTCCTTGGCCTGCACGGCCTGGATCAGCTTCAGCTGGTCGCCCAGCTGCCGTTCCAGATAGTCGTGCATGTACGTGGTGAGCGCGGTGCCGACGACCGCGAACACCGCGAGGGACAGCACCCCGAGGCCCAGCGCCAGCCGGGTGCCCAGGCGCACCCCGCGGTAGGTGTCCCGCAACCGCCGTGAGGAAGCCGTCACTCGGCGGCCTGCCGGATCACGTACCCGAAGCCCCGCACGGTCTGGATCAGCGGCGCACCGGTGTCGTCCAGCTTGCGCCGCAGCCGGCTCACCACCAGCTCCACCACGTTGGAGCGGCCCCCGAAGCCGTACTCCCACACGTGGTCCAGGATCTGCGCCTTGGTCAGCACGGTCGGCGAGCGGCGCATGAGGTAGCGCAGCACCTCGTACTCGGTCGGCGTCAGCGACAGCAGCCGCTCGCCGCGCCGCACCTCACGCGTGTCCTCGTCCATCGTCAGGTCCGCCACCCGCAGCACCGACCGCTGGAACGCGGGCCCCGCGCTGCGCCGCAGCACGGTGCGCAGCCGCGCCATCAGCTCCTCCACGGCGAACGGCTTGACCAGGTAGTCGTCCCCGCCCCGGGTCAGCCCCGCCACCCGGTCGGCGACCCCGTCCCGGGCGGTGAGGAACACCACCGGCACCATCGTCCCGGAACGCCGCAGCCGGTCCAGGACGCCGAAGCCGTCGACGTCCGGCAGCATCAGGTCGAGCACCACGATGTCCGGGCGGAACTCGGCCGCGCGGCGCAGCGCCTCCTCACCCGAGTTGGCGGTGACCGCGTCCCAGCCCTCGTACCGGGCGACGGTCGCGACCAGGTCGGCTATCGGCGGGTCGTCGTCCACGACGAGGAGTCGTACTTTTTCCACCCGCCCATACTGCGGCACACCGCCCCCGGCGCCAGAGGCGGTGCACGATCGCGTCTCGATCGATAAAAACTTGAAAGTTGACCGACAGGAGATCGACAGCGCCTGTGACCAAGCTCGGAGTCCCAGGACCCGATCAAGGAGCTTCCGCGGTGACAGCTGTCGAATCGCCTCCCGCACCCCCCACCGCGAGGCGACGCCCCAAGGCGGTGGCGCGCACCGGCCTGTACGGCCTGCTCGCCGCGAACGCGGTGGTGGTGGCCGTCTTCTTCGTTCAGGCGGGCTTCGGCGCCAACGCCCTCGTCGTACTCGGCCGCCTCACCGGCCTGTACGCCGCCCTGCTGATGGCGTTCCAACTGCTGCTGGTGGCCCGGCTGCCCTGGCTGGACCGCCGGATCGGCATGGACCGGCTGACCCTGTGGCACCGCTGGGTGGGCTTCGGACTGCTGTGGACGCTCCTCGGCCACGCCGTCTTCATCACCTTCGGCTACGCCGAGATGTCCTCCATGGACCCGGTGAACCAGCTCGTCGACCTCGCGGAGACCGTCGAGGGCGTGCTGCGCGCGGTCGTCGCACTGGCGCTGATCCTGGTCGTCGGCGCGGTCTCGGCCCGCCGCGCCCGGCGCCGCCTCGCCTACGAGACCTGGCACTTCATCCACCTGTACACGTATGTCGCCGTGGTCCTCGCCTTCACCCACCAGGTCGCCGTCGGCTCCACTTTCACCGCCTCGGCCGCCGCCACCGCCTACTGGTATGGACTGTGGGGCGCCGCCCTCACCGCCGTGGTCGCCGGCCGGCTGGTCCTGCCGCTGTGGCGCAACCGGCGCCACCGGTTCCGGGTCACCGCCGTCGTCCCCGAGAACGACAACGTGGTGTCCGTCCACATCACCGGCCGCGATCTGGACCGGCTGCCCGCCCGCGCCGGCCAGTTCTTCCTGTGGCGGTTCCTGACGAAGGACCGCTGGTGGCAGGCGAACCCGTTCTCCCTGTCCGCCGCCCCCGACGGCCGCACCCTGCGGCTCACCGCGAAGGCGGCCGGCGACGGCAGCGCGGCCCTGCGCCATCTCAAGCCGGGCACCCGGGTCTTCGCGGAGGGCCCCTACGGCGCCTTCACCACCCTGCACCGCACCCGCCCCGACGCCCTGCTCATCGCCGGCGGCGTCGGCGTCACCCCGATCCGCGCCCTGCTGGAGGAGCTGCACGGCCACGCCGTCGTCCTCTACCGGGTGAGCACGGAGACCGACGCCGTCCTCCACGGAGAACTGCGCGAACTCGCCCTCGCCAAGGGCGCCGACCTCCACCTGATCACCGGCCCGCCGGTCCCGGACCGGCTCGCCCCCCCCGAACTCTCCCGCCTCGTGCCCGACCTCACGGACCGGGACGTCTACGTCTGCGGCCCGCCCGGCATGACCACCGCGGTCCTGCGCGGCCTGCGCGAACTGGGCGTACCGAAGCAGCAGATCCACTACGAGCGCTTCAGCCTGGCCGGATGACGAGCACGGGACGAATGAGGAGAAGATCGTGAAGCGAGCACTGCCCGTCCTGGTCCTGACCGTCGCCGGACTGATCCCGGTCTGGCGCTACACCCCGTCGGCCCCGGAGCCGGCGGTCGCCGAACCCGCGCCCGCCCCCTCGGTGTCCGCCTCCCCGGGCAGCACCACCCGGGTGGTGGCCGGCCCCACCGTCGACACCGAGAAGGGCCCCGTACAGGTCGAGGTCACCCTCGACGGCGACCGCATCAGCGCGGTGCGGATGCTCCGGCAGCCGGACCACCCGCAGACCATGGCCGCCGTACCGGTCCTGATCGAGGAGACTCTGGAGGCACAGAGCGCCGACGTCGACACGGTCTCCGGCGCCACCGTCACCAGCGACGGCTACCGGGAGTCGCTGCAGGCCGCCCTCGACGCGCAGGGCTCCTGACGTGCGGCGCGTCGAACACGTCATGGGCTTCCCGGTGTCGCTCCGCGTCGACGACGAGGGGTTCGGGGAGTCCGCGGCGGACGGCCTCTTCGCCTGGCTGCGCGAGGCCGACGCCCGCTTCAGCCCGTTCCGCGAGGACAGCGAGGTCTCCCGCCTGGACCGGGGCGAACTGGACCCCGGCCGGCTCAGCGACGACCTCACCGAGGTCCTCGCCCTGTGCGAGCAGTACCGGACCGCCACCGGGGGCGCGTTCGACGTACGGCTGCCGGGCCGGCGCCTCGACCCGTGCGCGGTGGTGAAGGGCTGGTCGGTGCAGAAGGGCGCCGAACTGCTGCGGGCGGCGGGAGCGCGGCGGTTCTGCCTCAACGCCGGCGGTGACGTGGTCGCCGCCGGCGGGCCGTGGCGCGTGGGCGTACGGCACCCGGACCACGCCGACCGGCTCTGCACCGTCCTGGAGTTGACCGACGGCGCGGTCGCGACCTCCGCGCGCTACGAACGCGGCGACCACATCATCGACGGCCGCACCGGCCGCCCGGCGACCGGCCTGCTCGCCCTGACCGTCACCGCCCCCACCCTGACCGAGGCGGACGCGGTCGCCACGGCGGCCTTCGCCCTGGGCCCGGAGGGCATCACATGGGCCGCCGCACGCCCCGGTTGCGAGGTGTTCGCCGTGACGGCGGACCGCCGGGTCGTACGATCACCGGGCTTCCCCGCGGCGCGGGAGGCGGCATAACACTCGCAGGGCCCCGCGCGAAGCTCCCGGCGTACACGACACTTCGACCCGCGCACGGACACTCCTGGTGTGCGGGGCGAGCCGGCCGGCGCGACCGCTCCACCGGCGAACTCGCCTGCTCTCGCGCCGGTCGCTCACCGAAGTGCCCCTGCCCGAACTGGTCCGCGCCGGCGGCGTCCGCGGGAGCATCGAGGGGTGCTTCCCGTACCTCTTTTGAAAAGCGGGAGCATTTCGGCCTCTGATGTTCACATTCCGCTCATCTGAGTGCGTGAGGTACATTCGCCCGCTGGATGTTCACCCTTTTCGGCAGAGTAAGGGGACATGAGCCTTCGGGAGATCATGTGCCGCACCGCGACGCGTCACCGAGGAAGCGTGTTCGGAGGGCTCCCGCCCCTGCTGCTGCGTGTGCAGGCCTCATCGGGAAGCTGCCGCACGGAGACACGCGGAACCTCATGCGCAGGGGGAGGCACGTGGAAGGCATAACAGCCTTTCACGGTGGTATGGCTCACGAAGATGAACGTCCTTGCCGGTCCCATACCGAGCAGGCCGACGACGGCGGTGGTCGACTTGCCCTGCCTCCTGATGTCGACCAGCCCTTCGGCCGGTTTCATGGGAGGGAAGAGCCGGCCGATCTCCTCGTCCCGCAGACTCCCGTCAGCCGCGGCTCGGGCGAGGCGCTCCCGGTACATCTCGACAGTTTCCCGCAGGTGGGCACGGGCCTCGTCCTCATCACGTCCCGGTTGAGTCGCCACCCGGATCCAGGTGCCCACGACAGCCACCAGGAGCAGAACGCACAGCACCAGACATCCGTTGAACAGACAGCCACCGGTAGTCCCGGTCCGAACGTGCGGTCTTCTCGCCATGGACACAGCTTCCACCGCGATCACAGCACCACACTGACGGCGACTCAGAACCGCAATGACAATGAGCTGCCGTGGTGATCGCCGATGTCGTCACCCTTGTGGGCGTGCGGTCGCGTGAGCCGACGGCATCCAGGGACGGCGGCAGCCCGTTCCCGCCGCCGGCCCGCACAGCACCCCGCATGCCCCCGGACGCCCGTGTGCCCGTTCCGGCGGCGACACGGGCGTCCGGCGCTTCAAGGCGCTTGCCGAGGGCGCCGTCTAGACTCGACCGGCGTCAGACCGTCACGTCCTGGCCAGAACCGTCCGCCCATCGGAAGGGTATTCCGCGTCTTGATACGGATCGATTCAGTCACGAAGCGGTACCCGGACGGAACGGTGGCGGTGGACCGGCTGTCGCTGGACATCCCCGACCGCTCGATCACCGTCCTCGTCGGACCCTCCGGGTGCGGCAAGACCACCACCCTCCGCATGATCAACCGGATGGTCGAACCCACCGAGGGGACGATCCTGCTGGACGGCGAGGACACCCGGCGGCAGCCGGTCACCACCCTGCGCCGGTCCATGGGGTACGTCATCCAGAACGCCGGGCTCTTCCAGCACCGCACGATCGTCGACAACATCGCCACCGTGCCCCGCATGCTCGGCTGGGGCAAGCAGCGGGCCCGGGAGCGGGCGGCGGAGCTGATGGAGCGGGTGGGTCTCGACCCCTCGCTGGCCAAGCGGTACCCCTACCAGCTCTCCGGCGGGCAGCAGCAGCGCGTCGGTGTGGCGCGGGCGCTCGCCGCGGACCCGCCGGTGCTGCTGATGGACGAGCCGTTCTCCGCCGTCGACCCCGTGGTGCGCAAGGGACTGCAGGACGAACTCCTGCGCATCCAGGACGAACTGGGCAAGACCATCGTCTTCGTCACCCACGACATCGACGAGGCGATCAAGCTGGGCACTATGGTTGCCGTCCTGCGCGAGGGCGGCCGGCTCGCCCAGTACGCGCCGCCCGCCGAGCTGCTGTCGAGCCCCGCGGACGGCTTCGTCGAGGACTTCCTCGGCGCCGACCGCGGCATCCGGCGGCTGTCCTTCTTCTCCTCCGACACACTGGAGCTGACCACCGACGCCGTGATCCCGGCCGACGCCGGCGCCGGACGGATCGCCACCACCAAGGCACCCCACCTCCTCGTCACCGACGCAGACGGCCGCCCGCTCGGCTGGGCGGAGCGCGACCAACTGACCGCCGGTGACATCCGCACCGACCGACTGCTGCCGTACGGAAGGCCGTTCGTGCCCGGCACCGACTCCCTGAGGGTCGCCCTCGACTGCGCCGTGCTCTCACCCGTCGGCTGGGCGGTCGCCGTGGACGGCGCGGGCCGGGTGACCGGCGTCGTCTCCCAGCAGACCATCGGCGAGGCCATCCGCGGCGCCCACCGCGAGAGCCGGCCGGACACGGACAAGGCCGGAGTCGCCAAGTGACCGGCTTCTTCGACATCCCCAGCGACCTCCAGCACAGCTGGGCCGGGCTGATCGGCCTGCACATGAGGGAGGCCCTGCTGCCGGTGGCCGCCGGGCTGTTCCTCGCGCTGCCGGTCGCGCAACTGTGCGGGCGCTTCCGCTGGCTCTACCCGCCCGTGCTGGGCCTGACGACCGTGCTGTACGCCGTCCCCTCCCTGGCGTTCTTCGTCGTCCTCATCGACTACACCGGCCAGACCGAACTCACCGTGATGATCCCGCTGGCCCTGTACAGCCTGGTCGTCCTGGTCCCGGCCCTCGTCGACGGCGTGCGCTCGGTGCCGGACGAGACCCTCGCCGCGGCCACCGCCATGGGCTTCGGCCCCGTACGCCGCTACCTCCAGGTGCAGTTGCCCATCGCCGCGCCTGCCGTCATCGCCGGACTCCGGGTCGCCACCGCGTCCAGCATCTCCCTGGTCAGCGTCGGCGCCCTGATCGGCAACCAGGGTGCCCTCGGCAACCTGCTCGCCGCCGCGCAGAAGTACGACCGGCCCGAACTCGCGGTGAACGCCGTGGTCACGATGGCCGTCCTGGCGATCCTCTGCGATGTCCTGCTGGTCGGGCTGCGGATGCTGCTGACGCCGTGGATGCCGCGCGGCGGAACCCGTACGAAACCCGTCGCACGGCGGGCGGAGATCACCCCGGAGGGCGCGGTCCGGTGAACGTCCTCGACTTCGTCAACGCCTTCTTCAGCGACAGCGCCCACTGGCACGGCTACGACGGCATCCCGCAGCGCTTCTGGGAACACCTCCAGTACTCCCTGCTGGCCCTCGCCGTCGCCGCCGCCATCGGGCTGCCCGTCGGCCTGCTGACCGGCCACACCGGACGCGGCGGCAACGCGCTCGCCTTCGTCGCCAACGCCGCCCGCGCGCTGCCCAGTTTCGGCCTGCTGGTCCTCGCCGTCCTGCTGATCGGGTTCGGCCTGCTGCCCGTGATGATCCCGCTGGTCGTGCTGGCCGTCCCGCCGATCCTGGTGACCACCTACGAGGCGGTCCGCTCCGTCGACCCCGCCCCCGTGGACGCCGCGCGGGGCATGGGCATGCACGAGTCGCGGGTCCTCTTCCAGGTCGAGGTGCCCGTGGCGCTCCCGCTGATCCTCAGCGGACTGCGCTCCGCCGCCATCCAGATCGTGTCGACGGCCACCATCGCCGCGTACGTCAGTCTCGGCGGACTCGGCCGGTACATCATCGACGGGCTCTACCAGCGCGACTACGAGAAGGTGGTCGGCGGCGCCACCCTGGTGGCGGTCCTGGCGCTGCTCACCCTCGCCGTGTTCTGGGCGGCGGGACGACTGGTCGTGTCGCCCGGGGTGCGCAGGCGCTGATGTTCGATCAGATGTACGACAAACGTGACCCGGACGTCCTTGACTCGCCGTGCGTGGCTGGATTGGATCGGCGAATGACTTTCACCGCGAAAAGCAGCAGGTCCAGGACGAGGCACACCGGCGCGGCGGCCGTCGCGCTCACCGCCGTGGCGGCGCTGCTCGCGGGCTGTTCCTCCTCCGACGGCACCTCCGACAACCCCCTCGACGGGGAGAAGGCCGAAGCCGGCACCGTCGTCGTCGGCTCGAACAACTTCGCCGAGTCCACCCTGCTCGCCGACATCTACGGCGAGGCGCTCCGCGCCAAGGGCCTCAAGGTCGACTACAAGCACAACATCGGCAGCCGTGAGACGACGTACGGCCTGATGAAGAACGGCTCGATCACCGTCCTGCCGGAGTACAACGGCTCCCTCCTCGCCTACCTCGACCCGAAGGCCGGGCAGGAGTCGGCGGAGGCGGTGAACGAGGCCGCCAAGGCCAAGCTGGACAAGTCCCTGACGCTGCTGGAGTCCTCGCCCGCCGAGGACAAGGACTCGGTCAGCGTCAACGCGGCGACGGCGAAGAAGTACGGCCTCACCGACGGGTCGACCCTCGCCGACCTCAAGGAGGCCGCGCCGGAGCTGGTGATCGGCGGCTCGCCCGAGTTCCAGACCCGGCAGCAGGGGCTGAAGGGCCTGGAGACCGTCTACGGACTGAAGTTCAAGTCGTTCAAGGCGCTCGACGCGGGCGGCCCGCTCACCCAGGCGGCCCTCACCCAGAACGAGGTCCAGGCCGCCGACGTCTTCACCACCGACCCGACCATCGTCAAGGAGAAGTTCGTCGTCCTGAAGGACCCCGAGAACCTCTTCGGCTTCGCCAACGTCACCCCGCTGGTGCGCAAGGAAGAGCTGCCGGAGGAGGGCGTGGAGGCGCTGAACGCGGTCTCCGCGAAGCTGGACACCGAGACCCTCCTCGACCTCGACGCCCAGGTGCAGCTGGAGAAGAAGGACCCGCTGGACGTGGCGAAGGCCTGGCTGAAGTCGGCCGGCCTGGACTGACCCCGCACGGGGGTGCGGCCCGCCGGCCTGGACTGACCCGCCCGGGGGTGCGGCCCGTCGGCCGCACCCCACCGGCGGTTCACCCCGCCGGCGCCGCCTCCGCGATCAGCAGGTCGATCAGCGCGACCAGCACGTCCCGGCACGACTCCCGCTCCCGCGCATCGCACAGCAGCACGGGCACGCCGTCCGGCAGCGCCAGCGCGTCCCGGATGTCCTCCACCGGGTACGGGTGCTCCCCGTGGAAGCCGTTGACGGCGATCACGAACGGGATGCCCCGGTTCTCGAAGAAGTCGATCGCGGCGAAACTGGTCTTGGGCCGGCGCACGTCCACCAGGACCACCGCGCCCAGCGCGCCGACGGCCAGGTCGTTCCACATGAACCAGAACCGCTGCTGGCCCGGCGTGCCGAAGAGGTACAGCACGAGATCGTCCGAGACGCTGATCCGGCCGAAGTCCAGCGCGACCGTGGTGGCACGTTTCTCCTCGACGCCGTTCAGGTCGTCGACGTCCAGGCCCGCCATGGTCAGCGGCTCCTCGGTGCGCAGCGGGGCGATCTCGCTGACCGAGCCGACCATGGTCGTCTTGCCCACGCCGAAACCACCGGCGATCAGGATCTTGACCGTGTCGGGTACCGAACGTCCGGCGGACGCCCGCGCGGTGGTGTCAGAGCCGGCCAAGGCCCTCCCTCACTTTCTGCAGCAGATCCAGGTCCACCGTGGTCCGGTCGACGGGGTGCGGCGGGCGGACGGTGATCCGCCCCGCCTCCAGCAGGTCGCACAGCATGATGACGACCACGCTCATGGGCAGGTCGAGACGCGCGGCGAGCTCGGCGACCGCCACCGGCTCGGCGCACAGCCGCAGGATCCGGGAGTGCTCGGGCTGCGGCCGGGCCGCCCCCTCGGGCTGCGGATCCACCGCCGTCACCGTCGTGATGAGCGTGAAGTCGGCACGGCTGGGCCGGGTCCGGCCACCGGTCAGGGTGAACGGCCGTACGAGCCGGCCCGCCGAGTCGCTTCCGCCCACCTCACACGCCGGGGTCGACGGCCGGCCCCGCGATGTCCCGCGGGGCCGCGCTGAGATGCTCGCCGATCTTCTTCACCAGCATGTTCATCTGGTACGCCACCACGCCGACGTCCGCGCCCGGACCGGTCAGCACCACCAGATGGGCGCCGGGACCGGCCGAGGTGAGGATCAGGTAGCTGTGCGCCATCTCGATGAGCGCCTGGCGCACCGGGCCGCCGCGGAAGTCCATGCTGACGCCCTTGCTGAGGCTCATCAGCCCGGACGCGGTCGCCGCCAGGCGTTCCGCGTCGTCCCGCAGGAAGCCGGTGGACTTGCTCACCACCAGTCCGTCCTCGGAGAGCACCACGGCCTGGTTCACGTCGGCGACCCGTTCGACGAGTCCGGTCAGCAGCTGGTCCAGCTGGGTGTGGGTGGCGGGTACGGGGCGTGTCATGACGGTGTTCCTTTGTAAGCGGTCGGCGGTCAGCGGTCGGTGGGCGAAGTCGGGAGCTCGGCGGGAGCGGCGGACACGTGCGCCTCGTCCGGCGGCCCGGCCTCGTCGGTGCCGTCGTCGTCCCGCGCCTGGGACGTGCCGCGCTGGAAGCCGGCGAGGGAGGAGGCGGCGTGTTCCGCGGTGAAGTCGCCGGAGTCGTCCCCGGCGTCCGGGACGGCCCCCTCGCGGAGTTCGGCGGCCAGGCTGGTCTGCGGCACCCGGCGGGGGAGCGGGGTGAGCCCGTCCCGGCGGGGCGCGGGCACCGGCACGGCCGGTGCGGGGGCGGGCCGGACGGCGGCCGCCGTCCGGGGCGCCGCGGTCTGCTTCGCACCGACGGCCACGGGTTCCTCGCGCCGGCCGTCAGCCCGGGGCGCCGTGGCCTGCTCCGCAGCGACGGCCACGGGCTTCTCGCGCCGGCCGTCCGCCCGGTCCCGTACGGCCTCGGCGCGCGTCTCCCGCCGGTCACCGCCGGACGGCACGTCACGCACCACGATCTCGTGCGGAATCAGCACGATCGCCGTCGTCCCGCCGTACGGCGAGGGACGCAGGGTCACGGAGACGCCGTGCCGGTGCGCGAGCTGGGAGATCACGAACATGCCGAGCCGGAGGTCGTCGGCGAGCGCCACCACGTCGAACTGCGCGGCCTTGGCCAACTGGGCGTTCAGAGAGGCGTAGTCGTCGTCCGACATGCCGAGGCCACGGTCCTCGATCTCGACCGCGAGGCCCTTGGCCACCACCGTCGCCCGCACCGTGACGGGGCTCGGCGCCGGCGAGTACACCGTCGCGTTGTCGATCAGCTCGGCCAGCAGGTGGATGACGTCGGCCACCGCGGGCGGGGCGAGCGACACCTCCTCCTCGGTGAGCACCTCCACCCGCTGGTACTCGGCGACCTCCCCGACGGCGCTGCGCACGATGTCGATCAGCGCGACCGGCTCGCTCCAGGTACGGCCGGGACGCTCACCGCTGACGATGACCAGGTTCTCCTCGTACCGGCGCAACTGGCTGGCCGTGGAGTCCAGTTCGTACAGGCCCTTGAGGACCTCGGGGTCGGTGTGCCGGCGCTCCAGCGCGTCGAGCTTGCTGAGCTGGAGGTTGACCAGGTTCTGGCTCTGCCGCGCGATGCCGAGGATGACCTTCTGGAAACCGCGCCGGGCGTCGGCGAGTTCGACCGCGGTGTGCACGGCGGTGCGCTGCGCGGTGTTGAACGCGCTCGCGACCTGCCCCAGTTCGTCGTCGCCGTAGTCCAGCGGGGTCGTCGCCGACTCCGGGTCGACCTTCTCGCCCCGCTCCAGCCGGGCCACCACGTCGGGCAGCCGCTCCTCGGCCAGGCCGAGGGTGGCCATGCGCAGCCCGCGCAGCCGGCGGGACAGCGAGCGGGTGATGCGCCAGGACAGGCCGACGCACAGCAGCAGCGCGAGCAGTCCGGCGGCGCTCAGGGAGGCGGCCGTGATCAGCAGGCTGCGGGCCTCGTCGGCGCTGCGGACGAGCAGCGCGTCGGTCTGCTGCCGGATCATGGCGGCGTACTGCGGGGAGACCCGGTCCATGGCCTCGTCCCACCGCTCCCGCAGGTCGGGCAGTTCGACGGTGTGCTTCTCGCCCGTGGGCGCGGTCGACAGCACCTGGTCCTCGACCGCCAGCAGGGCGCGCCACTCGGCGCTCTGCAGGATCCGCTCGGTCTGGGTCTTGGTCTCGCCGCGCAGGGAGGGCACGATCTGGTCGTTGACCAGCCAGCTGCGGGTGTGCACCAGCTCCGCGAACCTGCTCCAGTTCTCCGCGTCGAGCTCTCCGCCGGACCAGGCGAGGGTGAGCAGCGCGTCCTCCTCGGAGACCAGTTCCGCGACGTGCTCCAGCGAGATCAGCGGTTCGGCCTCCGAGGTCAGGTCCCCGTCGTCGACCTGGGAGAGTTCCTGGAAGGCGTGGATCTGGTCGTCGATGATCGAGGTGTACTGCTCGAGTGCCTCCTCGGCGGTGATGTCGCCGGGGTTGTCTATCTGGTCCCGGTAGTACTCCAGGCTGCCCACCGAGCCGAGCACCCCGTACATGCGGTCCGAGATGCGTGCCGGTGCCTCGGCGATCGCGTCCGCCTGGCCGACCAGCTTCGCCACCGCCTCGTCGGTCTTCTCGCGTTGCGCGTCGAGGGCGGTCCGGGGGCTCTCCGGCGCGGTCAGCCACGCGGCGGTCAGCCTGCGCTCCTGCTGCAGCGCGAGCGCGGCGTGCGTGCCCATCGCGCCGGTCGACCGGCTCAGTTCCGTCTGGGAACGCAGTTGCAGTCCCTCGGAGAACATCTGGATCGTCGTCAGGCCCCACATGCCGGCGAGGGTGACACTGGGCACCAGGGCGAGGAGGAACAGCGAGAGACGTATGGAGCCGATACGGCGCCGGGCACCTGTCCGTGGAGACATCGTGGTCCTAGAGCGGTCGGATGGTGGAGGAAGTACGCACGGGCCGGCCCGTCAGCGGGTTCCGTCGGCGGCGAACCCGGCGACCGAGGCGGCGTTGGCCTTGGTGACGAACGCCGGTCCGGTGAGCACGGGCGCGACCCCGCCGCCGCTGACGTTGCCGTTGGTCCGGTACAGCCACAGCGCGTCCACGGCGAGATAGCCCTGCAGATAGGGCTGCTGGTCGACGGCGAACTGGACGTTGCCGCCGCGCACGGCTTCCACCAGGTCGCCGTTGAGGTCGAAGGTGGCGACGTCGGCGTCGCTGTCCGCCTCCGCGGCGGCGTCGACCGCGGTGAGCGCGAAGTCCGCCCCGTTGGTGATCACCTCGTCGATGGTCGGGTCCTGCCGCAGCCGGGCGGCGATGATGCCGGAGACGGCGCGCATGTCGGTGCCGTCCACGTAGAGGTTCTCGGTGATCCCGCCGAACGTCTTCCGCACGCCGGCGCAGCGGGCCTCCAGGGCAACGTTGCCACGCTCGTGGACGACGCACAGGGCGTGCTCGGCCTTCAGATCGTCCAGCTTGTCGCCGACGGCCCGGCCCGCCACGCTCTCGTCCTGGCCGAAGAACCCCAGCAGCCCCGCCGACTTCCAGGCGTCGATACCGGAGTTGAGCCCGACCACGGGGATGTCCGCGGCCCGTGCCTCGTTGACCGGGCCCTTCATGGCCGCCGGCTTGGCCAGCGTCAGCGCGATGCCGTCGACACCGTCGCGGACCGCCTCGCGGACCAGGTCGGCCTGTCCCGCGGGGTCCGGGTCGCTCAGGTACGTCAGCTCGATGCCGGCCTTGGCGGCCGCCGCCTCGGCCCCCTTCTTCACCCGGTCCCAGAACGCGTCGCCCTCGCTGCCGTGGGTGACCATCGCGACCTTGATCCGTCCGGCGCCGGAGGTGCCCACGCCGTCGGAGTCCGAGGAGTCGTCGGCCGAGCCGAAGGCGGAGCAGCCGGTCGCCAGCAGACCGACGGCGGCTGCCAGAGCTGCCAGACGGCGTCTCGTGAGGCGTGGGGACGGGGGACGAGTGTTCATGGAGAGTGCGGACCTCGCTGTGCGGCCGAGCAAGAGCAGGGGAGAGCACGGACGGAACCGCACGGGTGTGCGTACTCCGACCGGGTGACTCTCGCTGGGCCGGAGCCAACCCTGTGGAACCACTGGTCGTCAAGTGAACAGCCACGTGAAGTGAGGTGATGCTGCCGCATTGTGATGAACCGTAAGTGTGGTACGGCCGTTGTCCGCCGCCGAACCGCCTGGACGGTACGGAGCGGCTCCGGTCCCTCTCGCGGACGCCCGCCGTTCAGCGCCGGCGCAGCCGCAGGGCCGGCGCGGCGCCACCGGTGAGCACCAGGACGGCGGCGGCACCGCCCGCGAGCAGCGGGGCGGAGGGGCCGGAGGGGGCGGCGGTGGTGGTGTGCGGGGCGAGGGTGGCGGCGGTCGTGGCGACACGGGGCGTCGGGGTGCTCGCCGTCCGGGGGCGTGGAGACGGTGGCGGAGGCGCCACGCTCTTCCGTGCCGATCGCGCCGGACTCTCCCGTGCCGGTTCCGCCGGCTTCTCCTTCTCCGGGAACACCACGTCCGAGCACGAGTAGTACGTGTCCGGGGTGCTGCTGTTCTCCCACACCGTGTACAGCACATGACGTCCCGTCCGGTCCGACGGCAGGGTCGCCCGGAACCGGTGGGCGCCGTCCGTCAGCGCCGGATCCGTCACCTCGGCGAACGGCTTCTCGGGCAGGTCGGCCCAGGTGAGCGGCCTCGCCGGGTCGTAGCCGGGCTCCGTCAGATACATCCGGAACGTGCCGGTGTGCGGGATCGTCGAGACGTACGTCATCGGCAGCGCCCCACCGGGTCCCACCCGGGTCGCCGGCCAGTCCGTACGGGCCAGGTCGAGCCCCCGGTAGGCGGGCGGACCCCCGCTGCACAAAACCTGCCGGGGATCCGCTGCCCGTCCCTGCCGCCGATGTTCGCCATCCGCAGGTTGTCCCACGCCTTGAACCCTCCCCCAGCTGAAGCAAGGGGATTCCTGACTCACGTCGCCCATGGGCCCAGCGGGCCATTAGGTCTTACACGATCAACATCAGCCGGGTTGGAACCAGCCCAATTGTGTACTGCAAGCAACTGAGTTGCTGTGCCAGCTTGGCTCTCGCTCAGCACATTGGTGATCGTATCAGCCGTTTCGTGGGCGGTTTTCCTCTTTTGGGGCAGGAACCCGTTTCATGCGCTGCTCCGCAGGAGTCCGACAGTACGGAAGAAGCGCCTGGCGCGTTCATCTCCGAGGCGATGCGGGCATAGCGGTCCGTTCCTGGTCAACCGCCTTTCGGCGAGGGGGGTGTCCCGGCCGGATCGAGGGTTTCCCCCGTATCCGGGCGGCCCGCGCGCTGCCTATCGTTCGACCGCAGTCGGCCCGCCGGTGACCCCGGACGGACCGCTGCTCGCGCCCGGCCGGCCGATTCGCCGCACCTCGATTCACCCCACGCTGCTTCGACGACGAGACGTCAAGACGACGAGACGCCAAGACGACGAAGCGAATCGATTCTCCTCCCCACACTCCGCGTTGCCCGGAGTACCGGCACGAAAGGCACCCCCCTTGCGCACCTCATCGAGCACTTCCCGCGGCTCCTCCCCGAGACGGAAGCTGATATCCGTCGCCGCTCTCTCCGTCGCCCTGCTGACGACCGCCTCCGCCCAGGCCGCGGTCGCCCAGGACGCCCCCTCCGGCGCGCCGGCCGTCCCCACGGCCCGCACCGAGGCCGCCCCGGGCACCCCGGCCGAGCGGCTCATCGTCGGCTACAAGTCCGGTGCCGCCGAGGCGAAGTCGGACAAGGCCGCCGCCGCGGACGCCGCGGCCAAGGGCGAGAAGGCCGGCGAGGACGTCGGCTTCCGGCGCCGCCTCGGTACCGGCGCCGCCCTCGTCGACCTGGGCGCGAAGCCCACCACGGCGGACGTCGCCGACGTCGTCGCCGAGTACCGGGCCGACCCGCAGGTCGCCTATGTCGTACCGGACCGCCTCAACAAGCCGCTGGCCACCCCGAACGACACCGAGTACGGCAGGCAGTGGGACCTGTTCGAGTCCACCGCCGGCATGCGCGTACCGGGTGCCTGGGACCTCACCACCGGCAGCGGTGTCACCGTCGCCGTCATCGACACCGGGTACGTCACCCACTCCGATCTCGCCGCGAACATCGTCGGCGGTTACGACTTCATCTCCGACACCGCCGTCTCCGTCGACGGCGACGGCCGCGACGGCAACCCGGCCGACCCGGGCGACTGGTACGCGGCCGGCGAGTGCGGCCAGGCCACCGGCGGCAGCTCCTCCTGGCACGGCACCCACGTGGCGGGCACCATCGCCGCGGCCACGAACAACGGCAAGGGCGTCGCCGGCATCGCGTACGGTGCGAAGATCTCCCCGGTGCGGGTGCTCGGCAAGTGCGGCGGCTACGACTCCGACATCATCGACGCCATCACCTGGGCGTCCGGCGGCACCGTCTCCGGCGTGCCCGCCAACGCCGACGTCGCCAAGGTCATCAACATGAGCCTCGGTGGGGGCGGCGCCTGCTCCACCGCCACCCAGAGCGCCATCGACGGCGCCGTCAGCCGGGGCACCACGGTGGTCGTCGCGGCCGGCAACGAGAACCGGAACGCCGCCAACTCCTCCCCGGCCAACTGCGGCAACGTCATCACCGTCGCCGCCACCGACCGCTCCGGCAACCGCGCCTCCTACTCCAACTACGGCACGATCGTGGACATCGCCGCGCCCGGCGGTGAGACCGCGACCGCGGCCAACGGCATCCTGTCCACGCTGAACTCCGGTGCCCGCACCCCGTCGACCGAGAACTACGCCTACTACCAGGGCACCAGCATGGCCACCCCGCACATCGCGGGCCTCGCCGCGCTGATGAAGTCGGCGAACCCCGCCCTCACCCCGGCCCAGGTCGAGTCGGCGATCAAGTCCAACGCCCGTGCGCTGCCCGGCACCTGCTCCGGCGGCTGCGGCGCCGGTCTCGCGGACGCAGCGAAGACCGTCCAGGCGGTCAAGGGCGGTACGTCCACCGGCTCCACGTACGCCAGTACCACCGCCGTCGCCATCCCGGACAACGGCTCGGCGGTCGAGTCCCCGATCACCGTGAGCGGCCGCGGCGGCAACGCGCCGTCCGGCCTCCGGGTGGGCGTGGACATCACCCACACCTACCGCGGTGACCTGGTCGTCGACCTGGTGGCACCGGACGGTTCGGTGTACCGGCTGAAGTCCGCCAGCGGCTCGGACTCCGCGGACGACGTGGTCGCCACCTACACGGTGGACGCCTCCGGCGAGACCGCCGACGGCACCTGGAGGCTGCGGGTGCGGGACACGGCCTCCTACGACACCGGCTGGCTCAACGGCTGGCAGCTGACCTTCTGAGCCGCCCCCGAAAACAGGCGGGCCGGCCGGTGCGGATGGGGCACCGGTCGGCCCGCCGTTCTCTTTTGTCCCCGCACCTGACACACTTAGATACCGGACGTGCCGTTTTCTTTCCGAGATCGAGTTCGTTTTGCCCGATGTGTTCAAGTCCGGTGCGATAACGGCATGGTGAAGATGGGCTCAGGGTGAGCTATCGTGTACCGCGCGTGAAAACAAACAGCATGACCCGTTCCTTTCCGGCTCAGGAGTTCAGGCGATGGCGAGGCAGGTACGCGCCGAGCAGACCCGTGCGACGATCATCACGGCCGCCGCCGAGTTGTTCGACCGGCAGGGCTATGAATCGACCAGTCTCAGCGACATCGTCGAGCACGCCCACGTCACCAAAGGGGCCCTCTACTTCCACTTCGCCGCGAAGGAGGACCTCGCCCACGCCATCCTGGAACTGCAGTCCGCGACCAGCCGCCGGCTGGCCAGGGACACCGAGATCCGGGGGCACACCTCCCTGGAGGCGCTGATGCGCCTCACCTTCGGCATAGCCAGGATGTCGGCCGAGGACCCCGTCCTGCGGGCCGGACTGCGGCTCGCCACCGGCGGCACCCGGCCGCGTCCCCCGCTGAGCCACCCCTTCACCGAGTGGCTGGACATCGTCACGGCCCGGCTCCTCGGGGCCGTCAAGGAGTCCGACGTCCACCCGGACGTCGACATCGACGTCGTGGCGCATTCCCTGGTCTGCTTCTTCGTCGGCACCCGCGTCGTCGGCCGCTCCCATGAATCCGTCGCCCGGCAGCCCCGCCGTACGGCCGAGATGTGGCAGATCCTCATCCGGGGCCTGGTCCCCGTCACCCGGCGCGCCCGCTATCTCAGCCTGGCCGCACGGCTGGAGCGGGAGATCGCCCCGGTGTGACCCGCGACGCGCGACGACCGGCGCGCGTTACGGTGAGCCCCATGTCCGACCACCCCACCGCACCCGTGATCGTCGCCGACGAACCCGGCACCTTCCCCCACAGTGTGCTGGCCGAGCGGCACCCCGCGATCATCCGGCAGGTGCGCGAGGCCTTCCCGTACGAGCCCTGGCAGCACCGCGCGCTCGACGCCCTGCTCGCCGACTGCACCCGGGGCACGATCGAACCCCTCCCCGCCGACGCGCACGACCGGCGGCACTGGGAGACCTGGGGGATGGACACCTACGCCGGCCGCTCCTGGTACGACGTGCCGTGGCTGTGGTCCGAGAGCTGGTTCTACCGCCGGCTGCTGCACGCGGTGGGCTACTTCGCCCCCGGCCCCTGGCAGGGCATCGACCCGTTCCGCCCCGCCAAGCTCGCCGAACTCGACTCGCCCGCCACGGACGAGGAACTGGCCGCGCTCGACGACCTCGCCGGCCGCCCGGAGGAGGAACGGGCCCGCGCCCTGCTGCACGGCTCCCTGTGGGGCAACCGCGCCGACCTCGGCTTCCGGCTGTCCGCCGAGGGAGCCGAGGAGACGGCCGCCGTCCCCGCCCTGGTGGCCGACGACAGCGAACGGCTGTGGCCGCTGCTCGGCACCTCGGGCACGGGCACGCTGTGCCTGGTCGCCGACAACGCGGGCCGTGAACTCGTCCCGGACCTGCTGCTCATCGCCCACCTGCTGGCCCGCGGCCGGATCAGCCGGGCGGTGCTGCACGTCAAGCCGTACCCGTACTACGTCTCCGACGCCACCACCGCCGACGTGATCGACGCGGTGCGCCGGCTCACCGACGCCAAGGGCGCGGCGGCCGAGTACGGCCGCGTCCTGTGGGCCGCGCTCACCGACGGCCGGCTCACCCTCCGCGCCCACCCGTTCTCCTGCGCGCCGCTGCCGTACGCGGACATGCCGGACGGCCTGCGCGCGGACTTCGCCGCCGCCGCGCTCACCGTCGTCAAGGGCGACCTCAACTACCGTCGCCTCGTGGGCGACCGGTACTGGCCCCCGACCACACCCTTCGCCGAGGTCACGGCCTACTTCCCGGGCCCGGTCGCCGCCCTGCGCACCCTGAAGTCCGACGTGATCACCGGACTGACCGCCGGCACCGAGGCGGCACTGGTCGCGGCCGAGGAACAGCGCTGGCGCACCGGCGGCACCCACGCGCTGATCCAGGTCCGGACATAGAGTCCATGACTCCCGTACGGGACACGGTTCACGCGATGGTGTGATCATGTCCGGCCCGGTGGATGCCGCCACCGGGCCACGGGTAGCCCCCGGCCATGACGCAGCCGTTCGAACTCCCGCACTTCTACCTGCCGCATCCCGCGCGGCTCAACCCGCACGTCGAGGAGGCCCGCGCCCACTCGACCGGATGGGCCCGCGAGATGGGCATGCTGGAGGGCAGCGGGGTCTGGGAGCAGGCCGACCTCGACGCGCACGACTACGGCCTGCTCTGCGCCTACACCCATCCCGACTGCGACGGGCCCGCCCTGTCGCTCATCACCGACTGGTACGTGTGGGTCTTCTTCTTCGACGACCACTTCCTGGAGAAGTTCAAACGCACCCAGGACCGCGCCGCCGGCAAGGCCCACCTGGACCGGCTGCCGCTGTTCATGCCGCTCGACCCGGCGGCTCCCGTGCCCGAACCGGAGAACCCGGTCGAGGCGGGCCTCGCCGACCTGTGGGCGCGCACCGTGCCGGTGATGTCCGCCGACTGGCGCCGCCGGTTCGCCCTCGCCACCGAACACCTCCTCAACGAGTCGATGTGGGAGCTGTCCAACATCAACGAGGGGCGCATCGCCAACCCCGTCGAGTACATCGAGATGCGCCGCAAGGTGGGCGGCGCCCCCTGGTCCGCCGGGCTCGTGGAGTACGCCACCGCCGAAGTACCCGCCGCCGTCGCCGGGACCAGGCCGCTGAGGGTGCTGATGGAGACCTTCTCCGACGCCGTGCACCTGCGCAACGACCTGTTCTCCTACCAGCGGGAGGTCGAGGACGAGGGCGAACTCAGCAACGGCGTACTCGTCCTGGAGACCTTCTTCGGCTGCACCACCCAGGAGGCCGCCGACATCGTCAACGATGTCCTCACCTCGCGGCTCCACCAGTTCGAGCACACCGCGTTCACCGAAGTCCCCGCCGTGGCCCTGGAGAAGGGGCTCACCCCGGCCGAGACCGCGGCGATCGGGGCGTACACCAAGGGCCTGCAGGACTGGCAGTCGGGCGGCCACGAATGGCATCTGCGCTCCAGCCGCTACATGAACGAGGGCGTCCGGTCCGCCGCCCCCTGGCAGTCCCTGTCCGGCCCCGGGACGTCCGCCGCCGACGTCGGCGCGCTCCTCGCCGGCGCGGGGGCCGAGCGGCTGCGCTCCTACACCCACGTGCCGTACCGGAAGGTCGGCCCGTCGATCATCCCGGACATCCGCATGCCGTTCCCGCTGGAACTCAGCCCCGCCCTCGACGGGGCGCGGCGGCACCTGCTGGAGTGGTCACGGCGGATGGGCATGCTCGGTGAGGGCGTCTGGGACGAGGACAAGCTGGAGAGCTGCGACCTGCCCCTGTGTGCGGCGGGCCTCGACCCGGACGCCACCCAGGAGCAGCTCGACCTCGCCTCCGGCTGGCTGGCCTTCGGCACCTACGGCGACGACTACTACCCGCTCGTCTACGGCCACCGCCGCGATCTGGCCGCCGCCCGGCTGACCACGGCCCGCCTGTCGGCCTGCATGCCCCTCGACGCCGGGGAGGTCCCGCCGCCCGTCAACGCCATGGAACGGTCCCTGATCGACCTGTGGGCACGCACCACGGCCGGTATGACGCCCGACGAGCGCCGCCCCCTGAAGGCGGCCGTCGACACGATGACCGAGGCCTGGGTGTGGGAGCTGTCCAACCAGATCCAGAACCGCGTCCCGGACCCCGTGGACTACCTGGAGATGCGGCGCGCCACCTTCGGCTCCGACCTCACCCTGGGGCTCTGCCGCGCCGGACACGGGCCGGCGGTGCCGCCGGAGGTCTACCGCAGCGGTCCCGTCCGCTCCCTGGAGAACGCGGCGATCGACTACGCGTGCCTCCTCAACGACATCTTCTCCTACCAGAAGGAGATCGAGTTCGAGGGAGAGATGCACAACGCGGTCCTCGTGGTGCAGAACTTCTTCGGCGTCGACTATCCGACCGCGCTGCCCGTGGTGCAGGACCTGATGAACCAGCGCATGCGCCAGTTCGAGCATGTCGTGGAGCACGAACTGCCCGTCGTGTACGACGACTTCCAGCTGTCGGAGGAAGCGCGGGCGATCATGCGGGGTTATGTGACGGACCTGCGGAACTGGATGGCGGGCATCCTCAACTGGCACCGCAGCGTCGACCGGTACAAGGACGAGTACCTGTCCGGCCGGGTCCACGGCTTCCTCCCGGACCGCTCACCGGCACCGCCGGTCCTCGTCTGACACCCATCCCGTCCTTCCCAGCCTGCACTGCCGTCGGAGGCGAACCATGGAACAGACCGCGTTGCGGCCCAGGCCGATGCCCGGCGGCGGGGGCAGGGGCGGAGGCGGGGGCGGCGACGGATCCGGGGACGGGCCGGACCCCGGACCGCCCGCCCGGCGGCCCGGACGGCGGCGCGGCCGGCGGCTGACGACCGTGCTGCTCGGAGTGCTGGCGGGGGCGGTCCTGGTGCTGTCCGGGGCCGGACTGGGGGCGGTGGGGGCCACGGTCGTCGGCGCGGGCGGGCTCACCGGGCTGAAGCGGCAGACCGGAGCGGCCCCGGCCCCGGCTCCTGCCCCGTCCACGGCACCGCGGTCCGCCCCGTCCGCGCCCGCGGCCACCCGGCTCGGCGTGGAGGTGGCCGACGACAGGAGACCCGGGGCGCTGGTCGTCGCCGTGCACATGCCAGGACCGGGGGCTTCGGCCGGTCTCGTACGCGGCGACGTCCTCCTCGCCTTCGGCGCCACCCGTGTCGACTCGGCCGCCGGCCTGGCACGCGCCGTCGCCCGCGCCCGCCCCGGCGACGAGGTGAGACTGACGGTGCGCCGCCGGGGCGGCGGCTACCAGCAGCTGACGGCCGTCCCCGGCATCGTCACCTGACCACGCGGAGGAGACCGGTGCGCCGGCCCTCGTCGTCCCGTACCCGGAAGGGGAACGCTCGGCCATCGGCCGTGGCGGGGCGCGGGGCGAACACGGCGAACCGGCTCGCGCCGCCCCCGCCCGCCGGGCAGGATGCTGCCCGTAACCCGCTGTCGCCCTGGGAGGCCCCCCGCATGACCGGCGCCGTGCCCGCGTCCTTCACCGCCGACGACTACGAGGCCCGCATGGAGCGTGCGGCGCGGCAGGCCGCCGAGGCCGGGCTCGCCGGACTGCTCGTGGCACCCGGCCCCGACCTGGTGTGGCTCACCGGCTACACCCCCACCGCCGTCACCGAGCGGCTCACCCTGCTGGTCCTGGCGGCCGGCCGGGACCCCGTGCTCGTCGTCCCCACCCTGGAGGCCCCGGACGCCGAGCACGCCCCCGCCGCCTCCGTGCTCACCCTGCGCGACTGGACCGACGGCAAGGACCCCTACGCCGCCACCGCCGCCCTGCTGGACGCGGACGGCAGGTTCGGCATCAGCGACAACGCCTGGGCCATGCACCTGCTCGGCCTGCAGAAGGCGCTGCCCGGCACCTCGTACGCCTCCCTCACCGAGGCCCTGCCGATGCTCCGCGCCGTCAAGGACGCGGCGGAGCTGGAACTCCTGGCCGCCGCCGGGGCCGCGGCGGACGCGGCCTTCGAGGAGATCCGACAGGTCGCCTTCGCCGGCCGCCGGGAGACCGACGTCGCGGCCGATCTGGCCGCCCTGCTGCGCCGGTTCGGCCACTCCCAGGTCGACTTCACGATCGTCGCCTCCGGCCCCAACGGCGCCAACCCGCACCACGAGATCGGCGACCGCGTCATCGAACGCGGCGACATGGTCGTCCTCGACTTCGGCGGCCTCAAGGACGGCTACGGCTCCGACACCTCCCGCACCGTCCACGTCGGCGAACCCACCGACGAGGAGCGCCGGGTGCACGACCTGGTGCGCGAGGCACAGGAGGCGGGCTTCCGCGCGGTGCGGCCCGGGGCCGCCTGCCAGGACGTCGACCGCGCCGCCCGCGCGGTCATCGCCGGCGCCGGGTACGGGGAGTACTTCATCCACCGCACCGGGCACGGCATCGGCGTCACCACGCACGAACCGCCCTACATGATCGAGGGCGAGGAGCGACCGCTCGTCCCCGGCATGTGCTTCTCCGTCGAACCCGGCGTCTATCTGCCCGGCCGGTTCGGCGTGCGCATCGAGGACATCGTGACCGTGACCGAGGACGGCGGCCGGCGGCTGAACAACACCACGCGGGAGATGGTCATAGTGGAATGAACGGCTCCTCCGTCCCCTCCCCGCCTCCCCGAACGGCAACGGCGCGATCATGACCCAGGCACCGACACCCACCGCGGACACCGTCCGCCGACTGGCCCGCTCCCTGCTGCAGGACAGCGGGAAGGGCGGCGGGTCCGGCGGCGCGCAGTCCGCCGCCGGACCCGCCGTCCGGCCCGCCGCCGCGTCCGCCGAGCCCGCCACCTGGTGGGTCGGCACCCGCCATGTGCTGCGCCTCGCCCCGGACCGTGAGGCGAGCGTGCGCCGCCGCCGCGAACTGCGGCTGCGCGACCTCGTCCGCCCGCACGTCCCGGTCGCGCTGCCGTCCGCCGTGGCGCACGGCGAGTGGGCACCCGGACTGTTCTGCAGCCTGGACACCCGGCTGGCCGGCGGGACGGCCGAGGAGCACCGCGTCTCCGCCGTCGGCGAGGCCGACCTGGCCGGGCTGCTCACGGGGCTGCGGGAGGTGCCGGTACGGCAGGCGGAGACACTCGGCGTGCCGCGCGTCCCCCCGCGCTCCCTGGAAACCCTGCGCCGGGCCGCCGGGGAGGCCGCCGGACGGCTCGCCGAGGCCGACGAGTTCGACCCGGACCGGCTGAACCGGCTCACCCCGCCCGCCGCGGTCCAGCTCGCCGCCCAGTCCGGCACGGCCGTCCTCGTCCACCACGCCCTCACCGGCGGGCACCTCGTGGTGAGCGCCGACGGCCGCGTACGGGGCGTCCTGGGCTGGGACGCGGCGGTGGTCGGCGACCCCGCCGAGGACATCGCGGGCCTCGCGCTCGCCGTCGGCGCCCCGGCCGCCGTACGCGCCGCCACCCTCGCCGGTTACGGCGCCCGCCCCTGCCTGCGCGGCCTGTGGCTGGCCCGCTGCGACGCCGTCCGCCACCTCGCCGAGGCCCTCACCGGCCGCACCGCCCCGCCGCCCGCGCTCCGCACCCGTCTGCGGCACGCCTGGGAGCCGATCATGCTGGAAAGGGTGACGGACCTCGACCGCGCGGACGACACGCCGTAGAGGGCCCGCCCGGCGCGATTCCCGGAGGGCCCCGGCCACGACGCGGCCCACCCGCCCCGGCCGCCGGTGAGGTGCTCCGGGACCGCTCGCTTCCCGGACCGGGACCGGGCCGTGCGGCCGGGGCAGGCGTGTCGCGGCCTTCGCGGGCGCCGGGCGGTTCTCAGTCCTGGAGCAGGACGACAGCCGACCGGCCCGGCAGCCGCAGCACCCCGTCCGGGCCCGGGGTCTCCACCGGCTCCCACGCCGCGAGGACGCGCGCGTCGGGGACGCCCAGGGGGATCGCCACCTGCTCGGTGCCGAGGTTCACCGCGACCCGGACGTCCCCCCGCCGGAAGGCCAGCCAGCGGTGCTCCTCGTCGTAGGTCACCTTGGTGTCGCCGAGGTCCGGATCGGTGAGGTCCGGCTGCTCGCGGCGCAGGGCGATCAGACGCCGGTACCAGGACAGCACGCGCGCGTGGGGCTCGCGTTCCGGCTCCGACCAGTCCAGGCAGGAGCGGTCGCGGGTGGCGGGGTCCTGCGGGTCCGGCACGTCCTGCTCGGCCCAGCCGTGCGCCGCGAACTCCCGCCGTCTGCCCGCGCTCACCGCCTTGGCGAGCTCCGGGTCGGTGTGGTCGGTGAAGAACTGCCAGGGCGTGCCCGCCGCCCACTCCTCGCCCATGAACAGCATGGGGGTGAAGGGGGCGGTCAGCGTGAGGGCCGCCGCACAGGCCGGCAGGCCGGGGGAGAGGAGCGCGGCCAGCCGGTCCCCCTGGGCGCGGTTGCCGACCTGGTCGTGGGTCTGGCTGTAGCCGAGGAGCCGGTGCCCGGCCACCCGGTTGCGGTCCAGGGGGCGGCCGTGGTGCCGGCCCCGGAAGCTGGAGTACGTCCCGTCGTGGAAGAAGCCGCCGGTGAGCGTCTTGGCGAGAGCCGCGAACGGGGCCCGCGCGAAGTCGGCGTAGTAGCCCTGCGCCTCGCCGGTCAGCGCGGTGTGCAGGGCGTGGTGGAAGTCGTCGTTCCACTGTGCGTGCAGCCCGAGGCCGCCCTCCGCGCGGGGCTTGATGAGCCGGGGGTCGTTCAGATCCGACTCGGCGATCAGGAACAGGGGCCGGCCGGTGTCGGCGGCGAGGGCGTCCACGGCCCCGGACAGCTCCTCCAGGAAGTGGCACGCGCGCGTGTCCACCAGCGCGTGCACCGCGTCGAGACGCAGCCCGTCGATCCGGTAGTCCCGCAGCCAGGCCAGCGCGCTGTCCACGAGGAACGCGCGCACCTCGTCGGAGCCGGGCGCGTCCAGGTTGACCGCCGCGCCCCACGGGGTGTGATGGGTGTCCGTGAAGTACGGCCCGAACCGCGGCAGGTGGTTCCCGGACGGTCCCAGGTGGTTGTGCACGACGTCCAGGACGACGCCCAGGCCGAGGGAGTGCGCCCGGTCGACGAACCGTTTCAGTCCCTCGGGCCCGCCGTACGGCTCGTGCACCGCCCACAGCGAGACCCCCTCGTACCCCCATCCGTGCCGGCCCGGGAACGGGCACACCGGCATCAGCTCCACATGCGTCACGCCCAGCTCCGCGAGATGGCCGAGCCGCTCGGCGGCGGCGTCGAAGGTGCCCTCGCGCGTGTACGTGCCCACGTGCAGTTCGTACAGCACCGCACCGGGCAGCGGGCGCCCCGGCCACGGTGTGCGCCAGTCGAACCGGTCGTGGTCGACGACGGCGCTCAGGCCGTCGGGACCGTCCGGCTGCCGGCGCGAGCGCGGATCGGGCAGGACGGGGCCGTCGTCGAGTGCGAAGCCGTACCGGGAGCCGTCGTGCGCCTCGGCCTCCCCCCGCCACCACCCCTCCCGCTGCGGATCGCGCTCCAACGCGCGCGTGACGCCGTCGCACTCGAGCGTCACTCGGCCGGCCTGCGGTGCCCACACCTCGAACTGCACGGACGGTTCCCCTTCGTCTGCTCACTGTGAGGTAGCCCGTCCATCGTGCGCCATCGGAGATCAATTCGCCGGGGGATCCGCCCTTTTGCGCCGGGTGTCGCCGGGCACGCCCACGCGTGCGGCCGTTTCCCGCTTTCTGGACAGTCCGGCCGCCACTGACCGACAATCAACGGCGTGACGTCGTCCTTCGAGTTCCACACGTATCCCGCGCGGCTCTCCGACGCGGAGCGCGACAAGGCGCTGAGCGTGCTGCGGGACGGCGTCGCCATGGGCCGCCTGTCCCACGACACGTTCGTCCGGCGCATGGAACTCGCGCTGGTGGCGCGCCGTTCCGACGAACTCGCCGCGCTCATCGCCGACCTCCCGCGGGAAAACCGCTTCTCCCGCCTGGTGTTCGGCAGCGTGGAGGCGGTCTCCGGATTCACCGTGCGGCTGCGCCGGGCCTGGCAGGCCGAGAAGCTCCCCAAGCTGCTGCTGCCGCACCCGGCGAGCGGCCACCCTCTGCGCATAGGCCGCGACCCCGGCAGCGGACTGCGGCTCAGCCACGAGACGGTCTCCCGCGTGCACGCCGAACTCCGCCACCAGGGCGGCCTCTGGGTGCTGCGGGACCTCGGCTCCACCAACGGCACCACGGTGAACGGGCGCCGGGTGGTGGGCGCGGCCGTCGTCCGCGAGGGCGACCAGATCGGCTTCGGACAGATCACCTACCGGCTCGCGACGCACTGACCCCCGGCGGGGCCCCGGCGAAATCCCCACGATCGTCGCGGTGTTGACGTACCCCCGAAGTCGTGACTGACTGTGTGTACGCCATGCACTCCCGGTGAAACGACGGCGCCGCTTCGTGGAGGTGTGCCCTGCCGCCCCTCCCGCACTACCCGACCGTCGACGAACTGGGCGCGCGGGCCGCCGCTCTCGTCGCCCGGCATCCCCGCGACGCCCGGCTGCGCCGGGTCGGTGCCTCCCGCGCGGGCATCCCCCTGTGGCTGCTCAGCGTCGGCCACGGCAGCCGCCAGGCGCTCGTCGTCGCCGGGCCGCACGCCAACGAGCCCGTGGGCGGCGCCACCGTGCTGCGCCTGGCCGAGCGCGCCCTGGCCGACCCCCGGCTCACCGAGGGCGCCGACGCCACCTGGAACCTGCTGCTCTGCCTCGACCCCGACGGGCTGCGCCGCAACGAGCGCTGGCTGACCGGCCCGTACACCCTCGGCCACCACTTCCGGAACTTCTTCCGCCCCGGCTTCCTGGAACAGCCCGAATGGCTGCCCGACGGCGCCGCCGCGCTGCCCGAGACCCGCGCCCTGCTCGCCCTCCAGGACGAACTGCGGCCCTTCCTCCAGTGCTCCCTGCACGGCGTCGACGTCGGCGGCGGCTTCGTCGAGCTCACCCGTGACCTGCCCGGCCTCGACCGGCGGGTCGCGGGCATCGCCGCCCGCCTCGGCGTCCCGCGCGAGCTCGGCGCCTGCGACGCCCTGTACTGGCCCGGACTCGGCCCCGCCGTCTACCGCATCCCGCCCCCGCGCCGCCGCGACCTCGCCGCCGCCATCACCGAGGCCGCCGTGGAGTCGACGTGGTTCCACCCGCACCGGCACGGCACCGTCACCGCGGTCGTCGAGGCACCCATGTGGGGGGTGGCGGCCGTCGGGGACGACTCCCCGCACGCCGACGCGGAGGCGGAACTGCGGTCCGTCAGCCACACCCTGCGCCAGGACATCCGGCTGCTGGCCGGCCTGGCGGCCCGCGTACGGCCGTACCTCGCCGGCGTCCCCGACGCGGCGCGGCTGCTCGGCCCGGTCGACGACTGCCTCCTGGTCTGCCCGGGGCTCGCCGACGCGTGGGACCCCGACTGCGGGAACGATTCTGCTCGTCCGCTGCCGCCCATGACCACGGCACACCTCGCCGCGCTGCGCCTCTCCGGGCGGCGGCTGGCCGTACGCACCGCCGGCCTGCTGCACCAGCTGGTGACACGCGCCGGGCGCGACCCGGCCGGGGCACTGCCGGAGCTGGACCGGCTCATCGACGCGCGGTGCGCCGACTTCCGGGAGGTGTCCGGGGCGCGCTGGATCGCGGTCGCGCGGCAGGCCGAGTACCAGGCGCGGGTCGTCCTCGCCACGTTCGAGCTGGCCGGCCGCGGAGCCTTCCGTTCGGGTGAGCCGGGGTGGGGTCCGGACACCGTCGTGCCGATGCATCGGGAATGACGCACATCTCACTGAGAACGGTACGGGCGGGACTGCTCGCCGCCCTCGTCCTGCTGACGTGCACGGCGCCCGCGCGAGCGGACGGCGGACACTCCGGCGAGGACAACTGGCTGAGGCTCACGGTCACGCACGGGGAGGCGCCGCCCACCGCGGAGAACGGCACCATGCTGCGGTGCGACCCGCCCCGGGGCCACCGGCACGCCACCGAGGCCTGCGCGGAGCTGACGGCGGCGGACGGCCGCATCGCCGACATCCCGCCGAGGGAGGACGTCGTCTGCCCGATGGTCTACGCACCGGTCACCGCCCACGCCGAGGGAATGTGGCGAGGCCGCTCCGTCGACTACACGGAGACCTTCCCGAACGCCTGCACGATGACAGCCCGGACAGGCTCGGTCTTCGCCCTCGCATGACCGTGGGCCCCTGCTCCCGCGGGCAGTCGTGCCTCCCCGCCGTGTCTCGAAGGCCGGGCGGGGAGGCACCCCGCAAACGCCGGGCCGCGCGAACACCCCCGTCACCGCCTGAATCCGCCGCGCGCGGCACCCCGCGGCGGGGAGGCGGAGCCAAAGGCGCTCACTCCGGGAGCCGCTCCAGCAGCGCCACGGGTGAGCGCCCGAGCAGTTCCGCCAGGCGCGCGTGCCCGCCGAACTCCCGTCCGCCCTCCAGCACGTCGGCCCACCGTCCCGGCGGCAGGGGCAGGAGGGTGTCGCGCCAGTCGCCCGCCTCCGCCAGCCGGAGCGACAGCCGGGTCACGGCGGTGAGCACCGCGCCGGAACGCGTGAAGGCCAGGCAGTGCGCCGCCGCGGGACCCTCGGCGGACAGCGGTTCGTACGAGGCCGTGTCGCCGAAGACGTCCGGCCGCCGCGCCCGCAGCCGCAGCGCCGCCCGCGTCACCGCCGCCTTGCCGCTCCCGTCGCTCCCGTCGGCCGCGAACCGGACGGGCCGCCGGTTGTCCGGGTCGACCAGCGCCCGGTACTCGTGCTCCGTGCCCTGGTAGAGGTCGGGCACCCCCGGCATCGTCAGGTGGACCAGCGCCGTGCCCAGGACGTTCGCCCGGATGTGCGCCTCCAGCGAGGCGCGCAGCGCCGCCACCCGCTCGCCCGGCACCCCGCAGGGCCCCGCCGCCACGAACCGAGCCACCGCCTCCTCGTACGGCGGCTCCTGCTCGGTCCAGCTCGTGTACAGGCCCGCCTCCCGCACATGCTTCAGCAGCGCCCCCCGCACCCGCTCCTCCTCCGCCGGGCCGAGCCCGAACACCGTCTGCCAGGCCGCCCACGCCAGCTGCGCGTCCGGGACGTCCTCGCCCGCGCGGGTGACCTCCGCCAGGACGTCCGCCCAGCGCTCCGGGCACTCGGTGAGCACCCGCAGCGCCGCCCGCACGTCGGCGCTGCGCTTGGTGTCGTGCGTCGAGACGACCGTCCCGGTCGACGGCCAGTCGCGCTGCACGCGCGCGCAGTACGCGTGGAACCGCTCCGGGGACACCGCCGGGGCACCGGGGTTCCCGCCCACCTCCGTTGCCGACAGCAGCGGCACATAGCGGTAGAACGCCGTGTCCTCCACGGACTTGGCCCGCAGCGCCGACGCGGTCTGCGCGAACCGCGTACGGAACTCCACGTGCTCCGCGCCGTCCCCGTACCGCCCGAGCACCAGGTCCCGTACGACGTCCACCGCCCCGGCCTCCTCGGGGACGGCGAAGGCGAGCCGGGCCTCGGCGGCGGCCTCCTCGGTGACCACCGCGGACGCGTCCACGGAGTCGTACGGGCGGTACACCTCCATGCGTACCAGCAGCTCCTGGAGGGCGGTGCGCAGCGCCCAGGGCGCGCGGTCGCGCAGCGCCGGCTCCGGCGAGGTCGCGCACAGCCGGTCCGTGACCCGGGTCAGCCGGTCCACCTCGGCGGCCAGCTCGTGCGTGAGCACCTTGTACGCGGCCCGCCGTACCGTGGCGGCCCAGTCGCCGCCCCGGTCCGTCTGCGGGGCCGCGAACCGCCGGTACCGGCCGAGCAGCTCCCCGAACCCCGCCGGGTCCGTGAACAGCCCGTCCACGTGCCGCAGGGCGTCGTAGCCGGTGGTGCCGGCGACCGGCCAGGAGGCCGGCAGCGGCTCCCCGTCGGAGAGGATCTTCTCCACCACCGTCCAGCGGCCGCCCGTGGCCTCGTGCAGCCGCCGCAGATAACCGTCGGGGTCGGCCAGCCCGTCGGGGTGGTCGACGCGCAGCCCGTCGACCACGCCCTCCCGGAGCAGCTGAAGGATCTTGGCGTGCGTGGCCTCGAACACCTCCGGGTCCTCCACCCGCACCCCGATCAGCTCGGAGATGCTGAAGAACCGCCGGTAGTTCAGCTCGGTCCGCGCCAGGCGCCACCACACGGGGCGGTACCACTGCGCGTCCAGCAGCTCCGGCAGCGGCAGCCCGGCCGTCCCCTCACGCAGCGGGAACGCGTGGTCGTGGTAGCGCAGCACGTCGCCGTCGGTCTTCAGGTGCCCGGCCTCCTGGCCGAGCGGCCCCCCGAGCACCGGCAGCAGCACCTGGCCGCCCCGCGCCTCCCAGTCGATGTCGAACCACCGCGCGTGGCGCGACGCGGGACCGTCGCGCAGCACCTCCCACAGGACGGGGTTGTGGCGCGGGGACATCGCCATGTGGTTCGGGACGATGTCCACGATCAGGCCGAGCCCGTGCTCCCGCGCGGTGCGCGCCAGTTGCCGCAGGCCGCTCTCGCCGCCGAGTTCCTCGCGCACGCGCGTGTGGTCCACGACGTCGTAGCCGTGCTGTGAGCCGGGGACGGCCTCCAGGACGGGGGACAGGTGCAGATGGGACACGCCGAGCGAGGCGATGTACGGTACGGCGTCCGCCGCGGCGTGGAACGGGAAGCCGGGTTGCAGTTGCAGGCGGTAGGTGGCCGTGGGCGGGATCATGGGGTGTTCCTCCGTTCGGGGTACGGGTGGAATGTTTCTTCGCCCCCGCCGCCCTTTCCCGTCCCGAACCTGGGGCTCCGCCCCGGAGGACGGGGACGGGAAGGGGCGGCGGGGGCGACGACACCGACGGCTACACCGGCCGCTGCAACACCGTCATGCTGCGATCCGTCAGCGTCAGCCGCGTACCGGCCGTCACCTTCGGACCGGTTCCCGGCGGTACGCCGTCCGCGCGGGCGGTGTCGACCACCACCTGCCACTGCCGCCCATGATCCACCGGCACCACGAAGTCCAGCGGCTTCGGCGAGGCGTTGAACATCAGCAGGAACGAGTCGTCCGTGATGCGCTCCCCGCGCTGACCGGGCTCGGAGATCGCGTTGCCGTTGAGGAACACCGTCAGCGCCGACGCCCGCGCCGAGTCCCAGTCCCGCTGGGTCATCTCCGCGCCCTCGGGGGTGAACCAGGCGATGTCGGAGAGGTCGTCGTGGGTGCCCTCCACCGGCCGGCCGTGGAAGAAGCGGCGCCGCCGGAACACCGGGTGGTCCTTGCGCAGCCACACCATCGCGCGGGTGAACTCCAGCAGCTGCCTGCGGACGTCCTCCTCGTCGTCGTCCGGCCAGTCCAGCCAGGCCAGCTCGTTGTCCTGGCAGTAGGCGTTGTTGTTGCCGCGCTGGGTGCGGGCCACCTCGTCGCCGTGGCTGAGCATCGGCACACCCTGGGACAGCATCAGCGTGGCGATGAAGTTGCGCATCTGCCGGGCCCGCAGCCGCAGCACGTCCGGGTCGTCGGTCTCGCCCTCGGCGCCGCAGTTCCAGGACCGGTTGTGGCTCTCGCCGTCCCGGTTGTCCTCGCCGTTGGCCTCGTTGTGCTTGTCGTTGTAGGAGACCAGGTCGTGCAGGGTGAAGCCGTCGTGGCAGGTCACGAAGTTGATCGAGGCCAGCGGGCGGCGCCCGTCGTCCTGGTACAGGTCGGAGGAGCCGGTCAGCCGGGAGGCGAACTCCGCGAGCGTGCGCGGCTCGCCCCGCCACAGGTCCCGCACGGTGTCCCGGTACTTGCCGTTCCACTCGGTCCACAGCGGCGGGAAGTTGCCCACCTGGTAGCCGCCCTCGCCCACGTCCCACGGCTCGGCGATCAGCTTCACCTGCGAGACGACCGGGTCCTGCTGGACCAGGTCGAAGAACGACGACAGCCGGTCCACCTCGTGGAACTGCCGCGCGAGGGTCGCCGCCAGGTCGAAGCGGAACCCGTCGACGTGCATCTCGGTGACCCAGTACCGCAGCGAATCCATGATCATCTGCAGTACGTGCGGGGACCGCATGAGCAGCGAGTTCCCCGTGCCCGTCGTGTCCATGTAGTACCGGGGGTCGTCCGTCAGCCGGTAGTACGACGGGTTGTCGATGCCCTTGAGGGACAGCGTGGGGCCCAGGTGATTGCCCTCGGCGGTGTGGTTGTAGACCACGTCGAGGATCACCTCGATCCCGGCCTCGTGCAGCGCCTTCACCGCCGACTTGAACTCCAGCACCTGCTGGCCCCGGTCGCCCCAGGACGCGTAGGCGTTGTGCGGGGCGAAGAAACCGATCGTGTTGTAACCCCAGTAGTTGTTCAGGCCCATGTCCACCAGACGGTGGTCGTTGACGAACTGGTGCACCGGCATCAGCTCCAGCGCCGTCACCCCCAGCCCGGTCAGGTGCTCGATCACCGCCGGGTGCGCGAGGGCCGCGTAGGTGCCGCGCAGCTCCTCCGGCAGCCCCGGATGACGCATGGTGAGACCCTTGACGTGGGCCTCGTAGATCACCGTGTGGTGGTACTCCGTACGGGGGCGCCGGTCGTCGCCCCAGTCGAAGTACGGATTGACCACGACCGACGTCATCGTGCGCGGAGCCGAGTCGAGGTCGTTGCGCCGGTCACGGTCGTCGAAGTGGTAGCCGTACACCTCCTCGCCCCAGTCGATCTCCCCGCTGATCGCACGCGCGTACGGATCGAGCAGCAGCTTCGCCGAATTGCAGCGCAGCCCCCGCTCGGGGGCGTACGGCCCGTGCACACGGAAGCCGTATCGCTGCCCGGGCATGACCCCGGGCAGGTACGCGTGCCGCACGAACGCGTCGCTCTCGCGCAGTTCGACCGCGGTCTCGGAGCCGTCGTCGTGCAGCAGACACAGCTCCACTCGGTCCGCGGCCTCCGTGAAGACCGCGAAGTTCGTTCCGGCGCCGTCGTACGTGGCACCGAGCGGATACGCCTCGCCAGGCCAGACCTGCATGGATACGACTCTTTCAGGTGTACGGCGCCGGTGGGGCGCCTTGGCTCCGAGTGTTCCCGTGTCTCCCCGAACGGACGGGAACCACCTTCTACCCAGCTCCGCCGGGTCCGATGACCCGCGCCCGCCGTTCATCCTGCTATGAATCAGCTCACTCCCGGCGTCCCGCGGGGTGGAACGGTCCCGTGATTGCGGGAAGTTGGGAAACGACCCCGTCCATCGGGCTGCACCGTGCGCCGCTGGCGGAGTAGTCTCCTTGATCGTCGGGACGGGAGAGCTCGGGGGAGCGGAAGGCGGTAAGCGGGTGGGCACGGGAGGGCTGGAACTGCCCCCTGGTGACGACGGTCACGAGGGGAGTGGTTCCACGGACGTCCCGCCCGGTGCGGTGTCCCTGGCACGGCCGATGGACGCGGGCTCGATCGGGCCGGAGCTGGACTGGGGCGCCGACGCCTGGCGCGAGGTGCGCACGCGCGCCCAGCGGGCCGGCCGCGCCTACATCTGGCTGAACCTCGTCGAGCAGCGGCTGCGCGCGGTCGTGGCGGCCGTCCTGCGGCCCGTCTACGAGCCCGTGCACGGCGACGACTGGGTGGTCGCCGCCGCCGGGCCCGCCGGACAGGAGTGGGTGCAGCGCGCGGTCGCGGTGCGCGAGGTCAGCCGCCGCAAGGGCTATCTGCTCGACCCGGCCGACGACAACGTCCTGTCCTTCCTCACACTGCCGCAGCTGCGCGAGCTGATGGTGGCGCACTGGCCCTGCTTCGAGCCGTACTTCGACGACCGCCGGGACGTCGAACTCGCCCTGGACGAGCTGGAGGTCACCCGCAACGTCGTCTCCCGCAACCGCGCGCTGTCCGAGGCGGTCCTCAGCCAGGCCGAACGGGCCTCCGCGCGGCTCCTCGAGATGCTCGGCGCCGGCGGCGACGTGCCGTCCGCGCGCCGGCTGCCCGTCGACGCGGTCGAGGACCTGGTCGGCGACCGGTACGCCGATGTCGTCGCCGTCCACCCGGACCGGGTGCGGCTGCTGCGCCAGTTCCCGGCCGAGGACATCTTCGGCGGGGCCCGCCGGCTCGACGCCCTCGGCATCGGCCTCAACCTGCTGGTGCAGAACTTCTCCGGACGCCGTCTGGTGCGCCTCGCGGAGTCCGGCTGCCGGGTGCGGCTGCTGTTCCTGAACCCGGCCTCCAGCGCGGTCAAGCGCCGCGAGCGCGAACTCGGCCTCAAGCGCGGCGAGCTCGGCCGCAGCGTCGAGATGAACATCCTGCACATGCGCCGGGTCCGCTCCCGGCTGCGCGACCCCGGCGCCTTCGAGATCCAGGTCTACGACGAGACGCCCCGCTGCACCGCCTACCTCGTGGACGGGGACGGGTCGGACGGCATCGCGGTCGTGCAGAACCATCTGCGCCGGGCCCGGGGCATGGAGGCACCGGTGCTGGTCCTGCGCAACGGGGCCAAAGTGGTCAAGCCGGGCGAAGTCGAGGACGGCGGGCTGTTCCCCACCTACCGCGAGGAATTCGAGCTGATGTGGACGGATTCGCGCCCGGTGTCATGAACACCCCTGGCCGGAGCCGATAAGCGGAACGCGATCCTCTGATTGTCAGTGGTGCGTGCGAAGGTGGGAACCACTGGGGGAACGCACCACACAGAAGGGGGCAGCCATGGGCTGGCACCGGGATCCGCTGATCGGCTTCGACCTGGAGACGACGGGTACCGACCCGCGCGAGGCGCGGATCGTCACGGGGGCCGTGATCGAGGTCAGGGCGGGAGAGCCGCTGGAGCGCCGGGAGTGGCTGGCCGACCCGGGCGTACCGATCCCGGAGGACGCGGTGGCGGTCCACGGCATCAGCAGTGAACGGGCGACCGCCGAGGGCAGCCCCGCAGACCAGGTCGCCGACGCCATCGCCGACGCCCTCACCGCCTACTGGAGGGCGGGCGTCCCGGTCGTCGCCTACAACGCCGCCTTCGACCTGTCCCTGCTCTCCGCCGAACTGCGGCGGTACGGGCTGCCGTCCCTGCGCGACCGCCTGGACGGCGCCGATCCCGGCCCGGTCATCGACCCGTACACCATCGACCGCTCCGTCGACCGCTACCGGCGCGGCAAGCGCAACCTCGAAGCGGTCTGCGCGGAGTACGGCGTAGTCCTCGACGCGGCGCACGACGCGACCGCCGACGCCCTCGCCGCGGCCCGGCTGGCCTGTGCGATAGCCGGCCGCCACCCCAAGGTGGCGGCCCTCGACCCGGCGGAGCTGCACCGCCGCCAGATCGGCTGGCATGCCGCGTGGGCGGCGGACTTCCAGGACTTCCTGCGCCGCAAGGGCGACACCACCGCGGTGATCGACGGCACCTGGCCGCTGCGGGAGTCGGCGGACGAGCGGGTCTGACGCGCCGGGCGGTCCGAAGGTCAGGGGGCCAGAAGGTCAGAAGGGATACCAGCGCACGGTCTCGTCCCCGTCGCGCAGCGACGCCACCCGGCGGCGGAACTCGGCCAGCGCCTTGGGGTTGCCCGGGGCGTGCTGGGCGACCCAGGCGCAGCTTGCGGTCTCCCGCGCGCCGCGCAGTACCGAGCAGCCCTCCCAGGCGCGCACGTCCCAGCCGTAGGCGTCGGTGAAGGACGTGTACGCCTCGTCCGGCAGCCCGTAGCGGTCGTGGGAGAGGGCCATGACCACCAGGTCGTGCTCGCGCAGATCGGCCGAGAAGGTCTCCAGGTCGACCAGGACCGGCCCGTCCGGTCCGATGTGCACATTGCGGGGCAGCGCGTCCCCGTGGACGGGGCCCGGCGGCAGATGGGGCGTCAGCGCCGCCGCGGCCGACGCGAAGCCGTCACGCCGCTCGCGCAGATACGCCGCGTCCGCGGGGTCGACGGCGTCGCCCGCCAGCCGCAGCCAGCGTTCCACACCGCCCAGCAGTTCGCGGGGCGGAAGTCCGAAGGGGGGAGCGGGCAGTGCGTGGACCAGCCGCAGCAGTCCGGCCAGATCCCGGGGGCCGGCGGGCCGTACCGCCTCCGGCAGCCGGTGCCACACGGTCACCGGGTGCCCGTCGGCCAGCAGCGCCTCCGGCTCGGCCGCCCGCACCGCCGGCACGCCCTCCTCCGCCAGCCAGCCCGCGACGGCCAGCTCCCGGCGGGCCCGCTCCAGCAGCTCGGCGTCCCGGCCCACCTTGACGACCAGGTCACCGGCGGCGAACACCGCATTTTCCCCGAGGGAGAGCAGCCGCGCGTCCGCCGCCGTACCGGGCAGCACTCCCGCCGCCGCGAGTACGTCCCGCGCCCGTGCCTCGTCCATCCGTCCGCCTCCGTGTCCGCCCTCGCCGGACCGCCGTGATCCGGCCGTCCGTCGGCCAGTGTCGCATTCGCACAGGTCGGGCGGTGTGCGCGGTCCCTTGACGAGGCAGACCTCCTTCACGACCATGACCTGGCCCACCCGCGCCGCGCAAAGGGGCTGATTCCGTGACATCGGTGACCGAGGCGAGGAGATCCGCGCCCCGCGCGCCCGACCCGGGCCGCCGGCCGGGACGCGCCGTCGACCACGGCCCGTGGTTCCTGGTGCTGCCCGCGCTGATCCCGATCCTCGTCCTCAGCGTCGGCCCGCTGCTCTACGGCATCCTGCTGGCCTTCACCGACGCCCAGTCCGGCCGGACCGAGCCGACCCGGTGGATCGGCGCCCTCAACTTCCAGGACCTGCTGCACGACACGCTGTTCTGGGAGTCGTTCCGCATCGGCCTGGTGTGGGCCGTCGGGGTGACGGTGCCGCAGTTCCTGCTGGCGCTCGGCCTCGCCCTGCTGCTCAGCCAGGACCTGAAGCTGCGCCGGCTGGCCCGCGCCCTGGCGATCGTCCCCTGGGCGATGCCCGAGGTGGTCGTCGGCATGATGTGGCGGATCGTCTACAACCCGGATGCCGGCCTCCTCAACGAGACGCTGCGCGACCTCGGCCTGGGCGACGGCCGGGACTGGCTCAGCGGGCTCGCCACCGCCCTGCCCGCGGTGATCGTCGTCGGCGTGTGGGCCGGGATGCCCCAGACCACGGTCGCGCTGCTCGCCGGGCTCCAGAACACCCCGCGCGAGCTGCACGAGGCGGCGGCGGTCGACGGCGCCGGCGCCTGGCGCCGCTTCCGTACGGTCACCTGGCCCGCGATCCGCCCCGTCGCCCTTGCCATCACGGCGCTCAACCTGATCTGGAACTTCAACTCCTTCGCCCTGGTCTACGTCCTGACCAGCGGCGGCCCCGGCGGACGCACCCGGCTGCCCATGCTCTTCGCCTACGAAGAGGCCTTCCGCTACGGGCAGTTCGGCTACGCGGCGGCGATGGGCTGCGTCATGGTCGCCGCGATCTCGATCGCGCTGGCCGTCTTCCTCGCCGGCCGGCTCCGAGGAGGTGACACGGCATGAGGACCTCCACCGGCGCCCGCGTCGGCCAGTACGCCGCACTGCTCGCGTACCTCGTCTTCCTCGCCTTCCCGTTGCTCTGGCTGCTCTCCACCGCGTTCAAGCCGCCGGCCGAGCTGGCCGCTCTGCATCCGGCCTGGATCCCCCGGGACCCCACCCTCGCCAACTTCCGCCAGGCCTTCGACGAACAGCCGCTGCTGCGGGCCGCCCTCAACTCCCTGCTCGCCGCGCTCGCGTCGGCCGTCGTCGCCGTCGTCGTCGCCACCCCGATGGCGTACGTGACGGCCCGTCACCGCACCGCGCTCGCCCGGGCCGCGACCGGCTGGGTGGTGGTCAGCCAGGCGTTCCCGTTCGTGCTCCTGATCATCCCGCTGTTCCTGGTGCTGAAGAACCTGCGGTTGATCGACTCCGTGCCCGGCCTGGTGCTGGTCTACGTGGTCTGGGCGCTGCCCTTCGCCCTGTGGATGCTCACCGGATACGTCCGTGCCGTGCCGGCCGAACTGGAGGAGGCGGCGGCCGTCGACGGGGCCGGGCGGCTGCGGATCCTGGTGTCGGTGACCGCGCCGCTGCTCGCGCCGGGGATCGTGGCGACCGCGCTGTTCGCCTTCGTCACCGCGTGGAACGAGTTCTTCTTCGCCCTCGTCCTGCTCAAGACCCCTCAGAAGCAGACCCTACCGGTCGTCCTCGCCCACTTCATCGGTGCCGAGGGAGTCGCCGACCTCGGCCCGCTGGCGGCCGCCGCGTTCCTCGCGACGCTGCCCTCCCTGGTCGTCTTCGCGATCATCCAGCGGCGGATCACGGGCGGCATGCTCGCCGGGGCGGTGAAGAGCTGATGCGGACCAGAATCCTCGTGGCGGCCCTCACCGTCGCCCTGCTCCTCGCGGGCTGCTCCTCCGGCGGCACCCGCGACGACGGCCGCGTCACCCTGCGCTTCCAGTCCCTGGCCTGGCAGAAGGAGTCGGTCGAGGCCACCGAGGAACTGGTCGAGGAGTGGAACGCCACCCACCCGGACATCCGGGTGGAGTACGTCCAGGGCAGCTGGGACAGCGTCCACGACCAGCTCCTCACCTCCTTCGAAGGCGGCGAGGCCCCCGACATCATCCACGACGCCTCCGACGACCTCGCCGACTTCGCCTACGGCGGCTATCTGGCCGACCTGACGGAGCTGCTGCCCGAGCGGCTGAGGTCCGACATCCCGCCCAGCGGCTGGGAGACCGTCACCTTCGGCGACGGCGTCTACGGCGTCCCCTTCCTCCAGGAACCGCGCGTGCTCATCGCCAACGCCGCCTGGCTGAAGGAGTCCGGCGTCCGCGTTCCGACCCCGGAACAGCCCTGGAGCTGGGCGGAGTTCCGGCAGGTGACGAAGGAGCTCGCGGGGGACGGGACGTACGGCGTCGCCTGGCCGCTCAAGGAGCCCGTCTCCGCCACCCTCAACCTGTCCCTCTCCGCGGGCGGCCGGCTCTTCCACCGGGGCGCCGACGGCAAGGTGACCGTGCGCTTCGAGGAGGGCGACGAGGTCGTCCCGCGCACCGTCCGCGAACAGGTGAACACCGACCGCAGCGCCTCGCCCACCACGCTCGGCAGCGGCGGCTCCGACACCCTGCCCGGTTTCTTCGCCGGCAAGTACGCGATGGTGCCGCTCGGCTTCTCCTACCGCCAGCAGATCGTCCAGCAGGCGCCGGAGGGGTTCGACTGGCAGGTGCTGCCCGCCCCGGCCGGGACCGGCGGACTCACCCAGGGTGTCAGCCCGCAGACCCTCTCCGTCGCCCAGGACTGCCCGTACAAGAAGGAGGCCGCCGCCTTTCTCGACTTCCTGCTCCAGCCGCGGAACATGGTCCGCCTGGCCCTCGGCGACTGGATGCTCCCCACCGGCCGCCAGGCCCTCGCCGACCCCGCCCTGCACACCGCCGAACACGGCTGGGCCACCGGCACCGCGCTCGCCGCCCGTCTGCGCCCGGCCCCCGCCCAGACGGTACGGGGCTACCCGGAGTGGAAGGACAAGGTCGCCACCCCGGCGCTCCAGGAGTACTACAGCGGCGCGATCGGCCTCGACGAGCTGCGCGAGCGGCTGGAGGAGGACGGCAACCTGGTCCTGGCCCGCTATCAGCGCTGAGCGGCACGCGGAATGTGGTTGCACGAGACGTCTCGTCTCGTCTATGGTCGGCTCATGACCACCCCCGCACACATCGCCATGTTCTCCATCGCCGCCCACGGGCACGTGAACCCGAGCCTCGAGGTGATCCGCGAGCTCGTGGCGCGCGGCCACCGGGTCACGTACGCGATCCCGCCGCTCTTCGCCGAGAAGGTCGCCGAGACCGGCGCCGAGCCCAAGCTGTGGAACAGCACGCTCCCCGGCCCCGACGACGACCCGGAGGCCTGGGGCACCACCCTGCTCGACAACGTGGAGCCGTTCCTGAACGACGCCATTCAGGCGCTCCCGCAGCTCATCGAGGCCTACGAGGGCGACACCCCCGACCTCGTGCTGCACGACATCACCTCCTACCCGGCGCGCGTGCTCGCCCACCGCTGGGGCGTGCCCGCCGTCTCCCTCTCACCGAACCTCGTCGCCTGGGACGGGTACGAGAAGGAGGTCGCCGAGCCGATGTGGGAGGAACCGAAGAAGACCGAGCGGGGGCAGGCGTACTACGCCCGCTTCCACGCCTGGCTGGAGGAGAACGGGATCACCATGCATCCCGACGACTTCGGGGGCCGTCCCGCCCGCTCCATCGTCCTGATCCCCAAAGCGCTCCAGCCGAACGCAGACCGGGTCGACGAGAGCGTGCACTCCTTCGTCGGGGCCTGCCAGGGCGACCGGAGCGCCGAGGGCGACTGGCAGCGGCCCGCCGGGGCGGAGAAGGTCGTGCTGGTGTCGCTCGGGTCGTCCTTCACCAAGCAGCCGGCCTTCTACCGGGAGTGCGTCAAGGCGTTCGCCGGCCTGCCCGGCTGGCACCTGGTGCTCCAGGTCGGCAAGCACGTCGACCCCGCCGAGCTGGGGGACGTCCCCGAGAACGTCGAGGTGCGGTCCTGGGTGCCGCAGCTCGCGATCCTGAAGCAGGCCGACCTGTTCGTCACCCACGCGGGGGCCGGCGGCAGCCAGGAGGGGCTGGCCACGGCCACCCCGATGATCGCCGTACCGCAGGCCGTGGACCAGTTCGGCAACGCGGACATGCTGCAGGGGCTGGGGGTGGCCCGGCACGTCCCGGCGGACGAGGCGAAGGCCGAGGTACTGAGGGCGGCGGCCCTCGCCCTCATCGACGACCCGGAGGTCGCACGGCGGCTGAAGGCCATCCAGGCCGAGATGGCCGAGGAGGGCGGGACGCGCCGGGCGGCCGACCTGATCGAGGCGGAGCTGCCGTAACGCAGCCGCGCTCACCCGTGCCGCTGGGGGTACCGCCCAGGCCCTTCAGGCACTGGAGGAGGCACGACTGCCCGCGGTTACGCGGACGGCTGCCCGTGGACGCGACGTGGGCCCGGCGGAGGAATCGCCGGGCCCACGTCGCAATCGGTGAATCAGACCGGTACGCGGTCGCCCTTGTCGTCCCGCGACGTCGGCGGCGTCACCGCCACCGCCTCCGGCGACTCGTCGTGGGTGAGGTCGGGCATCCGGTGCAGCCACTTCGGCAGGTACCAGTTGCGCTCGCCGAGCAGCGTCATCACCGCCGGCAGCAGCACGCCCCGGATGACCGTCGCGTCGATCAGCACCGCGGCCGCGAGGCCGACGCCCATCTGCTTCATGGACTGCATGGACAGCGTTCCGAAGATCCCGAACACGGCGACCATGATGATCGCGGCACTGGTGACCACGCCGGCCGTGGTGACCACACCGTGCTGGACGGCGTCCCGCGTCGTACGGCCCCGCAGCCGGGCCTCGCGGATCCGGGAGACCACGAACACGTGGTAGTCCGTCGACAGGCCGAACAGGATCACGAAGAGGAACAGCGGCAGCCACGTGATGATCGCGCCGACGCCCTCCGCGCCCACCAGGGACGCGCCCCAGCCGTGCTGGAAGACCGCCACGAGGATGCCGTACGCGGCGCCCACCGACAGCAGGTTCAGCACGATCGAGGTGACCGCGACCGTCAGCGAGCGGAACGACAGCAGCATCACCAGGAAGGCGAAGACCACCACGAAGGCGAAGACCGGGACCACGGAGCCGACCAGCTGGTCGTTGAAGTCCTTGTTCCCGGCGACCTGTCCGGTGATCGGCGCCTCGACGCCGTCGACCTCGCCGAGCGTGGCGGGCCGTACCTCGTCGCGCAGCGTGTCCAGGCTCTCGGCCGCCTTGTCCTGGTCGGAGCCGCCCACCAGCGGGACGTAGACGAACGCGACGTTCCGCTGGTCGTGCAGCTTGATCTCGACCGGGCCGCGCGAGGCCCCCGAACTGATCGCCCGCTCCCGGAACTCGGCGAGCGCGGCCTTCACCTCGGGCGCGTTGATGTCGTCCGCCTTGACGACCACCTCGGCCGGCTCGGAGCCGCCCGGGAAGGCGTCGTTGACCCGGTTGTACGTCTGCACGATCGGCAGCGAGTCGCCGAACTCCTGGTCCAGGGTGAGGTTCTGCGTCTTCATCCCGACCGCCGGAGCGGCCACGGCCAGCAGCGCACCGGTCGCCACCACGACCGACAGCACCGGCTTGGCGAGCACCCGCTTCAGTACGGCCGACCAGAACCGGCTGTCACCGCCGCCGGTGCGGCGCCGGCGCAGGAACGGCACGCGGCCCTTCTCGACCCGCTCGCCCAGCAGCGACAGGAGCGCCGGCAGGACGGTGACGGAGCCGACCATGGCGACCGCCACGACCATCAGCGAGGCCAGGCCCATCGCCTCGAACTCGGCGAGCCCGGTGAACAGCATGCCCGCCATGGCGACACACACCGTGACACCGGAGACGACGATCGCGCGGCCGCTGGTCGCGGCGGCGATCCGCAGCGCGGTCTGCGCGTCCCGTCCGGCCGCCCGCTCCTCACGTTCGCGGCGCAGGTAGAACAGGCAGTAGTCGACGCCGACGGCCAGGCCGACCAGCAGCATCACCGAGTTCGCCGTCTCGCTCATCGGCTGGAGGTGGCTGACCAGGCCCATCAGACCCATCGTCGCCATGATCGCGGTGATCGCCAGTGCCACCGGCAGCAGCGCCGCCACCAGCGCGCCGAACGCGATCAGCAGGATGCCGAGGGCCACCGGCACCGCGGAGTACTCGGCCTTCTTGAAGTCGTCGCCGAACGCGTCGTCGAACGTCTTCATCATGCTGGCGCCGCCGATCTCCTCGATCCGCAGCGACGCGTGGTCCTTCTGGACCTCCTCCACGGCGTTCAGCACCGGCTCGATCCGCTCACCGGCGGTGTCCGAGTCGCCGCGCACGTCGAACTGGACCAGCGCGCTGCGCCCGTCCTTCGAGACGGTGCCGCTCTCGTACGGCGAGGTGACGTCCGTGGCCTCGCCGGTCTTCTCCACAGCTGCGACGACCGCGGTGACCGCCGACCGGAACGCGGCGTCCGTGGCCGTGAGGCCCTCGTCCTTCGCCTGGACGAGCACGGTCTCACCGGCAGGCTCCTCGATGCCGGCGTCCTCGATGATGCGGGCGGCGGTGCTGGTCTCTCCCTTGAGCTGATCGCTGTCGCCGACGTCGACCCGGCCGCGGCCGAACCGAGTCCCATCGCCAGCACGACGAACAGCACCCAGATGCCGACGGCCGCCCAGCGGTGCCGGGCGCTCCAGCCGCCGGCCCGTGCGGCGAGGCCCCGCACCCGTGATTGTCCGTTCCCCATGACGGGCTCGCTCCCTCGTGTTCGGCAGCGACCCCCTGCCGCCACCTGACCCTTTCGAAGGTAGGGGCCGGATAAGCCCGTCTCGTCGTGCTGCCCGGTGAAGCCCGGGAACCCCGGGTCATCCCATCGGAGCCCGGCTCCTCCCCACTGGGGAGGACAGCGGCCCCTTACACGTATCCGGGCGTGCCGGGGCCGGTGATCAGGGTTCCGGTGGGCCACCACCGTCGGGCACACCCCCGCGGGGTACGACGGCGGTCCTAGGGTGTCCCCATGGCGACGACGAGATACGCGGCGCTGCTGCGCGGGATCAACGTGGGCGGCAGCAGGAAAGTCCCGATGGCCGAACTGCGCACCCTCATGGAGGGCCTCGGTCACGACGGGGTGCGCACCCATCTGCAGAGCGGCCAGGCGGTGTTCACCGCCCCGCACGGCGACGAGGAGTCACTGGCCGCGGAGTTGTCGGCGGCGATCGAGCGGCACTTCGGCTTCGCCGTGGACGTGATCGTGCGCGACCACGCCTATCTGAAGGAGATCGTCGACGCCTGCCCGTTCCCGGCCGGCGAGCTGGAGCCCAGGCAGCTCCACGTCACCTACTTCTCCGCGCCCGTCACCCCCGACCGCTTCGCCGAGATCGACCCCGAGGCGTACCTCCCCGAGGAGTTCCGCCTCGGCGACCGCGCGCTCTACCTCTACGCCCCGAACGGCCTGGGCCGCTCCAGACTCGCCGAACACCTGGCCAGGCCCCGCGTCACCAAGGGCGTCGTCGCCACCAGCCGCAACTGGAACACGGTGCTCAAACTGGTGGAGCTCACCGAGGGCTGAGGTCAGGCGCCGACCGCTGCGAGCAGCGGCACCCGCGCCTCGTCGTACCGTTCCAGCAGCAGCCGCGCCACCTCCGGCGCCGGGCCCAGCACGTCCGCCAGGACGTCCGCCTCCGCCGCGCCCCGGGCGATCCGGTCCGGGAGGAAGCCGGGGGCCAGGACGTACGGGGCGACGGCGACGCGTGCGCAGCCGAGGGCACGCAGTTCGCGGACCGCCTGCTCGGTGCGGGGGAGGGATGCGGAGGCGAACGCAGGCCGCACGGCGCACCAACCGGTGTGCCGCCACTCCCGCGCGATTGCTGCGATCACTGCGATCGCCTCCGGGTCGGAGGACCCCGCCGAGGCCAGGACGACCCCGGTCGAGGACTTGTCGGCGGGCGTGAGGCCCGCCGCGTACAGCCGCCGCTCCAGCGCCGCCGTCAGCAGCGGGGACGGGCCCAGCACCTCGGCCTGGCGGATCCGCAGCCGCGGCGGGGCCTGAGCCAGCACCGCCGGGATGTCCGCCTTGGCGTGGAAGGCACGGGTCAGCAGCAGCGGGAGGGCGACCACGTCACGGACGCCCTCCGCGTCCAGGGACTCCAGCACCCCTTGGACGGAGGGGACGTTGAAGTCCAGGAACCCGGTCTCCACGCGCAGCCCCGGCCGCAGCGACCGTACCCGCCGCACCAGGGCGTGCACGGTCGCGGCGTGCCGCGGATCGCGGCTGCCGTGGGCGACGACGAGAAGGACCGGACGGCGCATGATGTCCCTCAACTCCTCACCAGCAGGCCGCGGCTGCGCAGCACCCACCGCTCGAGCGGGCTGAAGATCAGCAGGTCGATGGCGATGCCGACGGTCAGGATCAGCAGGATGGCCTCGAAGACCATGGCCATGTCGCTGGCGTTGCGGCCGTTCTCCAGCAACTGTCCGAGGCCCACGCCGAGGTCGGGGAAGGACGCGATGATCTCCGCGGCCATCAGCGAACGCCAGGAGAACGCCCAGCCCTGCTTCAGCCCCGCCACATAGCCCGGCAGCGCGGCCGGCAGCACGATGTGCCAGGTGCCCTTCAGCCCCGTCGCGCCCAGCGTCCGGCCGGCCCGCAGGAACAGCGGGGGCACCTGGTCGACGCCGGAGACCAGGCCGTTGGCGATCGAGGGGACCGCGCCGAGCAGGATGACGGCGTACATCATCTGGTTGTTGAGCCCCAGCCAGATCACCGCCGGCGGCACCCACGCCACCGACGGCAGCGACTGCAGACCGGACAGGATCGGCCCGATCGCCGCGCGCACGAACTTCACCCGCGCCACCAGCAGCCCCAGCGGGGTGCCGATCAGCAGCGCGAAGAAGAAGCCGAGCAGACCGCGCGAGACACTGGTCCAGATGTAGCCGAGCAGTTCGCCCTGGAGCCACGCCTCACGCAGCACGTCCCACACGGCGCCCGGCGAGGGCAGCTTGGTCGGATCGTCGACGATCTTGAAGGAGACCAGGGCCTGCCACACCGCCAGCACCAGCGCGACGGCGACGATCGGCGGCAGGATCTTCTCCGTGAAGGTCTGCCGCAGCGGCTTGCGTCCGGTCTGCACCGTCTCCAGTGCGTCGAGGCCCGCCTCCAGACCGGCGAGGTCGCCCCCGTCCCTGTCCTTGGCGGTCGTCTCAGTGCTGGCCATGACGGCGGATCTCCCCACGGAGTTCTTCGGTGATCTCTACGGACAGTTCCGCCACGGCGGTGTCCTCGATACGGCGCGGATGCGGGATGTCCACCGTCCACTCGCGGGCGATCCGCCCCGGACGGGAGGACAGCAGCACCACCCGCTGTGCGAGCCGCACGGCCTCGCGCACGTTGTGTGTGACGAACAGGACGGACAGCCGGGTCTCGCTCCAGATCCTGGTCAGCTCGTCGTGCAGCACGTCCCGGGTGATGGCGTCCAGCGCCGCGAACGGCTCGTCCATCAGCAGCAGCCGGCTGTCCTGGGCGATCGCCCGGGCCAGCGCCACCCGCTGGCGCATACCGCCGGACAGCTCGTGCACCCGCTTGCCGTGCGCGCCCTTCAGCCGGACGAGCTCAAGGAGTTCCTCGGCCCGTTCGCGGCGCTCGGTCTTCTGCACGCCCCGCAGCTTCAGGGCGAGTTCGATGTTCTTGCCCGCGGTCAGCCACGGGAAGAGGGCGTGCTCCTGGAACATCAGGGCCGGCCGCCCGTCCGTGCCGATCGTGCCGGCTGTGGGGCGGTCGAGCCCCGCGACCAGGTTGAGCAGGGTGGACTTGCCGCAGCCCGAGGCACCCAGGAGGGTGACGAACTCACCGGGTGCGACATCGAGGCTGATGTCGTCCAGCACGAGCTGCTGTCCGGCGGGGCCCGCGAACGACTTCGAGACATGCTCGATGCGGGCGGCGTGGGTGGCCGCCCCGATGCCGTCGGCGGCCTTGGCGAGGGTCGTGGCCATGGTCGTCACCTCCTGGGGACTCTTCGTGATCCGGGCTTACCTGGCGCCGAGTCCGGCGTCGTCGACGGCCGGTTCGCCGGCGGTCTTCAGGACCTCGTTGAGCAGCGTGAGGTCGTAGATGCCGGCCAGGTCCGGCTCCTCCAGCAGTCCCGCCTCGACGGCGTGCTCCGCCTGGGCGTCGAGCGTGGCGGCCAGCGGGTCGTCGGTGAACTCGATCGACTCCCACGCCGGGTCCAGCACCTCGGCGGGCAGCGCCTTGCCGGAGTCGGCCTCCAGCTGCTCGTTGACGGCGGCCTTCGCCTCCTCGGGGTGGGCGTTGATCCACTCGTTGGCCTCGACGGACGCCCTCAGTACCGCCTCGACGGCCTTCGGGTGCTCCTCGAGGAACTCCTGGCGCACGATGATGTTCGTGATCACGAACTTCTCGTCCGGCCACAGCGTCGCCTCGTCCAGCAGCACCTTGCCGCCCTCGGCGACCAGCTTCGACGCGGTCGGCTCCGGCACCCAGGCGCCGTCGATCGAGCCTGCTTTGAACGCGTCCGGGGTGACCTTGTTGTCGCTGCGGACGACCGTGACGTCGCCCTTGCCGCTCTGCGCGTCGACCTTCCAGCCCTGCTCGGCCGCCCAGTTGAGGAACGCCACGTCCTGGGTGTTGCCGAGCTGCGGGGTCGCGATCCGCTTGCCCTTGACGTCCTTCAAGGACGTGATCGTGTCCGGGTTCACCACGAGGCTCACCCCGCCGGACGCCGAACCGCCGATGATCCGCAGGTTCTTGCCGCCGGACCTGGTGTAGCCGTTGACGGCGGGGGACGGGCCGATGAACCCGATGTCGAGGGAGCCGGAGTTGAGCGCCTCGATCTCCGACGGTCCCGCGTTGAAGACGGCGTACTTCGCCTCGGTGCCGCCGAGTTCCCTCTGGAACAGGCCCTTGTTGTTGCCCACCAGCGCGGTGCCGTGCGTGAGGTTGCCGAAGTAGCCGATCCGGACGGAGTCGAGACCGTCGATCCTCTTCGCCCCGGCGGCGACCTTCGCGGTGTCGTCGTCCTTGGCCTGGGAGCCGTAGCCGCAGGCGGCCAGGGCGAGCAGCGGAAGCACGGCTATGACCGCGAGGGCACGGCGCGGGGCGGATGTGGCAGGCACGGGAGGTGTTCCTCTCGGAGGCCCGGCGGTCACGGTCCTGCTCTCTCAGACCGTGGCCGGGAGGTCGGCGGGTTTTCGTCTACGGCGGCGGGGGGTGAGGACGCGCGAGCGGTGCGCGTACGTCAGCGCGCACATCGGTCCACCCCGCCCTGCCCGGCGCCGAGGGCGCCGCTGCCGACGCGGCCGCCCTCCTTCGCGAACCCGGAGTAGAAATCGGTGGAGTTCATGCTCAGAAGTCCCACCCGTCGTCCTCGGCCTCGTCCTTGACGGGCTCCGGTGCGGCGAAGGACTCACCGACCATGCCGGCGGTGAGCGTGGTGCCGTCGCTGGGGTCGATGAGGATGAACGAACCGGTGCGCCGCGAGTCCGCGTAGGAGTCGGCGGGCAGCGGCTCGGCGGTACGGATCTTCACCCGGCCGATGTCGTTGGCGTTGAGGATGCCGGGGTGCGGGTGCAGCGACAGGTCGTCCAGCGTCAGCCGGGACGGGATGTCCTTGACGATCGCCTTGACGGTGCGGGTGCCGTGCTTGAGCAGGACCCGGTGGCCGACGGCCAGCGGCTGGTCGGCGACGTGGCACACGGTGGCCTCGACGTCCTGGGTGGTGGCCGGCGCGTCCTTGCTGGGGACGATCAGGTCACCGCGGGAGATGTCGATGTCGTCGGCCAGCAGCAGCGTCACCGACTGCGGCGTCCAGGCGACGTCGACCGGCTCGCCCAGCAGGTCGATCCCCGTGACCGTCGTCGTCCGCCCGGACGGCAGCACGGTCACCGGGTCGCCCACCCGGAACGTGCCGGCGGCGATCTGGCCGGCGTAGCCGCGGTAGTCGGGGTGCTCGGCGCTCTGCGGCCGGATCACGTACTGCACGGGCAGCCGGGCGTGGCAGTGCGCCAGGTCGTGGCTGACCGGGACGGTCTCCAGGTGCTCCAGCACGGTGGGGCCGCCGTACCAGTCCATGTGCGCGGACGGCTCCACCACGTTGTCGCCGACGAGCGCCGAGATCGGGATCGCGGTGACCTCGGGGACGCCCAGCTCGGTCGCGTACGCCGTGAACTCCTCGGCGATTCGGGCGAACACGGACTCCGCGTAGTCGACCAGGTCCATCTTGTTGACGGCGAGGACGACGTGCGGGACGCGCAGCAGGGCGGCGATGGCGGCGTGCCGGCGGGTCTGCTCGACGACACCGTTGCGGGCGTCGACCAGGATCACCGTCAGCTCGGCCGTGGAGGCGCCGGTGACCATGTTCCGCGTGTACTGCACATGGCCCGGGGTGTCGGCGAGGATGAACCGGCGCCGGGGCGTGGCGAAGTAGCGGTAGGCCACGTCGATGGTGATGCCCTGTTCCCGCTCGGCCCGCAGGCCGTCGGTGAGCAGCGCGAGGTCGGGCGTCTCCTGCCCGCGGCTGGCCGACGCCCGCTCCACGGCCTCCAGCTGGTCGGTGAGGACCGACTTGGAGTCGTGCAGCAGCCGGCCCACCAGCGTGGACTTTCCGTCGTCGACGGAGCCTGCGGTGGCGAACCGCAGCAGCGTGGTGGCCGCGAGCTCCTCGGTCGTGATGGTGCTCATCTTTAGAAGTACCCCTCGCGCTTGCGGTCTTCCATCGCGGCCTCGGAGAGCTTGTCGTCGGCGCGGGTGGCACCGCGCTCGGTGAGCCGGGAGGCGGCGATCTCGGTGATCACCTTCTCGATGGTGTCGGCGTCGGAGTCCACCGCGCCGGTGCAGGACATGTCGCCCACGGTCCGGTAGCGCACCAGCCGCTTCTCGACCTTCTCGCCGTCCTTCGGGCCGCCCCACTCACCGGCGGTCAGCCACATGCCGGAGCGCTGGAACACCTCGCGCTCGTGCGCGTAGTAGATCTCCGGCAGTTCGATGTTCTCGCGGGCGATGTACTGCCACACGTCCAGCTCGGTCCAGTTGGACAGCGGGAACACGCGGACGTGCTCACCGGGGGCGTGCCGGCCGTTGTACAGGTTCCACAGCTCGGGGCGCTGGCGGCGCGGGTCCCACTGGGAGAACTCGTCGCGCAGCGAGAACACCCGCTCCTTGGCGCGGGCCTTCTCCTCGTCGCGGCGCCCGCCGCCGAAGACGGCGTCGAACCTCTCGCTCTGGATCTTCTCGGTGAGCGGCACGGTCTGCAGCGGGTTGCGGGTGCCGTCGGGGCGCTCCTTGAGCACCCCGCGGTCGATGTAGTCCTGCACGGAGGCGACGTGCAGCCGCAGCCCGTACTTGGCGACCGTGCGGTCGCGGTAGTCGAGGACCTCGGGGAAGTTGTGCCCGGTGTCGACGTGCAGCAGCGAGAACGGGACCGGCGCCGGGGTGAAGGCCTTCAGCGCCAGGTGCAGCATGAGGATGGAGTCCTTGCCGCCGGAGAACAGGATCACCGGCTTCTCGAACTCGCCCGCCACCTCGCGGAAGATGTGCACCGCCTCGGACTCGAGGGCGTCGAGGTGGGAGAGGGCGTACGGGCTGTCCGTACCCTCCTGCACGGTGGCGACGGTCGTCATGCCAGTCCCCTTTCGCTGAGCGCGGCGTACACCGACGCCGCGGACTCCTGCACGGTCTGGTTCTGGGACTCGATCCGCAGATCGGGTGTCTCGGGCTCCTCGTACGGGTCGTCCACACCGGTCAGCCCGGTGAGTTCACCCGCGGCCTGCTTGGCGTACAGGCCCTTCACGTCGCGTACGGAGCACACCTCGACCGGGGTCGCCACGTGCACCTCGACGTACGGCGTGCCGTTCGTCTCGTGCCGCTTGCGGACCGCGTCCCGGCTGTCCGCGTACGGCGCGATGACCGGGACGAGCGCGAGGACGCCGTTGCGGGCGAGCAGTTCGGCGACGAAGCCGATGCGCTGCACGTTGGTGTGCCGGTCCTCGCGGGTGAAGCCGAGGCCCGCGGAGAGGAACTCGCGGATCTCGTCGCCGTCGAGGACCTCGACCCGGCGGCCCTGCTCGCGCAGCCGGCCCGCCAGCTCGTGGGCGATGGTGGTCTTGCCCGCGCTCGGCAGACCCGTGAGCCAGACGGTGGCTCCGGTCGTCACGTGGTTCTCCCTGGATGTCGATGGTCCGGTGGTCGTCGTCATGTCAGCCGTGCAGCCCGCACTCGGTCTTGGCGCGGCCCGCCCAGCGGCCGGCGCGGGCGTCCTCGCCCTCCAGCACCCGGCGGGTGCAGGGCGCGCAGCCCACGGAGGCATAGCCGTCCATCAGCAGCGGATTCGTGAGGACGCCGTGCTCGTCGACGTACGCTTGCACATCTTCCTGTGACCACTTCGCGATGGGGGAGATCTTCACCTTCCGCCGCTTCTCGTCCCAGCCGACGACCGGGGTGTTCGCCCGGGTCGGGGACTCGTCGCGGCGCAGGCCGGTCGCCCAGGCCACATAGTCCTTCAGGCCCTCCTCCAGCGGCCGGACCTTGCGGAGCTTGCAGCACAGGTCGGGGTCGCGGTCGTGCAGCCTCGGGCCGTACTCCGCGTCCTGCTCGGCGACCGTCTGCCGCGGGGTGAGCGTGATGACGTTCACGTCCATCACGGCCTCCACCGCGTCGCGGGTGCCGATGGTCTCCGGGAAGTGGTAGCCGGTGTCGAGGAACACCACGTCCACGCCGGGCATCGCGCGGGAGGCGAGGTGGGCGACGACCGCGTCCTCCATCGAGGAGGTCACGCAGAACCCCTTGCCGAAGGTCTCGGCGGCCCACCGGAGGATCTCCAGGGCGGAGGCGTCCTCCAGCTCCCGGCCGGCCCGCTCGGCCAGTGCCTTCAGCTCCTCGGTGGTGCGCTCTTCCTGAACAGCCGTCATGTCCGGTCCCCTCCCGTGTCGGATCGCTGGGTCCCCCGGGCCAGCAGCCCGAGGAACTTCAGCTGAAAGGCTCGGTTGCACGCGCCGCATTCCCAGGCGCCGTGGCCCTGCTCCCCCGGGCGCAGGTCCTCGTCCCCGCAGTAGGGGCAGTAGAACGGCGCGGCACGCTCGCTCACGACAGGGCCTCCTCCGACGCGCGGCCGACCCAGGCCGCGAACCGCTCGCCGTCCTCGCGCTCCTCCTGGAAGCGCTTGAGGACCCGCTCGATGTAGTCGGGCAGCTCGTCCGCGGTGACCTTCAGACCGCGCACCTTGCGGCCGAAGCCGGCCTCCAGGCCGAGGGCGCCGCCGAGGTGCACCTGGTAGCCCTCGACCTGCCGCCCCTGCTCGTCGAGCATCAGCTGGCCCTTGAGACCGATGTCCGCCACCTGGATGCGGGCGCAGGCGTTCGGGCAGCCGTTGAGGTTGATGGTGATCGGCTCGTCGAAGTCCGGGATGCGGCGCTCGAGTTCGTCGATCAGCGAGGCGCCGCGCGCCTTGGTCTCGACGATGGCGAGCTTGCAGAACTCGATGCCGGTGCAGGCCATCGTGCCGCGCCGGAACGGGGAGGGTTTGGCGCTGAGGTCCAGTGCCTCCAGGGACTCGACGAGGGAGTCGACCCGGTCCTCCGCGACATCGAGGATGATCATCTTCTGTTCGACGGTGGTACGGACCCGGCCGGAGCCGTGCGCCTCCGCGAGGTCCGCGATCTTCGTGAGGGTGGTGCCGTCGACACGGCCGACGCGCGGGGCGAAACCGACGTAGAAGCGGCCGTCCTTCTGCCGGTGCGCACCGATGTGGTCGCGCCACTGCCGCACCGGCCGCTCGGGCGCGGGCCCGTCGGTCAGCTTGCGCCCCAGGTACTCGTCCTCCAGCACCTGGCGGAACTTCTCCGGACCCCAGTCGGCGACCAGGAACTTCAGACGGGCCCGGTTGCGCAGCCGGCGGTAGCCGTAGTCGCGGAAGATCGACAGGACGCCCTCGTAGACGTCGGGGACGTCCTCCAGCGGCACCCAGGTGCCCAGCCGCACACCCAGCTTGGGGTTGGTGGACAGTCCGCCGCCGACCCACAGGTCGAAGCCCGGACCGTGCTCGGGGTGGCGGACGCCGACGAACGCGACGTCGTTGATCTCGTGCACCACGTCGAGGACGGGCGAGCCGGAGATGGCCGTCTTGAACTTCCGGGGCAGGTTCGAATACGCCTTGTTGCCCAGGACGCGGCGCTTCATCTCCTCCAGCGCCGGGGTGCCGTCGATGATCTCGTCCTCGGCGATGCCGGCGACGGGGGAGGCGATCATCACGCGCGGGGTGTCGCCGCAGGCGGTGACCGTGGACAGGCCGACGGCCTCCAGCCGGTCCCAGATCTCGGGGACGTCCTCGACCCGGATCCAGTGGTACTGGACGTTCTGCCGGTCGGTGATGTCGGCGGTGCCCCGCGCGAACTCCTGGGAGATCTCGCCGATGACACGCAACTGCTGTGTGGTCAGCGCCCCGCCGTCGATGCGCACCCGCATCATGAAGTACTCGTCGTCCAGCTCCTCCGGCTCCAGGACCGCGGTCTTGCCGCCGTCGATCCCGGGCCTGCGCTGGGTGTACAGACCCCACCAGCGCATCCGGCCGCGCAGGTCGCTGGGGTCGATCGAGTCGAAACCGCGCTTGGAGTAGATCGTCTCAATGCGTGTCCGCACATTGAGACCGTCGTCGTCCTTCTTCACCTGCTCGTTGCCGTTGAGCGGGGTGAAGTGACCCGCGGCCCACTGTCCCTCTCCGCGGTGACGGCTCACCTTGCGGCGGGGAGTCGCGGCGGCAGGCTGCTGCGCGGGGGCAGGGTTCTGCGGGGTGGCGGCCATGGTTGATACGTCCTTCGGGACAGGCGGGAATGCGGCTCTGACCTGTGCTTATGCGCGCACGGATCTAAGTGCGCGTCATTGCGCGGGGAGTGAGGCGAAGAAGGGATGTCGGGCGGTGCTGGGTGCTCTCAGCGCGCCGGACAGATGGCGCTGGACATGCGGCCGAGGTCGACGTGCCGCCGACTCACCAAGGCGATTCCAGTTCCAGGCATGACGGAAGCGTGTCATGGCGATCTGGACACAGTCCAGCTTCGTCCGAGATGCGGACACCCTTGTCTCGAAATGAGAGACAAGGGTGTGGTTGGTCACAAGTGCCGCAGGCGGTCTTGTCCGTGCTGGTCAGACGGGGTAGGCCCCGGCCCACGGGCCCGGCGTCGGCGCCTCCGGCTCGTCCTCGACCTTGGTGTCGAACAGGGTGAAGCCCCGGCGCCGGTAGTTGTCCAGGGCGTGCTCGCCGTCCTTGCTGCAGGTGTGCAGCCACACCCGCGTGGTCGGCTTCAGCTCCGGCCGGCGGTCCGCCAGGTCCCAGGCGCGGGCCGTGCCGTACGACAGCAGGTGCCCGCCGATGCGCCGGCCCCGGAAGGCGGGCAGCAGCCCGAAGTAGACGATCTCGACCACCCCGTCCTCCTGGGCCTCCAGCTCCACGTACCCGGCCGGCGTCCCCCGGTCGTAGGCGACCCAGGTCTCCACCTCGGGCCGGTCCAGGTGCTCCAGCCACCGCGCGTACGTCCAGCCCAGCCGGTCGGTCCAGCGGATGTCCCCGCCGACCGAGGCGTACAGGAAACGGCTGAACTCGGGGGAGGGCACCTCGGAGCGGACGACCCGTACGTCCCCGTCGGGCACGGCGGCCGGAAGGAGGTCGGTGGGCGCGGTCTGCTCCAGGGACCAGGTGGTCACGGAGATGGTGGTCATGCCCGAAAGGGAACCATCCGGCACGAGCTTCTGTCGAACGCCTGATCAGGGTGCGGACAGGTCCTGGCCCAGGGACCGGTCCATGGAGGCCAGCGGCAGCGCGAACAGCATCCGGCCGGACTGGGACCACACGTCGCCGGTCTCCTCCCAGTAGGACAGGGACGCCGCCGGGCCGCTCCAGCAGCGGTGGGTCCCGTCCGCGCCGCAGCGGGTGGGGCGGGCCCCCTCCGTGTCCTGCCGCCACAGCGTGCCGCGCTCGTCCGGTGCCCCGGTCGTCCGGCCCAGGTACCAGCCCGACCGGTACGACAGCACACCGCGCACACCGGTCAGTTCCGTCTCGTGCACCTCGACCGGGTCCGGGTCGAGCAGTCCCGCACGCTCCGGCCCGGTGCTGAAGGCGTACCGCCACAGCCGGGTCGGCCCGTCCTCGTCCGCGGGCACCGCCTCGCGGGTGACCAGGCTGTCGGGCGCGGTGCTGCGGTCCAGGGAGATGCCGTCCGGCCGGGGCGCGCCGGTCGCGCCCGTCCGGTAGGAGGCGACGGCTGGCAGCACGTACCGCGCTCCCGCCGCCGACCAGCCGCCGGGCACCCGCCCGACCGACGGGCCGTCCACGGTGGCCCGCTGGACCCGGCCCAGGTCGTACACGTACAGCGCGCTGTCGTCCGCCGGACCCGCGGTCACCAGCAGTTTGTCCTGGTACCAGACCATGCCGGACACGGCGGAGCCCAGCCCTCGGTAGTCCCGGCCGCCGTTCACGGGGACGGTCAGCAGGGCCCAGGTGTAACGGAGGTCGTCCGGGTCGCCGGCGTCCACGAAGGCGACCCGGGCGAGACCGTCCCCGGCCGGCGTGCCGGTGCCGCGGCTCCACCCGGAGAGGATCACCCGGTGCTCGCCCCAGCGGCCGTCGTCGTCCGCGTCCCCGGAGGTGGTGACCGCGCCGGACCGCCAGCCGTCGGTGTCGGCGCCCGGCCAGCAGTACGCGCGGGTCGCGGCGGGTTCGGCCGGCAGGGCCCGCCGGTCGTCGTCCGTACAGTCCTCCGCGTCGCCCAGGGAGCCGTCGGGGTCGGCGAGCACGGAACCGACACCGACCGGCCGGCCCATCCCGTCGGAGAGCCGGTCCAGCGTCTCGCGCGGCACAGGGTGCTCGGTCAGCCGCAGCGGCGCGGTCTCGGCGGACGCGGTGAGCGGCTTCAGCGCCCCGGGGTCGTCGGCGTCGGTGGCCTGGGAGGCGCTGATCATGGTGGCGGCCGCGGTCAGCGCGAGGGCGGTCCCGGCCAGCGCCGCCCGCAGCGCTCTGCCCTGCCTGCGCCGGCGGTGTCTGCCGCGATGCTTCATGACGTCCTCCCGAGACGAGCCAACTGCGTCCGGTGAGCCGAGGGTTGACCGTGGAGCAGTTGGGGTGGCCCGTACCCGGATGCTACGGCAGCCGAACGGCCCGGGAGCCGAAGACCCCGCAAATATGCGAAACGGCGACCTTCCCAGCGTGCCCCCGGGCACACCCGTACGGACCCGCGCGGTCTTGACGGGCGGGAGTCAGGCTCCCCGCCCCGGCCGCCGGCGGCCCAGCGCCGGGGCCGTCGAGTGGGGGAACAGGTCGCGGGGGTCGTCCGGGAGGACGGCCCTCACCTCGGCGCTCTCCGCGAACCGGTAGGGGCGGTGGTCCAGGAGAGGGCCCAGATAGCGGCGCACGCGGGACATCTCCGCGCGGACCGTCACCGTACGGTCCGGGTCGCCGAAGACGTCCCGGGCGAGGTCCGCGGCGCTGCGCCCCGCGCGGTGCACGGCCAGCAGGTACAGCAACTCGGCGTGCCGGGGGCTCAGTTCCCGGGTCCAGGAACCCGCCCCGCCGGACACCTCCACCGACCAGCGGCGCGGCCCCCTCAGGTCCAGCACGATCCGGGACGAGGAACGCGCCACCGGTTCGTCCGCCGCCCGCACCAGCCAGCCCCCGGCCAGCGGCTCCAGCGAGCAGCGGCCCAGCGCCGGCAGCCACCGCATGCCCGCCGACACCGACGGGGGCAGCGTCAGCCGCTCCGTGTACGGCATCCCCGTCACCGCCGCCGTCCACCCCTGCCGGTCGACCACCAGCGCCCGCCCGTCGATCCGGGCCAGCACCGGCGCCGCCACCGCGCGCAGCCGCTCCAGCGACCGCAGGTGCGTCTCCCGCAGCCGCGCCTCGGCGAGCTTGGCCACCGAGTCGACCCACGCCAGCGTGGCCGGATGCATCGTCTCCAGCGGCCCGCTCACATCCACCACGCCGATCAGCCGCCCGTCACGGGGGTCGGTGATCGGCGCCCCGGCACACGTCCAGGCGGCGTGCGACCGTACGAAGTGCTCGGCGGCGAACACCTGCACGGGACGGCGCGTCACCGCCGGCGTCCCCACCCCGTTGGTGCCGACGACCTCCTCGCGCCAGTCCGCGCCGACCTCGAAACCCAGCCCGTCGGCCATGCGCAGCACCGGCGTGCTGCCCTCCCGCCACAGCACCCGGCCCTCCCCGTCGGCCACCACCATGATGTGACGGGCGACGTCCGCGACCGACAGCAGCCCCTCCCGCAGCACCGGCAGCACCTGCCGCAGCGGTGACGCCTCCCGCCGCCGCTGCACCTCCTCCCAGGACAGCAGACCGCTGTGCAAGCCGTGGTCCGGGTCCACACCGCTGCGCAGCACCCGCTCCCAGGACTGCCCGATCACCGGGCGGGGAGCCACGGGCGTACGCTGCCCGGAGAGCGCGGCGGAGCGGACCTCGTCGAGCACCCGCGCCGCACGCGCCGTGTCGACGGCGGCCAGTCGCGTCATGTCCATCGGCGAGAGTGCCACCGGTCCTCCCGGAGATAAGGCTGTCGGGACTCATACTGCCGTCTGCCCCGGCGCGAACACCCGATATCGGTACGGTCACGGCAGCAACAAGTTGCAACCCCTTGCAACCCTGGTGGAGCGCCCCCGACTGTTTGAAGCTTGAGCGACGCCGTCCCGAGCGGCGTCCACGGCTCGTAAGGGGCCTGTGCGGCGGGGGTGGTGCCGTGTCGGCGCAGCACCACCCCCGCGTCATGCCTGCGGCAGCTCGACGGTGTGCGCGGCACGGGGTGCGGCTTGATGTGCGTCGGCGGCTGCCGGGTCGTGGGTGGCCGGTCGCGCAGTTCCCCGCGCCCCTTTGGGGCGGTGTTCCTGGCCGGGGTTTTGTGGGGCCGGTGTGTGAGGCACCGGGTGTGGCCCGGTGTGCGTCGGCGGCTGCCGGGTTGTGGGTGGCCGGTCGCGCAGTTCCCCGCGCCCCTTGGGGCGGGCCCCTCAGGACACCGGCCGGGCCCGTTCCACCACCGATGCCAGGTCCAGTGTGTGCGGGAGTGTCCCGAACGCCGCGCCCCCGTCCCCGCCCAGCCGTGCCGCGCAGAACGCGTCCGCCACCTCCGGCGGCGCGTACCGCACCAGCAGGGATCCCTGGAGCACCAGCGCGAGGCGCTCCGTCAGCCGTCGCGCCCGCCCCTCGACGCCCTCCAGGTCCGCCAGTTCGGTCAGCAGGTCCTTGATCGCGGCGTCCAGCCGGTGATCAGCCCCGCGCGCCCGGCCCACCTCCCGCAGATACGCGTCCAGCGCGGCCGGCTCCCGGCGCAGCGCCCGCAGCACGTCCAGCGCCTGGACGTTCCCCGCGCCCTCCCAGACGGAGTTCAGCGGCGACTCCCGCACCAGCCGGGGCATCCCCGACTCCTCGACGTACCCGTTGCCGCCCAGGCACTCCGACGCCTCCACCGCGAGTGGCGCGCACCGCTTGGTCACCCAGTACTTCGCCGCCGGCACCGCGATCCGCAGCAGCGCCCGCTCCTGCTCGCCGCCGTCGTCGTACGCCGCCGCGAGACGCAGCGCCAGCGTGGTGGCCGCCTCCGACTCCAGTGCCAGATCGGCCAGCACATTGCGCATCAGCGGCTTGTCGACGAGCTTCCCGCCGAACGCCTCCCGGTACGCGCAGTGGTGCACCGCCTGCGCCACGGCCTGCCGCATCAGCCCCGCCGAGCCCAGCACGCAGTCCAGCCGGGTCGCCGCCACCATCCCGATGATGGTGCGCACCCCCCGCCCCTCCTCGCCGACCCGGCGCGCCCACGTCCCGGCGAACTCGACCTCGGCCGACGCGTTGGACCGGTTGCCCAGCTTGTCCTTCAGACGCTGGATCAGGAACACGTTGCGCGTGCCGTCCTCCAGCACCCGCGGCACCAGGAAACACGTGAGCCCGCCGGGCGCCTGCGCCAGCACCAGGAAGGCGTCCGACATCGGCGCCGAGCAGAACCACTTGTGCCCGGTCAGCTCGTACGCGCCGTCCTCGGCCAGCGGGCGCGCCGCCGTCGTGTTCGCCCGTACGTCGCTGCCGCCCTGCTTCTCCGTCATGCCCATCCCGAACAGGGCACCGGGCTTCTGCCCCGGCGGCCGCAGGGCACGGTCGTAGATCGTCGACGTCAGCCGGGGCTCCCACTCCGCCGCCAGCGCCGGATCGGCGCGCAGCGCGGGAACCGCCGCGTGGGTCATCGACAGCGGGCAGCCGTTGCCGGCCTCGACCTGCGTCCACACCACGAACGCCGCCGCCCGCCGCACATGCCCGCCCGGCCGCCCCCACGCCGCCGTCAGCCCCGCCGAGACGCCCTTGCCGAGCAGCCGGTGCCAGGACGGATGGAAGTCGACCTCGTCGATCCGGTGACCGTAGCGGTCGTGGGTGCGCAGCCGCGGCGGGTTCTCGTTCGCCAGCACCCCCCACTCCTGCACCTGCGCGGACCCGGCGGTCCGTCCCAGCCCCGACAGCTCGGAGCGGCCCTCGTCCAGCACGTCCGGCGCCAGATGCCGCTCGACCGCCTCCACCAGCGCCCGGTCGGCGCCGAACACGTCGTACTGCGCCAGCGGGGGAGCCTGATTGGTCACGGTGTGCGTGGTGCCTGCCATGCCCACGAACCTACCCCGCGGTACGCCGGCCTCACCCGCCGATCCGGCCTGATGGTGAGTGCGACCTGGCACGACGGATACCTTTAGGTCGTGCAGCCAGCAAGTGAATCCCCCGACGCGCCCTCCGGCCGCCTCCACCGGGCCCGGGCCCTCTACCGGAACGTCTCCAAACGCAGGACCGCCTGGCTGCTGCTGAAGGACACCGTCAACTCGTGCATGGAGTACCGCATCCTGGGCCTGGCGGCCGAGGCGGCGTTCTTCACGCTGCTGTCGGTGCCCCCGCTGCTGCTCAGCCTGATCGGTCTGCTCGGCTACGTCGACGCCTGGACCGGTGCCGACACCATCCAGAGCGTGCAGCGCAACCTCCTGGACGCCTCCCGGACGGTGCTGTCCGACCGGGGGGTGACGGAGGTCGCCGAGCCGATCCTGCGGGACGTCACCAAGGGCGGCCGGCCCGACGTGATCTCCCTCGGCTTCCTGATCGCCGTGTGGTCGGGCTCCCGCGCGGTGAACGTCTTCATCGAGACCATCACCGTCATGTACGGCCTCGACGGCGTCCGGGGCATCGTCAAGACCCGGCTGCTGGCCTTCCTGCTGTTCATCGTGGCCCTGCTGATCGGCTCGATCGCGCTGCCGCTGATGGTGGCGGGACCGGACGCGGTCGTCCGGGTGGTGCCCTGGTCGACGACGCTCGTCCAGATCCTCTACTGGCCGGTCGTCATCCTGCTCTCCGTCGCCTTCCTGACCACGCTGTACCACGTCTCCGTGCCTGTGCGCTCCCCGTGGATCGAGGACGTGCCCGGCGCGCTGGTCGCCCTCGCGATGTGGGTCCTCGGCAGCTTCCTGCTGCGGCTCTACCTGACGAACACCGTCGAGGGCCCCACCATCTACGGCTCCCTCGCGGCCCCCGTGGCCGTGCTGCTGTGGATCGGTGTGTCCGCGTTCGCCGTGCTCGTCGGCGCCGCGGTCAACGCGGCCATCGACCGGGTCTGGCCGGCCGCCGCGACGGCCGCGGCCCGCGAGGCCAACGAGCGGCTGCGGCAGGCGCAGGTCGCCGAGTACGTCGCCCGCACCGCCGCGGCCGGCGAGGCGGACCCCGACATGCCCTCCGAGTTCCCCGAACGCTGGTCCCGCTTCCTGCCCCCGGAGGACGTCACGGCGCGCCTGCGCACCCACGTGAAGTCCACCCACCCGAGGAACGGGGAGAGACCGGGGCACGAGGAGAAGTGAGCCGTTTCCCGCCCCGCTCCTCGAACTCCCCGGAGGGGCTGATTTTCAGCCCCTCCGGGGGTGCCCCCTTTGGGGGAGTTCGAGGAGCGGGGTCCGGGGCGGAGCCCCGGTTTCGGGACGGGAAGGGGCGGCGGGGGCGAAAACCCCTCGGCTCACACCTTCCAGACGCCGGCCCCCGCCCCCTCCGCCACGAACTCGGCGAAGTCCCGCGGCTCCCGCCGCAGCACCCGCCGCACCCCGTCCTCCACCCGCGCGTTCCGGCCGTCCAGCAGCGTCCCGAACAGCTCGGTGAGGAAACCCGCCTCCTTGGGCGGCACCCCGAGGCCGGCCAGCGCCTCGCCGTAGTCCCGCGCCGGCACCGCCCGGTACGCCAGCGGACGCCCCGTCGCCGCCGCGATCTCCGCCACCGCCTCCCCCCAGGTCAGCAGCCGGGGCCCGGTCACGGAAAGCGTCCGCCCGGCATACCGCTCCCCGCCCGTCACCGCGCCCACCACCACCTCCGCGACGTCCCGCACGTCCACGAACGGCTCGGCCACCTCACCCGCCGGGAACACCAGCTCCCCGCCCCGCACCTCCGCCGCCAGCGGCCCCTCGCTGAAGTTCTGCGCGAACCACGCGGCCCGTACGACCGTCCAGTCCGCGCCCGAGGCACGCAGCGCCTCCTCGGTGGGCAGCGCCTGGTCCTCGCCCCGCGCCGACAGCAGCACCAGCCGCCGTACGCCCAGCCCGACCGCCGTGCCGGCCAGCTCGCCGACCGCCTCGGCGGTACCGGGCGCGCCGACATCGGCGAGGTGGACGAGAGAGGCCGCGTCCGCACCCCGCAGGGCGTCCGCCCACGTCGACCGGTCCGCCCAGTCGAACCCGGTCGCCCGCGACGCCGCCCGCACCGTCAGCCCCGCCGCCCCGGCGGCCCGCGCCACCCGGCTTCCCGTACGCCCCGTCGCGCCCGTCACCACGAGCGTCGTGTTCCCGGTGTCCTGTGTCATACCGACGAGTCAACTCCCGCACACCGCACGGAACCATCGCCGAACGGCTCGTTCCCATGAGCCCGCGTCTACGCTGACCCCATGGACGCTCTCACCGGCCTGCTCGAGGGTCCGCGCGCCCGGGGCGCGTTCATGATCAGGGCCTGTCTCGACCCGCCGTGGGCGATCCGCGTGGAGGACCGCGCCCCCCTGACACTGATGCTGCCGGTCCGCGGCGAGGCGTGGGTCGTCCCGGACGGGGGAGAGCGCCTCCGGCTGCGCCCCGGCGACCTCGCCATCGCGCGCGGCCCCGACCCGTACACCTGCGCCGACGACCCGGCCACGCCCCCGCAGGCGCTGATCCTGCCCGGCGGCGCGTGCCACCACCCCGACGGACGCCCCCTGAACGGCGTCATGGACCTGGGCGTCCGCACCTGGGGCCACCGGCCGGACGGCGGGACGGTGATGCTGATCGGCACCTATCAGATGCGGGGCGAGATCGGCGGCCGGCTCCTGGACGCGCTGCCGCCGCTGCTCTCCCTCACCACCGACGTGTGGGACTGCCCGCTCACGCCGTTCCTCGGCGAGGAGATCGTGCGCGACGCCCCCGGCCAGGAGATCGTCCTGGACCGGCTGCTCGACCTGCTGGTCATCGCCGCGTTGCGCGCCTGGTTCGCCCGCCCGGAGGCGGAGCCGCCCGCCTGGTACCGCGCCCAGGGCGACCCGGTGGTGGGTCCGGTCGTCCGCCTGCTCCAGAACGACCCCGCCCACCCGTGGACGGTCGCCGCGCTCGCCGCGAAGGCCGGGGTCTCCCGCGCCGCCCTCGCCCGCCGCTTCACCGGACTCGTCGGCGAACCCCCGATGACGTACCTCACCGGCTGGCGCCTCGCCCTCGCCGCGGACCGCCTCCGCGACACCGACGACACCCTCGGCGCGATCGCCCGCCAGGTCGGCTACGGCAGCGCGTTCGCCCTGTCCACGGCCTTCAAACGGGCCTACGGGGTCAGCCCGCAGGAGTGGCGGAACCGGGCGGCGTAGCCTGGGGGCGTGTACGGGGAGCGGGCGTCGCGGCTGACGGGCGCGGTCGTGTGGACGCACACCCCCTCCGGGGGCGAGGACGGCCGGGTGCTCCCCGACGGCTGCATGGACCTGCTCTGGAACGAGGGCCGCCTGCTGGTCGCCGGCCCCGACACCCGTGCCCACCTCACCGAAGGCCGGCCGAGCGCCTGGGCGGGCGTCCGCTTCCCTCCCGGCACCGCGCCCGCCCTGCTCGGGGTGCCCGCCCACGAGCTGCGCAACCTCCGCGTCGACCTGTCCGACCTGTGGCCGGCGGCCGACGTGCGCCGCATGACCGCCCGCGTGAACGCGGCGGACGATCCGGCGCACGCCCTGGAGGACCTGGCCCTGCGCCGGGCGGCGGAGACACCCCCGCCCGACCCCCTGCTCGGCCGCCTGGTCACCGCCCTCGACGCGGGCCGCCCGGTCGCCGCCACCGCCGACGAACTGGGTGTGGGCGCCCGCCGGCTGCACCGCCGTTCGCTGGCCGCGTTCGGTTACGGCCCGAAGACCCTGGCCCGCATCCTCCGGATGCGCCGTGCCCTCGCCCTGGCCCGGACGGGCGTCCCCCTCGCGGAGACGGCCGCCCGGACCGGCTACGCGGACCAGGCTCACCTCTCCCGTGAGGTACGGGAGCTGACGGGCCTGCCGCCGCGCGGGCTACTGACCGCTCGGGGCCAGCGGCGCGAACAGGTCCACCCCGTTCCCGTCCGGGTCGAGGAGGACGGCGTACCGCTGCCCCCACACCGCGTCCCACGGCTCGAGCTCGAAACCGCTCCCGGCGCCGACCGTCTCCGCGAAGAGCGCGTCGACCTCCGCGGGGCTGTCGCACCGCAGCGCCAGTGAGGTCCTGCCCCCGCCCGGCGGAGGCTCCCATCCCGTGTGGAAGGACCGGACCACCTCCTCCGTGTCCAGCAGCAGCCGCAGCCCGCCCGGCAGTGCGGCCTCCACGTGTCCCTGCTCCTCGGCCCCCTCCGGAAAGGCGAACCCGAGACGCCGGTAGAAGGCGACGGAGGCGGCCATGTCGGAGACGACCATCCCGATGGCATCGAATCGTGCACTCATGCGGCCCACCGTAGGGCCGCCCCGCCGGCCCGGTCTTGAAGGAAACGGACATCCGCCGGGCGACGCTCACGCCCCGGGCAGGCAGCCCGCCCGTCCGGCGTGCAGTTCGGAGCGGACCAGCTCCAGCAGGCGGCCCGTCCAGTTCCGGCCGCGCCCGCCGTTGTCACCCCAGAAGCCCGACTCGATGTCGTCGTAGACGAGCGTCGCGTCACCCGTGGACAGGAGGATGCCGGCCAGGTCCGGATGCTGGGCGTACTTGGCCCGCAGCAGGCGGGTCATCACGGCCGTACGGGCCTGCTCCCAGCCCTCGCGCGGGCCGGCGGCGGCCGCCAGGCCGCGTGCGGCGAAGGCGTTCCCCGCCCCGGCGACCGCTTCCCGGACGGCGGGGTCGGCTGCGGACAGGGCCCAGTAGGCGTGGGCGACCGTGGGGAAGGTGGTCCCGTCGACGGTGACGGGGGCCGGGTAGTCGTTGCGCAGGGCCCTCGTGCCGGGGTCGTCCAGCGGCTCGGGCGTGTGAGTCTGGTGGAGGTGGACCGCAGGGGCGACGGCGGTCACCGGCCCGTCGGCCGGGCCGGACGCGCGCCGTCCGGCCCTCTCCCGCGCCTCTTCCTCGAAGTAGGCGAGCGCCTCCTCGTACTCCTCCCGCGTGATCCCCTCGTCCGGCCGATGGCCGCCGGACCCGTCGGGCCCGTGCACCAGGATCCACAACGGCCGGTCCTTCTCGTGCATGTCGCCCAGCGCGTAGGGGCGCCGTGTCCCGGGAATCGCGAAGTAGGCGGCACGGGCGGCGGCCCGTTTTTCCTCGGTCCGGTCGGCCAGGAACGCGTCGACGGCGGCCAGGCAGCGGTCCGTCGAGTCCGGGCGCCCGTTGAGCCGGTCGACGGTGTCGCGTACCTCGCCCATCAGCGCTTCGGGGGTGAGCCATGTGCGCGGCTCGCCGAACTCCCACTCGGCCAGCTCGTGGGCGAACGCCCGGCCGCCCTCGGGCAGTGCGGTCGCCACCCGTCCGCCGCGCAGCTCCTCCTCGAACTCCTCCAGGGTGACCAGCCCCCAGCAGTCGACGAGCCCGTCCGCGTAGACGAACAGGTCGGTCAGGTGGTAGCCCCTGTTGCGGATGAAGACGTGCCGCCACGTCCCGGGGACGCGTACGCCGTCCGCCATGCGGTAGGTGACCCGGTTGCCGATCATCCGCACATTCTGGAGGACCGCGACCCCCTCCCGGTACCGAGGTGCCGGCGCCCGCCGCATAGGCTCCCGCCCATGGCCGCTCCCGCACGCCCCGCGCTCCTCGTGTACACCCGCACCACCGACTACCGGCACGACTCCATCCCCGCCGGCGTCGCCGCCCTGCGCGCCCTCGGCGGCTTCACCGTCGACGCCACCGAGGACCCGGCCGCCTTCGAGGAACCGCTCGACCGCTACGCCGCCGTCGTCTTCCTCTCCACCAGCGGCGAGGTGCTCACCCCGGCCGGGCGGCGGCGGCTCGCGGCGTACGTCGAGGCGGGCGGCGGGTTCGTGGGCGTGCACGCCGCCGCCTGCACGGAGTACGACTGGCCGTACTACGGCGAACTCCTCGGCGCCCGCTTCGACCGGCACCCCGCCTTCCAGCCGGGCCGCGCCCTGACCGAGGACCACGACCACCCGGCGACCCGGCATTTGCCCGCCGTCTGGGAGTTCACCGACGAGTGGTACGACTTCCGCACCAACCCCCGCGGAGCGGTCCGGGTCCTGCTCCGCGCCGACGAGTCGTCGTACGACGGCGGCGGCATGGGCGAGGACCACCCGCTGGCCTGGTGCCGCGAGCAGGGCGCCGGCCGCGTCTTCTACACCGCCCTTGGCCACGCCGCCGAGGCCTACGACGACCCCGCCTTCCGCGCCCATCTGCGCGGCGGGATCACCTGGGCCACCGCCCGTTGATCACTCCTTGCAGGAGGAGTACGTGTTCACGTCCTGCGGCTCGGGACGGAAGCGGTTCTCCCAGTCACCCGGATAGGCGGCGACCAGCGCGGGCAGTTGGGCCTTCACATCGCTGGCCCACTCGTCGGTGATGTAGCGGCGCAGGGCGTCCCGCAGCTTGTCGCAGTCGCCCCGGCGGCCCTCCGGCAGCGCGATGCCGTACCTGTTGATGTTGCCGAACGAGACGTCGGGCACGACCTTGACGGGCGTGGCGCTGTTCTTCTGCTGCTCCACGTATCCGTAGAGCAGCGCCTCGTCGGTGAACACGGCGTCGACATCGCCCTGCTGGACCTTGCGCACGCACGTCGAGTAGTCGCTCTCCGTGTGCGGTGTCGCGCCGCCGGGCAGCGCGGCGAGGGCCGACGTCGAGCCCTCGACCGTGCAGATCACCTTGTTCGCGACGTCCTTCTCCGTCTTGATGCCGTCGTAGTCCGCGCGGACCAGGAACGCCTGCTTGGTGACGAAGTAGGGCCCCACGAAGTCGACCTGCTCGTCGCGCCGCGGGGTGATCGAGTACGTGCCGATGACCAGCGCCGACGACTTGTCGACGAGTTCCTGCTCCCGTTTGGCGGACACCACGTCGTGCCACCTCGGTGTGAAGCCGATCCGTTTGCCGAGGTAGGCGGCCAGGTCCGGCTCGAAGCCGCGGTCGGTGTGCCCGCTGTGGAGGTTGAACCCCGGTTGGTCGGTCTTGCCGCCGATGTAGACGGTGCCGGTGAGGGAGGACTCCTGGTCCGCCCCGTCCGCCGTCCACCCGCAGGCCGCGACGGTGAACAGCAGGGCGGCGGCCGCCATGACCCGCGCGCACCGGCGACCGCGGGAGCGGAGGGGGCGGGGGCGGCGCGGAGGATGCGTTTTCGCTGTCACTGGCCTTCTTCTCCTAGTCGTCCAGGTACGCGGAGGCGACGGACAGGTCCACTTCGCAGCCCTGCTCGGCGTCGATCAGGACGGACAGCTCGACATCGGTCATGCCTCGCCCCAGGGCGAAGGTGAACTCCGTGCCGGGGACGCCCGTCCGCACCTGTTCCTTCCCGGCGCCCGCCGTGGAGGTCACGGTCAGCTCGGTGCCGGGCACGCACACCGGGGCGGCGGGGTCGTGCGGGGCGACGTCGAAGGTGAGGGCGAGCCGCGGTTTCGGGTCGTCGGTGTGCAGGGAGGCGTGGACGGTGTCGCCGTTCACCAGAGGAGGGGCGACGTCGAGCCTCACGCGGTTCGTCACGTCCACGGGGCGGCTCTCCAGGACCGCCCAGATGCCCCAGGACGGCAGTCCTACCGCCAGTACGGCCAGCGGGATCACCACCAGGACGAACGGCGGCCACAACGGGGGCTGCCCGTCCGGGCCGCGGCGCGCGATCAGCGGCAGCATGGCGGTGGCGAACGCCAGCAGCGCCGCCGCGGTCACGCCGACCACCGCGGCGTCCCCGCCGAGCGCCAGCCAGACGGCGCCCGCCCCGAGAACGGTCACGAGATCGGCCAGGAGCAGGAGGGTGATCGCCCACGAGCCCGCGGCGGCGTCGCGGACCCGCAGTGCCGCACGCCGGAGCCACGGGAGGGAGGGGGCGCCGTCCTCATCCGGGGGATCCGTACCCGCCGGCGCGCTCGTCACGTCGTTGCTCACGCGCGCAGCCTAGAGGCGGTCGTGAGCGCCCCCGAGCAGGAAGTCACCCGGGCGGCTGACTCCGGGGGAAAGTGGTCTACGGGCGTGTTCCGGTCTGCTAAAGCGCGGTCCCGGAGCCGTCGGACAGGCTCCGGGACCGCGCTGTGCCGGCGTGTTCCACCGGCCGGGGGACGGCTCCGGGCGGCGGCCGTCCCCCGTGCGGGTCAGTGCGGGCGGTGGGCCGCCGTGACCTGACCGGCCTCCGCCGGGGCACCGGCGCCGGACGAGGTGATCACCTCGGAGCGGCCGCCGTCCCGGTTGAGGAGGCCGCCGGCGAGGGCGAGGCCGAGGCCGGCCACGGCGAGGGCGGCGCCGACCAGGGCGGGGGAGGTCCAGCCCCAGCCCGCCGAGAGGGCCAGCCCGCCGAGCCAGGCGCCGCCCGCGTTGGCCAGGTTGAAGGCGGAGTGGTTGGAGGCCGCCGCCATCGTCGGGGCGTCCTTCGCCTTGGCCATGAGCAGCATCTGGACGGGCGTGGTGATGAGGGAGCCCAGCGCGCCGATGAAGGTGATCGTCACCAGGGCGGCCCAGGTGCTGTGGACGGCGAAGGAGAACACCACCAGCGACGCGGCGAGCAGGGCGAGCCCCGCGTACAGCGTCGGGCGCAGGGCGCGGTCCGTGAGCGGGCCCGCGACCAGCGTGCCGAGCGTCATGCCGACGCCGTAGAGCGCGAGGACCAGGGTGGTGGAGGACTCGGAGATGCCCGTCACGTTCGTCAGGATGGGCACCAGGTAGCTGTAGACGGCGAAGAAGCCGCCGAATCCCACCACGGCGACGGCCAGGCCGATCGCGACCTGCCGGTTGCCCATCGCCCGCAGCTCGTGCCGGATGCCGGACTGACCGCCGCGGGGCTGGTGGGGGACGAAGAGGGCCAGCGCGGCGAGGGCGGCGAGGCCGATGACGGCGATCGCGAGGAAGGCCGACCGCCAGCCCAGGTGCTGGCCCAGGGCCGTACCGGCCGGGACGCCGACGATGTTCGCGACGGTGAGTCCGAGGAACATCTTCGAGACGGCGCGCGCGGCCCGCTCGGGGGCGACCAGCCGGGAGGCCACGACGGCGCCCACGCCGAACAGCGCCCCGTGCGGCAGCCCCGTCAGGAAGCGCGCGCCGAAGAGCAGGCCGTAGGTGGGGGCGAGCGCGGACGCGACGTTGCCGATCACGAACAGCCCGGACAGGAGCAGGAGCAGCCGCTTGTGGGGGACGCGCGCGCCGATGCCCGTCAGCACGGGGGCGCCGACGACGACGCCGAGCGCGTAGGCCGAGACGAGATTGCCGGCGTCCGGTACGGAGACGCCGACCCCGTCGGCGATCTGGGGCAGCAGCCCCATCGTGGCGAACTCGGTCGTGCCGAGGCCGAACGCGACGACGGCGAGGGCCAGCAGAGCCAGTGGCATGGTGCGGGGAAACCTTTCGAAGACAGCGGGCCGGATCGAGGGAGGGGAAGGACCGAGGTCGCCCCGGCTCTCGTGGCCGGACGCGCTGAGCGCCATTGCCCCGCGCACCCCGGGACAGGGGAAGCCCATAAGAAGGGGAGCAAGAACGACGAGCCGCGCATTCCAAGATCGGGCCGCATGCCGCCGTGAACTGCGTCACGCCGTACCGGGCGGAGCGCCGCTCCCCGGTCCCGCCCGGCCGCCTTCCGGGAGGCGGGCTCCGGAGTCCCGGAGGCAGCCGGACGCCGGGGCGTGCCCGGATCGGGGGAGGAAGGCGGGGTCGAGGAGTCGGCCGGGCGCCGGGCTGTGTCCGGGGCGGAGGGGCTGCCGGGTTCCTGGGGGTCGGCCCGGACGCCGGGGCGTGCCCGGGCCGGGGACGGTGGCGTCCCGTCCGTCAGCCGTGGCCGTCCGGACGGGGTCCGGGCGGCGCCGTGCTGGCGCGTTCCACCAGCCGGGTCGACAGCTCCGTGCGGGTGCTCTCCGGGTGGTGGCCGTCCATCATGCGCAGCAGCAGCCGCAGGGCCGTCGCCGCCATCTCGGACAGCGGCCGGCGGACCGTGGTCAGGGCCGGGGTGAGCCAGCGGGCCTCGGGCAGGTCGTCGTAGCCGACCACGCTCATGTCGTCCGGTACGCGCAGACCCCGCTCGGCCAGGGCCTCGTAGACGTCCAGCGCCATCCGGTCCGCGCAGACGAAGACGGCCGTGGGCGGCTCGGGCAGATCGAGGAGTTCGCGCACGCTGCGGCCGGCCGCGCCCTCACCGGAATCGGCGTGCCGGACGTACTCGGGGCGGTGCCGCACGCCAGCCGCCGCGAGGGCCGAGCGGTAACCGGCGATCCGCGCGTCGGCGCACAGCGTGTGCCGGTGACCGGCCACGACCGCGATGCGCTCGTGCCCCAGGGCCAGCAGGTGCTCGGTCGCCGTCACCCCGCCCCGCCAGTCCGCCGCCCCGACCGAGACGGCATCCGATGGCGGTTCGAGCACCGGGTCGATCATCACGAACGGGATGCGGTGCTGCCTGAGCCACGCGTACTGCGGGTCGCTCAGCTCCGCCAGGTGGAACAGCACCCCCGACGAACCCCGCAGGACGAGTTTGTCCAGCCAGCCCCGCTCCGGACGTTCCGGCCGCTCCGCGCGGCTCCGCGTCAGGGCCGCCGAGACGACGAGCTCGAGCCCCGCGTCGTCCGCCGCCTCCTCCGCGCCGTGCAGCACCGCGCCCGACCCGGAGGTCTCCAGCGAGTGGACCACGAGGTCCACCAGACGCGGCGCCCTCCCGCCGTCGAACCGGGGTCTCCTGATGTACCCGAGCCGGTCCAGTGCCTCGGTGACGCGGCGGCGGGTCTCGGGAGCCACGTCCTCGCGGCCGTTGACCACCTTGGACGCGGTCGGTACGGACACCCCCGCCTCACGGGCCACCACCGCCAGCGTCGGCCCGGCCGTCACGCCGGCACTCCCCGCACGGACCATCGAGCACCCACCTCTTCGAATAGAAAGCGCTTCCTACTGTAGATCCGGTACGCCGGGGCGGGAAGAACTCTCACGCGTACCCAGGAATACCGAGGAGCGTCGCGGTGCTCTCGTGTTACCGGCGGGTCCGGTGGGCCCGGCCGGTGCGTGACGCGACGCGGCGCGGCGAAGGGCTGGTGGGCACATGACGGCGGACCGGGCGAACCCCGTGACCAGAACCCCGTACGGAGCCGTCCGCGGCCGCTGGGAGCAGGGCGTGGCCGTCTTCCGGGGCATCCCCTACGCGGCACCCCCCTTCGGCCCCCGCCGCTTCCGCCCGCCCACCCCGCCCGAGCCCTGGGACGGCGTGCGCGAGGCCGCCGCCTTCGGACCGACGGCCCCGAAACCCCCGTACTCGGAGGCCTTCGCGCGGTACCTGTCCGACCCGGCCGTCCCCGGCGACGACTGCCTCAACCTCAACGTCTGGACCCCCGACCCCGCACCCTGCGCCCGCCTTCCCGTTTTCGTATGGCTCCACGGCGGCGCCCTGACCCGGGGCTCCTCGGCGGTCCCCGTCTACGACGGCCGCCCCTTCGCCCGCGACGGCGTGGTGTTCGTGTCGGTCAACTACCGCCTCGGCGTCGAGGGCTACGGCCTCTTCCCGGACGCCCCCGCCAACCCCGGCCTGCGCGACCAGCTCGCCGCGCTGCACTGGGTCCACGCGTCGATCGGGGCCTTCGGCGGCGACCCGGACCGCGTCACCCTAGGCGGCCAGTCCGCCGGAGCGATCAGCACGGGCGTGCTCGTCGCCGCCCCGCAGACCCGGGGGCTGGTCCGCCGGGCCGTCCTGCAGAGCGGCCCGCCCGAGACCACGGACCGCGCCAAGGTGCGCCGTATGGTCCGCCGTATGGCGAGCCGCCTCAGGATCCCCGCCACCGCCGAGGCCTTCGCCGCCGTCGACCGCGACCAGCTCCTCCGCGTCCAGGCCGACATCGGCCGCCTCGGCAGCCCGATACTCGGCGGCCCCGCCTTCGGCATCGTCACCGACGGCGACCTGGTCCCGCGCGACCCCCTGGAGGCGCTCACCGACGGCGCGGCCCCCGGCGTGGAGCTGCTGACCGGCTGGACCCGCGACGAGTACCGGCTCTGGCTGGTTCCCGGCGGCCTGACGGAACGCGTCGACCGCCTCGGCGCGGTCGCCCTCGCCGGCGCGATGGCCCGCTGCCACTGTGGCAGCGAGGTCCCGCGCGGCTACCGCGCCCTGCGCCCGGACGCCGGCACCGCCGAACTCGTCGGCCAGCTGGTCACCGACCACCTGCTCCGCGTCCCCCTGCACCGCCTCGCCGACGGCCGCCGGGACCCTTCTTACGTCTACGAGTTCGCCTGGCCCTCCCGCCGCCCCGGCATGGGCGCCTGCCACGCCCTGGAACTCGGCTTCGTCTTCGACAGCGGCGACGAGCCCGACGCCCGCAAACTCGCGGGCGAGGGCGCCCCGCAGGACCTCGCCGACGCGATGCACGGGGCGTGGGTACGGTTCGTCACCGACGGCTCACCGGGCTGGGAACGCTGGGACACGCACCATCCGGTGCAGGTGTACGGCGACGGCGACCCGCACGTCGAACACGGCCCCCGGGACCGCGAACTCGTCCTGTGGAGCACACCCGCCCCCGAGAACCCCGAACCCGCCACACCCCCCGAACTCCGCTCGGTCGTACGCCGCCTGCGCCGCGCCGGCGCACTCCGCCGCGACTGACGCGGGCGTGCGCTCCGGGGGCCGGTGACGGCCAAGTCGGGCCTGCGGGCCACGAGATGCCGGGACGCCGCCCGTCCGGGACAATCGAGGAAGAGGAAAGAGCCGACTCATCCTGGTCGGCCGGTCCGGTCGCACCGGGGCAGGCCCGCGAGTGAGGAGCCCAAGGTGAGTCTCGACTTGATCAACGACGCGCGACAGCACCCGGAGAAGTACCCGCCGCACGGAAACTCCGCGGGCGCGACCATGACCGCGTGCGCGAGGGGTTTCGACCGGTCGCCGCAGCTGACGGACGCGGCGAACGCCCACAACCTCTTCCTGAAGGACCACTCGAGGGACTGGGCGGTCAGCGGCGACAACATGCACCGCGGCCCCAGCGGAAAACTGGTCTGGGAGGCCGGGGAACCCATGGACCAGGCCGGCTACCGCACCTGGCGGGCGGAGAACGTGGCCGTCGGCTTCCCCACGGCGGAGGAGGCGCTGCGCTTCTGGATGCAGGACGACGAACGCTTCGGCTGGGGACACCGCAACGCCATCCTCCGCTCCGAGACCCGGGAGGCCGGCCTGGGCCACCACGAGGGCGGTCCCTGGGGCCACTACTGGACACTGGACATGGGCACGAAATAGAGGAACCGCCGCACAGCGCCGCGATGGGAAACCGGGTTTCCGCCGGGGCCGGACCACGGACCGTACGGGACCGGCCCCGGACCGGCCTCGCCCACCGGCGTGCGGGCGGCATGCCGCCACCCCCGGCGCGGGTCCACCCCCCACCTGTCCGGAACCGTCCCGCGCCCGCGGCCGGTGGTGTACGGCTGGCTGAACCGTCCTACAGTTCGCTGTCGCCCCACGAGAGGACGTCCACGGCGTTGCCGACGGACAGGGTGCCGGTGCGGAGCACCGCGTACTTGGTCCCGTAGGCGACACCGCCCTCGGTGGCGCGACGGTAACCGGCGAGGGTGCGCAGCGGCTCCGGGCCCGCCTTCGCCCCCGTCTCCTGTTCGACCATGGTGACCGCGCAGCGGATGGCGAGCTTGGCGTACCCCAGTTCGGTGTCGCCGATGCGGATGCGGTGGGCGCGGTCCTCGGTGTGCGGTTCGTCCCAGCCGTCGACCACGATGTTGGGGCGGAAGCGGTTCATCGGCAGCGGCGGGACGCCGCGTTCGGCCAGTTTGCGGTTGAGGAGGCCGAGCGTGGCGCGTGAGAGGACGTGCAGGGCGCAGCTGTCGGCGTAGGCGGAGGTGCCCGGGGTCCTGCCGTCGGTCACCCGGTCGTGCTCCGGCGGTACGCGCACGAGCCGGCTCGGCACGCCGAGCACCTCCGTGAACCATTCGGCGGCCGTGTCGCCCTGGTCGATGCCCTGGTGGACCGTCCCGAACAGATCCACCTTCCGCCGGGCGGCGGCCGTGTCCACGCGAAGCTCCAGCGTGTCGAACTCCGGTGCCTGGAGGGTGAGTCGGCCGCCGTCGGCACTGACCGTCGGCCGGATCAGGGCCAGTTGGGGGTCCCTGCGCTGCGTCCGCCCCATCCCCTCCTCATCGACGACCATGAAACCGCGGTCGTGCGCGAGCCCGGCGGGGGTGAGCGGCGCCTCGCGCACCGATGTCCCGGCGCAGCCCTTGACGGGGTAGTACGTCAGCTCGACAACGCTGGCCATGGTGGCTTTCCCGCTCATCCCTCGTGTCCCTGACCGGCTCGGATCGCCGCCCCGCTCGGAACGGTCCTCACCGCGAGCACCGGGTTGAGAGGCTCCACGAGTTCCCCGGTGGCGACGGCCACGAGGCGCGCGGGTGCGTCGCCGTCCAGCAACGCGCTCACGTACTCGATGGCTTCCGCGGGCGAGAGCGCGGGCAGCCTCCGGCGCAGTGTCCGCGCGGCGTGCATGTGTCCGCGCGCAGCGGCGACCTCACGGAGCACATCGTGCAGATCGTCCACCACGGTGCGTATCGGCAACCCGCGTATCCGGCCCCGGTAGTCGGCCTCCCACTCCCCGGTCACCGAGGAGACGACGCCGATCCGGTGAAGTCCTCCGTCGACACGGTCGACGAGGTACGGCCCATTGCCGATCAGCGCGTACTTCGAGTTCCGAGTGCGTACGAACTCCTCGGACTGCCAGGAGACGATCCACACCGGCTCGTGCTTCTCGACACGGGTCACAGCCATCCGCATCGCGTCCGCACTCACCGCCCGCCACTGCTGATGGTCACGCTCCAGCTGTTCCTCGACGACCCGAACGGCGGCCTCTCGTTCGATCACGGATGAAGCATCCCGTACGAAGCCCTCTGCCGACCAGCGAATTCGCACAGCCCGGAACCGTGGACGACGGCGTTCACACCGCGATGCTCGGCTGCACGACCTCACCCTCGCGGAGCGACTCCCGCTCGGTACCGGACTGGAGAGGCCGGAGGAAGGTGGTTCCCGCCTCTCCCGGTTTTTCTCCGCCCGTGCGGCGATCCGTACGACACGTGACGGCGCGGGAGTGCGGGACGCCTGTGGCAGCGGGGTTTGCACGTGCCGTAACGGCATGTGGTCCAGTAGGCGGTGAGCACGACATCGAGAGGTTCTCCCGCATGCCCCTTCCTGCGATTCCCCGCCGGGTCAAGATCGGCGATGCCGCCGCGTTCGCCGGGACCACACCCCGCGCCATCCGCCACTACCACGCCATCGGGCTCCTCGCCGAACCGGAACGCGGAAGCGACGACCGCCGCCGCTACGGATACGACGACATGATCCGCCTGCTGTGGATCCGCAAGATGGCCGACGCGGGTATCTCCCTGGACGCCATCCGGGACGGCTTCGAGGGCGCCACCGGCATCGAGCAGTCCCTGGCCCGCCTGGAGGAGTCCCTCGCCTCCAAGGCGGCCGCCATCGAATCCCAGCGGGCCGCCGTGCACCGCCTCCGCGAGGTGGGCAGCCCCCTGGGCCTGCTCTCACCGCTGGTCGGTGGCCGCCTGCGGGAGCTGCCGCCCGGAGCCCTGCGCCCGGCGGATCTCGATACTCTTCTGGTCACGGAGCGTGTGTTCGGCCCCCTGGGCGCCGCCGTCCAGGCCAACCGGTTCATCGTCCTGGCCACCCACCCCGAACTGCGGGCCGAGGAGGACCGCCTGGCCGAGGCCGAGGCGGCCCTGGACGACACCGTGTCCCCCGACGACCCCCGCATCGAAGATCTGGCCGCTCAGCGGTGTGCTCATGAGACCGCCTTGGGAGCCGCCATCGACGGATCCGGCCTGGACGAGGCCCTCGGCGACCTCCTGGACCAGGAAGACGAGCACGCCGGCGGGGAGGAAGGCGAGGCGAGGACGAGCGCGATGGAGGCCATCGGCAAGATGCCGTTCGACTTCTCCCCGGCCCGCCTCCGGTACGAGGAACGTGTCTTCGAACTGTTTCGTTCGGCCGATCAGGACGGCGACATCCCACGGCCCTGCTGACGGGCGCCGGATGGGCCGTCCACGAGTGCGGCATGACCGAGTCCATCGCGCGTGTCCTTTCCTCGAAGGTGACTTCGAGGAGTGTCCCCTGAGCGTCACGACGCTGTGGCGGAGAGGAAGCGCGCGCCTTCGCCGGTGCAGCGGACCGGCCGTGTCAGGGCAGGTGGTTCCAGAAGCCGAGACGGTGTTCGTGGCGGTAGTCGACGGGCCCGATGCGCTCCGGTGCCAGTGACTGTGTGTACGGCCGGCCGGCGGGGCCCGGGCGGTGGGGGAGCCAGGCGGGCAGACCGGTACCGCGGGGTGCGCCGGTGCGGGCGAACGCGGCCCAGTATCCGGTCATCGTGGCCGACAGGCGACGCTGCGCCGGGGTGAACAACGGATCGGCCGCTTCGTCCTCGAACAGGTAGGGGATGTCGGCCGCGTGGAAGGCGCCGAAGTCGAACCCGCCCGACAGCGGCAGGAACATCGGCGCGTCCCGGTCGGCGAACTCGTAGGCGTACACCGGCACATGACAGGCCAGCGCGTCGTGCTGCGCCTGCGTGCCGCGCGCCCACATGCGGTCGGTGATCACAGCGGCCCACGCCAGCGCGGGCGACGGGTAGGCGGTCGTGGGGTATTCGGCCCGCACACGCTCCGCCCGCGCCTCGCCGAACGCGGTGCGCAGGGCGCCGTCGTAGTCGGCCTCGGTGAACGGCCTGCCCACCGCGTCGTACGTCATCCCGACGAACGTGCGGTGCTCGTCGCGGGTCGCGCCCGACAGGACGGGCACACGGTGGAAACGTCCGGTGCGCAGGGCCGTGGGCGGCAGCTCGGGCAGGGTGGCGTTGCCGTATCCGAACACCTGGAAGGCGTTCATGATGTGCGGCACCTCGAGGATCCTCTCCACGGGCAGGGCGCGCAGACAGGCGAGGGTGCGTTCCGGACGGCCGTCACGGCAGCCGAGGGACGAGGTCATCTCGGTGGTGATGTCCTCCATCTCCCGGCCCGTCCGCCAGACGTACCACGGGTACCCCGGCACGCCCGGCCCCATCGCGCCGGCCGGCATGTCCATCATGGCCTCGCCGCTCGCCATGACGGCTCGGTGGAACAGACCCCGGGACGCGGGGGACGTCAGGTGCCCGGCGATGGCGGACGCGCCGAACGACACGCCGGCCACGGTGACATTGCCGGGGTCACCGCCGAAGGCGCGCGCGTTGTTCCGCACCCAGGTCAGCGCCGCCTGCTGGTCCTGGAGACCGAAGGTGCCGGCTCCTTCCAGACCGGGCAGGGCGAGGCCGCCGAAGACGCCGAGACGGTAGTTGACCGTGACGACCACCAGCCCCCGCTCGGCCAGGCGGCGCCCGTCGAAGAATGAACCGCCGCCCACGGCGCCGTCCCCGTGGATCCACACGAGCACGGGAGCGGCCCGCCGCTGGTCCGGTGGCGTCGTGACGTTCAGGACCAGGCAGTTCTCCTCCGTGCTGGAGACCGGCGCGTACGGCAAGGACCCGTCGCACGCACGCACCGAAGATGACCTGATCGGACGCGGCCCCGTGCCTTGACAGGCCCGGCCGTGAGACTGCTGTCCGTGTGCACGAGAGTGGGCGGGGCGGCGGGCACGTGGGGTGTGGGGGAGCGGGAGCCCGGGAGGGTCGTGTGGTGCCAGTTCGCTACGGCGCCCGCAGTGCCGACGCCACCGATGCGATCGTGTCCGGGCCCACCCGGCAGCACCCTCCGATCAGCCGGGCCCCCGAGTCACGCCAGCCCTTCACCTGCCCGGCGCTGAACGTCGGCCGTCCGGTCCACGCCCGCGCCCCGGCGTCCCATGTCTCGCCGCTGTTGGGGTAGACCACGACCGGTTTGCCGGTGACCCGCGCCGCGAGGGTCACCGCGTGGTCCGCGTCCTCCGGAGTGCAGCAGTTCACGCCGACCGCGATCACCTCGTCCGCCCGTGCCGCCAGCGCGAACGCCTCCTCCAGCGGCTGGCCGGCGCGGGTGCGGTCGCCGGACGCCGAGTACGACAGCCAGGCCGGTACGCCGAGACCGCGCAGCGCACGCAGCAGGGCCCGGGCCTCGTCCGTGTCGGGGACCGTCTCCAGGGCGAGCACGTCCGGGGCGGCCCCCGCGAGGACCTCCATGCGCGGGCGGTGGAAGCGCTCCAGTTCCGCCACGCTCAGCCCGTACCGGCCCCGGTACTCCGAGCCGTCCGCGAGCATCGCGCCGTACGGGCCGACCGAGGCCGCCACCCAGAGGGGGCGGGACGTCCGGGCCCGCCGGGCCGCCTCACGGGCGCACTCCACGCTCAGGGCGAGCAGTCCGGCCGCCTCCTCCCGGCCGGTCCCGCGCCGCGCGAAGCCCTCGAACGTGGCCTGGTAGCTCGCCGTGATGGCGACATCCGCGCCCGCCTCGAAGTACGCGAGGTGGGCCGCGGTCACCGCCTCGGGGTCCTCGGCGAGCAGCCGGGCCGACCACAGTTCGTCGCTCAGGTCGTGCCCGGCCGCCGCGAGCTGGTTGGACATGCCGCCGTCGAGGACGACCGTGCCGTCCGCGAGTGCCTCGGCGAGGGCGGGAGAGGTGCTCATGCCGACGACGCTAGAGGACGCTCACGCCGGATCCGCCGAGCCCCGCCCGTCCTCGACGTGGACGACGTGGAGTTCGGTGCCGTCCCGGTGGCGCTTGGCGCGTCCGAGCAGTCCGACGGAGATCTCCGACCGGTCCTGGGGTTCATCGGGGCCGACGTAGGTGAGGACGTCATTGTGGTGCCCGGTGACGACCCATCCCTCGGCGTTCTCGGGGTCGATCACTCCGAAGTCTCCCGCCGAGGACCCGGCGTGCGCCGGGCCGAACGTCCGCAGGATCTCGGTGGCCTGTCCGGCGAGTTCGCCGTCCGGAGCGGTCAGCACGACACAGGTGCCGTGCTCGAACAGCACCCACGACTTGTGGGGGTCGGCGAGAAGCCGCTGCCAGACGGCTGTCAGGGTTTCGGTGTTCACGGCGGTCATCATGCCGCAGGGCACTGACAACGGGGGCGATCGGACCTCCGCGGACGGGGCCGGGTCCCCGACGGACCCGGCCCCCTCCGGCCCGACGGGACGTCAGCCCGCCCAGACCTCGGCCTCGTCGGCCGGGACGGTGGTGGCCAGGCCCAGTTCCTTGCGGGCGGCGACCGACTTGTTCGGGTCGATGTCGGTGAACGCCGGGTCGTAGGCGATGTAGAACGCGTCGGCGTCGGCGGCGTTCGCGGCCTTCTTCCAGTTGCCGGCCGCCTTCGTCAGCGTCGCGCGGAGCTTGCCGACCTCGGTGCCCTCGATGCCGCCCAGGCCCTCGACGTGCGCGTCGAGGGCGGCCGCGACGGCCTTGGCCTGCGCCTTGTAGCCGGCCAGGTCGTCCTCGACGGTGTCCTTCTCGGGCTGGTTCGCCCACAGGGCCTCGTAGAGCGCGTTCGAACCCGTGAGGTACGTGGTCTGCTCGGGCTTGAGGGACTTCGCGGTCTCCAGCGAGCCGTTGAGCTTGCCCCCCTCCGCGGTGTAGGTGCAGCTCACCGCGCGGTCGCCGGTCGCCCAGCTCTCCATGGTCGGGGTGTAGTAGAAGAGGGCGGCACCCTTGGGGAGCGCCCAGGTGTCCGGGGAGTACTTCTGCGCCTCGACCGGGCAGCGGTCGTCCGCGATCGTCGAGATCTTGTCGTCGCCGGGGTACTCCGTGCCCTCGTCGATCGTGAACTCGCCGACGACCTGGCCCTCGTGCGCCTCGTCGCAGGGCACGATCTCGACGGAGTACGCCTCCCCCTCGGCCTTGCCGTTCGGGTTGTAGCAGTCACCGATGTCCAGCGAGAACACCGAGCGCTGGCGGGCCACCTTCTTCGCGCCGTCCTTGGCGCTGTCGACGGCGTCGGAGACCTCCGAGCATCCCACCGCGCCGATCGCGAGCAGGGCGACGACGGCGGATATGCCGCGAAGGGAACGGTGGGCGGCACGGATTGCCATGATATGTGCATCCTCTTATGTGATCTTTATGAGAGTCGCGCGCATCGTATGCCATTTCCGTGGCCCGGTCGCACGGAGGCCCTCACCCCGTAGTGACGTCTCCGACTCACGACGGACCGCGAAGGTTGTATCCGGGTGCCGGCGAGCGTGCGGAGGGGCGTGCGCGGGCCCGCGCCCCCGGCGGAGCGGCACCGTACGACGCGCCCTCCGCCCCCGGTGCTGGGATGCTGAGAGGAAGCCACAGCCGAACAGGGGCGGTGAGCGCCATGACCGGGCTTGAAGGGGACGGTTCGTCCGCCGCGGAACCCTTCGCCGACCCGCACGGGGATCCCTTCCTGCGGACCAGGTTCGCCGTGCCGGCGCGGCCGGTGACGTACCTGCGGCGGGAGCGGCTGACCAGGCGTCTCGACCAGGGGCTGCGGACGCCGCTGACCATGGTCAACGGCGCGGCGGGCGCCGGGAAGACCCTGCTCGTCGCGGACTGGGCGGAGCGTCTGGACGGGCCGCCCGTCGCCTGGTTCACCACCGAGGCGGCCGGGACCGGGCCCGGGATGTTCTGGGCGTATCTGCTGCGCGCGCTGCACGCCGTCGGTGTCCCGCCGCCCGCCGGCGTCGGGTTCCCGGCGGACGCGAACCGGGTGAACCCCACCCTGGGGGCCCGGCTCGCCGCCGGGCTGAGCGTCCGGGAGCGGCCCGTGGTGCTGGTGCTCGACGAGTTCGACCGGGTCACCTCCCCGGAGATCGCCGAGCAGCTGGAGTTCGTGCTGCGGCACGCCGGGCCGGGGCTGCGGCTGGTCCTCGTCACCCGGACCGAGCCGCTGCTGCCCCTGCACCGCTACCGGGCCGCGGGCGAGCTGACGGAGATCAGGGGCGCCGAGCTGGCCTTCACCCCCACCGAGGCCGCCGAGCTGCTGGAACTGCACGGGCTGCGGCTGCCCCCGGCCGCGGTGCGCGCCCTGGTGGAGCGCACCCGGGGATGGGCCGCCGGGCTGCGGCTGTGCGCGCTGGCGGCGGGGGAGAGCCCGGACCCGGAGGTGTACCTCAAGGAGTTCGAGGCGGACCGCAGCACCATCGCCGACTTCCTGCTGGCGGAGGTGCTCAAGCGGCAGAACGCCGGGACCCAGGACCTGCTGCTGCGGGTGAGCGTGCTCGACCGGTTCTGTCCCGGCCTGGCGAACGCGGTCACGGGGCGCGACGACGCCGAGGCCGTCCTGGCCCGGCTGAACCGGGACAACGCCTTCGTCGAGCACCTCGGGCACGGTCTGTACCGGCTCCACCCCCTGTTCGCCGAGATCCTCCGCGCCCATCTGCGGACGCGCCTGCCCGGACTGGAACCCGAGCTGCACCGGCGGGCCGCCGGGTGGCTGCGGCGGTCCGGACACCTTCCGGAGGCGCTCGGGCACGGGGCCGCCGCCGACGACTGGGAGTTCACCGCGAACGCCCTGGTCGACGACCTCGCCATCGGCCAGTTCTTCACCGGTCCGCGCTCCGACGCGGTGGCCGGACTGTTCTCCCGCATGGGGCGGGAGGGCACGGGAGCGGCCCCGGAGCTGGTACGGGCGGCCGGCCGGCTGGCCCGGTGCGAGATCGACGGCGGGCTGACCCATCTGCACCGCGCACGGCACGAGCTGGCGGAGCACGACGGCACGGCCGACGAGGCGGCGGCCCGGCTGAGCTGCGCCCTGCTGGAGGCGCTGGCCGCCCGGCTGGCCGGTGCGCCGGAGCGGGCGGAGGACGCGGCACGGGCGGCCGGGAGGCTGCGGGAGGCGGTCCCCGCCGAACTGCTGGACCGGCATCCCGAACTCACCGCGCTGCTGCTGGACCACCTCGGCTCCGCACGGCTGTGGGCCGGGCGCTTCGAGGAGGCGCGGACCGCCCTGTCCACCGTGGCGGACTTCGCCCCGGGAGCGGCCACGGCCCTCCCGCGCGAGGACTCGCTCGGCCGGCTCGCCCTGATCGACTACCTGGACGGCTGGCTCGGCAGGGCCGAATGCAGGGCCCGCGAGGCCCTCGCCGAGACGGAGAGGTTCGGGCTGCCCCGGCCGTCCGGATCCGGCGTCGAACGGCTCGTCCTGGCCGCCGTCGCCGTGGACCGCGACGAGCTGGGGCAGGCCCAGGCCCTGCTCGACACGGCGGCCGAGGCGCACCCCGCGATGCGGGACCCCGTACGGGAGGCCGGACGCGCCCTGACGACCGCGCGCCTGCGGCTGGCGCGCGGCGATCCGGGGGCCGCGCTGAAGGCGGTGGAACCGGAGGTGCCCGCCGACGCCGTCTCGCCGTGGGCGCGCGGGCAGACGGCGCTCGTCGCGGCCGACGCCCACCTCGCCGAGGGACGCACGGAGACGGCCGCCGGGCTGCTGCGGGAGGTGCCCGCCGAGCAGCCGGCCTGCGCGGTGGGGGCCGCACGGGTCCGGCTCGCCACCGGCGGCACCGCCGAGGCCGTACGACTGCTCGACCGGGCGCGTCCGGAGAGGCGCGCCGGGCCCGCCGTGACCGTCCGGGCCGTGCTGGTACGGGCGCAGGCCGCGGACGAGGAAGGGGACACGGCGGCCGCGCGCGCACTCGTGGGACGGGCACTGGCGGAGGCCCGCCGGGAGCGGCTGAGGCGGCCCTTCACCGAGGCCGGGCCGTGGATCCGGCGCTACCTGGGCTCGGCGTCGCCGGCCGGCCGGCGCACACCTGGCACCGGGCCGTCCCCGCACCCGTACGGGCCGCCGCCACCGGTGATCGAGGAGCTGAGCGGACGCGAGCACGACGTGCTGCGCCGCCTGGCCCTGACCATGTCCACCGAGGAGATCGCCGCCGACCTGTACGTATCCGTGAACACGGTCAAGACCCACCTCAAGAGCGTCTACCGGAAGCTGTCCGTCAACCGCCGCAACGAGGCGGTACGCCGCGCCCGCGAGCTGGACCTGCTGTGACGAGGGGGAAGCCCGTGACGGCCGGCACCGGGCACCGCGCGCCGGGCCGTGCCGCGCGCACCGCCGAACGCCGGGCGCACGCCGACTACACGGGCGGCGTCTACGGGTCTATGCTCGCCGCCTCGGTGATCGTCGGGGCCGGCACGCTCGGCTCGTTCCCGCGGCTGGAGATGGTGCTGCTCCTGCTGCTCACCGGCGGGGTGTTCTGGATCGCGCACGTGCACGCGCAGTTGTTCGGGGCGCGGCTGGCGCAGCGCCGCCCGGACCGGCACGTCGCCCTGCGGGCGTGCCGTGAGGAGTGGACGATCGTCAAGGCCGCCGTGCCGCCGGCGGTCGCCGTGGCCGTCAGCCCCGTGCTCGGCCTCGGTGTGCAGGGCACCCAGTGGTTCGCGCTGTCCGTCGCCGTGGCGGGGCAGGTGGGCTGGTCGGTGGCGGCGGCCCGCCGGGCCGGCGCCGGCCGGCGCCTGATGGCCCTGTCGGCGGCGGTGAACCTCGTGCTCGGCCTGGTGATCCTCTCGTGCAAGCTCTGGCTGAAGCACTGACACGGGCGGCCTCTCACCTGTACGGGGTGAACCGGGCCGCCGCCCGGCGGGGGACGATCGCAGGGTACGGGCACGGCCAGCCTGTCCCAGGCCACCCGGGGAGCGGCTCATGCGCTACGAGATCCGTGTCGACGGACATCTCTCGGAACCGCTGATCAAGGTTTTTCCGGAACTCGACCACGTGACGATGTCCGGTCAGACCCTGCTGTTCGGGCACGTCGTCGACGAAGCACACCTGTACGGGCTGCTGGCCCGCTGCCAGTCGCTGGGCCTGCGCGTCCTGGAGATGCGCCAGGCACCGGAGTGAGGCCCCCGGCCGCCGGTCACGCGTTCTCGGCGCGCACCCGGCCCGACCGCACGGCCTCGCCCAGCGCCTCGAAGTCCCGCTGGTTCCGGTCGGCGTAGTCTTGCGCGAACCCGGCGAGCGCCCGGTCGAAGCGGTCGCCGCGCCCCAGGTAGGCGGCGATGGCGACCGGGTCGCCGGACCGGGCGTGGGCCCGCGCCAGACTCGCCCCGCACAGCCGCGCGAACAGCCGCAGCAGCCCCGGGTCCATGGTCTCCGGGCGGGCGATGCCCTTCCAGTCGTGCAACTGCCGTACGTAGAAGTCCCGGGGGCGTCCGTCGAGGCCCACGGTGTGCGTCCAGCCGAGCAGGATGTCGCTGGTCGTCTGGATCAGCCGCTGCCCCGCCACGACCCGGCGGCCCTGGTTGTCGTACCGCTCGCCGTCCGCGTACGGCGCGAGCACCGACTCCTGCGCCTCCTTGGCCTGCAGCAGCAGGGGATCGTCGTCGTCCCGGCCGAGCAGGAGCACGATCCAGCAGCGGGTGCCGACACTGCCGACGCCCACCACCTTCCGGGCCACGTCGACCAGGCGGTAGCGCCCCAGCAGGTGGCGGTGCTCCGACGACAGCGAGCGCGCGTAGCCGTCCAGGACCTCGCGCAGGGCCTCCTCCTCGGCGGACGGGCCGTCCACCAGGTCGCGCAGCGGCGTGATCAGCGGCGGGTCCGGGGCGATGCGCCGCTCTCCGTCCTCGACCCGCGTGAGCTTCTCGAAGGCCTGGAGTTGCGTACGGGTCCGGGCGCGTGCCGCCGCCCGGGCGGCGCGTCGCCGGGCCTCGCGGTCCGTCGACGACGTCAGCAGCTCCCGCAGCCGGTCGGCGTCGTCCTGCGCGTACCAGACGTCGAGAGCGCGCATGCCGGCGAACTCCCGCATGCGCCGGCGGTAGGCCTTCACACAGGCTCGTACGGTTTCGTGCTGCGCCTCGACCGGGAAGCCGTTCGCCCGGCCGGCGATGGCGAAGCTCGCCGCCAGCCGCTTGACGTCCCACTCGAAGGGACCGGTGTGCGTCTCGTCGAAGTCGTTGATGTCGAAGACGAGACGGCGTTCCGGGGAGGCCAGCAGGCGGAAGTTGAGCAGGTGGGCGTCGCCGCACAACTGCACGGTCAGGCCGGTGTCCGGGGCCGGCCCGAGGTCCGCCGCCATGATCGCCGCCGCTCCCCGGTAGAACCGGAAGGGGGACTCGAGCATGCGGCCGTAGCGGACCGGCACCAGCTCGGGCAGCCGGGTCGCCGACTGCCGCTCGATCACGTCGACGGGATCGGGCCGGTCCCGGGCCGCCTCGAACCGGCCGTGGGAGGCGCGCGGCGTACGGCCGCGTGCCTCCTTGCCGCACGCGGCTCGTTCGGCCGGGGAGAGGGAGGCGCTGAACGGACTCGCCACGGTCGTCATCACTGTCTCCCGCCCGTACCGCGCACGACGACCGCTCGCCGCGCGACGACTGCTCGCCGCCCATCCGACCGCGCCCGCCTCCCGACCGGATCACCCGCCGCGGGTGACCCGGCGACGGCGACCGGACGGAAGGCCGGCCCCGCGCTCGCGCCGCGGTCCGGGCGCGCCGCGCGGGAGAAGGAGCCGCGAGCGCGACACCCGGTCCGGCCCCGGTCTCGGACGGACACACGCGCCTGCCGGAGCGGCCCCGGCCTGCCGACGGGGCCCCGCCGGGATCCCGGGGTGCCGCTCGCCGTCGTCGCGGGGACCGCCGTCCTGGTTCCGCCCGCGGAATCGGCCCGGGCGCCGACCCGGCTCCTCGGCCCGCGGCTCGTCCTCCCCGTCCCGCCGGGACCGGCCGGGACGCCCGGCCGGGGCGGTGTTTCACCCGTCCCGGGTGAGGCGGGTGGTCCCTCGTCGCGGACACGCTGAAGGCGGCACACAACGGCATGGCGGGCGCGGGCGGCCCGGAACGGAGGACCGAGATGAGTGGTGCGACGTATCTCGCGTACGACTATCCGCTGCTGAGCGCCTTCTGGACCATCCTGGTCGTCTTCCTGTGGATCATGTGGTTCGTCCTGCTCTTCCGGGTCGTCATGGACATCTTCCGCGACGACGACCTGAGCGGCTGGGCCAAGGCCGGCTGGCTGGTGTTCACGGTCGTCCTGCCCTTCCTGGGCGTCTTCGTCTACGTGATCGCACGCGGCAAGAACATGGGGCGCCGTGAGATCGCCCAGGCGCGCGCACAGCAGGACGCCTTCGACAGCTACGTCCGCGAGACCGCCAGGGGCGCCGGCGGCCGTACCAGCAGCGTCGACGAACTCGCCCGGCTGTCCGAGATCAAGGCCCGCGGCGACATCTCGGACGACGAGTTCCGCAGGGCGAAGGAACTGGTCCTGAGCGGCCACGGCCCGGCGGAACACGCGGGCCGGTTCGCCTCCTCCGCCGGGCGCTGACCGCACGACACCGAATCGAGGCATCGGAATGACAGCGACACACCCGACCCACGGCGCACGCGGCGCCACCGGCGTGCACGCGCCGTCGGCCAAGCGGCAGTGGGCCGAAGGCCTGACGGTCTTCGCCGCCGTCTCGCTCATGATCGTGTCGGTGCTCGACATCCTCCGGGGCATCATGGGCATCGCCGAGGACGACGTCTTCGTCACGACGCAGGACTACGTCTTCCAGTTCGACCTCAGCGCGTGGGGCTGGACCCATCTGGTGCTCGGCGCCATCGGGGTGCTCGTCAGCCTCGGCCTGGTCCGGGGGGCCATGTGGGCCCGCGTCGCCGGCGTGGTGATCGCGGGTCTCCTCATCATCGCCAATTTCCTGTCCCTGCCGTACTACCCGGTCTGGTCCGTCGTGATGATCGCCTTCTCCGGGTTCATCATCTGGGCGCTGTGCGCGCCGCGTTCGCACGCCGGCGCGGAACGCTGAGCCGGGCTCCGTGCGGACCGCCGGCCGCCGGGACGCCGGGTGGGCGCGACTGGCGCTCCTCGCCCTCGCGGCCGGCGTCCTGGTCCCGCTCGTCGCCGCCGGCCTGCGCGGCGTGCTCTGGGCGCTGCTCGGCCTCGCCGGACTGGCCCTGGCGGCCGTCGGACTGTGGTGGACGCTCGCCCACTCCGGGGCGGTGCGGATCATGGGAGCGGTGCTGTGCGTGACGGCACCGCTGACGGTCCTCGCCCTGTACGCCGCGGGCGGGATGCTGGGGCCGGCCGCGGTGTCCCTGGCGCTGTGGGCGCTGGCCGCGGGCGCGGCGCGGAACGCGGTGGCGCCCGGGACCGCCGACCCGGTGCCCGCCGCGCCGCCGCACCGTCCCTGGGCCCTGATGAACCCGCGTTCCGGCGGCGGCAAGGTGGACCGCTTCCGGCTGGCGGACCGGGCGCGTGCGTCGGGCGCCCGGGTGGTGCTCCTCGGCGCCGGGTACCAGGACGTGGCCGCGCTCGCCGAGGACGCCGTACGCGACGGGGCCGACCTGCTGGCGGTGGCCGGCGGGGACGGCACCCAGGCCCTGGTGGCGGAGGTGGCCGCCCGCCACGACCTGCCGTTCCTGGTGATCCCGGCCGGCACCCGCAACCACTTCGCGCTCGACCTCGGGCTCGACCGGGACGACCCGGCGAAGGCCCTGGACGCCCTGACGGACGGCGTCGAACTCCGCGTCGACCTCGGGTTCGCCGCGGACCGGGTGTTCGTCAACAACGCCTCCTTCGGCACGTACGCGGCGGTCGTGGGCGATCCCGCGTACCGGGAGGAGAAGCGGCGGACCACGCTCCGGATGATGCCCGGTCTGCTGTCCGGCCCCTCGGCGCCCCGGCTGCGGATGCGCGCGGACGGGACCCGGGCGGACGGGCTGCAGGCCCTGCTCGTCAGCAACAATCCGTACCTGCGGGCGGTCGACGCCTCCCGGCCCGGGCGCAGGGAGCGGCTGGACTCCGGACGGCTGGGGGTCCTGGGCGTGCGGGTGGAGAGCGCGGTGCGGGCCGCCGGGATGGCGCGCGGTCCCCGCGCGGCCGGCCTGCTGCGGCTCACCGCCGACGAGGTCGTCGTGGAGGCGGACACCCCGACCGTCCCGGCCGGTGTCGACGGGGAGCACGTGCTGCTGCCGGCCCCCGTGGTGTGCCGGACCGCTCCCGGAGCGCTGCGCGTGTGCGTTCCGCGCGGTGCGGTGCGTACCCGGCGGGGGAGCGGGGCACCCGACTGGCCGCGGGTGACGAGGCTCGCCCTGGGACGGCGGCAGGACGGCCCGTGACACGACGGTCGCGATCGCGGCCGGGAAGGCGGTGGACATGTGCCGTTGGCTCGCCTATTCGGGCACTCCCATCCTGCTGGAGAGCATCCTCTACAAACCGGCCCACTCACTGATCGACCAGAGCCTGCACGCCAAGATGGGAGTCGAGACGACCAACGGCGACGGGTTCGGCGTGGGCTGGTACGCGCCGGACAAGGACAGCCCCGCCGTCGTCCGGGACATCGGCCCGGCGTGGAGCGACCGCAACCTGCGGGAGATCGCCGAGCACGTCGTCTCGCCGCTCTTCTTCGCCCACATCCGGGCCTCGACCGGTACGGCGGTGCAGCAGACCAACTGCCACCCGTTCCGGCACGGCCGCTGGATGTGGATGCACAACGGGGCGATCGCCGATTTCCACCTGGTCAGACGCGACCTCGCGCTGGCCGTCGAGCCGGAGCTGTTCCCGTACGTCGAGGGCTCCACGGACTCGGAGATGATGTTCTACCTGTCGCTGACCCTCGGCCTGGAGGAGGACCCGCCCGGCGCCGTCGCCCGGATGGCCGGCCTGGTGGAACGTGTCGGCCACGAGCACGGCGTGGCGTTCCCGCTGCAGATGACGGTCTCGGTGACCGACGGCGTGCGCCTGTGGGCGTTCCGCTACTCCAGCCAGAAGGAGTCGCGCTCGCTCTTCTACAGCACCCGCGTGGACACCCTGCGCTCCCTCCACCCGGACCTGGCCTTCCTGCGCGAGATGTCCGACGACGCCCGCCTCATCGTCTCCGAACCCCTGGGCGACCTGCCCGGCGCCTGGAACGCCGTCCCCGAGGGCACCTACGGCGTGGTGGGGCCCGAGGGGGACGAGATGCACACCTTCACGCCCGCCGCGTGAGGACCGGCGTCCCCGCGTCGCGCCGGACCCGTTGACCTCCCCCTGACACACCCTTACCTTGTCGGCGTTCGTCATGTCAGATGTCGTTCGAAAACACGAACGGCATCGTCCTCCCCCACGAGAGGCAGACCGCATGAGCCGCGCCGCCGACGACCTGCCCGCCCCGCCCCCCGCCCGCAGACTCCTGCTGAAGGGTGCCCTCGCCGCGGGCGCCCTGGCCGCCGCGACACCCGCCGTGGCCGACGCCGCCGCACGCCCGAAGGCAGCCCCGTACGTGAACCCGCTCGTCCCCCACCGCGCCGACCCGCACATCACCCGGCACACCGACGGCTCCTACTACTTCACCGCCACCGTCCCCGAGTACGACCGGATCGTCCTGCGCCGCTCCCGCACCCTGGGCGGACTCGGCCGGGCCGCCGAGTCCGTGATCTGGCGGGCGCACCCCACCGGTGACATGGGCGCCCACATCTGGGCGCCGGAGCTGCACCGCGTCGCAGGCAAGTGGTACGTCTACTTCGCCGCCGCGCCCGCCGAGGACGTGTGGGCGATCCGCATCTGGGTGCTGGAGAACGCCCACCGCGACCCCTTCAAGGGCACCTGGGTGGAGAAGGGGCAGATCAGGACCGCGTGGGAGACCTTCTCCCTGGACGCCACCACCTTCGCCCACCGCGGCACCCGCTACCTCGCCTGGGCCCAGCACGAACCCGGCATGGACAACAACACCGCCGTCTGGCTCTCCGAGATGGCGAACCCCTGGACCCTGACCGGCCCCCAAGTGCGGCTGACCACACCCGAGTACGACTGGGAGCGCGTCGGCTTCGCCGTCAACGAGGGACCGTACGTCCTGCACCGCAACGGCCGGCTGTTCATGACGTACTCGGCCAGCGCCACCGACCACCACTACTGCGTGGGCCTGCTGACCGCCGACGAGGACAGCGACCTCATGGACCCGGCGAGCTGGGCCAAGTCGCCCGTCCCCGTCTTCACCAGCAACGACACGACCGGACAGTACGGGCCCGGCCACAACTGCTTCACCGTCGCCGAGGACGGCCGCACCGACGTCCTCGTCTACCACGCCCGCCAGTACAAGGAGATCACCGGCGACCCGCTCGACGACCCCAACCGGCACACCCGGATCCAGAGGCTCGGCTGGAAGCCGGACGGCACCCCCGACTTCGGCGTCCCCGTGGCCGACACCGCGACGGGCGAGGGGGCGTGAGATGAGACGCGCGTACGCCGTACTGCTCACCCTCTGTCTCGCGCTCGCCGGCGCCCTGGCCACCGCGGGACCCGCGCAGGCCGCCCCGCAGACGATCGCCAACGGCATCCAGTTCACCGACGGTTCGGGCAGCCCCGTGCACGCCCACGGCGGCGGCGTCCTCAAAGTCGGCGCCTACTACTACTGGTTCGGCGAGCACCGCAACGCCGACAACACCTTCCGCTCCGTGGACGCCTACCGCTCCACCGACCTGAAGAACTGGGAGTTCCGCAACCACGTCCTCACCGAGGACAGCCACCCGGAGCTCGCCACCGCCAACATCGAGCGGCCCAAGGTCATGTACAACGCGTCCACCGGCCAGTTCGTGATGTGGATGCACAAGGAGAACGGCAGCGACTACAGCGAGGCCCGCGCCGCCGTCGCCGTCTCCGGCACCGTGGACGGCGACTACACCTGGCGGGGCAGCTTCCGGCCGCTGGGACAGCACATGTCCCGCGACATCACCGTCTTCACGGACACCGACGGCACCGGCTACATGGTCTCCGCCGCCCGCGAGAACTACGACCTGCACATCTACCGGCTCACCGCCGACCACACCGGCATCGCGAGCCTGGTCGCCAACCCCTGGCCCGGCGGCCACCGCGAGGCACCGGCCCTGTTCAAGCGGAACGGCGTCTACTTCATGCTGACCTCGGGCGCCACCGGCTGGAGCCCCAACCAGCAGCGGTACGCCACCGCCACCAGCCTCTCCGGCCCCTGGTCCGCGATGCGCGACGTCGGCGACTCGACCGCCTTCGGTTCCCAGACCGCGTACGTCCTGCCGGTGCAGGGCACCTCCGGCACCTCGTACCTCTACCTGGGCGACCGCTGGGGCAACTCCTTCGGCGGGACCGTCAACGACTCCCGGTACGTGTGGCTGCCGCTGACCTTCCCGTCGGCCACGTCGATGTCGATGTCCTGGTCGCCCGAGATCACCGTCGACACGGCCGCCGGGACGGTCGCCGGCACCGCCGCCACGTACCACACGCTGATCGCCCGGCACAGCGGCAGGTGCGCCGACGTGACCGGCCAGTCGCTGTGGCAGGGCGCCCAGATCAAGCAGTACGGCTGCAACGGCGGCGGCAACCAGAAGTACTGGTTCAAGTCCGTCGGCGGTGGCTACCACCAGCTGGTGGTCCGCAACAGCGGCCTGTGCGTGCGGGAGAACGCGAGCACGGTCACGCAGGAGGACTGCGACGCCTCCGCCACCGGCCAGCAGTGGGCGGTCACCACCACCGGCTCCTACGTCACCCTCAGGTCCCGCGCCACCGGCGAGTGCCTGGACGTGAACGGCGCGTCCACCGCCGACTCGGCCGCGATCATCACGTACACCTGCAACGGAGGGACCAACCAGCAGTGGACACGCGGGACATGAGACGGGGACGCACGCGCGCCCGGGCCGCCGTGGCGGCGGCCGTGGCACTGGGCATCGGGCTGCCGGCCGTACCGGCCCAGGCACAGACCCGGCACCAGGGGCGTCCGCCCGCCCTCGGCATCGAGAACTGCACGGCCACCGCCTGCCACTTCGACCTGCCGCCCGGCACCTACGACGTGCGGGTCACCCTCGGCGGCGACCTGGCGTCCCGCACCGCCCTCGGCGGCGAGACCCGGCGCGCCCTGCTCCCGGAGACCGCCGCGGCGGCCGGGGAACGCGTCGTGCGGAGCTTCACCGTGAACGTCCGCACCCCCGAGGGCGAACCCCTCGGCGCCGAGGGCACGCCCGGACTCGACCTCACCGTCGGCGGAACCGCGCCCGCGCTCGCCGGCATCCGGGTCACCCCGGCCCGGCACGCCCGGCAGATCCTCCTGGTCGGCGACTCCACGGTCTGCGACCAGCCCGGCGACCCGTACTCCGGCTGGGGCCAGCGACTGCCCCAGTACCTGCGCAAGGGGCTGTCCGTGGCCAACTACGCGGACTCCGGGGAGAGTACGGTCAGCTATCTCGGGAACCCGCTCCTGTGGGACGCCGTCCGGCCACTGATCCGGCGCGGCGACCTCGTCCTGATCCAGCTCGCCCACAACGACAAGACCACCGACGGGGCGACCTACCGGGCCAACCTCGAGTCTCTGGTGGCGGGCGTGCGGGAGCGGGGCGGCGAGCCGGTGCTCGTCACCCCGGTCGTGCGACGCTGGTTCAACACCGACGGCACCCTGGACAACGGCACGGCCCTGCTGGTCAACGGGCTCGGCGTCGACCACCCGGCCGTCATCCGCTCCGTCGCCGCCGACCGGGACGTCCCGCTGATCGACCTCACGGCGCGGACCAAGGCGCTGGTGGAGTCCCTCGGCGTGGAGGGCTCCAAGGCGCTGTACCTCTACGACGAGAAACGGGACAACACGCACACCTCCGTGCACGGCGCCACCGTGTACGCGGACCTGGTCCGTGAAGAACTGCTGAACCTGCGTCTGGTGCCCAGGGGCAAGGTCAGGGTGGGATGAGAGGCCCTGGGGCGTTCCGACCGGAACCGGGGCGCCCCAGGCCCACCACCCGCGCACGCCCGGACAGTTCGGCCGGCACCGAAGCGTTCCGCTCCTAGCGTGGCCGCATGAACGAGAACACGCAGACCACCACCCCCTCCGCGGCCGTCACCGGCATGGTCGACCACGTCCTCGCCCTGGCCGCCGGCTGGACCCGCTGGAACGGCGAACCCGCCCACGTCGACGGACGCGAATACACCCCGCACAAGGCGATCCGCCGCGTCACCGACCACCTCATCGACCACCTCGCGGAGCTGGAGGCCCGGCTCGCCGGCGAGGAGCCGCAGCCCGACCACTGGCACGCCTCCCTGATCACCACCGAGGCCGACCTCGCCCCCTTCACCCCGCAGGACCTCGACGAGGCCCGCAGCCGCCTCACCCGGCTGGCGAGGATCTGGGCCAACCGCCTCGACGCGCTCACCGACGAACAGCTCGACGACTCACCCGGCGAGGGCTGGAGCTTCCGCGAACTCGCCCGCCACCTCACCGAGTCCGTCTACTACGCCGACGCCGTCGGAGACCTCTCGTGACCGCCTTCGCCGGCCTCCACCACGCGGCCGAGCCCCTGCTGCCGCCGGGCGCCCGGCACCACGCCTCCGCGCACATCCTGGCCGCGCACGGCTTCCGGTCCGTCCGCCTCCCGGCGGTCAACCAGCCTGCTCCCGAGGCCAGTTCACCAGGGCGATGTGCAGGGCCTCGACCACCCTGTCCCAGGACGCCCGGACGTCCCGGGGGTCGCCGAAGGCGCCGGAGGACTCCAGGGCGCAGTAGCCGTGGAAGGTGCTGCGCAGCAGGCGTACGGCGTCGGTGAGGTCGGGTTCGTCCAGGCCGTAGCCGCGGAGCAGACCGTGGACGACCTCGGCGGTGCGGCGCATCGCGGGGGAGTCGGAGGCCAGGGACGGGTCCAGGCGGATCTGGGTGGCCGCGTAACGGCCGGGGTGGTCCAGGGCGTACTCCCGGTAGGCGTCCGCGAAGGCGGCCAGTGCCTCCTTGCCGGTCCGGCCGGCGACCGCCGCCGCGATCCGGTCGGTCATCTCCGCGCCCGCCAGCAGGGCCATCCGGACGCGCAGGTCCCGCAGTCCGCGCACATGCGCGTACAGGCTCGCGTCCCGCACGCCGAAACGCCGGGCCAGCGCGGACAGGGTGACGTTCTCGTAGCCCGCCTCGTCGGCGAGGTCGGCGGCGGCCGCGACGAGACGGCCGGCGGTGAGTCCGGCGCGGGGAATGGAGGCCTCCGAAGCAAACCCGACAGGGAGCGCCCAGCCTACCGAGCAGATGTGCGCGAGCCGCCGTGTCCGGGGCATGCGGCGCTCATCTGTAAGTTGTTCAACGTTCATGCGCCTCCTTGATCCTCCACACGCGGCGTCGTCGCGCCGCGGTACCGAGGAGGCATTTCATGGGTCACGGGCACGCACACGGGCACCATCACCACCATCACGGACACGACCACCAGCACGAGACGACGGCCCCGCTGCCTGCCGCCTTCGACACCTCCGTGCCCGACGAGGCGCTGAACCCCGAGCAGAAGTCCCGTCGTACGCTGCTGCGCCGGGCCGGGCTGCTCGGCGCGGGCCTGGCGGCCGGCACCGTGCTGTCCGCCGGCGCCGGCGCGGCCACGCCCGCGTACGCGGCGGGTGACGGCGGCCGCGGCAAGAGCAGGAGCAAGGGCTTCCTGTGGCTGGCGGGCGACCACCACATCCACACCCAGTACAGCAGCGACGGCAAGTACCGGGTCACCGACCAGGTCCGCCAGGGCGCCCGGCACGGCATGGACTGGCTGGTCATCACCGACCACGGCGGCAGCACCCACGCCAGGATCGGCGTGGACAAGGTCAACCCGGACATCCTCGAGGCCCGCGACGCCTACGAGGACACCCTCGTCTTCCAGGGCCTGGAGTGGAACATCCCGGCCGCCGAGCACGGCACCGTCTTCGTCCACCCCGGCCGCAACGAGGTCTCCGTCCTCAAGCAGTTCGAGACCGACTACGACGGCGGCGTCAAGGGCGCCACCTCCTCCACCCCGGCCAACGAGGCGCTCGCCATCGCCGGGCTGAACTTCCTCGCCGACCAGGTCAGACGGCGCAAGGTCAAGGACGCCCTGATGCTCGCCAACCACCCCGCGCGCAAGGGCATCGACTCCCCGCACGAGATCCGCGCCTGGCGCGACGCCACCGGCGACCGGCGGATCGCCGTCGGCTTCGAGGGCGCCCCCGGCCACCAGGCGGGCGGACTGCCCAAGCCCCTCGGCCCGGGCGGGGCCCGCGGCATCTACGACGGCAGCCCGAGCGCCAACTCCTTCGCCGGCTACCCGCTGGAGAGCTACCGCACCTGGGGCGGCTTCGACTGGATGACCGCCACCGTCGGCGGCCTGTGGGACAGCCTCCTCGCCGAGGGCCGCCCCTGGTGGATCACCGCCAACTCCGACTCCCACCAGGTGTACGGCGACACCGGCGCCCGCGGCGGCGGCGACTTCAACGCCAACGGCCGCTACGACGACCCGGTCTACGCCGGACAGATCGACATCACCCAGAACGACTTCTGGCCCGGCCAGTACAGCCGCACCCACGTCGGCGCCGACGGCTTCTCCTACGCCGCCGTCATGGACGGCATCCGCGCCGGCCGCATCTGGGTCGACCACGGCCAGCTCATCAGCGGCCTCGACGTCCGCGTCTCCGGCGGCAGCCGCTGGGCCACCCTCGGCGGCGCCCTGCACGTCCGCAAGGGCACCAAGGTCACACTGACCGCCGACATCGCCCTCGCCGGCGGCAACAACTGGGCCGGGTTCACCCCGAAGCTCGCCCGCGTCGACGTCATCCAGGGCGACGTGACCGGCCCGGTCGCCGACAAGGACACCTTCACCGCGCCCACGGCGAAGGTCGCCCGGTCGTACGAGATCGGCAAGTCGGCCGGCACCGTCCGCGTCACCTTCGACCTCGGCCGCGTCGACCGCCCGGTCTACGTCCGGCTGCGCGGCACCGACGGCAACCGGTCCGCCGTCGGCGCCATGGGCGCCAAGGTCGACCCGGCGGGCCCCGCCCTCGACGTCGTCGGCGACGCCGATCCGTGGCGCGACCTGTGGTTCTACTCCAACCCGGTGTGGGTCCTGCCGTCGTGACGCCGTACGCCCTCACCGTGGACGCGGGCATCGCGGAACTGCTCGACGCCGACCGCCTGCTGCACCGGATGGCAGCCGAACTCGACCTCCCCGAGGACACGTTCGGCTGCACCCACCTGGTGCGCGACGACCGCCCGCGCGTCGCCGTGTCCCTGTCCCTGCCCTCGCGGCCGCTCCCGGACACCCTCCGGGAGCGGCTCGCGGGGTACGGCACCGTCTCCCCGGGACTGCCCGACGGGGTGGGACGCGCGGTGCTCTACCCGGGCGTCCGCGCGCTCACCGGCACGACGACCGTCGCGGAGCTCCTCGCCGGCTCCGCGATCGACCGCGTGACGGTCCTGGGCACGCCCGGACCCCCGGACCCGGGGACCCGCCTGGTGACCCGCGACCACGTACGGCCGCAGTGGCAGCGGGGCGAACTCGTCCTCGCCGCCACCCCGGCCCTGGGCGGCACCCTCGTACCGTTCGAGGCCCCGGACCCCACGCCCTGCTGCGCCGACCACTGAGCCCCGTCAGTCGCGCGGCGGGGAGAACACGAAGGAGAACTCCGCGGGCTCGGGCCACAGGTGGTACCGGGGGAGCGGGCCCGGACCGCACGACTGGGAGCCGATGCCGTGCAGCCGGTGGTCGAGGTGGATCCAGACCGTGTCCCCGGGGACGAGATCGGTGCGGTGCCGGGCGGCGTCCAGGTGTTCGGTGGTCCAGGGCCGGGCCGTGAACCAGAACTCCGGTTCGCCGTCGACCCGCAGACCGCCGATCTCCGCCCAGCGCACATCGGCGTGGGCGCCGTTCTCCTGCGGGCGGACGTAGGGCGTCTGGAGCTCCCCGACGCTCGCGTCCCACAGCAGGTCCCTCGACGCCGCCCTGGTGTCCGGATACGACTCGTTCCCGCCGCCGAACCAGAAGACGGCGTCCTCGGGGGTGGCCCCGGGGAGGCCGAAGCGGATGCCGAGCCGGGGCAGCGGCACCCGCCACTCGCCCTCCGGCACCACCGAGACGGTCAGCCGTACCCGCGTGCCGTCGGAGGTCCAGCGGTACGCCGTCCGCAGGCCCGCCTCCCGGCCGGCGGGCGCCACCCGGGTCCGTACGGTCAGCGCGTCACCGTCCGTCTCGACCGCGTCCAGCCGGTGCCGCATGCGGTGCAGGCCCAGTTCGCGCCAGAGCGGCCCGTACCGGGTGTCCGTCTGCCAGGCCGCCCCGTCGTCGTTGTCGGTCGTCGCCCGCCACACGTCCAGCCGCAGACCGCTCACCGGCACACCGAGGAGGGTGCGGGGTGCGCCGGTGCGGGCGTCGAAGACCGCCGGTCCCAGGGTGATCCGGCCGTCGTCGACGGCGGGGCGCACGCCGGTCGCCGCCGGCGGCGGGGTACGACGGGCCACCGTCCCCTGCGCCCAGGCCACTTCGTGGCCCCGGCCGGCCCACGGCGTGTCCTCGGCGAGGAGCGCCTGCACCGTCCACTGCACCTCCTCGCCCCCGCCGTCCGGCGCCCCGGGCAGCTCGACCTCCGCCGACTCCCCGGGGGCCAGCGGCGGCACGGTGAGCCGGTGCGCCCCCGTCGGCACGCCGTCCACCTGGTGGGAGAACACGAACTCCAGAGAGGACAGGTCCGCGAAGTCGTACCGGTTGGTCACCCGTACGGTGCCCTCCGCGGCGCCCGCCTCGATCCGGACCGGCTCGATCACCTTCTTGTACTCGGCCAGGCCCGGCGACGGCGTGCGGTCAGGGAACAGCAGCCCGTCGCAGACGAAGTTGGCGTCGTGCAGCTCCTCCCCGAAGTCACCGCCGTAGGCGTAACCCAGCTCCGGGTGCTCGACGCCGTGGTCGATCCACTCCCAGACGAAGCCGCCCTGGAGCCGGTCGTACCGCTCGAACAGCTCCTGGTACTCGGTGAGTCCGCCGGGGCCGTTGCCCATGGCGTGCGCGTACTCGCAGAGGATCAGCGGCAGTTCGCGCCCGCGGCGGGTGCCGCCGTCCAGGCCCCGCGCGATCCGCTCGACCTCCTCGTGCGACGGGTACATCCGCGAGTACACGTCCGTGTCCCGGCAGCCGGGGTCACCCTCGTAGTGCACCGGGCGGGACGGGTCCCGGCCGTGGATCCAGTCGGCCATCGCGGTGAGTCCGCGTCCGGTGCCGGCCTCGTTGCCGAGGGACCACATGACCACCGAGGGGTGGTTCTTGTCCCGCTCCACCATGCGCGCGGCCCGGTCCAGCAGGGCCGGCGTCCAGCGCTCGTCGTCGACGGGGTTGTCCCGCCAGTCCTGTTCGACGAAGCCGTGGGTCTCCAGGTCGCACTCGTCGATCACCCACAGCCCGTACGTGTCGCACAGGTCGAGGAAGGCCGGGTGCGGCGGGTAGTGGGAGGTGCGGACCGCGTTGACGTTGTGCCGCTTCATCAGCAGCACGTCCTCGCGCATGGTGTCGAGGTCCAGCGCGCGGCCCTTGCGGGGGTGCCACTCGTGCCGGTTGACGCCCTTGAACAGCAGGGGGGTTCCGTTCACCTTGATCAGGCCGTCCTCGACGACGACCGTGCGGAAGCCGATGCGCAGCGGGACGCGCTCGCCCGCCGTGGCCAGCACCCCCTCGTACAGCCGGGGCGTCTCCGCCGTCCACGGCTCGACCGGGAGCGTCACCGGTTCGCCGGCCGCCACGTCGATGCCCAGCTCCTCGACGGTCACGCGCCCTTCGACGTCGGAGTCGACGCGCAGGGTGCCCGTACCGGTGACGTGGTCGTAGGAGGCGTGCACGAAGAAGTCGCCCACGCCGCCCGCCGGGCGGTGCAGCAGGGTCACGTCACGGAAGATGCCGGGCAGCCACCACTGGTCCTGGTCCTCCAGGTACGACCCCGCCGACCACTGGTGGACCCGGACCGCGAGGACGTTCCCGGACGGCTTCAGCAGGTGCCCGACCGCGAACTCGTGCGGCAGCCGGGATCCCTTGAACTCCCCGATGTCCGTGCCGTTCAGCCAGACCCGGGCGCAGGACTCCACCCCGTCGAAGCGGAGCACGGCCCCGCCCTCGCCCGGCCAGTCCCCGGGGAGGTCGAAGACGCGCAGGTGGTCGCCGGTCGGGTTCTCGGTGGGGACGTACGGCGGGTCGACGGGGAAGGGGTAGAGGTGGTTGGTGTAGACCGGCGCGCCGTGGCCCTGGAGCACCCAGTGGCCGGGCACGGTCACCTCCGGCCAGCTCCCGGCGTCGTACCCGGGCGCGGCGAAGGAGTCGTCCTCGGCGTCGGCGGTCGCGGACACCCGCAGGCGCCAGCCGCCGTTCAGGGAGAGGGAGGCCGCGTCGGAGGACGCGTACCGGGCGCGCGGGGGCAGTGTCCCGCGGCCGGGGGAGACGTCCTCGACATAGCCGGTCGTAGAGGTGCGCGATGACATGGGTCTCCTGGATCGGTGTCTCGGGTGCGGCTGACGGCGGGAGGGTGTTCAGGGACTCGTGGTGCGCGGGGCGTCACCCTTCGGCGCGGGGCGGGAAGAAGCCTGTCCGGAGCGTCGCGGTCCGTTCGTGAGGGGGAACGGGACGGGGGTCACCGGCGGTCGCCGGCGGTACGGTTCCCGGCGCGCCCGCCGGCCGACCGCAGCACCCCCTCCAGCGCGAACGTCGCCGCTCCCAGGCACACCGGATCGGTCGGGATCGGGGAGAGGACGATCCGGGCGGCGGCCAGCGGGCGGCGCAGCGCGTGCCGGGCGACGGCCGTACGCACCTCGTCGAGCAGCGGCTCCCCGAACGCGGCCGCGACCCAGCTGCTGAGCACGATCACCTCCGGGTTGAAGAGGTTGACCAGACCGGCGATCCCGGCGCCGAGGTAGCGGGCGGTGTGCCCGAGCACCTCCACCGCCACCGGATCGCCCGCCCTCACCCCCCGGGCGAGCGCGTCGATGGTGGCCGTCTGGTCGCCGGCCCGCAGCAGCGGGCTGTCCGGGCTCAGCTCCCGCAGGCTGCGCATGATCCCGGGCGCGCCGGTGTACGTCTCCACACAGCCGCGGTTGCCGCAGTGGCAGGGGCGGCCGTCCAGGACGAGGGTGGTGTGCCCCCACTCGCCGGCGCTGTCGCTCACCCCCCGGTGCACCCCGCCGCCCAGCACCAGTCCGGCCCCCACCCCGGTCCCGAGGTTCACCACCACCGCGTCCCCGCACCCGCGCGCCGCCCCGCACCACAGCTCGGCCACCGCGCAGGCCCGCAACGGGTTGTCCAGGTACAGGGGGTGGGCGATGTGCTCCGCGAGCAGGTCGAGCAGGGGCACGTCGTGCCAGTCCCAGTTCGGCGCGTACGCGGAGGTCCCGGTGTCCCGGTCCACCTGGCCCGGCACGCTCACCCCGACCCCGAGCACCCGCGCGCCCTCCACCCCGGCCCGCGCCACCACCGACCCCACCGCCGCGGCCACCTGCCCCACGACCTGCTCGGGCCGGCTCTCGCCGGGGCGCATGTCCTCCTCGGCGCGGGCCAGCACGTTCAGCGCGAGGTCGAACAGCTCGACCCGGACGTAGGTCTCGGCGATGTCCACGCCGATCAGCGCACCCCCCGGCGCGTCGACGGCCACCAGGCCCCGGGGACGGCCGCCGGCCGAGTCCTCGAAACCCACCTCGGTGATCATGCCGAGGCCGAGCAGTTCCCCGACCAGCGTGGCGACGGTGGCGAGGCTCAGGCCCGTGGCGGCCGCCAGCTCCTGCCGGGAGGTCGGTGACGCGGCGATGATCTGGCGCAGCACCTGGTAGCGGTTGGCCGTACGGATGTCCCGCGATGTGCGCTTCACCGTCAGCTGCCCCCATCCCTGCCGGGCCGACCGGGCACCGGCGCGCGGCAAGGCTATGGCGCGGACGGACCTTTCGACAAGGGGTTCGGAAAGGGGTTTGACGAAGTCCGGCCGGGGTCGGTGGACGTCCGGGGCGTCAGCCGCCCAGGACGTCCCGGACGAAGGCGTTGGTGAACGTGCCCGCCGGGTCCAGGTCGCGGACGAGGGCCCGGAAGTCGTGCAGGCGCGGGTAGCGGGCGTGCAGCTCCGCCGCCGGGGTGGTGAACACCTTCCCCCAGTGCGGACGCGGGTCGAACGGCGCCAGCGCCTCCTCCAGCCGCCGCACCACGGGCAGCACCGCCCGGGTGTCCTCGATCCAGGTGAAGTGGAGGGCCACCGTGTCCCGGCCGTAGGAGGGGCTCAGCCACTGGTCGTCGGCGGCGACGGCGCGCACCTCGCAGGTCTGCAGCACCGGGGCGACCGTCTCCCGGATCCCGTCCAGCGCCCGCAGCGCGGCGACGGCCGACTCCCGCGGCAGCAGGTACTCCGACTGGAGTTCCGCACCGCTGCTCGGGGTGAACTCCGCCCGGAAGTGCGGCAGCCGCTCGTGCCAGGGCCCGGCCACGCCGAACTGCTCGGTGCAGTTCACCGCCGGCATGCCCGGCACCGGGTGCATCTTCTCCGTCGCCGGAGCCGCCCAGGGGACGTCCGGCAGCGGCTGGTCGGTGCGCCGCTTCAGCCACACCTGCCGGAAGCCCGGCTCCCGCCAGTCGGTGAACAGGCTCACGCTGTACGCCGCCGACATCACCTTCTCGAACGTGGCCTGATCCAGCCCCTCCAGGGGCATCTCGGTGAACACGTGCTGCTCCACCTCGAAGGCCGGCTCCAGGTCCAGGGTGAGCGCGGTGACGACACCGAGCGCGCCCAGCGAGGTGACCGCGCCGCCGAACCGCTCGTCGCCGCGCGCCACGGTCACCGTCGAGCCGTCCGCCGTGACCAGTTCCACCGCGCGCACGGACGAGGCCAGCGGGCCGTTGCCGACGCCGGAGCCGTGGGTGCCGGTGGCGACCGAGCCGGCCACCGAGATGTGCGGCAGCGACGCCATGTTCGCCAGGGCCAGCCCGTGCCGGTGCACCTCGCGGGCCAGCTCGGCGTAGCGCACGCCGCCCCCGACCCGTACCGTCCGGGCCGCCCGGTCCACGTCGATCTCGGCGGGCAGCGCGTCCAGGGAGAGCAGGACGCCGTCCTCACCGGGCTCGGCGATCTCGTTGAAGGAGTGCCCGCTGCCGAGGGTCCGTACCCGGGAGCTCTCCGCGACCAGTGCGCGCAGCGCCTCCAGGGTGCGCGGGCGGTGCAGCTCCTTGGCGGCGTACGTGATGTTGCCCGCCCAGTTGGTCACGCTCTCGGTCATTCCTCGTCCTTCCTGACGCCGGGGACCGAAAAGGTCCCCGCCGGAACCTACCTCGCGCGTGGACCGCGCCCTGTGGGGGGACCCGGCCCCCCGGATGTCCGAGCGGGGGCATACCGTGAGGAGTCGTACGTCCGCACCGGGAGGAGAACAACGGGATGGGCAGCCGTACCGCGCTGGTCGAGGATCTGATGGAGCGGTTCCCGCACGTGCCGCGCGAAGCCGTCTTCAAGGAGGACCTGCTGCGCGGCGGTGTGGCCTTCGACCCGTCCGCGCTCAGCGACAACGAGGGCGGTGAGGTCAAACCGAAGTCGTACTTCATCTTCTCCTTCGACCACGGCACCCTGCCCGAGCTGGGCGAGGCGGCGCTGCGCCGCCCGCCGGAGGAGATCATCCTCACCGGCGGCCCGTACGACCTGCGCCGCACGGTCGTCTCGGTCCGCGTGAACCCGGCCTCCCCCTACCGCGTCGCCGCCGACGAGCACGGCGTGCTCGGCCTCTACCTCGACGGCAGGCGGATCTCGGACGTCGGCGTGCCGCCCATGCCCGAGTACTACCGGCACAAGCTGTCCAACGGGAAGTCGGTCATGGAGGTCGCCCCCACCATCCAGTGGGGCTACCTGATCTATCTGACCGTCTTCCGGGTCTGCCAGTACTTCGGCGCCAAGGAGGAGTGCCAGTACTGCGACATCAATCACAACTGGCGCCAGCACAAGGCGGCGGGCCGGCCCTACACCGGGGTGAAGGACGTCGAGGAGGTCCTGGAGGCCCTCGAGATCATCGACCGGTACGACACCGCGAAGGCGTCCACCGCCTACACCCTCACCGGCGGCGCCATCACCAAGACGGTCTCCGGCCGTGACGAGGCCGACTTCTACGGCCACTACGCCAAGGCCATCGAGGAGCGCTTCCCCGGCCGCTGGATCGGCAAGGTCGTCGCCCAGGCGCTGCCCAGGGACGACGTGCAGCGCTTCAAGGACTACGGCGTGCAGATCTACCACCCCAACTACGAGGTGTGGGACGAGTACCTGTTCAAGATGTACTGCCCCGGCAAGGAGCGGTACGTCGGCCGCGACGAGTGGCACAAGCGCATCCTCGACTCCGCGGAGGTCTTCGGCGCGCGCAATGTGATCCCGAACTTCGTTGCGGGCGTGGAGATGGCTGAGCCGTTCGGCTTCAAGACGGTCGACGAGGCCATCGCCTCCACCACCGAGGGCCTGCGCTTCTTCATGTCGCACGGCATCACGCCCCGCTTCACCACCTGGTGCCCGGAGCCCACCACCCCGCTCGGCAAGGCCAACCCGCAGGGCGCCCCGCTGGAGTACCACATCCGTCTCCTCCAGGCCTACCGGCAGACCATGGAGGACTTCGGCCTCTCCTCGCCCCCCGGCTACGGCCCGCCCGGACCCGGCAACGCGGTGTTCTCCGTCAGCTCCTTCATGGACAGCCTCCCGGCGCGGGAGTCCGCCGGGACGGTCTGAGACACCGGGGCCCAGGGCCCTCGCGGAGAAAACGGGAAGGCCGGAACCGAGACGTTCCGGCCTTCCGTGCGTATGGTCCCTGCGAGGGGTGGCCATGCCGCCACGCAAAGTGAGGGAAGCGCTTGTCAGTTGTGGCGGGAGCGTGAAAAGCTCGGCCACTGCCGCGAGGTTTCCCCAACTCCACTGCCCCTATGGCGAGTTGCCTCGCTCGTGATGCGGGAGTCGCATGCCCGACCTGCCGAGCCCCCAGGACGCCGCCGAGGCGGCGCTGTTCTCCGAGTGCTGGGACGCCGCACTCTCCTACGCCGACCTGTGCACCGCCGGGTCCGCCGCCGCGGCGGACCTGGCCCGCGAGGCCTTCGCGCAGGGCATACGGGAGCTGCGCGAGGCCGAGTCGGGCACCGTCCGCGGCTACGGCCGCCGTTCCACCCGGCTGCCCCGGATCCCCGTACTGCTGACGGCGGTCCGCGGCACGGCCGCCGCCTGGGAGGAGGCGGGACAGGGCCACAAGCTCGACCCCGACCTGCGGCTGTGGCTCCACTCCGGCCAGGCCGCCCGCTACACCGGCCCGCCGCTGGAACGCCCGGTCGCCCTGCGGGGACTGCGCGATCTGCAGCCGGCGGACGCCGAACTGCTCTGGCTGGCCGAGGCGGAGTCCCTGCCGCTGCCCCTGGTGGCCCGCCGGCTCGGCCTCGACCCCGCCACCGCCGCCGGTGAACTCGCCCAGGTCGGCCGCCTGTTCCGGGACCGCTGCCACCGCAACCACCTCGACTCGCCCCTGGACGCCGAGTGCCGCAGCTACGCCCGGCTCCTCGACGCCGTCACCCGCTCGCCCGCCGCGGACACCCCCGGCGATCTCTCCCGCCACCTCGCCACCTGTGTGCCGTGCGCCGAGGTCGCCGCCTGTCTGCGGCTGCACGGCGGGGGACTGCCCGGCGCGCTGGCCGGCGGGGTGATCGGCTGGGGCGGCCTCGCCTATCTGGAACGCCGCCGCCGCGCCGCCGAGGTACGGCTCGGGGCCGGACGCCCGGACCGGACCGACCCGGACGGCGGTGACCCGGCGGACGGCACGGCCAGGACGAGCACGGCCCGGCACGGTCTGCTGGTCGCCGCCCTCCTGGTCTCCCTCCTCGCGCTCGCGGTCTCCCTGATGCCGTTCGGCGACACGGCCGACGAGAGCGCCGAACGCGCCGACGCCGACCGGCAGCCGGTGGCCGACCCCGGCCCCTCCCTGCCCTCCGCCCCCACGGCCTCCCCGGACACCCCGTCCCCGTCCCCGTCCGCTGAACCGTCCGCCGGGCGCACCCCGGAGCGGGAGGACCCCGACCCCGACCCCGAACCGCAGGGCACCTCCTCCGCCACCGCCTCCTCCGCCGCCTCCTCCGCCTCCGCCGACGGCGAGCCGGCCGCCTGCCACGCGGACTACGACCTGGTCAACCAGTGGCCCGACGGCTTCCAGGCCACCGTCACCGTCACCACACACGACCCCCTCGACTCCTGGCGCGTCGGCTTCGCCCTCCCCGACGGCCAGCGGATCACCCAGATGTGGGACGCCTCGCCCGACCAGGACGGCTCCCGGGTCACCGCCACCGCCGCCGACTACAACAAGTCGGTCGCCGCCGGCGGGAAACTCGCCTTCGGCTTCCTCGCCTCCCACGACGGCGCGCACCGCCCGCCGTCCGGCTTCACGCTCAACGGCCGCGCCTGCGCGACCGCTTGACGGAGGACCCGGAAAACGAATTGACGGACCGGGGAGCCGACGGGTTACTGTGACCGCGGAACACACGGTGGCCGTGCGCCGCCGTACCGGGACCGTTCATGGAGTGAGGAGGTGTCGACCGATGGCTGTCATTGCGCTGGGCGCTGCCCGCATTCAGGAATCCATCACGTCCACCTCCGTGGCCACCGGCTGACCTCATCCTTTTCCCGTCCGCGTACGGATGCGTACGCGCGGCCGCCGGGGCCACCCACCTGAAGGGTCACCCCCTTGAGTTCCAGTTCCATCTCCGTCTCCTCCGCGCTCGCCCCCTACGGCTGGGACGACACCTGGGCGGACGCGTTCGCCCCCTACGCCGCGGAAGGGCTGCTGCCCGGCCGTGTGATCCGGGTCGACCGCGGCCAGTGCGACGTCGTCACCGCCGGCGGCACCCTGCGCGCCGACACCGCCTTCGTCACCCCGCACGACCCCCTGCGGGTCGTCTGCACGGGCGACTGGGTCGCCGTCGAACCCGGAGGGAACCCCCGCTACGTCCGCGCGTACCTGCCACGCCGTACCGCCTTCGTGCGCTCCACCTCCTCCAAGCGGTCCGAGGGGCAGATCCTCGCCGCCAACGTCGACCACGCCGTCGTCGCCGTCTCGCTCGCCGTCGAACTCGACCTGGCCCGCATCGAACGCTTTCTCGCGCTCGCCTGGGAGTCCGGGGCGCAGCCGGTGGTCGTCCTCACCAAGGCCGACCTGGTGCCGGACGCGGTGACCCGGGCGCACCTCGTCCAGGACGTGGAGACCAGCGCGCCGGGCGTGCCGGTGCTCACCGTCAGCGCGAGGGACGGGGACGGACTCGACGTCCTCACCGCGATCACCGCCGGCGGCACGTCGGTGCTGCTCGGGCAGTCCGGCGCGGGCAAGTCCACCCTGGCCAACGCGCTCCTCGGCGAGGACGTGATGGACGTCCAGGCCACCCGGGACGTCGACGGCAAGGGCCGGCACACCACGACCACCCGCAACCTGCTGGCGCTGCCCGGCGGGGGAGTCCTCATCGACACCCCGGGCCTCAGGGGCGTCGGCCTGTGGGACGCCGGAGCCGGCGTCGGCCAGGTGTTCGCCGAGATCGAGGAGCTCGCCGAGCGCTGCCGGTTCCAGGACTGCGCCCACGAGAGCGAACCGGGCTGTGCCGTCCTCGACGCCGTCGAGACCGGTGACCTGCCGCAGCGCCGCCTGGAGAGCTACCGCAAGCTGCTCCGGGAGAACCAGTACATCGTCGCCAAGACCGACGCCAGGCTCCGCGCGGAGATCCGCAAGGACTGGAAGCGCAAGAGCGCCATCGGCAAGGCGGCGATGGAGGCCAAGCGGGGCCGCCTGCGGTAGCGCACCTTCATGTCCGATTTCCGCCAGCCGGGACCTCCCGGCCGGCGGAGACTGGACGGTATGAAGGACGAGGACAGCAGGTACGAGGCGGTGCGCAGCCGGGACGCCCGGTTCGACGGGGCGTTCTTCTTCGCCGTGGAGACGACCGGCATCTACTGCCGGCCCAGCTGCCCCGCCGTCACCCCGAAACGGCACAACGTGCGGTTCTTCGCGACCGCCGCCGCCGCGCAGGGCTCCGGGTTCCGCGCCTGCCGGCGCTGCCGCCCGGACGCCGTGCCCGGCTCCGCCGAGTGGAACGTGCGGGCCGACGTCGTCGGCCGGGCCATGCGGCTGATCGCCGACGGCGTCGTCGACCGCGAGGGCGTCGCCGGACTCGCCGCACGGCTCGGCTACAGCGCCCGCCAGGTGCAGCGCCAGCTCACCGGCGAGCTCGGCGCCGGGCCCGTCGCGCTCGCCCGCGCCCAGCGGGCGCACGCCGCGCGCGTCCTCCTGCAGACCACCGGCCTTCCGGTCACCGAGATCGCCTTCGCCGCCGGATTCGCCAGCGTGCGGCAGTTCAACGACACGGTACGGGCCGTGTACGCCACCACCCCCAGCGAACTGCGCGCCTCCGCGCCCCGGCGGGGCCGGGAGCGCACCGCCACCCCGTCCGCCGGGATCCCCCTGCGGCTCGCCCACCGCGGCCCCTACCCGGCGGGACCCGTCTTCGACCTGCTGGAACGCGAGGCCGTTCCCGGCGTCGAGGACGTGAGCGGCACCCCGGGCACCCGCACCTACCGGCGCACCCTGCGCCTGCCCCACGGCACCGGCATCGCCGCCGTCGGCGAACGCCCGCACACCGGGCGGGGCGCCCACCCTGGCGGCTGGCTCGACGCCCGCGTCCACCTCACCGACCCCCGCGACCTGACCACCGCCGTACAACGCCTGCGACGGCTGTTCGACCTGGACGCCGACCCGTACGCCGTCGACGGACGGCTCGGCGCCGACACCCGGCTCGCCCCGCTGGTCGCCGCCCGGCCCGGGCTGCGCTCACCGGGGGCCGCCGATCCGGACGAACTGGCGGTGCGCGCGCTGACGGGCCGCGACGAGGCCGCACGGCTCGTCCAGCGGTACGGCAAGCGGCTCGACGCCCCCTGCGGCCCCCTCACCCACCTGTTCCCCGAAGCCGCCGTCCTCGCCGGGGCCGAGCCCGGCGGCACCCTGGGCGCGCTCACCGCCGCCCTCGCCGACGGCACCGTACGCCTCGGACCCGGCGCCGACCGGGACGAGGCCGAGGCCGCCCTGGCCGCCGTCCCCGGCCTCGACGCCCGTACGATCGCCGAGATCCGCACCCGCGCGCTCGGCGACCCGGACGTGGCCCCGCCCGGACCCGGCGTTCCCGAAAGCTGGCGCCCCTGGCGCTCGTACGCCCTGAACCACCTGCGCGCCGCAGGGGAGTTGGAGTGACCATGATGACCACGACCACGACCACGTACTGGACGCGTGTGGACAGCCCCGTCGGACCGCTGCTGCTCACCGCCGCCCCGACCGGCGAGCTGACCTCGCTGTCCGTGCCCGGGCAGAAGGGCGGGCGCACGCCGGCGGACGACTGGCGGCGGGACCCCGGACCGTTCCGCGAGGCCGAGCGGCAGCTCACCGCGTACTTCGCCGGCGAGCTGACGGAGTTCCGGCTGGCCATGAGCGCCACCGGCACCCTGTTCCGGGAGAAGGTGTGGGCCGCGCTCGACGACGTCCCCTACGGGAAGACCGTGTCCTACGGCGAGATCGCGGCCCGGATCGGTGCGCCGAGGGCCGCCGTACGGGCCGTCGGCGGCGCGATCGGCGCGAACCCGCTGCTCATCGTCCGCCCCTGCCACCGGGTGATCGGCGCCGACGGCTCGCTGACCGGATACGCCGGCGGGCTGGAGCGCAAGGTGCGGCTGCTCACCCACGAGGGCGTGCCGCTGCCGTGAGCCGAGGGGGCGAGGGGCTCAGCTCCAGAACACCGCGCCCAGCCACGCCGCCGTGATCACCTGGCAGGTGAACAGCTCCGCCAGCACGCTCCACCCGCCCGAGCGCAGCGCCGTGCGCAGCGCCGCGACCGCCTCGCCGTGGCGGCCGAGACGCAGCCGCTCGAAGACGTAGATCCCGGCGAGGAAACCCGGAACCGCGCCGAGCACGGGCAGCAGCACGAAACCCAGGAACGAGCCGCAGCCCGCGTACGCCAGCATCCGGCCGTCGTCGCCGCCCGCCCGCAGCCGGCGCGGCGGCAGCGCCCAGCGCACCGCCTGGGACAGGAACAGCACGCCGGTCGCCCCCACGCACACCCACCACGCGACGGGCCGCGGTTCCTTCAGCGCCCACCACAGGACCCCGGCCCACACCAGCCACGACCCGGGCACTCCTGGCAGCAGCACTCCGCACAGTCCGAGCAGGAGCACCAGTCCGGTGAGCAGGAGGTCCCACGCTCCCATTCTTCCAGGGTGCGGGAGTCCGGGGGGCGGCGCAGGACGGAAACGGGCCGTGGCGCCCCTGTCGCACAGCCGTCCCGGGTGTGGTGCGGGACGGGGGATTTTTCCCGATGCCCCGTTTCCATCCGGCCCGTGCGGTGGACAATCGGTGACATGAGCCAGCAGGGGGAAAGGCCCACCGGTCCGGAGGACGACTGGTGGGGGCAGTTGTACGACGACGCCACCGGTGACACGGGCCCCGTACCGGCGCCCGATTCCCTGGACGACCGCTTCGCCTCCGCGTCCGGCACGCTGAACGCGGGCGCTCCCGCCCCGGCGGGTGGCCCGCTGAACGCGGGTGGTCCTGTCCCGGCGGACGGCCCCGCCCCGGCGCCTGGCCCGCTGGGAGCGGGTGGTTCCGCTCCGGCGGGCGGTCCCGCCCCGGCGGACAGCCCCGCCCCCTACGGCTTACGTTCCACGCCGACGGTCCCGGACCCCCGCCCGGCCCCCGACGCGCCGGCGGACCTCCCGCCGCGACCCGCCGGGGCTCCGCCCGAGCCCCCGACCCCGCCCCCGCCGTCACAGCCTCCTGCCTCCTCCACCTCCGGCAGGGCCTACGGC
>NZ_JOIZ01000007.1 GCF_000721605.1 Streptomyces sp. NRRL S-37 | reverse complement strand
CGGCTTCAAGAGCCCGATCGACTACGAACGCGAGTACCGAGCCACCCTCGCCGAGGGACTGGCCGCATAGATCGTCTCCACGCTGCGAGGGGATTGACAACCCGTAGGAGTCCAGGACCGTGCCGCGCATCTTCTTCAACGCCGTGATGACGTTGGACTTCCCCGAGGCGTTGGCGCCGAAGACCCCGACGACCGGGTAGACCGCCAACTGCTTGCCGTCGGACAGCCGGACGGTACGCGCCGCGTCGGACTCCTCACCGGGCGGAACGACGAAGGACAGCTCCTGCTCATCACGCAGTGACCGTACGTTCGCCGTACGGAAACGCAGCAGCATGCGGCCCTCCTCCCATCGGCCACAGCGTATCGATGTGATCGTAGGCGTGCCTACCGGACGGTCAGACCAGCCGCCGTGCCGTCGCCCAGCGGGTCAGTTCGTGGCGGTTGGAGAGCTGGAGTTTGCGCAGGACCGCCGAGACGTGGGACTCGACCGTCTTCACCGAGATGAAGAGCTGCTTGGCGATCTCCTTGTAGGCGTACCCGCGGGCGATCAGCCGCAGGACCTCCCGCTCGCGCTGGGTGAGGCGGTCGAGGTCCTCGTCGACCGGCGGGGCGTCGGTCGAGGCGAAGGCGTCCAGGACGAAGCCGGCCAGGCGGGGGGAGAAGACGGCGTCCCCCTCCTGGACCCGGAAGATCGAGTCGACCAGGTCGGTCCCGGTGATCGTCTTGGTCACGTAGCCGCGCGCACCGCCGCGGATCACCCCGATCACGTCCTCCGCCGCGTCCGACACGGACAGGGCGAGGAAGCGGACCGGCTGCTCGGCATCACTCATCAACGGGGCGCAGCGGCGCAGCACCTCGACGCCGCCGCCACCGGGCAGGTGCACGTCGAGCAGGACCACCTCGGGCCGGGTCGCGGTGATGACCGTGACCGCCTGGTCGACGTCGGCGGCCTCGCCGACCACCTCGACACCCGTCTGCGCGGTCTGCCCTATCTCCGCCTGGACGCCCGTGCGGAACATGCGGTGGTCGTCGACGAGGACCACCCGCACATGACGCCCGGCGCTGCCGCCGGCCGACTCCGCGGACGCGGCGCCCTGTGCCGGTCCCGTCGTTCCGTTCGCCTCGGTCGGCTCGCTCATGACGTCTTCCCCGCCCTCTCCATCTCCAACTCGACCTCCGTGCCGCCGTCCGGCACCGCGCGCAGTCGCGCCGTGCCTCCGTTGCGCTCCATGCGGCCGATGATCGATTCTCTGACGCCCATGCGGTCGGCGGGTATCGAGTCCAGGTCGAAGCCGGGGCCGCGGTCCCTGACGGACACGAAGACCTTCTTCCCCTCGACTTCGGCGTAGACCTGCACCGCGCCTCCCTCGCCACCGTACTTGGCGGCGTTGACCATCGCTTCGCGCGCGGCCTGCATTTGTGCGCCGATTCTCTCGTCGAGCGGGCAGTCGCCGACGACCACCACCTCGAGGGGGACGCCGTGCTTGTCCTCCACCTCGGCGGCGTTGCGCTTCACCGCCTCGGCGAGGGTGGCGGGTTCGTCGTCCTCGTCCTTGCCGGTGCCCTCCGGCTTGTAGAGCCAGGCGCGCAGGTCGCGCTCCTGGGCCCGGGCCAGACGGCGCACCTCGCCCGCGTTGTCCGCGTTGCGCTGGATCAGGGTGAGGGTGTGCAGCACCGAGTCGTGGACGTGGGCGGCGACCTCCGCGCGTTCCTGCGCGCGGATGCGCATCAGGCGCTCCTCGGAGAGGTCCTGGGTCATGCGTACGAGGTAGGGGCCGGCGAGGAGGGTGACGCCGACGAGGACCGCGAGGGCCGCCTGGAGCACCGAGCCGAGGTGGCTGCCGGAGCCCCGCAGGACGAAGATGCCCGAGGCGCCCGCCGTCACCAGGAGCACTCCGGCCCCGGCCCGCAGCAGCGTGACCGTGCGCCGGCGGCGGCCGACCTCCATCCAGCGGGCCCGACGGGCGTTGTCCGCCTGCCGCCAGACCAGGGCGACGCCCGCGCCGACCAGCACGGTCGGCCAGAGGTAGGCCCTGGTCCCGTTGGTCAGGTCCACATTGCCCACGAAGATCATGGCCACCACGACCATGAGGAGCAGGGCGACGATCTGCCCCTTGTCCGGTTTCCGGGTGACGAGTCTGCGCCGGCCGTCCGGCGAGGTCTCCGTCGTCACCAGCGAGGGCGGCTTCTGCGCGTCCACACCGCCGACGCCCAGCGGTACGAAGAACCAGAACGCGGCGTACAGCAGCGCGCCGAGCCCGTCAGCCATGAACAGGCCGACGAAGACGAGACGTACCCAGATCACGGGCAGCCCGAGGTGTCCGGCGAGCCCCCGCGCCACACCACCGAGCCAGCGTCCGTCACTGCTGCGGTAGAGCTTGCGCGGCGGCCGCGGCTCGACTACGGGCGCTGCTGCGGCTTCCGACATGCCATTGATGGTCACACGCCCGGAGTGGCGGAGCATCAGGGTCGGCCCCGGAGACTCCCCTGATCTCCGCGGGCCGGGCCCGTCGAACGCTCCCCCGGTCCCCCTCGGGGACCGATATCAGGGTCCGGCCAGGGTCGTACCGACTGCCGCCGCGGCGGCTCGCCCGTCACCATGGACCCATGACCGATCACCAGCACGCCACGACGGGTCCGGGACCCGTCTCGGGCCCGGGAGGAGCGACCGCGGCGCCACCGGAGCCGGCCGACGAGAGCGGGCCCTTCCGGCGCGACCGCCGGCACCAGCTGCTCGGCGGGGTGTGCGCGGGGCTCGGCCGGCAGTGCGACATGGACCCGGTGATCTTCCGGATCACGCTTGCGGTCCTGTCCGCCACCGGCGGCATCGGCCTCATCTTCTACGGCTTCGCCTGGCTCTTCGTCCCGTACGAGGACGAGGAGGAGAACGAGATCCGCCGGCTGCTGACCGGCCGGGTCAGCGGCCACACCCTGACGGCCGTGCTGTTCGCGCTGGTCGGCTGCGGCGTCTTCCTCACCATGCTGAGCAACGACGGGGTGCTGAGCTTCGCCGTCATACTGTCCCTGCTGCTCGCCGGCGCCGGGTACTGGTCACGGCGGCGCGGCGCGCCCAGCCCCGACCACATCGCCGCCCAGGCCGCGGCCGACGCCCCGCCGGAGCCCCAGGCCCCGCCGGCCCCCTCCGCCTTCCCGTCGTGGTGGCGTGACCCCATCGTCAAGGACGGCACCCACGTCGGAGGCACGGGCTATCTGTGGGGCCCCCCGGACGCCCGCGACCGGGACATCGACGCCGCCGTCACCATCGGCCTCGGCACTCCCGCCGGCGCCCGCGAGAAGGCGTACGCACCGCCCCACCGGCCGTCGCACCCACGCGGTCCCCGGGGCGGAATCGGCGGCCGGACATTCCTGCTCGCCCTGGTCGCGTGCGGCCTCGGCAGCGGGCTGACCTGGGAGTCGCATCCCCTGGGCACCAGTCTGCAGACCGGCCTCGCCTGCGCACTCGCCGTCATCGGCCTCGGCATCGCGGTCAGCGCGTTCATCGGCCGCACCGGGGCCGGGTCGATCGTCCTGGCCGTCCTCACGGCGGGCCTGCTCGCCGGCTCGGCCGCCCTGCCCAAGGACATCGGCACCGACTGGAAGCAGACGACCTGGGAGCCCACCTCGGTCGCGCAACTGCGCCCGACCTACGACCTGGGCGCCGGCGAGGGCGAACTGGACCTGTCCGCGATACGTATCCCCGACGACCGCACCGTCTCGACGCGGGCGGACGTCGGGCTGGGCCGCATCCACGTGATCGTGCCCAGGGACGTGACGGTGCGGCTGAGCATCGACGTGGGGGTGGGCGACATTCAGTTGCCGGGCGACAAGCAGAAGGACGTGGACGTGGCACCGGGCAAACACAAGGAGGTCACCCTGAAGCCGCCGGCCGGCGCCGGGGAGGCGGGCACGCTCGACCTCGAGCTCCAGGTCGGCGCGGGGCAGGCGGAGGTGAGCCGTGCCGCATCATGAGTTCCGGCCGGGCAGGCTGATCGCCGGTCTCTTCCTCATCCTCGCCGCGGTGATCTACGCGGGGGACGCGGGCGGCCTCTGGGACACCCCGTGGTTCGCGGTGATCCCCGTGGTCACCGGCGGGCTCTGCCTGGCCGGCGCGGTGGGCACGGTGACCGGCCTGGTCCGCCGTCGGCGGGGCCGGGCGGCGCCCTGAGCGCTCCTGCGTCACCTGTACTCGCCCGTCCGCTGCCGTCGTCGTGCGCGAAAAGCGGCGTCCACGGACAGCAGCGGAGCGCCCGCCAGCACCAGCGGGGTCCAGGCCATCAGATACGGGAGGTCATTGCCGTAGTAGTACGGATCGGCGGCCCAGCTCACGGTCAGCCACAGGCTGAGGGAGATCAACGCTCCGCCGAGGGCGGCGACGCGGGTGAGCAGGCCGAGCAGGGCGCCGATGCCGACGGCCAGCTCTCCGAGGGCGATGGCGTAACCGAAGGCGACCGGGCTCTCCAGCGCCATGTCGACCAGGGCGGGGACGGCGGAGGAGTCGCGGACGCCGCGCATCATGTCGCCGATCGAGCCGGCGCCGGAGTCCTTCATGAACGCGCTGTCCGTGAGTTTGTCGAGGCCGGCGTAGAGGAAGGTGATTCCGAGGAAGAGGCGCAGGGGGACGAGGGCGTAGCGGGTGGCGGTGTCCCGCCAGTCCCCGTCGCCGCCGGAGTGTGGGGAGTGCGTGTCCGTACGCATAACGTGAGTCATCACTGTCCGCCGCCTCTCACTGCCGTGCCGGCACTTTTTGACAGACCATACGTACGACACATGAGGGCGGCTCAACCCTGGGGGCGGGGTTTTCCTTCGGAGTGCGGTGCTTGGGGGTGCCGCGCGCTGGTGCGGGCCGGGGGCGTTCGCGCAGCCCGGCGCTTGCGAGGTGCCTCCCCCAGAGGGGGTACCCCCAGCCCACCCTCCCCCACTCTCGACTCCGCTCGAGCGGGGGGACCCCATCGCCCTGGGGGTACCTCCCAGGCCCTTAAGGCACTGGGGGAGGCACGACTGCCCGCGGAACGGGGAACGCGGGAACGCGTGTTCGCCTAGTCCGTCACGTCGATCGCGTAGCGGTTGGTTTCCACGCCCGCTGCCGTGATGACCTGGACCTCCACCCGTCCCGGCTCGACCTCTACCGGGACCGGGACGGTCAGCAGGGTGTCCGTGGGGTTGTCGAAGCCGCCCGTCACCGGGACCAGCGGTACATGAACGTTCACCGGTCCGACCCGGACCACCATCCGGGACAGCCGGTCCGCCCCCTGGGCGCCCACCGGCACGAACCCGGCCCCCCGGATCTCGATGTCGTCCCCGGTCCGGATCGGCGCGTCCAGATCACCGACCTCGCGGGCCCGCACCACCGAAAGGATCACCGGACGGCCGCCCTCCGCGTACTTCCCCGCGAGATACGTCGCCGCCGACACCAGCACCACTACCGCGAGCCCCCACGGCAGGTCCGGCAGCTGGTCCGGCCGCCGGGCCAGCCGCACCGCCGCGAACACCAGGGCGACGCCGCTGATCACGACGTACTGGATGTCGGCGAAGCTCCCCCGCCCCGAGTCGTCGGTCAGCAGGTCCGCCGCCCTGGGCCGGTAGGCGCGCACCTTCTGCAGCCGCTGTCCCAGCACCCGCAGTCCGACCACCCGCCGCACCAGCACGGCGATCCCGCACACCACGGCCAGCACGGTCACCACACCGGCACCGCGGGCGAGTTCCAGCCCGTCGATCAGCGCGTCCCGCTCCCTGTTCCCGGAGGCGGCCGCGAGCCGCCCCGCCAGAACGAGCACCGTGAACGCCAGGAACAGCACCCAGCACGCGGCCACCGCACGGGACGTGGAGAGCCGGTTGTCCTCCCCGATCACCGGTGCCAGCGCACCCCCGCGTGCCCGGTGGAACCACGACGCGGCGGTCAGCGCCCCGGCCATCACCAGCGCGGCCAGCAGCCCGGCGGTGCGCGCGGTGGTCCACCCCGCGCCGATCGCCGTGAGCGCCTGCCCCAGGAGCAGCAGCACGACGCCCGCCCACACCACACCCGCGGTCCGCCGCCACAGCCGCACCAGCCACGCCGCGCCCTCGGCCCGCCCCCGTTCGGCGACGATCTCCGCGGCCTGCGTCAGTTCCTCCGACACCCACTGCCGGGAGGCGGAGGCGGAGTGGGCCACCGCGGCCGGCACCCCGTGTCCGGCCGCGAACTCGTCCCGCTTCAGCAGGAACGCGGCGACCGCCCGCCGATGCCCCTCACGCACGCCGTGCGGACAGTCCCCGCAGGTGCAGCCCCCCTCATGAGCGCCCATGTCGGGACCGCCCCGCCTCGCCTCCTGCACCGCCACGCCCGAAGCCCGCCTTCCCCACCATCGAAGCCGTCGAAGCCGTCACACAACCACGACACAAGTCCCCTGCGACGAAAGCGAATTGTGCCCTACCCCGCCCCCTTCCCATCCGGCGGGACCGGTCAGGACGAGTGAACTTCAGGACGCCGGGTTGACATGCCGTCCCATTCGACAGCCCCGCCCGGCTCGGCAGCTCCGTCCAGCCCATCCGTTCCGTGGCACCGGACACCCGGTGACACCAGGCACCCGGCAGCCCCGGATACCCGACACAAGATGTCCGGTATCTCCGTCACACTCGGCCCATGCACACGAACTGGGCGGCCTTCGACGCCGCCGAACCCGAGTTCGCGAAGACCGTGGAGGAGCGCTTCGCCGCCTACACCCACCACGTCCTCGCGACCCTGCGCAAGGACGGCTCACCGCGTACCACCGGTCTGGAGGTCCGCTTCCTGAACGGGGAGCTGTGGTTCGGCATGATGCCGGACTCGCTCAAGGCGCTCGATCTGCGCCGCGATCCGCGCTTCGCGCTCCAGGCGAACCCGGGCGACGGCACGGGCATGGGCGGCGGCGACGTCCGTATCGGCGGACGGGCGGTCGAGATCGCCGACGACGACACGGAGACCCGGCGCCGGTACGCCGAAGAGGTGGAACCGCCGGAGCCGTTCCACCTCTTCCGCACCGAGCTGACGGAGGTCGTGAGGACCTACGTGGAGGACGAGAAGTACCTCGTCGTCCAGGTCTGGAAGCCCGGAGAGCCGGTGCGCACCCTCAAACGGACCTGAGGACCCGGAAAGGTCACTCCCACTCGATGGTGCCCGGCGGCTTGGAGGTCACGTCGAGGACGACGCGGTTGACGTCCCGCACCTCGTTGGTGATCCGGGTCGAGATCTTCGCGAGGACGTCGTACGGCAGCCGGGACCAGTCGGCGGTCATGGCGTCCTCGCTGGAGACGGGGCGCAGCACGATCGGGTGACCGTAGGTGCGGCCGTCGCCCTGGACGCCCACCGAGCGCACGTCCGCGAGCAGGACGACCGGGCACTGCCAGATGTCCCGGTCGAGTCCGGCCGCGGTCAGCTCCTCGCGGGCGATGGCGTCGGCCTCGCGGAGCAGGTCGAGCCGCTCCTTGGTGACCTCGCCGACGATGCGGATGCCGAGCCCCGGGCCGGGGAACGGCTGGCGCTGGACGATCTCCTCGGGCAGGCCGAGCTCCTGGCCGACCATCCGGACCTCGTCCTTGAACAGCTTGCGCAGCGGCTCGATCAGCTTGAACTCGAGGTCCTCGGGCAGGCCGCCCACGTTGTGGTGGGACTTGATGTTGGCGGTGCCGGTGCCGCCGCCGGACTCGACGACGTCCGGGTAGAGGGTGCCCTGGACCAGGAACTCCACCGCCGGGCCCTCGTCCGCGATGATCTCGGCCTGGGCCTGCTCGAAGACCCGGATGAACTCCCGGCCGATGATCTTCCGCTTCTCCTCGGGGTCGGAGACGCCCTTCAGAGCCGTGAGGAACCGCTCCTGCGCGTCCACGACCTTGAGCTGGACGCCGGTCGCGGCGACGAAGTCCTTCTCGACCTGCTCGGTCTCGCCCTTGCGCATCAGGCCGTGGTCGACGTACACGCAGGTCAGCTGGGAGCCGATGGCCTTCTGGACGAGCGCCGCGGCGACCGCGGAGTCCACGCCGCCGGACAGGCCGCAGATGGCGCGCTTGTCGCCGACCAGCTCGCGGATGGCGTCGACCTGCTCGTCGATGACGTTGCCGGTGGTCCAGTCCGGGGTGAGGCCCGCGCCCCGGTACAGGAAGTGCTCCAGCACCTGCTGCCCGTGCGTGGAGTGCATCACCTCGGGGTGGTACTGGACGCCGTAGAGCTTCTTGTCGTCGTTCTCGAACGCGGCGACCGGGACGATGTCCGTCGAGGCGGTGACGGTGAAGCCCTCGGGGGCGGCGGAGCAGGCGTCGCCGTGCGACATCCAGACGTCCTGCTCGTCCGGGGTGCCCTCGAAGAGGGTGGAGGAGTTCTTGGCGACGTGCAGGTCGGTGCGGCCGTACTCGCGGGCGCCGGTGTTGTCCACCTGGCCGCCCAGGCTCTGGGCCATGAGCTGGAAGCCGTAGCACATGCCGAAGACGGGAACGCCGGCCTCGAAGATCTCGCGGTCGAGACTCGGGGCGCCCTCCTCGTACACGGACGAGGGGCCGCCGGACAGGATGATCGCCGCGGGGTTCTTGGCGAGGATCTCCTCGACCGGCATGGTGCTCGGCACGATCTCGCTGTAGACCCGCGCCTCGCGGACGCGACGGGCGATGAGCTGGGCGTACTGCGCGCCGAAGTCGACGACCAGGACGGTGTCGGGCGCGTTGGCAGCGGGAGACGCTGATGACACGAGGTGCCTTCCGGCGGTGGGGCGGGGGTCTTGTGCCTCCCAATTCTACCGAGACGGCGGCGGGCCCGGTCCCGCCGCCGGAACCGGGCCCCGTCTCACCATGCGGCCCGTGTTGGACGGCTGCGGCCGGCCGGGCATACTTGCCCCATGCTCACGCACCCGACCTTCCTCTTTACCTATGGCGACCGGCCCGCCGGCTGCCATGGTCGTGCTGCTTGAGCAACTGACAAGCGACTTCCCAGGCGCCCCGGGCCGACAAGGTCCGGGGCGCCTGGCGTTTCCCTCCGGACCCTGTCGCTCCGGGGCCCCGCACCCACCCACGAGGAGCCCCGGCATGACCACCACCACGACGGAGTCGACCGAGAAGACCGGCGCCCGCACCACCGAGGCCGCCGAGCTGATCACCGGCGCCCGCGAGCGGATCGACGCGCTCGACGACCGGATCATCGGTCTGGTGCAGGAACGGATGGCCGTGTCGGCCGTCATCCAGAAGGAGCGGATCGCCTCCGGCGGGCGGCGGGTGAACCTCTCCCGCGAGATGGAGGTCCTCGCCCACTACCGGGACGCCCTGGGCAAGCCGGGCACCGCGCTCGCGATGACCCTGCTGGAGCTGTGCCGCGGCAGGATCTGACCTTCGCGTGCGTGGTACGGACGTCCGCGCGCTTCTCACCCGTACGGCGCGTGACCGGTACCGGCACCGCTTCGTTGGTACCGGTGTCCGCGTCGGCCAGGGGCGGACCCGAGCAGTACCACGCGTGACTCGCCGGGGCGATGAGACGTGCGGATCGTGCCGCGCGTCGTGGGACCTCGCTCCGGGGACGTGACCGGACGGCAGGGGACAGCGGCCCGGTCACCCCAGAGAACGGCCGGTCCCGGGGACGCCCGGGGCCGGCCGGTGGAAACCCTCCGTACGCCTCAGGTGCGGGTCACGACCCCGCAGCCCGCCTCGCCGCCGGCCGGCTTCAGGTCCTTGCTGCGGTCGTACGGGTCGCGGGCCGGTCCGGTCGGTTCGGGGCGTCCCCGCCGGTCGTCGAGGAACTGCGGCCGGATGACCCCGTCGCCGTCCCGGCAGTCGTCGTTGGATATCTCGCCGTTGACGTCGGTGATCCAGATGCGCCCCTCGGCAGCCTGGAACCTGGCGGGGTCCACGGCGTCCACCTCGATCGTCCGGCGGACGATGGCCCTGCTCACCTCGTCACCGCCGCCGACGCGGGCCATCGGGTACACGAAGGTGTAGTCGGCCTTGACCAGGGCCCGCCCGGTGGTTCCCTTCACGGCCTCGACCGTCATACGGCCCCGCACCCGCACCTCGCCCACGAGTTCGACCTCCGCGGGGTCGAACCGGGTGAACGTCCACACCGGGTCGTTCTTCTCCGTGGGTTCGCGCAGGGCGTCGCGCAGATCGGCGAGGTACTCCTTCTCCGCCGGGTCCACCAGCTCCAGTGCCTTCGTCGGCCGCTCGCCCCTCAGCACGGCGGGGTCGAGGTTGGCGGCGACCAGGAACTCCTTCGTCCCCTTCAGCGCGGCCCTGATCCGGTCGGCGGGCACCCCGCCCACGGCCTTCGCCTCGGGCAGCCGGATGGCGTCCGCTCCCGCCTCCCACCGGGCGGCCGGGGACCCGGCGAACGGCTTCTCCCGGGTGGGGAGGCCGTCGGGGGCGTCGGGAGGCGCGGTGCCGGGGCGGCCGGTCTCGGGGGCGAGCGGAGTGGCGTCGGCCGCCCCCGCCTCGTCCTCACCGAGGCCGCCGGGCAGCCAGGACAGCGCGGCGGACGGATTGACGGCGACCACGGCCAGCGCCGCGGCCACCACGATCCCGACCGCGCTCCAGACCCGGCGCCGGCGCGACGAGCGACGCTCCAGGACCTGCAGGGGCGGGCCCGTACGCCACCCCTCGGGCGGGGCGGGCGGCGCCGTCTTCCGTTTCCTGCCCGTGCGGCGCTTGCCGCCCGCGGCCGCTCGCGCCTGCGCCTCGTCCATGGCCCGCAGCCGCTCGGTCACCATGCGCGCCCGCGCCGACGGTTCCTTGGGGGCGGAGGCACGGATGTCGCGCTCACTGTCCTGGACGAACTTCGCCCAGACGTCGTCGGGGAGGGACGAGGACTCCGGTCTGTTCTCTTCGGACGGCTGCTCGGCCACGGGGTCGCGGACTCTCTCTCGATGGCGGTCGTAGGCGGCCGAGCGTACGCCAGCGATGATCACTCATCACCTGTGATCCAGATCACACAAAAATCCCCCGCGGAGCAGGACAACCATCCGTACGCCCTGTTGATCACACTCACTGAGATCCTCACGGACCACACGGACAAGGGAGAAGGACCTGAGCTCGGAGGGGGGCACAGGTCCTTTTTCCTTGGCCGTTCTCCCCTTTCCTCGGCCGTTTCCCCGGTGGCCTCAGTTCCGCTTCGGCGGCACCGCCGGCATCCCCAGGAACGGCAGCCGCAGCGCGCCGAACGCCTCCGCCGGGACCGCCGGGGACTTCGGCTCGACCGGCTCCAGACGCCGGTAAGGCTCCCCCTGCGCGGGGCGCGGATCGGCCTCGCCCTTGTTGGGCCAGTACGACATCGCCCGCTCGGCCTGCGCCGTGATGGTCAGGGAGGGGTTGACCCCCAGGTTCGCCGAGACCGCCGCCCCGTCCACGACCGAGATGCCGGGGTGGCCGTAGAGGCGGTGGTACGGGTCGATCACACCGGTCTCGCGGGAGGCGCCGATCGGGCAGCCGCCCAGGAAGTGGGCGGTCAGCGGCATCCCCGTCAGCTCGCCGACGTTGGAGCCCGCGAAGCCGTTGATCTCGGCCGCCAGCGCCGACGCGCCGTCCGTGGCCGCCTTGATCTGCTTGGGGTTGGGGGCGCCGTGGCCCTGCCGGGCGGTGAGCAGCCCGCGGCCGGCCCCGGACGGCTTGAGGTACGTCGTCAGGGAGTTGTCCAGCGACTGCATCACCAGCCCGATGATGGTCCGCTCCGACCAGCGCCGGTTGGACAGCGAACGCAGCAGCAGCCAGGGGTGCTTCGCCACGTTGCCCAGCCAGCCGAGCACCCGGGCGGCGCCCGAGCCGCCGCCGGCGTACGGGACCTGGAGGATGGACAGCCCGCCCATCGAGTTGGAGCCGCGGCCGTAGCGGACCGGCTCGATGTGGGTGTTCGCGTCGGGGTGGACCGACGACGTGATGGCCACGCCGCGGGTGAAGTCGGCCTTCGGCGCGCCGGTGGCCCTGCGGTAGCGGCGGTCGTCGGTCTGCGCGCCGACGAGGGCCTCGGAGTTGGTACGGGTCAGCTCGCCCAGCCGGTCCGAGAGGTACGGCAGCTGGCCGCCCGCCTTCATGCGGTGCAGCAGGGTCTGGGTGCCGTAGGTGCCGGCGGCCAGGACGACCCGGCGGGCGCGGAAGGTGCGGCCCTCGCCCTTGCGGCGGTCGTCGGTCGGCAGCGTGGCGACGGCGAACCCGCCCCGCGAGTCCTCCGTGACCGACACGGCCGTCGTCATGGGGTGCACGACCGCGCCCGCCTTCTCGGCGAGGTGGAGGTAGTTCTCGTTGAGGGTGTTCTTCGCGCCGTGCCGGCAGCCGGTCATGCACTCGCCGCACTCGGCACAGGCCCGCCGCGACGGCCCCGCCCCGCCGAAGTACGGGTCGGGCACCTCCTGCCCCGGCTTCGCCCGCGCCTTCCCGTCGGCGTCCTCGCCGTCGCCGAAGAAGACGCCGACCGGGGCCATGTGGAAGGTGTCGCCCACGCCCATCCGCTCGGCCGCCGCCTTCAGGTGCACGTCCGACGGGGTCATCGTCGGGTTGAGCCGTACGCCGAGCATGCGCTTCGCCTGGTCGTAGTACGGGGCCAGTTCCTCCCGCCAGTCGGTGATGTGCCCCCACTGCGGGTCCTCGAAGAACGGCTCCGGCGGTACGTAGAGGGTGTTGGCGTAGTTGAGCGAGCCGCCGCCGACGCCCGCGCCGGCCAACACCATGACGTTGCCCAGCAGATGGATGCGCTGGATGCCGTACATGCCGAGCCTCGGCGCCCAGAGGTAGTTCCTCAGGTCCCAGGAGTTCCTCGGCAGGGTGTCGCGGGTGAAGCGGCGGCCGGCTTCCAGGACGCCGACGGTGTAGCCCTTCTCCGTCAGGCGGAGGGCGGTCACGGAGCCGCCGAAGCCGGAACCCACGACGAGGACGTCGTAGTCGTAAGCGTCTTGAGGCACGGAGGGCTCCCCTTTGAGTTCGCGTGCGGGTCGTGTGTGGCTGGTCGCGCAGTTCCCCGCGCCCCCTTTGGGCATCTCACCTGAACCGGAGTGTCTTCATGAGGCGCAGGCTGCGGCTCATGAAGGCCGCGTACTTCTCGTCGTCCATGCCCAGCGAGGGGGCCATCGGGAGGAGGCGCTGGTGGGCGATCGTCTGGGCCTCGGTGTACTTGAGGATGCCCTCGGAGCCGTGGCGGCGGCCGAGGCCGGAGTCCTTCATGCCGCCCATCGGCGACTGGACGCTGCCGTACGCGGAGGCGTACCCCTCGTTGATGTTGACCGTGCCGGTGCGCAGGCGCGCGGCGACCGCGCGGCCGCGCCGGGCGTTCCTGGTCCAGACGGAGGAGTTCAGGCCGTACGGGGTGGAGTTGGCGCGTTCGACCACCTCGTCGTCGGAGGTGAAGCGGTAGACCGAGACGACCGGGCCGAAGGTCTCCTCGGAGCAGACGCTCATGGGGGCCTCGACGCCGTCGAGGACGGTCGGCTCGTAGAAGTAGGGGCCGATGTCCGGGCGGGCCGTGCCGCCCGCGAGCACCTTGGCGCCCTTGGCGACGGCGTCGTCGACGTGCCGGGTGACGGCGTCGAGCTGGCGCTGTCCGACCAGCGAGCCCATGTCGGCGCCGTAGGCGAGGGAGGTGCCGAGGCGGAGCGCCTTGGTGCGGGCGGTGAAGCGCTCCAGGAAGGCGTCGGCGACCGACGCGTGGACGTAGAGCCGCTCGACGGAGATGCACAGCTGGCCGGCGGAGGAGAAGCAGGCGCGGACGGCGCCCGCGGCGGCCTTGTCGAGGTCGGCGTCCTCCAGGACCAGCATGGCGTTCTTGCCGCCCAGTTCGAGGGAGACGCCGACCAGGCGGGCGGCGGCGCCCTGGGCGACCTCGCGGCCGGTGCGGGTGGAGCCGGTGAAGGAGACGTAGTCGGCGTGCCGGACGACCTCGGGGCCGACGACCGGGCCCTCGCCGAGGACGACCTGGAAGACGTCGGCGGGCAGTCCGGCCTCGATCAGCAGGTCACGGGCCCACAGGGCGGTGAGGCAGGTCTCCGTGTCGGGCTTCATGACGACCGCGTTGCCCGCGGCGAACGCCGGGAGGGCGTCGCCGACGGAGAGTTCGAGGGGGTAGTTCCAGGGGGCGATCTGGCCGACGACACCGCGCGGGTGGCGCAGTTCGGTGACCTTGGTGAGGGCCGGTACGGCGCCCGCGTGCCGCTTGGGCCGCAGGTAGGCGGCGGCGCGGCGGCCGTAGTGGCGGGCGGCGACGGCGACGGCCTGCACCTCCTCGTGGGCGTGCAGCCGGGCCTTGCCGGTCTCCAGCTGGATCAGGTCGAGCACCTCGGCCTGGCGGGCCAGCACCAGGTCGTGGAAGCGGAGCAGGACGGCGGCGCGCTCCCGTACCGGGATCCGCGCCCAGACGGCCTGGGCGGCGCGGGCCGCTTCGAAGGCCTTCGCCACGTCCTCGGGCGTCGACTCGGGCAGGTCGGCCAGCTTCTCGCCGGTGAACGGCGTGTGGCTGGCGGTCCGGCCGGAGCCGGCCACGCCCTTGGTGAGCTGGGCGACCAGTTCCGGCGTGACCACGTCGGCGGCGGTGCGGGCACCCGCCGGCGCGGGGGCGAGGGGGTTGGTGCCGGTCGTTTCCCGGGTCTGCGCGTCCGTCATGAGCCGCAGGGTATGCCCGGGGGAACACTTTGTGTACCCGTCGGTAACGGATTCACCGACCGCTCACATGCCGCCAGTGAACGCTGGCGGCGAAGCCCCTGATCAGGGCGTTGACGGACCTGCCGCGGTTCAGAGCTTGTGGACGTCCCAGGAGTCGATGACGGTACGGGCGATCTCCCGGCCGTCCTCGGTGAAGTGGCCCTTGCCCGGGTACACGATCCACAGCCGGTACATGTCGCCGCCCTTGCTCCGGTAGTACATGACCCGCACCTCGTGCACCAGCGCCGGAGTGGTGGTCGTCGTGTAGACGATGGTGTTCGTGGCCGCCTCGTGGTCCTTGTACGTGGTCTCGCGCGGCTTGCCCTTCGGGGCCGGGGTGTCGGCGATGCCCCAGCCGTACTCGCCGTCCTTCAGCTCCTCCCAGTGCGCGAACGCCTCTTCCGAGGCCGAGGCCCCGATCTCGCCGTCCTTGTCCTCGGCCTTGATGTCGCGGTCGATCTCGACCCGCACCAGCCCGCTGGGGTCGGTGAAGGAGGCGACCGTCCCGTCCGAGTCGTCGGGCTGCTCGTCCTTCACGAAGCCCTCCGGCACCGCGACGGAGGCGCCCACCCGGTCCCCGAGGTCGTGCCGCTTCCAGCCGTCCGGCAGCGGTCCCGCGAACGGGTCGGCGATCAGCAGGCAGGCGGCCACCGCCGCCGCGACGACCGCCGCGCCCAGCGCCGTCAGCGTCCTGCGGCCGATGCGGACGCCCTTGCCGCCCTCGGTGAACCGGACCACCTGGGTGGGCTGCGGCGCGGGCGGGTTCGCGGCGGCCTCCAGCGCGGCACGGACCCGGGCGGCGTCGGGGCGGCGCGCCGGGTCCTTCTGCAGCAGCGCGGTGATGATCTCGGCCAGCGGGCCCTGCGCGGAGGCGGGCGGCGCCGGCGTGGCGTTGAGGACGGACTGGAGGGTGGCGGGGGTGTTGCTGCGGCGGAACGGCGAGACGCCCTCCGTCGCCGCGTACAGCACCACGCCGAGCGACCACAGGTCGGAGGCGGGGCCGGGGCGCTGGCCCAGCACCCGTTCCGGGGCGATGTACTCGGGCGAACCGACGAAGCCGCCGGTGTCGGTCAGGTTGGTCTCGCCCTCGATCTGCGCGATGCCGAAGTCGGTGAGGACGACCCGGTCGTACCGGCCGAGCAGGACGTTGTCCGGTTTGACGTCCCGGTGCAGGATGCCCGCCGCGTGGGCGGCCTCCAGCGCGCCGAGCACCTCCAGGCCGACCCGGGCCGCCTCGCGCGCGGAGAGGGTGCCCTCCTCCTGCAGCACGGCGCCCAGCGAACGGCCCTGGACCAGTTCCATCACGATCCACGGCCGGCCGTCGACCACCGCGACGTCGTGGACGTCGACCACCGCGGGGTGGTCGAGCCGGGCGGCGGCGCGGGCCTCGCGGCGCATCCGCTCGGAGGCGTTGGAGCGTTCCCCCTCGGGGAGGTGGTCCGGGACGCGGGGCTCCTTGACGGCGACCTCGCGGTCCACGGTCTCGTCCTTGGCCCGCCACACCGTGCCCATGCCGCCGTGCCCGAGCCTGGCGAGCAGCCGGTAACGGCCGGCGATCAGCCGTCCGGCGCCGGGGTCGCTCTCCGGCTGCGGCCGCGGTGGGACCACCTGGGTCGGTGCCGCGTACGGGTTGCCGGGGTGCGGCACGGACGCGGGCGGGTTCGGGTTCGGCGGTTGCAGACCGAAACTGGTTGGCTCGTCGGCCCCGTGGCGGGCTCCCCCGTTACTGCTCATGGTTCATCACTATCGCGCCGAGCCCTCACGCATCCACCGCGGATGCCGACCGGTCACAGACCCGTGACCCGCGTGGGGACTTATCTCCCGTTTGCGGGGGTGTGCGGCCGGATCGGGGAATCGGCCGCCGGAGATGAGGGAGAGGGCGTCGGGGTCGCGGTGGGTGATGGGCTCGCGGGGGTCTCCGGCGCCGTGCTCGCCGGTGTACCGCCCCCGTCGCCGTCCCGGTCCTGCAGGAGCAGCGCCGCCGCTGACACCCCCGCTCCCGCCATGGCGGCGACGGCCAGGGCCGCGACGAGCACGCCCCTCGTGGGCTGCCGCCGGACCGGACGCGCCCCGGGTCCCCCGCCCGTCTCCTCCCGCCGCACCGGGGGCCGCCGGCGCGGCGCGTCCCGGTGCGGGGGCAGCAGTCCGGGGGGTGCCGACTCCGGCGTACGGCCCGTCTCCCGGAACGCCCGCAGCATCCGTTCGGCCCGGTCCGCGTCCAGCCGGCGGTCGGGGTCGCGCTCCAGCAGGCCGCGCACCACGGGAAGAATCGGTTCTGCCTCGATGGGCGGCCGTATCTCGTCGACCACGACCGCGTGCAGCACCCCGCCGAGGGAGTCCCGCCGGAACGGCGACTCGCCGCTGAGCGCCGTGCACAGCAGCGCGCCCAGCGACCACAGGTCGGACTCCGGTCCCGTCCTGGCGCCGGACATCCGCTCGGGGGCGGTGTACTCGGGCGAGCCGACGAAGGAGCCGGTCTCGGTGAGCGTGGTGGCGCCCGACACCCGGGCGATGCCGAAGTCGGTGAGGACGACCCGGTCGGTGCCGTTCTCCAGCAGGACGTTGGCGGGCTTGAGGTCGCGGTGCAGGACGCCCGCCGTGTGCGCGGCCCGTAACGCCCCGAGCAGGTCGACACCGATGCGCGCGGCCTCCGCTGCGTCGACCGGGCCCTGCTCGGCGATCCGGTCGGCGAGGGACGGCCCGTCGATCAGCTCCAGGACGATGTACGGGCGCTCGTCGTCCACGACGACGTCGTGGACGACGATGATGTGCGGGTGGCTCAACTGGGCCAGGGCACGCGCCTCGCGCAGGGTGCGGTCCCGCTGCCGCCGGGCGTCCGCCGCGGAGAGCGTCTCGTCGAGGGGGAGCTCCTTGACGGCGACACCCCGTCCGAGCAGTTGGTCGGTGGCCCGCCACACCACACCCATGCCACCGCGTCCGAGCCTCGCCTCCAAACGGTAACGGCCCGCTATGACACGTCCGTTGGTCCTGGCGGTCGCGTTCTCGGCGTCCCCGTCGGTCCCCATGGGCCCATCATGCCCCACCGGATGTCTGCCCTCCGGTACGGCGATTCGGCCAAGCGGCGCGCCTCGGCGCCCGCCCCGGGGTCAGGGCTCGCGCCACCCCTTCAGCACCGTCTCGAACTGCCCGCTGGTCGTGGCCCAGTCCTCGGCCGGCCCGGACATGTAGATCGCGTACTCGACGCCGTCCCGTGAGAAGTACATCTGGTCGACCGCCCGGCGCGGCCCCGGGAAGGCGGTGTCCTTGGCCAGGGCGGTCCAGGTGTACTCCAGCCGGGCGCTCTCGCGGTCCCGGTAGACGCGGCGGTCCAGACCGATCCGCTGGTAGGCGACCAGGCGCTGCCCTATCTGCCGGTCCAGGTCGCTCAGGTGCTCGTACGGGTCGTCGAAGTCGGACGCGTCGTCCATGGCGATGCGGATGAAGTGCTTGCCGCCGTCGGGCGTGTAGTCGACCTGCCGGGTCTCCTCGTCGAAGACCTCGCGCTCCCAGTCCTCGCCGGGCAGGGCGATGCTGAAGCCCCAGGGGTCGCTGCGGCGCACCCAGCCCTCCGGGAGGTTCCCCCGCGACCCGGCCTTCCCCGTCTTCGTGGGGCTGGGCGTCGGACCCGGGGAGGGGTCGGCCGTGGTGCTGCCCCGGTCCTGCTGCTGGAGCATCACCGCGGTGCCCCCGCCGATGACCGCCGCCAGGACGACGACCAGGGCGATCACCCGCCCGCGCACCCGCCTGCGGGGCGCGGCGGACGGCGTGTACGGCTGCTGGGCGGCCGTGGGGCCGCCGTGCGGGTACGACGGCTGGGCGGTCGCGGGGCCGCCGTGCGGGTACGACGGCTGGGCGGTCGCGGGGCCGCCCTGCGGATACGGCTGCCGGGCGGTCGCGGGGCCGCCGTGCGGGTACTGCGGGACCCCCTCGGGCCCGGTCTCGTACGGCAGGGGGACAGGGGCGTCGACCGCCCGGGTCGGCACGTACTCCTGGGCGGCCTGCGGCCGGCGTCCCTCGGCGGCCTCGGCGAGCAGCTGCTCGGTCCTGTCCGCGTCGGGCCGGGTGGCCGGATCCTTGCGCAGGAGTGCGCTGATGACGGGCCCGAGCGGGCCGGCGTGCTCCGGCTCGTCGGCCTCCTCCTCGACGACCGCCTGCATGGTGGTCAGCGGTGACGTGCGGCGGAACGGTGATCTGCCCTCCACCGCCGTGTACAGCGTCGCGCCGAGCGCCCACAGGTCGGAGGAGGGGCCGGGATCGTGGCCGCGGACCCGCTCGGGTGCGAGGTAGTCGACCGAGCCGACGACCTCGCCGGTGCGGGTGATGGCCGTGTCGCCGTCGATCTGCGCGATGCCGAAGTCGGTGAGCAGGACCCGGCCGTCGTCGCCGAGGAGGACGTTGCCGGGCTTGACGTCGCGGTGCAGTACGCCGGCGGCGTGCGCGGCGCGCAGGGCGCGCAGCACCCACAGGCCGATGCGCGCGGCCTCGCGGGGGTCGACGCGTTCCCGTTCCTTCACCGCGTCGGCCAGTGAATGGCCCTCGACCAGCTCCATCACGATCCACGGCCGGCCGTCGTGCTCCAGCACGTCGTGCACCGTGACGACGGCGGAGTGGTTGATCCGCGCGGCGGCCCGTGCCTCCGCGCGGGTGCGGGCCAGCAGCGTGGCCTGTTCGCTGTCGGAGACGTAGAGCGCCGCGGTCAGTTCCTTGATGGCGACGACCCGGTGCAGCACCTCGTCATGGGCGCGCCACACCCGGCCCATGCCACCGCTCCCGATGGATTCACCGAGCCGGTAGCGGCCCGCGACGAGCGAGCCCTGCATCTGATTCACGTTGCCCCGCAATGGTCTTGACAGGGTCAGCGTAAGTACCCCGGCGCGTCCTGGGAACCGAGGGGGTGCCATGGAGACCGCACTGTGACAGTTGTCGCTTTATGGGGCGTCAGGCAACCAAAACCCCTGTGACCACGTGGAGTCGGTGGGTCAGCCGGTGAAGCGGTAGGTCGCCGCCGCCTGCTCGTAGAGCCGGGTCACCTCGTCCCGTTCGGCCTCCGGTCCGCGTACCTGCACCACGTGGTAGCGGCCGTCGATCAGCGCCGCGAGGTTGCGGACGTACAGCTCGCCGCCGTCGCCGGTCCAGGTGAACTGGCCCTCGGCCATGGTCCGCCCGCCCACCTCGATGGTCTTCAGACCGGTGGAGGTGGCCCAGCTGGAGTCGCGGTAGGGCTGCAGCTCGCGCTCGTCGTCCCGCTGGTAGGCCATGGGGTCGCCGCCGTACTTCTGCGCGCTGTCCCGGCCCGGTACGACGATGAGCTCGAAGTCCCCCTTGGAGTACACGACCTGGCCGCTGCCGTTCTTCGGGGTGCGCTGCCAGCCCTCGGCGACGGCGACCCGGAAACCCTCCGGGTCCTCGGCCAGGGTGAAGCCGTCGGCGGCCTCGGGGCCGGTGGTCTGCGTCTCGGGGGAGGCGGCCGACTCCTCGGGGCTGCTCTCGGGGCTGTCCTCGGGCTTCGACGGGTTCCGCCCGGTGTCCGGTGGGCTCGGCGCGGGGCTCACCTCACCGGCGGCTCCGGTGCGGTCGGCCGAACCCGGGCCGTCCTCACCGGACTTCGGCAGAAACAGCATGGCGTACGCGATCGCCGCCGCCAGGGCGAGCAGCACCAGCAGGAGCAGGGTGCGGCCGAGCCGGCGCGGGGAACCGGTGTCCCGCTTGTGCCGCCCGTGATGCGCGGGGAGCCCGGCGCGGCGCCTGCGGACCAGCTCGCCCCGGCGCCGTATGACGGGCAGCTTGCTCGCGTCGGCGGGCGGTGCCGCTATGACGTGCACACCCGCCTCGGGTTCGGGCGCGGAGCGCACCAGCGAACGCAGCCAGCCGCGCAGCTCCTCGAAGTCGATGCGCTCGGTGGGGTCCTGGCGCAGCAGCGACTCCACGACCGGCCGCAGCGGCCCGCACTCCTCGGCGAACGCGGGCGGCTCGGCGCACACCATCTGCACCAGCTCGGCCGTCGACTCCTCCGGGTAGGGCGCGTGCCCTTGTACGGCCCGGAACAGCAGGGAGCCCAGCGCCCAGAGGTCGGTGGCGGGGCCGATCGGGGCGGCGAGCTGCCAGTTCTCGTGCACGGGTCCGGCCTGCTCCGGCGCCCACCGCTCGGTCACGGGCCCGACGACGGCCATGCGCGCCTGCCGCGCCCGCTCGGCGGCCAGCGCGGTGGTCGGGCCGCGGCGTGCGGGGGCGTGGGCCACCAGGTCGTCCCAGCGGGCGGGCGGGGCGGGGGCGGCCGCCGGTTCGAGGGCCGCGGGAGCCGGGGCGGCTTCGGGTGTTCCCGGGGCGGTGCGTCCGCCGCCGCCTGCGCCGCCCGTACGGGGCGCGGTCCCGTACCGGCCGGTGGTGCCCACGCCGTAGGGGTCGGCTATCTGTCCCGGCGGGATCGCGGCGGCCGTCGTGCCCGCGTCCTCGGCTCCCGGCCGGGAGCCGTACGGCGGCTGCGCGGAGCCGCCGCCGTGCTGCGGGGCGGAGTCCTCGGGGGCGGGCCGGGCGCCGGGCAGGGCGGCACGGCCGCTCTGCTGGGCCTCCTGCACCCGGGCGGCGGCACGGGCGCCCGCCCGGTACGCGGCGATCGCCCCCGCGCGGGCCGCCCGCACGTCGCCCGCGCTGTCGAGGGCCTTGGGGGCCGCCACGGGCGAGAGACCGCCCGCCGTTTCCGCCCCGCCGCCGGACATCCGGCCGGCCCGTGCCTCGATGGCGGCCCGGCGCGCGGCATCGGGATCGGGATCGGGTTCGGGCTCGCGGGTGAACCCGGGCGGCCAGGACGGGCCGCGCCCGGCGTCCAACGTGCCCGCGGGCGCCACCGGCCTCGGAGCTTCAGGGGCCCCCGCCGGCTGCCCCGGCTCCTCGTCCGGGGCGGGCACCGGGTCGTACCCGCACAGTGCCTCCTCCGCCGCACCGACCGCGAGACCGGTGAGCATCACCCGGCCGTCGTCGCAGACGAGCACCGTGCGCGCGGTGATGTTGCGGTGCACCCAGCCGTGGGAGTGCAGCACCCGCAGTGCGGTCAGGACGTCGGAGGCCACCTCGGCCGCCCGGTACGGGGACAGCGGCTTCTCGGCGAGCAGGGCGGCGAGCGGACGCGCGGAGACGAGTTCACTGACGATCCACAGCGAACCGCCCTCCGCGAACACGTCGAAGACCTGGTCCAGGCGCGGGTGGTCGGGGATGGCGGCCGCCGCCTGCGCGGCCTCGATGGCGCGTCGCACGACCGGGTCGGCGGGCCGCCGCGTGCCTCCGCGCGCGGACCCGGGTCCGCCGCGCCGCGCACCTCTGTCACGGGCGGTGAAACCGTCGGGCAGCCCCTCCGCGTCCAGCACCTCGGCCTCGACGACCTCCGGCAACGGGACCTGCCTGACCAGGACTTCCTGCCCGCTGTAGGTGTCGAAGGCGCGGGTCTCGGTCAGTTCGTACTCGTCGGAGGGCGGCAGCGGCAGGCGGTAGCGGTCGGCGAGAACCCGTCCCGCATAGTCGTCCACGTTGCCTCCCCCGGCACTACGGTCGGTCGGTTCCGTTCGCCCGGCGGGCCGTTCCGGCTGCGTACGGTCCGCGGGCATTCACGATACGTGCCGGAGGCAACCCGCAGCGAGGGGATGCCACATCTGCCTCCCCATTCCGCGGGCCGCTCATGCTCAGGACTTCGGCCGGAACGTTTCCGTCAGCGTCCGCCAGGTGTCCTTGCGCCGGTCGCTGCCCCAGTCGGCGGCCTTGGCCGTGTACATCAGCCCGTACCCGAGCCGGTCGCCGACGACGGTCCCCCGGTCGATGGACCGGTACTTGGTCCCGCTCTCCACATAGGTGAACTCCCAGTCGGCCGTGTCCCAGCCGCGGTAGTCCACCGCCTCGATACGGATCCGCTGGTACTGGGAACGCACCATGGCGCGTTCCTGGTTCTTCCAGTCGGCGACCGGGTCGTCCTTCGGCGTGGTCGTCCAGCCGATGAGCAGCTTCTGCCCGTCCGGTCCGGTGAAGCGGTCCCCGGCGGCCCCCGTCGACTGGAACTTCCATCCCTCGGGCAGCCCGATCGAGTACCCCTGGTTCCCGTTGTACGTCTCCGCCGCCGGCGTACCGCCGTCGTCCTCGTCCTCTTCCCCGGCCTCGTCCGCGTCCTCGTCCCCGGCCGCTCCGCCGGCGCCGGCTGTGGCGGTCGCCGAGCCCGCTCCCGTGTCCGTCGGCCCGGTCGCCGTGCCGTCGGTGCGGGTGCCGTCGCCTTCGTCGCCCTTGGTGTCGGCGCTCGGGGTCCCGCTGGCGACGGTCCCGCCGCTGCTGCCCTCGGCTCCCTTGCCGCCCTCGTCGTCGCCGAGCGTGAGGGCCAGCACGGTGCCGAGCACAGCGAGCACCACGACCACCGCGATGATGACCAGCGTCCGGCGCGGCACCACATCGGTGAGCGGCGCCCGCGGCACGGCCCTGGCCGGCAGGTCCGGCGGCGTCATCACCGGCCAGCCCGAACTGCGGCCACCGGCGGCCGGCTTCTGCCGTGCGGTCCCCGGCGCACCCGGGCCGGGTGCCTGGGCCGGGTGCGCGGCGGGCTTCGCGGCCGGGGCGGAGGGCGACGCCACGCCGGGCCTCGTCCCGGAGGCACCCGCCGCCGTGCTCCTGGTTCCCGCGGCCGAAGCGGCTCCGGCACCGCCGGACTTGGCGCGGGTCGCCGCGGCGGCACCGGCCGAACCGGCCGCCACCGCCGCCTTCCGCACGGAACGCAGCGCGCCCCGCAGCTTCTCCCCGGCCTCCTCGCCGCGCCTGCCCCCGCTGCCCGCCCGCTCGTCCGGCTGCTCGGGCAGCGGCACGACCTTCGTCGCGTCCGCCGGTTCCCCGGCCTCCTTGGGCGCGGGCGCGGCGAGGATCGCGTTCAGCATGGCCCGGGCGCCGCTGTCGTCGAGCCGCTGGGCGGGGTCCTTGTTGAGCAGCCCGTAGATGACGTCCCTGAGCGGTCCCGCGTTCTTCGGCTCGTCGAGCGGCTCGGTCATCACCGCCGTGAGCGTCGCGATCGCGGACCCCTTGTCGTACGGCGGAGTGCCCTCCACCGCCGCGTACAGCAGTCCGCCGAGCGACCACAGGTCGGCGGCCGGCCCCGGCTTGTGCCCGCGGGCCCGCTCCGGGGAGATGTAGGAGGGGGCGCCGACCAGCATGCCGGTCGAGGTGATGGACGGGTCGCCCTCGACCTGGGCGATGCCGAAGTCCGTGAGCACGACCCGGCCGTCCTCGGCGATCAGCACGTTCGACGGCTTCACGTCACGGTGCAGGATGCCCTCGCGGTGCGCGGAGCGCAGGACGTCCAGGATGGCGAGGCCGACCTCCGCCGCGCGCCGCGGTTCCAGCAGGCCGTCCTCCCGGATGGCCTCGGCGAGCGACTTGCCCTCGACGAGTTCCATCACGATCCAGGGCCGGTCGTCCTCCTCGACCACGTCGAAGACCGTCACGGCGCTGTTGTTGCGGATCCGCGCGATCGCCTTGGCCTCGCGCAGGGTCCGGGTGATCAGCCGCCGCTTCTCGTCCTCGTCGATGTTCGACGGGAAACGGAGCTCCTTGACGGCGACGGTCCGCCCCAGGGTCTCGTCCTGGGCCCGCCACACCGTGCCCATGCCGCCGCGGCCGAGCACATCTCCCAGCCGGTACCGCCCGGCGAGGAGACGTGCGCTCTTGTCCTGACGGGATGTCCCCGCCCGCTCCGCCTCCGACATGCGTCCCCTCATGCAACCCGCCCTGACAGAGCCTTCATTGTCCCTCACCCGACAAGTGGTCGACGCCCAGGGTGCCTCTGGCCGCGCACCGGGCCCGGCGCGCCCGGCACCTGGGAGGGCGGACACGCCCCTCCGCCCTGCATGATGGGGCTCCGACATAGGAGGATCCGGGATGCCGCCGCTACGGACACTACTGGCCGTTCCTGTGTCCCTGACCCTGCTCGCCCTGGCCCCGGCCGCCTCCTCGGACCCGGCCGTCCCGCCCACGGACGCGCTCCTCCCGCTGCTGGTCACACGGGGCGGCGCCCCCGCCGCGGCCCTGCTCGCCCAGGAGGAGACCGGCGCCCACTACGCCGACGCCGGCCCGGACATCGAGCGCGCCGACCACTTCCGCGCCGGCAGCATCACCAAGACGTTCGTGGCCACGGTCGTCCTGCAACTGGCCGACGAGGACCGCCTGTCGCTGTCCGACACCGTGGAGGAGCATCTGCCCGGCCTGGTGCGGGGAGCGGGCAACGACGGCCGCGCGCTGACCCTGCGTTCCCTGCTCACCCACACCAGCGGCCTGTACGACTTCTCCGCGGACACGCGAGGCACCGTGCCGGTCACCCCTCTTCAGGCCGTACGCATCGCACTCACCCACCCTCCGGCCGACCCCGGCCGCTTCTCCTACTCGAACACCAACTACGTCCTGCTCGGCCTGGTCGTCGAACAGGTCACCGGCCGCTCGTACGCCGCCGAGGCCGAGCGCCGCATCATCGCTCCGCTGCGCCTGATGGGCACCTCCTTCCCGGGTTCCCTGACCTCTCTGCCCTCGCCGCACGGCCACTCCTACGCGGCCGACGGAACCGACGTCACCCGGCTCGATCCGCGGGTGGCCGGCGCCGCGGGCGAGTTGGTGACCACGCTCGCCGACCTGGACCGCTTCTACGCGGCCCTGCTCGGCGGTGAACTGCTGCCCCCGCGCCGGCTGCGCGAGATGCTCGACACCCGCGCCGCACACGGCTCGTACGGCATGGGTCTGTTTCCTGTGACGCTTCCGTGCGGCACCACGGTGTGGGGGCACAACGGGCGCATCTCCGGCAGCTACGTGCGCACCGCGGCCACGGTCGACGGCCGGCGTGTCCTCACCTTCCGCGTGAACACGGAGTCGATGACGGATCCCGGCCTCGAACCCGCGATGCTCGCGGCCGAGTTCTGCCCTCGCACCTCTTAGAACGACCGGGTTCCGAACGGATATCCCGGATCTCGCCACCCGTTCGAGTGATTCGGACCGGTGGCCGGCGACTCGCGGCCTGCGGCTCACGGCCCACGCCTCACGGCCCGCGAACCACGCCTCACGGCCCACGACCCACGCCCCGCAGCCCGCGGCTACAAAGGCACGATGTCCGGAGCCCCCAGCCGTGCCGCGTCCGCCGTCAGGTCGTCGGGCTGCCGCTGCGACTCCCGCTCGGCCTCCACCCGCTTCTCGTAGTGCCGCACCTCGCGCTCGATCTGGTCCTTGTCCCAGCCCAGCACCGGCGCCATCAGCTCGGCCGCCTCGCGGGCGCTGCGCGTCCCCCGGTCGAACGTCTCGATCGAGATGCGGGTGCGCCGGGTCAGCACGTCGTCCAGGTGCCGCGCGCCCTCGTGCGAGGCGGCATAGGTGATCTCGGCACGCAGATAGTCGTCGGCCGCCCGGAGCGGCTCGCCCAGCGAGGGGTCCGCGGCGATGAGGTCCAGGACCTCCTCCGCCAGAGCGCCGTACCGGTGCAGCAGGTGCTCCACCCGTACCGTGTGCAGGCCGGTGCGCGCGGCCGTGCGCGCCCGCGCGTTCCACAGCGCGTGGTAGCCCTCGGCGCCGACCAGCGGCGTGTCCTCGGTGACGCAGTCGGCGACGCGCACGTCGAGTCCGTGCACCGCCGCGTCCACCGCGTCCTTGGCCATGACCCGGTACGTCGTGTACTTGCCGCCCGCCACCACGACGAGCCCGGGCACCGGATGCGCCACGGTGTGTTCGCGGGACAGCTTGCTCGTGGCATCCGACTCACCGGCGAGCAGCGGCCGCAGACCGGCGTACACGCCCTCCACGTCGTCCCGCGACAGCGGCACCGCGAGCACCGAGTTCACGTGCTCCAGCAGGTAGTCGATGTCCGCGCTGGACGCGGCCGGGTGCGCCTTGTCGAGGTCCCAGTCGGTGTCCGTGGTGCCCACGATCCAGTGCCGGCCCCAGGGTATGACGAACAGCACGGACTTCTCGGTGCGCAGGATGAGCCCGGTCGTGGAGTGGATGCGGTCCTTGGGGACGACCAGGTGGATGCCCTTCGAGGCCCGTACGTGGAACTGTCCGCGCTCGCCGACCATCGCCTGGGTGTCGTCGGTCCACACCCCGGTGGCGTTGACGATCTGCTTGGCGCGGATCTCGTACTCGCCGCCGCCCTCGACGTCCTGCACCCGGGCGCCCACGACGCGTTCCCCCTCGCGCAGGAACCCCGTGACCCGCGCGCGGTTGGCGGTCTTCGCACCGTACGCCGCCGCCGTGCGCACCAGCGTCGCCACGAACCGGGCGTCATCCATCTGAGCGTCGTAGTACTGCAGGGCTCCGACCAGCGCGTCCTTCTTCAGACAGGGTGCCACCCGCAGCGCGTGACGACGGGTCAGGTGGCGGTGCACGGGCAGGCCGCGCCCGTGCCCCCGGGCCATCGCCATGGTGTCGTACAGCGCGACGCCCGACCCGGCGTACCACCGCTCCCAGCCCTTGTGCCGCAGCGGGTACAGGAACGGCACCGGGCGCACCAGATGCGGAGCGAGCCGCTCCAGCAGCAGGCCGCGCTCCTTCAACGCCTCCCGTACGAGCGTGAAGTCGAGCATCTCCAGATAGCGCAGGCCACCGTGGATCAGCTTGCTGGACCGGCTGGAGGTGCCCGACGCCCAGTCACGCGCCTCGACCAGACCCGTGGACAGACCGCGCGTCGCGGCGTCGAGCGCCGTACCCGCACCGACCACGCCACCGCCCACCACCAGCACGTCCAGCTCGTGCTCGGCCATGGACGCGAGTGATCCGGCGCGCTGTGCCGGCCCCAGTGTCGCTGTCCTCACCGCTGCCTCCCGCTCATCGGTCGCATCGGCCGCACCCGTCGGGCGAAGCCCGGTCCCCCACCCTCATGCCCAGATTCTGACCGGCTTGCCCGACTTCAGCCACCACGGACCCTCAGCCTGTGGACAACCCGTGCGGGACGACTCACCGAAACTCAGCCGACCAATCCCGCATATCGGTCATATTTACTCCTAGTCTGACATTGCGCTCGCCTGTCCAGTCCACAGGGCTTGCGCACCTGTCGCACTCCGGTTATTGGGAAGGACGGTCCACGCCATGCCCGCAGACCTCGCCGTCATCGGACTCGGCCCGTACGGCCTGCCCCTGGCCCAGGCCGCCGTCGCCGCCGGCATCTCCACCATCGGTTACCGGACCGGCCCCGAGCCGGGCTTCCTCAGCGCCGCCGAACAGCGCCGCATGCTCGCACAGGGCTTCCGTACGACCGCCAACGCCACCGAGCTCGGCCGGGTGCGCACCGCCGTCATCTGCGCACCCACTCCGCGCGGCGCGGACGGCGGGCTGGACCTGGGCCAGGTGGAGACGGCCGCCCGCACCCTCGCCGCGCGGCTGCGCCCGCACACCACGGTGATCCTCGAGTCCCCGGTACCCCCCGGGACCACGGAGGGGCCCCTGCTGCGTCTGCTCGAATCGGGGTCGGGCCTGCGCGCGGGGCATGATTTCCACCTCTCCTACTCCCCGAGCCGGGTCGACCCCGGCAACCGCGACCACACCCCCGCCAACACCCCGAAGGTCATCGGCGGCCTCACCCCCGCCTGCACCGAGTCCGCCGCCGCCTTCTACGGACGCATCACCGACAAGGTCGTCCGCGCGCGCGGCCTGCGCGAGGCCGAAACCGTACAGCTCCTGGAGACCAACTTCCGGCACGTCAACATCGCCCTCGTCAACGAGATGGCCGCCCTCTGCCACGACCTCGGCATCGACCTGTGGGACGTCCTCAGATGCGCGGAGACCAAGCCCTTCGGCTTCCACCCCTTCCGCCCCGGCCCCGGCGTCGGCGGCCACGCCGTCCCCCAGGACCTGACCACCCACGCGGGCCGCACCCTGCGCATGGCGGAACTGGCCCAGGAGGTCAACAACCGCATGCCGCGCTACGTCGTGCAGCGCGCTACCGCCCTCCTCAACGAGCACGGCAAGTCGGCGCGCGGCGCACGGGTGCTGCTCCTCGGCGTCACCTACAAGCCCGACCTCGCCGACCGGCAGGGTTCCCCGGCCCAGGAGATCGCGGTCCGGCTGATGGAGCTGGGCGCCTCCGTCAGCTACCACGACCCGCACGTACCGTCCTGGAACGTCCTCGACCACCCCGTCCCCCGCGCGGACTCCCTCTACGAGGCCGCCGCCGACGCCGACCTGACGATCCTCCTCCAGCACCACCGCACGTACGACCTCCAGGGCTTGTCGGTGAAGGCCCAGCTGATGCTGGACACGCGGGGGGCCACGCCTACGGGGGCGGCGCATCGGTTGTGAGAGGGGCGCGCGGGCGCCCTCCACGCCACAGGGGTCGGTGGTGGGCGGGGCGTTGCGCGGGTACGGTAGAAACAGGTGGAGCCCACCGCAGCGGGTACTGCGGTAGGCCCCTGAAAAGTGAACGGAGTGTCCACCCCTAGTTCTTGTAGGGGTGGCCGCTCACTTTCCGTAAATCCACAAGATGCACCTCCTCCGGAACTTCACCATCCGAAGACGGATCCGGTCCCAGGCGGTGGGCTTGCGGTGACGGCCCACGGCGCGCCCCCTGAACACCACGCGCGCCCCCGGACACGCGAAAGAGGCCGGTCACCTCACCAGGTGACCGGCCTCCTCAGTGCCGTGTCGAAGCCCGCCCGGCCCTACCGCCGGTGCTGCGAGTCCGCCACCGTCACCTCGACGCGCTGGAACTCCTTCAGCTCGCTGTAGCCGGTCGTGGCCATCGCGCGGCGCAGGGCGCCGAAGAGGTTCATCGAGCCGTCGGGGGTGTGGGACGGGCCGGTGAGGATCTCCTCCAGCGTGCCCACCGTGCCCAGGTCGACCTTCTGGCCGCGCGGCAGCTCCTCGTTGACGGCCTCCATGCCCCAGTGGTGGCCCTTGCCCGGGCCGTCCGTCGCGCGGGCCAGCGGGGAGCCCATCATCACGGAGTCGGCGCCGCAGGCGATGGCCTTGGGCAGGTCACCGGACCAGCCGACACCGCCGTCCGCGATGACGTGCACGTACCGGCCGCCGGACTCGTCCATGTAGTCGCGGCGGGCGGCGGCCACGTCGGCGACCGCGGTGGCCATGGGGACCTGGATGCCGAGCACGTTGCGCGTGGTGTGCGCGGCGCCGCCGCCGAAGCCGACGAGGACGCCCGCCGCACCGGTGCGCATCAGGTGCAGGGCGGCCGTGTACGTGGCGCAGCCGCCGACGATCACCGGGACGTCGAGCTCGTAGATGAACTGCTTCAGGTTGAGCGGCTCGTGCGCGCCGGAGACGTGCTCCGCCGACACCGTCGTACCGCGGATGACGAAGATGTCCACACCCGCGTCGACGACGGCCTTGGAGAACTGGGCGGTGCGCTGCGGGGAGAGCGCGGCGGCGGTGACGACGCCGGAGTCGCGCACCTCCTTGATGCGCTGCCCGATCAGCTCCTCCTTGATGGGAGCGGCGTAGATCTCCTGGAGGCGGCGGGTGGCCGCCTCGGCGGGCAGGCCGACGATCTCGTCCAGCAGCGGCTGCGGGTCCTCGTAGCGCGTCCACAGGCCCTCGAGGTTCAGCACGCCGAGGCCGCCGAGCTCGCCGATGCGGATCGCCGTGGCCGGCGAGACGACCGAGTCCATGGGAGCGGCCAGGAACGGCAGCTCGAAGCGGTAGGCGTCGATCTGCCAGGCGATCGAGACCTCCTTCGGGTCCCGCGTACGGCGGCTGGGGACGACGGCGATGTCGTCGAAGGCGTACGCCCGGCGGCCGCGCTTGCCGCGCCCGATCTCGATCTCAGTCACGTCTGTGGCCTTTCCCTGATGCGTTGCAGCGCCTTCCAGTATCCCCGACGGACACGCCGAGGGCGGTCCCGGAGGTGTCCGGGACCGCCCTGGAAGGCCTTCTGACTACTTACGGCTGTAGTTCGGCGCTTCGACCGTCATCTGGATGTCGTGCGGGTGGCTCTCCTTGAGGCCGGCCGACGTGATGCGGACGAAGCGGCCCTTGGACTCCATCTCCTCGATGGTCGCGGCGCCCACGTAGCCCATCGTCTGGCGCAGACCGCCGACGAGCTGGTGCAGCACGTTGGCCAGCGGGCCGCGGTAGGGCACCTGGCCCTCGATGCCCTCGGGCACGAGCTTGTCGTCGGAGGCGACCTCGGCCTGGAAGTAGCGGTCCTTCGAGTACGACCGGCCCTGTCCCCGGGACTGCATGGCGCCCAGCGAACCCATGCCGCGGTACGACTTGAACTGCTTGCCGTTGATGAACTGCAGCTCGCCGGGGGACTCCTCGCAGCCCGCGAGGAGGCTGCCCAGCATCACGGTGTCGGCGCCGGCGGCGAGCGCCTTGCCGATGTCGCCGGAGTACTGCAGGCCACCGTCGCCGATCAGCGGGACGCCCGCCGCGCGGGCCGCGAGGGACGCCTCGTAGATGGCCGTGACCTGCGGGACGCCGATGCCGGCGACTACCCGGGTGGTGCAGATCGAACCGGGGCCGACGCCCACCTTGATGCCGTCGACACCGGCGTCGATCAGCGCCTGGGCGCCGTCGCGCGTGGCCACGTTGCCGCCGATCACGTCGACGCCGACGCTCGACTTGATCTTCGCCATCCAGCTCAGCGCGTTGCTGTTGTGTCCGTGCGAGGTGTCGACGACCAGGAAGTCCACACCGGCCTCGGCGAGCGCCTGGGCCCGCTCCAGTGCCTCGGGGCTGGCGCCCACGGCGGCGCCCACGATCAGGCGGCCCTCCGCGTCCTTGGCGGCGTGGGGGTACTGCTCGGCCTTCACGAAGTCCTTGACCGTGATGAGGCCCTTGAGGATGCCCGCGTCGTCGACCAGGGGAAGCTTCTCGATCTTGTGGCGGCGCAGCAGCTCCATCGCCTCGACGCCGGAGATGCCGACGTGCCCGGTGACCAGCGGCATCGGGGTCATGACCTCGCGCACCTGACGGGAACGGTCGGTCTCGAAGGCCATGTCGCGGTTGGTGACGATGCCGAGCAGCTTCTTGTTGCCGTCGGTGACCGGGACACCGCTGATGCGGAACTTCGCGCACAGGGCGTCGGCCTCGCCGAGCGTGGCCTCCGGGTGGATGGTGATGGGGTCGGTCACCATGCCGGACTCGGAGCGCTTCACCAGGTCGACCTGGTTGGCCTGGTCCTCGACGGAGAGGTTGCGGTGGAGCACGCCGACGCCGCCCTGACGGGCCATGGCGATCGCCATGCGGGACTCGGTGACCTTGTCCATCGCGGCCGAGAGCAGGGGGATGTTCACCCGGACGTTGCGGGAGACGCGGGACGAGGTGTCGACCGCGTTGGGGAGCACTTCGGATGCGCCCGGCAGCAGCAGCACGTCGTCGTAGGTGAGCCCGAGTGTCGCGAATTTGGCGGGCACTCCGTCGACGTTGGCAGTCATGACACCTTCCCCAAATGGCCTTGATCGGTGCGGATGTCCATGCTAACGGGAAGCGTGGGTGTCTCATTCCACGGTTTCGCACGGCTCCAGGCTTCGTATGTTCGTACGGGAACGGCTGATCTTCCGTTCATATTCCGTTCGTATGCCGAAGGGGCGGCGCGGTGGCGGGGGTTACTGCTCCGCCAGGGCGCGCAGCCGGCTCAGCGCGCGGTGCTGGGCCACCCGGACGGCGCCGGGTGACATTCCCAACATCTGTCCAGTCTCCTCCGCCGTGAGGCCCACGGCGATCCGCAGCAGAAGCAGCTCGCGCTGGTTCTCGGGCAGGTTGGCCAGCAGTTTCTTGGCCCATTCCGCGTCGCTGCTGAGCAGGGCACGCTCCTCGGGGCCGAGGGAGTCGTCGGGGCGTTCGGGCATCTCGTCGGAGGGCACGGCCGTCGAGCCGGGGTGCCGCATCGCCGCGCGCTGGAGGTCGGCGACCTTGTGGGAGGCGATGGCGAAGATGAACGCCTCGAAGGGCCGGCCGGTGTCCTTGTAGCGGGGCAGCGCGAGGAGCACCGCTACGCAGACCTCCTGGGCGAGGTCCTCGACGAAGTGCCGGGCGTCGCCGGGCAGCCGCGACAGCCGGGTGCGGCAGTAGCGCAGTGCCAGCGGGTGGACATGGGCGAGCAGATCGTGCGTGGCCTGCTCGTCTCCGTCGACCGCGCGGTGGACGAGCGCGCCGATCGCCCCTTGGGCAGTGCCCGCCTCGTCGTCGCGCATCGGTCCATGGTGCCCTGCGGACGTCTGGTCCGCGGCACCGTGTCCCTGGTTGTGCACCGAAGCGTTATGAGCAGGTGCGCCGGAACTCATCCCCTGCGCCCTCCCCTTCCGCTCGACCGACTCGTCCCCGAGGAACTCCACACCTCAAGGATGCGGCATCCGCGGCGAAACGAGCAGTGGGCACCCGGCGGCTGCCGCCGAGGCGCTGGTGACCGGGGTTTCCGCGCCCGGGCATGGTGGACAATGAGGCTTCCGCGCCCCGTACGACGGGCGTGCCCCCGGCCCTGAGCGCGGCCGACTGCGGGGCTCCCGCGCCCCGGCCCGCGCGCCCCGGCCCGGCAGACGGCAGGGCTTCCACACCCCGCACGACGGGCATATCCGCACCCCGAGCGCGGCCGACGACGAGAGCCTGCGCACCCTGGATCCGGCGGACGGCAGGGGCTCCACGCCCCGCACGGACGAGAGCTTGCGCACCCCGGCCAGGCGGACGGCAGGGCTTCCACACCCCGCACGACGGGCGACAGGCGTGCCCGCACCCGCGCGCAGCCGACGACAAGGGCTCGCACCTCCCCAGGCCCGACGGGTCCGGCCGGCTCCGCCGGCTCGGCGTGCTCCAGGCGGGCGCGATCTGCCCCGGGATCCGCCCGCTCCCCGGTGTGCCGTGCGGCTCGGTCCGTGGGGCCGCGTCGCACCGCGCGAGGCCACGTCGCACCGCGCGAGGCCACGGGCTTCGCCCCACCGGCGGCACACCACCGCGGCCATGGGCTTTCCGTGCGCCGACAGCGCACCGCGCGAGGCCACGGGCCCCGCGCCGGCCACGCCCCGGCTGCCCCGCCGGTCCACGTCGCCGGGCACGTGGCCCGGATTCCCCGCCGGGGCGCACACGCCCCGGCTCCCGCCGCCGTCCCGCGGCGCGGGGCCCTGCTCGCCACCCGGCGTGCTCCCGACGCGAGCCGGCCCTAGCGCACCAGGCCCCACCGGAAGCCGAGCGCCACCGCGTGGGCCCGGTCCGACGCGCCGAGCTTTTTGAAGAGCCGCCGCGCGTGCGTCTTGACGGTGTCCTCGGAGAGGAACAGTTCACGGCCGATCTCCGCGTTGGAGCGGCCATGGCTCATGCCTTCGAGGACTTGGATCTCCCGCGCGGTGAGCGTGGGCGCCGCACCCATCTCGGCGGAGCGCAGCCGGCGCGGGGCGAGCCGCCAGGTCGGGTCGGCGAGCGCCTGCGTGACCGTGGCGCGCAGCTCCGCGCGGGAGGCGTCCTTGTGCAGATAGCCACGCGCGCCGGCCGCCACCGCGAGCGCCACACCGTCGAGGTCCTCGGCGACCGTGAGCATGATGATGCGCGCTCCGGGGTCGGCGGACAGCAGCCGCCGCACCGTCTCGACGCCGCCCAGACCGGGCATGCGTACGTCCATCAGAATCAGGTCCGAGCGGTCGGCACCCCAGCGGCGGAGGACTTCCTCGCCGTTGGCAGCCGTCGTCACGCGCTCGACGCCGGGCACGGTCGCGACCGCGCGGCGGAGCGCCTCTCGGGCAAGCGGGGAGTCGTCGCAGACGAGGACGGAAGTCATGGCCGCCCTCCGCAGCTGATGCGCGTCACCTTGAGCCTCCAGGCTGGTACGGAATCGTCACCTGTGCGGTCGACCGTCTCGGACACCCGCCCGAGCGCTTGTCCCTTCAACCGCCTCGCACTCTCAACGACGGTCACTCGAAAGAGTTACGGGGCCGTCTGCCACCTTCGGCACTCTACGTGAGGAGACGGACACGATGGAGATACGCGCGACGGTCCTCCGAACTTTCATCACAAGCCGTGCCCCATTCAGCCCCTTTTCTTCCCCTTCGTTGGTGTCTGGAGCTAGATTCGCAATGAGTCATATTTTCATCTCCTTGGATCGTAGTTGTACGGTCGTGGACACCGGATCCGCCCAGAACGGCTACAAGGGGTCACGCAATGGCAGATTTCTCCCGCCTTCCCGGACCGAACGCGGACCTGTGGGACTGGCAGCTCCTGGCCGCCTGCCGCGGGGTGGACAGCTCGCTCTTCTTCCACCCGGAGGGCGAGCGGGGTGCGGCTCGAAGCGCTCGCGAGAACTCGGCCAAAGAGGTCTGCATGAGGTGCCCGGTGCGCGCCGAGTGCGCCGCGCACGCGCTGGCGGTACGCGAACCGTACGGCGTGTGGGGCGGACTGACCGAGGACGAGCGCGAAGAGCTGATGGGGCGGGCGCGCAACCGGCTGGTGTCGGCATCGACCACCGGCGGGCACGCCGCTTCGAACAACTGAAGGAACGTTTTCTCAAAAGCACGGGGCACGCACGCGTGCCCTTGTTTCGTCACTGGGGGTGATCAACCGCCCCTCACGCGCGGTGACCGCGCACCCCGGGCTCCCGTATCTCGGACTCCCGTATCTCGGGCCCCCGCACCCCGGACTCCCGCACCCCGGCCCCCTCTTACCGGGCGGCCGCCCCGGCCAGCTTCTCCAGCGTCGCGGTGACCGCCGGCACCTGGGCGAGATCCGGAAGGGTGAGCGCGACGATCTCCCGGCGCACGGCAGGCTCCAGCACCACGGTGCGCACCCCCCTGGGCCGTACCGACTCGATGGCGAGCTGGGGCAGCACCGCCACCCCGAGTCCGGCGCCGACCAGTCCGGCGACGGCCGGGTAGTCGTCGGTCGCGAAGTCGATGCGCGGGGTGAAGCCGGCCGTCTCGCACACCTCGACCAACTGGCCCCGGCAGCGCGGGCAGCCGGCGATCCAGGGCTCGTCGGCGAGGTCGCCGATGGCGACGGACCCCGCGCGGGCGAGCCGGTGCCGTTCGGGCACGAGCCCCACCAGCCGGTCCGACAGCAGCGGCCGTACGACGAGGTCGTCCCACTCCTCGGCGCCCGCCGCCCCCTCGTACCGGAAGGCGAGGGCCACGTCGCAGTCGCCCTCGCGCAGCATCTCCACGGAGCGGGGCGGTTCGGCCTCCTCCAGGGAGACCCGGGTGCCGGGGTGGGCGGCGCGCAGGGCGGCGAGGGCCGTGGGGACGAGCGTGGAGCTGCCGCTGGGGAAGGAGACGAGCCGGACGCGGCCCGCGCGGAGTCCGGCGATGGCGGCGACCTCCTCCTCGGCGGCGGTCAGTCCGGCGATGATCCCGGCCGCGTGCCGCACCAGCGCCTCTCCGGCCTGCGTCAGGCGCATCTCACGGCCGCTGCGTATGAGCAGGGGCGTGCCGACGGACGCCTCCAGGGCCTTCATCTGCTGACTGACGGCGGGCTGGGTGCAGCCCAGTTCGCGAGCCGCCGCGGAGAAGGAACCTGAGGTGGCCACGGCGCGCAGCACACGGAGATGACGGGCTTCGATCACCCCTCAAGGATAAGACGAACTTTGACACCGCGCCGGATAATGCGTCGACGCTTTGATGTTCATCGCTTACCGTGCGACACATGAAGCTTCTGTCTGTGAACCTGGGGCGACCCAAGGCCGTGCCCTACACGGACCACCGCGAGGGTGTGACCGGTATCGACAAGCAGCCCGTGGACGGGCCGGTGCGGGTGGCCGCACCGGGGCCGAAGGGGATCGGCGCGAGCGGCCTGGCCGGGGACGCCGTGTGCGAGACCCGGCATCACGGCGGGGACGACCAGGCGGTGTACGCCGTGGCCCGCGAGGACCTCGACGAGTGGGAGCGCGTGCTGGGGCGCCCGCTGACCAACGGCATGTTCGGCGAGAACCTCACCACCGAGGGGATCGACGTGTCCGGCGCCCTGATCGGCGAGCGCTGGGCCGTCGGCCCCGAGGTGGTGCTGGAGGTCACCTCCGGGCGCATCCCCTGCCGCACCTTCCAGGGCCATCTGGGTGAGAAGGGCTGGGTGAAGCGGTTCACGCAGCGGGGTGCGCCGGGGGCGTACTTCCGGGTGATCCGGCCCGGTGGGATACGCGCGGGTGATGCCGTACGGATCGTGCACCGGCCGGAGCACGAGGTGACGGTCGCGCTGCAGTTCCGCGCGATGACGACCGAGCGGACGCTGCTGCCCCGGCTGCTGGCGGCGGGCGAAGCGCTGCATCCGGAGGCGCTGGCGGCGGCGCGGACGTACGCGGAGAAGTACGGGACGGAGCGGACGGCCTGACGGCGCGTCCAGGCGTGCCCGGGCGTGTCCATGGGATGACACGAAGCGGACGCCTTCCCTCCGGGTAACTACTCTTGCGCCATGACAACGGCTCTGATTACGGGATCGACGGCTGGGATCGGTGCCGCGTTCGCGCGGCGGCTGGCGGCCGACGGACATGACCTGGTGCTGGTCGCCCGCGACACCGTCCGGCTGCGCGAACAGGCGACCGAGCTGCACGACCGCCACGGCATCGAGGCGGAGGTGCTGACCGCCAACCTGGCCGAGGACAAGGGCATCGAGGCGGTGGCCGACCGTCTCGGCGACCGCAAGAACCCCGTCGACCTGCTGGTCAACAACGCCGGCTTCGGCCACCGGGGCCGTTACCTCGAAGTCCCCATGGCCGACGAGCTGAGGATGCTCAAGGTGCACTGCGAGGCGGTGCTCCGGCTGACGTCGGCGGCGGTGGAGGCGATGCGCGAGCGCGGGCGCGGAGGCGTCGTGAACGTCGCCTCGACCGCCGCGTTCGTACCGCGCGGGACCTACGGGGCGTCCAAGGCGTGGGTCGTGCAGTTCACCCAGGGCGCGGCACAGGATCTCGCGGGCCAGGGCGTACGGCTGATGGCGCTGTGCCCCGGTTTCGTGCGCACCGAGTTCCACGCGCGGGCCGGGATGGGCACGGACAACATCCCGAACTGGATGTGGCTGGACGCGGACAAGGTCGCCGCGGCGGCGCTCGCGGACCTGGCCCGGGGCAAGTCGCTGTCGATCCCGGATCCGCGCTACAAGGCGCTGATGGGCGCGGCGAAGCTGGTCCCGCGCGGGTTGCTGGGCGGGATCTCGTCGCGGACGGGACGGAAGTACGGGCCCCGGCGGGGGTAGTCCGGCGGCCGCTCCGCCGCAGCGGGACGGAGCCCGCTCCCCGGGAGAGAATGGGTGCTGACGGAACCGACCCGGACGCGGGGGGACCGGAGGCGAGAGCCATGACCTTCCTACAGCTCATCGACTGCAGGACCAGCCGGTTCGAGGAGATGGACCGGCTCCTGGACCAGTGGGCCGAGCAGACCAGGGGGAAGCGGACGGCGACGCACGCGGTGGTCGGCAAGGACCGCGCGGACACGTCGCACGTCGTCGAGATCGTGGAGTTCCCGTCGTACGAGGAGGCGATGCGGAACTCGAAGCTGCCGGAGACCGACCGGATCTTCCGGGAGATGGTGGCCCTGTGTGACGGTATGCCGACCTTCACGGACCTGGACGTGGTGCGCGACGCGCGGCTGAACGCGGACTCCACGCGGCGCTTCTTCGAGGTCCTGGCCACCGGGGAGGACCTCTCCGCGATGACGGGCCTGGTCGAGGAGCACTACCACGACCACGATCCGGCCAACGAGCAGGACGTCATCGGCCTCGACCACCTCCGGCGCGAGATGGACGTGTGGCGCGGCGGCTTCGACTTCGCGTTCCGGATCGAGGACCAGCTCGCCGAGGGGGACCGGGTGTGCACCCGGTGGAGCTGGGAGGGCACCCACAAGGGCGACTTCCTCGGCATCCCGGCGACGGGGAGGAAGGCCACCATGACGGGCACGACCGTCTTCCGCTTCGGCGACAACGGGAAGATCGTCGAGGGCTGGTGGCAGTACGACCGGCTGGGGCTGATGGCGCGGCTGGGGGCGCTGGAGCCGACGGATCTCTGAACCGGCGCCGACGGACGACCGCCTCGGCCCCGCGCCTCCTGCCGCCCCCTCGTGATGCCGGGGCGGACGGGGCCGGACCGAAGCGGTACGCCCAAGTGCGGCTGTGGGGCGATGTGTTGATAACGCCCGGGAACCTGGTGCCGGACAAGCCCGGGGCTCGACGCCCCGCGCCCCGCCTCCCGCCAGCACATCCGTCCACCGGTCACCTCGTCCCGGGTGCCGCCGCCCGCGCCCAGCGGTGGAGCGTTCCGCTCTTGTCGTCGTACGTGAGCCAGGTCCCGTCGCCGAGCGGGCGTACGTAGCCGTCGACCGGGCCCGTCGGGTAGACGACCACCCCGCGTATGCGCAGGGTACGGGCGTCGAGCAGCCAGTGGCGGGCCTGCTCGGGGTCCTCGTCGGCGTCGACGGTCGAGGCGATGACCGTGTCGGCGTCGACGAAGCCGCAGACGTGGTCCCAGTAGGTCTCGTCCTCGTCCTCGTCGTCGGCCGGCTCGGGCTCCTGCTCGGCGATCACCGTGCCGTCCAGGGCGTGCAGGCGCAGGTCCGCCCCGTAGTGCTCGACCGTCAGGAAGCCGGGGTGTCCCGGGTGGACGTCCGCCAGGATGCGGTCCAGGCCCTCGTTCACGTCCCAGCCGGTCGGCTTCCCGCCGTCCCAGCGTGCCCAGTGCAGCAGGATGCCGTCCTGGCCCATGCCGATGCACAGCCCCATGTGCACGCCGTCGGGGTGGGAGAGGTGGTGCGAACCGGCCGCCGCGCTGTCGGCCAGCGGCAGCCACCCCAACTCCCGTCCGTCACGGGCGTCCAGGACCACCCAGCGCTCCTGCCAGTCACCCGGCTCCGGCTCCGCCACCACATGCGCCCATACGAGCCTGCCGTCGTCCGAGACCCGGCAGGAGCCGTGCTCCGAACCACGGCACACCTCCTGCTCGTCGCCCGTGTGCGGGTGATCGAGCTCGGGACCCCAGCAGTGGTGCCGGTACTCCCACAGCGTCTTCCCGTCCGTCCCCATGGCCCGTACGGCGCGCTGCCCCGAGAAGACCGCGAAGGTGCCGTCCGGGCTCACCGAGTGGACGCCGTGGTCCCACCGGGGCCAGGGCAGGGGGAGGACGGCCGCCGGCGCGCGCTCCCCCGCGAACAGTTCCCGGAGGTCGTAGACCTTCAGCTCGTGCCCGTTCCGGAGCAAGGCGCGGCAGGAACCGTCCCCACGGCTCTCCAGCGCGAAGCCGTTGACCAGTGCGCGCCCACCCGGCAGCCTCACCGAGTCGCGCAGTTGTGCGGTGATCGACATGGCCCGAAGGTAACGAGCCCCACTGACAGCGCGGACCGCCCTTCGCGCCACCGGCGACGCTGTCCCGGCCCGCCCACGCCGCCCGCTCCCTGGGCGGACCGGCAGGTGCGGCCGGTGCCGGCCTTCCGTTGGAAGGCCGGCGCCAGGCACGGCGGGCCGATGCGCAGGTGCTCGGGCACGGATGTTCCCAGCCCGTTCGAAGGTCAGGTGGGGCGCGGGCGGAAAGCCCGTCCCCGCCGCTCGGGCGACAGGGAACACTGCTCGGATCGTTCCACCACGGCAAGCACTTCACGGGTGTCCGGGGTTGTCCCGGACACCCGTGAAGGGTCACGACCGAGCCCTGCCGCGCCCGGAGGCCCGGCAACCCGTGTGGACGGTGGCCACGGCACCGCGGACGCGTAGGGCGGGGACGGCCGTTCCGTGACGGTGGCTCGCCGCACCTCGTCTATCTGACGAATCTGCCGTCGCCGATCACGACGTGCGGCCTGCTGTTCACCGCGTCCGACGCCCATTCCAGGATGGAGACGCTGATCGTGACGGCGCCCGCCCCGGCCACGTCCTCGGACACGTCGTACACGTCTCCGGTCCGGAGCGTGAGGCTGGTGAGGGTCGTTCCGTCACGGCTCTCGATGCCGACGTGCGCCACGTAGTCCGGCAGCGTCTCCCCGTCGAGACCGACAGTCGCCCTGAAACCCGTGAGGCCGGCGGGGACGTTGAAGGAGAGCGGCTTGACCGTCTTGCTGAAGTACCCCGGCGCGAAGACGATGCTCCTGCTGAGAGGAGCGTCACCGAGTTGGGAGGCCTCCTCCCTCACGTTGTTCCCGTATCCCCCGATGGGGCCGATCTCGGTGAGGTGCCGCACTCGGACGTCGGAACGGGATTCGGCCGCCACCCCGTCGGAGTCGTCGTTTCCGGGGCCGGCCGCCGAAGCCTCGCCGTCGCCGTCCGGGGCGTCACCGCCGAACCGCCCCTCGGACGACGGGGAGCCGACCGAGGGGGTGCCGTCCGAGGGCCCTGGTGTCCCGGGCTCCTCCGTGTCCTCGTCGCACACCGCGCCGTCCACACAGACCTTGCCGTCCCGCCCGGCATGCGCGTCGATGTTGTTGGTGTCACCGCAGCCGGCGGCCACGCACACCAGAAGGCACATGAGAGCGGAACCACGGGCCGCTCTTCTCCAGGTTCGCATTTTCTCCGCCTCGGTCACTCGACTCCGCCCGTCACCTGCGCACGACCGGGGACCCGACCGCCCCGTGAGTGCCACCGAGCGCCCCCTCGAAGGAAATGCGCAGCAGTCCGACCTTCGAGACGTCCAGTCCCCTGACCGGATAGCTCCTGCCGTATTCGAGTGTTTCCGAGTAGAGCACCTTTCCCGTCCCCTGGTCGATCACGTTCACCGCCAATGTCTCCGTCCTGTCGTTTCCAGGGGATTCGGCGGAGATACCGAACGTCGCGTCGAACCTGGAATACTTGCCGGCCAGTTTCGCCTGGAACCAGCCGCTGATGTTCTCGCCGCATCCGATCGCGCACTCGATGATGAATCCCGTGGAGAAGGATTCATCCCCCACGATCACGTCCGCGGCGTTCCAGTCGGTGCAGGTCCCCATCCAGCATCCGTCGGTGGTGTCCCTCAGCCCGTCCGGGAGGTTCCCGCCCGACAGGTTCACCCGGACCGGGACGGTTTCCCCCGCCACGGAACCGCCGCCTCCCCCCTGTTCGGTCGCCTCGCCCGACTCCACGGTGTCCTCCCCGCCGGGCTCCCCGCCCTCCGCGCCCCCTCCCTCCTCCTCCGGCTCCGAGGAGGAGGGATCCGGCCTGCCCCCGCCCGGAACGCCGAGGTCATGCGGGTCCGGCTCCTCCGAGGGCTCGCCGTCGAGGCACGTGGAGTCCTCCACACAAACCTTGGCGTCACCCTCAGCCTGCTGGTTGACGGTGGTGTCCCCGCACGAGACGAGGGCGAGGAGGGAAAGCGCCAGGAAGGCCGGTCCACGGACCGCTCTGCGCCATGCCCGCACGGTGTTCCGTCCTCAGCACTTCGAGTCGACGCAGACGACGCCGTCCCGCCCGGTCTTCTGGTCCACGCTGGTGGTGTCCGACTTCATCAGGCCGGTGATGACCGCGGCGACGATCACCGCCACCGCTCCGACGACCCCGACGATGATCTTGACCTTGTGGTCGGTGGTCCATCCCGCCATATCCCCAACCTTCCTCACTGAAAGTGAGGTTGATGGTGACACACGGGTGACGGTGAAAACGGTGAAATGCGACGGGCGTGCGGCGCTGTGGCCCGCCCGTTACAGAAGCGTTCCTCGCGCGGCTTTCCCGGTGCGCGCCCGCACAAAAATCCGACGACCGGATTCGCACTTTCATTCGCATCTGAATTTTTCATTCGATGCCTCTCGGCCACCGGTGTCGTCGCTGCCCCGGCCGTCGCCGCACCCCTCCTGGACAAGGACGCGGGAGCGCGTCCCGAAGTCGTGTTCCGTCGGCCATGACCGCGCGACGTCGACGACCGCCGTGGCCGGTCGTTTCCGAGGCGTGCGACGACCTCGGTGATCGGCGCAGCGAGGCGTTGACGCTCGGACGGCTGGGAGACGTGTCCTCGGCACGCGGCGAGCCGGACGCCGCGCGTGATTTCTGGGCACGGGCCGCGCGGCTCTCCACGAGGAGCTCGGCGACGAGCCGGCCGACGTTCCGCGGAGGCGGGCGGAGGACGTCACGCTCTCGGGGGACGGGCAGGAGGACGGCGGTGGCCGAGCCGGATGAGCGGGAAGGGCCCGCCGGCCGGCATCACACCGCCCTGCTGGGACATCTACGTGCACGACCTGGGCGTTCCCCCTCTTGCCAGGGGACCGGGATCATGAAATCTTGCGGCCGATGCCTCCACGATCCCGTGGGGGCCGGCACCGATCTCCCTGCCCGAGGTGTAAGGGGGTCTTCGTTCCACAGGAGGCCCTTGTGCACACCGTCGACGTATCCGGCACGCCCCGTCACTGGGATCTCTACCGGACGGCGGTCGTCGACATCCGGTTCGGGGAGCGGACCGTGCGGATCGCACCGCGTCCCCGGGGCACGGCCGAGGGCTTCTTCCCGCTGTCCGACGGCGGCGGTGCCACCGTCCATGTGATCACCGCATGGAACCCTCGTGGCCGTACCGCGCCGGACGACGCCAACGCCCGTGACCAGTACCTGCTGCTCGACGAGGTCCGCCGCCGTGGCCTCACCCGGTGGCCCGCGGTGGGTGGCGACGTGTGCGGCACGCACCGGGAGGAGAGCGTCGCCGTCGTCGGACTGAGCGATGCGGCGGCGCGTGACCTGGGGCGCCGCTTCGGCCAGGACGCGGTGTTCGCCTGGTCCCCCGACGCCTGGCGGGTCCTGGCGTGCGGAAGCGGTGCCGTGACGGTGAGCGGATGGGCGGCGTCCGTGCGGGCGTCGGCGTAGTCGTAGGCAGGAGCAGAACGATGGGCATGTATCCCATGCGGACCCCGGACCACTGTCCGAGCTGCGGCCGGCGTCTCGCCGACCCGCCGGCCGAGCGGGTCGCGGTCGACGGCTTCCCTGCCGAGGTGACGTACGCGACGGACCCGGTGTGCGGCGCGCGCTGGCACGTGTGGGACAGGACGTCCCCGCTGCGCCGCCTGGCCCGCCCTCATGTGGAGGGCACGGGGTGACGTCACCCTGCCGCCGGGGATGACCCCGGCCGCGGTGCTTCTTCCCGGCTGCCCTCCCCGAGTTCCCCGCCTGTCCTCCCCCGAGCGGCTTCCCACGTGCTGCCGCGGTCTTCAGCGGGCACGACGTGAGCCCGCTGAGCTGCGGGACCCGTGAAAACCTGCCCCAGCGGAACCGAAACCGACGCACGAGGACGCTGCTGATCCGCCACCGGGCGGGATCGGGCCCGACGGCCCACGCCTTTGCCCATCACTGTGCGCGGGCTCGTGATCGTGGCATCATCGGCTCGCGCCACGTTGGCTTTTCGGGGGAATTCCATGGCGGATCAGATCAGTTCACGTCGCTCGTCGTACTGGGCCACCGGCGCCCTCTGCGGCACCGTGGCCGCGCTGAGCGCGACCGGTGACATCATCTTCGACCTCTTCGACGGGCCGACCGCCCTCGCCGTGGGAGGCGGGACGGCGGTGCTGATCGGCGGTCTCGCCTGGTACCACTCGGCGCGCACCCTGCCCGGGGCGGTCGCACAGCCGGCCGCACGCGGTGTGGTGCGGCACGACCTGCCGTCCACCGCGCCCTGGGTGGGCCGCCGGACGCTGCTCGACGGCCTGCTCACCACGCTCCGGGACGTCCCGGTGCCGACGGGCGGGACCCTGTCCGTCGACCTCTCGCGCAGCCGGTCGAGGATCGTCGCCGTCCACGGGGCGCCCGGCACGGGAAAGACGACGCTCGCCCTCAACGCGGCGCACCGGGTGAAGGACGACTATCCCGACGGCCAGTTGCACCTCGCGCTGCGGGGTGACGGCGACGAGCCCATGACGAGCGCGGACGCGCTGGAGGAGCTCCTGCGGAGGCTCGGTGTCGCGCGCGAGGACATCCCCGCCCGCGTCGCGGACCGGGCCGCGCGCCTGCGGACGCTGACCAACGACCTCCGACTGCTGATCGTGCTCGACAACGCGCACAACGCCGAACAGGTGCGCCACCTGCTGCCGGTGGGGGCGGGGTGCGCGGTGCTGATCACGAGCCGCAGGGTGCTGTCCCTCGGGGACGTGGCCCGTCCCCCCGTGCACGTGTCCCTCCCGAACGAGGACGACGCGCTGAGTGTCCTCGCGCACTGGGCCGGCGAGGAGCGCATCACCGCCGATCTCGCCACCGCCCTCCGGATCACGCGGTTCTGCGGCAGGCTCCCCCTGGCCCTGCACATCGTCGGCTCGAAACTCAGGAACCGGCCGGACCTGAGTCTGGCCCGGATGCAGGAGCGCCTGGAGAACGAGCGGCAGCGGCTGCGGGAACTCTCCCGCGGCGACAGCGGCCTGGAGGCCTGTCTGGGTTTCAGCCACCGGGAGCTGGCGGAGCCCACACGGGCGGCCTTCGATCTGGTCGCCTCGTTACCGCCGGGGCGGCTCACCGACTGGCACTTCGCGTCCGTCCTGGGGACCCGGGAAGCGGCGGTCGCGACCTGCGACGAGCTGGTCGAGGTCAGTCTGATGGAGGCCCGGGGCGACGGGGAGTCGGACCCCGGCTACTCCGTCCACGACCTGATCCGGGTCTACGCGGCCGAGCAGCACGACCGGCTGCCGCCGGACGACCGGCGGCCCCTGGAGGCCCGCCTGGTGCGGGCGTTCCGGGACGCCGCCGTCCACCTCGCCGCACAGCGCGCCCCGGAGCTCGCGACGGAGGTGTCCGCGGAGCGGGTCGACGGCCTGGACCGGTCGTCGGCCGCCGCCTGGGTCTCGGACGAACAGGAGCGTCTGAAGTGGGCCATCAGCCGGGGCCGGAGTCTCGGCATGGACACGGAGGCGGCCGAGATCGGCGAGGCGCTGTCGTACTTCCTCAACGACATCACCCTGCCGGCCGGTGCCGCGGACTGGCTGTTCAGCGCGCCGTCCGGGACCAGGCCGCGGGTGCGGCGCAGTCTGCGGCGGGCCCGCGCGACGATGGCGCTGGCCGAGGGCTCGCCGGACACGGCACTGGCGCTGCTGGTGGCCGGCGGCACGGGGGCCGGGGAGACACCGGACGCGGTGGACCGGGCCAGGGACGAGATGGTCGTCGCCGCCGCACACGCGGCGAAGCACGACTTCCGGGACGCCCTGCGGCACATGACCGCGGCGGTGGACCGGTTACGGACGGCCGGTGACTCCTGGCATGTCCTGAACTCCCTGGAGAAGCTGGGCGAGTTCCAGAGGTGGCGGGGAAAGCCGGAACTCGCGGAGCGGAGCCAGCGGGAGGCGCTGCGGCTGGCCGAGCGGGCCGGTGATCTCCGGGCGCGCGCCCGGCTGCGGCGGACCCTCGCGGAGACCCTCGGCTACCTGCGCCGGCCGGAGGAGGCGGCGCCGCTGCTGGAGTCGGCGGTCCATGACTTCCGGGTGCTGAACGACCGCAGGTGGGAGGGGGCCGGTCTCTACGCCCTCGGCAAGATCTACCGTCTCCTCGGCCGCCGTGCCGAAGCGCTCGACTGCTACCGGCGGGCGGAGGAGATCTTCGGGCCGATGGGCGAACGGCACTGGGTGGGGCGGGTCACCAACGCCAGGATCCGCGTCCTGGCGGGCATGGGTGACCTGGACGCGGCCGGTGAGACGGCCGGGACGGCGATCGGGATCTTCCGGCAGGTCGGCGACGAGATGTGGGTCGCCCACACCCAACGGGACGTCGGATGGCTGCACCTGAAGGGGGGCAGGCCCGCGGAGGCCCTCGGACCGCTCACCCATGCCGTCGAGGTGACCGAACGCGCCGGTGACGCCTACGCCAACGCCATGGCCCGTCATCTGCGCGGGATCGCCCACCGCGACCTCGGCCACCACGCGGAGGCGCACGCCGACTTCGACGCCGCCCTCGGGGTCTACCGGTCGGGGGACTACACGTGGAACGAGGCGGCCGTGGTCCACGACGTCGTCCGTGCCCTGCGGGCGGAGGGCCGGCCCGACGAGGCCGACGCACTGGAGACCGGCACCGCCGCGGCCAACCCGTTCTTCACGGGGATGCGCGGGCGGAACGGAGCCGAGGCCGTACCGGACGAGGACTGACGGTCTTCCGCCGTCCCGGGGAGCGGCTCGGGTCCGGGTGCCCCCGCCGTCCCGCGGCGGACGGTCACCCGGTCGTTCCTCAACGGCCTTCGCACGGGTCGCCGCCCGCGGGCACCGGCACGGTGTCGGCCGCCAGGCAGGAGGAGTACACCCGCGGCGGTGCGGGCCGCGGCTCCGGTGCCGATTTCGACGTGGCACCCACGGCGATGATCGCCCCGGCACCGACGCAGGTCAGTGCTGCCATCACGGCGCGCCGTTTACCGCGGCTCACCGATCGTCCCGGAGGCGGTCGCGGAGCTCTTCGCCGCAGTCGTCATCGGTGCCGTTCTGTACTCGGGAGAAGACCAGCACTCTGTCTCTCTCGCCTTTCTGCCGGGCCTCGGCCACCTGCCTCTCGATGTCCGCGACGTACTCGGCGCACTCGGCGCTGACGGGCCTCTCGGGCCGCGGGCCCGGTGCCGTGGAGGCGTTCAGTCCGGCGGTGGCGACGAGGCCGGCCGCGCACAGCACCACCCACGCGGCGACCCATGTGCGGCGGCTCGTCCGTATCGGCTCGGGCATCCCGGCATCCTACGGGCGTCGCGGCGGGCTGTCGCGGAATCGCGGCTTCCTCATCGACGGGACCAGTGGCGGAGTCGGCCGACATCACCGGCGGGGGCGACGGTGTCCGACCGATCGCCCCCTCAGCACATCGGTCCACCGGTCACCCGTGCTCGCACCGTAGGACGCCCCTACGGCCGAACCCGGGCGGACCGCATTCACATAAACTCCCCGCCGCTCCCCTGGTACGTGTCACCGTGACGGGCGAATTCCAGTGGCCCTCCTCACTTCTCGGTGCTCCAATGAGGCCATGAATCCATTAAACAAGCTTTTTCGCTCCCTTTCTCCCCGAACCGACGCCCAGAAAAAGGAACTGCATACAGAACCGGACACCGACGAGGACGTGGCCGGGAGGAAAAGAATGTCCTCCTGGTCCCAGCGCACCACTGCGCACGTGGCCCACCTCCAGGCACTGCTCAACAAGAGGTGTCAAAGCAAACCCGAACTGACGGCCGCCGAGGAAAAGATCGCGGAAAAGATAAAAACCCACCTGGTCGCGGCGCGAAATTCCGCCGGCACCTGGGTGAATCCGGTTTCGGCACTGACCGGCTCACGCATCGATCGAGCATATTCCAACATACACAAGGCCGAAGTCAAGCTTCTCAAGTTGGTGCCCGACAGCGATGCCGAACTCAAGTGGGCCGGTACGGTCGTCCTGGCTCAGGCCCAGCAGCACCTCGGGGATAAAGATCCGAGACTGGAGGCCCTGAAGGGCCGCTTGACGAGCAACGGCCAAGAAATGGGGCCGGACCTGAAAGAGCTGGCCGTGGCCACGCTCCTGGCCGCGCACGAGGCAGAGGAGACAGAGAGGGCGAGAGTCCGCAGTTTCCGCAACATCCTCCTTTCCGCAGTCATCGTCACCAGCATCATTGCCACACTGTTCACCATCTGGAGTTTCAAGGGCGGCGAGGAAATGGCTTCCCTTCTGTGTTTCAGACCCCAGGACGGGCAAGTCTGCCCGACGGGCAAGGAAAGCAGCGAGGCAGACGTCCTGCTCATCGAGGCGATAGGGGCCGGCGCGGCCGCCCTGGCCGGCACCCTGGCCATTCGAAAAATCCAGGGCACTACCACCCCCTATTCGATCCCCGTGATGCTCATACTCCTGCGACTTCCCGCAGGAGCCCTGTCGGCCCTTTTCGGGATCATACTGATCCACGGCCGGTTCGTGCCCGGCCTGACGGCTCTGGACTCCGGTCCTCAGATCGCCGCGTGGGCGATCGTTTTCGGGATCGGACAAGAACTTATCACACGGCTGATCGACAAACAGGGAATGAGCGTATTGGACAACGTGCGAGGCCCGGAACGGGAATTCGATGACAGTAAGAAGAAGTAGGGGTGCCGGCCTCGGCGGCGAGCGGGTCGTCATCGGCAAGAGCGGTGACGGGCCGGCGTGTGCCGCGGTACCGGCGGCGCGGTCACCGTCTCCGCCCTCGGACGCGGCATCCGCCGCGACGACGACCTCGCCCACGCCTACCGCGACCGGCTCCGAGCCGCTTGACGGGCAAGAGGAGCATCAGGGCGGATCGCCCTTCGCTCCACCGGCGACGCCGTTCCGGCCATCGCCGTGCTCCCTCCCGGACGATGGCGCGGGTACGCGTCCCGAAGACGTGTTCCGTCAGCCCTGACCGCGCAACGCCGCCGGCCGCCTCGTCCGGTCGTTTCCGGGGCGGGCGTCGGTGTCGGAGGGGACGACTAGGATTTTGTATCCGTCGTCAGGGGGGATCACCACGCCGCAGCGTGTACGGGCCCTCCCGCCCGCTGTCCACCGGAGGTGCTCGGTGTCCGCTGCCCCGAAACCGGCCGCTCCCGCTCCCCGTGAGCGCTGGTTCCAGCCGCGGCGGTCGGGCTTCCGGTGGGAGCAGGAGGGGCTGGACCACCTCCGGGGGCTGATGCCGGGCATCGAGCCCTACCGGGCGTGGGCGACGTTCCAGTTCACCGGGGCGTCCGGGCGGATCAACGAGTGCGACGTGCTGATCGCGGTCCCCGGCGGGGTCTACCTCCTGGAGCTCAAGGGGCACCCGGGCCGGGTCGTGAACCACGGCGACACCTGGCAGTTCCACGGCGACGACCGGGTGCGGACGCTGCGCAACCCCCTGCACCTGACCGACCTCAAGGCGAAGGAGCTGAAGGGGCAGCTGGAGCGGGCGGCCCGCACGCTGGGGATGGATCCCCGGCAGGTCCCCTTCATCAAGCCGGCGGTCTTCCTGCACGATCCCGGCCTGGTGAGCGGCCTCGACGAGTTCCAGCGCACCTCCGTCTACGGCCGCAACGACGGGGCGAGCGGACTGCCGAAGGTCTGGGACGACCTGCTCGGCCGCCCTCCGGAGCGGGAGAGCTGGCGCATCACCCCGGTGATCGGCCAGCGCCTCGAGCAGCTGATGCAGCGGATCGGCATCAGTCACTCCACCGCCCACCTGCGGTTCGGCGACGACTGGAAGCTCCAGCCGCGCGCTCTGGACGCCGGTCCGGGCTGGGAGGACCGGCTGGCGGTGCGGGACGACGGGCTGGTGCAGGAGAGCGGCCGGGTCCGCATATACCTGGCCGGGCAGGCCGCCTCCGCGGAGCAGCGGGCGAAGGTGGACCGCGCGGCCCGCCGTGAGTACCAGGTGCTCCAGGGGATCAACCACCGCGGCATCGTGCAGGCGGCGCAGATCCGCGAGCACCAGGGCGGTCCGGCGATCCTCTTCCGGCACCGCGAGTCCGATCTGCGGCTCGACGCCTATCTCGACGCGTACGGCGGCCGGCTCACCCCGGCGGTGCGGCTCGACCTGGTGCGCCAGCTCGCCGAAGCGGTCCGTTACGCGCACCACCGCTCCCTGTACCACCGGGCGCTCGCCGCCCGTTCCGTCTACGTGTCGGCCCGGGAGGACGGCAGCGAACCGGTGCTGCGCATCGCCGACTGGCAGACCGCCGCCCGCGACTTCGAGACGACGCTGCACCGTTCGCTGGGCGACACCCCGCTCGACGCCGGCCTGATCGCCGACACGGCACAGGTGTACCTGGCGCCGGAGACGGACCAGGAGTTCGCCGACCCCGGTGATCTCGACGTGTTCGGGCTGGGCTCGCTCGCCCATCTGCTGCTCACGGGCCGGCCGCCCGCGGACCGGCGCAGTGCGCTGCTGGAGCGGCTGCGGAGCGACGGGGGGCTGCGTCCCTACGCGGTCACCGACTCGGTCTCGTCGGCCCTGGACGCGCTCGTCTTCCGCGCGACGACCGCGGACGTACGGGACCGGATCGCCTCCGTCGACGAGTTCCTGGAACTGCTGGCCGCGGCGGAGGCCGACGCGGCGGCGCCGCAGCCGTCCGCGGGGCCGCCGGCCGATCCGCTGACCGTGCAGCCGGAGCAGCCGCTGGGCGAGGGCTGGACCGTGGCCCGGGTCCTCGGCACGGGTGCCACCGCCCGTGCCCTGCTGGTGCGCCGGCCGCTGCCGGAGGGCGAGGAGGAGGAGCTCCGCGTCTTCAAGGTCGCCCTGGACCGGGAGAAGGACGCCCGCCTGTACGCGGAGGCGAAGGCGCTCAAGGAGGTGGGCGGCGGCCGGATCGTGAAGCTGCTCGCCGAGCCGCGGGAGCTGGCGGGGCGCACGGTCCTGGAGATCGAGTACGCGGGCGGCTACCGCGGCGCGGACGACCGGGAGCCGGTGAGCCTGGGCGCGCGCCTCCGCGACCAGGGCCCGCTGGGGTACGACCAGTTGGAGCGGTTCGGCAACGACCTGTTCCAGGCGCTGGACGCGCTGGCGGCGCGCGGGGTGCGGCACCGGGACGTCAAGCCGGACAACCTGGGCCTGTTCAAGCGCAGTGACGGCTCCTGGCAGTTGATGCTGTTCGACTTCTCGCTGGCCGACGCCCCGGACCAGGACGTGCACGCCGGCACCCGCGGCTACCTCGACCCGTTCCTCGGCGGGGCCGGCCGCTCCCGGTACGACGACCACGCCGAGTGGTACGCCGCGGCCGTCACGCTGCACGAGATGGCGTCGGGCGAGCGCCCGGTGTGGGGCGACGGCCAGAGCGACCCCCGCATGACCGCCGATTCCGCCCCGCACGTCGCCGCCGAGCTGTTCCCGCAGGCGCTCAGCGAGGGGCTGAAGGGGTTCTTCGAGCGGGCCCTGCACCGGGACGCGGAGCAGCGTTTCGACTCGTTGCGGCAGTTGCAGGAGGCGTGGCGGCAGGTCTTCCGGGCCGCCGACGCCGCCCATCCGGCGACCACTCCGGCCACCGTCGGACTGAGCGCGGAGGACCTGGAGGACGTCCGTGAGCAGGCCGCGGAGGCCGCGACGCTGAGGACGCCGCTCGCGGCGGCCGGGCTGTCCCCGCGTGCCGTGTCGGTCGCCGAGGGGCTGAAGGCGCACACGGTCGAGCAGCTCCTCGACATCCCCCCGCACCTGATCTCCCGGGCCCGGGGCGCGGGCAACGCGATCCGCAAGGAGCTGAACCGCCGTCACCGCCAGTGGACGCAGGCGCTGCGCCGCCGTCCCGCGCCGAAGCGGCCGGTCGCCCTGGAGCCGGACGCTCCCGAGGAGGCGCTGGAGTCGGTCGACACCCTGGCCGCCCGGCTCACGCCGCCGGAGGGCAAGCGCCGGACCCGGCCGCGTCCGGACGTGGTCCGGGCGACGCTCCAGCTCCCCGGCGTGCTGGAGGCCGGTGAGGCGCTGGAGCCGTGGCCGGCGCAGAGCCTGATCGCGAAGGCGCTGGGTATCAGCCAGCCGACGGTGTCGCAGAACCAGCAGGTGGCCGTCGAGCAGTGGGCGGCGATGCCGTGGCTCGGCCGGGTGCGCGACGAGGTGGTGGCCGTCCTCGCCGAGCGGGACCGGGTGTCCACGGCGGAGGAGCTGGCGGCCGAGCTGCGGGCGCGGCACGGTTCGGGGGCCGGTGCTCCCGCCGTGTCCCTGGCCAGGGCGCTGGCCGTGGTGCGCGCGGCGGTCGAGGCGGAGATCCGCAAACGGGACGACGACCCGGCCTCGGGCGCCTCCGGTGAGCCGGCCGAGGCGCCCGCGCGGCTGGCCGTGCAGCGGCGTGGCGGCCGGGTCGTCGTCGCGCTGGAGGACCAGCCGGGTTCCGACGATCCGACCCCCGCCGAGCTCGCCGACTACGCGGCGGCGCTGGGTGAGACGGCCGCCGACCTGGCCCGCCGGGAACCGCTGCCGGGCCGGGCCACGGTGCTGCGTGAGCTGCGCGCCGTCGTGGCTCCGGACGGCATGGCGCCGCTCGCCGACACGCGGCTGGTGGAGCTGGCCGCGTCGATGGCGGGCGGGGTGGCGTTCTCGCCGCGTCTGGAGCTGTTCCCGCTGGATCTGGGGCTCTCCCGGGCGCTGCGCATCTCGCAGGCCGCGGCGGGGGTCCGGCCGGAGAGCGGCATTCCGCTCGAGGACCTGCTGTCCCGGGTGCGGGCGCGTTTCCCCGGTCTGGCCGTGCTGGACGAGACGACGTACGTCGACCTGTCCGAGGCACTGGCCGAGGCGGGTTTCCCGCTGGACTGGGATCCGGAGCGGCGGCGTTTCCTCCCGAGGGCCGAGGAGGGCCGCGCCGGCCGGCCGGCCCTGTCGTCCTCCGTGCTGACCAGCACCGGTTCCCTGTACGCGGCGGCCCAGGGCCGCATCGCCGAGGGCCGTGACCCGCGTGAGGTGCTGTCCGCCCGGCTGACGGAGTCCCGTCGTCTCGGCGGTTTCCTCGCGCTCACGCTGAAGGGCCCGGACCTGCCGGGCGTCGCCGACGCGCTGGCCGCCCGGTACGACACGGCGGCGGTGTCGCTCGGCGCGGTGTTCCTGGACGCGCTGCGGGAGCTGGCCGAGGAGCAGTCGGTGCGCTGGCAGGCGCTGCTGAAGGCGGACGCGAAGTTCACGGCGACGGGCACGCTGGGCGCGGCGCTCGCCTCGTACACGCGGCTGGCGGCGGAGCGGGTACGGCAGCGGGTGGTGGACCTCGCGGAGGGGGCGAACCCGCGCTCGGTGGTCCTGCTACACGAGGCCGGTCTGATCGCCCGTTACTGGGACGCCGGCGGCCGTGAGCTGCTGGCCGGCCTCCAGCAGGCCGCCCGCCGTCCGGCGGACACCCCGCACGGCCTGTGGCTGCTGCTGCCGACGGAGGACCCGCGCGCGACGCCCACCCTGGACGGGCGGACGGTGGAGGTGGTGGACCGGGCGACGGAGTGGGAGGTGCTGGACGGGCTGTTCCTCAAGGACCTCCGCTCCGCGGCCGTACGGGCCTGACGGCAGCGGCGTACACCGGTAGGACTGTTCTGCCGCCCGAGTCCGCCTGTCGCGGTTGGGGGGAGAATCGAGCAGCGGTCAGTGGCATTCGGGGGTGGGTGATCATGAAGGTCGGCGAAGAGCTTCTCGGCAGGAAGGTCGTGAGGGCCTACCCGCCACGTGGCGGCATACAACTCGTCCGGCTGGAGGCGGTCGCGTCCTTCACCTGCTCGCGGTGTGCACAGAAGAAAACCGCACGTCTTGCCGCTGTACGCGGTAACACCTTGCTGTGCAACGGTTGTTATGGGCGCGTCGGGGCGTCGACGGTGGAGGCCGGTCGGCCTCCGGCGGCCACCGCGTCTCCGTCGGCGGCCGTGGACACCCGACCGCCGTCCCTTCGGACGGAGGATCTCACGCAGGTCGTCGTCGAGGAGCTCGACAGTGGACTGCCCCACTCGGTGGTCAACACCGGCCTTACGGTCGAGTGGAAGTTCCACGTGCGTGCCGAGCATCTACTGCACGGCACATGTCCCGTGCCGGCCGAGATGGCCGTCCGAGCAGCGCCTCAGGAACCGCTGGATCTCACGTTTGTGCGAGGGCGGAACCGCATCGGGATCCTTGACCAGCAGAAGGATGTCAAGCTCCGGACGGAGGGTGATCCGCCGCTACTGACAGGACTGACGTGGCAGCCCTTCGTCCTTCCCGGGACACGCGTGTCGGTGCGGTGGGACACCTGGAGGAAACTCCGCTTGGCCTACACCCCGCTCGACAAGCCCGTCGTGTTCGGCGGCACCGTGGTCCGCTACGCCTACGACCCGAAGGTCATGACCCGTGAACTCGCGGCATTTGACGCCCGCGTGGACCGGGTGGAGGAACTCGTGCTGATCGCGCTGCGTGAGCTCGGGTACCTCGACGAGAAGGGCCGGGCACTGCTTCCGCGGGAGGCATTGCTCCGGAACACCATGGAGCGTGCGCAGTCGGAGCGGCCTCCGGCGAACAAGATCGATGGGGCGATCGACCGGCTCCTCTCCCGCAGAATCCTCACGTGGGAGGAGGGCAGCGTCAACCGCGCGGGCATGCTCCACTATCCCGCGCGACGCGGGGACACGCCGGTTCCGTTGCTCTGCTACACCCCGGTGCTCCGGGAGGCAGAACGTGAGGACCTCCGGGATGACGTAAGCGCCGCGTACAGCGCGAGCGCCCATCGCGTGGCGGGACACCTCATGCGCATCGGCCACCTGGGCAAGGAAGCGAGCCCCGAGGCGAGAGCCGCCTACCGGGAGGATCACAAGCGAGCGGGCCTGGCGGGGCCCCACGAGCTGCCCCGCGGCTTCACCTACGTGCGGGAGCACGAGCGAGGAATATAGGCAGTGGGTGTGTGCGGGTTCGCGGGACACCACCGGGGCGCACGCTGCGGACGCGAGCGTGGAACCTTCCGTCCGAAGCACACACCTCCTCTCACGTAACGTTTCACCAATTCCGTTTCGTAATACTTCAGTTGAGTGCCTCCGCGAAGCTTCGGACAGGGAGTGCGCAAGCTGCTATACATCCCGTACGGTCCGTGATCTGACAGGGGGTGGGATCGGGTGGATCCGATTTCGGCGGCGCTTCTCGTGGCGCTGGTGAGCGGTGCCGGAGGTGCTGCCGGGACGCAGGCGTGGGCGGCGCTCGGCGGGCTGGTGCGCCGGCCGTTCCGGCGAGCCGATCAGGCGCCCTCCGGGGAACCGGTCCCGGCACTGCGGGAGCTGGAGGCCCTGGAAGGCAGCCCCCAGGACACGGACCGGGCACAGGCACTCGCCGACGTGTTGCGGCGCCGGGCGGCCCACGACTCGGATTTCGCCCGTTCCCTCACGGCCTGGCTGGAGGAGGCGAAGGCCGTGCCGACGGGGTCCGGGGATGTGCACAACAGCATCAGCGGCGGGTCCCAGGGAAACGTCCTCCAGGCCCGGGACCTGCACGGCTCCGTGACGTTCGGAACTCCCGCCGCGCCGGACGCCGGGACCACGGGGCGGACCGGTTGAGCGGTCTCCGGTCTCGGCGCCACACGGGAAACCGTCCTCCGCCGCATCGACACGGAGCCGACAACCGCCGCATCAAAAACCACACCCGAATTCACGGGGCACCCACCCGGGCATTTAGATCATTACATGACGACCCATGAAATGAAATCAGCCAAAATAGCCCGCTCGCGCCATTCGGCTGTGAACATTCTTGACGCGCCACATTATTCGCAATCTAATCTCACGCGAGCCGAGTTCGCCATCCGGACAGGGGAGAGGGATGAAACTCACCAAGCTCTACAAGGACCAGGGCTCGGGCGGCAACGGCTGCCCCACGGTCTACCTGGGCGAGACCGGCGAACTGGTCATCCAGGGAAGCCTCGTGGACAGTGCCACCTTCGCGGAATTGGAGAACGTCCTTCCGGGAGAGGGCGCCGTCCGCATCTCCGCGGACGTCGTGGCCGGCGCCATGGAGCGGTACCACAGCCGGCACGGTGAGGGGCGGTAGGTGGGACGCAGGTTCTCCTCCTTGGCGGACGAGGAATTCAACCGCCTGTTCACGGACTTCAAGTTCACGGCTTACCGTCTGGAAGCCCTCCAGCGGTACGACGTGACCTATGAGCAGGACGAGTTCTCACGCTTCCTCGCGGGCGAGTCGAGGGGTGAGTTCCCCGGTATCGCGGAGTGGATCGACGGCACCGTCGCCAAGGCGGTGGCGGCGGGAAAGAGCCTGAGCAGGGTCCATGTCGTCGAACTGCCCATGTCCGACTACGTCCGCTTCGAATGCGCGTGGGCGTACGAGCACACGGTCGAGGCGGGAGAGGACGTGCGGATCCTGCCCGTGCGCCGGGGGGAATGGCCGGCGGAGCTGCCGCACCACGACTACTGGCTCTTCGACTCGACGCAACTGGTCGCGATGTACTACGAGGAGGACGGGAGCTTCTCGTCCGCCGAGATCATCGACGATCCGCAACGGGTGGTCGAGGCCAATTACTGGCGCGACGTGGCCCGGGCGTCCGCCGTTCCCTACCGGGAGTTCGCCCGCACCCATCAGGATCAGCTGCGTGTCCCGGCCTGAGCGGACCGCACGAGCGACGGAGGCCCGAGCGGGCACATGACCGACGAGCCGACATCCGTCTCGAACGAGTTCTCCGGCGGCGACAGTGACGTGGTGGTCCAGGCCGGGACCGTACACGGTGGGATACACGTCCACGGCCCCGGCCGTTCTTTCCCCCCGCCCCGCCAACTCCCTTATGGGGTACCCGGATTCGTCAACCGGGTAAAGGAGCTGACAGGGCTGGACACCCTGCACCCGCGGCCCGCCGACGAGCACGGTGACGGGCCGGCCGTCGTCACGGCGATCACCGGGGGCCCGGGCGTGGGGAAGACCGCGCTCGCCCTGCACTGGGCGCACCGGGTCCGCCGGCACTTCGCGGACGGCGATCTGTACATCGACATGCGCGGGTACAACAGCGGCAACGCGCTGGGACCCGAGCAGGCCCTGACGTCCTTCCTCCGGGCTCTCGGCGTGGAAGCCGATCGCATTCCGATCGACGAGCAGGAATGCGCCGCGCTGTTCCGTTCGATGGTGTACGGAAAGAAAATCCTGATATTCATCGACAATGTTTCGTCCGTCAAACAGATCAGACAGGTGATTCCCGCTTCACGTTCCAGTCTCGTACTGATCACCAGCCGAAACAGACTCTCCGGTCTCGTGGCGAGGGAGGGAGCAGCGCGTGTGACACTCGACGTACTGTCGCTCGAGGAGTCGGTGCGGCTCCTGCGTGAGGTGATCGGGCCACCGCGGGTCGACGCGGAGCCCGAGGCGGCCCGCCGAGTGGCTGAGCTCTGCGGCTGTCTCCCCCTGGCGCTTCGCGTCGTGGGAGAACGTGCGGCCGGTCGTTCGCTGCTGTCGCTGGGCGAGCTGGTGGACGAACTCGTCCGGGAGCAGGATCTCCTCGACGCCCTGGCCGACCGGGAGGACGAGCTCAGCGATGTGCGTGCCGTCTTCTCGTGGTCCTACAGAGCACTCCCGGAGGAGTCCCGAAGAGCCTTCCGGCTTCTGGGTCTGCACGAGGGAAAGGTGCTGTGCGGCGACTCCGCGGCGGCGCTTCTCGCGGTCACCCCGGCGGTCGCGCGGCGCAGGCTCGGTGAACTCGCCGACGTCCATCTCCTCCAGGAGACCGCCAGGGACAGATACCGCATGCACGATCTGCTGCGTTCCTACGCGGTGGAGCTGCTGTCGGCCGAGGAGCCGCGGGAGGTGAGGACCCGGGCCGTGCGCCGGGTCCTCACCTGGTACCTGCTCAGCGCCGACGCGGGCCGGAAGGCCATCCTTCCGCGCTCCCGCTCCCTTCGCCTGGTGCCCGCGGGCGACCATGTGCGACCGGTCGAGCGTTTCGGCGAGGCCGCCGACGCGGTGCGGTGGTTCGACGCCGAACGCGAGAACCTGCTCGCCGCGCTGAGGCAGGCGGTCGCCTGGGGGCAGTACGACATCGCGTGGATGCTGCCCGCGGTGGCCGGCGGATTCTTCGAGCTCAGTGCCCACTGGTCGGACTGGAAGCACGTCCACGAGTTCGGGCTGGATGCCGCACGGCTGGTCGGGAACCAGGTAGGAGAGGCGTTCCACCTGATGTGCCTGGGTGATGTGCACTGGCGGTCCGGGACGTACGACGTCGCTGTCGAGAACTACCGGCGGGCTGCGGAGCTCAGCCGGGGCATCGACGATCTCTGGACGCTGGGGTTCTCGCTGCGAGGCTTGGGGCTGGTGGCCCTGGAGCAGGGCGATCCCGACGCCGAGGCGCAGACACACTTCGAGGCCGCGCTGTCCGTGTTCCGCGAGCACGGTGACAGACGGGGCGAGGGGATGAGCCTGCTTAGTCTCGCGGAGTGCGCCCGTGGGCGCACCGAGCACGTGGAGGCGGCCGCGCTCTGCCGCCAGGCCCTCGGCGTCTTCCATGCGATCGGCGACCGGTGGAGCGAGGCCTGGGGTGCGCTCCCCCTCGCCGACAGTCTCGGCGAGCTGGGTGAACTCGCCGACGCGGCGGACCACCTCGGGCGGGCCCTGGCCGTCTTCCGCGAGTTCACCGATCGGCGCAGCGAGGCGTCGACGCTCAGACGGCTGGGAGATGTGTCCTCGGCGCGCGGTGAGCCGGACGCCGCGCGTGATTTCTGGACGCGGGCCGCGGCTCTGTACGAGGAGCTCGGCGACGAACTGGCCGACGTTCTGCGGAGGCAGGCGGAGGACGTCATGCTCTCGGGGGACGGGCAGGAGGACGACGATGGCCGAGCCGGATGAGGTCGTGGTCGAGGGCGGTGGAGGGGAGTCGGCCGCCGACTGGTTCCGCCGGATCTGCGCGGTGCACGACCGCGTCTTCTCCGCCGAGCCGTTCGCCTGGGTTCCGGAGATGTCCCCCGCGCACGAGGAGGAACTCCGGAGCCTGAGGGAGGTCACGGGTTTCCGGCTGGTCGTGGCACGGCGGCGGGACCGCCTCCTCGGGTACGCCTACGGTCATCCGCTCCCCGCCGACCACGGCTGGTGGGGCGACTTCGACCGGCCGCTCCCCGCCGGCCTGGTACGGGAGTGGCCGGGCCGGACCTTCGCCGTCATCAGCCTGGCGGTCCTTCCCGAGGGGCGGGGCCGTGGTACGGGCGGACGCCTGTTGGAGGAGCTCCTGCGCGATCGCGCGGAGCAGCGCGCGATCCTGTCGGTGCAGCCCACCGCCCTCGCCACGCAGAGCATCTACCGGCACTGGGGGTGGACGAACGTCGGCAGGAAGGGCCCGCTGGCCGGCGTCACACCGCCCTACTGGGACATCTACGTGCGCGATCTGGGCGTTGCGTCCCGGTAGTCGGGCCGGCCGTCCCGGGCCCGGCACGGGCGGCCGTGCCGCCGACGTGAAGCCGAGGCACGGCCGCATCCCCTGCGGTCACACCGCACCACCGGGACGGGTGGTGCGTGATCAACCGTCTGAGCAGCGTAAATGCCGGATCGCGCCCTGCGAATAGTTCACTGTGCACCGATCTGCCTGAAGCCGGTGCGGCCGGGCTGGCAGGATGGGGCGGCGGGCCTTGGGGGGTTCGCCGGGAAATGAGGGCGTCCGCGTTGATCGCGGGGCCGGCTAGCGGGATGTGAGGTACGGCTGTGACGGTGACGGCTGAGGGGACGCAGGGGTCGGGGGCCTCGCTGGACGGCGCACGGCTGCTGAAGGACCTCCAGGCGCAGGCGCGGCTCCTGGAGGACGACCTGCGGGAGCGGACCGAGGCCGAGCCGGAGTTCCGGGACGCGCTGCGGGCGGAGTACGAGAAGGCCGTCGCGGCGGAGCGTACGGCCGCCATGTACGAGACGTGGCGGGACGAGCGGGTCGTGCAGATCGCCGCCGCGTGGGTGCTGGCGTGTGTGTTCGTGCGGTTCAGCGAGGACAACGGGCTGATCCCGGACGCGTGGCTGTCCGGTCCCGGGGACCGGCTGGCCGAGGCGCAGGACCGGCACGACGACTTCTTCCGGCGGAACCCCTCGCTGAACGACCGTGACTGGCTGCTCGCGTCCTTCGAGGCGCTGGCCCAGTCCCACCGGACGGTGGCGGGGCTGTTCGATCCGGCGCACAACCCGTTGTTCGAGGTCCTTCCGTCGTACGAGGCGGCCACGGCGCTGCTGGCGTTCTGGCGGCAGCGGGGCGCGGACGGCGAGGTCGTGCACGACTTCACCGACGGTGAGCTGAACACCCGTTTCCTCGGTGATCTGTACCAGGACCTGTCGGAGCACGCGCGGAAGACGTACGCGCTGCTCCAGACGCCGGTGTTCGTGGAGGAGTTCATCCTCGACCTGACGCTGGAACCGGCGGTGGAGGAGTTCGGCCTCACGCCGGCGTGGAAGTACCGGCCCGGTGGGTGGGACGGAGAGGTCTTCGCGGACGGTCCCGGTGGGGAGGAGGTCGTACGGGGGCTGCGGTGCATCGACCCCGCGTGCGGCTCCGGGCACTTCCTGCTGGGGATGTTCGAGCGGCTGCTGGGGAAGTGGCGGGAGGCCGAGCCGGGGACCGAGGCGTGGGTGCTGGTGCGGCGGGCGTTGGAGTCCGTCCACGGGGCCGACAAGAATCCGTTCGCTGTGGCGATCGCGCGGTTCCGGTTGTTGGTGGCCGCGCTGAAGGCGGGGGGCGTGCGGGAGTTGAGCGCGGCTCCTGGGTTGCCTATTCGGGTGGCTGTGGCGGACTCGTTGCTGCATGGGCGGGGCGCGGAGACGGTCACGGAGGCGCTGGACACGCTGTTCGCGGAGAACGAGCCGTTCTACTTCCGGACCGAGGATGTGGAGGGGTTCGCGCGGGAGGTGGATCTGCTCGGGCGGGGGTCTTACCACGTGGTGGTGGGGAATCCGCCGTACATCACCGTGAAGGACGCGAACGAGAACAAGAACTACAAGGCTGCGTATGACGCTTGCTATCGGCAGTATGCGTTGTCGGTGCCGTTTGCTCAGCGGATCTTCGAGTTGGCGGTTCGGGCGGGGGGTGACCATCGGGATGGGGGGTTCACCGGGCAGATCACCGCTAATTCCTTCATGAAGCGGGAATTCGGGAAGAAGCTGATTGAGGAGTTCTTCCCGAGGGTTAATTTGACGCACGCCATCGATACGTCCGGGGCTTTCATTCCGGGGCATGGGACGCCAACCGTGATTCTCGCCGGACGCAATCAATTGGCTCGAAAGAGTGAAACTATTCGAGCCATCTTGGGAGTTCGGGGGGAACCTGGCCAGCCAGAGAGGCCTGCGGATGGGGTGGTGTGGCAGGCGATTGCGGCTCAGATTGGGACGCCGGGAAGCGAATCGGATTGGGTGTCATGCGTCGATACACCTCGCAGCCAGCTCCGCAAGTTCCCGTGGTCTCTGTCTGGTGGAGGAGCACTCGACTGCCTAGCACAGCTGGAGAGCGGTACAGAGACTCGACTTTCCGACCGCATCAACGTAATCGGACGCACGACCAATCCCGGTGAAGATGAAGCTTGGACGCTTCCAGACATGGCCACAGCAATGCGACTCAAAGACAACAAGTCTGTGGAGCGGTTCGTAGTAGGAGACAATGTACGAGATTTCGGCGTGCACGGTTCCTTGCTGGTACGCAGTCCATACGCAGATAGAGCCCACTGCAAGGTTGTACCCGAGACTGATCACCTCCCCTCCCGGAGCCTGTGGCCGTCGCGATCCCTTCTGCGCTCCCGAGGCCTATTTGGCCGAACCCTGGAGGAGCATGGCCGATCATGGTATGAGCACTTGGAGAACTATGCAGAACGCCTCAACCTACCCCTAACAATCTCTTATGGCGAAGTAGCTACACACAATCACTTCGCACTGGATCGCGACGGTAAACTATTCAAGCAAACAGCCCCGGCTATCAAGCTACCAGAAGGAGCATCCGAGGAAGAACATCTAGAGTTGCTCGGCTTGCTGAATTCCTCAGCCGCTTGCTTTTGGATGAAGCAGGTGAGCCATGACAAAGGAAGTCAAGGCGTCAATGAAGGTTTCAAATCTCAAGCCTGGGAGCGGTTCTACCAGTTTTCCTCGACCAAGCTAAAAAAGCTTCCCATCCCTGGAACCCTCCCCCTCGATCTCGGCCGAAAGCTGGACGCGCTCGCGCAGGAGTTGAAACAACACGAGCCATCCACTCTGACACACAACGCCATGCCTGCCCGTGAAACGCTCGACGAAGCTCACCGAGCGCAAGAGCGGATCCGGGCGCGGATGATCCTCTTGCAGGAGGAACTGGACTGGACCGTCTACGGAGCCTACGGGCTGCTCACCACTGACGAGGTCGCACAGACCACCATCACCGAGACCGACGTTCCCGAACTCGCCCTCGGGCAGCGCGCGTTCGAAATCGTACTGGCCCGGAGCAGTGCAGAGACGGCTTGGTTCGAGCGGCACGGGTCCGCCCGCTGCACCGAGGTCCCCGCCGACTGGCCCGAGGCGTATCAGAAGGTCGTCCAAGCCCGGATCGATCTCATCGAGGCCAACAAGGAAATTCGCCTCATCGAACGGCCGGAGTACAAGCGCCGTTGGTCCATCGAGCCCTGGGAGAAGCGCGAGGCCGCCGCTCTGCGGAAGTGGCTGCTCGATGCCGCCGAGCGGGAGGAGTTGTGGTTCGAGGAGCGGGACGGGTTCACCGTGCCCCGGCCGCTCACCATCAACCAGCTTGCCGATGAGTTGCGGCACGACCAGGACGTGCAGGACGTTGCCGCGCTGTACGCCGCCGATCACCTCGGTAAGCGGGACGCTTCCCTCGCCACCGTGCTCGCCGCCGTCCTCGAGGCCGAGCACGTGCCCTATCTCGCCGCCCTCCGTTACAAGGACTCCGGGCTGCGCAAGCGGGCACAGTGGGAGCAGGTCTGGGAGCAGCAGCGGGAGGAAGACCGGACCGGGAAGCGGCTCGACATCAAGGTGCCGCCGAAGTACACGAGCGCCGACTTCCTCAAGCACTCCTACTGGTCGAACCGCGGCAAGCTCGACGTGCCCAAGGAGCGGTTCATCTCCTACCCCGGCGCCTCCCCCGAGGCCGACGGCTCTCTCCTGCTCGGCTGGGCCGGCTGGAACCACCGCGACCAGGCCGACGCCCTCGTCAGCCTGATCCGCGACCGTGTCGAGACCGGCGGCTGGGCCAAGGACGACCCCCGTTTCGTCCCGCTCCTCGCCGGGCTGCGCGAGGTGCTGCCCTGGGTGCACCAGTGGTACGGGGAGTACGACGAGGAGTGGGAGGGCAACCCCGCCGAGGAGTTCCAGGCCGCCCTCGACACCGGCCGCGCGGAGCGCGAGCTGTCCGAGGCGGATCTCGTCAACTGGCGTCCCGAGAAGAAGGCAGGCGGGCGGCGCAAGAAGAGCGAGTGAGCAAAGCCGTGCCCTTCGGGCATGAGTGAGGGGCGGTGGGGAGCATCAACGGCTCCCCACCGCCCCTCCGTTCGTCTCAGTCGCGCGTGGCCATCCGCACGAACGCCGTCCACTGGGCGGACGGCACGTTGAGGATCGCCACGTCCGGGCACTTGGAGTCGCGGATCAGAACTGCCGAACCAGCATCCGCGACCTCGACACACTGGCCACCATCACCAGCGCTGTAGCTGCTCTTCACCCAGGTCACCTGTGCTGCCTGATCGTCGTTGGCGTTCACAACTCTCCCAAGAGCTTCTCGATCCAGGCCAGCGACTCCCTGGGGGTCATCGCTTGCGCCCGCAGGACTCCGTACGTGGACTCGAACCCCTGGACCTTCGCTGGCACCGTATGCAGGGCGCTGTTGCTCTGCACCTCCGTATACGCCATCCTCCGTTGTTGCCGCGTGAGGATCAACGTGAAGGGGCCAGCGACTCCGGCATGTTCGTCGCGTCCGGTCGGCATCACCTGTAGCTCTACGTTGCGTTCGTGTCCGATGAGCAACAGGTGCTCCAATTGGGCTCGCATGACCTCCGCGCCCCCAAGGGGCCTACGCAGAACGGTCTCCTCGATCACGAAGCTCAGCAGCGGCTTAGGGCGCCGAGCCAACAACTTATGCCGGTCCAAACGCGCCGACACCCGTTGCTCGATGGTCTCCGCATCAAGCAGTGGCCGCCACATGCTGAAAACTGCGCGTGCGTACTCCTCGCATTGCAGCAAGCCGTTGACGACATGGGAGTCGTAGGCGTGCAACTCGGCAGCGTCGGCTTCCAAGGCCGCGAACTCGCGGAAGAACCCCGGATACCGAGCCTTCGCCACCTCCCCCTTCATGGCCACCAGCAGCCCCCGCCCGCCCACCTCCCGATCCACCGCATCCACCAGCTCCGGCCGGGGAATCCGCCGCCCCTGCTCCACCGCCGCGATCTGCGCCTCGCCGTACCCGACCCGCTCCCCCAACTGCGCCTGCGTCAGCCCCGCGACCTCCCGCAACAGCTTCATCTGCCGCCCGAAGCACCGCAGGAACTCCCCGCTGGAATCGGCGCCCGTGCCACCCTCCACGCCCGCACCCGAGTCCGCTCCCGACTCCATCGCACCCGCCCCCTCAGCACACCCGTCCACCGGTCACCCGTGCTCGCACCGTAGGACGCCCTCCGTGCCGACCGGGCCGGAATCCCCACGAGTTGCGTCGTACGGGTGAACGCCTCCCCGCGCGCCGTCACGACGTACGCACCGGGACCTGACCGCGTGCGGACCGCCGGCCGAATCCGCCGGACCCCGGCTCGTCAGCCCGTGGCCAGACCGGTGAAGATCGCGGTCAGCTCCTGCACGTGTGCCGCATACTCGGGTTGATCGTCCACGTGCGCGTACTTCAGCATGAGGAGAACGGTTCCGGTGCGCACCAAGGAGACCGCCGTGGTGTTGTCCTCGGGGGCCTTGTAGTAGACGAGCGCCGTGCTCTCGTCGCCGAAGCGCGGCATGGAGATCGGGTTCGTCTCGTCGTAACCCTGCTGCCAGCCGAGCACCTCCTCGTACCAGGCGCCGGCCGTGTCGGCGCTGGGGCAGGCGTAGACGGTGAACTCCGCGACCAGGAACCCGACGTCCGGTTCCAACGACTCGTACTCCACCCGGCCCTGGTGGCACCGTCCGGGCTCCTCCGCCGAGGAGACGTGTGCCTCTCGGTACGGAGTCCAGCTCGGCGGCATGTCCTGCAAGGTGGGCAGGATCCGCTCGGTCTCGGTCGTCGACAGGAAGCCGCTGGTGTCCACCGCCCTGTCACCGCTCCGGTCGGACGGGCCCTCGCCGCCCTCAGTCGGCCGGAGGCCGCTCTGCTCCCTCCCCTGTGGCGATGTCCCCGGAGAGTCGTCTGCTCCGAAGATCTGAACCGCGCCGTAGGAGGCGAGGGCGAGGAGCGCCACGAGCAGAGCCGCCGCAGCGGCGAACCACCCCCGTGCCTGACGTGTGTTGTTGATCGTCAGCGGACCGTTCGCGATCGGGCTGCGGGAGACCCGGCCTCCCGTGATCACCACGGAGGAATGTGCCACGATCCCGGACAGGTGCTGTTCCAGGCGGTTTTGAAGTTCGGGATCCGCCTCGATCTCCTCGCGCAGGACGCCCCTGGCCGCGGACCGGGCCGACGCGGCGTTCGGATCCGCGTCGAGGCCTTCCAGGGCCCGCTGTCCCCGCTCCGTCGACGAGAGGCGGGCGCGCACCACGTCGGCGACCGCCGTGCCCGCCCCTTCCCCCACGCCGGTGGCCGCCCCCGTCGCCACTGCGGCCACCACACCCACCGCTAAGCCCGCCAGTTCCCCCGCGTCCACGCAGAGCCCCCTATGCCCCTGGATGCATCAACTGTTCGTTGTTCTCCCCGTCGCACAGGAGACCCAACCCAGCGGAGCGGCCGATGCGATGCGTCACCTCGTCACCGGAGTCGCCCATGTCGACGGACCCCACTGACACGTGGTCGCCCTCCGCGAAAGCCTTCTTCACTCAATGCGTTCATCCGCACACGCTGCGTGCGGTAGCGTCGCCTCGACATCACGTCTTCCGCGTGCCACGCCGGGCACGGAACGAAGGCGACCCCCGCGGCCGGTTGCACCCGTCCGCGAGGGCCTTGAACCACCAGTGGAAAGCGACTCCACCGTGATTTACCGGCACCATATCGCGCCCCCGCGCGCCTTCACGCAGTTCTCCCACGACCTCATCCGGCACCCCCGGCTGTCCTCCGACGCCGTGCGGCTGCTGACCTGGCAGCTTTCCCTCCCCGACGGGGCGCGCGAGCCCCTGTCACGCACCGCCGAGCGCGCCCGCATCGGGGCGTGCGCCTTCACGCGGGCCAAGCGGCAGCTCAAGGAGGAGGGGTTCGTGCACGAGCGACGGGTGCAGGGGCCCGGTGGTCACTGGGTCACCCAACAGCTCGTCTCCAACGTGCCGTTGAGCGCCGCCGAGGCCGCCAAGATCCTCGCCCGGATGCCCGTACACGTATCCGACGCCTCCGCGTCGCCCCAGCTCGCACCGAGTGCCCGCGTTCCGGCCGCCGGTACTCCGACCCCTCCGCCCACCGACGGTCATCCAAGAAAAGCCCCCGGGGAAAACACCTCCCACCGTCCCGCCGGGCCGGAGCGGAAGCCGGACCCGGAGCCGGAGCCCGCCCCGGAAGCGACCGAGACGACCGAGCCCCCCGAAGCCGCCCGCGCCCTCGTCGCCGCCCTCCCCCGCCTCTCCCCCGACCTGCGCCGCATCCCGCGCGGCATGCACGACGAGCTGGCCCGGCTCGTCTCCCGCTGGCTCGCCGCGGGCCACACCCCCACCGCCGTCCGCACGCACATCCTGCGCGGCCTCCCCGACGACGGCACGCCGGTCCACCGCCCCGGCGGCCTCCTGCGCTACCTGCTCCGCGACGTGCCGCCCGCGCCGGTCCCCGACGCCATCCCGATCGCCGGACTCCCCGCCCCCGCACGCCCGTCCAGCCGCCTCGCGGCCTTCCGCGAATGCGAGGGCGACCACGTGCAGGCGACCCTCTTCCGGCCGACCGGCGACGAAACCCTCTGCCGCCGCTGCCTCACCCCACCACCGCCCCATGCCGGTCCGCAGAGCAGCGGCGCGACGACACGTCACCGGCAGCCCGACCTTCATGTACATCTGCTACATTCGTGACATGAGCGAACCGGTAGTCGAGTCCATGGCCGAGGTCCGCAGCCACCTCGCCGACGTCATCGACCGCGCCCGCCGCGAGGAGACGCCGACGATCATCACTCGGCGCGGCAAGCAGGAAGCCGTCGTGATCGACATCCAGGAGTACCAGCGGCTGCGCCGACTCGCCGAGGACGCCGAAGAGGCATGGCTCAACCGGCTGGCCGATGAAGCAGAGTCCGAGGGCACCGACGGGTCGGTCTCGCTCGAGGAGATGGCCGCTCTGCTCCGCGACCAGCAGGGCTGACGCACATGGGGTACGTCACGCGCTTCACCCCGCACGCCCAGCGGGACATGCTCAAGATCCCGCGCCCCGACGCCCTGCGCGTCCTGTACCGCCTGACCGAACTCCAGAAGGCGATGGACGCGGGAGACACGGCGGGGTTCGACGTGAAGGCCCTCCGGGGGCACGAGGCCCGGTGGCGGCTCAGGGTCGGTGACTACCGCGTCGTCTACACCGTCGAGGACGGCCGGCTCATCGTGTGGGTCCTGACCGTGGGCAACCGCCGCGAGGTCTACCGTCAGGTTCCTTAAGAGGTCACCGCAAAAGCAGAGGCCCGCCTGAGTTCTCGGCGGGCCTCGCGCCTGCTCGCCGCAACGAGCAGGGGGTTCTCTACGAACGTATCGGAGTTTCCCGTACTCACCGACAGGAATGAGACCGTCACTCACCGTCACACGCTTCCGCCTCCGTCCACGGCACGGCTGCCCCTGGACCCGGACCGGGCGGCGCGGGCGTGGCGGTGGTGGTGCTCAGAGGTGGGGCGTGATGGCCGGGAGCAGGTCCTGGAAGGTACGGCCGGTGGCGGGTGCGCCGATGGCCTTCATCTGCCAGCCGCCGCCGGAGCGGTGGACCTTCGCCATGATCTGGGCGGTGTGCTCGCCGCCCCCGGTGAGCGTGTAGCGGGCCAGTTCGGCGCCGGTCGTCTCGTCGACCAGGCGACAGAAGGCGTTCTGCACCTCGGCGAAGGTCTGGCCGGTGAACGAGTTGACGGTGAAGACGATCTGGTCGACGTGGACGGGCACGCGGGCGAGGTCGACCAGGATCGACTCGTCGTCGCCTCCCGTGCCCGCGCCGCCGGTGAGGTTGTCGCCGGTGTGCCGGACCGAGCCGTCGTCGCTGGCCAGGTGCTGGAAGAAGACGACGTCCGTGGGCTGCCCGGCGGCGAAGAGGACGGCGGAGGCGTCCAGGTCGATCTCGCGCGCCCCGGTGAGCTTGGCGAGGAAGCCCTTGCGGGGTGCGGCCTGCCAGCCCAGCCCCATGCGGACGGACGTCAGGGCGGTGCCGTCGGACTTACTGAGGCTGATCTGCTGGCCTTTGCTCATGTTGACCGACATGGGACGGGTGCTCCTCAGGGTTGCTGGTGGTGTGTGCGTCGTGGGGGTGGGAGGGGCGGACGGCCGGTGGAGGGGCGGGGTGCGGAAACGGCTCCTCGCGCAGGTGCCGGCGCAGGTGGGGCAGCAGGCCCCGGTGCAGCAGGGCCTGGTGCCAGTCCAGGCGGGCCCGCTGCGTGCGCGCCGAGTGCGCGGACCCGTCACCGCCGCGCACCGCCGTTCTCAGCAGCGCGGCGAAGGCGAGGAGGGCGCTGGTGCCCGCGATCAGCGTCAGGATCCATCCGGCGGTGATCAGCGAGCCGGGCAGGGCGCTTCCCGTGTCCGCCAGTCGGAGCAGGTAGCCGAGGACGAGCAGGACCGCGGCGGACGCGGTGGCGACGAGCGGGGTGAGTACCGCCAGGGCGGGCAGCAGGCTGCCGGTCACGGGGTGGAACGGCGGGCCGGACCGTGCCGACGTACGCGCCGCGAGGTACGCGCCGTATTCCGCGCGTGCCGCGACGGCTATCCCGTCGGCGTCCCCGAGCGCGCGCAGGCGCAGACGCTCCGCGGCCCGGCCGGTGGGATCGGCCCCCAGTGCCTCCCGTACGTCCGCGGTGCCGAGCGCCAGGCGCAGTACCGCCTCGAAGTCCGGCCTGTCCTCCGGGCGAAGGCGCAGTGGGTCGGCCACATGGTCTCCTGACGGGTGGAAGGCTTCGGCGGTGCTCTCGGAGCGGCGCGGACACGGCGTCGGACCGGCCCCGAGGGGAGCCGGCCCGGCGCCGTGCCGTCCGCGGGGTGTCAGACGCCCACGCCGAAGTCGGCGGCGATCCCGGCCAGGCCCGAGGCGTATCCCTGGCCGACCGCGCGGAACTTCCATTCGGCGCCGTTGCGGTACAGCTCACCGAAGACCATCGCGGTCTCGGTGGAGGCGTCCTCGGACAGGTCGTAGCGGGCGATCTCGGCGCCGCCGGCCTGGTTGACGATACGGATGAAGGCGTTGCGGACCTGGCCGAAGCTCTGGCCGCGGTTCTCGGCGTCGTGGATGGAGACCGGGAACACGATCCTGTCGACCTCGGCGGGTACGGCCGCGAGGTCCACCTTGACGACCTCGTCGTCGCCCTCGCCCTCACCGGTGAGGTTGTCGCCGGTGTGCTCCACCGAGCCGTCGGGGCTCCTGAGGTTGTTGTAGAAGACGAAGTGCTGGTCCGACAGGACCCTGCCGGACGTGTCGAGGAGCAGCGCGGAGGCGTCCAGGTCGTAGTCGGTGCCGGTGGTCGTACGGACGTCCCAGCCCAGACCGACCAGGACGGCGGTCAGGCCCGGTGCCTCCTTGCTGAGCGAGACGTTGCCACCCTTGGACAGGGAAACTCCCACTGCGTGCTCCTTCTCGGCAGGTGCGGTCGAGGCCCGCGGTACGGGCCCTGACCTGAAAATCTACACTACTGTAGAAGTTGGGGCGGGGGCGCGACCGCACCTCGGGCCCGCCGGGCGGCGTGCGGGGCCCGGGGCGTCTATACGATGTCCGCTCGGGGAACGGGCAGCGGCGGAAGGGAGACGGGGCGCGTGTGAACTGGTGATCCGGCCGTGTGGCGGGCCGGCGCGCCGAAGCGCGCGGCCCGCCGCACGGGCGGGGCCGGTCGGAGGGTGGACTCGCGGGGCGGTGGCGGTGGATCGAGGGCGTGGCACGCCTCGTGGATCACGGCCCGCTCGTCCTTGCCGGAGTCGCCGTCGGGGCCGCCGGTGCCGGTGACGGTGACGGTCCGGATGGCGGCCCGTGGCTCGGCGGGCTTCCTCTTCGACCTTCCGCTCCCGCTCCCGCTCCCCGCTCCGGCGCCCTTCGCCTTCCGCCGTGGCGGCGTGGCGTCAGCCCTCGTCCTCCTCGTCGCCCTCGAAGAAGTCCCCGACCTCGTCGACCACTTCGGCCGCGACCATGCCGCCGACGACGCCGACCGCGAGTCCGGCGGCGCCCGCCGCGACGACGAGGTGTGCCCACCGACGGGGGACGCAGGAGCCTGCGGCTCCATGAGGGCAAGAAGAACGGACGCCCGCCCCGACAGGCCCGACACCGTCGTCCACCGCCCCGACAGAGCGTCGTCGTGGGGGCGTCGCTGCTGGTGGGTGGGGGTGTGGGCGCGGGATCTTCGGGGCATGACCACTTCCCCCCGCACGGAGCGGCGGTCCGCGCTGCCGCTTCCGCTCGCCGACCAGACGGTGCTCTCGTTCCGCTTCACCCCGTCCCCGCGCGGAGCCCGGCTCGCCCGCCGGCTCGCCTCCTGCCAGATGGACGCCTGGGGCTGGCACCACGGCACCCCGGCGCACGACGCCATCGAGCTGATCGTGGCCGAGCTGGCGAACAACGCCGTGACCCACGGGCGGGTGCCCGGCCGGGACGCCGAACTGCGGCTCAGCAGAGAGGACGGCGGGTACATCCGCGTCGAGGTCAGCGACGCACGGGGCGAGCGACTGCCCGAGGCACGGGACGCCGGGAGCGAGGAGGACGGCGGGCGGGGGCTTCTCCTCGTCGCCGCCCTGGCCAAGGAATGGGGAACGGCTCCGCGCCCCGGCGCCCCCGGAAAGACGGTGTGGGCCGTGGTGCCCGCCGCGCCGGCCCGTCAGTAGTGGTACCGGGCCTTGATGATCACGACTTCCTTCTCGGTGGCCCGGTAGACGAGGCGGTGCTCGTCGTCGATCCGGCGTGACCAGTACCCCGACAGATCCCCCTTCAGCGGCTCCGGCTTGCCGATACCGGTGAAGGGATCGCGCTGGATCTCGCCGATCAGACGGATGAGCTTGCGGAACAGCTTCTTGTCGGCGGCCTGCCAGTACAGGAGGTCCTCCCACCCGGTGGGACGGAACCTTACGTCCCTCACTCGCCGTCCTCCGCCAGCGCCTCCAGCTCCGCCATGCTCCTGGTGATCACCGGGGTGTCGGCGGCCTTGTCCGCGGCGACGGCCGCCATGAGGTGAGCCGCGTTGGCCGGCGAACGCAGCAGGTAGACGGTCTCCTGCCAGGAACGGAAGTCGTCGGCCGACATCAGTACGGCGTCGCCGCCCCTGGAGGTGATCTCCACGGGCTCATGGTCGTCGTTGACCTGCTGGATCAGCGGGAAAAGCCTGGCCCGGGCCTCGCTGGCGGTGATGGACATGCCTCTCCTCCACAGAAACCGGTACGGGAAGACCGTACCAGTCGAATGGTACAAGTATCCGGTACCAGTCGCATGACCTCTTGCTCCTCGGCCCGGGATTCGCGCCCCGGCTGGCAGGATAAGGAGGGAGATGTGAGGCGCCCGGGTCTGACCGCGCGGGCCCCGAAAGGAAGCCCGGCCGCGGGGGTGGCCGGGCGTGTGCTGTGGGGAGTGGGAGCGGCTGATGGCCAGGGGCGCGGGCGGGACGGTCGTACTGAGGGACGTGCTCGACATCAAGGAGGACGTCTACGCCGGTGACTTCAAGGTCGAGCTGTCCCAGGGGTTCAGCGGCCGGTCGGCGGGGCGGGTCGAGGAGTACGTGGTCACGCCACAGCTCCAGGAGCAGTTCGGCAAGGCGCTGAAGCTGGTCCGCGGCGCCGTCCGCAAGAACGCCTCGTACGCCGCCTACCTGCACGGATCCTTCGGCGCCGGTAAGTCCCACTTCCTGACCGTGCTGCACGCCGTGCTCAACGGCGACGCCTCCGCCCGCGCCAAACCGCGCCTGCGGGAGGTCATCGCCGAGCACGACGAGTGGCTGCGCGGGCGACGCTTCCTCATGGTGCCGTACCACCTGGTGGGCGCCGCCAACCTCGACGAGGCGCTGCTCGGCGGATACGTACGGGCCGTACGGGAACAGCACCCGGACGCGCCGACACCGACCGTGTTCCGCTCCGACGCCCTGCTCGCCGACGCACGGCGGATGCGGGAGCAGCTCGGCGACGACGCCTTCGTACGGCTGCTGCCCGCCGAGGACGGCGGCGCGGCGGACGAGGACGACGACGAACTCCAGGTCATCGGCGCGGGCGGCGCCTGGACCGCCGCCGAGCTGGACGAGGCGTTCGCCGCGCCCGCCGGGGACACGCGCCGCGAACGGCTGGAGTCCGCGCTGCTCACCGGGCCGATGCGGTCCTACGCGGAGAGCGCGCGCGGTGACGCGGCGAAGTACGTGCCGCTGGAGAACGGGCTCGCCGCGATCAGCCGGCACGCCCGCTCGCTGGAGTACGACGGCGTGGTGCTGTTCCTGGACGAGCTGGTGCTGTGGCTCCAGGCGCACATGCGGGACCGGACCTTCGTCAACAGCGAGATCCAGAAGCTGGTGAAGCTGATCGAGTCCGGGGACGCGGACCGGCCGGTGCCGATCGTGTCGTTCATCTCCCGGCAGCGCGACCTGTCCCAGCTCGTCGGCTCCGACGTGCTCGGCGCCGACGTCAAGGCGATGGAACAGGCCCTCGAATACCTCAACGAGCGGTTCGACACCGTCGACCTGGAGGACCGCAACCTGCCGGAGATCATCAAGGAGCGGGTGCTGAAGCCGCTGCCCGGCAAGGACACGGTCCTGGAGGCCGAGTTCGCGAAGATCGACCGGACCGGGCAGCAGGTCAAGGACATCCTGCTCGACGGCAGCGGCGCCACCCAGGCCGACTGGACGGACTTCCGGGCCGTGTACCCGCTCTCCCCGGCCCTGCTGAACGTGCTGGTCGCGCTCTCCGGCGCGCTCCAGCGGGAGCGGACCGGCCTGAAACTGGTGCAGCAGCTCCTGGAGCGGAACGCCGACGCCGCCGTCGGCCGGCTCATCCCCCTCGGCGACCTGTGGGACGTCCTCGTGGACGGCACCGGGGCCGCCTTCACCGACAAGCTGAAGCGCGAGTCGGAGGCGGCCGTGAAGTTCGCCGCGAAGGCCCGCGCCCACCTGCTGGAGAAGTACGGCTCGGACACCCACGCCGACTTCCAGGCCGACGAGCGGTTCGTGAAGACGATGCTGCTCGGCGCGCTCGCCCCCGACGTGCCCGCGCTGCGGCGGCTCACCGGGGCACGGCTCGCCGCCCTCAACCACGGCTCGGTGCGCTCCCGTACCGTGCCCGCCGGGGACGTCGTCGTACGGCGGATGCGGGACCTCCAGGCCGCGTTCCCGTCCGAGGTGCGCTCCGACGGCGAGGCCGACCCGGTGTTCTCGCTGCACCTGTCCGACCTCGACATCGAGCCGCTGCTCGACGCCGTCGCCGAGGAGGACAAGGCGGGCGTGCGCCGGGTGTGGCTGCGGGACCGGCTGTGGGAGGCGATCGGGGTCCGCGACGGGCAGTTCGTCGCCGAGAAGGAGATCGTCTGGCGGGGCACCCGGCGCATCGCCGAGTTCGTCTTCGGCAACGTGCGCGACCGGGCCGACCTGCCCGACGAGCAGTTCACCCCGGCGACCGCGGGCAACGTGCGGTTCGTCGTCGACTACCCCTTCGACGACGGCGACCACTACCCCAGCGACGACTACCACCGCGTCGAGGAACTGCGGAAGTCCGGCGTCACCGCGCCGACCCTGGTGTGGCTCACCGACTTCTTCTCCGACCAGCGCCGCGCCCAGCTCGGCCGGCTGATGCGGATCACGTTCCTGCTGGAACGGGACCGGCTCGCCGACTACACCGGCACCTTCCCGCCCGACGACCGGGCCAAGGTGCGGCGGCAGCTCGAAGTGGCCCGCGACACCCTCACCGACCAGCTCACCGGCGCGCTCGCCGAGGTGTACGGGCTGGCCCGGCCCACCGACGCCAACCCCGGACCCGAGGTGCCGGACGGGCGCCACGTGCTGTCCCTCCAGCCGGAGTTCGCGCAGCCCAGGGAGGAGGGCGGCAAGGGCTTCGAGGCCAACGTGCTGCACCTCGCCGACGGCATGTTCTCCGCGCTGTACCCGAAGCACCCCGACTTCGGGGCCGACCGCACCGGGCAGCGCAAGGCGGTGACCCCGGCCGAACTGCGGACCGCGCTGGAGTGGATCACCCGCGCGATGGACGAGGGCGGACGGGCCAACAACGTCGACAGCCACCACCTGAAGACCGTCAAGCGGATCGTGGAACCGCTGGAGCTCGGCACCGTCCACGACGGACCGCTGGTAATGCGCAGCGACTGGCGCACCCGCGTCAACCAGTGCGCGGCCGGACACCAGCAGCGCGGCGACCTCGACGTCGAGGACATCCGTGGCTGGATCGCCAAGGACCTCGGGTACGCCGGACTCGACAGGCTCACCGGCAACCTCCTCATCGCCGCGTACGCCCTCCTCGACGACCGCGCCTGGGTGCTGCGCGGCGGCCCGGAACGGGAGGCGCCCGCGCTCCAGGAGATCGGCCCCGGCTGGTCGCTGCGGGCGCAGCCGCTGCCCAGCGAGGAGGAGTACGGGGCGGCCCGGGACCGGGCGGCCCGGCTGTTCGGGGTGAGCGCCAAACCCGCGCTGTACGCGCGCAACGTCAACCGGCTCGCCGAGGACCTGCGCGCCCGCGCCGAGGCGTGGGAGCGGGACGTCGCCGGGGTACGGGCCTCACTGGACCGGCACGCCGCGCTGCTCGGACTCGACGAGCCGGGCGCCCCCCGTACCGTGCTCCTGCGGGAAGCGGCCGGGCTGCTGGCCCGGCTCTCCCGGCACGGCGGCGACGCCACCGCGCTGGTGCGGGAGCTGGCCGCCTTCTCCCCGGCCGCCGGCGAGCGGGACCTCAACACCGCCATGGGCAGCGCGGGCGAGGTGCTGGCGGCGCTGGACGGCACCGACTGGCCCGCGCTGCGGAACGTGCACGGGCTGACCGGGCGGGAGGACGGGGTCGGCGACCGGGCGCGGCGGCTGTTCACCGAGATCGCGCAGGCGGCGCGGGCCTCCGAGTTCGAGCGGTCCCTGGCCCAGGTGCTCTCGGGGGTCCGGGAGCAGGCCAACGCCATCATCAACGCGGCGCTGCGGGTGGAGAGCGTCGTCACCGATCCGCCGGCGCGGCCCGCGGCGGCGGACGTGCGGGTCAGCGAGCCGGAGGTGGCCACCTCGCACCCCGGCGTACCGCAGCGGCCGGAGGCGGGACCGGAGGCGGGACCGGACACGTGGTCCGGCTCGTCGGTGGACTCCGGCTCGTTCGCGGACACGGCCGGGGGCGGTGCTCCGCCGCGCCGCTCCGGGCGCCGGCTGATCCCGGCCGGGGGCGACGCGACCGCGCTGGAGCAGCGGCTCGCGGCGCAGCTGGCCGCCGTGCAGGAGGAGATCCGCGCCTTCCGGGCCGCGCACCCGGACGCCGGCGTCGAGATCGTCTGGCAGCCGGTCGACGGCCCCGTCGCGCACCGGGGGACGGAGGGCTCCGGGGCGGCCGACGCCTCAGGGGCAGCTCACGGCGGCCGGGCGGCCGGGAACCCCGGGGCGGCCCACGCCCCCGAGGCAGCCCACGGCAGCCGGACGGCCGGGACCGTCGCGTCCTCGGGGACCGTCAGGGACCCCCGGACGGCGTACGGCTCCCCGGCGGTCGGGGAGGCCGGGCGGGCCGGTGCCTCCGGGGCGGACCGTGCCGGTCGGGCGGACGGCGGCGACGGGGAGGTGCGCTGATGCCGGCGCGGCCCGCCGCGGGGCGGCGTGCCGTCGAGGTGCTGCTGGAGGCGGAGTTGCCGCGCGCCGAGGGGCGGCGGCTGGTGCTGGTCGACGCCGTCTGGGCGGACGGCGACGAGGAACGGGACTTCACCGTCCGGATCGACGGCACCGCGCGCCGCGTACACGTCACCGACCAGGACTCGCCGCTCGGCATCACCGAGGCCTGGCAGCGGCACCTCGCCGACACCGGCCCCGACGAGGACGGCGTCCTCGTCGTCACCGGCACGGTGCCCGCCGACCAGCTCGGCTGGGACCTGCGCGGACACGCGGTACGGCGCCGCCCGCTGGCCGTGGACCGGGCCGGCATCGTCACCCAGCTCTTCGGCGCGGAGAACCTGGACACCCGGATGGTCCGGGAGGAATGGCTGCTGGACGCCCTCCTCGACGCCGAACCCTCCGGCGGCTGGCCGCGCGTCGGCGGCGTCCTCACCCGCGACCGGGCCCTGCGGGCCCTCCTGGCCGCCCGCACCGGCCTCGGGGACACCGCCGCCGACTCCCTCGACCTGGACGCCGACACCCTCTTCGACTGGAGCCGAGGCCCGGCCGGACCCCGCCGGTTCGCCGAACTGGCCGAACCGGAACGCGCCGGGCTCACCGCGTGGCTGGCCCAGGTCACCGGGCCCGCCGCGCCCACCCTGCTCGCCCTCGCCGCCGACGGGCGCGGAGCCGACGCGCTGCCGCTCGGCGCGCTCGCCGCGGCGGCCCTCGGCTGCCCGGCCGCGGCCGACGCCGGTTTCGCCCTCGGCACGCTCTTCGGCAACGCGCTCGGCTCGTTCGACGCGCTCACGCCGTACGCCGCCGCCGCCACCGGCGTCCTCACCCGGTGGATCGCCCAGGCGGAGGCGGGCGGCACCGCCGGCGCGGACGCCCGCGCCCGCGTCGTCGCCGTACTGGAACGCGCCGACCAGCTCGCCGACACCGCGCGGCTGACCCCGCTGCTCGCCGAGGACCGGCTGCTGCCCTCCGGCTACCGGAGCCGGCTGCGCGCCCTCGCCGCCACCCTCGACGGACGTCCGGGAGCCGCGCAGGACGCGCTGCGCCGGCTCGCCGACCACCAGCTCGCCACCCTGTACGGCGAGTCCACCGAACGCGCGCGGACCGCCGTACGCCTGGTGCGGTGGCTCGACACCCCGGCCCCCGACGCGTCCTCGGTGGGCCAGGCCGTACGGGAACACCTGCGGTCCACCGGCCGGGCCGATCTGGCCGTCGGCATCCTGGCCGAGGGCGACGCCTCCCGCGACGGGGTGCTCGGGGAGGCGTACCACCGGCTCATCGGCCGGGTACGGGACCGGCGGCGGGAGCTCGACGAACGGTTCGCGCGGAACCTGGCCACCTGGACCGAGGCCGCCTCCCAGCAGGCGCCGAACGGGGCCCTGCTGATCGAGGACGTGCTCGCGGAGGTCGCCGCGCCCCTCGCCCGCGACGGCGGACGGCCCCTGGTCCTCGTCCTCGACGGGATGAGCGCCGACGTCGCCGTGGACCTCGCGGCGGGGCTCGACCCGCGCGCGTGGACGGAGATCTGCCCGGCCGCGCCCGCCGGACACCGGCCCGGCCGGCTCGCCGCCGTCGCGATGCTGCCCACCGTGACCCGCGTCAGCCGCGCCTCCCTGCTCTGCGGCACCGCCGCCGACGGCGGACAGGACGTGGAACGCGCCGGGTTCACCGCCTTCTGGAAGAAGCGCAGGCGCAGCTCCGTCCTCTTCCACAAGGGCGGCTACGAGGGCACGGCCGGACACCGGCTCGCCCCCGCCCTGCTGGAGGAACTCGCCCACGAGGAGCGGATCGTCGGGGTGGTCGTGAACACCATCGACGACGCCCTCGCCGACGGACGGGAGAGCGGACGGGCCCGGTGGCGCACCGGGGACATCGCGAAACTGGCCGACCTCCTCGACGCGGCACGCGGCAGCGGCCGCCCGGTCCTGCTCGTCTCCGACCACGGGCACGTCCTCGACCGGAGCCCCCGGGACACGGGCCCCACCCCCGCCGACGGCGTGCGGGGGGCCCGCTGGCGCACCGGCCCCGCCGGGCCGGGCGAGGTCGCGCTCGCCGGGCCCCGGGTACGGGCGGACGGCGGACGGATCACCGCGGCGTGGCGTGACGACCTGCGCTACACCGCCCGCCAGGCCGGCTACCACGGCGGCGCCTCCCTCGCCGAGGTCACCGTGCCCGTCCTCGCCTTCGTCCCGTCCGACAGCCGCATCCCCGCCGGATGGACGGCCCTGCCGGCCGAGGACACCGTGCCGGACTGGTGGCGGGGCGGCACCGGCCCGGCGGCCGGACCCGTACCCGAGCCGAAGACGCAGGGGCGCGGACGCAGGCAGGCCGCCCCGCAGGAGGAGAGCCTCTTCCCGCAGCCCGGCCGGGGCACCCCCGGCGAGGAGACGGTGCGCAGCGCGGCGTACCGGTCGCAGCGCGACTTCGTCCGGCTGCCGCCCGCAGACACCGCCGTGGCCGCCGCGCTCGACGCGCTGCTGACCGCCGGGGGCAAGCTGTCCCCGGCCGCGGTCGCGGCGGCGGCCCAGTCCGCCACCGGCAAGTCGCAGCGCAACCCGGAACGGTTCGTCACCGTGCTGGAGCGGCTGCTGAACATCGACGGCTACCCCGTGCTCCAGCTCGTCGAGTCCGGCCGCACCGTCCACCTGGACAAGGAGCTGCTGCGGCAGCAGTTCACCGGAGGCACCCCCGCATGAGCACCACCGCCGTGGACACCCCCGGCGAACGGCCCGGCATCAGTGCCGCACGCGCCCGCGACGTCGTCGACGCCCTGCGCCGCGGCACCGTGCCGCACCAGGGGCTCGGGCTGTTCGCCGTCGGGCTGGACCGCTTCGCCCAGGCCCTCGACGACGACCTGGCCACCGTCGCCCGCGGCGGCTCCGCCTTCCACGCGCTGCGCGGCGAGTACGGCTCCGGCAAGACCTTCTTCGCCCGCTGGCTCGCCGAACGCGCCAAACGGCGCGGACTGGCCGTCAGCGAGGTGCAGATCTCCGAGACGGAGACCCCGCTGCACCGGCTGGAGACGGTCTACCGGCGGCTCACCGAACGCCTCACCACCGCCACCCACCCGCCGTCCGCGCTGCGCGCCGTCGTCGACTCGTGGTTCTACGCGCTGGAGGAGGAGGTCCTCGACGCCGGAGAGGCCGAGGAGGACGACGAGGCCGGACTCGGCCGGGCCGTGGACGAACTGCTGGAGCGCCGGCTCGCCGACGTCGCCCGTACCACCCCCGCCTTCTCCGCCGCCCTGCGCGGCTACCGGGACGCCGTGGCGGCCGGTGACGGGGCCCGCGCCGAGGCGCTGATCGCCTGGCTCGGCGGGCAGCGGTCCGTCGCCGCCGCGGCCAAGCGCGCGGCCGGGGTCCGCGGCGACCTGGACCACTTCGGCGCCCTCGGCTTCCTCCAGGGGCTGCTGACGGTGCTGCGGGACTGCGGCCACCCCGGACTGCTGCTCGTGCTCGACGAGGTGGAGACCCTCCAGCGGGTACGGGGTGACGTGCGCGAGAAGTCCCTCAACGCGCTGCGGCAGTTCCTCGACGAGATCGACGCCGGCCGGTTCCCCGGACTGTTCCTCGTCATCACCGGCACCCCCGCCTTCTACGACGGGCAGCAGGGCGTGCAGCGCCTCGCACCGCTCGCCCAGCGGCTGGCGACCGACTTCACCACCGACCCGCGCTTCGACTCCCCGCGCGCGGTACAGCTCCGGCTGAGCGGCTTCGACCTCGCCTCCCTGGGCGAACTCGGCCGCAAGGTGCGCCAGGTGTACGCGGCGACGGCCAGGAACCCCGAACGCGTCGCCCTGCGCGCCGACGACGCCTACCTCGACGAACTGGCGCGGGCGGTGACCGGCTCCCTGGGCGGCAGGGCCGGTATCGCGCCCCGGCTCTACCTGCGCAAACTGGTGGCCGACGTCCTCGACCGGGTCGACGCCTTCGACGACTTCGACCCCCGGCGGCACTACACGCTCACGGTCCGGAGCGCGGAACTGGACGAGGTGGAACGCAACGCGGCCGCGAGCGCCGGGGACGTGGAGCTGGAGCTGCCGTGAGCGCCGACGCGCTGGACCTGCTCGACCCGATCCTCACCCACCACATCGTCAACTCGCTCGGCTGGCGCTCGCTGCGGCCGTTGCAGCAGGAGGCGATCGGGCCGGTGCTCGCCGGTCAGGACGCCGTCCTGCTGGCGCCGACCGCCGGCGGGAAGACCGAGGCCGCCGTCTTCCCCCTGCTCACCCGCGCGCAGCGGGAGGGCTGGAAGGGCACCGGCATCCTGTACGTCACCCCGCTGAAGGCCCTGCTCAACAACCTGCACCCGCGCGTGGAGACGTACAGCGGCTGGGTGGGGCGCACCGCCGAGCCGTGGCACGGCGACATCGCCTCCACCCGTCGCCGCCGCATCCTGGCGAACCGCCCCGACATCCTGCTCACCACGCCCGAGTCGCTCGAGGCCATGCTGGTCAGCACGCACGTGGACCACCGGGCGTTCTTCTCCGGGCTGCACAGCGTCGTCGTCGACGAGGTGCACGCCTTCGCCGGCGACGACCGGGGCTGGCACCTGCTCGCCGTACTGGAACGCCTCCAGCACGTCATCGGGCGGCCGGTGCAGCGGATCGGCCTGTCGGCCACCGTGGGCAATCCGCGCGAGCTGCTGGACTGGTTGCAGGGGTCGGGGCTGGGCACGCGGCCGGGGCGGGTCGTGGCGCCGGGGGTGCCCCTGCCGGGCACCGGTGCCGCGGTCGCGCCGCCGCCGGGCGACGTCGAACTGGACTACGTCGGCTCCGTCGCCAACGCCGCCACCGTCGTCGCCGCCCTGCACCGGGGCGAGAAGCGCCTGGTCTTCTGCGAGAGCCGGCGCACCGTCGAGGAACTGGGCGAGCAGCTGCGGCTGCGCGGCGTGACCACCTTCCTCTCGCACGCCTCCCTGTCCGCCGACGAACGGCGCCGCGCGGAGGAGGCGTTCGCCGAGGCCCGGGACTGCGTCATCGTCTCCACCAGCACCCTCGAACTCGGCATCGACGTCGGCGACCTGGACCGGGTGATCCAGCTCGACGCCCCGGCGACGGTCGCCTCGTTCCTGCAACGCCTGGGCCGCACCGGGCGCCGCCCCGGCACCCGGCGCAACTGCCTCTTCCTCGCGTTGAGCGACGAGGGTTTCCTGGCCGCCGCGGCCCTGCTCCTCGCCTGGTCGCGCGGCTGGGTGGAGCCGGTGACCCCGCCTCCCGAGCCGCGGCACCTCGTGGCCCAGCAACTGCTCGCGCTGTGCCTCCAGGAGCACCGGGTCGGGGAGAACCTGTGGCAGGAGTGGTGGGGCGGCCTCGGCACGTTCGGCGCCGCCGCCGAACCCGTCGTACGGCACCTGGTGGAACAGGGCTGGCTGGAGCGGGACTCGGGCACCCTGTTCATCGGGCCGGAGGCCGAACGCCGCTTCGGGCAGCGGCACTTCATGAACCTGACGGCCTCGTTCACCGCGCCGCCCGAGTTCACCGTGCTCAGCGGACGGACCGAGATCGGCCGCACCGACCCGGACCTGCTGACCGAGGAGACCGACGGCCCGCGCAAACTGCTGCTGGCGGGCCGCAGCTGGCTGGTGACGTACATCGACTGGCGGCGCAGGCGCTGCTTCGTGGAACCCGTGGACGAGGGCGGGCGCGCCAAGTGGAGCGGCTTCGGGGCGCAGCGCGTGCGGTCCTTCACCCTGGCCCGTGCCGTACGGGACGTGCTGCTCGGCGGGGACCCGCCCGTGTCCCTGACCCGCCGGGCGGAGGCGAGGCTCGCGGCGGCCCGGGAGAGGTACCTGGACGTGGTGCATCCGGCCGGGACCGTCATCACCCGCCGGGGCGACAGCGACGTGCGCTGGTGGACCTGGGCCGGGCACCGGGCGAACGCGACCCTGGCCGCGTCGCTCCCCTCCGTCGTCCTGCGGCACCGCAACGTCGACGACCGCTTCGTCCGGCTGCGCGACGACGTCACCCCGCGGGCGTGGCGCGCGGCGGTGGCGGACACCGGTACGGGGGCGGACGCCGGTACGGGCCTGACGCTGCCGGACGTGGACCCGCACGCCGTACGGGGCCTGAAGTTCGCGGAGGCGCTGCCCGCACGGCTCGCGGAGGCCACCCTCGCGGCGCGGCTGGGGGACGCCGAAGGGGCGCGGGCGGCACTGGCGGAACCGGTGCGGTTCCTGCTGCGGCAGGACGGCTGACCGGCTCCGCCGGGAAGCCGACCGGCTCCGCCGGGAAGCGGACACACCCTGTCCTGTACGTCGCCGAGACTCGTGCCCCCGGCGGTCGCGAGGACCGCCCGTCCACAAGGAGCCCGCGCGTGTTCTCCGTTCTCGCCGACATCAACTGGTGGGCCGTCGCCGTCACGGCCGTCGCCTCGGTCCTGCTCGCCGGCGTCTGGTTCGCGGTCGTGATCGCCAAGCCGTACGCCGTGGCGCTCGGCCGCGAGGGCGCGCCGGCGCCCGCGCAGACGGCCCTGGCCATGGCGGGGCCGCCGGTGTGCCTCCTCGTCACCGTCCTGACCAGCGCCGTGCTCGTCGAGGCGCTCGACATCACGGGCATGGGGGACGCCGTGGTGTTCGGGCTCCTCGTCGGCGTCGGCTATCTCGGAGCGATGACCTTCCAGATCGCCATCAACCCGAACTTCCCGCGCCCGCTGTACTACGGGGTCCTCAACGCGCCGTTCTTCGTGCTCACGAGCGTGCTCGGCAGCGTCGTCCTGGTCGCGACGCGCTGAGTCCGGGCCGGTCAGTCGCCGCCCCCGCCGCCTCCCCCGTCACCGCCGCCGTCGCCGCCGCCTCCGCCTCCGTCGCCGCCGTCTCCTCCGTCGCTGCCCCAGCCGTCGCCGCCGCCGCGTTCGTTGTCGTCGCCGTCGGTGCCGAGGTTGCTGAACCAGGGGAGGTCCCAGGCGGCGGTGTCCGACTCGGAGCGGGGGCGGGGGCGGAACCTGGCCAGGCCCGTCGTGTCCCCGAGGCCGAAGGAGACGGCGACCGCGTGGGCCATGACGGCGTCCAGGGGATCGGGGCTCTCGTGGTGCACGGTGGCCAGGGGCAGCAGCACGGTGCCGGGCGGAGGGCCCGGCCAACGGGACGGACGGGTCAGCAGTGCGACCCGCCGGCCGTCGCGCAGCAGCCACGAGCTCTCCGCGTTCTCGCGCCGCAGCGTCCAGTGCCGGTCGGGCAGGTGTATCTCCACGCTGCTCCTCGACTTGCGGAACTTCTTCTGCAGGACGAGCCGGGCCGTCGTGTCACCGACGGTCATGACCAGGCCGCTGCCCGGGACGGTGGAGTCGCCGCGGAAGCCGTACGGTGCCCGCAGGCGTACGGCGGGGGCGTGCGGGCCCCAGACGTCCACGCGGACCAGGCGCCGGTCCACGGCGACGGCGACCGGTCCGGCGGGGCCGGGCGCGTAACGCCGCGCGATCCACAGCGGTACGCCCTCCGCACGCGCCCGCGCGGCGAGCGCGGCCACCTGGTCCGCCCCGCCGCACCCGCGGACCGCCCACTCGCCCAGGGCACGGGCGAAGTCGGCGGCCCGGCGCACCTTCAGGGGCTTGGTCGTGCCGGTCACGCGGGTGACCGGCACGATGCCGGGGCCCTGCGGCAGCGAGGCCAGGGGGCGTTCCGTGCCGCCGCCACCGAGCCAGCACCCCCGCAGGTACGCCTCGGCCATGGCGCCGAGGTTCAGTTCGGCCGGCGGTGTCGTCCGGCCTCCTCTGCGCAGCCCGGCCTCGGTGAGTTCCACGGTCCGCGCCAGCGGGTTGCGGGACCGTTCCCCGTAGAGCACCTGGTTCATCCCGTCCCCCTCCTGTTCCGAATACCGTGGGGAAAGACCTCGCGGGCCGTGGCGCGGTTCCGCGATCAGCCGTCCGACGTGCGGCCGCGAGTACGGCGAAGGCCCGGCACCCCGTTTCCGGGGGTGCCGGGCCTTCGCTCAGGTTCTGGCGACCTTACGTCGTCAGTGGGCGTGGCCGTGGCCGTGGCCACCGGCGGCGGCCGGCTCTTCCTCTTCCTTCTTCTCGACGACCAGGGTCTCGGTCGTCAGGAGCAGGGAGGCGATGGAGGCGGCGTTCTCCAGGGCGGAGCGGGTCACCTTGACCGGGTCGATGACGCCGGCCTTGACCAGGTCGCCGTACTCGCCGGTGGCGGCGTTGTAGCCGCTGCCCTTCTCGAGCTCGGCGACCTTGGAGACGATGACGTAGCCCTCGAGGCCGGCGTTCTCGGCGATCCAGCGCAGCGGCTCGACGGCGGCCTTGCGGACGACCGCGACACCGGTGGCCTCGTCGCCGGTCTTGTCGAGGTTGCCCTCGAGGACCTTGACGGCGTGGACCAGCGCGGAGCCACCACCGGAGACGATGCCCTCCTCGACCGCGGCGCGGGTCGCGGAGATGGCGTCCTCCAGACGGTGCTTCTTCTCCTTCAGCTCCACCTCGGTGGCGGCGCCGACCTTGATGACGCACACGCCGCCGGCGAGCTTCGCGAGGCGCTCCTGGAGCTTCTCGCGGTCCCAGTCGGAGTCGGTGGTCTCGATCTCGGCCTTGATCTGGCCGACGCGGCCGGTCACGTCCTCCTTGTTGCCGCCGCCGTCGACGATCGTGGTGTCGTCCTTGGTGACGGTGACGCGGCGGGCGGAGCCCAGCACGTCCAGGCCGACCTGGTCGAGCTTGAGGCCGACCTCCTCGGAGACGACCGTGGCGCCGGTGAGGACGGCCATGTCCTGCAGCATCGCCTTGCGGCGGTCACCGAAGCCGGGGGCCTTGACGGCGACCGCGTTGAAGGTGCCGCGGATCTTGTTGACGACCAGGGTCGACAGGGCCTCGCCCTCGACGTCCTCGGCGATGATCAGCAGCGGCTTGGAGGCGTTGGCCTGGATGACCTTCTCCAGCAGCGGCAGCAGCTCCGCGATGGAGGAGATCTTGCCCTGGGTGATCAGGATGTACGGGTCGTCGAGGACGGCCTCCATACGCTCCTGGTCCGTGACGAAGTACGGCGACAGGTAGCCCTTGTCGAAGGCCATGCCCTCGGTGAAGTCCAGCTCCAGACCGAAGGTGTTGGACTCCTCGACGGTGATGACACCGTCCTTGCCGACCTTGTCCATCGCCTCGGCGATGAGCTCGCCGACCTGCTGGTCCTGGGCGGACAGCGCGGCGACGGCGGCGATGTCGGACTTCTCGTCGATCGGGCGGGCCGAGGCGAGCAGGTCCTCGGAGACCGCGGCGACGGCCGCGTCGATGCCCTTCTTCAGCAGCGCCGGGGAGGCACCCGCGGCGACGTTCTTCAGGCCCTCGCGGACCAGCGCCTGGGCCAGCACGGTGGCGGTGGTCGTACCGTCACCCGCGATGTCGTTGGTCTTGGTCGCCACCTCCTTCACCAGCTGCGCGCCGAGGTTCTCGTACGGGTCCTCGATCTCGACCTCGCGGGCGATCGTGACACCGTCGTTGGTGATGGTGGGGGCGCCGAACTTCTTGTCGATGACGACGTTGCGGCCCTTGGGACCGATCGTCACCTTCACCGTGTCGGCAAGCTTGTTGACGCCGCGCTCGAGGGCGCGACGGGCGTCCTCGTCGAACTTCAGGATCTTCGCCATGGCAGCGGGAGCCCTCTCGGAATTCTGGGTGAAATCACTGCGCCCCGGGCGCCCGGTCCTTGTCGGATGCTGGGGCCAGGGGCGCAGTGGTTCGAGCAAAAGTGCTTGCTACGAGGTCGGGTCGTCCGGGGTGACCCCCGGATCTCCCTTACTTCTCGACGATCGCGAGGACGTCGCGGGCCGAGAGGACGAGGTACTCCTCGCCGTTGTACTTGACCTCGGTGCCGCCGTACTTGCTGTACAGAACGACGTCGCCGACCTTCACGTCGAGCTCGACGCGCTTGCCGTCCTCGAAGCGGCCCGGACCGATGGCCAGGACGACGCCCTCCTGGGGCTTCTCCTTGGCAGTGTCCGGAATGACCAGGCCCGAAGCCGTGGTCTGCTCGGCGTCGAGCGGCTGGACCACGATGCGGTCCTCGAGCGGCTTGATGGCAACCTTGGAGCTGGCGGTCGTCACGATCCGACCTCCCCCTTCGGAGATCTCACGGGGTTAACTGTCTGAGGTGGCGACCAGGTGGATCCGTCGTCGCGGGTGCCGGACCTGCCCGTCGCGTGTTTGGCACTCTCCAGGGGGGAGTGCCAGACCTGAGACTATGACTGCGATTAGCACTCGGTCAAGCGGAGTGCCAATTGCCTGCGGCGCGTCGTGGGGTGGGTGCGTTGTTCACACCGGGGTGTGGAGCTTGCCCGTGTTGTGGTGACCGTCCCCTGGGGGCTGCGCCCCCAGGCCCCCCTTCGGCCCTGAACGGGCCTCGTCCTCAAACTCCCCCAGAGGGGGTACCCCCGGACGGGCTGAGAGGTGAGCGGTGCTCGCCGGGAACCGTCGGTGGGCTGAGAGGTGAGCGGTGCTCGTCAGGGGCCGTCGATGGGCTGAGAGGTGAACCGTGCTCGTCAGGGGCCGTCGATGGGCTGAGAGGTGAACCGTGCTCGTCAGGGGCCGTCGGCGGGGTGATGCGGCCGACGTAGTCCTCCAGCTTGCCCACCTTCAGGTCCCGTTCCTCCAGCTCCCCCAGCAGCCGTGTCGTCCGTTCCGTCAGTGACAGCGGCGGGGCCTCGCCCGACGGTACGGCGATGATGTCGCCGGGGGCCGGGTGGTGGGGGCCGTCGGTGTAGGTCAGGTGGCCGTCGGGTTCCAGGGTGGCCCGCCACAGGACCACCGTCTCGATGCCGCAGTCGGCGGCGGCCCGCAGGGTGATGGTGTCGTACATGCCGTAGGGCGGGCGGAAGAGGCGGGGGCGGACGCCGAAGCGGGACGTGAGTTTGCGCTGCTGGCCGCAGATCTCGGCGCGCTGGCCGGCGTACGGCAGGCCGCGCAGGGCGGGATGGTCGAGGGTGTGGTTCTGCAGGCTCGCGCCGACCGAGCGCAGGCGGGCGAAGTGCGCGTATCCGGGGCCGGCCACCGTGTCCGTGAGGAACAGGCTGACGGGGAGCCGGCGCTCGCGCACCAGGTCGATGAAGCGGGGGTCGCGTTCGGCGCCGTCGTCGTAGGTGAGGAAGACGACCCTGTCGCGGGTGGGGACGCGGTCGACGACGGGCGGGAGGGCGCCGTTCTCCGGCGCAGGACCGGCTCCGGGGGAGCGGCCGCCCGTACCGTCCCCCGCCCCCTCCCCCGTACCGCATCCGGCGACCACGGCCAGCAGGGCGACGGCGCCCGCCAGGACACGGACCCTCACAGGTAGTCCTCCAGGCGGGCCACCGCGTACCCCTCCGCCGTGACCTTGTCCAGGAAGCGGCGGATCATGTCCGGCATCGTGCCCTTCCAGTCCTCGCGGCCCCGGAAGTGGGTGAGGACGATGTCGCCGGGGTGCAGGTCGCGGTCCCACTCGCGGTACTCCCAGTGGTCGACGAAGACCTCCTCGTTCCAGAGGGGGACGTGGGTGATCCCGCAGGACTTCGCGGCGCGCAGGGTGGCCTTGTCGTAGTTGCCGTAGGGCGGGCGGAAGAGGGCGGGGCGCTCGCCGTAGCGCTCCTCGATGACCTCCTGCATGCCGCAGATCTCGCGCTTCTGGCGGGCGTAGGACAGGGCCGGCAGGTAGGGGTGGTGGAGGGTGTGGTTGTTCAGGGCGACGCCCCGGCCCTGCATCTCCCTGAAGTAGCCGTAGTCCTCCTTGACGAGGTAGTCGCTGAGGAAGGCGCTGTACGGGATCTTCAGCTCGCTCATCATCCGCAGGAACGCGGGGTCCTTCTCGGCGCCGTCGTCGATGGTGAGGAAGAGGATCTTCTCGTCGGTGGGGACGGTGGTGAAGACCGGGGGGAGTTCCAGGCGGCGGTGGCCGTCGACCTCGAAGCCGTCGCGGGTGGTGATCCTGGGCTTCTTCGCCGGGGGCGGCGGGGCGGTCAGGGGCACCTTCCTCAGTCCCCAGCGTTTCGCGGCGGCGACCCGCGCGGCATGCGCCGCGCGCAACCGGGTGGCGTAGGCGTCGAGCGCACGGGCCGGGGGTGCCTTCAGGGGCTGCTGGCCGCCCGCCGGTTCGACCCGGGCACCACCGTCGCCGTCCGGTCCGCAGCCGGAGGCGATGGAGGCGAGAGCGAGTACCGCGAGGCCGATCCGTACACCACCGAACGGCCACCTTTTATCGTTTTGTCCTACTGCTCGCATGGTGCCGGATCCTCGCAGCCGTCCGGTCCGGACCCGGCCCGACACTGCGGCCGGAGGCGCACGGTCCACCGACTGGCCCACAATGACCCGGTGAACGACCTCGCTCCCCTCCTCACTCCCGAAGGCCGCGCCCTCCTCGACGAGGTGCGCGACACCGACCCGGCGCACGAACTCGCCGTCGCCACCCGCCTGCGCCGCGAGCACCCCGCCGGCCTGGTGTCGGCCGCGCTCGGCCAGGCGCGGCTGCGGCAGCGCGCGGTGGCCAAGTTCGGGGCGGAGGACGCGCGGCGGATGTTCTTCACGCCCAACGGGGTGGAGCAGTCGACGCGGGCGAGTGTGGCGACGTACCGGGCCGAGTGCCTCCAGGCGCTCGGGGTGCGGTCCGTCGCCGACCTGTGCTGCGGCATCGGCGGCGACGCGATCGCGTTCGCCCGCGCCGGGATCCGGGTCCTTGCCGTCGACCGTGACCCGCTGACCTGCGAGGCGGCCCGCGCCAACGCCGACGCGCTCGGTCTCGCCGGACTGATCGAGGTGCGCGAGGCCGATGTGACGGAGGTGGACACGGCCGGGTACGACGCCGTGTTCGTCGACCCCGCCCGGCGTTCCTCCAAGCGCGGCCGGATCTTCGACCCGGAGGCCTACTCCCCTCCCCTGTCCTGGGCCGTCTCCGCCGCGCTCGGGGCACCGCGCGGCCTGCTGAAGATCGCGCCCGGCATTCCGCACGAGGCGATCCCCGCGGAGGCGACGGCCGAGTGGATCTCGGACGGCGGGGACGTCAAGGAGGCCGTGCTGTGGTTCGGCCCGGACGAGACGCCGGGGGCGCGGCGGGCGACACTGCTGCCCGCCGTCGACAGCATTTACGTGACACCCGGGACCATGCTCCCGGACCCCGAGGTCCGGCCGGTCGGGCGGTACCTGTACGAGCCGGACGGCGCCGTCATCCGCGCCCACCTGGTCGCCGAGGTGGCCGAGGAGGTGGACGGCGGCCTGATCGACCCGACCATCGCCTACGTCACCGCCGACGAGGCGCACCACACCTCGTACGCCACCGCGTACGAGATCACCGACCGGCTCCCGTTCAACGTCAAGAAGCTGAAGGCGCTGCTGCGCGAGCGCGAGGTCGGCGTCCTGACCGTCAAGAAGCGCGGCTCGGCGGTGGAGCCGGAGGAACTGCGCCGCAAGGTCCTGCCCAAGCCGCACGGCCCCGCGTCCGTCACGGTCTTCCTGACCCGCGTCGCCGGCGCCCCGACGATGCTGCTGGGCCACCCGGTGCGCTGAGACACCGGGCCCGGCCGGTACGAATCCGTGACGCGTACCGCACCAAGTCCTCCTGCCGGTCAGCCGAACGGGTGATCACCTCATCTCAGCGACGCCCACAGCTCCCCCGCCTCCGGCTCGTCCGCGATCACGCGGTTGCGGTCCCAGGGGGCCGGGACGACCGGCATGGTGAGGGTGGTGACCTGGTCGGACGGGAGGTCCCGCAGGCTCTGGGCGAGGCGGGTGAGTTCGCCGAGCGAGTCCAGGCCGGTGTCGGTGGTGAGGCTGTCGGTGACGGTGTCGGCGAGCCGGTACAGCCGGGTGGGGCTGGTCAGCAGGTCCTCGGCCGCGATCTGCTCCAGCAGCGCCTTCACCAGCTGGTGCTGGAGCCCTATGCGGCCGAGGTCGCTGCCGTCGCCGATGTCGTACCGGGTACGGGCCAGGGCGAGGGCGTCCGTGCCGTCCAGGTGGTGGGTGCCGGCGTCCAGGGTGAGGTGGCTGCGGTCGTCGTCGATGTCCTCCTCGGTGGTGACGGTGACCCCGCCGAGCGCGTCGACCAGACGGGCGAAGCCGGAGAAGTCGATCTCGATGTAGTGATCCATGCGGACGTCCGTGAGCGACTCGACGGTCTTCACGGCGCACACCGGACCGCCCACCTCGTACGCGGTGTTGAACATGACCCCGGAGGCCGGACGGGTCGACTCCCCGTCCTCCAGGGGGCAGGAGGGCCGGTCGACGAGGGTGTCGCGGGGGATGCTGACCACCGTCGCGGCGGTCCGTCCGGCGTCGAGGTGGACGACCATGGCGGTGTCGGAGCGGGCGCCGCCGCTGTCGCCGCCGCCGAGCGCCCGGTTCTCCTCACCGCTGCGCGAGTCGGAGCCGAGCACGAGGATGTTCAGGGATCCGGTCGGCAGGGGCGCGGCCGTGGCGGACGCGTCCGGGGACGGCGCGGTCACGGCCTTGACGGGGCGGTCGTCGCCCAGGGCGTTGTTGATGTCGACGCTGTCGATGTTGTCGTTGAGCTGCCAGTACGCCCAGCCGGCCGCTCCGGCGCCCAGGACCAGCAGGCCGGCCAGCGTCAGCCCCGTGATCCTCAGCGCTCTCGCCCGCCGGCCCGTCCGTATGCCCGAACCCCCGCCCCCGCTCCCGGCCTCGTCCCCGTCGTCCCCGGTCCCGCCGCTCTTCTCATGTCCCCTCACAGGCAGGAACATAAGTCCGAATTATGACGAGCGGCGACTCCCGGAGAGTTTTCTTGTGAAATTCTCAGACTTCCCGTATGCCGTCCGGCGCTCCGAAACTTTCGGACCGGCTCACGCCCCCGCCGGCGCCGCCGTACTGCTCCGCACCACCAGGCTCGTCGCCAGCTCCACCCGGGTCGCCGCCGCCGAGTCCTCGTCCCTGCCCAGATCGAGGACCAGCTTGGCCGCCGCCTCGGCCATCTCCGTCAGCGGCTGCCGTACGGTCGTCAGCGGCGGCCCCACCCAGCGGGCCACCGGCAGATCGTCGAACCCGACCACGCTCAGGTCCTCCGGGATCCGCAGCCCCAGCTCGCGCGCGGCCTCGTACAGCCCGAGGGCCTGGAGGTCGTTGCCGGCGAAGACCGCGGTGGGCCGGTCCTCGCGGCGCAGCAGGGCGAGCCCCTGCCGGTAGCCGGCCTCGTGGTGGAAGTCCCCGGTCATGATCAGCCCCGGGTCGACCGGCAGCCCGGCGGTCTCCAGGGCGGCCCGGTAACCGTCGATACGGGCCCGGCTGCACATCATCCGCGTGGGCCCGCTGATCGCGCCGATCCGGGTGTGGCCCAGGTCCACCAGGTGCCGGGTCGCGGCGAGCCCGCCCTGCCAGTTGGTCGCGCCGATGGAGGGCACGTCGGTGCCCGGGTCGCCGGCCGGGTCCATCACCACGAACGGGATGGAGCGGCTGGTCAGCAGGGCCCGCCCGGACTCGTCGAGGCCGGACAGCACGAGGATCACGCCGTGCGGGCGGCGCGCGGCGACCTGGTCGGCCCAGGTGCGTCCGGGCGTGAGCCGGCCCGCGCTCTCGGAGAGGACGACGCTCAGGCCCTCGTCCCGGGCCACGTTCTCCACGCCCCGGATGACCTCCATCGCCCAGGCGCTCTCCAGTTCGTGGAAGACCAGGTCGATCAGGGGCGAGCGGGTGGCCTCGGCGCGGCGGCGCCGGTAGCCGTGGGCGCGCAGCAGCCCCTCGACCCGGCTGCGGGTGGCGGGGGCGACGTCGGCACGACCGTTGAGGACTTTCGAAACAGTCGGGGCGGAGACCCCGGCCTCGCGGGCGATCTCCGCGAGGGTCGCCGTCCGGGCTCTGCGCCCTTGCGTCCGGGTTTCAGCGGGCTGCGGGGAAGTCATGGCCGCGATCGTAACCCTGCGGGCCCTTTCGACGAACCCCTCCGGGAATCATGGATTCCCGGAACATTCGATATTCAATCCGAAACATTCGGCGAGAATCGTCCGTATGCGGGCCGCCCGTCCACCCGGCAGGAGCTCCATGACCACCGCGCCTGGAGAGACCCCGCCCCGCCCGTCATCGCATCGGCCATGACCCTAGCCCGGCGACCACGACGCGGAGCGCCACGATGTCGTTCCGGCCGAGCCGGACGGGGACCGGGCGTGAAGACGCCGGGTCAGACCCCGCCGAGCGACTCGAACCTCCACCGGTGCACCGGACGGGCGGTCAGGTCGCCGTCCGGCTCCGGGAGTTCGGGGAGGTCCGCGTCGTACGGGGCGTCCCACCAGGTGATGACCAGGACGCGGTCCTGCGGGGCGCGGAAGGTCTCGCGGCGCAGGGGGCGGCCGGGGAGTTCGCGGGCCCGCTCCTGCGTCCACGCGAGCAGCTCCGCGGCCCGGCCGGGAACCGCCCGCGCCTCCCACATCAGGGCGACGGTCACGAGTACAGGTTCTCCTTGCTGACCTCGTGGACGTGGTCGTGTCCGGGCACGTGCGGCTCCGTCACCGGAAGGGAGGAGTCCGCCGACAGGTCCCAGCCGGAGGCGGGGCGGTTCCGGGCGACCATCTCCGCGCCCAGCGCCGCCACCATCGCGCCGTTGTCCGTGCACAGCTTGGGGCGCGGCACGCGCAGCCGGATGCCGGCCGCCTCGCAGCGCTCCTCGGCCAGGGCCCGCAGCCGGGAGTTGGCGGCCACGCCGCCGCCGATCATCAGGTGGTCGACGCCCTCGTCCTTGCAGGCCCGTACGGCCTTGCGGGTGAGGACGTCGACGACCGCCTCCTGGAAGGACGCCGACACGTCACGCACCGGCACCTCCTCCCCCGCCGCCCGCTTGGCCTCGATCCAGCGGGCCACCGCCGTCTTCAGCCCCGAGAAGGAGAAGTCGTACGCGGGGTCGCGCGGGCCGGTCAGTCCGCGCGGGAACGCGATCGCGTCCGGGTCGCCCTCGCGGGCGTAGCGGTCGATGACCGGGCCGCCGGGGAAGCCCAGGTCCAGCACGCGGGCGATCTTGTCGAAGGCCTCGCCGGCCGCGTCGTCGATGGTCGCGCCGAGGGGGCGGACGTCGGAGGTGATGTCCGTGGAGAGCAGGAGGGAGGAGTGGCCGCCGGAGACCAGCAGCGCCATCGTCGGCTCGGGCAGGGCGCCGTGCTCCAGCTGGTCGACGCAGATGTGCGAGGCGAGGTGGTTGACGCCGTAGAGGGGCTTGCCGAGGGCGTAGGCGTACGCCTTGGCCGCCGACACGCCGACCAGCAGCGCGCCGGCGAGTCCGGGACCGGCGGTGACGGCGATGCCGTCGAGGTCGCGGGCGCCGACGCCCGCCTCCTTCAGCGCGCGCTCGATGGTGGGGACCATCGCCTCCAGGTGGGCGCGGCTCGCCACCTCGGGGACGACGCCGCCGAAGCGGGCGTGCTCGTCGACGCTGGAGGCGACGGCGTCCGCCAGCAGGGTGGTCCCGCGCACGATGCCGACACCGGTCTCGTCGCAGGAGGTCTCGATCCCCAGGACCAGGGGTTCGTCAGTCATTGGCTTCGGTTCCTTGTACGCCGGTCCCGTCGACGGGACCCGCCGGGTTCACGGAGGTGGAGGGGTCGGTCAGTCGCATCACCAGGGCGTCCACGTTCCCCGGCTGGTAGTAGCCGCGCCTCACGCCGATGGTCTCGAAGCCGAAGCGCTCGTAGAGCTTCTGGGCGCGCACGTTGTCGACCCGGCACTCCAGCAGCACCTCGGCGCACTCGAAGGCGGTCGCCGCCCGCAGCAGCTCGGTCAGCAGCCGCGAGCCGAGGCCGGTGCCCCAGTGGTCCCGGGTGACGGCGATGGTCTGCACGTCGGCCGCCTGGACGCTGGCGCCGTCACCGGCCTCGCCGCCCTCGGCCTCCGCGCCGGAGACGGTGAGGCCCGCGTAGCCGACGATCCGGCCGTCCTCCTCGGCGACGACGTAGCGCCGGGTCGCCCCGGGCCCGCGCGCGTGGGCCAGCTCGGACCAGAACATCCCGCGCGACCAGGCGTCCTCGGGGAACAGGTCCCGCTCCAGCTCCAGTACGGGGTCGATGTCCCACCAGCGCATCTCGCGCAGCACGGCAGTCTCGGATCCGGTCACTTGGGGGTGACCACCTTGTAGTTCTTGGGGACCTGGGCATCGGGCCGGCGCAGGTACAGCGGCCGGGGCGCGGGCAGTTCCTCGCCCGCCGCCAGCCGCTCGGCGGCCAGCCGGGCCAGGGCGGCGGCGGACACGTGCTCGGGCTCGTGCGCCCTGGGGAAGGTGTCCGGGTAGAGCAGCGCGCCGGCGCCGACGGCCGGGAGCCCGGCCACCTCGTCCGCGATGTCGGCGGGCCGGTCCACGGCGGGACCGGTGAGACGGGTGCGGGAGTCGGCGTAGCGCGCCCAGTAGACCTCCTTGCGGCGGGCGTCGGTCGCCACGACGAAGGGGCCCTCCAGGTCGGCCGCGTAGGCGAGGCCGTCCAGCGTGCACACACCGTGCACGGGCACGCCGAGCGCGAGCCCGAAGGTGTCCGCGGTCATCAGGCCGACGCGCAGCCCGGTGTACGGGCCGGGGCCGGTGCCGACGACGATCCCGGTGACGGCGTCCAGCCGGGAACCCGCCTCGGCGAGCATCCGGTCGATCGCCGGGAGCAGCAGCTCGCCGTGGCGGCGGGCGTCCACCTGGCTCGACGAGGCGATGACGTCGTGACCGTCGTGCAGCGCGACGGTGACGGCGGGGGTGGCGGTATCCAGAGCGAGCAAGAGCACGCAAACAGCCTACGGCTCCCGGGCCCCGGCCACGGCCGCACGGGCCGGACGGTCACGTGCTGCTACGGTCACGACGACGTACGTGGATAACGGGACAGAGCAGGACAGAGGTGACGACGGTGGCAGGCACCAGCTCGGCGATCGTGGCGGGGCTGACCGCGGCGGCCCTCGCGACGATCGGCTACCTCGGCCACCAGGCGGCGGTGACCGCCCCGGCCGGGCCGCACCGTCCGGCGCCCGGCACCGCGGCGGCCGTCCAGAAGGCCCTCCGGGGCAACGGCCATCCCGCCGCCCTGCCCGCACGGTCGGGGACGGGCGAACGGGTCGTGTACGCGCTGGGCAGGGACCGGGTGTGGCTGGTCGAGGAGAGCGGCAGGGTGCGGCGCACCTACGGGGTCAGCCCCAGCACGGTGGACCCGGAACCGGGCACCTACCGGGTCACGTCCCGGTCCGCGGCGGTCACCGGATCGGACGGCGTTCCGGTCGAGCACGTGGTGCGGTTCGCCTCCGTCGAGGGCACGGCGATCGGGTTCAGCGCGGCGGTCGACGGCTCGGCGCCACGGCTCGACCCGGAGCAGCGGACGGGCGGCATCCGGGAGACGCGCGCGGACGGCGAGGCGATGTGGGGGTTCGCGACGATCGGGCGGAAGGTCGTCGTCGTGCGGTGAGTCCCGGTGTGCGCGTTCCGGCCGGATCGCGTGAACGGGGGCCGCACATTCCGACAAGACGTCGGCAAGATGTTGCGTTCGGCGTCCCGGGCGTGGTCACATGGTATCCAGTCCGTGGTTAGGTCTGCCTAACCACGCCCGCCCCCGTCCTTCAGGAGGCGTCCATGCCGGCCCACCAGAGCGCCCGCCGGACCACGGCGCAGTCGCGGCCCCAGCCGGTCTCCGGCCTCTCCGGAATCCCGATGCGCGACCTGCTGGCGTCCTGCGCCGCGGCCGCCGCGGTCTCCACCCCGCCCAGCGCCCCGGAACCCCGGCCCTGCGAACCGGCCGAAGGGCACCGCGAGGCGGCGTAGGCCGGTCGGGCCGCGTGGCCCTGTCAGTCGACGAGGCGGTCGAACCGACAGCCTGGTCAGACCGGCAGCACGTCCGAGCCGACGGGGCAGTCGGGCCGCGTGGCCCGGTAGGACGGTCAGGCCGACAGTACGGTCAGGTCGGTCGCCGTCCAGCGTTCGCCCAGGCCGGTCACGGTCACCTCGCGCACCTCGTCCGTGGTGTCGCCGACCGCCCGGTGGATGACGACCTGGAGACGGTCCTCGGTCAGCTCCTCGACCTTGCCCTCGCCCCACTCCACGACGATCACCGACTCCGGCAGCGAGACGTCGAGATCGAGGTCCTCCATCTCGTCCAGACCGCCCGACAGCCGGTACGCGTCGACGTGGACCAGCGGCGGACCGTCCCCCAGCGACGGGTGCACCCGGGCGATCACGAACGTCGGCGAGGTGACCGCGCCCCGCACGCCGAGCCCCTCACCGAGGCCCCGGGTCAGGGTCGTCTTGCCCGCGCCCAGCTCACCCGAGAGCAGCACCAGATCGCCGGCGCGCAGCAACTTGGCGAGCCTGCGGCCCAGTTCGCGCATCTGCTCGGGGGAGGTGACGGTCAGCCCGACGTCGACGGAGTTCGCGGTCGGCGCCGGCTCAGCCGGGTTGTGCGGTGCTGCTGCTTCCATAGCGTCCAACGGTAGCCCCTGCGGGCACCGCGCCCGCGCGGACGAGCAGGTCGGCGAGGCGGTCGGTGACCGCCTCCGGGTGCTCCAGCATCACCAGGTGCCCCGCGTCCGGGACCAGCACCAGTTCCGCGTCGGGCAGCAGACCTGCGATCTCCTCGCTGTGCTCGCTCGGCGTGACCAGGTCGTCCACCCCGGCCAGCACCAGCACCGGCAGGCCGGCGAAGTGGGCGAGGGCCTCGGTCTTGTCGTGGTCGCTGAACGCCGGGTAGTACTCGGCGACCACGTCGATCGGCGTGCCCTCGATCATCCGCTCGGCGAACCGGGCGACCGCCGGGTCCACGTCCCGCGACGCGAACGAGTACCGCTTGATGACCCCCGCGAACAGATCCGCGGTGGCCCGGCGCCCCCGCTCCACCAGCTCGGCCCGCTGCCCCAGCGCCTTCAGCACCCCCGGCAGCACCCGCCGCACCGCGTTGACGCCGGCCACCGGCAGCCCGAAGTTGACCTCCCCGAGCCGCCCCGACGACGTACCGACCAGGGCGACGCCCACGACCCGCTCCCGGATCAGCTCCGGGTACTGGTCGGCGAGGGCCATCACCGTCATCCCGCCCATGGAGTGGCCGACCAGCACCAGCGGCCCCTCGGGCGCCGCCGCGTCGATGACGGCCTTCAGGTCCCGCCCCAGCTGCTCGATGGTGACCGGCTCGCCCCGCTCCGCCTGCGCCGCACCCCGCGCCGAACGGCCGTGGCTGCGCTGGTCCCAGTGCACGGTCCGTACGACGCCCCGCAGCGCGGCCCGCTGGAAGTGCCAGGAGTCCTGGTTGAGGCAGTAACCGTGGCTGAAGACCACGGTGACCGGGGCGGGCGCCTTGCGGCCGAACAGCCGGCGCCGCCGCTCGGGGGTCGGGGCGGGGTCGGGGTCGTCGGCCTCGTAGTACAGCTCGGTGCCGTCGTCGGCGTACGCCTTGCCGGGGGTGCCGCGCAGCGCGCCGTACGGTCCCGCGGAGTCGAGGGCGAGCCGGGCCTTCCTGCGCATGCCCCGGCCGACCGTCATCCGCTCTATCGCGACGCCCGCGGCGGCCCCGGTGGCGAGCACGCCTATCGCGACACCCGCGACACCGGTGGCCCGGCGCCAGCCCCCGCCGGACGCGCCGGCTGCCGAGGCCGCGGAGACCGCGGCCTCGGCGATGCCCTCGCTCACGTACCGCTCCCCTCGTCCGCGTCGTTCCCGTCATGGACGTAGACGCGCGGGACGCGGGTTCCGATGCGGGTGACGATCTCGTACGCGATGGTCCCGGCCGCCTGCGCCCAGTCCTCGGCGGTGGGCTCGCCGCGGTCGCCGGGCCCGAAGAGGACTGCCTCGGCGCCCGGCCCCGGCTCGTCCCCGCCCAGGTCGACGACGAACTGGTCCATCGCGACCCGCCCGGCGACCGTGCGCCACTTGCCCTCGACCAGCACCGGCCCGGTGGAGGAGGCGTGGCGGGGGATGCCGTCCGCGTAGCCGAGCGGGACGAGGCCGAGGGTGGTGGCGCCCGGGGTGAGGTAGTGGTGGCCGTAGCTGACGCCGTGGCCGCCGGGGACGTGCTTCACCAGGGCCATCGAGGCGGACAGGGTCATCGCCGGGCGCAGTCCCAGGTCGGCGGGGGTGCCGATCCGGGGGCCGGGCGAGACGCCGTACATCGCGATGCCGGGGCGCACGAGGTCGAAGTGGCTCTCGGGGAGGGTGAGGGTGGCGGGCGAGTTGGCGATGTGCCGCACCTCGGGGTCGACGCCCTGCCCCTCCGCGTACGCGACCATCTCCCGGAACCGGGTGAGCTGGGCGGCGATGGAGGGGTGGCCCGGCTCGTCGGCGCAGGCGAAGTGCGACCACAGGCCGGTGACGCGGACCAGCCCCTCGGCCTCGGCGCGCAGCGCGGCGGCGACCAGTTCCGCCCAGTCGTCGCCGGGCTGGCAGCCGCCCCGCCCGAGCCCGGTGTCGGCCTTGAGCTGCACCCGCGCGGGCCGCCCGGCGAGACGGGCCGCCCGGGTGACCTCGTCCAGCGCCCACATGCCGCTCAGGGACACGTCGAGGCCGGCCTCGATCGCCTCCCGCCAGGGCCCGCCGGGCGTCCACAGCCAGCACATGATCCGTACGCCGTCCGGCACCCCGGCACCGGGCGCGCGCAGCGCGAGCGCTTCCTGCGGGGTGGCGGTGCCCAGCCAGGTCGCCCCGGCCTCGACGGCGGCCCGGGCGCAGGGGGCCGCGCCGTGCCCGTACCCGTCGGCCTTGACCACGGCCATGAAGGCGGCGCCGGGTGCCCGCTCGCGCAGGGCCCGCACATTGGCCCGCACGGCGGCGAGGTCGATCTCGGCACGGGCCCGCAGCTCCGCACCACCCGGGGCAACTGTCTCGTTCATCCCGCCCAGTCTCTCAGAGCCCTCCACCCCGCAAGCCGCGGGCAATCGTGCCGCAGGGCGATGGGGGTACCTCCCATGCCTTTCGGGCAATGGGGGAGGGTGGGCGCGACGGCACCCCGTAAGCGCCGGGCTGCGCACCCTACCCCCGCCCCACCCCTACGCCGAGCAGCCGGTCAACCCCGCCCCACCCCTACGCCGAGCAGCCGCTCACCCCCGCACCACACTCCGCCAAGCCCCCGCGATCCCCTCCGCCACATCGTGCGCCCCCATCGGCGCCCCGTCCGCCGCGAACCGCCCCGCGAGCCCGTGCAGATACGCCCCCGCACTCGCCGCGTCCACCGCCGACAGCCCCGCCGCCAGCAGCGACCCCGCCAGCCCCGACAGCACGTCCCCGCTCCCCGCCGTGGCCAGCCACGACGTCCCCGTCGGGTTCACCCGCACCACGCCCCCTCCCGAGGACGCGATCAGGGTCGTGGACCCCTTCAGCAGCACCGTCGCCCCGTACCGCCCCGCCAGCTCCCGCACCGCCGCCAGCCGGCCCCCCTCGACCTCCTCCCGCTCGACCCCGAGCAGCGCCGCCGCCTCCCCCGCGTGCGGGGTCATCAGCGTCGGCGCCCGCCGCCCCCGTACCGCCGACGCCTCGGCCAGCCGCAGCCCGTCCGCGTCGATCAGTACCGGCACGTCCGCCGCCAGCACCTCCGCGACCGTCGCCGCGTCGTCCCCGGCGCCCGGCCCGACCACCCACGCCTGCACCCGCCCCGCACGCCGCGGCCCGCCGTCCGACACCAGCGTCTCGGGGAAGCGGGCGATCACGGCCTGCCCGGCGGGGCCGACGTACCGTACGGCCCCCGCACCGCCCCGCAGCGCCCCCGCCACCGCGAGCACCGCCGCCCCCGGATACCGGGAGGACCCGGCGGCGATCCCGACGACGCCCCGCCGGTACTTGTCGCTCTCGGCGGCCGGCACCGGCAGCAGCCGGGCCACGTCCGCGTGCTGCAACGCCTCCAGTTCCGGCTCCTTCGGGAGCGACAGCCCGATGTCGACCAGCCGCACCGACCCCGCGTACTCCCGCGCCGGATCGATCAGCAGCCCCGGTTTGTGCGTCCCGAAGGTGACCGTGAGGTCGGCGCGGACCGCCGCTCCCCGCACCTCCCCGGTGTCGGCGTCGACCCCGCTCGGCAGGTCGACGGCGACCACGGCCGCCCGCGCCCGCCCGGCCGCCTCGGCGAGCGGCACCGCCTCCGGGCGCAGCCCGCCCTTCCCCCCGATCCCGACGATGCCGTCGACGACGAGATCGGCCCGCTCGATCAGCGCCTCGGCGCCGTCCGTGCCCGTGGTCCGCCCGCCCGCCCGGCGCAGCGCCGCGAGCCCTCCGCCGTGGGCGCGCTCCGGCGCGAGCAGCACCGCGTTCACGCCCGCGCCGCGCCGGGCGAGCCGGGCGCCGGCGTACAGGGCGTCGCCGCCGTTGTCCCCGCTGCCGACGAGCAGGACGACCCTGCTGCCGTACACCCGCCCCAGCACATCCGCGCAGGCGGCGGCGAGCCCGGCGGCGGCGCGCTGCATCAGCGCCCCCTCCGGCAGCCGTGCCATCAGTTCCCGCTCCGCCGTCCTGACCGTCTCCACGTTGTACGCAGTACGCATGCGTCCGAGTCTCCCGCAGACGGCCCGTCAACTCCCGTAAGCGGGAGGCGGACCGCTTGACTCCTTGCCATGCCCTTGCCAAACTCTCGGCCCCCCACCGGATGAATCGATTCAGTCGAATCGGTTCGACGAGAGAAGCAGAGGACCCATGGGACGCAGAGCCGCACTCCTCACCGCAGCCGGCGCCACCGCACTCCTCACCACGGCCGGCGTCATGACGGCCCCCGCCACGGCCGCCCCCACGACCACCGCCGTGACCGCCGCGGCCCCGGCCCCCGCCCGCGCCGCGGCCTGCGGCGACGGCTCCTACCAGGCCGAGGCCGTACTCAGCGGCAGCACCTGGACCGCCCGGCGCGGCGGCAGCACCGTCTACACCGGCGGCGACATGCGCGCGGCCGTACAGGCGGCGATCAACAGCCTGTCCTCCGGCCGCACCAGCAAGGAACGGGTGGTGGTCCGCGGCTCGGGCTCCGTCTCCGCCGGTTCCCGCATCTCCCTGCCGAGCTACACCACCCTGGACGTCTGCGGCACCATCGACGTCACCGGCAGCGGCTCCGGCGACCAGGCCCCGGTCTACTCACGCGGCACCCGCGACATCGAGGTGCAGCACCTCGACGTCACCGGCGCCCCGCTGTACGGGATCTTCCTGCGCAACGTGCAGAACGTCGTCCTCGGCCAGATCGACATGCGCCTGACCCGCGGCCTCGGCGTCCGCATCGACAACCGCGGCGACACCAGCCAGTGGACGCGCAACGTGCGCATCGACAACGTGTACGTCTCCGGCGCGTCCAGCCACGCCGTGGAGACGTACGGCGTCGACGGACTCACCGTCGGCACGGTGACCGCCCGCAACGTCGGCGAGTCGGGCCTGCTGCTGAACCAGACCATCAACGCCACCGTCTCCAAGGTGGACGCGGAGAACGCCGGCACCGGCACCGGGTACGCGGCCTTCCGCATGGCCAACCGCAACGGCCGGATCGGCAGCTCCTACTCCACCAACATCCGCGTCGGCGAGGTCGTCGCACGCGGCGGCGGACGGGGTGTGTTCTGCGTCTCGGAGAGCGGCGGCGCGACGATCGACAGGATCACGCTCTCGAACACGGGCAACAACGCGATCCTCATCGAAAATTGTTACAACGTGAACCTCGCCGCCCAGAGCGGCACGGTCACCGGCGGCGGCGAGATCCGCCTGGCGGCGCGCTCGGAGTTCGCGAACAACCGGGACATCACCGTCCAGAACCTCACGGTGACGAACTCGTCGATCCGCGAGAGCCCCTGCGGCGAGAACACGACGTTCCGCAACAACCGGCTGGTGAACAGCAGCCAGTCGATCTGCTGACGCCCTGCCGGCGTCTTGCCGACACAAGGAGACGGGGTGCGGCATGGTGTGCCGCACCCCGTCCCCGTACGTCTGGGCCGCCCGGCCTCAGCTCGTGGTGAGCATCCCCGCCCGCAGCCGCTTCAGCGTGCGCGACAGCAGCCGCGAGACATGCATCTGGGAGCAGCCGAGCCGCTCGCCGATCTCCGCCTGCGTCAGCTCCTCCACGAACCGCCAGTGCACGATCTTGCGCTCGCGCTCGTCGAGCTCGGCGATCATCGGGGCCAGCGCGTGGAAGTCCTCGACCAGTTCCAGCGCGGCGTCCTCGGTGCCGATGAAGTCCGCGAGCACGCTCTCGCCGTCCGGCTCACTGCCGATGGCGGCGTCCAGGGAGGCGGAGTTGTAGCCGTTGGAGGCGATCCGGGCCTCGTTGACCTCTTCCTCGGTCAGGCTCATCAGCTGCGCGAGCTCGGCGGTCGTGGGCGTACGGCCCAGCCGGCTGCGCAGTTCCTCGGTGGCGCGGGCGAGCTGCACCCGGGCCTCCTGGAGGCGGCGCGGCACGTGCACGGACCACGAGGTGTCACGGAAGAACCGCTTGATCTCGCCGACGATGTAGGGGATCGCGAAGGAGGTGAACTCCACCTCGCGGGACAGCTCGAACCGGTCGATCGCCTTGATCAGCCCGATCATGCCGACCTGGACGATGTCCTCCATCTCCTCCGGACCCCGGCTGCGGAACCGGCCGGCCGCGAAGCGGACGAGGGACATGTTCATCTCGATGAGGGTGTTGCGCGCGTACTGGTACTCGTGCGTGCCCTCTTCCAGCTCCGTCAGCCGCCGGAAGAACTGCTTGGACAGCTCCCGGGCGTCCTTCGGCGCGACCTGACCGGGATCGGCGACCTCCGGCAGTTCGGTCACTGTCTGAGCTCGGTCGGTCCGCGCCATCGTCGACGTCACTGTTCGCCCTCCCTGTTCGTTCGGCCCGGCTCCAGGCACCGGCTCTCCGCGTCTACCCCGGTTCATCCGAAGCACGCACCCGGGTCAACGACGAAAATTACGGAGCAGCCGTACGAGGGCGAAGACGACGGTGAGCACGGCGGCGACGACGAGGAACACCTCGCCCCAGACCGGCAGGTCGACCCCGGCCCCGGGGAAGGCGAGGGGAAGGGCGGGTGCGGGCACCGCCCTCACCCCTCCGCGATCACGACCGCCGAGGCCACCCCGGCGTCATGGCTGAGCGACACGTGCCAGGACCGTACGCCCAGCTCGGCGGCGCGCGCCGCCACCGTCCCCGTCACCCGCAGCCGGGGCTGCCCGCTGTCCTCGCACCACACCTCGGCGTCGGTCCAGTACAGCCCCGCGGGCGCGCCGAGCGCCTTGGCGAGGGCCTCCTTGGCGGCGAACCGCGCGGCGAGCGAGGCGACACCGCGCCGCTCCCCGCTGGGCAGCAGCAGCTCGCTCTCCAGAAAGAGCCGCTGAGCCAGCCCCGGCGTCCGCTCCAGCGACGCCGCGAACCGCTCGATCTCGGCCACGTCGATCCCGACTCCGATGATGCTCATGCGGGCACCTTATTGCGGTGCGGCGAAGTGGACGGGGCGAGCGCCTGCTGCCACGCGGCCGTCGGGCCGCTCCCCCAGCCGTCGGGCGCCCTCGACGCGGACCACGGTCCGACTCCCGCGCCACCCCGGCGGTCCGGGCTTCACCGGGCCGGGACCGCCCGGAAGACCCCTACGACAGAACTCCGGGCCCTCCGCCCCCGAAATCTTCCACGACCTGCGGTCGCAACCGCTCCCGGGACCGTCCGATCACGTCCAGTAGCATTCGGCGCACACATAAATGGGGGAAACGTGTGTGACGAAGAGCCTGTTCCGAACAATATGCTCGCGTCCGGAATCACCGTGCTCTGCCTCAATCTGCTGATCCTGGGTGGAGTGAGCAGCTTCTTCATGTTCGCATGGGGGTTCGCCGGAAGGGCCGAGAACTGCGGTCCGCGTATCGGTGTGCCGTGTCCGTCGGGCACCGGCTACGCGCTGGCGGGGCCGTGGGTGGCGGTTTTCGGGGCGCTGGCACTGCTCGCCCACCTGTGGCGGGAGGGCGTCCGCGGACCCATGCCGGCCGCCGTGGTGCCCGTCGTGGCGGGTGCGGTCCTCGGGGCCCGCTTCCTGTGGTCCGCCGTGTTCATCGCCGACACGTCCCAGAGCAGGGTGATCATGGCCGTCATAGGCCTGCTGAGCACCCTGTTGCCCGGCCTGCTGTACGGACGCTGGCTGTTCCGCAGGTGGGGCACCGCCTTGTTGCTGTGGTGCGTGCGGCTCGACCGCGGCGGCACGGTGGCGGCATCGGGGCCCTCGGAGGAGCGCGCGCGCAACGTCCTTCTCGCCCTGAGCCTGACGGGCGCGGCCCTCGGCTGCTGCGCGGGGGCCGCACTGGTCTGAGGCTCGCGTGAGGAAGCGCATGAGCTCCGCACGCCCGGGGCCGGCCGGCCCGCCCGTTCCTTTGACGGGGCCTCGCGACTTCACGAGTGTGTCGGGCCCTGCCGCAACGCGCTGAATCGCTGATCCACCAGATCAACGCACTCGTGCAGACTCGGCACCGGCAGACCGACACGGTCCCGGATCACAGCAACGGCCTGCACGTTCCGTCCGGCCGAAACGAGGCCGTCCACCTCCGACCGCACCTCGACCGGGAGCCGGTCCCACAGCGCGTTCTCCATACCCGCATTGAACCCCACGGACCGCACACGGGAACGTAATGGGCTCGACCGCCTGCACCACCTCGTGAGACACACCCTTTCTGAAAAGCGGGAGCATTTCGGCCTCCGGTGTACGCATGCCGCTCATCTGAGGGCGTGAGTGACATCCATCCACCAGATGCTCACCGTTTCCAGCAGGGTGGGTGTCATGAGCCTCGAGAGATCGCGACTCGCCGGATGGTGCGGTCACGCGCGATGGCGATGTCGAATCAGTCAGTGGTGTCGGGAGTCGGTCTCGCCGGTGTGACGGCGCACTGCGGCGGAAGCCCGGTCGGCGCCGTGGAGTTGCCGGTGGGGGCGGTAGCCTCTGCGCCGGCGAACCCGAAGCCGCCCCGGAGGCCCGCGGCCAAGACCCACCGCAACCGCGGGAACCGAAGTGCTCCGCGAATCCCGTCAGGCCGCACCCAGTTCGCACCACACGAACTTCCCCTTACTGCCGTCCCGGGACAGCGGCTGCCAGCCCCACAGGTCGGAACACGCCCGTACCAGCGCCAGTCCGCGCCCGTCCTCCAGCGCGAGGTCCGCGGATCGTTCGAAGGGCAGCGGCGCGTCGGGCGGCGCGGGGTCGGTGTCCCACGCCCCGACCCGCAGCACGCCGGCCGCCCAGCCCACCCGCAGGGCCGCGGGCCCCTCGGTGTGCCGTACGGCATTGGCGACCAGCTCCGCCGCGAGCAACTCGGCGACGTCGACCAGTCCGATCAGCCCGTGCATCGTGAGGATGAGACGAAGGGTGCGGCGGCTGACGGTGACCGCTCGGGGGTCGTTGGGGACGGAGAGGGAGTACTCCCAGGGCTCGTTTTCTTCGGGCATGCGTGAACTCCGTTCAGTGGGGGTGGAGTCGATTCACGGGCGGTGGCAGTGCCGCAGCCGTCGTGGCAGGACGGAACGGTGCGCTTCCGCTGCGCTCACCTGTCATCACTGACGGTAGACCTAATATTTCATCCGGATCAAGCCGATCGCGTAATCTGGCCCCGAACGAGTCGCGCCCACAAGCGCGTTGAAAAGGAGCGGCCAATGGTCCTGCGGCGCGAACCCACTGCACGCCAGATGCGCCTGGCAGTCGAACTGCGCAAGCTACGTGACGCAGCCGGCCTCAAGGCCCGCGAAGCGGCAGCGTTGCTCGGCGTGAGCTCCGTCCAGATCAGTCACATCGAGTCCGGCCTCACCGGAGTGAGCGAGGAGCGGCTACGTCGCCTCGCCTCCCACTACTCCTGTACGGACAAGGAGTTCATTGATGCCCTGGTCGGGATGGCCACCGATCGGACACAGGGCTGGTGGGAGGAGTACCGCGGACTGCTTCCCACGTCATTCCTGGATCTTTCGGAGCTGGACCACCACGCCGCATTCCAGCAGGACGTAGCGATCCTGTATGTACCCGGCCTGTTCCAGACGGAGGATTACTCCCGAGCGGTCTTCTCTTCCAGGCTGCCAGAACTCACTGACGAAGAACTGGAGTTGCGGGTCCGCCACCGCATGACACGCCAGCAAGAGGTCGCCTTCCCTCACGAAGTCGTGATTCATGAGGCCGCGCTGCGCATCAGGGTCGGCAACCGCGCTGCCGCCCGCACTCAACTCACCCGTCTCCTTGAGCTTTCCGAAGTGGACCGCATCACTTTGCGCGTCATCCCCTTCGACCTGGACGGTTTCGCCAGAGCCTCAAGCACGATGACGTACGTGGGCGGCCCCGTGCCCAAGCTGGACACCGTGGTGCGCGATGCACCCCACGGCTCCATCTTTCTCGACTCCGAGTCCCAGCTCACCACTTATCGAACGCGCTTCCGTAAGGTGGAAGCCGTGTCGCTCGAACCGGGCCGGTCGCGCGACTTCATCCACGAGCTGACGAAAGAGCTGTGAGGCACTCGATGGACAACTGGCGCAAGTCGTCCTACTCCGGCGAAGGCGACGGCAACAACTGCGTGGAAATCGCGACCCACCCCACCCACGCAGCCGTCCGCGACTCAAAAGCTCCAGCCGGGGCGACCCTCACCTTCCCCGCCGAAGCCTTCGCCACCTTCGTGGAAGCGCTGAAGGCTCACTCCCCTGGGAGGCCGGCATGACCGCACTCGGCCGCTGGAAGAAGTCGTCCTACTCGGGCCCGGGCGACGGCAACGAGTGCGTCGAGATCGCGCACACCGCCACTCACGTGGGCGTACGCGACTCGAAAGCCCCGGCCAGGGCGAACCTCACCTTCCCGGCCGGAGCCTTCGCCACCTTCCTCGCCGGCCTGAAGGGCTACTCCACCGTCACCGACTTCGCCAGGTTCCGAGGCTGATCCACCTCGTTGCCCCGCGCCGTCGCCAGTTCGCAGGCGAAGACCTGGAGCGGCACCGTCGTCACCAGGGGCTGGAGCAGGGTCGGGGTGGCCGGGACGCGGATCAGGTGGTCCGCGTACGGCGCGACCGCCTCGTCGCCCTCCTCCGCGATGACGATCGTCCGCGCACCCCGCGCCCGGATCTCCTGGATGTTGGAGACGATCTTGTCGTGGAGGACGGAGCGACCGCGCGGCGACGGCGCGACCACGACCACCGGCACGTCGTCCTCGATCAGCGCGATCGGCCCGTGCTTCAGCTCGCCCGCCGCGAAGCCCTCCGCGTGCATGTACGCGAGTTCCTTCAGCTTCAGCGCGCCCTCCAGGGCGACGGGGTAGCCCACGTGCCGGCCCAGGAACAGCACCGTGTCCTTCGCGGCCAGCGACCGCGCCAGCTCCCGTACCGGCTCCATCGTGCCCAGGACGCGCTCCACCGCGCCGGAGACCGACGACAGGTCCCGCACCACCGCGCGGATCTCGTCCGCCCACTTGGTGCCCCGCACCTGGCCCAGGTACAGCGCGACGAGGTAGCAGGCGACGAGCTGGGTCAGGAACGCCTTGGTCGAGGCGACCGCGACCTCCGGGCCGGCGTGCGTGTACAGCACGGCGTCCGACTCGCGCGGGATGGTCGAGCCGTTGGTGTTGCAGATCGCCAGCACGTGCGCGCCCTGCTCGCGGGCGTGGCGCAGGGCCATCAGGGTGTCCATGGTCTCGCCGGACTGGGAGATGGCGATGACGAGGGTCTGCTGGTCGAGGATCGGGTCGCGGTAGCGGAACTCGCTGGCCAGTTCCACCTCGCAGGGGAGCCGGGTCCAGTGCTCGATGGCGTACTTGGCGATCAGTCCGGCGTGGAAGGCCGTACCGCAGGCGACGATGACGACCTTGTCGGTCTCGCGCAGGACGTTGGCCGGGATGCGGACCTCGTCCAGGGTCAGCGAGCCCGCCCCGTCGATCCGCCCGAGCAGCGTGTCGGCGACCGCCTTCGGCTGCTCGGCGATCTCCTTGAGCATGAAGGAGGCGTAGCCGCCCTTCTCGGCGGCGGAGGCGTCCCAGTCGACGTGGTACGCGCGGACGTCGGCGGGGGCGCCGTCGAAGTCGGTGACCGTCACCGCGTCGCGGCGCAGCTCGACCACCTGGTCCTGGCCCAGCTCGACGGCCTCACGGGTATGGGCGATGAACGCGGCCACGTCGGAGGCGAGGAAGGCCTCGCCCTCCCCCACGCCCACCACCAGCGGGGAGTTGCGGCGCGCGCCGACCACCACGTCCGGCTCGTCCGCGTGGACGGCGACCAGGGTGAACGCGCCCTCCAGGCGGCGGCAGACCAGCCGCATCGCCTCCGCGAGGTCGGCGCAGGCGGAGAACTCCTCGGCGAGGAGGTGGGCGACGACCTCGGTGTCCGTCTCGGAGGCGAGGTCGTGGCCGCGCTCGGTCAGCTCGGCGCGCAGGGCGGCGAAGTTCTCGATGATGCCGTTGTGGACGACGGCGACCCGGCCCGCGTTGTCGAGGTGCGGGTGGGCGTTGGCGTCGGTCGGGCCGCCGTGGGTGGCCCAGCGGGTGTGCCCGATGCCGGTGGTGCCGGTCGGCAGCGGCCGTTCGGCCAGCTCCTTCTCCAGGTTGACGAGTTTCCCGGCCCGCTTGGCGGTGGCCAGACCCCCGTCCGCCAGGACGGCGACGCCCGCCGAGTCGTAGCCCCGGTACTCCAGTCGCTTCAGTCCGGCCGTCACGACGTTCAGCGCCGACTGCGGCCCCACGTATCCCACGATTCCGCACATGACCGGCAGCCTACGGTCCGTCAGCCGCCGGAAATGGCCTTTGCCTGCCCGAAATCGGAAATTCCCACCGGTGCAGGAAGCACCGGTGGGAACGGAACCCGGAGGTGACTCAGGCGAGCTTGCCGAGCTGGGCGTCGGAGACCGCCGTCGGGAAGTCGAAGTCCTCGCCGGTGGCGGCGGAGGCGAAGTTGGTGACGGTGAAGGAGGCGACGGTGGCGCCCTTGCGGGCGACGACCAGCTTCATGGGAGCCTTCACGCCCTCCTCCGCGGCCAGGGTCGCCGTGATCGCGACCGCCTCGTCGGCGCCGCCGGGCGCCTCGGTCTTCTCGACCGTCAGGATCTTGAACGGCTCACCCATGGCGTCGTAGGTGAAGCCTCCGGCGCACTTGCCGGCGGCGGCGTCCACGTCCTTGATGACCTGCTCGGCGCCGCCGTCCTCGTAGGAGGCGAGCGTGACGAGCATCTTCTCCGCGTCGAGCCCGGCGAGCAGGGCCTCCTCGGGGCTGACGTCCCCGGCCGGCTTCTGCGGCTCGCCCGTCCAGGACCGCTTCACCGTGGCGGCCGGCGAGCCGGCGGGCACACCCATCTGCAGGTGGGCGAGCGGCTGGCAGGCCGCGTCCTTCGACTTCACCTTGTCGGCGGCGACGTCGTCCGCGGCGGTCACCTTCGTCACCTTGCCGTCCTTGACGTCCGCCTGCGCCAGCGCGGCCTTCTCCAGCTCGGCGGCGGTGAGCGGCTTGGCCGCCGGTGCGGCGGACGCGGAGGCGGTCGAGTCGCCCTTGCCCTTGCTGTCGTCGGCCTTGTCCTCGTCGCCGGAGCCACCGCAGGCGGTGACGAGCAGGGCGAGCGCGGCGGCGGAGGCGGCGAGCGCGGTACGGCGGACGGCGGTGGTTCTCACGTGGGAACTCTTTCTCGAAGGCGCGGAGGAATCCGCGGCGCATTGCGCGCACTGTAAACGGATCTCGCACACAGCCACCGCACAGATGATCATCAGACGATCACCCGGTATGCGACCGTGACCACCATGTGATCCCGGACGGTCACGGGCGACGCCGTACGTGACACAGCCCACCCGCCACCTTGTTCAAACTCCGTTAACAATGGACTGTGATCTCTCCGGTCTCCTCGACACCCCAGAGCGCCCACCGGCAGCGGCCGGAGGCGACTCCCTACGTCGACCTCACCCGCGCCGAGTGGAGCGCGCTGCGCGACAAGACCCCGCTGCCCCTGTCGGCGGCGGAGGTCGAGCGGCTGCGCGGCCTCGGTGACGTCATCGACCTCGACGAGGTGCGGGACATCTACCTCCCGCTGTCCCGGCTGCTCAACCTCTACGTCGGCGCCACCGACGGACTGCGGGGCGCGCTGAACACGTTCCTCGGCGAACAAGGCTCCCAGTCGGGCACCCCCTTCGTCATAGGGGTCGCCGGTTCCGTGGCCGTCGGCAAGTCCACGGTGGCCCGGCTGCTCCAGGCGCTGCTGTCCCGCTGGCCCGAGCACCCGCGCGTGGAGCTGGTGACGACCGACGGGTTCCTGCTGCCGACGAAGGAGCTCCAGGAACGGGGCCTGATGTCGCGGAAAGGTTTCCCCGAGTCGTACGACCGCCGCGCGCTGACCCGTTTCGTCGCCGACGTCAAGGCGGGCAAGAGGGAGGTCTCCGCCCCCGTCTACTCCCACCTGATCTACGACATCGTGCCCGGCGAGAAGCTCACCGTGCGCCGCCCGGACATCCTGATCGTCGAGGGCCTCAACGTCCTCCAGCCGGCCCTCCCCGGCCAGGACGGCCGCACGCGCGTGGGCCTCGCCGACTACTTCGACTTCAGCGTGTACGTGGACGCCCGCACGGAGGACATCGAGCGCTGGTACCTCAACCGCTTCAAGCGGCTGCGGGAGACCGCGTTCCAGGACCCGTCGTCGTACTTCCGCAGGTACACCCAGGTCTCCGAGGAGGAGGCCCTCGACTACGCCCGCACGATGTGGCGCACCATCAACAAGCCCAACCTGACGGAGAACATCGCCCCGACCCGGGGCCGGGCCACACTGGTGCTGCGCAAGGGCCCGGACCACAAGGTACAGCGCCTCAGCCTGCGCAAACTCTGACCGCTAGGCTGCCGCCATGCTGCACCTGCGAGTGATCACACCGGCCGGGAAGACCGAGGACGTGGTCCGGCTGATCGAGGGGACGATCGGCACCGCGCACCTGTGCGTGCTGCCGGGTGCGGCCCGCGATCCCGCGGGGGACGTGGTGATGTGCGACGTGGCGCGGGAGGCCGGCGACGACCTGCTGAGCGAGCTCCAGCGGCTGGGGCTGGACGTCAGCGGTTCCATCGCCGTGGAGAACATCGACCTGTCGCTGTCGAAGCGGGCCGAGAAGGCGGAGGAGGACGCGCCGGGCGAGGCCGCGGACGCGGTGCTGTGGGAGCACCTGGCCGAGGCCACCCACGAGGAGTCGACGCTCTCGGTCACCTATCTCGCGTTCCTCACGCTGGCCACGGTGATCGCGGCCTGCGGTGTGGTGCTGGACAACGCGATCCTGATCGTGGGCGCGATGGCGGTGGGCCCGGAGTTCGGGCCGCTGGCCGGTATCTGCACGGCGGCCGTGCAGCGCCGGCCCCGCCTCGCGCTGCGCTCGGTGACCGCCCTGCTGGTGGGCTTCGCGGTGGCGATGGCGGTGACGGTGGGGTTCAGCCTCTTCATGGACGCGGTGGGACTGTTCACCGAGGAACAGCTGAAGGGCGAACGGCCGCAGACCGGCTTCGTGTACGCCCCCGACTGGTTCTCGTTCGTGGTGGCGGTCCTGGCCGGGGCGGCCGGCACGCTCTCGCTGACGTCCGCGAAGTCCGGCGCGCTGGTGGGCGTCGCCATCTCGGTGACGACGGTCCCGGCCGCCGCGAACGCCGCGGTGGCGCTGAGCTACGGCGACACGGCCCAGACCTGGGGGTCGACCGAGCAGCTCCTGCTCAACCTGCTCGGCATCGTCATCGCGGGCACCGCCACGCTGCTGGCCCAGAAGTACTTCTGGGCCAGCCAGCACGAGCGGCTGCGCAAGCGGGCGCGCGCCTGACAACCCCGGGCGACCATTGCTCAATACCGGCCAACTTCGATCGACGGCGGACCACTTCGGTCGCCACTCGAACACCATAACTTCACAAACGCCCCTTGAGATGTGAAGGAACGGAGAACGAGAACGGCTACCGGCCGGTAGCCGAAATCCCGCCAACCTCGGCCGGAAACGGAACCGGCCGCTCTTCCCCGTGCCCGGGCACCTGCCTAGTGTTGCGCCCGCGCAGCCGGACCTGACCAGTCCGTTCCGCGCACATCCATCAGCGGCCGGGGGAACAGCGCCGCCACGGGGAGGGGCGCGTCGTATGCCACACCATCTGTCATTCGTGCATCCCGCACCGGACGACCATCGCCGTTCCTGACGCCGCGGGAGCCAGGCGCGCCCTCGCGGCCCCCTCGCGCCCGCCGGCGGAATCCCGGTCATCTCCCTCCAACGAACAGGGGATGCACCCTTGCGCTCCAGACCACCGTGGTCCGTCGGGCACGGACCACGTCGATCCAGACTCCTCGCCGGCTTCCTGCCCCTCTCCCTCAGCCTCGCGGTGGTGGCGGGAGTCGCCGCCCAGCCGCAGCCGCTCGACCGGATCACCGGGGACGACGCCGTTCCCACGGGCAGCTCTCCCGACTGGAACGATGTCACGGCCGCCGAGCAGCTGCGGGAGGACCAGTGCCTGATGTCGGACGTGCTGCGGCTGGGCGGGCCGGCCATGACCGCCGTCGCGCAGGACGGCCTCAACCAGCCCCCGGACAAGCTGCGCGAGCTGGCCAACCGCGACTACTGGGAGGACACGCCCCTCGCCACCGCGTACACCAAGGACCGGGACGCCGCGGACAAGGAACTGGACGCTCTCAACTCCCGCAGGGACAGCTGGGGGAAGCCTCTCGACGGGCTGGAGACGCCCGGCGGCTTCACCGTCGCCGAGTTCCGTGATCCTCCCGGATCGCCCGGTGACGACACGGAGGACTTCCACTCCCAGACCGGCCTGACCCAATGGGTCGCCGACCGGTTCTGGAAGAGCGAAGACGACTTCTACGAGGACCCCACTCCCCCGGCCGACGAGCAGACCGTCAAGGCCGTCAAGGACCTGGGCACACCTCTGTACACGAAGGAACCCGATCCGCACTCCCCCGACTGGGACCGGGACCTCGCCGAGCGGGACGCCTTCGAGCACCTGACGGACTGGTCGCTGGAGCCGACCGGCGCGGACAACGCCCGCCTCTTCCTCGCCTCCGGCGGATTCCCGCGTACGGCTCCGAGTCCGGGTTCCGCCGAGTACCGCATCGCGGTCGAGGACCTGAAGACCCGGTTCGCGTCCTGCGCCTGGCGGGACCCGATCGACCCGAACGAGGTGCTGGGCGGGATCGCCGGCACCGCCGCCACCGAGTGGCAGGAGGAGGTCGCCGCCCAGGCCGGGCAGCGCGACCTGATCCTCGACGCCAACGAGGACGCCACCAAGGCGCTCGCCGCCGGTGCGAAGTCGCTCGGGGAGATGCTCGGCAACTCGTGGGTCGCCGACCACCTCGTCCAGTGGCAGGACTACTGGTCCTCCGGCGGGATGGGCTGGATCGGTGACAGCTATGTGACGATCGAGGTGCCGGGCGCGAAGGGCAGCTGCCTGGACGTCGCCGGCGGCGGCAAGACCAACGGCACGCCCGTCCAGATCTACACCTGCAACGGCGGCGCAGCCCAGCAGTGGACGCTCGAGGGCAATGAGAACGACCTCTACCTGCGCAACCTCGGGTCGCAGAAGTGCCTGGGCGTGGCCGGGAACGCCTCGGCGAACGGCACGAAGATCCAGATCTCGGACTGCTACACGTCCAAGGGGCAGTCGTGGAAGGGCGACGTCCGCGCCACCGCGCCCCTGAAGAGCGTCACCACCGGCAAGTGCCTGGACCTGAGCGCGTTCACCAAGAGCACGGACGCGCGGCTGTGGGACTGCAAGGACGCCTCCTCGCAGAAGTTCCTGATCAAGCCGTCCGGCCACCAGGGCGCCGACAGCCTGTTCTACCCGGACACGGCCCAGTTCAACAAGGCGAAGTCGGGCGTCACCTCCGCGCAGCTGAAGGCGACGAAGGAACTCGCCCTCCTCAAGGTGCAGGCCGGCCTGGCGCGGAAGGCCGTGACCACCACCGACACCGCGGAGCAGGCGGCGTACGCCATCGCGGACGAGCAGGGTGCGCCGCGTGGCCGCGGTTTGTTGGTCGGTCAGCAGAAGGCGCAGGTCACCAAGGGCGCCGCGGCGGCACTGGAGGCGATGGTGAAGGCCGGCGAGACGGCCGCCGCCGCCACCCGGGCCTCCGCCGGCGACAGCGCGACCATCGCCCAGCGGGCGCTCGCCCAGGCCGCGCAGTCCAAGGCGGAGTTCCGCAGGGAGGCCGCCCACACCGCCGAACTGCAGGCGAAGGCGTCCGCCGACGCGGCCAAGGCGCACCGGGACAACGCCAAGAAGGACAAGGAGACCGCCGAGGCCAAGCTCACCGAGGCCCTGAAGGCCGAGGGCGAGGCCAAGACGGCCGCCGCCGAGGCCCACGCCGAGCGCCTGGCCGCCGAGGCCGAGGAGGAGACGGCCGAGGCGGAGAAGAAGAAGGCCGCCGCCAAGCAGGTCGAGGCGGCCGAGCACCGGAAGACCGCCGAGGCCGAGGCGACGAAGGCCAAGGACGCCAAGGACAAGGCCGAGGCGGCCGAGGGCACGGCGTCCGACAAGAGGGACGCCGCGGTCAAGGCCAAGGACAAGGCCCGCGACCTGCGCGACGACGCGTGGGACGCCGAGCAGAAGGCCGACGCCGCACGCGCCAAGGCCGACGCGAAGGAGGCGTACGCCCAGGCGCACGAGTCCGACAGCAACGCCCAGGAGGCGAGGGCCGCGGCCGACGCGGCCGACGCGCACGCCGACGACGCCGAGGCGGCCGCGACGAAGGCCCGCTCCGCGGCCGACGCCGCGACGGCGGCGGCAGCGGAGGCGGACGCCGCGGCGACCCGCGCCGAGGCCGCCGCCAAGCGGGCCCGCGCACACGCGGACGGCGCCCAGGCGGCGAAGCTGAAGACCGACGCCGCGGTGAAGACCGCGACCAGCGCCGCGGCGGACGCCATCCAGGCGGCGAAGCACGCCGCCTCCGAGGCCAAGGCGGCCGTCGCACTGGCCGCCGAGGCCGAACAGGAGGCCAAGACCGCCAAGACCCACGCGAACGAGGCGAGCAAGGAGGCCGTCAAGGCCCTCGCCGCGTCGGCGAAGGCGGCGGGCTTCGCCCACGTCACCGCGCAGGCCGCGGTGGACGCGGGGAACTCCGCCGCCCAGGTCGCCAAGCCCGCCAACGACGCGATCCAGCTCGGCTCCCCCTACGTCGACACCGACTCGGCCGCCGGCCTCGTCGTGCTGACCGGCCAGGCGTCGAAGTCGATCGCCGAGCAGCAGAAGGCCGTCGCCGAGGCGCACGCCAAGAACGCGCAGGCGGAGGCCTCCGCCGCGAAGAACCTCGCCGACCAGGCCGTCGGTGACTCGAAGCAGGCCTACGTCCACGCCGCGAACGCCGCCGGTCACGCCGCCGACGCCCGCGGCTACGCCAAGGAGGCCCTCGGCTACGCCGACGACGCCGCCACCGCCGCGTCCAAGGCCGCCGCCTCACTGGCCCGCACGGTCGAGTACAACCGCCAGGCCACCGAGGACGCGGCGGCCGCCGACAAGGCCGCGGGCCGCGCCGAGGGCCACGCCAAGGACGCCCGCGACTCCGCCGACGAGGCCGCCCTCGACGCGGAGGCCGCCCGCTCGGCCGCTTCGGAGGCCGAGGAGGCCGCCAGGGACGCCCGCTTGGCCGCCGACCGCGCGGACGCCGCCGCCACCGAGGCGGAGGAGGCCGCGAAGGACGCCCAGAAGTACGCGGAGGAGGCCCAGGAGGCGGCGGAGTCCGCCGAACGCAACCAGGCCAACCAGCAGGTCTCCTCAGGCGCCGGCACGGGCATCGGCGGCACGTTCTACGTCATCGACAAGATCACCGAGGCGGGACCGGCCAAACAGCTCAACGAGTGCGTCTACACGCTCCAGGGCTGCACGGTCACCTACGAGCTGCACGTCGACGTCACGGTCAGCTACTACTACTGCCTCAACCCCGACGTCCCCGCGACCGAGAGCGGCTGCCCGAAGCAGGACACGCAGTACCTCGGCACAGAGACGCTGAAGGACCAGACCAACAACTGGACCCACCACTTCACCTTCGAGGAGATCACCAGGATCGGCTGGCAGGCCCTCTTCGGGGAGAAGGCCGGAGCGGTCCTGTACGAGCTGGTGCTGGGGGACGCCTTCCAGTGCTTCCACGGTGACAAGTCCAGCTGTGCCTGGGCCGCCGCGATCCTCGCACCACCGTCGGTCGCCACCAAGCTCGCCGAGGCCGTCAAGCTCGCCACACGGGCCGAGAAGGCCATCAAGACCGGTGAGGACGCCGCGCAGGTACTCAAGGACCTGAAGAAGATCTACGGGGAGAAGGGGGCCGCCCAGGTCGGCGACGCCACGAGCGCGGCGGGAATGGGCCTGCGCATCGCACTCGGCGTGGCGGAACGAGCCAAGATCCACCGCGGCACACTCGATCCGAAGCTTCTGGACAAGCTCAAGGACGCCGGTGTGAAGTTCAACCAGGCGGACACGATCTGGGTGATCCAGTACGCCAAACCCGGTGTGCCCCTCGCCTGGCTCGAGAAGGGCAACGTCAACGCGGGCCTGACCCACATCATCTTCCGCCACGCGGGAGAATTCGCGGACGCGGGGGTCCGGATAGACGACATCCCGGCCCTCGTGAAGACCGCCCTGACCGAAGGCACGAGGGTCGGCACCCAGGGGGCCGGGAGGCCGATCTTCGAGGTCGTCTTCCAGGGCAAGACCCAACGCGTCGCCATCAGCGTGGGCGACAACGGATACGTGATCGGAGCGAACATCGCATGACCCTCGAAGAACCGCGGCACGTCCTCGTGCACGCCCGGGGCGAGCCGTCTCCGTTGTACGAGCCGCAGGACGACGGCGTGCACGACGACCCCGATGCCTTCACCCGCGGGGTCCCGCTGGACGACGTCCGGCTGGACCTGCCCGGGGACCTGGCCGACGCGCTGCGCTCCTGGTCGCTGTCCCGCCCGGCGGAGGGCTTCGCCTCCCGGCCGGACCTGCGTCAGCACGCCGGGCAGGGCTTGGTGGTCGCCCGGCGTCTGGCCCGGCGGCTCGGACCGTCATGGGTGGTGCGCTACCGGAACGAGCGTCACCGGACGACGACGTGGGTGTGCTGGGGCTGTGACCGCCTGCACTGGGAACGCGACGAACACGACGCGCCACCGCACCCCGTCCACATCACGGTCGAGGGCGAGTACAAGTTCGGTCCGCTCCGCTCGGACGGGTTCGGGGACTTCTTCCCCGACGATCCCGCCGCAGGCCTGGACCTGTCCGACGGACTCGTCTCCTCGCTCCGCGCCTGGGCGGACGAGATCGACACCACCCTCAACCTGGACCTGCGGGACCGGGAAGAGGGGAAGTACGACACCGTGTGGCAGCGGCTGTTCCACCAGGGGATGGAGCTGGCGCAACGGGTCGCGCACGAACTCGGCCCCGCCCGGACGGTGACCTACAAGGGCTTGGCCCACGGAGGTCTCGACGCGATGACGTCGGTCACCTGGCAGGGGGACCGGCAGATCTGATCACGGACCGGAACCGGCCCGGTGGAGCGGGGAGAGTACCCGCCCCGCTCCACCGGGCCGCGCCGGAACACCCTGGGGACTATCCCAGCGCCGACTTCACCGCGTCCGCCAGGCGGCTCGCGACCGAGCGGGCCTGGTCGATGTCCGCGGCCTCGACCATGACGCGGACCAGGGGTTCCGTGCCGGAGGGACGGAGGAGGACGCGGCCCGTCCCGCCCAGTTCGCGTTCGGCCTCGGTGACGGCCGCGGTGAGTTCCGCGGAGGTCCTCACGCGGGACTTGTCGACGTCCGGGACGTTGATCAGGACCTGCGGGAGGCGCTCCATCACCGAGGCCAGGTCCCGCAGGGTACGGCCGGTCTGGGCGACCCGTGCCGCGAGCAGCAGGCCGGTGAGCGTGCCGTCGCCGGTCGTCGCGTGGTCGAGGACGATGACGTGGCCGGACTGCTCGCCGCCGAGGGCGTAGCCCTTCTCCTTCATCTCCTCCAGCACGTACCGGTCGCCGACCGCGGTCTGTACGAACCGGATGCCCTCGCGCTCCATGGCGAGCTTGAAGCCGAGGTTGGACATCACGGTCGCGACGACGGTGTCGGAGCGCAGTGCGGAACGCTCCCGCATCGCCAGCGCGAGCACGGCGAGGATCTGGTCGCCGTCGACCTCCTCGCCGGTGTGGTCCACGGCCAGGCACCGGTCGGCGTCGCCGTCGTGGGCGATGCCCAGCGCGGCCCCGTGCTCGACGACCGCGGCCTTCAGCAGGTCGAGGTGGGTCGAGCCGCAGCCGTCGTTGATGTTGAGCCCGTCCGGGTCGGCACCGATGGTGACGACCTCGGCCCCGGCCCGGGTGAACGCCTCCGGGGAGACCTTCGCGGCGGCGCCGTGCGCCTCGTCGAGGACGATCCTCAGACCGTCCAGCCGGTTCGGGAGGACGTCGACGAGGTGGGCGACGTAACGGTCGGCCCCCTCCTCGTAGTCCCGTACGCGGCCGACGCCGGCGCCGGTCGGGCGGTCCCAGGGGGCGCCGGTGCGGTGCTCCTCGTACACGGACTCGATGCGGTCCTCCAGCTCGTCGGCGAGCTTGTGGCCGCCGCGGGCGAAGAACTTGATGCCGTTGTCCGGCATGGCGTTGTGGCTGGCGGAGAGCATGACGCCGAGATCGGCGCCGAGCGCGCCGGTGAGGTGCGCCACGGCCGGTGTCGGCAGCACGCCGACCCGCAGGACGTCCACGCCCGCGCTGGCGAGGCCCGCGACGACGGCGGCCTCCAGGAACTCTCCGGACGCGCGTGGGTCACGTCCGACCACGGCGGTGGGCCGGTGTCCTTCGAACGTGCCCGCCTCGGCCAGTACGTGCGCGGCGGCGACGGACAGGCCGAGCGCCATCTCCGCCGTCAGGTCCGCGTTGGCGACACCGCGCACGCCGTCCGTGCCGAAGAGTCGTCCCACTTGTCCTCCTGAGGGTGCGTCAGTATCGAAAGCCGTCGCCGAGGCCGTGCCGGGGCGCTGGGCCCGTCCGCGCGGTCGCCGGGCGTACCGCTGACGGAGCTGGTGATGTGTTCGACGGTCGTGAGGCGCGTGCGGCTCCGCGTTCCGCGCCTCCGGGCGTCCGCCGTAGCGACATGCCCGACCATCCGATCACATTAGCCTTTGAGCGCCTTGTGCCGTTATACGCCCACAGCGATGAATAAACGAACGCCCCGACAGCACTGTGGCGTGCCGCCGGGGCGTTCGGAGTACGCGCGAGCGCCTGGGATTTAGCGCTTGCTGTACTGCGGGGCCTTACGGGCCTTCTTGAGACCGGCCTTCTTGCGCTCGACCGCACGGTCGTCGCGCCGGAGGAAGCCGGCCTTCTTCAGCGGGCCGCGGTTGTTGTCGACGTCCGCCTCGTTCAGCGCGCGGGCGACACCGAGACGGAGCGCACCGGCCTGACCGGAGACACCGCCACCCGCGATGCGGGCGATGACGTCGTAGCGGCCCTCGAGCTCGAGCACCTTGAAGGGCTCGTTGACTTCCTGCTGGTGCACCTTGTTCGGGAAGTAGTCCTCGAGGGTGCGACCGTTGATCTTCCACTTGCCGGTGCCCGGGACGATCCGGACGCGGGCGATGGCGTTCTTGCGGCGGCCCAGGCCGGCGGCCGGCTGGGGCTCACCGAAGCGGGAGGCCATGGACTCCGAGGTGTACTCGCCCTCGACGGGCACCTCGGACTCGGTGGTGTAGCTGTCGATGTCAAGCTCTTCGAGCGGCTGCTCGGCAGTGGTCTCGGCCACGATTCTCCTCAGATTCTGTTCAGTCTTAGGGGGTGGCCGGACTTACTGCGCGACCTGGGTGATCTCGAACGGCACCGGCTGCTGGGCAGCGTGCGGGTGCTGGTCGCCCGAGTAGACCTTCAGCTTCGAGAGCATCTGACGGCCCAGGGTGTTCTTGGGGAGCATGCCCTTGACGGCCTTCTCGATGGCCTTCTCGGGGTTCTTCGCCAGCAGCTCGTCGTAGCGGACGGAGCGCAGACCGCCCGGGTAGCCCGAGTGGCGGTACGCCATCTTCTGGGTCCGCTTGTTGCCGGAGAGGTGCACCTTGTCGGCGTTGATGATGATGACGAAGTCACCGGTGTCGACATGGGGCGCGTAGATCGGCTTGTGCTTGCCGCGCAGGATGGAGGCCGCAGTGGAGGCCAGACGACCCAGGACGACGTCCTGAGCGTCGATGACGTGCCACTGGCGCGTCACATCGCCGGGCTTGGGGCTGTACGTACGCACGGTTCGTAGCCTTCGCTTCTTCAGTGAATGGTCCTGACAAGGTCACCGAAGACGATCACGACAGCCTTGACCGCATCTCGGTGACGCAAACCGGATGCTGGTCGCTGGTCATCGGTCCGGTGGACCGGTGTAAGGGCCCCTCACGTGAGAATGAGCAAGCCACTACACACAACGAAAACGCAGAATACCCGCCCCCGGCCGGGCGGGTCAAAACGGCTCCGCCCCGGCGGGCTGCGCCGGCCCCACGGCCGTACCCCGCTCCCCCGGCACCCCGCCCGGACCGTCCGCGCCCCGCCCCCCGTACGCGGCGGTACGCCACCGTCACCGTCGGTGCACACGGCGTGAAGGCGTCCCGGAAGACCCGGCGTACGGCAGACCGGCGAGCAGCGGCGGCAGGACGACCGGGAGACAGTGGCCGCAGGAGGGGCGGGAGACCGGGCACGCCGAGCCGGGGCAGCACCGCCGTCGGCGAGGCCTCGTCGCGCACGGACCGTGGCGGCGACGCCCGCGGGGCGGCGGCCACGACCGCGTCCGGAAAACAGGGGAAGCGCCGGCCGTCGTACGGCGGACCCGGCCGGCCGGGTCCGCCCGGCGTCCACGACGATCGCGTCGTCCGCCCCTCCGTCCGAGGTCACCAGCACCGTACGTCCCGTCAGCACCCCCGGCACCGCCGCGAGTCCGGCCCGCGGGGGCCCGCCCGCGGGGCGCACCAACCACCCGGAGATGTCGCTTTTGCCCGTCGCCGTGCGGGCAACGCCAGGGCCACCGGGCCCCGTTGGCGGGGACCAGCACACCCGGCGCCCCGTCTAAGATGCGCCCCATGAGTTTTGGGCAGGGGGGACCTCAACAACAGTGGGATCCCTGGAAACCGAATTCCCAGCAGCCCTGGAGCGGTGGCGGCTCGGGTGAGTCACCCGACTGGGCCGCGCTCGCCGACGCCTCCGAGGCCCGCGCCAAGCGGCGCCGGCTGCTGTTCATAGGCGGCGGGGTGCTCGCCACCGTCGCGATAGGCACGGCCGTGGCGGTCGCCGTCGTCTCGGCGAACGGCAGCGACGAGGCCTCGCCGGGCACCTCCTCCCAGGTGCCCGGGGCCACCGACTTCGACATCCCGAGCCCGACGGGCACGGCCCCGTCGTTCGCCCCGACGAGCGCCCCGCCACCGCTGGACCCGAAGGACTTCGTCGACAGCGCGAAGAAGGACAAGGCCCCGCTGAGCCCCGACATCCTCTTCCCCGGCACCCAGCTCACCATGGGCGAGACGGTGTACAAGAAGGGCCCGACGGCGGACACCGGGAACTGCGCCTCGGCCGCGAAGGCCACGCTCCCGAAGGTCCTGAACGACAACGACTGCACCCGCCTGATCCGGGTCACCTACACCAAGGACGGCATGGCGGTGACGGTCGGCGTGGCCGTCTTCGACACCGAGGCCCAGGCGCTCAAGGCCAAGCAGCAGGCCGACAAGAAGAGCATCGTCAAGTCGCTGTCGGGCGGCGGCGTCAAGGACTTCTGCTCCGGCGCGGTCTGCCGCTCCACCACCAACTCCTACGGCCGATACGCCTACTTCACCATCGCCGGCTTCACGAACGGCAAGAACGTGACGACGAAGGACACGGCCGTCTTCGCCACGGGCGACGACCTCCAGGAGTTCACGTTCCGCCAGATCCGCCGCCGGGGCGTGGCCCAGGCGTCGGCGGCAGCCGAGGAGTAGCCGCCCGGCGCTCAGGAGGTCTTGATCCAGATCCGGTACTCGCCGGTGCCGGCGGAGTTGCGGAACGGCAGGTCGGCCAGGAGCCGGTAGTGCGGATTGCCCCTGACCGCCTCCGCGACGATGTCGTCCACCCGCGGGTTGGTGAGCCCGTCGAGGACGATCAGGTCGAATTCGCCGTCGCGCAGCGCCGCCCGGTAGGCGTCGTCCCCGGAGAAGTACCTGCCCTTCCCGTCCGTGTACTCCATGCCGAAGACGCTCTGCCACTGACGGTGCGTGGTCTTCTCGCGGAAGTAGTAGAGGGGCACCTCGGGCGTGGAACTGAGGTAGTGGCCCCGGGAGTTCATGTAGGGCTCGACGGCCCGGACCATCTTCGAGGAGTCGGGCCAGAGGGCGAACCGCCAGTCCGCCTGCACAATGCCCAGGCAGAGCATCGCCGTCCACAGCATGATGCCGAGCTGCGGGTACCGGAAGTGCGCGCCCACCAGGCGGGTCACGCCGACCCCGGCCATGGGCGCGGCGAAGAGCAGCCCGAAGCCGACGTGCTTGAACAGCGACACCTGGGTGGCCAGATACACCTGGTAGGCGGGCGCGAGCACCGCCGTGCCGCACAGCACCAGCCCGAGCAGGGCCCGCCGGCGCCGGCCGGGGTCGTCCAGCTTCCGTGCGAGGGGCGACTCGTGCATACGGCTGCGCCGGACGTAGGAGACGGCGCCGCCGACGGCGGTGAGGAACATCAGGCCGCCCCACTCCGCCGACCGCCGCAGCAGGAAGCCGGCGCCGTCGGTGCCGTGCTCACGGTCGGTGGTGGTCTGCCGTACGCCGGCCACCAGGTCGGTGGCGTACACGCCGGCCGCGAGGAGCGCGCCGATGCCCAGGCCGAGCAGCACCGTCCGCCCGACCGCCGGCCCGACGCCCCGGCGGGGCCGGGCGGTGAGCAGGGCCAGCACGACGACGGTCGGCAGGTACAGCGCGGCCGCGTACTTCACGCCGACGGCCAGGACCGCCACGGGCGCGGCGAGCAGCACGGCCGCGGCGGGCGCCCGGTCGGTGCGGACGACGATCCAGGTGGCGAGCGCCAGCAGGAACACGGCGGCGGCGTCGTAGGTGGCGTAGTGGCCCATGACGACGGTCGAGTGCAGCACCGCGAACAGCGCCGCCGCGGCCAGGGCCGCCCGCTCGTTGAACAGGCGGCGGGTGAGGGAGTACAGCAGCCCGGTGGTGGCGAGCATGAACACCAGGCTCAGCGACCGTGCCCCCGCGAGCCCGAACCGTCCGTCCACGAGCGCGGCGAGCACCGGGTAGAGCTGCGGCGAGCCGGAGAAGTACGCCGCGTAGTCCCTCGGGAGCGGGGTGCCGTGCAGCAGGTGGTCGAGCTCGGCGTGCCCGGCCGCCAGGTACAGGGCCTCGTCCTGGAAGGCGGTGTTGGACAGCCGCAGCGAGAGCGCGGCCTGGACGGCCAGGACGCACAGCAGCACGGCCCGGCTGATCCAGGCCCGCCGTCTGCCGGCGGCCAGGGCCCAGCTCGCCTCGGGGGTGCCGGGTACGTGGTAGCCCGGCTCGGCCGGCGCCCGTTCCGCCACGACCCGCAGCGCGCGGGTCGGCCGGTCGTCGTGGTCGCCCTGCGGCTGCCCCGGGATGCCGGGCCGGTACGGCTGTTGCTGGTACGGGTAGGTCCGGGCGTCGTAGCTGTAGCCGTGACCGTACCCGTCCTGCGGATCGCCCGGCCGCCGCGGTACGAACCCGTCGGAGCCGAACCAGCCGCCGGCCGTGCCCTCCTCGGCGTACGGGTCGTGGGACCCCGGCGCGTGGGGATCGTGCCGGCTCATCACGGCTTCCGTACGTCGAAGCCGAACCGGTCGTCGGCGGCCAGGCGCCTGAACTCCTCCAGCGCCCGGGGGCTCGCCTCCAGCCGCCAGTCGGCGCGCTTGTCGTAGTTGAACCAGACGAAGCCGAGCATGTCGTCGTCGGCCGTGACACCCGCGAAGAGGTGGCGGATGTCGTCCCGCCGCCGCTCGCCGGCCATGGCCGCCGTCTCCAGCAGCAGCATCGGCTTCCCGGTGAAGGCGCGGACCCGGTCCCGGGTCGGCCCGAAGACGCTGTCGAAGGCGCTGTCCTCCTCCCGCGTCCAGTAGCCGATCAGGCCGACCCAGTCGACGTAGCCGTCGCCCGGGTAGTACGGCTCCAGCTCGACCTCGCTGACCGGGTTGACGATGTTCGGCGACCAGGCCCAGATGACGTTCGAGGCGCCGGCGTCGACGAAGACGTCGTGCACGCGCCGCCAGGCGGCCACGTACTCCTTGGGTGTGGTGTGCTCGGTGCCCCACGTCTCCCAGTGGCCGTTGAACTCGTCCGCGAAGGAGATCACGACGGGCAGGTTCAGCTCGCGCACCGCCGCCGCGTACTCCTTGGCGTAGGCGTCCGACTCGCCGGCCGCGATGTCGGCCAGTGGGGTGTCGAAGGGCTCCCAGGACATCAGCGTCAGGGCGCCCCGCGCCCAGGCGTCGCGCACACCGGCGGCGTCGAAACCGTCGCCCCAGGCGGCGTAGTACTCGATCAGGTTCGGCTGCTTGCCGACCATCCCGGTGTAGGCGTCGACGCCCTTCATCGAGTGCGGCGCGCCCTCGACGGCGGCGCCGAAGTATTTCCTCGCCGGCTTCAGCAGCGGTACGACGTCGTAGGGGACGTCCGTCTCTGTACTCCTGGTGCTTCCGGCGCTCGGGCCGCCGCCGGACGGGTCCGGTCGGGCCGGCTCGTCGCCGGGTGACGAGCAGCCGCCGAGCAGCAGGGCCGCGAGCAGGCAGGAGGACAGCACCGTACGGGTGCGGGAGAGCGGGCGCATCAGGCCGTCACCTCCGCCTGGGGCTGCGCCAGGACGCGGGCCACCACCAGGGCGTAGAAGAGTCCGGAGGACAGGATCAGCGCGAAGTCCGGGGCGTTCATGGTGAACGTGCGGTACACCGCGGCGACCACCCACACCAGGGCGGTGCCGCCGCTCCACACCCACATGCCGATCCAGAAGCGCCGGGTCTTGTTCCTCCTGACGCCGGACGAGCCGGTGGGCTGCCAGCCCATGCGGTTCCTGCGCAGGATGTCCCAGATGGCGAAGACGTGCGCCCAGCCGTACATCATGCGGGCCGCCCAGGCCTCCAGGCGGTAGGGCGCCCTGTGCCACATCGGGAAGACGAGCGTGGTGTAGACGATGCTGGGGAGCACCAGCACCAGGTGCTCGACCAGGAGCTTCTCCGGCATCGCCAGCAGCAGCACGATCGGGATGACGGGTGCGGCGAAGGTGAACAGCGCCGTGTGGATGTAGTAGAAGAAGCCGGACAGGTAGCACAGGCGGCTCGGCAGTCTGAGCTCGGCCTGCCAGAACTTCCTGCTGCCCAGCAGGCTCATGGAGCCGGAGCACCAGCGGTACTGCTGGTGGAAGAAGGCGCCCGCGCTGTCCGGGCACACGCCCGTCGACACCGCGACCGGCAGGTAGCGCAGGTCCCAGCCGAGGACGCGCAGGTCGAAACCGGTGTGCACGTCCTCGGAGTGCTCGATCAGCGTGGTGCCGCCGTTGGCGTCCAGGGCCGCGCGCCGGTAGACGGCGCAACTGCCCACGCAGATGGCGCCGTCGCTGCCCTGCCGGGAAACCTGCACGGACCGGTAGAACAGCTCCTGCACGGCGCCCGCGCCACGCTCGATCCAGTTCTGCGCGTCCAGGACCCGGAAGTACTGCGGCGACTGGACGATGCCGGTGCGCGGATCCGACGCCATGTACGGCAGGAGCTCCTGGAGCAGGTCGGCGCGCGGTGTGAAGTCGGCGTCGAGGATCAGGACGTACTCGCCGTCGGACCGGGCCAGCCCGAAGTGCAGGTTGCCCGCCTTCTTGAACCAGCCGCGGTTCTCGCGGGTCCCGTAGCGGAAGCCGAAGTCCCGTGCCATCGCCTCCAGTTCGCTGCTGGCACCGTCGTCCAGCACGAACGGGAGGCAGACGCCCGGGTAGTGGTCGGCCATCGCCCGCACGTACTTCCAGGTGTTGTGCAGGATCTCGATGGGCTCACCGCAGACGGGCAGGAACACGTCGACGGTGGGGTACGTCTCCGGCCGCCAGTCACGGACCAGCCGCTTGTGGCGGGCGATGTCGAAGTCACGGCTGAAACCGTTCACCCGGAGCGACACCAGGTAGTAGACGACCGTGAAGGCGAGCAGCGGCGTGTACGCCCACAGCAGCGGCGCGGCCCGCGCCAGCTTGACCTGGCTGACCGCCAGGCAGCAGAAGCTGACCAGTGAACTGACCGTCAGGATCCATAAGTGCCGGCGCGTGTAGGCGTACTTCTCCCTGTCCGTCGGCGGCACCGGCAGCAGCCCCGACGGCACCTCACCACCGCGTGATGCCCTGCGTCGCCCCCCGGCCCGCACCGGGCCCACTGACCCCATAGGAACCCCCCCGGGTCTCGACCGGCCTCCCCAAACCCATGATCGAGGTGCACAAGGTTATACGAGGGGCAAGAGGACCGTAAGGGGGATGAAGGGACGGAACTAGCAGGCCGTGCATCCTGAACCGCCGGGCAGCGACCGCTTGTTGCGGGCCTCCTTGCTGCGGGCGGCGAGGAGTTCGTCGGCCGGGTAGCCGACCTCCTCCAGGGTCAGGCCGTGCGGGCGTACGACATGGACGGCCGAATCCCGTACGCCCGCCGCCAGCACCTTGCCCGGCCAGTCCGGCGGGCGGTGGCCGTCGCCGACGAACAGCAACGCGCCGATCAGCGAGCGGACCATGTTGTGGCAGAAGGCGTCGGCGCGGACGGTGGCGGTGATGATCCCGTCCCCGCCGCGCGCCAGGCTCAGCTCCTGGAGGGTCCGGATGGTCGTGGCCCCCTCCCGCTTCTTGCAGTACGCGGCGAAGTCGTGCTCCCCCAGCAGAGCGCGGGCCGCCTCGTTCATGGCGTCGACGTCGAGCGGCCAGTCGTGCCACAGCACATGGCCGCGCAGCAGCGGGTCCACCCCGCCCGGGTTGTCGGTGACGCGGTAGGCGTAGCGCCGCCAGATCGCGGAGAACCGGGCGTCGAATCCGGCGGGCGCCTCCCTGAGCGCCCACACCCGCACGTCCTTCGGCAGCCGTCCGGCGAGCCGCTTGAGCAGCTTCGTGTGGTGCTCGGCCCAGACCTCCCGGGGCAGATCGACGTGCGCGACCTGCCCCCGCGCATGCACCCCGGCGTCGGTACGGCCGGCCACGGTCAGCTCGTACGTCGTCCCCCCGGACCGCGTCACGGTCCGCAGCGCGTCCTCGATCTCCCCCTGCACGGTCCGCCGCCCCCCGGCCTGCTTGGCCCACCCGGAGAACTCGGACCCGTCATAGGAAAGGTCCAGACGGACCCGCACGAACCCTGGCTCTACTTCGTCACTCACCCGGAGATCCTCTCACCACACAGAAGCGGGCCCGCTCCTCGAAAGGAACGGGCCCGCAACAACGCCCTGAAGGGGCGCGGGGAACTGCGCGACCAGCCACAACGGCGCCGCAGCCGCACACGCACAGCCCCCGGCAGAACGCTTACGCGTCCTTCGACTCCTCGGCCGGAGCCTCGGCAGCCTCGTCCTTGGTCGTGTCGACCTTGGCCTCGGCGGCCTCCGCGTCCTTGGCGGCACGCTTGGTGGCGGCCTCGGCCTCGCCGGTGGCCTCCTGCGCCACCGTCAGCGCCTCGACCAGCTCGATGACGGCCATGGGCGCGTTGTCGCCACGGCGGTTACCGATCTTGGTGATGCGGGTGTAGCCACCGGGACGGTTCTCGTACCGCGGGCCGATCTCGGTGAAGAGCGTGTGGACGATGCTCTTGTCCGTGATCACCTGGAGCACCTGACGGCGGTTGTGAAGGTCGCCCTTCTTCGCCTTGGTGACCAGACGCTCGGCGTACGGACGCAGCTTGCGCGCCTTCGCCTCGGTGGTGGTGATGCGGCCGTGCTCGAACAGCGCCTTCGCGAGGTTCGCGAGGAGGAGCTTCTCGTGCGCGGCGCTGCCGCCCATACGGGCACCCTTGGTGGGCCTCGGCATGGTGTTTCTCCTAGGTGTCTGCCCCGGCCGTATCAGGTACCGGGGTCAGTATCCGAGCAGGCGGTCGCCCGTCGGAGATCCGAGCACAGGTCCCGAAGGGACCGTGCTCGGAAGGGGCGCGGGCGGTATCGATATGCGACTCCGTCGCGTGGGCGCGACAAGCCACAGCGCACCCGCGCCCGAAAATCCGGTCTCCTCGCGGAGCGCTCAGTACTGCTCGGTCTCGACGAAGCCCGCATCCGCGTCGTCGTCCGCGCCGAACGCGTCCGCGGCGGCGGTCGGGTCGAACCCGGGAGGCGAGTCCTTCAGCGCGAGGCCCATGCCGGCGAGCTTCGCCTTGACCTCGTCGATGGACTTCGCACCGAAGTTGCGGATGTCGAGCAGGTCCGCCTCGGAGCGGGCGACGAGCTCACCCACGGAGTGGATGCCCTCACGCTTGAGGCAGTTGTACGACCGAACGGTGAGCTCCAGCTCCTCGATCGGCAGCGCCAGGTCGGCGGCGAGGGCGGCGTCCGTGGGGGACGGGCCCATGTCGATGCCCTCGGCGTCGATGTTCAGCTCGCGGGCGAGACCGAACAGCTCGACCAGGGTCTTGCCGGCGGAGGCCATGGCGTCACGCGGACGCATCGCCTGCTTGGTCTCGACGTCGACGATCAGCTTGTCGAAGTCGGTGCGCTGCTCGACACGGGTCGCCTCGACCTTGTAGGTGACCTTGAGGACCGGCGAGTAGATCGAGTCGACCGGGATACGGCCGATCTCCTGGCCGACCTGCTTGTTCTGCACGGCGGAGACGTAGCCGCGACCGCGCTCGACGGTCAGCTCCATCTCCAGCTTGCCCTTGCCGTTGAGCGTGGCGAGGACGAGGTCGGGGTTGTGCACCTCGACACCGGCCGGCGGGGCGATGTCGGCGGCGGTGACCAGACCCGGGCCCTGCTTGCGCAGGTACATCACGACCGGCTCGTCGTGCTCCGAGGAGACGACCAGCTGCTTGATGTTGAGGATCAGGTCGGTGACGTCCTCCTTGACGCCCGGCACGGTGGTGAACTCGTGCAGGACGCCGTCGATGCGGATGCTGGTGACAGCGGCACCGGGGATCGACGACAGGAGGGTACGGCGGAGCGAGTTGCCGAGGGTGTAGCCGAAGCCCGGCTCCAGCGGCTCGATCACGAACCGGGAGCGGAATTCGTCGACGACCTCTTCGGTCAACGAGGGACGCTGAGCGATCAGCATGTGGTGATCCTTCAGTCAGGGGCGCCCGCTATTTGACGCCCGACCAGTACTGCAAGGGTACGGGCGATACGACCCGAAAGAGTCGTACCGCCCGTGAAAACCCTGGTGAAGCAGGATCAGACGCGTCGGGAACGACGCGACGGATCAGACGCGACGGCGCTTCGGCGGGCGGCAGCCGTGCTGCGACATTGCGGGGGACGACCCCCGCACCCCCAGCAGGGAGCCGACCGACCGGGCCCGTGCGTCAGACGCGACGGCGCTTCGGCGGGCGGCAGCCGTTGTGCGGGGTCGGGGTGACGTCCTGGATGGAGCCGACCTCGAGGCCCGTGGCCTGCAGGGAGCGGATCGCGGTCTCACGACCGGAACCCGGGCCCTTGACGAACACGTCGACCTTGCGCATGCCGTGCTCCTGAGCGCGGCGGGCGGCCGACTCGGCGGCCATCTGCGCGGCGAACGGCGTGGACTTCCGGGAGCCCTTGAAGCCGACGTGGCCGGCGGAGGCCCAGGAGATCACGTTGCCGGACGGGTCCGTGATCGACACGATCGTGTTGTTGAACGTGCTCTTGATGTGCGCGTGGCCGTGAGCGACGTTCTTCTTTTCCTTGCGGCGCACCTTCTTGGCAGCGCCCTGACGACCCTTGGGGGGCATCTGTACTCCTACGGGAGGTGGTCGGTCCTACAGCGAAGACCGCTGGACGGCGAAGTCCGCTGAGGACTACTTCTTGCCCGGCTTCTTCTTGCCGGCGATGGCGCGACGCGGGCCCTTGCGGGTACGCGCGTTGGTGCTGGTGCGCTGACCGCGGACGGGCAGACCGCGACGGTGACGCAGACCCTGGTAGGTGCCGATCTCGACCTTGCGGCGGATGTCGGCCTGGATCTCGCGACGGAGGTCACCCTCGGTCTTGATGTTGTTGTCGACGTACTCGCGGATCGCGACGAGCTGCTCCTCGGAGAGGTCGCGGACGCGGGTGTTCGGGTCGACGCCGGTGGCGGCCAGCGTCTGCTGCGAAAGGGTCCGGCCGATGCCGAACACGTAGGTGAGGGCGATCTCCACGCGCTTTTCGCGCGGGATGTCAACACCGGAAACGCGTGCCATTCAATGGCTCCAGTTGATTGTCGGAGGTCTTCCACAGGACCGGATCCCGGCCCGCCGTACCAGGTACGGACCAGGTCCCCGGCCTCCGAGCCGGGGGTGTCGAGCCGTGCGGCTCGGGACCTGCGTATGAACGTGTGTTGCTCGCGTCGCGCGAAGTTCTGCGGAAGTCGCAGAGGGTCGATCGTGCTGCGGTCAGCCCTGGCGCTGCTTGTGGCGCGGGTTCTCGCAGATGACCATGACCCGGCCGTGACGGCGGATCACCCTGCACTTGTCGCAGATCTTCTTGACGCTCGGCTTGACCTTCATGGGTGTGAGGTTCTCCGGGTCAGTGCCATCACCCCGGCATGCCGGGGAGCGGGCAAGATCTACTTGTATCGGTAGACGATCCGGCCACGCGTCAGGTCGTACGGAGACAGCTCCACCACGACCCGGTCGTCAGGGAGGATGCGGATGTAGTGCATACGCATCTTGCCGCTGATGTGTGCCAGGACCTGGTGGCCGTTCTGGAGCTCGACCCTGAACATGGCGTTCGGAAGAGACTCGACGACAGTGCCCTCGATCTCGATGGCACCTTGCTTCTTGGCCACGCTTCGCCCTTCGAATCGACTACCTTGATCGACTCTGGCGTGCACCGTGTGTAGTACATGCAGGCATGCGGGTGCACAAGAGCCGACGAGTCAGTCTACGTCAGCGCACCCGGAAAAACGAATCGAGAGATCCTGCCCCACGCGGGAGATCCTTAACCGAGCGGAACGCGTCCCTTGACGCCGCTCGCGCGGACCCGGCGTCCGGGGCGCCTCACAGGCGCTCCGCGCAGCCGCACCGGCCGGCGGACCGCCTGTGGCCGGCGGCCGTCAGCCGAGCGGGTCCGGAGCCGCCGTGATGCCCATCTCCGCGAGCTTGGCCTTGCCGCCGTCGGGGGCGGTCAGGACCAGGGGGCCCTGCTCGGTGAGGGCGACCGAGTGCTCCCAGTGGGAGGACCAGGTGCCGTCGGTGGTGATGACCGTCCAGTCGTCGGAGAGGACCTTCGTCCTCGGGGTGCCCAGGGAGACCATCGGCTCGATGGCCAGGCAGAAGCCCGGGACCAGCTTGGGGCCCTTGCCCCGCTTGCGGTCGACGTAGTTCAGCAGGTGCGGGTCCATGTGCATCTCGGTGCCGATGCCGTGGCCGCCGTAGTCCTCGATGATCCCGTACTTGCCGCCGCCCGGCTTGGGCTGGCGGCGGATGTACGTCTCGACCGCGCGGGAGATGTCGACGAGCCGGTTGCCCTGCTTCATGGCCGCGATGCCGGCCCACATCGACTCCTCGGTCACCCGGGACAGCTCGACCAGCTCCGGGGAGTGGCCGGACCCGACGAACGCGGTGTACGCGGCGTCGCCGTGCCAGCCGTCGATGATCGCGCCGCAGTCGATGGAGATGATGTCGCCGTCCTTGAGGACGACGTCGTCGGAGGGGATGCCGTGGACGACGACGTCGTTCACCGAGGTGCAGATCGTCGCGGGGAAGCCGCCGTAGCCGAGGAAGTTCGGCTTGGCGTTGTGCTCCGCGAGCACCTTGCGGGCGACCTGGTCCAGATCCTTCGTCGTGGCCCCGGGCACGGCGGCCTCACGGGTGGCCGCGTGGATGGCGGCGACCACCAACCCCGCCTCACGCATCTTGGCGATCTGCTCAGGGCTCTTGATCTGCACCATGGGGACGACGGCCTTTCTGGACCGGGAAGGGACACGAACGCTATCCACGATAACCGCGGGCAATCGTGCCGCGGGGCGGCACGGGCGGGCGGTGGGGGTCCCCCCGCCCGAGCGCAGCCGGGAGCGGGGGAGGCACCCCGCGAAGGCCGGGCCGCGCGCACACCCCCGGCCAAGCCACAGCCGCGGCCCCTCACCCACAGGAACCGCGGCCATGACCGTCGTACAGGAACTACTCGCCGCTCTTCAGCGCCTCCAGCGCCCGCTCCGTGACCTCGTCGACGGGGCCCATCGCGGAGATGGTCACGACCAGCCCCTGCGCCCGGTAGTAGTCGATGATCGGCTCGGTCTGCGTGTGGTAGACCTCCAGCCGCGTCCGCACGGTGTCCTCGGAGTCGTCGTCCCGCTGGTACAGCTCACCACCGCAGACGTCGCAGACGCCCTCCTGCTTCGGCGGGCTGTACGTCACGTGGAACACGTGCGCGGACTCGTTGCGGCAGATCCGCCGCCCGGCGATCCGCTTGACGACCTCGTCCTCGGGGGCCTCCAGATCGAGGACCGCGTCCAGCTTGATGCCCTCGGTCTGCAGCAGCTCGTCCAGCGCCTCGGCCTGCGACACGTTGCGCGGGAAGCCGTCCAGCAGGAAGCCGCCCTCGGCGTCGGGCTGCTCCATACGGTCCTTGGCCATGGCGATGGTGACCTCGTCGGGGACGAGATTGCCCGCGTCCATGTAGGACTTCGCGAGCTTCCCCAGTTCGGTCTGCCGGCTGATGTTGGCGCGGAACAGGTCGCCTGTCGAAATGTGCGGGATGCGCAGTTTCTCGGCAAGGCGGGTGGCCTGCGTACCCTTACCGGCACCCGGCGGCCCGACGAGGACGATTCGCATCAGCGGAGGAACCCTTCGTAATTGCGCTGCTGGAGCTGGCTCTCGATCTGCCTCACCGTCTCGAGACCGACACCCACGATGATCAGGATGCTGGTCCCGCCGAACGGGAAGTTCTGGTTCGCCCCGAAACCAGCCAACGCCATTGTCGGCACGAGAGAGATCAGACCCAAGTACAGCGAACCCGGCCAGGTGATCCGGTTGAGTACGTAGCTGAGGTACTCAGCGGTCGGTCGGCCAGCCCGGATGCCCGGGATGAAGCCACCATACTTCTTCATGTTGTCGGCGACTTCCTCGGGGTTGAAGGAGATCGCCACGTAGAAGAAGGCGAAGAACACGATCAGGAGGAAGTACAGGACGATGTGCGCCGTGGCCGCGGGGTTGGCGAGGTTCGCCTCGACCCACGTCGCCCAGCCCGCCGTCGAGCTGGAGAACTGGACGATCAGCGCCGGGATGTACAGCAGCGACGCGGCGAAGATGACGGGGATGACGCCCGCCTGGTTCACCTTGAGCGGGATGTACGTCGACGTACCACCGTAGGAACGGCGGCCGACCATGCGCTTGGCGTACTGCACGGGGATCCGGCGCTGGGCCTGCTCCACGAAGACGACCAGGCCGACCATGACGAACCCGACGAGCATCACGGTGCCGAACTCGATCCAGCCGTCCGCGAGGCTGCCCTGCTCCTTGATGGCCCACAGGGCGGAGGGGAAGGTGGCGGCGATCGAGATGAACATCAGGATCGACATGCCGTTGCCGATGCCGCGGTCGGTGATGAGCTCACCGAGCCACATGACCACGGCCGTGCCGGCGGTCATGGTGATGACCATGGTGATGGTCACGAAGATCGACTGGTCCGGGACGATCTGGCTCGCGACCGGGCAGCCCTGGAACAGGGCGCCGCTGCGGGCGGTGGCCACCAGACCGGTGCCCTGGAGGATGGCCAGCGCCACCGTCAGATAACGGGTGTACTGCGTGATCTTCGCCGTACCGGACTGGCCCTCCTTCTTGAGGGCTTCCAGACGCGGGATCACCACGGTCAGCAGCTGCAGGATGATCGACGCGGTGATGTAGGGCATGATGCCCAGCGCGAAGATCGTGATCTGGAGCAGAGCCCCGCCGCTGAACATGTTGACCAGACCGAACAGACCCGAGTTGGCTTCGGCGTTGTCGATACAGGTCTGGACGTTGCGGTAGTCGACGCCCGGGATGGGAACGTTGGTACCGATCCGGTACACCACGATGATGCCGAGCGTGAAGAGCAGCTTCTTGCGCAGGTCGGGCGTCTTGAACGCCCGGGCGAACGCGGTGAGCACGGTGCCTCCTGCGACCCCCCGCGCATCTGCGTCAAGGGTGACGGTCTTGAGATTCCGACTAAGGACGAATACGTAACGGTCAACTGCCGCCCTGAGTGCCCGCGTGGGGCGCCCGAGGTCGGTGGGCAGCGCAGGCCACCTTACCGGCGACCATGCCGCCCTAGGAACGACCAACCGGGGATACCCCAAATGTGGGGTATCCCCGGTCGGGATCGCTCTACGTCATCGAGACACCTGAACGGGTCAGACGAGCTCGGTGACGGTACCGCCGGCGGCGGTGATCTTCTCCTTGGCGGAGCCGGAGACGGCGTCGACCGTCACCTGCAGCGCCACGGAGACCTCGCCCTGGCCGAGGACCTTGACGAGGCTGTTCTTGCGAACGGCGCCCTTGGCCACCAGGCCCTCGACGGTGACCTCGCCACCCTCGGGGTACAGCGCGGCCAGCTTGTCGAGGTTCACGACCTGGTACTCGGTCTTGAACGGGTTCTTGAAGCCCTTCAGCTTCGGGAGACGCATGTGGAGCGGCATCTGGCCACCCTCGAAGCGCTCCGGAACCTGGTAACGGGCCTTGGTGCCCTTCGTACCACGACCGGCCGTCTTACCCTTCGACGCCTCACCACGACCGACACGGGTCTTGGCGGTCTTGGCGCCGGGGGCGGGACGGAGGTTGTGGATCTTGAGCGGGTTGTTCTCCGCCATGATCAGTCGACCTCCTCGACCGTCACGAGGTGGCGGACGGTGTGCACCATGCCGCGGAACTCGGGGCGGTCCTCCTTGACGACCACGTCGTTGACCTTCTTCAGGCCGAGCGAACGCAGGGTGTCACGGTGGTTCTGCTTGCTGCCGATGTAGGACTTGACCTGCGTGATCTTGAGCTGCGCCATGATCACACACCCGCCCCGGCACGCGCACGGAGCAGAGCCGCGGGGGCGACGTCCTCGAGCGGCAGACCACGGCGGGCCGCGATCTCCTCGGGACGCTGCAGACCCTTGAGGGCCGCCACGGTCGCGTGCACGATGTTGATCGCGTTGTCGGAGCCGAGCGACTTCGACAGCACGTCGTGGATACCGGCGCACTCGAGCACGGCGCGCACCGGACCACCGGCGATCACACCGGTACCGGGCGACGCGGGCTTGAGCAGCACGACGCCGGCAGCCTTCTCACCCTGGATGGGGTGCGGGATGGTGCCCTGGATGCGGGGGACCTTGAAGAAGTGCTTCTTGGCCTCCTCAACGCCCTTGGCGATGGCGGCCGGCACCTCCTTGGCCTTGCCGTATCCGACACCCACGGTGCCGTCACCGTCGCCCACCACGACCAGCGCGGTGAAGCTGAAGCGACGACCACCCTTCACAACCTTGGCGACGCGGTTGATCGCGACGACGCGCTCAACGTACGCGGTCTTCTCGGCGGCAGCTGCGCCGCCGTCACGGCCCTTCCGGTCCCGCCGCTCGCCGCCACCGGCACCGCCACCGCGGCGCTGGGGTCCAGCCATTGGAATTACCTCTCTCTGTTTCCGCTAGCTCGGAACCGGCTCAGAACTTCAGGCCGGCTTCGCGGGCGGCGTCCGCCAGAGCGGCGATGCGCCCGGCGTACTGGTTACCACCACGGTCGAACACGACGGCCTCGACACCGGCGGCCTTGGCGCGCTCGGCGACCAGGGCGCCGACCTGCTTGGCCTGCGCGGACTTGTCGCCCTCGCCACCGCGGACCGACGCGTCCAGGGTGGACGCCGACGCCAGGGTGTGACCCTTCAGGTCGTCGATCACCTGCGCCACGATGTGGCGGTTGGAGCGGGTCACGACCAGACGGGGGCGCTCCGCGGTACCCGCGATCCGCTTGCGGATCCGGATGTGGCGGCGCTTGATCGCGGCGCGCTTGTAGGCGTCGCCCTTGAGGATCTTCTGCCCGTATGCCATGGCTTACTTACCCGCCTTTCCGACCTTGCGGCGGATGACTTCGCCCTCGTACTTGACGCCCTTGGCCTTGTACGGGTCGGGCTTGCGCAGCTTGCGGATGTTGGCCGCAACCTCGCCGACCTTCTGCTTGTCGATGCCCTCGACCGAGAAACGGGTCGGGGACTCCACCTTGAAGGTGATGCCCTCGGGGGCCTCGACGGTGATCGAGTGGCTGTAGCCGAGGGAGAACTCCAGGTTCGAACCCTTGGCGACAACGCGGTAACCGACACCGCTGATCTCGAGCTTCTTCACGTAACCCTGGGTCACGCCGGTGATCATGTTCGCCACCAGCGTGCGGGACAGGCCGTGCAGGGCCTTGCTCTGACGCTCGTCGTTGGGGCGGGTGACGTTCAGCACGCCGTCCTCACCCTTGGCGATCTCGATCGGCGCCACGACGGTGTGGGTCAGCGTGCCCTTGGGGCCCTTGACCGCGACCGTACGGCCGTCGATGGTGACGTCCACGCCGGCGGGAACCGCGATGGGGAGCTTGCCGATGCGCGACATAGCTGTTTCCTCCGTTCCCTTCCGCTACCAGACGTAGGCGAGGACTTCCCCACCCACGCCCTTCTTGCCGGCCTGCTTGTCGGTGAGGAGCCCGTGCGACGTGGAGATGATCGCCACGCCGAGGCCGCCCAGCACCTTCGGCAGGTTGGTGGACTTCGCGTACACCCGGAGACCGGGCTTGGAGATCCGCTTGATGCCCGCGATGGAGCGCTCACGGTTCGGGCCGAACTTCAGCTCGAGGACGAGGTTCTTGCCGACCTCGGCGTCCTCGGTCTTCCAGCCCGTGATGAAGCCCTCCTGCTGGAGGATCTCCGCGATGTGCGACTTGATCTTCGAGTGCGGCATCGCCACGGAGTCGTGGTACGCCGAGTTCGCGTTCCGCAGACGCGTAAGCATGTCTGCGATCGGATCAGTCATGGTCATGAATTGGCCTTCGGCCTCTCTCGCCGGGGTTTCCTGGTGCGCCATCCCTCTCCCCGATCCGAGACGGGACGGGTGCGGCGCGGTGGACCTACGGCGTAGTAAGTCGTCTGGGGCACGGCAGGTGCCCAACCCCGCAAGCCTAAGCCATGCGGAGCGGGCCTCCTGCCGTTCCCAATGCTTACCGAGAGCCCTGGGAGTCCGGAATTGCCCGGATTACCAGGAGCTCTTGGTCACGCCCGGCAGCTCGCCACGGTGAGCCATCTCACGAAGGCACACGCGGCACAGGCCGAACTTGCGGTACACGGAGTGCGGGCGGCCACAGCGCTGGCAGCGGGTGTAGCCACGCACACCGAACTTGGGCTTGCGAGCAGCCTTCGCGATCAGAGCCTTCTTCGCCATCTCGCTCACGCCTCCTTGAAGGGGAAGCCGAGGTGACGGAGAAGGGCGCGGCCCTCTTCGTCGTTGGTCGCCGTGGTCACCACGGTGATGTCCATACCCCGGGTGCGGTCGATCTTGTCCTGGTCGATCTCGTGGAACATGACCTGCTCCGTGAGACCGAAGGTGTAGTTGCCACGGCCGTCGAACTGCTTGGGGGACAGGCCGCGGAAGTCGCGGATGCGCGGCAGCGCGAGCGACAGGGTGCGGTCCAGGAACTCCCACATGCGGTCGCCACGGAGCGTGACGTGGGCACCGATCGGCTGGCCCTCGCGCAGCTTGAACTGCGCGATGGACTTGCGGGCCTTGGTGACGGCCGGCTTCTGACCGGTGATCGTGGTGAGGTCGCGGATGGCGCCCTCGATCAGCTTGGAGTCGCGGGCGGCGTCGCCCACACCCATGTTGACCACGATCTTGACGAGGCCGGGAACCTGCATGACGTTCTCGTAGGAGAACTGCTCGCGCAGCTTGCCCGCGATCTCCTCGCGGTACTTCGTCTTCAGACGCGGAGTGGTGGTGGTCGTCATCAGATGTCCTCACCCGTCCGCTTGGCAACGCGGATCTTGTTGCCTTCGTCGTCGAAGCGGTAACCGACGCGCGTGACGACCTTCTTGCCGTCCTTCTCCACGACCAGCTGGACGTTGGAGACGTGGACCGGGGCCTCGGTGGTCACGATGCCGCCGGCCTGCGAGCCGCCGGCGGTCGGGCCGGCCTTGGTGTGCTTCTTGACCCGGTTGACACCCTCGACCAGGACACGGTCCTCGCGGGGGTAGGCCGCGATGACCTTGCCCTGCTTGCCCTTGTCCTTGCCGGTGATGACCTGGACCAGGTCGCCCTTCTTGATCTTCATGCTCACAGCACCTCCGGCGCGAGGGAGATGATCTTCATGAACTTCTTCTCGCGCAGCTCACGGCCGACGGGGCCGAAGATACGGGTGCCGCGAGGGTCGCCGTCGTTCTTCAGAATGACGGCGGCGTTCTCGTCGAAGCGGATGTACGAGCCGTCCGGACGGCGGCGCTCCTTGACGGTGCGAACGATGACCGCCTTGACGACGTCACCCTTCTTCACGTTGCCACCGGGGATCGCGTCCTTGACGGTGGCGACGATGACGTCACCGATGCCCGCGTAGCGGCGACCGGAGCCACCGAGCACACGGATGCAGAGGACTTCCTTCGCACCCGTGTTGTCGGCGACACGCAGTCGCGACTCCTGCTGGATCACGTCTATCTCCTGTTTGTCTGCCGGTTCCCCGACGGGGTCGGTCGATCGACCCCGTCGGAGCCTGGCGGAACTGTCCTGCGAGGGATGCCCCGCGGGAACGTACTGGGGAATTCCCTTGCGGGAATTACCTACTTGGCCTTCTCGAGGATCTCGACGATGCGCCAGTGCTTCGTGGCGGACAGCGGCCGGGTCTCCATCAGGAGGACGCGGTCGCCGACGCCGGCGGAGTTCTGCTCGTCGTGGGCCTTGAGCTTGCTCGTGCTGCGGATGACCTTGCCGTACAGCGCGTGCTTCTTGCGGTCCTCGACAGCGACGACGACGGTCTTGTCCATCTTGTCGCTGACGACGATGCCCTCGCGGGTCTTGCGGTCGCCCCGAGCCTCGGTGTTCGTCTCAGTCACGTTGTTCTCGCTCATGCGTTCTCCACCGTCTCGATGCCCAGCTCGCGCTCGCGCATCAGGGTGTAGATCCGCGCGATGTCCTTACGGACGGCCTTCAGCCGACCGTGGTTCTCGAGCTGACCGGTCGCCGCCTGGAAGCGGAGGTTGAACAGCTCTTCCTTGGCCTCGCGGAGCTTCGCCAGAAGCTCCTCGTTGCCCAGCTCGCGCAGCTCGGACGCCTTGGTACCGGCCGACATCACGCTTCACCTGCCTCGCGCTTGACGATCCGGCACTTCATCGGCAGCTTGTGGGCCGCACGCGTCAGCGCCTCACGGGCGATCTTCTCGTTGGGGTAGGACAGCTCGAACATGACCCGGCCCGGGTGCACGTTCGCGATCCACCACTCCGGCGAACCCTTACCGGAACCCATGCGGGTCTCGGCCGGCTTCTTCGTGAGCGGGCGGTCCGGGTAGATGTTGATCCAGACCTTGCCGCCACGCTTGATGTGGCGGGTCATCGCGATACGGGCCGCCTCGATCTGGCGGTTGGTCACGTACGCCGGCGTGAGGGCCTGGATGCCGTACTCGCCGAACGCGACCGTCGTACCACCCTTGGCCATACCGCGGCGCTTCGGGTGGTGCTGCTTGCGGTGCTTGACCCTACGGGGGATCAGCATGTCGGTCAGGCCTCCGTTCCGGTGCTCTCAGCCGGAGCGGCAGCCGGAGCGTCGGCCTTGGGGGCCTCGGCAGCGGGAGCCTGCTGCGGCTTGCGGCCGCGACCGCCACGCTCGCCACCGCGGCCACCACGGGCCGGGCGGTCGGCGCCACCGCGGGCCGGGCGGTTACCCGCACGGGCAGCGGCGTTCTCGGCGCGGACCTCGGCGATGTTCTTGACGTCGCCCTTGTAGATCCAGACCTTCACGCCGATGCGGCCGAAGGTCGTCTTGGCCTCGAAGAAGCCGTAGTCCACGTTCGCGCGGAGCGTGTGCAGGGGCACACGGCCCTCGCGGTAGAACTCCGAGCGGGACATCTCGGCGCCACCGAGGCGGCCACCGCACTGGATCTTGATGCCCTTGGCGCCGGCCTTCATCGTGCCCTGCATGCTCTTGCGCATGGCGCGACGGAAGGAGACGCGGGAGGAGAGCTGCTCGGCGACGGCCTGGGCCACCAGCTGAGCGTCCGTCTCGGGGCTCTTGACCTCGAGGATGTTCAGCTGGACCTGCTTGCCGGTCAGCTTCTCCAGGTCACCGCGGATGCGGTCGGCCTCGGCGCCGCGGCGGCCGATGACGATGCCGGGACGGGCGGTGTGGATGTCCACACGCACGCGGTCACGGGTGCGCTCGATCTCCACCTTCGAGATGCCGGCGCGCTCCATGCCGGACGTCATCATCCGACGGATGGCGACGTCTTCCTTGACGTAGTCCTTGTACAGCTTGTCGGCGTACCAACGCGACTTGAAGTCGGTCGTGACACCGAGCCGGAACCCGTGCGGGTTTACCTTCTGGCCCATTACCGGGTTCCTTCCTTGCTGCTGACGACCACGGTGATGTGGCTGGTCCGCTTGCGGATCCGGTAGGCACGGCCCTGGGCGCGCGGACGGAACCGCTTCAGGGTCGGGCCCTCGTCGACGTACGCCTCGGAGATGTAGAGGCTGTCGGCGTCGGTGTGGTCGTAGTTGTGCGCGGCGTTGGCGATGGCGCTGTCCAGCACCTTGCCGACCGGCACGCTCGCGGCCTGCGGGGCGAAACGCAGGACCGCCTGAGCCTCCGTGGCGTCCATGCCACGGATGAGGTCCACCACGCGGCGGGCCTTCATGGGCGTGACGCGGATGTACCGCGCCTGGGCCCTGGCTTCCATGGTTGTCCCTTCAGTGTTTGTCATGGTCAATCCACCCCGCTGACTAGCGGCGCTTCGACTTCCGGTCGTCCTTGACGTGACCCCGGAAGGTGCGCGTCGGCGAGAACTCGCCGAGCTTGTGGCCGACCATGGACTCGGTGACAAACACCGGGATGTGGGTCTTGCCGTTGTGCACCGCGATCGTGTGGCCCAGCATCGCCGGGACGATCATCGAGCGACGGGACCAGGTCTTGATGACGTTCTTGGTACCGGCTTCGTTCTGCGCGTCCACCTTCTTGATCAGGTGGTCGTCGACGAAGGGTCCCTTCTTCAAGCTACGAGGCATCTCAACCCGTCCTTAGCGCTTCTTGTTCGTCTTGCGGCGGCGGACGATGTACTTGTTCGACGCCTTCTTGGGCGAACGAGTACGGCCTTCCTTCTTGCCCCACGGGGACACGGGGTGACGACCACCGGAGGTCCGGCCCTCACCACCACCGTGCGGGTGGTCCACCGGGTTCATGACCACACCACGGACGGTCGGGCGGACGCCCAGCCACCGCTTGCGGCCCGCCTTGCCCCAGTTGATGTTCGACTGCTCGGCGTTGCCGACCTCGCCGACCGTGGCGCGGCAGCGCTGGTCGACCAGGCGGATCTCTCCGGACGGCATGCGCAGGTGGGCCATCGAGCCCTCCTTCGCGAGCAGCTGCACGGAGGCACCGGCCGAGCGGGCGAACTTGGCGCCGCCACCGGGACGGAGCTCGATCGCGTGGATCGTGGTACCGACCGGGATGTTGCGGAGGGCCAGGTTGTTGCCCGGCTTGATGTCGGCCCCGGGACCGTTCTCGACGCGGTCGCCCTGCTGCAGGTTGCGCGGGGCGAGGATGTAGCGCTTCTCGCCGTCGGCGTAGTGCAGCAGCGCGATGCGCGCGGTGCGGTTGGGGTCGTACTCGATGTGCGCGACCTTCGCCGGCACGCCGTCCTTGTCGTGACGACGGAAGTCGATCACGCGGTAGGCGCGCTTGTGGCCACCGCCCTGGTGGCGGACGGTCACACGACCGGAATTGTTACGGCCGCCCTTGCTGTGCAGGGGACGGACCAGCGACTTCTCCGGCGTGGACCGCGTGACCTCGACGAAGTCGGCGACGCTGGAGCCACGACGGCCCGGAGTCGTCGGCTTGTACTTGCGGATACCCATTTCTCAGTCCTCGTCCGATATCGGACGATCCTGACCGCTTACGCGGTCGGACCGCCGAAGATGTCGATACGGTCGCCCTCGGCGAGGGTCACGATCGCGCGCTTGGTCGCCGCGCGCTGGCCGAAGCCGGTGCGGGTGCGCTTGCGCTTGCCGATGCGGTTGATCGTGTTGACCCCGGTGACCTTGACCTCGAAGACCGCCTGGACGGCCTGCTTGATCTGGGTCTTGTTCGCGCTGGGGTCGACGATGAACGTGTACTTGTTCTCGTCGATGAGCGCGTAGCTCTTCTCCGACACGACCGGCTTCAGCAGGACGTCACGGGGGTCCGTGTAGGCCTTGCTCGCCGGGGTGACGACGGTGTTCTTGCCTTCGGCCTCGTGGCGGCGTGCCTTGGCGACGCGCGCGGCCTTGGCCTTCTTGGCCGCCTTGGAGGCGATGGAGGGGTGACGGGCAGCCATCAGACCTCGCTCCCTTCGTTGTCGTTGGCCTTGTTCGGGCCGGCGACGAAGGACTCGAAAGCGGCCTTGGTGAAGACCACGTCGTCCGAGACGAGAACGTCGTACGTGTTCAGCTGGCCCGGCTCCAGGATGTGGACCTGGGGCAGGTTGCGGGCGGACAGCCACGCGGCCTCGTCGGCGCGGTCGACGACCAGGAGCAGGTTCTTGCGCTCCGAGATCTTGCCGAACAGCGACCTGGCGGCCTTCGTGGAGGGGGTCTCGCCCTCGATCACGCCGGAGACGACGTGAATGCGGTTGTGGCGCGCCCGGTCGGTGAGGGCGTGACGCAGGGCGGCAGCCTTCATCTTCTTGGGGGTGCGCTGGGAGTAGTCGCGCGGCACGGGACCGTGCACGACGCCACCACCGGCGAACTGCGGCGCGCGGGTCGAGCCCTGACGGGCGCGGCCGGTGCCCTTCTGGCGGTAGGGCTTCTTGCCACCGCCACGGACTTCGCCGCGGGTCTTGGTCTTGTGGGTGCCCTGGCGGGCGGCGGCCAGCTGCGCGACGACGACCTGGTGGATCAGCGGGATGCTGACCTTCTCAACGCCGAAGATCTCCGCGGGGAGCTCGACGGTACCGGCCTTGTCGCCCGCGGGCGAAAGGATGTCAACAGTGCTCATCGGTTACCTCAGGCCCCCTTGGCCGCGGTGCGGACCAGGACGAGGCCGCCGTTCGGACCGGGAACCGCGCCCTTGATGAGCAGCAGACCCTTCTCCGCGTCAACGGCGTGGACGGTCAGGTTCTGGGTGGTGACCCGCTCGTTGCCCATACGGCCCGCCATGCGCAGGCCCTTGAACACGCGACCCGGGGTGGCGCAGCCACCGATGGAACCGGGCGAGCGGTGCTTGCGCTGGGTGCCGTGTCCGGCGCCGAGGCCCTTGAAGTTGTGACGCTTCATGACACCGGCGAAGCCCTTGCCCTTGCTCTTGCCGGTGACGTCGACCTTCACGCCCGACTCGAAGACCTCAGCGGTGACTTCCTGGCCCAGCGTGTACTCGGAGGCGTCCGACGTGCGGATCTCGACGAGGTGACGACGGGGGGTGACGTCGGCCTTGGCGAAGTGGCCCTTGAGGGGCTTGTTCACCTTGCGCGGGTCGATCTCGCCGAAGGCGATCTGGACCGACTCGTAGCCGTCGACGTCGTTCGTGCGGACCTGGGTGACGACGTTGGGGCCGGCCTTGACGACGGTGACCGGAACAACACGGTTGTTCTCGTCCCACACCTGCGTCATGCCGAGCTTCTCGCCCAGGATGCCCTTGATCTGCTTAGCCATTCTCAGATCACCGGCCTTCAGAGCTTGATCTCGATGTCGACACCGGCCGGGAGGTCGAGTCGCATCAGAGAGTCAACGGTCTTGGGGGTCGGGTCGAGGATGTCGATCAGGCGCTTGTGCGTGCGCATCTCGAAGTGCTCGCGCGAGTCCTTGTACTTGTGCGGCGACTTGATGACGCAGTACACGTTCTTCTCAGTGGGCAGCGGCACCGGGCCCGCGACCGACGCACCAGTGCGGGTCACCGTCTCGACGATCTTCTTCGCCGAGGAGTCGATGACCTCGTGGTCGTAGGCCTTGAGCCGGATGCGGATCTTCTGTCCCGCCATGGCTACTTCGTAGTCCTGTCTCTCTTTACGCTCCGGAACCCGATGTTCCAGGGCTCGTCCTCCGACCCACGCGGTCGGGTGTGTCGCACTCCCGTCGACATGAATGTCCCTTGTCCGAACATCCCTGCGGGATTGACACGGCCCTACCAGAACCGCGGACCGGGGGCGAAAGGCCCACCGGGCGCCTGGCCGGTGCCGCGCTCCGCTTCCCGGAAGATTCCCGTACGTCCGCCCCTGATCAGGGACGACGAGTACTGTGGGACTCGCTTCCGGTCCTCCCGGCGGGAGGCGCGCAGCATCAACACTCGACCGAGCAACTCGGACAGTCTGCCACACGGGGACCGGGGCTGGCCAATCGAGCGGAAGACATTACCCCGAAGGTGACGCGGATCAAACGCCCGCCGGGACGGTTCCCGCGCCGCGCGGCACCGGCGCTCCCCCCTGTCCCTCATCGGGAGCAGAGCTCGCCGTCGCCGGCTCCCGCCACCCCGGCGACGCCCTGGCCGCCGAACGCGGGGAACGGGCCCGCGTCCGGCCGGCTCCTGACCATCAGATCACGCGGAAGAGGTCGGCGGTGCCGTGGACGTCGGTGAGGTCCTCGATGAGGCGGAGGTTGTCGCACAGGGCCTCCAGGACCGAGTCGGCCGCGGCGGCGCGCGGGGCGCCGATGACCAGGCCGAAGACCCGGAAGCCGAGCCGGTGCCGGGTCTCGTTCCAGGCGCGCGTCCACTGCTCGGTGACGCCGCAGTCGTCGTCGGTGATCATCACGATGTCGCCGCGCATGCGGGCGGTGTCGTCGAACTCCGCCTCCAGCAGTTCGGCCGCCGCCGACAGCGGGGTCTGGTAGCTGGTGCCGCCGCCGAGGAAGGTCTCGGCGAAGTCGACGGTCCGCTCGACGGGGGCCGGCTCGTCCGCCGGGAAGCGGAAGACCTGGAGCCTGCCGGGGCCGGAGAACAGGATGCCGACGAAGTCGCGTCCGGCGGCGCGGGCCTGGTCGAGCAGGGCCAGGGCGCACGCCTTGGACCAGGCCTCCCGGGTGATCCCGCCGGGCCCCTCCTCGTACATGGAGTGCGAGGTGTCCACGCAGGCGATGATCGCGCCCCGGCCGGTGGCCTGCTCGCCCCGGCTGTCGTAGAGCATCAGTTCCCCGGCGGCGTAGCGGGCGGCGAACACCGCGCGCAGCTCGGGCAGGCCGAGGTGGGCCAGTTCGGAGGGGATGACGCGGGAGAGGTCGTCGCCGAGGGTGACGCCGACCAGTTCCCCGGTGGCGTTCTCCACCTTGCGGGCGCGCTCGCCGCTCGCCATCTGCCGGAACCGGCCGATCAGGTCGGCCCATTCGGCGAGGCGGCCGGTGCGCAGCCGTTCGGCGAGGCGGGCGCGTTCGGCGAACGGCATCCGCTCCAGTGCGCCGGATCCGACTCCCCACGCCCGCATCAGCGCGGCCTCCCGCCGGACAGTCTCCGCGGCCCGCGCCGTCGCGCTTCGTGCGGTGGCGCGGATTCCGGGGACGGCCGTCGCGGCGGCCAGGGCGGCCTGCCGTGCCGCGGCCGCGGCCGCCTCGGCCGCCTCTGCGGTCTCGATCGCCCGGCGTACGGCGTCGGCGGCCCGCGCGGCGCCGGTCTCGTCGGCCTCGTCGGCGGCTTCCTCGGCGGCCTCCTGGAGCGTCTCGTCCACGGCGGTCGCCGCCGTCTCGGCGGCCCGCTGGGCCCGCCGCGCCCGCTCGCCCCGCTCCTGCGCGTCCCGGGCGCGTTCCAGCAGCCCGCGCAGGGCGGCGGCCTGGGCGAGGACGGCCATGGCAGCGGCGTAGGGGTCGCCGGCCGTCTCCTGGCGCAGTCCGGCGAACTCCGGTGACTCCATCAGGGCGGTCATGATCCGGTGGTTGACCAGCCGGGAGGGGTCCATCGCGGCCGGTTCGCGCAGCTTGGGGCCGGTCTTGTACGCGGCCAGGAACACGTCGGTGAGGAGGTCGGCGGTGTGGTGGCCGTGGCGGTCGTGGTGGTCGCCCAGCTCCGCCGCCAGATCGCGCAGGGCGGCCGACTGCTCGTAGGTGTCGTGCCAGGTGACGCGGTCGAACCGGTCCGCGACCACGGCGGCGGTGTGCCGTTCGGGGGCGGGGGCGGCGGTCCGGGCGAGCCATGCCCCGGCCCTGGTCGCGAGCTCGTCCACGGTGCCCCTCAGAGCTGCGTCTGCACCATGCTCGCGTCCACGCCGAGGGCCTCGGTGAGGACGCGGGCGCGGACGGCGCGCTGACGGCCGGCGACCCGGTCGATGGCGGTGGTCGAGCGGCCGGCGCCCACCGCCTCGGCCCTCAGTTCCTCCAGCCGTCTGCCGGCCGTGGCGAGCTGGTGGTGCGCCTTCTTGATGACCCACTCGCTCAGCGCCTCGCGGGACTGTCCGGCCATGGCGTCGAGCTGGGCCTCCAGTTCGTCGATGGTGTCGGCCAGGTCGAGCGCCTCCTTGGCGTCGGGGTTGACCAGGTGCAACACCTCGCGTTCGACGGTCGGGCGCTGGGCCGGGGAGTCCCACAGCACATGGGTCAGCACCGGCAGGTCGGTCTCGGCGACCGCCGTACGGCCGTCGAGGTAGGCGGAGGCCTGGAGCAGGCCGACCGCCTGCCGCCAGCGGCGGTCGGAGGCGACGAGTTCCTTGCGGCGCAGGGCGGCCCGCAGGGTGCACACCGCGTCGACGATCGCGTCGGGGACGTCCACGGCCGGTACGGCGTCGGTCACGGCGTGCCGCAGCGCGCCCAGCCCGATGGTCGTCCGGGCCGGGGCGGCCGGGCGGTGGACGGCGGAACGGACGAGCGCGGCGAAGTTGGAGGGGTCCTCCAGGTAACCGACCTCGATCCGCACCAGCAACCGGTCGTAGATCGCGGCCGAGTCCTCTCCGCTGGGGAGTTCGTTGCTGGCGGTGATGGCCCCGATGAGGGGGCAGCGGATCGGTTCGCCGCCGTTCTCGGGGTGGTAGATCCGCTCGTTGAGGTAGCCGAGGGTCTCGTTCAGGGCCGCCGTGGAGCATTTGAAGATCTCGTCGATGAACGCGACGTGGGCGGTGGTGGCGCGGCCTTCGTAGACCTGGCGGTACTCGCCCCGGGCGAGCGCGGCGACGTCGATGGGGCCGAACATCCGCGTCGGCGCGGTGAACTTCGACAGCAGGATCTCCCAGTAGGCGGCGCCCTCGATCCGGCCCGTGAGCTCGCGCGCCATCTCGGACTTCGCCGTCCCGGGCGGTCCGAGCAGCAGCGAGTGCTGCCCGGCCAGCAGGGTCACCAGCAGCGTCCGTACGACGTCGGCGCGTTCGTAGAACCGCTCCGACAGCTCGTCGCCGATCGCCCGCAGTCGTCCGGCCGTGTCCTCGGCGGTCAGCGCCTCCATGTGGCGGGCCATGACGCCGGTGTCCCCCTTCGGTCGGCGTGTTCGATCATCTGTTCCGACATCGTGCCATCGAGGGGACCGTGCGTGTGACGGAATCCGGCTCGTACGGTTCCGCGCCTTCCGGCGGGGATCCACGAGGGGACGCCCCTCGGGGACGCGGGACCGTACCGGCGTGCGGCTGCCGCCGCGTCCGCCGTCCGCCGGAGCCGGCGGTGTCCGCTCAGGCGGTGCCGTTCAGCATCGCGGCCGTGAGGACGTTGCCGGCGACGCCCCAGCCGCCGTCGGGGACCTCCTCGACGAGGACGACGGTGGTGGGGCGGGCCCGTTCCCCGTAGATCTCCGCGTAGAGGTCGGTGGTGCGCTCGACGAGCTTCTTCTTGTCCTCGGCGGTGAGGGTGCCCGCGGGGACCTTGAACTGGGCGAAAGGCATGGGTGTCTCCTGTCGGGGGGTACTGGTGGGTGCGTTGTCGTGCTGTCGTGCCGTCGTCAGACCATGCCGCCGTTGGCCCGCAGGATCTGGCCGTTCACCCAGTGCCCGGCGGGGCTGCCGAGGAAGGCGACCACGGCGGCGATGTCGTCCGGCGTGCCCAGCCGCTCCAGCGGCGGCGTCCTGGCCAGCCGGTCGATCTGCTCGGGGCTCTTGCCGGTGAGGAACAGGTCCGTGGCCGTCGGGCCGGGGGCCACGGTGTTCACGGTGACGTCCCTGCCGCGCAGCTCGCGTGCCAGGATCAGCGTCATCGCCTCCACCGCGCCCTTGCTCGCCGCGTACGCGCCGTAGGAGGGGAACTGCGTGCCCACCACGGAGGTCGAGAACCCCACGAACGAGCCTCCCGTCCGCACGCGCCGCGCGGCCTGCTGGGCGACCACGAAGGTGCCGCGGACGTTGGTGCGGTACATGGCGTCGAGCGCCGCCAGGTCCAGGTCGGCGACGGGCGACAGGGTCATCCGCCCGGCCGCGTTCACGACCACGTCGACGCCGCCGAACTCCGCCTCCGCCCGGTCGAACAGCGCGGCGACCTCCTTCTCCTCCGCCACGTCCGCCTGGACGGCGATCGCCCGGCCGCCGGCCTCGGTGATCGCCGCCACCGTCTCGTCGGCGGCCGCGGCGTCGCGGGCGTAGTTCACGACGACGGCCAGGCCGTCCTCGGCGAGTTTCCGCGAGACCGCGCGGCCGATGCCGCGGGATCCGCCGGTGACGACGGCGACCCGTGCGGTCTCCGGTGCGGGCGTGTGCTGGTGCTCGTTGTCCGTGGTCATGCCTCCACGATGCGCCGGGCCGGCCGGCGTATCCAGGGGATGCCGTCCCCTGGGTCACCGGCCCCGCCGGACGCAGAATGGGGGGCATGAGCGCTGTGAAGTACGCCGAGCTGGGGACATTTCTGCGTTCGCGGCGCGGGCGCATCCGCCCGGCCGACGTCGGACTCCCGGCCGGACCGCGCCGCCGGGTGCCGGGGTTGCGCCGTGAGGAGGTCGCCCAGCTCTCCGGGGCGTCCGTGGACTACTACAACGAGCTGGAGCGCGGCGCCGGGTCCCAGCCGTCCGAGCAGATGCTCGCCGCGCTGGCGAGGGCGCTGCGGCTGTCCGCCGACGAGCGGGACTACCTGTACCGGCTCGCGGACCGGCCGGTGCCCGCGCAGGGCGGGCCCGCCTCGCACGTGCACCCCGGCATGCTCGACCTGCTCGACCGCATGACCTCGACGCCCGCGCAGGTGATCACCGACCTGCACGTCACCCTCGTACAGAATCCGCTGGCGGTCGCGCTGCTCGGCGACCAGTCCGGTCTGCGGGGGCCCCGGGCCAGCTTCGTCCACCGGTGGTTCACCGAGCCGGAGGCCCGGAACCTGTACCCCGAGGCCGACCACGAGAGGCAGTCCCGCTCCTTCGTCGCGGATCTGCGGGCCGCCGCCGCGAGGCGGGACGCGAAGGACCCCGAGGCCCGGTCGATGATCCGTACGCTGCTCGACGTCTCACCGGAGTTCGCCGCGCTGTGGGCCGACCATGACGTGGCCGTCCGTCGGGACGACCGGAAACGGCTCCGGCACGGCGTGCTGGGCCTGATCGAGGTCAACTGTCTGAACCTGTTCAGCGAGGACGGGCGTCAGCGGCTGCTCTGGTTCACTCCGGCCGTCGGTACGGACAGCGCGGGGCTGCTGGATCTGCTGTCGGTGCTCGGCACGCAGGAGATCGTCGAGCCGTCGGGCTGACGCCCTCCCCGGATGCCGGTTCCCGGCCGTCCGGACCGTCGGGGAGGGTCTGTGGCCGAGGCGGTGGCACCTCACGGACCGGGTCAGGCGTCCCCGGCGTTCCGCATGCGGGCGAACGACGTGTCCAGTCCTCTCTTCAGCAGCCGGGACACCGGGCGTTCCACGAGACGGTGGATCAGGTAGCTCAGTACCAGGAAGCCGGTGATGACCACGGCCACCAGGAGCCGGGCGTCCATCGTGCCGTGGAGGCGGTTGATCAGTGTCGTGCCGGCCACGTAGTGGATCAGATAGAGGGGGTACGTCATGGCGCCGGCCGTGACCAGCCACTTCCAGCGGATGCGGTCGGTGCGGCCGAGGGCGACGGCGACCATGAGGAGCAGGAAGACGGTGAAGATCGCCACGCTGCCGCGCCAGCTGGAGACGTGTTCCACCTTCTCGATGCGGTTGCCCAGCTCCAGCTGCCCCATCAGCCAGGCCATGGCGAGGATTCCCCACAGGAGGAGGTCCTGGCCGTAGCGGTGCATGAGGTAGAGGGCGAGGCCCGCGATGAAGTACCAGGCGCCTTCCGGGTTGGCGGCCAGTTCCAGCAGGTGGAGGTCGGCGACCGGCGCGAGCATCGCCGCCGCGCCCCACACGCAGCAGAAGACCACGACCCTGCGGTAGGTCAGGCCCATGGCGACCACGACCAGGAAGAGCAGGTAGAAGCGCAGCTCCGACCAGAGGGTCCAGTAGACGCCGTCGACGTTCGGTACGGCCGAGCCGGCCTGGAGCATGGTGAGGTTGAGGAGCACCTCGCGCAGGCGCAGGCGTTCCCACACTCCCGGCAGGGCGATCAGGACGGCCGTGGTGAACAGGACCGCGAACCAGTACGCCGGGTAGAGGCGGATCACGCGGGAGACGAAGAACTGGCGCGGGGTGCGGCCCCAGCACGACATGCAGATCACGAAGCCGCTGATCACGAAGAAGATCTCGACGCCGACCCAGCCGTAGGAGGCGACCCGGAACACCGTCGGCATGATGTCGGAGACCGGCCGGTCCCAGATCCGGTTGCCGGGCTGGTCGACCCGCCAGGTGCCGACGTAGTGGTGCGCGGCCACCATCAGCGCGGCGAGCAGGCGGATGCCGTCGATGACGTACAGGCGGCCGCCCGGCCGTGCGCGCTTCGCCGGGTGTGCGGGCGTCGCCGGCCGGGGGGCGGTCCCGGCCGGCGGGGGCGCGGCGGGCGGCGGGAGCGGTCGCTTCAACCGTCTCGCCATACGTTCCGCGACTCGCTCGGGTCTCGATATTCCACTGTCCGCCGTACTGCTCATCCACCCAGACAAAAACAACGCGTACGTCAGCGGTAGTACTTTCGGCGAGTCGCCGCCTTCGCCCCGTGCGGTGTTGACGGCGTGTTCACCCGTGCGTCAGATGACGCCCTGTGCGAGCATCGCGTCCGCCACCCGCTCGAAGCCGGCGATGTTCGCGCCGGTCACGTAGTCGCCGGGGGCGCCGTAGCGCTCGGCGGTCTCGGCGCAGGTGGTGTGGATGTCGGTCATGATGCGGGCCAGCTCGTCCTCGACCTGGTCGGCCTTCCACGACGTACGCGACGCGTTCTGGGTCATCTCCAGCGCGCTGACCGCGACGCCGCCCGCGTTGGCCGCCTTGCCGGGGCCGAAGGCCACGCCGGCCCGCTGGAACAGCTGCACGGCCTCCGGCGTGGTCGGCATGTTGGCGCCCTCGGAGACCGCCTTCACGCCGTTGCGGATGAGGGCGTCGGCGTCGACGGCGTTCAGTTCGTTCTGGGTCGCCGACGGCAGGGCGACGTCGGCCGGGACCTCCCAGACCCGCCCGCCGGGCACGAACCGCGCGGAGGCGCCCCGGCGCTCGGCGTAGTCGCTCACCCGGCCGCGCTCGACCTCCTTGATCTGACGCAGCAGGTCGAGGTCGATGCCCTTCTCGTCGACGACGTAGCCGCTGGAGTCGGAGCAGGTCACGGGGTTGGCGCCGAGGGCGGCCAGCTTCTGGATGGTGTAGATCGCGACGTTGCCGGAGCCGGAGACGACCGCGGTCTGGCCCTCCAGGTCCTCGCCGCGGGCGCGCAGCATGGCCTCCGCGAACAGCACGTTGCCGTATCCGGTCGCCTCCGGGCGGATCAGCGAGCCGCCCCAGCCGGCGCTCTTGCCGGTGAGGACGCCGCCCTCCCAGCGGTTGGTGATCCGCCGGTACTGGCCGAACAGGTAGCCGATCTCGCGGGCGCCGACGCCGATGTCACCGGCCGGGATGTCGGTGTACTCGCCGATGTGCCGGTACAGCTCGGTCATGAAGGACTGGCAGAAGCGCATGACCTCCGCGTCGCTGCGGCCCTGCGGGTCGAAGTCGCTGCCGCCCTTGCCGCCGCCGATGCCGAGACCGGTCAGGGCGTTCTTGAAGATCTGCTCGAAGCCCAGGAACTTGATGATCCCGAGGTTCACGGAGGGGTGGAAGCGCAGGCCGCCCTTGTAGGGGCCGAGGGCGCTGTTGTATTCGATCCGGAAGCCCCGGTTGACGTGCACCCGGCCCTGGTCGTCCTGCCACGGCACCCGGAACATGATCTGCCGCTCCGGCTCGACCAGCCGCGCGACGAGCCCCGGCTCGGCGTACTCGGGGCGCGCCGCGAGCACCGGGGCGAGGGTGTCCAGCACCTCGCGTGCGGCCTGGTGGAACTCGGGCTCCGCCGGGTTACGGCGCTCGACCTCGGCACGGAGCAGGTCGAGGGAGGTCTTGGGGTCGGGGCGTGAGGTCACGGGGTCCCTTTCTGGCGCGGCTGACACCGGTACGTACAGCCGGTGATGGGCGTACGTATAGCCGGTGATGGGCGCTCGGCGCCGTTGCCGCGCGCAGGACAGCGGCCGCCCGGTCGTATACGACAGGTCGGCCGACCCTCACAGTGTTACTCCTGTGTTAACTCGATACCAAGAGCCGGGCCGGATTGTCCGCTATCTGGACAGGGCGATCGGAGTCCGGATGGCGAGGAACAGTTCCCGACCTCGGCGGACGCCGGTGGATGTACGGTTGACGGCGATATATGAAGCCGGCTGCGGGAGGCATCATGTCCAAGCCCCTGGTCGACATCGACGACGGCAAACCAACCTTCGTCCAGCAACAGCTCGGCACCCGGACGAAGCGGGAGACCATCGACCGCGCGCTGACCATAGCGTCCGCCATCAGCGCCGACGACCGGGCACGAGCCCTGCGCCGGCTCCAGGAGAACGCGGACTCCTTCCTGGACTTCGACGTCCTCGCGGAACGCGAACAGGCGGGCTTGTGACCTACCTAGCGGACACTTCCGCCGTGTGACGACTGCCGTGCGGGCAGCTCGACTCCCCTTGGCCCAGTCGTGTGGCACGAGGGCCGACCGCCATCTGCCCGCCCGTCGAGGCCGAACCGATGTCCGGCCTTCGCTCCGACCGGGACTACGAGCCCTTCTTCACCGTGCTCGGCCAGACCTTCGGCCGGGTGCCGGCACTCGACGACCCCTGGTCGAAGATCAGGGAGGTGCAGCGGGACCTGGTGAAGATCGGCCACCACCGCGGCCCCTCACCCATGGACGTCCTGATCGCCCTCACCGCCGAGCACCACCGCCTGACCGTTCTCCACGTCGACGACGACTTCGCGGCCATCGCCAAGGTGAGGCCGGACATCGCCATGGTCCGGGGCGAGGCACGAGGCAACTGACCGCGAAGCACTACGGATCCCCGTGACAACCAGGCGCGGCACGCGTGCCGTTGGGGTGTCAGCGCTCCGACGCGTACGTCACGAAGCTCGCCCAGGCGGTCGGCGTGAGTGCGAGTCGAGGCCCTGCCACGTTCTTGGAGTCGCGGACGTGGATGGTGCGGGGCGCTATCGCGATCTCCACGCAGGAGTTGCCATCGGGGCCGTCGCTGTAGCTGCTCTTGAACCAGGCCAGTTCAGCAGCGTCCCCGGCAGAAGCCTTGCGGATCATGTCTCTCCCAGCACTTGCTCGATGAAGGCCAGCGACTCCCGAGGGGTGAGAGCCTGCGCCCGGATCGTCCCATACCGCAACTCAAGGATCTGTAGCTGCTTCGGATCGAAAGTCGGCCGGCCGCTGAACGCACCGTCGGAACGACCTGCCGCCGTGCCGTCGGCGAACTTCAGCACCTCGATCCTGCCGTCCAGCCCAGGGTGAGCCCCCGCACTGGTAGGCATCACCTGCAACGTGACGTTACGCAACCGCCCCATCTCCAGCAGGTGTTCGAGCTGCTGTCGCCACACCATTGTGCCCCCCAACGCGCCGACGCAGCGTGGCCTCTTCCAGGACGAAGCTGAGAGCCGGAGCAGGAGACCGCTCGAAGACCGACTTCCGGGCCATGCGAGCAGCGACCAGACTCTCCGCCTCCTCCTCCGAGTACGGCGGCTGCCATGCGTCGAACAGCGCCCGCGCATGCTCCGGCGTCTGCAACAGCCCATGGATGCTGAGTCCGACGTACACGCCAAGCTCGACCGCCTTGGCCTCCAGCTCCGCCAGCGCCCGCACGCTCTTCGGATACCGGACCCTCTTCACGTCCTCCCAAGCCGCCGAGAGCAGCCCACCCGCCCCCAACACCTCGTCGGCCCTGTCCAGATACTCCCGCTGGGGGATCCGCTTTCCGCCCTCGACCTTGTAGACGAGGTCCTCCCCGTACCCGATCGCTGCCCCGAACTGGCCGGCCCGCATCCCCGCCGCCTCGCGCCGCAGCTTCAACTGCCGCCCCACCGTGGTGATGACGGCGACGCCTCACTCGTCGTCCGGGTCCACCTCCCACCCCGGCTCGTCCGCCTCCCCCTTGAGCCGTACCGCCTCACCGTCCACCGCCGTCATGCCACACCCCTCCGTCGTCCCGCGCCGTACCGCGGCGCCCTACCCGCACCAACCACCCCGACAGCCCGGACAGCACCGGACAACCAGCGGACAGTCACCACACACAGGGAGATCCGCCCCCACTCACGCTAGATCGCGACATGAACCCCAGTGCAGGCTAAACGCACAATTCACACGTTCGAGCGGTCGCGCTCCGCCCTCGGTCAGTGCGCCACTACTGAGGCCCCGGTGCGGGTGGACGCCCGGAATTGAATCGTGAAGGGCGATGTACCCCGCCAGGTGCTGGCCGACAGGCGACAGGACGGACGGGTCCGCGATCCGACGGTGCGGCGGACGGCAGAGCGCACCCGGCGCCCCACCGCTCAGCCGATGGCGGATTCCGGGAAGATGCCCTCGCCCCCGAACTCGAAGGGCAGACACAACAGCACACCCTTGTAGGTGTCGCCCGGGGAGAAATCGCGGAAATTGCGGGTCATGAACACCTCGGCCCCGGCGAAGCAGGCGCACGCCAGATGCACCGCGTCAGCACCCTTGATCTTCGGGCGGTCGGCGGTGAGGTCGTTCGCGAGGAGCCCGACGCGCCGGGTCACGTCCACGAGCGTGATGTACGGCTCCTGGAGCAGGGTCCGGATGCGTAGCCGGTGTTCGCTCGCGCTCGTGCCACGAGCTTCGGCCAAAGTGAGCGTGGAGGTGAAGAGACGCACGTGTCCGGCGCGCCCCGCCCGGAGCATGCTTTCCGCCTCACGGTGACAGTGAGTCCCCTGTGCCCAGTCGACGAAGCAGTTGGTGTCCAGGTAGACCGAGTCGGGGCGGTCAGTTGTCCCCACGAAGGGCCTCCACATACTCCACCGCGTCCTGGCCGCTCGTCATGTCGGGCCAGAACCCGCCCCGCAGTTCGTCATCGGAGAGCTGCGGACTCGTCGGCAGGAGCTCGATGTCCCGAGCGCGCATCCACATGCTCTGCCCCTGCGCGTTCTCGGTGATCTCGCCGATGATCTCCACCCGGTCGCGCCGCCAGGCCCGCCTGAGCTCGGGATCGAGATCGTCACCGAAGTACACGGGGATCACCTCACCACCGACCTCGGTGCGGAGCACGCCTCGAAGACGGCGCTGCCTGCCCCCCTCCTGCAGTCCGCTCAGGCGGCCCCTGCGAGAACCGAACGTGCGGTGGCGCGTCCTGGTGGCTTCGTCCAGATGCAGCGCGGCCCGCTGGGTGATCTCCGCGGTGCGCAGGGCCTCTCCGTCTCCCCGTACCTCAAGGATCATGCCGACGTCGGGAGACGCCCCGAGCGACTTGGCGACGCGCCGGCCGAGGCCCGCGGCCTTCAGCGTCCAGCCGGTGGGAATGCGCGCGGTGGACTCGGCCTCGCACAGTCCGCCCACCGCGTTGCGCGCCACTCGTTCGACCACGTCATAGGTCGAGTGTTCGGCGATCCGCAGCGGCTCCAGAACGCACGTCACACTGCCGAGCCGCAGTTCGTTGAAGGTCCAGCGAGTTCCTTCCACACCCGGCCGGGCGGTTTCGGTGGCCTCCAGTTCCCGCAGGAGGGCCAGCATGGTGGTGAGCGTCTGGAGCGAGTCCTGGGCGTCCATGCCCGCGTGCGGGCCGAGCAGCTTCAGGGCGAGCTCGATCCTCATGATGTCCCTCCCTCCTCACGGTCACGGTTCTCGGCGTCACAGTATGCGAACCCCTCCACCAGACTGAGCGCATTCCCGGCAACTGTCACCCTCAGGAGACCGGCGAACCCTCGGGTAGGCCGGACGCTTCTGGGTCACGGACACCCATGCGCCCGGAGCGTCGCTCTGCCGCGCCGAAGCGCGAGCGATCTCTCCGCTCCACCGGTCCGCATGTGATCGTGGGCAGGCGCAGAAGCGCAGGGACCGCGCTCTCACACAGTCGAGCCGACAACGCCGACAGCATCGGCCACATCACCGACAGTGACGGTACGCGCCTCCACAATCACGCATGGCGACGGGTGCGAGCCATCACTCTGAATGCCGTGCATCAGGAAACCGCCGGCATCACGGCTCAACCGCCCAGTCCCTTCCCCCACTTCAGCGTGCTGCTGTCCGCCACCCCGCGCAGCGCCCGCCTCGCCCGCCTCCTCGCGGACGCCCAACTCCGCGACTGGGGATACGACTCCGAGACCGCACGCCAGGTCGTGGCCGAACTGGCCGTCAACGCCGTCACTCACGGCCGCGTTCCGGGCCGGGACTTCCGCCTCGTGCTCTACGTGGTCGACGGCACGCTCCGCATCGAGATCACGGACACGCGCGGCGAACGCCTGCCCGAGCTCCGACCGCCCTCCCCCGACGCGGAGTCGGGCCGCGGCCTGCGGCTCGTGGAAGCGCTCGCCGACCGCTGGGGCGTGACCGAGGACCGCTTCCCGCGCAAGACCGTCTGGGCCGAACTACGGCTTACGGCACCGGAACCCGAGTTCTGAGGCTCCGGTGCCGTCGGCGCCTTCCCAAGGGAAGAACCCGGGGGAAAGCACCCCACCAAACCCCACCCTTTCCCGCCCGAGGCGTGTCGTCACTCGGGCGGGTGAACATCACCGGCTCAGCTGGATTTCCGGCCCCCCGACACCTCTACGCTCAGCCACACCACCCGCTTCGTGGTGATCGGCAACCACCTCACCCAGCACCCCGAGCTGTCCCTGGTCGCCATCGGCCTCGCCTGCCACATCCAGTCGCTGCCCACCGGCACCCCCGTCGACATCAAGAGCCTCGCCGCCCGCTTCAAAGAAGGCACCAAACGCATCGCCGACGCCCTGCGCGAACTGGAGACCCACGGCTACCTGCGCCGCGAACGCGTCCGCACTCCCACCGGCCGCATCATCACCCGCACCACCTCCTGCAACCAGCCGCACCAGCGGCGCGAGCCGGCGACCACCGACTGCCCCGCCCCGCCACCCCGGCCGACGCGGGAACGCACCCCCCAGCCCCGCCCCCGCAAGGCCCTCCCCACCGTCCCCCAGCCCGGCTACGCCGCCCCGGCCCTCCTCCAGCAGGCCACCGACCTCCTCACCACCCTCCGCCGCCACGACCCCCGCCTCCTGCTCTCCGCGACGGACACCGAACACCTGGCCCCCGGAGTCATCGCCTGGCTCGAACGCGAGGTCACCCCCACCGCCCTACGCCACGCCCTCACCGACAACCTCCCCGACGAACCCCTCCACCGCCCCGCGGCCCTCCTCGCCCACCGCCTCACCGACGGGCTCCCACCCCTGCCCCCGTACCGGCCCCCGGCCGACCCCGTGCCCGTACGCCACGGCCTCCGCAACTGCGACGGCTGCGACCACGCCTTCCGCGCCCCCGAAACCGAAACCCACTGCCCCAACTGCCGTACAACAGACCCCCACCGCCTCTAACCTCGAATGCGGCCCCTTCCTCACCCACCGCCTTCAGGACCTATGTGCTGCCTTCCTTCACCGCCACGGACTTCCTCCCCCTCGGCCGCTACTCGGTCTCTGCCGAAGAAGCGGAATCCCTGCTGGTCAAAGCACCGGAGTTCGAGGATTCCAAAACCCGGACCAGGCTGTGGACCAAACTGCACAGCTACGTCGAAGGGTTCCTCGCCCTGGAGGACGCGTACGCGAGCGTCCTCGACGGCCTTCCGCTCATCCACAGGCTGTGGCTCGGCGGCAGTTTCGTCAGCGCGAAGCTCGACCCCCGCAACATCGACGCGACCCTGTTGATCGACGTCCGGGCCGAGCGTGCGATACGCGGTAGACCAGGCTCCAAGTGGCTGACCGCGGCGTTCAAAAGGGACAGCATCCAGCGGCACTTCGAGGTCTCGCCGGTCCGGGTCGGCTACTTACCGGTCAGCCACGTCTTCCGGCCTGGGCATATGTCCCCCGAGGCACAGACATACTTCATGGAAAGAGGGGTGTGGGACGACTGGTGGCAGCGCTGTCGACTACCTGATCAGGCGGACCGCTCCCCGTCCGAGGCCAGTGCCGCCCCGGCGCGTGGATATCTGGAGGTGCGACTGTGACGACCGGCGACAGCTGGCGCGAACGCAGACGCGAACTCCTCAGGAACAACCCGACCGCCGCAGCCGCCGCACGACAGCGGCTGTGGGAGATGGGAACAGAACACCGGGACGACGACGAAGTCGAGGCCGAGCACCGGGCGAACCGGCTCGCCGCGGCACGGGAGTACGAGCCCCACGCACGTCTCGACGAAGAGCTGCGGCTCCGGCTCACCGGGCCGCACACGGAACGCGGCGCGTTGCGCTTCCAGTGGGGAGACGCCCTCCTCGATCCGGTGGAGAAGGCCGTGTCCGCCGCTGCGGGCACCCCGGTCCGCCTGGAACTCACCGGCCTCTCGGCGGGCAGCACCGTGATCCACGCACGCCCCGTCGCCACGGCGCACGCGACGGACGAACCGATCGTGGACGGTCTCTCCGCGGCCGGTATCGGTGTGCTGACCTTCTGCCGACTCCTTCACGTCCTGGAGTCCGAAGAGGACGTCCGTGACTGGCCGCAGCTCTTCGACTCCGTCGATGCCGTGGCACGCGCGCTGGACGAGTTCGCTCTGTCCTTGGACGTGGCCTGGTACGACACCTACGGTCACGTCCTCAGGGCCCGCCTCGGTGAACGCGGCCGGCACCACGCCGAACGTCTCCGCCGCACCCGGTCCCGGGATCAGGAGATCACGATCTCCGGCCGCATCACGGAACTGCGGGAGAGCGGCTGGGCCAAGGTCAAGACGGGTACGGCCGGGAGCGCCCCCTCCTACGACATCCACTTCGAGGACCCCGAGGTCCTGCTCCGCATGCGCCCCGGCCTCGGGGACAACGTCCACTTCCGGGTCCGGTTCAGACAGCGACTGGACGCCGTCGGCATCGCGCGGGCCACGGAGTACACGTACCTGGGACAGGCTGCGGAGCAGGTACCGCTACCGCTGGATTCCTGACCAGCCCCTGCGCAGACCCACCGAACGGGAGAAGTGCGCCTCATGAGCACTCAGTCCGAGCAGTGACAGCCCTTCAGACCGGTACGGAGTCGGGTCCTGGTCCGGACCCAGGAGCCCCTGCGGGAGTTCGGTGCCGTCCTGGAGTTCGGCAGGTGTCCCGGGGCCGCAGGGCGACGGGTGCCCGGCGCGGCGCGTCGGGCAGGGGGCGGTTATCGTGGCGGGCGCGGTCGAAGAAGGTCAACTGCCGGGTGGGACAAGGGGAATCGACGTGGATCAGCAGAACTCCGACACGCATGCTCCCCTGCCGATCGACACGAGCAAGCCGCATCCCGCGCGGATGTACGACTGGTTCCTCGGCGGCAAGGACAACTACCCGGTGGACGAGGCGCTGGGCAGGCAGCTCGTGGGGTTCGCGCCGCCCATTCCGGTCATGGCGCGGATGAACCGAGCGTTCATGCACCGTGCCACCCGTTGGACGGCCGGCCAGGGCGTGCGGCAGTTCCTCGACATCGGGACCGGTATCCCGACCGAGCCGAACCTGCACCAGGTGGCCCAGGGGATCGCCGCCGACGCACGGGTCGTGTACTGCGACAACGACCCGATCGTCCTGGTCCACGCCGAGGCGCTGCTGCGCGGCACTCCCGAGGGGGCCGTCGACTACGTGCAGGCGGACGCCCGTGACACCGCCGCCATCGTCGAACGCGCCCGCGGGACGGTGGACTTCGAGCGGCCGGTCGCGCTCTCCCTGATCGCGCTGCTGCACTTCATCGGCGACGAGGACGGGGCGTACGAGCTGGTGGAACGGCTCAAGGAGGCGCTGGCGCCGGGCAGTTACCTGGTCATGTCCCACCTCACGCCCGACTTCCACCCGGAGGAGGCGTCGAAGAAGGTGACCGACCTGTACCGGGCGGGCGGGCTCACCATGGACATGCGCAGCCGGGACCGTTTCGCCCGCTTCTTCGAGGGGCTGGAGGTCGTCGCCCCCGGCATCGTGGCGGCCGAGGAGTGGCACCCGGAGCTCGGTGAGCCGGTCCCTGGTCAGGAGGGCGTCCACAGCGGGGCGTACGTGGCGGTGGCCCGCAAGGCCTGAGCCCTCGCGGAGCGAGACGGCGGGGCCGCCCCGGCCGGGGCGGCCCCGCCGGGCGTTCTCAGCCCTTCCCGTGCTTGTGGTGCTTGCGGTGCTTCTTGCAGTCGTCCTTCCGGGCCGCCTCCTTCAGCGTGTCCCGCAGGGCGTAGAAGGCGGGCTTGCGGTCGAAGTCGGCGGTCATGACGTTCGCGAAGCCCTCGCCCTCGAAGAACACCGGAACCCACGAGTACTTGTCGGTGAAGCCCCAGATGGTGAACGAGTTGCAGCCGTCGACGGCCAGGCACGCCTCCAGGGTCCGCTGGTAGTAGTCGGCCTGCTGCCGCTCCTGCGCCTCGGTGGGCACCTCGCCCTCGGGGACGTCCATGCGGACGTCCAGCTCGGTGACGGCGGTCTCCAGACCGAGCGCGTCGAACCGGCGCAGGTTGTCCTCCAGGTCGCCCGGGAAGCCGTACCGCGTGCTCAGGTGGCCCTGGACGGAGAAGCCGTGCACGGGCACGCCCTGCTCCAGCAGGTCCTGGATGAGGGCGTAGTAGGCGTCGCTCTTCGCGTTGACGCCCTCCACGTTGTAGTCGTTGAAGAACAGCTTCGCCTTCGGGTCGATCTCGTGGACCCACCGGAAGACGTCCGCGACGATGCCCGGGCCCAGCTCGCGGATCCAGATGTTGTCCTGGGTGCGCAGGTTGCCCTGGTCGTCGAAGATCTCGTTGGCGACGTCCCACTGCTGGATCCTGCCGGCGTAGCGGCCGACGACGGTGGTGACGTGCTCGCGCAGGATGGCGCGCAGCTCCTCCTTCGAGAAGTCGCCCTCCTCCAGCCACGCCGGGTTCTGGCTGTGCCACAGCAGGGTGTGGCCGCGTACGACCTGGTGGTTCCGCTTGGCGAACGCGACGATGGCGTCGGCCTGCGCGAAGTCGTAGCGGTCCCGCTCGGGGTGGATGTAGTCCCACTTCATCTGGTTCTCGGGGGAGACCGAGCTGAACTGGCGCCCCAGGATCTTCCGGTACTCCTTGTCGTGCGTGAAGGGGTCCGGGTAGTCCTGCTCCAGGTGGTGGCCGCCGCCCGCCACCGCGGTGCCCACGACGAAGCCCTCGGGAGCGGCCTCGCGCAGCCGGTCGGACGTGGCGTGGGAGTGCGGCGCGGCCTTCCCGCCGGCGGACGGGTCGGCGGCGGCCGAGCCCGCCATGAGCGGCAGGGCCAGGGCGGCGGTGGCGAGGGCCACGGTGGCGAAACGAATGGATCTCATGCGGGGAGTCTCATTCCCATCGTCGTTCTCGAATGTTTCGAAATCGAATCCGAAACATTAGGGATGGGCGGACGCTAAGGTCCGGCCGAGCCGCGCGTCAATACCCGTGCGCAGCCCATGTCCACGCCGACGGCCGACAGGTCACCAGATCCGTACCAACCTCCTGCCCCGTCCCTCTCACGTCGTAAGATCCCCTCGTAGAGCTGGAGTCGCGGCGCCTGAAGACCACTCGGGTGATCGTCGACGTCGGCAGTCCCATCAGGGCGACGACGGTGCTCGGGCCGGCGCGTCCCGCACCGAGCCCGCGGCTCAAGCGGATCGAACGCGCCCGGGGCGGTGAACTGTCCGAGCGTGGCCGGCACGGAGTGCGGGCCGCCGCACCGGGCGAACCGGTGCCGGAACGCAGCCGGATCGCGCTGCCGGCGGTGACCGAACTGCAGCAGGAAGCGGCCCGGTTCGCCCCCGCACGCGACAGCGTGCTTCCGGCCGGGCGGCACCCATGGTCCGCTGCTGGGCGCCCTGGTGGACCGGCCGGCGGACGCGGTGCCGGACGCCTGCGTCACCACCTGCACGTCCTGGTCCGAGCGGGAGCCAGTCGCACTGCTCGTCGAGGGCCGGCCGGACTTCGCCCTCGCCGGGACCTGCGGTTCGGCCGAGCCCGCCCGCCCTCCTCACGGCCATGGAACGCGACCTCGTCCTGGACCGGGCGCAGGCGGAGCGGCGCCTGGCCAACGAGGCGGAGGCCGGAGCGACGGCGGGCCGCCTGCGCGCCGCGCTCGGCGCCGGCTTCGCGGACGCCTGGGTGCGCGGCGTCGAATCCGGCACACTGACCGCGGCGACGACGGACGCCGGTGACGTACCGGCCACCGAGGCGCAGGGCGCGGTCGTACGCCACTCCCTCGCCGACCTGGACGCGGCAAAGTCCCGCCTGGACCGGGCGGCTCAGTGCAACGACACCTTCCCATGCCCCGCAAGGCCTCGCGCCCTGCGGGTGCCGCTCGATATCTACTCTCCGTCACCCATCAGTCGGTGTCACGAAAGCTGCTCCCGCGGGAATGAGCGCAGGGCCGACAACACCTCGGCACTATAGGTGTCACACGCATTCAGCAGTTCACGCCCTGCCTGATTGGCGAACACTTCAGGGCCATCAGAAGCAGCCAGAATGACTTCATGACATTGACTCTCGACTTCGAGATTCCTGGTGGCGAAATACCCTAGACCATAGGAGCGGAAACGATCATCGACGCTCTCCAGATAACGCCCTCGAAGATCTTCACCTTCGATCACCATAAGAGTGCCCTCAATGCACTGATCGAGGTAATCAGCCTGTTCCCGGGCAAGGATGATGATCCTGTCGGTCTGGACCTCACTCAACTCACCCAGAGCTTGGCCCAACAGGATCCAGCCACCAATGGCCTCCAACTGGAAGCTTTCTGCGAGTTCTGGGTCAATTTCGGACTCGAACAGCGGCGCCCGCATCAGTTGAGCAATGCTCTGTTGGAACGCATCGTCCAACTCACCATTCAGCCGTTCGGCGCCGGTATGGACCAAGGATTCGATCACAGCGGGTTCGATTCCCCAGTCCCCCGGCATCTCAATCTCCAGCAAAGGCGCCTGAAGTCGACGCAGCGCGAGAAACGCTGCCTGATGGCGCTGCGCCCTGTTCATCCTCTGGATCTGAGCTGTCAGCACCTCGTCGAAACGCCAGTCGAGCGGGTCGCCCATTACACTCACTGATATCCCATCGTCGCCAGAAAATTCGTCCATGCCTCATAGCCATTCCATACATACATGGACTGCCCTGGTATCTTCGCGCTCGGGGCGTCCACCCGCCGGCGCCCGATGAGACCGCCCTCCGCACATGACGGTGGGTGAGCTCCCTCAGCCGCTCGACCCCACCGGCCGACCGCACCCCGCGCTTGGGCAGCACGCACATGCCGGCCACCGTGTCGTCGACCGACAGTACGAACAGGTTTTCGGTCTCCTGGCACCGTGTGAAAGCCGCCCACAGGAGCGTGCTGGAGGAGACGGCCGTGCGGCTGTGGATGCCGATGTCGTCCACGCGCACGGCGTACTGCTCCTGGGCCCGCGCCCACCGGTCCAGCGCGGACACCCTGCGACGCAGCCGCAACGCGTCGTAGAGGGACCCCAGCAGCGCCCCGAACGGCACCGGCGCCAGGAACGCGAGCACATGCAGCGGCCCCGGCAGGGTGACGGCGGCGACCAGGAGCAGAGTCGACCCGAGGAGGAGGGGGATCTGCCGGGTGGCACGGGGATCCGCCCGCCCCGACCGCGCGCACAGCGCCTCGGTCAGCTCCGCCTCGGTCGCCCGGAACTCCAGCTCGACCACCGGAGCCGAGGCGTCCCGGGCCGCGTCGGCAGCCATCAGCGGCGGCCTTCCCCGGCCGCGGGCAGGTGCGCGTCCAGCAGGGCGCGCAGCGGCTCGGACCGGTCCTGACCGTCCGTACTCCGCTTGGGCACACAGACCAGGCACGCGACCTGCTCGTCGGCACTGACCAGCACGAACAGACGTCGTGTCTCGACGTACCGCGACAGGGCGGCCCAGCCGGTCCTGCTGAGGGTGTGAGCGGTCTCGACGCACACTCCGGACGCGTCGACGGTAATCACCCGCTCCCCTCGGGCCTCATGGATCCGCTGCTGGGCGCGAGCCGCCGCCCGGGGTGCCAGGACCAGCGTGATCAACAGCACCAGCGCGGCACCGCCCAGTCCGAACGGATTGAGGGAACCGCCTTCCGGCATGACGCGGAACGACATGGCCGCGAGGACGAGCGCCACCACGATCACGAACCGCCGCCGCCACCGTGCCGCCGGCGACACCTTCCCGTGCCCCCGCAATGCCTCCAGCCACTCGTCGGCCGTCGTCGCGTGCCGCACTTCGACACGCCGCTCACCGACGTGCTCCACATCCGTCGTCATGGCACACCCGCCCCTTGCTCTCTCCGCATTCCCTCCGTTCCCGAGCCCTCTCAGCTCACAGGAGTCCGACGTCACGGCCGGCCTGAGGGAGTCCCCAGGGCTCCGGCCCACCGCCGCAGTACTACTCGGCGAGGAACTGCACGGCACCGCCCTCGTAGTGCCACCGGCCGCCGTTGCGGAAGGCGAGGTGACGGGCCGCTGCCGCGGACCGACGGTGCGGGAGCAGTGCCGGCACGGCGTGTTCCGGTGCCGCGATCGCCTCGTCCGGGTCGGTGATACGCCGTACCGGTGCCCGGGTGCCGATCGGATCATCCGTTCCCGCCGCCACGGGTGAGCACCGGTGCGACTCCGACACTCCGGAGACGGCCGGCCCGGTCGGCCGGCAGCACTCCACGGAGGCCCTGTCATACTCGGCCGCATGACGGAAGACCTCATCGGCACCCAGACACCACGTATGAGGATCACCGATCCGGCAACTGCCGTCCGGAGGCTCGAACAGTCCGTTCCGGATCTGTCCGCGTATCGGCGCCCTGAACCGGCTCTCATCAACTGGTCGCTGATGGAAGCGGACCTGGGAACGGCACTCCCCTCGGATTACAAGCTTCTTTCCGAGCTCTATCCCTCCTTCACCCTCGGTGACGGTTACCTTCACGTCGGCCTGACGGAACCGGGCACCGAATCGGAAAACGCCGGAATGTTCGAGGCTCTCGAGATCGTCCGGGACTGGTGGGAAAACGACATGTCCCTCGGCATCCCACCGTATCCCGCCCCCGGCGGCCTGCTTCCGTGGACCGACACGGACGGCGGAGACCTGTTCCTGTGGATCACCACAGGGGAACCGGACGACTGGACGGTCACCGTGGCCACCCGCGGCGGCGACTGGTGGCACTACCAGGGAGGCGCGGTCCAGTTCCTCGCCGAACTGATGGACGACACCCTGGAGCCCTGGGAACTGGCGGACCTGAGCGGGGACGTCAGGCTCTCCGGTTCCTGACCCACCCCGCCGGCCCGCCGGACGGCCCGTCACCTCAGGGCCCTGGGCGTCGAGCAGGTGACCTGCCATTCACTGGTGTTCGCCACCCATTTGTCGAACAACTTCCCCTGACCGGTGTACGCCGTCATCTGAATTCCACTGGGCAGGTCGTCACTCGGATTCACACGACTCAGCTTGCCGTAGTACAGGACCGGGTTGCCGGCCGCCAGCTGCTTCCTGATCCGGCTCTCACAACTCTTCATGCCGCTCAGATTCATACGGCTGTACCCGGGGAAAAGGTTCTCCGAAACCGGGTCGCCCCCGAACTTGTCGCCGATTATGTGCGTCTTCTGGAAATGCGTCACGCCCTTTCGGATCGCATTGTCCTGAGTGGACGGCATACCCTTCACCGGAACGCCGTCCAGCTTGTCCTTCTTGCCGTTCTTCAGGTCACCGGGGCAGAGCACCGCCATGGCCCCTTGCGAACGGCCGTCCGTCAAAGGCTCATAGTGGAACCGTTCGACCTTCGGCCGCGAGCACGGATCCGGTCCCCTGTTGCCTGTGCCCGGGGGCGCTCCCGGCTGTGGCGAGGGCGAGAGGCCAGGGGCCGGCTGGTCCTCCCCGTTGGGGAAGAACTTGAAGTAGCCGCGCAACTGCTCCGGGGTGAGCTTCAGATCCTTCTGGGCGCGCTGGTACATGTCGTCGACGTATTCCTGGTGCCCGGAGTCACTGTCCGTGTCCGAGGTGGGACGGGGCACAGCCCTGCTGAGGGCCTCCTTGATGAACTCACGCCACGGCGGCGGAGGCGGCGGAGGCGGGGGCCCTCACGGCTTGTCCGGGCGGACGCGGGGAAGCTGCCACGGATCACTGCCACCGCGTCCCGGGTCCTTGCCCTTGCCCGGATTGCCGCTGCCGCCCCCGCAGCCGCTGCGGCAGCCGCTCGACGTGTCGGTCTTCGTGGTCGACGCCGCCAGCGACGCGGCATAGGCGGCGAGGGCCGCGGCCGCCGACTTCCCCGACTGCGACAGCGAGTTGCCCCAGCCGGAGCTGTACCCACCGGAGGAAGACGAACTGCCGCCCCAGTCCCAGCCCCACTCCCAGGAAGAGCTGTCCCAGTTGTCGATCGCGACCTTGGTCGCGGCGCCCACCGCAACGGAGACGATGACGATCCCCGTCACTTCCATGACGCAGGCGTCCCAGAAGCAGTGCCCGCTCGGGTCCGTGTTGACCAGCGGGCTGCCGCCCGCGTAGCCGTACCGGTTCGCCCGGACCGACGGGACCGAGTTCAGGGTCCAGGAGTCCCGGGCGGAGAAGCCGCCCGTGGCCGGGTCGTACCAGCGGGCGTGCATGTTGACCTGGCCGGTGTCCGGGTCGGTGTACTCGCCCTGGTAGCCCAGCGGGCCGGTGCTGCCAGAGGCCGCCGTGACCTCGCCGAAGGGCGAGTAGCCCGTCGAGCCGGCCATCGTGCCCATGGCCGCCGTGAAGGCGCCGATGACGTCGCCGTGCACGTCCGACAGGAGCACGGCCGCGTTCGTGCCGTCCGCCCGGGCCGAGGACAGGGCCTCGCCCGACGGGTCGCGGAAGACCAGGCCGGCGGCCGTGGCGACCGGGTTGTTGGACTGGTCCGCGTACGTGAGCGTGTCGTCGCCCTGCCGCACCAGGCGGCCCAGCGCGTCGTACCCGTACGCCGTGCCGTCCGCCGACACCATCCGGCCCAACGCGTCGAAGGCGAAGGTGTGGCTGCCGCCCGCGTCGCCACTACCGGTGCGGTTGCCGCGCGCCGCGTACGTGTACGTCACGTCCCCGGCCGTCAGCAGGCGGTTGCGCGCGTCGTACGTCGCCGTCGTGTCACCGGCGGACGTGCGGTTGCCCGCCGCGTCCCAGGTGTAGTCGGTGACCGTGCCGTCGGCGGCCGTCCAGCTGGTCAGCCGGCCCGCCCGGTCGTAGCCGTAGGACTGGGTGCCCGCGCCGGCCGTGCCCGTCGTCGTCTTCTCGACCAGGCGGGAGGCGTCGTCGTAACCGTACGCGACCGAGGCCGTCGTCGTGCCGCCCGGTGCCTTCAGGGTGTCCGAGGTCGGGCGATCCAGGGCGCCGCCGGCCGGCTGGCGGTCCTGTACGGCGGCCCGCAGGGGCTGTCGGCCAACAGCCGCGTGAAGCTGTTCGACCAGGATTCACCGGGTATCTCCGGTGCGCCCGAGGCGGAGGACTTCTTCTCCTCATCCCTCGCCGCCGGCGACTTCGACCGCGACGGTGTGGACGACCTGGTGGTCGGTATGCGCAGCGAGGCGATCGGCTCGGTGAAGGGCGCCGGGGCCTCGATGGTCCTCTTCGGCAACCCGACCGGTGGCATCACGACCAAGGGCGCCCTGTGGATCGACCAGGAGACGGCCGGGGTCCCCGGCACGGCCGGTGAGGGCGACCACTTCGGCTGGACCGTCGGCGCCCTGGACACCGACGGCAACGGCCGGGTGGAACCGCTGGTCGGCGCTCTGGGCAACACGGCCGGAACCGTCACGGTCCTCAAGGTCAGGCCCGGCACCCTGGAGTCGGCCGCGGCCCTGGCCGAGGCCGACCTGGGTTTCGCGGCGGGGAGCGACGGCGATGCCTTCGGGATGGCGCTGCCGCACTGAGCAGGCTCAGTCCGCCTCGCCGTCGAAGAGTTCGGCGGCCGACGTCGCCGTGACGGCCCGGAGGAACCAGACGTTCAGTGTGTCGAGGTCCCGGCAGCCTGCGATGCGTTCCCGGTCCTCTTCGCTGACCTCGACACCCCGGTGACCCAGCAGAACCAGAACGGCCTTCGCCTGGCCCCTCGCCTCGCCCCTCGCCTCGCCCTCGGCCCGGAGCTGCTGAGCCGTCTGCGACTGGAACCAGGAAAGGTCCATCAGTCCACGAGCCCCGTCTCACCGGCCGACGCGAAGAGCTCCGCCGTCGACGTCGCGGTGAGGGCCCTCGTGAGCCACAGGCCCAGTACGTCAGGGTCATCACAGCCGATGATCCGCTGCCGGTCCTCCTCGCTGACCTCGACACCCCGGTGACCCAGCAGAACCAGAACGGCCTTCGCCTGGCCCCTCGCCTCGCCCCTTGCCTCGCCCCTCGCTTCGCCCTCCGCCCGGAGCTGCTGGGCGGTCTGCGACTGGAAGAACGAGAGGTCGACGGCCATGAGATGCCTCCAGAGATCCGCGGCCTGCGTCGTGCCGAGGCCTTGTTCCATGAGTTCGATGAAGGTGCCTGCGGTGTTCTCGTCGTCGGCCGACAGGCCTTTCAGTGCCTTTGCCAGCGCATTCAGTATGGCATCGGCTTCCGGCTCGCAGCGGTGAAGAGCCGCCGACAGGATCGTGAGCGGGATGTCACGAGCCGCTTCGTCGGGACTGTCGATCACCGGCAGGTCGTCGGGACCCAGGACCAGTGGCCGCAGCGTGAGCGAGGGCCACTGGCGTGGGCCGATGTCGAACGGCTGGGCCGCCCAGGCCGCCGTCTTCCGGTCCGGGCACACGACGAGCAGTACCGGCGGGACGCGGTACTTGGCGTACACGTGGGACAAGTAGTAGGCCCAGCTGGCCGGCTTGTGCGGGCTCGGCCGGCTCTGCGACTCCACGGCCAGGACGAAACTGCCGTCCTCGGTGTCCATGCGCAGCAACGTGTCCACCCGCCGCTCCAGCGGCCGGGTCTCCGTGAGGTCGGTGGAGAGTTCGGAGGCGGACACGGGTGGGGGAAAGGCGACGCCGAGGTTCCTGGCGACGCGTGCGAAGAGGCCCGGTTCCTGCTGGAAGATCCGGTGCAGGGCCTCATGGGATGAGCTGACCATGCGGCGAACCTATGGGCGCAATGGCATACGCCAGGCACATATGCGGCATTGTTCACGCGACCGAGCGACCCGCCCGGCGCCGCGTTGACGCCCCGAAGCGCCGCGCAGGCGAAAGGGCCCGTACGACCGAAGTCGTACGGGCCCTCTCAGGTGCTCGCGGCAGGAGCTACCAGGTCAGATCAGCAAGCTCACTTGTTGATCTTGGTGACCTGGCCGGCGCCCACGGTCCGGCCACCCTCACGGATGGCGAACTTCAGGCCCTCCTCCATGGCGACGGGCTGGATGAGCTCCACCTTCATCTCGGTGTTGTCACCCGGCATGACCATCTCGGTGCCCTCGGGGAGGGTCACGACGCCGGTCACGTCCGTCGTACGGAAGTAGAACTGCGGGCGGTAGTTGTTGAAGAAGGGGGTGTGACGGCCACCCTCGTCCTTCGACAGGATGTAGGCCTGGGCCTCGAACTCGGTGTGCGGGGTGACCGAACCGGGCTTGATGATGACCTGGCCGCGCTCGACGTCCTCGCGCTTGATGCCGCGGAGCAGCAGACCGACGTTCTCACCGGCCTGGCCCTCGTCGAGCAGCTTGCGGAACATCTCGATGCCGGTGACCGTGGTGGTGGTCTTCTCGGTCTTGATACCGATGATGTCGACGGTCTCGTTGACCTTGAGGACACCACGCTCGATACGACCGGTGACGACGGTGCCACGACCGGTGATCGTGAAGACGTCCTCGATCGGCATCAGGAACGGCTTGTCGACGTCACGCTCGGGCTGCGGGATCGCCTCGTCGACGGCGGCCATCAGGTCCAGGACCGACTGGCCCCACTCCTTGTCGCCCTCGAGAGCCTTGAGCGCCGAGACCTTGACGACCGGAACGTCGTCGCCCGGGAACTCGTACTCGGAGAGGAGCTCACGCACCTCGAGCTCGACGAGCTCCAGGATCTCCTCGTCGTCCACCATGTCGGCCTTGTTCAGGGCGACGACGATGTACGGAACGCCGACCTGGCGGGCCAGGAGCACGTGCTCCTTGGTCTGCGGCATCGGGCCGTCGGTGGCGGCGACCACGAGGATGGCGCCGTCCATCTGCGCCGCACCCGTGATCATGTTCTTGATGTAGTCCGCGTGACCGGGGCAGTCGACGTGGGCGTAGTGACGCGTCTCGGTCTGGTACTCGACGTGCGCGATGGAGATGGTGATACCGCGCTGGCGCTCTTCGGGAGCCTTGTCGATCTGGTCGAAGGCCGAGGCCTCGTTCAGGTCCGGGTACGCGTCGTGCAGCACCTTGGTAATGGCGGCCGTGAGGGTCGTCTTACCGTGGTCGATGTGACCGATGGTGCCGATGTTGACGTGCGGCTTAGTCCGCTCGAACTTCGCCTTCGCCACTGGGGTCCTCCTGTGGAGTGGTTCTGTACGCCTTACTTCATCGGCGCCAGGTGATCTTTGCTGGGAAACCCGGGCCCGGGACATTCCACCGGGTTGGCGGCGGAATGCCCCTTGCAGGCTCCGGGGTCAAGCCTAAAGCGTGGATACGGGGTCCGTTAAACGGAGTCCGTTACTCGCCCTTGGCCTTCGCGATGATCTCCTCGGCGACGTTCCGCGGAACCTCGGCGTAGGAGTCGAACTGCATGGAGTAGCTGGCACGGCCGGACGTCTTGCTGCGCAGGTCGCCGACGTAGCCGAACATCTCCGAGAGGGGCACGAGCCCCTTCACGACGCGGGCACCGGCCCGCTCCTCCATGGCCTGGATCTGGCCACGGCGGGAGTTGATGTCGCCGATGACCTCACCCATGTAGTCCTCGGGCGTGGTGACCTCGACGGCCATCATCGGCTCCAGGAGCACGGGCGAAGCCTTGCGCGCGGCCTCCTTGAAGGCCTGCGAACCGGCGATCTTGAACGCGAGCTCGGAGGAGTCGACCTCGTGGTAGCCACCGTCGATGAGCGTGACGCGGACGCCCGTCATCTCGTAGCCGGCCAGGATGCCGAACTGCATGGCCTCCTGCGCACCGGCGTCCACCGAAGGGATGTACTCCTTCGGGATGCGGCCACCGGTCACCTTGTTCACGAACTCGTACGAGGCGTCGCCGCCCTCGATCGGCTCGATCGCGATCTGCACCTTGGCGAACTGACCGGTACCACCGGTCTGCTTCTTGTGGGTGTAGTCCACGCGCTCGACGGCCTTGCGGATCGTCTCGCGGTAGGCGACCTGGGGCTTGCCGACGTTGGCCTCGACCTTGAACTCACGGCGCATACGGTCGACCAGCACCTCGAGGTGCAGCTCGCCCATACCACCGATGATGGTCTGGCCCGTCTCCTCGTCCGAGTGGACCTGGAAGGACGGGTCCTCCTCGGCCAGACGCTGGATCGCGACGCCCAGCTTCTCCTGGTCGCCCTTCGACTTGGGCTCGATGGCGACCTGGATGACCGGCGCCGGGAAGTCCATGGACTCCAGGATGACCGGGTTCTTGTCGTCGGACAGCGTCTCACCGGTGGTGGTCTGCTTCAGGCCCATGACGGCGACGATGTCGCCGGCGCCCACCGACTCGATCTCCTCACGCTTGTTGGCGTGCATGCGGTAGATCTTGCCGATGCGCTCCTTCTTGCCCTTGACGGAGTTCAGCACGGCGGTGCCGGACTCCAGGCGGCCCGAGTAGACCCGGACGAAGGTGAGCTTGCCGAGGTGCGGGTCGCTCATGATCTTGAACGCGAGCGCGGCCAGCGGCTCGTCCTCGGACGGCTTGCGCTTGACGACGACCTCGGCGTCCTTCGGGTCGTGACCCTCGATGGCCTCGACGTCGAGCGGGGTCGGCAGGTAGCGCACGACCGCGTCGAGCAGGGGCTGGACGCCCTTGTTCTTGAACGCGGTACCGCAGAACACCGGGGTGACCGTGGTGTCGCTGGACTTGCCGGACGCGATGGTGATGCGACGGATCGCGGCGTACAGCTGCTCCTCGGTGGGCTCCTGGCCCTCCAGGTACAGCTCCATGATCTCTTCGTCGTTCTCGGCGACGGCCTCGACCAGCTTGCCGCGCCACTCCTCGGCGGCCTCGGTGTGCGTGGCCGGGATGTCGACGATGTCGTACATCTCGCCCTTGGCGGCCTCGGCGGACCACACGAGCGCCTTCATGCGGACCAGGTCCACGACGCCCTGGAAGTCGGCCTCGGCACCGATCGGGAGCTGCATGACGAGCGGCTGGGCGCCCAGGCGGTCCGAGATCATGTCCACGCAGCGGTGGAACTCGGCGCCGGTACGGTCCAGCTTGTTGACGAAGCAGATGCGCGGGACGCCGTAACGGTCGGCCTGACGCCACACCGTCTCGGACTGCGGCTCGACACCGGCGACACCGTCGAACACGGTCACGGCACCGTCGAGCACACGCAGGGATCGCTCCACCTCGACGGTGAAGTCGACGTGCCCGGGGGTGTCGATGATGTTGATCGTGTAGTCGTTGTCCTCGAGCGGCCAGTGGCAGGTGGTGGCAGCGGACGTGATCGTGATGCCACGCTCCTGCTCCTGCTCCATCCAGTCCATGGTGGCGGCGCCGTCGTGGACCTCACCGATCTTGTACGACACACCGGTGTAGAACAGGATCCGCTCGGTGGTGGTCGTCTTGCCCGCGTCGATGTGGGCCATGATCCCGATGTTGCGGACCCTGGCCAGGTCAAGTGAAGTGGTAGCCATAAGGCTTCAGTCTTCTCTCGGTCTCGATGTGGGTAGCGACTACCAGCGGTAGTGCGCGAAGGCCTTGTTGGACTCGGCCATCTTGTGCGTGTCCTCGCGCTTCTTCACAGCGGCACCCAGGCCGTTGGAGGCGTCGAGAAGCTCGTTGAGCAGACGCTCGGTCATGGTCTTCTCGCGACGGGCGCGGGAGTAACCGACCAGCCAGCGCAGCGCGAGCGTGTTGGCACGACCGGGCTTGACCTCGATCGGGACCTGGTACGTCGCACCACCGACACGGCGGGACTTGACCTCGAGGGTCGGCTTGATGTTCTCCAGCGCGCGCTTCAGCGTGATGATCGGGTCGTTGCCCGTCTTCTCACGCAGACCCTCCATGGCGCCGTAGACGATGCGCTCGGCGGTGGAGCGCTTGCCGTTGAGCAGCACCTTGTTGATCAGGGAGGTCACCAGAGGAGAACCGTAGACCGGGTCGATGATGACCGGGCGCTTCGGGGCGGGGCCCTTACGAGGCATTCTTACTTCTCCTTCTTGGCGCCGTAACGGCTGCGAGCCTGCTTGCGGTTCTTGACACCCTGGGTGTCGAGGGAACCGCGGATGATCTTGTAGCGAACACCCGGCAGGTCCTTCACACGGCCGCCGCGCACGAGCACGATGGAGTGCTCCTGCAGGTTGTGTCCCTCACCCGGAATGTAGGCCGTGACCTCGATGCCGCTGGTCAGACGCACACGCGCGACCTTACGCAGGGCCGAGTTCGGCTTCTTCGGGGTGGTCGTGAACACACGCGTGCAGACGCCACGACGCTGAGGGGAACCCTCGAGTGCGGGCGTCTTGTTCTTCTCGACCTTGTCCTGCCGGCCCTTGCGGACCAGCTGCTGGATCGTAGGCACTACTTCTCCGGTTTCTGTGTGCCGAATGGTGAAGCTAACCTGGAACGTCACCGACCCACGCGGTCGGGTGTGTCGAATCCCGCGGACTCCCGCCGCGAGGCGAAAGAACGTGTGGATTGCGGTGGCCGTTCAGCGGCCCCCGGTGCGGTGTGATGGCACGCACGAAGGCCAGGGCACACCCCAGGCACAAGGTCTGAGCGTACCTATCGCATTCGCTGCGGTCAAAACAAATGGGCCCGGCACGCGCGCCGGGCGGAACACGCCGGTCCTCGCTTGTCAACCGGAGGCCAGCGCGAGCGCGAACGACAGCAGCATCAGGACCACCCACGCCCCGTTCGCCAGCCAGCCGAGCGCCAGACCGGTCAGCGCCAGTCCGTCGCCCTCCTCCCCCGTGCGCGCGATCTCGGCCCGCGCCGCGTGCCCCAGGATCACCGCCGGGATGCCGGTGAGCCCGAAGGTGACCAGGCAGAGCCCGCCGCAGACGGCGGAGGCGACCGCCTTGCCGTTCACCCGCACCCGGGGCACCGGCCGGAACACCGCCGGCACGGCGGGCACCGCATGCGGTACGGGCCCCTGCGGCAGGTCGGCCACCAGCAGCGCCAGCTCCCCCACCGTACGGGCGGCGTACGCCCGCGCGGCCCTCCGGTCGAACTCGGGCTTCTCCAGCCGTCCCTCCCCGTACCCGGCTCTGAGGACGTCCACGGCCCGCTCCCGGTCGGCGTGCGAGGCGAGCATCGGCGGGGCGGCCCAGCCGGCCCACGGCTGCCCGGGCCACGGCTGCGGCACACCGTGCCCCTGCTGCCAGGGCTGCCCCTGCGGATACGGCGAATACGACACCGGGCGCCACCTCCCCCGTCATACCGGGTCCCTCCATGATGCGCCCGGGCGGCCGTTCCGGCACGGCTTCGGCACACGACGCCGAGGGGCGGCCACCCCGTACGGAGTGACCGCCCCTCAGTGCTTCAGACGTACGCCTTACTGGTTGTACGGACCGTAGTCGTAGTCCTCCAGCGGAACGGCCTGGCCGGAGCCCGTGCCGAACGGCGAGTAGTCGATGTCGTCGTAGCCGACGGCCGAGTACATCGCGGCCTTGGCCTCCTCGGTCGGCTCGACCCGGATGTTGCGGTAGCGGGACAGACCCGTACCGGCCGGGATGAGCTTACCGATGATGACGTTCTCCTTGAGGCCGATGAGGCTGTCGGACTTGGCGTTGATCGCCGCGTCCGTCAGGACTCGGGTCGTCTCCTGGAAGGAGGCGGCCGACAGCCAGGACTCCGTCGCCAGCGAGGCCTTGGTGATACCCATCAGCTGCGGACGACCGGAGGCCGGGTGACCACCCTCCTGGACCACACGACGGTTCTCGGTCTCGAACTTCGAGCGCTCGACCAGCTCGCCGGGCAGCAGCTCCGCGTCGCCCGACTCGATGATCGTCACCCGGCGCAGCATCTGCCGGATGATGATCTCGATGTGCTTGTCGTGGATCGACACACCCTGCGAGTTGTAGACCTTCTGGACCTCGCCGACCAGGTGGACCTGGACGGCACGCTGACCCAGGATGCGCAGCACGTCGTGCGGGTTGGTGGCACCCACGGTGAGCTGCTGGCCCACCTCGACGTGGTCGCCCTCGCCGACCAGGACCTTGGCGCGCTTCGAGATCGGGAACGCCGTCTCGTCGCTGCCGTCGTCCGGGGTGACGACGATCTTCTTGGTCTTCTCGGTCTCCTCGATCCGCACGCGGCCGGAGGCCTCGGAGATCGGGGCGACACCCTTCGGCGTACGGGCCTCGAAGAGCTCGACGACACGGGGCAGACCCTGGGTGATGTCGTCACCGGCCACACCACCGGTGTGGAAGGTACGCATCGTCAGCTGGGTACCGGGCTCACCGATGGACTGGGCGGCGATGATGCCGACCGCCTCACCGATGTCGACCAGCTTGCCGGTGGCCAGCGAACGGCCGTAGCACATCGCGCAGGTGCCGACGGCGGACTCGCAGGTCAGGACCGAGCGGGTCTTGACCTCCTCGACGCCGCGGGAGACGAGCTCCTCGATGAGGACGTCGCCCAGGTCGGTGCCGGCCGGGGCCAGCACCTGTCCGTCGACCACGATGTCCTCGGCGAGGCAGCGCGCGTACACGGAGGTCTCGACGTCGCCCTCCTTGCGGAGCACGCCCGTCTCGTCCCGGCTCGCGATCTTGAGACGCAGACCGCGGTCGGTGCCGCAGTCCTCCTCGCGGATGATGACGTCCTGGGAGACGTCGACCAGACGACGGGTGAGGTAACCCGAGTCGGCGGTACGCAGAGCGGTGTCCGCCAGACCCTTACGGGCACCGTGCGTGGAGATGAAGTACTCCAGCACGGACAGGCCCTCACGGAACGACGCCTTGATCGGACGCGGGATCGTCTCGTTCTTCGCGTTCGACACCAGACCACGCATACCGGCGATCTGACGCATCTGCATCATGTTGCCTCGTGCGCCCGAGTTCACCATCATGAAGATCGGGTTGGTCTTCGGGAAGTTGTCGTTCATCGCCTCGGCGACCTCGTTGGTCGCCTTGGTCCAGATGTTGATGAGCTCCTGCGTGCGCTCGTCCTTGGTGATCAGACCGCGCTCGTACTGCTTCTGGACCTTCTCGTCCTGCGCCTCGTAGCCCTTGACGATCTCCTTCTTCGCCTCGGGGACGACGACGTCGGAGATGGCGACGGTGACGCCGGAACGGGTGGCCCAGAAGAAGCCGGACGCCTTCAGGTTGTCGAGCGTCGCCGCCACGATGACCTTCGGGTAGCGCTCGGCGAGGTCGTTGACGATCTCGGAGAGCTGCTTCTTGCCGACCTCGTAGTCGACGAACGGGTAGTCCTCGGGCAGCAGCTCGTTGAAGAGCGCGCGGCCCAGGGTGGTGTTCAGCCGGAAGCTGTCACCCTGCTGCCACTCGGGCTCGCCCTCCTCGCGCGCCGGCGGGGTCCAGCCGCGCGGCGGGATGGTGCCGACCGGGAAGCGGATGTCGATCCTCGACTGGAGCGACAGCTCGCCCGCGTCGAAGGCCATGATCGCCTCCGCGACCGAGGCGAAGGAACGGCCCTCGCCCTTGAGGTCGCGCATCTCGCCGTCGGTGGTGAGGAAGAACAGACCGAGGACCATGTCCTGGGTCGGCATCGTCACCGGGCGGCCGTCGGCCGGCTTGAGGATGTTGTTCGAGGACAGCATCAGGATGCGGGCCTCGGCCTGCGCCTCCGCGGACAGCGGCAGGTGCACGGCCATCTGGTCACCGTCGAAGTCCGCGTTGAACGCGGTGCACACGAGCGGGTGGATCTGGATGGCCTTGCCCTCGACCAGCTGCGGCTCGAAGGCCTGGATGCCGAGGCGGTGCAGGGTGGGAGCGCGGTTCAGCAGGACCGGGTGCTCCGCGATGACCTCTTCCAGCACGTCGTACACGACCGTGCGGCCGCGCTCGACCATGCGCTTGGCCGACTTGATGTTCTGCGCGTGGTTCAGGTCGACCAGGCGCTTCATCACGAACGGCTTGAAGAGCTCCAGCGCCATGGCCTTCGGCAGACCGCACTGGTGCAGCTTGAGCTGCGGGCCGACGACGATCACGGAACGCGCCGAGTAGTCGACTCGCTTGCCGAGCAGGTTCTGACGGAAGCGGCCCTGCTTGCCCTTGAGCATGTCGGACAGCGACTTCAGCGGACGGTTGCCGGGGCCCGTGACCGGGCGGCCGCGGCGGCCGTTGTCGAAGAGCGCGTCGACGGCCTCCTGGAGCATGCGCTTCTCGTTGTTCACGATGATCTCGGGCGCGCCGAGGTCGAGAAGCCGCTTCAGGCGGTTGTTGCGGTTGATGACACGGCGGTACAGGTCGTTCAGGTCGGAGGTCGCGAAGCGGCCACCGTCGAGCTGCACCATCGGACGCAGGTCCGGCGGGATGACCGGCACGCAGTCGAGCACCATGCCCTTGGGGCTGTTGGACGTCTGCAGGAACGCGGAGACGACCTTCAGCCGCTTGAGCGCACGGGTCTTCTTCTGGCCCTTGCCGGTGCGGATGATCTCGCGGAGACGCTCGGCCTCCTCCTCAAGGTCGAAGGACTCCAGGCGCTTCTGCAGCGCCGCGGCACCCATCGAGCCGTCGAAGTACGTGCCGAAGCGGTCGCGCAGCTCGCGGTAGAGCAGCTCGTCGCCCTCGAGGTCCTGGACCTTGAGGTTCTTGAACCGGGTCCACACCTCGTCGAGGCGGTCGATCTCGCGCTGCGCGCGGTCGCGCAGCTGCTTCATCTCGCGCTCGGCGCCCTCGCGCACCTTGCGGCGCACGTCGGCCTTGGCGCCCTCGGCCTCCAGCTCGGCCAGGTCGGTCTCGAGCTTCTTGGCGCGGGCCTCGAGGTCGGCGTCGCGGCGGTTCTCGATCTGCTGGCGCTCGACGGAGACGTGGGCCTCCAGCGAGGGCAGGTCGCGGGTGCGGCGCTCCTCGTCGACGTACGTGATCATGTACGCCGCGAAGTAGATGACCTTCTCCAGGTCCTTCGGGGCGAGGTCGAGCAGGTACCCGAGGCGCGACGGAACGCCCTTGAAGTACCAGATGTGCGTGACGGGCGCGGCCAGCTCGATGTGGCCCATCCGCTCGCGGCGCACCTTGGCGCGCGTGACCTCGACGCCACAGCGCTCACAGATGATGCCCTTGAAGCGGACGCGCTTGTACTTGCCGCAGTAGCACTCCCAGTCCCGGGTCGGACCGAAGATCTTCTCGCAGAAGAGTCCGTCCTTCTCGGGCTTGAGGGTGCGGTAGTTGATGGTCTCGGGCTTCTTGACCTCGCCGTGGCTCCACTGACGGATGTCGTCAGCGGTGGCCAGGCCGATCCGGAGCTCGTCGAAGAAGTTGACGTCGAGCACTATGCGTCAATCCCTCTCAGGGTTGTAAGTCTTGGGGTCTGAAACGGGGGTCCTGGGGCGGGCGGCCTTCACGGGGAAGGCCGCCCCACTCCCGTCAGACCTCTTCGACGCTGCTCGGCTCGCGCCGGGACAGGTCGATGCCGAGCTCCTCCGCAGCGCGGAAGACGTCCTCGTCGGTGTCACGCATCTCGATGGACATACCGTCGCTGGACAGCACCTCCACGTTCAGGCACAGGGACTGCATCTCCTTGATGAGGACCTTGAAGGACTCGGGGATGCCGGGCTCGGGGATGTTCTCGCCCTTGACGATGGCCTCGTAGACCTTCACGCGGCCGGTGACGTCGTCGGACTTGATGGTCAGCAGCTCCTGGAGCGCGTAGGCGGCGCCGTACGCCTCGAGTGCCCACACCTCCATCTCGCCGAACCGCTGGCCACCGAACTGAGCCTTACCGCCCAGCGGCTGCTGGGTGATCATGGAGTACGGACCGGTCGAACGCGCGTGCAGCTTGTCGTCGACCAGGTGGTGCAGCTTCAGGATGTACATGTAGCCGACCGAGATCGGCTCCGGGAACGGCTCGCCGGAGCGGCCGTCGTACAGCCGTGCCTTGCCGGACGGGAGCACCATGCGCTCGCCGTCGCGGTTCGGGATGGTGTGCTGGAGCAGACCCGCGAGCTCGTCCTCACGCGCACCGTCGAAGACCGGGGTGGCGACGTTGGTGCCGGGCTCGACCTTGTCGGCGCCGATGGCCTGGAGCCGCTCGGCCCACTCCTCCGCGAGGCCGGAGACGTCCCAGCCGCGGCTGGCGAGCCAGCCGAGGTGGATCTCCAGGACCTGTCCCGGGTTCATTCGGGACGGGACACCCAGCGGGTTGAGGATGATGTCGACCGGGGTGCCGTCCTCCAGGAAGGGCATGTCCTCGATCGGGTTGATCTTGGAGATGACGCCCTTGTTGCCGTGGCGGCCGGCGAGCTTGTCACCGTCGGTGATCTTGCGCTTCTGCGCGACGTAGACGCGCACCAGCTGGTTGACGCCGGGGGGAAGCTCGTCACCCTCCTCGCGGTCGAAGACGCGCACGCCGATGACCTTGCCGGTCTCGCCGTGCGGCACCTTCAGCGAGGTGTCACGGACCTCACGGGCCTTCTCACCGAAGATCGCGCGGAGCAGGCGCTCCTCGGGGGTCAGCTCGGTCTCACCCTTGGGCGTGACCTTGCCGACGAGGATGTCACCGGCGATGACCTCGGCACCGATGCGGATGATGCCGCGCTCGTCGAGGTCGGCGAGGACCTCCTCGGAGACGTTCGGGATGTCCCGGGTGATCTCCTCGGGGCCGAGCTTGGTGTCACGGGCGTCGACCTCGTGCTCCTCGATGTGGATCGAGGAGAGGACGTCGTCCTGCACGAGGCGCTGCGACAGGATGATCGCGTCCTCGTAGTTGTGACCCTCCCACGGCATGAACGCGACCAGCAGGTTCTTGCCGAGCGCCATCTCGCCGTTCTCGGTGGCCGGGCCGTCGGCGAGGACCTGGCCGGTGATGATCCGGTCGCCCTCGTTGACGATGACCTTCTGGTTGACCGAGGTGCCCTGGTTGGACCGGGAGAACTTCGCCAGGCGGTACGTGATGTACGTGCCGTCGTCGTTGGCGGTGGTGATGTAGTCCGCGGAGACCTCCTGGACCACACCGTCCTTCTCGGCCTTGACCACGTCGCCGGCGTCGACGGCGGAGCGGTACTCCATGCCGGTGCCGACGAGCGGGGACTCGCTCTTGATCAGCGGCACGGCCTGGCGCATCATGTTCGCGCCCATGAGGGCACGGTTGGCGTCGTCGTGCTCGAGGAACGGGATCATGGCGGTCGCGACCGACACCATCTGGCGCGGCGAGACGTCCATGTAGTCGACGTCGTCACCGGGGACGTAGTCGACCTCGCCGCCGCGGCGGCGGACCAGGATCCGGTTCTCCACGAACCGCATGTCGTCGCTGAGCGGGGCGTTGGCCTGCGCGATGACGAAGCGGTCCTCCTCGTCGGCGGTCAGGTAGTCGACCTCGTCGGTGACCTGGCCCTCGACGACCTTGCGGTACGGCGTCTCGATGAAGCCGAACGGGTTGATCCGGCCGTAGGAGGCGAGCGAACCGATCAGACCGATGTTCGGGCCTTCCGGCGTCTCGATCGGGCACATGCGGCCGTAGTGCGACGGGTGCACGTCACGGACCTCGAAGCCGGCCCGCTCACGGGAGAGACCACCCGGGCCGAGGGCGTTCAGACGACGCTTGTGCGTCAGCCCCGACAGCGGGTTGTTCTGGTCCATGAACTGCGACAGCTGGCTGGTGCCGAAGAACTCCTTGATGGAGGCGACGACCGGCCGGATGTTGATCAGGGTCTGCGGCGTGATCGCCTCGACGTCCTGGGTGGTCATGCGCTCGCGCACGACGCGCTCCATACGGGCGAGACCCGTACGGACCTGGTTCTGGATCAGCTCGCCGACGTTGCGGATGCGGCGGTTGCCGAAGTGGTCGATGTCGTCGGTCTCGACCATGATCGAGCGACCGGACTCGCCGACCGTCTCGGTCTCCCCGGCGTGCAGCTTCACCAGGTACTTGATGGTGGCGATGATGTCGTCGGTGGTGAGCACGCCGGCGTCCAGCGGCTCGTCCCCGCCGAGCTTCTTGTTCACCTTGTAGCGGCCGACCTTGGCGAGGTCGTAGCGCTTGGGGTTGAAGTAGAGGTTCTCGAGCAGCGTCTGCGCGGCCTCACGCGTGGGGGGCTCGCCCGGACGCAGCTTGCGGTAGATGTCGAGCAGCGCGTCGTCCTGGCCCTGGGTGTGGTCCTTCTCCAGGGTGGCGCGCATGGACTCGTACTCGCCGAACTCCTCGAGGATCTGCTCGGTGGTCCAGCCGAGCGCCTTCAGGAGGACGGTGACGGACTGCTTGCGCTTGCGGTCGATGCGGACACCGACCATGTCGCGCTTGTCGATCTCCATCTCCAGCCAGGCACCCCGGGACGGGATGATCTTGGCGGAGAAGATGTCCTTGTCGGACGTCTTGTCGATGGAGGAGTCGAAGTAGACACCCGGCGAACGGACGAGCTGCGACACCACGACACGCTCGGTGCCGTTGATGACGAAGGTGCCCTTGTTCGTCATGAGCGGGAAGTCGCCCATGAAGACGGTCTGGGACTTGATCTCGCCGGTCTCGTTGTTGGTGAACTCGGCGGTGACGAAGAGCGGGGCCGCGTACGTGAAGTCGCGCTCCTTGCACTCGTCGATGGAGTTCTTCGGCGGCTCGAAGCGGTGGTCGCGGAAGGTCAGCGACATCGACCCGGAGAAGTCCTCGATCGGGGAGATCTCTTCGAAGATCTCCTCCAGACCGGACTTGGTGGGGACGTCGTGCCCGCTCTCGAGAGCCTCCTCGACCCGACTCTGCCAAGCGGTGTTCCCGAGCAGCCAGTCGAAGCTTTCGGTCTGCAGCGCGAGCAGGTTCGGAACCTCGAGAGGCTCCTTGATCTTTGCAAAGGAGATGCGCAGCGGGGCGGTGCTGGCACCGTTGTTCGTATTCGCGGTCGAGGCGTTGCGCGAGGCGGCCAAGAGGGGGTCCTTCCGAGGGCTCGGACTCACTACGCGCGTACCGGCCCCCCACTGGGCAGAGAGACAGACATCCCAGGTCAGAGATGATCTAGTCGTCGGTGCTCGAGTGAGGGCATGCCCCTGGTGACGGGCAGGGGACAGCTAACAGGCAGCGCAAAGGGTCAGTGTAGCCATTTGGCACACTGATGTCCAATGCCGGTTTACGGAACCGGTGGAGGCCCTCGTTCTTCTCAACTCCTGCGACAAGGCGCTGCCCTCAACGCACGTTCATACTGCCCTCTTTGCCGCCGATCCATGCCTCGGATCCGGATCCTTGTGGCGACGCGTCCTGAGAATTGCGCGCTGCGTGCGGTTCGTCAAGGCCCCCCTTGCCGGAACCGCCCGCCACCAGGCAGATCTTCGAGGTCCCCGGAGGCACAACGAAGATCACCTTACTCCCCGCCGTCACAGGTGCAAGGCAGCCGCCGCCGGACCCCTCATACGCCGAGGAGCGACCACCCGGATGGATGATCGCTCCTCAGCGCTTGAGCGTTACACGTCCCTGGGGACGCGCAGGGGACCCGTGGGGCCCCCGGAGGTGTTACTTGACCTCGACGGAGGCGCCGGCGCCCTTGAGGGACTCGGCGGCCTTCTCGGCGGCGTCCTTGGCGACCTTCTCGAGGACGGGCTTCGGGGCGCCGTCCACGAGGTCCTTGGCCTCCTTCAGACCCAGGGAGGTCAGCTCACGCACGACCTTGATGACCTGGATCTTCTTGTCGCCGGCGGCGGTGAGGATGACGTCGAACTCGTCCTTCTCCTCAGCGGCCTCGACCGGGGCGCCCGGGGCACCCGGGGCGGCGACGGCGGCGACCGCGGCGGCGGCGGTGACGTCGAACTTCTCCTCGAAGGCCTTCACGAACTCGGAGAGCTCGATGAGGGTCATCTCCTCGAACTGGGCGAGCAGGTCTTCCTGGCTGAGCTTCGCCATGATGGCGGTCCTTCCACTAAATCGGCAGGTGCCGGATGTACGGGGTGAGGCGGGCGTACGTCGGGCCCGCATCGACCCTCATCTCACGCGGTGCGTGCGACGAGGATCGGGAAGCGAGCCGAATTACTCGGCACCGCCCTGCTCGTCCTGCTTGGCACGGAGCGCGTCCACGGTGCGGACGAGCTTCGAGGGGAGCGCCTGGAAGAGCTGAGCAGTCTGCGTCTGCTTGCCCTTGAAAGCGCCCGCCAGCTTGGCGAGCAGAACCTCGCGGGACTCGAGGTCCGCAAGCTTCTTGATCTCGTCGGCGGACAGCGCCTTGCCGTCAAGGACACCGCCCTTGATGACGAGATTCGGGTTGTCCTTGGCGAAGTCACGAAGACCCTTCGCCGACTCCACCGGGTCACCGGTGACGAAGGCGACCGCCGTCGGGCCAGCGAAGAGCTGGTCGTCGAGCGTGATCCCGGCCTCGTTGGCCGCAATCTTGGTCAGCGTGTTCTTCACCACGGCGTACTGGGCGTTCTCACCGAGCGAACGACGCAGCGTCTTGAGCTGCGCCACGGTGAGACCGCGGTACTCGGTCAGCACGGCGGCGTTGGAGCTGCGGAACTTGTCCGTCAGCTCGGCAACCGCGGCAGCCTTGTCGGGCCTCGCCATAGAGCCTCGGCCTCCTTCCGGGTGATTCGGACCGCGCGGACCCGAAGGAGGACTGGGGAAAACGAAACGCCCCGGCGCAGGCGCACGGGGCGTAGCTCGACCGGTCACTCGCGTCCTCGCGGCAGCGAGCTCCGGGAACTCTTCCACTGACACCTGCGCGGGTCGTCCGCAGTTCAGCGGATCCTTCGGCCACCATGAACTCTGACGAGCACACGGCAACGACCAGCGGTCTTTGGCTTCTGTGGAAGAGTACGCGAACGGATCGCCGTCAAGCAAATCGACCGATCAGGGGCATCAGGACCCTGAGGTCTCCGGGACCCTCAGGATCCCTGGGGCCCTTGGAGCCCCAGAGGGCCCGGAGGCCCGGAGAGCCGAGGGATCGGGGCCGGGGGCCCGGAAACCCGGGGACCCGGAGCCGGGAGCCGGGAGACCCGGGGGCCGGGAAGCCCGGAAACCCGGGGACCCGGAGCCGGGAGACCAGGGGGCCCGGGGGCCCGGAGGGCCTCAGAGTCTTCAGGCGTCGAGACCGGCCTCGGAGCCCGCGCCCAGCTCCCCCAGCATCTCCATGAGGTCGAGGGTGTCCTCCGCCGCCGGCGCCTCGACCTCGGCCTTGGCGCCGTAGTCGGAGTAGTTCGCCGTCATGCTGATCGTGCCCTGGGGCATCTTCATGCCGACGACCATCTTGACCGGGTAGTTGTCCTCGTTGAGCCAGAACTCGGTGTCGTAGCCCTTCAGCCCCGACTTCTCGACGTTGGCGGTCAACTCCTCGCGCTCCTTCTCGGAGAGCAGGTCGAAGGACTCGTTGGTCTCGATCATCTCGTCGAAGCTCAGCGTGCCCTTGTAGTGCTGCGTCTGGACGCCGTCGACCTTCTCCGGTCCGACGTGCTTCAGGTTCGGCGACTCCAGCAGCAGGGCGAGCTGCTTCGCCGGGTCCTGGTTCATGTTCTCCAGGCCGTTGGTCATCTGCTTCTGGAGCTCGGCGTCGCCGGCCGCCTCGGCGATGGCGGCGAAGTCCATCTTCATCCAGCGCTTGCCGTCCATCTCGGCGGCCTGCTTCGCGCCCATGTCCACGTACATGACGTTGTCGAGCATGATCATGCGGACCTGCTCGGGGGCCTCCGGACCGCCCGCCGCGAGTGCGGGACCCTTCATGGTGACGTCCATCACGGCCGGGTCCCAGCCCTGCACACCGGAGATCTCCATGGTGCCGCCGCCGCCCACCGCGGCCGGCATCGTCATGGTCATCCGGACCTTGGAGGACTTGGCCTCCGAGGTGTTCCTGAAGGCCGCCTGGAGGACCTCCGTCATCTCGTTCTGCGTCTGGACCTCGGTCTTCGCCGAGTCGGCGGCCTTCTCCTTCGCCCCGCCCCCGTCACCGTCCTGACAGCCCGCGACGCCCACGACGACGGCCACGGCCGTCAGACAGACACCCGCGCGCTTCCATGCGGACATGCCCATGAATCCCACCCCTGGTTGTTTCGCTGTGTCACACCTGTGAAGTCAGAAAAAGGTAACCCACGCCACTGACACTGTCGTACGAAAAAACCCGTCCCCACGCCTCGGACGAGACGCGGGGACGGGTTCTACGCGGTGTGCACGGGCCGGTCAGCCGGCCCGCCCGGCTCAGACGGCGGCCGGGTCCTCCTCGACGAGGAGGTTGCGGGTGCGGTTCGGGTCGAGCGGAATGCCGGGGCCCATCGTGGTGGTGATGGCGGCCTTCTTGATGTAGCGACCCTTGGCGGCGGACGGCTTCAGACGGAGGATCTCCTCCAGCGCCGCACCGTAGTTCTCCACCAGCTTGGCGTCGTCGAACGACGTCTTGCCGATGATGAAGTGCAGGTTCGAGTGCTTGTCGACGCGGAACTCGATCTTGCCGCCCTTGATGTCGTTGACGGCCTTGGTGACGTCCGGGGTCACGGTGCCGGTCTTCGGGTTCGGCATCAGGCCACGGGGACCGAGCACGCGGCCGAGGCGGCCGACCTTGCCCATGAGGTCCGGGGTGGCGACGACGGCGTCGAAGTCCAGACGGCCCTTCGACACCTCGTCGATCAGCTCGTCGGCGCCGACGATGTCGGCGCCCGCGGCACGCGCGGCCTCGGCACGGTCACCGGTCGCGAAGACCAGGACCCGGGCGGTCTTACCGGTGCCGTGCGGGAGGTTCACGGTGCCACGGACCATCTGGTCGGCCTTGCGCGGGTCGACACCCAGACGGAAGGCGACCTCGACGGTGCCGTCGAACTTGGTCGTGGACGTCTCCTTGGCGAGACGGACGGCCTCGAGCGGGGCGTACAGCTTCTCCCGGTCGATCTTGGCGTCCGCAGCGCGGAGAGACTTGCTGCGCTTGCTCACTGAAAGCTCCTGTGCGTTGTCTAGGAGTCGTGGTCCGGGCCGAGCAGGCCCTTCCACTACTGCTTGGCTTACGGGGGTGGAGGTCAGCCCTCGACCGTGATGCCCATGGAACGGGCGGTGCCGGCGATGATCTTCGACGCGGCGTCCAGGTCGTTGGCGTTGAGGTCGGGCATCTTGGTCGTGGCGATCTCACGGACCTGGGCGGCGGTGATCTTCGCGACCTTGGTCTTGTGCGGCTCGCCGGAGCCCTTCTCCACACCCGCGGCCTTGAGGATCATCTTCGCGGCCGGCGGGGTCTTGGTGACGAAGGTGAAGGAACGGTCCTCGTAGACCGTGATCTCCACCGGGATGACCCAGCCGCGCTGCGACTCGGTCGCGGCGTTGTAGGCCTTGCAGAACTCCATGATGTTCACGCCGTGCTGACCCAGCGCGGGGCCGACCGGCGGGGCCGGGTTCGCGGCACCGGCCTGGATCTGGAGCTTGATGAGCCCCGTGACCTTCTTCTTCTTGGGAGGCATGACTCTCCGGGTCCTTTCGGTTCGGGTCCTGCCCGCGCCATGGGACAACCCGGACGCAGGCATACCGCACAACGATAACGGGTATAGATGCGCGGCTGAAAACCGAGCAGGTCAGGCGGACGCTCGCACGCCCGCCTGACCTGTTCGGAAGCTGTGTGCCAGAAGGACTGTCCTGGACTAGTTCTTCTGGATCTGGTCGAAGGAAAGCTCGACCGGCGTCTCCCGGCCGAAGATCTCCACCAGGCCCTTGACCTTCTTGGAGTCGGGGTTGATCTCGTTGATGGTCGCCTGCAGCGTGGCGAACGGGCCGTCGGTGACGGTGACCGAGTCGCCGACCTCGAAGTCCAGCACCTGGACCTCGACCTTGCGCTGCGGGGCCGGCTTGCCCTCGGCCTCGGCGGCCTCGCGGGCGGCCTTCTCCTCGGCCTCCGGGGCGAGCATCTTGACGATCTCGTCCAGCGTCAGCGGGTACGGGTCGTAGGCGTTGCCCACGAAGCCGGTGACACCGGGGGTGTTGCGGACGACGCCCCAGGACTCGTTCGTCAGGTCCATACGGACCAGGACGTAGCCCGGGAGCTTGTTCTGCTTGATCGTCTTGCGGTCGCCGTTCTTGATCTGGACGACCTCTTCCTGCGGCACCTCGGCCTGGAAGATGTAGTCCTCGACGTTCAGCGAGACGGCGCGCTGCTCCAGGTTGGTCTTCACCCGGTTCTCGTAACCCGCGTACGTGTGGATGACGTACCACTCGCCGGGCAGCGTCCGCAGTTCGTCGCGGAGCTTCTCGACCGGGTCGCGGTCGTCCTCGGGCTCTTCGGCCTCCTCGGCCGCTTCCTCGGCCTCGGTGGTCTCGTCCGCCTCGTCGCTCTCGTCCGCGGTGGTGTCGGCAGCCTCGGCCTCGTCGAAGGCCTCGGTGTCCTCGACGTCCGCGCCCTCGACGGCGGCGAGCGCGTCCTCGGCGGACTCGGCCCCTTCGCCGTAAGGCTCAACGGCGTCGTTCACGTTCGGGTCAGACACGGTGGCTGCTTCTTCCTGGATACAAGGGGTGGAACATGCGAAAAGGAGCGCCGGATACCTCGGCGCTCTTCGCTCTCGGCTCAGCCGAAGACGTACTTGGCGGCGTGGCTGAGACCATAGTCGATCAGGGTGACCAGACCGATCATCACGACGACGAAGACGATCACGGCGGTCGTGTACGACGTCAGCTGGTTGCGGGTCGGCCAGACGACCTTGCGGAGCTCCGCGATGATCTGGCGGTAGAAGAGCGCGAGACGCTTCAGCGGACCCTTCTTGGCCCGCTTGCCGCCCTTGCGGGTCTTCTTGGAGTCCGGCGCCTCGTCCTGGGCATCAGGCATGTCGATGGAGCCCACGGCGTCCGTCACTCGTCCTCACCTGATTCCGGGTCGTGGCCGTGCCGCGCCCGGTCAGAGCCCGCACGGCGGTGCATTGCTGTACGTACATGCGCACACATCCTGGCGAAGGTGTGTGTAGCAGGGCCGGAGGGACTTGAACCCCCAACCGCTGGTTTTGGAGACCAGTGCTCTACCAATTGAGCTACGACCCTTTGTGTGTCCCCCAACGTACCGCATCCGACCGGATGCTTGGTGTGCACCGGCTGAGCGCGGGCCGCTGAAGGCCAACGAGGTGAGAGTGTACGTGTTCCTGGGCCGGGCGTCGAACAGAAAGTACCCGGCAGGCACCGCTCCGGCCGAAGATCGTCCCACCCGTGGCCGGCCGGCGGCGTCGATCCGGACTGGTGTTCAGGGGTTTGCCCGGTGTTGTTCAGTACGTGAAACCCCCGTGCCGCGTGGGTTTCCGGTCTGGAACGATGGGCTCCATGAGCGCTGCAACCCCTCCCACCGAGCGCCGGGTCTCCGCCCGAGTCGGCGCGATCTCCGAGTCCGCCACCCTCGCCGTGGACGCCAAGGCCAAGGCCCTCAAGGCCGCCGGGCGACCGGTGATCGGCTTCGGCGCCGGTGAGCCCGACTTCCCGACGCCGGACTACATCGTCGAGGCCGCGATCGAGGCCTGCAAGAACCCGAAGTACCACCGGTACACGCCGGCCGGCGGTCTGCCGGAGCTGAAGGCCGCGATCGCCGCCAAGACGCTGCGCGACTCCGGCTACGAGGTCGACCCGTCGCAGATCCTGGTCACCAACGGCGGCAAGCAGGCCATCTACGAGGCCTTCGCCGCGATCCTCGACCCGGGCGACGAGGTCATCGTCCCGGCGCCGTACTGGACGACGTACCCGGAGTCGATCCGGCTGGCCGGCGGTGTCCCGGTCGAGGTGGTCGCCGACGAGACGACCGGCTACCGGGTGAGCGTGGAGCAGCTGGAGGCGGCCCGCACCGAGAAGACGAAGGTCGTCCTCTTCGTCTCCCCGTCCAACCCGACCGGCGCGGTCTACAGCGAGGCCGAGACCGAGGCGATCGGCCGCTGGGCCGTCGAGCACGGCCTGTGGGTGCTGACGGACGAGATCTACGAGCACCTGGTCTACGGCGACGCCTCGTCGGTGTCGCTGCCCGCGCTCCTGCCCGAGCTGCGCGACAAGTGCATCGTGGTCAACGGCGTGGCGAAGACCTACGCGATGACCGGCTGGCGCGTGGGCTGGGTCATCGGCCCGAAGGACGTGGTGAAGGCCGCGACCAACCTGCAGTCGCACGCCACGTCGAACGTGTCCAACGTCGCCCAGGCGGCCGCACTCGCCGCCGTCTCCGGTGACCTGGACGCCGTCGCGACGATGCGCGAGGCCTTCGACCGGCGCCGGAAGACCATCGTCCGGATGCTCGACGAGATCGACGGCGTGGTCTGCCCGGAGCCCGAGGGCGCGTTCTACGCCTACCCCTCGGTGAAGGCGCTGATCGGCAAGGAGATCCGGGGCAAGCGGCCGCAGAGCTCGGTCGAGCTGGCGGCGCTCATCCTGGAGGAGGCCGAGGTCGCGGTGGTGCCGGGTGAGGCGTTCGGCACGCCGGGCTACCTGCGGCTGTCGTACGCGCTGGGCGACGAGGACCTCGTCGAGGGCGTGAGCCGGATCCAGAAGCTGCTGGCGGAGGCACGCGACTGACGTCGTCCTTCCGCCGCAGGGGCGCCCGGGTCTCCTCCCGGGCGCCCTTGCTTTGTTTGTGCGAGCAAGACCACGAAAGGGGAAAGTGCTACCGGGACGGCGGAGACGTGCGGCAGGATCAGCGAATGCTGAGCTCTTCAGGGGGGTACCCCCCGAACCCCCCGCGTGTACGTGATCTCTCTGAACTGCCGAAAGCCCATCTGCACCTGCACTTCACCGGGTCCATGCGGCCCACCACCCTGCTGGAACTGGCCGACAAGTACGGTGTGCGCCTGCCCGAGGCGCTCACCGACGCGCTGAACAGCGGGGAATCGCCGAAACTGCGGGCCACGGACGAGCGCGGCTGGTTCCGCTTCCAGCGGCTGTACGACGCGGCGCGCTCGTGCCTGAGGGAACCCGAGGACATCCAGCGGCTGGTGCGGGAGGCGGCGGAGGAGGACGTACGGGACGGCTCCGGCTGGCTGGAGATCCAGGTCGACCCGACGTCGTACGCGCCCCGGCTGGGCGGGCTGATCCCGGCGCTGGAGATCATCCTCGACGCGGTGGACTCGGCGTCCCGCGACACCGGGCTCGGCATGCGGGTGCTGGTGGCCGCCAACCGTATGAAGCACCCCCTGGACGCCCGCACGCTGGCCCGGCTGGCCGTGCGCTACGCCGACCGGGGGATCGTCGGCTTCGGGCTCTCCAACGACGAGCGGCGCGGGATGGCCCGCGACTTCGACCGGGCGTTCGCGATCGCGCGCGAGGGCGGGCTGTTGTCGGCCCCGCACGGCGGCGAGCTGACGGGCCCCGCGTCGGTGCGGGACTGCCTGGACGACCTGGAGGCGCACCGGATCGGGCACGGCGTGCGGGCGGCCGAGGACCCGCGGCTGCTGAAGCGCCTCGCGGACCGGGGCGTCACCTGCGAGGTGTGCCCGGCGTCGAACGTCGCCCTCGGCGTGTACGACAAGCTGGAGGACGTACCGCTGCGCACGCTGTTCGAGGCGGGGGTGCCGATGGCGCTGGGCGCGGACGACCCGCTGCTGTTCGGCTCCCGGCTGGCGGCACAGTACGAGATCGCCCGCCGGCACCACGGCTTCACCGACGCGGAGCTGGCCGAGCTGGCCCGGCAGTCCGTACGGGGGTCGGCGGCGCCTCAGGACGTCAAGGAGAAGCTGCTGTCGGGTGTCGACGCCTGGCTGGCCGCCCCGGCCGCCTGAAGTGGGCCAGGGGCGGGTACGCCCGGAAGCCGATGTCCAGCTCCGTCCCCCGCCCCCGGGACAGGGGCAGCAGCGTGGTGAGCGAGGCGCTGAGCACGTCGTACCCTTGGCCGCCCCCCTTACCGAGCGGGCCGTGGCCGGGCGCGGCAACGGAATTGCGCGGCCCCGGCGCGGTCCGTGCCGCTCAGAGTTCGGCGCCGACCATGACCGGCTCGTTCACCAGGGTGATACCGAACGCGTCCCGGACGCCCGCCACGACCTCGCGGGCCAAGGCCAGCAGGTCCTCCGTGGTGGCGTCGCCGCGGTTGGTGAGCGCGAGGGTGTGTTTGGTGGAGATGCGGGCCGGACCGCTGCCGTACCCCTTGGTGAAGCCGGCCTTGTCGATCAGCCAGGCCGCGGAGGTCTTGGTCCGTCCCTCGCCGGCGGGATAGGCGGGCGGCTCGACGCCTTCCCCCAACCGCTCCCGTACGCGCGTACGGAATGCGGCGAACGTCTCGTCGTCGAGGATCGGGTTGGTGAAGAAGGAGCCGGCCGACCAGGTGTCGTGGTCCTCGGGGTCCAGCACCATGCCCTTGCCCGCGCGAAGCTTCAGCACCGTGTCGCGGGCGGTGGCCAGCGGGACCCGCTCGCCGGGCGCCACGCCGAGCACGCGGGCCGTCTCCGCGTACTTGACCGGGCCGGACAGTCCGCCGGCGTCCTCCAGTCGGAAGCGCACGCGCAGGACGACGTAGCGCTCGGGGTCGGCCTTGAAGCGGCTGTGGCGGTAGGAGAAGGCGCACTCCTCGTTGCCGAGGGTGACGGTCTCGCGGGTGCGGCGGTCGTAGGCGACGACCTCGGTGAGGGTGGAGGAGACCTCCTGGCCGTACGCCCCGACGTTCTGGATCGGGGTGGCGCCCGCCGAGCCGGGGATGCCGGCCAGGCACTCGAGGCCGGCGAGACCCGCCTCCACGGTGCGGGCGACGGCGTCGGTCCACACCTCCCCGGCGGCCAGCTCCAGGTGCGTGCCGTCCAGGGCGAAGCCCTTGGTCGCGACGACGAGGGCGGTGCCGTCGAAGCCCTTGTCGCCGATGACCAGGTTGGAGCCGCCGCCGACGACCAGCAGCGGCGTACCGCTGTCGTCGGCCTCGCGGACGGCGGCGATCACCTCGTCGTCGGTCGTCGCGGTGACCAGCCGGGTCGCGGGGCCGCCCAGCCGGAAGGTGGTCAGCGGGGCCAGGGGGGCGTCGTGGAGTTCCTGCACGGGCCCAAGACTACGAGACGGCACCGACAGGCCCCGGTCCCCGCCGTGTCCGGCCCGGCTCAGCCCAGCCGGACGACCGCCCGTGACATGCCCAGCACCTTCTGTCCGGCGCTGGTCGCGGTGAGGTCCACGCGGACCGTGTGGTCGTCGAGCTTGGCGGCGACCTTGCCGCTGACCTCGATGACGGCGCCCTGGTCGTCATTGGGGACGACGACCGGACGGGTGAAGCGGACGCCGTACTCGACGACCGCGCCCGGGTCGCCCGTCCAGTCGGTCACCACGCGGATCGCCTCGGCCATGGTGAACATGCCGTGTGCGATGACGTCGGGGAGGCCGACCTCCTTGGCGAACTTCTCGTTCCAGTGGATGGGGTTGAAGTCGCCGGAGGCGCCCGCGTACTGGACGAGGGTGGCCCGGGTCACGGGGAACGTCTGCGCGGGCAGCTCGGTGCCGACCTCGACGTCGGCGTAGGAGATCTTCGCCGTCATGGTGTTGCTCACGCCTCCTCGGCCGCGCGGGCCACCAGCTTGGTCCAGGCGGTCACGACGTGTTCGCCGTCCTGGTCGTGCACCTCGCCCCGGATGTCCAGTATGTCGTTGCCGGCCATCGACTTGACCGCCTCGATGGTCGAGGTGACCGTGAGCCGGTCACCGGCGCGCACGGGACGGACGTAGGCGAACCTCTGGTCGCCGTGCACCACCCGGCTGTAGTCGAGGCCGAGCCGCGGGTCGGCGACGACCTGTCCGGCGGCTTTGAAGGTGATCGAGAACACGAAGGTGGGCGGGGCGATCACATCGGGGTGGCCGAGCGCCTTGGCGGCCTCCACGTCCGTGTACGCCGGGTTGGTGTCCCCCACCGCCTCGGCGAACTCGCGGATCTTCTCCCGGCCCACCTCGTAGGGCTCGGTGGGCGGGTAGCTCCGCCCCACGAAGGACTGGTCGAGCGCCATGCGCGCGGCACCTCCTGTGTCTGACTGTGTCCGACCGGTCCTGACCGTGGCCGGCCGACGGGAAAACGACACGAGGCCGCCCCCCTGACTGGGGGGACGGCCTCGTGTACGAGCCTGTTTTATCGCGTTTCGCGGTGCGCGGTGTGCGCGTTGCAACGCGGGCAGTGCTTCTTCATCTCAAGACGGTCCGGGTTGTTACGCCGGTTCTTCTTGGTGATGTAGTTCCGCTCCTTGCACTCCACGCAGGCCAGCGTGATCTTCGGGCGGACGTCGGTGGCAGCCACGTGAGTGCTCCTTGACGAACGGATTGACTGTATTTACGCAATGAAGAGTAGCCGATCGAAGGACCGACCCCGCAATCGGCTACTGTCTGTAGCGGTGACCGGACTTGAACCGGTGACACAGCGATTATGAGCCGCTTGCTCTACCGACTGAGCTACACCGCTGTGATGCGATCGGACCCCGCCTTTCGGCGGGAACCTCACACACCAGAGCCCCAAAACGGAATCGAACCGTTGACCTTCTCCTTACCATGGAGACGCTCTGCCGACTGAGCTATTGGGGCGAGCGATGAAGACATTACACGGTCCGCCGCCGTTCGCCCAAATCCGTTTCGGCCCCCTCCCCCGGGGCGGACCACACCGGTACGACTATTGGGCTCCTCCCGGCGGGGAACGGGCCCCCGGCCTAGGCTCGGACTCACTCTGCGTGATCTTGCCTGCGTGACCTCGTCCTCCGCGCGCAGCCCGAGCCCCTGGAACGCGATGCCCGACAGCCGGCCGCAGCCACCGTCCCGTCCGCCCTCGTCCTCGGGTCCGGCTCCGGGGCCGGCCGCGGTCGATCCGGCCCCGCTGCTGCTGTGCGGCGCGCGTCTCGCCGACGGCCGGACCGTGGACGTACGGCTGGGCGGCGGGCGCATCGAGGCGGTCGGTACGGCCGGCAGCCTGGCGGCGGACGGCACGCGCGCGTGCGGCACGCGGATCGACCTCACCGGCTATCTGCTCCTGCCGGCCCCCGCGGAGCCTCACGCCCACGCGGACACCGCCCTGTCCGCCGACGCCCGCGGCCCCGTCCCGTACGACCCGCGGGACGTCCAGGGCCGCGCGACGGAGGCGGCACTGCTCCAGCTCGGGCACGGCGCGACGGCGCTGCGGGCGCATGTGCGCGTGGGCGACGTGGCCGGGCTCGGCGCGCTGACCGCCGTACTGCGGGCGGAGCGCTCGCTGCGCGGGCTGGCCGAACTGACGACGGTGGCGGTGCCTCGGGTACTGACCGGGGTCGCCGGGGCGGACGGGCTCGCGGCGCTGCGGGACGCGGTGAAGATGGGCGCGTCCGTGGTGGGCGGCTGCCCCGATCTCGACCCCGACCCCACGGGGTACGTGGAGGCGGTCCTGGAGGTCGCCGCCGAGCACGGCTGCCCCGTCGACCTGCACACGGACGCCGCCGACCCCGCCCATATGGCCCGGTTCGCGGCCATGGCGGGCGGGCTGCGGCCGGGGGTCGCCCTCGGCCCGTGCGGCGGTCTCGCCCGGCTGCCCGCCGAGCCGGCCGCGCGGACCGCGGACCGGCTGGCGGCGGCCGGGGTGACGGTGGTGTGCCTGCCGCAGGGCGGCTGCGGCGCCGTGGACCGCCGGGGCACGGCGCCGGTACGGCTGCTGCGGTCGGCGGGGGTACGGGTCGCCGCCGGGAGCGGTGCCCTGCGGGACGTGTCGAACCCGGTGGGCCGCGGTGACCCGCTGGAGGCGGCGTACCTGCTGGCCTCCCGCCACGGGCTGTCCGCCGAGGACGCCTACGCCGCGGTGAGCGCGTCGGCGCGGGCGGCCCTGGGGCTGCCCGAGGTGCGCGTGGAGGCGGGTTTCCCGGCCGAGCTGCTGGCGGTCCGCGGGGACGGGCTCCCGGGGGCGCTGTCGCTGGGGTACAGCCGCATCGTGGTGCACAGAGGGCGGGTGGTGGCGCGGACGAGCGCGGTGCGGGAGTACTGCGGCCCGGCGGCGTCCTCGGCGGCGGCGTCGGCTTTCTCGGACTCGTCGGACTCATCGGACTCGTCGGTTTCGTCGGCGGAGGGGGAACCGGGGCTTCCCCGGCAGGGCCGGGGCACCGCGTAGAACCGGGCGGGTCCCTGGGGCGTCGCGCGGCGGATGGGGTGGCCCCGGCGTACGGTCGGAGACATGCGCATTGTCATCGCTGGTGGTCATGGTCAGATCGCGCTGCGGCTGGAGCGGCTGCTCGTCGCACGCGGGGACGAGGCGGCGGGCATCATCCGTAAACCCGAACAGGCCGACGAGCTGCGGCGCCTGGGCGCCGAACCGGTCGTGCTCGACCTGGAGTCGGCGACGGTGGAGGAGGTCGCCGAACGGCTGGAGGGGGCGGACGCGGCGGTGTTCGCGGCGGGCGCCGGGCCGGGCAGCGGTGTGGGCCGCAAGGAGACGGTGGACAAGGCGGCGGCGGTCCTCTTCGCCGACGCGGCCGTCCGCGCGGGTGTACGGCGTTTCGTGATCGTGTCGTCCATGGGCGCGGACCCCGCCCACGAGGGCGACGAGGTCTTCGACGTGTACCTGCGCGCCAAGGGCGAGGCGGACGCGTACGTACGCGGTCTGGACGCCCTGGACTGGACGGTCCTGCGGCCGGGCCGGCTCACCGACGACGCCGGGACCGGCCTGGTCCGCCTGGAGGCCCGCACGGGTCGCGGCCCGGTCCCGCGCGACGACGTGGCCGCCGTGCTGGCGGAGCTGGTGGACACTCCCGCGACGGCCGGTCTGACCCTGGAGCTGATCAGCGGCCCCGCGCCGGTGTCGGTGGCCGTGAAGTCGGTGGCCGGCAACTAGAAGAGGGGCATCTGCCCCGGGAACTCCGGCACCACGTGACCGTCCAGCGAGGGCTGCTCGGCACCGAGCGGGGCGTGCCTGCGCGAGCCGGGGCACGAGGTCAGTTCCCCGCTCCCCCGGGCGCCGGGCGGATCGTGCCGCGCGTACCGCCCGGCGACGACGGCGATCTCACGACGGCACTCGGGGCAGGCACGGCGACGGGACGACATGGGGCCAGTGTGCCCCGGCGCCTCCTCCCGCGAACAGCACGCGCCCACGGACACGAAGAGACCCCCTCCGGACTGCGTTCCCGCAGTCCGGAGGGGGCCTTCCCCAGTGTGGCGGCGCCAGGATTCGAACCTGGGAAGGCTGAGCCGGCAGATTTACAGTCTGCTCCCTTTGGCCGCTCGGGCACACCGCCTGGGTCGCTGCCGTCGAACCGCTTTTCGGCGGTTCTCCCTGGCAACGACGTAAACAATACCCGATGGACAGGGGTGCTTCGCCACCCGATTGATCGCCACCCGGAGGCCGGGGGGTGACTAGGCTGGTCCGGATGCGGCCAGGGACCGATGCCGGGCTCGGGGAGCCGCTTCACGTACGCCGGTACGCACCCGGTGCGCAGCCCGGTACGCACCCCGATACAAGGAGCCACAGGACATGGCCGACTCCAGTTTCGACATCGTCTCGAAGGTCGAGCGGCAGGAGGTCGACAACGCCCTCAACCAGACCGCCAAGGAGATCTCGCAGCGCTACGACTTCAAGGGCGTGGGGGCCTCGATCTCGTGGTCCGGGGAGAAGATCCTCATGGAGGCGAACTCCGAGGACCGGGTGAAGGCCGTCCTCGACGTCTTCCAGTCCAAGCTGATCAAGCGGGGCATCTCCCTGAAGGCCCTGGACGCGGGTGAGCCCCAGCTCTCGGGCAAGGAATACAAGATCTTCGCGTCGATCGAGGAGGGCATCTCCCAGGAGAACGCGAAGAAGGTCGCGAAGATCATCCGCGATGAGGGCCCGAAGGGCGTGAAGGCCCAGGTGCAGGGCGACGAGCTGCGGGTCAGCTCCAAGAGCCGCGACGACCTGCAGACCGTCATCGCGCTGCTCAAGGGCAAGGACTTCGACTTCGCCCTGCAGTTCGTGAACTACCGGTAGGTCCGGTCGGCCGGGCCGGGGCCGGTGGCGTTCACGCGCCGCACGGGCACGAGGAAGGGCGGGCACCCGCGCGGTGACCGCCCTTCTCGCCTGCCGGCCGCGGTTCGGGGCGTGGTGCGCGGTGCCCGGTCAGTTCCGTGAGTGGCCGAACAGGATGCGGTAGGCGATCAGGAGGACCAGGGAGCCGCCGATCGCGGCGGCCCAGGTGGTGCCGTCGTAGAAGTCCTTGGTGATCGGGTGGTCGAGCCAACGCGCCGATACCCAGCCGCCGATGAAGGCGCCGGCGACGCCGATCAGCGTCGTGCCGATGAGGCCGCCCGGGTCACGGCCGGGCAGCAGGAACTTCGCTATGGCTCCGGCCAGCAGCCCCAGGATGATCCAGCTGATGATCGTCATGCTGTACACCTGCCCCTTTCCCGCTGTTCTCGCACCTTGGAAGACGCCGCGCGTATACATGCCGGTTGCATGTGATCAGTAGGGTGCGGCCTCATGACAGACACGTCCGGTCCCGCGCTGCGGCGCACACTCGGTGTCGGCGATGCCGTGGTCATCGGTCTGGGCTCGATGGTGGGAGCCGGGATCTTCGCCGCCCTGGCGCCCGCCGCGCACGCGGCCGGTTCCGGGCTGCTCCTCGGGCTGGCGGTCGCCGCCGTGGTCGCCTACTGCAACGCCACGTCGTCGGCGCGCCTCGCCGCCCTCTACCCGGCCTCGGGCGGCACGTACGTGTACGGGCGCGAGCGGCTCGGGGACTTCTGGGGCTACCTGGCGGGCTGGGCGTTCGTGGTCGGGAAGACGGCCTCCTGCGCGGCGATGGCCCTCACCGTGGGCGCGTACGTCTGGCCGGGGCAGGCGCACGCCGTGGCGGTGGCCGCCGTGGTGGCGCTGACCGCGGTGAACTACGGCGGTGTCCAGAAGTCCGCGTGGCTGACGCGGGCGATCGTGGGTGTGGTCCTGGCTGTCCTCGCTTCCGTGGTGGTGGTGTGCCTGACGTCGGGGGAAGCCGAAGCCGGGCGGCTGGACATCAAGGTCTCCGACGGTGCCGGCGGGGTGCTGCAGGCGGCCGGTCTGCTGTTCTTCGCCTTCGCCGGGTACGCCCGTATCGCGACCCTCGGTGAGGAGGTCCGGGACCCGGCGCGCACCATCCCCCGGGCGATCCCGCTGGCCCTGGGTATCGCGCTGGCCGTGTACGCGGCCGTCGCTGTGGCCGTCCTCTCGGTTCTGGGGCCGAAGGGGCTGGGCGACGCCACCGCGCCGCTCGCCGACGCGGTGCGGGCCGCCGGTGTTCCCGGGCTGGTGCCGGTGGTGCGGGTGGGAGCGGCGGTGGCCGCGCTGGGCTCACTGCTCGCCCTGATCCTGGGGATCTCACGGACGACACTGGCCATGGCCCGGGACCGGCATCTGCCGGGTGCCCTCGCCGCCGTGCACCCTCGCTTCCAGGTGCCGCACCGGGCGGAGCTGGCCGTGGGCGCGGTGGTCGCCGTCCTGGCCGCCACGGTGGATGTGCGGGGTGCGATCGGGTTCTCCTCCTTCGGTGTGCTGACGTACTACGCGGTGGCCAACGCGTCGGCCTGGACACTCGGTCCACGGCCGGCGGCGCGGGTGGTGCCGGCCGTGGGGCTCGCCGGGTGCCTGGTGCTGGCGTTCTCGCTGCCGTGGGTTTCGGTGGCCGGCGGTGCGGGGGTGCTGGTGGCGGGGATGGCGGCCTACGGAGTGCGGCGGGAGGCCGGGGTGGGCGGCAGCCGGTAGCCGGTGGCCGTGGCGGGTAGCGGGCAACCAGCGGCCGGGGCGAGTGGCCGGTGGCCGTGGCGGGCAACCAGCGGCCGGGGCGAGTGGCCGGTGGCCGTGGCGGGTTCCGGGTGCGAGGTGGGTCGTGTTCGCAGGTGCGGCGGGTTTCCCGGGTGTGCCTGGCCCTTTCGGGCCTTGGGGTCCGGGATGTTTTCCAGGGTGCCGCGGCGGTCTTCGCGAATCCCGGTCAGGACGTCGGCGCCGGCGTCGGCGTCCCGCGGCCCGCGGAGCCGGTCCAGGGGGTCAGGTCCGTCCCCTCGTTCTCCTCCTCGTACCAGCCCGTGCCCCGGACCCAGGAGCTGAGCCAGTCCGCGAGGCCGGGCGCGTCGAGGAACCAGGCGTGGTCGGGGTCGCCCGGGTTGGGTTCGAAGAGGAGGACGGTGGCCCGGGGCGAGCGGCAGTCCACACAGGCGTACATGCCGCAGCCCCAGTGGGATATGGGCAACACTCCCTCGGGCCAGGGCCAGTCGGGGTCCTCGCGGCCGCTCTCGCGATGGGCGAGGTACTGGGCCACGGCGGCGGGTTCACCGGAGGGCGCGCTGTCCAGCAGGGGCAGCAGTCCGTACTCGGGGCCGAATCCGCCGTCCGCTATCCGCAGATAGAGCTCGGCGAGCAGCGGGGGCAGGGTGAAGCCCAGTGTGGCCTCGGCGCGTGCCAGGGTGGCCGCTTCGATGGGCTCGGGGAGGGAAGGCCAGCCCCATGGGCGGGTGTTGCGGGCCTTGTCCGCCACCTGTGTCAGCAACTGCTCGTGCTCGGTCATGTGTTCATGATGTGGTCCGCCACTGACATCCGCTCGGGCCTGTGGACAACCTCCGGCCTGTGGACGACGCCCGGGTCATGACGCGACCGACGAGAGCGCCTCCCGTCTCACCCGCGCTGTGTGAACGACCGGTCCGTCCGCACGATCTCGCGGCCCAGCGGGAACAGTGAGACCGGGATCAGCTTGAAGTTGGCGATGCCGAGCGGGATTCCGATGATCGTCACGCACAGGGCGATGCCGGTGAGGATGTGGCCGAGCGCCAGCCACCAGCCCGCCAGGATCAGCCACACCACGTTGACGAGGAAGGACGGGGCTCCCGCGTCCCGGCGTTCGACCGTCGTGTACCCGAAGGGCCACAGGGCGTAGACACCGATGCGGAAGGCCGCGACGCCGAAGGGGATGCCGATGACGGTGACGCACAGCAGCAGGCCCGCCAGCAGGTAGCCGAGGAACAGCCAGAAGCCGCTGAGGACGAGCCATATGAGATTCAGGATGGTCTTCACTGGTGGTGACCTGCCATCTTCTCGAGCCGGGCGATGCGTTCCGCCATCGGCGGATGGGTGGAGAACATTTTCGAGAGCCCCTGGCCCGGGCGGAACGGGTTGGCGATCATCATGTGGCTGGCCGTCTCGATGCGGGGCTCGGGGGGCAGGGGGAGTTGTCTGGTGCCGTGTTCCAGTTTGCGCAGGGCGCCGGCGAGGGCGAGGGGATCGCCGGTGAGCTGGGCGCCGGAGGCGTCGGCCTCGTACTCCCGGGAGCGGCTGATGGCCAGCTGGATGAGGGATGCGGCGAGCGGGCCGAGGATCATGATCAGCAGCATGCCGAGGAGGCCGGGGCCGTCGTCGTCGTCCGAGCGGCCGATCGGGATCAGCCAGGCGAAGTTGACCAGGAACATGATCACGGAGGCGAGGGCTCCGGCGACCGAGGAGATCAGGATGTCACGGTTGTAGACGTGGCTGAGCTCGTGGCCGATGACGCCGCGCAGCTCCCGCTCGTCGAGCAGGCGCAGGATGCCTTCGGTGCAGCACACGGCCGCGTTGCGCGGGTTGCGGCCGGTGGCGAAGGCGTTGGGGGCCTCGGTCGGGGAGATGTACAGGCGCGGCATGGGCTGGCGGGCCTGGGTGGAGAGGTCGCGGACCATGCGGTACAGCCCCGGGGCCTCGAACTCGCTCACCGGGCGGGCGCGCATCGCGCGCAGGGCCAGCTTGTCGCTGTTCCAGTACGCGTACGCGTTGGTGCCCAGCGCGATCAGGACGGCGACGACGAGCCCCGTGCGGCCGAAGAAGCCGCCGATGACGATGATGAGTGCGGACAGTCCCCCGAGGAGGACCGCTGTCCTGAGCCCGTTGTGCCGGCGGTGCACGGTGCGCCCTCCAAGTCGTGCGGCAGGGGGACCCTTGCTTGCTGATCTTCCTTCTGACCTGCGCTGCCCACTGGTCTCGCGGTGTCACGTCCAGTGGACCCTCCCGTACCGGTCAACGCCAGGCGAAGGGCACTAGTTCCCTTGTGCGCGCGGTGGCGCGTGTCAACCGTCCGGGTGACGGCGGTCCGGAGCGTGCCGGGTGGCACGCGCGCGTGCCCGAAGGGGCGGTTCCTCAGAAGAGTCCGGTGCCGGTGAAGCGCAGGACCAGCTGGGGTGCGCCGGACAGGGCGACGCCAAGGACGCCGGTCAGGGCGAGGGCGGCGGTGAGGGGGACGGGGAGCCGGTGCTCGACCGGTTCGCCCTCGGGGGCGCGGAACAGCAGGGCCGTCCACTGGAGGTAGTAGACCAGCGCGATGACGACGTTGACGGCCATGACGACGGCGAGCCAGCCCAGTCCGGCGTCGACGGCCGCGGAGAACACGGTGACCTTGGCGAAGAGGCCGATGATGCCCGGCGGGAGTCCGGCGAGGCAGAGCAGGAAGAAGGCCAGGAGGAGCGCGGTGAGGGGGTTGGAGGCGTGGAGGCCGCGGTAGTCGGCGACGCGGTTGAAGCGGTGCGCGCGGCCGACGAGGGCGGCCACGGCGAACGCGCCCAGGTTCACGGCGCCGTACATGAGGGCGTAGGCGACGGTGGAGCCGATCGACTTCTCGGGGTCGCCGGAGTACGCGGCGGCGGCGATCGGCACCAGGAGGTAGCCGGCCTGGCCGACGGACGACCAGGCGAGGAGGCGTACCGCGCTGTACGCGCGCGTGGCCTGCTGTCTGAGGGCGCCCACGTTGCCGACGGTCATGGTGAGGGCGGCCAGCGCGGCGAGGGCCGGGCCCCAGACGTCGGCGTACGAGGGGAGGGCGACGACGGTGACGAGGATCAGGCCGGAGAAGCCGACCGCTTTGCCGATGACCGACAGGTAGGCGGCGATCGGCAGGGGGGCGCCCACATAGGTGTCGGGGACCCAGAAGTGGAAGGGGACGGCGGCGGTCTTGAAGGCGAAGCCGACGAGGGTGAGGACGACGCCAGCCTGGGTGAGGGTGTGGAGCTGTCCGTCGACATCCTGGACGCGTTCGGCGACCAGGGTGAGGTGGAGGGTCCCGGTGGCGGCGTAGACGAAGCTGATGCCCAGCAGGCTGACGGCGGTGGCGGTGACGGAGGACAGGAAGAACTTCAGGGCCGCTTCGGAGGACTTCCGGTCGCCGTGCCTGAGGCCGACCAGGGCGAAGGCGGGCAGGGAGGCGACCTCCAGGGCGACGACGAGGGTCGCGAGGTCGCGGGAGGCGGGCAGGAGGGCGGCGCCGGCCGCGGAGGAGAGGAACAGGAACCAGTACTCGCCCTCGGGGAGCCGTTTGCCCTCGTCCTTCAGGGCGGTGACGGACAGGAGGGCGGTCAGGAGGGCGCCACCGAGGACCAGGAACTGGATGACGAGGGTGAAACGGTCCGCGGTGTAGCTGCACACGCCTTCGTCGCCGACCAGGCAGAAGGTGCCGCGGTCGGCGTCGAGGAGGGGCAGCAGCATGAGGGTGGCGGCGGCGAGTCCGGCCACCGAGAGCCAGCCGAGGAGCGGTTTCCGCCTCTCGTCGGCGAACAGGTCGGCGACGAGGACGACGAGTCCGACGACCGCCGTGATGGTGGGCGGCGCGATGGCCAGCCAGTCGACGGACTGGACGAGGGAGCTCATCGGGTGCCTCCTGCGAGGAGCTGCTGCACGGCCGGGTCGGTCAGGCCGAGGAGGGCCCCCGGCCAGAGGCCGGCGACGACGGTGAGGACGACGAGTGGGGTCCAGGCCGCGAACTCGTAGGAGCGCACGTCGGTGAGTTCCGGGGCGTCCTGGGGCGCGGCGCCCATGCAGACCCTGCGGACCACGACCAGCAGGTACGCGGCCGTCAGCAGGGTGCCGAAGGCGCCGATGGCCATGAAGGTGAGGAAGGCGGGGCGGCTGAGGCCTTCGGCGGGGTCGAAGGCGCCGAAGAGGGCGAGCATCTCGCCCCAGAATCCGGCGAGGCCGGGCAGGCCGAGGGAGGCGACGGCGGCGAAGGCGAGCAGGCCGCCGAGGCGCGGGGCCTTGCCGTAGAGGGCGGCGCCGGTCTCCTGCGCGAGGGTGTCGAGGTCGGTGCTGCCGGTGCGGTCCTTGAGGGCGCCGACCAGGAAGAAGAGCAGGCCGGTGATGAGGCCGTGGGCGATGTTGGCGAACAGGGCGCCGTTGACGCCGGTCGGGGTCATGGTCGCGATGCCGAGGAGGACGAAGCCCATGTGGCCGACGGAGGAGTAGGCGATGAGGCGTTTGAGGTCGCCCTTCGCGCCCCGTTTGGCGAGGGCCAGGCAGGCGAGGGATCCGTAGATGACGCCGACGACGGCGAACGCGGCGAGGTACGGCGCGAAGGTGCGGAAGCCGTCCGGCGCGGCGGGCAGCAGGATCCGCACGAACCCGTACGTGCCCATCTTCAGCAGGACACCGGCCAGCAGGACCGAGCCGACGGTCGGCGCGGCGGTGTGGGCGTCGGGCAGCCAGCTGTGCAGCGGCCACATCGGGGTCTTCACCGCGAGCCCGATCCCGATCGCCAGTACGGCGATGACCTGCACGGATGTGGTCAGGGACCGGCCGTTGTCAGTGGCGAGTGCCACCATGTCGAAGGTGCCCGCCTTGATTCCGATCAGGAGCAGGCCGAGCAGCATGACCACGGAGCCGAGCAGCGTGTAGAGGATGAACCTCCAGGCGGCCTCGGCCCGGCCCTCGCCGCCCCAGCGGGCGATGAGGAAGTACATCGGGATGAGGACCGTCTCGAAGGCGAGGAAGAAGAGGATCAGGTCGAGGACGGCGAAGGTCGCGAGGGTGCCGGACTCGAGGACGAGCAGCAGGGCGACGAAGGCCTTCGGGGACGGGCCCGTGGGCGGCTTGAAGTACGCGTGGAGCGCGCAGAGGAAGGTCAGCAGCGCGGTCAGGACCAGAAGGGGGAGGGAGATGCCGTCGGTGCCGAGGTGGATGCGCACGTCCAGTGCGGGAATCCAGCTGATGTCGGTCGTGGCCTGCATCCTCGACGGATGGTCGTGGTCGAAGCCGAGCGCGAGGACGATCGCCGCGATGAGGATCGCGCCGGTGACGGTCACGCCGTGACGGAGCACCGCCTGGTCGGGTGACTTCCCCTTCAGTCCGGGCGGGGCCGGCAGAAGGGCGGCGGCGGCGCCGAGGAGCGGGCCGGCGACGAGGAACGCCAGAAGGAACTGCATCACGGACTCGTTGATATCGATCACGCCTGCTCACGCTCCCGTGGCGACGAGGACGGCGGCGACCGCGAGGACGACGGTGCCGGCGAGCAACGCGCTCACATAGGTCTGCAGATTGCCCGTCTGGGCCCGTCGCACGGCGGCGCCGAGCCAGCGGGGCAGCGTGCCCGCGCCGCGTACGTAGGTCTCGACGACCTCGCGGTCGAGGAACCGGACGAGGCTCGCGCCGGCCCGGACCGGGCGGACGAAGAGGGTCGTGTACACGGCGTCCAGGTGGAAGCCGGCGGCCGCGTGGCGGTGCAGCGGGCCGAGCAGCAGCCGTCCGGGGTCCGACGGGTCGGGCGCGTACGCGATGTCTCCGTAGGCCGGTTCGTGGGTGGCGATGGCCTCCGCCTCGACCCGTCCGGCGTCGCCCTCGGGGTGGGCGGCCACGGCGCCGAGGGGGACGCGGGCGGCGGCGTGCGCGGTGGTGTGCCGCCAGGTGGCGTAGGTGATGATGCCGCCGCCCAGCGCCACGCCCGTGCCGAGCACGGAGGTGGTGAGCGTCGGGGCCAGGTCGTGGCCGTCGAACCAGTCGGGCAGTACGCGGAAGGCGAACCCGCCGAGCGCGAGGGACGGTACGGCGAGCACCCACAGCACCGTGGTCATCGTCAGCGGCTGCCTGCCGTGGTCGGGCGCCTCGGTTCCGTACCCGCGGAAGGCCAGCAGCCACAGCCGCATCGCGTACGCGGCGGTGAGCAGGGCGGTGACGAGGCCGGCGAGGAGGACGATCCAGCCCGCCGCGGCGGGGGCGTGCTCGGTGTGACCGGTGACGACGTGTTCGGCGGCTCCGAGGACGGCCTCCTTGGAGAAGAAGCCGCTGAACGGCGGGATCGCGGCGAGGGCGAGGAGCGCCACGGTCATCGTCCAGTAGGCGTCGGGGACCCGGTCACGCAGGTGGCCCATGCGGGACATGGCGGCCAGTGAGTTGGTGCCGGCGGCGTGGATGATCACGCCGGCCGCGAGGAACAGCAGCGCCTTGAAGGCGCCGTGGGACAGGAGGTGGAAGACGGCGGCGCCGCGGTCGGCGACGGCGAGGGCGCCGGTCATGTAGCCGAGCTGGCCGATGGTCGAGTAGGCGAGGACGCGTTTGATGTCGTCCTGGGCGAGCGCGGCGAGCGCCGAGCCGGCCATGGTCACGGCGGCCATGACGGCGAGGACGGTCATCGCGGCCTGTGAGGCCTCGAAGAGCGGGAGGAGACGGGCGATGAAGTAGACGCCGGCGGCGACCATGGTCGCGGCGTGGATCAGCGCGGAGACGGGGGTCGGGCCCGCCATCGCGTCGGGGAGCCAGGTGTGCAGCGGGAACTGCGCCGACTTGCCGGCCACGCCCGCCAGGAGCAGCAGGGCGATCAGCGTGGGGTGTTCGATGCCGCCGTCCGCGACGGCGCCGAGGACGCGGGTGATGCGGAAGGACCCGGCTTCGGTGGCGACGGCGAACAGGCCGATGAGGAAGGGGATGTCGCCGAGCTTGGTGACCAGGAAGGCCTTGAGGGAGGCGGCGCGTGCCTCGGGGGTCTCCCAGTAGTGGCCGACGAGGAAGTAGGAGCAGATGCCCATGACTTCCCAGCCGACCAGCAGGACCATCAGGTCGCCGGAGTAGACGACCAGGAGCATCGCGGAGGTGAACAGGGAGACGAGAGCGGCGTAGGAGGGGTAGCGCGGGTCGTCGCGCAGGTAGCCCGTGGAGTAGATCTGCACGCAGCCGGCGACGACGGTGACCAGGACGGCGGTCAGTGCGGCGAAGCCGTCGATGTGCAGGGCGAGTTCGATCGGGACCGAGCCGGTGGGGGTGAGTTCGGTCGCGGCGTCGACGGCCTGGCCTCCGCCCTGTCGCCAGGCGACCGTGGCGGCCAGGGCGAGGGAGGCGAGCGTCGGCAGGACGGCGAGCGGGCGGACGAAGCCGGGGGCGGTGCGGCCCAGGAGCAGCCCGGCGAGCGCGCCGAGGAACGGAAGGAGGGGGACGAGGACGGCGAGGGTGGTCGTGGTCACGCGGTGGCCTCAGCCTTCTCGCCGGCCGCCCGGGGTGCGGGGGCTTCGCGGCCGGTGGTGTCGCTGTCGGGGCCGTCGGGCTCGTGGCCCTCGGCGGTGTCGCGGAGTTTGTCGATGTCCGAGGTGCCGCGGTTGCGGTACACGGCGAGGACGATCGCCAGGCCGATGCCGATCTCGGCGGCGGCGATGGCGATGGTGAACAGGGTGAGGGCCTGGCCGGAGTGCAGGGTGTCCTCGGCGGTCCGGCTGAGCCAGACGTCGAAGGCGACCAGGTTCAGGTTGACGGCGTTGAGCATCAGCTCGACCGACATCAGGACGAGGATCGCGTTGCGGCGGGCGAGGACGCCGTACAGGCCGGTGCAGAACAGGAGGGCGGACAGGACGGCGGGATAGGCGAGGTGCATCAGCGGGTCCCTTCCGTGTCACGCCGGGTGTCCGTCGCCCGCCCGGACGCGCTCGGGCCGGACGCACTCGGACCGGTGGCCGTCGCCCGCCCGGCCGCGGCGTCGGCCTTCGCCTTGCGGGACAGGACGATCGCGCCGACGAGGGCGGCGAGGAGGAGGACGGAGAGGGCCTCGAAGGGAAGGACCCAGTGCTGGAAGAGGCTCGCGCCGGTGACGTCCGTGGAGCCGGCGGGGGCGCCGTCCAGGTCGATCCACGTGGTCCGGAAGGCGTCCGCGACCACCCACACCAGGGCGGCCGCGGCGGCGACGGCCACGGCGAGGGCGACCCAGCGGTTTCCGGAGTCGGCGTCCGGTGAGCGGCCGATGGGGGCCCTGGTGAGCATCAGCCCGAACAGGAGGAGGACGACGACGGAGCCGACGTAGATGAGGACCTGCACCCAGGCGATGAACTCGGCGGTGAGCAGGAGGTATTCGACGGCGAGGCCCCCGAGGGCCACCACCAGCCACAGGGCGGCGTGCACCAGCTGCCGGGTGGTGACGGTGACGACGGCGGCCCCGAAGGTGACCAGGCCGACGAGGAGGAAGGCGATCTCCACGCCGGTCGGGGAGAGGAAGCCGTGCGCCTCGGCGGCGGTGGTCGTCGTGGCGTGCGCGGCCGTTCCTGCGGCTGCGGCGAGGGTCACGACTCCTCCTCCTGCGGTTCGGCCTGGGCGGCGGCGAGCTTGTCGGCGGCCTTGCGGGCGGCGGCGAGTTCCTTCGGTTCCTCGGCTCCGGGGTCGAGGGCGGGCGGGGCCGGGACGGTCCACATCCACTCACGGAGCTTGTCCCGCTCGTGGGTGAGGTCGCGGATGTCGGTCTCGGCGTACTCGAACTCCGGGGACCAGAACAGGGCGTCGAAGGGGCAGACCTCGATGCAGATACCGCAGTACATGCACAGGGAGAAGTCGATGGCGAAGCGGTCGAGGACGTTGCGGCTGCGTTCGCGGCCGCCGGGCGTCGCCGCCGGGACCGTCTCCTTGTGGGAGTCGATGTAGATACACCAGTCCGGGCACTCGCGGGCGCACAGCATGCAGACCGTGCAGTTCTCCTCGAACAGGCCGATCACACCGCGGGTGCGGGGCGGGAGGTCGGGCTGGGTGTCCGGGTACGGGGCGGTGACGGACTTCCTCGTCATCGTCCGCAGGGTGACGGCCAGGCCCTTGGCCAGGCCGGAGCCGGGGAGGGGAGCCATGGTTACCGGATCACCACCTTCACGATGCCGGTGAGGGCGATCTGGGCGAGGGAGAGGGGGACGAGGAGGGTCCAGGAGAGCTTCTGAAGCTGGTCCTCACGCAGTCGGGGATAGGTGACGCGGAGCCAGATGACGACGAAGGCGAGGACCGCGGTCTTCAGCAGGGTCCAGACCCAGCCGAGTCCGTCGGCACCCCAGGGGCCGTGCCAGCCGCCCAGGAACAGGACGGTGGTCAGGCCGCACAGGACGACGATCCCGGCGTACTCGGCGAGGAGGAACAGGGCGAAGCGCAGGCCGGTGTACTCGGTGTACGCGCCGAAGATGATCTCCGAGTCGGCGACCGGCATGTCGAAGGGCGGGCGCTGGAGTTCGGCGAGGCCGGCGACGAAGAAGACGAGCGCGCCGGTGATCTGCCAGGGCAGCCACCACCACTCGAACGCGTCGAGGATGCCGGTGAGGGAGACGGTGCCGGCCGCCATCGCCACCGAGGCGGCGGTGAGCAGCATCGGGAGTTCGTACGCGAGGAGCTGGGCGGCGGTGCGCAGGCCGCCGAGGAGGGAGAACTTGTTGGCGGAGGCCCAGCCGGCCATGAGTGAGCCGAGGACGCCGACGCCCATGACGGCGAGGACGAAGAACACGCCCGCGTCGATCACCTGCCCGACCGCGCCCTCGCCCGGGCCGATCGGGACGGCGAGCAGGACGAGGAGGTACGGCAGGAGGGCGACGGCGGGGGCGAGCTGGAAGATACGCCGGTCCGCGCCGGCCGGGACCACGTCCTCCTTCTGCGCGAACTTCACGCCGTCGGCGATGAGCTGGGCCCAGCCGTGGAAGCCGCCGGCGTACATCGGGCCGAGGCGGCCCTGCATGTGGGCCATCACCTTGTGCTCGGTCTGTCCCACGATCAGGGGGAAGGTGAGGAAGACGACGAACACGACCAGGAGTCGCAGGGCGACGTCGGGCACGTCGTTCACCGCGGGCCTCCTGAGGGGTCTTCGGGGGTGGGGGTCTCGGGGTCGTCCTCGGTCTCCGCGCGGGGCTCGGAGTCACCTTCGGTCTCCGCGCGGGGCTCGGGGGCCGCGTCGGCATCGGCGTCGGGCCCGGTACCGGCTTCGGGCTCCGAGCCGGTGTCCGGAGCCGCGTTCCCCCGGGGCTCGCGGGCCGGACCGGCGTCGGGTTCCGTCTCCGGCTCGGGTTCCGCCTCCGGCTCGGGTTGGGCGAAGGCAGGCTGGGCGTGGTGCCAGGGGGCGTCCGGGCTGCGGGGAGCGGCAGGAGGCCTTCGGTCCCGGCGGTCCTCGGTGGACGCGGGGGCGGCGGACGCGTCGCCCGTTGTCGTGGGCTCGTCGGACGGTTCCGGGGCCTTCGAGGCGGCGCGCTGACTCGCGGACCCCTCGGACGCGGTGCGCGCCCGGCGGGGGCCGCCGGCCGCGGGAGAGCCGGAACGCTGCGACGCCGACCCTTCGCTCGCGCTCCGCGCACGTCGTGCGGGGGCGGCGGTCGGAACGGCCGGCCCGGGCTGCGCCTCCGCGGCCTGGCTCACGGAACCCTCCGCCGCCGTGCGGGTGCGGCGGGGCTGGGCGGAAGACCCGGCGGCCGACTGGCTCGCCGAACCCTCCGCGGCCGTACGGGTGCGGCGCGGCCGGGTCGTGGGCTGGGCGGGTGCCTCCGGGGCTGCCGGCTGGCTCGCGGAGCCCTCCGCCGCCGTACGGGTGCGGAGGGGGCGGTCTCCTGCCGCTCGTGCCGCGCCTGCCGCCGTTCTGCCCGTGCCTCGGGCCGGGCGGGCCGGGGCCGGGGGGAGCTGGCCCTTGAGGGGGCCCCATTCGTTGGGGTCGGGGACGCCGGGGGGAAGCATCTGGCGGCGCTTGGGGCCACCGTGCTCCGACTCCCCGGGTTCCTTGGCGCCGGGCCATGCCTTGGCGACCCGGGCCGCGAGGACGAAGTCCTTGCGCAGCGGGTGGCCCTCGAAACCGTCCGGCAGGAGCAGGTGGTCCAGGCCCGGGTGGCCCGTGAAGTCGACGCCGAACATCTCGTGCGTCTCGCGTTCGTGCCATGCGGCACCCGCGTAGACGTCCACGGCGGAGGGCAGTGTGGGGGCCTCGTGCGGCACCGTGGTGCGCAGCAGCAGGCGCCGTACCGGGGCCAGGGCGGCGACGTGTGCCATGACACGGAACCCGGTGCCGGGTTCGTCGACCGCGCTCAGCCAGTCGAAGAAGGTGCAGCCGACCCGGTCGCGCGCGGTTTCCAGCGCGGTGATCCAGGAGGCGGGCGGTACGTCGACGGTCAGGACGCCGTACGACTCCTCCGCCGTGGCCTCCGTGCCGAACAGTTCCTCGGCGCCGGCGGGGAGCCAGCCGGCCGCGGTCATCGGCCCTCCCCCTCACCGGACGGCGCCGGCGGCCGGACCAGCCCGCTCCGCAGCGCCGCCGCCGAGGGCCGCCCCGCGCCGGAGGCGGACCCGTACCGCTCCCCCAGCGACTCCCGTGCGATCTTCTCCTGGAGTTTCAGGATCCCCTGGAGCAGCGCCTCGGGCCGGGGCGGGCAGCCGGGGACGTAGACGTCGACCGGAATGATCTGGTCCACGCCCTTGGTGACGGAGTAGGAGTCCCAGTACGGGCCGCCGCAGTTGCTGCACGCGCCGAAGGAGATGACGTACTTGGGCTCGGGCATCTGCTCGTACAGGCGCTTCACCGCGGGCGCCATCTTGTCCGTGACCGTGCCGGAGACGACCATCAGGTCGGCCTGGCGCGGCCCCGGCGCGAAGGGGATGACGCCGAGGCGGATGAAGTCGTGGCGGGCCATCGACGCGGCGATGAACTCGATCGCACAGCAGGCGAGGCCGAAGTTGAAGACCCACAGCGAGTAGCGGCGGCCCCAGTTGAGGACCACCTTCATCGGCTCGGGTGCCAGCCGGGCGAGCGCGCCGAGCCGCTTCGGTTCCGGAAGCAGGACGGGCTCGGGGGCGGCAGGGTTCACGTCCATGTCAGGACGCCCTTCTTGTATGCGTACAGCAGTCCCACGGCGAGAAAGCCGAGGAAGATGAACATCTCCACGAGGGTGGTCGCGCCGTAGCCGTCGGCGGCGAAGACGGTCGCCCAGGGGAAGAGGAAGATCGAGTCGACGGCGAAGATCACATAGAGGAAGGCGTAGACGTAGTAGCGGACCTGGGTGTGGGCCCAGCCCTCGCCGACGGGGTCGACGCCGCACTCGTACGTCAGCAGCTTCTCCGGCGTCGGCACCACCGGCCGCAGCAGGCGTCCCGCCCCGAAGGCGACGGCGACGAACAGCAGGCCGACGACGGCGAGCAGTCCGACGACCGAGTAGGACTGGAAGTAGTCCGCCGCGACGACGGTCGTTTCCCGCACGTCCGCCCCTCACTCCCTTGATCGGCGCCCTGGCCCATGCCTGTGCCGTGCCCGTGATCCGTGCCGGTGAACGTCACGGTCCGACGATCTGTACGCACGGGAGTCTAGGCCCTGATAAATGCACCGTAAGCAGCCCGTCACCGCTCGGCATGCGGGGGGTGGGGTTTTCCTCAGTGTGTTCTGGCGGTCCACCTCATGGCGCGGACCCCCGGCTCCGGGCACGCTTGTGCCCATGACCGAACCATTCCCGAATCCGGGCACGTCCGTGACGGCGCCCCCGGAGCCGGCCGGGCGCGGCGACCGCCCGCCACCGGCCCGTTTCGCGTACGACACGCACACCTGGAAGGAGATCGCCCACCTCCTGGCGAACCTGCCGGTGTCGCTGGTCGGCTTCGTCTACACGGTGACCATGGTGTTCACCGGTGTCGGGCTGACCGTCACGGTGATCGGGTTCCCGCTGCTCGCGCTCGGGCTGATGGGCTCCCGGCTGCTGGGCAGGATGGAGCGGGCGCGGGCCAGGAAGCTGCTCGGGGTGCGGGTGGAGGAGCCGAGCCGGCTGCCGGTGCGCGGTCCCGACGGGGTCTGGCCGCGGCTGTGGATGGCGGTCAAGGACCCGGTGGGCTGGCGCACCGTTCTGTACGAGCTCATACGGCTGCCGTGGGGCGTCCTCACCTTCACCGTCACGCTGACCGGTCTGTTCGTGCTGTGGCCGGTGCTGCCGTTCGTCGTGCGGGGCCTGGCCAATGCCGACCGGGCGATGGTGCGCGGTCTGCTGTCGCCCTCCGACGAGCTGGAGCGGCGCATCGCCGAGCTGGAGTCGGACCGCGGGGTCGTGGTGGACACGGCGGCGGCGGACCTGCGGCGCATCGAGCGCGATCTGCACGACGGGGCGCAGGCCCGGCTGGTCAATCTGGCGATGGGGCTGGGCCTGGCCAAGGAGAAGCTGCTGGAGGATCCCGACGCCGCGGCGTCGATGGTCGACGAGGCGCACGGCGAGGTGAAGCTGGCGTTGCAGGAGCTGAGGGATCTCGCCCGGGGCATCCATCCCGCGGTCCTGACCGACCGGGGTCTGGACGCCGCGCTGTCCTCGGTCGCCTCGCGCTGCACGGTGCCGGTGAGGGTGACGGTGGATCTGGACGAGCGGCCGGCCGCCGCCATCGAGGGCATCGCCTACTTCACCGTCTCGGAGCTGCTGCAGAACGTCAGCAAGCACAGCCGGGCCCGGTCCGCCACGGTGGACGTGTGGCGGTCGGAGGGCCGGCTGCTCATACAGGTGGGGGACGACGGGCGCGGGGGCGCGAGCCTGGACGGCGGGACGGGCATGCGGGGTCTCGCCGACCGGCTGGGCGCGGTGGACGGTCTGTTCGTCGTGGAGTCGCCGGAGGGCGGTCCGACGACGGTGACGGCCGAGCTGCCGTGGCGGGACCGTTCCGGCGCCCTGGCCGAGGGCCCGGGCAGGACCAGGAGGGCGTCCATGGAGGCGTCCGTCCGCGGCCGGAGGTAGGGAAAACCCCCCGTCCAAGACTGCGACGGACTCCATGGTCCGCCGACCTGCGGCGAAGCAGTCTGGAGGTACGACAGCACAGTCGCCGGACGAGGAGAAGGACGACGCCGATGAGCACGGAGTACGGACAGGGCTACGGGCTCCCCACGGAGTCCGGGTACCCCGGACACGCCGAGGGCCGGCGGTACCGGCTGCCGGCCGCGCTGCGCGCGCCGGTCGAGGGACGTACCTGGCGCGAGCTGGGATATGTGCTGCTGAGCCTGCCGATCAGCGTTCTGCTGTTCACCTACGCGATCACGATGGTGTCGCTGGGGGCGGGCCTGCTGGTGACGTTCCTCGGTGTCCCGGTGCTGGCGGCGGCGCTCGCCGGCTGCCGCGGGTTCGGGGCGGTGGAGCGGGCTCGGGCGCGGGGGCTGCTGGGTCTGGAGGTGGCCGAGCCGGAGCCGCTGCGGATGAAGCGGCAGGGGTTCATGGCGTGGATCGGGGCCGTGCTCAAGAGCGGCGTCTCCTGGCGGGCCCTGCTGTACGCGGTGCTGCAACTGCCGTGGGCGGTGTTCTCCTTCGTCGTCACCGTGACGCTCTGGTCGGTGGGGTGGACTCTGGTGACGTATCCGCTCTGGTTCTGGGTCCTGCCGGCGTACGGCGCTCAGCCCGGCATACAGCTGTACGGCGACGAGCACCACCAGATCTATCTGGACAACCCCTTCGAGATCACGGTGACCGCGGGAGTGGGCCTGCTGTTCACCCTCGCCACGCCGTGGATCGTGCGGGCGCTGACGACCGTGGACCGGGTGATGGTGCACGGGCTGCTCGGGCCGTCGCGGCTGGCCACGCGGGTGGTGGAGCTGGAGTCGGACCGCGGGGTCGTGGTGGACACGGCGGCGGCGGACCTGCGGCGCATCGAACGGGACCTGCACGACGGGGCGCAGGCCCGGCTGGTGGCTCTGGCCATGGATCTGGGGCTGGCGAAGGAGAAGCTGCGGGAGGATCCGCAGGTCGCGGCACGGATGGTGGACGAGGCGCACGGTGAGGTGAAGACGGCGCTGCAGGAGTTGCGGGACCTGGCCCGCGGCATCCACCCCGCGGTCCTGACCGACCGGGGGCTGGACGCCGCGCTGTCCTCGGTCGCCTCGCGGTGCACGGTGCCGGTGCGGGTGGAGGTGGACCTGACGGAGCGGCCCGCGCCGGCCATCGAGGGCATCGCCTACTTCACCGTCTCGGAGCTGCTGCAGAACATCAGCAAGCACTCGCGGGCGACCTGGGCGGCCGTGGAGGTGTGGCGGACGGAGAACCGGCTGATGCTCCAGGTCGTGGACAACGGCGTGGGCGGCGCCGACGTGTCCGAGGGTTCCGGACTGGCCGGGCTGGCGGAGCGGCTGGACGCGGTGGACGGGATCCTGGTGGTGGACTCCCCCGCGGGCGGCCCGACGCGGGTGACCGCCGAACTGCCGTGGCGGGCGGAGCGGGCACGATGAGAACGGGCTGAGACCGGGCTGAGACCGGCGGGCCGGCTCCGCAGGCGGAACTGGCGGGACCGGCGGAACCGGCGGGTGGGCGCGAGCCGCAGGCTCGTACCCACCCGCCTCGACGGCACCCCCGATCACGCGATCGCGTTGCCCTGCCCCATCCCCCATCGGATGCTGGAATGCTGGACCTGACGACCGGGCCGCCACGAGGGCGGGCCCGGATCAGGGGCATGGGGGCCGAGGAACGTGGAGGACAGGGTGCGGGTGGTCATCGCCGAGGATTCGGTGTTGCTGCGGGAGGGCCTGACCCGGCTGCTGACCGACCGTGGGCACGAGGTCGTGGCCGGTGTCGGTGACGGTGACGCGTTGATCAAGACCATCGCCGAGCTGGACGGGGAGAACCAGCTTCCGGACGTCGTGGTGGCCGATGTGCGGATGCCGCCGACGCACACGGACGAGGGGGTGCGGGCCGCGGTGCAGCTGCGCAAGACGCATCCGGGCATCGGCGTGCTGGTGCTGTCGCAGTACGTGGAGGAGCGCTACGCCACGGAGCTGCTCGCCGGTTCCAGCCGTGGCGTCGGTTATCTGCTCAAGGACCGGGTGGCCGAGGTCCGTGAGTTCGTGGACGCGGTGGTGCGCGTCGCCCAGGGCGGTACGGCGCTGGATCCCGAGGTGGTCGCGCAGCTGCTGGGGCGCAGCCGCAAGCAGGACGTGCTCGCGGGGCTCACCCCGCGGGAGCGGGAGGTCCTGGGGCTGATGGCGGAGGGCAGGACGAACTCGGCGATCGCCAGGCAGCTGGTGGTCAGCGACGGTGCCGTGGAGAAGCACGTCAGCAACATCTTCCTGAAGCTGGGGCTGTCCCCGAGCGACGGCGATCACCGGCGGGTGCTGGCCGTTCTCACCTATCTCAACTCCTGAGCGAGGACGTCTCGAAGTCGTGTCCAACATGCGAATGACCCAGGGAAGGCGACCCTTACGGACGTAGGGTTTATGCGGGGAGGGCCTGTGGGAAGGCCGTCCCGGACAGCCGCCCTCGAGGAGGTCCAGTTCAGTGACCAGCCAGGTCAGCAGCACAGCGGAGCAGGCCGACGGAGCAGTCGTAGAGGAACAGCGCGCGGCGGCGGGTGCGAAGGACGTCCGCCGGCTCGACCGAGTGATCATCAGGTTCGCGGGGGACTCGGGTGACGGTATGCAGCTCACCGGTGACCGTTTCACCTCGGAGACCGCGTCCTTCGGCAACGACCTCTCCACTCTGCCGAACTTCCCGGCCGAGATCCGCGCGCCCGCCGGCACCCTGCCCGGCGTCTCGTCCTTCCAGCTCCACTTCGCCGACCACGACATCCTCACCCCCGGCGACGCGCCGAACGTGCTGGTGGCGATGAACCCGGCCGCGCTGAAGGCCAACATCGCCGACCTGCCGCGCGGCGCGGAGATCATCGTCAACACGGACGAGTTCACCAAGCGGGCGATGCAGAAGGTCGGCTACGACAGCAGCCCGCTGGAAGACGGCTCGCTGGACGGCTACAGCCTGCACCCGGTGCCGCTGACCACGCTGACCGTGGAGGCGCTCAAGGAGTTCGACCTCACCCGCAAGGAGGCCGAGCGCAGCAAGAACATGTTCGCCCTCGGGCTGCTGAGCTGGATGTACCACCGGCCCACCGAGGGCACGGAGAAGTTCCTGCGGTCGAAGTTCGCCAGGAAGCCCGACATCGCCGCCGCCAACATCGCCGCCTACCGGGCCGGCTGGAACTTCGGCGAGACGACGGAGGACTTCGCGGTCTCCTACGAGGTGGCCCCGGCGGCGAAGGCGTTTCCGCCCGGCGTCTACCGCAACATCTCCGGGAACCTGGCCCTGTCCTACGGACTGATCGCCGCGTCCCGCCAGGCGGACCTGCCGCTCTACCTCGGCTCCTACCCGATCACCCCCGCCTCGGACATCCTGCACGAGCTGAGCCGGCACAAGAACTTCGGTGTGCGCACCTTCCAGGCCGAGGACGAGATCGCCGGCATCGGCGCGGCGCTGGGGGCGGCCTTCGGCGGCTCGCTGGCGGTCACCACCACCTCCGGTCCCGGTGTGGCCCTGAAGTCCGAGACCATCGGCCTGGCGGTATCACTGGAGCTGCCGTTGCTGATCGTGGACATCCAGCGCGGCGGCCCGTCCACCGGCCTGCCGACCAAGACCGAGCAGGCGGACCTGCTCCAGGCGATGTACGGCCGCAACGGCGAGGCGCCGGTCCCGGTGGTCGCACCCCGCACCCCGGCCGACTGCTTCGACGCCGCCCTGGAGGCGGCCCGGATCGCCCTGACCTACCGCACGCCGGTGTTCCTCCTCTCCGACGGCTACCTCGCCAACGGCAGCGAGCCCTGGCGGATCCCGGACCTTCAGGAGCTGCCGGAGCTGACCGTGCGGTTCGCGCAGGGACCGAACCACACGCTGGACGACGGCACCGAGGTGTTCTGGCCGTACAAGCGGGACCCGCGGACCCTGGCCCGCCCCTGGGCCATCCCCGGCACGCCGGGTCTTGAGCACCGCATCGGCGGCATCGAGAAGCAGGACGGCACGGGCAACATCTCCTACGACCCGGCCAACCACGACTTCATGGTCCGCACCCGGCAGGCGAAGATCGACGGCATCGACGTCCCCGACGTCGAGGTCGACGACCCGGACGGGGCGAAGACCCTGGTACTGGGCTGGGGGTCGACCTACGGGCCGATCACGGCCGCCGTGCGCCGTATCCGCAAGGAGGGCGGCCGGATCGCACAGGCCCATCTGCGCCACCTCAACCCGTTCCCGCACAACCTCGGTGACGTGCTCGCCCGTTACGAGCGCGTCGTGATCCCCGAGATGAACCTGGGACAGCTCGCCACCCTCGTCCGGGCGAAGTACCTGGTCGACGCGGAATCGTACAACCAGGTCAACGGCATGCCGTTCAAGGCGGAGCAGCTCGCCACGGCGCTGAAGGAGGCCATCGATGACTGACACCAACGCCCTTCTCCAGCTCGTGCCCAAGGCCGAGGGCCGGCAGTCCATGAAGGACTTCAAGTCCGACCAGGAAGTGCGCTGGTGCCCCGGCTGCGGCGACTACGCCGTCCTCGCCGCCGTGCAGGGCTTCATGCCCCAGCTCGGTCTGGCGAAGGAGAACATCGTCTTCGTCTCCGGCATCGGCTGCTCCTCCCGCTTCCCGTACTACATGAACACCTACGGGATGCACTCCATCCACGGCCGCGCCCCCGCCATCGCCACCGGCCTGGCCACCTCGCGGCGTGACCTGTCCGTGTGGGTCGTCACCGGTGACGGCGACGCCCTCTCCATCGGCGGCAACCACCTCATCCACGCCCTGCGCCGCAACGTCAACCTCAAGATCTTGCTGTTCAACAACCGGATCTACGGTCTGACCAAGGGCCAGTACTCCCCCACCTCCGAGATCGGCAAGATCACCAAGTCGACGCCGATGGGTTCGCTGGACGCGCCCTTCAACCCGGTGTCGCTGGCGATCGGCGCGGAGGCGTCCTTCGTGGCCCGCACCGTCGACTCCGACCGCAAACACCTCACCGAGGTGCTGCGCCAGGCGGCCGACCACCCCGGCACGGCGCTGGTGGAGATCTACCAGAACTGCAACATCTTCAACGACGGCGCCTTCGAGGTCCTCAAGGACCGGCAGCGGGCCGAGGAGGCCGTGATCCGCCTGGAGCACGGGCAGCCCATCCGCTTCGGCACCGACAGTTCCAAGGGCGTCGTACGCGACCGGGCCACCGGCGACCTGAAGATCGTCACCGTGACGGCGGACAACGAGGCCGACGTCCTCGTCCACGACGCCCACGCCGCGTCCCCGACCACCGCGTTCGCGCTGTCCCGGCTCGCCGACCCCGACACCCTGCACAACACCCCGATCGGCGTCTTCCGCTCCGTCGACCGGCCCGTCTACGACACCCTCATGGCCGACCAGCTCGACACCGCCGTCGAACAGCACGGCAAGGGCGACCTCGCCACCCTGCTCACCGGCGGCGACACCTGGACCGTCGTGGGCTGACGCCTGCCGAAGGCCGGGACGAGGCCCGGGCGCTCTCTACGGCGCCCGGGTCTCGTCGTACGCCTGCCGGGCGGCGAGGACATCCGCCATGCGCTTCTCGGTCCACAGCGCCAGGTCGCGCACCTGCTCGGCCGCCTCGCGGCCCAGGCCGGTGAGGGAGTAGTCGACGCGGGGCGGGATGACCGGTCTGGCGTCGCGGTGCACCAGGCCGTCGCGCTCCAGGGTCTGGAGGGTCTGGGTGAGCATCTTCTCGCTGACCCTGCCGATCGCCCGGCGCAGTTCGCTGAAGCGGTACGAGCGCTCCAGGAGCTGGATCAGCACGAGTACGCCCCAGCGGCTGGTCACATGCTCCAGGACCAGCCGGTGCGGGCACATCTCCTCGCCGTCGGTCCACCGGACACCATCACTTACCGCCATGCCAGTACCTTACTTCAAAGTGGGTACTTTCCCATAGTTAGCGCAGCTCCTAAGGTGAGTGGCATACCCGCACACGCACCCCCACAGGAGTTCCGCACCATGAGCATCGTCATCACCGGCGCCACCGGACACCTCGGCCGTCACGTCGTGGACCAGCTGCTGGAGAAGGTCCCGGCCGAGCAGGTCACCGCCGTCGTCCGCAGCGCGGAGAAGGCGTCGGACCTCGCCGGGCGCGGCGTCCGGATCGCGGTCGCCGACTACAACGCCCCCGAGACCTTCGACGGCCTGTTCACGGCCGACGACAAGGTACTGCTGATCTCGGGCAACGAGTTCGACAAGGGCCGGGTGGGCCAGCACCGGGTCGTCATCGACGCCGCGAAGGCCGCCGGTGTCGCCCTGCTCGCCTACACCAGCGCGCCCGGCTCCCTGACCGCCGCGCTCGCCGACGACCACCGCGGCACCGAGGAGGCGCTGCTGGGCTCGGGCGTGCCGTACGTGCTGCTGCGCAACGGCTGGTACCACGAGAACTACACCGAGAACCTCGCCCCGGTGCTCGCGCACAACGCCGTCGTGGCCGCCGCCGGCGCGGGCCGGGTCTCCTCCGCCTCGCGGGCCGACTACGCGGCCGCCGCCGTCGCCGTGCTCACCGGCGAGGGGCACGAGAACACGACGTACGAGCTGGGCGGTGACGAGGCGTGGAGTTTCGCCGAGTACGCGGCCGAGCTGAGCCGGCAGACCGGCAAGGAGATCGCCTATAACCCGGTCACGCCCGAGGCGCTCACCGGCATCCTGGCCGGCGCCGGGGTGCCCGAGCCGATGGCCGCGGTCCTCGCGGGCGTGGACGTCTCGATCGAGAAGGGCGAGCTGGTCGTCGACAGCGGCGACCTGTCCCGGCTGGCCGGCCGCCCGACCACCCCGCTCGCCGAGGCCGTCGCCGCCGCGCTCAAGGGCTGACCCGGAGGGCCGCTGCCCCCCGGACCCGGAGACCGCCGCCCCCGCCACCCCCGTGCGTCATGACCGTATGCCGGTACGGACATGACACGCGGGGGTGTCCGGCGTTACCGTCGTCCGGCGAGCACCGCGCGCGCGTGCGCGGGCGTCGCGGGAGATCAGGACACGCGTCGGACATGAAGGAGGGGCCCGTGACCGGGAAGCCGGCCGCAGAGCGGCGCACAGGACTGCTGAACGGTTTCGCGGCGTACGGGATGTGGGGGCTCGTCCCGCTGTTCTGGCCCCTGCTCAAGCCCGCCGGGGCGGTGGAGATCCTGGCCCACCGGATGGTCTGGTCGCTGTTCTTCGTGGCCGCCGCCCTGCTCCTCATACGCCGCTGGGCCTGGCTCGGCGAGCTGCTGCGACAGCCGCGCAAGCTGGCGCTGGTCACGGTCGCCGCGGCGGTCATCACCGTGAACTGGGGCGTCTACATCTGGTCCGTGAACTCCGGGCACGTCGTCGAGGCGTCCCTCGGCTACTTCATCAACCCGCTGGTCACCATCGCGATGGGCGTGCTGCTGCTGAAGGAGCGCCTGCGGCCCGCGCAGTGGGCGGCGGTCGGGGTGGGCGCCGCGGCGGTGCTCGTCCTCACCGTCGGTTACGGCCGGCCGCCGTGGATCTCGCTCTGTCTCGCCTTCTCCTTCGCCACGTACGGACTGGTGAAGAAGAAGGTCAACCTCGGCGGCGTCGAGTCGCTGGCCGCCGAGACCGCGGTCCAGTTCCTGCCCGCCCTCGGCTACCTGCTGTGGCTGAGCGCCCGGGGCGATTCCACGTTCACCACGGAAGGGGCCGGGCACGCCGCGCTGCTCGCCGCGACCGGGATCGTCACCGCACTCCCCCTGGTCTGCTTCGGCGCCGCCGCGATCCGCGTGCCGCTGTCCACACTGGGCCTGCTGCAGTACCTGGCGCCGGTCTTCCAGTTCCTGCTCGGGGTCCTCTACTTCAAGGAGGCCATGCCGCCCGAGCGCTGGGCCGGTTTCGCCCTGGTGTGGCTGGCGCTCGTCCTCCTCACCTGGGACGCGCTGCGCACCGCCCGCCGGGCCGCCCGCGCGCTCGCCGGGAAGGACAGCGCGCCCCGGAGCAGTGTGCTAGCCGACACGACGGGCGTGGCGGCCGACACCGCAAGCATGCCCTCCGAGGCGAATCCGCTGGAGGCCAGGCCGTAGCGCCGGGCGTTGTCAGAGCGAGGCGCTAGAACTGGTCGCATGATGCAGACACCGACACCGGCCACCGTTCCTTTGGACTGAGCAGAAGTGAGTTCCCTCAGCCGCACGCCCCGAACGGTCTTGGACGCACTGGTCCCCGGCGTACTCAACCCCGGGGCGGCGACACGCATCCTGTACGTGGTCCGGTCTCGGGAGGCCAGTTCCCTGCGCGACCTGGCCAGATGGTTACGGCCAGAGGCGACGGGGAGGCCCCGAACCATCACTCCGGTGGAGCGGGGGCCCCGCACGCTGGCGCCGTAACCGGCGTCCCAGATCGCACGATCAGCGTAGCCCGAACGGCCCAGGACGCCGCAAGCCCGCCAGCCGACCATTACACGATCGAGTTAAACCACCCCGTGCACTGGAAAGTCGTCATCGACGCGGCCGATCCGCACGCGCAGGCCGACTTCTGGGCCGCCGCCCTCCGGTCCGTAGTGGAGGACAACAGCGCGCTCATCGAGAAACTGCTGGGCGCGGCGGGCGCCTTACCCTGATTTACCCCCATGCGCCCTAATTCGCCCCTGGGGCGGAGGCTCCTCAGGACTGCCGGGCGCGGGCGCGTTCGGTCAGCCGGCCCATGCGGGCGCGGGCGGACTCCAGTTCCTCGATCTCGTCGGCGGCGGGCCCGCCCTCGGCGGTGAGCTCGGTCCACAGGGCGATCAGCTCGTGCCCGAGATCCAGTCCGAGCAGCGGGTCGCGCACCGCGCGCCATGCGGTCGCCGCGCTGCGGACGTTGCCGTAGGCGGCCTCCGCGTCCCCCGCGCGGCGGCAGATCACGGCCAGGTCGAGGGAGATCCGGAAGGCGCGCAGCGGCTCACCGGCCAGGTAGGCGATGTACGCGGCGAGTTCGCGCAGCCGCAGCACCTCCGGGTGCTCCGGTCCCAGGGTGCCCGAGGCCTCCGCGACGGTCTCCTCGGCCAGCCGGGCCGCCGTGTCGATCCGGCCCGTCCGGACGGCGTCGTTGACCCGGGCCATGGGTTCGGCGAGCAGGCTCTCCCCGGCGGAGGGTTCGTCACCGAGCACCGCCTCCGCCACGGCGTCGAAGCCGCGGGGCGGGGTGGGCTTGGGATCGGGATCCAGTACGGGTACGGGCTCGGGCTCGGGGGACGGTGCGGTCCCGTGCGCCCGGGGCCGGCCGGCCCCGGGGTCGGGGTGCGGCCTCGCGCCCATGGACGGGGGCGGGCCGAACTCGCCCGTCGGGGGCGCGACCGTGCCGGGCGGCGTGACCTCCGCCGCCCCGGGTACGGCCCGCAGCTCGAACGTCGGGACGGCGTCCCGGGGAGCCTCCGGCTCGGGCACGGGGCGCAGCTTGAAGGTGGGGATGGCGTCCCGTACGGGATCCGGTCCGGGCGTCCCCTCCGGCGCCGGTCCGGGTGCGGGGCGCGGCAGGTGCGTCGGCCGGTCCGTACCGGGCTCCCGCGCCGGTGCCGTCAGGACCGGCTGTGCCGTGAAGTGGCTGGAGCCGTCCGGGTCGACGCGGAGCGGGACGACGCAGCCGATGCGCTCGTCGTGCACGGTGGCGAGGACGGCGTGACCGGAGGCGAGGGCGATGCGGTGGAGGCGGTTCAGTACCGCCTGCTGGATCTCCTCGCCGGGCCCGGCGATCACCGTCACCCCGCCGACCGACGCCCCGCGCGTGTCCGCCCCGCCGACGGGGACATGGACGTCGATCGGCGCTGCCGCAAGGTTCGCCGCATGTGCGGCCTGCTGCTGTTCCCGCTTCTTCTCGCGGCTGAGTCGAGACATCGTTCCCTCATTCGGGTCGTACACCTGCCGTCGAGTCTGTCCGCTCGCCCGCGTTTCTCACGTCACCGCGTTGTCACAGGCTCGTCCCAACGGCCGCCCGCGCGGGTTTCCCGTCCGTCCGGCAGCATGAAGGCCGAGGCGGCGAGCAGGAGAGAGGGCATGGGGCAGGGACCGGAGATCTGGATCCGAGGGCCGGTGGCGGTACCGGAGGCGGCCCCGCCGGAGCCCGCCCCCGCGCGGGCGGCGGCGCGGCGCTTCTCCTGGGTCGGGCTGCACGGCGGCGCGGGCGTCTCCACGCTCGCCGCGGTCTACGGCGGTCATGACAGCGGACGCGCCTGGCCCGGCCCCGACGGCCCGCCGTCGGTGCTGCTCGTCGCCCGGACCCACGCCGCCGGTCTGGACGCCGTGCTCCCGGTGGTGGACACGGTCCGGCGCGGTGAGGCGCCGCACGGGCTCGCCCTGGACGCCGTGGTCCTGGTGGCGGACGCGCCGGGGCGGCTGCCGCGTCCCCTCGCCCACCGGATCCGGCTCGTCGAGTCGGTGATCGACGTGTACCGCGTGCCCTGGGTGAACGAGTGGCGCCTGGGCGACCTGACCGGCCGGCCGCCCCGTGAGACGGAGCCGCTGGCCCGCCTGGTGGGCGCGACGCGCTGAAACGAAAGGCCGCGCGGCCTCCGGGCCCGGCCGCCATCACGTCCTCGCCGCCCCGTCGGGCACCTACCGTGGGGGCAGGGACCGTTCGAGGGGGTGGGTGTGCCGGACAGCCAGGAGTACGGGCCTCGTGCGGCCGCCTCGGCCGAGGCGATCGCGTCCGCCGTGCGCGGACGGCGACGGCGGGCCGTGGACGTGGTCGCGGAGGCGCTGGAGCGGATCGGGCGGGCCGATCCGGAGCTGTGCGCGTTCCTGGAGGTGTGGGACGAGGAGGCGCTGCGGCGGGCGGACGGGGTGGACGCACGGGTCGCCGCAGGGGAGCGGCTGCCGCTGGCCGGGGTGCCGGTCGCGGTCAAGGGGCGGCACGGGCTGCGTGCGGCACAGCCGCTGCTCGCGGCCGGTGGTGTCGCCGTGGGCGCCACGTCGGTGCCCGGTCCGGGAACGCCCTGGCAGACCTGGGGGCTCGGGGCGCACGGCCGTACCGTCAATCCGTGGCGGGCGGACCGCACACCGGGCGGTTCCTCGGCCGGGGCGGCGGTGGCGGTGGCGGCCGGGCTGGTGCCGCTGGCGACGGGCAGCGACGGCGCGGGCTCGGTGCGGATCCCGGCGGCGTGGTGCGGGACCGTCGGGCTGAAGGTCACGAACGGCCGTCTCCCCTCGGCCGACCGTACGGGCCTCGCGGCGCCCGGGGTCCTCACCCGCACGGCCTCGGACGCGGCGGCCTGGTGGCGGGTGATGTCGGGGCGGCCCGTCGCACCCGGGGCCCCTGCGGCCTCCCCCATCACGGCCGGGACCCCTACGGCCTCCCCCATCACGGCCGGGACCCCTACGGCCTCCCCCATCACGGCCGGGGCCCCTGCGGCCTTCCCCGTCGACGCCTGCTGGTCCCCCGACCTCGGCTTCGCCGGCCCCGACCCGGAACCCGTCGCCCTGGCCCGTGCGGCGGCCGGCCGGCTGGTCGACGCCGGGGTCGTACGGCTCGTACGCCCCTCGCCGCCGGTACGGCTCCTCGACCCCGCCCCGGCCTGGCTCGCCCTGCGCACCCCCGGTGCCGACCCCGCCGGCGCCCACCGGATCCGGGCGGAGAACGACCGGCGCCTGAACGCCCTGTTCGCCCGTGCCGGCCTGCTGCTCACCCCCACGGCGCCCACCGCACCGCACGGTCACGACGGCCCCGGCGAGGTCTACTCGACCGCCCTCACCTGGGCGTTCAACGTCAGCGGGCACCCCGCGCTGAGCCTCCCGGCCGGGTTCGGCGCCGACGGCTGCCCGGCGGGGCTCCAGCTGGTGGCACCGCACGGGCGGGAGGATCTGCTGCTCGCGGTGGCGACGGAGGCGGAACGGCGCGGGGGCACCACCACCGGCTGAGCGGCCCGTGGGGCCGCGCCGCCCCTGTGGCATGCCACCCCTTTGACATATAGATGCACGCGCATATGATGCAAGTGCCTGTAATTGACACACGCCGAGTATCTGGGGATGGTCATGACGCGTCGTTTCCTCTTCGTCCTGGGCAGCGCCCGCCCCGACGGCAACACCGAACTGCTGGCCCGCCGGGCCGCCGAACAACTGCCCCCGGACGTGGAGCAGCAGTGGATCGACCTCTCCGCCCGTCCCCTGCCCGACTTCGAGGACCTGCGCCACGACAGCGACCACGTCCGCCCCACCGAGGGCCCGGTGGCCCACCTCCTGGACGCCACCCTCGCCGCGACCGACATCGTGATCGCCTCACCGCTGTACTGGTACTCGGTCTCCGCCCAGACCAAGCGCTACCTGGACCACTGGTCGGGCTGGCTGCGCACCCCCGGCCTGGACTTCAAGGCGACCCTGGCGGGGCGCACCCTGTGGGGCGTCACCGCGCTCGCGCACGAGGAGCCGGAGGTCGCCGACCCGCTGGTCGGCACGCTGAACAACTCGGCCGCGTACATGGGGATGCGGTTCGGCGGGGTGCTGCTCGGCAACGGGAGCAAGCCGGGGGACGTACTGAAGGACACGGAGGCCCTGACGCGGGCCAAGACGTTCTTCGCGCGGGAGGCACCGCTCGCCCGCTTCCCGTACGAGACGGACTGACGTCACCAGCCGAGCTGGGCTTCTCCCAGCACCTCGCTGCCGATGTGGGCGGCGAGCTTACGGGCGCGGGGCAGGTCCCCGAACTTGGTCACATGGACGAAGACGGTGTGCTCCTCCGTCCAGTCGCCGTACTGGGCCTCATCACCGTGGAACAAGACCTGGACCCCGTCGTACTTCGGGTACCCGTCCGAGTCCGCGTCCGGGTCGTCCGGCCAGCATCCGTGCCATTCGAGGGAGACCATGCCCTCGCCCAGCGCGGCCAGGATCCCGTCCTCGACCCGCTCACGATCGACGTCCTCGGAGAAGGACAGTGGCAGGTGTCGCTCCAGCTCCGCATCCTCCAGTGCCGTCACGTCGAGGTCGAACCAGACGTGATCCCCCGTTGCCGGACGGGTCCGGGTGGCGGCGTGGTCGAAGGGCAGTCCCGGAGCGCGCGCGGCGATCCGCCGCACATCGCGGACCGTCGGCAGTACAGCGAACAGCCACACCGTGTCCTCGACATGTTCCAGCAGCGCGCACAGCCTCCTGGCCTGCCGGTACGCCTCGGCCGCGTCGGTGGTCCGCAGGACGGGGTACGCCTGTGAGTTGCCCATGGACGGCACGGTCACACGCCCCGGCCGGCCTCCGCCACCGCATTTCTACGCGCTGATGTCCTTCGCCGTGAACCGCGCCCATGCCGCCGAGCCGAACACGGCCGCGTAGAGGGCTTGGAGGCCGAGGTTCTTCGTCAGGTCGTCCCAGTAGACCGGTTCGCGCATCAGGTCGGCGAAGGACAGCCAGTAGTGGGAGAAGAGGTAGGGATGCAGGGCGTGCAACTGCGGGATCTGGTCGACGATCTGGACCGTGATCAGCAGCCCGACGGTGGTCGCCATCGCCGCGATGCCACTGTTGGTCAGCGTCGAGACGAACAGGCCGAGCGCCGCCACCCCGATCAGTGACACGGCGACGACCAGGGCGATCAGCAGCGCTCTGGCCAGCCCCTCGGAGAAGCTGATCCGGGTGCCCGAGATGGTCGTGAGCTCGCCCAGCGGGAACAGCAGCGCACCGGTGATCAGCGCCGACACGGCGACCACGAGGGTGGCGGCCAGACAGAACGTCATGACCGTCGCGTACTTGGTGAGCAGCAGGCGGGTACGGCCGGCCGGCGCGACCAGCAGATAGCGCAGGGTGCCGGCGTTCGCCTCACCCGCGACGGCGTCGCCCGCGACGACCCCGATCGCCATGGGCAGGAAGAACGGCAGCGTGGCGGCGAGCGCGGTGAAGACCAGGAACAGGCCGTTGTTGGTGATCTGCGAGATGAACGCCGGCCCTCCCCCGCCGCCCCCGCCACCGGCCGACGAGCCGTCACCGGTCTCGATCCGTACGGCGATGCCGACCAGGACCGGCACCGCGGCCAGCACCCCGAGCAGGGCGAGGGTGCGCCAGCGCCGGAAGGTGGTGAGCAGCTCGCTGCGGAACAGGCCCAGCGTCCACAGCGGGCTCACCTCGCGCACCGCTTCAGCCCGCGACATCGAAGCCCTCCCCGGTCAGCGCCACGAACGCGTCCTCCAGCGAGGCCCGTTCCACCCCGAAGCCGCGCACCCGGACGCCCGCCGTCACCAGTGCCGCGTTCACCTCGGCGAGGTCGCGTCCGGGCACCTCGCCGGTCACCCGCTCCCCGTCCACGGCGACATCGGCGACCCCCTGCTCCTTGAGCACCCGGGCGGCGTCCGCCGGGTCGGGGGTGGTCACCGCCAGCCGGCCCCGGGCGCCCGCGGCCAGGTCGGCGACCGGGCCCTGGGTGATCAGCCGGCCCCGCGCCATCACGGCGGCGTGGGTGCACACCTGCTCGATCTCGTCGAGGAGGTGGGAGGAGAGGAAGACGGTGGTGCCGTCCGAGGCCAGTTCGCGCACCAGCGTGCGGATCTCCCGCATGCCCTGCGGGTCGAGGCCGTTGGTGGGCTCGTCCAGGACGAGCAGCCGGCGCGGCTGGAGCAGCGCGGCCGCGAGGCCGAGGCGCTGCCTCATGCCGAGGGAGTACGCCTTCGCCTTCTTCCCGGCGGCTGCCGTGAGGCCCACCCGGTCCAGGGCGGCGGCGACGCGGGCGCGCCGGGTGCGCGGGTCGGCGGTCGGGTCGGCCGCGTCGTAGCGCAGCAGGTTGTCGCGGCCGGAGAGGAAGCCGTACAGGGCCGGGCCCTCGATGAGGGCGCCGACGTGGGGCAGCACGGCGCGCGCGGAGCGCGGCATGGGGCGCCCCAGGACGTGCGCCGTGCCGGAGGTCGGCCCGATCAGGCCCATCAGCATGCGGATGGTGGTGGTCTTGCCGGAGCCGTTGGGGCCGAGGAAGCCGAAGACGCTGCCCGCCGGGACGGTCAGGTGCAGACCGTCGACGGCGAGCTGTCCGCCGCGGTAGCGCTTGGTGAGCGCGCGGGTGGTGATGACTCCCTCACCCACATGCTCGCCGGCGGACGCCTCACCCATCGGCTCCCTCGATCCCTGTCACGTCGTCAGGCTCCGGGTCTTACTTCCCCGCGTCGGCGGCCTTCACGAGCGCGTCCTTGGTGACCATGCCCACGTAGACCTTGCCGTCCTCGGTGATCAGGGCGTTCACCAGGCGGGTGCTGAACACCGTGCCGGTGCCGAAGTCGCCCTTGACCTGGTCGCCGAGGGAACCGATGAAGCCGTCGAGGTCACCGCCGGTCTCCCCGCCGGTGGGCAGGACGCCCTGGTCGCCGGTGCCGAAGACGGCGACGGAGTTCCAGCCCTCACCGAGCGTCTTCAGCCCGTCGAGGCCCTTGGCCAGGTCCTCCTCGGACTTCGGGGCGTTCTCCGGCTTCCCGGAGTGCTTCCCTGAGTGCTCCCGGCCCTGGTCGAGTTCGCCGTCCTCGGTCACCTTGGCGCCCTTGGGCGGGGTGAAGTCGAACGTCGAGGCGGCCGGCTTGCCGAAGCTCACCTGGGTGAAGCCGACGTCCACGACGGCCGCGCCGCCGCTGGACGGGGTGAGCGTGAACTTCAGCGGCATACCGGTCTCGTGGTCGACGGCGATGCTGATCGCGCCGACCGTGGAGCCGGACTGCCGGGGCTTGACGACCAGCTTGTACGCGTCCCGGCCGGCCACCTGGGCGGTGCCGTCGACGGTCACGGACGTGGTGTCGTCGACCGACTTCAGCGCCTCCTCGGCGAAGTCCTTCGGGGTGGCCGGGGTCTGCCGCTCCCGGTCCTCGCCGGAGGCGTCGACGGTGCCGTGGTAGACCTCGTTGGAGCCGCTGTCGTAGCCCCAGACGTCCTTGCCGTTGTGGATCAGGCTGTACTCGGCGGCGTTCTCCAGGAGCGACACCTTCTGCCGGTCCGGGCCGTCGGCCGCGATCCGCAGGGTGTGCGTGCCGGAGGCCAGTTCGGCGAGCTTGGCGGACGGGTCGGCCGAGGAGCCGCCGTCCCCGCCCTGCCCCGTGGCGCCGGACATGAGGCCGCTCTCCAGGCCGCCGAGGTCCGGCAGACCGAGATCCGTGGTGATCTTCACGGTGCCGGACAGCCGCTCGACGTCCGATTTCGCGATCTTCTCTATGAGCTGCGCGGCGGTGATCTCCGGCAGGTCGGGGTCGCCGGAGCTGGCGATCGCGGGGACGAGCCCGATGGTCGCGGCCGCCACTCCCATCACCGTGACCGGGACGACGTACCGCGCGGCCCTGCGCCGCCCCGCGCGCGGCTCGTCGGCCTCCCGCGCGGTCGTCATGTCGTCGGATTCGTACGGTGCCATGTGTGCCCTACCTCCGTGGTCGGCGGCGGCTTTTCGTCTCGTGACCTCGCACCAGTTTCACCCTGAGCCGCCATTCTCACCCGAATCGGTGAGGAGTGGTGTTGTCCGTCGTGGTCCATCTGACCAAATCCGGCAGGGGGATTCGTCAGCCCCCGGACGCAACTCCGCGTACTGCTGGGGTATGACACGGAGGGCGGTTCCCTCCCCCTCCCCGTAGGGGTCGGGGGAGAGTTCGGGCCGGCTCAGCCCGCGCGGTGCACCACCGCGTCGCACAGCTCCACGAGTGCCGTCCTCGCCTCGCACTCCCGCAGCGGGGCGAGTGCCGTGCGCGCCTCCTCGGCGTAGCGCACGGTGTCCCGGCGGGCCTGCTCCAGCGCGGGGTGGGCGCGCAGCAGCCGCAGCGCCTCGGCGTGCCGGGCGTCGTCGGTGAGGTCGGAGTCGAGCAGCTCGCACAGGGCGATGTCGTCGGCGAGACCCAGCCGGGCCGCCCGTTCGCGCAGCCGCAGCACGGGCAGGGTGGCGATGCCCTCGCGCAGGTCGGTGCCGGGGGTCTTGCCGGACTCGTGGGAGTCGGAGGCGATGTCCAGGACGTCGTCGGCGAGCTGGAAGGCGACGCCGAGCCGCTCGCCGTACTGGGTCAGCACGTCCACGACCGTCTCGTCGGCGCCCGACATCATCGCGCCGAACCGGCAGGCGACGGCGACCAGCGAGCCGGTCTTGCCGCCGAGCACGTCGAGGTAGTGGTCGACCGGGTCGCGTCCGTCCTGCGGTCCCGCGGTCTCCAGGATCTGCCCGGTGACCAGCCGCTCGAACGCCTCGGCCTGCACCCGTACGGCCTCCGGGCCGAGGTCGGCCAGGATGTGCGAGGCCCGTGCGAAGAGGAAGTCGCCGGTGAGGACCGCGACGGAGTTGCCCCAGCGGGCGTTCGCGCTGGCGACGCCGCGCCGCACATCGGCCTCGTCCATCACGTCGTCGTGGTACAGCGTGGCCAGATGGGTGAGCTCCACCACCACGGCCGAGGGCACGACACCGGGCGCGTAGGGGTCGCCGAACTGGGCGGCGAGCATCACGAGCAGCGGGCGGAACCGCTTGCCGCCGGCCCGCACCAGGTGCTGGGCGGCTCCCGTGATGAAGGGGACCTCACTCTTGGTGGCCTCGAGCAGCCCTTCCTCGACAGCCGTCATCCCGGCCTGGACATCGGCTTCCAGAGCCTGGTCCCGCACGCTCAGCCCGAACGGCCCGACGACGGTCACGAGGGGTCTCCTGTCTGCTGGTGTCCACTGGCGGTTACACGGAATGTCGATAGGTCGCTGCCATCACTCAAGTCAGCGTATCCGGTCACGTTTCGATCACCGCCAGCGCCCGGGGTTACGGGCAGGACGGTACGGGACCGGGAGCAGAGTGCTTTTGATCGGTTGATAACAACGGACATTTTCCGTTTTCCCGGACGTACCGATCCACTCCTCGGCCCGGCTTCCGGGCCCCGCCTCACCACGTGGACCATCCTGCCCGCCCCGACGTCCGATTTGCCGCAAATACCGAGCTAATTCCCCTTGGCGAAAAATGCGCTCACGGGTGTTCCCCAGTGAAGTGAGTCACGCGCGACCCGGTACCCCCGCCACCCGCCGCCACTCCCCTTCCCCCTTCCCCCGCCGCCGAGTTGACCCTTGGCTACAGCAAAGGATCAAGCACCCCAAAAGCCCCATCACAAGATCAAACGGCACCTTCTGTGATGCCCGCACTTGTTCCCGACATGTGCTCTCGCATACGTTCCGGGCCTGCCGGGTGGACGCCTAATCCTGCCGCCGCCCGCATCACATCCGACGACGAACTCACGACGGCAGGAGTGGGGGACCCAGGTAAGTCGCCGCACCGGACATCGCGCCGGGACGGCTAGGGGTGAAGCCATGCCCGCAGGGGCACGGCCGGGCACTCTCCCGCCCGAACCCGACAGCTCACCTCGCAGGCGTAGGAGAGGAACCCAGACATGCCTGCTTTCGGTCAGCACCGCCGCCGCCTCGCCCGCTCCCTCGCCGTCGCCGGCACCGGCGTCGCCGTGGTCGCCCTGCCGCTGATCGGCGCCACCGGCGCCTCCGCGGCCACCACCGAGCCGACGACGACGACCGCTGCCGCCCCCGCGACGGCGTACCCGGACAACCTCGACGGCTGGATCCGCGAGTCGCTGGACATCATGGCGCAGAACGGCATCCCGGGCAGCTACGACGCCATCCACCGCAACATCATGCGCGAGTCCTCCGGCAACCCGTACGCCATCAACAACTGGGACTCCAACGCCGCCAAGGGCACCCCGTCGAAGGGCCTGCTGCAGATCATCGACCCGACCTTCGAGGCCTACCACGTGCCCGGCACCGCCTTCGACCCGTACGACCCGGTCGCGAACATCACGGCGTCCTGCAACTACGCGGCCGACCGCTACGGCTCCATCGACAACGTCTTCGGCGCGTACTGAGCCACCCGCTGACGGGCGAGCGTCACCGCCCCGCCGAACAGTCGCTCGAGGACGACGGCCACGCCGTCGTCCTCGTTCGACGTGGTGACCTCGTCCGCCACCGCCTTCAGTTCGGGATGCGCGCCGGCCATGGCGACGCCGTGGGCCGCCCAGCCGAACATGGGGATGTCGTTCGGCATGTCGCCGAAGGCGATCGTGCGCGCCGGGCTCAGCCCCAGGTGCTCCGCGGCCAGCGCCAGCCCCGTGGCCTTGGTCACCCCGCACGGCTGGAGCTCCACGGTGCCCGGCCCCGACATGGTGACCGTGGCCAGTGACCCGACCACCGACCGGGCCGCCGCCGCCAGCGCGTCGTCGGACAGGTCCGGGTGGCGCAGCAGCACCTTGCTGATCGGCCGGTCCCACAGCTCGGCCCGCCGCCCGACCCGTACCGCGGGCAGGGTCGGGTGCGGCATCAGATAGCCGGGCTCGATCAGCGTCAGCCCGTCCACCCCGTCCTGGTCGACCGCGGCGTACACCTCCCCCACCTCGGCCTCGATCTTGCCGAGCGCCGTCTCCGCCAGTTCCCGGTCCAGTGTCACGGACCACAGCAGCCGGTGCGCGCCGGCGTCGTACACCTGCGCGCCCTGTCCGCACACCGCGAGCCCCGTGCAGCCGAGGTCGTCCAGGAGCGACCGCACTCTGGGGGCCGGCCGCCCCGTCACCACCAGGTGCCGCGCGCCGGCCCGCTCCGCCCGCGCGAGCGCGGCGAGGGACCGGTCGGAGACGGTGTCGTCGCCGCGCAGCAGCGTCCCGTCCAGGTCGGTGGCGATGAGTGAATACGCGGTGGGTGCGGCCATGATCAGAGAATACGGACAACCCGACGGCCCGATTCACCGTGCCCGTTTGCATGCGCTTTCGGTACGGTTCCCCTTCTCTCGGCGCCGGGTAAGGACCGGTTCAGGTCTCTTTCCCCGTTTGGCAAGAACATGGTCCGCTATCTACCGTCCGCCCGGTCCGGGGCGGTACCTTCCAAGGGTCCAGGGGGGACTTGATCGGGGGGTCAGGTGAGCAGTGGACGCATGCGTGTGCTGAGGCCCGGGGAGCTCGGCGAGGGGGAGCGGGAGCGCTGGCGGGAACTGCGCGCCGCGACGGACGCACCGCGCAACCCGTTCATGGAACCGGAGTTCACCGTCGCCGTGTCCCGGGTGCGCCCGCGGGCCCGGGTCGCGGTGCTGTACGAGGGCGCGCAGCCGGTGGGTTTCCTGCCGTACGAGCGGGGCGCACTGGGGCAGGGCCGGGCGATCGGGCTCGGGGTGTCGGACTGCCAGGGCGCGGTCCTGCGTCCCGGTATCGCCCTGGAGACGGACGAACTGCTGCGGGGCTGCTCGGTGTCGAGCTTCGCCTTCGACAACCTGGAAGCGGGCCAGGGGCTGTTCGTGCCGTACGCGGCCGAGGAGCACGCCACCTACGTCATCGACGTGGAGAAGGGCTACGAGACGTACGAGTCGGTACTGCGCGCCCAGTCGCCGAAGTTCCTGAAGACCACGCTGGCCAAGGAGCGCAGGCTGGGCCGCCAGGCCGGAGCCGTGCGGTTCGTCTTCGACGAGCGCGACCCGGCCGCGCTGCGCACGCTGATGGAGTGGAAGTCGGCGCAGTACCGCAGGACCGGGCGGCGCGACCGGTTCGCGCGGGAGTGGATCGCCCGGCTCGTGGGCCGGCTCGCCGAGACCCGCGCCGCCCAGTGCACGGGCACCCTGTCGGTCCTGTACGCCGGTGACCGCCCCGTCGCCGCGCACTTCGGGCTGCGCTCGGCGTCCGTCCTGGCCTGCTGGTTCCCGGCGTACGACCCGGAGTTCGCGAAGTACTCGCCGGGTCTGGTGCTGCATCTGCGGATGGCCGAGGCGGCGGCGGCCGAGGGCATCGGCCTGCTCGACCTGGGGCGCGGTCCGGCCGAGTACAAGGACTCGCTGAAGACCGGCGAACTCGCCGTCTACGAGGGGGCGGTGACCCGCCCGGGCGTGGGCGCCGCGCTGTACCGGCTGGGCCGCGAGCCCGCGCGCCGCGTGCACGGCTTCGTCCGCGCCCGTCCGCGCCTGGCGGCGCTGGCGGCACGGACCCTGAAGGGCGCGGCACGGCTGCGCCGGCCGTGAGTCGTGAGTCGTGAGGAGGAGGGGGAGGACAGGTGTCCCGGAGAGCGCGTACGCAGGAGGAGATACGGCGGTTCCTGGCCATCGGCGCGGTGCAGGTCGCCGAGATCGACCTGGACGGCGACGAGGCCGCGCCGAGACCCGGCCCGGGCAGCCCGCCGGTCACCCACGGTGAGGTGTTCCTGCTGGTCAGACGGGCGGGCCGCCCGGTGGGGACGCTGCTGACCCGGGTACCGGAGGGCACGGACCCGCGGACGGTGCTGACGGAGGCCGCCGCCGCGGTGGCGGGAGGGGCCGTAAAGGCGACGGACGGCGGGAAGGCGACGGACGGCGGGAAGGCGACGGACGGCGGGAAGGCGACAGGCGGCGGGGAGCCGCCGTACGCCTCGGTCGTCGTGGCCACCCGGGAGCGGGCCGGACAGCTCGCCCGGGCGCTGGACTCGCTGCTCGCGCAGGAGCACCCGCGGTTCGAGATCGTCGTCGTCGACAACGCGCCCGTGACCGGCGAGACCCGCGAGCTGGTGGAACGCAAGTACGGCGAGCGGGTGCGGTACGTGTGCGAGCCGGTGCCCGGACTCGCCGTCGCGCACAACAGGGGGCTGGCGGCGGTACGGGGCGAGGTGATCGCGTTCACCGACGACGACGTGGTCGCCGATCCCCGCTGGCTCACCGAACTGACCGCCCCGTTCGCCGCCGACCCGCGGCTCGGCTGCGCCACCGGCCTGATCCTGCCCTCCCGGCTGCGCACCCCGGCCCAGGTCCTGCTGGAGAGCCACGGCGGCTTCGCGAAGGGCTTCACACCGACGACGTACGACCCCGGCGACCCGCCCCGCGACGAGCCGCTGTTCCCCTTCACCGCGGGCCGCTTCGGCTCGGGGGCGAACATGGCCTTCCGTACGGAGGTGCTGCGGTCCGTCGGCGGCTTCGACCCGGCCACCGGCGCCGGAACGCCCGCACGGGGCGGCGACGACCTGTACGGGTTCGTCCGCGTCCTCGCCCAGGGACACCGGCTGCACTACACGCCGTACGCGCTGGTGTGGCACCACCACCGGGAGACCTGGGCCGACCTGGAGACCCAGGCGTACGGCTACGGCGCCGGCCTCACCGCCTACCTCACCGCGCTCCTGGTCAACCGGCCCGCGCTGCTGCCCGCGTTCCTCGCCCGGCTGCCGCGCGGCCTCGCGCACGCCCGCGCGCTGACCGAGGCGCGCGACACGGACGGCGGTGGTGCGCCGGGGGCGCACGACACCCGCACCCACCCCTGGCCACGCCGGCTGTCGCGGCTGCAGCGCAGGGGAATGCTGTACGGGCCGCTCGGATACCTGCGGGCGCGACGGGCACCGGGGAGGGGGAGAGGATGACCGCGGCCGTACCCGTCTTCCTCTACCACGCCGTGATGGACGACCCGCCGGACTGGATCGCCGAGTTCACCGTCACGCCCAAGGAGTTCGCGGCCCACCTCGACGCCGTCGTGGACAGCGGCCGCACACCCGTCACCATCAGCACCCTCGCCGAGCACCTCGCCGGGCGGGCCCCCCTGCCGCCCCGGCCGGTGCTCCTCACCTTCGACGACGGCTTCGCCGACCTGCCGGGACCCACCGCCGACGCCCTGGCCGGGCGCGCGCTGCCCGCGACCGCGTACCTCACCACCGGCGCCATCACCCCGGGCGGCCACAGCCTGCTGCCGCCCGCCCCGATGATGACCCTGGACCGGGCGGTGGAGCTGGAACGTTCCGGCATGGAGATCGGCAGCCACACGGTCACCCACGCCCAGCTCGACACCCTGACCACCCGGCAACTGCGCGCCGAACTGCTGGACTCCAAGGCCGCGCTGGAGGACACCCTCGGCCACCCCGTCCCCCACCTCGCCTATCCGCACGGCTACAACAGCCCCCGGGTGCGCGCCATGACCGCCCGCGCCGGCTACCGGACGGCGACCGCCGTGCGGCACGCGCTCAGCTCGGAGCGGGACGAGCGCTACCGCATCGCCCGGCTGATCGTCCGGCGCGGCCACACCGTTGCCGACGTCGAGGCCTGGCTGGCGGGCGACGGCGCGCGGATCGCCCCGTACCGGGACGGCCCGAAGACCATCGGCTGGCGGTGGTACCGCCGGGCCCGCACCGTCCTGCACGGCCGGCCCGTGTTCGCCGGCTGAGGGGGACGGACGGCCGTGACCACGGGACGGGCCGCGCGGAAGGCACCGGGCCGCTTCCGCCGCACAGACGAGTCCGACGTTTTTGGTGTGAAAAGCAGCGGTAATTCCTATACTCGTCGCGGGGGAGGGGAGTCTCGGCGTGCAACAACATGTGCCCGCACCGACCACTGAGAGCAGCGCGCTGCCCAGCCCCGAGCCGGCCACCGGCCCGACGGAGCCGGGAGGGAACTCCGGCGGCGGCCGCAGGCCCTGGCCGGTCCCGAGCGGCCCGCCCGACGCCGGGCTGCTGACGCTGCTGCTCGCCGCCGGACTGTGGTTCTACGCGCTGCCCCGCATCGGCTTCCGGGAGATGGGCGACTACGGCCTGCTGGACCGCCTCCCGGTCACCTACCACCTGTCGCTGCTGGTCCTCACCGCCGGCTTCGTCCTCAGCCTGCGGCGCGCGGGCACCGCGCCCTGGTGGCCGGCCGCGCACTGCGCCGCGCTGCTGTTCGCGCTCAAGGCGCCACCGGCGATGCTGTACGACGCCGTGCGCTACCCGTGGGCCTCCAAGCACGACGCCGTCGTCGACACGCTGCTCGCCAACGGCGAACTGCGGCCCGGCGCGGCCCTGTCGGGCAACATGTCCGCGTACGACCAGTGGCCGGGCTTCTTCACGCTCGACGCCGGGCTGGTGCGCGCCTTCGGCGTGGAGAGCGCCGCCGCGTACGCCAACTGGGCGCCGATCGTCCTCGGCCTGCTGACGATGCCGGTGCTCGTCCTGATCTACCGCACCTTCTGCCAGGACTGGCGGCTGGTGTGGACCGCCGTGTGGATCTTCCAGCTCGCCAACTGGGTGGGCCAGGACTACTTCGCCCCGCAAGGGCTCGCGTACCTGCTGCACCTGGCGGTCATCGCGGTGGTGCTGCGGCACTTCGTGCGCCCCGGCTCCGCCGGGCGGCTGCGCGACCGCACCTTCCTCGACCCGGCCGCCGCCCCCGTGCCGCCGCCCACGGGAAACCGGCAGCGCGCGGTCTGCGTGGTGATCCTCGCCCCGCTGATCGCCGCGGTCAACGCCACGCACCAGCTCACCCCGGTGATGCTCTGCGTCTGCCTGTTCGCGCTCAGTCTCACCCGCCGCTACCGCAACTACGGGCTGCTGGCCGTCGCCGCGCTGCTGATGCTCGCCTGGAACCTGACCATGGGGCGGCCGCTGTTCGTCGAGACGCTGTCCACCCTCAAGGAGTCGATCGGCGAACTGACACAGAACTCCCGTGCGGGGTACGCGGGTGAGCTGACCGGGCCCGGACCCGAACTCGCCGGGACCGCCAACGTGCTGATGGTGCTCGCGGTCGCCGCGCTCGCCGGGGCCGCCCTCGTGCTGCGGCGCCGGCTGGTCCGCAGCGCGCTGCCGCTGCTGCTGGTCTCCGCCGCCCCGGTCCCGCTCTTCGCCGTCAACGACTACGGCGGCGAGATGCTGTTCCGCGTCTATCTGTTCGGCCTGCCGGGCGCGGCGTTCTTCGCCGCCGCCGCCCTCGTGCCCGCCGCCGCGACCATCCGCCGCGGCCGGGCGCGGGCGCTGCGGCGCACAGCCGCGGCCGTCGCCCTGCCGGCCGTTCTGCTGGTGCTCCTGGCCGGCTTCCTGCCGTCGTACTACGGCAAGGAGAAGATGTACTACACACCGCCCGAGGAGACCGCGCTGGTCACCCGCACCCTCGACAACGCCCCCGACGGCTCGCTGATCCTCTCCACCAGCGGTTCCTTCCCGCAGGCGCTGCACCGGTACGACCGCCTGGAGCACTGGTTCTTCGCCGAGCAGGAGCTGCCCGAGAACGAGCGGATGCTGAAGGACCCGGCCCGCTACCTCGCCGACGGAATCCCGCCGGGCACCCGGACGTACGTCATCCTCACCCGCACCCAGGACGTCTACACCGCCGGCGAGGGCCTGCTGCCGGCCGGCGGCTTCGAGACGCTGCGCACGAAACTCTCCGCCTCACCTCTCTTCCAGACCGTCGAAAGCCATGCGTACGGGGTCGTGCTGGAGTACCGCCCGGCCGCCCGAGGAACGACCACAAGGTGATCGAAGTGACGTCGAAGGCCACCCCATGACCAGCATCGACTCCGCGCACTCCACCGACTCCACGGGCCCCTCCGGAACCGGTGCGGCCCGCGGCCTCAGAAGCCCGCGGGTGACCGGGACGCACGTCAGAGTTCTCATAGGCGCCTCGGGCTGGCTCGCACTGGCCGCCACCGCCGTCCCCGGCCCCTCACCGCTGCGCTGGATCCCGGTGCTGGTGTTCACCCTGTTCGGTCCGGGCTGGGCGGCGCTGTATCCGCAGCCGGGCGCCCTGGCCACCGGCGCCAGGCTGGAGGCCGTCGCGCTCGCCGCGCCGATCAGCCTGTCGCTCGGTGTGCTCACCGCCACCTCGCTGTTCCTGGTGGAGGGGTTCTCGGCGACCGCCTTCCTCGTCTCGCTCGCCGTCTTCACCACGGTCGTCGCGGCCCTGCCGGGACTGCCGCTGCCCGCCGCCCGGCGCGGCGCGGTGGAGCGTGTCAGGCGCAGGCCCGCGGACGGCGGTGACACATGACGGGGCCGCACCGGCCGCGCGAGCCGCGCAAGCGGTCCAGGTGGCGCGGGCTGAAGGAGGCGGTGCGCGCGAGGCGCGGTCACACGGCGGTCGTCCTGCTGACGGTCGCCGCGCTGCTGACCGGGCTCGGGTGCTGGGCCGGCCGTCCCGACGACGTGGACCCCTCCGCCCGGGGCCTGCCCGGCAACGCGGCCTCCGGCGAGCTGCCCACCGGCCCCTGCGCCCCCACCGACACGCTGGTTCCGCCCTGCGGCGCCTGGTGGGGGGCGTATGTGCCGTACGCGGCGAACGGCTCCCTCAAGGACGCCGTGCTCGGTTTCGAGGAGCGGATCGGCCGCAGGCTCGACCTCGTCTACAACTACCACGACATGTCGGGCACCGAGCTCGACGGGCAGCTGCTCACCCCCGACGAGCAGGAGCTCGGCAGGGACCGGCTGCTCATGCTGGCCTGGGAGTCCACCGTCTGGACCGAGCCGCACCACGAGAACTGGACGGAGACCCAGCTCGGCTGGAGGAACATCGCCTCGGGGAAGTACGACGAGGAGATCATCGACCCGCAGATCCGGCGCCTCAAGGCCTACGGCAAACGCGTCTTCTTCTCCTTCGACCAGGAGACCGACGCCCGCATCAAGGAGGGCGCGGGCACCCCGGAGGAGTTCGTCGCGGCGTACCGCCATCTCCACGACCGGTTCCGTGAGCTGGGCGCCGACAACGTCGTGTGGGTGTGGACCGTCTCCGGCTACCTCGGCAGCGCCGAGGAGATGAAGGCCCTCTACCCCGGGGACGAGTACGTCGACTGGATCGCGATGGACCAGTACAACTACTACGGCTGCCACGACACCACCGACTGGAAGGACTTCCTGCGCAGCCAGCGGCCCAGTTATGAGTGGCTGCGCGCGAACATCACCGACGACAGACCGGTGATGCTGGCGGAGTTCGCCACCGCGCCCGACGCCGACGACCCGGGACGCCAGCGCGACTGGTACGCCGGGATCCCCGGCGCCGTGAAGAAGCTTCCCGAGGTGAAGGCCCTGGTGCACTGGAACCGGCCGACCTCGGAGAGGCCCGAGTGCGATCTGACCGTCAACGCCGGTCCGGGGCTGGAGGGCTACCGGGAAGCGGGGCGGGACGAGTACTTCCAGCAGCCCGTGCCGCCCCGTTGAGCGGTGGCCGGTGCCCGGCCCGTCCGGCCGCTCAGTGGCCGGACGGGCCGTCCTGTCCGCCGCGGAGCGCGAGCCGTACCGCCGGCACCGCGTGGCTGAGCAGCAGCAGTCCCAGGAGCGTGACCAGCAGGGGCGGCGCGACCGGTGCGAGTGCCTCCCGGAACACCCAGCCGGCCACCCCGGCGAGATACAGCACGCCCCAGCGGACCGGCCACGCCGGCCGCCCGCCCACGCGGGCGAGCAGCAGCCACAGCGGTACGAGGCACAGCAGCTGGAACACCGAGGGGGCCCACCGCAGCACGGCAGCGGGTCCGTCGAGCCCCACCGCCTCCGCGAGCAAGCGGGCCGCGTCGGCGTACAGCGCCCCGTCCACCGGTTCGGGCCGCCACCCGAGGGCGACGGGCGCGGTGTGCAGGGCGAGCAGGGCGGAGGTCAGCGCGAGACCGGAGAGCCAGGGGACCGGCCGTCCGAGCAGGGTCACCGAGGCGACGAAGACGAGGAGCAGCACTCCTCCCGCGGCCGACGCGGGCAGCGGGAGACCCTCCAGTATCTGACGCCCCGTGGGCTCGCCCGCGCCGCCGGACCGGGGGAGCCGGCGTATCGAGAACCAGAAGACGAGGGTCGCGAGCACGAGCAGGGCCCAGAGGGTTCCCACGATCCGGCGGTCGGGGGCGGGGTCGGGGTCGGGGCATGTGCCGGGCACCGACGGCCCGGCGGAGTCCAGATGCCCGACGGGGTTCGGCGGCCCGGCGGGCTTCTGCGGCCCGGCGGAGTCCGCATACCCGGCGCGCTCCGGCAGTCCGGCGCGGCTCGATGACCCAGCGGAGTCCGACGGCCCAGCGGGGTTCGACAGCTCAACGAAGTCCGACGGCCCACCGGAACTCGATGACCCAGCGGGACTCCGATGTCCGGCCCGCGGCGGGGTGCCGGGGGACGCCTCGGTGGCCCGGAACGCGCCGTTCGCCTCCGCCGGCACCCGCCTCTCCCCCGAGGACACCGCCGGGTGCGCGCGGTTCCCCCCGTCCTCCTCCGGGCCCCCGCCCCGGTCCGGCTCCCTCGGCGTCTCCTCCCGGACACCGGTCTCCTCGTGAGGCGACCGCGCCTCGCCGCCGGCGTCGTCCCCCCGCTCGTCCGGGGCCGGCGGACGCGCGATGAGCGCCACCGTGTCCGCCTGGAGGGCCTCCCGTTCGTAGCCGGGGCGGCCGATGAACAGCGTGACGGTCTCCTCGTCGTTCTCGCTGCCCTCGCCGCCCTCCGGGTCCTCGCGCTCGTACGCCGCCCGGCGCGCCCAGTTCGTGCCGTATCCGGCGGTGGCGTTGAGCCGGGCCCAGCGCGTGCCGTAGCCGGGGGTGGCGGCGGACCGCTCCACAGGCCCGCCGGTCTTCTCGCGCAGCGCCGCACGCAGCCCGAACACCGAGACGGCCGCGACCAGTGTCATGCTGATCAGCACCGCCCATCCGGCCCCCGCGATCCCCGCCGGGGTGAACAGCACGGCCGCGCTGCCCAGCACCAGCGCGCACATCGCGCCCTGGAGCACGGCGAGCACACCGGTACGCCCCTGCACCCGCAGCACCCCGATGTACAGCTCCACGACCACGCGGGGCAGCGCGCCGAGCGCGAGCAGCCGCAGCACGGTCGAGCCGTGCTCGGCGTAGTCCGCGTCGAACGGCGTGAGGATCCAGGGCGCGAAGACGACCAGCACCGCGACCACCGGCACCAGCAGCAGCGTCATCCGGCGCAGCGCTCCGCGCACGCCGTCGGCGAGCCGGCGCGGATCGTGCGAGGCGTGGGCGGTGAGCGACGAGGCCATGTTGATGGCCATGAACTCCATCGTGCCACCGACGGTGTACGCCACGTAGAAGTAGCCGTTCTCCGCCGCGCTGAAGCGGACCGCGACCATCACCGGCAGCAGATTGATCATGGCAAGGCTGAACAGCGCGCCGAGCGAGTCGCCGGCCAGGAAGCGGCCCATGGAGCGCAGGCCGGGCGGTTCCACGTCGTGGTCGGCGGCGGCCTGGCGCGGGATGAGCCGACGGAAGACCAGCCAGCCGAGCGGCAGGGTGGAGAACGCGATGGCCACGGCCCAGGACACGAAGATGCCCAGCACCGGCAGTGCGCTCGCGAAGACGGCCAGCAGGACCAGTTTCCCGACGGAGAACACCGCGTTCCCGGCCGGCACCCACTCGGCCTTGCGCAGCCCCGTGAGCACGCCGTCCTGGAGGGTGAGCAGCGCCCACGCCACGCACGCCGCGACGAACAGCGCCCCGGCCGCCGGTGTGCCGAGGGGGGCGTAGGAGGGGCCCCACCGGTCGAGCGTGAGCAGGAAGACGCCCGCGGCCAGGGTGACGACCACCGAACTCGCCAGGTACACGCCCCACACCAGGCGTCCGGTCTCGCGGCCGGCCCGCGGTACGAAGCGGACCACGGCGCCGATCATCGTGGTCGCGGTGATGCTGGCGAGCAGCCGCATCGCGGCGATCGCGGCGGAGCCCTGGCCGACGGCGTCCTCGGAGTAGTAGCGGGCGGCCACGAGCCAGAAGCCCAGGCCGAGGACGGCGGACACGCCCGTGCTGAGCATCAGGAAGTAGGCGTTCTTGAACAGGGAGTCGGAGCCGGACGGGCTCCCGGCGGGCCGGTCCCCGCCGTCGGCGCGCGCCGCGGCGGGCTCGTGCACCTGGGTGTCGGTCACGGTCCGGCCCCAGCCTCGTGGGCCGGTGCTCCCGGCTCGCGGACCGGCGCTCCCTGCTCGCGGACCGGTGTCCCCGGCGCGTCGGCCGGTGTCCCCCGCCGTGTCAGGTCCTCCGGTGGTTCGGCCGGCCGGACACCGGACCGTTCCAGCACGTCGACGGCCTCCCTCGCCCGCAACGGGTCCACCGGCAGCGCGTGCCGCGCGAACCAGCGGGCCGCCTCCGGCGCGGGTGACGGGTCCGTGAAGTCCTTCCCCGCGTAGTCGTCGAGGGGCGGGTCGTAGAGATAGCCGACGACGATCCCGCGCCGGGCCAGTGCCGCGATCGCCGCGTCCCGGTCCGCCACCAGCAGCGGCACCCGGAACAGCGGCTGTACCCGGCCCCTCTCCCCCGGCCGGGCCCACTGGGTCGACAGCAGCAGTTCGGTGCCGTCCCGGCAGGCCCGGAGCACCTCGTCCAGCCGTCCGAGCCGGTGCCGGATCCGCCGCAGCCGCAGCGGTCCCGACCGCAGGCGGTAGGTGTGCATGTCGACGCGGACCCAGGGATCGTGCGCGGTCAGGTCCGGGGCCGCGCCGGCGGCCGCGGCCAGTGCCTCCGGACGCAGCGGCATCCTGATTCCGTCGCGCTCCGTCAGCCCCAGCAGTCCCAGCGCCGCCCAGGCGGCCCGCCGCAGCCCCAGCCCCCGTACGGCGGCCTCGGCGTACGGCCGTAAGAAGTAAGCGAGTTCGGACGTCGCCCTGGGCGGGGTGAGCAGCTCGTCGCAGTCGGCCCGCATCGCGTCGGCCAGACTCGGGTCGGCGAGCGAGAGCATGCCGCCGGCCTGGGCGCCGGCGTGTTTGGAAAGGCTGAAAACGGAGGCTTCCCCCCAGGCCCCGACCGGCCGCCCGCCGACCTCGCTGCCGATCGCGTGCGCCCCGTCCTCCAGCAGCGGGATGCCCAACGCGTCGCAGCGCGCCCGCAGTTCCGGCGCCGGGTCCGGGTTGCCGTACAGGTTCGTGGTCAGTACGGCGGACAGCGAGCCCCATGTCTCCTCGGGCACGGCGTCGACGTCGATGGTCCCGTCGAACGGGTTCAACGGCGCCTGCACCGGGCGCAGTCCCGCCGCCAGCACCACGAAGAAGATGACGTCGTCGTTGACCGGCGACATCAGCACCCTGCCGCCCGGCGGGCACCAGTGGCGCAACGCCACGAACAGCCCGAATCTGCACGACGGCACGTACACGCATTCCCGGCCGAGCCGGCCGCGCATGGTCTCTTCCAGCCGTTTCGACTGCGATCCCCGGCGCGCCGAGCGCGGTCCGGCCTCCCCAATGGCCATCCGCCCCCCAGTGTGCCTTCGGAAACGCCCCCTCCCCGAGGCCTTCCGGCACCTGCCCAGAGTCGCCCCGTTCGCACCGCTCCGTCAAGATTGCCTCCCGTTCTGTGGATAACTTCCGGTACGCAAGAGGAAGCGGGGGGCGCCACCACATCGGCTCTGCCCAAGACCGCCGTGTCACCCGTAACGTGTGGCACGGCCACGGACACGTGGAGCACTTGCACACGAAAGCGAGGCAGCACCCGATGCCCCCCTTCGATGTCCCCGAGGGTGATCCCTTCGGCCCGCACAACCTGCCGTACGGCGTCTTCTCGCCCCCCGGTTCGTCGGAGCGGACCGTGGGCGTCCGGCTCGGCGACCACGTCCTCGACGCCGGTGCGGCGGCGCACGCCCTGGGCTCGCCGTACGCCTCCCTCCTCGCCCGGCCGACCCTCAACCCGCTGCTGGCGGCGGGCCGTACGGCCTGGTCGGACGTGCGGCGGGCGCTCACGGCGTGGGTGACCGTCCCGGCGCACCGGGAGACCGTGGAGCCGCTGTTCCACCCGCTGTCCGAGGTGACCCTGCACCTCCCCTTCGAGGTCGCGGACTACGTCGACTTCTACGCCTCCGAGAACCACGCCCGGAACGTCGGCCGGATCTTCCGCCCCGACGCCGCCGACTCCCTGACCCCCAACTGGAAGCACCTGCCGATCGGCTACCACGGCCGCGCCGGCACGGTCGTGGTGTCCGGCACCGACGTCGTCCGCCCCTCGGGCCAGCGCAAGGCGCCCGCGGACGCCGCCCCGGTGTTCGGGCCGTCCGTCCGGCTGGACATCGAGGCCGAGGTCGGCTTCGTGGTCGGCGTGCCGTCCGAGCCGGGCCGGCCGGTGCCGCTCGGCGACTTCCGCGACCACGTCTTCGGTCTCTGCCTCCTCAACGACTGGTCCGCCCGCGACGTCCAGGCCTGGGAGTACGTCCCCCTCGGCCCGTTCCTCGGCAAGTCCTTCGCCACCTCGGTGTCGGCCTGGATCACCCCGCTGGACGCCCTGGACGAGGCCCGCGTCGCGCCGCCGGAACGCACCCACGCGCTGCTGCCCTACCTGGACGACGCGGCCGAGGAACCCGGCGGCTACGACCTGCGGATCACCGTCACCGTCAACGGTCACGTCGTCTCCGAACCCCCCTTCTCCACCATGTACTGGACGGCCGCCCAGCAGCTCGCCCACATGACCGTCAACGGCGCCCGTCTGCGCACCGGCGACCTGTACGGCTCCGGTACGGTGAGCGGTCCCGCCGAGCGGGAACGCGGCTCGCTCCTCGAACTGACCTGGAACGGCCGCGACCCCCTCGAACTCCCCGACGGCAAGCGGACGTTCCTGGAGGACGGTGACGTGGTGACGCTGTCGGCCTGGGCGCCGGGCCCGGACGGCGTCCGCGTGGGCCTCGGCGAGGTCACGGGACGGGTGGTCCCCACGGTCTGACCCGCCCGGCCCTTGCCGATCTCCGCCGGCCCCTGACTCGCACCGCCCTTCGCCGTCATACTTGGCGTCGGGCGGTGCGCGCGTTCGCGCCGCACTCCCCTCGTACTTCCCGCACGCCCCCAGCACGACCCGAAGCCGCCCTCTTCCGACAGGATCCGGAGCCCGTGGCATGACCGTCTGCCTGCTCCTTCTGAGCGTTGTCGCCGTGACGGCCGCCGTGCCCGTCCCCCGGGCGCTGACCCGGGCGAAGTGGCCGGAACGGGAACCGGTGGTCGCCCTGTGGGTGTGGCAGTGCCTGGTCGCCACCGTCCTGCTGTGCTGCGTCACGGCGCTCGCCCTGGGTGCCGCCGCCGTCTTCGGCACCGTCCGCGCCCAGCTCTTCGCCCCGGCCCCGCCCGCGGTCACCGCGGCGTACGACCTGTCCGCCGCCTCGCCCTGGACCATCGTCCTCACCGTGCTGCTGGCGTCCGGGGCGGCCTGGACGACGGCCATGCTCGGGCGGGAACTGGTCGAGGCCCGCCGCCGGCGCGCCCGGTCCCGGGCCCATCTGCGGGAACGCGCCCCCGAGCTGCCCGCCGGACTCCCCGAGGCCCGCGGTCCCCTGCTGGTGCTGGAGGACGACTACCCCGACGCCTGGTGGATGCCGGGCAGCCCGCCCCAGCTCATCGTCACCACCGGCGCCCTGCAACGCCTCACCGACCACCAGCTCGACGCCGTCCTCACCCACGAGCGGGGCCACGCCCGAGCCCGCCACGACTGGCTGCTGCACCTGTCCACCGCACTGGCCACCGGTTTCCCCCGCGTCCCGCTGTTCGCGCACTTCTGCGACCAGACCCACCGCCTGGTCGAACTGTCCGCAGACGACACGGCCTCCCGCCGCTGCGGCCACCTGACCACGGCGCTGGCGCTGATCGAGCTCAACCAGCACCGGGGCGTCCTCTCCTGCGCCTCCAGCCACCGCCTCCTCGGCGAACGCGTCGACCGCCTCCTGGCACCCCCGCCCCGCCTCGGCCGCCGCCACCGCGCCCTGACCACGGCCGCGGCGGCGCTGGTCCCCCTCGTCCCCCTGCTGATCACCTTCGCACCAGGTCTGACGGCCCTGCCGTAGCCGCCGTGCCCCGGCCGGCCGGGTGCCGGAAGAGCGCCGCGGCCCGGCGTGCGCGGGGTGCCTCTCCCGCTCCCGGCTTCGCTCGACCGGGGCGGCCGTCTATGTCCAGTCGGGCTCCGGCTCCTCCTCGGGCCAGTCGTCCGGGCCGCCGGGGTCCTCGGACCCGGCACCGGCACCGGCGTCTCCCGGAGCGGTCAGCCCCGCCAGCACGGCCACCACGCCCTCCCCGTACGTCGCCAGCTTCTTCTCCCCCACCCCGCTGATCCCACCGAGCTCCGCCACCGACGTCGGCCACACCGTGGCGATCTCCCGCAGCGTGGCGTCGTGGAAGATGACGTACGCCGGAACCCCCTGCTCCCGGGCCTGCTCGGCGCGCCAGGCGCGCAGCGCCTCGAACGCGGGGACGAGCTCCGAGGGAAGCTCGGCCGCGGCGGCCTTGGCCTTGCGCTCCCCCCGCCCCGAACCCGACCCGCCCGACCGGGAGCCCGCCGGCTTCTTCGGCTCCTTGCGCAGCGGCACCTCCCGCCCCCGCCACAGCACCGCCCCGCTCGCCTCGGTCAGCACCAGCGTGCCGTACTCCCCCTCGACGGCGAGCAGCCCCTGGGCGAGCAACTGGCGCACCACGCCCCGCCATTCCGCCTCGGTCAGCTCCTCGCCGATGCCGAACACGGAGAGCTGGTCATGGTCGAACTGGATGACCTTGGCCGTGCGCCGCCCCAGCAGGATGTCGACGATCTGCACCGCGCCGAACTTCTGCCCGCGCTCCCGCTGCAGTCGCACCACCGTGGACAGCACCTTCTGCGCCGCGACGGTCCCGTCCCAGGTCTCCGGCGGGGTGAGGCAGGTGTCGCAGTTGCCGCAGCCCGCCGGGTCGGGGTCCTGGCCGAAGTAGGCGAGGAGCTGGCCGCGCCGGCACCGAACGGTCTCGCACAGGCCGAGCATCGCGTCCAGGTGCTGGTTCGCCCGCCGCCGGAACGCCTCGTCGCCCTCGCCGGACTGGATCAGTTTGCGCTGCTGTATGACGTCGTTGAGCCCGTACGCCATCCAGGCCGTGGACGGCAGCCCGTCGCGCCCCGCGCGGCCCGTCTCCTGGTAGTAGCCCTCGACGGACTTGGGCAGGTCGAGGTGGGCGACGAACCGGACGTCCGGCTTGTCGATGCCCATGCCGAAGGCGATGGTCGCCACCACGACCAGGCCCTCCTCGCGCAGGAACCGCGCCTGGTGCGCGGCGCGCGTCCCCGCGTCGAGGCCCGCGTGGTACGGCACCGCCTCGACGCCGTTGCGGGAGAGGAACTCGGCGGTCTTCTCGACCGAGTTGCGCGACAGGCAGTAGACGATGCCCGCGTCCCCGGCGTGCTCCTCGCGCAGGAAGCCCAGCAGCTGCTTTTTGGGGTCGGCCTTGGGCACGATCCGGTACTGGATGTTGGGCCGGTCGAAGCTCGCCACGAAGTGCCGGGCGTCCGGCATGCCGAGCCGCTCGGTGATCTCCCGGTGCGTGGCGTGCGTGGCGGTCGCCGTGAGCGCGATGCGGGGCACGTCCGGCCACCGCTCGCCGAGCAGCGACAGCATGAGGTAGTCCGGCCGGAAGTCGTGCCCCCACTGGGACACGCAGTGCGCCTCGTCGATCGCGAAGACGGAGATCTTGCCGCGCGAGAGCAGGTCCTGGGTGCTGTCCAACCGCAGCCGCTCCGGGGCGAGGTACAGCAGGTCCAGCTCGCCGGCGAGGAACTCCGCCTCGACGACGCGCCGCTCGTCGAAGTCCTGCGTGGAGTTCATGAACCCGGCCCGCACGCCCAGCGCCCGCAGCGCGTCCACCTGGTCCTGCATCAGCGCGATGAGCGGGGAGACGACGACTCCCGTACCCGGTCTGACCAGGGCCGGAATCTGGTAGCAGAGCGACTTGCCGCCACCGGTCGGCATGAGCACGACGGCGTCGCCGCCCGTGATCACGTGCTCGATGACCGCTTCCTGCTCACCGCGGAAGGCGTCGTACCCGAACACCCGGTGCAGCGTGGCCAGCGCCTCGCTCTCCGTCACTGTCATCCCGTCACTACCGCCCGTCACCGTGCCCTCGTGAGCCGTCCCTCGACCACTGCCTCCACGATAGGGGTCCGTACCGACAGCCCCCGGAGTTATCCACAGGCCCGTCCGTACGCCGACGGCGGCCCGGCTCCCCGAAGGGTGCCGGGCCGCCGTCGGCGTGCCGGTGCGGGCCGTGTCAGCGCACGAACACTCCCGCGTCCCCCGCCAGCTCCAGGAAGTACTGGGGTGCGACGCCCAGGACCACCGTGACGGCCACGCCGACCGCGATCGCCGTCATCGTCAGCGGTGACGGCACCGCGACGGTCGGGCCCTCGGGGCGCGGCTCGCTGAAGAACATCAGGACGATCACGCGGATGTAGAAGAACGCCGCGATGGCCGACGAGATCACACCGACCACGACCAGCGGGGCCGCCCCGCCCTCCGCCGCCGCCTTGAACACGGCGAACTTCCCGGCGAAGCCGGAGGTCAGCGGAATGCCCGCGAAGGCCAGCAGGAACACCGCGAACACCGCCGCCACCAGCGGGGAGCGCCGGCCGAGTCCCGCCCACTTCGACAAATGCGTCGCCTCGCCGCCGGCGTCCCGAACCAGTGTGACCACCGCGAACGCGCCGATCGTCACGAACGAGTACGCCGCCAGGTAGAAGAGGACGGACGAGATGCCGGACGGCGTGGTCGCGATGACACCCGCGAGGATGAAGCCCGCGTGTGCGATCGACGAGTACGCCAGCAGCCGCTTGATGTCGGTCTGGGTGATCGCCACGACCGCACCGGCCAGCATGGTGACGATGGCGACGGCCCACATGACCGGCCGCCAGTCCCAGCGCAGGCCCGGCAGCACGACGTACAGGATCCGCAGCAGCGCGCCGAACGCGGCCACCTTGGTCGCCGCCGCCATGAAACCGGTCACCGGCGTGGGGGCGCCCTGGTACACGTCGGGCGTCCACATGTGGAAGGGGACGGCACCGACCTTGAACAGCAGGCCCATGACCAGCAGCGCGGCGCCGACCAGCAGCAGCGCGTCGTTGCCCATGGTGTCGGCGAGCGCCGGGGTGACCTCCGGGACGGTGCCGTCGACGACCTGGGCGATCGTGGCGTACGACATCGAGCCCGAGTAGCCGTACAGCAGCGCGATGCCGAACAGCGTGAACGCGGAGGCGAACGCGCCGAGCAGGAAGTACTTGACCGCCGCCTCCTGCGACATCAGCCGCTTGCGGCGGGCCAGCGCGCACATCAGGTACAGCGGGAGCGAGAGAACCTCCAGCGCCACGAACAGCGTCAGCAGGTCGTTGGCCGCCGGGAAGACCAGCATGCCGGAGACCGCGAAGAGCAGCAGCGGGAACACCTCGGTGGTGGTGAACCCGGCCTTGACCGCCTGCTTCTCGCTGTCGCTGCCCGGTACGGACGCGGCCTGCGCGGCGAAGGAGTCCACCCGGTTGCCGTGCGCCTCCGGGTCGAGCCGGCGCTCGGCGAAGGTGAACAGGCCGACCAGGGCCGTCAGCAGGATCGTGCCCTGGAGGAACAGGGCCGGTCCGTCGACGGCGATGGCGCCCATCGCCGCGATGCCCGCCTTGGTGGTGCCGTAGCCGTCCGCGGCGAGCGCCACGACCGCGGCGAACGCGGCGACGAGCGCGACCACGGAGACGAACATCTGCGCGTAGTAGCGCGACTTGCGCGGGACGAACGCCTCGACCAGCACCCCGAGGACCGCCGCGCCGACGATGATCAGGGTGGGCGCGAGCTGCCCGTATTCGATCTTCGGCGCGTCGATCTTCGAGATCGGGTCGGCCGCCGTTGTCCACAGGCTGTGGACGGCTGTTGCGCTCACTTGGCCGCCTCCACCTCGGGCCGGGGGTCCTGCTTCTGTACGTCGGACATGGTGTGCTTCACCGCCGGGTTCACGACGTCCGTGAGGGGCTTCGGGTAGACGCCCAGGAAGACCAGCAGCACGACCAGCGGCGCCACCACCGCGATCTCCCGCACCCGCAGATCGGGCATGGCGGAGACCTCGGGCCTCACCGGGCCGGTCATCGTCCGCTGGTACAGGACGAGGGTGTAGAGCGCGGCGAGGACGATGCCGAAGGTGGCGACGATGCCGATCACCGGGTAGCGCGTGAACGTGCCGGCCAGGACCAGGAACTCACTGACGAAGGGCGCGAGCCCCGGCAGCGAGAGCGTCGCGAGCCCGCCGATCAGGAAGGTGCCGGCGAGCACCGGGGCCACCTTCTGCACACCGCCGAAGTCGGCGATGAGCCGGGAGCCGCGCCGCGAGATCAGGAATCCGGCGATCAGCATCAGCACGGCGGTCGAGATGCCGTGGTTGACCATGTAGAGCGTCGCCCCGGACTGGCCCTGGCTGGTCATCGCGAAGATGCCCATGATGATGAAGCCGAAGTGCGAGATCGACGCGTACGCGATCAGCCGCTTGATGTCGCGCTGGCCGACCGCGAGCAGCGCCCCGTAGATGATGCTGACGACCGCCAGGACGAGGATGGCGGGCGTCGCCCACTTGCTGGCCTCCGGGAACAGCCCGAGGCAGAAGCGGAGCATCGCGAAGGTGCCCACCTTGTCGACGACCGCCGTGATCAGCACGGCCACCGGGGCGGTGGACTCCTGCATGGCGTTGGGCAGCCAGGTGTGCAGCGGCCACAGCGGCGCCTTCACCGCGAAGGCGAAGAAGAAGCCGAGGAACAGCCAGCGCTCGGTGTTCGTCGCCATGTCCAGCGAGCCGTTGGCCCGCGCCTCGGCGATCTCGGTGAGCGAGAAGTTCCCGGCGACCACGTACAGCCCGATCACCGCGGCCAGCATGATCAGACCGCCGGCCAGGTTGTAGAGGAGGAACTTCACCGCCGCGTACGACCGTTGTGTCGCCGCCTTCTCCTCGCCGTGCTCGTGGGCACGGTCCCCGAAGCCTCCGATGAGGAAGTACAGCGGGATGAGCATGGCTTCGAAGAAGATGTAGAAGAGGAAGACGTCGGTGGCCTCGAAGGAGAGGATCACCATCGCCTCGACGGCCAGGATCAGGGCGAAGAAGCCCTGCGTCGGCCGCCACCTCTTGCTTCCCGTCTCCAGCGGGTCGGCGTCGTGCCAGCCCGCGAGGACGATGAACGGGATCAGCAGGGCGGTCAGCGCGATCAGCGCCACCGCGATGCCGTCCACGCCCAGCTCGTACCGCACGCCGAAGTCCGCGATCCAGGCGTGGGACTCGGTGAGCTGGTAGCGGTCGCCGTCCGGGTCGAACCGCACCAGGACGGTGATCGCCAGGACGAGCGTGGCGAGCGAGAACAGCAGGGCCAGCCACTTGGCGGCCGTGCGCTTCGCGGCCGGTACGGCGGCCGTGGCGATCGCCCCGATGGCCGGGAGCGCCGCCGTCGCTGTCAGCAGAGGAAAGGACATCGGTATCAGACCGCCCTCATCAGCAGGGTCGCGGCGACCAGGACCGCCGCTCCCCCGAACATCGAGACCGCGTAGGACCGCGCGAAGCCGTTCTGCAGCCTGCGCATCCGCCCGGACAGGCCGCCCATGGAGGCCGCCGTGCCGTTGACGACCCCGTCGACCAGGGTGTGGTCGACGTAGACCAGGGAGCGGGTGAGGTGCTCACCGCCGCGGACCAGGACCACGTGGTTGAAGTCGTCCTGGAGCAGGTCGCGCCGGGCGGCCCGGGTGAGCAGCGACCCGCGCGGGGCGACGGCCGGCACCGGACGGCGCCCGTACTGGGCCCAGGCGATGGCCACGCCGATGACCATCACGGCGACCGTGGAGGCGGTCACCGTCATGGCGCTGATCGGCGCGTGACCGTGGTCGTGGCCGGTGACGGGCTCCAGCCAGTGCATGAAGCGGTCGCCGATGCTGAAGAAGGCACCGCCCGCGACCGACCCGACGGCCAGCACGATCATCGGGATCGTCATGATCTTCGGGGACTCGTGCGGGTGCGGCGGCTCGTACGCGCCCCGCGTCTCGGCGGCCGGCTCCACGTCCGGTGCGGCCGGGGACGGCGTCGGGGCGTTGCGCCAGCGCTCCTCGCCGAAGAACGTCATCAGCATCACGCGCGTCATGTAGTACGCGGTGATGGCCGCGCCCAGCAGGGCGCAGGCGCCGAGGATCCAGCCCTCGGTGCCGCCCTTGGCGAACGCGGACTCGATGATCTTGTCCTTGGAGAAGAAGCCGGACAGGCCCGGGAAGCCGATGATGGCGAGGTAGCCGAGACCGAAGGTGACGAACGTGACCGGCATGTACTTCCGCAGGCCGCCGTAGCGGCGCATGTCGACCTCGTCGTTCATGCCGTGCATCACGGAGCCGGCGCCGAGGAACAGGCCGGCCTTGAAGAAGCCGTGCGTCACCAGGTGCATGATCGCGAAGACGTAGCCGATGGGACCGAGGCCGGCGGCGAGGACCATGTAGCCGATCTGCGACATGGTCGAGCCGGCCAGCGCCTTCTTGATGTCGTCCTTCGCGCAACCGACGATCGCACCGAAGAGCAGCGTGACCGCGCCGACGATGGTGACGACCAGTTGCGCGTCCGGGGCGCCGTTGAAGACGGCCGCGGAGCGGACGATCAGGTACACGCCCGCCGTCACCATGGTCGCGGCGTGGATGAGGGCCGAGACGGGGGTCGGGCCCTCCATCGCGTCCCCGAGCCAGGACTGCAGCGGCACCTGGGCGGACTTGCCGCAGGCGGCGAGCAGCAGCATCAGCGCGATCGCGGTGAGCTTGCCCTCACCGGCCTGCCCGGCGAGGCCGGGCTCCTCCAGGGTGCCGAGCACCGGCCCGAAGGCGAAGGTGCCGAACCACAGGAACATCAGCATGATCGCGATGGACAGGCCCATGTCGCCGACGCGGTTGACCAGGAAGGCCTTCTTCGCCGCCGTCGCCGCGCTGGGCTTGTGCTGCCAGAAGCCGATCAGCAGGTAGGAGGCGAGACCGACGCCCTCCCAGCCGACGTACAGCAGCAGGTAGTTGTCGGCGAGGACGAGGATCAGCATCGCCGCGAGGAACAGGTTCAGGTAGCCGAAGAAGCGGCGGCGCCGCTCGTCGTGCTCCATGTACCCGATGGAGTACAGGTGGATCAGCGAGCCGACGCCGGTGATCAGCAGGACGAACGTCATCGACAGCTGGTCGAGCCGGAAGGCGACGTCGGCCTGGAAGCCCTCCACCGGGATCCAGCTGAACAGGTGCTGCGTAATGGTGCGTTCCTCGGCGCCCTTGCCGAGCAGGTCGGTGAACAGCACCAGGCCGAGCGCGAAGGAGACGGCCGCGAGCAGCGTGCCGATCCAGTGGCCGACGGCGTCCAGCCGGCGTCCGCCGCACAGCAGGACCGCCGCTCCGAGCAGGGGCGCCGCCACCAGCAGCGCAATCAGGTTCTCCACGATTCAGCAGCCCCTCACAGCTTCATCAGGCTGGCGTCGTCGACCGAGGCCGAGTGGCGGGAACGGAACAGGGACACGATGATCGCCAGCCCGACCACGACCTCCGCGGCGGCGACGACCATCGTGAAGAACGCGATGATCTGGCCGTCGAGGTTGCCGTGCATCCGGGAGAAGGCGACGAACGCGAGGTTGCAGGCGTTGAGCATGAGCTCGACGCACATGAACACGACGATCGCGTTGCGCCTGATCAGTACGCCGGTGGCGCCGATCGTGAACAGCAGCGCGGCCAGGTAGAGGTAGTTCACGGGGTTCACTTCGACGCCTCCTCGGCCCGCTTGAAGGTCGGCGCGTCGATCGCGGTGCGCTCCAGGCGCTCCTCGGCGCGCCGCTCCATGGCCCGCAGGTCGTTGATCGCCTCCTGCGACACGTCACGGATCTGGCCGCGCTCCCGCAGCGTCTTGCTGACGGTGAGCTCCGACGGGGTGCCGTCGGGCAGCAGGCCCGCGATGTCCACCGCGTTGTGCCGGGCGTACACACCGGGCGCCGGCAGCGGCGGCAGGTACGTGCCCTCGCGCACGCGCCGCTCGGCCAGCTCCCGCTGCGTCTTCGCGCGTTCGGTGCGCTCGCGGTGGGTGAGCACCATGGCGCCGACGGCGGCCGTGATGAGCAGCGCGCCGGTGATCTCGAAGGCGAAGACGTACTTGGTGAAGAGGAGGGCCGCGAGACCCTCCACGTTGCCGCCCGCGTTCGCCTCGCCGATGCCGTCGAACTCGCTGAGCGAGGCGTTCCCGATCCCGCCGATCAGCAGGACGCCGAAGCCGAGCCCGCACAGCAGGGCCAGCCAGCGCTGGCCCTTGATGGTCTCCTTCAGGGAGTCCGCCGCGGTGACGCCGACGAGCATCACCACGAACAGGAACAGCATCATGATCGCGCCGGTGTAGACGACGATCTGGACGACGCCCAGGAAGTAGGCGCCGTTGGCCAGGTAGAACACCGCCAGGATGATCATGGTGCCGGCGAGGCAGAGCGCGCTGTGCACGGCCCGCTTCATGAAGACGGTGCACAGGGCGCCGATCACGGCGACCGTGCCGAGGATCCAGAACTGGACGGCCTCTCCGGTGGAGGTGCCCGCGGAGAGGGTCACCGCGGCGGCGAGCTGCCCGGTCATCGCCCGATCACCTTCTCCGACGCCGGTTCCTCCGGGCCGAAGGTCGAGGCGGCCTCCTGGACCACCTCTCCCTCGGAGTGGGCCACCTGCCGCTCCGTACCGGGCGCCGCCTCGGTCACCAGGCCCCGGTAGTAGTCCTGTTCGTCGGTGCCCGGGTACATGGCGTGCGGGGAGTCGACCATGCCCTCCTCCAGACCGGCGAGCAGCTGCTCCTTGGTGTAGATGAGGTTGGCGCGGCTGGAGTCCGCCAGCTCGAACTCGTTGGTCATCGTGAGCGCGCGCGTGGGGCACGCCTCGATGCACAGCCCGCACAGGATGCAGCGGGCGTAGTTGATCTGGTAGACGCGGCCGTACCGCTCACCGGGCGAGTAGCGCTCCTCCTCGGTGTTGTCCGCGCCCTCGACGTAGATCGCGTCGGCGGGACAGGCCCAGGCGCACAGCTCGCAGCCGACGCACTTCTCCAGGCCGTCCGGATGGCGGTTGAGCTGGTGCCGTCCGTGGAAGCGCGGAGCGGTGGTCTTCCGCTGCTCCGGGTACTGCTCGGTCAGCCGCTTCTTGAACATGGCCTTGAAGGTCACGCCGAAGCCGGCCACGGGGTTCAGGAAACCGGGCTCGGTCCCCTTGGGCTCCTCAGCCATCGGACGCCTCCTTTCCATCCGTGGATCCGACCGCAGATCCGTCACTCTGAGTATCGGGTGCACCACTGACAATCAGCTCCCGCTCACGGCGCGAGCGGCGCCGCGGGACCGGCGGCATCTCCTGTCCCGGCAGCGGCGGTACGGGGAATCCGCCGCCCATGGGGTCGAAGGCGGGCGGACCCTCGGCGGGCTGCCCGGCCTCCTTCCCCTTGCCGCGGAACAGGTCGGCGACGAAGGACAGCAGCAGGAGGGCGAGGACAGCCCCGCCGATGTAGAGGGCGATGTCGGCGAAGTCGTAGTTCTCGTTCCGCAGCGCCCGCACGGTGGCGACGAGCATCAGCCACACCAGGGAGACCGGGATGAGGACCTTCCAGCCGAGCTTCATCAGCTGGTCGTAGCGCACGCGCGGGAGCGTGCCGCGCAGCCACACGAAGCCGAACAGCAGTGAGAGGAGCTTGCCGGTGAACCAGAGCATCGGCCACCAGCCGTGGTTCGCGCCCTCCCAGAAGGTGCTGATCGGCCACGGGGCCCGCCAGCCGCCCAGGAAGAGGGTCACGGCGACGGCCGAGACGGTCACCATGTTGATGTACTCGGCGAGCATGAACATCGCGAACTTGATCGACGAGTACTCGGTGTTGAAGCCGCCGACCAGGTCGCCCTCGGACTCGGGCATGTCGAACGGGGCGCGGTTGGTCTCGCCGACCATCGTCACGATGTAGATGAGGAAGGAGACCGGCAGCAGCAGGACGTACCAGCGGTCGGTCTGCGCCCCGACGATCGTCGACGTCGACATCGACCCCGAGTACAGGAACACGGAGGCGAACGCGGCGCCCATGGCGATCTCGTACGAGATCATCTGCGCGCAGGAGCGCAGACCGCCCAGGAGCGGATAGGTGGAGCCGGAGCTCCAGCCCGCCAGGACGATGCCGTAGATGCCGACCGAGGCGACCGCGAGGATGTACAGCATCGCGATCGGCAGGTCGGTGAGCTGCATGGTGGTGCGCTGGCCGAAGATCGAGACCTCGTTGCCGGCCGGGCCGAAGGGGATCACCGCGAACGCCATGAAGGCCGGGACGGCCGCGACGATCGGCGCGAGGACGTAGACGGCCTTGTCCGCGCGTTTGACGACGACGTCTTCCTTGAGCATCAGCTTCACGCCGTCGGCGAGCGACTGGAGCATGCCCCAGGGGCCGTGCCGGTTGGGGCCGATGCGCAGCTGCATCCAGGCGACGACCTTGCGCTCCATGACGATGGAGATCAGCACGGTCACCATCAGGAAGGCGAAGCAGAACACCGCCTTGACGACGACCAGCCACCAGGGGTCGGTGCCGAACATCGAGAGGTCTTCAGCGGCGAGGTACGGGCTCATGCCTCCACCTCCTCGGTGGCCTCGTCGGCGGGCGTCGCCGGGCCGATACGGACGAGTGAGCCGGGCAGTGCCCCGGTGCCGGAGGCGACGCCGCCGCCGACGGAGTTCAGCGGGAGCCACACCACGCGGTCGGGCATCTCGGTGACGGCCAGCGGCAGCCGGACCGTTCCGGCGGTGCCGGTCACCGCGAGCAGGTCGCCGTCCTTGACGCCGGCCTCGGCGGCCGTGGCCGCCGACACGCGCGCGCGGGCGGCGTGCCGGGTGCCGGCGAGCGCCTCGTCGCCCCGTTGCAGGACGCCCTCGTCGAGCAGCAGCCGGTGCCCGGCGAGCACGGCCTCCCCGGCGGCCGGCCGGGGCAGCACGCCCGCGGTCTCCAGCGGGTCGGTGGCCCGGGGGCCGTCCCAGACGCCGAGCCGGTCGAGCTCCGCGCGGATGGTGCGCAGGTCCGGCAGCCCCAGGTGGACGTCCATGGCGTCGGCCAGCATCTGCAGCACGCGCGCGTCGGTGGGCGCGACCCGCCGGGTCATCTGGTCGGGCTTGAGCGCCGCCTCGAACATACGGACCCTGCCCTCCCAGTTGAGGAAGGTGCCGGCCTTCTCCGCGACCGCGGCGACCGGCAGGACGACGTCGGCGAGTGCGGTGACCTCGCCGGGCCGCAGCTCCAGCGACACCACGAACCCGGCCTCGGCGAGCGCGGCACGCGCGCGTGCCGGATCGGGCAGGTCGGCGACCTCCACGCCCGCGACCAGCAGCGCCTGGAGCTCACCGCGGGCCGCCGCCTCGACGATCTGTCCGGTGTCGCGACCGTAGCGGTGCGGCAGTTCGGCCACACCCCACGCGGCGGCGATCTCCTCGCGTGCGCGCGGGTCGGTCGACGGGCGGCCGCCGGGCAGCAGCGCCGGCAGCGCCCCCGCCTCCACGGCGCCCCGCTCCCCGGCCCGGCGCGGGATCCACACCAGCCGGGCCCCGGTCGCGGCGGCGAACCGGACGGCGGCGGTCAGACCGCCCCGTACGGCCGCCAGCCGCTCGCCGACGACGACGACCGCGCCCTCGCCCCGCAGCGCCTCGGCGGCCCTGGCCCCGTCGCCCTCCAGGCCGACGCCGCCGGCCAGGGCGTCCAGCCACTCGGTCTCGGTGCCGGGAGCCGCCGGCAGCAGCGTGCCGCCGGCCTTCTCCAGCCCGCGCGTGGCGTGCGTGGCCAGGGCGAACGTCTTCTGCCCGTGCTTGCGCCAGGCCTTGCGCAACCGCAGGAAGACGCCGGGCGCCTCCTCCTCGGACTCGAACCCGACCAGCAGGACCGCGGGCGCCTTCTCCAGGTACGTGTACGTGACACCCGTGCCGTCGAGGTCACGGCCGCGGCCCGCGACCCGTGCGGCGAGGAAGTCGGCCTCCTCGGCGCTGTGCACGCGCGCGCGGAAGTCGATGTCGTTGGTGGCGAGCGCCACCCGCGCGAACTTGCTGTACGCGTAGGCGTCCTCGACGGTGAGCCGGCCGCCGGTCAGGACACCGGTGCGGCCGCGCGAGGCCAGCAGTCCCTGCGCCGCGATCCGCAGCGCGTCCGGCCAGGACGCCGGCTCCAGCTCGCCCTCCGGGTTGCGCACCAGCGGCGTGTCGAGACGGCCCGGCATCTGCGCGTACCGGAACGCGAAGCGCCCCTTGTCGCAGATCCACTCCTCGTTGACCTCGGGGTCGTGGGCGGCCAGCCGCCGCATGACCTTGCCGCGCCGGTGGTCGGTGCGGGTGGCGCAGCCGCCGGAGCAGTGCTCGCACACCGACGGCGACGAGATCAGGTCGAAGGGGCGGGAGCGGAACCGGTACGCCGCCGAGGTGAGCGCGCCGACCGGGCAGATCTGGATGGTGTTGCCGGAGAAGTACGACTCGAAGGGGTCGCCCTCGCCGGTGCCGACCTGCTGGAGCGCGCCCCGCTCGATCAGCTCGATCATCGGGTCGCCGGCGACCTGGTTGGAGAACCGGGTGCAGCGGGCGCACAGCACGCACCGTTCGCGGTCGAGCAGCACCTGGGTGGAGACCGGGACGGGCTTCTCGTAGGTGCGCTTCCTGCCCTCGAAGCGGGACTCGGCGTTGCCGTGCGACATCGCCTGGTTCTGCAGCGGGCACTCGCCGCCCTTGTCGCAGACCGGGCAGTCCAGCGGGTGGTTGATGAGCAGCAGCTCCATCACACCCTTCTGGGCCTTCTCCGCGACCGGCGAGGAGAGCTGCGTCTTCACCACCATCCCGTCGGTGCAGGTGATGGTGCAGGACGCCATGGGCTTGCGCTGGCCCTCGACCTCGACGATGCACTGCCGGCAGGCGCCGGCCGGGTCGAGGAGCGGGTGGTCGCAGAACCGGGGGATCTCGATGCCGAGCTGCTCGGCGGCCCGGATGACCAGGGTGCCCTTGGGCACGCTGATCTCGGCGCCGTCGATGGTCAGCGTCACGAGGTCCTCGGGCGGGACCGCCGCCTCTCCGCCTCCGGAGGGAGCGCTTGCGGTCACGGTCATGCGTTCACCTCCGTACGGTGGTCGGCCCAGGCCGTCGACCTGGCCGGATCGAAGGGGCAGCCGCGGCCCGTGATGTGCTCCTCGTACTCCTCGCGGAAGTACTTGAGCGAGGAGAAGATCGGCGAGGCGGCGCCGTCGCCGAGGGCGCAGAAGGACTTGCCGTTGATGTTGTCGGCGATGTCGTTCAGCTTGTCGAGGTCGGCCGGCCGCCCCTTGCCGGCCTCGATGTCCCGCAGCAGCTGGACCAGCCAGTACGTGCCCTCACGGCAGGGCGTGCACTTGCCGCAGGACTCGTGGGCGTAGAACTCGGTCCAGCGGGTGACGGCGCGCACGACGCAGGTCGTCTCGTCGAAGCACTGCAGGGCCTTCGTGCCGAGCATGGAACCCGCGGCGCCCACTCCCTCGTAGTCGAGGGGGACGTCGAGGTGCTCCTCGGTGAACATCGGCGTCGAGGAGCCGCCCGGCGTCCAGAACTTCAGCCGGTGGCCCGGGCGCATCCCGCCGCTCATCTCCAGCAGCTGGCGCAGGGTGATGCCGAGGGGCGCCTCGTACTGTCCGGGGTTGGCGACGTGGCCGCTGAGGGAATAGAGCGTGAAGCCGGGGGACTTCTCGCTTCCCATCGAGCGGAACCATTCCTTGCCCCGGTTCATGATGGCGGGAACCGAAGCGATCGACTCGACGTTGTTCACCACAGTCGGGCACGCGTAGAGGCCCGCGACGGCAGGAAAGGGGGGACGGAGCCGCGGTTGACCCCGGCGGCCTTCGAGCGAGTCGAGCAGTGCGGTCTCCTCACCGCAGATGTACGCGCCCGCGCCCGCGTGCACGGTGAGCTGGAGGTCGAGTCCGCTGCCCAGGATGTTCTCGCCGAGGAAGCCGGCCGCGTAGGCCTCGCGCACGGCCTCGTGCAACCGCCGCAGCACGGGGACGACTTCACCACGCAGATAGATGAAGGCGTGAGACGACCTGATGGCATAGCAGGCGATGACGATGCCCTCGATGAGGCTATGTGGATTCGCGAAGAGGAGCGGGATGTCCTTGCACGTCCCGGGCTCCGACTCGTCGGCGTTGACCACCAGATAGTGGGGTTTTCCGTCTCCCTGGGGAATGAACTGCCACTTCATTCCCGTCGGGAAGCCGGCGCCGCCGCGCCCGCGCAGACCGGACTCCTTGACGTACGCGATGACGTCGTCCGGCGACATGGCGAGCGCCTTGCGGAGCCCCTCGTACCCCTCGTGCCTCCTGTAGACGTCCAGCGTCCAGGACTCGTCCTCGTCCCAGAAGGCCGACAGCACGGGCGCGAGCAGCTTCTCCGGGCTCATGTCCTTGAGTTCGGGTGCCAAGGTCATCACTCCCCCTCCTCGGCGGTGGGCCCGGCGGGGTGCGCCGGGTCGGAGGCCGATGTGTCCTGTGGCGCGTCGTGCGAGCTGAGGTGCTCCGTCGGTGACGGCTCGTGCGGCGGGGTGTCCTGGGGCGCCTCACCGCGCGGGTGCACCACACGCGCGGGCGCGGCCTCCCCCTTGGCCAGCTTCAGGCCGATCAGGGAGGCGGGTCCCGCGCTGCCGGTGGCCTCGACGGCCCCCTCGCGCGTGTCGGGGAAACCGGCCAGGATGCGGGCGGTCTCCTTGAAGGTGCACAGGGGCGCCCCGCGGGTGGGCGCGACCGGGCGGCCGGCGCGCAGGTCGTCGACCATGCGCTTGGCGCTCTGGGGGGTCTGGTTGTCGAAGAACTCCCAGTTGACCATTACCACGGGCGCGAAGTCGCAGGCCGCGTTGCACTCGATGTGCTCCAGGGTGACCTTGCCGTCGTCGGTGGTCTCGCCGTTGCCGACGCCCAGGTGCTCCTGGAGCTCCTCGAAGATCGCGTCGCCGCCCATGACGGCGCACAGGGTGTTGGTGCACACCCCGACCTGGTAGTCACCGCTCGGCTTGCGCCGGTACATGGTGTAGAAGGTGGCGACCGCGGTCACCTCGGCCGTGGTCAGGCCGAGCATGTCCGCGCAGAACCGCATCCCGGTGCGCGTGACGTGGCCCTCCTCCGACTGCACGAGGTGCAGCAGCGGCAGGAGGGCGGACCGGGAGTCCGGGTAGCGGGCGATGACCTCGCGCGCGTCGGCCTCCAGCCGGGCCCGGACGTCGTCCGGGTAGGCGGGTGCGGGCAGTTCGGGCATGCCCAGGCTGACGCCCCGCTCGGACCGCTCCGAAGAAGAGGTGGTCACCGGTCGACGCCTCCCATCACGGGGTCGATGGACGCGACGGCGACGATGACGTCGGCGACCTGGCCGCCCTCGCACATCGCCGCCATGGCCTGCAGGTTGGTGAAGGACGGGTCGCGGAAGTGGACCCGGTAGGGGCGGGTGCCGCCGTCGGAGACGACGTGCGCCCCGAGCTCGCCCTTGGGCGACTCGACCGCCGCGTACGCCTGTCCCGGCGGGACCCGGAAGCCCTCGGTGACCAGCTTGAAGTGGTGGATCAGGGCCTCCATGGAGGTGCCCATGATCTTCTTGATGTGGTCGAGGGAGTTGCCCAGTCCGTCCGGTCCCAGGGCGAGCTGGGCGGGCCAGGCGATCTTCTTGTCGGCGACCATGACCGGTCCGGGCTGGAGCCGGTCCAGGCACTGCTCGACGATGCGCAGCGACTGGCGCATCTCCTCCAGCCGGATCAGGAAGCGGCCGTAGGAGTCACAGGTGTCGGCGGTCGGGATCTCGAAGTCGTAGGTCTCGTATCCGCAGTACGGCTGTGCCTTGCGCAGGTCGTGCGGCAGGCCGGTGGAGCGCAGGATCGGGCCGGTGGCGCCGAGGGCCATGCAGCCGGCCAGGTCGAGGTAGCCGACGTTCTGCATGCGGGCCTTGAAGATGGGGTTCCCGGTGGCGAGCTTGTCGTACTCCGGGAGGTTCTTCCGCATCGTCTTCACGAACTCGCGGATCCGGTCCACCGCGCCGGGCGGCAGATCCTGGGCGAGTCCGCCGGGGCGGATGTACGCGTGGTTCATCCGCAGCCCGGTGATGAGCTCGTAGAGATCGAGAATGAGTTCACGATCACGGAATCCGTAGATCATGATCGTGGTGGCGCCGAGTTCCATGCCGCCGGTGGCGATGCACACCAGGTGGGAGGAGAGCCGGTTCAGCTCCATCAGGAGCACCCGGATGACGGTGGCCCGGTCCGGGATCTGGTCCTCGATGCCGAGGAGCTTCTCGACGCCCAGGCAGTACGCCGTCTCGTTGAAGAACGACGTCAGGTAGTCCATGCGCGTCACGAACGTGGTGCCCTGGGTCCACGTGCGGTACTCGAGGTTCTTCTCGATGCCGGTATGGAGGTAGCCGATGCCGCAGCGGGCCTCGGTGACCGTCTCGCCGTCGATCTCCAGGATCAGACGGAGCACTCCGTGGGTGGACGGGTGCTGCGGACCCATGTTGACGACGATGCGTTCGTCGTCGGCGCGGGCCGCGGTCTCGACGACCTCGTCCCAGTCGCCGCCGGTGACCGTGTATACGGTGCCCTCGGTGGTCTCCCGAGGGGAGGCGTGGGAAGTGCTCATGAGTACGACCTCCGCTGGTCCGGAGCCGGGATCTGGGCGCCCTTGTACTCGACGGGGATGCCGCCGAGGGGATAGTCCTTGCGCTGCGGATGGCCCTGCCAGTCGTCCGGCATCATGATCCGCGTGAGGGCCGGGTGACCGTCGAAGACGATGCCGAAGAAGTCGTACGTCTCGCGCTCGTGCCAGTCGTTCGTCGGATAGACGGAGAACAGCGACGGGATGTGCGGGTCGCTGTCGGGGGCGCTGACTTCCAGGCGGATCAGCCGGTTGTGGGTGATCGAGCGCAGGTGGTAGACGGCGTGCAGCTCGCGGCCCTTGTCGTTCGGGTAGTGCACGCCGCTGACGCCGGTGCACAGCTCGAAGCGCAGGGCGGGGTCGTCGCGCAGGGTCCTCGCGACCCGGACCAGGTGCTCGCGCTCGATGTGGAAGGTGAGTTCGCCGCGGTCGACGACCGTCTTCTCGATGGCGTTCTCCGGAAGCAGGTCCTGCTCCTCCAGTGCGCCCTCCAGCTCGTCGGCGACCTCGTCGAACCAGCCGCCGTAGGGGCGGGACGCCGGTCCCGGGAGCCGGACCGAGCGGACCAGTCCGCCGTAGCCGGAGGTGTCGCCGCCGCCCGCGGCGCCGAACATGCCGCGCTGGACGCGGATCTCCTCGCCGCCCTGTCCGCGCTGGCCGGGGAGGTTCTCGGCGGAGAGGTCCTTCTCGGGGTTCACCCCGTTCGCCCCGCCCGCGCCGTTCGCGTCGCTCATCGCAGCAGCCCCTTCATCTCGATCGTGGGCAGGGCCTTGAGCGCCGCCTCCTCCGCCTCGCGGGCCGCTTCCTCCGCGTTGACGCCGAGCTTGGAGGTCTGGATCTTCTGGTGGAGCTTGAGGATCGCGTCCATCAGCATCTCGGGGCGGGGCGGGCAGCCGGGGAGGTAGATGTCGACCGGGACGATGTGGTCGACGCCCTGCACGATCGCGTAGTTGTTGAACATGCCGCCCGAGGAGGCGCAGACCCCCATGGAGATCACCCACTTGGGGTTCGGCATCTGGTCGTAGACCTGCCGCAGCACCGGCGCCATCTTCTGGCTGACCCGCCCGGCGACGATCATGAGGTCCGCCTGCCGCGGCGATCCGCGGAAGACCTCCATGCCGAAGCGCGCCAGGTCGTAACGTCCGGCGCCGGTGGTCATCATCTCGATGGCACAGCAGGCGAGGCCGAACGTGGCGGGGAAGACGGACGACTTACGCACCCAGCCCGCGGCCTGCTCGACGGTGGTGAGCAGGAATCCGCTCGGCAGCTTTTCTTCGAGTCCCATGACTAGTGGCCCCTCAGTCCCATTCCAGGCCGCCGCGCCGCCATACGTACGCGTACGCGACGAAGACGGTGAGCACGAAGAGCAGCATCTCCACGAGCCCGAAGATCCCCAGGGCGTCGAAGGTGACGGCCCAGGGGTAGAGGAAGACGATCTCGATATCGAAAATGATGAAGAGCATCGCCGTCAGGTAGTACTTGATGGGGAAGCGCCCGCCGCCGGCCGGCGTGGGGGTCGGTTCGATACCGCACTCGTACGCCTCGAGCTTGGCGCGGTTGTACCGCTTCGGACCGATCAGCGTGGCCATGACCACGGAGAAGATCGCAAAGCCTGCCCCGAGGGCTCCCAGTACGAGGATGGGCGCATACGCGTTCACCGCTCCTCGCTCCTCTCAGTCGGCATTGACTGCAATGGGGTCCCCCCGGGGGTGAGCGAAGCCGAGCCCCTGGGGGAGGTGGTGCGTCGGACCCGCCCCGCCTCGACAGCCCCACGAACCACGCCCGCCCCGGCGAAGATCGAGAACATGTGAAGCAGGTCACAAGCCCAACCGCTCCGCATCCTATGCCTGCGGGTCTGTGATCTGCGACACGGGGTATCGCACAAGCTTTGTGATCTCCACCACCTGACGAACGATCATGAAGTCGGATGAGCGGTGATCTTCACACGCCAAGCATCCAGGCGGTCACCAAAGGTGACATTTTGCCTCGTCAGCGCAGCTCAGGGCGGCCGTCTCCATATCAAGAGTCTTCCCGCGCATGCAAATTGGCGCTGGACTCGATCTCTTGATAGAGGAGCGTTCACACATCAGGGGGACCGGAGGCGGGATGTGGACGTGTGCACGCGTTCACGAAGTCCCGGCGCCGCGATCCGGCCGCCGATCCGCCCCCGCTCCGGCCGGCGATGCCCGCGTCGACGCTCTCGTCGATCCGGACGTCGATCCCGGGGGCCGGCCGAGGCGTGGCCGGCGCTCCCGGACGCGACGGTGCGGGTAATCGTTCCGTGACCTCCGCCACATTCATGAGAGGCGTCTGAGAGCAGGGGTTGGCCAACCAGTCCAACCAGTGGTAAGTGCGGGGCAATTCGGACGTAACGATGAAAGTACGTGATCACGGGCCGATCACGGACGCCCGCAATGTCCGTTAGGGCGTCAATAAAAAGCGACACGCCCGGGATTCGGAGTCCCGATTGAACAACTGTGGCGCAGCACACGTTTCTTGAAGGTATGAAGCAGTCCCTGGTACCGGTTGTTCCCATGTCCCACACCGCTCACATACGCAGCCACCGGAAGCCCCGCCGCACCGCCCAGTCCACGATGGCGATGCGGGCCGGCGTCGCCGGTGGCGTCCTCAGCACCCTGGCAGTGGCCGGGGCGTCGGGTTCGGCGAACGCTGCCGAGCCGGTGACGCAGACCCTCGAACTGCCGACCCTGACGGCGGACCTCGCCGCTCAGGTCGCCCAGTCCGCGGACGCCACCCAGCAGGCCGCCGCGAACTACCAGCTGCAGGCCGAGCGTGACGCGGCCGCGGAGCAGGCCGCCAAGGAGGCCAAGGCCGACCTCGCCGTGGCCAAGAAGAAGGCCCAGGCGAAGAAGGAGGCCGCCGAGGAGGCCCGCAAGGCCGCCGCCGAGCGCGCCACCCGCAACGCCGAGCGCACCACCCTCACCACCACCTCCGCCGCCTCCACCACCACGACCGCCTCCGCGCCCGCCAGCGGCAGCGTCGCGACGGTCATCGCCTTCCTGCAGGCACAGGTGGGCGACGCCTACGTCATGGGCGCCTCGGGCCCCAACGCCTGGGACTGCTCCAGCCTGGTCCAGGCCGCGTTCAAGCAGGTCGGCGTCGACCTGCCGCGCGTCTCGCAGGACCAGTCGATGGCCGGCACCGACATCCCGCTGTCCCAGATCCAGGTCGGCGACATCCTCTACTGGGGCGGCAAGGGTTCCGCGTACCACGTGGGTGTCTACATCGGCGGCGGCCAGTACCTGGACGCGGCCAACCCCTCCAAGGGCGTCGTCATCCAGGACCTCTCCGGCTACCCCGCGTCGGGTGCCGTGCGCGTGCTCTGAGCCGCGCCCCGTCGTGGGCCGGAGGGCCGCTGCCGCTCGGGGGCAGCGGCCCTCCGGCATGCCCGCACACCGGGCCGAGATCTCCCTATTGCCCGAATCGCCCCATCGTCCGGGCGGGTTGACGGCGCCGGTACGCACCGGCCGGACGCCCTGCGGCCCCGTGACGGCCCCTCACGGCGCCCCGGCACGGACGCCGACGGCCGGGGTCCGCCCTCCGGACCCCGGCCGTCCACAGCGCCGCTCACGGCTTCGCGCCGCACGGGCGCTCACTCACGCCTCTCAGGCGATGGCCCCGCCCGTCCGCCGCCCCCGGCGGCGCAGCAGCACGGTCACGCCCGCGCCGAGGCCCAGCGTCAGCAGCGCCGCCCCGCCGATCAGCGCCGTCCCGCCGGCGCCGGTGGACGCCAGACCGCCCTGGACGCCGCCGGACGTACCGTTCGTACCGGAACCGGAGGAACCGGTACCGCCGTCCTGCCCGGAACCGGACGAGGACGAGGGTGAAGGCGAAGGTGAGGCGGACGGCGTGGCGCCGCCGCCGTTCTGACCCGTTCCGCCGTCCGTCTGCTCATCCGGGCCGTTCAGGACGATCCAGGCCGAATTGTTCGCGCGATCCGACTCGGCGGGGTCCCCCGAATCCGGCAGCGCCACCTCGCCCTTGGCGTTCTCGACGACCCGGTCGACGCGCAGTTCGAACGGGTAGGTGAACTCGGCGTCCTCCAGCAGCGGGGTGCTCACCCAGCAGCGGTAACCCTTCTCGTCCTCGGCGAGGGTGGTCTCCCGGCACTTCTCCGGCGCCTTGGTGACGGTCGCCCCTTCGGGAACCTTCACCGTGAAGGAGAAGGGCTCACCGCCGGACCGCAGGGCGCTGATCCAGGCCGGCCCGTTGTTGCGGAAGCCGATCTCCGCCGTGACGGTGTCGCCGGCCCCGGCGTCCAGCGAGGCGCCGGTCAGCTCCAGGTCGTAGGTGTTCTTCAGGGGCAGGTCCAGCTCCGCGTACCGGGTGTAGTCCGCGGGGTCGGCGTCGGAGACCTGCCTCAGCTCCAGGTCCACTCCGTTGCCCTGCCGGTACTCCTTCCCCTCGCGCAGGCCGTCCGCCTCGTCCGGCGGTACGGCCGTGAAGGAGTAGGTGAAGATGTCGCGCAGCGCGAAGTCCGCGGTGCCCACCTTCAGCGGCTCGGCGAGCGCGTACGCCGCACCGGCCTCGATGGTGTCCGGGAACGTGCAGATGACGTCGGTGCCCTGCCGCAGCAGCGGGCCGGTGGTCACCTCGGAGTAGGCGCAGTTGCCGAACGAGTCGGGGAAGGACACCCCGCGCGAGCCGTGGAACCGCAGTACCGCGCCCTCGGCGGGCAGGGTGCCCACGTTGCGCAGGCCCACGGGGGCCTTGTAGGTGTCGCCCGCCTTCAGGTCACCGGGCAGGGGCAGCGTGTGGTTCAGGAACTCGGGGCCGCCGACGAGCACGTCGATGTCCAGCGGCGTGAAGTCCAGCCCCTCGCCCTCACCGGTGACCTTGATGCTGCCGGAGTCCCCGGCCTCGCTGTCGTCGTCGACGTCCAGCCGGATCTTGCCGACCCGGTTGTACTGCTGCCCTGCGTACAGCTCCCAGCCCGTGCAGGTGGCGACGAGGCCGTCGACGTCGCAGGGGAGGTCCACCGAGGCGACGCCCTCCAGCCCGGTGGCGTCGATGCGGATCGTGTAGTCGCCGGTGAACACGGGCGGGACGACGCCGTCGCCCTCGAACTCCTCCCCCGGGACGTTCAGCCGCAGGTCGATCTGCGGTTCCGGGGAGTCGTCGCCGGACCCCAGCGACAGGTCGACCCGGTCCTCGCCGGTGATGGTCACGGGGAGGGGCTCGTCGGCCGCCCGGGCGGTGCCCGCGGCACCGGCCGCGACCAGACTCGCGGCGGCCACCAGCCCCAGGGCTCTGAGCGGCCCGGGCCGCCGTTGTGCCTGCTGTGTCATGGAAGGCTCTTTCGTCGTACGGGACGTGCCTGCGTGGTTACGTCCCGTACGACTCCGGCCGCGGCCGGTCAGTTGTCCACCGGCGTATTACACGATGATCACAATCGGACGCTCCGTCAGAACCGTCCGGCCGGTCACGCCTTCGGCGCCACCTTGCTCAGGCCGTTGATGATGCGGTCCATCGCGTCGCCGCCCGTCGGGTCGGTCAGGTTGGCGAGCAGCTTCAGGGTGAACTTCATCAGCATCGGGTGCGTCAGTCCGCGCTGGGCGGCGATCTGCATGATCTTCGGATTGCCGATGAGCTTCACGAAGGCCCGGCCGAGCGTGTAGTAACCGCCGTAGGTGTCCTTCAGCACGCGCGGATAGCGCTGGAGGGCGATCTCCCGCTGGGCCGGGGTGGCCCGCGCGTGGGCCTGGACGATCACGTCGGCGGCGATCTGCCCGGACTCCATCGCGTAGGCGATGCCCTCGCCGTTGAAGGGGTTCACCAGTCCGCCCGCGTCACCGACCAGCAGCAGGCCGCGCGTGTAGTGCGGCTGGCGGTTGAAGGCCATGGGGAGCGCGGCGCCGCGGATCGGGCCGGTCATGTTGTCCGGGGTGTAACCCCAGTCCTCCGGCATCGACGCGCACCAGGCCTTGAGCACCTCGCGCCAGTCCAGCTCCTTGAAGGAGTCGGAGGTGTTGAGCACGCCGAGGCCGACGTTGCTGGTGCCGTCGCCCATGCCGAAGATCCAGCCGTAGCCGGGCAGCAGCCGGTCCTGCGGGCCACGGCGGTCCCACAGTTCCAGCCAGGACTCCAGGTAGTCGTCGTCGTGGCGGGGCGAGGTGAAGTACGTGCGCACCGCGACGCCCATCGGCCGGTCCTCGCGCCGGTGCAGCCCCATCGCCAGGGACAGCCGGGTGGAGTTGCCGTCGGCGGCCACCACCAGCGGGGCGTGGAAGGTGACCTCCCGCTTCTCCTCGCCGAGCTTGGCCTTCACGCCGGTGATGCGCCCGGTGCGGTCGTCGATGACCGGGCCGCTCACATTGCAGCGCTCGTACAGCCGGGCGCCCGCCTTCTGGGCCTGGCGGGCGAGCTGCTCGTCGAAGTCGTCGCGCTTGCGGACCAGGCCGTAGTCGGGGAAGGAGGCGAGTTCCGGCCAGTCGAGCTGGAGGCGGACCCCGCCGCCGATGATGCGCAGGCCCTTGTTGCGCAGCCAGCCGGCCTCCTCGGAGATGTCGATGCCCATGGCGACGAGCTGCTTCGTGGCGCGCGGGGTGAGACCGTCGCCGCAGACCTTCTCCCGCGGGAACTCGGTCTTCTCCAGCAGGAGCACGTCGAGTCCGGACCGGGCCAGGTGGTACGCGGTGGCGGAGCCGGCCGGCCCCGCGCCTACGACGATGACGTCCGCGGTGTTGTCGGAGAGGGGCTCGGTCACGGCGGGATCTCCCCAAGTTCGAAATCTGCGTGCCGACCGGCACTGGACACGGGCAGTCTATTCAGCACGAGTGATCACCCGGCTGAAGGGCTGCCCCCGTGAACCGAGCTCTCCCCGTCGTACGGCTGCGCGTCCCCACCCACGAGGACGCCTTCGCCTGGCATCGGATCTTCGACGACCCGGACGTCATGGAGTTCCACGGCGGCACGTCGGCGGAGCTGTCGGTCTACGAGGAGCTCACCGCCCGCCAGCGCCGGCACGACGCCCAGCTCGGCTTCTGCCTGTGGACCATGCTCGACGAGTCCGGCCGGGTCATCGGCTTCACCGGCGCCCAGCCGTGGGAGCGCGACTGGGGCCCGACGGGCGAGATCGAGATCGGCTGGCGGCTCGCGCGGGAGCACTGGGGCAAGGGGTACGTCACCGCGGCGGCCCGGCAGACCCTGGAGCGGGTGACGGCGGCGGGTCTGACGGGCGTGGTGGCGATGGTGGACGCCGGCAACTCCCGCTCCATAGCGGTCACCCGGCGGCTCGGGATGCGCCTCGCCGAGACGTTCACGATCCCGTCCTCCGGGCGGGAGGGCCACTGCTACCGGCTGGACCTCTGACCCCGGCACCCGGTCGTCACCCAGAGTAACCAATTGTCACGGAACGCCACTTGATGCTTCCGGCGGGCCCGGCACCGGGTCTACTCTGCCGGTACCGCTTGGGGGTGACGTCCGTGCGTATGACACCCAGGACACCGACGCCCGACGTGCGCGTGCCGCGCCTGGTCGGACTGATGGCCGTGGACGCGCGTGAGTCGGCCCGGGCCCGGGGCCTGTCCGTGCACGCCCCCGACCGGCCGGACTTCCAGCGCGTCGTCGTCGACTACGTCGTACGGCAGTATCCGCAGCCCGGCACCGAGGTGCCGCGGGACTCCGTGGTCCATGTGTGGTTCGACTTCGGTGAGGGCGAGGGCGGCGGAGGGGTGCGCGAGCCGCGCGGGCCGCTGCCGCCCACGGGCGGGCTCCGGCGGGAACTGGAGGAGCCCGCCCCGCCTCACCCGGTGCTGCTCAGCTCTCCTTGAACCCCCGGTGCAGCGCCACCACGCCGCCCGTGAGGTCGCGCCACGCCACCTTCGACCAGCCGGCGCCCTGCAGCCGCCCCGCCAGCGCGGGCTGGTCGGGCCAGGCGCGGATGGACTCGGCGAGATAGACGTACGCGTCCGGGTTGGACGACACCGACCGGGCGACCGGCGGCAGCGCGCGCATCAGGTACTCGGTGTAGACCGTGCGGAACGGCGCCCACGTCGGGTGCGAGAACTCGCAGATGACGATCCGCCCGCCGGGCCGGGTCACCCGGTGCATCTCGCGCAGCGCCGCGTCCGTGTCCTGCACGTTGCGCAGCCCGAAGGAGATGGTGACGGCGTCGAAGACGTCGTCCTTGAAGGGCAGCCGGGTCGCGTCGCCCGCCGTGTACGGCAGCCAGGCGTTGTTCCGCTTGCCGACCCGGAGCATGCCCTGGGAGAAGTCGCAGGGCACGACGTAGGCGCCGGCGCGGGCGAAGGGCATCGACGAGGTGCCCGTACCGGCCGCCAGGTCCAGGATCCTCTGCGCGGGCCGGGCGTCGACGGCCTTCGCGACCTCCTTGCGCCATCGCCGGTCCTGGCCGAGGGACAGCACATCGTTCGTCAGGTCGTATCGTTCCGCGACGTCGTCGAACATCGAGGCGACTTCGTGCGGCTGCTTGTCCAGGGATGCGCGGGTCACACGCCCATTCTTGCAGCCCGCCCACCGGGCAGGAGCGTCGGCTTCCGGCGGGCGGCGACATCCTCGACCCAGCCGCACGCGAGCACGAAGCCGCCGGTCAGGACCCAGCCGACGCCGAACAGGAACCACTGGCTCTCCAGCGGCAGGTACGTCTCGAACGCGGGCACCTCCCAGAACCGGTCGATCAGCGGCACGGCCAGGATCAGCGCCAGTTCGTGCCAGAGGTAGATCGTCACGGCGCGCGCGTTGAACACGGTGACCAGCCGGGAGCGGGACGGCCCCACGAGGCCCGCGTACTCCTTGGCGTACATCAGCAGCGTCACGAACCCGGCCGACCAGAAGGCCTGCGCGAGCGGGTTGTCGTCCAGGTCGTAGGTGCCGCCGTACTCCGCCTGGTGGGCGAGGGCGTACCAGCCGCCGTAGGCGAGCGCGGCGAGCGACGCCACGGTGACGGCGAGGGGGCGCAGCCGCGCGAGCACCCCCTCGTGGTGGGCGAAGCCGAGGAGCCAGCAGAACAGGAACGTCGCGAGGTCGGTGAGGGCGCTGCCGAACCGCCCCTCCGGCGGCTGCCACACGTACGTGAGGACGACGACCGGGACGAGCGACAGCACCAGCACCACGACCGGGGACAGCCGCAGCACCCGCAGCAGCAGCGGGGAGAGCAGCACGAACCACAGGTACGTCCGCAGGTACCAGACGATCTCCCAGGCCTGCTCGGCCCAGGCGCTGCCCGGCGGGTCGCCGAGCGGCACGATCCAGTACACGATCCGCCATCCCGGCATCCAGCCGTGCACCAGCATCGCGGTGACCACGAAGAAGCCCCAGAACCAGAACGGCGGCAGCAGGCGGCGGACCCGGCTCCGGATCACCGTGAGCGCGGGGCGCCGCAGCGACCTGGCCATCAGGGTGCCGGCCAGCCCGAACATCACCCCCATCGACGGGAAGACCATCCCCGCCCAGGCCCAGCCGAAGGTGTGGTACGCCACGACCCGGACGAGGGCCACCGCGCGCAGGAGGTCGAAGTACCCGTCACGGCCGGCCGGGGCCGTGACCTGCTCACGCACGGCCCCCTTGCGGTGCGCCCCCATCAGCCGCCCGTCCTCGTCGGCATCCCGACCTCGCCCGTCCGCTTCAGCTTCTGCCAGCGCAGCCGGCCGCCGGTCAGGGCGGTGACACAGGAGTGGATGAGGACGAGATACATCATCTGCCGGTACGCGAACTGCTGCAGCGGCATCATCAGCAGGTACCGGTACTTCTCCCGGTCGAGCCGGAAGGCGTACGCGGCGCACACCAGCTGCACGCCCAGGACCGCGAGCCAGGCCAGCAGGGCGGCCTGGAAGTCGACGAAGAGCATCGAGTACACGGTGAACACGTCGATGAGCGGCGCGAAGACCGGCGTGACGATCTGGAAGAGCACCACCAGCGGCAGGCCGACCCGCCCGAACCGCCCCGAGGGCCCCTTGTCGGTGAGGGACCCGCGGTGCTTCCACAGCGCCTGCATGGTGCCGTACGACCAGCGGTAGCGCTGCGACCAGAGCTGCCGCAGCGAGCGGGGGGCCTCGGTCCACGCGCGGGCGTGCTCCTCGTAGACGACCCGCCATCCCGCGCGGTGCAGCGCGATGGTGATGTCGGTGTCCTCGGCGAGGGTGTCCTCGCTCATCCCGCCCGCCTGGAGGACCGCCTCACGGCGGAACGCGCCGATCGCGCCGGGGATGGTCGGCATGCAGCGCAGCAGGTCGTACATGCGCCGGTCGAGGTTGAAGCCCATCACGTACTCGATGTGCTGCCAGGCGCCGATGAGCGTGGAGCGGTTGCCGACCTTGGCGTTGCCCGCGACGGCGCCCACCGACGGGTCGGCGAAGGGCTGCACCAGGCGGCCCACGGTGTCCGGTTCGAAGACGGTGTCGCCGTCCATCATCACGACGATGTCGTGCCGGGCGTGGCGGATGCCGTTGTTCAGGGCGGCCGGCTTGCCCGCGTTCTCCTGCCGGATCACCCGGACGTCGGGCAGGCCGAGCGCCTCGGCGAGCTCCGCCGTGCCGTCCGTGGAGCCGTCGTCGACGACGACGATCTCGATCGGATGGGTGCTCTCGGCCAGCGACCGCAGGGTGTTCTCGATGCACTCCTTCTCGTTGTACGCCGGGACGATCACGCTGACCGGCCGGGTGACGGGCGGTCCCCAGCCGAAGCGGCGTCTGTTGCGCTGCCGGTGGTGGCGCCGGGCGAGGACGAGCATCAGCCCGAACCGTCCCATGACGGCCACGCCCACGATCACCAGGCCGGCCGAGAGCGCGGGCACCGTCCACTCGGCGACGGTGACGGCCGCGATGAGCGCCTTGCCCTCGTAGAGGGTCGCGCCGGTGGCGGTGCGGTGGGAGGCCTGGAGCCGGCTGCCGGTGCCGGACGGGGCACCGGCGGCGGCACCGGGACCGTCCGCTCCGGACCCGCCGGCGGACTGCTGCTGCTCGGCCATGGCGCCGCTGACGGTGGTGAAGGTGTAGCCCTCCGCCTGCATGTTCTCGATGTACTCCGCCAGCGCCTCGACGGTCTGCGTGCGGTCGCCGCCGGAGTCGTGGAAGAGCACCGAGGCGCCCTTCCCGTCCTCCGGGGTGGCCCCTTCGACGATCTTCGCGACGCCCGGCTCCTTCCAGTCCTCGCTGTCGGTGTCGATGAAGACGCTGGTGTAACCGTCCTCGCCGAGCTGCTGGTAGACCTGCCAGCTGTAGTTGTCGATGGCGTCCGGCTTGGAGGAGTACGGCGCCCGGAACAGTGTGGAGGTGATCCCGGCCGCGCCCGCGAGCGCGAGCTGGGTCTGCTCCATCTCGCGGGTGACGCGGGAGGCGCTCTGGTAGGACAGGTCGACGTGGGTGAAGGTGTGGACGCCGATCTCGTTGCCCTGGTCGACCAGGTCCTTCACGATGTCGGGGTGGCGCGACACCATCGAGCCGACCACGAAGAACGTGCCGGGCACGTCGTACTTCTCCAGGACCTCCATGACCTCCGGTGTCCAGGTGGGGTCCGGTCCGTCGTCGAAGGTGAGCACGATCGTCTTGTCCGGGACGGAGGTGGTCTCGGCCTGCCCGCCGGGGAAGCTGAGGATCGGGCCGCCCTCGAGGACCTCGTCGGGCACCTCGGAGGACGAGGCCCCGGTGCGGACCCGCTGGTCGTCACCGACTTCGGCCCGCAGATAGCCGTCGAGCAGCATCACGCAGGTCAGGGCGAGCAGGAGCAGCAGCGCGAGGAGGACCCGCGGCCGGTGCAGGGCGGCGGCCCGTCCGGCGGCGCGCTCGATACGGGTGGGGGCGCGGCGCCGGCCGCGCGCGGGGGGTGCGGCGGTCATGACGTCGCCGAGGGGGTGGGGACGGTGGTGGCGCCCGGGGTGCCGGCCGGCGGGGACGGCGGGGTTCCGGTCGGGGCCACCCCGTTCCTCGGGCCCGCGCCGCCACCGGGTCCTGCCTCCCCCTGTCCGCCTCCGAACGGCAGCAGCGAGGCCGGCGTGACCGAGGTGCCGATGCCCATGAAGGTCAGACCCAGCACGACCGCGTACCCGGCGCAGACGGTTCCCAGGAGCAGGCCGATCCGGCGCAGCAGCCTGGCCCGGCGTCCGGAGGAGTCGACGAAGACGGGCCCTTCGCCGGACCCGTTGCGGCGTTTGCGGCGACGGCCGCGCGCGTCGGCGCGGCTTTCGATGGCGGGATCGGAATGCATGGCCCGGACGGTAGGGGCCGTTTTCTGGGGAAAACCCGGCGTTCCCTGTGAGTCTCCCGTGGGAGGGCCGCGAACCTCTCCGTCCCCTGAGAATGGTCCGGGAACCGGGCGTACATCCTCAGAAAGCGCACAGAACCGTGTGCCAGGTTGGCCGTCCACCCGATGTCTCACGAAGGGAACGAGCACGATGCGCGGTCCACTGAAGTCCGTTGCCGGGCTCGCCCTCCTCCCGGCCCTGGCCCTGGCCACCGCGGGCTGTTCCGCCGGGAGCACCACGGCGGACGCGGCCCCGGCGGACCCCGCCCCCTCGGCCTCGTCGTCGTCCGCGCCGGTCACCGCGTACGCCCCGTACGTCAGTGTCTCGGCGGCCTCCGGCACCGACTCGGCGGGCTCTCCCACGACGTACAACCTGGCGTTCGTGATCTCCTCCGGCAGCGGCTGCGCCCCGTACTGGAACGGCACCCAGGACATCGACGACGCGAGCGTGACGTCCCGGATCGCGGGGCTCACCGGGTCCGGCGCCGGCGTCCGGGTCTCCTTCGGCGGCGCCTTCGGGGACGAACTGGCGGCCACCTGCGACACCGCGGAGGAACTGGCGGAGGCGTACGGCACCGCGCTGGACGCGGCCGGCGCCACCCGTGCCGACTTCGACATCGAGGGCGACGAACTCACCGACTCCGCCTCCGTGGACCTGCGGTCGGAGGCGATCGCGCTGCTCCAGGAGGAACGTGCGGACCTGGAGGTGTCGTTCACCCTCCCGGTCATGCCGTCCGGGCTCGACGAGGACGGGCTGGCCCTGCTGGAGTCCGCGAACGACCACGGCGCCCGGGTCGCCACCGTCAACCTCATGACGATGAACTACGGCGAGTCCTACGACGGTGACATGGGCGAGTACGCCCTCACCTCCGCCGAGGCGGCGAACGCCCAGCTCCAGGACGTCTTCGGGCTGTCGGAGGCCGATGCCTGGCGGGGCATGGCGCTCACCTCGATGATCGGCGTCAACGACGTGGAGGGGGAGACGTTCACGCTCGCGGACGCGGCACAGGTGCGGGCGTTCGCGGAGGAGAAGGGGATCGCGTGGGTGTCGATGTGGTCGGCGTTCCGGGACCGGCAGTGCGGCGAGGACGCTTCCGCGGACGACCCGTTGACGGACTGCAGCGGGGTGGAGCAGGAGGACGGGGCGTTCGGGGAGGCGTTCGCGGGGTGAGGGCCGCACCGTCACGGGGCCGGCGCCACCACGGGGCAGCACCACCACGGATCAGCGCCGTCACGGGCCGGCGCCACCACGGGTCAGGCGTCGCTACGGGTCAGCGCCGCCGGTACACCAGGCGGCCGCCCACGACGGTGGCCACGCACGTGGACGCGCCGTCCCGCACGAGGGCGTCCCGGTCGGGCACGTCGAACACCGCGAACCGCGCGGGTCCCCCGGCGGCGAGGCCCGGCAGCAGCACGAGAGGGACCGGGGAGAGCGCCGGGGGCCCCGGCAGTACGGGCGGACGCCCCGCCAGGGCGAGCCCGGCCCTGCGCACCGCGTCCAGGGCCTCACGGCCGCGCAGCTCACCGGCGACCGCGACCGTCCCGTGCGCCAGCATGCGCTGTACTCCGCGGCGTGCGCTGGCGCCCCGCGCGGACGGTCCGGCGGCCAGGAGCGCCCGCGCCCGCTCCCCGAACACCGGCTCGGTACCGAGCCGGTCCGCCTCGCGCGGGTCGGGGTGGTACGCCTGCTCCAGCAGTTCCGGACCGTAGGGGTTGAGCAGGCCGGGCGTCAGGATGCCGGGCCACCGCCGCAGCCGGGCGTCCGGATGGTCGGCGGCCAGCCGCTCGTACGGGCCGACGGCGGCGATGTGCGCGCCGTCGACCAGGACGGCGGTCTCGGGTGAGGCGTCGGCTGCGTGAAGGGTCAGCACGGGGACGTCAGTTGGAGGCGAGGAGCTTCAGCTCCGGGTGGGCCGTGCCGCCCTCGATGGCCGTGGAGGAGATGTGGGAGACCACGCGCTCGTCGACGGGGTCGTTCGCCGGGTCGTCGTGGACGACGAGGTGCTCGTACGTCGTCGACCGCTGGGCCGGGACCCGGCCCGCCTTGCGGATCAGGTCGATGATCTCCAGCCGGTTGGAGCGGTGCTTGGCACCGGCGGAGGAGACGACGTTCTCCTCCAGCATGATGGAGCCGAGGTCGTCCGCGCCGTAGTGCAGGGAGAGCTGGCCGACCTCCTTGCCGGTGGTCAGCCAGGAGCCCTGGATGTGCGCCACGTTGTCCAGGAAGATCCGGGCGATGGCGATCATCCGCAGGTACTCGAAGAGGGTGGCCTGGGTGCGGCCCTTCAGGTGGTTGTTCTCGGGCTGGTAGGTGTACGGGATGAACGCGCGGAAGCCGCCCGTGCGGTCCTGCACGTCACGGATCATGCGCAGGTGCTCGATCCGCTCGGCGTTGGTCTCGCCGGTCCCCATCAGCATGGTGGACGTGGACTCGACGCCGAGGTTGTGCGCGATCTCCATGATCTCCAGCCAGCGCTCGCCGGACTCCTTGAGCGGCGCGATGGCCTTGCGGGGGCGGGCGGGGAGCAGTTCGGCGCCCGCGCCGGCGAAGGAGTCGAGCCCGGCCGCGTGGATCCGGGTGATCGCCTCGTCGACGCTCACGCCCGAGATCCGCGCCATGTGCTCGACCTCGCTCGCCCCCAGGCTGTGGATGACGAGCTGCGGGAACTCCTTCTTGATGGCGGCGAAGTGCTTCTCGTAGTACTCGACGCCGTAGTCCGGGTGGTGACCGCCCTGGAACATGATCTGCGTACCGCCGAGCTCGACGGTCTCCGCGCAGCGCCGCAGGATGTCGTCGAGGTCGCGGGTCCAGCCCTTCGCGGTGTCCTTGGGGGCCGCGTAGAAGGCGCAGAACTTGCACGCCGTGACGCACACGTTCGTGTAGTTGATGTTCCGCTCGATGATGTACGTCGCGATGTGCTCCGTACCGGCGTACCGGCGCCTGCGCACGGCATCGGCGGCGGCGCCCAGCGCGTGCAGCGGGGCGTCGCGGTAGAGGTCGAGGGCCTCCTCGGGGGTGATCCGCCCACCGGCGGCGGCACGGTCGAGGACGGTCTGAAGGTCGGCCTTCTCGGTCACCGGCGTCCCTTTCGTAAGGGTGTGGACGGACCGATCCAGCCTACGCCAGGGGGTTTCCGGGGCCGACGTCAGGCCGCGTACGCGCCGATCAGCAGCCCCGCGAAGGCCCCGCTGATCAGGAAGGGACCGAACGGGATGGCCGTCTTGCGTCCCGCCTTCCGGGCGACGACGAGGGCGCCCCCGTACAGCGCCCCGAACACGAACCCGGCGAGGGTGCCGAGCATCACGGCCGGCCAGCCGTACCAGCCGAGGACGGCGCCCGCGCCGAGGGCGAGCTTGACGTCGCCGAAGCCCATGCCGCCCGGGTTGATGAGGAACAGCATGAAGTAGCCGGCGCCGAGTGCGAGCGCGCCCAGCAGGGCGCCGGTCCACCCCCCCGCGTGTTCGGGGGTGAGGGCGGCGAGGCCGAGCAGGGCGAGGGCGGCACCGGCGAAGGGGAGGGTCAGCGGGTCGGGCAGCCGCTGCACCCGGAAGTCGACCACGGCCAGCAGCACGCCGACGGGCGCGAGCAGCAGCCAGACGAACAGCTCGGGCCGGGTGCCGGTGGCGGCGGCGAGGGCGGCGCAGACGAGGGCGGTGACGACGACGGGGGCGGTGCCGGGTCCGTACGGCGGTCCCGCGCACGGCCCGCACCGGGCCCGGCCGAGCCAGCCGCCGACCGGGTGCCCCGCCGGGCACGCCGTCCGCCACGCCTCCCCCGACGGGACGGAGAACCGGTAGGCCGCGCGGGGCAGCACCGCGCCGGCCGACGCGCCCCACAGCGCGGCGACGGCGATCAGCAGGGCGTCGAGGTGCTCGGTCATCCGGCCGCCGCGGCCGTGTCGCGCCAGGTGGGGAGCAGTTCGTCGAGCAGCGCCTCGGTGCGCGGCGGCAGTCCGCGGGCGCCGGCGCGGCCGACGAGGTCGGCGGCGAGGGCGGTGAGCCGTGCGGGGTCGTCGAGGGCGTGGGTGGCGCGCAGCAGCTCGTTCCACAGCCGCTCGTCGGCGGGGGCGGTGCGCAGCGCGGCGTTCAGCGCCTCGATGGCCTTCTCCGCGCGGTTCTTCTCCAGGTGGAACGCGCAGAGCGCGAGTCCGGTGTCCGCGACGAGCAGCGGGAGCTGGGCGTCGACGATCTCGTGGGTGAGCCAGCGGTAGCGGCCCTCGGGCCGGTCGGCGAGGAGCGGACCGCGCACCAGCACCAGCGCGTCGGTGAGCAGCCGGCCGCGTACGGCCCGGCTGTCGACGCCCTTGCCCTGGGTGGCCTCGTGGTACAGCGACCGCAGCACGTCCAGGTCGGAGACGACGGACTTGGCGAGGGTGAGCCGCCCGGTGGAGTCCGTGCCGAGGCGGGGGGTGCCGTCGGGGTCGGTGCCGAGCCAGGCGCGCAGCCGCTCGACCAGCGCCTCGCGCACGTCGTCGGTGACGCCGCGCGGCCACAGCGCGGAGGACAGCACGCGCGGGTGGACGCCCTCGCGGTGCAGGAGCAGCAGCGCGAGCGCCTCGTGGAGCAGGGCGCTGCGCTCGCCGTCGGGGGTGTCCAGGCCGATGATCTCGTACGGTCCGACCAGGCGCGCGTAGACGGCGGGCCGCCCCTGCTCGCTGATGTCGACGAGGAACGGCGGGGTGTCGCCGGGTCCGTCGGGTCCGCGCTCGGGGTCGGCGTCGGCGAACAGCTCGACGACCGCGCGCTGCTGGGCGGCGGGCAGGAGCTGGGCGTCGAGTTCGAGACCGAGCAGGGGGGCGAGCAGTTTGCCCTCGCCCGTGATCTCCATCTCCCAGGCGGCACCCGGCAGTTCGCCGCTGCCGGTGCCGACGAGGTAGCCGATGCCGAGGCGGCTCGCGTCGGCGGCGAGTTCGGCGAGCGTGACGGCGTCCTCGGCGGACGGCTCGGCGGCGAGCAGCACGAGGTGCGGGGCCCAACGGGTGTGCTGGGCCGGGCCGGTGCGTCCGGTGAGCACGGAGTCGTGCCCGGCCGCGCCCAGCGCGCCGCGCCGCTGCCGCGTCTCGGCCTCCATGGTCTCGATCAGCGCCTCGATGCCGTCGAGGTGGCGCAGCCGGCTGGGCGCGAGCGGGGTGAGGTCCTCGCCGAAGCCGACGAGGGTGATGGTCATCCGGTCCGACCAGCCGTTGGTGGCCAGCTCGGCGGCGACGGAGGCGAACACGGCGGCCCGGTCGGCCTCGGCGCCGCTCAGCGAGACGATGCCGGGGACGGACTCCAGGTTGAGCAGCAGCCGGGAGTCGTCCATGGTGCCGAGGCTGACGAGGCCGGGGTAGGGGGCGGCGGTGTCGACGTCCTCGTACCGTGCGGCGTCGTCCTTGGCGAGCGTCCAGAACGTCTGGTCCTGTCCGGGCTGCCAGGGCGCGGGCGGCTTCCCGGACGGCTGGGCGAGCTGGAGGTTCAGGTCGCCGCCTGTGAGCCAGGCCGCGTAGACGGTGGGCAGCGGGCGGGACTCGGCGGCGAGGGACGCGGCGAGCCCGCGCAGCGACCGGTCGAGCAGCCGTACGCCCTCGGGGTCGGCGCCGACCAGCAGCGCGTCCTGGACGTCCAGGGCGTCCCCGGTCGGCGTGGGCGGCTGCATCCCGCGCCCGCCGATACCGGCGAACGCCGACTGCCACAGGGCCTGACGGCGCCGGTGCCCGAGCGCGCCGAGGAGACCGGCGGCGAGGAGGGGCGCGGCGAGGAGGGCTTCGGGGAGGCCGAAGGAGGAGGAGTCCTGGGCGGGGGTGGCGTGCTGCCGGTGACCGGCGTCGTCGTTCGCGGGAGCGGGGGCGGGGGCGGGCCGCTGCTCGGGAACGGAGACCTGAGCGGCACCGCCGCCGCTGCCACCGCTGTCCTGCGCGTGCTCCCCGGTCCTGTCGTAGTCACGGATCTGCTGCCGCACCTCGGGCGAGACCTCGGGTGCCTCGTCCGGCATCTCGACGAGGTCGCCGCCGCGCGCGTCGCCGGGCATCTCCATGATCCAGCCGGGCCGGATCAGACTGGCCTCGGACAGCTTGGAACCGTCGGGCTGGGTGCGGTCCTTGTTGAGCTCGAAGATCTCCTTGTACCGGCGCCCGTCGCCGAGGTGCCGCTCGGCGATCTCCCACAGGGAGTCGTGGTGACGTCCCTCGGGCGGCTGGATCCGGTAGAACTTCGTGTCGCCCTGCTGCCTGGCACCACTGCTCGCGGCGGTTTCGGCGTGCGACGCCTGCTCGGCGAGCGCGGCGGCGGTACCGGCGGCCTGCTCCTGCTGCTGGGCGAAGAAGCCGGGGGTCTGCTGGGCGGCGGCCACGGCGGGCCGCTGGTTCCCCTCCAGGCTCTGCCCGAGCTGGCTCAGTCCCGGAGTGAAGCTGGCGGCGGTCGCGCCGACGAGCAGCACGGCGGCGACGAGCTGCCGGGCGAGCAGCTGGCTGGGCCCGGCCCCGGGCACCCGCCCCGGCACCCCGACCCCCGACAGCGCGGCCTTCATCTCGACGAGCACACACGCGGTGAACTGCGCCCAGGCGAGCCAGACGACGAAGGTCAGGATGGAGAGGAAGGTCTGGACGGAGATGTCCTGCTTGAGCCACTCCATCGGCTCGAACGTGTCCGGCAGCGGCCAGCCGGCGGTCACGGCCAGTGCGAACGGCACCCCGACGAGCAGCGCGACCAGCGCCACGAAGGCGAGGAACGCCTTGACGAAGTCCCCGAACGACCGCCGCCGCACCCGCACCGGCTGCGGCGTCCGGTTCCTCGGAGCCGTCGAGCTGGACGGGCTGGGACTGCGGCGTCGCGGCATGGCGGGTGTCCTGGGTTTGTGGGAAGAGGGTCTGCTGAGCCTACAGAGATCTTATGGACTCGATTGGCCCCAGTCGAAGGCCTCCTCCCGCTCAACCGCCGAACAGGTCCTCGGCCCGGGTGGCGTGAGCAAGGAGTCAGGCCGGGACGAGGTCACACCACACGTACTTGCCCCGGCTGCCGTCCCTCGCGTGGGGCTGCCAGCCCCAGAGGTCCGCGCAGGCCCGCACCAGGGCGAGCCCTCGCCCCTCCTCCGTCTCGGCGAGCCGCTCCCAGCACGCCGGCGGTTCGGGCGGCTCCGGGTCCGTGTCCCACGCGCCGATCCGCAGCACGCCGTCCGACCAGCGCACGCGCAGCGCCGCCGGCCCCTTCGTGTGCCGTACGGAGTTGGCGACCAGCTCCGTCGCCAGCAGCTCGGCGGTGTCGACGAGGCCGATCAGGCCGTGCATCGTGAGAATCAGCCGCAGTGTGCGGCGGCAGATGGTCACGGCGCGTGGGTCGTTGGGGATGGACAGGGTGTACTCCCAGGAGGTGGCGGCCTCTTCGACGCCGGTTTCGGGCATGCGTGGACTCCTGTCAGGGGACGGGAAAGGGCAGGTCGGCGGCAGCGAACGGGCGGTGGCTCCGCCGCGTCCGTCATGGCATGACGGAGCGGTGCGCTTCCGGGACCCCGAGCGCCGCAGAGTGTGCGTCGCATCACTGACAGTAGGGCCAAAATTTGGGCCCATGCAAGCCGTTGCCATACTCTTCACCCCGAACGTGTCACTGCCGGTCGGCAGTTGAAGGCGAGGAGCACGCCATGCCGCGCAGGCAGCAGGCCACCGCACGCCAGGAGCGACTGGGCACTGAACTGCGGAAACTACGGGAGGCCGCAGGGCTCAAGGGACGTGAAGCCGCCGCGTTGCTCGGTACCGACTCGGCACAGATGAGCCAGATCGAGGCCGGCGTGGCAGGCGTCAGCGAGACGCGTGTGCGTCAACTCGCCGCCCACTACTCCTGCACCGACGAGAAGCTGGTCGAGGCGTTGGTCGCCATGGCCACCGACCGGACACGCGGGTGGTGGGAGCGGTACAAGGGCCTGCTGCCCCCTTCATTCCTGGACCTCGCCGAGCTGGAGCACCACTGCATCCGCCGACAGGACATCGAGTTCCTGCACGTACCCGGCCTCTTCCAGACGGAGGACTACGCCCGCGCGGTCTTCTCCTACCGGGTCCCCGAACTGCCCCGTGACGACCTCGAACTGCGGGTGAACCACCGGATGGAACGCAGGCGGATCATCGAGGAGCCCCGCTCCGTCCCGTACACAGCCGTCATCCACGAGGCGGCTCTGCGCATCCGCGTAGGTGACCGGACCGCCGCGCGCGCTCAACTCCTCCGCGTCCTGGAGCTCTCCGAAGCGGACCACATCACCGTGCGCGTCATCCCCTTCGACCTGGACGGCTTCGCGGGAGCCACCAACGCCATGATGTACGTGGGCGGTGCTGTACCCAAGCTGGACACTGCCGTACGGGACGCACCGCAGGGGGCCGCCTTCATCGACTCCGAAGCCCAACTCAGCGCTCTTCGAACGCTGTTCCATATGGTGGAGTCCGCGTCTCTCGAACCTGCGCACTCACGCGATTTCATCCACCGTCTGGCGAAGGAGCTGTAAGGCACCATGACCACACCCGAACGCTGGCAGAGGGCGTCCCACTCCGGAAGCGGCGACGGCAACAACTGCGTGGAAATAGCCCGCTCCCCCGCCCGCACAGCCATACGCGACTCCAAACACCCCACCCACGGCCCCCTCTCCTTCCCGTCCCCCGCTTTCAACGCGTTCGTCGAAGCCCTCAAGTCAGGCAGTGGAAACGGGCTCGGAGACGAATGAGCCGGGGCCCGGTCCGCGAACAGACCGGGCCCCGGCTCACGTCGGAAGCGACGCTCAGAGCATCGTGGTGCGCGCGGTGGCCTCGTGGGCCACCGAGGCGCCCAGACCGGCGGAGACGCAGAGCGGGCCCGCCTCGGCGTACACGCCGACGCCGACGGAACCGTGGTCCGCGACGACGGCCACACCGGCGTCGATGCCGGCGGAGACGGACTGCCCACCGGAGACGTTGTCCAGGTCCGCGTCGGGGATCTCGGCGGTTTCGACCTGGGGGACGAAGTTCATGACAGGTCTTTCCCTTCTGTTTCGACGAACGGGAGCGGAAAGGCACGCCCGAAATCCGGGTGGGGGAATCCGGAACAAGGGGTTCGGGGAGCCGCGCACTGATCCAAGCACGCCGTGGAACGGCCGACCAGCGGCGCACGACCGACGCACGCCCTCGCCGCGCCGCCGAATCCATGAATATGGGAATGCGGTCATGGAAAAGGCCCGCATCTTCACGTTACCCACCGGTCACGGAGCGCTTCCGGTGGCACGCTCCCCGCACCCCGACCGATCCGCGCGCTCCGTCCCTTTTCCGTGCGGCCCCGCGGTGAACGGTGTGCAGGTCCGTGGAAGGTTCGGCGACGGCGCCGGCCGCGGCCTCAGCCCACCTCGTTCTCCGCGACCGCCTGCCCGTGCACCACCACGTCCCCGCCGTAGAACACGCCCGTGAAGACCGGCGCGTACGTCAGCTGCACCTCGACCTCCACCGCGTCCACGGTCGCCGCCACGCAGCGGGTCGCCGCGATGTCCGCACCGGACATGTCCATCTCGCGGGCGAACGCCTTCACCCGGGCGTCGCAGTTCTCGTAGTTGATCGGCGCGGGGCCGCCCACGTCGTCGTACAGCGCCTCGCGGTCGATGTCCTGGGCGGCGTAACGGGCCGCCTGTTCCGCGATGTCCGCCGCACGCTCCCGCTTGGAGATGGACATCCCGCCGTCGATGACGAAGGCCGCCAGAGACAGGAACACCAGCGCGAAGATGATGACCGCGCCGGCGCCCGAACCGCGGTCGTCCAGCCGCGTACGGCGGTCCGACAGCCAACCGCGCATACGCGCACGCGCCGCTCTCACGCCGTCCTCCGGTACGGGTCCAGCGGCGAGCTGAAGCTCGCGCTCAGGGTCGTCGGGATGTCCAGGCCCAGCATGGCGAGGCCCCGCACCTCGCAGCTCACCTCGACCGTGAAGATGGTGTCCGGCTCGAAGCCCCGGCTGGTCTGCACGACGCTCACCGGACCGGAGCAGACGTCCGCGAGGTTCGCCTCCGCCACCGCACGCGCCTGGGCCATCGCCGTACCGTGGTCCTTCTGGATCGAGCCCGCCCGGGCCGCGTCCCGCGCCGCACCGTCCAGCGCGCCACGCCCGTCGACCAGTTGCCCGAAACCCACCAGCACCAGGATGAAGAGGATCATCACGGGCGCGAGGATGACCACCTCGACCGTGGACAGCCCGCGGTCGTCCGCTTCTCCCGGCCGCCCGTCCCCCAGGGGGAACCCCATCTCTAGTTCTCCCCCTCCTGCACGAACCGCTCCACCGGCCCCACCGACTGCGCGTGCACCGTCAGATCCAGCCCCGGGAACACCGTCGGGATGCGTGCCGTGATCTCCACGCCCACCGTGTTCTGCTCCGGCTGGAGCATCTTCACGTCGGGACCCAGCACCAGCTGCGGGCCGAGCTGCCGGATGTAGCTGTCCACCACGCCCCGTGCCTCGCCCCGCCAGCCGCCCGGCTGGGCGTCCGCCGTCGCACGCGCCTTGCGCGCACCCGCCTGCGCCGCCGCCTGGGCGACGTGATCGGCGAAGAAGTACAGCGCGAACTGCACCGTCGCGAAGATCATGAAGAACAGGACGGGCGTGAGGAACACGAACTCGATCGCGGTCATGCCGGACTCGCCGCGGGCGGAGGCGGCCTCCACCCGTCGGCGTACCCAGCGGCGTACGCGCACCGACATCCCCGTGGGAGAAGTGACGGCCGTCAGCAGGTGCCGCTCGCGTTGGCGCCCTTGATGCAGTTGCCGACCTTGGTGGCGCCGTCGCTCAGCGCGGTGTTGATGATGGCGGCCACCACGCCGACGATCGCCACGACGACCGCCGAGATGATGACCCACTCCACCGCGGAGGCGCCGCGGTCCAGTTCGCCGGAGCGGGCGCGCTCCACGCGGGCCCGCATGAAGGTGACCAGGAAGTCCACGGCAGGGATGCCGGTGTGGAAGGTACGTCCGTTCATGACGCGTTGTCCTCTCGAATTCGGTTCACGGAAGTTCTGACGTACGGCTCACGGTCAGCGGTTCTCACACCTGGAACACCCGCATCGCCGCCGGGAAGATCAGGAACACGAGGAACCCCGCGCACAGCAGGAGCTGTGCCACGAGCATCGACTGGGACTTCTCACCCGCGCTGCCCTCGATCTCGGCGAGTTCGCGGTGCCGCATGGTCTCGGCGCGGGAGGCGAGGGACTCGCGCACCTTGGCGCCGTCGTCCGCGACCAGCGCCAGCGACGCGGAGAGGTCCTTGAGCTCCTCCACACCCAGCTCCTCCCCGAGCTGTCCCAGCGCCTGCCACTGGCTGATGCCGGTGATGCGGGCGTCGGCGAGGGCGTTGCGGATGCGCTGCGTCGCCCAGCCGTCGGACACCTCGGCCGCCGCCATCAGCGCCTCCGGCAGGCCCCGCCCGCCGGCCAGGCTCATCGACACCAGGTCCAGGTACGCGCCGATCACCCGGCGCAGATCGCGCCGCTTCTCGGCGGCGTCCCGGCGCACCTCCAGGTCGGGCAGGAAGAAGAACAGCGCGGCGCACAGCAGGGCCAGCCAGACCGGGATGATCGGGCTGTCGGCGAGGGCGAGCGTCCAGACGATGGCGAAGAGGAACGGCCCGAAGAACAGACCCGCGACCCCCAGCAGCACCTTGGTCGCCAGGAACTTCTCCCAGCTGCGCTCCAGCACGGCGAGGTCCGCGCGCAACGAGCGCTGCTCCCACCCCTGCTGCAGATACAACTCGGCGACCTTCGCGCCCACTTCGGCCCGCAGCGAGCCGAAACGGCCGGTGTCCCGCTCCGCCGTCCGGGCCGACTCGTACGCCGTGCCGCGTGCCCGCATCGCGTCGATCCGGGCGACCTGGGAGATCGCGCTGCGCTTGGTCGGCAGCAGCGCGCGGACCAGGACGTAGACGCCCAGTCCGAGGACCGCGCCGACGACGACCGGCATCGTCAGTTCGTCACTCACCGACGTACCCCCTCTTCCGGCTGGAGCGGCGCCTGCTGCTGACCCGGCACGGCGCCGGGCGTGCGCGGACGCACGAACCGCACCGCCGACTCGTCCCGCACCAGGAACCGTTCGGGCGTCTCGATGGTGGACAGCTTGCGCAGCCACCAGAAGCCGAGCGCGAACAGGCCGCAGACACAGGCCAGGACGAGCTGGCCGACCGCCGTACCGTACGGCTCGACGAAGTCCCGGTTGAAGACGGACAGTCCGAGCACGAACGCGATCGACACGGCGACGACGATCTGCACCGAGCGCCGGGTCGACGCCCGCTGCGCCATCACGCGCTGCCGCATGTCGACCTCCTCGCGCGCCGACTTGGCGAGCGCGCCCAGCACCTGCCGCAGACCGGGGCCGCGCAGCCGGGCGTTGAGGATGAGGGCGGCGACGATGATGTCGGCGGAGGCGTCGTCGATCTCGTCGGCGAGCTGCTGGAGCGCCTCGGGCAGCGGGGTGCGGGAGCGCAGCCGGTCGACGAGCGCGTCGAGGTGCGGGCGCAGCACGGGCGCGGCGGCCCGCGCGGACGCCGGGATGGCCTGCTCCAGGCCCACCGCGCCGGCGATGGTGTCGCGCAGCGACTCGGTCCAGGAGGCCAGCGCCTCCACGCGCCGCATCGCGGCCTTCTCCTCCCCGGCCCCGCCGAAGAGGCGGTCCCAGAAGAAGACGAGGACGGCGGCGGCGATACCGGCGACCGTCCAGCGGGTCAGCAGCAGCACGGCGAGGCCGACGAGCGCGGCGAGGGAGCCGCGCCGGCCGGCGAACCGGACCAGCTCGTTCGCCCGCTCGCTCGCCTTCTGCCGCTCGTGCTCGGGCTTGGCGGGCAGTCCGCGTACGGCGACGGCGAGCAGGGCGAGTCCGCCGCCGACGGCGACGCCGCACCCGAGCGCGTACAGCACGGTGGGGGAGAACAGCCCGCCCATGGCGCCGAGGGAGTCGAGCGTGGCGAGATCGGTGGTCGTACGCATCACCGGCTCACCCCCACGTTCCGCTGGGCCGGTAGCCGTGGGCCATCAGTTCCTCCAGGCAGGCTATGGGGGCGTGTGCGGTGACCCGGCCGTCGGGGGCCTGAGCGAACACCTCGCTGGACAGCACGCGTCCGTCGACGCCGTTGACCTCGCGCACGGAGGTGACCATGCGCTGGAGGCGGCCGCCGCTCTGGTAGTCGTTGCGCCGCTGGATGAACACGACGAAGTTCACCGCGCCCGCGATCAGCATCTGGCTGGCCTCGATGGGCAGCCGTTCCGTCGCCTGCAGGGCGTAGGTGGAAATACGGTTGAAGACCTCGCTGGAGCTGTTGGCGTGGATCGTGGACAGCGAACCGTCGTTGCCCTGGGACATCGCGTTCAGCATGGTCACGATCTCGTCGCCGAGCACCTCACCGACGATGACGCGGGAGGGGTTCATGCGCAGCGACCGGCGCACCAGCTCCGCCATGGAAATGGAACCCTGTCCCTCGGAGTTGGGCAGCCGCTCCTCGAACGCCACGACGTTCGGGTGGAGGTCGGGGAACGTGTCGAGTCCGAGTTCCAGCGCCCGCTCGACGGTGATGAGCCGCTCCTGCGGCGGGATCTCGTTGGCGAGGGCGCGCAGGAGGGTCGTCTTGCCGGCGTTGGTCGCGCCCGCGATCATCACGTTCTTGCGGGCCCGGACGGCGCAGGCGAGGAAGTGGCCCAGTTCGGGGGTGAGCGTGCCGTTGCCGACGAGGTCGGAGATGAACACCTTGCCCATGCGCGCGCGCCGGATGGACAGCGCGGGCCGCCGCGTCACGTCCATGACGGCCGACAGACGCGAACCGTCCGGGAGCCGCAGGTCGAGCTGGGGGTTGGCGGAGTCGAAGGGCCGGGACGACAGACCGGAGTACGCGCCCAGCACCTGGATCAGCTCGATGAGCTCCTCGTCGGTCTCGGCGACGGGCTCTCCCTGCACCTCGCGCCCGTCCGAGTAGCCGACGAACACCTGGTCGCAACCGTTGATGTCGATGTTCTCGACCTCGGGGTCGTCCAGCAGCGGCTGGAGCCGCCCGACGCCGAACAGCGCGGCGTGCACGGCGGCCGCGTACTGCTCCTCGGTCTCGGCGTCCGGCGGGGTGCGGCCCGCGTTGATCTCCGCGCGGGCGTACTCCTCCAGGATCTGGGCGATGACGGCACGGGCGTACTGCCGCTCGTCCTCGGTGGACATCGGCGTGACACCGGCCACCTGGTCGAGGCGGCGCTGCTCGGCGATCCGGTCGCCGGCTTCCTGACGGAACCGCTTGACCAGCTGATGGTCGACAGCGGTCATCGTCCGGCCCCGTGCGCCTGGGGCGGCTGCTGGGCGTGGGCCTGGGCCTGCGCCTGAACCTGTGCCTGGGCGTGGGCGTGGGCCGCCCATGCGGCGCCGTACTGCTGGTACACGTCCGCCGTCACCTTGCGCGCCGAACGGATCAGCAGCGACTTGTCGAGCCGGCCGCGCCTGCGCCCGGCCAACTGCTCGGCACCGGCCGGGTCGTCGGCGAGGGTGCCGACCACCCGGGCACCGGTCTGCGCGTGCACGAGCATGTCGTTGACCTGGGACGCGAGCTTGGCCGCGTTGCCCGTGTCGGCGACGAGGACGACGCCGATCACCGGGTTGCCGAGGTTCGCGGCGCCGCGCGGCCCGCCGTGCAGCTTGTTGGCAAGCGCGGCGGCCCGGTCCCGTACGCGGGCGAGCGCCTCCGGCTCGGTGCGCGAGACGAGCAGGACGAGGGAGGCGTGCGGGAACAGCTCCACGGCCGGGGTGTCCCCGCTGATCCGCCCGCAGTCGGCGATGACGTCGGCGGGCGCGTGCGGGGAGTCGCCGAGCGCGGCGAAGGCGTGCCCGAGCGTCGGCCACAGCCCGGCGAGCCCGGCGGCCTGCTCGGCGATCCCGAGCCCGACGAGCACGTCGAGTCCGCCGCTCAACGGCTGCGCGTGGTCCCAGAGCTGGTCGGGCACGAGGCCGCGCCGCGCGGTCGCGGCGATGGACAGCATCCCGGTGTTCGGGTTCAGCGGCCCGCCGTGCGCGGCGGCACTGCGGTACACGAGGTCACCGCCCGCCGGGTCGGTCTCGGCGAGCAGCACCCGCCGCGGCCAGACCGCCGCGAGAGCGACGGCCGCGGTGGTGACGCCGGGGGAACCCTTGTCGGCGGCGAGGGCGATGAGGGCCATGGGTCGGGTGCCGCCTTCTAGTTGCCAGGAACGAGGACGAGAGCCACCTCGCCGTTGGAGGCGGCCTGGGTGAGCGCCGCGGCGTCGGCGCTGTCGACGAGCACCGTCACGGGCTTGTCGGTGCTGCTGACGAGGTCGCCGTTCTGCTCCTCCGGCACGGAGTTCACCCGCGCCTCGTCCACGATCAGGGCGTTGCCACCGCCGGTGGAGCCGGAGGAACCCTTGTCGGCGTCGGAGTCGGAGCCGGAGCCGGAGGTGCCGCCGACGCGGTAGGCGGCGACGGTGTCACCGTTCTCCAGATTGGCCGGGTACTGCCCGTCCTTGAGGGAGAGCCCGACAAGGGCCTTGCCCTCGGGGACCTTGGCCTCGTCGCCGAACATCTCACCGACGGCGACGACGCCGCCCGGGATCGTGCTGACGGCCTTGAGCTTCTTCAGGGCGTCGAGCTGAGTCCACTCCACGTAGTGGATGTTCGGGTCCTCGGCGACCATGACCGACGTGGTGTTGGCGTCGGTGACCTTCTGCCCGGCCGGGATCTCCTTGGTGATCTTCACGACCTCGATCCGGTCCCCGGCCTGCAGCACGAGCATCGTGGCACCGAGCGCGCCGACCAGGATCAGCAGCACCGCCAGCGCGGCCAGCGCCGGTTTGCGCTCGCGGGGCGCAGTGGGAAGCCGGTCACCGACCGCCGGCCCGGCCGGTGCCGCGGAACGGCCGGCGCCCGCCCCCGTACGCTCTTGGATCTTCACGCAACCGCTCCCCGTACACCCAAGACGATGTCTGCCACGTTCCCTGAGATTCCCGACACTTCACCCACATCCACTCGCGCACGGACATGCGCGACGGGTCGGACCCACCCGCCCGACCAGGGCAAATAGCCAACGCTGAGGTGAGTGTCAAGCCATCGCACCGTATCAGCCACACATAAGCCCCTCAAGGCGCAGTCCGTCTCGCGTACCTCACCCCGCACACCGTTACCCACCTGCAATTTCACTGTTGAACAACCCAGTTGGGACCTGCTCACCACCTGTGCTCGAGCGAACCGCCGCCCCACCCGGCCGACCACGCATGACATACGGCCCCTTACGCACCGCACATGAGCCCTGCACGATTCACTCACGAGGCTGGGCTGACACATCGGCAGGGCTTCGGACGGCCTGCGGTCACCTCTGCCCAACGCACTCACGCGGCTCGTGGTGAACGCACGGAAGGCGGGGACGGTCGACTGATCCCCGATCGGGTGATCGTCGGGCAATCCGGCCCTCGGGCCGAAGGTCACTCGATTGTGTGGACGCCGTACGTGCCCACGAACCCACGCCACGAACGGAACGGTCATGCCGGAACCACCGGCCCCGGGCCTCTGCATCATCGAAGTGGAGCCGGAGGTGCGCGCCTGGCCGGAAACCCTCTCGCATGCGGACTACCGAGCCGTCGAACGCTTCGCGGACCGGCTCGCCACCGACGGCCCCGCGTTGCCCTTCCCTCTCGCCGGCCACCTCGGCGACGGCCTACGAGAACTGCGCATCGGACCGGTGCGCGTCACCTACTGGTTCGCTCGGGGGCGCCGCGCGATCCTTCTCACGGTCTTCCGCAAGACCAGGATGCAGGAGCGGGACGAGATCATGCGGGCACAGCGAGCAAGGAAGGAATGCGAGGCGGAACACGCACCGGCCGGTGAGCACGACGTTTACAGCAGGGACGAGGAGGCCTGATGAGCAGCGGATACCACACCAGCTGGAAGGTCCCGCCGGAACACCGTGAGGACCCCGCGTACCGTGCCGCAGGCCGCCGCATGGACTTCGCCCAAGCGGTCTACGACCGGCGCTCGGCCCTCGGCTGGACAACAGCGGAGCTGACCCGACGTGCGGCGCTCCCCGAAGAGGACATCGAAGCCATCGAGGAAAGCGCCGTCGACCCCACTCTTGAGCTGATCGAGCGCCTCGCCACAGCGCTCGAGGCCGGAGCCCGCATCGACCCGCGCACCAGCCCCGAATTCCGCTTCGAGGACCACGCGGCCTGACCGCGGAGAGCCGCGGAGGCCGTCCTCGCACCCGGGCTCACCTCCCGATCTGCCCCCAGTCCCGTCGCGGTCGCGGCGGCTCGACGGGCCGGGCGGGCACGACCGGTTCGCGGCGCGATCGCCCGGAGAACCACTCCCCCACCTGCAGGACCGTCATCGCGAGGGAAGGACCGCCGAGCACCAGGCCGAACCCCAGCCCGAACCACCCACTGCCGTCCCCGCGACTCAGCATCCCCGCTCCGGAGACAGCGAGGGCGACACCGCCGACCACCGGGGGAAACAGCCAGGGCCAGGCGTCCGGCTCGGCCACCGCCTCCTCACGCCGCCCCTGACAGAAGGCCGACCACCAGAACCGGGCGCTCCACCACACGAGCAGATACGCGGAGACGGCTCCGGCACCGAACCCCAGCCGGGCCGGCCACCCGACCCGGCTCGCGACCGCCGCGGCGGTGAGTCCGACGGCCAGGAGGACCCAGAAGAGGAAGAGCATGACGCCGACGGCCAACCGGTGCCCACGGCCGCCCTGAAGAGCGCGGTGCGAGATGAAGACCACGACCGCAGCGTAGACGGAGCGGCTCTCCGCCGTACGCCCCGCCCAGGCACCCGGCGACTGTCATTTCGGTCCGCTCATTGGACAGTTCGCGTTGGTGAAACCGAGAACCCCACCGATATCGTCACTGCACTGGAAACGTTTCGTCTCACGGGGAGCCCACTGTGAAGCGCCGTACTTTGCCTGTTGCCGCCGCGTTCGCCGCCGCCGCGACCTTGATGCTGACGGCCTGCGGAGGCGGGGACGACCAGTCCGGTGACAACGACAAGATCACCGGCGCCGACCAGGGGACAGAGAAGCCGACCAAGTCGGCGGAGCCCTCGGGAGCACCGGCGGAAGACAAGCCGGACGGCGTGGACGTGTCCCTGCCCGCGGACATGAACCTGGTCTTCGACTGGGAGAAGCCGAAGAACGAGAACGAGGCGGCGGCCATGGACGACGCCGCAAACTTCTTCCGGGCCATCTACCGAGGCGTCGACAAACGTACGTCCAAGGACGCGTCCGTCGCAGCGTATGCCACCGGTGACGGGCTGAAGTACGCAGAAACGCAGATCAACGCCTGGATCGACGGCGGCTGGACCGCCACCGGCACACTGCGCCACTACGACGCCACCACTCGGTCCGCCGCGAACGGCAAGTCGGTGGAGGTGGCATTCTGCGCGGACGCCGGAAAGTTCTACGGCAAGGAGATCAAGACCGACAAGGTCCTCAAGACCGAGCCCAGCATCGAGGACTTCGACTACTACAAGATCATTATGGTCAAGTACCCCACCGGCACCGGCCTGTGGCAGGCGTCCAAGGTGTACGTCGAGACAAAGGCGGCGAAGTGCCAGTGAGGGGATCACTTCGCACATTCATCGGCACCGCGACGCTGTCGCTGGCCCTCAGCACCGTTGTTCTCTCAGAAGCCGCGTACGCGGCAAAACCGGTGGGCTCCGACAAGGGAGCCACCACCGAGCAGTCGGGCGGCAGCGACGACACCGGCATCTACGCCGCCGCCCGCATCCAGTACTCCGGCTCCGTCGCCAAGAACGGCGGCACCGGGAACGTGACGTCCTCCGACGTCACCTGGACGCCACCGCCCTGCTGGTACGCCCCGTACCTCGGCGCCAAGGACTTCAAGAAGAAGATGTCCAAGGATCTCGAGAACGCCGCTTCGGCCCCCGGAATGACCGGGCACGCGGGCGCGGCGATCGGCGAGACGAAGCGGCACTACGAGGACGACTACGGCTGGGCCGACACCCCCGGCTACAAGGACTACAACGTCGAGAAGGACGGCGAGGGGATGTTCTGGGCCGGTGTCGAAAACCCCAACGAACCCGACATCCTCAAGCGGACCTCGTGCACCGACCTGCCCTTCTGGGTCGACAACGGCGAGGCCCCGCCGCCCCAGTACGAGGAGGCCATCACCCCGGAGATACTCGCCGCCCTCGCCTACCAGCACATGCAGCTGCCCGACACCGAGGTCAGCCTCAAGCCCGAGGGGACCACCAAGGTCAACCTGCCGACCTGGGCCTGGCTCGACAAGGCCGTCTTCGACGAGGTCCGGGCCACGGCGTCCATCAACGCCCCCGGCTTCGCCCTCCAGGCCACCACCACCGCCAAGCCGGTCTCCCTCAAACTGGAGCCGGGCACCGACGACGCCGAGACCTACCCCGCCTCGGGCGAGTGCACCATCAACGCCGACGGCTCCATCGGCGAGCCCTACGCCCAGGGCAAGGCCGACCGGACTCCGCCCTGCGGAATCACCTACCTCCGCTCCTCCGGCAACGGAACCTACAACCTCCAGGCCACCATCACCTGGGAGATCGCCTGGACCGGCACCGGCGGCGCGGGCGGCGACCTGCCCGACGGCACCTTCGGCAACGACCAGGCGGTCACCGTCCAGGAAATCCAGGCCATCAACCGTTGAACCGCGACTCCGGTCCGTCTGCCCACGCCACGATCACCTCCTCCCGCCACGTCGCTCACGTGCCTCATGGGTTGTCGCGGGCGGTGGGTAGCCTCGGCCGGAGTCAAAGTCGGTTCGGATCGAGGGAGCAACCGTGGAAGGTACCGAGAATCCCGGAACAGGCGCAGCGAACGCGTTCCATGGGCGGGCGGTGGTGTACCGGGAGAAGCTGCCGAGGCGCTGGACCATCGCGACCTCGGCGGTCCTGACCGGCTGGGTCGCATACCAGGGCAGCATCCTCCTTCCCGAGGACAGCACGGTCTGGGTCATCATTCTCGGTTTCTCCATATTCCTTGCGCTCGTATTCAATGCCGTGCCGATTTCCAAACGCGTTTATCACCGAATCCATCTTCGCGACGGGCAGTTGACCGTCGGACGGGAGACGATCGCGGTGGAATCGTTGACGGCCGCCTCGCTTCAGGAGGCTCGTGAGCAGCCCACGGACGCGGAGTTCACCGCGGCCTTGGCCTCGCGGTCGCGTGAGGAGCTCGCGGAGTTGCGGCGGAGAAGCCACGCGGCCGGGGCGCCGCGGCTCGTAGGCGGCGGTTGGTCCGTGCCCATGGGGATGGACCAGATCGTGGTCGAGACCGTGCAGGGCGAGTCGCTGCTGATCGCCACCCACGACCGCACGGCACTGCTGGACGCACTGGCGCGAGCCCGCCGGGCCTAGGACCGCCGGAGACCTTGACCTCGAGGTCCGACCGTGACCTGAGTACGGTCTTCGTGTGCCTGTGCTGCTTCCTCCCCGGGAAGGAGCCGACACCGATCACCTGAAGGAGCTTCGTGACAGGCAAGCTGAACAGAGTGGTGAATCCGCAGGACCTCGAGCAGCTGGCCAAGTTGCTCGACGGACGGGGCGGGACGGGGGACAAGCTCGACGAGGCGTTCAGCCGGGCCTCGGCACTCGGTGTATCGGACAAGCTGACCGCGATACGGCCGATGCGCTCCTGGATATCGGACACAGCGCCCGAACTCCGCAGGAAAGCGGCCTACGCCCGCTTGGAGGACGGCGATCCGCTGGCCGGACTGCTGCTCGCCGGGTTCACCCCCGAACAGCTCAAGAACAAGGACCTGCCACCGGACATCCTGCTGGTCGCCAATGCGGCCGCGTCCGACGACCAGGTCGACGACGGCTGGCTCAAGAAGAAGGACGGCGAGACCCTCGACGACTGGCTCGTCAGGATCCAGGGCGATGCCGTCACGCAGCTCACCGGCAACGAGAAGCTGGGCAAGGCGGTCTCGACGTACATTGAGGGGGCCGCCAACCTGTCGGCGTTCTTCACGTCGTCGACCACGGCGCTGCTCGGCGGCAAGTCGCTCATCTCGTACTTCAAGGCATCTAAGGTGCTGAACGCGCCGGGTACCTTCACCGCCCGCATGATCAACGGCCACTGGGACAAGCTGTCCCGGATTCCCAAGGCCGGGAGCTGGCTGACCCGGGTGCCGACCAGCGCGCTCGCCGGCTCCGACGAGGCGGCGATGCTCGCCGGATACATGCGCAAGGGGTCCTTCTACCTGCCCACCTCCACCGAGGCCAACCTGCTCCGCGTCGCTCAGCGCGGCGGTCTCGCCAACGCGGCGAAGGCCGCCGGATGGATCCGTGGTGCCGGCATCGTCGGCTCCGCCGGCGCCACCGCCTGGGGAGTCGCCAACCTGGCGACCATGGACCACGGCAAGGCGTGGAAGGAGGACAAGGCCAAGTACCTCTCCAACTGGACCGGTACGGCCTTCAACGCCTCGCTCACCGCCGCCATGGTGGCCCCCAACCCGGTCACCATCGGCCTCGCCGTCGGCACGGGAGTCGCCTACGCCGGAACCCTGGTCTGGGACAACTGGGACAGCATCAGCAAGGGCGCGGAAGAGGCCGCGGACTGGGTCGGCGACAAGGCCGAGAAGGCCGGCGAGGCCATATCCGACGGCGCGAAGAAACTCGGCAGCGCCCTCAACCCGTTCGACTGACGCCGGTGACGGCACATCCGCGCCGAGCGGCGCGAGGGGAAGGAACCATGCAGCGGCACACCTACGCACTCGAACACTGGGAGGAACGGTCGGGCGACCGGCTGTCCTGGAGGTTCGGATATCGGGGAACGGCAGGGGAGTTCGGGCGGATCGAGGTGGTCTACCCGGCGAGGCGGCACGGCGACCGTCATGTCACCGAGGTCAGCGGGGACACCGTTCCCGCCACCTCCTTCAGCGGCTGGGCCTACGGACGCAAGCCGTCCCTCCACATGGCGCAGCTCAGCGTCGGCGGATCCGGAATCCGTATCCAGCGCAACCGCTGGGCGCAGACCAGAGCCGGACGGGCCCTGCGCCTGCGGGTCGCCGGACGGGAGTACCGCTATCTCGCGACCGGCCGACGGCACCGGGACCGCGCCCTGGTCCGCGACGGGGTGGAAATCCGGACCGGCCGGCAGGGCAGTGGTGCGCGGAAGAAGGCCACCTTCACCGTCCTCGGTCCGGCCGACGCCACCGATCTCGCGCTGGCCGCGGTGATGGTCGGCGTCAACACCCGCAACCTCACCCGGGGCGGTGCCGTCCGCGCTTTCCTCAACAGGTCACTGAACTGGCTGGAGATCTTCCAGTGACCTTCTGACGACTTCGAGCCATCACCGTTCGCCCCCTCCGCCGACGAAAGCGACACACCATGCCTTCCTACGACAGCACCCGGGGCCGGTTCCGCCTGGGCGAGAACCACCTGGCCGTCCTCCGCCACCGCATCGACGGGGAGGAGGTACCCGCGGAACTCGCCGAGGCGGACCGCGAACTGCTGGAGACCTGTCTGACCGACCAGGACGGGAACCTCAACCTCCTGCTGGCGCCGCTGGTCAGCACCCTGCGGTCCCCCTCCGTCGTCCTCCACGTGGAGGCGTTGGGCGAACACGGCACGCTCCACCACGGTGTCACCATCGGCGACGGCTACGTCTACTCCCACGAGTCCTGGCCGGGCTCTGTGGAGTCGGAGTACGTCCGGCTGGAGCCGGCCATGCTCGTCTGGGCACTGGCGCGGATGGTCAATCTCCAGGGCGAGGAGACCGTGGAGGTCGCCACACCCGTGATCGAGACCACCATGGCCGTCCTCGATGCGGGGCTCGACACCTTGGACAGCCTCCCCGGCCTGACGGCGGAGGAGGGCATCGCCCGGATCACGGAGGCACTGAAGGACGCCGGACTTACCCGAAAGTCCCAGCTCAGCACACTCGCCAAGCTGATCGCCGGGATGCGTTCCAGCTGGCGGATGACCGCTGCGTGGCAGGGGCACGACGAGGGAACCCCGGCTCGGCAGGTGCGCGGTTTCGCGGTGTGGGACTGCGGACCTCTCGGCTACTGGCACCGTGAACTGCCCACCGAACCGGTCCTGCCCGGCCAGGTGGACGGCACCACCCCGCTCAAGCTGGTCCGGGTCGATGCCAAGGAGGTCTGGCAGCTGATCACCGACCTGCTCCCGGCCGCCGAGGAGTTCGCGGCGAGGCCGCAAGCGGGCTGATCGAGCCTGGCCTGCGAGTCCAACGGCCGATGAGTACTCGGGCATCACGTCGCGTACACGGTCCGGCACGAGAGCCTGCCGCCGAACGCCCGCACCGGCCCCGGATGTGTCCACTGCGACACGGCCCCCTCTCAGTCACATCTTTCGTGTCTGGGGGCTCACCCTGACGACGTCGCCGTAACTGCCCGCGTCGGCCCGGGGATCAGCCCGATGTCACGTTCCACCCGCATCGCGCGTCGGAAAGGTCCCCGTGTCGATCGCGACCCGCTCCCCGGTGGCCAGCGTGAAGCCGACCGGCTCGCCGTACGGGATCTCGACGACCCGCCCGTATCCCGAAGCGACCGTACTTCCGGACGTTCCGGACGTAGTCCTTCTCGTCCTCCGGTTCCGACGGGACCTCGACCACCGCCAGCACGTCAAGACACGAATAGCTGTTCTTCCGGCGTTCGGCATCGAAGCCGACGATCGTCAGATCAGGCGCGGCGTCGTTCTCCCCGGGGAACGTGATGAGCACGTCACCGAAGACACGCTCCCGCGCGATGCCGGAGGCTTTGACCGCGTCCTTGACATCGGAAACGGTCCAGTCCCGCTCCGGGCTCTGTGGCGTCATGATCACCCTGCCGTCGAACACCTCGACCTTGTAACCCTCGGGGACGGCACCCCGCTCGATCAGCTCGCTCATCACCGACACGGCAGCTCACCTCCTACCGGCATCATGGCTGGCCAAGGCAAGGTGGGCGCGGCTCCGGGCCGGCCGGCCCGTTTGCTCCTGCTCCTGGCTGGCGGCTGAGGACTCACCAGGCAAGGTCACGCTCACCCGGCAACCGAGCGTCACCGCGGCTCCCCTTCGGAGGCTCTTTCGGCTGATCCACGAAGTCCATACCGCCACGGACTCGGCTTCACCGCGTACGCACGCGATGCCGGACGCAAGAGCGAGGCCCAAGCCGCTCCCCTGTTCGTCGGTGTCCCCTCCATACGCACGCCCGCGGCATGACGAGCGGAAGCACGCATGGGGACAGCGACGGCTCCGGAGGCAGCACATCGCGGTGTCCGGGCCCGTCGCTCGCCCGGGCACGATCAGGACACAGCTCATCGCGAAAATGTCGCCGAACAACCGAAACACCCTGGCCCCGGGGTAGTTCGCTCTGGCGAAACCAGCAACCTCACGGCTAGCGTCTGTGCTCTTGACTGAACCTTTGTCTCACGGGGAGCTCACTGTGAAGCGCCGCACTTTGTCCGTTGCCGTTTCGTTCGCCGCAACAGCAGTCCTGTTGCTGACGGCCTGCGGCGGCGGAGACGACGGCTCGAACGACAGCGGCAAGATCACCGGAGTCGACACCGGCAACGCCAGTCCTTCGGCGTCGCCCAGTACGTCCGGGAATACCCCGGACATCAAGCGTCCGAAGATGGCCTTCCCTTCAGACTTCACGATGGAGTTCGACCGCTCCATGCCGTCCGACGCCAAGCAGGCAGCGGCACTCACCGACGCGGAGAACTTCGTGCGCGCCATCAACTACGGCATCGTTCAACAGGACGCCGAGGACGCGGCGTACAAGTTCTACTCCACGCCCGGTGGCAGCGCCCAGGCCTATGCGAAGAAGCAGATCCAGCAGTACGTCGACGGCGACTGGACCATCACCGGGGTTCAGCGCTACACGCGGGCCAAGGTCGAGATGGCGGGCGACGGCAACCGCGCCTCGGTCTCCTTCTGCGACGACGACTCGAAGTTCTACGGCAAAGAGGTCAAGACCAAGAAGGTCCTCAAGACCGAACCGAGCGACAAGGACTACTACTTCTTCGAAATCGTCATGACGGCGTCCCGGGAGGCAAAAGGCCTGTGGACCGCTGACACCATCGAGGTCCAGAAGGAGGCCACGCAGTGCAAGGCGTAACCCGCCATGGTCTGTGCACCATCGGCCTCGCAACCATTCTGCTCCTGGCACCCGCGCACAGCGCGTTCGCCGGAGGCCCCGTCGACAAGGGCACGGAAACCGATGCCGGTCTCAAGGGCGACAACCTCTACGCCAGGGCTACGGCGATCTCGTACGACACCTCGAAGAACGGATCCGGCCCCACTGCCGGATCCGTGACGGTTGCGGGAGGTTCCTGGGCGCCCCCGGCATGCTGGCTGGCACCCAAATGGACTGCGAAGCAGTTCGCCAAGGAGACCGAGGCCGGATACAAGCAGATCTCCGGCGACCCCAACCAGGCCCCTCACGCGAGGAAGGCCACGCATGAGTTCCGCCAGATGTACAAGGACGGCAAGTACAAGAACTACAACCTCGACCAACAGGACGAGGGGATGTGGTGGGGGCCTGTCGAAAATCCGAACGCCCCCATCCTCGAGCGCACTGCCTGCAACGCGACGCTTCCCTTCTGGGCCGAGAACGGCGAGACGCCGGACGTCGAGAACGCCATCACCCCCGAGATCCTCGCCGGCCTGGCATATGAGCAGATCAAGGTTCCCGGAACCGAGGTGACACTCGCTCCCGAGGGCACGACCAAGGTCAATCTCCCCACATGGGCCTGGCTGGACAAGGGCGAGTTCGAGCCCGTGTCCGTCACCGCGTCACTCGACGCACCCGGCCTCAACATCCAGGCCACGACCACAGCCAGACCGATCGCACTGGAATTACTGCCTGGCACCGAGGATGCCGAGACCCATCCCGCGTCCGGCGAGTGCGCCGTCAACGAGGACGGCTCCATCGGCGAGCCCTACACGAAGGGCGCAGCCGACCGGACACCTCCCTGCGGCATCACCTACTTCCGTTCCTCCGGGGACGGAACCTTCAAGCTCCAGGCTGCTGTGACCTGGGGGATCACATGGACCGGCACCGGCGGCGCGGGCGGCGACCTGCCCGACGGTACGTTCGGGAACGACCAGGCGGTCACGGTCCAAGAGATTCAGTCCATCAACCGGTGAGCACGGCAGGCGCGACTCAATGAGGAACATGCCCTCCATGGAGAAAATCCCGACTGTGGTTCGTCCTGTGCGCGCTGTTCCTCCTGATCCTGCTGCCTCACCTCGCCGCCCTGGATGACTGTGGCCCGTCATCCCCTTTTCTTCAACAATTTCTCCACCAGAGGGAACTCACCATGCCTTCCGTAGACGCAAGCCGACGTCGGCTCCGGCTCTCCGATTCCCACATCAGTGTGCTGGGGCTACTCGTGGAGGAGGAGCAGATTCCCGAAGAACTGTTCGTAGCCCGCTCCGAGTTGCGGGATTCGGGCATTGTCGATGCCGACGACAAGATCGCAGCAGACCTTTACCCGCTTGTCACGACACTCATGGAACCGCGGGTCATCGTGCAAGTGGAGATAAGCGGCTCGCACGGCGTCATCCCCAGCGGGGCCGTCATCGGTGATGATTTTATTTTCACGCATGAGAGCTGGCCCGGTGACGCCGAGTCGGAGTATGTCCCCGCAGAACCCGAGACGCTGGTCTGGGCCCTGGCCAGGATGGTGGATCTGCACCGGGACTTCACGGACGGGATCGATGGTGACGAAGAGATCGTCTCGACGATGGGCGCATTTGACGATGTGGTCGCCCATATGGAAACAGGACGGTTCGAGGAGCCCGGAGCTGTGGCCGAAGCGGCGAACGCACCCACACGGTTGGCGGAAGTGCTGTCTCAGCTGAATTGCATGTGGCGCATGACCGTGGCCTGGAAGGGCACCGAGGCGCAAGCAACGCTGGGAAACGGGCTGGCTGTATCGGCGCTCGCCGTCTGGGACTGTGGAATCGAGGGCTACTGGCTGAGGGAGGTGCCCGCGGAGCCGGTCATCGATGGGCAAGTGGACGAGAGCAGCGAGCTGAGGGTGCGACGCACCACCGCGAAGGAACTCTGGCGGATGATCACGGATCTGCTGCCCGACGGAGCGCAGCTCGCTCCGGCACCGCAGTCTCAGCCCACGTCCTGAGGCCGCGCGCGTGCGAGCACGGCGTGAGTCGGACAGGCTGCCCCGTACTCGCCTTTTAGCACCAGAGTTTCTGTACGCATCTCACACTTGATCACGGGGAAATATGAGTAACAGTTCCATACGCATGGCGAATCCCGAGGACATGGAACACCTGGCCAAGCTCCTCGACGGCAGAGGCAAATTGCGGGACAAGTTGGACGAGGCCTTTACCCGGGCAGCCCGTCTCGGTGTGACGGGACAACTGAGCCCTCTCAAGCCCATGCAGAGCTGGACTGATGACACGGCGGTCGACCTCCGTCGGCGTGCGGCCATTCTTCGGGCCGAGAAGGGCGATCCGAAGGCAGCAGCGCTGTACGCCGGTTTCACTCCTGAAGAATTGAAGGGCGTGAACCTCCCGCCTGACGCCATGCTGATCGCGAACGCCTCCGTCGCGAACGGCAACAAGTTCGACACCCAGTGGCTGGAACGACAGAAAGGTGAAACGCTCCAGGACTGGATTGACCGAATCAAGAGTGATGCCGTCGCCAAGGTCACGAACAACGAAAACCTCGGAGAGGTGGTCGGAGACTACATCAACCTGACCGCACTCGCCTCCACAGTTCCAGGCGCCTTCAAGATGGCAGCAGTGGGAACAACTCATCTGATCAAGTACTTCAAGAGCCTTAAGACGCCCGGTCGTGTCGACTTCTTGAAGGCACCCGGCACTACGCTCGCTCAACTATTGAAGGGGCAGTCGACCTCCCGCTTCATTCCCGCGCGCATCCGTTCCCTGGCTGCGAGCATCGGGGCACGCACTCCTGCACCGATCCTTGACGCACTGACCGGGAAGGACAGCTTCGCTGCCCTTTCGGGAAGGCAGTGGGCGTGGGAGGCGAACCTTCTCAAGGTCGGCAAGAACGCCGGCTCTCTGAGCAGGGCGACCGGAGCAAGTCGGCTGAGTGCCTTCGCCTCCGGAACCGGTACTGCGCTGCGGACAGGCGGCTTCTGGCGTGTGGCTGGTATTGGTGGCAGTGCCGTTTCCACGGTGGTCGGTGCCGTCGACCTCATGCAGGAAGGGAACCCTGTCGAGGCTTTCAAGCGGGACAAGGCCGGGTACGTGGCCAAGGCTTCCGGCGTAGCCTTCAACGCCACCTTGACCATGGCCATGGTCGCGCCCACCCCGCTCACGATAGGCGCGGCGGTGGTCACGGGTGCCGTCTACGGTGTCGCAAGCATCATCGACAACCGGGAGGCCATCAAGGAGTTCCCGGGCAAGGTCGCCGACGCCGGAGCCTGGGCAGGCAAAAAAATCAGTGAGGGAGCTGGAAAACTTGCTGATGGCGCGAAGGCGCTGGGCAGTGCACTGAACCCCTTTGATTAATAATCCACAGCGCGCAAAGGCCAGGACCAAAAATGTCTCAATTCTCGTTCGATCTTCAACGGTACACGAACACCGCCACTTCCCGGGAGCAGACCCGTGTGACCTTTTGGCGTGGCACCGTGGGGCAATTGGGTTCCGTTGAACTGGTAGTACCCGCTTTGGAAATCGTAGCCGTGTCCGAACCAAGGGAGATGATCGGCGCCATGGTGACCGGCGACAGCATTCCGATGTCTTCATTCAAAGGAATTCGATACGGTGGACGACCTCGCTTGGCCGAAGGGAAGTTGAGCGTGGCCGGGCAGCACGCGTCCTTTACACGGAAAGCTTTGCGGATGAGCAGAAGCGGCCGGGCTTTGAAGATCTGGGCCGTGGGGCGGGAGTACCGATATCGAGAGGAAGGGAACCGGCGACATCACGTGTTGGAACGCCCGGAGTCCCGTATCGCCATGACCCGTTCCAGCACAGTGAACCCGGAGAGAATTTCCGGAGTGGCCTATGGGGCTGTGGACTCCGTGGACATCAGTGTCGCCATCCTTTTCGAAGGCGTGTACACACGCAACCTGTCGTTTCGCGGTGCAGTGATATCGACCCCAGGAAGATTCCTGGACGGGTTGTCCACGCTTTCTTGATGCTGGTCAGGGCGTAGTCATCCGTTCAAGCCGCGGCCAGTCTTCTTCGACTTCGTCCAAAATTTCCACTACTCCAGATCACCGGACACCGCCGAAGTTCGTGTGGACAAAACTTCCAGGCAGACGGCAAGGCTGATTGCGAGGACGCCCGCCGCACCCAGGCAGGTTCCGGACAACGTCTGCGGTTTGTTCTCACTGAAACTTCTCATGCGTACGCCTGCGCCCGACCGGGCCGTTGCATGGCTGCGCTTGCCGCCGCCCAGGTCTTCGGCCGGTTCGACCGCACCCCTCGGGGTCACCACACGGACAACTCACACAGCGAAAAGCCGACATAGGGGAAAATGGCGCGCTATCGCCGTGCTTCTCGAATCGGTCGCCAGGTCACAGTAAAGCAAAGGCGATGAAGTGCCGTCGGGTGCCGATGGCCTATGTGGTTGGCCTGCGTCAGCCGGGGCGGTTCCGCTCCGCAACCGTGCAACGGAAGCGACTCTCGTATGCTTCAGCGGCGATCCCGTGCAGCAACTCACGTGAAATCGCCGGAAATGTCAGCGAACGGGGAGGACGTCGGCCGTGGGGCCTGCAGATGCGGACAGTGGTGCCGAGTTGAAAAAGCGGGCCGAGCGGTTGCGGGAGTGCGCACGTGAGGCGCGGACGCTGGCGCGCAGCCTGGGGCCGTATCTCGACGGCGTGGTGAAGAAGGCCACCCCGCGCGCCGGCTCCCGTGCGGGGGACGGTGCGGACGCGATCTGGCAGGGGCCCTTCGCCGACGACTGCACCGCACAATTGCAGCAGCGGCAGCGCACCCTCAACGGCATGGGCGGCGCCCTTCTGGCCGATGCCACCCGGTGGGAGAACCAGGCCGACGAACTGGACCGGCAGGCCAGGGAGAAGGACAAGGCCACGGCCGGGACGGGCGGCAACTGATGGGCTTCCGGGGATTCGACGCCGCCAAGCTCACCGCACTCGCGGGTGACCTCGACACCCTCGCCGGCAATGCGGGGAAGCTGCACAGCCGGCTGGCCGCCGTCCTCACCTCCGCCCAGCAGAACCTGCCGCCGGGACAGAGCGCCTCCCACGACCCCGAACTGCGGGCTCTCGTCGGTGACGTCGTTCCCATACCGTCGTTCTTCGGCGGGCGCCGCCGGCTTCCCGGTTCCCTGACCGGCGAACTCGGTGACATGCAGGCGTCGATGAAGCGCCGGATCAGGCAGCTGGAAGGCGTGCGGGAGCTGGTGCGCAAGGGCTACCCCGTGGCCGACGGGAGCGTGTTCCTCGACGAGAAGGCCCCGGACGCCAAGAAGATCGACGAGGCTCTGCGCAACCTGCGGGCCCTGGACGGCAAGGACTTCGGTACCAACGGCAACCGCGACGACCTGGAGAAGGTCTCGGGCGAGCTCGACGGGCTGACGGCCGCCGAGATCGACGCCCTCATGTCCAAGGCGTCCCCGAAGGACCTCGCCTTCTACAACGAGCTCATCACCGACACCGGTGATTCCGGCTGGAACCCGTTCGACGAGAACGGTCTGCCCGAGGGCAGGCGCCGGGACACACTCAGCCTGATGCTGTCGAAGATCAGTCCGGAGAACGTGCCCAAGTTCCAGGCGGCCTTCCCCGGGATGCAGCCGACGTTCACCAACACCGGCGCGTACGAGCAGGGCGGCAACAACCAGAACGGGCAGACCAACAGCGGCATTCACTGGGCGCCGCCCGGCGACCCGCTGTTCGTGAACGGCGTCTCGTCCGAGGACGTCAACCAGAACCAGTTCGGTGACTGCTGGTACGTCGCCTCACTGGCCGGCCTGGCGCAGAAGAACCCCCGGTTCGTCCAGGAGGGCATCAAGGAGAACCCGAACGGCACGGTCAGCGTCCGCGTCTGGGACAAGGAGGGCAACTACCACTGGGTCACCATGACCGCCGACCTGCCCACCGACCAGAACGGGAACCCGATCAGCACCTACGGCAGAGGCGAGTCCTGGCCCGCGTACTACGAGAAGGCCTTCGCGATGGTCTACTCGGAGGACGGCGACGACGAGCGCGGCTACGGCGGCATCGAGGGCGACGACCCGAAGAGGGCCGCCCCCTACCTCACCGGCCAGGAGGGCGAGGACCTGACGACGGGCGGCTTCCTCGGCATCGGCGAGGACGAGGACAAGAACCTGGACTCCCTGAAGAAGGCGTTCGAGTCGGGGCAGGTCGTCACCGTCTCCACGCCGGCCGACGAGAGCCTGGACAAGAACCACCCCAAGGAATGGGGCAGCACGTACCACAGCAATCACGCCTACTACGTCCGCGGCTTCACCGACGACGGCAAGGTCGTTCTCGGCAATCCCTGGGGCACCTCCGGCTATCCGCCGATCACCGTGACGCAGGAGCAGTTCAACAAGTACTTCCAGGCACCGGAGGCGTTCGATGTCCCGTGACGACGCCCGCGACACCCGGCAGGTGAGTGGAGTGACGACCGACCGTCCGCAGGTGAAGTACCCGTTCGAGTTCGACGGCCGCTGGGTGCTCCGCTACCACATTCCGTACACCGTGGAACATGAGGGCTGTACGCACCGGATCGTGGCAACAATCTTCGCCCAGCCGTCGGTGCACGGCCGGATCCAGGTCAACCGCGACGGACGGCTCATCGCCGAGTACGACGAGCTGGTCCCCGGAAGCGTGGTGGAGATCACCGGGGACGTCTGGCGGGTGACGGAGGTCGCCTACCGGACCCGCGTCGTCCTGGAACGCGTCCTTGAACAGACAAAGGAGGAAGCCGGTGCACAGGCCGGTGAGTAGGTACCGCATCGCAGGCTCCGCGCTGGCCGTGCTCACGCTGGCCGGTTGCGGGGCGTCGTCCGGCGGGGGCGGTGAGGAGCCCACGGCGGCCCCCGCGACCACACAGGCGGCCGCCAAGGACAAGGGGCCGGTGTGCGTCGGCGAGGCACCGCGGGACGGGGTGCACGTCCTGCGCGGTGGCGGCTTCCGGCTGCCGGGCGGTGGAGGCGTGCAGTACGCCGAGGCGGAGGCCGACGGCACGACACGCAAGGCGACCCTGCGTGAGGGTGACCGGTACAAGTCCGGCCAGCGCCAGTGGACGGTCGGGCCCGGTGGGCAGGTGACCGTCTCCGGCCACACCTACACCGTCCGGCAGATCTGTTCCTACCGCGTCGTACTCGAGCCGAAGGCCGCCGCGGACAAGGCCTCGCTCTCCGCGGCGCCCAAGTCCATGGAGGCAGTCGGCGGGGCCGCGGACGCTCCTTTGTGCTTCACGACCAATCCTGACGTCCTGGCCGCCGCCGCGGCCGGTTTCCCGGCCGAGGGGAAGGAACTGTCCCTCGTCGGCAACGGCGGGGTCCAGCGTTTCCCCACGGGGCTGTCCCTCACCGTCTCGTACCTCGACACCGACACGGGAACGGCCGGGATCGCCGCGAACTGCGCGGCGATCCCGGTCGCGGCGTACGAGAACGTACGAGTCGGCGATCCGGTGGAGTTCGCAGGGGTGCTGTTCGAGGTCTCACAGCTCACCGAACAGGTGGTACGGCTCACACGGACGAGTGCGTAGCGGGCCGGCCGGCACCTTTGCCTCTACTTACTTCTTATTGTCCTGGAGGTCCTTGGCGTCCTGCGTGCACCGCTGTGCTTCGTCGCGCAGGGCCTTGGCGACGGTGCCGCACTTCGTCTGCCAGGTCTTGAGCTTGCCCCGTACGTCGTCCGCGTTGGGACCCGCCCAGGACTTCATGCCGGTCGTGCTGTGGTTCTTGGCGGTGTCGACGAGCGAGTCGATGTGGTCGGCGAGCGAACGCAGCTGACCAGCCCGCTGGTTGAGTTCCTGAATGTCAGGATTTGCCATGGCAGCCTCCCCCTCTGTCTCGACGGTCAGGATACGGTCGCATCTCCTGGAGCCCCGTTCGACCCTCACCCGTCGGTCCGTGCCGGGCGAACACGCGTCGTTCACGGTATGGCCCCAACCCCTGTGTGCCGGGCAGGAACTGATCGTGGTGCGATAGCGTCCACTGTTGCAAACGGATAGTCCGCTTGTTCCTGATGACACGGGGAGGATCACCATGGATCGCGGTGCAGATCTCGCACGGCTCCGGGAGTTGTCGAAGCTCTACGCTCGCAAGGCTCATGACCTTCAGCTCCTGATCAAGGACCTTCAGACGGCCACGGCAGACAGCACCAGCTACTGGAAGGGCCCGAAGGCCGACCGGTTCCGGGACGACTGGCGCGATGTGAAGCCGACGTTCGACAAGTGGGTCGACACGCTGAACGACGCCAGCAAGTCCGCGAACACCAGCGCCGACAACATCGAGCGCGCCACCTGATTCCAGGGCGGATCACACGGAGTGCACAGCCGCTCGGGGCGCCGGGATCACACCCCTCAGGGGCGATCCCGGCGCCCCGGCGGCGTCTCAGGCGCTCGATCCGTACGAGCGGGCCTGCGCCGCCGGCACCTTCTCGGGCTCGTCCCGGATGGCCGCGTCGATGACCGGCAGCAACCTGCCCACCTGTTCGCCCAGCCTCCGGTGACGCCCTTCCAGCTCTCGGTGCCAGGCCCGGGCGTTCTTCCCCACCCAGACCTTGTCGCCTCCGATGTCCTCGGCCGGCCCCTTGAGGGCCCTCTTGAGGTTCTCCACCTCCTTGGCCAGGTCACCGCGCAGCTTCCGCAGGTCTGCCTTCCTGGGATTGGGAACGGTGGATTCGAATTCCGCCATTAAGTATTACCTTCAGGCTTTCATATCGCGCTCGGAATTGCCCCTTCTCTCAGCGCCTCATAATCTAAGCCAATGGCCTCCGAATACCTTGTCCTGCCCACGATGAGTGACCCCCCTCCCGACGACGGCGCGTTCGAGGTGACTCTCGTACCGGTCGCCGGTGCCGATGGCCGGGAGCGGCTCGTCGCACTCGCGTTCACGTCGGTATCCCTGCTGGTCGAGGCGATGGGAGAGCGACAGCCCTGGGTCGTCCTCCCCTCCGGCGAGGTCGAGGGGGCGTTGAGAGGCTCGGGGGCCCTGAGCGTACTGATCGATCCCCGACTCGCCACGGGCGCGGAATAGGAATTCTCCGGTGGTCGATCCGAATTTCTCCGGAATCAATCCGGACAATCTACTGAGGACCATCAAGAACCTGGAATCCGGCAGCAAGGCGCTGCACGGTGCGAAAACCTCTTACCTCGCCAGGTTTCACAGGTTCGGCCTGGACACGGCCCATCTGACGGAGATCGGGAAGATCGCCCGCTGGGTCGACGACGAACTCCCCATGCTGCGCCGGAGGCAGGCTCTGGCAGCGGCGATGGAGACGGATCCCGGGAAGCACAAGGGCGGGGCCATGGTCCGGTTGCGTGAGCCGGTCCTGACCATCGGCGCGGCGAGGGAGAAGGGGGAGAGACTCGCCGGGGAGACCGACGAAGCCGCCGGCCTCGGACCTGGCGCGGCCGGTGCGGAATTCCACCGGATCGCACAGGAGTTGGCCGCGCGCCAGGGGGACCCTGACTTCACCTCGGCGTTCTACGCCGCGCTCGATCCCGCCTTGCTGAAATTCCTGCCGGTGACCGTCGCCGCGACCAGGACACCGACGGCGGAGAACGACGCGAAAGTGTTCGGCTCCGCCTTCACCACGGCAGTCAACGCCGACACTCCTGCCCCGGGCTTCGCCAAGGCGGTCGCCCTGTTCCACGGCGACATCGGCGAGGACGAGCCGACCGCCGTGTTCAACAGGGCACTCATGCAGGGGGACGATCCCGACCTCTGGGCCATCGCGTGGCGGCACACGCAGGCTGCTGTGAAGAAGCTCGGCGATCCCGCGGACACGTGGTCCGACACGGCCGGGCTGCTGGCCTCCGTCATGGGCATGCAGGCGAAGTACGCCGGGCACTTCTGGGAACGGTCGCAGAAGTTCTCCGACGAAGCGAGCCGGCTGTACCAGCAGCGCATCAACAGCATGTCGCCGGAAGACCGGAGGAAGTTCAAGAAGGACACCCGGCGAGCGGCCAGGAACGCCAGGCAGTCCGCTCGAGAGGCGGAACGCATCCTCGCCAAGTACGGCATGGGATCCTTCTCCCGCTTGCTGGAGGCTTCCGTCGCGGACGGTGGCAGCTGGCTGATCGGCAAGGTTCCTGGCCTCAGAGCACCCAGCTCGGCAACGCTCTTCGGACGTGCACTCCACACAGGGGGCAAGCTGCCGCTGGTGGGCACGGTTCTCACCCTCGGCGCCATCGGATGGGACATCGGTCACGGCGAGGAGAAGGACGTCGCCGTCGCGGCCAACGTCGGGGGGATGGCTGCGGGCACAGGTATGACCTGGGGGACGATGGCGGTGGTGGCAGCGGCGGGGGGTCCCGTCGGGTGGGGCATCGCAGGCGGAGTCGTGCTGGGTTTCGGTGTCGGTTACGGAATCTCGTACGCGCTCAAGGAAGAGACCGGAAGAAGAGCCGTCAATGCGGTCACAGGCGCGGTGAAGGACGCGGGCGAAGCGATCGGTGACACCGCGTCCGGCCTCAAGAAGACGGTGAGCGGGTGGTTCTCATGAGGCGGAGCAGTGATGGCTAGGAAGAAGAGACCCAGACGCCGCAACGACCAGTACCGGTTGCCGCAGCGTGTCGCCGCGGCACAGCGGTATGCCGCCGGAGTCGCCGAGGACAAGCCGCGTCCGGAGCCTCCTCAGCGACGGCTCATCGCCGTTGCTCTCGGCATGTTCCTGCTGTGCCTCGGGATGGCGCTCTTCTTCTGGATTCCGGCACGCTCCCTCGTGCACGACCTGCGTGCCAACGGAGTCACCGTCCCGGCGACGGTAACCGGATCGGACAGCAAGCCCAAGTACGTGAAAGTGAGGTACATCCAGGGCGAGAACTCCGGGAAGGAGGTCAAGCTCTCCGAGTACGCCGGAATGCTCCCCGATCTCCATGCCGACGATGCACTGCTGGTCACGTATGACCCTGAAGACCCGTCCCGTGTCCTTTCACGCAGTTGGGTGATCTCCCCTCCCCTCAACCTGCCGGCGTACGGCACCTCCGCCCTGGCCCTGTTCACCTTCGGCTTGACCCTCGCAGTCGTGGTCCGTCGCCGCTGGATTCTGCGCACCCCCTGGCCCGATCATCCCCTTCATGGCTCAAGTGATGGCCGGAATCCCGGCTCCACGGCCGTCCGCCTCACCAAGCCTTAGCCACGTCACCGAACAAACGCTGGGGGCCCCAGCCACACCGGCTGGGGCCCCCAGCTCCCTCGTATGAACCCTCAGCCGTTCATCACCGCCTGAACCGGCATGAACGACCCTCCGGTCACGAACAGGCCGCTTCCCGCTGGGCCGCCGCCGCTGTTGGAGGGGAGGCGGATGCCGAAGAGTTCGCCCTCCGATGGGCTCTGGGGTGTCAGGAGCAGGCCGTTGCGGGACTTGCGGGCCTCTACCGCGAAGCCGCGGTACTGGCCCGAGAGGCTGTCGGTGGAGCCGGCCGCGATGAGGCCGATACCGCCGTCGGCGCCCTTGCGGACGACCGTTTCCAGGGCCTCGTCGAGACGGGTGTCGTAGAGGAGTTCCGCGTCGTCGACGACCACGACGTAGGAGCCGCCGGACGCCTTGTCCACCAGCTCGTCCAGGTCGTCCTCCCTGCTGTCCGCGTTCAGCAGGCCCAGGACGCCGTCCCTGCCTTCCAGCTCGCGCAGCGGCGAGCGGCGTGGGGCGACCAGGACCACCGGTGTGCCGGAGCGCAGCAGTGTCTCCGTGGCGGCCACCAGGAGTGTGGAGCGGCCGGACTTCGGCGGGCCCGCGATGACGAAGCCCGGGCCGTTCTCCTCCAGGTCGACACCGACGGGCTGGAGTTCGTCGCCGCCGACGCCGATCAGCGCCCAGAGCGGGGACGGCGGGGCGAAGTCCGGATCGAGGGCGAGCGCCTCGGACACCGTGATGCGGGACGGCAGCGCGTCCACCCGCATGGGGCGGCGGCCGGCCGGGATCCGGCCGTGGCGGGCTGCCGACTCCTCCGCGATCTCACGCAACGCCCGCACCTGCGCCTGGCCGGCGGGGTCGTCCGTGAGCAGGCCGATCTGGGTCTCGTCGACGCCCGTGTCGGTGATGCGCAACGCCCGTCCCGGGGGCATGTTCTTCGGGACCTCACGAGCCTGCAGCCCTGCCGTGGAGTAGTCGTTCGGGTCGGCGAAGCGCAGCACCAGGCGGTCGGCGAAGGCGGACGAGACATGGCCGCTCAGGCCGCTGCGGTCGGCGGTCATGACGACCTTGAGGCCCACCGCGGAACCCTCACGGAAGATGCGCTGGGCCGCCTCGATCAGCTGGCCGTAGTTGTAGCTCTCGAAGGTGGAGGCGAAGCCCTCCCAGCCGTCCAGCAGGAGCACCATCCAGGGGAGGCGGTCCTCGGGGGCGGCGGTCGCCCGCTGTTCGGCGGCGCTGGACGCGCCTTCCATGGCGAGCAGTTGCTGCCGCCGGGCGATCTCCGCCAGCAGGCGCTCGATGAGGCGCCGGACGCGGTCCGGCTCGTCACGCGTCACCACGGCACCCACGTGCGGCAGCCGCATCAGCGGCAGCAGCGCGTTCGAGCCGCAGTCGATGCCGTACAGGTGCACGTCGTGCGGGGAGGTGGTGCGGGCCAGCGAGCCGGCCAGCGTCCGCAGGGCGGTCGAGCGGCCGGAGCGGGCACCGCCGAGCAGCATGGTGTGCTCGCCGTGCACCAGGTCCAGCGACAGCGGCGTACGGGACTGCTTGGCCGGCAGGTCGATCAGGCCGTACGGGATCGGGGCCACGTCCGTTGCCTCGCTCGTGGCGGGTTCCTCGCCGTACGCGGTGAGTTCGTCCAGGGTGACCTGCTCGGACAGGGGCGGCAGCCAAGGGCTGCGCTGTTCGCCGAAGCCCATGCGCGCGGCACCGTCCCGCACCGCGTCGACGAGGACGGCGAGGTCGGTGACCATGGTGCCGTCGTCCTCGGCCTCGGCCCGCTTGGGCAGCGGGCGGCCGTACGCGTTCCAGGGCAGCGGCAGCAGCGTCGCCTTCGGGCCCGTCCCACCCGTGGCGGGGCGTCGCCCACCGATGCGGGCCGACTGCACCCCGACCAGGGACTGCGCACCGGAGCGCACGTACATGCGGCCCGGCGTGGACTTGGCGATGGCGCCCGAGTCCGGGGCCTCGATGACGTCGATGGACTCGGAGGCGTCCGTCACCCGCAGCGCGATCCGCAGGTTGGTGTTGGCACGGATGTCCGCGCTGACGACACCGGCGGGCCGCTGCGTGGCCAGGACCAGGTGCACGCCGAGCGAGCGGCCGCGGCGGGCGATGTCGACCAGGCCCGCGATGAAGTCGGGGAGTTCGGCGACCAGCGAGGCGAACTCGTCGATCACCAGGACCAGTCGGGGCATTGGCTCCAGCTCGGGGCGGAGCTTGCGGGTGTCGTTGTAGTCCTCGATGTCCTTGGCGGCGGCGTCGAAGAGGATCTTCTCCCGGCGGTGCAGTTCGGCGGCGAGGGAGGCGAGGGCACGCTCGGTGAGGTGGGCGTCGAGGTCGCTGACCATGCCGACCGTGTGCGGCAGCCGGGCACAGTCCATGAACGCGCTGCCGCCCTTGTAGTCGATGAGCACGTAGTTGAGGGCGTCGGGGCGGTTGGCGACGGCCAGCGAGGTGATGATGGTCTGCAGGAGCTCCGACTTACCGGCACCCGTGGTTCCCGCGACCAGCGCGTGCGGTCCGTCCCGCCGGATGTCCAGGACGAAGGGTCCGTCCGCGGCGATGCCGACGGGGGCCGCCGTGGTGGAACCGCCCGCCCGCCAGATCCGTTCGACGTCCACCCCGGTCGGGTCCGGCATGCCCAGCAGGGTCAGCAGCCTCGCCGACGTCGGCAGGGCACTGCCCGCGTCGTCCCGGCTGACGTCCCGGACGGGGGCGAGGGAGCGGGCGAGCAGCTCGCACCACTCCGGCGTGACCTGGTCGGCCAGGACGTCCCCCGCGGCCTCCAGTCCGTGGCCGCGTACCCGGACATGGTGGGCGGCGTCGGGGGACCAGGCGACGACGGCCTTGCACTCCTCCGGCAGCAGGCGCTCGTCCTCGTCGACGCACAGGGCGAGGATGCCGTACTGGGGGCCTTCGGCGAGCAGTTGCGGCACGCCGGGCACGCGGCGCAGCAGGCGGGCCCCGTCGAGGATCAGCAGGACGCTGGGGTCCGGGTACAGCTGGCCCGTCATGTTGTTCTGCTCACGGGCCGCCTTGCGCCGGGCGAGCTCGTTGAGGAGTTCGTTGACGCGGCGGGTGATCCCCTCGGAGTCGAAGCCGACCAGGGCGACGCAGTCCTGCCCCTGGTCGGGGCTGGTGTGGGGCAGCCAGTGCGCCCAGTGCCAGTCGGCGCCGGCGTTCGGGGTGGACGTGAGCGTCACGAGGGAGAGGTCCCGGGGGCTGTGCAGCACCGCCGCCTGGACGCCGAGCCAGCGGGCGGTGGCCAGCGCACGGGCCCGGTCCCCGGCGATGCCGACGACCCCGAGCTCGGTGAAGGGGAGGGTGACGGGAACGTCCGGGAGGACGGGGGGCTCGGGGCGCTCCTCGTCGTACAGGGAGCCGCCGCGCCCCAGGACGAGTTCGACGTCGGACGGAAGGCTGCCGGAGCCGACCCTCAGCCGCAGGGCGTCCGGGTCGGTGAGCCGGCGTTCCCACAGCCGGCGGCGCGGTCCCGTGGCGAACAGCAGGACTTCGGCCGGATCGGGGCTGTCCACGCGGCGGGCCCGCTGCTCCTCTTTTCCGAGGGCGGCGAGTTCCGCCTCGTGAGCGGCGAGATCCTTCTTGTACTGCTTGACGGAGGTCTTGTGCTGCTTCTTGCCCTCCCGGTTCTCGCTGATCCACTGGGCGATCATCATCAGCGGGCTCATCAGGCAGAAGAGCAGCATGTAGATCTGCTTGGTGAGGAAGTACATGCCGATGCCGAACAGCATGGGCATGAACGCCATGATGAACTGGAAGCGCGCCCGGTCCCCCTTGGTGGGCGGTACCGGCACCACCAGCCGCCGCCGGGGTCGCAGCGGGGACAGGCGGGGCGGCCGGTTGTAGGCGAGTCCGCCCTCGCTCATCGGGGACAGGTGGGCGTCCGGCTCGGTCACGCGGTCGAGTACGAGCAGTGAGTCACCGACCCGGACGACGCCGCCGAGCGGCCACGCAGCGCCTGCCGTCACCGCTTCGTCGTCGAGCAGGACTTCGGCGCCGCCCTCGGGGACGAGCGTGATGTCACCCTTCATGTCGATGGTGATCCTGAGGGCGACCGCCGGCAGCGACGTGTCCGTCAGGGGCAGCGAACACGTGGGGGCGGCACCGACCGTGGCCGCTCCGATCCCCAGCCGGACCACGCGTCCGGAAGCGGGCCCGCCGGCCACCCTCAGTTCGTACGGTCCGACCGGCTCGCCCTTGCGCAGCAGCGGGCCCACCGAGGCGTCGACCGAGACCCTCATGCCGTCCTGGAGGACGGCCGTGGCCGGCGCGGAGGGATCGCAGCGCTCGCCGTCGGCCCACAGAAGCGGTGCGCCGGCGGTCACCGCACCATGGCCGTACGGGAGCGCCTGTGACGTGCCGGACAGGGGAATCACGTTGCCGGACACACTCGCCGGGCGGCCGGGCCCGCCGAGAGCGGTCGCCAGTGCCTCCGCGACGTCGCCCGCCGTGGCGGTGTCGTCCGTGGTGACGACGACGTCCTGCGGCTCACCGCCCTCCCGTACGACCGTGACCAGCATCTGCATGGTGGTTCATCCTCCCCGTCGGCCCCTGCGGCCGCATTCGTTGCTTCGCCTGACGGAGACCGGTGGCGGTCGGTCCCCTGTCCCCTGTACGTCCGAAGGCCGTGTCCTGATATCCGGGTGTCAGACGGCGGGCAGAGCGTAGATCTCCGGGCCGTGGGTGACCAGCAGGCGGTTGCCGGAGAGGGTCACCTGCCACGGTTCGCCGTTGTCCTTGGTGTCGTCGTAGACCCAGCGGACCTTGCCGGTCCGGGCCTCCAGTGCGACGACGCCGCCGCCGGACAGGCCGCCGGTCGCCCCGTACAGGGAGGAGCCGGCGCGCAGGAACGTCTCCGGTCCGTCGGCTTCCAGGTCGTCGCAGAGCCAGGTCCGCTTGCCCGTCTTGACGTCCACCGCCCAGACGCCGTCGTCGTGGTCGCTGACGTACAGCACGCCGTCGATCACCGAGGGGTTGCGGAAGGCCCGGCGGCCGTTGGAGGACAGGGTCCAGCGGGTGTCGCCCGTGTCGGCGTCGAGGGCCGTGAGCTCGTCGCCCGGCAGGAAGACGAGACCGCCCGCGACCGTGGGCTGCCAGGTCCAGTCCTCACCGATCTTCCTGGTCCACAGCTGCGCACCCGTGGCGGTGTCCCGCACCGTGAGGTTGTGGTGGGAGTCGGCGTACACCAGGTGCTTGCCGGAGACACTGCCCTGGACGTCGTAATCCTTGGTGCCCCAGTCCCGTCTCTGCAGCCACGTCTTCCTGCCGGTGGTGTGGCTGACGGCGGCCACGGCCGTGCGGTATTCCGTGGCGCTCCTGGACTCGCCGAAGTCCTCGGCCGTGACGTAGACGTTCTTGTCGTCGACGGCGATGGCGGAATCGACCGACAGGGACTCGCCCAGCCGGCTTCGCCAGACCTCCTCGCCGGTCTTCACGTCGAGGGCGACGAGCACTCCGTCGTAGCCGCCGTCGGCCAGGAACACCTTGCCGTCGTGGAAGAGAAGGGGCTCTCCCGGGCGGCACGCCTCCTTCTTCGACCAACGGGCCTTGCCCGTCTTCACGTCGTACGCCACGAGCGGGTCGCCGCTGATCAGCAGGAGGCCGTCGTGCGTGAGCAGCGGTACGAGGGAGGTGGTGCTGTCCTCCGCCACCGACGTGTGCCACAGGGGCTGGGGCGCGACGCCGGGGGGCGGCGTGGTGAACCGTTCCCCGGCCGGTTCGGCCGAGCCGCCCCGGCCCGCCTCGTCCGTCGTGGAAGGGGAGTCGCCTCCGTCCTGCGTGAGCCACCAGGCCACTCCGCCTCCGGCCACGGCGACACCGGCGGCGGCGCCGAGCGCCAGGCCGAGTGCGCGGCGGCGGGACCGGGCGGTGCCGGTGCCCGGCTCGCCGAGCCGCACCGTGCCGGGCAGGGAGGTACCCGGAGCGCCTCCGTGAGCGGGAGCGCCGTGACCCGGTGCGGGCGCACCGCCGTATCCGGGGGTCGGCGTGCCACCGTATCCGGGGGTCGGCGCGTCGCCGTACCCAGGGGTCGGCGTGCCGCCGGGGTGACTGCCGTACGCCTGGGCCGGGTTGCTCGCGCCGGGCCCCGCCGTCATGGTCGGCGCCGGGCCGAAGGACGCCACGGCCGGGGCCGATTCCGGGGCGTCGAGGTCGAGTATTCCCGCGGCGTGCGTCGCGATCGTCGACGCCACCGCCGACGGCAGCCAGTCGGTCAGGACGGGCCCGACTCCCTGCGGGGCCAGGGACGTCACGATCTGCGCCGGCGCGGGACGCTGCGCCGGGTCCTTCATCAGGCAGGCGCGGACCAGGCCCAGCAGCGACTGCGGTACGCCGGTGAGGTCGGGCTCGCCGTGCACGATCTGGTAGAGCAGCGCGGCGTGCGAGGAGGCGCCGTCCCCGTAGGCCCCCCGGCCGGTCGCCGCGAAGGCGAGCACCGCGCCCAGCGAGAAGACGTCGCCCGCCGTGCCGACGTCCTTGCCCTGAGCCTGCTCGGGGGACATGTAGCCGGGCGATCCGACCACGACTCCGGTCTGTGTCATACGGCTTCCGTCGACCGCCCGTGCGATGCCGAAGTCGATGACACGGGGGCCGTCGGCGGCCAGCAGGACGTTGGACGGCTTGAGGTCGCGGTGGATCAGACCCGCCGCGTGCACCTCCTGCAGCGCCGCGGCGAGGCCCACGGCCAGGGCGCGGACCGTGCGCTCCGGCAGCGCGCCGTGCGCGGCGACCACGTCCGTGAGGTCGGGGCCGAGCACGTACGACGTCGCCAGCCAGGGAAGTGACGCGTCCGGGTCGGCGTCCACGACCGGCGCGGTGTAACGGCCGGACACCGCCTTGGCGATCTCCACCTCGTGCCGGAAGCGCTCCCGGAAGCCGGCGTCCGCCGCGAGGTCCGGGCGCACCACCTTCACGGCGACGGTACGGCCACCGGGCGAACGCGCCAGGTACACCCGCCCCATGCCGCCGGCGCCCAGTCTTCGCAGCAGGCGGTAACTGCCCAGCTCGCGAGGGTCGTCCGGCTGCAGAGTCTCCATGGTGGCCTTCCCCGTCATGATGCCCGTGCGGCATGTGCTGCGCCTGGTGTCGTTCGCCGACGCAGACACATTAGTGAGTGCCGGGAGACGGACAGCGACCGGGCGGAGCCGGAGGGCACTTACTTGATCTTCGACAACCGGGCTTTCGGTGACCCCGACTCCTTGCTGTCCGACTCGTAGACGAGGTCGTCGCCGACCGGGGTGAGGCGGACCGTGTGCTCGGCCTGGTTGCAGACGTCGCGGTTGGACTTCGCGCCGACGGAGACCGTGACGAGCTGCTTCTTTGTGACCTGTTTCAGGGTGAGGACGTCGTCGCAGACGCCGCCGAAGATGTCCGTGTGGCGGAGGGTGCCCACCTGTTCGCCGATCTCCGCCTGTTCGAGGGTGACGCGGAACGTGCCGAGCGGAATGGCGATGCTGTCGCGGGAGTTGGCCTGGCCCTCCCAGGTGCCCAGGTAGGTGGTGGGGACGGTGACGGGGGAGGCCGGCTCTTCGGTCCGGCCCCCGCCGTCGGACTGTGTGGCGCCGTCCCCGGAGCCGCCAGGCAGCAGGTCGAGTACGAAGACGGAGCCGACGGTCACCGCGGCCAGCGCGCCCGCCACCGCGAGGGCGACCGTGCAGCTGACGCGCCGGCCCCGGCCGCTGCGGTCGGGGGAGGAGGTGGCCGCGAAGGAGACGGAGAGTTTCCCGGGGCCACCCCGGGCATCCCGGTCATCCGGGCCGCCCCGGCCGTCCCGGTCCACCGGCTGGGTGGGCGGGTGCGGGGTCGCGGAGGCGTGGGACGGTGCGTCGCGTGGCTCGGGAACGGCGGCCACGCCCGGCCCCTGTGTCACCGGCATCACGGGCGGCGGGCCGAAGCCCCCGGACACCGCGCCGGCCGACGGGGAACCCCCCTCGGACGGATCACCGAGGCCCCCGGCCGACACGGAGCCACCCGCACCCGGATCACCGAAGTCCCTGGCCGGTACGGAGCCACCCCCCGACGCCCCACCGAGGCCCCCGGCCGACACGGAACCCCCCGCACCCGGATCACCGAAGCCCCCGGCCGACACGGAACCACCCGACGACGCCCCACCGAAGCCCTCGGCTGACAGATCCCCGCCCGCCGACGCACCGCCGAAACCGCCGGCCACCACCGCCCCGCCCGCCGACGCACCACCGAAACCCCCGCCCGACGGATCCCCACCCGCCGGCTCCGCTCCGGCCCCCTCCCCCACCGACGGCCTGCTGAACCCCACCGGCCCCGACGCTCCCTCCCCCGTCGTCTCCAGGTTCAGGAGTCGTACCGCGGCCCGGCTCACCTGCTCCACCAGGGCTCCCGGCAGCCAGCCGGCCGTCATCAGGCGGGCCGCGCCGCCCTCGGGGGCCAGGCGGCGGGCCAGTTCGGCGGGGGCGGGGCGGGCGGACGGGTCCTTGTCGAGGCACGCCTCGACGAGCTCGCGCAGCTCGCCGTCCAGTCCGTCCGCCCCGTCCGTCCCGTCCAGCTCGGGCGGCTCGTGCACGACCTTGTACAGCAGCGCCGCCGAGGAGTCGCCGGGGAAGGGCGGGCTGCCCGTCGCCGCGTACGCCAGGACCGCGCCGAGGGAGAAGACGTCCGCCGCGCCGGTCACGCCCTTGCCGAGGATCTGCTCGGGGGACATGTAGCCGGGGGAGCCGATGGACACGCCCGTCGACGTCAGGGACGCCGTGCCGTCCGTGGCGCGGGCGATGCCGAAGTCGATCAGGAGGGGGCCGTCGAGGGTGAGGAGGACGTTGGACGGCTTCACGTCCCTGTGCACCAGGTTCAGCGCGTGGACGGCGGTCAGCGCCTCGGCGAGGCCCGCGCCCAGCGCCCGTACGGTGGGCGCGGGCAGCGGGCCGGTGTCGGTGACCGCGGCGGCGAGGGAGGGGCCGGCCGCGTAGGCGGTGGCGACCCAGGGGATCCGGGCGCCGGGGTCGGCGTCCAGGACGGGGGCCGTCCAGGCGCCGCCGACCCGGCGGGCGGCGTCCACCTCGCGCCGGAACCGGGCGCGGAACTCGTCGTCCAGCGCGAAGTGGGGGTGCACGATCTTCACCGCGACCGTGCGGCCCCCCGCGCTGCGGCCCAGGTAGACGCGGCCCATGCCGCCGGAGCCGAGCCGGCCGAGCAGCCGGTAGGGGCCCACGGCCGTGGGCTCGTCCGCTTCGAGCGGCCGCATGGCGTCCACCCCTCCCCCGTCATGCCCGTACGCCGGAACCTTCCAGCAGGGTAGTGGGCGGGCCGCCCGTGGCCTCAGGGCCGGAGCAGATCGACCTTCACGTCGGCCGGGAACCCGGTCGTCGGTCCGACCCTGCGGGCGAACTCGGCGACCGCCTCCAGCTGCGGGGCGCCGAAGCTGAAGTCGAGGGTGGTGAAGTACTGCGCCAGGGTCGCCTCGTCGAAGGCCTCCCAGCGGGCCGCCTGCTCGGCGACCTTGTCGACCTCCTCCAGGGAGAGGTTGCGGGAGGCGAGGAAGGCCTCGTGCACCTTGCGGGTGATGAGCGGTTCGCGCTCCAGGTAGTCGCGGCGCACGGCCCACACCGCGAAGACGAACGGCAGGCCCGTCCACTGCTTCCACAGGGCGCCCAGGTCGTGCACGTCGAGGCCGTAGCGGGGGCCGTCGAGCATGTTGGCGCGCAGGGCCGCGTCGCCGATGAGGACGGCGGCCTCGGCCTCCTGCATCATCAGGCTCAGGTCGGGCGGGCAGGTGTAGTAGTCCGGCTGGACGCCGTACCGCTCGGCGAGGAGGAGCTGGGCGAGGCGTACGGAGGTGCGGGAGGTCGACCCGAGGGCGACCCGTGCTCCGTCCAGCCGGTCCAGGGGGACCTGCGAGGCGATCACGCAGGACATGACGTCGCCGTCGCAGCCGACGGCGATGTCCGGGAAGGCGACGAGCTGGTCCGCGTGCTTGAGGAACTCGACGAGGGTGACGGGCCCGATGTCGAGGTCGCCCTGCACCAGCTTCTCGCTGAGCTTCTCCGGGGTGTCCTTCGTCAGCTCGAAGTCGAGGAGCGTGCCCGTTCTCGCGAGCCCCCAGTACAGGGGCAGGCAGTTCAGGAACTGGATGTGGCCGACGCGCGGCCGGGTGCGAGGATTGTCCACATCGTGAGGCTAGTCCTCGTCCCCGGCGGGCGGACCCTCGCCCCCTCACTCCCTCGGTCGCCCACATGTTCGATCGAACGCCCACGACGGACGGAGTGTTCAAACATTCGGGTGACGTGATCTTGACCTCTATTGCATTCGGGAGTCTGCGTGCTAGGCTCGTCGCAAGTTGCAGTTTGGTTTCCCTTGCAGTACAGAGCCTGCGGAGCATGTGACCGCGGGCTCTCGTCGTTCTCAGACGGATGCACTTGTGCGGAATAGTCTTCACACTTGCTGGTTCTGGAGCAGGGCAACCCTTTGGGCCCAAGGAGGGCTTATGGCTACCGGAACCGTGAAGTGGTTCAACGCCGAAAAGGGCTTTGGTTTCATCGCCCAGGAAGGCGGCGGCCCCGACGTCTTCGTCCACTACTCCGCGATCAACGCGAGCGGCTTCCGCTCCCTCGAGGAGAACCAGCAGGTGTCCTTCGACGTCACGCAGGGTCCGAAGGGCCCGCAGGCGGAGAACGTCACCCCGGTCTGATCCTCACCGATCCGGGAACGACTAGCAGTACCCAAGGAGCCCCGCGCCGTCAGGCGACGGGGCTCCTGCCTTTTCCCTCCCGCCCCCGATCCCGCCACCGAAATACCTCGGTGAATATCCGGGGAATTCCTCTCATACGCGCCGCATGATCAGTACGAATTTCGTACCGGCCTCCCCTGCCTCGTATGCGCGCCTCGTGCGCATACGGCACATCCCCGCGATACGTCATGCGGTCCCCGGAATGCGCGGCTCGAAGGCGCGTACGGTCCCGGTTCCCGCCCCACCGCGCAGACGTCGCGCCGCGCAGACGCCCCACCGCGCAGACGTCGCGCCGTGCGTCCGGCACGTGCCCGCCCGGCCGCGAGGAGCGCGAGGAGCGCGAGGCCGGTTCCGCCCCCATGCCCCCGGAGCCGTCGGTGGAGGCGAGTAGGGTCACCGCCCATGACCGCCACCGACGCCGATCACACCCTCGCCACCCGCACCTTCTACGACGCCGTCGCCGAGGACTACGCCGCCCTGTTCCGCGACTCCCTCTCCGTCATGCCCCTGGACCGGGCGGTGATGGCCGGCTTCGCCGGACTGGTCGGCGAGGGCGGCCGGGTGGCCGACCTGGGGTGCGGTCCCGGCCGGGTGACCGCGCATCTCGCCTCCCTCGGACTCTCCGTCTTCGGCCTCGACCTGTCGGAGGGGATGCTCGCGATCGCCCGCCGCGAGAACCCCGGCCTGCGCTTCGAGCAGGGCTCGATGCGGAACCTGGACCTCCCCGACGGTGCCCTCGCCGGCGCCGTCTCCTGGTACTCCACCATCCACACCCCGCAGGACGAGCTGCCCGCCGTCTACGCCGAGTTCCGCCGGGTCCTGGCACCCGGGGGCCACCTGCTGCTCGCGTTCCAGTGCGGCGACGCACCCCGCCGCCACGAGCGTCCCTGGGGCCACCCGGTCACCCTCGACTTCCGGCGCATGCGCCCGGAACACGTCGTCGCGCTCCTGGAGGCGGCCGGCTTCACCCTCGTCCAGCAGACGGTGCGCATCGCCGACACGGACCAGGGCGAGTCGACGCCCCAGGCGTTCCTGATCGCCCGCGCGGCGACGGGGTGACCTACCCCGCGTACAGCCCCTCCACCTCCGCCGCGAAGTCCCGCAGGATCTCCTCGCGCCGCAGCTTCATCGACGGGGTCAGGTGGCCGGCCTCCTCCGTGAAGTCCACCGGGAGGACGGTGAAGCGGCGGATCGACTCCGGGCGGGAGAGCATCTTGTTGGCCTCGTCGATCGCGCGCTGGAGGATCGCGTACAGCTCCTCGTCGTCGAGGACGAGCTCCGGCGGGACCGGGTGCTTGCCGTTCATGCGGCGCCAGTGGGTGAGGCCGGCGGGATCGAGGGTGATCAGGGCGGAGACGTAGGGGCGGTTGTCTCCGACCACCATGACCTGGGAGATCAGCGGGTGCGAGCGGAGCCAGTTCTCCAGCGGGGCCGGGGCGACGCTCTTGCCACCGGCGGTGATGATCAGCTCCTTCTTGCGGCCCGTGATGGTCAGATAGCCCTCGTCGTCCAGTTCGCCGAGGTCGCCGGTGTGCAGCCAGCCGTCGGGGGCGGCGGGGACGATTCCGCCCGCCTGGGAGTCCCAGTAGCCGCGCAGCACGTGCTCGCCGCCGACCAGGATCTCGCCGTCCGCCGCTATGCGGATCCGCGTCCCCGGCAGCGGCCAGCCCACCGTGCCCAGCCGGGGCTTCATCGGGGGCGTCACCGTCGAGGCGCCGGTGGTCTCCGTCAGGCCGTAACCCTCGAAGATCTCGATGCCGGCACCGGCGTAGAACGCGGCGAGGCCGGGGCCGAGCGGGGAGCCGCCGCAGATGGCGTAACGCACCTTGCCGCCCATGGCGTTGCGGATCTTGCGGTAGACCAGCGGGTCGTAGAAGGCGCGGGCCGTCTTCAGGGAGCGGGACGGGCCGGCGCCCGCCCCCGTCTTGCGGGCCTCGGCGGCCTCGCCGTAGCGGCGGGCCACCGACTCCGCGCGGTCGAAGGACGAGAGCCGTCCGCCCGCCTCCGCCTTCGCCCGGGCGGTGTTGAAGACCTTCTCCAGCATGTACGGGATGGCCAGCAGGCAGGTGGGCCGGAAGCTCGCCAGGTCGGACAGCAGGTCCTCGGCGGCCAGGCTCGGCGCGTGGCCGAGGCGCACCCGGGCGCGCACACAGGCGACGGCGACCATCCGGCCGAAGATGTGGGACATCGGCAGGAAGAGCAGGACGGAGGCCTCTTCGCCGGTCCGGGCCTTGAAGACGGGGTAGAGCAGCTCGATGGCGTTGTCCACCTCGGCGAAGAAGTTGCCGTGGGTGAGGGCGCAGCCCTTGGGGCGGCCGGTGGTGCCGGAGGTGTAGACGAGGGTGGCGAGGGTGTCGGGGCCCAGGACGCCGCGGCGCACCTCCACCTCCTGGTCGGGTACGTGCGCGCCGGCTTCCGCGAGCGCGTCGACGTGGCCCTTCTCCATGACCCACACCCGCCGCAGGTCGGGGAGGTGCGCGAGCTCGGGGCCGAGGGCGGCGGCCTGGCCGGCGGTCTCCGTGACCAGGGCGACCGCGCCGGAGTCGTGCAGGATCCAGCGGGTCTGGAAGACGGAGGAGGTGGGGTAGACGGGGACGGTGACCAGCCCGGCGGCCCAGGCGGCGAAGTCGAGCAGCGTCCACTCGTAGCGGGTGCGGGCCATGACGGCGATCCGGGCGCCCGGCGTCAGACCCTCGGCGATCAGTCCCTTCGCGACGGCCAGGACCTCGGCGGCGAACTCCCGCGCCGTCACGTCCCGCCAGCCGCCGTCGGCCGTCTTCCGGCTGAGCACCACCTCGTCCGGCGCCGTGCTCGCGTTCTCGAACGGCAGGTCGGCGAGCGACCCGTGCCGCACCTGCCGGGCGAACGGCGGTACGGACACTTCCCGTACGACGCCGTCCAGCCGCCGGATCTCCGGCTCGACCAGGACGGGTGCTCCGTAGACGTCGTCGTCGAGAGCGGAGGAGTAGGTGGTGGACACGGGGCGGCTCCTGGGACGTGCAGGGGAACTGCGTGCTGCCACGACATACGTGCCTCGCACGCCGAGGCGCTCACCGGTGGCCGCGGGAGAAAGGGGTCACCACCGGTCGGTGCGGAGATCGTACGGCGCTGACGTGGAAGGTCTGTGCGGGTTCGGGGACGGTCCCGGGCCGGGGGTGTGCATTGTTGTGGGTTACGTGAGGGTCACTCACGTACGCTCCAGGATCGCCGTCACCCCCTGGCCGCCCGCCGCACAGACCGAGATCAGTCCGCGTGCGGGGGCGTCCCGTTCGGCGAGGAGTTTCGCCAGGGTGGCCACGATGCGGGCGCCGGTGGCGGCGAAGGGGTGGCCGGTGGCCAGGGACGAGCCCGCCACGTTCAGCCGGGCGCGGTCGACGGGCGCGAGGCCCCGCTTCTCCCAGGCGGCCAGCGTGGCCAGCACCTGGGAGGCGAACGCCTCGTGCACCTCGACCAGGTCGAAGTCCGCGATGCCCAGACCGGCCCGCTGAAGCATGCGCGGGACCGCGTGGGCGGGCGCCATCAGCAGGCCGTCCTCGCCGCCGGCGACGTCCCCGTGCACGAAGTCCACGGCGGCCGTCTCGTACGCGCTCAGATAGGCGAGAGGTTCCAGGCCGCGCTCCGCCGCCCACTCCTCGCTCGCGAGCAGCACCAGCGCGGCGCCGTCGGTGAGCGGGGTCGAATTGCCCGCCGTCATGGTGGGTTCGGGGCCGTCGAGGCCGAACACCGGCTTCAGCGCGGCGAGTTTTTCCACCGTCGAGCCGGGGCGCAGGTTCTGGTCGCGGGCCAGGCCCCGGAAGGGCACCACCAGGTCCTGGAAGAAACCGCGTTCGTACGCCGCCGCCAGCCGCTGATGGCTGGCCGCCGCCAGTTCGTCCTGCGCCTCGCGGGTGATGCCCCAGGCGCGGGCGGTGACCGCGGCGTGCTCGCCCATGGACAGGCCCGTGCGCGGTTCGGCGTTGCGCGGGATGTCGGGGACGAGGTGACCCGGGCGCACCTTCGCCAGCGCCTTCAGCCGGCCGCCGAGCGTCTTCGCCCGCCGCGCCTCCAACAGCACCTTGCGCAAAGTGTCGTTGACGCCGAGGGGCGCGTCGCTCGCGGTGTCGGCGCCGCCGGCGATCGCGGCCTCCGTCTGGCCGAGGGCGATCTTGTTGGCGGCGGCGATCACCGCCTGGAGTCCGGTGCCGCAAGCCTGCTGGATGTCGTAGGCGGGGGTGCGGGCGTCGAGCGCCGCGCCGAGGACGGTCTCGCGGGCGAGGTTGAAGTCACGGCTGTGCTTGAGGACCGCCCCGGCGACGAACTCCCCGACGGCGCCCGGTGCTTGCAGTCCGTACCGCTCGACAAGTCCGTCCAGCGCGGCGGTGAGCATCTCCTGGTTGGAGGCGGTGGCGTAGGGGCCGTCGGAGCGGGCGAAGGGGACGCGGCTGCCGCCGACGACCGCGACGCGCCGGACGGTGCCCGGCTTCAGAGTGCTCATCTCGACCTGCTCCTCACCGTGACATAGGCTTACCTCCGGTAACCTTACTCCAGAGTAAGCACTCCTCGGAGCAGTCACGGAGGAATCCCGCATGGCCGACCGCTATCTGAGCTTCACCGGCACCGCGCCCGGCCGCTTCCTCACCCGCCGTCTGGGCCTGCCCCGGCCGGCGGCGCTGCGGCGCTGGTCACCGGAGCGGCCGGAGCTGGACGGCGGCCTGCTCCACCGCACGGCCGGGAAGTCCGCCCTCGACCTCGCCCCCGTCCTCGCCCGCACGGGACCCGCCCCGGACGACACCGGCCGGCCCGCCGCCGTCGTCCTGGACGCCACCGGGATACGGGACGTCGACGGGCTCGCCGAGGTGCACGCGGCCCTGCACCCCGTCGTACGGTCCGTCGCCGCGAGCGGCCGGATCGTGGTGCTCGGCGCCCCGCTCGACCCCGCCGACCACCATCAGGCCGCCGCCCAGCAGGCGTTGGAGGGCTTCACCCGCTCCCTCGGCAAGGAGGCCGGCCGGGGCATCACCGTGAACCTGGTCCGCCTCACCGACGCCCCCGCCGCCGAGTCCACCCTCCGCTTCCTGCTCTCCCCCAAGTCGGCCTACGTCAGCGGCCAGGTGATCGGCGTCGGCGCGCACGAGTCCCCCGCCCCCTACGACACGGACCGCCCCCTGTCCGGCCGTACCGCCCTGGTGACCGGCGCCGCGCGCGGCATCGGCGAGGCGGTCGCCGAGACACTGGCCCGGGACGGCGCCGAGGTGGTCGTCCTCGACGTCCCCGGCGCCGAGGCGGACGCCCGGCACGTCGCCGAACGGCTCGGCGGAAGGGCGCTCCCCCTCGACATCACCGCCGCCGACGCGGGCGCCCGCATCGCCGAGGCCCTCCCCGGCGGCCTCGACGTCCTCGTCCACAACGCGGGCGTCACCCGGGACCGCCGCCTGGTCAACATGCCTGCCGAGCGCTGGAGTTCCGTCCTGGAGGTGAACCTGGCGAGCGTGCTGCGCACCACCGACGCGCTGCTCGCCGCCGGGACCCTGAGGCGGGGCGGGCGGATCGTCGCCACGGCGTCCATCGCGGGGATCGCCGGGAACGCCGGCCAGACCAACTACGGGGCGAGCAAGGCCGGGATCACCGGCCTGGTCCGCGCCCTCGCGCCGCACGCGCTCGCCGGGCACGGGGTGACGGTGAACGCGGTCGCGCCCGGCTTCATCGAGACGAGGATGACGGCCGCCGTCCCGCTGCTCATCCGCGAGGCGGGCCGCCGGATGAACTCCCTCGCCCAGGGCGGCCTGCCCGTCGACGTCGCCGAGACCGTCGCCTGGCTCGCCCACCCGGCCTCGGGCGCGGTGAACGGGCAGGTCGTACGGGTCTGCGGCCAGAGCCTGCTGGGGGCGTGAGAGGGCCCATGACACCCACGCTCGAACTCCCCGCGCCCCCCGCTCTCGCACCGCTCCTCGCCCGCGGCGCCCTGCTCTCCCCCTTCAAGCGCCCGCGTCCCGACGCCGCCCACCCCCGCACCCGCCTGGTGCTGCCCGCCCTGCGCGTCGACACCGCCCGGCTCACCGCGTACGAGCGGGTGTGCGGCTTCCCGACCGGCTTCCCGACCGGCACCGCGAGCCCCGGGGACGCGCTGCCGGTGACCTATCCGCACGTGCTGGGCTTCCCCCTCGCCATGCGCCTGATGAGCGGGCCGGACTTCCCGCTCCCTCTGCTGGGCCTGGTCCACACGTCGATACGGATCACCCGGCACCGGGCGACACCGGCCACGGGCGCGTACGCACTGACGGTGTACGTCGACGGGCTGGCCCCGCACCGGCGCGGCACCCAGGCCGCCGTGGTCACCGAGATGCGGGACGGCGGGGACGTCGTGTGGGAGTCACGGAGCACCTATCTGGCCCGCCACCGGACCTCCGAACGGCCCACCGGGCAGCGGGAGGAGGAGCCGAAGCCCCTGCCCGCCGTCGACGAGTGGCGGCTGGCCGGGGACGTCGGACGGCGCTACGGTGCCGTCTCCGGCGACCGCAACCCGATCCACCTGCACCCGCTCACCGCCCGCCTCTTCGGCTTCCCCCGCGCCGTCGCGCACGGCATGTGGACCGTGGCCCGCTGCCTCGCCGCCCACGGCACCCCGGACGCGGCACAGGTCCGCGCGGACTTCCGGGCGCCGGTGCTCCTGCCGGGGACGGTGACGTACGCGGCGGAAGCCGGACGCTTCCACCTGCGCGGCGACGGCGGCCGGGTTCACCTGACCGGCGAGGTCAGCCCGCTCTGAGCCGTCTCCGGGGCGGGCTCGTCGTCCGGCGGGGTCCAGCGGCGGCCGGCCATCAGGTCGCCGAGGCCCGCCCAGGCGAAGTTCATCAGGGTCGCCGCCGCCTGCCGGGCCGTGACACCGGGGGTGGCGTTGGCCCAGTCCGCGAGGGACTCGGCGGCGCCGACCAGGGCCTCCGCGAGCCCCGCGACCTCACGCTCGGGCAGGTCGGGGTCCCGGTGGGCGTCGCGGGCGGCGACGAGGATGAGCTGCGTCACGAACGCCACGATCTCCGCGCGCATCACGGCGACCTCGGCGGCGAACACCTCGCCGTGGGTGCGGGCCTGGAGGTGCAGCACCGCCCAGCCGTCGGGGTGCCGGGCGGTGTGCGTGAAGAACGCCGTCAGCCCCGACCAGAGTTGGCGGTCGGCCGGCAGACCGGGGCGGGCACCGGCGCGCACGGCCTCGACGAGGGCCGTCGCCTCGCGCCGGATGCACGCGGTGAACAGGTCTTCCTTGGAGTTCAGGTACAGGTACACCAACGGCTTGGACACACCCGCCAGTTCGGCGATCTCGTCCATCGACGCCGCCATGTACCCCCGCTGTCCGAAGGTCCGCACGGCGGCGTCCAGCATCTGCTGCTCACGGACCGCACGCGGCATCCGCTTCGTCTTCACGGCACCCATGGGACACAGCGTACGGTCCGTCCCCTGCCGCGGGCCCCGGCCTCCGGCGCTCCCCGGCCCCGGCTGGCCGCCGGGGACGGCCGTTCACCCCGCCGTCGGCGTCGGCGGGAGCTGCGCGGTGAACCGCGTGGACGGCGCCGAGGTGCCGGTGCGGACCACCGGCGGCGGGGCGCTTCCCGGCCGACCGGGCGCTCGCGGGCCGGTTCGTACGGGGCGCCCCCGGCGACGGTCACCCGCCGATGACGGCCGGGAAGCGCTCCGTGTCCGGGGCCCGGTGACGGTCAGGCCGCCGCGGGGACCCGGCGGGGCTCGTCGGCCGGGGTCTCGTCGGCCGGGGTCTCGTCGACCGGCGAGGCGTGGACCGAGTCGTACGCCTCCCGGTCGAGCAGTCCCTCACGGGCGGAGACGATGACCGGGACGAGCGCCTGGCCTGCGACATTCGTGGCCGTGCGGATCATGTCCAGGATCGGGTCGATGGCGAGGAGCAGGCCCACGCCCTCCATGGGCAGGCCCAGGGTGGAGAGGGTGAGGGTGAGCATGACCGTCGCGCCGGTGAGGCCGGCCGTGGCGGCGGAGCCCACCACCGAGACGAACGCGATCAGCAGGTAGTCGCCGACGCCGAGCTGGATGTCGAAGATCTGGGCGACGAAGATCGCGGCGATGGCCGGGTAGATGGCGGCGCAGCCGTCCATCTTGGTCGTCGCGCCGAACGGGACGGCGAAGGAGGCGTACTCCTTCGGCACGCCGAGGCGCTCGGTGACCTTCTGGGTCAGCGGCATGGTGCCGACGGAGGAGCGGGAGACGAAGGCGAGCTGGATCGCGGGCCAGGCGCCCTTGAAGAACTGGATGGGGCTGGCCTTGGCGACGGTCGCGAGCAGCGTCGGGTAGACGCCGAAGAGGACGAGCGCGCAGCCGACGTAGATGTCGGCGGTGAAGGTGGCGTACTTGCCGATCAGGTCCCAGCCGTAGGTGGCGATGGCGTTGCCGATGAGGCCGACGGTGCCGAGCGGGGCGAGGCGGATGACCCACCACAGGGCCTTCTGGAGGAGTTCGAGGACGGACTCGCTCAGGGTGAGGATCGGCTGGGCCTTCTCGCCGAGCTGGAGGGCGGCGATTCCGGCGACGGCGGCCATGAAGACGATCTGGAGGACGTTCAGTTCGGTGAACGGCGTGATGACGTCGGTGGGCACGATGCCGGTGAGGAAGTCGATCCAGGAGCCGGTGTGCTCCGGCTCGGCGCCGTCCGCCGGGGTGAGGCCGGTGCCGGCGCCCGGGTTGGTGACCAGGCCGATGACCAGGCCGATCGCCACCGCGATCAGCGAGGTGATCATGAACCAGAGGAGGGTGCGCGAGGCCAGCCGGGCCGCGTTGTTGACCTTCCGCAGGTTGGTGATGGAGACCAGGATCGCGAAGAAGACGAGCGGGGCGACGGCCAGCTTCAGCAGGCCGATGAAGGTGCCGCCGATCTTCTCCAGGGTGGTGACCAGCCAGGAGACGTCCTGGCTGCGGGCGAGCCAGCCGAGCAGGACGCCCAGGACGAGGCCGGCGAGTATCTGGGCCCAGAAGGGCACGCGGAGGGGCAGCTTGGACTGCGTGTTCGTGGACACGGACATGCTCCGTTGAGGGGACGCGTGGGGAAGGTGACGGTGACGTGGGACGGGGAACGCGGGTGGCGGCGGAGCGTCAGGGACGACAGTTCGCGGCGGTGACCCGGCAGAGGTCCACGTGCAGGCGCGCCACGAGCGGAACACTCCGGGGCGTGGGGAACACGGCTGCTGACTTCACCCGAAGACCGTAACACCTGAGCTTTGAGATCCTCAAAGCCTTTCTTTGAGAGGTGAGGAGCCAAAGACACCTATACAACGCAAAGCGCCCCGGTTTCCAGGACGTTCGGAACCGGGGCGCCCGAGTACGGTGCGCGGGTGTGACGGACGTTACGAGGTCTGGCCCTGCGTGCGGGCGGCGTCGTCGGCCGTGTCCTCCATGGCGCGGTTGGCCTCCAGGCCGGCCTTGGCCCGGTCCACCCGCCGTACGATCCGCTCGGAGGCCCGGTCCCGCTCCTCGCGGAGCACGACGAAGCTGATCGGGGCCGAGATCAGCAACGCGAGCAGCACGATCCACAGGCCGTTGGAGTCGCCGAGACCGCGCGGGGCGAGGCCGGAGTAGACGAGGCCCCAGACGACCACGAGGCAGCCCACGAAGATCCCGAGGCGCATCAGTGTGTAGCGGAGCATCTCATCCACTCTTCCCTGCGTACGGTCAGAACGCCCCAAAGGGACGATGTCCAGTGAAGCACGGCCGGGCGTGGATCTTTCAGCGGGGTGCGGGGCTCAGGTCAGCGGCAGCAGCATGATGATGTCGTCGCGGTCGTCGCCGGGGGCCACGCGGATGGCGTTCGGGACCCGGCCGACCTCCTTGTAGCCGCAGGAGGCGTAGAAGCGCTCCAGGCCGAGGCCGCCGCGGCAGGCGAGCCGGATCGCCTCGATGCCGTCGACGGTGCGGGCGGACCGCTCGGCGGCGGCGAGCAGGTCACGGCCGTACCCCTTGCCCTGGTGGCGGGGGTGGACCATCACCGTGTAGAGCCAGAGCCAGTGGGTCATCAGGGGGTGGGTGTTGAAGGTGAGGAACGCCGTCGCCGCCACCCTGCCCTCCTCGTCGTGCCCGACGAGCAGGCGGGAGCGTTCCTCCGTCATCGACACGAACTGGCGCACCAGGCCGGGGCGGATGTCCTCACGGGTCACGGGCGGTACGAAGCCGACCGCTCCGCCGGCGTTGGTGACGTCGGTCCACAGGTCGAGGATGCCGTCGCGGAGTTCGGGGGTGACGACGGGATCGAGGGTGAACGTAAGGGGCATGTGGCGATGCTAGCCCTTACTCGGAGGTGGCGCACTCAAGAATGAGGTGGGCACAGGGCGAGGGTCAGGGGGCGGGAGCCCCCTGACGGGGCCCCGCCGCCTCACACCCGCATCGGCTGGGGGGACTCCCGGCGCGCCGGGTCGGGGCCGTCGTACTCCCGGATGATCTCGTACCGGGTGTTCCGTTCCACCGGCCGGAACCCCGCGTCGCGGATGAGGTCCAGCAGATCCTCACGGGTGAGCTTGTTCGGCGTGCCGTAGTCGTCCGCATCGTGCGTGATCTTGTACTCGACGACTGACCCGTCCATGTCGTCCGCCCCGTGCTGCAGCGCGAGCTGCGCCGTCCGCACGCCGTGCATCACCCAGAACACCTTGACGTGCGGCACGTTGTCGAACAGCAGCCGCGACACCGCGAACGTCTTCAGCGCCTCCGCGCCGGTCGCCATCTGCGTCCGCGCCTGGAGCCGGTTGCGTACCTTGCCGTCCTTCATGTCCACGAAGTCGTGCTGGTAGCGCAGCGGGATGAAGACCTGGAAACCGCCGGTCTCGTCCTGGAGTTCACGCAGCCGCAGCACGTGGTCCACGCGGTGGCGGGGCTCCTCGATGTGGCCGTACAGCATGGTGCACGGCGTCTTGAGGCCCTTCTCGTGCGCCAGCCGGTGGATGCGCGACCAGTCCTCCCAGTGGGTGCGGTGGTCGACGATGTGCTGCCGCACCTCCCAGTCGAAGATCTCCGCGCCGCCGCCGGTGAGGGACTCGAGACCGGCGTCGATCAGCTCGTCGAGGATCTCGGAGGCGGACAGCCCGGAGATGGTCTCGAAGTGGTGGATCTCGGTGGCGGTGAACGCCTTCAGCGAGACCTCCGGCAGCGCGGCCTTCAGCTCCCTGAGCGAGCGCGGGTAGTAGCGCCACGGCAGGTTCGGGTGCAGCCCGTTGACGATGTGCAGCTCGGTGAGGTTCTCCCCCTCCATCGCCTTGGCGAGCTTCACCGCCTCCTCGATGCGCATCGTGTACGCGTCCTTCTCTCCCGGCTTGCGCTGGAAGGAGCAGTAGGCGCAGGAGGCGGTGCACACGTTGGTCATGTTGAGGTGGCGGTTGACGTTGAAGTGGACGACGTCGCCGTTGAGCCGCGTCCGCACCTCGTGCGCCAGCCCGCCCAGCCAGGCCAGGTCGTCCGACTCGTACAGCGCGATGCCGTCCTCACGGGTCAGGCGTTCGCCCGCCCTGACCTTCTCCTCCAGCTCGCGCTTGAGCCCGACGTCCATGCCGATCCCTCATTCCCTCTTCAGACAGACCCGGTCAACCGTACGCCCCGGTCACTCCACTTCCTCAGGCAGCTCACCGACCCGGTTCTCCCACTTGGTGGAGAGCACGATGGTGGTACGGGTCCGGGAGACGCCCTTGGTGCCGGACAGCCGGCGGATGGTCTTCTCCAGGCCGTCCACGTCGCTCGCCCGCACCTTGAGCATGAAGGAGTCGTCGCCGGCGATGAACCAGCAGTCCTCGATCTCCTTCAGCTCCTTCAGCCGCTGCGCCACGTCCTCGTGGTCGGCGGCGTCGGAGAGCGAGATGCCGATCAGGGCGGTCACGCCGAGGCCGAGCGAGGCGGCGTCCACGGTGGCGCGGTAGCCGGTGATGACACCGGCCGCCTCCAGCCGGTTGATGCGGTCGGTGACGCTGGGGCCCGACAGGCCGACGAGGCGCCCCAGCTCCGCGTAGGAGGCCCGGCCGTTCTCCCTCAGGGCCTGGATGAGCTGCCTGTCCACCGCGTCCATGCGATCGAAGCCTTCCACTGAAGAGGTCTGAAGTTCTGCACGTGCTGGAATGCCGCCGAAGCGCTCAGTCGGGGCGGGATCCGCCGCCGAGCTCGCCCTTCCAGCGGCGGTAGAGCCGGTGCTCGACGCCCGCCGCGTCGAGTACGCGTCCGGCGACGAAGTCCACCAGGTCCTGGATGTGCGTCGCGCCCGCGTAGAAGGCCGGCGAGGCGGGCACCACGGTCGCGCCCGCGTCGTCCAGCGTCACCAGGTGCCGCAGGGTCTGGCCGTTCAGCGGGGTCTCCCGTACGGCCACGATCAGCGTGCGTCCCTCCTTCAGGGTGACGCTCGCCGCCCGCTGCAACAGGTCCTTGGACAGCCCGAGCGCCACCCCGGCCACACAGGCCGTGGAGGCGGGCACGATCAGCATGCCCTTGCTCGGATACGACCCCGAGGACGGCCCGGCCGCGAGGTCACCGGCGGCCCAGTGCCGTACGCCGTCGAGGTCGACGGTGAAGGTGTCCGGCTTGCCGTCCGCCCCCCGGGACAGCCATTCCCGCAGGTCGTCGCGCCAGTGGGCGTCCCGGAAGGCGATGCCGGTCTCGTCCAGCAGGGTCAGCCGGGAGGCCCGGCTGACGACGAGGTCGACACTCTCCCCCGCCGCCAGCAGCGCACGCAGCACAGCGGCTGCGTAGGGCGTACCGGACGCCCCGGACACCCCCACGATCCAAGGCTCGCGCCGCGTTTCTCCTGCGTTCACAACTCGAGCCTACCGGCGGACGGCAGGCGTCCGCGCTCAGGACCGGTCGGAGGCCTTCGAACCCGGCGGCCGGGCGGCTAGAGTGCGGAGGCGACACGGGACGAGGGGGGAACGATGGCCAAGGTCAGCATCAGCCTCGACGCCGAACTGGTGGTGGAAGTGATGGTCCTGGCGGGCGTCGGCTCGCCCCAGGACGCGATCGAGGTGGTCGTACGGGACTACATCGCCCGCGGCCACCGCACCGAGGCCCGCACCGAACTCAGGGACCAGGGCCTGCGCGAGGTCGACGCCAAGCCGCAGGAGCCCCAGGGCTGAGCCCCCGGGCCGCGCGCCGGCGTTCTCACACGGTCAGCCCCCGCACCAGCAGGTCCAGCAGCGCGCACACGAACAGCGCGATGCCGATGAAGCCGTTGACGCTGAAGAACGCCCGGTTCAGGCGGGTCAGGTCGTTCGGGCGGACGATGGTGTGCTCGTAGACGAAGGCGCCGGCCACGATCAGCAGGCCGAGCCAGAAGAACGCGCCGGCGTCGGTGAGCAGGGCGTACCAGACGAAGAGGGCCGTCGTGACGGTGTGGCAGGCACGGGCGCCCCAGATCGCGGCCGGGATGCCGAAGCGGGCCGGAACCGACTTCACACCGATCTCGCGGTCGGTGTCGACGTCCTGGCAGGCGTAGATCAGGTCGAAGCCGCCGATCCAGACGCCGACCGCGAGGCCGAGGACGACGGCGTCCCAGGACCACGACCCGGTGATCGCCAGCCAGCCGCCGACCGGGCCCATGGCCTGCGCGAGACCCAGGATGGCCTGCGGGAAGTTGGTGAACCGCTTGCCGTACGGATACACCACCATCGGGATCACGGCGACGGGCGCGAGGGCGAGGCAGAGCGGGTTGAGCAGGGCCGCCGCGCCGAGGAAGACGGCGAGGGCGACGAGCGCGCCCGTCCAGGCGTGCCGGACCGACATCGCGCCGGTGACCAGCTCGCGGTGGGCGGTGCGCGGGTTGCGGGCGTCGATCTCGCGGTCGATGATCCGGTTGGCGGCCATGGCGAAGGTGCGCAGGCCGACCATGGCGACGGTGACCAGGAGCAGCCGGCCCCAGTGGATGTTCTCGTCCCACTCGTACATCGCGGTGAGGGCGGCGATGTAGGCGAAGGGCAGGGCGAAGACCGAGTGCTCGATCATCACCAGGCGCAGGAAGGCTTTCGTGCGTCCCGGCTGCTGCGGGAGCGCTGCGGAGGCCGAGGTCACAGTCCGTACTCCTTCCAGCGGCGGTCGACGAGGGCGGCGGTGTCCGGGTCGGACTCGACCATGTCGGGCCAGCCGCCGTCGCGCGTGTACCCCTCCTCGGGCCACTTCTTCGTCGCGTCGATGCCCGCCTTGCCGCCCCAGAACTGCTGGTACGAGGAGTGGTCGAGGTGGTCGACGGGACCCTCGACGACGGTGAGGTCACGGGCGTAGTCGGTGTTGCCGAGGGCCCGCCAGGACACCTCGTGCAGGTCGTGGACGTCGCAGTCGGAGTCGACGACCACGATCAGCTTGGTCAGCGACATCATGTGGGCGCCCCAGATGGCGTGCATGACCTTCTGCGCGTGCTTGGGGTACTTCTTGTCGATCGAGACGATCGCGCAGTTGTGGAAGCCGCCGGACTCGGGGAGGTGGTAGTCCACGATGTCCGGAACGATGATCTTGAGGAGGGGCAGGAAGAAGCGTTCCGTCGCCCGTCCGAGCGGCCCGTCCTCGGTCGGGGGCCGGCCGACGACGATCGACTGGAGCAGCGGGCGCTTGCGCATCGTCACGCAGTCGATCGTCAGCGCGGGGAACGGCTCCTGCGGGGTGTAGAACCCGGTGTGGTCACCGAACGGCCCCTCGGGCAGCATCTCGCCGGGCTCCAGCCAGCCCTCGACGACGACCTCCGCGTGCGCCGGGACCTGGAGCGGAACGGTCTTGCAGTCGACCATCTCGATCCGCTTGCCCTGCAGGAAACCGGCGAACAGGTACTCGTCGATGTCGCCGGGCAGCGGCGCGGTGGAGGCGTACGTCACGGCGGGCGGGCAGCCGAAGGCGATCGCGACGGGCAGGCGCTCGCCGCGCCGGGCGGCCACCTGGTAGTGGTTGCGGCTGTCCTTGTGGATCTGCCAGTGCATGCCGATGGTGCGCTTGTCGTGGCGCTGGAGGCGGTACAGGCCGAGGTTGCGGACGCCCGTCTCCGGGTCCTTGGTGTGGGTGAGGCCCAGGTTGAAGAAGGAGCCGCCGTCCTTGGGCCAGGTGAACAGCGCGGGGAGCCGGTCGAGGTCCACGTCGTCGCCGGTGAGGACGACCTCCTGGACCGGCGCGTCCTTCACCTTCTTCGGCGGTACGTGCGTCATCGCGCCGAGCTTCCCGAACGCCTCGCGCACCCCGACGAACCCGTGCGGCAGCTCGGGCTTCAGCAGCCCGCCGATCTTCTCGGAGATCTCCGCGTACGACGTCAGGCCGAGCGCCTTCAGCAGGCGGCGGTCGGTGCCGTACACGTTCATCGCGAGGGGCATGTCCGAGCCGCGCACGTTCTCGAAGAGCAGCGCGGGACCGCCGGCCTTCTGCACCCGGTCGACGATCTCACCGACCTCCAGATACGGGTCGACCTCGGCCTTGATGCGCTTGAGGTCACCCTCGCGCTCCAGCGCCCTGAGCAGGGAGCGAAGATCGTCGTAAGCCATGCGGTCAAGTATCCCCGAGCGGTTACGCTGGCCCTGTACCGCCCACCGCTTTCGCTGGAGAGGCCCCATGCTGCGGGTGCTGATGTTCCTGGTGCCACTGGCCCTGAGCGTGTACGCGTTCATCGACTGCATCAGTACGAAGGACGACGACATCCGGCACATGCCCAAGCCGCTGTGGGCGATCCTCGTGCTGCTGTTCCCGCTGGTCGGCTCGATCTCCTGGCTGATCGCCGGCAAGAAGCGGCACCCCGCGGGCGGCGCCGCCGGTTCCGCCTGGGGCCGGGGCGGCGGCCGGCAGTGGGTGGCGCCGGACGACAACCCCGAGTTCCTGAAGTCGCTGGACGAGGAGAGGGACAAGGACGACAGGCCGGGGGACGGCGAGCGGGGCGGGCCCGCCTGACCGTCCCGCGCCGGCCGCCGTCAGCCGGCCCTCGGCGACATCGGCCCCGACAAAGCGGCCCGCGTCCTGCCCGGCCGCCGGATCCGGTGGCCGGACAGCACGGCCCCCGGACGATCGCGGGCGGGGCTCCGGGACGGGTCAGCCGACGAGGTTCTTGATCCGGGCGGCGGTGAGGGCCCGGTCGAAGACCCGTACGTCGCGGACGGCGCCGGGGAAGAAGTCGACGGCCTGGCCGCCGTACGACGCCCGGCCGATGATGAAGGGGCCGGTGGCGGACATCGGGTTGGTGTCCTCGGCCTCCGCCTCCTGTACGCCGTTGACGTACAGCCGCAGGGTGCGCGCCGGGCCGTCGCAGACGCCGGCGAGGTGGGTCCAGACGTTCACGGCGGGCTCGCTGCGGCCGGCGGCGCGCAGGCCGGGGCGGGAGAGGGCCCAGCGGTTCTCGTCGACGGCGTACTGGAGGTAGAAGCCGCTGGCGTCCTGGGCGTCCTGGCTGACGGCGGTGGCCCAGCCCCCCGGTGCGGCGGAGAGCCGGACCCAGGCGGCGATCGTGAAGCTTTGGCCCTCCCCGGTCTCCACCACCGGTCCTCCGGTCATGATCTGGCCGCCCTGCCCGTCGAAGACGGCTCCGCCTCCGCCGGGCACCCAGGTGACGCCGGTCGCGGTGCCGTCGTGGCCGCCCGCGGTGTCCCGCGCGACCGTGCCCGAGGTCTCGTCGAGGGGCCAGTGCCCGACGGGCCGGGCGGGCTGCGGGGCGACGGTGGGTGAGGACGTGGGGGAGGCCGAGGAGGGGGGCGTGGCCCGGTCCCGGTCGGCGGCGGCCGACCGGTTGAGCCAGAATCCCGCTCCGGTGCCGGCCGCGGCGACCGCGCCCCCGCCGATGCCGAGGAGCAGGAAGGCCCGCCGGCTGCCGCCACGCTCCCGGCCCGCCCGGCGGCCGGTGGGCTCCGTCGCGGCGGGGGCGGGCTCCGGGACGGCACCCACCCGGGTGGCCTGGTCGTGGAAGTGCGGCGCCACCATGGTCGCCTGCTGCGGGAGGGCGCCGGGCCCGGCGTCGCGCGGCAGTACGTTCGTCGGGGCCCCCGGATCCGTGGCACGGGCACCCGGGACGGGCGTACCGGCCGGGGTCGGGGCCCCGGCGGCGTTGCCCTGCTGCGGCCAGGGGCCGAGGTGCCGCAGGGCCATCGTGTTCTCGTTGCCCAGGGCACCGACCCGGGCGAGGATCTCCTGCGGGGTGGGGCGGCGGGCCGGGTCCTTGGCGAGGCAGTCGCCGATGAGGGCGTGCAGGGCGGGGTCGGTGACGGCGCCGATGCCGGGGGTGTTGTGCACCACGCGGTAGAGCAGCGCGGGGGTCGGTCCCTCGCCGAAGGGATTGGCGCCGGTCGCCGCGAAGGCCAGCACCGCGCCCAGGCAGAAGACGTCGCTGGCCGGGGTGATCGTGTCGCCGTTGACCTGCTCGGGCGACATGAATCCGGGCGAGCCGGCCACGAGGCCGGTGCCGGTGATCGAGTCGGCCTCGACGCTGCGGACGATCCCGAAGTCGATGACCCGGGGCCCGTCCTCGGCGAGCAGCACGTTGGAGGGTTTGAGGTCGCGGTGGACGAGGTTCACGGCGTGGATCGACACCAGTGCCTCGGCCAGCCCGGCCGCCAGCGCGAGGACCGCCCCCGCCTCGAACGGCCCTCGCTCGACGACTGCCTGCTCCAGCGAGGGACCGGCGATGTAGCTGGTGACCAGCCACGGCAGGGGCGCGTCCGGGTCGGCGTCGACGACCGGGGCGGTGAAGGCGCCGCTGACCTTACGGGCCGCCTCGACCTCGCGGCGGAACCGGTCCCGGAACTCGGGCCGGCGCACCAGCTCGGCGTGCACCACCTTGACCGCGACGAGCCGCCCGCCCGGGGAACGTCCGAGGAACACCTGGCCCATCCCGCCCGCGCCCAGCCGGCTCAGCAAGCGGTACGCCCCGACGGAGTGCGGGTCGTCCGGCTCCAGCGCTGACACAAATGCCTCCCGGCGTGCGATCTCGGCCCATGGGGGCAGGGCCAAGCATAAAGCCAATCGCACCCGTGTTCGTCGAAGTGCCCTACCCCGTACGGCACTTCGACCATCACCCTCTCCCTGAACGCCGCGCCTCTACGCGGAGCCGGGCGACCAGGGAGCCGGCGTCATTCGAAAATCTCTTCGGCCTTCGGAGCGGTGACGGCGCGGGTGAGCCAGCGGCGGAGGAGGTCGGGGTCGCCGCAGTCCGTGACGCGACTGCGGACGTCGTCGGAGATGTCGAGGCCGCGCTGCTCCAGGATGAGCAGGACGTCCTCGGCACGGCTCTTGACGAGGGCTTCGGCGCGGGCTTCGGCGCGGGCTTCTTCCCGGATCTCTTCGACGAGGTAGGACTTGTAGAAGGAGAGGTCCACGGCCACCAGGTTCCTCCAGAGGTGCTTGGCCGGGTGCTTGCCCAGGCCCTGTGCGGTGAATTCGACGATGGGGTCCGCGATGTCTTCGGGCACGTCCCGCAATGCGGTGGAGAGGGCCTTCAGTATCGCATTGACGGCGGGTTCGGCGGCGTGCGTGATGGCCGCGAGGCTGGTCAGGACGAGGTCGGCGCGGGCCTCCTCGGGGTCGGTGATCACGGGCATGTTGTGCGGACCGGCGACCACGGGGCGCAGGGTGAGGGTGGGCAGTTGGGGCGGTCCGCTGCTGACCGCCCGCTGGGCCCATTGGGCCGTGGCGTGGTCCTGGCAGACGACGAGGAGCGCGGTGGGCAGCCGGTACTTCGTCCACAGGTAACTGGTGTAGTACGCCCAGCTCGCCGGCTTGTCCGGGTTCTTGCCGCCCTGGGCCTCGATCGCGAGGAGGAAGTCGCCCTGCTCCGCGGTCTCGAACCGCAGGACCGTGTCGACCCGGCGTTCGACGGGGCTGGTCTCAGTGAGGTCGGTCGGCAGGGGGGTGGCCTTGACGGGCCTCGGGATGTCGACTCCGAGGAAGCGTGAGACGCGACTGAAGAGTCCGGGATCGTGCTGGAAGATGCGGTGCATCGCCTCATGGGGCGGCTTGACCATGGGTCTCCTTCATGTCAGCCCCTGAAGAGGAGTGACATATGTCGTCGGCATGTGCGCCAAACGTAAGGAGAGCGGGACCCTGAAAGCGGGCAAACCGGTGATGTTCACCCACGTGAGTGAATCGGACGCCGCGTGCGAGGAGCGCTGCCACGTTCCGGCCGGCCGGGTACGGCGTGGGGATCGTGCCGCTGGACGACCCGGAGTACGCCGCGACGACGCGGGAGTTCATCGTCCGTCATCCACAGGTGGGGAGCGAGGACATCGGGAGCTGAACGGCGAAGGCCGGTTGCCATGACCCGGGTCACGGCAACCGGCCTTCGTGGTGTCCGGGGTCAGAACCCGACGGACCCCAGCGCGCTCAGGCCGACGTCGGCGTACGAGTGCTTGCCGGAGACGAAGATGTTCACGCCGTAGTAGTTGAACAACCAGCAGCCGAAGGCGAGCAGGGCCAGGTAGGCGGCCTTGCGGCCCTTCCAGCCGGCCGTCGCGCGAGCGTGCAGGTAGCAGGCGTAGGCGACCCAGGTGATGAAGGACCAGACCTCCTTGGGGTCCCAGCCCCAGTAGCGGCCCCAGGCGTCGCCGGCCCAGATGGCGCCCGCGATGATCGTGAACGTCCACAGCGGGAAGACGGCCGCGTTGACCCGGTAGGAGAACTTGTCGAGGGACGCGGCGGCGGGCAGCCGCTCCAGGACGGAGGTGGCGAAGCTGCCGGGCTTGCCGCCGCCGGCGAGCTTGTTCTCGTACGCGTCCTTGAACAGGTAGAGGATCACACCGACCGCGCCGACATAGAAGACCGCGCCGCACAGGATCGCCGTGGAGACGTGGATGTACAGCCAGTACGAGTGCAGGGCGGGGACGAGCTGGTCGCTCTCGGTGTAGAGGACGGTGACGGCCAGACCGAGGTCGAGGAGGACCGTGGTGGTGAGGAACAGGCCGAGCCAGCGGATGTCCTTCTTCAGCGCCAGCAGCAGGAGGTACACGCCGACCGCGGTGGTGGAGAAGGTGATGTTGAACTCGTACATGTTGCCCCACGGCGCCCGCTCCACGGACAGCGCGCGGGTGAGCACACCGCCGAAGGAGAGGCAGAACGCGAGCACGGTGAGGGAGACGGCGATCCGTCCGTAGAGGTCGCCCTTCTCGTCGCCGCCGTGCGCCCCGGGTCCGTCGGGCACGTCGCGGGAGCCGGTGGCGGCACGCACGACGACCTTCGGCCGCTCCAGTACGGCGGTGCCGCCGGCCTGCTGCACCGTGACGGCCGGCGCCTTCCTCGCCTCGGCCCCCGCCTTCGGGCTGAGGGCGGCGGCGGTACGGGCGACCTTGCTGCGGCTGCCGAAGGTCCACTCCGCGATGTACGCGAAGAAGGCGAGGGTGTAGACCGCCATCGCGGAGTAGACCAGCACGTTGCTGATCTCCGCGAGGTTCTCGTTGGCCGCGGCGGCCAGATCTGTTGCGGCGGCGAGAGTCATTTCTCAGCCCCTTCGGCAGGTACGGCTTCGGGATCGGTGGCGGTGTCGGTGGAGTCGGTCGGGTCCGGGGAGGGGTCGGGTGCGGCCGGTGCCCGGTCGTAGAGGATTCCGGCGAGGTCGCCGAGTTCCTCGGGCACCTTCGCGGACTCGCTGCGGCCGAGGCCGGCCATCTCGACGACGGTCACGCCGTCCTCGCCGCGTACCGCGCGCACCCACACACGGCGGCGCTGGATGAACAGGGAGCCGGCGAGACCGGCGATCGCGGCGACCGCGCCGCCGAGCGCCCAGCCGCCGCCCGGCTCCTGGACGATCTGGAAGCCGGCCCATTCCCTGACGTCCTTCTCGAAGGTGACCGAGCCGGCGCCGTCCGGGAGCGTCATGGTCTCGCCGGGCGTGAGCAGCTTCTTGAACAGCTCGCCCTCGGCGTCCTTGAACTCCTTCATCTTCGTCTTGTCCATCTGGTACACGCTCTGCGGAATGCCGGAGTCGGCCTTCAGGTCACCGTGGTAGGCGGAGAGCGCGAGCACCGGATAGTCCAGCGCGGGGAACTGGGAGAGCATCGTGCCGGCGGCGGAGCCGCCGAAGGTGGGCACGAAGAAGGCGTTGAAGCCGAGCTGCTCCTTCTCGCCCCCGGGGTTGCGGTAGCCGTCGAGGACCTTGACCACGCCGGAGGAGGTGACGTTGGCATCGAGCGGCAGCAGCGGCACCGCGTCCCGGTAGACGATCTTGCCCTTGCCGTCGCGGACGGTGATGACGGGCGCGTAGCCGTGGCTGACGAGGTAGACCTTGGCGTCGCCGATCTCCAGGGGCTTGTTCACCTTGACGAGGGCCGTCTTCTCCTTGCCGTCCGCTCCCTCGGTGTAGGTGAGCTCCGACTGGTACGTGCGCGGGGTGCCCTTGTTGGGGCCGGTGCGCTCGTAGGTGCCGGTGAACTCCTTGACGTCGAAGCTGAACGGCTCCAGGTCGTCGTTGGTGAAGAGGCTGCCGGACTTGAAGTCGTCGTACTGGGTGAGCGTGTTGGCGAAGCCGTCCCCCTCGACGATCAGCTTGTTGCCCTCGGACTTGAAGAGCTGGCCCCAGCCGAAGGCGATCAGCATCACGATCAGCGCGATGTGGAAGAGCAGGTTGCCGACCTCGCGCAGATAGCCCTTCTCGGCGGCGACGGCGTCACCGGCGAGGTGGGCGCGGAAGCGGCGCTTCTTCAGCAGGGCGAGCGCGGCCTCGCGGACGGCCTCGGGTTCGGCCTCGGTGCGCCAGGTGGTGTGGGCGGGCAGCCGGGTCAGCCGGCGGGGCGCGCCCGGCGGGCGGCCGCGCAGCTGGCCCACGAACTGCCAGGTGCGGGGCACGATGCAGCCGATGAGGGAGACGAACAGCAGGATGTAGATCGCGGAGAACCACACCGAGCTGTAGACGTGGAAGAGCCCGAGCTTGTCGTAGAGGGGCGCGAGGACGTCGTGGCGCTCGCGGAAGTCGGCGACCGCCGTCTCGTCGATGCCGGTCTGCGGGATGAGCGAGCCGGGGATCGCGCCCAGCGACAGCAGCAGCAGGAGCAGCAGCGCGACCCGCATGGAGGTGAGCTGCCGCCAGAACCAGCGGGCCCAGCCGATGACGCCGAGGGAGGGCAGGTTCGGCGCGTCCTCCGTGGGCGCGGTGGACAGCTGGGAGCCGGCGGCGCCGAGGTCCTGGTCGTCGGCGGCCTTGGAGGTGTCGTCGGCGGCCCGGTGGGAGTCGTCGGTTGTCGTCTTGCTCATCGGGTCAGATCCCCACAGTGAAGCCGTTGGACCAGGTCTGCATCTCCGCCACGAGGCTGTCCCACGCGCCGGTCAGCAGCAGCACACCGGTCGCGATCATCATCGTGCCGCCGACGCGCAGGACCCAGACGTAGTGCCGCTTGACCCAGCCGAAGGCTCCGAGCGCCTTGCGGAAGGCCACGGCGGCGAGCACGAAGGGCACGCCCAGCCCCAGACAGTACGCGACGGTCAGCAGGGCGCCGCGTCCGGCGCTCTCCTGCTGTGCGGAGAGGGTGAGGACGGAGGCGAGGGTGGGGCCGATGCAGGGGGTCCAGCCGATGCCGAAGAGGGCGCCGAGGACGGGGGCGCCGACCAGTCCGGCGGCCGGCCGCTTGTGGAAGCGGAACTCGCGCTGGGTGAGCCAGGGCATCAGGCCCATGAAGAAGACGCCCATGAGGACCATGAGGACGCCGAGCACCTTGGACAGGACGTCCGACTGTTCCTGGAGGGTCTGCCCGAAGTAGCCGAAGAAGGCGCCGCCGGAGACGAACACGGCGGTGAAGCCGAGCACGAAGAGGGAGGCGCCGATGACCATGCGGCCGCGCCGGGCCTCGGCGAGGTCGGTGCCGGAGACGCCGGTGACGTAGGAGAGGTAGCCGGGGACCAGCGGCAGGACGCAGGGCGAGAAGAAGGAGACGAGCCCGCCGAGCAGCGCGATGGGCAGGGAGACCAGCAGGGCGCCGTTGAGCACCGTGCCGTTGTAGCCCGCGCCGGCGGCCAGGGTGAGCACCGTGCCGTGGTGGCCGGCTTCGGCGGCCAGCGTGTGCAGAGCCGTCACGTCACTTCTCCGCGACGACCGGCTTGAGCATCTTCAGCAGCCGCTCGTCGTCGAGCTGGGCCAGCGCGCGGGCCGCGATCTTCCCGTCCCGGTCCAGGACCAGGGTGGAGGGGACGGCCTGCGGGTTGAGGGTGCCCTTCTCGAAGCGGAGCATCAGCTTGCCCGTGGGGTCGTACAGGCTCGGGTAGGGGATGCCGAAGTCCTTCTCGAAGGCGAGGGCGGCCGTGGTGCTGCCGTCGCGGGTGTTGATGCCGACGAACTGCACGTCCTGGTCGGCGTACTCCTCGGCCACCTTGGCGAAGTACTTGGCCTCCGCGCGGCAGGGGTTGCACCAGGAGCCCCAGACGTTGAGGACGACGACCTTGCCCTTGTAGTCGGCGACGTCGAGCTGCTCGCCCTCGAGGGTCTTCCCGGACAGGTCGGGCGCGGCGGCCCGCTCGCCCCGGGGGACGGTGGAGATGCCGTCGCTGCCGGTGACGAAGTTGGTGTTGCCGCCCCCGCCGGACGTTCCGCCGGAGCCGCAGGCGGAGACGAGCAGCGCGGCCGCGGCAGCGCCGGCGGCCAGGGTGGCGCGGCGGCGGGCGCGCGGGGCACGGAGGGCACGGTCCGGGCTGTGAACGGCTCGGTTCGAGCGCTGGGGGGCGCGGCTGGCGGCACTCATGTGAAAAGTTTCGCATGCCCGTTCCGGGGATCTTGCGCACCCCCCGTGCGGGTGGAAACCCGCATTTCAGGCGCCGTTGCCGGCACCTGTTCCGCTCGCCCCGCCGGTGTCCTTCGCGAACGCCTTCCAGCCACCGGCCGGTTCCTGGCCGACGTCCAGGGTGCGGAACCGCTCCAGGACCTCGGGCCTCTGCGCGTCCAGCCAGTCGGTGAACTGCCGGAAGGAGACGAGCCTCACGTCGCCGCCCTTCTCCTTCTCCCGCGCGATGTGCTTGAGGGCCTCCTCCACGGCGTCCATGTAGATGCCGCCGTTCCACTGCTCGAAGTGGTTGCCGATGAAGAACGGCGCGCGGTTCGTCTCGTAGGCCCGCTGGAAGCCGGATATGTACGCCTGGGCCGCCTGCCGGCGCCAGCCGGGGTGGTTGTGGGCGGGCGCGTTGGTCGAGTTGACCGACTGGTTGGCGAGGATGTTGTAGTCCATCGACAGGACCTCGAAGGAGTGGCCGGGGAACGGGATCTGCTGCAGGGGGAGGTCCCATATGCCCTGCTTCTTCGACGGCCAGACCTGGCGGCCGCCGGGCGAGGAGGAGTCGTAGCGCCAGCCGAGCTCGCGGGCGGTGGGCAGCAGCTTGTCCTGGCCGAGCAGACAGGGCGTCCGGGCGCCGACGAGCTCCTTGTCGTAGTCGAAGGGGAGCGGCTCCAGGTCGGTCCAGCCGGAGTTGGTCCGCCACTCCTTGACGAAGGACTTGGCCTGCTCGATCTCGCTGCGCCACTGCTGGGGGGTCCAGTTGCCGACGCTGCCGGAGCCGCCGCAGAAGTGGCCGTTGAAGTGGGTGCCGATCTCGTGCCCTTCGAGCCAGGCACGGCGGACGTTCTTCAGCGTGTCCTTGATGTGGGCGTCGGTGAGGTAGCCGATGTCGGAGGCGCCGCGCGGGTTGTTCGGGGGGTCGTAGAGGCGCTTCTTCGACTCGGGGAGCAGGTAGAGGCCCGAGAGGAAGAAGGTCATGGACGCGCCGTGCTCCTTGGCGAGGTCCAGGAAGCGCGGGAAGAGGCCGTTGCCGACCTCGCCGGCTCCGTCCCAGGAGAAGACGACGAACTGCGGCGGGGTCTGGCCCGGCTCCAGCGGCACCGGCGCCTCGGGCTGGTGGGGCTGCTCGCCGGTGAAGGAGGTCGAGCCGTCGCCGATCGGGCGGGCCGTCCTCGTCGGCTTCGGGTCCGGTTCCGGCTCCTGCGCGCCGGCCCGGTCACCGCCGGGACGGGACCCGCCGGGGCCGTCCGCGTCCTTGTGGCCGCCGCACCCGGCCAGCGAGGCGGCGGCAGCGGCCCCCGCCCCGAGTCCGAGCATTCCCCTACGGGTGAGACTGCGCATGGCAACCCCGTTCGTCACGTCCTCTGGTGGTCACTCACTCAGAGGACGCGACGGAGACGAGGGTTCCCGAACGGATGCGAGGGTTTCGCAACGGTTTTCGAAAGCATGGCCCCCGCCGGGCACCGCGTCACGGTCCCGGACGGGTGCAACCCCGGTCCCGGACGGGTGCAACCCCGGTCTTGCACGGCGGGCATCGCGCCGGACCCGGACTGGCGTGACGCCGGACCCGGACGGGTGCAACCCCGGCCCGGGGGGCGGGCGCAACCCCGGTCCGGGGCGGGCGCGAGCCCGGCCCCGGGCGGCGGGCGTCACGCCCCGAACGCCTTGCCCTTCCCCTTCACCGGCTTGGCGCCCGCGAGCAGATGCGCGGGGACGAGATCGCGGGCCGGCTCGCTGTAGCCGACGGAGACGATCCTGTCGCCCTGGTAGGTGAAGGTGGTGAGCGAGGCGAGCGTGCACTGCCGCTTGCGCGGGTCGTGCCACAGCCGCCGCTTCTCCACGTACGACCGCACGATCCAGATCGGCAGCTGGTGGCTGACCAGCACCGCCTCGTGTCCCCGCGCCGCGTCCTTGGCCGAGTTCAGCGCGCCCATCATGCGGATGACCTGGTCGACGTACGGCTCGCCCCAGGACGGCTTGAACGGGTTGACGACGTGCTTCCAGTTCGCCGGGCGGCGCAGCGCGCCGTCGCCGATGCCGAAGGTCTTGCCCTGGAAGACGTTCTCCGCCTCGATCAGCCGCTCGTCGGAGGCGATGTCCAGGCCGTGCGCCTTGGCGATGGGCTCGGCCGTCTCCTGTGCCCGCTCCAGCGGGGAGGCGACGACATACGTGATGTCGCGGGAGGCGAGGTGCTCGCCGACCCGGTCGGCCATGCGCCGGCCCAGCTCGGAGAGGTGGTAGCCGGCGAGACGGCCGTAGAGGACACCGTCCGGGTTCTCGACCTCGCCGTGCCGCATGAGGTGGACGACGGTGACGTCGTCGTCCTTCTTCACGGTGCTCACGCGGTCGCCTCCGCTGCCGCTCGGGCCGCCGCCGGAAGGGCGTCGGCGATCCGCTGGACGGCCCGCTCGTCGTGCGCGGTGGACACGAACCAGGACTCGAAGGACGACGGCGGGAGGTAGACGCCGTTCGCGAGGAGGGAGTGGAAGAACGCGGTGAAGCGGAACGACTCCTGCGTCTTCGCCTCCTCGTAGTTCCGCACCGGGCGGTCGGTGAAGAAGACCGAGAACATGTTGGAGGCGTTCTGCAGCGTGTGCGCGACACCCTCCTTGGTCAGCGCCTCGGTCACGAGCGACTGGATCTGCGCCGAGACGGCGTTCACCTTCTCGTACGCGGCGTCGTCGAGCAGCCGCAGCTGGGCGAGCCCGGCGGCGGTGGCGACGGGGTTACCGGAGAGGGTGCCGGCCTGGTAGACGGGCCCGGCGGGGGCGAGGTGCGCCATGACGTCGGCGCGCCCGCCGAAGGCCGCGGCCGGGAAGCCGCCGCCCATCACCTTGCCGAAGGTCATCAGGTCGGGGCGGACGCCGTCGACGCCGTACCATCCGGCGCGGCTGGTCCGGAACCCCGTCATGACCTCGTCGGAGATGTACAGCGCGCCGTTCGCGGCGCACGCGTCCTTCAGCCCCTGGTTGAACCCTGGCAGCGGCGGTACGACGCCCATGTTGCCCGGCGACGCCTCGGTGATCACGCAGGCGATCTCACCGGGGTGCGCGGCGAACGCGGCGTGCACGGCGTCGAGGTTGTTGTACGGCAGCACGATGGTGTCGCCGGCCTGGGCGCCGGTCACACCGGGCGTGTCGGGCAGCGCGAACGTGGCCACCCCGGAGCCGGCGGAGGCGAGCAGCGAGTCGACGTGCCCGTGGTAGCAGCCGGCGAACTTGACCACCTTGGTGCGCTGCGTGAAGCCGCGCGCGAGGCGGATCGCCGACATGGTGGCCTCGGTGCCGCTGGAGACGAGCCGCACCTGCTCCAGCGGCTCGATCCGGGCGGTCATCTCCTCGGCGAGCGCGACCTCGCCCTCACCGGGCGTGCCGAAGGACGTGCCGCGCGCGACGGCCTCCTGCACGGCGGCGATCACCTCGGGGTGCGCGTGTCCGAGGATCATCGGCCCCCAGGAGCAGACCAGGTCGACGTACTCGCGTCCGTCGGCGTCGGTCAGGTACGGGCCGGTGCCCGACACCATGAACCGGGGCGTGCCGCCGACGGCGCGGAAGGCGCGCACCGGCGAGTTCACGCCGCCAGGCGTGACGGCCGCGGCACGGTCGAACAGCGCCTGCGAGGCTCGGGCTTCGTATGAATATGGCAGTTCGCTCATGACCTGCGACTTCTCCGACCTTCTCCGACATTCCGGGGGTTTCCCGGCTCCGGGTGCGTATGACGTGTCCAGGGTAGGCCAGGGGCGGACTGCGGCATCCGGCCCCCGTTCGGCCGTGATCTGCGAAACTGACGTCTGATACACACAGCTCACACGGCCGGGGCCGGCCGGAGGCTGCGGACACCCCGCGGGCAGATGCTTCACCGCACGTTTCGGCGGGCGGCCGTGGGGGAGGTCACTGACACGATGATCGGGTTGCGCGGCGGGGGCCACGCGTCCTAGAAAAGCAGTCGGGTGGAGATATGCATCGCGGTGGCGGACTGGGCGAGGGGACTGATGACCTGGGTCCTCGGCGCGCCCGGCGGGGAAGGCACCGGCGGCGCGAGGCGGAGGACACGGACGAGACACGCCGCACGCGCGGCGAGCCGGAGCGGATCGACCCCCTGAGGGGGGCGGGGAGCAGGAATGGTGGTCGGGTGGGGGTGACGTACAAGTATTTCGGTGCGCCGGACGGCGCCACCGCGGCCCGCGTCCCGATATCGATGCGCCCCGAGGAGCTCGGCGGCGACGAGCTCGGCATGGGCGGCATGTTCACCAAGATCAAGCCGGAGACCATGGCCGCGATGGTCCTCACGGGCATCGAGGGCGTCCCCCTGCACAAGGTCCCGCCCCTGGAACTGGTCGTCCTGCACCCCGACTACGCGGTCGTGAAACTCCCCATGACGGTCGTCGACCCCCTGCGCGGCATAGGCGAGGAGGCGGTCGGCGCGGCGGCCTTCATCTGGTCGACGGTCCCGGACCGCGGCGGCCCGCGGGACGCGTTCAACGTGTACCAGCTGCTCCACGAGTGGCAGGACTTCTCGCACCGGCTGCACGAGGCGGGGCATCAGGCGTACTGCTTGGTGTGGCCCTGAGCTGGGGTTTCGTGAGGGTCGGGCGGGGTCTTCGGGCCTCGCCCTTTTGCGTGCCGGGGAGGGGCCGTCAGGCGGCCGGGGCACATTGAGGGCACATTGGTTTTTCTGGAGGTGGTGATGTGCCCTGGGGCTCTCCGGTTTCCAACGGCTCCGCGCCGGTGAAGGCGTCGTCTATCGCCTTGCGGGTCCGGCTCTCGCTGGACGGCAGCAGGTGCGTGCATCTCCCCTCCTACTGTGGAGACCGTGACCGGAGGGATAGTTGGGGGTCATGGCATCCAGGAAGCGCATCTACGACGCCGAGTTCCGTGAGGGGG
>NZ_JOIZ01000006.1 GCF_000721605.1 Streptomyces sp. NRRL S-37 | reverse complement strand
GCTGCACTGGACCCGCCGGATGATCGAGATCCGCAAGCAGAACCCGGCGTTCGGCCTCGGCTCCTACACCGAGCTGCCCTCCTCCAACCCGGCCGTGCTTGCCTTCCTGCGCGAGTACGAGGACGACCTGGTGCTCTGCGTCAACAACTTCTCCCGCTTCGCCCAGCCCACCGAGCTCGATCTCAGCGCCTTCGGAGGACGCCATCCGGTCGAGCTGTTCGGCGGGGTGCGCTTTCCGGCCGTCGGCGATCTGCCGTACCTGCTGACCCTCGGGGGCCACGGCTTCTACTGGTTCCGGCTCCGCAAGGACGCCGCGTAGAACCCGGGGCGGGGCGGTTTCCACCGCTCCGCCCGGGGCACGCATGAGTAACACCCCGCCCACCGGCGGCGCCCCGTGGGCGCGCCGAACGAGGGGAGAGGACGCGACGCCATGTCGGAAGCCGTCACACGTACCGTCACGACCCCGCCCGGCCTCCTTGCGTCACTGGATCCACTGCTGAGGGAATGGCTGCCGCGGCAGCGCTGGTTCGCGGGCAAGGGCCGCCCCGTCACCGGGTTCTCCCTGGTCGCGGCCACCGAACTGCTGCCGCCCGCGGCCAAACTGGGCCTGTACCACCTGCTGGTGCGCGCGCACCAGCCGCTTCAGCCGGGCCACGACGGTCCCGAGCAGCCCGGCGACTGCTACCAGCTGCTCATAGGCGTGCGCGAGGCGTTGCCGCCCCGGCTGGCGCCCGCGCTGATCGGTCATGTGACGCGGGGCCCGCTGGCCGGACGGACGGTCTACGAGGCCCTGCACGACACCCGGCCCGCCGAACTGCTCCTGGAGGCGCTGCGCACCCAGGCCCGGATCGGCGGGCTTCGCTTCGAGCGGGATCCGCGCCAGGAGATCCGGTCCGGTCTGGTGCCGCGCCTGGTGACCGCCGAGCAGTCGAACTCGTCGGTCGTCTACGGAGATACGTTCATTCTGAAACTGTTGCGCCGGATCGTGCCCGGGATCAACCCCGACCTGGAGCTGCCGCTGGCGCTGGCCCGCACGGGCTGCCCCCGGGTGCCCCCGCCGACGGCCTGGCTGGTCGCGGAGCCCGACGAGTCGCCCGGTCCGCCGCCGTCGGCCGAGCCGTACGTCCTGGGGGTGCTCCAGCCGTTCGTGCAGGGCGCGACGGACGGCTGGGAGCTGGCGCTGCGGGAGCTGGCCAAGGGGGAGGACTTCGTCGCCGAGGCACGGGATCTCGGACGGGCCACCGCCGAGGTGCACACCGCGCTGGCCCGCGCGCTGCCCACGGTCACGCTGGGACACGCCCAGCTCCGCACGATGGTCGCCGGCATGGCCGAGCGGCTGGAGGCGGCCGTGCACGCGGTGCCCGCGCTGCGCCCGTACGCGGACGGGCTGCGCTCGGCGTTCACGGCGCTGGACGATCTGGCCGCCGAAGGGCGCGTCTGGACCGCCCAGCGGGTCCACGGCGACCTGCATCTCGGCCAGTGTCTGCGGGCGCCGAGCGGGGAGTGGTCGCTGATCGACTTCGAGGGTGAACCGGCCCGTCCGCTGGCCGAGCGCCGGATGCCGCAGCCGACGGTGCGGGACGTGGCCGGCATGCTGCGGTCCTTCGACTACGCGGCGCGTTCGGTGGACCCGCCGCAGCCGGACTGGGCCGCGCGGTGCCGGGCGGCGTACTGCTCCGGCTACGCGGAGGCGGCCGGCCGGGACCCGCGCACCGATCCGGTGCTGCTGCGCGCGTACGAGACCGACAAGGCGGTCTACGAAGTGGTCTACGAGGCCCGGCACCGTCCCGAGTGGCTGCCCGTGCCGCTGGCCGCCGTGCACCGGCTCGCCACGACCGACCTGATCTGACCCATCCGACCCGCGTCCAGGAGGCTTCGCCCGTGACCCCCCGCCCCGAGTCCAGCGGTTCGCATCCGGAGCAGCCGGCCGAGCGGCAGCCCGCGGCCGCCGAGCCGACGAAGAAGACCGCCGGGAAGAAGACCACCTCGGCGGCGAAGGCCACGGCCAAGAAAGCGGAGATCAAGAAGGCGGCGACCGAGAAAGCGACGGTGAAGAAGGCCGCCGTGAAGAAAGCAGCGGCGAAGAAGGCAGTGCCGAAGAAAGCCGCGGTGAAGAAGGCCGCCGCCGAGAGCCCGGCGAAGAAGGCCGCGAAGAAGACCTCGGCCGGGAAGACCCCCGCCAAGAAGGCCCCGGCGAAGAAGACGGCACCGAAGGCCACCCCCGCCCCCCAGTCCGCCCCGCCCGAGATGGAGATCGCCGTCTCCCCCGCCGTGACCGCCGACGACCGGGAGCGGCTGCTGAGCGGGACGCATCACGCCCCGCACTCCGTGCTCGGCGCGCACCCGGTGCCCGGCGGGGTCGTCTTCCGGGCGCTGCGGCCGTACGCCCTCGCGGTGACCGTCGTCTCCGGGGGCCTCACCGTCGAGCTGCACGACGACGGCGACGGCTTCTTCTCGGGACTGCTGCCGCTGGGTGAGGTCCCGGCGTACCGGCTGCTCGTGACGTACGAGGGGACGGTGCACGAGACCGAGGACGCGTACCGTTTCCTGCCCACGCTCGGCGAGCTCGACCTGCACCTGATCGGCGAGGGGCGGCACGAGGAGCTGTGGACGGTCCTCGGCGCGCACCCCATGACCCACCAGGGCGTCACCGGCACCCGCTTCTCGGTGTGGGCGCCGAACGCGCGCGGGGTGCGGGTGTGCGGCACCTTCAACTTCTGGGACGGCACCGGCTTCCCCCTGCGGTCGCTGGGCTCGACGGGGGTGTGGGAGCTGTTCGTGCCGGGGATCGGCGAGGGCGAGCTGTACAAGTTCGAGATCACCCGCCCCGACGGTTCGAAGACCCTGCGCGCCGACCCGCTGGCCCGCCGTACGGAGGTGCCGCCGGCCACGTCGTCGATCGTCACGTCGTCGGCGTACGCGTGGGGTGACGCGGAGTGGCTGGAGCGGCGGGCGGCCGTGCCCGCGCACCGGGCGCCGTTCTCCGTGTACGAGGTGCACCTGCCGTCGTGGCGGCCGGGGCTGACGTACCGGCAGCTCGCCGAGCAGCTCCCCGCGTACGTCAAGGACCTCGGGTTCACCCATGTGGAGCTGATGCCGGTCGCCGAGCATCCCTTCGGCGGTTCGTGGGGTTACCAGGTCACCGGGTTCTACGCGCCCACGGCCCGCCTGGGCACCCCGGACGACTTCCGGTACCTGGTGGACGCGCTGCACCGGGCCGGGATCGGGGTGCTGATGGACTGGGTGCCGGCGCACTTCCCGCGTGACGAGTGGGCGCTGGCGGAGTTCGACGGGCGGCCGCTGTACGAGCACGAGGACCCCCTGCGGGCGGCGCACCCGGACTGGGGGACGCTGGAGTTCGACTTCGGCAGGCGCGAGGTGCGCAACTTCCTCGTCGCCAACGCCCTGTACTGGTGCGAGGAGTTCCACATCGACGGGCTGCGGGTGGACGCGGTCGCCTCGATGCTCTACCTGGACTACTCGCGCGAGCCGGGCCAGTGGACGCCGAACGAGCACGGCGGCCGGGAGAACCTGGACGCGGTGGCGTTCCTCCAGGAGATGAACGCCACCGTGTACCGCAGGGTGCCGGGGGTCGTGACGATCGCGGAGGAGTCCACGGCCTGGGACGGCGTCACCCGGGCCACCCACCACAAGGGCCCCAGCGGCTTCGGCGGGCTCGGGTTCGGCCTGAAGTGGAACATGGGCTGGATGCACGACTCGCTCCAGTACATGAGCCACGAGCCGGTCCACCGCCGCTACCACCACGGCGAGATGACCTTCTCGATGGTGTACGCGTACAGCGAGAACTACGTGCTGCCGATCTCCCACGACGAGGTGGTGCACGGCAAGCGGTCCCTGGTGTCGAAGATGCCCGGCGACTGGTGGCAGCAGCGCGCCAACCTGCGGGCCTACCTGGGCTTCATGTGGGCCCACCCCGGCAAGCAGCTCCTGTTCATGGGGCAGGAGTTCGCGCAGGGGGCGGAGTGGTCGGAGGCGCACGGCCCGGACTGGTGGCTGCTCGACCCGCACTACGGCGCCGAGGCCGACCACCGCGGGGTGCGCGACCTGGTGCGCGACCTCAACACCGTGTACGGGCACACCCCGGCGCTGTGGGAGGGCGACACCGAGCCGTCCGGTTTCCGGTGGGTGACCGGGGACGCCGCCGAGGACAACGTGTTCGCGTTCCTGCGGTACGGCTCCGACGGCTCCCCGCTGCTCGCGGTCTCCCACTTCGCCCCGGTGGTCCGGCAGGACTACCGGATCGGGGTGCCCGACGACGTGCCCGCCTGGCACGAGGTGGTGAACACCGACGCCGGCCGCTACGGCGGCGGTGACGTCACCCGCGCCGACCCGGTCAAGCCGGAGCCGCAGGGGCGGCACGGGTTCCCGGCGTCGATCCGGCTGACCCTGCCGCCCCTGGCGACGGTGTGGCTGCGTCCGGCCTGAGCCTCTCCGCTCAGTCCAGGGTGTCGGCCAGCGGCTTCGGCAGTGGCTCGGTGTGCAGGACGCCGAGCCGCTGGGTGGCGCGGGTGAGCGCCACGTACAGGTCGCTGGTGCCGTAGCGGCCCGGCTCGACGACCAGGACCGAGTCGAACTCCAGTCCCTTGGCCTGGCGCGGGTCGAGCAGGACGACGGCGTGCGCCAGGTCGGGCTCGGCGCCCGCCGTCACCCCGTCGAGGCGGGCGGCCAGCGCCCGGTGCAGCTCGCGCGGGGCGATGACGGCGAGGCGGCCCTCGTCGGGGGTGAGCTCCGTGACGGCCTCGGCGACGGCGCCGGGCAGGTCGTCGGTGGCGCGGGCCCAGGGCCGTACGCCCGTGGAGCGGACGGAACCGGGCGGCTCGAAGCCGGGGTGCTCGGCGCGCACCACCGCCGCGGCGACGTCCATGATCTCGGCGGGGGTGCGGTAGTTGACGCCGAGCCGGGTGTGCTCCCAGCGGTCCTCGACGAACGGGGTGAGGATGTCCGCCCAGGAGCCGACGCCGCCCGCCTCGGAGGTCTGTGCCGGGTCGCCGACCAGGGTCATCGAGCGGGTGGGGCTGCGCCGCATCAGCAGCCGCCATGCCATGGGAGAAAGTTCTTGTGCCTCGTCGACGATGATGTGCCCGAACGCCCAGGTGCGGTCGGCGGCGGCACGCTCGGCGGCGCTGCGGTGGTCGTCCTCCTCGTGCCGTTCGGCGAAGCGTTCGGCGTCGATGATGTCGTGCGCGGACAGCACCTCGGAGGCGTCCGGGTCGTCGTCCTCCTTGTCCTCGAACTCGAAGGTGCGGGAGGCGTACGAGACGTCCAGGACGCCCTGGGCGAAGGCGATCTGCTTCTGCCGTTCGCGTTCGGCGCGCTCGCGTTCGAGGCGGTCGTCCTCGCCGAGGAGTTCGGCGGCCTCGTCGAGCAGGGGCACGTCGGAGACGGTCCAGTGCCGGGTGACCGGGCGGCGGACCGCGGCGGCGTCCTCGTCGGAGAGGTAGCCCTCGGGGGCGGCGAGGAAGTCGGCGACCAGGCGCTGCGGGGTGATCCTCGGCCACAGCCGGTCGATGGCGGACCAGACCTCGGGGTTCTCGGCGAGCTCGTCGCGGATCTGGGTGATGTCGCTGGGGTCGAGCAGGTTGGAGCCGTCGTAGGGGTCGGTGCCGATGCGTTCGGCGACCATGTCGGTGAGCGCGTTGAGGATGTGGCCCTCGAAGTGCTCGCGGGCCACGTTGTGCGGCAGTTTGGCGGCGCGGGTGCGTTCGCGGGCGACGTTCACCAGGCCGTCGTCGAGCATGAGGACCTCGCGGTCGTGCTCGATCGCGATCACCGGGTCGGGCAGCGCCTGCCGGTCGCGTACGACGTCGGCGAGGACGCCGGCCATCTCCGCGCGTCCCTTGACGGCGGCGGCCTCGGGGGTGTCGGTCCGGGTGGTCTTCACCCCGGGGTACAGCTCGCCGACGGTCGCGAGGAGCACGCCGGTCTCGCCGAGGCTGGGCAGCACCTCGCCGATGTAGCCGAGGAACGCCGGGTTGGGGCCGACGATCAGGACGGCGCGGCGGGCCAGCAGCTCGCGGTGCTCGTAGAGCAGGTAGGCGGCGCGGTGCAGGGCGACGGCGGTCTTGCCGGTGCCGGGGCCGCCCTCGACGACCATGACCCCGCGGTGCGGGGCGCGGATGATGCGGTCCTGGTCGGCCTGGATGGTGCGCACGATGTCGCCCATGCGGCCGGTGCGCGCGGAGTTCAGCGCGGCGAGCAGCACGGTGTCGCCGGTGGGGTCCTCGTGCCCGGTGCGGGTGTCGTCGCCGAGGTCGAGGATCTCGTCGTGCAGGGCGGTGACCCGGCGGCCCTCGGTGGAGATGTGCCGGCGGCGCCGCAGGCCCATCGTGGTGTGGCCGGTGGCCAGGTAGAACGGGCGTGCGACGTCGGCGCGCCAGTCGATGAGGACGGGCGTGCGTTCGGCGTCGTCGGCGCGCAGGCCGATGCGGCCGATGTGGTGGGTGTCGCCGGAGGCGAGGTCGATGCGGCCGAAGCAGAGGGAGCCGTCCACCGCGTTCAGCGCGGCGAGCAGACCGGAGCGCTCGGCGACCAGGATGTCCCGCTCCAGCCGGGCCTGCCTCGGAGTGTGGCCCTGGGCGAGCGCCTCCGTGACGGACACCTCGGCGTCGCCGCGCAGGACGTCCACGCGTGCGTACAGTCCGTCGATGAATTGCTGTTCCTGCCGCAATTCCTCGTCCGGAAATTCGGTGTTTGACAATTCCGCTCCCGCCCGGATATACTGTGGTCACTGGACTTCACTGCGACTCCCTCAAAACGAAGTCGCGAATCAATGAATATACGCAAAGAAAACCCCCGGGCGCAATTGCCCGGGGGTTTTCTTGTGCCGCGTACCCGCTCGCGCCGGGTCGTCGTACCAGGTCAGAGCACGTCCGACAGTTCTTCGAGCAGCCGCCGCTTGGGCCTGGCCCCCACCATCGACCGCAGCGGCTCCCCGTCGCGGAACACCATGAAGGTCGGCATCGACAGCACCTTGTAGGCGTTGGTCGTGTCCGGATTGGCGTCCACGTTCAGCTGGACGACCTTCAGCCGGCCCTCCTCCTCGGCGGCCAGCGCGCTCAGCACCGGCGCCATCTGCCGGCACGGCGGGCACCAGTCGGCCGTGAACTCCACCAGCACCGGCAGCTCCGCCCCGATCACCTCGTCCGCGAAGTCCGCGTCGGTCACCTCGGGCACACCGCTCGCCTTGCTCATCACAGCTCCCCTCCCAGTTCGCACACCGGCTCCGGACCGCCCGGAACCTCCGCGTCGGCGGCCAGCTCGTCCCGCGCCCGCTCCGCGCGCCTCAACTGCTGCCCGACCTTCTCCCGCACCGCGCGCAGCTCGCCGATCAGGGCGTCCAGCTCGTCCAGCTTGCGCCGGTAGACCTGGAGCGAGGCGGGACACGCGTCGCCCTCGGGATGCCCGGCCCGCAGGCACTCCACGAAGGGCCGGGTCTCCTCCAGGTCGAACCCGAAGTCCTGCAGCGTGCGGATCTGCCGCAGCAGCCTCAGATCGCTCTCGTCGTACGTCCGGTACCCGTTGCCGGTGCGCCGCGCGGACAGCAGTCCGCGTGACTCGTAGTACCGCAGCGTCCGCGTGGTGGTCCCGGCCCGTGCGGCCAGCTCGCCGATTCGCATGCCGACGAACGTAAGCCTTGACGTCGGCGTCAAGGCAAGGGCGGACGGGACGGAAACGGCCGAGCGGCCGGACCCACGGGGGTGGGGTCCGACCGCTCGGCGGCTGTGGAGGCCCGGATACGGGCGACGGGCCTCCGTGACCGGGTGGCTGAGCAACGGGGGGAGTGTCCCAGCCGCCCGGGTCCGTGGGGCGTGTGACGCCGGCGGCCGTCAGGCCTTGGCCAGCTCCTTCTCGCCGCCCGGCTCGGGCAGCTCGGTGCGGGCCTCGTCCGCGTCGCCGCCGGTGCCGTGGCTGTCGTCCAGCAGCGTCTTCTCGTCGAAGGGAACGCGGCCGGCCAGGACCTCGTCCACCCGGGCCCGGTCGATCTCCTTGGTCCAGGTGCCGATCAGGACGGTGGCGACGGCGTTGCCCGCGAAGTTGGTGAGGGCGCGGGCCTCGCTCATGAAGCGGTCGATGCCGACGATGAGGCCGATGCCGTCCACCAGGGCCGGCTTGTGCGACTGGAGACCGCCGGCCAGCGTGGCGAGACCGGCACCGGAGACACCGGCCGCGCCCTTGGAGGCCACCAGCAGGAAGAGCAGCAGCGGGATCTGCTCACCGATCGACATCGGCGTGCCCATGGCGTCGGCGATGAACAGCGAGGCCATGGTCATGTAAATCATGGTGCCGTCGAGGTTGAAGGAGTAGCCGGTCGGGACGGTGATGCCGACCACCGGCTTGCTGACACCCAGGTGCTCCATCTTCGCGATGAGGCGCGGCAGCGCCGACTCCGAGGAGGAGGTGGAGAGGATCAGCAGGAACTCGCGGCCCAGGTACTTGAAGAGCGAGAAGACGTTGACGCCCGCGATGAGGCGCAGCATCGTGCCCAGCACCAGGAAGATGAACAGCACACAGGTGGTGTAGAAGCCGAGCATCAGCACGGCGAGGCTCTTGAGCGCGTCGACGCCGGCCGAGCCGGTGACCGCGGCGATGGCGCCGAAGGCACCGATCGGGGCCGCCCACATGATCATCGCCAGGACGCGGAAGACCAGCCGCTGGATGTGCTCGACGCCGCGCAGGACGGGCTGTCCGGCGGGGCCCATGGCCTGGAGGGCGAAGCCGCAGAGCAGGGCGACCAGCAGGGTCTGCAGGACCTCGCCGGCGGTGAACGCGGAGACGATCGTGGTCGGGATGATGCCCATCAGGAAGTCGACGGTGCTCTTGGCCTCCGCGTCGACCTGCGCCTGACCGGTCTCCTTGACGGCGTCGGTGACCGCGAGGCCCGTCCCCGGGTCCAGGATGTTGCCGACGATCAGGCCGATGGCGAGCGCGACGACCGACATGACCATGAAGTAGCCGAGTGCGATACCGCCGACCGCGCCGACCTTGGCGGCCTTCCGCACGGAGCCGATGCCCAGCACGATGGTGCAGAAGATGATCGGCGAGATCATCATCTTGATCAGGTTCACGAACCCGGTGCCGAGCGGCTTCAGCTCGGTCGCGAAGTCGGGCGCGATCAGACCGACGGCGATACCGAGGGCGACCGCGATGATCACCGCGATGTAGAGATAGTGCGTGCGGTCCCGCTTGGCCTTGGGTGCGGCAGGTGCCGTAGCGGATGTGCTGGTCACGGCGGCCCTCCTTGACGACGTCGTCGGCATCACCGGCGTGCGGCTCACGTCCGGGGGATGGGTTTTCGGGGAATGCCGTGACTATGTCGTGCCTTGTGAGCGCGGTCACCCTTCCGTTCATTTAGTTCACCGTGGAACCGAGAGGCAGACTGACTGAATGCGTATCCCCCTGCCCCGCCCCCGCAGCCTCGCGGGCCAGCTCTTCGCCATGCAGGCCGTGCTCATCGCGGTCGTCGTGGCCGGATACGCGCTGTTCAGTTACGTCAGTGACCGCAGCCAGGCCGAGCAGGCGGCCGGCCGCCAGGCCACCTCCGTGGCCCGTTCGATCGCCGACTCGCCCTCCGTGCGGGAGGCGATCCGCACCCCCGACCCGTCGGCGGAGCTCCAGCCGTACGCGCTGGCGGTGGTACGGGACACCGACATCGACTTCGTCACGATCATGGACCCGCGGGGCATCCGCTGGACCCACCCCGATCCCGACCAGATCGGCCTGGTCTTCCAGGGCCACACCGGCCCGGCCCTGGAGGGCCGTACCTTCACCGAGACCTACACCGGTACCCTCGGCCCGTCGGTCCGGGCGGTCACCCCGATCCGGGACGGCGACCGGATCACCGGCCTGGTCAGCGCCGGCATACGGGTCGAGGAGATCAGCCAGCGCGCCCAGGGCCAGCTCACGGCGCTGCTGGCGGTCGCGGCCGGCGCCCTCGGGCTCGGCGCGATCGGCACGTACGTCATCAACGCCCGGCTGCGCCGCCACACCCACGGCATGAACGCGACCGAGCTCAGCCACATGCACGACTACCATCAGGCCGCGCTGCACGCCGTGCGCGAGGGGCTGCTGATGCTGGACGGCCGGTACAGGATCGCGCTGATCAACGACGGCGGCCGGGAGCTGCTGGGCGTGGGCCAGGAGGAGGACGTGGTGGGCAGGTCGGTGGCGGAGCTGGGGCTGCCCACACCGCTGACGGGCGCGCTGCTCGCCTCCGAGCCCCGGGTGGACGAGGTGCACCTGACGGCGGACCGGGTGCTGGTGGTGAACACCTCACCGGTCACCGGCGGCCAGCGGCGCGGCTCGGTGGTGACCCTGCGGGACGTCACCGAGCTCCAGTCGCTGATGGGCGAGCTGGACTCCGAGCGCGGCTTCACCCAGGCGCTCAGGTCACAGGCGCACGAGGCGGCGAACCGGCTGCACACCGTCGTCTCGCTGATCGAGCTGGGCCGCGCGGAGGAGGCGGTGGACTTCGCCACCGCCGAGCTGGAGCTGGCGCAGGCGCTCACCGACCAGGTGGTGGCGGCGGTGAGCGAGCCGGTGCTGGCCGCACTGCTGCTGGGCAAGACGGCGCAGGCGAACGAGCGGGGCGTGGAGCTGGTGGTGTCGGAGGACAGCCGCCTGGACGACGGCCTCCTCCCGGACACCCTGCCCGCCCGGGACCTGGTCACCATCCTCGGCAACCTGATCGACAACGCCGTGGACGCGGCGCAGGGCGGGGTGCGGCCCCGGGTGACGGTGACCGCACTGACCGAGGAGGGCGACCGCGGCTCGGAGCTGGTCCTGCGGGTCTCCGACACCGGCCCCGGCGTCGACCCGGACCACACGGAGGCGGTCTTCCAGCGGGGCTTCACGACCAAACCGTCCGGTCCCGGCGGGCGGGGGCTGGGCCTGGCGCTCGTACGGCAGGCGGCGGGCCGGCACGGCGGGACACTGTCGGTGACGTCCGGGGAGGAGGGCGGCGCGGTGTTCGAGGCACGGCTGCCGTTGAGGGACGCCGCTGTCGCGCAGGGTCCGGGAGGCACCGTATGACCGGGGAACCCATCAGAGTGCTGGTCGTCGAGGACGACCCGGTGGCCGCCGACGCCCACGTCATGTACGTCGACCGGGTGCCCGGCTTCGTCGCCGTCGGCAAGGCGCACACCGGCGCGGAGGCCCGGCGCGCCCTGGACCGTACCCCCGTCGACCTGCTCCTCCTCGACCTCCACCTGCCCGACGTGCACGGACTCCAGCTCGCCCGCTCCCTGCGGGCGGCCGGCCACCACGCCGACGTGATCGCAGTGACGTCGGCGCGGGACCTCGCGGTCGTCCGGGAAGGGGTGTCGCTGGGGGTCGTCCAGTACGTACTGAAGCCGTTCACCTTCGCGACCCTGCGGGACCGGCTGGTGCGGTACGCCGAGTTCCACGCGGCGGTGGGCGAGGCGAGCGGGCAGGACGAGGTGGACCGGGCGCTGGCGGTCCTGCGGGCCCCGGGACCGGCCGCACTGCCGAAGGGACTGAGCGGGCCGACGCTGGAACGGGTGACGGGGGTGCTGCGGGAGGCGGGGGACGGGCTGACGGCGGCGGGGGTCGCCGAGGCGGTGGGGATCTCCCGGATCACGGCCCGGCGGTATCTGGAGCACCTGGTGGACGCGGGGAGGGCCGGGCGGGCGCCGGTTTATGGGCAGGTGGGGAGGCCGGAGCTGGTTTATCGGTGGGTTCGGGGGGTGGAGAAGGGGCGTTAGGGGGAGGGGGGTCCAGGGCGGCGGCACAGGTACGGGCTAGGGCGGCTTCGGTGGGGGCGTTGGCTCGGGTGTAGGCGTCGGCGGACTGGAGGTAGGCGGCGCGGGCCTCGGCGGAACGGTGGGCGAGCTCGTGGATGAAGGCCAGATTTGCGAGGGTCCGCCCCTCGCCGTACCAGTCTTCGAACTCACGGCCAAGTTTCAGGGACCTGCCGTACGCCTCGATCGCCTCATCCGCCCGCCCTGCCTCCCGCAGGGCGCTGCCCAGGTTGTTCCATGCCGTGGCCTCGCGGTAACGGTCTCCGACGGCCTGGTACAGGTCGCGGGCCCGAGTATGGGCGTCGATCGCCTCCTCCGCCCGCCCTGCCTCCCGCAGGGCGCTGCCCAGGTTGTTCCACGCCATGGCCTCGCGATGGCGGTTTCCGACGGCCTGGTACAGGTCGCGGGCCCAAGTGTGGGCGTCGATCGCCTCCTCCGCCCGGCCCGCCTCCCGCAGGGCGAGGCCAAGGTTGTTCCACGCGCTGGCCTCGAGGTGGCGGTCTCCGGAGGCCTGGAACAGGTCGCGGGCCCGGGTATGGGCGTCGATCGCCTCCCCCTCCCTGCCCGCAGCCTGCAGAGCGTTGCCGAGGTGGCTCCACGCGATGGCCTCGTCCATCCGGTCCCCGGCAAGCTGCGCAGCCTCCCGCACCGCCTCCGCGACGGCAATCCAGTCATCGAAATACCGCCGCCAGTACAGGTACTCACCCAGACACTCGGCCAGCCGCACCGCCGTGCCCGCGAACCGTTCCTCCCGCCCCCACCCCACCGCCGCGACCAGGCCGGACCGCTCCGCGTCCAGCCACGCCAACGCCTGCCCCCGGTCCCGGAACCGCTCCGGCTCCTCCAGCCCCGGCAACCACCGCAACCGGTCATCAGCCGCATTCGCCCACCGCACATAGAACTCCAGCACCCGCTCCCGCGCCGCCTCCCCCTCCTCCCACAGCCCCGCATCTCCCGACACCACGCCCATCCCGAACACCCGCACCAAGTCATGCAACCGCCACCATCCGCGCTCGCTCCCCCTCTCCAGGAGGTGTGCACGGGCCAAGGCCTTCTGAGCTCGCGCCGGAGGCTCCTCAGCACCGACGAGAACGGCGACGACCTCGTCACTCACCTCGGGCCCCGGCGCGAGAGCGAGCAGGCACAACAGCCGCGCGGGCTCGGGCGGCAGTCGGCGGTAGGAGAGCTCGAAGGCCGCGCGGACGCTGCGCTCGCCATCGTCGAGGTGGTCGAGGCGGTCATGGGACTCGGCCAGTTCCGCCACGAGTTCGGTCACCGGCTTGCCCGGGTCCTCCGCCAGCAGGGCGGCCGCGATCTGCAGGGCCAGTGGGAGGTGCCCGCAGAGGCCGGCGAGTCGCTCGGCCGTGTCGGAGTCGTCGGCCACCCGGCTGTCGTACGGATCGGCGATCCGCAGGGCACGATCGAGGAGTTCGTACGCCTCCCTCGGACTGAGCTGGTCCAGGGGAACGAGCCGCGCGCCCAATTGGGGCAACCGGTCGCGTGACGTGACCAGGACGTGGTGCCGGGAGTCGCCCGGCAGGAGGGGCCGTACCTGGTCCGGCGAGGAGGCGTTGTCGGCCAGGACCAGCACCGGGCCGCGCTCGTGAGCCCGGCCGGCCAGCGTGGAACGGTAGAGCGCCGCCCGCTCGTCCGTCGTGGTGGGGATGTGTTCCGGCGGGGTGCCGAGGGCGCGCAGCAGGGCCTGGAGGGCACGGTCGGCGGTTACGGGCTCCCGGTCGTAACCGTGCAGGTCGATGAAGAGGACCCCGCCGGGGAACCAGCCTTTTTTAAGGGCCAGGTAGGCGGTCTCGACGGCGAGCGCGGTCTTGCCGATGCCGCCGAGACCGGACACGGCGGCGACGAGGGTCGCCGCCGACTGCGTCCCGGCGGGATCCAGCGCGCGCAGCAGGTCCTCCGTCTCCTGCTCCCGGCCCGTGAACCCGCCGGGCCTCGGCGGCAGGCCGGCCATCGCCTCGGGGACGGCGGCCCCGCCCTGCTGGATCACGACCTGCACGCCGATCACCTCGCGCAGGAAGACCCCGCCCCGGAAGTCGGTGTGATCGCCGTCGTACCAGGACGTCCCGCTTCCCGGCGCGGACCGCTCCATGGCCCGCGCGACGCCACGGGCGACGCCTTGCGAATCGGCAGCAAGTAGGTCGGCCACCGCCTCGCCCCACTCCCGTACGACCTCCCGCCGTGCCGGGTCCTCCGCCGCCTCGGCGATGTCCCGGGCGGGTGCGCCGACGTCGAGCCCCACCGCCCGCGCCAGCCTCTCCACCGCCCGGCGTCCGCCGTCCCCGCCCGCGCCCTCGGCCAGGGCCGCCAGCAGTGCCGCTTCCATGCCCCGTACTCGCCCCCGTCGACAACTCGTGACCGTACGTCAAAAATAGTGTGCGAAAAGGAACTTCATGCAGCCCTCGCGTACCACACGACCTGCGAGCCGAGCCCCGCCACGGCGAGCGCCTCCAACACCGACAGCGTGACCATCAGCCCGCCACCGTCGCCGTTCACCCAGAACACGACCAGGGCGGCCAGCGGTACCGCGCAGAACGCCGTCAGGTCGATCACGGTCTGGATCCTCTTGCGGGACCGGCGCCGGGTGTCGCTCCGGTGGTACGCCTCCCACCCGAACGTCGTGAAACCGCTCCCGTTCGCCGCGAGGGTGGCCAGTTTGGGTCCCAGATCATCCCGGACGTAGCGGCCGATCGCCGAGATCTTCTCGTCGTTGACGAGGTAGGTCCAGCCGAGGACGAGGCACACCGGCGGCAGCGCCAGGAGCATCGAGGGCTGCTTCGCCTGGGCCGCGGCGGCGATGACGGCGGCCACGACGGCCAGCGTCACGTAGAGGAGGTTGTCCCGGAACCCGATCCTCGCCTTCTGCTCGTCCTTCACGGTCTGGTACTCGGCGAGCAGCAACTGCCCGACGGTGAGGTCCTGTTCCGGCACTCGATCCCCTTCCCCCAGTTGTAACTTATGACTATGCAGGAGACCCGGCCCACTGTTCTGGTCCTGACCGCACTCCCCCTCGAATATGCCGCTGTTCGCGCGCATGTCGAGGAGCGGCGAGAGCTCGTACATCGTGACGGGACCCGAGTCGAAAGGGGACAACTCCCCGGCACTTCCTGGAACGTTGCTCTCGCCGAACTGGGCATGGGCGCCGAGCGGGCCGCCGCTCTCACCACGCAGCTCATCAACTGGCTGCGCCCCGAGGCCGTGTTCTTCGTCGGTGTCGCCGGCAGCCTGAAGGACGACGTCGAGACCGGTGACGTCGTCGTGGGCACGCAGGTGTACGAGATCCACGGCGGCAAGCAGACGCCGGAGGGTTTCCTGGTCCGGCCGAAAGCCCTGCCGGGCTCGCTCGCGCTGGAACAGGCGGCCCGCTCCGCCGTACGGGACATGCCCGACGTACGAACGCACTTCCTGCCGATCGCCACGGGCGACGTCGTCCTGGCGGACGCCAAGTCCGAGATCGCCCGGTTCATCCGCAGGAACTACAACGACGCGGGCGCGATCGAGATGGAGGGCTCCGGAACACTTCTGGCGGCCCATCTGAACGGCCAGTTGAACGCCCTGGTGATCCGGGGCATCAGCGACCGGGCCGACGCCAAGAAGCACAAGGCCGACGCCGCAGGTTCACAGAAGCGCGCCGCCGAGCAGGCCGCTGCGGTGACGGTGGCGGTGCTGCACAAGCACCGGCCCCGCGAGGGTTCCTCCGACTCCGAGGAGAGCCCCCATCGGCACGGGGACGGCGGAGCGACGTACGGCGGAGACCACATCGACTTCCGGGGCGGCACCTTCTACGGCCCGGTCACCGGCAAGAGCGACGGGCGACGGTAGGGACAACAGGGGCACCGTCCACGGCCCGGTCCCACGAGCGAGCGCCACCCTCCCACCCCGCCCGCCGGGCTTCACCGGCCGATCGGAGGACCTGGACCGCCTGCTCCCGCACCTCTCCCCCGACAAGAACGACACGGCCGCACTGCCGCTCCTCATCTTCGCCGTCACGGGCATGGGAGGCATCGGCAAGACCGCACTGGCGGTGGAGGCGGCGCACCGGGCCCGTGCGCAGGGCTGGTTCCCAGGAGGAACCCTCTTCGTGGACCTGCGCGGGTACGACGACGACCCGGTCACGGCCGATCAGGCGGTCCTGGCGCTGCTCGACGCGCTCGGCGTACGGGACGGGGACCTGCCGCCGACGGCGGACCGCCAGTACGACGCGTACCGCGCGCTCCTCGCCGAACGACGGGACCGGATGCTGCTGATCCTGGACAACTCCTCGGACCCCGCCCAGTACCTGCCTCTCCTGCCCGGCACGGACCACCACCGGGTGCTCATCACCTCCCGGGACCGCCCCGACGCCCTTCCAGTACGCCTGATCGACCTGGAAACACTCGCCCCGGACGACTCCGTCGCCCTTCTGACCCGTGCCTTACACGACACCGACGAACGGGACGACCGCCCGGCGCGTGAACCCGAAGCGCTGCGCGAACTGGCCGACCTCTGCGGTCATTTACCCCTGGCCCTCCAAATCGCAGCGGGGATGTTGCGTCGGCGTCGCCATAGGGACATCGCTTCTCTGGTGGCCGAGATCCGGGAGACCGGGGACGCGACCACCGTCCTCGACCACGGCAGTCCCGGAACCGACCTGTATGGACGCTCACTTGTCCTGCGCCCTGTCCTGGAGACCTCCTATCGCCGGCTGCCGCCCGACCGGGCCCGGCTGCTGCGCCTGCTCTGCCTCGCTCCAGGCGCGGAGGTCGGCACGCAGGCGATCGCCGCTCTTACCGACCTCGACATCAGTTCCGTGTTGTCACTGCTGGAGGATCTGGCTGCCAGGGGGATCGTCAAGCCAGTGGGTGGCGGCAACGGGACGGCTTCCGCCATGCGGTGGCGGTTGCATGACTTGGTGCGGGTGTTCGGGGCGGGTGTGGTGGCGGCAGATGCTGGGTTGTGGGAGGAGGGGGAGGCTGCGCGGGAGCGGGTGCTGGAGTTCTACGTGCGGTGGGCGGCTGCGGCCGATGACCGGTTGCGGTGGCTGCCGGGAAAGCCGGTGCCGGACCGGTTCGGGGACCGGAGGGAAGCATTGGCGTGGCTGGACGCGGAGCGGGCGATTCTGGTCGCGGCAGTGGGGTGGGGGCGGGAGGAGCGGTTCGCGGGCACGGCAATGCGGCTGGCCGAGTGCCTGGGGGAGTACCTGGACTGGCGGCGGTACTTCGATGACCTGATCGCCGTTGCGAAAGCTGCACTCGATGCAGCATTGCTTTCCGGGGATCAACTGAGCGAGGCCAACGCGTGGAACAGCCTCGGCAACGCCTTGCTGGTGGCGGGTCGGGCGGAGGAGGCGATCGACGCCCACAGTCAGGCCCGCTACCAGTACCAAGCCGCCGGAGAACTCCACGACGAGGCTATAGCGTGGGGCAACCTCGGCAACGCCCTGCGAGCTGCGGGCCGGGCGGAGGAGGCGATCGACGCCCACGCCTGGGCCCGGGACCTGTACCAGGCTGTCGGAGACCGCCACCGCGAGGGTATGGCGTGGAACAACCTCGGCAACGCCCTGCAGGAGGCGGGCCGGACCAGGGAGGCGATCGACGCCCACGCCTGGGCCCGCAACCGGTTGCAAGCCGCCGGAGACCGCCACGGCGAGGGTCGGGCCTGGCACAACCTCGGTAACGCTCTGCGAGCTGCGGGCCGGGTAGAGGAGACGATCGAGGCTTACGGCAAGGGTCTGGAGATTTTCAGGGAGTTCGAGGACTGGTACGGCGAGGGGCAGACCCTTCGCAACCTGGCCCACGCTTACAAGACCATCCACCGCCCCGTCGATGCCCGCGCCGCCTACCTCCAGGCCGCCGACGCCTACACCCGCGCCAACGCCCCCACCGAAGCCACCCAAGCCCGCGCCTGGGCCGCCGAACAATCGGAATAGCTCCCACTCCGCCCCGTCCCTGCATGCCTCCGGATGTACTCAGCCACACTGAAGAGCGCGTCACACACCGCATACAGGGAAGCGGCCCCCGACCGCGGAAAAGGTTCCCGCAGCCGGGGGCGTTACCCGTCCCGCCGGGGGAAGCGGGACGGGGGTCACACGTTGCTGCCCTTGTGCCTCACAGCACCCGGGAAACGGCAGCCATCCGGTTTGGCACAGGGGCGAGCTCAGGAACCTTGGGCGTCAAGCTCCCGGTAGGGGTTGCCCTCCTCCGGGGTCACCCGCCAATAGGTCTCGACCATGGCCTTGTACTGCCGATGGGCCGGATTCAGGCCCGTGTGTTTCAGCGCCCAGACCTCCACAGGCTCAGGGGAATCGTCCGACGCCGGCGCCTCTGCCCCGCACTCCATGCACAGGGCGGAATAGATGGACTGCGGGGCACCCTCACCGGTTTCCGGACCCAACGCCCATTCAACCGCTTTGATGATCGAGCGCGTCACAGTTCCCCCCGACTCCGCCTGTTCACTTCCGCCACCCGGGCGCGCAGCCTCGCATCCGTCCTCGCCCGGCAACGCGGGCAGGCGCAAGGCGGGAACCTGTCGAAGAGTTCCGGTACATCGGCAGGTTTGACGGTCCGCAACGGCCGGACCTGAGTACGGACGCCTGTTCGCGGGTTGATCCGATAGACCTCGATCGTCATCGTCACCGGGCATCACCCCAGGAATTCACCCAGGGTCCCGCCCATGCCTGAGCGTCCGTGCGGCCGGTCCTGGCTGAAACGCCCAGATGTGCCACGTAGGACCGGACAAGTACGCCCGCCGACGTCCAGGCTTCCTCCGCCTCCCCGTCACGAAGCGACTGCGCCCGCGTCTGCGGTGGCGTCGGGCGCCCTTTCATGTGGAGCCGATGCACGGTGACCAGCCGAGCACCCAACACACATGGGGAGAGAGGGAATTGCGCCCTTCGGGGCGCCACGGAGGCCACTGCGCGTCGGCTGTGCCTGCCGGAAGTACGCGGTCCGAACAGGATCGCTCTCAGCCAGTCGAGCAACTGCGTGATAAGCATGGGTCGTCGACGCTCCTCGTAAGCGTTGGCCATGCCCCGGGGCCGTTCGCGCGGTCGCCGGGGTCCTTGCGTCTGGTCATGCTGACGTGCCCTCAAGGAGCTTTCGGTGCAGTTCTGGTGACACCTGAGGCGTTTCAGCAGTAACGTAGGAAAACGCCCAAATGTCTTCGGGGGGAGTCTTGAACAGCGCACTGAGATCGGCTATGCAGTCGGCCAATCTGTCGCCCAGACAATTAGCGGTACGGGTAGGCGTTTCCGGTAAGACCGTGGAACGGTGGGTGGCGGACGCCGAACTGATCCCGCATGCCAGGAATCGGGAAGACGCCTGCGAGGCGTTGGGAGTTGACGAAGAGATGCTGTGGCCGAAAGCGGTGAAGGACCGGATCAAGTCCGGCGGGGACCGCGAAATCATCCACTCCTACCCCTACCGTTCCTCCTGCCCCTCGACGGTCTGGGCCGAACTCGTCGAGAAGTCCACGACGGACATCCTCTTCGCGGGGTACACCAACTATTTCCTCTGGATCGACCAGCCCGCGTTCGTGTCGACCCTGCGCCGGAAGCTCGACAGCGGGTGCCGTGTGCGTTTCCTGCTGGGCGACCCCGACGGCGAGACGACGCGCAACCGCGAGCAGATCGAAGACGTGGCTCTCACTGTCTCCACGCGTATCCGAATCACGCTCGAACACCTGGACAAACTCGGTGCGCACGAGGGCCTGGAAGCGCGTTTCTCCACGGCGAGCGACGCGGCCAGTCACGTCTCACTGTCGGTCTTCCGCTTCGACGACGAGGCGCTTGTCACGCCCCATCTGGCCCGACTGGTCGGACACGACTCCCCCCTGCTGCACCTGCGGAAGCTCGGCGGTGCCGGCATGTTCGCCCGGTTCGCCGAACATGCCGAAGAGTTGTGGTCAAAGGGGGTGCAGACAGGCCCTCGAGCCTAGCCGCCATGCCCGACATCACCTGGGAAGCCCCCTTCTGCGCCGAGGGCAACAACTGCTTCCGCATAGGCACCGACCTCCAAGGCAACGCCTACATCGCCGTCGCCGGCCAGGAGGACCACTACCTCACCGACACCCGCGAAGCCCTTCAGACCCTCATCCGCGACATCAAGTCCGGCAAGGCCGACCACCTTCTCTAGATGATCAATTTCAAGGGTGCGATCGAGCGCTGCATCTGGCTGGCCGAGGGCTTGAATCGGCGGCTCGTCGCGCCCCAGCAGTTTTGTGTGCTCCCGTCGGCTGATTCTCACTCCTCCTGAGTGATGACATGGATGCGCCCGGCGGTTGACGCCCGTGGGGACAGTGGTGAATGAGACTTGAGCTCCGTTGCTTGAATGGGGAGTTCAAGTGAATCGATGGGATCGGGCCGGGCGGGTCGCGGCGTACGGGGCAGCGCTGGCGCTGACGCCCTACCTGCTGATCAAGGTGTCGTGGGTGGTCGGTTCGCTCTTGGGGCTGCTGCCGGTCGGGACCGGATTCGGCAAGGCGGAGTGGGTGGTGCTCAACAGCGCCACGATCGGTATGGCAGGGATCGGGATCGCGGTGGCGCTCGCGCTGGTGCGGCCGTGGGGGATGCGCATACCGGGGGCGCCGTTGGCCTTCTGCGCTTGGGTGGGGACGGGGTTCCTCGTCCCGGTGCTGCCGTACGCCGTTCTCAGTTCGCTGCTGAGCTCAGAGGATGGCAATCCGAAGAGCGGGGGTGACGCCGACCCGTCGATGCCGGTCTGGGAGGCCGCGCTGGTTCAGATCGGGTTTGTAGGGATGGGGCTGGGTCTGGCCGTCGCGCTGCCCGCGTACTTGCGGCGGCGCTGGCCGGACGCGTTCGCGGGTCGGCTCGGCGACCGTGGGGAGGGTTCACCGAGGGCGCTGCCGTGGATGACGGTGGTCGGCGCCGCAGTCGGTCTCATCTGGCTGTACTGGGCGGTGGGCGGCACCGCAGGGGTCGCCCACCCCGGCGAGCGGGACCTCGCTTGGCGTGTACTGTCCGGCGTCTTCGGGCTCTGGGCGTTCGTGGCGTCCGCCGCCACCTGGGCTGCCGTCCGAGGCCGGCCCGCACGAGTCCCCCGATGGGGCCCGATGGTGTTCGGCTGGCTCGGCTCGGGCTCGTTGTTCGCCTGGAGCGGCTGGAAGCTTCCGTTCACCCTGTACCTGGCGGTCGCGCAACCGGCCGATGCGACCCTGCCGGAGAACCTCGCGCTCGCGGCGGTCCTGCACCTCGCAGCGGTGGGGGCGGGCGCCGCGATGCTGCGAGCGCTCGTCCATACGCGGCTGGTGTCATCGAACTCGTAGCCGACCCGCCCAAGACCTTTGTGCGACGAACGACCTGGACACCCTCGAACATCCCGCCGCTCGTCGCCGCCCGCGAGCTCCGGCCTGCCCCGTGCTCAGCCCGGGCCAGGCTCCGGTGTGGCGAGGCGGGCCGGTGGAGGTAGGGGTGTGTTGTGGGGGCCGTGGGTGATGGCCTGGACGATGTAGGCCGCGAAGCGGCGGGATGCGGCTGGGCGGGCGGTGGGGGAGGCCGTCTGCAGGCCCTTGTTGGCCAGGAGCATGAGGATGAGGTCGTCCGGTACGAAGTCGGGGCGCAGCCGTCCCGTGCGCTTCGCGCGGCCGGCCAGGTCGGCGATCGCCTTGAGCATGTGGCCGTGGCCGACGGCCGCCGTGAAGGCCCGGGGGTAGGCCGACAGAAACGCCTCGGTGAAGCCCCGGTCCTGTGCGTGCAGTACGCAGATGCGCTCGATGACCTGGCACAGCCCGCGCCAGGGGTCGGGATCCGCGCAGGCCTCGTCGATGATGTCCCGGCATGCCCGCAACTGGTCCTCGAAGGCGGCGGTGACCAGTGCCTCCTTCGTTGGGAAGTGCCGGTACAGCGTGGCCGGTCCGACGTCGGCGCGGCTCGCGACCTCCCGCATCGGGACGGTGAGGCCCTCCACCGAGAACAGCGCCCTGGCGGCGTCGAGGAGCCGGTCGCGGTTGTCGCGGGCGTCGGACCTCAGGGCGTGAGTCACTTTCCGGGGCATGCTCTCACTTTAAAAGAAACGGACGGGGGCGTCCGTTAGCGTCCGGAACGGAACCCACCTGGAGGAGAACACTGTGAAGGCCGTGAAGATCCGCGCGTACGGCGCCCCGGAAGGGCTGACCGTCGTCGACCTGCCGACTCCCTCCCCGGCCGAGGGGGAGGTACTGATCGACGTCGAGGCGGTGGGGGTCGCCGGCGCGGATGTGGTGATCCGCAGGGGGGACCTGGCCGCCTACGGCTTCGAACCGGGGTTCGTCCCGGGCAGCGAGGTAGCGGGCACGATCACGGCCGTGGGCAAGGGCGTCGACGCGTCCTGGACCGGCCGGCGGGTGTGGGCCTTCACCGGTATGGGAGGCGGCTACGTCGAGCAGGCGTGCGTGCCGCTCGACCAGGTGCTGTCCCTGCCCCAGGGCCTGGAGCCGGCCGACGCGGTCACCCTCGGAAGCTCCGGGGCGGTGGCCCACTTCGCCCTGGAGCACGCCCGTTTCACGCCCGGCGAGGCGGTCCTGGTACGCGGGGCGGCGGGCAGCATCGGTGTCCTCGCCGTGCAGTTGGCGGCCCGTACGGGCGCCTCCGCGGTGGCCGTGACCACCTCGTCGGCCGAACGCGGAGAACGCCTGCGCCGGCTGGGTGCGACGCATGTGCTGGACCGTTCCGGGCGCGGCGGCCCCGACGCCCCGGAGGGCTACGACGTCATCCTCGACGTCGTGGGCGGCGACGGGCTGCCGGAACTGTTCGACCGGCTCCGCCCGAACGGGCGCCTGGTGACCGTCGGCGCGGTCGGGGGGCCACCGCCCGCGGACTTCGGGATGACGCTGATGGCGCAGTTCCAGCGGTCGCTGTCGTTCGCCACCTTCAGCGCCGCCACGGTTCCCGCGACGGATCTGCGGACCGTGCGCGAGGACCAGTTCGCGGCCGCGGCACGGGGCGAACTCGTCACGGTGACGCACGACGTTCTCCCGCTGGACCAGGCGGTCGTGGCGCACCGGAGGATGGACGCCGGTGAGGTCTTCGGCCGGATCGTGCTCACGCCCTGACCCTTCCCGCCCGCCTTCACCCACCCGAAACGGAAAGGACGCCCCATGTCCGCACCAGCACCCCCCGGCCCCGGCACCACCCTGCGCGTCGACGTGTGGATGGACTTCTGCTGTCCCGCCTGCTACCTGGCCGAGCCACGGCTGGACAAAGCCGTGGCGGCCGAGGGCGGAGCCGCGAGGATCACCGTGGTGCGTCACTCCTTCGAGCTGCTGCCCGACGTCGACGACACACGCGTCGACTCCTTCGGGTACGTGCTGCACAAGTACGGCGGTGACCAGGCCGCGGCCGAGCGGCACGAGCGGGGCATGGCCCGCCTCGCGGGCGACCAGGGCCAGGAGTACCGGCTGCACCGTCCGAGCTCCAACGGCTTCCACGCGCACCGCTTCCTGCGCCTGGCCCAGGCGCACGGTCAGGGCGACGCCTTCTTCGTCCGCCTGCAGCGCGACCTGTTCACCGAGGCGGTCGACATCTACGACACCGCCTACCTGGTGGAGACCGCCACCCGGCTCGGTGTTCCGGCCGAGGAGGCCGAGGCGACGGCGAGGACGGACGCCTACGCCGACGCCGTGCGCGCCGACCGGCGCACCGCTCTCCAGGCAGGCGTCACCGGCGTCCCCTTCACCGTGTTCGACCACCGGCTCGCCATCCCCGGCGTCGCGACCGCCGACGCCTACCGTGACGCCCTCCGTGCGGCCCGACAGGACAAGGAGCAGACCGTATGAGCACCGGCTCCCAGCCCTTCACGATCCTCGACGTCCCCACCGACGCCTTCTGCGATCCCGACACAGGGGTCTGTGCCGTACCGCTGCCCGCGATGCCACCACCGGCCGGGGAGGCGGACCCGTCGGAGCACGGCGAAGGGAGCCGGGACGGCCGGGAGCCCGTCTGACCGCTCCTGGCCGTCCGCCCGGCAGCGGATGTCTCGTGGACGCCGTCGCCGCGGCCACCGCGGCGCTGTGCACGCCGCCCGTCCGCCTCGTGACGTCCGACGGATCGCACATACCGAAGCCGTGTGCCGCCGCTCCGGACCTGCCGGGACAGCCCTCGACCGGCGTCATCACGGTGTGAGTGAGCACCGCGGTGAGCACGGGTGGCCCCACCGCTCAACGGCTCGGGACCACCCCCTCGGGCGGTACCGCCTAAAAGACCGACTCCGCCTCGTCCATCCGGTCCTTCGGGACCGTCTTCAGTTCGGTGACCGCCTCCGCCAGCGGCACCATCACGATGTCGGTCCCCCGCAGGGACGTCATCTTGCCGAAGTCGCCCCGGTGCGCCGCCTCCACCGCGTGCCAGCCGAAGCGGGTGGCGAGGACGCGGTCGTACGCCGTCGGCACGCCGCCGCGCTGGACGTGGCCGAGGATGACCGGCTTGGACTCCTTGCCGAGCCGGCGCTCCAGCTCGTACGCCAGGGCCGTGCCGATGCCCTGGAAGCGCTCGTGGCCGAACTTGTCGATCTCGCCCTTGCCGTAGTCCATGGTGCCGTCGGCCGGGTGCGCGCCCTCGGCGACGCAGATCACCGCGAACTTCTTGCCGCGGGCGAAGCGTTCCTCCACCATCTTGACCAGCTGGGCCGGGTCGAAGGGGCGCTCGGGCAGGCAGATGCCGTGGGCGCCGGCGGCCATGCCGGACTCCAGGGCGATCCAGCCCGCGTGCCGGCCCATGACCTCGACGACCATCACGCGCTGGTGGGACTCGGCGGTGGTCTTGAGGCGGTCCATCGCCTCCGTCGCGACGCCGACCGCCGTGTCGAAGCCGAAGGTGCGGTCGGTGGAGGAGATGTCGTTGTCGATCGTCTTCGGGACGCCGACCACCGGCAGGCCCGCGTCCGACAGCATGTGCGCCGCGGTGAGCGTGCCCTCGCCGCCGATCGGGATCAGCGCGTCGATGCCGAAGTCACGGATCATGTCGGAGGCGTTCTCGCAGGCCTCGCGGAGCCGGTCGCGCTCCAGCCGGGACGAGCCCAGTATGGTGCCGCCGCGGGCCAGGATGCCGCTGACCGCGTCGAGGTCGAGCGTGCGGTAGCGGCCGTCGAGCAGGCCGGAGTAGCCGTCCTCGAAGCCGATGACCTCGTCGCCGTAGTTGTCGACCGCCCGGTGCACGACCGACCGGATCACTGCGTTCAGTCCAGGGCAGTCGCCGCCTGCGGTGAGTACTCCTATGCGCATCGTGCCGAGTCTCCTGGTCGCTGTCGATACCGGTGAGTCAGTCCCGATTCTTTCACGTCCCCCGGGGCCCCGCCGACGCCCTACAGGTGGGCGTCCTAGCCAGCGCCGGAGGTATTGTCAAGAGGGGTCCGCTCACCTGAGTGGGCGATTTTTTGCGGCCCCGCCGAAGACCCTTGCGGCCTCGACGAAACGGAGAGCGCGCGTGACCCGCAGCGTGTACGTGACCGGTATCGACCGCGGCGACGGCCGCCAGGTCGTCGAACTCGGGGTCATGGAGCTCCTGACCAGGCAGGTCGACCGGGTGGGCGTCTTCCGTCCCCTGGTGCACGACGGGCCCGACCGCCTCTTCGAACTGCTGCGCGCCCGGTACCGGCTCACCCAGGACCCGGCGACCGTCTACGGCCTGGACTACCACCAGGCGTCCGCCCTCCAGGCCGAGCAGGGCACGGACGAGCTGGTGTCGACCCTCGTCGACCGGTTCCACCGGGTCGCCCGCGACTACGACGTCGTCCTCGTCCTCGGCACCGACTACGCCGACACCCAGTTCCCGGACGAGCTCAGCCTGAACGCCCGGCTCGCCAACGAGTTCGGCGCCTCGGTGATCCCGGTCGTCGGCGGCCGCAAGCAGACCGCCGAGTCGGTGCGCGCCGAGACCACCAACGCCTACCGCGCCTACGACGGCCTCGGCTGCGACGTGCTCGCCATGGTGGTCAACCGGGTCGCCCGCGAGGACCGGGACGACCTCGCCGAGCGGCTCGCCGGCCGGCTGCCGGTGCCCTGCTACGTGCTGCCGGACGAGCCGGCGCTGTCCGCCCCGACCGTCTCCCAGATCGCGCACACCCTCGGCGCGAAGGTGGTGCTCGGCGACGACTCCGGGCTGGCCCGCGACGCCCTGGACTTCGTGTTCGGCGGTGCGATGCTGCCGAACCTCCTCGCCGCCCTGACGCCGGGCTGTCTGGTCGTCACGCCGGGCGACCGCGCCGACCTGGTCGTCGGCTCGCTGGCCGCGCACAGCGCCGGCACCCCGCCGATCGCCGGGGTGCTGCTCACCCTGGACGAGGTCCCGGCCGAGCACATCCTCACCCTCGCCGACCGGCTCGCCCCCGGCACGCCGGTGCTGTCGGTGCCGAGCAACAGCTTCCCCACCGCCGAGCAGCTCTTCTCCCTGGAGGGCAAGCTGAACGCGGCCACCCCGCGCAAGGCGGAGCGGGCCCTCGGCCTGTTCGAGCGGTACGCCGACACCGCCGAGCTCACCCGCCAGGTCTCCGCGCCCAGCAGCGACCGCGTCACCCCGATGATGTTCGAGCACAAGCTGCTGGAGCAGGCCCGCTCCGACCTGCGCCGGGTCGTGCTCCCCGAGGGCACCGAGGAGCGGGTGCTGCACGCGGCCGAGGTGCTGCTGCGCCGGGGCGTGTGCGAGCTGACCCTGCTCGGTGACGTCGACCAGATCCGCAAGAAGGCCGCCGACCTGGGCATCGACCTGGGCGACACCCAGCTGATCGACCCGGCCACCTCCGAGCTGCGGGACGCGTTCGCCGAGCAGTACGCCGCCCTGCGCGCCCACCGGGGCGTCACCGTGGAGCTGGCCTACGACGTCGTCTCCGACGTGAACTACTTCGGCACGCTGATGGTGCAGGAGGGCCTCGCCGACGGCATGGTGTCGGGCTCGGTGCACTCCACGGCGGCGACGATCCGGCCGGCCTTCGAGATCATCAAGACCAAGCCGGACGCGGACATCGTGTCGTCCGTCTTCTTCATGTGCCTGGCCGACAAGGTGCTGGTCTACGGCGACTGCGCGGTCAACCCGGACCCGGACGCCGAGCAGCTCGCCGACATCGCGGTGCAGTCGGCGGTCACGGCGGCACGCTTCGGGGTGGAGCCGCGGATCGCGATGCTGTCGTACTCGACCGGTACGTCCGGTTCCGGCGCCGACGTCGACAAGGTACGCGCCGCCACCGAGCTGGTGCGCTCGCGCCGGCCCGACCTGCGGATCGAGGGGCCGATCCAGTACGACGCGGCCGTGGAGCCGTCGGTCGCGGCGACCAAGCTGCCCGGCTCGGAGGTGGCCGGTCAGGCGACGGTGCTGGTCTTCCCCGACCTGAACACCGGCAACAACACCTACAAGGCCGTGCAGCGCTCGGCCGGCGCCATCGCCGTCGGGCCGGTGCTCCAGGGGCTGCGCAAGCCGGTCAACGACCTGTCCCGGGGCGCCCTGGTGCAGGACATCGTCAACACCGTCGCCATCACGGCGATCCAGGCCCAGTCCCCCGCCCCGTCCCCGACCGAGAAGGCGACCGTCCAGTGAGCCGCACCCGCGTCCTCGTCCTCAACTCCGGCTCCTCGTCGGTGAAGTACCAGCTGCTGGACATGCGCGACAGCAGCCGGCTGGCCTCCGGTCTGGTCGAGCGGATCGGTGAGCGGACCTCCCTCGTCCGGCACACCCCGCTCGCGGCGGGCGGCGGGACCCGGGAGCGGACCGGCCCGGTCTCCGGCCACGACGCGGCGCTGAAGGCGATGGCCGAGGAGCTGGCCGCCGACGGCCTCGGCCTCGACTCCCCCGAGCTGGCCGCGATCGGCCACCGGGTGGTGCACGGCGGGAAGCGCTTCACCGAGCCGACGGTGATCGACGCCCCGGTGCTGGCCGAGATCGAGCGGCTGATCCCGGTGGCGCCGCTGCACAACCCGGCCAACCTGACCGGCATCCGCACCGCCATGGCGCTGCGCCCGGACCTGCCGCAGGTCGCCGTCTTCGACACCGCCTTCCACACCACGATGCCGGAGTCGGCGGCCCGCTACGCGATCGACGTCGAGACCGCCGACGCGCACCGCGTCCGCCGCTACGGCTTCCACGGCACCTCGCACGCGTACGTCTCCCGGGAGACCGCGAAGCTGCTGGGGAAGACGCCCCAGGAGGTGAACGTCATCGTGCTGCACCTGGGCAACGGGGCGTCCGCCTCGGCCGTACGGGGCGGACGCTGCGTGGACACCTCCATGGGGCTGACGCCCTTGGAGGGGCTCGTGATGGGTACGCGGTCCGGAGACATGGACCCGGCCGTCATCTTCCATTTGATGCGTGTTGGCGGAATGTCCGCCGACGAGATCGACACTCTCCTCAACAAGAAGAGCGGTCTGGTCGGACTCTGCGGTGACAACGACATGAGGGAGATCCGGCGCCGGATCGACGAGGGCGACGAACAGGCGAAGCTGGCGTTCGACATCTACATTCACCGTCTGAAGAAGTACATCGGTGCCTATTACGCCGTTCTCGGACGGGTGGACGCGGTGGTCTTCACCGCCGGGGTCGGCGAGAACGCCGCCCCGGTGCGGGAGGCGGCCGTGGCGGGCCTGGAGGGGCTGGGCCTGGCGGTGGACGGCGGACGCAACGCCGTACGCGGCGGCGGGCCGCGGCTGATCTCGCCCGAGGGCGCGCGGGTCGCGGTCGCGGTGGTACCGACGGACGAGGAAATGGAGATCGCTCAGCAGACATACGCACTGGTCGGAAAGAACAACTGAGCAGGGACTTCCTCATATGTACTTTCCGTCAGACGGAATATTCCGCTGCGAAACAAACCGATAGGATCGCCCCATGCGCCGTTCGAAAATCGTCTGTACTCTCGGCCCCGCGGTCGACTCCCACGAGCAGCTCGTCGCTCTGATCGAAGCCGGCATGAACGTGGCCCGCTTCAACTTCAGCCACGGCTCGCACGCCGAGCACCAGGGCCGGTACGACCGGGTCCGTGCCGCCGCCAAGGAGACGGGCAGGGCCATCGGCGTCCTCGCCGACCTCCAGGGCCCGAAGATCCGCCTGGAGACCTTCGCCGAGGGTCCCGTCGAGCTGGTGCGCGGTGACGAGTTCACCATCACCACCGAGGACGTCCCGGGCGACAAGACGATCTGCGGAACGACCTACAAGGGCCTGCCCGGTGACGTGGCCAAGGGCGACCAGATCCTGATCAACGACGGCAACGTCGAGCTGAAGGTCACCGAGGTCGACGGCCCCCGCGTGAAGTCGATCGTCATCGAGGGCGGTGTCATCTCCGACCACAAGGGCATCAACCTGCCCGGCACGGCGGTGAACGTGCCCGCGCTGTCCGAGAAGGACGTCGAGGACCTGCGCTTCGCCCTGCGGATGGGCTGCGACCTGGTCGCGCTCTCCTTCGTCCGGGACGCCAAGGACGTCGCCGACGTCCACCGCGTGATGGACGAGGAGGGCCGCCGGGTCCCCGTCATCGCCAAGGTGGAGAAGCCGCAGGCGGTGGAGAACATGGAGGACGTCGTGGCGGCCTTCGACGCCGTCATGGTCGCGCGCGGCGACCTCGCCGTCGAGTACCCGCTCGAGAAGGTCCCCATGGTGCAGAAGCGCCTGATCGAGCTCTGCCGGCGCAACGCCAAGCCGGTGATCGTGGCGACCCAGATGATGGAGTCGATGATCACCAACTCCCGGCCGACCCGCGCCGAGGCCTCCGACGTGGCCAACGCGATCCTGGACGGCGCCGACGCGGTCATGCTGTCGGCCGAGTCGAGTGTGGGCGCGTACCCGATCGAGACCGTGCGGACGATGTCGAAGATCGTCCAGGCGGCCGAGCAGGAGCTGCTCTCCAAGGGCCTGCAGCCGCTGGTGCCGGGCAAGAAGCCGCGCACCCAGGGCGGTTCGGTGGCCCGCGCGGCCTGCGAGATCGCCGACTTCCTCGGCGGCAAGGGCCTGGTGGCCTTCACCCAGTCCGGTGACACGGCCCGGCGGCTGTGCCGCTACCGCGCCGCCCAGCCGATCCTGGCGTTCACCACGGACGAGTCGACCCGCAACCAGCTCGCGCTGAGCTGGGGCGTGGAGCCGTACGTCGCGCCGTTCGTGAACAGCACCGACGAGATGGTCGAGCTGGTGGAGCAGGAGCTGCTCAAGCTGAACCGCTTCAGCGAGGGCGACATCGTGATCATTACGGCCGGTTCGCCCCCCGGCGTCCCCGGCACCACCAACATGGTCCGCGTCCACCACCTGGGCGAGGCGACCGGCTGACCGTAAAGGGTCCGGTACGGCACCGAGGGCGTCCCCTGTGGTCTCACAGGGGACGCCCTCGGTATTTTGCGGCTCCCGGGGGGGTCTTGGTGGCGTTCAGCCGGTGGTGATGTACTGCTGGAGCCCGGGGACGTGCAGGGTGCCGCCGAACTGGCCGGCCTGCTTCACCGTCACCTTGGTGAAGTAGATCAGCGGGATGTCGAGCGGCGGCGGGTGCTCCGGGTCGAACGTGATCGGGATCAGTCCGAGCAGGTTGCCGGAGATGCTCTCGGTGTACATCACGGTGTCGCCGTCGCGGATGGTGGACGTCGACCCCTTGGCCGCCTGCACGTGGTGGGTCGCGCCGGACCGCTTGTCCTTGACCGTCTGGTGCAGGTCTCCGATGTCGGTGCCGTCGGAGATGACGTACTTCAGCACCCTCTTGGTGCCGCCGCTCGCCGTCCGCACCTCGACGATGCCCTCGTACGAGGCGCCCTTCAGCAGCAGCGAGCTGGCGTTGAGGGTCCAGGGGTCGTCGGGCAGCAGGAGCTCGTTGTCGACGCCGCCCTCGGCGTCGGTGGCCACCGGGCAGTCCTCGGGGTCGACCGTGGCCGACGCGGAGGGGGTGGGGGAGGCGGAGGCGGTGGCCTCGGGGGGCTCGGTGGCCTCCTCGGCCGTCTCCTTGGTGTCCTCGGCGGCCTTCGTCGCCTTGTCGGTGGTGTCCTCGGCGGTGTCCTTCGCCGCTTCGGTGACCTTCTCGGTGGTCTCCTCGGCGGTTTCGGTCGCGTCCTTCGCCGCGCTCTTCGCCGCGTCCTGCGTGGCGGAGGCGGACGGGGTGGGGCTCGCCTCGGCCTCCTTCTTCTTCGGGGTGAGGACGTCCTTGAGGGCGTCTCCGAGGCCCTCGAGGAGGTTGCGGTCGGTCTTGGAGGGCTCCGGCGCGGGCTCGGCCGTGTCCTCTGCGGTGGGGGCGGAGGCCGAGGGGGCGGGCGCCGGCTCGTCCTTGTCGTCGGAACCTGAATCCGACGAAGAGGACGTGTCCTTGTCCGTGCCCTTGTCCGCCTCGGGCGCCTTCTGCTCACCGGAGGTCTCCGCCGAGGGCTCCTCGTCCGCGGACGCGCTCCCGCTCGCCGACGCGGACGGCGTGGGCGACGCGGAGGCGTCGTCCTTCCCGGCGTTCTCGACGATCTCCAGGCAGGCCTGGTACTCGTCGACGGTCAGGCTGTTCGCCGTCGGCGTCCCGTCGTTGTTGTCGGCGAGGGCCAGCGTCGGCGTGAACCCCATCCCCATGAGGACCGCCGTGGGCATCGCCGCCAGGGCGATCACCTTGCCGCTCGGCACGTGGAACCTGGTGAACAGCGGCTTCTTCGGGGCCGCGTGCCGCGGTCCGCGCACCTCGTCAGCCGACACGGTGCCCCCCTGCGGCCCGGACGCCGTCCGCCTCACCGTCTTCCCCCTTCTCGAAGGAGACGGCCGGGAACTGCGGTGCTGCGGCGGGGTCCTGGGGCGTGGCGTCCGGTGCCGCCTCACCCGTGGGCGCGTCGGCGCCGTCGTGCTCCCCCGCCGCCTCGACCGGCGGCTCGCCCGGCGCCCAGGAGAGGGCGAGCGCCCCGCCGATCAGCGCGAGCAGGAAGCCGATCAGGAAGCCGCCTATGTTGGAGACCACCAGGGACACCAGGGCCAGCAGGATCGCGGCGACACCGGCGAAGACCCGGGTGGCCGACTGGAACCACATGGTCAGGCCCAGCGTGAACAGCAGCACGCCGATGATCAGCGACCCGGCGCCGGCCGTCGTCGCCATGGCGAGCGACATGTGGCCCAGCTTGAGCGTGGCGTAGGGGAAGTACGCGATGGGGATGCCGCCCAGCAGCGTGAACAGGCCGGCCCAGAACGGCCGGGTGCCTCGCCAGTCGCGGAACCGCAGTCGCAGCCGGGTGAAGGTACCGGCGCTCTGGACCGGAGTCTCGGCACTCATGGAAAAAGCTCCCTGGGTCCGGTGGAAGTACGTACCGGCTCGGCCGTAGGCGTGGAGAAGCCGGAAGTGTGGGTCTGTGGGGTGGTCCGGCACGCGGACCGGCCGGGCGGCGGGGCGGAGAAGCAATGGCCTCTCCGCCCCTCGGGGCAGCTCAGCCGCCCCGGGACACCCCGGTGACGGAAGCCGTCTAGTAGCACTCCATCTTGGCGTCCGTGCCGAGACGCATCGACAGGCCGTTCAGCGTGAACGTGCCGGCTGTGGTCGCCCACGCCGTCTGCTCGACGCCGTAGAGGTCGGCCGACTCGGCCTGCTGGGCGAAGCCGCCCGGCAGCACGCTCTCGCCCTCCTTGACGGCAGGGCCGCGGCTCTTGTTCTTGACCGCAACACCGATGTCGATGTTGTTGAACGTCGCATCGGCGTCGAGCTGGGCGACGTCGATGTAGAGGTTCTTGGCCGTGACCGGCTTGTCCTTGTCCCTGCCCGCGTCAAGACGAAGGTAGATCGTCTTGTTGATGACCGGGATCTTCGTCGCCACCGACTGGCACATCTTGGTGATCGTCGCGTCGGTGAACGACGAGATGGCGACCGGAACCTGCGTCTGCTTTTCACCATCGGTCGACGTGTAGACGGTGTCGATACCGCCGTACTGGGCGAAACCCTCACCGTGCAGGTGACCGGCCGTCACCTTGAACTGCTGGCCGGACACGCTGAACGACGCCGCGAGCGCGCCCTGCGCCAGGCCGACACCCACCGCCGCCGTCGCGAGCACGCTGGGCACCATGACCACAGCGAACCGCTTCCATCTGGTCCCGCCACGCACTTGGGACTCCATATTTCCTCCTTCTCGGACGTACATCTCCTGCTCCGGCCCGTCGCCGTGAACGGCGGCCCGGCCGGGCAGGGATGGGAGAAGTGCTACGTCCTCGGGAAGGAGAGCGCCCGAGCTCGGCGGCGCGTACGACGCGCCCGATCACCGGCGATCACCCCCGAGCGACAACCACTGGTCGCGCCTGACACGCATCACGCACAACCCTGCTGGACAGGCTTCGCCGGGTGGGCGAAGACCCCCCTGTCCGAGAACCGGCGTCACTGCCGCCGGTTCTGCTCGGTGGGGACCCAGGAGCTCCCGCGGCCCGACCGGCTGTCGGGATACGGGCAATGGACCGAGCGTCGCCGATCGTGGTCCATTCTCGCCGTCGGCACAAGGGGCTTCGTTACTCACTGGTAACGGCCGGGTAACCCCGCCACGACCCGACGGCGCCGCGCGGCGACGCTGGGTTCACCGCACGTGCCGTACAAAACCGTTGATTGATGGACAGACTCCGACAGATTCACGCCAGTGACTTACTCGCAGTAACAGCGGCCGCGATTACCAAGTTTTGGTAAAGCGCGGCCGCACCGGCATCCGTGATCCGTTCGGCAACTCGAACCCCACACACCCGAACCCCCGGCAAACCGGACGGAATCGGGCAATGGCGCCCGGGTGACTCAGAACAGGGCCCGCGCCAGCGCCCGGCGCGCGGCGACCACGCGCGGGTCGTCGGCACCGACCACCTCGAACAGCTCCAGCAGCCGCACCCGTACGGCGTTGCGGTCGTCGCCCGCGGTGCGCGCCACGGTGTCGATGAGCCGGCCGAAGGCGTCCTCGACATGACCGCCCACCAGGTCCAGGTCGGCGGCGGCGATCTGCGCCCCGGCGTCCCCCGGCTTCTCGGCGGCGTCCTTGCGCACCTGCTGCGGGTCCAGGCCCCGCACCCGCTGGAGCAGTTCGGCCTGGGCGAGCCCCAGGGTGGCCTCGGGGTTGGTCGGGTCGTCGGCGAGCACGTTCTTGTACGCCTGGACGGCACCGGCGAGGTCACCGCTGTCCAGAGCCTGAACGGCGGCCTCCAGCAGGGCGTCGTACGGACCGACGGCCTCGGCCGGGGCCGCCTGCGCGCCGCCGCCCGGCTCGGCGTCGGGGTCGACGTCGAGGCCGGTCAGGCCGAAGCGCTGCTCGCCGACCTGCACCAGCTGGTCCAGGGTCTGGCGGATCTGCGCCTCGCCCGCGGCCCCCTGGAAGAGCGGCAGCGCCTGTCCGGCCACCACCGCGAAGACCGCCGGGATCCCCTGGATCCCGAACTGCTGCATCAGCATCTGGTTGGCGTCGACGTCGATCTTGGCGAGGAGGATGCGCCCGTTGTACTCGACGGTGAGCCGCTCCAGCAGCGGGCTCAGCTGCTTGCAGGGCTCGCACCACTCGGCCCAGAAGTCGATGACGACCGGGACCTCGGTGGACCGCTGCAGGACGTCGCGCTCGAAGCCTGCCTCGTCGACGTCGATGACGAGATCGGCCGGGGAGATCGCGCCCCCGCCGCCCTGCCGGGCCGCTTCCGCGCGCGCTTGCTCCGCCTTCGCCTTGGCCTCTTGGGCCGCCTTCACCGCGGCGAGGTCGACGACTCCGCTCATGGACATGTTCCGTGGCTGCATGCGTCTATCCTCCCCCGTACTCCGCGTGTGTGTGAAAACGCCCGGGAAAGCCAGGCGTACGTGTGCTGTTGGCGCCGGGTCCCCACCCCACGCCGGTGGTCGTCGCTCGGGCACGCCGGTCGCGCGTGCTTTCGCTACGGGTCGTAGCGTAATACCGTCCGGGGCTCGCTGAACAGGGCGCCCCGGTGATCTCCCTCACGCACGGACGCACGGAATCCGCCGTTATGGTCGTGCCATGCAGAGCCGCACTCCAGCCAGTCGCACCGGGCGCCCGCGCAGTGCCGCCGCGGACGCCGCGATCCTGGCCGCGACCCGTGCGGCTCTGGTCGAACTGGGCTGGTCCAAGCTCACCTTGGGGGACGTGGCGGTCCGCGCCGGGGTCGCCAAGACGACCCTCTACCGGCGCTGGGCGGGCAAGAACGAACTGGTCGTGGACGCCGTCGCAGAGCTCTTCGACGAGCTGACCCTGCCCGACCGCGGCTCGCTCGCCGCCGACATCGAGGGCGTGGTGCTCCAGTTCGCCGCGATCCTGGCCCGCCCGGAGGCCCGGAACGGCCTGATGGCGGTGGTCGCGGAGTCGACGAGGGACGACGCCCTGCGCGAACGCATCCGCGCCTCGATCGTGGACCGGCAGAAGCGTCTCGTCCTCGCCGGCCGGGCGCGGGCACAGGCGCGGGGCGAGCTGCCGCCCGAGCCCGACGCGCGGGAGGCGGCCCGCACGGTCGACCTGATCTTCGACATGGTGGCCGGCGCGGTGGTGCACCGCACCTTGGTGAGCGCGGAACCGGCCGACGAGGAATGGGTGCACGGCTTCACCCGGCTCCTGCTGTCGGGCCTCGCCGCACCGGGGCCCTGAACCGGCCACGGTCGGCCGGTAGTCGCCTGTCACCGCCCCCGGCGCGCTGCGAGGATCGATGATCGCCCCGCACCGGGACGTGCGGGACGCCGAGCAGCCAGGGAGGCGCACATGACCGGGACAGGGACCGAATCCGCCGCCGTACGGATCGACACCTCCAGGCCGCACCCGGCCCGGGTCTACGACTGGTTCCTCGGCGGCAAGGACAACTACCCGGTCGACGAGGAACTGGGCCGGCGGATCATGGGCGTCGACGGCACGGCCCGGCACATCGCCCGCACCAACCGCTGGTTCATGCAACGGGTCACCCGGTGGCTGGCCGGTGAGGCGGGAATCCGCCAGTACCTGGACATCGGCACCGGCATCCCCACCGAGCCCAATCTGCACCAGGTGGCCCAGGGCATCGCGCCCGAATCCCGCGTCGTCTACACGGACAACGACCCGATCGTGCTGAAGCACGCCGAGGCGCTGCTGCGCAGCACCCCCGAGGGCGTCACCGACTACGTCCAGGCCGATGTGCGCGAGCCCGGCCGCATCCTGGAACAGGCCTGCGAGAAGCTGGACTTCGACCGTCCGGTGGCGCTGTCCCTCGTCGCGCTGACGCACTTCCTCGGCGACGAGGACGACCCGTACGGGCTGGTGGCGCGGCTCGTCGGGGCGCTGCCCTCCGGCAGTTACCTGGTGCTGTCGCAGCTCACCGCGGACTTCGATCCCGAGGCGGTCGGCCGCGGGGTCGAGATGTACAGGGCGGGCGGCGTCACGCTCGCGCCGCGCGGCCGTGCGGAGATCGCCCGCTTCTTCGAGGGTCTGGAGCCGGTGGAGCCGGGCCTGGTCCAGCTGACCGACTGGCATCCCGAACTCGCGGTCGGCGAGACCACCGACGAGCACGCGGTGATCTCGCTGTACGGGGCGGTGGCCCGCAAGCCGTGACGCGACCGCGCGGAGATGCCCCCTCCTGGCAAGCGGGCCCAGCGGGAGACGAGCAACGAAAACCCTTGTTACGGTGCCCCGATGACATCGGTCAGGAAGTTCCAAGTCACCTTCGACTGCGCGGAGCCCGAGCGCCTCGCCCGTTTCTGGTGCGAGGTGCTGGGGTACGTCGTACCGCCTCCGCCGGAGGGGTTCGCCACGTGGGACGACTACCAGCGGTCCCGGCCCCCCGAGCAGCGGGATTCATGGTTCGCCTGCGTCGACCCCACAGGGGTGGGCCCGCGCCTGTACTTCCAGCGCGTACCCGAGGGCAAGGTCGTCAAGAACCGGGTGCATCTCGACGTGCGGGTTGCCACCGGTCTCGTGGGTGAGGAGCGCCTCGCCGCACTCGAGGCCGAATGCGCACGGCTGGTCCCGCTCGGCGCGGTACACGTGCAAACGCTGTACGACGGCAACGATGCGTGCATCCCGATGCTGGACATCGAGGGCAACGAGTTCTGTCTCGACTGAGCGTCTCCCGGGGCGGGGTGGGGATCCCTCTCCCCTGCCGCGGTGCCCAGGCCGGCGGGCTGTGCCCGGCAGGGCAGAGCCCGCCGGCCTGACCGAGCGGCGTCGGGTCTAGAAGCCGGCGGGCTCCGTGTAGACGCCCCACTCGTCGCGCAGGACACCGCAGATCTCGCCGAGCGTCGCCTCCGCGCGTACGGCGTCCAGCATCGGCTCGATCATGTTGGCGCCGGAGCGCGCGGCCGCGATCATGGCGTCGAGCGCGCCGCGCACCCGGGCGTCGTCGCGGGCGGCCTTGCGCTCGCCGAGGAGACGCACCTGCTCGCGCTCCACCTCGTGGCTGACGCGCAGGATCTCCAGGTCGCCGGTGACGGACCCGGTGTGGACGTTGACGCCGACGACCCGCTTGTCGCCCTTCTCCAGCGCCTGCTGGTAGCGGAACGCCGACTCGGCGATCTCGCCGGTGAACCAGCCGTCCTCGATGCCGCGCAGGATGCCGGAGGTGATCGGCCCGATCGGGTGCCTGCCGTCCGGGTGGGCGCGCAGGCCCCGCTCCTTGATCTGCTCGAAGATCTTCTCGGCGTCCGCCTCGATGCGGTCGGTGAGCTGCTCGACGTACCAGGAACCGCCCAGCGGGTCGGCGACGTTGCCGACGCCGGTCTCCTCCATCAGGACCTGCTGGGTGCGCAGGGCGATCTCGGCGGCCTGCTCGCTGGGCAGCGCGAGGGTCTCGTCGAGGGCGTTGGTGTGGAGGGAGTTGGTCCCGCCGAGCACGGCGGCCAGTGCCTCCACGGCGGTCCGTACGACGTTGTTGTACGGCTGCTGCGCGGTCAGCGAGACACCGGCGGTCTGGGTGTGGAAGCGCAGCCACTGCGCCTTGTCGCTCTTGGCGCCGTAGACGTCCCGCATCCAACGCGCCCAGATGCGCCGGGCCGCGCGGAACTTGGCGATCTCCTCGAAGAAGTCGACGTGCGCGTCGAAGAAGAAGGAGAGGCCGGGCGCGAACACGTCCACGTCCAGTCCGCGGCTGAGTCCCAGTTCCACGTACCCGAAGCCGTCCGCGAGCGTGTACGCCAGCTCCTGCGCGGCCGTCGCCCCGGCCTCGCGGATGTGGTACCCGGAGACGGAGAGCGGCTTGTAGGCGGGGATGCCGGCGGCGCAGTGCTCCATCAGGTCGCCGATGAGGCGCAGATGGGGCTCGGGCTGGAAGAGCCACTCCTTCTGCGCGATGTACTCCTTGAAGATGTCCGTCTGCAGCGTGCCGTTGAGCACGGCGGGGTCGACGCCCTGGCGCTCGGCGGCGACGAGGTACATGCAGAAGACGGGCACGGCGGGCCCGCTGATCGTCATGGAGGTCGTCACGTCCCCGAGCGGGATGTCCCGGAACAGGACCTCCATGTCGGCGGCCGAGTCGATCGCCACCCCGCAGTGGCCGACCTCACCCAGGGAGCGCGGGTCGTCGGAGTCGCGGCCCATGAGCGTCGGCATGTCGAAGGCGACGGAGAGGCCGCCCCCGCCGTTGCCGAGGATCATCTTGTAGCGCTCGTTGGTCTGCTCCGCGTTCCCGAACCCGGCGAACTGCCGGATGGTCCACGTCCGCCCCCGGTAGCCGGTCGGATACAGCCCGCGGGTGAAGGGGTACTCCCCCGGCCAGCCGATCCGCTCGAACCCCTCATAGGTGTCCCCGGTCCGGGGCCCGTACACCGGCTCCACGGAATCGCCGGAGAGCGTGGTGAAATCCGCGTCGCGCTTGCGAGCGGCGTCGTACCGGGCCTGCCAGCGTCGGCGGCCCTCCTCGATGGCGTCAGCGTCCATACCCTCGAATTTACTAGGACGTCCAAGTAAATGTCGATGGCAGACCGCCGCACGCTGCTCCGTACGGCGGTGAGACGCGTTACGCGACTGCGGGAGCCTCGTCCGCGATCTTGCCCTCCAGCTCGCGGCTGATCCTGCGCTCCACGAAGAACGCGGCGGTGGGGACGGTCCCGGCGAGCAGCACCCAGAGCTGCTTCTTGACCGGCCACTTCGCCTTGGAGCCGAGGTCGAAGGCGAAGATCAGGTAGACGACGTACAGCCATCCGTGGGCGATGCTGACCACCTGCGTGAAGTCGGCCGCGCCACCCATGTCGAGCACGTACTTGCCGATCATGCCGAGGGTCAGCGCGACGAGGAGGACACCGGTGACGTAGGCCATGATCCGGTAGCGGGTCAGCACGCTCTTCTTCATGGACACGAGCGTAACGGCCCGTTCCGGGAGATCTTGTCCCGGGTCAGTCCTCCGTGAAGTCCCCCGCCGCCACCCGCAGCGGCCGGAGCATCGCGAAGAGTTCGCCGCATTCCTCGGCGTCATAGGCGCTCAGACCGAAGTCCATGGCCATCAGGTCGCGGGTGGCGGACTCGACCACCTCGCGGCCCTTGTCGGTGATGGTCGCGAGGGTGCCGCGGCCGTCGTTGGGGTTGGGGCGCTTGGCGACCAGGCCCGAGCGCACCAGGCGGTCCACGGTGTTCGTCACCGACGTGGGGTGCACCATGAGCCGCTCGCCGATCTTGGACATCGGCAGCTCACCGGACTTGGAGAAGGTCAGCAGCACCAGCGCCTCGTACCGCGCGAACGTGAGCCCGTACGGTTTGACGACCGCGTCCACCTCGGCCAGCAGGATCTGCTGCGCCCGCATGATCGAGGTGATCGCGGCCATCGACGGTACGTTTCCCCAGCGCTGCTTCCAGAGCTCGTCGGCGCGGGCGATGGGATCGAACGAGAGACTGAGCGGCTTCGGCACGGACCAGACCCTACCGGCCGGTCATATGTCGGTCAGCCCCGTCTCACTCATCGGTCCCGCCGCATCACGCAGTGAACCGCCGTCAGCGCAGGACATAGCTCCCCGCCCCCAGAACCGTGCGCAGGCGACCCTCCTCCCGGAGGGCGACGACGGCCTTCTGGACCGTCGACTGCGTCACGCCGTACTCCGCCGCCAGCGCGACCGTGCCGGGGAAGCGCTCACCGGGCTCCCATTCGCCGGCGTCCAGGCGTCGACGGAGGTCTGCGGCCACCTGGGGCCAGACGGGAACGGCGCGATCAAGTTCCATACCTCCAGCGTCCGCGGAAATGCGGATACGAGCTACCGCGTAAGCGCGTAACCGCGTAAGGTCGTCACTGTAAGTACCCCGGTGACCGCGCGAACGGCCCCGGGGCGTAGCCGCCGCTATGAAGGAGCGACGACATGCACGACACTACCCAGCTTCGACGCCTGCCCTGGCGAGAGGGCGACCGGCCCGCGTTCGTCTCACCGGGCGACGGGGTCGTCAACCGACTGGCCGACGCCTTGGAGGCCGAACTGATCACGACCGCGCAGGCAGACGCCGTTCGGGCACGGGGCCTGGCCGACGACGCCGGGGCGACGCCACCGGAGTTGAGGGCCGCCCTGCGCTTCGTCGCGCACTCCGCCGAGGAAGCAGTCCTGGTCGCGGTTCTGCGCGGTGAGCGGCTGGGGCTGGACAGCCCTGAGGTACCGGACGGCGGACGGACGGGCCCCGCCGGTAGCAGCGGCCGACGGACACACATGAAGGACCCCAGTGGCCCCACCGACAAGCCCGGTGGGACCACTGGGGCCGGGGGACGCGGCCCCGCACACGGTTACTCGGCCAGATGCCTCTCGACGGTCTCCACCTTGGAGGTGAGGCCGTCCGTCACGTTCGGGCGGATGTCCGCCTTGAGGACCAGGGAGACGCGCGGCGCGCGTGCCTCCACCGCGGCCACGGCGCGCTTGACCACGTCCATGACCTCGTCCCACTCGCCCTCGATCGAGGTGAACATCGCGTCGGTGCGGTTCGGCAGGCCGGATGCGCGGACCACGCGCACGGCGTCGGCGACGTACTCCCCCACGTCCTCGCCGACGCCCAGCGGTGTCACGGAGAAGGCGACGATCATGCGTTCACGACGCCTTCGTTACGGGCGCGGGAGGCGATCACCGCGTCCTCGGCCTCGCGCTTGAGGCGGCGGTCGGCGAAGAAGCCGCCGGTCGGGAGGACCGACATCAGGAAGTAGAAGGCGGCGGTCTTCAGCGGCCACTTGGCGCGGTTCCAGGCGTCGGCCCAGAGGACCACGTAGAGGATGAAGAGGAAGGCGTGGACATAGCCCATCACCGGGACGGCGTTGAAGTCGGTCGTCCGCTTCAGGACCGAGCAGACGAGCAGCAGCAGGAACGAGATCGCTTCGGGGCCCGAGACCAGGCGGAGGCGGCGGAGGGCGGAGGCGGTCTTGATGTCCACGGGTCACCTTCGGTGGGAGAGACGTCGGCGTTGACGGGTCGGACGGCTTGTGAACGCACGCACAAGCGTCCCGCCATTGTGGCAAACGCCGTCCGCGATCACCGGAGGGGGTCCGTGCGTTCCGTAGGGGGCCGGTCAGGGTGCGACTCCACCTTCGGGATCTGTCGGCGGGGGCGGCGGTGCGGCTACCGTCGCAGACGTGGCGATGTTCCGACTTCAGAGCAGCAAGGTGCTCGCCGTCGACATGACCGGGGATGCCGTGAAGGCGAAGAACGGCTCCATGGTCGCGTACGACGGTGAGATGGCCTTCAAGAAGCTCAGCGGTGGCGGTGAGGGGCTGCGGGGGATGGTGACCCGCCGGCTCACGGGTGAGCAGATGACACTGATGGAGGTGAAGGGGCACGGGACCTGCTTTTTCGCGGACCGGGCCTCCGAGATCAATCTGGTGGGTCTGCGGGGCGACAAGCTGTACGTGGAGTCCAGCAATCTGCTGGCGACGGATGGGGGTCTGCGCACCGGGACCACGTTCACGGGGCTGCGCGGGGCCTCGCAGGGCAACGGGCTGTTCACGACGACGGTCGAGGGGCACGGTCAGGCGGCGCTCCTGTCGGACGGGCCGGCGGTGCTGCTCCGGGTCAGCCCGCAGTACCCGCTGACGGTCGACCCCGGCGCCTACGTAGCCCACCAGGGGAACCTGCGGCAGTCCTTCCAGTCGGGTGTGACCTTCCGCACCCTGATGGGAGAAGGCGGCGGCGAGGCCTTCCAGATCCGGTTCGAGGGCGACGGGCTGGTCTACGTGCAGCCCAGTGAGCGGAACACGATCGCGGGGGACGTGTGACATGGGCTTCCGGGAGATCAACGCGAAGATGATCGAGGCGACGGTGTCACCCGGTCAGCGGCTGTTCAGTCAGCGCGGCGCGATGCTCGCGTACAAGGGGGAGGTCGGTTTCACCCCGAACATGGCGGGCGGTCAGGGCGGGGTGATGTCGATGATCGGGCGGCGGGTCGCCAACGAGGACACGCCGCTGATGACCGTCGAGGGCAGCGGCACCGTGCTGTTTGGGCACGGCGGCCACCACGTGCAGGTGATCAACCTCGCCGGGGACACGCTGTACGTCGAGGCCGACCGGCTGCTGGCCTTCGAGGGCACCCTGCAGCAGGGCACGGTGTTCCTCGGCTCGCAGGGCGGGGTGATGGGCATGGTGCGGGGGCAGGTCTCCGGGCAGGGGCTGTTCACGACCTCGCTCAAGGGGCACGGGGCCGTCGCGGTGATGGCCCACGGAGGGGTCATCGAGGTCCCGATCACCCCGCAGCGGCCGGTGCACGTCGATCCGCAGGCCTACGTCGCCCATCACGGTGACGTCCGCAACAAGCTGTCGACCGCGCTCGGCTGGCGGGACATGGTGGGCCGGGGATCCGGCGAGGCGTTCCAGTTGGAGCTGAGCGGCAGCGGTGCCGTGTACGTCCAGGCGTCGGAGGAGAAGCTTTGACATCCTCCCCCGCCTGAGGGCGGGGGATTCCTGGCTCAGGCTGCCTCCGGGAGCAGCGCTCCCGGAGGTCTTACGCCCTCGACACCAGCCGGGATGAGACCAGCCCGGACCAGCATCACGCGGGCGGAGTTCTTGTCCCTGGGGGACACGGCTCCGCACGCGGTGCAGGTGTAGGTACGTTCCGAAAGAGGAAGTGCGTGCTTGGTTCTCGCTCCGCACGACGCGCAGTCCATGGTGGTGTGCGCGGGGTGCACGAGGCGGATGTCCCGCCCGTGCTTGCGGCCCATCTCGATCAGGGCCGTCTTCGTGGCGCCGATCGCCGCGTCGGCGGCTTTGCGGGCCATGGTGGTCTTGGCGAGGAACTTCGGCCGGAAGTCCTCGACGGCGATGGCGTCGTGGTCACGGACCACGCGCTTGGCCCACTTGCGGGCGGTGTCCTGCCGCTGCCGGGCGACCTTCTTGTGCAGCTTCGCGGCCTGCGCCTGCGCCTGCCGGTATCCCTTGGACGCCGCCTGCCCACGAGCGGGCTTACGACGGGCTGTCATCCGCTGGTAGCGGGCGAGGCGCTGGGCGGCGGTCTTCCCGTGCTGGGCGTGGGGAAGGTCGTGGGTGTCGGATGTGGTGGTGGCGGTTTCCCTGACGCCCCAGTCCACGCCGAGCACGCGGCCTGTGGCGGGGAGCGGCTGGACCTCGGTGGCGACGACGAACGAGGCGTACCAATGCCCGACCGCATCGCGGTATACACGCACCGACGAGGGGGCGGCCGGAAGTTCACGCGACCACACCACCGTCAGCGCGATACCGCCCGCCAGGTGGAGGCGGCCGTCCTTCAGCCGGAAGCCCCGGGTGGTGTAGTTCAGCGTGGGCAGAGCCTCACGCTTCCTCTTGTGCCGTGGCATCCCGGCGCGCTGCCGCACCGGCAGGCGCTTGTCGATGTCCTTGAGCACCTTGGAACGGGCCTTGGCGAAGTCGCGGATGGTCTGCTGCTGCGGCACCGAAGCGCCTTCCCGGAGCCACGGCGTCGTCGCGCGGGCCCCGGTCAGCATCCTGTCGAGCTGGGCCGGGCCGCACGTCAGCCTGTCGCCGGGGTGCGTGCGGTTGTGGGCGTGCACGGCGCGGGACTTGGCCACACACTCGTTCCACACCCAGCGGCAGCGGTCCCACTCGGCGAGCAGCGCCGTCCGGGCGGCCGACGACACACGCAGCCGGTAGGTGTACCGAGCGCGCCCGGCATCCCCCAAAGCCTTCCATCGTGTCGTCATAGTGTCATTCTGCCACTAGATGCCTATCAAGGAACCACTACTTTGGAATCATGGACGAAGAGAAGCGCATCACACTCCGACTGCCCACCGATCTGCACGAGTGGCTGGTCACTCAGACCAAGTCCACCCGGAGGTCCCTCAACTCCGAGATCGTCTACCGCCTGGAGGCCGAGCGCAACGCCGCCATGGCTGACGCCGAATCACCCTGACGGCGATTCGACTTCCCCTTCCCTGCTCCACGGGGGTCCGGCTCTCCCCCGCAAGCGGGAGGTACCCCCACCCCGACCTGAAGGCCAGGACGTCCCGGGAGGAACACGATGAACCCCACCGTCCACGACCCGATGACGCTGCCGTCCGACGACAGCGTCGATCCCTACACCTTCTGCGTGGAGCTCAAGGGCACCCAGTGGTTCATGCAGAAGGGGAAGATGATCGCCTACTACGGTTCGATCGATTTCAACGGGATCGGGCACGGGCGACTCGACCGGCTCGTCCGCACGTCGTTCCATTCGCCACTGCACGCGAGCGACTGGGTCGTGGCGGAGGGCTCGGGCAAGATGCTCCTCGCCGACCGGGCCTTCGACGTGAATTCGTACGACCTCGAGGACGGCAACCTGACCATTCGCTCGGGCAACCTCCTCGCTTTTCAGCCAAGTCTCGCGCTCAAGCAGTCGATCGTGCCGGGTTTTCTGACACTGATCGGAACCGGGAAGTTCGTGGCCGCATCCAACGGTCCGGTGGTGTTCATGGAACCCCCCATCCGGGTGGACCCGCAGGCGCTGGTCGGATGGGCGGACTGCCCCTCCCCGTGCCACCACTACGACCACGGCTACATGACCGGCCTGATGGGCGGTCTACGTGCGATGACGGGCCTCGGCGGGGCCTCCGGCGAGGAGCACCAGTTCGAGTTCGTGGGGGCGGGCACGGTGCTGCTCCAGTCGTCCGAGACGTTGATGGCGGAGCAGGCGACGGGGGTCACTCCGCAGGAGCCGGGGGTACCCGGAAGCGGCGTTTCGGGTGGCCACGGGCAGGGGGCGGGCACACCGCGTCTTCCCGGACAGCTCGGAGACCTCCAGCGTCGCTTCGGGCTGTGAGCGGTAATGTGCGGGGTGTGACATCGAACGCCTGCGCATGGTGTCACGCGGAAGCCTTATTAGTTCGCCATTCAACTTCCTTAGGTAGACTTCATTCATGGAGACCGAGACGGCCACCCGCTGGCTGACCAATGCGGAGCAGTGCGCCTGGCGCACCCACCTGGAGGTCAACAGGCTGTTGACGTACCAGCTCGAGAAGGATCTGCAGCCGTTCGGCCTGACGATGAACGATTACGAGATCCTGGTGAACCTGTCCGAGTCGGAGGACCGGCGGATGCGGATGAGCGACCTCGCCTCCGCCACCATGCAGTCCAAGAGCCGCCTCTCGCACCAGATCACCCGCATGGAGAACGCGCACCTGGTCCGGCGGGAGAACTGCGAGTCCGACCGCCGCGGGCTGTACGCGGTCCTCACCGACCACGGCATGGAGACCATGCAGAAGGTCGCGCCGCACCATGTGGCGTCCGTGCGCCGGCACTTCATCGACCTGCTCTCCCCCGAGGCCCTCACCGAGCTCGACAAGGCCCTCAAGCCCATCGCCGAGCACCTGCGGGGGCAGCGGGGGCGTCACTGACGGCCCCCGGTCTCAGCGGGCGAGCGGCAGGCGGAGTTCGAAGAGGGCTCCGCCGGCCGGCGCCGCGGACGCCGTGAGCGTCCCGCCGTGCCGTACGGCGACGTCCCGCGCGATCGCCAGCCCCAGCCCCGCGCCACCGTCGTCGCGGCTGCGGGCGGCGTCCAGCCGTACGAACCGCTCGAAGATCCGCTCCCGGTCGGCCTCGGCCACCCCCTCGCCGTCGTCGGCCACCCCCAGGACCGCCCAGCCGCCCTCCCGCCGTACGGTCACGGTGACCCGCTCGCGGGCGTGCCGCCGGGCGTTGTCCAGCAGATTGGCGAGCACGCGCGCCAGTTGTCCCCGGGATCCGTTGACCTCCGCCGCCTCCGCGTCCACGGTCACGCCCGTACGTCCCGCGGCCTCCTCGCGGGCCAGCGCGGACAGGTCGACCCGGGCGTCGGCGGGCCGCTCCCCCGCGTCGAGGCGGGCGAGCAGCAGCAGGTCGGCGGCGAGGTGCTGGAGCCGCACGGTGTCCTCGACGGCGCCGTCCAGGTCGAGCAGCGCGGGGTGGGCGGCGGCCACCTCCAACTGGGTGCGCAGGGACGCGATCGGGCTGCGCAGCTCGTGCGAGGCGTCGGCGACGAACCTCCGCTGCCGCTCCACGGACGCCTCCAGCGCGGCCAGTGTCTCGTTGGTGGTGCGGGCCAGGCGGGCGATCTCGTCGTGGGTGGCCGGTTCGGGGACGCGGCGGGCGAGGTCCTCGGAGGCGGTGATCGCGGCCATCTCGCTCCGGATGCCCTCCACCGGGCGCAGGGCGCGGCCGGTGACCAGCCAGGTCACGCCGGCGACGACGCCGAACAGGAGGGGGAAGCCGATGAGCATCACGGTCAGCGCGGTCCGTACGGCGCTGTGCTCGGCGGCGAGGGGGGCGCCCGCGTGGACGGTGAGGCGGCCCCGGTCGCCGGTCTCCACCTCCACGGCGGCGAAACGGTAGTCCTCGGTGTCGCCGTCGACGGTGGCGGAGCCGTTGCTGAAGGTGATCTCGCCGGCGATCTCGCCGGGGGCGAGGGAGCCGTCGTCGGACTCGTCGCCGGAGTCGTCCGAGTCGTCGTCGGAGTCGTCGGAATCGTCGTCGTCCGGCCTCGGCGACCGCGGGGTCACGTCGGTGGTCGCCGTGCCGGTGACCCGTTCCAGGTCCTCGCTCGCCGCGACCAGGTGTCCGTCCTCGTCGACGATCTGCACCGGGCGGTCGTCCCCGTCCAGCCCCGACAGCCTGTCGTACGGCGTCCGGGCGGCGAGTTCGGAGGCGACCGCCCGCGCGGAGCGTTCCGCCTGGGTGCCCGCCTCGCCGATCAGGTTGGAGCGCAGCGACAGCAGGACGGCGGTGCCGGCCGCGACGAGGGCGACCGCGACCACGAGGGTGGCGCCGAGCGTCGCCCGTGCGCGGACCGAGCCGAACAGGCGGCTCACGGCGCCGTCTCCAGGCGGTAGCCGGCGCCGCGCACGGTGCGGATGAGGCCGGCGCGCAGTTTGCGGCGCAGGGCGCTGACGTAGACCTCGACGATGTTGGGGTCGCCCTCGTAGGCGAAGTCCCAGACGTGTTCGAGGATGTCGGCCTTGGAGACCACCTCGCCGGCCCGCAGCACCAGGTGTTCGAGGACCGAGAACTCCTTGGCGGTCAGGGTCACCTCGTCCTCGTCCAGGAAGACCCGGCGGGCGGCGGTGTCCACCTTGAGGTCGCCGTGCACATGGACCGGGGAGGCCCCGGCGCCCTGCCGGCGGCGCAGCAGCGCCTTGATCCTGGCGACGAGGACGACGTACGAGAACGGCTTGGTGAGGTAGTCGTCGGCGCCGGTGTCGAGGCCCTCCGCCTCGTCGTACTCGCCGTCCTTCGCCGTGAGCATCAGGATCGGCACGTCGTGGCCGGCGGCGCGCAGGGCGGCGCAGACCCGGTAGCCGTTCAGGCCGGGCAGCATGATGTCGAGGACGATGAGGTCGTACGTCCCCTCCGTGGCCCGGTGCAGCCCCTCCCGGCCGTCGTGGACGACGTCCACGGCGTAGCCCTCGGCGGTGAGGCCCTTGGCGAGCGACAGGGCCAGCCGCTTCTCGTCCTCCACGATCAAGAGTCGAAAGAGGCGGCGCGAAGCGCCTCCGGCAGGGTGGTGGTGGGAGACGGGTGGGCGCATGCGTCAAGGGTCGCAAAGGGAACCTGAAGATCCTTTCAGCCGGTTTCAGGTTCTCCTCAGCGTCGGTCGGCGAGATTGAAGGCGTCGCAAACGAAGCAGCTCGGGAGGAACCAGCATGAAGCGCAACATCGTGATCGCCGTCGTCACCGCCGCGGCTCTCGTCGGGGGCGGTACGGCCACGGCCCTCGCGGTCTCGGGGGACGACGACGGGCCGGCGTCGGTGGCGCGGGCGGAGACCCGGGCGGGGGACGACGACGGGCGCGACGACGACACGCGGGACGACGACCGCGACGAGCGTGCCGTCTCCGGTGACGTCACCGCCGCCGGCGCCATCGCCGCCGCGCTGAAGCACACGCCGGGCACGGCCGTCTCCGCCGAACTGGACGACGCGGTCTGGGAGGTCGACGTCCTCGGCAAGGGGGACACCTGGCACAGCGTGCGTATCGACCCGGGCACCGGAAAGGTCCTGGGCTCCTCGGAGGATGACGAGGACGACACCGCCGAGGTGCGGGCCGCGCTGAAGGGGGCGTCGGTGACGGCCGAGGAGGCCGCGAAGGCGGCTGCCGCCAAGGGGACGGTGACGTCGGTGGAGCTGGACGACGACGATGACCGGGGCTGGGAGACCGAGACCCGCGCCTCCGGCGGGGACGAGCGGGACTGGCGGGTCGACCTGCGCAGCGGCTCCGTCACGGCGGACCGGGACGACGACGGGGACGACCCGGACGACGACTGAGCACCGCCCCGCCATGTAGAACGGGTAGTACATTAGAGGAATGAGTGACGGTGCCGAGGTCCCGCTCAGGGAACTCAATCAGCAGACATCACGCGTCCTGGCCCGCGTGGCGGCCGGGGAGACGGTGACCATCACCAAGGACGGCGTGCCCATAGGGGACATCGTTCCCCGGGGCACGCCCACGGGCCGCCCCGCGTACCCGTTCCGCACCGACCCCATGGGCGACCTGGACATCCCCGACCTGGGGGGTCCGGTGCTCGACGACGACGAGATCGAGGCGACGCTGCGCGGTATGGGTGGAGCGACGGCCGAGGAGACCGATGGCTGACGTCCCGGTCGCGATCGCCGACACCAACGCGCTGTACCGGCTGTTCACCCCGAAGGACCCCCGCCACGCCGCTCACCGGGAGGCTCTGGCCCGCATGGGTCACCTCGTGGTGTCGCCCATGGTGCTCACCGAGCTGGACTACCTGCTGACGTCACGGATCGGTGCCCGTGCGGCCATGAGCGCGCTGGACTTCGTCGCAGGGCAGGCGGAGGCCCGCCGGTTCGAGATTCCCGAGACCACGCCGCACCTGAGGGCGGCCATGGCGGTGATGCGCGGATATGCCGACACCGACGGCGGGGCAGGAGTGGGGCTGGCGGACGCGATGAACGTGGCGCTGGCGGCGGCCTTCCGGACGACGTCCCTCTTCACCACGGACAGCCATTTCCGCATGATGCGGCCGCTCACCGGAGAACCCGCCTTCCGGCTCCTGCCCGACGATCTCTGACCACTGCGGTCAGCCCCGGGTCAGCCCCGCCACCAGTTCGTCCGCCGCCCGGTACGGGTCCAGCTCGCCCGCGATGATGCGTTCCGCCAGCGCGTCCAGGCGGCGGTCGCCGTGGAGGTCGCCGATGCGTTCGCGCAGGGCCGTGACCGCGATGGTCTCGACCTCGCGGGAGGCCCGGGCCAGGCGGCGTTCCGTCAGGACGCCCCCCTCCTCCATCCAGGCGCGGTGCTTCTCCAGGGCCTCGACGACCTCGTCGACGCCCTCGCCCCGCGCGGCGACCGTCTTCACGATCGGCGGGCGCCAGTCGCCGGGGGCGCGGGACTCGCCGAGGCCGAGCATGTGGTTCAGCTCGCGGGCGGTGGCGTCGGCGCCGTCGCGGTCGGCCTTGTTGACCACGTAGACGTCGCCGATCTCCAGGATTCCGGCCTTCGCCGCCTGGATCCCGTCGCCCATGCCGGGGGCCAGGAGCACCACCGACGTGTCGGCCTGGGAGGCGATCTCCACCTCCGACTGTCCCACGCCCACCGTCTCGACCAGGATCACGTCGCAGCCCGCCGCGTCCAGGACGCGGATGGCCTGCGGGGCCGCCCACGCCAGGCCGCCCAGGTGGCCACGCGTCGCCATCGAGCGGATGTAGACGCCCGGGTCGGAGGCGTGCTCCGACATGCGGACGCGGTCGCCGAGCAGGGCGCCGCCCGAGAAGGGCGAGGAGGGGTCCACCGCGAGGACGCCGACCCGCTTGCCCTGTTTGCGGTACGCGGTCACCAAGGCCGAGGTGGAGGTGGACTTGCCCACGCCCGGGGAGCCGGTCAGGCCGACCACGTACGCGTTCCCGGTCAGCGGCGCCAGGGCCGCCATCACCTCCCTGAGCTGCGGGGACGCCCCCTCCACCAGGGAGATCAGCCGGGCCACGGCCCGTGGCCTGCCTTCCCTGGCCCGGGCGACCAGCGAGGAGACGTCCTGCATCACAGCTCCGTTCACGAGAGGAAAACCTGCAAAAAGCGGATCAGGCCCTGGGAACCCGCACGATCAGCGCGTCGCCCTGGCCGCCGCCGCCGCACAGCGCCGCCGCGCCGACACCGCCGCCGCGCCGCTTCAGCTCCAGCGCCAGGTGCAGGACGAGCCGGGCGCCGGACATCCCGATCGGGTGACCCAGCGCGATGGCGCCGCCGTTGACGTTCACCTTTTCGGTGGAAACACCCAAGTCCTTCATTGACTGCACGGCGACCGCGGCGAAGGCCTCGTTGATCTCGATGAGGTCGAGGTCGGAGACCTCCAGGCCCTCCTTCTTCAGGGCGTGCCGGATCGCGTTGGACGGCTGCGACTGGAGGGAGTTGTCGGGACCGGCCACGTTGCCGTGGGCGCCGATCTCGGCGATCCAGTCCAGGCCCAGCTCCTGCGCCTTGGCCTTGCTCATCACGACCACGGCCGCCGCGCCGTCCGAGATCTGCGAGGAGGAGCCCGCGGTGATGGTGCCGTCCTTGGCGAAGGCCGGACGCAGCTTGCCGAGCGACTCGGCCGTGGTGTCGCCGCGGATGCCCTCGTCCTTGCTGAACAGCACCGGGTCGCCCTTGCGCTGCGGGATCTCGACCGGGGTGATCTCGGCCTCGAAGACGCCGTTCTTCTGCGCGGCGGCGGCCCGCTGGTGGGACAGGGCGGCGATCTCGTCCTGCTCGGGGCGGGCGATGCCGAGGCGGGTGTTGTGCTTCTCCGTGGACTCGCCCATGGCGATGTTCTCGAAGGAGTCGGTCAGACCGTCGTACGCCATGGCGTCGAGCATCTGCACCGCGCCGTACTTGAAGCCCTCGCGGGACTTCGGCAGCAGGTGCGGGGCGTTGGTCATGGACTCCTGGCCGCCGGCGACGATCACGTCGAACTCGCCGGCGCGGATGAGCTGGTCGGCCAGCGCGATGGCGTCGAGGCCGGAGAGGCACACCTTGTTGACGGTGAGCGCCGGGACGCTCATCGGGATGCCGGCCTTGACGGCGGCCTGGCGGGCCGGGATCTGGCCGGCGCCGGCCTGGAGCACCTGGCCCATGATCACGTACTGGACCTGGTCGCCGCCGATCCCCGCACGGTCGAGGGCGGCCTTGATCGCGAAGCCGCCGAGGTCGGCTCCGGAGAAGGACTTCAGTGAGCCGAGCAGCCGACCCATGGGGGTGCGGGCGCCCGCGACGATGACGGAGGTCGTGCCGTTCGTTGCGGATGGTGCGGAAGTTTCGGAAGACATGAGCTGCGATCCCCTTCCGGCTGCACAGCCGAGGAGTGAACGAGGGTTTACTTCGAATGTACTGACGTGCGGTGGACCACGTCATCGCCCTTTCGGTGTGATCGCGCGCACGTTGCGTAACCATCGCGGGAGCGCTGCACTGAATCCATGCTGACGCGAATCGACCACATCGGGATCGCCTGCTTCGACCTCGACAAGACCGTCGAGTTCTACCGGTCCACGTACGGCTTCGAGGTGTTCCACTCCGAGGTCAACGAGGAGCAGGGCGTGCGCGAGGCCATGCTCAAGATCAATGAGACCTCCGACGGCGGGGCCTCCTACCTGCAGCTCCTGGAGCCGACCCGGGAGGACTCCACCGTCGCCAAGTGGCTGGCGAAGAACGGCGAGGGCGTCCACCACATCGCCTTCGGTACGGCGGATGTGGACGCGGAGGCCGCGGACATCAAGGACAAGGGCGTACGCGTTCTGTACGAAGAGCCCCGGCGCGGCTCCATGGGGTCACGAATCACCTTCCTGCACCCCAAGGACTGCCACGGCGTACTGACGGAACTGGTCACTTCGGCGCCCGTTGAGTCGTCCGGGCACTGACCCACGTACATAAGGGCCGGTAGGGTTGGGTCCGGTCGCCGCTCGATGCGTGGTGACCGAGTCCCGTCGTCTTTGGCGGCGGGATCGCCGGGGTCCGGTTTCCGGGGGGCGAGCGCGGGGCGGCAGCCCATGCTCCGCCGCTGATCTGACACCATTCCCCGGGGGCCCCGTTCGGCGGATGGACGGAGCTCGGCCAGACTTGCGACCAGGGGACGGATGGGACCGCGCAGTGCGGGGCTACGAGAGCCAGGAGCGAGAGCCGGCGGCTGACGTCGACCACCTCTCTCGGTTCGAAGCCGAGATGAAGCGGCTGAAGACCGAGCGGGAAAAGGCGATCCAGCACGCCGAGGACCTCGGCTACCAGGTCGAGGTGCTGCGCGCCAAGCTGCACGAGGCGCGGCGCACCATCATGTCCCGGCCCGCGTACGACGGCGGTGACATCGGCTACCAGGCCGAGCAGTTGCTGCGCAACGCGCAGCTGCAGGCCGACCAGATCCGCGCGGACGCCGAGCGGGAGCTGAGCCAGGCGCGGGCGCAGACCCAGCGGATCCTCCAGGAGCACGCGGAGCAGGCGGCCCGGCTCCAGGCGGAGCTGCACCAGGAGGCGGTGACGCGGCGCCAGCAGCTCGACCAGGAGCTGGCGGAGCGCCGGCAGACCGTCGAGTCGCACGTCAACGAGAACGTGGCGTGGGCGGAGCAGTTGCGCGCCCGCACCGAGCAGCAGGCCCGCCGGCTCCTCGAGGAGTCCCGCGCGGAGACCGAGCAGGCGCTGGCCGCCGCCCGCGCGGAGGCGGAGCGGCTGACGGCCGAGGCCCGGCAGCGGCTGCGGAGCGAGGCGGAGTCGGCCCGCGCGGAGGCCGAGCAGATCCTGCGCCGGGCCCGCGCGGACGCGGAGCGGCTGCTGAACGCGGCCTCGACGCAGGCCCAGGAGGCCACCGACCACGCCGAGCAGCTCCGGACGTCGACGGCCGGCGAGGCGGAGGCCGCGCGCCGTGAGGCGCAGGAGCTCAGCCGGGCCGCCGAGGAGCGGATGTCCCAGGCCGAATCCGCGCTGCGCGAGGCCCGCGCGGAGGCGGAGAAGGTGCTCGCCGAGGCGAAGGAGTCCGCCGCGAAGGCGCTCGCCTCCGCCGAGTCCGCCAACGAGACCCGTACGCGCACCGCCAAGGAGCAGGTGGCGCGGCTGGTCAGTGAGGCCACCAAGGAGGCCGAGTCCACCAAGGCGGAGGCCGAGCAGCTGGTCGCCGACGCCCGCGCGGAGGCCGAGAAGATCGTCGCGGAGGCCGCCGAGAAGGCCCGCGCACTCACCGCCGAGGAGTCCGCCACCCAGCTCTCCAAGGCGGCCAAGACCGCCGAGGACGTCCTCAACAAGGCGTCCGAGGAGGCCAAGCGGACCACCAGGGCGGCGGCCGAGGAGGCCGAGCGGATCCGCAGCGAGGCCGAGGCCGAGGCGGACCGGCTGCGCGCGGAGGCGCACGACATCGCCGAGCAGCTCAAGGGCGCGGCGAAGGACGACACCAAGGAGTACCGCGCCAAGACGGTCGAGCTGCAGGAGGAGGCCCGCCGGCTGCGCGGCGAGGCCGAGCAGCTGCGCGCCGACGCGGTCGCCGAGGGCGAGAAGATCCGCGCGGAGGCCCGCAAGGAGGCCGTGGCGCAGATCGAGGAGGCGGCGAGGTCCGCCGAGGAGCTGCTCGCCAAGGCGAAGGCGGACGCCGACGAACTGCGCTCCACCGCGCAGGGCGACAGCGAGAAGGTCCGCACCGAGGCCATCGAGCGGGCCACGACGCTGCGCCGGCAGGCCGAGGAGACGCTGGAGCGCACCCGTCAGGAGGCCGAGCGGCACCGCGCGGAGGCCGTCGAGCAGGCCGACGCGCTCAAGGAGGACGCCGAGCGGGCCGCGCGCGAGCTGCGCGAGGAGACCGAGCGGGTGGTGGAGGCGCGCCGTGCGGAGGCCGCCGAGGAGCTGACGCGGCTGCACACGGAGGCCGAGGAGCGGCTGGCGTCGGCCGAGCAGGCGCTGAGCGAGGCGCGTGAGGAGGCCGGCCGGATCCGCCGGGAGGCGGCCGAGGAGACCGAGCGGCTGCGCGCGGAGGCCGCCGAGCGGATCCGGACGCTGCGGCAGCAGGCGGAGGCGGAGGCCGAACGGCTGCGGGACGAGGCCGCCGCGGACGCGTCGGCGTCCCGCGCGGAGGGCGAGTCCGTCGCCGTGCGGCTGCGGTCGGAGGCCGCGGCCGAGGCGGAGCGGCTGAAGTCGGAGGCGCAGGACAGCGCCGACCGGATGCGCGCGGAGGCGCAGGCCGCCGCCGAGCGGATCGGTACGGAGGCCTCGGAGACGCTGGCCGCCGCGCAGGAGGAGGCCGCCCGGCGCCGCCGCGAGGCCGAGGAACTCCTCGGCGCGGCCCGGCAGGAGGCCGACCAGGAGCGCGAGCGGGCCCGCGAGCAGAGCGAGGAGCTGCTGGCGTCGGCGCGCACCCGGGTGGAGGAGGCGCAGGCCGAGGCCGTACGGCTGGTCGAGGAGGCCGACCGGCGCGCCACCGAGATGGTGTCGGCGGCCGAACAGCACGCCCAGCAGGTGCGGGACTCCGTGGCCGGGCTGCACGAGCAGGCGCAGGAGGAGATCGCCGGGCTGCGCAGCGCCGCCGAGCACGCGGCGGAGCGCACCCGCCGTGAGGCCGAGGAGGAGGCGGACCGGGTCCGCTCCGACGCCTACGCGGAGCGGGAGCGGGCCGGCGAGGACGCGGGCCGGCTGCGGCGCGAGGCGCAGGAGGAGACGGAGGCCGCGAAGGCGCTGGCCGAGCGGACGGTGTCCGAGGCCATCGCGGAGGCCGACCGGATCCGTACGGACGTGTCCGAGCACGCCCAGCGGGTGCGGACGGAGGCGTCCGACACGATCGCCGAGGCGGAGCAGGCCGCCGCGCGCACCCGGGCGGACGCCCGTGAGGACGCCAACCGGATCCGTTCGGACGCGGCGACGCAGGCGGACACCCTCATCACCGAGGCCCGCAGTGAGGCGGAGCGGCTCACCGACGAGACCCTCGCGGAGAGCGAGCGGCTGCGGTCGGAGTCGGTGTCCAAGGCGGAGAAGCTGATCGCGGACGCCACCGGGGACGCGGAGCGGCTGCGCGCCGAGGCGGCGGAGACGGTCGGGTCGGCGCAGGCGCACGCGGAGCGGATGCGCCAGGAGGCCGAGCGGGTCAGGTCCGGTGCGGAGTCGGAGGCCGAGCGGCTGGTGTCCGCCGCGCGCGAGGAGGCGGAGCGGACGCTGGACGAGGCCCGCAAGGACGCCAACAAGCGGCGTTCCGAGGCGGCCGAGCAGGTGGACACGCTCATCACGGAGACCACCGCCGAGGCGGACAAGCTGCTCGCCGAGGCGCGGCAGCAGGCGCTGAAGACGACGGCGGAGGCCGAGGCGCAGGCGGACACGATGGTCGGCGCGGCCCGCAGCGAGGCCGACCGGCTGGTCGCCGAGGCGACCGTCGAGGGCAACACGCGGGTGGAGAAGGCCCGTACGGACGCGGACGAACTGCTGGTCGGCGCGCGCCGGGACGCGACGCAGATCAGGGAGCGCGCGGAGGAGCTGCGCGACCGGATCACCTCCGAGATCGAGGAGCTGCACGAGCGGGCCCGCCGTGAGGCGGCGGAGACGATGAAGTCGACGGGCGACCGGTGCGACGCGCTCATCAAGGCCGCCGAGGAGCAGCTCGCCAAGGCGGAGGCGAAGGCCAAGGAGATCGTCTCCGAGGCCAACTCCGAGGCCGGCAAGGTGCGGATCGCCGCCGTGAAGAAGGCCGAGGGCCTGCTCAAGGAGGCGGAGCAGAAGAAGGCCTCGCTCGTGCGGGAGGCCGAGGAGCTGAAGGCCGAGGCGGTCCGGGAGGCGCGGCGCACGGTCGAGGAGGGCAAGCGCGAGCTGGAGGTGCTGGTGCGGCGCCGCGAGGACATCAACGCGGAGATCTCGCGCGTGCAGGACGTGCTGGAGGCGCTGGAGTCCTTCGAGGCGCCGGGGGGCGCCAAGGACAACGGGGTCAAGGCGGGGGCCGCCGCGGGGGGTACACGTACGGGTGGCAAGTCGGCGGAATAGCTGGCAAAGCGGACGAAATCCCTTGTAGAGTGAGGGCTTTGATCATGCTTTTGGCAAGCATTCCGGCGGCGAGCCACTCAAAAGGGGTGTCATTCTCCGTATCAAACGCGCATCCGCTCGATGACACAGCGCTTTCGCCCCTAGGATTCCACCTATCACCTCACCGGTCTCATTCGACAGGAACCCCATGAGCGACACTTCCCCCTACGGCTTCGAGCTTGTGCGGCGTGGATACGACCGCGCTCAGGTGGACGAACGTATCTCCAAGCTCGTCTCCGACCGTGACAGCGCTCTCGCCCGCATCACCGCTCTGGAAAAGCGCATCGAAGAGCTCCACCTCGAGACACAGAACGCCCAGGCCCAGGTCAACGACGCCGAGCCGTCGTACGCCGGTCTCGGCGCGCGCGTGGAGAAGATCCTCCGCCTCGCCGAGGAGGAGGCGAAGGACCTGCGCGAGGAAGCCCGGCGCGCGGCGGAGCAGCACCGCGAGCTCGCCGAGTCGGCCGCCCAGCAGGTGCGCAACGACGCCGAGTCCTACGCCGCCGACCGCAAGGCGAAGGCGGAGGACGAGGGCGCCCGGATCGTCGAGAAGGCCCAGGGCGACGCCGCCCAGCTGCGTTCCGAGGCGCAGAAGGACGCGCAGTCCAAGCGGGAGGAGGCGGACGCCCTCTTCGAGGAGACCCGCGCCAAGGCCGCGCAGGCCGCCGCCGACTTCGAGACGAACCTCGCCAAGCGCCGCGAGCAGTCCGAGCGCGACCTGGCCTCGCGCCAGCAGAAGGCCGAGAAGCGCCTCGCGGAGATCGAGCACCGCGCGGAGCAGCTCCGCCTGGAGGCCGAGAAGCTGCGCACCGACGCCGAGCGCCGCGCCCGCCAGACGGTGGAGACGGCCCAGCGTCAGGCGGAGGACATCGTGGCCGACGCCAACGCCAAGGCCGACCGGATCCGTTCGGAATCCGAGCGGGAGCTCGCGGCGCTGACCAACCGCCGCGACTCGATCAACGCCCAGCTCACGAACGTCCGCGAGATGCTGGCGACGCTCACCGGTGCCGCGGTGGCGGCGACCGGCTCGCCCGCCACCGACGACGAGCCGATCTCCCGCGGGGTCCCGGCCCAGCAGTCCCGGTAACGGCGACCGACGTACACCGGCGAAGCCCTCTGCCACTGAGGTGGCAGAGGGCTTTGTCCCGTTCTAGCGTGATCGCATGATCGAGCTCGAGGGGCTGACCAAGCGGTACGGCGAGAAGGTGGCGGTCAGGGATCTGACCTTCACCGTCCGGCCGGGTATCGTCACGGGCTTCCTCGGCCCGAACGGCGCCGGCAAGTCGACCACCATGCGGATGATCCTGGGCCTGGACCACCCGACCACCGGGGACGTGCGGATCGACGGCACGCACTACGAGCGGCTCAGGAACCCGCTGACCCGCATCGGCGCCCTGCTGGAGGCCAAGGGCGCGCACCCGGGCCGCAGCGCCTACAACCACCTGCTGTGCCTGGCGCAGAGCAACGGCATCCCGCGGCAGCGGGTGCACGAGGTGCTGGACGCGGTCGGGCTGACGGCGGTGGCGCGGAAGAAGGCCAAGGGGTTCTCGCTCGGCATGGGCCAGCGGCTCGGGATCGCCGCCGCGCTGCTCGGCGACCCGCGGATCCTGATGTTCGACGAGCCGGTCAACGGCCTCGACCCCGAGGGCATCCACTGGATCCGCACGCTGATGAAATCCCTCGCCGCTCAGGGTCGTACGGTCTTCGTCTCCTCCCACCTGATGAGCGAGATGGCACTGACCGCCGACCACCTCGTCGTCATCGGCCAGGGCCGGCTGCTCGCCGACACCTCCATGACCGAGTTCATCGAGCGCAACTCCCGCTCGTACGTCCGGATCCGCAGCCCGCAGCGCGAGCGGCTGCTCGACGTGCTGCACCGGGCGGGGATCACCGCCGTGGAGAGCGGCGACGGGGCACTGGAGGTGGACGGCTCCAAGGCCGAGCACATCGGGGAGCTGGCGGCCCGGCAGCAGGTGGTGCTGCACGAGCTGAGCCCGCGGCAGGCCTCCCTGGAGGAGGCGTTCATGCGGCTGACCGCGGAGTCGGTGGAGTACCACGCCGGCGCGCCCGCGCCCCCGCGGCGGCAGTGGGGCGAGAGCTGGAAGAAGGGCTGAGCGGCATGGCGGTGACGCAGGTCGTACGGTCGGAGTGGACCAAGATCCGGTCGGTGGCGTCCACGGTGTGGACGCTCTCCCTGGCGGTGGTCGTCACCATCGCGCTCGGCATGCTGATCTCGGCGCTGTCGAGGAACGAGTTCGAGACCCTGAGCGCGCGGGACCGGCTCTCCTTCGACCCGACGTTCATCAGCTTCGCCGGGATGAGCATCGGACAGCTCGCGATGATCGTGTTCGGGGTGCTGGTGGTGTCGAACGAGTACAGCACCGGCATGATCCGCGCCTCGCTGGCGGCCGTGCCGCAGCGCGGCACCTTCCTGTTCAGCAAGCTGGCGGTCGCCACCGCGCTCGCCCTGGTCGTCTCCATGGCGACCGGCTTCGCCACGTTCTTCCTGGGCCAGGCGATGCTCGGCGACCTCAGGGCGTCGATCGGGGACGACGGGGTGCTGCGGGCGGTGATCGGCGGCGGCCTCTACATGACGCTGATCGCGCTGTTCTCGATGGGCGCCGCCACGATGCTGCGCTTCCCCCTGCTGTCGCTGGGCATCCTGATGCCGTTCTTCTTCCTGATCTCCAACATCCTCGGCAACGTCGACGCCACGAAGCAGGTCGGACAGTTCCTGCCCGACCAGGCCGGCAGCAGGATCATGCAGGTGGTGACGCCCCCGGACGACGACACCCCGTACGGGCCCTGGGGCGGCCTCGGGATCATGGTGTTCTGGGTGCTCGCGGCGGTCGTCGGCGGCTATGTGCTGCTGAAGCGGCGCGACGCCCAGTGAGCGACCGCGCGGGACCGGTTTTTACCTCGGTTTGAGCGGAACCGTCAGCGCCTCGATAAGCTCCTAACCCTTACGGGGGCGTGTGCCCCGCTGTCCTGAACCTTTCGATGGGTGCGGAGCATGATCGAGGCAGTCGGCCTGACCAAGCGGTACGGCGACAAGACCGCTGTGTACAACCTTTCCTTCCAGGTGCGTCCGGGGACCGTCACCGGGTTCCTGGGGCCCAACGGGTCGGGCAAGTCGACGACGATGCGGATGATCCTCGGTCTGGACAACCCCACCGCGGGACGGGTCACGATCGGCGGCTACCCGTACGCCAAGCTGCCCAACGCCCCCCGTCAGGTCGGCGCGCTGCTGGACGCGAAGGCGGTGCACGGCGGCCGGTCCGCCCGCAACCACCTGCTGAGCCTGGCCCAGCTCTCGGGCATCCCGGCCCGGCGGGTGGACGAGGTGCTGGGCGTGGTGGGCCTGCACGAGGTGGCGCGCAAGCGGTCCAAGGGCTTCTCCCTCGGCATGGGCCAGCGGCTCGGCATCGCCGCCGCGCTGCTCGGCGACCCCCAGGTGCTGCTGTTCGACGAGCCGGTCAACGGGCTCGACCCCGAGGGCATCCTCTGGGTGCGCAACCTGATGAAGGCGCTGGCCGCCGAGGGCCGTACGGTCTTCGTCTCCTCCCACCTGATGAGCGAGATGGCGCTGACCGCCGACCACCTCATCGTCATCGGGCGCGGACAGCTCCTCGCCGACATGAGCGTGACGGACTTCATCTCCGCCAACTCCGCCGACTTCGCGCGCGTGCGCACCCCCGACACCGAGCCGCAGCAGCGCGAGAAGCTGTCCGCCGCGATCACCGAGGCCGGCGGCCATGTGCTGCCCGAGCAGGACGGCGCGCTGCGGGTGACGGGACTGGCGCTGCCGCGCATCAGCGACATCGCCCACGACGCCGACGTACGGCTGTGGGAGCTGTCGCCGCACCAGGCGTCGCTGGAGGAGGCGTACATGCGGATGACGCAGGGCGCCGTCGACTACCGCTCGACCACCGACCAGAAGGCCGGGCTCCAGCAGCCGCTGCCGCCCGGCGCGCAGCCGCCGATGCCGGTTCCGGGGCAGGGCCAGCCCGGCTGGTACGCCCCGCCGCCGCCCCAGCAGGGCGGGCAGCCCTTCGCCGCGCCGCAGGGCGTGCCCGCGCAGGCCCCCGCGGGCCCCTACGGCGCCCCGGGCACCCCCGGAGCGGCCCCCGGCGCCCCCGCGCCCAACCCGTACGCGCAGCCCGCCCCGCAGGCGCCCCAGGCGCCGCCCGCCCAGGCCCCGGCGGCGCCGCCCGCCGCGCCCGCTCCCGCAGCGCCCGCCGCGCCCCCGACCGCTCCCGCCGCCGACCTGACCAAGCCCGAGGACGCCCGATGAGCACGCCCCCGCCCCCGATGCCGCAGACCGCCGCACCCGACTGGCAGGCGGCGCCCGGCTCCCCGTACCCCACCTACACCTCGCCGATCCCCGTGGTCCGTACGCACCTCGGGCACGCGCTCACCTCCGAGTGGACGAAGATCAGGTCCGTGCGCTCGACCATGTGGACGCTGGGCGTGTTCGTGCTGCTCGTGGTCGGCATCGGCCTGCTGGTCGGCCTGGTGGTCTCCGGCTCCGACCCCGACATGGGCGGCGAGAGCCCGCTGGCCCTCGGCTTCTTCGGGCTGCTGCTGGGCACCATGTGCATCATCACGCTGGGCGTGCTCACCACGGCGTCGGAGTACGGCACCGGCATGATCCGCACCACGATGGTCGCCTGCCCCTCGCGCGGGCGGGTGCTCATGGCGAAGGCCCTGGTGTTCTTCCTGCTCGCCTTCACGGTGACCCTGGTGTGCGCGACGCTGGTCGGCTTCCTGCACACGGCGCTGCTGGGGGAGCACAACGCCAAGGACCCCTCCGGCGAGGAGTGGCTGAAGGCCACGGTCGGCGTCTCGCTCTACGTGGCGCTGATCGGCACGCTGTCGCTGGCGCTCGGGTCGGTCGTCCGGCACTCCGCGGGCGCCATCACCCTCATGATCGGTGCCGTGCTCGCCCCGCTGGTGATCGCGCTGTTCATGTTCTCGTCCTCGCTGGCGGACGTGCAGGAGGCGCTGTTCGAGTACTCCATCCCGAACCAGATGGGCGTCTTCTACTCCAGCTCGCTGAGCGAGTCCGGCCCGTCGGGCTGGGACCCGCTGTGGATCATGCTGGTCGTCACGGCCGCCGCGCTCGGCGGCGCCTTCGCCCTGCTGAAAAAGCGGGACGTATAACGGCGTTCAGAACCTCGGCGCGTCACGGGACCGCCGCACCCGCGTGGTGCGGCGGTCCTTCGCGTTCCAGCACGCCTTGTGCCAGTGACGGCGGTCGTCGACGCCCGCGTGCTCGGGCCAGGCCACCACGTGCGGCACCCCGTCCGGGATCAACTGGTCGCAGCCGGGGCACCGGTAGGCCTTGCCCTGGGCACTGGCGCCGGCCACGTGCCGCACGCTCCACTCCTCGCCCTGCCAGCTCTCCGTGGACTGCCAGCCGCCGTAGCGCCCGGAGCGGTCGTCCTCGGCGCTCCGGCCGGACGAACCGGCTCCCTTGGGTCGGTTGCGACGCGGGGACACAGAACACCTCACGGGGCTATACAGGATGCTGGGGCCGCGTCCAGCCTACGCGGCGCGCGCAGGGGTACGTGTACGGAACCAATCGTCACAAGTCCCCTCCGTGATGACGCGGCGCCCCTCCTGAGCGGCCGATTCTGCAGACAATCCGCAAAGTCCCCCGCCCGGCCGTGTCCTCGGCACGTGTCGGGCGGTTATGCCCTGCGGGGGAGCTCCGCGTCGGAGCCAAGGAAGCAGGAAAAGCAATGCGCATCGGAAGTTTCGTGTTGGCCGCCCAGTTCCCCGGGCAGGGCCAGGGAGAGGCACTGCACCGCGCGGTCCGCTCCGCCGAGGTCGCCGAGGAGGCGGGCCTCGACACGGTCTGGCTGGCCGAGCACCACTTCGTGCCCTACGGCACCTGTCCGTCGGCCGTCACCCTGGCCGCGTTACTGCTCGGCCGCACCCGCCGGCTGCGGGTCGGTACGGCGGTCAGCGTGCTGTCCACCGTCCACCCCGTCGCCCTCGGCGAACAGGCCGCGCTGCTGCACATCACGAGCGGCGGACGGTTCTCGCTGGGCCTCGGGCGCGGCGGGCCGTGGGTCGACCTGGAGGTGTTCGGGGCCGGCCCGGAGGCGTACGAGAAGGGGTTCCCGGAATCACTCGATCTGCTGGTGCGCTGGCTGCGCGAACCGTCCGTCGGGGCCGACGGCGAGCGGTTCCGGTTCCGCGAGGTGCCCGTCGTGCCGCGCCCGTCGGAGTCCCTGGACGAGGCGGAGGGCCCGGAGGTCGTGGTCGCCTGCACCTCCCCGGCGAGCGTACGGCTGGCCGCCGAGCGCGGGCTGCCGATGCTGCTCGGCATGCACATCGGGGACGAGGAGAAGGCCGAGATGGTCGCCCTGTGGCGCAACCACGCCCGTGCCTGCGGGCGGCCGGCCCGGGAGGTCCGCCGCGCGGCCCATGTCTCGGCCGGCGTCTGCCAGATCGCGGACCGGCGCTCGGACGCGGCGGAGACCCTGACGAAGGCGATGCCCGGCTGGCTGAAACAGGGTCTTGAGGCCCATGTCACGGTGGACGGGCGGCAGCGGCGGATGCGCGATCCGCTGGCGTACACCGAACTCCTCTGCGGACTGCACCCGGTGGGCCCCCCGCAGCTGTGCGCCGACCGGCTCGCCGCGACCAGCGAGCGGACCGGCATCTCCCGCTTCGCCCTGCTCGTCGAGGGTTCCGGCGACCTGGCGGCCACCGAGGAGAACGTCCGGCGGCTCGGAGCCGAGGTACTGCCCCGGCTCGGCTGAGCGAGCGGGGTTCACGCAGGCTTGCCGCCCCAATACGACTGCACCTCCCGCGTACGGAGCGGCAAGCGAACGGTGGAGCGCGTCAGCAGTCGCGCAGTTCCGGCGACTGGTTCAGGATCTGAGCGCGCACCGAGGTGAAACGGGCGTGCCTCTCGTCGACCGAGGGGTCGAGCGGGAACACCGCCACCCGGTGGCAGTTCTGGAAGGCCAGCCGTACACCGAAGTGCCGTTGCAGCGCGCCGCGTATCGCGTCACTCGCGAGCGCACGCAGCAGCTGACCGCGTGCGTGCTCGTCCGGCGGGGGCGTCTGGTTGTCGGCGAAGGGTCCGCCGTCCACCTTCAGCTGTGCCACCAGGGAGCTGATCATCTCCCATGCGAAGGGCAGGGAGGTCCGGACGCAGTCGACGAATTCCGCTTCGTCGACCTCGCCTCGCTCGGCCTGTTCGAGTAGGGCCGGTGAGACGTCGAGCGACATGGGTTCTCCTCTCGCACCCCCAACGAGCAGGGGTTGCCTGACAGATAAGGGAGTGCGCGTTATCGGACACGCTGCGTACACAGTTCGCGACCTCCCGTTCAATACCGTAAGCATCCGACGATGGCGGCACCAGGCGAATGGCCGGATGCGGGACTTCCTGTGGGCCGGTAATCGGCCACCGTCGAAACAAGCGTTTTCTTGGAGATTCAGGACGCGTCCGGTGGCTCCTGTTGGTCGTGGGTGACGGCGAATCGCGTCGACCCCGGCCGGTCGAGTAGCGTTGCCGACCATGCGTCTCGTCATTGCCCGCTGCTCCGTGGACTACGCCGGGCGGCTCACCGCGCACCTGCCGTCGGCACCCCGTCTCATCCTGGTCAAGGCGGACGGCAGCGTCTCGATCCACGCCGACGACCGGGCCTACAAGCCCCTGAACTGGATGTCGCCGCCCTGCGTCCTGAAGGAGGGGACCGGCGACGAAGAGGGAGTCTGGACCGTCGTCAACAAGGCGGGCGAGAAGCTCATCATCACGATGGAGGAGATCCTCCACGACTCCTCGCACGAACTGGGCGTCGACCCCGGCCTGATCAAGGACGGCGTGGAAGCGCACCTGCAGGAACTGCTCGCCGACCGGATCGAGATCCTCGGCGAGGGCTACACCCTCATCCGCCGCGAGTACATGACGGCGATCGGCCCGGTCGACATCCTGTGCCGGGACGCCGAGGGGCGGACCGTCGCGGTGGAGATCAAGCGGCGCGGCGAGATCGACGGCGTGGAGCAGCTCACGCGCTATCTGGAGCTGCTGAACCGCGATCCCCATCTCGCCCCGGTGCGGGGCGTGTTCGCCGCGCAGGAGATCAAGCCGCAGGCCCGGGTCCTCGCGACCGACCGGGGCATCGGCTGCCAGGTCCTCGACTACGACGCGATGCGCGGCATCGAGGACGACAAGCTGCGGCTGTTCTGAGCCGCGCCGGTACGGACCGGGGGCCGGGTTCCGCGGGGAACCCGGCCCTCGTGTGTGTCCCGCGGGTCAGATGACCTGTCCGGGGTCCCCGGACGGGTCCGTGTCGCCGCTCTGCGGGGCGCTCGCGTTCGTCTCCACGGGGGTGGACGGGGCGGCGTCGCTCGCGGAGTTGGTGGTGGTGGGCGTGGTGTCCGTCGGCGTTCCCGGCTCCGTCGGCGTCGGCGTCTCCGGCGGCGTCTCCTCCTCTTCCGGCTCCGTCTCGGTCGGTGTGGGGGACTCGCTGTGGGACGGTCCGGGCGGCGGCGTCTTCGACGGGGACTTCGACGGGGACTTCGACGGATCGTCCGGCTTCTTGGTGTCGCTCGGCCCGTCCGACGGCTCCTTCGACGAACTGGCCGTCGGCGTCGGGTCGTCGGACGTGCCCACGGTGCCGTCCGGGCCCGGGTCGGTCGGCCGGCTGGTGGCCTCACCGGTGTCGCCCTCGTCCCCGGTCGCCGGATCGGCGCCGAGGCTGCCGTCGTCGACGCCCTGGCTGGCGGAGGGGTTGACGCCGACGTTCTCGGACGGGGTGCCGGCGTCGTTCTCCGACGTGGCGCCCAGGGTGACCACCGTGCCCAGCACGGCGACGAGCAGCGCGCCCGCGCCGGCCGCCACCAGGTTGCGCTTGGCCAGCCCCTTGAGGCCGCCGCCCGGCTTGGCCGGCGGCGTGGACGGCGTGGGCCGCGGTGGCACCACCGTGCGGTTGACGACCAGACCGGTGTCGGAGGGAAGCTGGAGGTCCGGGAAGGCCATCGGCACCCCGCGGGGCGGCGGGGCCGACTCCTCGTAGCGGGCCTCGGGCACCTCCTCCCCCGCGGTCGGCATGAGCGTGAGCGGGGTTCCGGAGCGGTCCGCGACGAGGGCCAGCGCCCTGCGTCCGGCGACGGTGCCGCGCTTGTCGGCGAGGGCGCCGCGCAGTCCGACGGACGTCTCCAGTTCGGCGCGCGCCCGGTCGAGCTGTCCGGCGCACAGCGCGTGGATGCCGAGTTCGTGGTGGAAGTAGGCCTGTTCCGCCACGTCCCCGGCGAGCAGGGCGGCCTCCGCGCCGGCCCGCAGCGCCTTCTCCCAGGCGCTCCAGTGCAGGCCCGCGGCGAACGCGGGCGCGGCGGTACGGGCGAGCCGCACGGCCGTGCTCTGCTCGTCCTCGGTGACGGCCGTGGTGAGCGGCGACAGCAGGGTGAGCGCGGCGAGGACCGCGTCGGCCTCGGCGCACACCCGCTCCGGGGTGACCGAGGGGTGCCCGGTCCACCAGGCGTAGTGCCGGGCGGCCGCGCGGACCTGCTCCTCGGCCTCGTCGGCGTATCCGGCGGCCTCGAGCTGGGCCGGTACGCCGGCGGCGAGCCGGTAGCGGGAGCCGGCCGCGGAGACCAGTCCGCAGGCGGCCAGCTCGCCGAGCGCGGCGTCGGCGTGGGTGTCGCCCACCAGGGCGGGCAGATGCGCCTGGTGGGGCACCTCGCCGCCGAGCGCGACGGCGAACCGGAGGGTGGCGCGGGCGGAGACGCTGAGCCGGGAGGCGAGCAGCGGGGCGGGGGCGGCGGCCTCGCCGAGCGAGGGCAGGGGCACCTCGTCGCCGTCCGTGGGGGTGTAGGAGGTCTCGTCGGGCCGTACGTCCTCGAAGACGCCGAACTCGTCGACGGCGTCGGCGCCGGCCCGCAGCCGGTCGCGCTGCCGCAGCAGGGCACCGGCCTGGACGAAGCGCAGCGGCAGGCCCTCGGACTCGAACCAGAGGTCGCCGGCCCAGTTCGACTCGTCCTCGGTGAGGTCCCGGCCGACGGCGTGCCGGAGCAGGTCGAGGCTGGCCGCGCGGTCGAGGCCGGGGAGGGTGACCTCCTCGATGCCGGCGCTCGCGGACGGCTCGGGCACGTCCGGGGTGACGCCGAGCAGGAAGGCGCACTCGGGGGTGGCGTCCAGCAGCTCGTCGAGGGCGGCGCCGCCGAACTCCAGGTCGTCGAGGACGACGACGGCGCCGATCTCGCGGACCCGGTCGGTGAGTTCGTCCCGGTCCGGGCGGTGCAGCGGGGCGTCGTGGACGGCGTAGAAGAGGTCGTGCAGCAGGTCGTCGGCGGAGCGGCGGTGGCCGTTCAGGCGGACGACTCCGTCGGGGGCGAGGTCCGCGCAGTCCTCGGCGACGGTGTCGAGGAGCCGGGTGCGGCCGGAGCCGGCCGGGCCGGTGAGGCGCACGGAGCGGCCGCGGGCCAGCAGCCGGACCAGCTTCTCGCGCTCCTCCTGGCGGGCCAGCAGCGGCAGCGGGAGCTGCGCGGGTCCCGGCGGGACGGGCGGCCTGGCGGCCCGCTCGATCTCGGCGCGCTCGGCCTCGGTCAGCTTCGCGGGGCGGGCCGGCCGTTCGGCGGGCGGGCAGGGCTCGATCTCGCTGCCGTCGACGGGGTTGACGGTCAGCAGGAAGTCGCCGGAGACGAGCTGCACCGTGCGCGCGAGCGCGGGCGCGTGCTGTCCGAAGTCGGACGTGAGGGATTCCCTGGGCGGACGCTGACGCGGCGCCGGGCTGTCACCCTCGTGGCCGTACTCCTCGGGTCCCGGGTTGTTCGGGTCCATAGGTCCTAGCCCCCCAAAAGCGTCGTGTGGTGGAAGCCCCTCCCGGCCTCGTCGCACACCGCGCTGTCGCTTCTGGTCCGGGCCCGCTCAGGGTTTGCAGGGCAGCAGGCAGCCGAACCCTAAACCTTCGCTCAGTATCTACGACAGTCCGGGGTGCCGCGCGGTCCCGGACGTCACGGTCTCGTGAGGATTGTGCGCGCGTCGAGGGATTCGTCGAGGTCGGTCCGGTTCCCGGAGGTCGTCCGTCCCGCACCCGTACGCCCTCATACGCGGGGCAGCGTGTCCACCCCGATGCCTCCCTCGATCGCCAGGATCCGGTGCAGCCGGGTGGCCACCAGCAGGCGCTGCATCTGCGGCGGAACGTCCCGCAGTACCAGGCGCCGGCCACAGCGGCCGGCCCGCCGGTGGGCCCCCATGATCACACCGAGTCCGGTGGCGTCCCAGGAGTCCAGGTCGGACAGGTCCAGTACCAGGTCGCCGACTCCGTCGTCGACGGCCGAGTGCAGGACCGTACGGGCGTCCGCCGCGCTGCGGACGTCGAGGCGGCCCCCGACGACCAGCCCGGCGTGGTCGCCCTTGATGTACATACGCACTCCCCTATAGGCGTCTCGTGCTCCGCGTTTTCTGATGGCCGGTGATGCAACCTCTGACTGCGTGGCGGCGTCCGAGGTTGCTGCCTGTGAGCGAACCGATACCGAATTCACCCCGGCGTGTGATGCGCGCCGGGGCGAACGCGCGGTGTCAGTGCTCGTAGAAGCCCTGCCCGCTCTTACGGCCGATGTCACCGGCGTCAACCATCCGGCGCATCAGCTCGGGAGCGGCGAACTTCTCGTCCTGGGACTCGGTGTAGATGTTGTCGGTGGCGTGCAGCAGGATGTCCACGCCGGTGAGGTCGGCGGTGGCCAGCGGTCCCATGGCGTGGCCGAAGCCCAGCTTGCAGGCGAGGTCGATGTCCTCGGCGCTCGCCACGCCCGACTCGTACAGCTTGGCGGCCTCGACGACGAGGGCGCTGATGAGGCGGGTGGTGACGAAGCCGGCGACGTCGCGGTTGACGACGATGCAGGTCTTGCCGACCGACTCGGCGAACTCCCGGGCCCTGGCGAGGGTTTCGTCGCTGGTCTTGTAGCCGCGGACCAGTTCGCACAGCTGCATCATCGGCACCGGCGAGAAGAAGTGGGTGCCGACGACCCGCTCCGGGCGCTCCGTCACGGCCGCGATCTTGGTGATCGGGATGGCGGAGGTGTTGGAGGCGAGGACGGCGTCCTCGCGCACGATCGTGTCGAGGGTGCGGAAGATCTCGTGCTTGACCTCGAGCTTCTCGAACACCGCCTCGACCACGACGTCCGCGTCCGCGCAGGCGTCCAGGTCGGTGGTGGCGGTGATCCGGGCGAGGGCGGCGTCGGCGTCGTGCGCCTCCAGTCTGCCCTTGCTCACGAACTTGTCGTACGACGCCTTGATCCCGTCGGTGCCGCGCGTGAGCGCCTCGTCGGTGACGTCCCGCAGGACGACGTCCCAGCCCGCCCGGGCAGACACCTGGGCGATGCCGGACCCCATGAGACCGGCCCCGATGACGGCGAGCTTGCGTGCCACTGTGCGACTCCCCTGATACGCGCTGTCTTGTTCTCCAGGAGCGGACATTAGCGTCCGCGGGGCCCGGTGTGACCGGTAAGTAACGCGCGTCACGTCTCACATGACGGACATCACACCGACGGCAGGTGCCGGGTGATCCGACGGGCCGTCAGGTGCCGTCCCGTGATGCGAGGGTAGGGGGCCGGTGTCCGATCGACGGAGGAGAACCTCGGCATGGCCGTGATCCACCGCACCACCCTCGAGCCGACCAAGCTCGGCCTGCTGACCGCCTGGCTGCCCTCGCGCCCCTGGTACCACGGGGGCGCGGAGGGTCCGCGGCTGACCAGGGCCGGCGGTTTCCGGCTCGACGACCCGGAGGGGGAGGTCGGCATCGAGTTCATGGTCGTCACCGACGCCTCCGGCGCCGGGCCGGCCGCCTACCTGGTGCCGCTCACCTACCGGGGCGCCCCGCTCGACGGGGCGGAGCACGCCCTCGTCGGCACCGCGGAACACGGTGTCCTCGGGCGGCGCTGGGTCTACGACGGCTGCCACGACCCGGTGGCGGTCGCCGAGTTGGCGGCGCTGGTCGAGGGCCGCGTGCGGGCCCAGGCCCAGAGCGTCAGCGACACCCCGGACGAGGAGGTCACCCGTGCCTGCGCGGGCGAGACGCCGGTCCCGGCGGAGTTCACCGCCGTCGAGGACACCCCGGAGCACACCGAGCTGTCCGCGCCGGACGGCACCGCCCTGCGGGTCCTGCGCACCCTGCTGCCCGCCCCGGACGGCACACCGCTTCCCGGGCCGGGTGCGGCGGGTCATGTCGCGGGCGCGTGGGAGGCGCCCGACGGCACCCGCGCGCGAGGCCTGCTGTGCGTCCTGTACGCGGCCCCGCCGGCGTAGCCCGGTTCAGCCGCGCACCGCGTAACCGAGGACCCGGTCGCTCAGCAGCTCCTCGATGTCGTCGACCAGCACGAGGATCTCGCGCGACACCTCGGCCGGTGCGCGGCCCTTCAGCATCTCCCGGCCGATGGTGACGAACACCGTGCTGTGGATCCAGCAGATCTGACCGGCCACCAGACCCGGCAGCGGGTCGTCGGGGGCGGCGCCCGTCTCCTCGCGGAGCACCGCCTCGAGGTTGTCCTGGGTCTCCTGCTGCATGCTCCACAGCCGGGAGCGCAGCGGCGGGGAGTCGTGGATGACCCGCATGAAGCGGTCGTAGCCCTCCATCAGGCCCACCCGGGGTGACACCGCCTCGATGTCGGCGCGCAGTTCGCGCAGGACGGCGCGGGCGGCCGACTCCCCCGCGTCCCGGGCCCGGACCCAGCGGGCGAGTTGGTCGACGACACCCTTGGAGCGGTCGAAGAAGAGGTCCTCCTTGGCGGGGAAGTAGTTGTAGACCGTGTTCACGGAGACGTCCGCGGCCTCCGCCACCTCCGCCATCGTCACGGTCACGAAGCCGTGCTCCAGGAACAGTCCGGTGGCGATGTCCGAGATCCGCTGCCTGGTCTCGCGCTTCTTCCGCTCCCTGAGCCCCTCTGTCATGCCTCTCATCGTAGGTCGGCCCGGCGATCACTGGTGTCTCTGTATTTTTGGTGTGGTTGCAAAGTTTCAGTGACTCTGTTTTTCTGAGGTCATGGCAATCATCAGTACGGCCGGACTGGCCCGTACCTTCCAGACCAAGCGCGGCCCGGTGGAGGCCGTGCGCGGTGTCGACCTCACCGTCCGCGAGGGGGAGATCCTCGGTTTCCTGGGCCCCAACGGGGCCGGGAAGACCACCACCCTGCGGATGCTCACCACCCTGCTCGCCCCCACCGGCGGCGCGGCCACCGTCGCCGGCCACGACCTGGCGACCGACCCGGCCGGGGTGCGGCGGGCCTGCGGCTACGTGGCGCAGTCCGGCGGGGTCGATCCGCAGATCACGGTGCGGGAGGAGCTGGTCACCCAGGGACGGCTCTACCGGCTCACCCGGGCGCGGGCGGTGGAGCGCGCCGAGGAGCTGGCCCGGGACCTGGACCTGACCGAGCTGCTGGACCGCAAATGCGCCGCGCTCTCCGGCGGCCAGCGGCGCCGCCTGGACATCGCGATGGCGCTCACCCACCGCCCGAAGGTGCTGTTCCTGGACGAGCCGACGACCGGTCTCGACCCCGGCAGCCGCGCCGATCTCTGGGACCTGGTGCGCCGGCTGCGCGACGAGCACGGCACCACCGTGTTCCTGACCACCCACTACCTCGACGAGGCGGACGCGCTCGCGGACCGGCTGGTCGTCGTCGACCGGGGCACGGTCGTCGCCGAGGGCACCCCGGCCGCCCTGAAGCTGGAGTACGGCGGCTCGGCCGACGCCTCGCTGCAGGACACCTTCCTCGCCATCACCGGCCGCGACGCCGCCCCGGCCGACGCCGCCCCCGTAGCCGTATAGGACCCCCACGATGCTGCTCCACGACACCGCGCTCATCTACGGGCGCTATCTGCGCCAGTCCCTGCGCTCCCGCTTCGCCCTGCTCTTCGGGGTGCTGATGCCGCTGCTGTACCTGCTGTTCTTCGGCCCGCTGCTGACCGACCTGCCGCTCGGCGGACAGGGCAGCTCCTGGCAGCTTCTGGTGCCGGGGCTGCTGCTGCAACTCGGTCTGTTCGGTGCCTCGTTCGCCGGTTTCTCGATCATCATCGAGAAGGGGCAGGGGGTGGTCGAGCGGATGCGGGTCACACCGGTCAGCCGGCTCGCCCTGCTGCTGGGCCGGGTGCTGCGGGACGCCACGCTGTTCGTCTTCCAGGCGGTGCTGCTGGTGCTGGCGGCGCTGGTGATGGGGCTGCGGGCCCCGCTGGCCGGGGTGCTGATCGGCTTCGCCTTCGTCGCCCTGCTGACCGTGTCCCTGGCCGCGCTGTCCTACGCGCTCGCCATGAGGATGGACACCCCGCAGACCTTCGGGCCGACGATCAACGCCCTGACCATGCCGTCGATGCTGCTGTCGGGCCTGATGCTGCCGATGACCCTGGGCCCCGCCTGGCTGGACGTCCTCTCCCACCTGATGCCGTTCCGCTATCTGGTCGACGCGATGCGGGACGCCTACGTCGGCGCCTACGCGACGGCCCCCATGCTGTACGGCACCGTCGTCGCCGTCGGCCTCGCGGTCCTCGCCGTGACGGTGGGCACACGCGTCTTCCGGACGGCCGGAGCGTAACCAGGGGGTGTCGTTTGGATCTTGCCGGGGTCGCGGGGCCTGGCACCGCACCTCGCCGCGTTGTCGTCGGTTGCCAGGGCTCCGCCCTGGCGCCCTCCTCCGCCTTGCGATGCACGGCACCAGACCCCGCTCGGCTTGAACCACAGGGCACCGCTCACTGGAGCCGGCCTGATCCGAACGACACCCCCTAGGCTGACCTCATGGTCAACCTGACGCGTATCTACACCCGGACCGGCGACAAGGGCACCACGAACCTCGGTGACATGTCCCGGGTCGCCAAGACCGATCTGCGGATCTCCGCCTACGCCGACGCCAACGAGGCGAACGCGGTGATCGGCACGGCGATCGCGCTGGGGGGTCTGGAGGACGAGGTCGTCCAGGTCCTCACCCGCGTCCAGAACGACCTGTTCGACGTGGGCGCCGACCTGTCGACGCCGGTCGTGGAGAACCCCGAGTACCCGCCGCTGCGGGTCGAGCAGTTCTACGTCGACCGGCTGGAGGCGGACTGCGACACCTTCAACGAACGGCTGGAGAAGCTCCGCTCCTTCATCCTGCCCGGCGGCACGCCCGGCGCGGCCCTGCTCCACCAGGCCTGCACGGTCGTCCGCCGCGCCGAGCGCTCCACCTGGGCGGCGCTGGAGGTCCACGGCGACACCATGAACCCCCTCACCGCCACCTACCTCAACCGCCTCTCCGACCTGCTGTTCATCCTCGCCCGTATCGCGAACAAGGAGACCGGCGACGTGCTGTGGGTGCCGGGCGGGGAGCGCTGAGCCCTACCGGGGCTCCGCCCGGCCGCGCACGGCCCGGTGGAGACCCAGCAGGGTCTCGACGCCGCCGACGCACATCAGCACCACGCCGACCTTGACGGGGTCGACCGCCGGCAGGTCCACACTCCCGGCGAACAGCCACAGCGCCAGGCCCGCCACCAGCGTGGCGGGCCCCGCGAGAAGGTTCCTGGACGCCCGTGTCATCGGCCGACACGCTCCTTGCCCACGCCGGCAACGTCCCGCTCGCCCGCCGGGGCCTTCTTCGGCCAGATCCAGTAGGCCAGGGCCACCAGGCCGTGGATACCGGCGATCCGCCACGCGGTGAAGCGCCAGGACTCCAGGGACGTGACGCGGCTCGGATCGTCCACGTACCAGATGGCGAACTGGAGCAGCGCGGTCGCCACGACGGCGGCGGTCAGCGTGCCCAGCCAGACCTTGGCCTCGTGCCGGGCGCGGGCCATCCCGTAGCGGGGCGGGCCGAGCGGCTTCGGGGCGCCGCCCAGGCGGTGGGCGGCGTGGCCGTCGAGCCACTTCACCGTGCGGTGGCCGTGGCCGACGGTGTAGCCGATGTAGAGCGCGGCCAGACCGTGCGTCCAGTTCGGCTCGGCGCCGTTCTTCAGGTCCAGCGCGGTGGCGACCAGCAGGACGACCTCCAGCAGCGGCTCGCACAGCAGCAGCGCGAGGCCGGTGCGCGGCATTCTCAGCAGGTAGCGGCAGGCCAGTCCGGCGGCCAGCAGTACCCAGAAGCCGATCTCACAGGCGGCGATCAAGGCGACGATCACGGTTACTCCCTTCGGTCACCTTTTCAGGCTCCCGTGCGGAGCGGCCCGTTTCGTCGTCGCCGCCGACGAACTCGCGGTACATCGAAAGATGCAGTCCAGGACCGTCCGCGGGGATCAGGTGCCGGGTGCGCGCAGCGTGTTGGATGGTGCCATGGCCGTACGACTGCCCCGCCCCCACCGCTTCGACGTGTGGACCGCGCTGGCCGGACTCTCCGGCGGACTGCTGCTGTGGGGGCTCGGGCTGGGCGTGCGCGGGGGCGACGACCCCCTCGTGCTCTTCGACGGCCGCTGGCCCCTCCTCGTGCCGCTCGCCGTGATCGCCGGCTGCGAGCTGCTGCGCCGCACCGCTCCGCGCACCGCGCTGCTGACCGGCACGCTGGCGCTGGCCGCGGACACGATGACCCGGGGCAGCATCGCCACGATCGTGATGTACACCGACCTGATGTACGCCGCCGTCCTGTACGGGACGCCCGCCGCGGCCCGCCGCCTGCCGTGGATCACCGGCATGCTCACGATCGCCGCGACACTGGTGCCGTACGCCGTGTGGCGGGTGCCGGAGGCGCTGCTGGTCGGTCTCGTCGTCGGCGGTGTGGCGTTCACGCCCGCGTCGACCGGCCTGATCGTGCGCAACCACCGCGACGCCGCCGAGGCGGCCCGGCTGCGGGCCGAACAGACCGCGCTGCTCGCCGAGATGGACCGCGTCCAGGCGGTGACCGCGGAACGCGCCCGGATGGCGCGGGAGTTGCACGACATGGTCGCCAACCACCTCTCCGCGATCGCCATCCACTCCACGGCCGCGCTCTCCCTGGACGACGAGAGGACCTCCCGCGACGCGCTCGCCGTGATCCGGGAGAACAGCGTCCAGGGACTGTCCGAGATGCGGCGGCTCATCGGCATCCTGCGCGACGGGGCCGACGACCGGGAACCGGCCGCGACCCCCACCCTCGACGGCCTCGGCGCCCTGGTCGAGGGCGCCCGCGCCAACGGCCTGGACGTCACCCTCGACGCCACCCCCACCTCCGTGCCCGCACCGGTCGAGCTCGCCGCGTACAGGATCGTGCAGGAGTCGCTGACGAACGCGCTGAAGCACGCCGCTCCGGGAAAGGTCACCGTGCTGCTGCGCCGCCTGGAAGGCGGCCTCGACATCCGGGTGGCCAGCCCGTACGGCGGCCGGGACACCCCGCGCGCACCGGGGTCCGGGGCCGGCCTGGTCGGCATGCGGGAGCGGGTGGCCCTGCTGGACGGCACGTTCGAGGCAGGACCGGAGAGCGGCCCGGACGGCAAGCTGTGGGTCGTCCGCGCGTCCCTTCCCGTCACCGACATCACCCGAGGAGAACTGGAATGATCCGGGTCCTGGTCGCCGAGGACCAGTCCGCCGTCCGTGCCGGACTGGTGCTGATCCTGCGCAGCGCGCCCGACATCGAGGTGGTCGGCGAGGCGGGCGACGGCGAGGAGGCGGTGGCGCTCGCCCGTGCACTCCGTCCCGACCTGGTGCTGATGGACGTACAGATGCCGCGCCTGGACGGGGTGTCGGCGACCCGGCGGGTGGTCGGGGAGGGGCTCGCCGACGTGCTGGTGCTGACCACCTTCGACCTCGATGAATACGTGTTCGGGGCGCTGCGGGCCGGGGCGGCCGGGTTCCTGCTGAAGAACACGGACGCGAAGGACCTCATCAGGGCGGTGCGCACGGTGGCGCACGGGGAGGGCGTCGTCGCCCCGGCCGTCACGCGCCGGCTGATCGCGGAGTTCGCCGCGAAGCCCGCCCCCCGGCCGGGTGCCGATCCGGCGGTCCTGGACGCCCTCACCCGGCGCGAGCGCGAGGTGCTGTCCTGTCTGGGCGAGGGGCTGTCCAACGCCGCCATCGCGGTCCGTCTCGACATGGCGGAGGCGACGGTGAAGACGCACGTCAGCCGTCTGCTGGGCAAGCTGGAGCTGCGTAGCCGGGTGCAAGCGGCGGTGCTGGCGCAAGAGTTGGGGATCTGACGGAAGCACAGGGGGGACGGCCGGAAGCACAGGGGGACGACGAGGACAAGTGGTCCAGACCTATTGACCCGTGGTCCAGACCTTTCTATTCTCGCGGCACTGCGGGTGTGATGGCTCAGTCACACCCCCGACGGCTTCTCCCCCCTAAGGAGGCGCAGCATGCGCTTCAGACACAGAGCCGCCGCAGGGTTCGCGACCCTGCTGCTCCCCGCCGCCGGCCTCGTCGCCCTCGCGAGCCCCGCCCAGGCCGCGACCTCGGCGACCGCCACCTACGCCAAGACCCAGGACTGGGGCACCGGCTTCGAGGGCAAGTGGACGGTGAAGAACACCGGCACCACGAGCCTCAGCTCCTGGACCGTCGAATGGGACTTCCCCTCCGGCACCAAGGTCACCTCCGCCTGGGACGCCACCGTCACCAACTCCGGTGACCACTGGACCGCCAAGAACGTCGGCTGGAACGGCACCCTCGCCCCCGGGGCGTCGGTCTCCTTCGGCTTCAACGGCAGCGGCTCCGGCGCCCCCTCCGGCTGCAAGCTCAACGGCGGGAGCTGCGACGGAGGCCCGCAGGTCCCCGGCGACTCGGCCCCCTCCGCCCCCGGCACCCCGACCGCCTCGGACATCACCGACACCTCGGTGAAGCTGTCCTGGTCGGCGGCGACCGACGACAAGGGCGTCAAGAACTACGACGTCCTGCGCGACGGCACCAAGGTCGCCACCGTGACCGGCACCTCGTACACGAACACCGGCCTCAGCAAGGGCACGGACTACTCCTACACCGTGCAGGCCCGTGACACCGCCGACCAGACCGGCCCGGTCAGCGGCGCCGTGAAGGTCCGCACCACCGGCACCACCGAGGAGCCGCCGCCCACCGGCGACAAGGTCAAGCTCGGCTACTTCACCGAGTGGGGCATCTACGGCCGCAACTACCACGTCAAGAACCTGGTGACGTCCGGCTCGGCCGCCAAGATCACCCACATCAACTACTCGTTCGGCAACGTCAAGAACGGCCAGTGCACCGTCGACGACACCTTCGCCGCCTACGAGAAGTCCTACACCGCCGACCAGTCCGTCAGCGGCACCGCCGACACCTGGGACCAGTCGCTGCGCGGCAACTTCAACCAGCTGCGCCAGCTGAAGGCGAAGTACCCGCACATCAAGGTGCTGTACTCCTTCGGCGGCTGGACCTACTCCGGCGGCTTCGGCCAGGCCGCGCAGAACCCGTCCGCGTTCGCCAAGTCCTGCAAGCAGGTCGTGGAGGACCCGCGCTGGGCCGACGTCTTCGACGGCATCGACATCGACTGGGAGTACCCGAACGCCTGCGGTCTGACCTGTGACAGCAGCGGCCCGGCGGCCTTCAAGAACCTCGCGCAGGCCCTGCGCGCCGAGTTCGGCAAGGACTACCTGGTCACCGCGGCCATCACCGCCGACGGCTCGAACGGCGGCAAGATCGACGCGGCCGACTACGGCGGCGCCTCGCAGTACCTCGACTGGTACAACGTGATGACGTACGACTACTTCGGCGCCTTCAACGCGCAGGGTCCGACGGCCCCGCACTCGCCGCTCACCTCGTACAACGGCATCCCGCAGGCAGGCTTCAACTCGGCCGACGCGATCGCCAAGCTGAAGTCGAAGGGCGTCCCGTCCGCCAAGCTGCTGCTCGGCATCGGCTTCTACGGCCGCGGCTGGACCGGCGTCACCCAGTCCGCCCCCGGCGGCACGGCGACCGGACCGGCCCCGGGCACCTACGAGCCGGGCATCGAGGACTACAAGGTCCTGAAGAACTCCTGCCCGGCCAACGGCACCATCGCCGGCACGGCGTACGCCCACTGCGGCAGCAACTGGTGGTCCTACGACACCCCGTCCACCATCAACAGCAAGATGGCCTGGGCCAAGAGCCAGGGCCTGGGCGGTGCCTTCTTCTGGGAGTTCAGCGGCGACACCTCGAACGGTGAACTCGTGACGGCCATCGACAGCGGCCTGAAGTAACCCTCGGGAAGTACCACGTAAGCAGCCCTCCCCCGGACTCGTCCGGGGGAGGGCTTACGTCTGGGCCACGTTGCCCCAGCGGGGTCCTGAACGTCGCTCTACGCGACGTTCACCCGCTGTCCGGGCGGGGCCGCCTCGAGCCAGGCGAGGAAACCGGTCAGCGCGTCCTCGCTCATGGCGAGCTCCAGACGCGTGCCCCGGTGCAGACAGGCGAGGATCACGGAGTCCGACAGCAGCGCCAGCTCCTCCTCGCCCTCGGGCAGCCGGCGGCCGGCCACCTCGATCGCGGAACGCTCCAGGACCCGGCGCGGACGGGGAGCGTAGGAGAAGACCCGGAACCACTCGACCCGGTCACCGTTGTAGCGTGCCACCCCGTACGCCCAGCCCTTGCCGCCGGAGTCGCCCGACTCGGGGGCGTCCCAGCGCAGACTGCAGTCGAACGTTCCTCCGGAACGCTGGATGAGGCGGCGGCGCAGGCCGAAGACGAAGAGCCCCACCACCACGAGGGCCACCACGATTCCGCACACAGTCAGAGCGAGGACCATCGACACCGACCTCCTCGTCTCCTAGGTAACGGAACGGAAAAATCATCCAGATCTGCCTCAGCCGCGACCGGCTCCGGATCGCTCCGGTGCCGGCCGCGGCTGAGTGACGTCATCCCACCGCGCCGGTATCAGCGCCCTGCCGACGCCGCCCGCAGACGGACGTCCGCGCGGCGCTCGGCCTCCGCGTCGTCCTCCGCCTTCGCACGGGCGAGTTCCTGCTCCGCGCTCTGGACGTCGATCTCGTCCGACAGTTCGGCGATCTCGGCCAGCAGCGACAGCTTGTCGTCCGCGAACGAGATGAAACCGCCGTGCACCGCGGCGACGACCGTCCCGCCCTCACGCGTACGAATGGTCACCGGGCCCGACTCCAGCACACCGAGCAGCGGCTGGTGACCGGGCATGACGCCGATGTCGCCGGACGTGGTGCGCGCGACGACCAGGGTGGCCTCGCCGGACCAGACCTCTCGGTCGGCCGCGACCAGCGCGACGTGCAGCTCAGCAGCCAAGGTGGCTCCTCGGGTCACCACCCGGCGGTTGTGCCGGGTGTTGGTTACAAGTCTAAGGGGCGTGAGCGAGGGGGCGGGACGCACCCGCCCCCTCGGGTGTGAACCTCAGGGGTTCACGGTGAGCCTGATGCTCAGGAGACGCCCAGCTCCTTGGCGTTGTTCTTCAGGTCCTCGATGCCACCGCACATGAAGAACGCCTGCTCCGGGAAGTGGTCGTACTCGCCGTCGCAGATCGCGTTGAAGGCCGCGATCGACTCGTCCAGCGGGACGTCCGACCCGTCGACGCCGGTGAACTGCTTGGCGACGTGGGTGTTCTGGGACAGGAAGCGCTCCACGCGACGGGCACGGTGGACGACGAGCTTGTCCTCCTCGCCGAGCTCGTCGATACCGAGGATCGCGATGATGTCCTGCAGGTCCTTGTACTTCTGCAGGATGTTCTTCACGCGCATGGCCGCGTTGTAGTGGTCCTGCGCGATGTAGCGCGGGTCCAGGATCCGGGACGTGGAGTCCAGCGGGTCCACGGCCGGGTAGATGCCCTTCTCCGAGATCGGACGGGAGAGCACCGTCGTCGCGTCGAGGTGGGCGAAGGTGGTGGCCGGGGCCGGGTCGGTCAGGTCGTCCGCGGGGACGTAGATCGCCTGCATCGAGGTGATCGAGTGACCACGGGTCGAGGTGATGCGCTCCTGGAGGAGACCCATCTCGTCGGCCAGGTTCGGCTGGTAGCCCACCGCGGAGGGCATGCGGCCGAGCAGGGTCGACACCTCGGAGCCGGCCTGGGTGAAGCGGAAGATGTTGTCGATGAAGAACAGCACGTCCTGCTTCTGCACATCGCGGAAGTACTCCGCCATGGTCAGACCGGCCAGGGCCACGCGCAGACGGGTGCCCGGGGGCTCGTCCATCTGGCCGAAGACCAGGGCGGTCTTGTCGATGACGCCCGACTCGCTCATCTCGTCGATGAGGTCGTTGCCCTCACGGGTGCGCTCACCGACGCCGGCGAACACCGACACACCGTCGTGGTTGTTGGCGACGCGGTAGATCATCTCCTGGATGAGCACCGTCTTGCCGACGCCGGCACCGCCGAACAGACCGATCTTTCCACCCTTGACGTATGGGGTGAGAAGGTCGATGACCTTGACGCCGGTCTCGAACATCTCGGTCTTCGACTCGAGCTCGTCGAAGTTGGGCGCCTTGCGGTGGATCGGCCAGCGCTCACCGGTGTACTGCTCGTCGACGTTCAGCACCTCACCGAGGGTGTTGAACACCTTGCCGGTGGTGAAGTCGCCGACCGGCACCGAGATGGAGGAGCCCGTGTCGGTCACCGGGGCCTGGCGGACCAGACCGTCGGTGGGCTGCATGGAGATGGTGCGGACCAGGCCGTCACCGAGGTGCTGCGCGACCTCGAGGGTCAGCGTCTTGAGCGCACCCTCCTGGGCCGGGTCGGCGACCTCGACGTGGAGGGCGTTGTAGATCTCCGGCATCGCGTCGACGGGGAACTCCACGTCGACGACCGGGCCGATGACCCGGGCGACGCGGCCCGTGGCCGCCGCGGTCTCAACAGTGGTGGTCATTAGTTGTCACTCCCCGCGGTCGCGTCGGCCAGGGCACTGGCGCCACCGACGATCTCGCTGATTTCCTGGGTGATTTCGGCCTGGCGGGCCGCGTTGGCAAGACGGGAGAGCGTGTTGATCAGCTCGCCCGCGTTGTCGGTGGCCGACTTCATCGCGCGCCGCGTGGCGGCGTGCTTCGAAGCGGCCGACTGGAGCAGCGCGTTGTAGATCCGGCTCTCGACGTACCGCGGCAGCAGGGCGTCGAGGACGTCCTCCGCCGACGGCTCGAAGTCGTACAGCGGCAGGATCTCGCCCTTGGTGGTGCTCTCCTCCGCGACCTCTTCGAGGCGCAGCGGAAGCATCCGGGAGTCGACCGCCGTCTGCGTCATCATCGACACGAACTCGGTGTAGACGATGTGGAGTTCGTCCACGCCGCCGTCCGCCGTCTCCGTCTGGAGCGCCTCGATCAGCGGGGCCGCGACCTTCTTGGCGTCCGCGTACGAGGGCTCGTCGGTGAAGCCCGTGAACGTCTCCGCGATCGTGCGCTCGCGGAAGTTGTAGTGGGCGACACCGCGCCGGCCGACGATGTACGTGACGACCTGCTTGCCCTCGCGCTCCAGGCGCTCGGTCAGCTGCTCCGCCGCCTTGATGGCGTTGGAGTTGAAGGCGCCGGCCAGACCGCGGTCGCTCGTGAGGAGCAGGACCGCGGCACGGGTCGGGTTCTCCGCCTCCGTGGTGAGCGGGTGCTTGGTGTTCGACCCGGTGCCGACCGCCGTGACCGCGCGGGTGAGCTCCTGCGCGTACGGCGTGGAGGCCGCCACCTTGCGCTGCGCCTTGACGACGCGCGAGGCGGCGATCATCTCCATCGCCTTGGTGATCTTCTTGGTCGCGGTGACGGATCGGATGCGACGCTTGTAGACCCGGAGCTGGGCTCCCATGAGTCAGGTCCCTTCCTTACGTCACTTGGCGGCGGACGGGGCGTCCTCGCCGAGCAGCTTGCCGTCGCTCGTCTCGAACTGCTTCTTGAAGGCCGCCACGGCGTCGCCGATCGCCTGGATCGTGTCGTCGGACATCTTGGCGCCCTCCTTGATGGAGGTCATCAGGCCCTGCTCGTTGCGGTGCAGGTACTCCAGCAGCTCCTTCTCGAAGCGGCGGATGTCGGCGACCGGCACCTCGTCCATCTTGCCGGTGGTGCCGGCCCAGACGGAGACGACCTGGTCCTCGGTGGCCATCGGCTCGTACTGGTTCTGCTTCAGCAGCTCGACCATGCGCTGACCGCGCTCCAGCTGCGCCTTCGACGCGGCGTCCAGGTCGGAACCGAAGGCGGCGAACGCCTCCAGCTCACGGAACTGGGCGAGGTCCACGCGCAGACGGCCGGAGACCTGGCGCATCGCCTTGTGCTGCGCGGAACCACCGACTCGGGAGACGGAGATACCGACGTTCAGCGCGGGGCGCTGACCGGCGTTGAACAGGTCCGACTCCAGGAAGCACTGGCCGTCGGTGATGGAGATGACGTTGGTCGGGATGAACGCCGACACGTCGTTGGCCTTGGTCTCGACGATCGGCAGACCGGTCATCGAGCCCGCGCCCATGTCGTCGGAGAGCTTGGCGCAGCGCTCCAGCAGACGGGAGTGCAGGTAGAAGACGTCACCCGGGTAGGCCTCGCGGCCCGGCGGGCGGCGCAGCAGCAGGGAGACGGCGCGGTAGGCGTCGGCCTGCTTCGACAGGTCGTCGAAGATGATCAGGACATGCTTGCCCTCGTACATCCACTGCTGGCCGATGGCCGAGCCGGTGTACGGCGCCAGGTACTTGAAGCCGGCCGGGTCGGACGCCGGGGCGGCGACGATGGTCGTGTACTCCAGCGCGCCGTTCTCCTCCAGCGCGCGGCGGACCGACGCGATGGTGGAGCCCTTCTGGCCGATGGCGACGTAGATGCAGCGGACCTGCTTCTTCGGGTCGCCGGTGCGCCAGTTGTCACGCTGGTTGATGATCGTGTCGACGGCCAGGGCGGTCTTGCCGGTCTGGCGGTCGCCGATGATCAGCTGGCGCTGACCACGGCCGATCGGGGTCATGGCGTCGACGGCCTTGTAGCCCGTCTCCATCGGCTCGTGCACCGACTTGCGCTGCATGACCGTGGGGGCCTGCAGTTCGAGGGCGCGGCGGCCCTCGGTCTCGATCTCGCCGAGGCCGTCGATCGGGTTGCCGAGCGGGTCGACCACGCGGCCGAGGTAGCCCTCGCCGACGGCGACGGACAGCACCTCGCCGGTGCGGGTGACCGGCTGGCCCTCCTCGATACCGCTGAACTCACCGAGGACGATGGCACCGATCTCGCGCTCCTCGAGGTTGAGGGCGAGGCCGAGGGTGCCGTCCTCGAACTTCAGCAGCTCGTTGGCCATGGCCGAGGGAAGGCCCTCGACCTTGGCGATGCCGTCGCCGGCAAGGGTGACCGTACCGACCTCCTCGCGCGAGGCCGCGTCCGGCTTGTACGACTGGACGAAGTTCTCCAGCGCGTCCCGGATCTCCTCCGGCCGGATCGTGAGCTCCGCCATCTGAGTTCCCTGCTCTCCTTGTTGGGCCCGAAGTTTCACTTGGGGGGTATGGGGACTCCCCCCGATACGAGGTGAATCCTCTGCACGGCCCAACCAGGGCCGTAATTGCGTACTGCTATGAAGTAATGCGCTGCTCAGCCGGCCAGCCGACGGCCGGCGTCCTCGAGCCGGTCCGCGATGGAGCCGTTGATGACCTCGTCGCCGACCTGCACCCGGATCCCGCCGACGACCGCGGGGTCGACGTCGAGGTTGAGGTGCATACGGCGGCCGTAGAGCTTCGCGAGGGCGTCGCCCAGGCGCTGCTTCTGCCGGTCGCTCAGCGGCACCGCGGAGGTGACGACGGCCACCGTACGGTCCCGGCGCTCGGCGGCGAGCTTGGACAGGGACTCGAGTCCCGACTCCAGGCTACGTCCCCGCGGCGCGGTCACCAGACGCGTGACCAGACGCTCGGTGGCCGTGGCCGCCCTGCCGCCGAGCAGGCTGCGCAGCAGCGTGCCCTTGGCGGAGGCGGTGGCGCTCCGGTTGGTCAGCGCGGCGCGCAGCTCGGTGCTGGAGGAGACGATCCGGCCGAACCGGAACAGCTCGTCCTCGACGTCGTCGAGCGCGCCGGCCTTCTGGGCGGCGGTGAGGTCGGCCACGGAGGCCAGTTCCTCCAGTGCGTCCACCAGGTCGCGCGACTGCGACCAGCGGGAACGCACCATGCCGGTCACCAGGTCGGCGGCCGGGCCGCTGACCTGCGAGCCGAGCAGGCGCCGGGCCAGGTCGGCCTTGGCCTCACCGGCCTGCGCCGGGTCGGTGAGGACCCGACGCAGCGACACCTCGCGGTCGAGCAGCGCGGTGACGGCGGCCAGCTCGTCGGCGAGCGAGCCGGCGTCCACGGACGTGGAGTCCGTCAGCGCGTCGAGACGCTCGCGTGCGGCTGCCAGGGCCTCGCGGCTCGCTCCGTTCATCGCGCGGCCTCGGCCTTCTGGTCGAGCTCGTCGAGGAAGCGGTCGATCACGCGGCTCTGCCGGGCGTGGTCCTCGAGGGACTCGCCGACGAGCTTGCCGGCCAGGGTGGTGGCGAGCGTGCCGACGTCCTGGCGCAGCGCGGACGCGGCGGCCTTGCGGTCGGCCTCGATCTGCGCGTGGCCGGCGGCGATGATCTCCTCGCGCTGACGCTGGCCCTCGGCCCGCATCTCGGCGATGAGCGTCGCACCCTGCTCCTGCGCCTCCTGGCGCAGACGCGCGGCCTCGTGCCGGGCTTCGGCGAGCTGAGCCTTGTACTGCTCAAGGACGCTCTGGGCCTCGGTCTGAGCGGCCTCGGCCTTCTCGATACCGCCCTCGATGGCCTCGCGGCGCTCTTCCAGGACCTTGTTGATGGTCGGGAGGAGCTTCTTGGCGAGGAAACCGAAGACGATGACGAAAGCGATGAGGCCGATGACAACTTCCGGCCACGGCGGAATGAGGGGATTCTCCTTCTCACCCTCAGCCGCCAGGAAAACCAGGGCGGAGTTCACATCAGTGCCTTTCGTCGAAAGGGTCGGTCGTCAGTGCTCGTCTTAGTAGACGAACGGCATGACGAGACCGATCAGGGCGAGCGCCTCACAGAAGGCGAAGCCCAGGATCTGGTTGGCGCGGATCAGGCCGGCGGCCTCGGGCTGGCGGGCGAGGGCCTGGGTGCCGTTACCGAAGATGATGCCGACGCCGACGCCAGGGCCGATCGCGGCGAGGCCGTAACCGATGGAACCGAGGTTGCCGTCGACAGCAGCGAGCATCTGGGACATGGCCAGTTCTTCCTTCTCTTTACGGACCGGTGGGGGTTGGCCACCGGACGACTACGGGGGTGGGAACCTGGGTCGCTCAGTGGTGCTCGGCGAGCGCGCCCTGGATGTACGTGCAGGTCAGCAGGACGAAGACGTATGCCTGCACGGCCTGGATGAAGAGCTCGAAGAGCGTCATGACGATGACCATGGTGAACGACACGGCGGAGAAGGCGATGCCGATGCCGTTGAGCATGTACCAGCTGGCGATCGTGAAGAGCAGCAGCAGGGTGTGGCCCGCGAACATGTTCGCGAAGAGTCGCACGGCGTGCGTGAACGGGCGGACCAGGAGGTTCGAGAAGAACTCGATGGTCATCGACAGCGGGAGCACCGCGCCGAGCGACTTGTCGTAGCCGGTGACGTTCTTGAAGAAGCCGACGAAGCCGTGCCGCTTGAAGGTGAGCGAGACCCAGGTGATGTAGACGATCAGGGCCAGCACCAGCGGGTAGGCGATGATCGACGTCACCGGGAAGGCGGCGACGGGGATGATCGACCAGAGGTTCATCATCCAGACGAAGAAGAAGAGGGAGACGGCGAGCGGGACGTACTTCTCGCCCTCGCGCTTGCCGAGCGTCTGGTACACGATGCCGGTGCGGACGAAGTCGTAGCCGGCCTCGGCGACCATCTGGAGCTTGCCCGGGACGAGCTTGGGCTTGGCGAACGCGGCCCAGAAGAAGCCCACCACGATGATGGAACCGAGCAGCGCGAGCAGCATCGGCTTGTTGAAGTACAGGCCGTTGCCGTCTGCGTCGCCCCAGAGCGGCTCGAAGAGGAACGAGTGCAGGCCCGGAGCCGGGAAGCCACAACCGTCGAACAGGTGGCAGTCGGTCTCGAAGGCGAGCACCTGCGTCGGGTCAGCACTCACCGCGGGCTCCTTCATCGTGGCGCATAGGTACGGCAACCTCGTTGTGTCGGCGCGGCGCACGGCCGCGGTTCGGCACGGGACTGGTGGTTCGGATGTGGGGGCGGCTGGGGGGCATCTCGCCTCGCCATTGAGCAGGCGTCAGCTCGGTTGCCCGCGCCCGCGATGCCGCAGTTGGCACCGGACGATAGCAGGAGTTCCGGGGCCTCTTTATCCCGGGCCTACCCCTCACGAGGAGTGCCCCGGGTTTCCGGGCTTTCCGGCCGTCGTCGACTCGGGTTCGACGTAGAGGATCTTGGACTTCATGTGCGCGCGCGTCTGTGCGGCGATCCACACGAGGGTGGTGCCGACCAGCGTGAGAGCGAAAGCCTTGGGGTGGAACAGGGTGGTGTCCCGGAACAGGGCGACGAAGACGAACAGCAGCAGGATCTGCGCCGCGTACAGCATCAGCCCCATGGCCTGGAACAGGTGCGGGAGCGTTTTGGCGGTGCGCTGCAGTACGTAGAGGCCGATCCCCATGAAGAGGATCACCACCACGGTCGCGACGAGCGCCCCGATCGCGCCCTTGCCACCGGCGACCACCGCGCTGACGACGGCGGCGACAGCGCCGGCGGCAGCCGTGGGCACGGCGGCCTGGGCCAGGATCCGGACGTCAGGGGACGGCATGGCGGCAACTCCGCTTTTCGCAGGGGGCAGGGTGTCGTCATGGACGAGCGTAGACCCCCGGGCCGAGGGTGAATTCCTCACGCCGGTGAACCGTCGCACTGCGGTTCCTTGGCTGTATCCGGGGTTCTCGTGAACGGTATCACAAACTATTTGATGCAGTCTTTACCTGTTCGGTGTGCTCGCCGTCACACATGAGAGTGAATCTGCGCGTCTGAGCGAGAACGTGGCCCGTTTGTCTGGTATTGGGGCGGTTTGCACACCCAACGAGGACCCAATGAAGCCCCACGACTTGGCAATGCTCTAGTCGGATTCTTACCTTGACCGTGACCGGTCGGCCAGGCGTGCGCGGGGGCCGACGGCGGTCGCGCCGTTGACGCCGGAGACACCCGCGGCGACCGGGGTGCGGTGGTCGTCGTCGGCGGACCCGGGGTCCGCCGGGACCGACGCGTCCGGGGCGGCGGCCAGGGCGGCCCGCCGGCGGCGCCGGTAGCGCGGCGGGACGAAGGCCTCCGCCCAGCGCGGGGCGCGCGGCGTGAAGCGGGGCAGCAGAAGCAGGACGAGGCCGAGCGCGGAGAGGATGACGACGCCCAGCACGATCCACATCGACGCCGAGTTCACCGAGTAGGTCAGCGCGCCGAAGCCGATCAGCGCCGACCAGAAGTACATGATCAGCACCGCCCGGCTGTGCGAGTGGCCGATCTCCAGCAGCCGGTGGTGCAGATGCCCCCGGTCCGCCGCGAACGGCGACTGGCCGCGCCAGGTGCGCCGCACGATCGCCAGGATCAGGTCGGCGGCCGGGATCGCGATGATCGTCAGCGGCATCACCAGCGGGATGTAGACCGGCACCATCTGGTGCACCGTGCTGCGCTCGGACCCGCCGAACAGACTGTCCGGGTCCACCTGTCCCGTGATGGAGATCGCGCCCGCCGCCAGGACCAGACCGATCAGCATCGAGCCCGAGTCGCCCATGAAGATCCGCGCGGGATGCATGTTGTGCGGCAGGAAGCCCAGGCACATGCCCATCAGGATGGCCGCGAACAGCGTCGCGGGGGCGGCGGCCTCGATGCCGTACGAGTACCAGATGCGGTAGGCGTACATGAAGAACGCGGCCGCCGCGATGCACACCATGCCGGCGGCGAGGCCGTCGAGGCCGTCCACGAAGTTGACCGCGTTGATGGTGATGACGACCAGCGCCACCGTGAGCAGGGTGCCCTGCCACTGGGTCAGCGCGACCGTGCCGACGCCCGGGACGGGCAGCCACAGGATCGTCAGACCCTGCATGACCATCACGCCCGCGGCGATCATCTGACCGCCCAGCTTGATCAGCGCGTCGATCTCGAACTTGTCGTCCAGCACACCGATCAGCCAGATCAGCGCCGCCCCGGAGAGCAGCGCCCGCGGCTCGTTGGACCTCTCGAAGAGCTGGCCCAGGTTGGTGAGGTGGCCGGCGGTCAGCAGACCTGCGCACAGTCCGAAGAACATGGCGATACCGCCGAGCCGCGGAGTGGGTTCCCGGTGCACGTCACGTGCCCGGATCTCCGGCATCGCCCCCGCCACGATCGCGAACTTCCGTACCGGCCCTGTCAGCAGGTACGTCACCGCGGCCGTGATGCAGAGCGTCAGCAGGTATTCACGCACGGGCTTCCCCACAGGTCTCGCTGGCCATCACAGCCCCACACCCTAGCGAGGCACGCATATGAGTGGGGACTTCCGGGTACTGACGATGGTTGCACGCGTGCCGGTGCGTCCGTGCCGCCTCCCCCGGAACCGGCCCGCTCAGCGGGGGTACGGCGGGAACGCCGCGGCCAGTTCCCGTACGTCCTCCCGGGCCCGCGCGGGCTCGGTGCCGCCCCGCAGGACGCTCGCCAGCAGCCCCGCGACGAACACCATCTCCCTCGCCCCCATGCCCTGGGTGGTCACCGCCGCCGTGCCCAGGCGCAGCCCGCGGTCGTCGTCGTGCGGAAGCGCACAGCAGTCCAGGACGAGCCCGGCCGCCGCGAGCCGGCCGCGCGCGGTGCGCCCGTCGACGCCGAGCGGCGCCGGGTCGGCGACGACCAGGTGGGTGTCGGTGCCGCCGGTGGTGACCGCCAGCCCCTCGGCGGCCAGCGCGGCGGCCAGTGCCCGCGCGTTGGCGACCACCTGGTGCGCGTACGCGGCGAACGCCGGGGTCGCCGCCTCCCCGAACGCGACGGCCTTGGCCGCGACGGCGTTCATCTGGGCGCCGCCCTGGCTGAAGGGGAAGACCGCGCGGTCGACGCGCTCGGCCAGCTCGCCGCCGCACAGGATCATCCCGCCGCGCGGCCCCCGCAGCACCTTGTGCGTCGTCGCGCACACGATGTCCGCGTACGGCACCGGGCTGGGCGCCGCTCCCCCGGCGACGAGACCCAGGGGGTGCGCGGCGTCGGCGATCAGATACGCGCCCACTTCGTCGGCGACCTCGCGGAAGAACGCGTAGTCGATGTGGCGGGGGTAGGCGATGGAGCCGCAGACGATCGCCTTGGGGCGGCGCGTGTGCGCGAGGGCGCGGACCTGGTCGTGGTCGATGAGCCCGCTCTCCGCGTCCACGCCGTAGCCGACGAAGTCGAACCAGCGGCCGGAGAAGTTGACGGGCGAGCCGTGGGTGAGGTGACCGCCGTGGGGCAGGCCGAGGGCGAGGACCGTGTCGCCCGGGCGCAACAGGACGGCGTACGCGGCGAGCACGGCGGACGAACCGGAGTGCGCCTGCACGTTGGCGTGCTCGGCGCCGAACAGCGCCTTCGCCCGCTCCACGGCGAGGCGCTCGGCGACGTCGACGACCTCGCAGCCGCCGTGGTACCGGTTGCCGGGGTACCCCTCGGCGTACTTGTTGGCCAGCGGCGAGCCGAGGGCGGCCAGCACGGCCGGCGACATGAAGTTCTCGGCGGCGATCAGCTGAAGCGAACTCGACTGCCGCTCGCGTTCCGCGAGCAGCACATCGGCGAGCTCGGGATCCTGCCGCCGCACCACATCGCCCTCAAGGGCATGCCCGACCGTCATACCGCCCAATGTAGGCCGAACCCCCCCGAAACCGCGCTCTGCCCCGCTGTGGGCAGTCGTTCCGCAGGGCGATGGGGGTGCCTCCCATGCCTTTCGGGCAATGGGGGAGGGTGGGCACAGCGGAACAACGCCGGAGGCCTGCGAACCCACCCCGACGGCCGGACACCTATGTCCGGGCCGGCACCCCGGTCAGCGCCGTCACCACAGGATCCAGCGCCTCGAATATCTCGTCCCCGATCGACCGGAAGAACGTCAGCGGCGCCCCGTACGGGTCGTACACCTCATCCGCCTCGGCCGTAGGCGCCAGCAGCCACCCGCGTAGAGCCGCCGCAGCCCGCACCAGCGCCCGCGCCCGCATGACCAGCCCCTCGTCCAGCGGAGGCAACGTCGCCGGATCGATCGCGTTGACCAGCCGCGTGAACTCCTTCAGCGTGAACGTCCGCAGCCCCGCCGAATGCCCCATGGAGATGACCTGCGCCCGGTGATCCCGCGTAGCGGTCAGCACCAGGTCCGCCCGGATCACGTGCTCGTCCAGCAGCTCACGCCCCACGAACCCCGACGCGTCCGCCCCGAACTCCGCCAGCACGGTCTCCGCGTGGGCCTCCATCGGCGCGCCCTCGTGCCCCCAGGTGCCCGCGCTCTCCACGATCAGCCCGCCGCCCAGGATCCCCAGCCGCTGGCTCACGAAATGCCGGGTCAGCCGCTCGGTGAGGGGCGAGCGGCACACGTTTCCGGTACTGACGTGGAGGATGCGGAAGGTGTCGCGCGGGAAACCGAAGGTCGTCGTGATCTCCGCGCTGGATTCCCCGTTGCCTATGCCACGCCCCGACTCGGGGGCCGTCAATTCGCCACCTCGAGGTCGGGTACCACCTTGCGCAGCTCCTCCGGCGAGATCGCGCCCTCGCGCAGCAGCACGGGCACGGGCCGGGTGACGTCGACGATGGAGGAGGGCACGTTCCCCGGGGTGGGTCCGCCGTCCAGGTACACGGAGACGGAGTCGCCGAGCATCTCCTGCGCGGCGTCGCAGTTCTCCGGCGCCGGGTGGCCGGTCAGGTTCGCCGAGGACACGGCCATGGGCCCGACCTCGGTGAGCAGCTCGATGGCGACCGGGTGCAGCGGCATCCGCACGGCGACCGTGCCCCGGGTGTCCCCCAGGTCCCACTGGAGCGACGGCTGGTGCCGGGCGACCAGCGTCAGCGCGCCCGGCCAGAACGCGTCGACCAGTTCCCAGGCCAGCTCGGAGAAGTCGGTGACCAGGCCGTGCAGGGTGTTCGGGGAGCCGATGAGGACGGGCGTGGGCATGTTGCGGCCCCGGCCCTTGGCCTCCAGCAGATCGGCGACGGCCTCCGAGGTGAACGCGTCGGCGCCGATCCCGTACACGGTGTCCGTCGGCAGCACCACGAGCTCGCCCCGGCGGACGGCGGAGGCGGCCTCGCGCAGACCGGTCGTGCGGTCGGTCGCGTCGTTGGTGTCGTATCGGCGAGCCATCTAGCGGGCCTCCTCGTACGGGTGCTGCTGGGGGAATGAAGTATGCGGGGTGCTCACGGCAGCGCCTTGCGGGCGGTGGCGAACCGGGGGCGGTTGTTCAGGTCGGGGTGGTCGGCCGCGTCGGCCCACCCGCGCTCCTCGGCGAAGATCCACGGGACCTGTCCGCCCTGGGTGTCGGCGTGCTCGACGACGACCACCCCGCCGGGGCGCAGCAGCCGGTGCGCGGTGCGCTCCAGGCCGCGGATCAGGTCGAGGCCGTCCTCACCGGAGAACAGCGCGAGGTCGGGGTCGTAGTCGCGGGCCTCCGGGGCGACGTACTCCCACTCGGTGAGCGGGATGTACGGAGGGTTGGAGACGACCAGGTCGACCTGGCCGTCGAGGTCCCGGAAGGCCGTCAGGGCGTTTCCCTGGCGCAGCTCGACCCGCGACCCCTCCATGTTCTTGCGGGTCCACTGGAGGGCGTCCTCGGACAGCTCCACGGCGTACACGCGCGAGCGCGGCACCTCCTGCGCGAGCGCCAGCGCGATGGCGCCCGAGCCGGTGCACAGGTCGACGATGCAGGGCTCGACGACGTCCATCGCGCGGACGGCGTCTATCGCCCAGCCGACCACCGACTCGGTCTCGGGCCGCGGCACGAACACCCCGGGGCCGACCTGGAGCTCCAGGTAGCGGAAGTACGCCCGCCCGGTGATGTGCTGGAGCGGCTCGCGGGCCTCGCGGCGGGCGATGACCTCCCAGTACCGGGCGTCGAAGTCGGAGTCCTTCACGGTGTGCAGCTCGCCGCGCTTGACGCCGTGCACGAACGCGGCGAGCTCCTCCGCGTCGGTGCGCGGCGAGGGCACGCCGGCGTCGGCGAGCCGCTGGGTGGCCTGGGCCACCTCGGCGAGCAGCAGGTTCACGACGGTCCTCCGGGCTGTCTACGGGGTTTACGCGGCGGCGAGCTTGGCGGCGGAGTCCGCGTCGACACAGGCCTGGATCACCGCGGCGAGCTCCCCGTCCAGGACCTGGTCGAGGTTGTACGCCTTGAAGCCGACGCGGTGGTCGGAGATGCGGTTCTCCGGGAAGTTGTACGTGCGGATCTTCTCGGAGCGGTCGACGGTGCGGACCTGGCTGCGGCGGGCGTCGGCCGCCTCCCGCTCCGCCTCCTCCTGCGCCGCCGCGAGCAGCCTGGAGCGCAGGATACGCATCGCCTGCTCCTTGTTCTGGAGCTGGCTCTTCTCGTTCTGGCAGGAGGCGACGACCCCGGTCGGCAGGTGCGTGATGCGCACGGCGGAGTCGGTGGTGTTGACGGACTGCCCGCCGGGTCCGGAGGACCGGTAGACGTCGATGCGCAGGTCGTTCGGGTTGATCTCGACGTCGACCTCCTCCGCCTCGGGGGTCACCAGGACACCGGCGGCGGAGGTGTGGATGCGGCCCTGCGACTCGGTGGCCGGCACGCGCTGCACGCGGTGCACGCCGCCCTCGTACTTCAGCCGGGCCCACACGCCCTGGCCGGGCTCGGTCTGCCCGCGGGCCTTCACGGCCACCTGGACGTCCTTGTAACCGCCCAGCTCGGACTCGGTGGCGTCGATGATCTCGGTCTTCCAGCCGACGCGCTCGGCGTACCGCAGGTACATGCGCAGCAGGTCGCCGGCGAACAGGGCGGACTCGTCGCCGCCGGCGCCCGCCTTGATCTCGAGGATGACGTCCTTGTCGTCGTTGGGGTCACGCGGGACCAGGAGGAGGCGGAGCTTCTCGGTGAGCTCCTCGCGCTGCTTCTCCAGGTCCTTGACCTCGGCGGCGAAGTCGGGGTCGTCGGCGGCCAGTTCGCGCGCGGTCTCGATGTCGTCGCCCGTCTGCTTCCAGGAGCGGTACGTGGCGACGATCGGGGTGAGCTCGGCGTAGCGCTTGTTCAGCTTGCGCGCGTTGGCCTGGTCGGCGTGGACCGACGGGTCGGCGAGCTTCTTCTCCAGGTCGGCGTGCTCGGCGACGAGTTCCTCGACGGCCTCGAACATCTTGGGCTCCTGCGATTACGTGGGGGAAGGGGCGGGCGACCAAAAACGCCGGTCCCGGCCTGCCCCCGGACGGGGGCACGGCCGTGGACCGGCGGTATGGGGCTCGCTACTTCTTGGAGCCGGCGGCCTTGCCGAAGCGGGCCTCGAAGCGGGCCACACGGCCACCGGTGTCGAGGATCTTCTGCTTGCCCGTGTAGAACGGGTGGCACTCGGAGCAGACCTCGGCGCGGATGGTGCCGCTCTCGATGGTGCTGCGGGTGGTGAACGACGCGCCGCAGGTGCAGCTGACCTGCGTCTCGACGTACTCGGGGTGGATGTCGCGCTTCAAGGTGTCTCCTAGGTTCGGGAGGGCACCGGGTCGCATCCGCGGGGTGCGGGAGCGTGAACCGGGGCCGGTTTACCAGTCTGCCAGGACTGGCGCCATCACCCAAAACCGGGGGTTCGCGTTGTGTATTCCCTGCGGGCCGGTGGGGGCTTGTCGCGCCCACGCGGCGGAGCCGCACATCGATACAGCCCCGCGCCCCTTAAGGGGCGCTCACGACGCCCCTCGCTTCATCCCTGACCGTGTTCTCGGTGGCGCTCTTGGGGATCGGCTTGTCGTTCCTCAAGGCGTTCCAGACCTGCTGGGCCTCGGCTTTCTTGATCAGGACCCGGTTGGCGTTCGCCGGGTCGTAGGTCACCGGCAGGGTGATCATGTGCAGGCCGGCGGGGGTGATGTTCTTCAGGCCGGAGGCGAAGGACATCAGGGCGTTGACCGAGCCGAGGGCGGAGTCGGTGGTGACGGCCTTGGTGGCGGTGTCGGCGAGGTCGTAGAGCTTCTTGGGGCCGGTGAGGACGCCGACCTGCCCGGCCTGCCGTACCAGGGCCTTGAGGAAGGCCTGCTGGAGCCGGATGCGGCCGAGGTCGGAGCCGTCGCCGACGCCGTGCCGGGTGCGGACCAGGCCGAGGGCCTGTGCGCCGTCGAGCCGGTGGGTGCCGGCCTTCAGGTGGAGGTGGCTGTCCGGGTCCTCGATGTTCTCGCCGGTGGTGACCTCGACGCCGCCGAGTGCGTCGACGAGCTTCTGGAAGCCGGTGAAGTCGATCTCCAGGTAGTGGTCCATGCGCAGGCCGGTGACCGACTCGACGGTCTTCACCGCGCAGGCCGCCCCGCCCGTGGTGTAGGCGGAGTTGAACATCACGGCGTGCGCGGCGGGGTGGGTGGCGCCGTCGGTGCCGGTGCACTCGGGGCGGTCGACGAGGGTGTCGCGCGGGACGGAGACCACGCTCGCCCTCGTGCGGCCCTCGTGGACGTGGACGATCATCACGGTGTCGGAGCGGGCGCTCGTGCCGTCGGGGCCGCCGCCGAGCTCCTCGTTGCCGCCGGAGCGGGTGTCGGAGCCGAGGACGAGAATGTTCTCGGAGCCGTTGCCGGCCTCCTCGGGCCGGTCGTCGCCGAGGATCCGGTCGATGTCGAGGCTCTCGATGTTGCCGTCGAGCTTGAGGTACACGTATCCGGCGCCGGCGCCGCCGAGGGCGACGATGCCGGCGGCGGCCCAGGCCGCGGCCCTCAGGCCCCGGTGGCCCTTGCTCCGGCGCCCCTCGTCCCGGTGGCCCGGTGTGCTCTCGGCGGGCATGTGCTCCTCGGCTCGTCCTCGGTCGGTCACCCCCGCACCCGGTGCCGGCCCCGGGCCGTCACCGCCGTACGGCCTCCATCGTCCCGCCGTCGGGGCGGACAGGAAAACGCAGGAGCAGATGACACGCGGAAGGGCCGCCCCCCTCGCGGGAGCGGCCCTTCCGGCGGACAGCGTGACGTCAGTCGCCGTTGCCCGGCGTCGTCTTCTGGATCTGCATCAGGAACTCGGCGTTCGACTTGGTCTGCTTCATCTTGTCGAGGAGCAGCTCGATCGCCTGCTGCTGGTCGAGCGCGTGCAGCACCCGGCGCAGCTTCCAGACGACGGCCAGTTCCTCGTTGCCGAGCAGGATCTCCTCCTTGCGGGTACCGGACGCGTCGACGTCCACCGCGGGGAAGATGCGCTTGTCGGCGAGCTTCCGGTCGAGCTTGAGCTCCATGTTGCCGGTGCCCTTGAACTCCTCGAAGATCACCTCGTCCATGCGGGACCCGGTGTCCACCAGGGCGGTGGCGAGGATGGTCAGCGAGCCGCCGTCCTCGATGTTGCGGGCCGCACCGAAGAAGCGCTTCGGCGGGTACAGGGCGGTCGAGTCGACACCACCGGACAGGATGCGGCCGGAGGCCGGGGCGGCGAGGTTGTACGCACGGCCCAGACGGGTGATCGAGTCGAGCAGTACGACGACGTCGTGGCCCAGCTCCACCAGGCGCTTGGCGCGCTCGATGGCGAGCTCGGCGACCGTGGTGTGGTCCTCGGCCGGGCGGTCGAAGGTCGAGGAGATGACCTCGCCCTTCACCGACCGCTGCATGTCGGTGACCTCTTCCGGACGCTCGTCGACGAGGACGACCATCAGGTGGCACTCGGGGTTGTTGTGGGTGATCGCGTTGGCGATCGCCTGCATGATCATGGTCTTGCCGGTCTTCGGCGGGGCCACGATCAGACCGCGCTGGCCCTTGCCGATCGGCGACACGAGGTCGATGATCCGCGTGGTGAGCACGCCCGGGTCCGTCTCCAGGCGGAGGCGGTCCTGCGGGTAGAGCGGGGTGAGCTTGTTGAACTCCGGGCGGCCGCGGCCGTGTTCGGGCGCCATGCCGTTGACGGAGTCCAGGCGGACCAGCGCGTTGAACTTCTCGCGGCGCTCGCCCTCCTTGGGCTGGCGCACGGCGCCGGTGACGTGGTCGCCCTTGCGCAGGCCGTTCTTGCGGACCTGGGCGAGGGAGACGTACACGTCGTTCGGGCCGGGCAGGTAGCCGGAGGTCCGGATGAACGCGTAGTTGTCGAGGATGTCCAGGATGCCCGCGACCGGGATCAGGACGTCGTCCTCGGCGAGCTGCGGCTCGGAGGCCATGTCGTCGCGGCCGCGACGGCCACGGCGGTCGCGGTAGCGTCCGCGACGGCCACGACGGCCGCCCTCGAAGTCGTCGTCGTCGTGCTGCTGGCGGTCCTGCCGGCCGCCGCCCTGCTGGTTCTGCTGACGGCCCTGGCCCTGCTGGTCGTCGCCCTTGCCGCGACGGTCCCCGCGGTCGCCCCGCTCACCGCGGTCTCCGCGGTCGCCGCGCTCACCGCGGTCACGGTCGCGGCCGCGCTCACGGCGGTCGCGGCGGCGGCCCTCGCCGCCGTCGTGGTCGCCCTTGGCGTCGCCCTGCTGCTGCGACTGCTGCTGGGCCGGGGTCTCGGCCTTGGGCTCGGCCTTCGCCTCGGCGGTGACCGTCTCGGTCGCGGCGGCGGCCGGGGCGCCCGCCTCGGCGGTGGCGCGACGGCGGCGGCGCTCGACGGGAGCGGCCTCCTCGGCCTGCTCGGAGGCCTTCGGGGAGGGCTGGCCCGGGATCTCGATCTGCTGCTGGGCCGCGGCCTTCTCGGCGGGGGCCTGCTCGGCCTGGGCGTCGGCCTTCTTCTCGGCGGCCTCACCCGTACGGGTCCGGGAGGTGGCGCGGCGCTTGGGCTTGGTCTCGGCGGCGGACTCGGCCTTGGCCGGGGCGGCGCCTCCGGCGGCCTGCGCCTCCTTGATGACCTCGATCAGCTGGCTCTTGCGCATCCGCGCGGTGCCCCTGATTCCGAGGCCTGATGCGACCTGCTGCAGCTCGGCCAGCACCATGCCCTCGAGGCCGGTACCGCGGCGCCGCCGGGAGCCGGCACCGGTGGCAGGCGCGGAAGCGTCCGTGGCGGGCGCGGCAGCGGTCTCCTCGACACGTGCGCCCATCAGATCGGTGGTGTCGCTCACGAAGGGTCCTTCCCTGGAGCGGACGTCGGCCTGTCTGGCTCGGCGACCGGTTGTGCTGTCCGGCATCGGTCCTTGCTGTGTGAACCGTGCCGGGGCGGTTGTCCGCCTGAGCGGCGGAAGAGATATCTGGTGATGGCGCTTCCCCGAGCCGTGGCACCCAGTGTCACGTGGCGTGGTCGCACCGGTTCCGAAGCCCGCCCCGCGGGCCGTTCAGCGTTCGCGTACGACGTACTGCCCGCGTACGTAGCAGAGAACACAGTGCGGCTTGGGGGGCTCCCGGAAGAATGTCTGTCCCGGACGGGGACACGAGGCACCTCGCCATGGTGGGGTCGGGTGCAGACTTGAGGTTAACACTACCGGATCCAACAAACATTCCCCCTCTCCAAATCCGGCAACCGTGTGTCAGGTGGCGAGCGGAAGCACGCTCGCGCCCCGCACGTCGAGGCCGAGCCGGTTGGCGGCCCAGTCGTCGCCGGCCAGCGCTTCGACCTTGTCGGCCGTTTCCGCGTCCGCCAGCGCCATGACCGTGGGTCCGGCGCCGGAGATCACCGCGGGGATCCCGTCCCCCCGCAGCCGCTCCACCAGGGCGGCGCTCTCGGGCATGGCCGGGGCGCGGTACTCCTGGTGCAGTCGGTCCTCGGTGGCGGGCAGCAGCAGCTCGGGGCGCCGGGTGAGGGCCTCGACGAGCAGGGCGGCACGGCCCGCGTTGGTGGCGGCGTCGACGTGCGGCACGGTGCGCGGGAGCAGTCCGCGCGCGGTCTCGGTGAGAACCGGCTTCCCGGGCACGAAAACCACCGGAACGATGGAATCGGCGGGCTCCATCCTGATCGCGCGGGCCGCGCCGCGCTCCATCCAGGAGAGGGTGAAACCGCCCAGCAGGCAGGCCGCGACGTTGTCGGGGTGGCCCTCGATCTCGGTGGCGAGTTCGAGGAGCGCGGTGTCGTCGAGCCTGGCCTCGGCGCCTATGGTCACGGCGCGGGCGGCGACGATGCCGGCGCAGATGGCGGCGGAGGAGGAGCCCAGGCCCCGGCCGTGCGGGATGCGGTTGGCGCAGACGATCTCCAGGCCGCGGGGCTGTCCGCCGAGCAGGTCGAAGGCGGTGCGCAGGGAGCGTACGAGCAGGTGGCGCTCGTCGCGCGGGAGGGTCTCGCCGCCCTCACCGGCGATGTCGATGTGCAGTCCGGAGTCGGCCACCCGGACGACCACGTCGTCGTAGAGACCCAGCGCGAGGCCGAGGGCGTCGAAGCCCGGGCCGAGGTTGGCGCTGGTGGCGGGGACGCGCACCCGGACGGCGGCGGCGCGGAACGCGGGACCGGCCATCGCTCGAAGACTCTCCTTGAGCTGCGTGACTGTCGAATGACATTCGATGAACGTTCGAGGGCATTCGATGGACATTCGAGGGTGTACGAAACCCCCTGGGGTCAACCCCTGGGGGCCGACTCCCGGGATCGCCGCCGACCGGGGTGGCCGGCCGCTCTCCGGTCGCTCCGGGCCGCTTTCCGGACCACGGAGACGCCGCGATACCGCGGCATATGCGGCGGGCGGGTTCGGTACAGCCTATCGAAGGAAGGTTCAGTGGCGACATAGGGCGCACAGGAGGCGCACGATGCGTGTCGCAAGCCCCCCGTGCACCCCCTCTAGGGAAATTCCCCAGGTGGACGCGCTCTTACGCCCGTTTTGCGGACGACGTCGCGTATGGTCCCGCGGCTACTGGACGAGGCCGAGCCGCTGGGCGGCGGTCGCGGCGTCCACGGGGACGGTGACCGGCTGCGGGGCGCCGGCGACGGCCCAGTCCGGGTCCTTCAGACCGTTGCCGGTGACGGTGCACACGATCCTCTGCCCCGGGTCGACCTTGCCCTGCTCGGCGGCCTTCAGCAGACCGGCGACCGACGCGGCGGACGCGGGCTCGACGAAGACGCCCTCCTGCGAGGCCAACAGCCGGTAGGCGCGCAGGATCTCACGGTCCGTCACCTCGTCGATGGCGCCGCCCGACTCGTCCCGCGCGGCGAGCGCGAAGTCCCAGGAGGCGGGGTTGCCGATGCGGATGGCGGTGGCGATGGTCGACGGGTCCTTGACGACCTCGCCGCGCACGATCGGCGCGCTGCCGGAGGCCTGGAAGCCCCACATGCGCGGCGTCCGCGTGCTGACACCGTCGGCGGCGTACTCCTTGTACCCCTTCCAGTACGCGGTGATGTTGCCCGCGTTGCCCACCGGCAGGACGTGGATGTCGGGGGCGTCGCCCAGCATGTCCACGATCTCGAAGGCGGCCGTCTTCTGGCCTTCTATCCGTACCGGATTGACCGAATTGACCAGCGCCACCGGGTAGTTGTCGCTCAGCGCGCGGGCCAGCGTGAGGCAGTCGTCGAAGTTGCCGTCGACCTGGAGGATCTTCGCCCCGTGGACCAGCGCCTGCCCCATCTTGCCGAGCGCGATCTTGCCCTGCGGCACGAGGACGGCGGACACCATCCCGGCCCGCACCCCGTACGCGGCGGCGGAGGCGGAGGTGTTGCCGGTGGAGGCGCAGATGACGGCCTGGGCGCCCTCCTCCTTGGCCTTGGAGATGGCCATGGTCATGCCGCGGTCCTTGAAGGACCCGGTCGGGTTCGCGCCCTCGACCTTGAGGTGCACCTCGCAGCCCGTGCGCTCGGAGAGCACCTGCGCGGGCACGAGCGGCGTGCCGCCCTCGCGGAGCGTCACGACCGGCGTGGTGTCGGATACCGGCAGCCGGTCCCGGTACTCCTCGATGATTCCGCGCCACTGGTGGGTCATTGCTGGTTACTCTCCTTCAACCCGCATGATGCTGGCGACACCGCGCACGGTGTCGAGCTTGCGCAACGCCTCGACGGTCCCGCCGAGGGCCGCGTCGGACGCACGGTGGGTGACGACGACGAGGGAGGCCTCACCGTCCTTGCCCGACTGGCGAACCGTATCGATCGAGACGCCGTGTTCGGCGAACACGGTCGCGACCTGGGCGAGAACGCCCGGTTTGTCGGCCACGTCGAGACTGATGTGGTACCGCGTGACGACCTCGCCCATCGGCGAGACGGGCAGCGCGGCGTACGCGGACTCACCGGGTCCGGTCGTCCCGCCGATCCGGTTCCGCCCCACGGCGACGAGGTCACCGAGCACGGCGGAGGCGGTCGGCGCGCCACCGGCGCCGGGCCCGTAGAACATCAGTTGCCCGGAGGCGTCCGACTCGACGAACACGGCGTTGTACGCGCCGCGCACGGAGGCCAGCGGGTGGGTGAGCGGAATCATCGCCGGATGCACCCGCGCGGTGACCGACGCCCCGTCCTCGGCCCGCTCGCAGATGGCGAGCAGCTTGATGGTGCAGCCCATCTCCCGGGCGGAGGCGAAGTCGCCGGCGGTGACCTCGGTCATGCCCTCGCGGTGGACGTCGTCGAGCCGCACCCGCGTGTGGAAGGCGATCCCGGCGAGGATGGCGGCCTTGGCGGCGGCGTCGAACCCCTCGACGTCGGCGGTGGGGTCGGCCTCGGCGTACCCGAGCGCGGTGGCCTCGTCGAGCGCCTCCTGGTAGCCGGCGCCCGTGGAGTCCATCTTGTCGAGGATGAAGTTGGTGGTGCCGTTGACGATGCCGAGCACCCGGTTGACCTTGTCACCGGCGAGGGACTCGCGCAGCGGCCGGATCAGCGGGATGGCGCCGGCGACGGCGGCCTCGTAGTAGAGGTCCTTGCCGTGCTCCTCGGCGGCGGCGTGCAGCGCGGCGCCGTCCTGGGCGAGGAGGGCCTTGTTCGCGGAGACGACGGAGGCGCCGTGCTCGAAGGCGGTGGTGATGAGCGTGCGGGCGGGCTCGATGCCGCCGATGACCTCCACGACGATGTCGAGGTCGCCGCGTTTGACGAGCGCGGTGGCGTCGGTGGTGACCAGGGCGGGGTCGATCCCCTCGCGCACCTTGTCGGGCCGCCGTACGGCCACGCCCGCGAGCTCCACCGGGGCCCCGATCCGGGCGGCGAGGTCGTCGGCGTGCGTCGTCATGATGCGCGCCACCTCTGAGCCGACCACTCCACAGCCCAGCAGCGCCACCTTCAGCGGACGCGTACGCATCATCCGACCTCGTTTCCTGATTACCGTCTCGGTTGCACCAGTCTCACTCACCGGACGGAACTTTCTGCGTTATGTCCGGATCGTGAGACATCTATTTCATTTTCACGACCGGGGAGGCGGAAGATCTTCCGCCTCCCGGTCGGTGTTCCTGCCGTCGCCGCTCATCCGACGTCGAGCCGGAGGAGGTCCTCCTCCGTCTCCCGCCGCACGATCACGCGCGCCTCGCCGTCCTTGACGGCGACGACGGGCGGACGCAGCACATGGTTGTAGTTGCTGGCCATCGACCGGCAGTACGCCCCGGTCGCGGGGACGGCGATGAGGTCACCGGGTGCCAGGTCCCCCGGCAGGAAGGCGTCCTTCACCACGATGTCCCCGCTCTCGCAGTGCTTGCCGACGACCCGGCACAGCATCGGCTCGGCGTCGGAGACACGGGAGGCGAGGGCGACGCTGTACTCGGCGTCGTACAGCGCGGTCCGGATGTTGTCCGACATCCCGCCGTCCACGGAGACGTAGGTCCGCAGCCCGTCGAGCGGCTTGACGGTGCCGACCTCGTAGAGCGTGAAGGCGGTGGGCCCGACGATGGCCCGCCCCGGCTCGACGGAGATCCGGGGGGTCGTCAGCCGCGCGGCCTCGCACTCCCGGGTGACGATCTCGGTCAGCGCCTTGGCGATCTCGTGCGGCTCGCGCGGGTCGTCGTCACTGGTGTACGCGATCCCGAGCCCGCCCCCGAGGTCGATCTCGGGCAGCTCGACCCCGTGCTCGTCCCGGATGTCCTTGAGCAGCCCCACCACCCGGTGCGCGGCCACCTCGAACCCGGACATGTCGAAGATCTGCGACCCGATGTGGGAGTGGATCCCGATGAGCTCGAGCCCGTCGAGCTGCAGCGCCCGCCGCACGGCCTCCGCGGCCTGCCCGCCGGCCAGCGGGATGCCGAACTTCTGGTCCTCGTGGGCGGTGGCGATGAACTCGTGGGTGTGCGCCTCGACGCCCACGGTGATACGGATCTGCACCCGCTGCCGCGCGCCGAGCTCCCGCGCGATGTGCGCGACCCGGACGATCTCCTGGAACGAGTCGAGCACGATCCGCCCGACCCCGGCCTCGACGGCCCGCCGGATCTCACCGGTGGACTTGTTGTTGCCGTGGAAGGCGATGCGCTCGGCGGGCATCCCGGCGGAGAGCGCGGTGGCGAGTTCGCCCCCGGAGCAGACGTCGAGGTTCAGCCCTTCCTCGTCCAGCCACCGCACGACGGCCCGGGAGAGGAACGCCTTGCCGGCGTAGAACACGTCGGCGTCGCTGCCGAAGGCGGTGCGCCAGGCCCGCGCCCGGCTCCGGAAGTCGTCCTCGTCGAGGACGTAGGCGGGGGTGCCGTACTCCTCGGCGAGCCGCTTGACGTCGATCCCGCCGACGGTGAGCACACCGTCGGTGTCACGGGTGACGGTCTCGGCCCACACCTTGGAGTCGAGGGCGTTGAGGTCGGTGGGCGGTGCGGAGTAGTGCCCCTCGGGGAGGACGTCGGCGTGACGGGGCCCGGCGGGGTGGGCGGAACGGCTCATTGTTCGCGTGCTCTCTTCAGAGATGGTCGGGTGCGTCGATGCCGAGCAGGGACAGGCCGCCGGCCAGCACCGTCCCGGCGGCGTCGGCGAGCGCGAGCCGGGCGCGGTGGGCGGCCGAGGGTTTCTCGTCGCCGAGGGGCAGGACGGCGGGCAGCAGCGGCAGCACGGCATCGGCGACGGCGACGAGCTGCCGGGCGAGCCGGTCGGGCGCGCGGTGGGTGGCGGCGGCGACGAGGACACGGGGGTGGTCGGCGAGGACCTGGACCAACGCCCGGCCCTCCGCCACGGGACCGGGCTCGGGACCGAACCCGAGGTCGGCGGCGTTACGGAGCAGCGCCCGGGTGCGGGCATGGGCGTACCGGACCCGGAACAGCGGATTGCCCTCCCGCTGCACCAGATGCTCGTCGCCGATCCGGGGCCGGTCGTGCGGAGCGGGGTGCAGCAGGGCCCAGCGGGCGGCGTCGGGGCCGAGGCGGAAGGGGTCGGCGGGCGCGGGGACGGGCCGGACGACGGTGCCGTGATCGTCGTCGAGGTGGACGACGGCGCCCTGGGACCGGAGGATCCGGCCGAGCGCCTCGACGTGGACGACGGCCCGCACCTCGGAGGCCGCACGGAGCCGGACGGTGCGACCGCTCAGGGCGTCGCCGTGCCCGTACCGGGAACCGCACCGCAGGATCTCGCGGACGAGTCCGGCGGCCCCTTCCGCCCCTTCCGCGTCGGCGAGGCTGATGTTGAGGAACCCGGGCCCGGTGACGACGACGTCCCCGATGCCGGGGGCGCGCAGAAGACGGGGCCGGAGGATCTCGGCGACCCGCTGGGGCGGCTGTCCGGCCGGCCGCGCGAGCTGGAGGGCGACATTGGTCGCGTAGTCCCCGCACCCTCCGGGCCGGGGAGGCGCGACGAGCACCTTCTCCGGCAACGCCACCCTCAGCTCCCCCTCGTCGACGGCACGGCGCACCGCGTGCAGCACGGTGCGGGAGAGCTCGACGGGGGTCACGGGACAAGCGTAGGGGAGGAGGGGGGTGGGCAGACGAATGAGTTGGGCCGCGATTCCGGGATGTGGACGGCCACCGGTCTCACCCGCCGGCGTGCCCCGCGGCCGGCTCTGCGTCCCCGGGCCCACGGACCCGCCCGAGGGGACCGTGGATCAGCCGCTGCACGAGCCGCACGAGCTCCCCGGGCTCGAAGGGCTTGGCGAGGAAGGCGTCCACTCCCACGTCGAGCCCGCTCTCGGTCTCGTACTGGGTGCAGGCACTGACGATGACGAGCGGGAGATGACTGGTCCGGGGATCCTTGCGCAGCCGGGCCGCCGTCCGGAGCCCGTCGAGCCGCGGCATGACGACGTCGAGGGTGACGAGGTCGGGCCGCACCTGATGGACGACTTCCAGACACTCGGCACCATCGGCCGCGGTCACGACCTCGATGCCCTCCAGCTCGAGGTTGACCCTGATCAACTGCCGGATGACCTTGTTGTCGTCCACAACAAGGACCCGGCCCGATGCGCCTGGCACAACTCGAGAGTAGGTCGCTCCCGGCCACCGCGTCCGGCGTTTCCCCACTTCCACTCCGCACGGGCGACCCCCCGCACTCCGAACCGACCCCGGCCTCCCGCCGCCTGCTGCGAAAACGGGTTCATGACCACCCCCGGAGAGCTGGTAATGTTCTACCCGTCGCCGCGATCACCGCGACGGACACGCCCCCGTAGCTCAGGGGATAGAGCAACGGCCTCCGGAGCCGTGTGCGCAGGTTCGAATCCTGCCGGGGGCACTTCGCAGGAAGTGCCTAAAGACCCCGTCACCAGCGGAAACGCTGATGCCGGGGTCTTCGTGCATGTGCAGCCGTGTGCCGCTCCGAGCAGCCCTATGACGCGGCCTGTGGGCTATCCGCGGACAGGATCTTGAGGGATCCGCCCTGGGCAGGCCCCGCAAACGCGAAGATCAGAATTTCTGGCCCGTAGCGGTCACGAGAACCACGTACAGAACGGGCAGCGTAAGGATCAGGCCCAACGTCGCTGACGCCTGCCAAGCCGCGTACAGGACGAAACCGACGATGAAGAGGATGAGCAAGAGGAAGCCGAGGATGACCAGCCCCGCCACACCCACCGTGAGTGCCCAGACGACAAAGCCTGCAAGGACCCCGGCACCCTTGATGTGTTCCCCGAGCGGGACCTTCTGAGAGTCGTCAGTCACACCGCGACAGTACACGTTCAAACGATCAAGCTCCCGGCCGGGGCCGACCGGGGGTCGCATCAGTCGATCACTCGTACCTGGCTACGGCGAGGCAGTCGACGAGGAGCGGGCCCCGGCCGTTTTCGGAGGCCGCGTCCGGGTGGGCCGGAAGGGGCCGGGACGATCACCGTCCTGGTTCGCCGCCGGGCCGCTCCGCGCGGAGCATGGAGAAGATCACCTGGTCGTGCCACCGGCCGCCGCGCCACTGCGCGGAGCGCAGCACGCCCTCCCTGACGAAGCCCGCCTTCTCCAACGCGCGCTGCTCGGCGAGGTTGGCACAGTCCGTCCAGGCTTGAAGCCGTTCGACCCTGGTGTGATCGAAGAGGTACTCGGCCAGCAGGCGCTGCGCCTGAGTGCCTATGCCACGGCCCCGCGCGGCGGGCATCAGACCGATCGCCAGACTCCAGCAGGTAGAAGTGGCGGGCCGCCCCCAGGTACTGGCGAACCACTCGACCCGTCCCACCGTCCTGCCCGCCTCCGCGACGGAGAGCACACCGCCATCGGGGCCGAGCAGGCCGGTCTCCGCGAACCGCCGACGCAAGTCGGCCGGCGACGTGAAGCCGAACCACTGGTACGGGCCGGTCCCCTCCGGCCCACTGAACTCACGCTCGAACAGATCGAGATCCTCGCCGGTCACCGGGCGTAGCCTGATCTCATCGGACATGGAACGACTCCTGATCCTTCACAATTCACCGTCCGGTCGCGCCGTGCCGCCACTCCTCCAGCACCAGCCAGAAGTCGCGCGGCCAGGACATTGACAGCGGATCGAAGTAATAACTCCTCGTCATCGCGTCCTTCCACAAGATCTCCGCACTCTCGGCTTCCTCAGCAAGAAGTCGGGCCGTTGCCAGGTGTCCCAAGGCAGCTGCAAACTTTCTCTCTGCTGCAGCGTCCAGGAGGGCTGGCCAGGTCTCCCACGTCAAGTTGTGTTCGAGAGCTCGAAGGTGATCGCCGGCCTTCCGAAGGATCAGGTCGCGAACTTCCCAGGTGATCTCTTCATCCTTACGCTCCACTTCACCGATCTGGTCGTCATCCCAGCCGTTCTCTTCAACAACTTCCCTCCAGATAATCCACAAACGCTCTGCCCGCTCCTTCGCGTACGTCTCCAGTCCTTCTTGAGTAAGTCGTGGAACGACGTCTGCGTCCGGATAATCGGACACGAATTCGCCCAGGGCCGCTTCGACCTCATCTCCGTACCTGATGCGAGTCAGGGTTGCCAAGAGACGAATGGAGGCGTCGATGTCTTCATCGCAGACCGCGTCAAAAATTTCGGCGATGTCCTGGGCCACACCTTGCGAGTCGGCCTCGGCAAGGTGATCGTCAAAACGACCGCCGAGGCCATCATCTGCGTCCCGGATACGCAAGCTGTTCAGAATTTCTTCGATCTTGGCATCAAGCCGCCCAGCTACGGCCTCAGGCGTCTCGCGTTCTCGTCGGGCCGCTTCCTCGCGCTTCGCGCATTCAACTGCTTCACGCTGCTGCTCACGAGCTTTTCGGCTCGAGGGAAGGCGGGTTTGGAGTGCCCGCATCTCCTGGGCCCTGGTCAAGTCGATCTGCTCCAGCATTTTGATGGCTTGTGCCCGGTGCCTGACCTGAACCAAGGGATCCGATGCGATGCTGCATAGCGGACCTGCCCCCGCCTTGGGGTCGCGGTGGGCCACGGCTATCGCGACAGCAAGGCGGTCGGCACTCGCAGCACCCGGATGCGCAACGAGTTTTGTCACGACTTCGGGCACGTAACCGGTCGGGTGCTCGTACTCGGCAAGAGCCCTTCCCACCCTCATACGCGTCTTCAGTGGGGCCGTTTCGTCATCCGCGAACAGTTGCGCCGTCCACACTGCCCATCCTTCTCGTACAGCGTCCGTCAGCCAATCCCATTCGTTCTTGGGCAGCAGGTGCCGAGCTTCCGCGTATCCCGCATCGTCACGGAAGCGGGAGACCAATCTGTCAGCTGCACGATGCCGTAGGCCCCGTGGCAGTTTCTTGGTGCCGGCTACGTAACAAAGGCCAAGTGTGTACTCGCCCGGCGTGTATCGGGGGAGATCAACGTTGGCTCCTGACGCGCGGAGAATGCGCTGCAGGTCTTGGTGCCAAGGGCCCGGAGCCTGTACCACGAACCCAGCTGCGGCGTGGGCGGCGCCGCCTCTAACCTCGCAGGCGGTGAGGCTGTTGGTGCGCCAACTGTCGGCAAGGGTCTCGTCCGTAAGGCGAACAAGGCAGGTTTCGACGAAATCGTCGGGCCCTCGATGCCGAGCCGGAACGTCGCAGTCCGGCAAGAGTTCGGGCCTTTCGATGCGGTCCACGGGGCGCCCCCTTGATCGATAAGACTGGAATCCTAACCTTGAGGTTGGCAAGGGACAGCACGCATGCGGAGTCCAGTGCGAGGAATCCCATGTCCAACGGTGAGCATGTAGCGCACTCGCGGTGGCGGACCTGGTCGGTGGTCATGCTCGGTGACTCCGGCTTCGTCAAGTTGGGCCGGCCGGTCGGACAGCGCGGGCATGGCCGTGTTATCCGACCGGCCTGGTCGACCGCTTCGATGGGTCAATCGCCTTGGCGGAAAGAGAGGCCCGCGACCACGGAGGTTCCGCGTGTGGGGCGGGGGCGGACGGTCCAGGCGGTGGCGAGACTGTCGACGAGGAGCAGGCCCCGGCCGTTTTCGGAGGCGGCGTCCGGGTGAGTCAGGACGGGCTTGCCGGTGCCGGGGTCGGAGACGGCGAGCCAGTAGTGGCCGTCGGCCGGCCACAGTACGAGTTCGATGAGGTCCTCGTCCTCCCGGGAGGCTCCGTGGCGGATGGCGTTGGTGACCAGTTCGGAGGTCAGCAGGCTCAGGTCGTCGCCCAGGTGCGGGCGGAAGACGTGCGGCAGCGATTCGGTGACGGCGTGGCGGGCCCTCCGTACGGAGGCGGGGTGGGCGGGGAAGTGCCAGTGGACGGGTACCAGGGGGATTTCGGGCATGACGAACTCCAGTGCTTTGTAGGGGGTTCGGGGCTCGCCGGTGGCCTACCGCCCTGATCGCGGGCACACCCGTCCCAGGGCAGGCGGGCATGCTCGCGCGGTGCGCTTCCGGCATTGCTGTATGTAGCTTGCGCGATACCGACAGTAGAGCAGTCGGTGGTAAATTTCCCACGCACTCAAGAGAATTCACCACTGAGAGGTAGGGCGGCCTCCGAGCGCCGCCGAACGACCCCTGCCTCGGATGGAAGGAATCCCGATGCCCCCGAGGACGACCCCCACAGAGCGGCAGAAGCGGCTGGGAAGTGAGCTACGGCGCATCCGTACCGCGTCAGGAATGTCCGCGGAGTTCGCGGCGGGCCTGCTGGGTGTGGACCGGGGCAAGATCTCCAACATCGAGTCCGGGGTCCGGACCATCAGCGCCGATCGCCTGCGTACCTTGGCCTGCAACTGTGACGTGACCGATGAGACGTACATCGAGACACTCATCGAGATGGCTCAGACGAGTACGGGCTGGTGGGAACGCTACCGAGGCATCCTGCCCCAAGGCTTGCTGGACATCGCGGAGACCGAAAGCCACGCGGTGCGCATGCGCGGCGCCAACACCGTGCACGTACCCGGCCTGCTCCAGACCTCGGAACAGGCGATGGCCATCTTCCGGGCCGCGGTTCCCGCCTTGCCCGAGCACGAGGTCGCCCTGCGACTTGCGCTGCGTGCCGAACGCCAACAGGTGATCACCGGCGACAAGGCGGTCCCGTACGTCGTGGTCATCCACGAGGCGGCGCTCCGCATGCAGTTCGGCGGTACCGACGTGGCCCGCGCCCAGTTGGAATACCTTCTGGAGGTCTCTGAGCGGGACAACGTCACCGTGCTCGTTCTGCCCTTCGCCCACGGTGCCTTCCCTGGTGCCGGGCAGACGGTCGTCCACATCGAAGGGCCCGTCCCGCAGCTCGATACGGTGCAGGTGGACAGCTCTCACGGGCCCACCTTCCTCCATGCCGAAGGCCAGTTGGCGAAATACCGGGCGCAGCTCGATCTGTTGGAAAGTCTGGCTCTGTCGCCAGAGCGGTCCAGAGACTTCGTCCGCGACATCTCACGCCAACTCTGAGGAGTATCGATGCCCGACATCACCTGGGAAGCCCCGTTCTGCGCCGAGGGCAGCTCCTGCTTCCGTCTCGGTACCGATGCCGACGGTAACGGGTACATAGCCGTTGCCGGTCAGGAGGAGAGCCCTCTCACCGACTCCCTCGAAGCCCTGCGCACCCTCATCACCGACATCAAAGCCGGTAAGGCCGACCACCTGCTGTAGGGCCCGCAGGCCGAGTCAGTCGACGGCGGGCTTACGGGCGTTGAGGGTGCAGAGGTCGCGGTGGTAGTCGAGGTGCGCCTCGTCGATCGGATGTCCGGGGGCGCGGCGGAGGCGGCGGGGTTCTCTGTCGTCTCTCGTTCCCCTGACCAGGCCGTCAGGGTCTATGTAGATCTCCAGGCCGTCGAAGAGGACGTGGCAGTTGGCGCACAGGCACAGGAGGTTGTGCAGTTCGTCGGGGCCGTGGTGGGGTCTGCCCAGGCCTCTTATGTGCGCGGCCTCGCTGTACGGGCGGTTCAGGTAGCGGAGTGCCGTGTCGCAGATCTGGCACCGGTCGCCCTCGAGTTCCTTGACCTTCCTGGCCAGGGCTTCGTCGCGGACGATGACGGAGCGGGTCGCGGCACGGCGTGGTGCGGGGCCGGTCGCCCGCCCGTGCTCGTCGTCCATGCCGGTGTCGCCGCTCTCCCCCTCCGACGGGTTCAGCAGGCTGCCGGCCGTGGTGTATCCGTCGAGGCCTATGCGCTCGAAGAGGGCCTGGCGGTCGACGTCCTGGAGGTACGTCTCGCAGATCGTGGTGAGGGTGGCCAGGCGGGTGACCGGGTCTCGGAGGAGGGCAGCGGCCTCTTCCGAGAAGCCGGCCTGCGGGTGGTGCGCGTCGAGGAGGCTCACCTTCGGCATCCGCTCGGCCGACTCGGCCGGTATGCCCTGGACCTCCCACAGTCCGCTGCCCCGGAGGTGCCAGAACGGATACTCCGGTGTGGCCTTCGCGTTGGGAAGGCCGAACTCGACCAGGAGCGGGCCGACCTCGTCCCGGAACTGTGGCCACGGGGTCATGCGGGGCCGCTCGTCGGCTGCGCGGGATATCGCCCACAGGAGGCTCAACGGCTGGTGACGGCTGGGGTCCGAGCTTCCGGGGCCGCGAGAGACCTTGAGTTTCCGGAGGCGCTCCAGGAGGGCGGCGCGGTCGAGGGGTGTCTCCCCGTTCTCCACCACGAAGCCGAGCTCACGCAGGCATCGCGCCACCGTGGCCGCACCGCCGCTGAAGTCTCCCGCGCGGAGGAATTCGCCTGTGGCATGCCCGTGGGCGACGCCTGCGATGGCCTTCGAGTCGTAACGGAGGCCGTCCAGGACCAGCTCGTACGACCTGGCTCGCTTGAAGCCGTACTTCCGAAGGAAGTCGTCCCGACCCAGACGGCGGAACTCCTCGGTCGCCGCGATGACGTCCTCGTACCTGATGTCGCCAAGCCCCATATACCGAAGGCTAGTCGGACAGTACGACAATCCATGCCGGCCTTCACGGTGTCCACAACCCTCCGTGATCGACGGAGACGTCGGGGGCGGGGTCCTCGCGCATGCGCGTCAGCCGGTGTCCGGCCACGCTTCGGGAGGTGAGGGCGGCGTTGGGGCGTCGTGCCGGGTCGCTTGCCGGGCGTTCTCCTCTCTCAGGGCTGTCAGCCACCGCCACAGATCCGGTAAGGGCTGTTCCGGGCAGGCGAGGCGGTGTTCGACGCGGCAGCGCTGGAACTGGTCCGGCGGGCACACGCCGTAGACCGTCACCCGGCCGTCGGACAGCTCGATCCAGCGATGCTCCGCCGGCACCGTGTGGGCCAGTGGGCGCATGTCCGGCTCCAGCAGTACCCAGTCGTGCTCGAGCGTCACCGCCCGGTCCTGCGGCAGCCCGCAGTGCGGGCAACGGGACTGTCCACCGATCAGCGAAACCCCCATACCGTGAGGGTCGTCAGCCCGGCGGTTTGGGCGTAGAGCGCGAATCGGACGGGATATTCAGGGCAGATGTTCGCCAGAGGGGCAGGACGTGACGCGGTAGGTGCAGCCCGCAACCGACGGCTGATGGCGCACGGCCGAGATGTGGCGGAGGCCTCGGCCGTTGCCGGTCGGGGGCTGGGGCGGGGCTGCTCGCCGTGGCCGTCGACGGTACCCGTGGAGAGGGCCGGGAGGCAGACGGGCAGGCCCTGGATCTCGGGCCTGCCGGCGGTCCGGGCTTCCTCTGTCCGCCCCGGCCGGTTCCCGAGGGCTGTTCGAGCTCCGTCTCGGGTCGCTCGTGCGCGGTGTCCTGTCGGTCCGCTCCCGTCCCGGGACGGGGTGATGGCGCCAGAAGGGGCCGTTTCTCGTGTTCCTGCGGGCCTTTCCGCAGGTCAGCGCCCCCGGCGCTGCTCGCGCTCGCCGGATCGTGAAGATCGGTCGGGCGGCGGCGTTGTGGGAGTGTGACGATTCGGGCGTCGCAGGACCGCAGCAAGCCGGACACGGCGGGCGCATACTGGGGGCAATGACAAAGTCTGCTGCACCCAAGCGCCATTTGCCCACAAGCCCCTTCAAGGCCCCGGTCACGCTGCCGCCCAAGGAGTTCGCCGTGGGCGACCAGGTCACCCACGACGTGTACGGCCTCGGCCGGATCGTCGGTGTCGAGGAGGGGATCGCCACCGTCGTGAACTTCGGCTCGGAGGAACGGCGGATTCTCAGCCCGTACTCCAAGATGACCAAGCTGTAGTACCGCTGTGCCCGGTCACGGCACGCCGGGTCCCACCGGGGCCCGTAACGAATGGGAGTTCCCTCATCGATCTGACCTCGCAGTTCTCCGCCCTGGAAGGGGCGCCTCGCCCCGCTTCCGCGGTAGCGCCGCCTCCGGCGACACAGCCTTTCCACGCCCCGGACTTCGGGGACGACTGGTCCTTCGCTCCGGACGACGGTCCGGAGTCGTTCCCGGACGCGGGTGTGGCGCGGCCCAAGGCGGCCGGCCGCCGTTCGTGACGGTGTCCCGGCGGTGCCGGAGGTGACCGGGTTCATCCGCTGCAGAGCGGGTGAGCCCGGTCACGCGTGTCGGTGACGTCCGGGGACCGGGCGGCTTACGGGGTGGCCGTCGCCGGGGGGTGGCTCGGGTGCAGTGAGGGGGACAGCGGCTCCAGGGACGCGCAGAGCGAGGTCGGGAAGGCGGGCTCCCTGCGCTGGATGTCCTGGCAGCCTCCGGCCGAGGTGCGGAAGATCGGATCCCAGCCGGATTTCTTCGCGCGGAAGAAGTAGCGGTCGCCCAGCCGGGACGAGCAGGCGGGGTCCGCCGAACCGCCGCAGGCCGGTCCCGTGCGCCAGGAGAAGTCCAGCACCAGCCACTTCCCGTCGCACTTCTCCGCGTTCCGGTAGGTGTGGTCGGGCGCGCCGACGGCCATCAGCGCCTGCTCGTAGGAGGCGGTGGTGCAGCCGGTGGCCGGTGGCGTGCAGCCCAGCTCTCCGCACAGCCGCAGCGCGGGCGGCTCGGCGCCGTCGGCGGTGAAGCGCGTGTAGTGGTCGACGATCACGTCCCGGTCGCCCAGTGGCTCGGGCAGGGTGACCTTTACCGTGGCCGTGCGCTCCTCGGTGCAGCCGGAGGACCTGTCCCCGGACGGGGAGGTGAAGGTGATCTGTACCCGGGCGAGGTGGGTCATCGGGTCGGTGAGCACTGCCTTGAGGTCGCGCACGCAGGGGTGCGGGCCACTGGGCACCCGTGTCTCGAGGAACAGGGTGCGGCGGTCGTCACCGAGGCGGGCTCCGGTGACCGCGGAGGGCTGCGCCGTGGTCCAGGGGAGCGGCTCGGTCGCCGCCGACGGCCGCGTTCCTCCTCCCCCGCCGGCCGTTTCCGTTCCGCACGCGCCGAGGAGCAGTACGGCGGCGGCGCAGAGCAGGGCGATCACGCCTGTTCGTCGTGGTCCGTCTGATCGCACAGCGTTCGGTCCCCCCGTACGGCAGTGTCGTTGCCCGGGGCCACTATAGGCGTGTGCGGGGAGGGCGGCCGGCCGGAGCTGCAAGAGTGCGACCCGGTGGGGTCACGCGGGTCCCGGGGCTCCCGGCCAGGTCGCTGTCACCAGCCAGTGGTGGGCTGTGAGGCGTACGCCGTTCTTCGTCTCGTAGGGGCGGAAGGCGTCGGTGGCGGCCTGGCGGGCTCTGGCGACGGCCTCGGGGGTGGCGTCGCGCAGCCAGTGGCGCATGGGGCCCCAGCCGAAGAGGAAGGCGGCGGCGTCGGCCGCGTCCGTGCCCCACGTCTGCGGTACTTCGAGCGGGGTGACGGTGATCGCGTCGTAGGCGGACTCGCTCAGGACGTGCCGGGTGCGTGCCGGGTCGGCGAAGGCGGCGGGGCCCGTCTCCGTCTTCGCGGAGAAGTCGGGCAGGGGGACGTGCTCGGCCATCGCCGCGAAGATCACTGACTGGTCCATGCGGTCGATGGACTGCGGGCAGACGAAGGCCAGGCGTCCGCCCGGGCGCAGGGCGCGTCCGATGTTCGTGAACGCGGCGACCGGGTCGGCGAAGAACATGATGCCGAAGCGGCTCAGGGCGACGTCGAAGGACGCGGGTTCGAACGGGTGCACCTGGGCGTCGGCCTGGAGGTAGGTGACGTTGGTGAGGTGGTCCGCGGTGGTGCTCGCGCGGGCCCGTTCCAGCATGGGGGCCGACAGGTCGACGCCCACGGCGTGGTGCGCGGTGCGGGCGGCCAGCCGGGTCAGGTGTCCGTTGCCGCAGCCGATGTCCAGGACGCCGTCCGTGTCCCGGAGGCGGGCGGCGGACAGGAGCGGGGCGTTGGTGGGGTCGTTGAGGGCGTCGTAGCGCGACTGGTGGTCGGCCCAGTGCCGGCCTTCGTAGCCGTTCCACGCCTCGGACTGGTGGGTGTTCACGATCCGGTTGTCGGCCATACGGCCCATGGTGCCGTGCGGGAGCGTCCGGCGGGCTCCGTCGGGCCGTTCGCGCGGCCGATTCGCCCACCGCCGTTCGTGTGTGCGATTCCCCTCTCGTAGTCCAGGTATGCGGGTGAGGCCGTGCGGGGAGTCCGGTCGTCCCGCCCGTACGGACGGTGGGCGCCTTCCTGGTACGGCAGCGGTCGGTGCGGCGGGAGGTCAGTCGTCCGTGCCTCCCGCCGTGCCGGGGGTCCCGGTGCGGTCCGTGGTTTCCGGGGCACCGGCCGTCGTCTCCGCCCGTGCCGGGGCGGTGGCCGTCGCCCCCGCGTCCGGGGTGACCGTCGACGTGATCTCGACGCGGTCACCCTCCCGCACCCGGGCGTGGAACCACTTCGCGTCCGTGGCGCTCATGCCCAGCCAGCCCGTCCCTTCGGAGAGCGTGGCGAGTTCCTTCATGTCGAAGGCGGGGGCGCCCGCGTAGACCGGTTGCCGGCCGGAGGTGCGCAGCTCCACCAGGTACGGGATCTTGACCTCGGTGCCGGGCTTGACGCCGTTCTCGAGCCGCAGCGTCCTGACGTCGTCCTTGGCGACCACCGTCATGCGGCTGCCGGACGGGAACCGGGGGAAGGCGTGCGATTCGACGCGCAGGACGCGCTCGCCGAACGTGAGGGTGTGACGGCCCAGGTCCAGGACGCCCGCGAGGGCGGGGCTAGGGGTGGGGGCCGGGGTGGCCGCGCTCGGGGCGGGAGCCTCGGGTGCCGCCGCCGGGGGCCGGCCGTCCGGGTCTGGGTCCCCGGTGTGCAGGGTGAACGCGACGGCCGTCAGCGCGCAGGCCGCCGCGGCCGCCGTGCCGAGCGCGGCACTCGCCCTGCGGCGGCGGGAGCGGCGCCGGGCACGGTCGCGGACCTCCGCGGCGCCGACGCGCGGCGGGACCTCGTGCTGTGCGGCCAACTCGCGCAAGGCATCGGCGAGTTCATCCGACACGGCCGCTCTCCCTCCAGGCCGGCTCCTCGGCCTCGTCCACCGCCAGGTGTCTGGCCAGTGCCGCCCGTCCGCGGGACAGCCTGGCCTTGACCGTGCCCACGGGTGCGCCTGTTTCGGAGGCTACCTGTTCGACGCTGAGGTCGCACAGGTGGTGCAGGACGACGGCCATGCGCTGGTGCTCCGGCAGTTGGCGCAGCGCGGTGACCAGGGCGGTGCGGTCGGGGCCCGGTCCGGGGGTGGTCTCCTGCGGCGGGGTGCGCCGCACCAGTTCCAGCCAGCGTCTCGCACGGCGCCAGCGGCTCACCGCGAGGCGCATGGCGACGGTGCGTATCCATGCCTCGGGCGCCTCGTCGGCGAGCAGTTTCTGACGCCGGTCCCAGGCCCGTACGAACGCCTCCTGGACCACGTCCTGGGCCTCGCCGAGGTCCCCGGTGAAGGCGTACAACTGCCCGGTCAGACGGGGGAACGCGGCCGCGTAGAAAGCGTCGAACTCTTCCTCGGTCATGCCCTCCACCGGTGTCTCGGATTTCCCGTGCAACCCGGCCGCCCCCGCCATGCGTACAGGTTCCGCAGGTCGCGCACATCGAAGCACACCCCTGGAGGAAGACGTTGAACACGGGTGCCGGGATCCATCGGTCCGCCGTCACGGACGTGGCGTACTCCCCTCTGCGCCCGGCGCGCCCGCCCGAAGTGCGGGCCGGGGACGGTGACTTCGCCGGGTACGCGCACGACCGCTGGCCGCGGCTGGTGCTCACCGCGCGGCTGCTCACCGAGGACGCGCGGGACGCCGGGGAGCTGGCGCGGCGTGCGCTGGTGCGGGTGTGCGCGCGGTGGCGGCGGATCCCGCGGAACGACGTCGACTTCCATGTACGGCGGTCCCTGGTCCGGATGCATCTGCGCGGACGGGCACTGCGTACGGGCGGCCGGCGCCGGGTGGTGCTGGTGCTGCGGTACTGGGAAGGGCTGGGCGAGGCCGAGATCGCGCAGGTGCTGGGGTGTTCGGTGGGGGCCGTGCGCGCGGTGCTGCGGCGCGAGGGGAAGCGGGTCCCGGCCGGGGAGCGGCGGGCGGGGTTCGCCGCGGTGCTCGCCGGTTTCGTGCCGCCGGCCGTTCCGCTCGACGGCATCCTGCGGGACGGCGCGCTGCGCCGCCGGCGGCGGGCGGGGGCGGTCGCCGCCGGGTGCGCCCTGCTGCTCGCCCCGCCGGCCGTCCTCGCCGCCGGTCCCCTCGGGGACGGCGGCGACGGCGGGGCCCCGGAGGTGCCCGACCGCTTCGAGCCCGGGCCGGTGCGGGTCGTCGCGCCCGGTGAGCGGGTGGCCGCCGCTCCCGGTGTGGAGGTCTGGCTGACGCCGGACGGGCAGCACTGGTCGTCCCCGCGGGCACGCAACCGGTTCCGCCCGGCGAGTGACGGACACCTCGGGCGTGCCGTGGCAGGCGGCTTCGTCCGAGGCGGCTTCGTCCGAGGCGTCTCCGTACAGGACGTCTCCGTGCAGGGGGAGAAGCTGGACGACGGGACGTACTTCCGGTCCGGCGTCTACCGCGGGCTGGACGCCGATCCCGCCCGCGTCGAGATCCGCGTCGGCGGCAGGACGGTCACCGCGAACGTCCTGACGCTGGCGGGCAGTCCGGGGTGGGGGGTGTGGTACGCGAGGACGCCGCCGGAGGACACCGCGGCCGGCGGTCCCGGGACCGTCACCGTGTACGACGCGTCCGGTGCCGTCCTGGAGCGGTCGGACCTCGCTCCCCCGGTGGCGCGGCCGGTGTCCGTCGGGGCGTGGCGCCCATGAGGCTGCCCACGGTCGCCGGCCGGTTCCCGCTCAGGGTCCTGCGCAGGACCCCGGACCGTCCCCGCGTGCCCTTCCGCACCCGTCTGCGCCGCAACCGCGGACGCCTGCTGCGGCGGCTGCTCGTCGCCTGCCTCGCGCTCGTCGTCCTCGTCTGCGGCGCCGTCGTGGTCGCGTACCGGCTGACCGTCATCCCCGAGCCGCATCCCGAGACCGTCGTGCAGAGCACGGTCTTCGTCGACGCCGGCGGCTCCTACCTGGGCCGGCGCGGTCCGGTCGACCGGCAGGAGGTGCCGCTGTCCCAGGTGCCCCGGCACGTCCAGGACGCGGTGATCGCCGCGGAGAACCGGTCGTTCCGTACGGACACCGGGGTGTCGCCGCGCGCCGTCGCCCGCGCGGTGTGGGCCACGGTGTCCGGCGGCGCCCCGCAGGGCGGTTCCACGATCACGCAGCAGTACGTGAAGAACGCGCTGCTCACCCCGGAGCGGTCGCTGACGCGCAAGGCTCGCGAGGCGTTGATCGCCGTCAAGCTCGACCGTACGCGCGACAAGGACGAGATCCTGGAGGGCTACCTCAACACCGTGTACTTCGGCCGGGGCGCCGCCGGTGTCCGGGCCGCCGCCCGGAACTACTTCGACGTGGCGCCGGAAGACCTCACCGTCTCCCAGGGCGCGGCGCTGGCGTCGATCGTCAACATCCCCTCGTACTACGAGAAGGCGGGCTCCGACCCGAAGGTGACGGAGCGGCTCCGGGACCGGTGGGAGTGGGTGCTCGACGCGATGGAGGCCGCCGGCGACATCACGGGCGCGCAACGGGCGGCCGCCCGTTTCCCGGCGTTCCGGTTCTATCCGCCGGGCGGGACGGAGGGGCAGCGGCAGTACCTGATCGACGTGGCCGCGCGGGAGGCCGCCGACCGGCTCGGGATCACCGTGGATCAGCTCGCGCGCGGCGGTTACACCGTGCACACCACCTTCGACCTGGCGTTGCAGGACGCCACCGCCGAGTCGGTGAAGGAGCGGGCGGAGGGTTCCGGTGACGGCGACGGCGACGTGCGGGTGCACACGGCGGTGGTGGGGATCGAACCGGGGGACGGGGCGGTGCGGGTGCTGTACGGCGGGGCGGACTACGCCCGGCAGCCGTTCAACGACGCGGTGAGCGGGGCGGTGGAGGCGGGCTCGGTGCTCGATCCGTTCGGCGGCGTCCGGCTCGGCGGTCCGCTGCGCGGGCTGCACGGGTCCACGGCGCCGACGCCGCTGCGGCTGGCCTCAGCGTACGCGGCCGTGGCGGCGGACGGGGTGTACGCGAAGCCCCGCACGGTGGCCCGGATCACCCGTGGGGGGAAGACCGTGCACACCGCGCGCCCGGAGACCCGGCGGGTGCTGGACGGGAAGGGCGTGTTCGTGGTGACGGACCGGGCGCGGCAGGGCTTCGGCGGGCAGGCCGCTCCCGTCCTCTCGGCCGGCCCGGGTGGCGGGGAGGACGGGGACGGTACGTTCCTCACCGCCGGGGCGGGGGGTGGGATCACCCGGCGCACCGTCTGGTCCGTCGGGTACGACTCCCGGCTCACCCTGGCCGTGGCACTGTTCGCCGACCGGCCGGGCGCGAAGAAGAACACCACCGTGCCCGCGCAGTTGCCGGACGATCCGTCCCCGACGGGGTACGCGGAGGAGCTGGCGGGGGAGATATGGGGGCTGGCGGGAGGCTCGTGACGTTCCGCACGCGCGGCCTGCGGCTGGGCGCCCCTTAGGGGCCGCGCGCGGATCGCCCCGGGGCCGGCCGGGAGGGGCGCGTCGTACGGCACGAACCGCGCGGCGGGTCAGGCCGAACGTTTGCGGGACGCCGCCGTCTTCTTCGCCTTCGCCGGGGACTTCTCCGCGGATGTCTTCCCGGCGGTGTCCTTGGCCGTGCTCTTCGCCGTCGTCCTCTGCTCGGTCCGGCTCGTCCTCGACGTCGGCTTGCGCGCCGAAGGCGGTGTCTTCTTCTCCGCCGTCGACGTGGACTTCCTGCCGCCGGTCTCCTTCGGGGACGAGCGGGACGTCCCGCGTCGCGGCGACCGCCCGGTCGCGGCCTCCTCCGGCTCGCCGCGGAGCGCGCGGACGCTCCGCTCCAGGGCCGTCGTCAGGTCCAGGACCTCGACGCCGCGCTCCGGTTCGGGCACCTCGGGCAGGGCTTCGCCGGAGATCTTGGCGGCGACGACCTGCTCCACCGCCTCGCGGTACTCGTCGCGCAGGTCCTCCAGGCCGGCCCCGCTGAGGGCGTCCACCAGGTCGTCCGCGAGGTCGAGCTCCTTGTCGTGGAGGGTGACGTCCGCGGCGGGGGCGATCCCCTCGGGGGCGCGGACCTCGTCCGGCCAGAGCAGACCGTGCAGGGCGATCGCATCGCCGACCACGCGGAGCATGCCCAGGCGCTCCCGGCCCCGCAGCGCGAACTTCGCGATGGCCACCCTGTTGCCGCGCTTCAGGGCCTCCCGCAGGAGCGTGTACGGCCGGGCGGCCGGGGCCCTGCCCGCCGCCAGGTAGTACGCGGCGCTCATCTGGAGCGGGTCGATGCTGTCCTCGGGGACGAAGGTGACGATCTCGATCGTCCTGGCGGTGGGGATCGGCAGGTGGGTCAGGTCCTCGTCGGTGATCGGGATGATCGTGCCGTCCGCCTCCTCGTAGCCCCTGCTGATCTCCTGGGGGGTGACCTCGCGGTCCTCCAGCTCGCAGAACTTGCGGTGGCGAATCCGGCCGCCGTCCTCCGTGTGGATCTCGCGGAAGGGGACCGCGTGGCTCTCGGTGGCGTTCACGAGCTTGACCGGGATCCTGACCAGGCCGAACGAGATCACGCCGTTCCAGATGGATCTCATGTGCAGCACCTCTCCGGTCCGGCCGTTCGCCGATCACGGTCGGATGTTTGTCACACTTTGCACGAGATTCTCATCTTATGGCGTTCTTCGCCGGGAGGGCGGCGGGGGCGGCCGGTCACAGCCGGGACCAGGTGTTCCGGTCCCGGGCCAGCGCGTGCAGGGCCTCCGTGTCGGCCGGTTTCAGGACTCCGCCCGTGCGGGCCAGGGTCTCCACGTCGGCGTCCGTCAGGACGCGCACCTCGCGGGGCGGGGCCGGGACCGTCACGGCCGACGCGCCGACCAGGACCAGCACGGGGCGGACCTCGGCCGTCAGGGCGTGGGAGGCGCGGTCGGCGTCGGCCCGGACCCGGTGCAGCACGGGGCGCGGTTCGTGGCGGCCCAGGGCGATCCGGGGGTCGGCGACCGTCACCCGCCGCCGGTGGGCGTACAGGGAGTGGACGGCGTACAGGCCGCCGGGGCCGATCAGCAGGTGGTGGATGCGGTCGCCGCCGGGGAGCGGGATCGAGTGCAGGGTGTGCCAGCCGGCGCCGTCCATGCGGTCCAGGGCCTCGCCCACCGTCCGCTCCGCGGCGAGCGCCCTGCGGCGCGGGTCGGGGCGGAGGCGGCGGGCCGGGCCGGGATCGCGGTCGAGGTCGATCAGCAGGGCCTCGCCGGGGCGGTTCGGCGCGAGGTCGTCGTCGGGGTGCAGGGACAGACGTGCCAGTTCGGCGGGGGTGGGGACCGGGGGCGGGCCGACCGAGACCGGGCCGGTGAGGAAGGGGCCGAGCGCGGCGAGCACGTCCTCCTCGTGATCCTCGTCGAGCAGGTCGACCCTGGCCGTCTCACGGTCGTACCAGGCGAGGTTCCGGCCGTCCGGGAGGCGGACGTACAGCCTTTCCCGGCCGTGCCACCAGGTCGGTATGACGCGCAGTCCGTCCATGCATCATCACCCCACATCCATGGGAACAGGCGGGTGCTCCGGGGGCAAGAAGGCGGTTACCTTGGGGAGGAGTTGGGTGGTGAGGCGTCGTTGCGTACCCGTGGGAGGCGACCCGACGTGCCGGCTCCGGACAGTCCGTGGGACGAGGTCGTACCCGGTCTGTGGATGGGCGGGCACGAGTTCCGGGGTCTTTCCGGGCGGCTGGAGTCCGCCGTGGTGGACCGGCAGTTCGATCTCGTGCAGACGCTGCTGCGGCTGCCCGGGTACGGGCCGGATCCCGGGGTCGAGCACCAGGTGTGGCCGATCCCCGACGGGCCGCTGGACGGGACGCAGCTCGCGGGCGTGATCCGGCTGGCCGAGGCGGCGTGCGAGGCACTGGACGGCGGCCGTACGGTCCTCGTGCGCTGTTACCACGGGTACAACCGCTCGGGCCTGGTGATCGCGCACGCGCTGGTACGGCGGGGCAGGACCGCCGAGGCGGCGATCCGGCTGATCCGCTCCCGCCGCTCGTCCTGGGCCCTGCACAACGACCTGTTCGTCGACTACCTCCGTGCCGGGCTGCCCACGGCGCGGCTGCTGGAGGGACGGGCGGAGTAGGCGGGGCGGGTGGCGCCGTCCCGATGGCGCAGCAGGGCGGGCGGGTGCGGAGGGTCGCTCCTAATGTGGCGATAAGTCACCTTCGACCCGCTTTCCCGCATGTGGAGGTATCCCATGTCCCTGCGTCACCCGCTCACCCGCCCCCTGTCCATAGCCGTCGCCGCCGGGGCCCTCGTGGTCGCGGCCACCGTCGCCCCCGCCGTCGCCGCCGACGGCCCGAACCAGGGCGGCGGCCAGTGGAACTGGAACCACCAGGGCGGCAACGGCAACGGCAACGGCAACAACGGCAACCAGCAGGGCGGTAACGGCAACAACAACGGCAACAACGGCAACGGCAACCAGCAAGGCGGCGGCTACCAGCAGGGCGGTGGCGGCAACAACAACGGCAACCAGCAGGGCGGTGGCGGCTACCCGCAAGGCGGCAACGGTAACCAGCAGGGCGGCAACGGCAATGGTAACCAGCAAGGCGGTGGCTACCCGCAAGGCGGCAACGGTAACGGCAATCAGCAAGGCGGCGGCGGCAACAACGGCAACCAGCAAGGCGGCGGCTACCCGCAGGGCGGCAACGGCAACCAGCAGGGTGGCAACGGCGGCAACAACGGCAACCAGCAAGGCGGCGGCTACCCGCAGGGCGGCAACGGCGGCAACAACGGGAACCAGCAAAACGGCGGCTACCCACAGGGCAACAACAACAACGGCAACCAGCAGGGCGGCGGCAACGGCCTGGGCAACCAGGGCGGCGGCGGCCACCAGGGCGACCAAGGGAACTTCGGCGACCAGGGAAACTTCGGCGACCAGGGCAACCGGGACGACCAGGGCCGGTACAGGGGCGTCGTCACGGTCAACTCCCTGGCCCTGCGCAGCGCCCCGAACCGGGGTTCGCGGATCATCCGGTACGCCCACAAGGGTGACGTCGTCTCGATCTTCTGCAAGGTCCCGGGCGACAGGGTGAACGGCAACCCCCTCTGGTACCTCCTCACGGACGGCACCTGGGCGTGGGGCCCGGCCGCCCACATCGACAACCTCGGTCCCGCGCCACGCTGGTGCTGACGAGCAAAGCACGCAAGGCGCCCCATTTGGGTAAGTTCCGGACATGAGCAAGGCCGGTATCACCCTGGCGACGGCGGATCCGTCCGCGCCCGCCGTCCGCCTCACCGGGCGCCGCGGCGTCGAACTCGCCCTGATCGTCCTGGCCGTCCTGCTGTCGGTGTACGGCTACTGCGCCGTCGGCCTCGCCAGGAACGGCACCGTCCCGCCCGGCGCCGCCGGTTACGGCGCCGGGCTCGGCGTGCTCGCGCTGGTCGCCCATCTGGCGGTGCGCTGGCGCGCCCCGTGCGCCGACCCGGTGCTGCTCCCCATCGGGGTGCTGCTCAACGGCCTCGGCCTGGTGCTGATCTACCGGCTCGACCTGGAGACGCCGGGCGATCCGGCGGCCCCGGCCCAGCTCATCTGGTCGACGCTGGGCGTGGCGCTGTTCATCGTGGTCGTCCTGGTGCTGCGCGACCACCGGGTGCTCCAGAACTACGCCTACGTCTGCGTCACCGTCGCGCTGGTCCTGCTGACGGTCCCGATCCTCTTCCCCGCGGTGAACGGGGCGCGGATCTGGATCCGGGTCGCCGGATTCTCCATCCAGCCCGGCGAGTTCGCGAAGGTGCTGCTGGCGGTCTTCTTCGCCGCGTACCTCGCCGCGAACCGGGGCGCCCTCACCTACGCCGGCCGCCGCGTCCGGTGGCTGCGGCTACGGCTGCCCACCGGGCGGGTGCTCGGCCCGATCCTCGCCGTCTGGCTGGTCAGCGTGGGTGTGCTGGTGCTGGAGCGGGACCTCGGCACCTCGCTGCTGTTCTTCGGCCTGTTCGTGGTCCTGCTGTACGTCGCCACCGGCCGCACGGGCTGGATCGCGGTGGGGCTGCTGCTGGCCTCGCTGGGGGCGGTGGCGGTGGGCCGGCTGGAGCCGCACGTGCACCACAGGATCGAGACCTGGCTGCACCCGTTCGGCTCCATCGAGGCGGGCGAGGGCCCGAACCAGATCGCCCAGTCCCTGTTCGCCTTCGCGGAGGGCGGGACGCTCGGCACCGGGCTCGGGCTCGGGCACTCGGTACTCATCGGCTTCGCGGTCAAGTCCGACTTCATCCTGGCGACGGCCGGTGAGGAGCTGGGCCTGGCCGGGCTGTCCGCGATCTTCCTGCTCTACGGGCTGCTGGTGGAGCGCGGCTACCGGGCGGGGCTGGCCCTGCGCGACCCGTTCGGGCGGCTGCTCGCGGTGGGGCTCGCCTCGCTCGTGGCGCTCCAGGTGTTCGTGATCGCGGGCGGGGTGACCGGGCTGATCCCGCTGACCGGGATGGCGATGCCGTTCCTGGCGCAGGGCGGCTCGTCGGTGGTGACCAACTGGGCGATCGTGGCGCTGCTGGTCCGGCTGAGCGACTCCGCGCGGCGGCAGGGCGGCGGGGGTGTGCCCCGGTGACCCGGCACATCCGGCACGCGGCGCTGTTCTGCGCCCTGCTGCTGGTGGCGCTGCTGGTGAACGCCGCCCGTGTGCAGGTCCTGCGCGCCGAGGACTACAAGGCCAACCCGGCCAACCGCCGGGACGCCATCGCCCGCTACCGGCAGCCGCGCGGCGACATCCTGGTCGGCGGGCGGCCGGTCACCGGTTCGCGGGACACCGGGGAGCACCTGCGCTACGAACGGACGTACCGCGACGGGCCGTTGTACGCCCCGGTGACCGGCTTCGCCTCGCAGGAGTACGGCACGACGCTGCTGGAGCACACGGAGGACGGGCTGCTGTCCGGGGCCGCCCCGGTGCTCGCGCCGCTGCCGCTGTGGAACGAGTTCACGCGCGGCCGCAACGCGGGCGGTCACGTCGTGACGACGATCGACCCGGCGGCGCAGCGGGCGGCGTACGAGGGGCTGCGCTCGCGGAAGGGCGCGGTGGCGGCGGTGGAGCCGTCGACCGGGAGGATCCTGGCGCTGGTGTCGGTCCCGTCGTACGACCCCGCGCTGCTGTCCGGGAACGGCGCGGCGGCGCGGGACGCCTGGGAGCGGCTGAACGCCGATCCGGACCGGCCGATGCTGAACCGGGCGGTGCGGCAGACGTATCCGCCGGGTTCGACGTTCAAGGTGGTCACCGCGGCGGCGGCGCTGGACGCCGGGGTGGTGAGTGACCTGGACAAACCGACGGACTCCCCCGACCCGTACACCCTGCCGGGGACGAGGACCCGGCTGACCAACGGGTCCGAGGGGTGCGAGGACGCCTCGGTGCGGGAGGCGTTCGTCTGGTCCTGCAACACGGTGTTCGCGAAGCTGGGGGTGGTCACGGGGGTGGAGAGGATGAGGGCGACGGCCGAGGCCTTCGGTTTCAACGACCCGGACGTACGGATCCCGTTCCGGGTGGCGCGCAGCACCTTCGACACCACGGTGGACCGGGCGCAGCTCGCGCTGTCGTCGATCGGGCAGTACAACACCCGGGCGACCCCGCTGCAGATGGCGATGGTCGCGGCGGCCGTGGCGAGCGGCGGGCAGGTGCGGGAGCCGTACCTGGTGGAGCGGACCACGCGGGCGGGCGGCAGCACGGTGTCGACGGCGGGTTCCCGTCCGGTACGGCGGGCCATGTACCCGGCGACGGCGACGCGGCTGCGGGAGCTGATGCGGGGCGTGGTGGAGGACGGCACCGGCACGAAGGCCGCGATCCCCGGTGCGATCGTGGGCGGCAAGACCGGCACCGCCCAGCACGGGCTGGGCAACTCCGGGACGCCGTACGCCTGGTTCATCTCCTGGGCGCGGGGCGGTGCGGACCTGGAGGCGAAGGTGGCGGTCGCGGTGGTGGTCGAGGACGCGGCGGCGAACCGGCGGGAGATCAGCGGCGGCGGGACGGCGGCGCCGATCGCGCGGGCGGTGATGGAGGCGGTGCTGAACTCGTAGGCTGTAGAGCCCACTTGGTGAGACGGGGGTGCCGGAGCGGCACGTTCCCTACCTAACGTTCGGTACATGACCGATACCGCGTACGAACTCGCCCAGGTGAACATCGCCCGCCTCAAGGCTCCGCTGGACTCCCCTCAGTTGAAGGACTTCGTCGACGGTCTCGACCCGGTGAACGCGGACGCGGAGGCCGCGGACGGCTTCGTCTGGCGTCTGAAGGGCGAGGGGAACGACGCGACGGACATCGCCGTCTTCGGCGACTCCTGGCTGATCCTCAACCTGTCCGTGTGGCGGAACACCGACGCGCTGACGGCGTTCATGTACCAGGGCCGGCACCGGGAGATGCTGGCGCGGCGGCGGGAGTGGTTCGAGCGGGTCGAGGAGGCGATGGTCGCGCTGTGGTGGGTCCCGGCGGGCCACCGCCCGACGGTCGCGGAGGCGGAATCCCGCCTCCTCCACCTCCGCACCAACGGCCCGACCCCGCACGCCTTCACCCTGCGCACGTCGTTCCCGCCGGGGTCGCCGGCACCGGTGACGGGCGAGGTACCGGAGGGACTGGGCTGCTCGGCCTAGGAGGGGATTCATCGACGACAAGTCCCGCCCGAGGGATTGACGGGCTTGCTGACAGGCAGTCTCATAAGGGGGTGACCCGCCGGTAACCCCAGACGCCCCGAGGTGGAACCGTCATGACGACCCTGTCCGAAGCCGACGCGATCGATGGTCTGCGGGACGCGCTCGGGACGCTCAAGGACCGGGAGCAGGTGGCCCTGAGACTGCTCGAGTCCTCCGCGAAGCACTCCTTCGACCCGGACAGGGAGCTGGACTGGGAGGCGCCCTTCGAGGAGGGCAAGTGGTTCTGGCCGCCGGAGCTGGTGTCGCTGTACGGCACCCCGATGTGGAAGCGGATGAGCGAGGAGCAGCGCCTCCTGCTCTCGGGGCACGAGGCGGCGGCGCTGGCCTCGCTCGGCATCTGGTTCGAGCTGATCCTGATGCAGCTCCTGGTCCGGCACATCTACGACAAGTCCGCCACCAGCGCGCACGTGCGCTACGCCCTCACCGAGATCGAGGACGAGTGCCGGCACTCCAAGATGTTCGCCCGGCTGATCGCGCGCGGCGGCACGCCCTGGTACCCGGTGAGCCGCGTCCACCAGAACCTCGGCCGGCTCTTCAAGACGGTCTCCACCACCCCCGGCTCCTTCACCGCGACCCTGCTCGGCGAGGAGGTCCTGGACTGGATGCAGCGTCTGACCTTCCCGGACGAGCGGGTCCAGCCGCTGATCCGGGGCGTCACGCGCATCCACGTGATCGAGGAGGCGCGGCACGTGCGGTACGCCCGTGAGGAGCTGCGGCGCCAGATGGTGACCGCGCCGAAGTGGTCGCGGGAGTTCACCCGGGTCACCTCCGGGGAGTTCGCCCGGGTGTTCTCGGTGGCCTTCGTGAACCCCGAGGTGTACACGAACGTCGGCCTGGACCGGCGCGCGGCCGTCGCCCAGGTCAGGGCGAGCGCCCACCGCCGGGAGGTGATGCAGCAGGGCTCGAAGCGGCTCACGGACTTCCTGGACGACATCGGTGTGCTGCGCGGAGTCGGGCGGAAGCTGTGGCGGTCGTCGGGGCTGCTCGCGTAGCCGGGTGCCCGCACCCCGCCCGGTTCACGGCCACACGGCAAAGCCGCACACCGGGCACGGCCGGGGCGGCATCGGCCTACCGCACGGGGCCGGACGGTGACCGCGGCGGTCGTCGGAACCGCTCGCGCGGGCAGGCGGGCGGATACCCTGCGGGCATGACCCCGCAGGCCCCCACCCCCGCCTACCGGCGGCTCAGCGTCGAGGAGCGCCGCAGCCAGTTGCTCGAGGCCGCGCTCTCCCTCTTCGCCCACCGCGCCCCGGAGGACGTCTCCCTGGACGACGTGGCGGAGGCGGCCGGCGTGTCACGCCCCCTGGTGTACCGGTACTTCCCGGGCGGCAAGCAGCAGCTCTACGAGGCCGCCCTCCGCTCCGCCGCCGACGAGCTGCGGCACTGCTTCGACGAACCGCACGAGGGCCCGCTGCTGTCCCGGCTGTCCCGCGCCCTCGACCGCTACCTCGCCTTCGTCGACCGGCACGACACCGGGTTCAGCGCGCTGCTCCAGGGCGGCAGCGTCGTGGAGACCTCCCGTACGACCGCCATCGTGGACGGCGTACGGCGGGCCGCGGCCGAGCACATCCTCAGTCACCTCGGGGTCGCCGAGCCCGGGCCCCGGCTCCGGATGACGATCCGGATGTGGATCACCGCCGTGGAGGCGGCCTCGCTGATCTGGCTCGACGAGGGCAAACAGCCGCCCCTGGACGAACTGCGGGACTGGCTCGTGGAGCAGTTCGTGGCGGTGCTGACGGTGACCGCGCGGCGTGACGCGCAGGCCGACGCGCTGGTGCGGGAGCTGGCCGCGGGCCTCTGACGGCCCGCGCGTCGCCGACACTGGGGGCGTGAAGAGCGAAGACACCCCTTTCGAGGGCGGGCCCATGGACGGGCGCGTGCTGCCCGTGCTGCTGGGCATCACCGGGCATCCGCCGAAGACGTACCGCATCCCCGTCCCGGCCCCGGACGGCGGCCCGCCCACCGTGCTGGTCTACCGGCGGGTGCCCCGGGCGCACAGCGCGCGGACCGGGCTGACGCGGGGCTGGAAGTACCTGTACGACCCCACGGGGCGGGCCGGCGAGGGCCGGAAGTGGCCGTGGTCGAAGCCCGCGCCCGGTCCGGACGCCACGCCGGAGGGCAAGCCGGACGACGCCGACGGGTGACCGGGTTGCGCCGAACCGCGCACACTCGGCGAGCGGACCGCGGACACCCGCCCGATGCTCGCGGTGCGGAGCGGACGGGCCGCCCCGCGCCGGAGGTGACGGAATGTCAGGAAAGCTGCCGCGTCTGGTGTGTACGGCGGTACTGGCGGCCGGGGCCGTCCTCGCGCCCGTGCCCGCGGCGGCCGTCCCGGAACCGGGCGGCGGCAGCGCCGGCTCCGACGGGCGTTCCGTCGCCGGGCTGCTGACGGAGCTTCAGGCCCTGTACCGGGAGGCCGAGAAGGCCACCGAGACCTACAACGCCACCGAGGAACGGCTGAGGAGACAGCGCGCCGAGACCGCGCGGCTGGAGCGCGCCCTCGCCCGCACCCGGCTCTCCCTGCGCGACAGCCGGGGCGCGGCCGGACGGCTGGCCCGCCAGCAGTACCAGAGCGCCACCGGCCTCTCCCCCTACGTACGGCTGCTGCTGGCGCGTGATCCGCAGCGTGCGCTCGAGCAGGGGCATGTGATCGGGCGGCTGGCGCGGGAGCGGGCGGAGACGGTGGGCCGGCTGACCGGCGCCGAGCGGGAGGCCGAGGCGCTGGCCCGCCGGGCGCGCAAGGCCCTCGGCGTCCGGCTCGCCCTCACCGAGCGGCGCGGGAAGCAGCGGGACGAGGTCCGTGAACGGCTCCGCGCGGTCGAGGAACTCCTCGCCTCGCTCACCGCCGAGCAGCTCGCCGCCCTGGCCGAGCTGGAGCGGGACGGCACGGCCGAGGCGCAGGAGGAGCTGGTGGCCTCCGGTGCGCTGGGCAGCGGCGGCACTCCTCCCTCGGCGGCGGGCGAACGGGCCGTGCGGTACGCCGTGGAGCAGCTCGGGAAACCGTACGCGTGGGGCGCGGAGGGGCCCGCCGCGTACGACTGCTCGGGGCTGACCTCCCAGGCGTGGGCCGCCGCCGGGACGCCGGTCCCCCGGACCAGCCAGGAGCAGTGGGCGCGGCTGGAGCGGGTGCCGCTGGACGAGCTGCGGCCGGGTGACCTCGTCGTGTACTTCCCGGAGGCCACGCACGTCGCCCTCTACCTCGGCGACGGCATGGTGGTGCAGGCGCCCCGCCCCGGCGCGCGGATCAAGGTCTCCCCGATCGCGGCCAACCCGGTGCTGGGCGCCGTACGCCCCGACCCGGACGGGGAGCCCGTACGGCGGTACGTGCCGCCGAAGCTCCCCGCGGGGGCGACGGAGGGGTCCGACGAGGGGTACGGCTCACCTCACGCGCCGGACGCGCCCGAGACCTCCATGAGGTAGCCCTCGGTCTTCTTCGGGTCGTAGAAGAAGTTCTCGAAGTCGGCCGGGTCGTCGAAGCCGTTGGCGAAGCGGTCGGCGACGGGCTGGAGCTGGCCGGCGGCGCCGATCAGGTTCAGGATGTGCTCCGGCGGCGGGGCGAGCATGGCGTTCGTCCACTTGGTGACGTGCCGGGCCACGTCCCAGTAGCGGTCGAAGGTCGCCTGCATCCAGGTTTCGTCGAACTCCTCGTCGCCGTGCTCCAGGATCGAGGCGAGGTAGGAGGCGGCGCACTTGGAGGCGGAGTTGGAGCCCTGGCCGGTGATCGGGTCGTTGGCGACGACCACGTCGGCGACCCCGAGGACGAGTCCGCCGGAGGGCAGCCGGCCGATGGGGTTGCGGACGGTGGGGGCGTAGCGGCCGGCGAGGGTGCCGCCGGCGTCGGTCAGTTCGACCTTGGTGGCCCGCGCGTACTCCCAGGGGAGAAACTTCTCCATGAGTTCCAGGGTCAGGGAGAGGTGTTCCGAGGGGTCCTTGACGTCCTTGAAGGCGTCCAGCGGGCCGCCGGGTATGCCCTCCCAGAACAGGATGTCGGCGCGGCCCGAGGTGGTGAGGGTCGGCATGACGAACATCTCGCCGACGCCGGGGACCAGGTTGCAGCGGACCGCCTCCGTGTCCGGGTGCTCCGGACGCGGGCCGAGGCCGTGGACGTAGGAGACGGCCAGGGCGCGCTGCGGCTCGCTGTACGGGGAGCGCTCCGGGTCGCGGGCGAACATCTGCACGAGCTCGCCCTTGCCCGCCGAGACGAGGACCAGGTCGTACGTACGGGAGAAGTAGTCGAGGTCGCCGACCGCCGCGCCGTGGATGACGAGCTGGCCGCCGCGCTGGGCGAAGGTCTCCATCCAGCCGGCCATCTTCACCCGCTGGTCCACCGACTGCGCGAACCCGTCGAGCCGTCCCAGCCAGTCGATCGCGCGCTGCGAGGGGCCCGGGTCGAAGGAGCCGGGGGCCGCCACCGAGACGCCGAGTCCTTCGATCTTCGGGGCCTGGGACTCCCAGAAGTTCAGCTGGAGGTCGCGCTCGTGCTGGAGTGCCGTGTGGAACATGCACTGCGTCGACATGACCCGTCCGGAGCGGATCTCGTCCGCGGTCCGGTTGGACATCAGGGTGACCTCGTACCCGTGCGACTGGAGGCCGAGGGCGAGCTGGAGGCCGGACTGGCCGGCTCCGACGACGAGTATCTTCCGCATACGGGGGATGCTCCTAAAGGGGCTGCTCGAGGATGGCTCGGGGTGGTTACTCGGGGGTTTCGTCGAGCGCGTGGCCCACGAGGGACAGGAGGGTCTCGATGACCGAGATCCGGCGGCGTGCGTCCATGATCATGACAGGTATGTGTGCGGGGATCGTCAACGCCTCCCGCACGTCCTCGGCGTCGAACCGCTCACTGCCGTCGAAGTGGTTGACCGCGACGACGTACGGCAGTCCGCAGCTCTCGAAGTAGTCCAGCGCCGGCCAGCAGTCCTTCAGGCGGCGGGTGTCGGCCATCACGACGGCGCCGATCGCGCCGCGCACCAGGTCGTCCCACATGAACCAGAACCGCTGCTGGCCCGGTGTGCCGAACAGGTAGAGCACCAGGTCGTCGTCGAGCGTGATGCGGCCGAAGTCCATGGCCACGGTGGTGGTCAGCTTGCCGGGCGTGGCGGTGAGGTCGTCGGTCCCCTCGCTCGCCTCGGTCATCAGCGCCTCGGTCTGCAGGGGCGTGATCTCCGAGACGGAGGTGACCAGCGTGGTCTTGCCGACGGCGAACCCGCCCGCCACCACTATCTTCGTGGCGACGGGCGCGCGGGTCCGGTCCGTCTGCCAGGGCAGCAGCGGCTCGTCGCCCTCGTCCGTGAGCGGGGAGACGCCGTGCGCGACGTCAGAGACGACGGAGTCCACTCAGCACCCTTTCCAGCAGCGCGCGGTCCGGGCGGCCCGTGCCGTGGCCGGTTCCCGTTCCGTAGACACGGATCTTTCCCTGGTCCGCGAGGTCGCTGAGGAGGACGCGGACCACGCCGAGCGGCATCCTCAGCAGCGCGGCGATCTCGGCCACCGTCCGCATGCGGCGGCACAGTTCGACGATGGCCCGCATCTCCGGCATCACGCGGGAGGTGAGGTTGCCTTTCGTCAGTTCCTTGCGTTCTTCGGCGGCTTCGAGCGCGGCGGTGACGCCGACGAACGTCTCGACGAGCAGGACGTGGCCGAAGCGGGTGCGGCCGCCGGTGAGCGAGTAGGGGCGGACCCGGGCGGGTTTGCGGTCGCCGCCGCGGACCGGGAGTTGCTTCCTGGGCTTGCTCATCGGCGGCTCCCGGTGGACTCGGTCTCCAGGGACTGGCGCAGCTCGCTGCGGAGTTCGGGGGTCAGGACGTGGCCGGCGCGGCCGACGAACAGGGCCATGTGGTACGCCACCACGCTCATGTCGCACTCCGCGGAGCCGTGCACGCCGAGCAGGGAGCCGTCACTGATGGACATCACGAACAGGCTGCCCTCGTCCATCGCCACCATCGTGTGCTTGACCGGACCGAAGTCCATCAGCTTCGAGGCGCCGACGGTCAGGCTGCCGATGCCGGAGACGACGGTGGCCAGGTCGGCGGCGGAGCCGCGGGGGCCGGTGCGTCTCGCGCTCAGCGCGTCGCGGGCCTCGGTGTTGCGGGAGTCGTCGGACGACAGCAGGAGCAGGCCGTCGGAGGAGACCACCGCGACGGAGAGGATGCCGGGCACCTCCTCGACGAGGTTGCTCAACAGCCAGTGCAGGTTGCGGGCCTCACTGCTCAGTCCGACAGTACTGGGCGACGCGGTCAACTGCTTGCCTCCTCGACTGTGCCCCCCGTGGTCTCTTCGGATGTGACGGCCGGGCCGGACGGCGCCTGGTGGCCACCGGTCCGTTCGGCGAGTTCCGCCTCGACGTCCCGGCGTCCGGCGTCCGCCCCCTGGCGGAAACCGCCGAGCCGGCGGCGCAGGGCCTCGGCGTCCACGGAACCGGTACGCGGGCGCGGGGCCGCGACGGGCGCGGTGATCCGGGGCGTGCGCTTGGGCAGCCCCTTGTCCGTGACCGGTTCCTCGGTTCCGTCCTCGTTCCCGTCTCCGTCGGCGGCACGCGCGTGCTCCGTGTCACCGCCGGCTTCTGCTTCGGCTTCGGAGTGGGTCCCGGGCCCGGCGTCCGTGCCGGGTGTGTTCCGGGGGGACGCGACCGGGTGAGCGGTGTCCTCCGGGTCCTCGCCGGCCGGCCGGCTCGCGGCACCGGACGGGGCCTCCTCGTCCGCGGCCGCGTGACCGGCGCCCGGGCGGACGGCGTCGTCCTCGCCCCCGGCGAACGGCTGCGCGGCAGCGCCCGCTGTCTCGTCACCGCCCGTGTGACCCGTCCCCGGGCGGACGCTCTCGCCCTCCGCCCTGCCGACGGCGTCGGTACCGGGCTCGGGCTCGGCGGAGGCGGCAGGTCCGGTTCCGGCCTCGGCTCCCCGGGCGCCGGGGACGGCCGTGCGGTCGGCGCCGGCGCCGTGGTCCCGGGCGGCTTCCGGCTGCACCGGGATCAGCAGCTCCATCGTGACCTCGGCGGGCCGCTCGGCCGGCGCGTCGCCGCCCTCGTGCCCCGCGGGACCGCTCACGGACTCGTCCCCGCGGCCGGGCGCGGACTCCTCCGCCTCCCCGGCAGGAGTCCCGGCGTCCGCCGGACCGTCGTCACCGTCCGGCTGGGCGTCCTCCGCGGGAACCGGCGAGAATCCGTCCACGCCGTCCGCCGCCGGCGACTCCCCACCACCCGGTACGGCGTCCTCCGCGGGTGCCTGCGCGGACTGCCCGGCCGAGCCCCCCGCGGGGGTCTTCGCGGGAACCGGCGAGGCCCCCTCCGCCGCCGACGGCTCCGCCGGTGCGTCCGGTGTCCCGTCGCCGGGCGCGCCCTGGTGGCGTACCGCCTTCTCCGCCAGGGCGACCAGCGGGTCGTCCGACTCCGTACGGCCGCGGAGGACGTTGGAGTTGGCCTCGGCGTCGGCGCCCGGAAGGGTGTACGTGGCGGTGGCGCCGGTGACGGAGGCGGGGACCGCGCCGGGGGCGGCGGGCGCCAGCAGGGGCTCGGGGAGGACGACGACCGCGGCGATGCCGCCCTGCTTCTGCTCGCGCAGCTTGACCCGCACCCCGTGCCGGTGGGCGAGCCGGGCCACGACGTACAGGCCGAGCCCGAGACCGTCCTCGGCCTCCGCGTCGTACGTGACCTCCGGGTCGAAGTCGGACAGCCGGGCGTTGAGCCGCTCCAGCCGCTCCCCGGTCATGCCGATGCCCTCGTCCTGGACGGAGAGCATGACCTCGCCGCTCTCCAGCAGCCAGCCGGAGACCTCGACGGGCAGGTCGGGCGGGGAGAACGAGGTGGCGTTCTCCAGGAGCTCGGCCAGCAGGTGGGACAGGTCGTCCGCGGCGAACCCGGCGATGTGCGCGTGCGGCGGCAGCGCGGCGATCCGGACCCGCTCGTACCGCTCGATCTCGCTGACCGCGGCCCGTACGACGTCCACCAGCGGAACCGGGCCGGCCGTGTGCCGGCCGTGCTCGGTGCCGGCGAGGACCAGGAGGTTCTCGCTGTGCCGGCGCATCACCGTGGCGAAGTGGTCGAGCTTGAACAGGGTGGCCAGCCGGTCCGGGTCGTCCTCGCGCTCCTCCAGCCCCTCGATGACGCCGAGCTGGCGCTCGACCAGTCCGAGGGTGCGCAGGGCGAGGTTGACGAACGTACCGCCGATGCCGGCGCGCAGCCGCTCCAGGTGGGCGGCGGACTCGGCGAGTTCGGTGCGCAGTTCCTCGCGGGCGTCGGCCATCTTCTGCCGCTGGCCCACGAGGTGCTTGCGGTCGGCCTCCAGGGTGGCGACCCGCTCGGCGAGGGCGGCGGCGCGCGCGTGCAGGACGTTGACGGAGCGGACGACCTGGGCGAACTCGTCGTTGCGGCCGGTGAAGGCGACCGGCTCCTGGCCGGTGGGGTCCTCCGCCTCGGCGAGGCGGGCGGAGCCCCGGCGCAGCACCGACAGCGGGCGCGTCAGGGTGCGGGCCATCGCCGTGGCGATGCCGATCGTGAGCAGCATCAGGGCGCCGAGGGCGGCGATCCGGATCTCCAGCGCGGTGACGTCGTCGTCGCGGAGCTGCGCGAGGTCCTTGGTGCGCTGGTCGAAGAGCGCGGACTCGACGCCGCGCATCGTGTCGATCCGCGCGGTGAGCGCGTCCCGCAGCTTCTTGACGCTGGTGTCGAGATCGTCGTCGGAGAGGATGGGCTCGTCGGTGAGGCGGGCCAGGTACTTCTCCGCGGTCTCGACCTCGGGTCCGGTGACCGTGGAGTCGTAGGAGCCGCGGGCGCTCTCGGGCGCGGTCTCGTGGAAGTCGGCGAGGGCCGCGTCGGAGCGCAGCCGGGCCTGGAGCGCGGCGGCGGTCAGCGCGTCGCGCCGCTTCGTGTCGGCGTCCGAGGAGCCGGTGACGGTGGACGGCAGGCCGGTGATCGGGTCGATCACGGTCTCGGTGGTGGCCGGCACGTTCAGCGCGGCGAGCAGCAGCCCGCGGGTGGCGGCGGCCTGCTGGACGGCGGAGTCCAGTTCGGCGAGCGCGTAGGCGCCCGAGCCGGCGCGGGGCGGGGTCTGCTCCGCGAGCTGTTCGGCGAGCCGGTGCAGCAGGGTGATGGCGGTGGAGTACGCCTGATGCGCTTCGAGGGCGCTGCTCTTGCCCGTGAGCGCCGCTCTGCGCACGGTGGCGACGGCGTCGAGGCCGTCGCGCAGCTCCCGTGGCATGTCGGCGTCGGTGCGCAGCTCCTCGGCCTGCCGGTCGACGCGGGCGCTGTGCTCCTCGGAGGGCGCCTTGGACTTGGGGCGGCCGGCCGCGATGTAGGGGACGACCTCGTCGCGCTCGTCGGCGAGGGAGTGCGCCAGGGTGAGGGCGTCCTGGGTCTGCTCGGCGAGCGTCACCAGGTCCTGTGAGTCCTTGAGCTGCCCGGAGGCCGTGAGCACGGCGGGTGCCCCGGCCGCGGCGATCGCGGCGGCCACCACGGCCACGGCGACGATGAGCCGGTTGCGTACATGGGTGGGGCGACCCCTGCCGACGGTGGGCTTCCGCTCCGCGTCCCCCGTGGGGGCCGTCTGCTTGCCTGTGCGACGAGGCCGCGACTTCTGCACCGGTGCTCGCATTCCTGACTCGTGTACCCGTGGGTCCGGGTGACGCTCCGTCAACGGGTGCGGGCGTTCACCCCGAGCTCTTGACCGCGCTCGGACAGCGAGGCGCCCCCATCGCTCCCCGACCCTCCCAGTGAGCGTGGACAGTGGATGCGCATCACCTGACCCGCCACTCGAAGGAGTGAACCCCGGAGGTGAGTTGAGGGGCAAGTTCCGCCGGCTGCCGCAGCGGCCCCGCGCGGCACGCCGGTTGGACGTCTGCGACGGGCGGTGGCAATATTCGCCGCCACGTCTTCCCGGAGCACTGTATTCCCTCCCAAACCAGGCGCCTGACCTGCGTGGCTGCGGGGATCCGGCGACCGGTGAGGGCCTTTCGCGGCCCTGGTGAAGGGGTCGTGCAGACTGACGGAATGCGTACGGAGCTTGTCTCGGAGCCCGGTGACCCCGGCCGCCCCAACGAGGACTTCGCGAGCGTCGGCCTTCCGGCCTCCGGACAGGGCGGTTCGCTCGTGGTGCTGGACGGGGTCACGCCACCGGGGGACGGCGGCGGATGTCTGCATTCCGTGCCCTGGTTCACCGCGCGGCTGGGCGGGGCGCTGACCGAACTGACCGTTTCCCTCCCGGATGTGCCCCTGGCCGAGCTGCTGTCCCGGGCCCTCGCGCGTACCGCCGCCGGCCACGCGGCAACCTGTGACCTTTCTCACCCCCGTACGCCGCAGGCGACCGTGGTGCTGGCCCGCTGGTCACCGGCCTCGGTGGACTACCTGGTGCTGTCCGACTCGGCCCTGCTCGTCGAGTCCCCCGACGGGACGGTCACCCCGTTCCTGGACGACCGGCTGGACCGGCTGCCCCGCTCGGCGCTGGCCTCCCACACCCTGGTGGACACCACGCTGCGCAACAAGGAGGGCGGCTTCTTCACCGCGGCGGCGGATCCCTCGGTGGCCTCCCGCGCGGTCACCGGTTCGCTGCCGCGCGACGGGGTGCGCGCCCTGGCCGCCCTGACGGACGGTGCGGCGCGCTGGGTGGAGAGGTTCCACGAGGGCGACTGGGCGGACTGCCTCGCCCTGGTGCGCGAGGAGGGAGCCCGCTCCCTGGTGGAGCGCGTACGGACCCTGGAACGGGCGGACGCGGACCGGCTGCCGCCGCGCCGCGGCAAGACGCACGACGACGCGACGGTGGTGTACGCCGAGCTGTCACCCCGTTAGCGGTGGGGCGCGCCGAGCTGTCGCCCCGTCGGGGGTGGCGTACGCCGAACTGTCACCCCGTCGGCGGCAGCCCGTACGGGGTCACTTCTCCATGCCCCGGTTGAGCTGGTTCAGCAGCCGGGCGAGTTCCGTGACCTCGGCGGGGTCCCAGTCGGCGAGCCGGCCGGCGTAGCGTGCGCGGCGGGCCTCGCGGACCCTGCGGACCCGTTCGTGGCCCTCCCGTGTGAGGGCGATCAGCCAGGCGCGGCCGTCGGCGGGGTCCGGCTCGCGGGCGACGAGGCCGAGCTGTTCCAGCGCGCGCAGCTGACGCGACATCGTCGCCTTGCCGACGCCGATGTAGGCGGCGAGCTCGGTGGCCCGCTGCCGGCCGCACTCATCCAGACGGACCAGCAGCCCGTACGCGGACGGCTCCAGGTCGGGATGGACCGCGCGGGCCATCTCCCCCTGGCTGGCCCGGGCGCGTCGCAGCAGCACGGTCAACTCGCGTTCCAGCGCCAGGAATCCCGGCTGGTCCACACCCGGTGCGGGCTCCGGGGAGGCGGCGCGCTCTTCGCCGCGGTGTCCTTGTTCGTGCACGTCTGCCCCTGCTTCGGTTTTCCGGTCCGACGAGTTTCCCGCCAAGTGGCGACGTCGCCGCGGCTCCACCAGTATTTCGCAGGCGTGGACCAATGACGGCCGGGGCCGCCTCCCGCCTCGTTCGGACAGCGGGGAGGACGCCCCGTGCCCGTCGTGGTCCACGTGCGCGGTTTCCTCACCGGGCGATCGCGCGGCATGCCCACCACACAGGACGTGGTCCACATTCCGGGTCCGCCCCACACCGACCTTTCGGAGATGCGTCATGCCCGTACACAGATCCGGCCTCCACCGCATACGCGCGCTCGCGACCGCCGGCGCGGTCCTGCTCGCGGTGGTCTCCCTCCCCCACCCGGCCGCCGCGGCCGGATCCGCCCCCACCGTGCCTCCGCGCGGCTCCGCCCGCATGGGCATGGGCGTCGCCGCCCACGACGACGGCGGCGGCGGCCTGCCCACCGGCCGTTCCACCCGGACGGAGGGGGTGGACGTCTCCAGCCACCAGGGCGACGTCGCCTGGACGACCCTGTGGAACAGCGGGGTCCGCTGGGCCTACGCCAAGGCCACGGAGGGGACGTACTACACCAACCCGTACCACGCGCAGCAGTACGGCGGCTCCTACGACGTCGGCATGGTCCGCGGCGCCTACCACTTCGGCACGCCCGACACGGCGAGCGGCGCCGCCCAGGCCGACTACTTCGTCGACCGCGGCGGCGACTGGTCGGCGGACGGGCGGACCCTGCCGGGCGTGCTCGACATCGAGTGGAACCCGTACGGCGACGCCTGCTACGGCAAGTCGCAGAGCGCGATGGTGAGCTGGATCCGCGACTTCCTGGACCAGTACCGGTACCGCACCGGCCGGAACGCCGTCCTCTACACGGCGACCAGCTGGTGGAAGCAGTGCACCGGCGACTACGCCGGCTTCGGCGCCACCACCCCGCTGTGGATCGCCCGGTACGCCTCCACCGTGGGCGAGCTGCCCGCGGGCTGGAGCACGTACACGATGTGGCAGTACACCTCGACCGGCCCGACCGTCGGGGACCACGACCTCTTCAACGGCACCCTGGACCGGGTGCGGACCTTCGCGCTGGGCTGACCCGGCCGGTCCCCGCCGGGCGGCACGGAAGCCGGCGGCGGGACGCCGAGGGGAGCGGTTCATGGATGTGCCGGCGGCGGCCGGGCGTGGCGAAGGCCCGGGCCTCCCTCACGGGACCCGGGCCTTCCCTCATCCGGCCGCGTCCGTCACGCTGCGACCGGAACCTCCGGCGCCGCCCCGTTCGTCGCCGGGGACAGCGCCAGCTCCAGGACCTGGCGGACGTCGGTGACGGCGTGGACGTCGAGCCTGTCCAGCACCTCCGCCGGGACGTCGTCCAGATCGGGCTCGTTGCGCTTGGGGATGATCACGGTGGTGACGCCGGCCCGGTGCGCGGCGAGCAGCTTCTGCTTCACCCCGCCGATCGGCAGCACCCGCCCGGTCAGCGAGACCTCGCCGGTCATCGCCACGTCGGTGCGGACCAGCCGGCCGGAGAGCAGCGAGGCCAGGGCCGTGGTCATCGTGATGCCCGCGCTCGGGCCGTCCTTGGGGACCGCGCCCGCCGGGAAGTGGATGTGCACGCCACGGTCCTTCAGGTCGCCCACCGGGAGCTCCAGCTCGGCGCCGTGACTGCGCAGGAAGCTCAGCGCGATCTGCGCGGACTCCTTCATCACGTCACCGAGCTGGCCGGTCAGGGTGAGCCCCGCCGCGCCCGTCTCCGGGTCGGCCAGGGACGCCTCCACGTAGAGGACGTCACCGCCGGCGCCGGTCACCGCGAGGCCGGTGGCGACACCGGGGACGGCGGTACGGCGCTCGGCCGGGTCCTGGGCGGACTCGGGCACGTGGTGCGGACGGCCGATCAGGTCCCGCAGGTCGCCGTCGGTCACGGTGAAGGGAAGCTTCCGCTCCCCCAGTTCGTGCTGGGCGGCGATCTTGCGCAGCAGCCGCGCGATGGACCGCTCCAGGGTACGTACGCCCGCCTCGCGCGTGTACTCGCCGGCCAGCTTGCGCAGCGCGCCCTCGTCGATCGTCACCTCGTCCCCGTCCAGTCCGGCGCGCTCGCGCTGGCGCGGGAGCAGGTGGTCGCGGGCGATGACGACCTTCTCGTCCTCGGTGTAGCCGTCGAGGCGGACCAGCTCCATGCGGTCGAGCAGGGCCTCCGGGATGGCCTCCAGGACGTTGGCCGTGGCGAGGAACACCACGTCGGACAGGTCGAGCTCGACCTCCAGGTAGTGGTCCCGGAAGGTGTGGTTCTGCGCCGGGTCGAGGACCTCGAGCAGCGCCGCGGCCGGGTCGCCGCGGAAGTCGGAGCCCACCTTGTCGATCTCGTCGAGGAGGACGACCGGGTTCATCGACCCGGCCTCCTTGATCGCCCGCACGATCCGGCCGGGCAGCGCGCCGACGTAGGTACGGCGGTGGCCGCGGATCTCGGCCTCGTCGCGGACGCCGCCGAGGGCGACGCGCACGAACTTGCGGCCCATCGCGTGGGCGACGGACTCGCCGAGGGAGGTCTTGCCGACGCCGGGCGGGCCGACCAGGGCGAGCACGGCACCGCCGCGCCGGCCGCCGACGACGCCGAGCCCCCGGTCGTTGCGCCGCTTGCGCACCGCCAGGTACTCGGTGATCCGCTCCTTCACGTCCTGCAGGCCCGCGTGCTCGGCGTCCAGTACGGCGCGGGCGCCCTGGATGTCGTAGGCGTCCTCGGTGCGCTCGCTCCACGGCATCTCCAGGACCGTGTCGAGCCAGGTGCGGATCCAGGAGCCCTCGGGCGACTGGTCGGAGGCGCGCTCCAGCTTGTCGACCTCCTTGAGCGCGGCCTCACGGACCTTCTCGGGGAGATCGGCGGCCTCGACGCGGGCCCGGTAGTCGTCGGACTCCTCGCCCTCCTTCTCGCCGTTGAGCTCGCGCAGCTCCTTGCGGACCGCTTCGAGCTGGCGGCGCAGCAGGAACTCGCGCTGCTGCTTGTCGACGCCCTCCTGGACGTCCTTGGCGATGGTCTCGGCGACGTCCTGCTCGGCGAGGTGGTCGCGCAGCTGCTGGGTGGCGAGCTTGAGCCGGGCCACCGGGTCGGTGGTCTCCAGCAGGGCGGTCTTCTGTTCGGTGGTCAGGAACGGCGAGTAGCCGGAGTTGTCGGCGAGCGCGGAGACGTCGTCGATGGCCTGGACCCGGTCGACGACCTGCCAGGCGCCGCGCTTGCGCAGCCAGGCGGTGGCGAGCGCCTTGTACTCCTTGACGAGTTCGCTCACGTGTCCCGGCAGCGGCTCGGGCACGGTCTCGTCGATGCGCGTGCCCTCCACCCACAGCGCCGCGCCCGGCCCGGTCGTACCGGCGCCGATGCGTACGCGGCCCCGGCCGCGGATCAGTGCGCCGGGATCGCCGTCGGCCAGCCGGCCGACCTGCTCGACCGTGCCCAGCACACCGGTGCCGGCGTAGGTCCCGTCGACGCGTGGCACCAGGAGCACCCGGGGCTTGCCCGGTTCGTCGCGGGCGGCGGCCTGGGCGGCCTCCACCGCGGCGCGCACCTCGGCATCACTCAGGTCCAGCGGAACCACCATCCCGGGCAGGACGACCTCGTCGTCGAGCGGCAGCACGGGCAGGGCGAGCGGTGTGGACTCAGCAGCCATGATCTCCCCTTCGGCAGTCAAGTTGAGCTATGCCGACTCAATGCATGTGAGCCGCCGAATGTTCCCAGAGGGCTGTTCGCTCTGAGCGATCATCGTCCGCGAGTGCCCAAGCCATGAACGCCGGGAAAACGAAGCTGCCAGGATGAACGCATGTCCACCCCGTACGACATTCCCGATGCCCCCGAAGTCCTGGACCGCCGCGAGGGCCCGTACGGCGAGGTCGTGCTGCGCAGGCACGGTGACCTGCTGCAGATCATCGCCAACGGCTGCTTCCTGATGGACACCTCCGACGGCCGTTCGGAGCGGCGGCTCGTCGACGCCGCCCTGGCCGCCCTCGACGCGCGCGCGACGGAGCCGCACGTCCTGATCGGCGGCCTCGGGGTGGGCTTCTCGCTCGCACACGCCGCCGGGCAGCCCCGGTGGGGACGGATCGCCGTGGTGGAGCGCGAGCCGGCGATCATCGAGTGGCACCGCGCGGGACCGCTGTCCGGGCTCTCCGCGCGGGCCCTCGCCGATCCGCGCACGGAGATCGTCGAGGCGGACCTCGTCCGTTACCTCGATGAGACATCGGACACGTTCGACGCGCTCTGCCTCGACATCGACAACGGGCCCGACTGGACCGTCACCGAGGACAACGACGGGCTCTATTCGGCGGCCGGACTGGCCGCATGCGCAAGGGTGTTGAGGCCGGGCGGGGTACTCGCCGTGTGGTCGGCGAAGCCGTCCCCGGAATTCGAGGGAACCTTGCGGAATGCCGGATTCCGGCAGGTGCGTACCGAAGAGATCCCCGTTGCCCGGGGCGTTCCGGACGTCGTGCACCTCGGCGTCCGCCCTGGATAGCAAAGCCGCGGTGAATCCCCGTACGCTGCTGCCCTGACGCGGTCATTCAAGCGTCAATAGCAGTGATGCGCAGACGACGGATCACCCCACGGATTCCGGAAAAAGCACACCTCAGGGGCGGGCGATGGAGCAGACACAGACCTCCCACAACGGCACGGCCACGGCCACCCCCGGCGCCCAGCGCCGGGTCCTGGTGGTCGAGGACGACGCGACGATCGTGGACGCCATCGCGACGCGCCTGCGCGCCGAGGGATTCCTGGTGCAAACGGCGGGCGACGGCCCGTCCGCGGTGGACACGGCGGAGGCCTGGCAGCCCGACCTGCTGATCCTCGACATCATGCTGCCCGGCTTCGACGGCCTGGAGGTCTGCCGGCGCGTGCAGGCCCAGCGGCCGGTGCCGGTGCTGATGCTCACCGCGCGGGACGACGAGACCGACATGCTGGTCGGGCTGGGCGTCGGCGCCGACGACTACATGACGAAGCCCTTCTCCATGCGGGAGCTGGCGGCCCGCGTGCACGTCCTGCTGCGCCGCATGGAGCGGGCCGCCCTCGCGGCGACGACCCCGCGCAGCGGCATCCTGCGCCTGGGCGAGCTGGAGATCGACCACGCGCAGCGCAGGGTGCGGGTGCGCAGCGAGGACGTCCATCTGACGCCCACCGAGTTCGACCTCCTGGTGTGCCTGGCGAACACCCCCCGCGCGGTGCTCTCCCGTGAGCAGCTGCTGGCCGAGGTGTGGGACTGGGCGGACGCCTCCGGCACCCGCACGGTCGACAGCCACATCAAGGCGCTGCGCCGGAAGATCGGCGCCGAGCGCATCCGCACCGTGCACGGCGTGGGTTACGCCCTGGAGACACCGACGCCATGAACGGCGGTCCGGCCGGACGCAGAGGCCCCGGGGCGCGGCAGCCCTGGGGCGGTGTACGCCCGTTCTCGATCAAGACCAAGCTGGGTGCGCTGGTCGTCGTCTCGGTCCTGATCACCACGGGCCTTTCGGTGATCGCCGTGCACACCAAGACGGAGCTGCGCTTCATCACGATCTTCTCGATGATCGCGACGCTGCTCATCACGCAGTTCGTGGCGCACTCGCTCACCGCGCCGCTGGACGACATGAACGCCGTGGCCCGTTCCATCTCGCACGGCGACTACACCCGCCGGGTGCGCGAGAACCGCTGGGACGAGCTCGGCGACCTGGCCCGGACGATCAACGTCATGGCCGACGAGCTGGAGGCCCAGGACCGCCAGCGCAAGGAGCTGGTCGCCAACGTCTCGCACGAACTGCGCACCCCCATCGCGGGCCTGCGCGCGGTGCTGGAGAACATCGTCGACGGCATCACCCGGGCCGACCCCGAGACGATGCGCACGGCCCTGAAGCAGACCGAGCGGCTGGGCCGCCTCGTGGAGACGCTCCTCGACCTGTCCCGCCTGGACAACGGCGTGGTGCCGCTGAAGAAGCGGCGGTTCGAGGTGTGGCCGTACCTGTCCGGAGTGCTGAAGGAGGCCAACATGATCTCCACGGCCCGCGCGGGCATGGCCTCCGGATCGGGCAGCCACACCCGTACGGACGTCCATCTGCACCTCGACGTGTCGCCGCTGGAGCTCGTCGCGTACGCCGACCCCGAGCGCATCCACCAGGTCGTCGCCAACCTCATCGACAACGCGGTCAAGCACAGCCCCCCGCACGGCCGGGTGACGGTCCGGGCGCGGCCCGGGGAGCAGCCGGGGTCGCTGGAGCTGGAGGTGCTGGACGAGGGGCCCGGCATTCCGCGGGCCGAGTGGCACCGCGTCTTCGAGCGGTTCAACCGGGGCAACGTCAACCGGCCGCACGGTCCGGGCAGCGACGGAGGCACCGGTCTCGGCCTGGCGATCGCCCGCTGGGCCGTCGATCTGCACGGCGGCCGGATCGGAGTGGCCGAATCCGAGCGGGGCTGCCGCATGCTCATCACTCTTCCGGGAGCGTCCTCCGTACCGGGTTGACGTAAGGTTCGAAGCGGAGCCGCACGATCCGCCGGTGTTCGCCCTGACGGACACGTGTGATCAGGCAAAGGCCCGCGCGAGCTGCGCGCCGGGGCCCGTCCGAGCGATCCCTGAAGCGGCCCGGAGACGCGGAACCAGGGTTGTTTCCCGCCATTTCCCGCACCGAAACACCCGCCGCGATGTGACTTACACGACGATGGACGGGCCCGGCCTGACCTTCTCGCCCTCGGGGGCGTAGCCTTTATTTCCGCTGTCCATCATCTTGCGAAGCGGAAGAGGGCGGTTGACGCCGTGTCGCCACAGTCCCCCAGTAACTCGAGCATCTCGACCGACACCGACCAAGCGGGCAAGAACCCCGCTGCGGCCTTCGGTGCCAACGAATGGCTCGTCGACGAGATCTACCAGCAGTACCTCCAGGACCCGAACTCGGTGGACCGAGCCTGGTGGGACTTCTTCGCCGACTACAAGCCGGGCGCGCCTGCGTCCTCGGCTCCGGCGGGTACCGCGGCCGCGGGGGCCGCGGTAACCACCACCCCGGCCCGGCCGGCCGCTCCGGCCCAGCCCGCCGCGCCCGCTCAGCCGGCCGCGCGGCCCGCCGCCGCGCCCGCCGCCCAGCCGGCCGCCAAGGCGCCCGCCGCCCCGGCCCAGGCTCCCGCTCCGGCGAAGGCCGCCGCGCCCGCCGCCGCGAAGCCGAAGGCGGAGCCCGCCGGCGAGGCGAAGACCGGTCCCGAGCAGGTCGTCCTGCGTGGCCCGTCCGCCGCCGTGGCGAAGAACATGGACGCCTCCCTGGAGCTGCCCACGGCCACGTCCGTGCGCGCGGTCCCGGTGAAGCTGCTGTTCGACAACCGCATCGTCATCAACAACCACCTCAAGCGGGCCCGGGGCGGGAAGATCTCCTTCACGCACCTCATCGGCTACGCGATGGTGCAGGCCATCAAGGCCATGCCGGCGATGAACCACTCGTTCGCGCGGGTGGACGGCAAGCCGACCCTGGTGAAGCCGGAGCACGTCAACCTCGGTCTGGCCATCGACCTGGTGAAGCCCAACGGCGACCGCCAGCTGGTCGTCGCGGCCATCAAGAAGGCCGAGACGCTGAACTTCTTCGAGTTCTGGCAGGCCTACGAGGACATCGTCCGTCGCGCCCGCGACAACAAGCTGACGATGGACGACTTCACCGGCGTCACGGTCTCCCTGACCAACCCCGGCGGCCTCGGCACCGTCCACTCCGTGCCGCGCCTGATGCCCGGCCAGTCGGTGATCATGGGCGTCGGCTCCATGGACTACCCGGCGGAGTTCCAGGGCACCTCCCAGGACACCCTGAACAAGCTCGGCATCTCCAAGGTCATGACGCTCACGTCGACCTACGACCACCGGGTGATCCAGGGCGCCGCCTCCGGCGAGTTCCTGCGCGCGGTCGCCAACCTCCTGCTCGGCGAGAACGGCTTCTACGACGAGATCTTCGAGGCGCTGCGCATCCCCTACGAGCCGGTCCGCTGGCTCAAGGACATCGACGCCTCCCACGACGACGACGTCACCAAGGCCGCCCGCGTCTTCGAGCTGATCCACTCCTACCGGGTCCGCGGCCACGTCATGGCCGACACCGACCCGCTGGAGTACCGCCAGCGCAAGCACCCCGACCTGGACATCGTCGAGCACGGCCTCACCCTGTGGGACCTGGAGCGCGAGTTCGCCGTCGGCGGCTTCGCCGGCAAGTCCCTGATGAAGCTGCGCGACATCCTCGGCGTGCTGCGCGACTCGTACTGCCGCACCACCGGCGTCGAGTTCATGCACATCCAGGACCCCAAGCAGCGCAAGTGGATCCAGGACCGCATCGAGCGCTCGCACACCAAGCCGGAGCGCGAGGAGCAGCTGCGCATCCTGCGCCGGCTGAACGCCGCGGAGGCCTTCGAGACCTTCCTGCAGACGAAGTACGTCGGCCAGAAGCGCTTCTCCCTGGAGGGCGGCGAGTCCGTCATCCCGCTGCTCGACGCGGTCATCGACTCCGCCGCCGAGTCCCGCCTGGACGAGGTCGTCATCGGCATGGCCCACCGCGGCCGGCTGAACGTGCTGGCGAACATCGTCGGCAAGTCGTACGCGCAGATCTTCCGCGAGTTCGAGGGCAACCTCGACCCGAAGTCGATGCACGGCTCCGGCGACGTGAAGTACCACCTGGGCGCCGAGGGCACCTTCACCGGCCTGGACGGCGAGCAGATCAAGGTCTCCCTGGTCGCCAACCCCTCGCACCTGGAGGCCGTCGACCCGGTCCTGGAGGGCGTCTCCCGCGCCAAGCAGGACATCATCGGCAAGGGCGGCACGGACTTCACCGTCCTGCCGGTGGCGATCCACGGCGACGCGGCCTTCGCGGGCCAGGGCGTGGTGGCCGAGACCCTGAACATGTCGCAGCTGCGCGGCTACCGCACCGGCGGCACGGTCCACGTCGTCATCAACAACCAGGTCGGCTTCACCGCCGCCCCGGAGTCGTCGCGCTCGTCGATGTACGCCACCGACGTGGCCCGCATGATCGAGGCTCCGATCTTCCACGTGAACGGCGACGACCCGGAGGCCGTGGTCCGCGTCGCGCGGCTCGCCTTCGAGTTCCGCCAGGCGTTCAACAAGGACGTGGTGATCGACCTCATCTGCTACCGCCGCCGCGGTCACAACGAGTCGGACAACCCGGCCTTCACCCAGCCGCTGATGTACGACCTGATCGACAAGAAGCGCTCGGTGCGCAAGCTGTACACCGAGTCCCTGATCGGTCGCGGCGACATCACCCTGGAAGAGGCCGAGCAGGCGCTGCAGGACTACCAGGGCCAGCTGGAGAAGGTCTTCACGGAGGTCCGCGAGGCCACCTCGCAGCCGGCCTCGGTCGAGTCCTCGGAGCCGCAGGCGGAGTTCCCGGTCGCCGTGAACACCGCGGTGACCACGGAGGTCGTCAAGCGGATCGCCGAGTCCCAGGTGAACATCCCCGACCACATCACCGTCCACCCGCGTCTGCTGCCGCAGCTGCAGCGCCGGGCGACGATGGTCGAGGACGGCACCATCGACTGGGGCATGGGCGAGACCCTCGCCTTCGGCTCGCTGCTCCTCGAGGGCGTCCCGGTGCGGCTCGCCGGCCAGGACTCCCAGCGCGGCACCTTCGGTCAGCGCCACGCGGTCATCATCGACCGCAGCACGGGCGAGGAGTACACGCCGCTGCAGTACCTCTCCGAGGACCAGGCGCGGCTGAACGTCTACAACTCCCTGCTGTCCGAGTACGCGGCGATGGGCTTCGAGTACGGCTACTCGCTGGCCCGCCCCGACGCGCTCGTGCTGTGGGAGGCGCAGTTCGGCGACTTCGTCAACGGCGCGCAGACGGTCGTGGACGAGTTCATCTCGTCGGCCGAGCAGAAGTGGAACCAGACCTCCGGTGTGGTCCTGCTCCTCCCGCACGGCTACGAGGGCCAGGGCCCGGACCACTCCTCGGCCCGCCCGGAGCGGTTCCTGCAGCTGTGCGCCCAGAACAACATGACGGTCGCGATGCCGACCTCGCCGTCGAACTACTTCCACCTCCTGCGGTGGCAGGTGCACAACCCGCACCACAAGCCGCTGGTCGTCTTCACCCCGAAGTCGATGCTGCGCCTGAAGGCCGCGGCCTCGAAGGCGGAGGAGTTCACCACGGGCCAGTTCCGCCCGGTCATCGGCGACGCCTCGGTCGACCCGGCCGCGGTCAAGAAGGTCGTCTTCACCGCCGGCAAGGTCTACTACGACCTGGAGGCCGAGCGGCAGAAGCGCGGCGCCACGGACACGGCGATCATCCGCATCGAGCGCCTGTACCCGCTGCCGGGTGCGGAGCTCCAGGCGGAGATCAAGAAGTACCCGAACGCCGAGAAGTACCTGTGGGCCCAGGAGGAGCCGGCGAACCAGGGTGCCTGGCCGTTCATCGCGCTCAACCTGATCGACCACCTCGACCTGGCGGTCGGCGCCGACCTCCCGCACGCCGAGCGACTGCGCCGCATCTCGCGGCCGCACGGCTCGTCCCCGGCGGTCGGCTCCGCCAAGCGCCACCAGGCCGAGCAGGAGCAGCTGGTGCGCGAGGTCTTCGAGGCGTAGTCCTCCGGCCGTACGCGCGGGCCGCACCCCCCTCACAGGGGGGTGCGGCCCGCCCGTTTTCCCGCACCTATCCTTGTCTCCATGTACTTCACGGACCGTGGCATCGAGGAACTGGAGAAGCGGCGCGGGGAGGAGGAGGTCACCTTCGAGTGGCTGGCCGAGCAGCTCCGCACCTTCGTCGACCTCAACCCCGACTTCGAGGTCCCGGTGGAACGCCTGGCCACCTGGCTGGCCCGCCTGGACGACGAGGACGAGGAGTAGGACCCGCGTGGCTGCCCACTAGGCAGCCACGCACCGCGTTCCCACGGGCAATCGTGCCGTCCCGCCGCTTCCGCAAGCAGCCGCACCGCACGCCCCGCGATCCGCGGGCAGTCGTGCCTCCCCCAGCGCCTCAAGGGCCTGGGAGGTACCCCCAGGGCGGCACGGGTGGGCGCGACAGCACCCCGCAAGCGCCGGGCAGCGCAACCCACCCCCGGCCCACCCCCACACCGGGGCACCCGCAAGGCGCCGGGCCACGCGAACACCTCCCGCCCAGCACCAGCACACCTCACCATCGGCACAGCCACAAGCCGACGGATCACCAGAACGAGTGCCTTGACTTTCCCCTGCCGCGATATATCGTGAATCACGTAAGACGCGATATGCCGCGTCGCCATCGAGCGCCGAGCGCCATGCGCCGAGCAGGAGGCCCCACCATGCCCGAGTGGACCGTCGCGCAACCCACGAAGCTCACCTTCGACACCCCCCTCACCGACCTGCACGTCCGCATCGTCAACGGCACGGTGAACATCGTCGGCACCGACGACCCCACCGCCCACCTCCAGGTCTCCGACATCGAGGGCCCACCCCTGGTGGTCACCCAGCAGGACGACACCCTCACGGTCGCCTACGACGACCTCCCCTGGAAGGGCTTCCTCAAGTGGCTGGACCGCAAGGGCTGGCGCCGCAGCGCGGTGGTCTCCCTCGCCGTCCCGGCCCGCACCCGGATCGAGGTGGGCGTGGTCGGCGCCGGCGCCGTGGTCTCCGGCGTCCAGGGCTCCGTCTCGGTGAAGGGCGTCGCCGGCGACACCACCCTGGTCGCCCTCTCCGGCCCGGTGCGCGCGGAGACCGTGTCCGGGGGCGTGGAGGCCCAGTCCGTCACCGGCGACCTCCGCTTCGCCTCCGTCTCCGGCGACCTCACCGTCGTCGAGGGCTCCGGCCCCTCCGTGCGGGCGGACACCGTCAGCGGATCCATGATCGTGGACCTCGATCCCGGCGGCCCCACCGACGTCCGGCTGACCAGCGTCTCGGGCGAGATCGCCATCCGGCTGCCGGACCCCGCGGACGCGGACGTCGAGGCGAACACGGCGAGCGGCGCCATCTCCAACGCCTTCGACGGCCTCCGGGTCCAGGGCATGTGGGGCGCCCACAAACTCACCGGCCGCCTGGGCACCGGCAGCGGCAGGCTGCGCGCCACCACCGTCTCCGGCTCCATCGCCCTGCTGCGCCGCCCGGCCGGGGAGCACGAGCCCGAACCGCCGTCCGCCTCGGGAGACAATGCCGGTACGACCGACAAGAAGGTGCTCTGACATGCCCCCCGTCTTCGCCCACGGACGCCTCCGCCTCTACCTGCTGAAGCTGCTGGACGAGGCCCCGCGCCACGGCTACGAGGTGATCCGCCTGCTGGAGGAGCGCTTCCAGGGGCTGTACGCGCCCTCGGCGGGCACGGTCTACCCGCGCCTGGCCAAGCTGGAGGCGGAGGGTCTGGTCACCCACACCACCGAGGGCGGTCGCAAGGTGTACTCCATCACCGACGCCGGCCGCGCCGAACTGGCCGAACGCAGCGGCGAGCTGGCCGATCTGGAGCTGGAGATCCGGGAGTCGGTCGCCGAGCTGGCCGCCGAGATCCGGGCCGACGTCAGCGGCGCGGCGGGCGATCTGCGCCGCGAGATGCGGGCCGCGGCCGGCAAGGCCCGCCAGAGCCGTACGGGCGGGGCGTCCGCCGGGGAGGAAGGCGCTTTCGGCGACTTCGGGGTCTTCGGCGACAAGGACGCCTGGCAGGCGGCCAAGGAGGAGATGCGCCGCGCCAAGCAGGAGTGGAAGGAGCAGGCCCGCCGCGCCAAGGACGAGAGCCGTCGCTCCCGCGAGGAGGCCCAGCGCGCCCGCCGCCAGGCCAAGGAGGCCCAGGACAGGGCGCAGGAGGAGGTGCAGCGCATCATGCGCCAGGTCCAGGAGCAGGTGCAGGGCCACTTCGCGCGGGGCGACTGGCCGACGGGGCTGCGCGAAGGCCTGGGTGAACTGGCCAAGGAGATGAGCGGGTTCGGCAAGGACTTCGCCTTCGGCCGCAGCGGCACGGGAGCCTCCGGCAAGACCTCGGAGCCGGCGTACTCGGAGACGCCCGAGGACTTCCCCGCCGACTACACCCCGGCCTGGGCGCACGAGGACACCTCGGACTCCACCGGCGACCCGGCCCGCGACCTGGACCGCCTGCTGGACCGCTTCCGGGACGACATCCGCGACGCGGCCCGCGACCACGGGGTCACCCCGGACCAGCTCCGCGACGCCCGCCGCCACCTGTCCACGGCGGCGGCCCACATCGGGGTGATCCTGCGCGCCCCGAAGCGGTAGGCCTCCTGCCCCGGCCGGACACGACCGGCCCCGCACCGGCCCATCCGGCCCGGGGCGGCACCCGGGGCCCGGCCCAACGGAACACCCCGGACCCGGCAAGACCCGACGGTGGCCGCAGGACCGGTCCGCCCACCCGAGCCCGGCCGAAACCCTCCGGCCCCGGACCAGCACCCGGACTCCGGCACACCCCGGCCCCATGGAACACCCCGGGCCCGGCGAGACCCGGCCGTGGCCGCAGGACCGGTGCACCCACCCAGGCCCGGCCGAAGCCCTCCGGCCCCGCCCACCGGGACGATCCCGGCCCAACGGGGACGCACCAGGCCCGACCGGGTCGGGCCAGGCCCGCGCCGACGTCAGCCCGCCTTGGCCTCGCCGCCCCCGTGGAGGACCCGGGTCACGGACTCGTACGTCACGCCGTGGTCGGCGAGGACCTCGGCGGGGACGCCGGGGCGGGTGGTGAGGGCGAGCAGAAGGTGCTCGTCGCCGATACGGCGGTCGCGCAGGGCGGTGGCGGCGCGCAGGGCGCCCGTGAGGACGTCCTTGGCCGCGCGGTCGAAGGGCCGGTGTCCCGACCTGCGGCCCCCGGCCTTCCGGTCGCCGGACATCGCCCCGGCCCCGTGCACCTCCTCCACCCGGGCCACGATCTCCGGCACGTCGATGCCGAGCCCGGCGAGGGCGTCGGTCTCGGCCTGCGTCAGCCCGGCCCGCCGCCGGGCCTCCCCCAGCGCCGCCCGCACCGATTCCCGCCGCTCACCGGCGCCGAGGGCGGCCAGCACGAACGAGGCCCGGCTCCCCTCCCGGTCGAGCAGGGCCAGCAGCAGATGCTCGGCACCGACCCGCTCGGCCCCCGCCTCCTCCGCGTGCCCGACCGCCCCCTTCACCACATCACGGGCGTCCTTCGTGAACCGCTCGAACATCAATGCCTCCCGTACTTCTTGTGCACGGCCTGCCTGCTGACCCCGAGTTCGGTGGCGATCTCCTGCCACGACCAGCCCTGGTTGCGCGCGTTGCGCACCTGCACGGTCTCCAGTTGCTCCAGCAGCCGGCGCAGGGCGGCGACGGCCCGCAGGCCGACCCGTGGATCGCGATCGCCCGCCCGCTCGGCGAGGTCGGTTGCCTCAGTCATGATGTCAACGTACGTTGACACCCCCTCGCCGTCAACCCCGGTTGACATGCCGACGGCCGGCCCGGAGACCCGGACCGGCCGTCGAGGTGAGCCTCGCCCCTCAGGGATTGGTGAGCACGATCTTGCCGAACTGCCCGCCGGACTCCATCCGTTCGAAGCCCTCCCGGGCCCGGTCCATGGGCAGCACCTCGTCGATGACGGGACGCACCCCCGTGGCGGCGCAGAAGGAGAGCAGGTCCTCCAGCTCGTCCTTGGTGCCCATGGTCGACCCGACGACCTTGAGCTCCAGGAAGAAGATCCGGGTCAGCTCGGCGTGCGAGGGCCGGTCACCACTGGTGGCACCGGAGATGACCAGCGTGCCGCCGGGCCGCAGCGACTTCACCGAGTGGGACCAGGTGGCCGCCCCCACGGTCTCGATCACCGCGTCGACCCGCTGCGGCAGCCGCGCCCCGGTCTCCACGGCATCCACGGCCCCGAGTTCCAGCGCCCGCTTCCGCTTGGCCTCGTCCCGGCTGGTGGCGAAGACCCGCAGCCCCGCGGCCTTGCCGAGCACGATCGCGGCGGTGGCGACACCGCCCCCGGCCCCCTGCACCAGGACGGAGTCCCCGGGGCGGACCCCGGCGTTGGTGAACAGCATCCGGTACGCGGTCAGCCAGGCGGTCGGCAGACAGGCGGCCTCCTCGAAGGAGAGCTCCTTCGGCTTGGGCAGGACGTTCCAGGTGGGCACGGCGACCTGCTCGGCGAACGTGCCCTGGTAGCGCTCGGTGAGGATGGAGCGGGGCTCGCGGGGCCCCACCCCGTGGCCGCTCTGTCCGATCACCGAGTGCAGGACGACCTCGTTGCCGTCCTCGTCGACGCCGGCGGCGTCGCAGCCGAGGATCATCGGCAGCTTGTCCTCCGCGAGGCCGACGCCCCGCAGGGACCAGAGGTCATGATGGTTGAGGGAGGCGGCCTTGACCGTGACGGTGCTCCAGCCGGGCCGGGACTCGGGAGCGGGGCGCTCTCCCGTCTCCAGACCCGCGAGCGGCTGGTCGCGGTCGATTCGGGCGGCGTAGACGGCGAACATGACCTTGACGATAGGTTCCCCGCCCCGCCGAAGGAACCAGGCCCCGCTGTGAGACACGCCCTCTTGCCACCCGGCGGGATCCGCCACCCGGGCGGCCCAAGCCCCGGAAGAAGAAACCGGCCCCGTCCACTCGGGACGGGGCCGGCCGACGGTCCGCGCGCCTCAGCGGCGGGCGACACCCTCCGCACGGGCGGCCGCGGCCACCGCCGCCGTCACCGCGGGGGCGACCCGCTCGTCGAACGGGGACGGGATGACGTAGTCGGCGGCGAGATCGTCGCCGACCACCGAGGCCAGCGCCTCGGCCGCCGCCAGCTTCATCCCCTCGGTGATCCGGGAGGCCCGCACCTGGAGCGCGCCGGCGAAGATGCCGGGGAACGCCAGCACGTTGTTGATCTGGTTCGGGAAGTCCGACCGCCCGGTGGCCACGACCGCCGCGTACTTGTGCGCGATCTCCGGGTGCACCTCCGGGTCGGGGTTGGCCATGGCGAAGACGAACGCGCCCTCGGCCATCGACGCCACCGCCGTCTCCGGCACCGTGCCGCCGGAGACGCCGATGAAGACGTCGGCGCCGGCCAGCGCCGACTCCAGCGTTCCGGAGAGGCCGGCCTTGTTGGTGAACGACGCCAGCTCCGCCTTGACCGGCGTGAGGTCCTCGCGGTCCCGCGACACGACGCCCTTGCGGTCGGCCACGGCGACATCGCCGATACCGGCCTCGATCAGCATCTTGGCGATCGCGACACCCGCCGCGCCCGCGCCCGAGATCACGGCCCGCAGCTCACCGAGCGTCCGTCCGCTCAGCCGCGCCGCGTTCCGCAGCGCCGCCAGCGACACGACCGCCGTGCCGTGCTGGTCGTCGTGGAAGACCGGGATGTCCAGCCGCTCCTGCAGCCGCTTCTCGATCTCGAAGCAGCGGGGCGCGGAGATGTCCTCCAGGTTCACCCCGCCGAAGGACGGGGCGAGCCGGACCACGGTCTCGACGATCTCGTCCACGTCGGTGCAGCTCAGGGCGATCGGGACCGCGTCCACGCCGCCGAACTGCTTGAAGAGGATGGCCTTGCCCTCCATCACCGGGAGGGAGGCCTCGGGCCCGATGTCACCGAGTCCCAGCACGGCCGTACCGTCCGTCACGACGGCGACGACCTGCGACTTCCACGTGTAGTCGTGGACGAGGTCCGGCTGCTCGGCGATCGCGCTGCACACCTTCGCGACGCCGGGCGTGTACGCCAGGGACAGATCGTCCTTGTCACGGATCGGCACGGTGGCCTGCACGGCCATCTTGCCGCCGCGGTGCAGCGCGAACGCCGGGTCGAAGGAGTCGAGGGGCTCGGCCCCGTCGCCCTGCTCCGTACGACCGTTCCGGTGTTCGCTGTCGCTGCGAGGATTGACAATCTCCGCTGCCACTTGGTTTTACCCCTTAAATGTTCATGGTTTGAGGGTTGCCACTCCTGGTGAGGGGTGGGCGGGACCGCGTACGGCCCGGAGGGTTGATACGTACAGGCCGAACACGACGGGCGCGCCGCACACGCGCCCTGAGCCCCGGATGAGGGGTGTAAAGAACCTTCTTACCGGACGGACGCCGTCGGCGACGAGTCCATAACGCGAAGGTCACATGCCGCCGCTCTGAATTGTCGCTTCTTATCAGGACAAGGTCGGGACGGTCTACGAGCAAGCCCACAATCACGACAAAAACCACGGCCGACGCGTCCATATCCTGGAATGGACCGCAGATCTTCCGGCCGGAACGGCTGATTCCCGCAGACTGTCCGGTCGGATGTCCCGGAGTGATGCGGTTCGGGTGTCACCCGTTATCCGATTTTGACATCGCGGGCCCCCTGAATGGCTCAGACCGAATGGCAAGATGCCGTAATCGCACGAGGTCGCGACACTCGAAGACGTGTGTTCTTGTCGACCTGCGGCGCTGCCGATACCCGTCGGCAGGGCCCGCCCATCGGCATCTCCACCCATCCGCCGGAGGAACCCACCATGACCGCAAGCACCACCCGTCGTACCACCGCCGCGCGTTCCCGTCTTGCAGCGGCCGGCGCGATCGCGGTCGCAGGCGCACTGCTTCTCACCGGCTGCGGTGACCAGACGGACGAGGGCAACGACGCCGGCACCTCCGAGACGTCCACCGCTCCCCTCGCCGACAAGCTCCCGGACGACATCCGCAAGGCGGGCGTCATCAAGGTGGGCTCGGACATCGCGTACGCCCCGGTCGAGTTCAAGGACGGTTCCGGCAAGACCGTCGGCATCGACCCCGATCTCGCGGACGCCATGGGCAAGCAGCTCGGCGTGAAGTTCGAGTTCGAGAACGGCACCTTCGACACGCTGATCACCGGCCTGCGCTCCGACCGGTACGACATCGCCATGTCCGCGATGACCGACACCAAGGACCGTCAGGAGGGCGTCGACGCCGAGACCGGCAAGAAGGTCGGCGAGGGCGTCGACTTCGTCGACTACTTCACCGCGGGTGTCTCGATCTACACCAAGAAGGGTGACGACCAGGGCATCAAGACCTGGTCCGACCTGTGCGGCAAGAAGATCGTGCTCCAGCGCGGCACGGTCTCGGAGGACCTCGCCAAGGCCGAGGCGGAGAAGTGCCCCGCGGGCGAGAAGCTCACCATCGAGCCCTACGACAACGACCAGCAGGCCCAGACCCGCCTGCGCGCGGGCGGCGCCGACGCCGGTTCCTCCGACTTCCCGGTCGCCGCGTACGCCGTGAAGACCTCGGGCGGCGGCAACGACTTCCAGCTCGTCGGCGAGCAGGTCGAGGCCGCCCCGTACGGCATCGCGGTCGCCAAGGAGGACACGCAGCTGCGGGACGCCCTCAAGGCCGCGCTGGACGAGATCATCAAGAACGGCGAGTACCAGAAGGTCCTGGACAAGTGGGGCGTCGCGGAAGGCGCCGTGAAGGAAGCCACCGTCAACGGCGGCAAGTGACCGCGGCCGAGCGGCGCTGAAAGGCAGCACCCGTGACTGACATCGACAAGACGACGGGCCCGGCCGGCACACCCCCGGCCGGTCCGGAGGCCATCAGGGCCATCCCCGTCCGGCACTACGGGCGGTACGTCTCCGCCGTCATCGCCCTCGTCCTGCTCGGCGGGATCGTCTACGCGTTCTCCCAGGGCAGGATCAACTGGGACGCGATCCCCGAGTACTTCCTCGACGACCGCGTCCTCGACGGCGTCGGCAAGACGCTGCTGATCACCGTGCTGTCCATGGCGATCGGTATTTTCGGCGGCATCCTGCTGGCCGTGATGCGCCTGTCGAAGAACCCGGTGACCTCGACGATCGCGTGGTTCTACATCTGGTTCTTCCGCGGCACCCCGGTCCTGGTGCAGCTGGTGGTCTGGTTCAACCTGGGCCTGGTCTTCGAGTACATCAACCTGGGGCCGGTCTACAAGGACGAGTGGTCGCAGTTCATGACCCCGCTCCTGACGGTGCTGCTGGGTCTCGGCCTCAACGAGGCCGCGTACATGGCGGAGATCTGCCGGGCCGGTCTGCTCTCGGTCGACGAGGGCCAGACCGAGGCGTCGCACGCGCTGGGCATGAGCCACGCGAAGACGCTGCGCCGGATCGTCATCCCGCAGGCGATGCGCGTGATCGTGCCGCCGACGGGCAACGAGGTCATCAACATGCTGAAGACGACCTCGCTGGTCTCGGTCGTCCAGTACTCCGAACTGTTCCGGGTCGCGCAGGACATCGGCCAGAGCTCCGGTGCCCCGGCCGAGATGCTGTTCCTCGCCGCGGCCTGGTACCTGCTGCTGACCTCGGTCTTCAGCGTCGGCCAGTACTACCTGGAGCGCTACTACGCCAAGGGCTCCACGCGCCAGCTGCCGCCGACGCCGTGGCAGAAGGTCAGGGCGAACATGCTCTCCCTCGGCCGCCCGAAGGGAGGCATGGCATGAGCGAGAAGAAGCTCGGCAGGACGGACACGCCCGTGAAGGGGTCCGCCGTCCCCATGGTCAGGGCGGAGGGCGTGCACAAGTCCTTCGGCCACGTCGAGGTCCTCAAGGGCATCGACCTGGAGGTGAAGACCGGCGAGGTGTTCTGCCTCATCGGCCCCTCCGGCTCCGGCAAGTCCACCTTCCTCAGGTGTATCAACCACCTCGAGAAGATCAACGCCGGACGTCTGTACGTCGACGGGGAGCTGGTCGGCTACCGCCAGAAGGGCGACAAGCTGTACGAGCTCAAGGACAGCGAGGTCGCCCTCAAGCGCCGGGACATCGGCATGGTCTTCCAGCGCTTCAACCTGTTCCCGCACATGACGGCCGTCGAGAACGTCATGGAGGCGCCGGTCCAGGTCAAGGGCGTGAGCAAGGCGCAGGCCAGGGAGCGCGCGATGGGGCTCCTGGAGCGCGTGGGCCTCGGCGACAAGGCCCGGAACTACCCCGCGCAGCTCTCCGGCGGCCAGCAGCAGCGGGTGGCGATCGCGCGGGCGCTCGCCATGGACCCCAAGCTGATGCTCTTCGACGAGCCGACCTCGGCGCTCGACCCGGAGCTGGTCGGTGACGTCCTCGACGTCATGCGCGACCTCGCCGAGTCGGGCATGACGATGGTCGTCGTCACCCACGAGATGGGCTTCGCCCGCGAGGTGGGCGACAGCCTGGTCTTCATGGACGGCGGTGTGGTGGTCGAGTCGGGCAACCCGCGCGACGTCCTGACCGACCCGCAGCACGAGCGCACGAAGGCGTTCCTGTCCAAGGTGCTCTGAGCACACGCGCGAAGGGGCGGTACGGACTTCCGTACCGCCCCTTCGCGCTCCCTCCGGCTACTTCAGCGCCAGGAGCAGGGTGTCCGACGGCGAGCACCACACCGGCCGCGCCTCACCGAACCCCTTCTCGCGCAGCACGCGCGCGTGCCAGGCGGCCGGCGGCGTGTCGCCCTCGGCGTGCTCGCCGTAGATCTCGAAGCGGCGGGCCGTAGGTCCGGCGAGGACGGGGTCCTTCGCGGCGAGCTGCCACCACTGCGCCCAGTCGAGGGCGCCGTCCCGCTTGGCCCGATCCATGCGCGCGTGGCGCAGCGCCCGCTCGGCCGCGTTGATCCGGGGCGTGGTGTCGTCGATCATGTGGTCCGCGTTCATGAAGACACCGCCGTCGCGGACGAGCCCCGCGAGGTGTCCGTAGAGGTCCGCGAGGGGTTCCCGGTGCAGCCAGTGGAGGGCGGTCGCGGTCAGTACGGCGTCGTAGGAGTCGTACGGCAGTTCCGCCGGCCACGCGGGGTCCTTGAGGTCGGCCGTCACGAAGGAGACCCGCTCGTCCCCTTCGAAGGTGCCCTCCGCGATGGCGAGCAGCGCCGGGTCCAGGTCGACGCCGGTGCTGGTGGCGTCCGGGAACCGGTCGAGCAGCCGGGCGGTGATGCTGCCCGTGCCGCAGGCGAGGTCGAGCACGCGCGGCGCGGTGCCGACGAGGGCCTCCACCATGTCGAGCATGACCCGGAAGCGTTCCTCGCGGTCCGGCATGTACCACTCCTGCTGCCGGTCCCAGCTCTCCTGCCAGGCCCGCCAGTCGGCGGCGGCCGTGGTGGTGTCCGCGTCCGTCATCGAGCGCCTCCCTCACGTACGTCCCGTAATACCCTGGGTGCACGATCGTCCATTACCCGACCGCACGCACGACCATAGAGCCCCTGCGTAAGGACTACAAGTGGAACTGGCCTATTACTCGGATTACGCCGTACGTCTCGTCAACACCGAGGAACCGGCCCGGGGGAAGGACACGCTGACCTCGGTCGAGGCCGTCCGCGATCTGTTCGGCGGGAACCAGTCGGCCGCCCGGCGCGCCACCGACGCCGACGTGACGCGGTTCCGCTCGGTCCGGGCCAGGCTCCGCTCGGTCTTCGAGGCGGCGGACGGCGGCGACGAGACCCTCGCCGTCGACCTGCTGAACTCCCTGCTGCTGGAGTTCCCGGTCAGCCCGCAGATCTCCGGCCACGACTTCCGCGACGACGACGGCCGCCCGCTGTGGCACATGCACCTGGCCGACCACCCGTCCAACGCCACCGCCGGCTACGCCGCCATCGCCGCGATGGGCCTGGCCTTCCACCTCACCGAGTACGGCGTGGACCGCCTCGGCCTGTGCGAGGCGTCGCCCTGCCGCAACGCCTACCTGGACACCTCCACCAACCGCTCCCGCCGCTACTGCTCCGACCGCTGCGCCACCCGCGCCAACGTGGCCGCCTACCGCGCCCGCAAGCGCCTGGAGGCCGACCGGCCGGAGCGCACGGGCCGCGCCGCCGACAGCGCCCAGCCCACCACGGCCAGCGGCGAACGCCGCTCGGAGCCGCGCGGCCGGTAACGGAACCGGACCCGGCCGAGCACCAGCTCGTCGGGCACCACCCCGTAGTCGGTGCTGTCGCCGCCCGCGAACGCGTTGTCCCCGAGCACCCACCAGCCTCCGTCGCGCCGCTCGGCGGCCCGCTTGACGACGAGCAGGTCCTGCTGGAACGGATGCCGCAGCACGATCACGTCCCCGCGTTTGACCCGGGCGCCGTAGTGCACCAGGAGCCGGTCCCCGTGGTGCAGCGTGGGCACCATGGACGGCCCGGTCACCTCGGCCACCCCGAAGGGCAGCGGCGCCCTCGCCCGCTCGGCGTCCTGCGACAGCTCCGGCATCTCCCGGCACCTCCCCGGTTCGTCCTCCACCAGTCTCAGTCTCACCCCGGACTTTTGTCCTAAGCCCGCGGGGGCACCCGCGAAAAGCCGTCCGCCACGGAGTAATGTCCAGTGTGAGAAGACGATCACGAGGAAGGAAACGCTCCATGCTTTCCCGCCTGTTTGCCCCCAAGGTCAAGGTCAGCGCCCACTGCGACCTGCCCTGCGGCGTGTACGACCCGGCCCAGGCCCGCATCGAGGCGGAGTCGGTGAAGGCCGTCCAGGAGAAGATGGCCGGCAACGACGACCCGCACTTCCAGGCCCGCGCCACGGTCATCAAGGAGCAGCGCGCCGAGCTGGCCAAGCACCACGTCTCCGTGCTGTGGAGCGACTACTTCAAGCCCCCGCACTTCGAGAAGTACCCGGAGCTGCACCAGCTGGTCAACGACACCCTGAAGGCCCTCTCGGCCGCCAAGGCGTCGACGGACCCGGCCACCGGCCAGAAGGCGCTGGACTACATCGCCCAGATCGACAAGATCTTCTGGGAGACCAAGAAGGCCTGACCCGGCCCGGCCCGCGCGGCGGCCGGCGATCGGTGCGCCATCGCGGGTCCGCGGACATTCCGAGGGGTCCCGTACCGCTTCCGTGCGGCCGGGGCCCTTCGGCGTATGCGGGGCGGCTGTCCGCGGGCCGTGGGATGCTGGGCGGATGGAGCTGGAGGATCTGGTGCGGCTGCGGCGGGCGCGGGACCGGATGGACCGGGAGTACGCCGAGCCGCTCGACGTCGCGGAGCTGGCGCGGACCGCGCTGATGTCGGCGGGGCACTTCCAGCGCAGTTTCCGCGAGGCGTACGGGCAGACGCCGTACGCCTATCTCATGACCCGGCGCATCGAGCGGGCCAAGGCGCTGCTGCGGCGGGGCGACCTCACGGTGACGGAGGTGTGCCTGGCGGTCGGCTGCACCTCGCTCGGGTCGTTCAGCTCGCGGTTCACCGAGCTGGTCGGGGAGACGCCGAGCGCGTACCGGGCCCGGTCGCACGAGGAGAGCGCGGTCATCCCGCCGTGCGTGGCGCGGATGTACACCCGGCCGGTCCGGGGCCGGGCGAGGGTCGATCCGAGCGAAACCTTTTAGCGTGGGTCCATGGACACAGGAAACGATGTACGGCTCGCCCAGTGCTTCATCGCCGTCGACGACCACGACAAGGCGCTGTCCTTCTACCGTGACGTGCTGGGACTCGAGGTCCGCAACGACGTGGGGTTCGAGGGGATGCGCTGGGTGACGGTCGCCTCGCCGGAGCAGCCGGACGTGGAGATCGTGCTGGAGCCGCCCGCCGCGCACCCGGACGCCTCCCCCGCCGACAGGCAGGCGATGGCCGAGCTGCTGGCCAAGGGCATGCTGCGCGGGGTCAACTTCACCACCACCGACTGCGACGCCCTCTTCGAACGCGTCCGTGCCGCCGGTGTGGACGTGCTCCAGGAGCCGGTGGACCAGCCGTACGGGGTGCGTGACTGCGCGTTCCGCGACCCGGCGGGGAACATGCTGCGGTTCATGGAACGGCCCAGGACCAGGTAGGGACGCAGCGCTCGCTCTACGATCGGGCGATGAGCATCCGCTGGACGTACGCCTTCATCGACCGACCCGCCCCTCAGGCCGGCCCGGCCGCCGGGTTCTGGACGGCGGTCACGGGCACCCGGCTGTCCGAAGTCCGCGGGGACGACGGGGAGTTCGTGACCCTGCTGGCGGACGGCGCCGACGCCTGCGTCAAGCTTCAGGGGGTCGTCTCGGGCGGGGGCGGCGCCCATCTCGACTTCTCCGTGGACGACGTGCCGGAGTTCGTGGCGCACGCGGCGCGGCTGGGCGCGGAGACGGTCGGCGAGCACGAGGGGTGGTCCGTACTGCGGTCGCCCGCGGGGCAGTTGTTCTGTGCGGTGCCCTGGCACGGGGAGTCGGTGCGGCCGCCCGTCGTGCACGGCAGCCGGCTGGACCAGGTGTGCCTCGACCTCCCGCCGTCCGCCTACGACGCGGAAGTCGCCTTCTGGAGCGGGCTGCTGCCCGGCTGGGACTCGGCGCCCGGCTCGCTCCCGGAGTTCCACGTCATCAGGCCGCCGGCCGGGCTGCCCGTGCGCATCCTGCTCCAGCGACTGGAGGAGGAACGGCCGGCCTCCGCCCATCCGGACCTCGCCTGCGCCGACATCGGGGCGGCCCGGGCGCTCCACGAGGAGCTGGGTGCGGTGTGTGTGGCCGTGTTCGGCAACTGGACGGTGATGCGGCACCCGGCGGGCGGTACGTACTGCCTGACCGGCCGGGATCCGGAGACGGGCGGACTGGCCCGCCGGTCGGACTAGTCCGCGGTGAGGATGCAGGAGGTGGCCACCGTGCCGTCCTCGACGTCCGGCGGCAGCTCGGGAACCGGGCACCTGGGGAGGTGGGGGGTCGCGCTCGGGTCCGTCCTTTCCCAGCCGACCGGGGGCGGTGGTTCGATCTCCTCCCGCAGCCACAGGGTCAGTCCGCCTCCGATGATCACGACGGCCGTCCAGATGCCCACGCCCCACCGCCACACCGCGCCCATGGCGCCACGCTAGCGCTTGGTGGGTGCCCGGTTCACGGCTTCCTCCGCTTCCGCTTCCGTTTCCTGGAAGCGGGATTCCCGGCACCTCGGATTGCGGCACGGGCCGTGCGTCCACACCGGGACCCACGCGCCCAGCGTCTTGTGGCGCCGGACCACCGTCTCCACCGGCTGTCCGCAGACGGGACAGACGGGTTGTTCGCTGTCCATGTCCCCAGGGTAGGCCCGGAGCGGGTTCAGCGCTTCCTGCTGTACGTCCGCACCAGCGCACCGTTGCCGAACGAGCGCACCGACTCCAGCGCGAACTGCGTGATCGCGAAGCCGGAGCCGAACATCGGCATGCCGGAGCCCTGCACGATGGGATAGGTCTTGATGACCAGCTCGTCGATCTCGTCGACCAGCGCGCCGGCGAGCTCGGCCCCGCCGCACAGGTAGATGTCGTACGCGCTGTCCTCCGCCTTCAGCGCGCGCACCCGGCCGACCAGGTCGTCCGCGATGATCTCGACGTTGGGGTCGGGAGACTCCCCCAGCGTGCGGGAGGCGACGTATTCGCGCAGGTGGGCGTAAGGGCTGGTGATGCCCTCCTTCAGGGCGATGTCGTAGCTGCCCCGGCCCTGGACGATCGTGTCGAACCGCTTGTTCGGCAGGTCGTCGATGTTCATCTGCCGGCGGGCGGGGCTCGCGATGGTCTCCGGGTACTCCGCCACGAGGAAGCCGAGGAACTCCTCGTCCACGAAGGCGTACATCGCCGACGCGTCGCCCTGCGGGTCCCCGATGAAGCCGTCGATGGAGCAGGCGATGTAGTACGTGAGCTTTCGCAACGCGGTCTCTTTCCGTGGACTGTCCTCGCTCGAACAACTCCAGTTGTAGTACTTCAGTTGTAGTGGCACAAGGAGGTTTGCCGGACCGGACGCAAGTGGGTGAAGAGATTCCGCATAGAGGCGGCCCGGACGCCTAGGGCCTGGGGTGTCCGCGGCCCGCCGTCGTGCGGCGGACCATACGGGTGTGCCGTACGGCGATCACCAGGAAGAGGCCCACGACCAGGGCCGGGACCGTGACGAACACACCGAGGACGACAGTGACCGCCGCTCCCGCGACCGGACCGGCGACGGCCAGGGCGGCGACCGCGCCGCGGGAGCGGCGGGTGCCGGCGGGCAGCGGGGCGTGCGGCAACTGTGCCCACTGCCGGGCCGCCTCCCGCTGCTCGGCGGCGTGCCGCACGGCGGCATCGGTCCACAGGGCGGCAGCGGCCGTACCGCCCACGACCGCCACCCCCACCGGCACCCACCATGCCGTGGCCACGAGCAGCACCGGGGTGACCGCCCCGAGGGTGCCCCAGGCGGTCAGGCAGGCGAGCGCCGCCGTACGGCGGGACAGCGGCCGGTCGGCTCCGGCGCGCAGATCGGTGAGGGCCGGCAGGTACCAGACCGCTCCGGCGGCCGTCACCACCGCGCACCCCAGGGCCAGTACGGGCTGCGGCACGGCTCACCTCACCGGTTCGAGCGCGGCGATCTCGGGGTGGTGCAGGTCGAACGCCGGGGACTCGCTGCGGATCTTCGGCAGGGTGGTGAAGTTGTGCCGCGGGGGCGGGCAGGAGGTCGCCCATTCCAGGGAACGACTGTAACCCCAGGGGTCGTCGACGCCGACCGGCTTGCCGTACTTGGTCGTCTTCCAGACGTTGTAGAAGAACGGCAGGATCGACAGGCCGAGCAGGAACGACCCGATGGAGGACAGGGTGTTCAGGGCGGTGAAGCCGTCGGCGGCGAGGTAGTCCGCGTAGCGGCGGGGCATGCCCTCGACGCCCAGCCAGTGCTGGACCAGGAAGGTCAGGTGGAAGCCGGCCGTGAGAGTCCAGAAAGTGATCTTGCCGAGGCGCTCGTCGAGCATCTTGCCGGTGAACTTCGGCCACCAGAAGTGGAATCCGGCGAACATCGCGTACACGACCGTGCCGAAGACGGTGTAGTGGAAGTGCGCCACGACGAAGTAGGTGTCGGAGACGTGGAAGTCCAGCGGGGGCGAGGCCAGGATGACGCCGGTCAGGCCGCCGAAGAGGAAGGTGATCAGGAAGCCCAGCGTCCACAGCATCGGCGCCTCGAAGCTCAGCGAGCCCTTCCACATGGTGCCGATCCAGTTGAAGAACTTCACGCCCGTGGGCACCGCGATCAGCATCGTCATGAAGGCGAAGAACGGCAGCAGCACACCGCCGGTGACGTACATGTGGTGCGCCCACACGGTCACCGAGAGGCCGGCGATGGCGATGGTCGCGCCGATCAGGCCCATGTAGCCGAACATCGGCTTGCGGGAGAAGACCGGGATCACCTCGGAGATGATGCCGAAGAACGGCAGCGCCAGGATGTACACCTCGGGATGGCCGAAGAACCAGAACAGGTGCTGCCACAGCAGCGCCCCTCCGTTGGCCGAGTCGAAGATGTGGCTGCCGAACTTCCGGTCGCACTCCAGCGCGAACAGCGCCGCCGCCAGCACCGGGAACACGATGAGCACCAGCAGCGCCGTCAGCAGCACGTTCCAGGTGAAGATCGGCATGCGGAACATCGTCATGCCGGGCGCGCGCATGCAGATGATCGTGGTGATGAAGTTGACCGCGCCCAGGATCGAGCCGAAGCCCGAGAGGGCCACACCCATGATCCACAGGTCGGCCCCGATACCCGGTGAGTAGACCGCGTTCGACAGCGGGGCGTACAGGAACCAGCCGAAGTCGGCGGCTCCTCCCGGGGTGAGGAAACCGGCGGCGGCGATCGAGGAGCCGAACAGGAACAGCCAGAAGGCCAGCATGTTCAGCCGGGGGAACGCCACGTCGGGCGCGCCGATCTGCAACGGCATGATCCAGTTGGCGAAGCCCGTGAACAGCGGCATCGCGAACATCAGCAGCATGATCGAGCCGTGCATCGTGAACGCCTGGTTGAACTGCTCGTTCGACATGATCTGCAGGCCCGGCCGGGCGAGTTCGGCGCGCATCACCAGCGCCATGACCCCGCCGACGATGAAGAACACGAACGCGCTGACCAGGTACAGCGTGCCGATCTTCTTGTGGTCGGTGGTGGTCAGCCAGTCCACCCACGCGGCCCGGCGCACCACGGGTGGCCCGGCGGCGGTCCCTTCGGACGGCGGCACCGGACGGGACCGTCCGGCCTCCGCGGCTTCGACCTTCTCCATGCGTATCTCGTCCACCGGACGTCTTCCTCCCCAGGCTGTTCCGCGCGCCCATGATCGGCGGCGGGGGGAGGGGTCCACATGGGTCGAAGGGTCCCCTCAAGGGTCCCCGGGCGGGGGCCGATGGTCCCTGTTCCCGCCGTCAGCCCTCCGCGCGGAGGGCCGGCGGTGCTTCCCGGGCGGCCCCCGCGGGCCACACGATCTCCACGGGGACGCCCCGGGCGCGGGCGTAGGTCACCAGATGGGCGGTGGCGTCGCGGCCGTCGGACGGGGAACCGTCCCAGACGGCCAGGAGGAGACCGCTGGAGGCGACGAGCCGTTCGTCCGCGCCGATGCAGGAGCCGCGGTCCACCGGGTCGTAGGTCAGCAGGCGCACCTCGTCGGCGAGGGTCAGCAGTTCGCCGGCCGCCGTCCGGTCCCGCCGGGGCGGCAGGGCCGGCATCCCGATGCGCGCGGGGATCACCACGGCCAGCGGGCACCCCGCCGCCCGCGCGGCCCGGCCGGACGCCAGGGGCGTCCCCGCGCCGGTGCGCACCATGGCCACGGCCGGGGCGGGCCGTCGCGCCAGCCGGGTCCGCAGCACGGACTCCACCAGCAGGAGCGTGTCCGGGGTCAGGTCGGCGTGCCCCACCACCGCGATGTTCCCGCCCGTCGTGCCGTTGTCGCCCGTCGTCGTCATCGTCATGCCCCCGCCGGCCTCGTCGTCCGACACCCGCCGGATCCCTCGGTACGGCCGGCGGGCGCTACCCGCGAGCCAGTGAAGTCCCGACGCGCGCCGACGGCCAGGGCCGAACGTCCCTTCCGGGGTCCCGGACCCGCCGACGGCCGGCTCCCCGGCCCCGGACCGGCCTGTCCGTCAGCCGGTGGTGCGGGGTTCGCGCCACATGGGCCACATGTACGGGCCGTCCGGGAGGGCCAGGGGCTCTCCGGTGGTCTCGAAGCCGAGGCGCCGGTACAGCAGGGCACTGCGCTCGCTGCTCGCCTCCAGGTACGCCGCCAGCCCCTCCCGGTCGCAGCGGTCGAGGACGGAGCCGATCAGCGCGGTGCCGAGCCCCTCGCCCTGGCGGCCGGGTGCCACGCCGATCATCCACAGGTACTCGTGGGCCCGCCCCGAGGGGTGGATGTCCGCGGTGAGCCGGCCGATCAGCTCCACACGCTCGTTGTCCGGGTCGACGGCCCGGCGCATCCGTGCGAAATCGTCGTCGTCCTGCTGCTCCCCGCCGTGCCCGGGCTCCTCCGCCGGTACGGACATCCAGAGGGCGCACGCCGAGCCGTCCTCGGTGAGGTCGACACGCCCCTCGGCGAGCACGACGTCGGTGAAGGCGGCCATGAGCCTGTGGTGCGTCGTACGGCGGTACTCGTCGCCGGGGAAGACCCAGCCACTGACCGGGTCGTCCTGGAACGCCTCGTCCAGGAGCCGGACGATCAGCTCCCGGTCTCCGTCCCCAGCCGTCCGGATCGCCACGCCCATGTCCGCCCCTTCGCCTCAACCGTCGCTGAACGTACGGTCGTCGAGCCTAGTGCGGGACGGGCTCGGGGAGGGCGGGCCCCGCACATCGTGGGGAAGTGCGGGGCCCGCCGGGCCGGAGCCACGGTGCCGTACGGGGTCAGGAGCCGCACGGCACCGTGGGTCCGGGGCCGGGGAGACGGCCGAAGGGCCGTCAGGTGGTGCGCCGTGTCACGAACTCGGCCAGGGCCAGCAGCCCGCCCGCCGCCTCCGGGTCGGGCACCGCGCGGGCCACTTCCTGCATCGCCCGGGCCATCCGGTCGGCCGCCTGGGTCTGCGCCCAGTCCCGGCCGCCCGCCCGCTCCACGGCCAGCGCGATCTCCTCCAGGTCGTCCTCCTCGTGGTACGGGGTCGTGTACACGGCGGCGAGCTCCGCGGCCTCCGGGGTGCCGGAGGTGAGCGCGGCGACCACCGGCAACGACTTCTTGCGGGCGGCCAGATCCGCGCCGGCCGGCTTGCCGGTGCGGCGCGGATCGCCCCATATGCCGATCACGTCGTCGATGAGCTGGAAGGCCAGTCCCGCCTCCCGGCCGAACCCGTCCAGCGCCGCCACGTCCGCGTCCCGGGCGTTCGCGTACAGCGCCCCGATCGCACAGGCGCAGCCGAGCAGGGCGCCGGTCTTGGCCTCGGCCATGGTGAGCGTCTCGGCGAGGGTGACCTCGCCGGGGTCCCGCTGCTCCATGGCCGTGTCGGCGTGCTGCCCCGCGCACAGCTCGACCACGCAGTCCGCGAGCCGGGCCGCCGCCGCCGAGGCCGCCGGATGGGAGTCCTCTGCGAGCAGCCGCAGGGCGAGCGCCTGGAGGGCGTCCCCGGCGAGGATCGCGTCGGCGTCCCCGAAGACCGTCCAGGCGGTGGGCCGGTGGCGGCGGGTGGTGTCCCGGTCCATCACGTCGTCGTGCAGCAGCGTGAAGTTGTGGACCAGTTCCACGGCGGCGGCCGCCCGCACGGCGGACGCCCGGGCCACGGGCCCGCCCAGGGCGGAGGCCGCGGCGAGCACCAGGGCGGGGCGGATCGCCTTGCCCGAACCGCCCCCGGCCGGGCTGCCGTCCTCCTGTTCCCAGCCGAAGTGGTAGAGCGCGACGCGGCGCATCGGGCCGGGCAGCGAGCCGAGGGCGGCCCGCAGCACCGGGTCGACCGCGGCCCGCGCCCGCTCCAGCAGCATCGTCGCCTCGTGCCCGTCGCCGGGCCGCTGCTCCGGCACCGCCTGCGTCTCGGCCGTGTTCTCCGCCGTAAGCCCCGTCTTCGGCTCCGCGATGGACTCCGTCATCGACTTCCCCCTGGGACCGGCTCGGTGAAGGAGCGGAGGTGCGGTGCTTCCGCACCCGTCGAGCGCGTACCCCCGAGGTGTACCCGCCCGGACGGGCGGGGACACGGCATGCGGGGCGGGAGTCGGCGGCAGGTCACCGCCAACGGCCGATCTCGACGTTCTCCAGGACGCCGAGCGCGTCCGGTACCAGGACCGCGGCCGAGTAGTAGGCCGTAACCAGGTACTTGATGATGGCCTGTTCGTTGATGCCCATGAACCGCACGGACAGACTCGGCTCGATCTCGTCGGGGATCCCGGCGGCCCGCAGTCCGATGACGCCCTGCTCCTCCTCGCCGGTGCGCAGGGCGATGATGGAGGTCGTCCGGGCCTCGGTCACCGGGATCTTGTTGCACGGGAAGATCGGCACCCCCCGCCAGGTGGGGATGCGGTTGCCGCCCATGTCGATGGTCTCGGGGACGAGTCCCCGCTTGTTGAGCTCGCGGCCGAACGCGGCGATCGCACGCGGGTGGGCGAGCAGCAGCCTGGTCCCGCGCCGCCTGCTGAGCAGTTCGTCCATGTCGTCGGGGCTCGGCACGCCGTTGTGCGGCTGGATCCGCTGGTCGTACTCGCAGTTGTGGAGCAGGCCGAAGTCGCGGTTGTTGACGAGTTCGTGCTCTTGGCGCTCCTTCAGCGCCTCGACGGTCAGCCGGATCTGCTGTTCCGTCTGGTTCATGGGCTGGTTGTAGAGGTCGGCCACGCGGGTGTGGATGCGCAGCACGGTCTGGGCGACGCTGAGTTCGTACTCGCGTGGCCTGGCCTCGTAGTCGACGAAGGTGTGCGGGATGTCCGGCTCTCCGCTGTGACCGGCCGCGAGGTCGATCTCCTTCTCGCCGTACCTGTTGGTGCGCTGCCCGGGGACCGTGAGCCGCCGGCTGAGGTGCTCGCGCAGGGTGTCCGACCGTTCGGCGACCTGTTCGACGGCCTCGCGGGGCAGCACGAGCACGGTGCAGGCGGTGAGGGTGCGGGCGGTGTACTCCCAGATGGCGTCCCCGCCCAGCAGCGCCTGTTCGCCGAAGTAGGCGCCGTCGGCGAGGACTCCGAGGGACTCGTCCTCGCCGTAGGGGCCGGTGCCGACCCGCTCCACCCTGCCGTGCGCCAGCAGGTACACCTCGTCGGCCGGGCTGCCGAAGGAGGCGACGACCTGGCCGGCCTCGATCTCCCGCTGCCGGCAGCGGGCGGCCAGCTCGGTCAGCACCTCGCCGTCCTCGTACCCCCGCAGCACCGGAAGCTCGCCCAGTTCCGCGGGAATGATCTCGACGCGGTCGCCGGTCTTCACGAACGTCATCCGGCCATCGCCCACGGCGTACGTCAGCCGTCGGTTGACCCGGTATGTACCACCCTGCACATCGACCCAGGGCAGCATGCGCAGCAGCCAGCGTGAGCTGATCTCCTGCATCTGCGGCACGGACTTGGTCGTGGTGGCCAGGTTCCGCGCGGCCGCGGTACCGAGGCTCTGCTGCTGCCTGGTCTGCTCCGTGCGGACCTCTTCGCCTACCGACATAGAGAATTGCCCTCCCCGATGGTGATCCCGCACCCGGCCGTGCCGGGCGTGGCATTGCGCGATCAAGCCTTCCTCACGCAGCGTGCGCACACCATTACCCGATCGAGCGGGATTGGATCTTGGGAGGACTGGGCAGACATGGGCGCCTGTTCGACGGCGCCGTACCGGAAGGAAATTGTCCGGATCGGCTCGTACAGGAGACGGACGAGTAGGTGAACTCACTCCTTTCAGGTATAGGCCTGGTGGCGAGCGGTCGCGCCGGGCGGCCGCCGCCCGGCACGAAGGAGGGCGGTCATGGCCCCACCCATGTCCGCGAGCGCGTTCCTGCGCGCTCTGAAGGCGGAAGGACTCACGGTCGTCGAGGTCGGCGACTGGCGCGACCACAACCGCAACCACAAGGGCCCGTGGGGCCCGGTCCACGGCGTGATGATCCACCACACCGTGACCAAGGGCAGCGCCCGCACGGTCGACATCTGCCGCAAGGGCTACGAGGGTCTGCCCGGCCCCCTGTGCCACGGCGTCATCACCAAGGACGGCCGGGTCCACCTCGTCGGCTACGGCAGGGCCAACCACGCCGGGCTCGGCGACGACGACGTGCTCCGCGCGGTGATCGCCGAGAGGGCGCTGCCGGCGGACAACGAGGCGAACACCGACGGCAACCGGCACTTCTACGGCTTCGAGTGCGAGAACCTCGGCGACGGCGAGGATCCCTGGCCGGCGGCCCAGCTGGAGGCCATCGAGAAGGCCGCGGCCGCCGTGTGCCGTCATCACGGCTGGAACGAGCGGTCGGTGATCGGGCACCTGGAGTGGCAGCCGGGGAAGGTGGACCCGCGCGGGTTCACGATGGGCTCGATGCGGAAACGGATCGGCGACCGGCTGAAGTGACGCGCGGGCGCGACGGCACACGGCGCACGGCCTGGCTGGCGACAACCCGTCGGAATCTGTCGCCCGCTCCCCTGGGGCCCGTGGCGGCCCGCTCCTAGCGTGGTGAACCGTCCCCGACGGTCCCAGGAAAAGGCCTCGCCATGCAGTACGTCGCCCCGGTCGGCATCGGTGTCCTCTACGCCCTGCTGATGTCCCTCGTCCGTGAACCGCACCGGCGGCGCCTGAACGCCCTCATGGTCGCCGGTGCGGGCGCCGCCTACCTCAGCGGCGGCGGGCTGGGCGGCTGGGAGTTCGCCTTCACGGCGCTGGTCACCTACGTGGCCTTCCGCGGCCTGGACTCCTGGACGTTCATCGGCGTCGGCTGGCTGCTGCACACCGCGTGGGACGTCGTCCACCACGTCAAGGGCAACCCGATCATCCCGTTCGCCCACACGTCGTCCCTGGGCTGTGCGATCTGCGACCCGGTGATCGCGCTGTGGTGCCTGCGGGGCGGTCCCTCCCTGACCGGCATGTTCCGGGACCGCGGCCGAAACCGTGAGGAGCCGCGGGCGACAATGGCCCGGTGACCGGCTCCGACACCCCCGACGCCCTCGCGGGCCTGCGCCCGCGGCTGCCCTCCCCGCTGCGGGAGGCCGCGGACGGGCGGTTCGAGCGGCACGGGGTACGGCTCCTGCTGAAGCGGGACGATCTGATCCACCCCGAGTTGGTCGGCAACAAGTGGCGCAAGCTCGCGCCGAACCTCGAAGAGGCGGCCGGGCGGACCGTGCTCACCTTCGGCGGCGCGTACTCCAACCATCTGCGCGCCACGGCCGCCGCCGGCCGGCTGCTCGGCCTGCGCACGGTCGGCGTGGTGCGCGGGCAGGAACTCGCCGGCCGCCCGCTCAACCCCTCGCTGGCCCGGTGCGCGGCCGACGGGATGCGGCTGCACTTCGTCGACCGGTCGGCGTACCGCCGCAAGGCCGAGCCGGAGACCCTGGCGGCCGTGCTCCGCGCGGCGGACGCCGAGGACGCGTACGTCGTGCCCGAGGGCGGCAGCAATCCCGCGGCCGTACGCGGCTGCCGGGCGCTCGGGGAGGAGCTGGCCGGCCGGGCGGACGTGGCGGCGGTGGCCTGCGGCACCGGCGGCACGCTGGCCGGACTGGCCGCCGGGCTCGGCGGCGGGACGCGCGCGCTGGGCATACCCGTGCTCAAGGGCGGCTTCCTGGCCGATGACATACGGACCCTGCAGAACGAGGCGTTCGGCGGCCCGCGCGGCGACTGGAGCCTCGACGACCGCTTCCACTTCGGCGGCTACGCCCGCGTCCCCCCGGAACTCGACGTGTTCGCGAGGGACTTCGAGCACCGTCACGGCATCCCGGTCGAACGTCTCTATGTCGCCAAGGTGCTTTACGCCCTTGTCGCCCTGGTGGAGGAGAACGCGTTCCCGCGCGGGAGCACGGTCGCCGCGGTGATCACCGGCAGGCCCTTCCCTTAGGGCCCGTCCGGCGGATCGTGCCGGCTAGGTCGTCTCACGGAACGCCGCCGCCTCCTCCAGGTCCAGCCGGCGCAGCAGCGCGCGCAGCATCTCGTCGTCGATGTAGCGGCCGTCGCGCAGGCGGACGAACACCTCGCGCTCCGCGCCGATCATCTCCCGGGACAGCCGCCGGTAGGTGTCGTCCACCGACTCCCCGGTGACCGGGTTGACCTGCCCGAGCCGTTCCCAGACGGCGTTGCGGCGGCGCTCCAGGACGGCGCGCAGGCGTTCGGCGAGCGGTGCGGGCAGGGCGTTGCGCTCGTCGGCGAGGAGCTCGTCCAGGCGCTGCTCGGCGATCCGGGACGCCTGTGCCTGGGCGTTGGCCTCGGCCAGGGTCTCGGCCTGCGCGTCGCGTCCGGGGAGCTTCAGGACCCGGATCAGCGGGGGCAGCGTCAGTCCCTGCACGACCAGGGTGCCGATGACGGTGGTGAAGGTCAGGAAGAGCAGCAGGTTGCGCTGCGGGAAGTCCTCGCCCTCGGCGGCGACCGGGATCGAGAAGGCGATGGCCAGTGAGACCACGCCCCGCATGCCGGCCCAGGCGATGACGAACGGCGCCTTCCAGCCGGGCCTCCCCTCGCGCTCCCTGATCCTCGCCGACAGCAGCGGCGGCAGCCAGGTCGCCGGGTACACCCAGAGGAACCTGATCACGACGACCACCGCGAAGACGGCGACCGCGTACCAGACGGCGTCGATGCCCTCGTACTCGCCGAGTCCTCTCAGGACGACGGGAAGCTGCAGCCCGATCAGCGCGAACACCGCGGACTCCAGGACGAACGCGACCATCTTCCACACCGCCTCCTCCTGGAGACGGGTGGCGAAGTCGACCTCCCACGCGCGGTGCCCCAGGTAGAGGGCGACGACCACCACGGCGATGACGCCGGAGGCGTGCACCTGCTCGGCGACGGCGTAGGCGACGAACGGGATCAGCAGGGAGAGCGTGTTCTGCAGCAGCGCCTCCTTCACGTGGGTGCGCAGCCAGTGCAGCGGCGCCATCAGCACCAGGCCGACCGCCAGCCCGCCGACCGCCGCGAGCAGGAACTCGCCGACTCCCCCGGCCCAGGTGGCGCCCTCGCCCACCGCGGCCGCGACGGCGACCCGGAACGCGGTGATCGCGGTGGCGTCGTTCAGCAGGGACTCGCCCTGGAGGATGGTGGTGATCCGGGACGGCAGACCCACCCGGCGTGCCACCGCCGTCGCCGCGACCGCGTCCGGTGGGGCCACCACGGCGCCGAACACCAGCGCCGCGGTCAGCGGCAGACCCGGCACGATCAGGTACAGCACCCAGCCGACGGCGAACGTCGCGAACAGCACGTACCCCACCGACAGCAGCGCCACCGGCCGCAGTTGCGCCCGCAGGTCGAGGTAGGAGCTGTCGGTGGCCGCCGTGTGCAGCAGCGGGGGCAGGATGAGCGGCAGGACGATGTGCGGGTCGAGCGTGTACTCGGGCACGCCGGGGAGGTAGCTGACCGCCAGCCCGGCGGCGACCAGCAGCAGCGGTGGCGGCACCGGGGTGCGCCGGGCGGCCGCGGCGATCGCGGCGCTGCCCGCCACCAGCAACAGCAGCGGCATCACATCCATGTCGGGCCCACCCTCGTTTTTCCGCGCGGCTCCCCGCGCGGGCGTCGTAATCTGGCAATCATGAAACAGTGCACGCACGCCGACGCGCTGCCGCACCCGGAACCCGTCCCGCTCGGTGAGACGTGTCCGGAGTGCCTGCGGGACGGCACCGATCCGGTGCAGCTGCGCCTCTGCCTCACCTGCGGCCACGTCGGGTGCTGCGACTCCTCGCCGAACCGGCACGCCACGGAGCACCACAAGGAAACCGGCCACCCCGTGATGAGGACCCATGAGCCCGGCGAGGACTGGCGCTGGTGCTTCGTGGACCACGTACTGGTGTGACCCGGAGCGACCCCGGTGCCGGACGGTTCGACCGTCTGACGTCTGGGTACGTCAATGCGGCGCACGCTCTTCCCATTTGGGAGCCGCAGACCCCTAGCCACGGAGCGTATTCATAGTTTTACTATGAGTGACAGCAGACGGGTCGGGGTCCCGGGGACAGGACCGTCGAGAGCGCGATAGCGTCACCGCTGAACCACGTAGCGCGTTACCCGGGGGCGCATCAGGCCCTGAAACGCTTGTACCACCTTGGAGGTGAGGGTGTCCCAGATCGCAGGCGAGCCCGCGACCCAGGACTTCGTGGAAGTCCGGCTGCCGGCCGCGGGGGCCTACCTGTCGGTGCTGCGTACGGCCACGGCCGGTCTCGCGGCCCGTTTGGACTTCACCCTCGACGAGATCGAGGACCTGCGCATCGCGGTCGACGAGGCCTGCGCGATCCTGCTTCAGCAGGCCGTGCCGGGTTCGGTGCTCAGCTGTGTCTTCCGGCTCGTCGACGACTCGCTCGAGGTGACCGTCTCGGCGCCGACCACGGATGGTCACGCCCCTTCACGGGACACCTTCGCCTGGACCGTCCTGTCCGCGCTCGCCGGCAAGGTCTCCTCCGCCGTGGACGAGGACAAGACCGTGTCGATCAGCCTCTACAAACAGCGCGGCGCGGGACCCGGGCCGGCGTGAGGAGCGAGGACGGGCCGGTGCGGGACGAAGAACGCGGCACACGGGAGCTGCCGGCCGAGCGCGTGCCGGACGGCATCGACGGCATCCCCGAGCAGGCCCGGCCGCATCCGGAGGACGACTCCACGGAGGCCGTCGCCCCGGGCGGCGGGCAGTCCGGCGGTGCCGCGCGGGGCGCGCCCGCGGCCGGGCCGGCCGGGGTCGCTCCGGGCCAGGGGGGCGCCCCCGCCAGGGCCAGGCCGGCAGCGGGGGACGAGGCGAGCGCTCGGGGAAGGGCGACGGGCGGGACGATGAGCGAGCACGAGCGACACGCCGAGGACGAGGCGCCGCGGGCGCCCGCCGCCCGGGGCACGCGGAGCACCCCCGGTGCTCCGGGCGCCCAGGGCGGGCACGCGCACCACAACCCGCAGGACCGCAGCGGGGCGCGCGCCCTGTTCCTCGAGCTGCGCACGCTGCAGGACGGCACTCCCGAGTACGCGGAGCTGCGCAATCGTCTGGTGCGCATGCATCTGCCGCTCGTCGAGCACCTCGCGCGCCGCTTCCGCAATCGGGGTGAGCCGCTGGACGACCTCACCCAGGTCGCCACCATCGGGCTGATCAAGTCGGTCGACCGCTTCGACCCCGACCGGGGCGTGGAGTTCTCGACGTACGCGACCCCGACGGTCGTCGGCGAGATCAAGCGGCACTTCCGCGACAAGGGCTGGGCGGTGCGGGTGCCACGCCGGCTGCAGGAGCTGCGGCTGTCGCTCACCACGGCCACGGCGGAGCTGTCGCAGCTCCACGGCCGCTCCCCCACGGTGCACGAGCTGGCCGAGAAGCTGGCCATCTCCGAGGAGGAGGTCCTGGAGGGCCTGGAGTCCGCGAACGCGTACTCCACGCTGTCCCTGGACGTCCCCGACACCGACGACGAGTCCCCGGCGGTCGCCGACACCCTCGGCGCCGAGGACGAGGCGCTGGAGGGCGTGGAGTACCGGGAGTCGCTCAAGCCGCTGCTGGAGGACCTGCCGCCGCGCGAGAAGCGGATCCTGCTGCTGCGCTTCTTCGGCAACATGACCCAGTCGCAGATCGCGCAGGAGGTCGGCATCTCGCAGATGCACGTCTCCCGGCTGCTGGCCCGCACCCTGGCCCAGCTCCGGGAGAAGCTGCTCGTGGAGGAGTGACCCGGCGCGGGCGCCGGGGTCCGTCTCCCGGATCGGGCCGCCCCGGGTGACGGCGCCCGGCGGCCGGGCCGGGCGGGGGTCATGGGGTTCCCTCCCGCGCGCGGGGTCCCCGACCGGGACAGGCCGCACACCTCCACACCCTCGGGGCTCCCTCCCGCGTACGGGAGTCCTCTCGAAGCTTGGACCGCCCGTGCCACGACCGGCGGGGCTCCCTCCCGTGTACGGGAGTCCTCCCGCTCGAACGAAGCCGGGAGGAGCAGTCGAGCGTGGGGAGCCGGCGACCGACGACACCGCCGCCGGGTCCCTCCCGGGGAGGGTGCACGCCGGACCTCCGCGCCCCCGGCAGGATCCGGGGCGGATGCTACTTCTCGGCGTTCCCGGGCCCCCGGATGCCGAGGGCCCGGGTCGTCTCGGGGTTGACCAGCAGAACGAGCGCGGTGACGGACACGACGGCGAGCGCGATTCCAGCGGGAATGGCCACGCTGTCGGAGCGCAGCAGGTTGTAGGCCACCGGCAGCGCGATGATCTGCGTGATGACGGCGGGACCGCGGCTCCAGCTCCGCCGGGCGAACAGTCCCCGCGCGGCGAGCAGCGGGAGCAGCGCGAGCACGATCAGCGTCACCCCGCCGGTGACCGCCTGCTGGCGGTCGTCCGGTTCGCCGGTGAGGGCGAGGACCGCCATCCACACGCCGCCGGCCACCAGCGCGAGCCCCTCCAGGGCGGCCAGCGCCGCGGCGTACGTCAGACGGCGCGGGCGGGGGCCGGTGGCGTCCGGGGTGGTGGTGGGGGGGGTCTGCTCACTGCTCACCCCTGAAGGGTAGCCCTCGCCGCGCACGCCCCCGTGGTGAGGCTCACGCCCCGTCTACCCCCTCCGCCCCGACTCGGTCTGGGCCCGGTACCACTGAGTAGGTACCCTGCACGTCATGCGTGCACTTCTCGTGGTCAACCCGGCGGCAACCACCACCAGTGCGCGCACGCGCGATGTACTGATCCACGCGCTCGCCAGCGAGATGAAGCTGGAGGCGGTCACCACCGAGTACCGCGGGCACGCGCGCGACCTCGGCCGGCAGGCCGCGCAGAGCGACGACATCGACCTGGTGGTGGCCCTCGGCGGGGACGGCACGGTCAACGAGGTCGTCAACGGTCTGCTGCACGCGGGGCCCGACCCGGAGCACCTGCCCGGTCTCGCCGTGGTTCCCGGCGGCTCCACCAATGTCTTCGCCCGCGCGCTGGGCCTGCCGAACCAGCCCGTGGAGGCCACCGGCGTCCTGCTGGACGCGCTGCGCGAGGGCCGTGAGCGCACCGTCGGCCTGGGTCTGACCTCGGGCACGCCGGGCTCGGACGACGAGGCCGTACCGGCCCGCTGGTTCACCTTCAACGCGGGGCTGGGCTTCGACGCCGGTGTGGTCGGCCGGGTGGAGCAGCAGCGGGAGCGCGGCAGGAAATCGACCCACGCGCTGTACATGCGCCAGGTGGTGCGTCAACTGCTCGGCGATCCGCACCGGCGGAACGGGGTGATCACGTTCGAGCACCCGGACGAGGAACCGGTCACCGATCTCGCGCTCTCCATAGTCTCGAACACCTCGCCATGGACGTTTCTCGGCAATCGCCCGATCTACGCGTCGCCTAAGGCCTCGTTCGATACGGCGCTCGATCTCTTCGGTCTGCACCGGCTCTCCACCGCCGCGGTTGCCCGGTATGGCACCCAGTTGCTCACTTCGTCCCCGGAGCGCGGACCCCGCGGCAGGCATGCGGTCTCCCGGCACGATCTGACGTCCTTCACCTTGCATTCGAAGGTGCCGCTACCCCTCCAGATGGACGGTGACCACCTGGGGCTGCGAACCAGCGTGACGTTCACAGGCGTACGCCGTGCACTGCGTGTGATTGTGTGAGCAGAAAGGGCCAAAGTCCTTTCAGTCGAACGTTTAGGCCAGGATCCACCCCATGGAAGTACGGCTGTGACCTAGTCGACACCGAAGAATCAAAAAAAACTTTCCGGAAGGGGTTGTATCCGCCGCCGAGGTTTGCGAGTCTCTTCTTGGCGATCGGGACGGCCCGCAACACCGGCCTCGACAGATCACCGGAACCCCTCTTCAAACCCAAGGACGACGCCAGTGAACCTGGCGGTCGGCCCTTCCCTTGTCGAGGGATTCGTGAAAGCGTTCACATTCACAAGCAATCGCAGTACATACCCAGGAGAGGTAGCAGCCATGGACTGGCGTCACAACGCCGTTTGCCGCGAGGAAGACCCCGAGCTCTTCTTCCCCATCGGCAACACCGGTCCTGCGCTGCTGCAGATCGAGGAAGCCAAGGCCGTCTGCCGTCGCTGCCCGGTGATCGAGAGCTGCCTGCAGTGGGCACTCGAGTCCGGTCAGGACAGCGGCGTCTGGGGTGGTCTCAGCGAGGACGAGCGTCGCGCGATGAAGCGCCGTGCCGCCCGCAACCGGGCCCGTCAGGCATCCGCCTGACAACCCACCCCTGCTGACAGCCTGAGCTTGGCGGCGCGTACGGCGCGTACGCATCTCCCGCCCCGAGCCGCAGCGCGCAGTTGAGCAAGAGCCCCGGACCGCTTTCAGCGGTCCGGGGCTCTTCGCCGTCCACGCGGACCCGCACACATCTGCGGGTCCGCGCCCGCTACTTGTCCGACTGCACCGGGATGTCCAGGATCACCCTGGTCCCCCGCTCCGGCGCCGGCACCATGTCGAAGGTTCCGCCCAACTCGCCCTCCACCAGGGTCCGTACGATCTGCAGACCGAGGTTGCCCGCGGTGTGCGGGTCGAAGCCCTCGGGCAGACCCACGCCGTCGTCCTGCACGGTGACCAGCAGGCGGGTCTCCTTGGTGGTGCCGCCGCGGACCGCCGACACCTCGACGGTGCCGGTCTCGCCCTCGCGGAAGCCGTGTTCCAGGGCGTTCTGCAGTACCTCGGTCAGCACCATCGACAGCGGGGTGGCGACCTCGGCGTCGAGTATGCCGAAGCGGCCCGTGCGCCGGCCGGTGACCTTGCCCGGGGAGATCTCGGCGACCATCGCGAGGACGCGGTCGGCGATCTCGTCGAACTCCACGCGCTCGTCCAGGTTCTGGGACAGCGTCTCGTGCACGATCGCGATGGACCCCACCCGGCGCACCGCCTCCTCCAGAGCCGCACGGCCGCGCTCGGACCCAATGCGCCGTGCCTGCAGGCGCAGCAGCGCCGCCACCGTCTGGAGGTTGTTCTTCACCCGGTGGTGGATCTCCCGGATGGTCGCGTCCTTGGTGATCAACTCGCGTTCGCGGCGGCGGAGTTCCGTGACATCACGGAGCAGCACCAGCGAACCGATGCGCGTCCCCTTCGGCTTGAGCGGGATCGCCCGGAACTGGATCACCCCGTCGTGTGCCTCGATCTCGAACTCGCGCGGTGCCCAGCCGCTGGCGACCTTGGCCAGCGCCTCGTCCACCGGCCCGCGGGAGGGTGCCAGTTCGGCGGTGGTCCGGCCGAGGTGATGACCCACCAGGTCGGCGGCGAGGCCCATGCGGTGGTACGCGGACAGGGCGTTCGGGGAGGCGTACTGGACGATGCCGTCGGCGTCGAGGCGGATCAGCCCGTCGCCGACCCGGGGCGAGGCGTCCATCTCGAGCTGCTGGTTCGCGAACGGGAAGGCGCCGGCCGCGATCATCTGCGCGAGGTCCGAGGCGCTCTGGAGGTAGGTGAGCTCCAGCCGGCTCGGAGTGCGCACGGTGAGCAGGTTGGTGTTGCGCGCGATGACCCCGAGGACGCGCCCCTCACGCCGTACGGGGATGGACTCGACCCGTACGGGGACCTCCTCGCGCCACTCCGGGTCCCCCTCGCGCACGATCCGGCCCTCGTCCAGGGCCGCGTCCAGCATGGGACGGCGTCCGCGCGGGACGAGATGGCCGACCATGTCGTCCTGGTAGGAGGTCGGGCCGGTGTTGGGCCGCATCTGGGCGACGGAGACGTAGCGGGTGCCGTCGCGGGTGGGGACCCACAGGACCAGGTCGGCGAAGGAGAGGTCGGAGAGCAGCTGCCACTCCGAGACCAGCAGATGGAGCCACTCGAGATCGGTGTCGTCGAGGGCGGTGTGCTGGCGTACGAGTTCGTTCATGGAGGGCACGTCAGCGAGCGTACCCGGGGGCCGGCGCCACCTCCGAGAACACCCGCGGGCCGCGGCGCCTGAGAGGGACCCTCAACCCTCCCGGCACCGCAGCCCGGAGCAACATCGGCCGTGGGGTGTGCGGTCCCGGTCGGCCGAGGGACGAGGAGCCGGGGCAGTCAGGGCAGAGAGCTCCGGTTCCTCGGTTCCGCCTTCCTGTGCGGGGAAGGCAGGCTTGGTGCGTCCTGCTACGCATTGTGGACTAGACCACTGTCCCTGTAAATGCGTCGGACCGATTACGTCGGACGCCGTTCGTCCCACCGGGGCCGTACGGGCGTCCGTCACGCAGCCTAACCCGTGGGGTTCCCGCGCGGGGCCGGTCGGACAGGGCAATTTCGGCGCGCGGCCGGCACGCCCGCTCTGTTAGATTGAGATTGGTCTAAACCACATTGCACCACCCTGCGGATCCGTGCTCGCGGATCCGGTCCCAGTCGAGTCCTCCTCAAGATCGGCAGGCCCACCGTGGAAGTTGTCATCGTTGCGGACGCCAAGGCGGGCGGCGAGCTCATCGCCGGGGCCATGGCACAGCTCCTGCGACGCAAGCCCGACGCCCTGCTGGGCGTGGCGACCGGTTCGACGCCGCTGCCCGTCTACCAGGCGCTGGCGGCCCAGGTGGAATCCGGTGCCGTGGACACCTCCCGGGCACGGATCGCCCAGCTCGACGAGTACGTGGGGCTGCCCGCCGACCACCCCGAGTCCTACCGCTCGGTGCTGCGGCGTGAGGTGCTGGAGCCGCTCGGGATCGGGATGGACGCCTTCATGGGCCCCGACGGCACCGCCGAGGACGTGCAGGGCGCGTGCGAGGCGTACGACAGGGAGCTGGCCGCGGCCGGCGGCGTGGACCTCCAGCTCCTCGGGATCGGCACGGACGGGCACATCGGGTTCAACGAGCCCTGCTCCTCGCTCGCCTCCCGCACCCGGATCAAGACGCTGACCGAGCAGACCCGGGTGGACAACGCCCGCTTCTTCGACGGCGACATCGACCAGGTCCCGCACCACGTCATCACCCAGGGCATCGGCACCATCCTGGAGGCCCGTCACCTGGTCCTGCTCGCCACCGGCGAGGGCAAGGCGGACGCGGTCGCCGCGACCGTCGAGGGGCCGGTGGCGGCGGTGTGCCCGGCGTCCGCGCTCCAGCTGCACCCGCATGCCACGGTGGTCGTCGACGAGGCCGCCGCCGCCAAGCTGAAGCTCGCCGACTACTTCCGGCACACCTACGCCAACAAGCCGCGGTGGCAGGGGATCTGACCGCCCTCCGTGGTCTGGACCATCCCTCGCCCCAGGGGTATACAAAGGGGATCACGGAGCGTGCGGGGCGCACCCCCGCCCCGAGCCGTGCCACGATGTCAGCCGCGGCCGATGGGGATGTCGGTCGTTTCGGCACCCGGAGCCGGGAAGGCAGAGCATGAGCACCGACGTCAGCAGTACGGAGAACGAGGGTGGGCCCACGGTCCGTACCGCGCGTGTGCCTAAGTACTACCGGCTGAAGAAGCACCTGCTCGACATGACCGAGACGGCGCCTCCCGGCACTCCGGTCCCGCCCGAGCGCACCCTGGCGGCGGAGTTCGACACCTCGCGCACCACCGTGCGCCAGGCGCTCTCGGAGCTGGTCGTCGAGGGGCGCCTGGAACGCATCCAGGGCAAGGGGACCTTCGTCGCCAAGCCCAAGGTCTCCCAGGCGCTCCAGCTCACGTCGTACACCGAGGACATGCGCGCCCAGGGTCTGGAGCCCACCTCGCAGCTGCTGGACCTCGGCTACATCACCGCCGACGACCGGCTCGCCGGGCTGCTCGACATCACGGCCGGCGGGCGGGTGCTGCGCATCGAGCGGCTGCGCATGGCCAACGGCGAGCCGATGGCCATCGAGACCACCCACCTGAGCGCCAAGCGCTTCCCCGCGCTGCGCCGCAGCCTGACGAAGTACACCTCCCTCTACACCGCCCTCGCCGAGGTGTACGACGTCCATCTCGCGGAGGCCGAGGAGACCATCGAGACGTCCCTGGCCACCCCGCGCGAGGCCGGCCTGCTCGGCACCGACGTCGGCCTGCCGATGCTGATGCTGTCCCGGCACTCACGGGACCGCGACGGACAGCCGGTGGAGTGGGTGCGGTCGGTGTACCGGGGCGACCGGTACAAGTTCGTCGCGCGCCTGAAGCGTCCCCAGGACTGAGCCCGGACCCGCCCCGCACTCACCTTCGACGGGTTCCGCAAAACCGGCGAACCGGGCGGTTGACAAGGTTTTCGTTGCTGTTGCCTTTCGTTTGAGCGGCGCCTGGGTACCGCTATGCGGACGAGGGGTTACGACCGTGCTACGCCCTGACCTACATTTCCGCGCATCAACGCCGGTGATCAGTGAGGGGACGGGAACCGTCTGATGTCACAAGCCCCAGAAACCGCAGAAGGGCCGGTGGTGACGCCCGTACGCGTCGTCATCGCCCTCTGTCTCGTCGCACCGTTCGTGGCCATGCTGTGGGTCGGGTCCTACGCGAAGACCGACCCGACGTTCATCGGCATCCCGTTCTTCTACTGGTACCAGATGCTGTGGGTGCTGATCTCCACCGCCCTGACGATGATCGCGTACAAGCTCTGGCAGCGTGACCAGCGCGCCCGCTCGGCCGCGAAGGGCGGTGCGTCGCAGTGAACGACGGCGTCAACGGCGTGGCACTCGCCGTCTTCATCTTCTTCTTCCTGCTGGTCACGGCCATGGGGTTCATGGCCGCGCGCTGGCGCAAGGCCGAGAACGAGCACAGCCTCGACGAGTGGGGCCTGGGCGGCCGGTCCTTCGGCACCTGGGTCACCTGGTTCCTGCTCGGCGGCGACCTGTACACCGCGTACACGTTCGTGGCCGTACCGGCGGCGATCTACGCGGCGGGCGCGGCCGGCTTCTTCGCGGTGCCGTACACGATCCTGGTGTACCCGCTGATCTTCACCTTCCTGCCCCGGCTGTGGTCGGTGTCGCACAAGCACGGCTATGTGACGACCTCCGACTTCGTGCGCGGCCGGTTCGGCTCGAAGGGGCTGTCACTGGCCGTCGCGGTCACCGGCATCCTGGCGACGATGCCGTACATCGCGCTCCAGCTGGTCGGCATCCAGGCCGTGCTGGACGTGATGGGCGTCGGCGGCGGCGAGGACACCAACTGGTTCGTCAAGGACCTGCCGCTGCTGATCGCCTTCGGCGTGCTGGCGGCGTACACGTACTCGTCGGGTCTGCGGGCCCCCGCGCTGATCGCGTTCGTCAAGGACACGCTGATCTACATCGTGATCGCGGTGGCGATCATCTACATCCCGATCAAGCTGGGCGGCTTCGACGAGATCTTCGCCAAGGCGAGCGAGGCGTTCGGCCAGACCAACCCGGCCACGGGCGCGCCGCGCGGCGCGACGGTACCGGGTGAGGCGGGCCAGTGGACGTACGCCACGCTGGCGCTCGGCTCGGCGCTCGCGCTGTTCATGTACCCGCACTCGATCACGGCGACGCTCTCCTCGCGCAGCCGTGAGGTGATCCGTCGCAACACCACGATCCTGCCGCTGTACTCCCTGATGCTGGGCCTGCTGGCCCTGCTCGGCTTCATGGCGATCGCGGCCGGGGTCAAGGTCGGCAACGGCCAGCTGGCCATTCCGCAGCTGTTCGAGAACATGTTCCCGGACTGGTTCGCGGGCGTGGCCTTCGCGGCGATCGGCATCGGCGCGCTGGTGCCGGCGGCGATCATGTCGATCGCGGCGGCGAACCTGTTCACCCGCAACATCTACAAGGACTTCATCAAGCCGGACGCGACGCCGAAGCAGGAGACCCAGGTCTCCAAGCTGGTGTCCCTGCTGGTGAAGGTGGGCGCGCTGGTCTTCGTCCTGACCATGGACAAGACGGTCGCGATCAACTTCCAGCTCCTCGGCGGCATCTGGATCCTGCAGACCTTCCCGGCGCTGGTGGGCGGCCTGTTCACCCGCTGGTTCCACCGCTGGGCGCTGATCGGCGGCTGGGCGGTCGGCATGATCTACGGCACGGTTGCCGCGTACGGGGTGGCCTCGCCGACGCAGAAGCACTTCGGCGGGTCGTCGGAGGAGATCCCGGGCATCGGCGAGATCGGCTACATCGGCCTCACCGCGTTCGTGCTCAACGTCCTGGTCACGGTCGTCCTGACCTTCGTCATGAGGGCGCTCAAGGCGCCCGAGGGCGTCGACGAGACCAGGCCGCAGGACTACACGGCGGACGCGGGCGACCCCGGCGTCCAGGTGGAGCTCCCGCCGGCCACGGCGGGCAGCGCGCACTGACGCCGTACGTACCGTGAGCGACGGGCCGCCGGAGAAATCCGGCGGCCCGTTGTCGTACCCGTCCGGCACACTCCCCTCATGGACATCGTCATCCGGCCGGTGGAGCCCGGCGAGCACGCGGAGCTCGGTGAGATCACCGCGCAGGCCTATCTGCTGGACGGGCTGCTCGACTTCGGGGAGAGCGACGCATACCTCGGTGAGCTGCGGGACGTGGGGAAGCGGGCGGCCGCCGCCGAGGTGCTGGCCGCCGTGGCGGACGGGACGGTGCTGGGCGGGGTGACCTTCGTGCCGGGCCCCGGCCCGATGGCCGACATAGCGGGGCCGGGCGAGGCGGAGATCCGGATGCTCGCGGTCGCCCGCGCGGGCCGGGGCAGGGGCGCCGGGGAGGCCCTGGTGCGGGCCTGCGTGGACCGGGCGCGGGCCACCGAGGGCTGCGTACGGGTCGTGCTGTCGACCCAGCGCACCATGCGCGCCGCCCACCGCATCTACGAGCGGCTCGGTTTCACCCGCACCCCGGAGCGCGACTGGAACCCCCTGCCGGAGCTGGACGACATCACTCTCCTCACCTACGAGTTGACGCTCTGACACCTCCGCGACACAACATATGGGGTTGCCGACGGCACCCGACACAAGATGTATGCTCATGCTCGCTGTCGCCGCAGGGGAATCCGGTGTGAATCCGGGACTGTCCCGCAACGGTGTACCCATGCCCGCGTACGCGTGTGCCTGGGCGTCAGTCCGAGGACCTGCCGACAGCGCACCCGGCCGTCCGGTCCGGGTGCGTGAACGTCCGGGCCTCGCGGAATGGGCCGGTGGACGCGACGCCGCGTGCGCTCGTGTACTGCCCCCTGCGCTCTTCGAGGCCCCGTGCCGAGCGAGGGAGAGCCCCACGTGACCATCGCGCCAGCCGATCCGGCCTCAGCGATCGACGTGCCCGAGGAGAGCGGCGGCCCCGGTGCCGCGCTGCTGCGGACCCTGACCGAGCTGACCGCCGACCTGCCGGACGCCGACCCCGGCCGGGTCGCCGCCGCCGCGCTGCGCGGCCGCTCCGCCTCCGCCGACGAGGCGGAGCTGCGGGAGCTGGCCACCGAGGCGGCGGCCGGGCTGATCTCCGAGGACCCGGCCTACTCCCGGCTCGCCGCCCGGCTGCTGACCCTCGGCATCCGCGCCGAGGCCGCCTCGCAGGGCGTCACCTCGTTCACCGGGTCCGTCGCGACCGGGCACCGCGAGGGTCTGATCGCCGACCGGACCGCCGCGTTCGTCCGCCTGCACGCGGACCGCCTGGACGCGCTGATCGACACCGGCGCCGACGACCGCTTCGGCTACTTCGGCCTGCGCACCCTGCACAGCCGCTACCTGCTGCGGCACCCGCTCACCCGCAAGGTCGTCGAGACGCCCCAGCACTTCCTGCTGCGGGTCGCCGCCGGACTCGCCGAGGACGACAGCACCCGCTCCGTGGACGAGGTCGCCGCGCTGTACGGGCTGATGAGCCGCCTGGACTACCTGCCCTCCTCCCCCACGCTGTTCAACTCCGGCACGCGCCACCCGCAGATGTCGTCCTGCTACCTCCTGGACTCCCCCAAGGACGAGCTGGACTCCATCTACGACCGCTACCACCAGGTCGCCCGCCTCTCCAAGCACGCCGGCGGCATCGGCCTGTCGTACTCCCGCATCCGCGCCCGGGGTTCGCTGATCCGGGGCACCAACGGGCACTCCAACGGCATCGTCCCGTTCCTGAAGACGCTGGACGCCTCGGTCGCCGCCGTGAACCAGGGCGGCCGGCGCAAGGGCGCGGCGGCGGTCTACCTGGAGACCTGGCACTCCGACATCGAGGAGTTCCTGGAGCTGCGCGACAACACCGGCGAGGACGCCCGCCGCACCCACAACCTGAACCTCGCGCACTGGGTACCGGACGAGTTCATGCGCCGGGTGAACGCCGACGCGTCCTGGTCGCTGTTCTCCCCGGCGGACGTGCCGGAGCTGGTCGACCTGTGGGGCGAGGAGTTCGACGCGGCGTACCGGGCGGCCGAGGCGAAGGGCCTGGCGAGGAAGACCCTCCCGGCCCGCGAGCTGTACGGCCGCATGATGCGCACCCTCGCGCAGACCGGCAACGGCTGGATGACCTTCAAGGACGCCGCCAACCGCACGGCGAACCAGACCGCCGAGCCGGGCCACGTCATCCACTCCTCGAACCTCTGCACGGAGATCCTGGAGGTCACCGACGACGGGGAGACGGCGGTCTGCAACCTGGGATCGGTCAACCTCGGCGCCTTCGTGGACCGGGGGGACATCGACTGGGAGCGCCTCGACGAGACGGTGCGTACCGCCGTGACGTTCCTCGACCGGGTCGTCGACATCAACTTCTACCCGACCGAGCAGGCGGGCCGCTCCAACGCCCGGTGGCGTCCCGTCGGTCTCGGCGCCATGGGCCTGCAGGACGTCTTCTTCAAGCTGCGGCTGCCCTTCGACTCCCCCGAGGCGAAGGCGCTGTCCACGAGGATCGCCGAGCGGATCATGCTCGCCGCGTACGAGACCTCCGCGGCCCTCGCCGAGCGGAGCGGCCCGCTGCCCGCCTGGGAGAAGACCCGTACCGCCCGGGGCGTGCTGCACCCCGACCACTACGACGCCGAGCTGACCTGGCCGGAGCGCTGGGCGGCGCTGCGGACGCGGATCGCGGCCACCGGGATGCGCAACTCGCTGCTCCTGGCGATCGCGCCCACCGCCACCATCGCGTCGATCGCGGGCGTGTACGAGTGCATCGAGCCGCAGGTGTCCAACCTGTTCAAGCGCGAGACGCTGTCCGGGGAGTTCCTCCAGGTCAACTCGTACCTGGTGGACGATCTGAAGCGGCTCGGCGTGTGGGACGCCCGCACCCGTGAGGCGCTGCGCGAGGCCAACGGCTCCGTGCAGGACTTCGCCTGGATCCCCGAGGACGTGCGGCGGCTGTACCGCACGGCGTGGGAGATCCCGCAGCGCGGTCTGATCGACATGGCCGCCGCCCGCACCCCGTTCCTGGACCAGGCGCAGTCGCTCAACCTGTTCCTGGAGACGCCCACCATCGGCAAGCTCTCCTCGATGTACGCGTACGCCTGGAAGCAGGGCCTGAAGACCACGTACTACCTGCGCTCGCGCCCGGCGACCCGGATCGCCCGCGCGGCGGCCCGGACCACCGTCCCCGTCCCGCAGGCGGCCGACCCCGAGGCCGTCGCCTGCTCCCTGGAAAACCCCGAGTCCTGCGAGGCCTGCCAGTAATGACCAGCACCACGAAGAACCTGCTCGACCCGGGCTTCGAGCTGACGCTCCGCCCCATGCGCTACCCGGACTTCTACGAGCGCTACCGGGACGCCATCAAGAACACCTGGCACGTGGAGGAGGTCGACCTCCACTCGGACGTCGCCGACCTGGCGAAGCTCAGCCCCGAGGAGCAGCACCTGATCGGCCGGCTGGTCGCGTTCTTCGCGACGGGCGACTCGATCGTGGCGAACAACCTGGTGCTGACGCTCTACAAGCACATCAACTCCCCGGAGGCGCGGCTGTACCTGTCGCGGCAGCTCTTCGAGGAGGCGGTGCACGTCCAGTTCTACCTGACGCTGCTCGACACCTACCTGCCCGACCCGGACGACCGGGCGGCGGCCTTCGCGGCCGTGGAGAACATCCCGTCCATCCGGGAGAAGGCCGAGTTCTGCTTCACGTGGATGGACTCGGTGGAGCAGATCGACCGTCTGGAGACCCAGGCGGACCGGCGCCGCTTCCTGCTCAACCTCATCTGCTTCGCCGCGTGCATCGAGGGCCTGTTCTTCTACGGGGCGTTCGCCTACGTCTACTGGTTCCGCGGCCGGGGTCTGCTGCACGGGCTGGCGACCGGCACCAACTGGGTGTTCCGGGACGAGACGATGCACATGTCCTTCGCCTTCGACGTGGTCGACACCGTGCGCAAGGAGGAGCCGGAGCTGTTCGACGAGGAGCTGGGGCAGCAGGTCACCGCCATGCTGCGCGAGGCGGTCGAGGCGGAGCTGCAGTTCGCGCGGGACCTGTGCGGGGACGGGCTGCCGGGCATGAACACCGAGTCGATGCGGCAGTACCTGGAGTGCGTCGCCGACCAGCGGCTGGTGCGCCTCGGCTTCGCGCCGGTGTACGGCTCGGAGAACCCGTTCTCCTTCATGGAGCTCCAGGGCGTCCAGGAGCTGACGAACTTCTTCGAGCGGCGCCCGTCCGCGTACCAGGTCGCCGTGGAGGGCACGGTCGACCTGGACGAGGACTTCTAGGGAGCCGGGCCTCCCGGTGCCGCCTCACGCCGCCCGTGCGGTGCGGTGGGGGGCGGCACCCCGCGCCGGGCGGGCGGTGGCCGGCCCGGTGCGGCGCTCGGCGGCGGCGCGGGCGGCCTCGGCCTGCCTGATCTGCCGGTCGATCCGCCGGTCGCGTGCGATGCCGATCAGCGCGGGCAGGGTCATGAAGAGGAACAGGCCGAACACGGCCACCATCGCGATCAGTGTTTCCATCTGCGTCGTATCCATGACACCACTGTCGCGCCCGATACCCCTTACCGGCAGTGGCAGAACTGCCGTACACCCTCGATTTACTGCCAAAGGCGCGGCACACTGGAGCCATGCTCCAGAACGTGGCCGCCGTCCTCCTCGACGGTGTGAACCCCTTCGAACTCGGTGTCGTCTGCGAGGTCTTCGGCGTCGACCGCAGCGACGACGGCCTGCCGGTCTACGACTTCGCCGCCGCCTCGGCCGACGGCCCGGCGGTGCGCACCAACGCGGGCTTCTCCCTCCAGGTCGAGCACGGTCTGGAGCGGCTGGAGACCGCGGACCTCATCGCCGTGCCCGCCGGTTCCTCCTATGTGTCCCGGGAGTTCCCGCCCGAGCTGCTGGACGCCCTGCGCAGAGGGGTGGACCGGGGCGCGCGGGTGCTCAGCGTCTGCTCCGGGGTGTTCGTGCTCGCCGCCGCCGGGCTCCTCGACGGCCGGCGTGCCGCCGCCCACTGGAAGCACGCGGAGGCGCTGACCGGGAGGTATCCCCATCTGACGGTCGAGCCGGATGTGCTCTACGTCGACGAGGACCCGGTGATCACCTCCGCGGGCACCGCCGCCGGCATCGACGCCTGTCTGCATCTGGTGCGCAAGGAGCAGGGTCCGGAGGTCGCCAACAAGATCGCCCGGCGCATGGTGGTGCCCCCGCACCGCGACGGCGGGCAGGCCCAGTACATCGAGCGCCCGCTGCCGCGGTCCGGGGGCGACACCGTCGCCGAGGTCCTGATGTGGATGGAGCGGCATCTCGACGAGGAGACCACCGTCGAGCAGCTCGCCGCCCGCGCCCACATGGCGCCGCGCACCTTCGCCCGCCGCTTCCAGCAGGAGACCGGCACCACGCCCTACCGCTGGATCCTGCGCCAGCGGGTGCTGCTGGCCCAGCGTCTGCTGGAGGCGACGGACGAGACGGTGGACGCGATCGCGGGCCGTACCGGCTTCGGCAACGCCGCGGCGCTGCGCCACCACTTCGTCCGCGCCGTCGGTACGACGCCCCAGGCCTACCGGCGCACGTTCAGGGGCCCGCAGGCCGCCTGAACGCGCGCCGCGCGGGTCAGCGGGGCACCGCCCGCAGCATCAGCCGGCGCGGCCGGAGCGTGATGCCGATCCGGGGCCTGGCGTCGGAGCCGGGCGCGTGGTCGAAGCGGTAGGCGGAGGCGACCACCGCGGTGATGAGCGTGAGCTCGGCCATCGAGAAGTGGTCGCTGGGGCACTTGCGGTTGCCCACGCTGAACGGACTCATCGCGTACTTGGGCACGTCCCCCGCCCGCTCGGGAAGCCAGCGGTCGGGGTCGAACTCCTCGTGCCGCCCGTACGACCGCCGGTCGCGCTGGATCGCGTACGGACTGTAGATGAGGTCCGCGCCCTGGGGAATGCGGTATCCGCCGAGTTCCGTGTCGGTCACCGCGCGGCGTGTCAATACCCATACGGCCGGATACAGCCGCAGGGTCTCGGTGACGACATTCGCGGTGTACGTCAGTTTCCGGACGTCCTCGAATGCGACCGGGCGGTCACCCGCGACGGATTTCACCTCGTCGCGGATCTTGTCGCCGAGTTCCGGGTGCTCGGTGAGAACCAGGAGGAGCGACATGATCGTGGATCCGACGGTTTCGCTGCCGGGGGTGAGTATGGCGATGACCTGGTCGTGGATCTCCTGTTCCCCTATGGGCTCGCCATTCTCGTCCTTCGCCTCCAGCAAAGCCGTCAGCAAATCGTTCGGCTTTTGACCGCTTGCCCGTCGGTCGGCGACGATCTCGTCGACCAGGACATGTAAATCGGCCAGTGCGCGGTTGAACTCCCGGTTGGCCGGCAGCGGGACCTTGTACAGCGGTCCGAGCGGTACCACCATGCGCTGGTACATGCCGCTGAACAGCGTGGCGAGATCGACGCAGATGCGCTCCGCGCGGGCGTCCATGTAGCTGCCGCGCATCAGGCAGCGGGCGGCCACCCGGACAGCCACGCGGAAGGACTCCGCCGTGACGTCCAGCGCCTCGCCGGAGCGCCAGCGCTCCACCAGCGCGTACGCCTCCTCCGCCATGATCGGCCCGTAGGCGGGGATCGCGTCGAGCCTGAACGCGGGCTGGATGGTGCGGCGCTGGCGCCGGTGCAGCGGGCCGTTGGCGGTGGCGACGCCCTCCTTGCCGAGCAGGTCCTCCAGGGACTCCCAGAGCGGTCCGGCGATGATGTAGTCGGGGCTCAGCGCCACCGCCCCGGTGAGGGCGGGGGTGGTGACGGCGTACACCGTCTTCGGTCCGAGCCTGAGGCGCACGACGTCGCCGTGGTCGCGCAGCCCGGACATGAAGGACAGCGGATCGCGCGCCAGTTTCCAGCCGTGGCCCAGGACGGGGACGCTTCCGCCGGCCACGGGAGGCTCACGCAGTCCGGTCTCCTCGGCCGTGCGGGGGTCCGCCGACTCGACGCTCATGACTCACCTGCCGTTTCGTTGTCGACGTACGGGGGTGTGGACCGGTCGTCCCAGCTGTCGACCCGGTACCGGCCGGACTCGTGGTGGAACCAGTAGACGGAGCTGAACCAGTTCCGCATATTGCCGACGCAGGCGCGTACGGCGGCGCTCTTTTCCTTTCCTCCCACCGTGCCGTCGTCGAGGGCGTCCGCGAAGTGCAGGGCGTCCCGTTCGGCGTCCTGGAATTCGCTGATGCATTCCTCGACGCGGCGCCTCACGTCCGCGATCGCCTCTTCGAGTGTGAGTTTCTCGTGGATGATGAGGCTGATGCCGAGATTGTGCACCTCATTACCCGCTATTTCCTTCGGCAGGGAACAGAGGTCGTTGTACCAGGCGGCGAATTCCTGACTGAGCAGTGCCGCCTTCCGGTAGGCGGGGTGCTTCCTTATCCCGTCCGGCAGTTCACTGCCGGCGCTCGGCTCCAGGAGATCGGTCCAGATCCAGTGCGCGAAGGTGAGCCGGCGCAGTTCCAGGTATTCCTCGACGGTGGGGACGATCCCCTCCGTACGGTTGTGGAACTCCCGGTCGTACGCCTCGATCACCTCGTGGAAGTGCCGGGCGAACCGGTCGTTCCAGCCGCCCGGCAGGAACGCGTACAGCCGCTCCACGCTGTCCGCGAGCCCCGCCACCACCGGGTCCTCGTGGTCCAGGTGGTCACCGGGGCTGTCGAGGGCCCTGTGCAGCAGGTCCTTCAGCCGCAGCCAGGCGGCGGCACGGCCGTGCACGATGTCGCGGTCCTGCCGGTCGTCCCAGACGAAGAACCACGCGCTGTAGTCCGCTATCGCCTGCAGGACGTCGTCGGGGGCGCCTATGTAGTAGCCCGCCATGAGATCGGTGTAGCACAGACCATCGGCATATTCCTCCACCTTGCCCGCCGGCATGAGCCGCTTTTCGAGCAGCCACGCCCTGGTCGCCTGTTGAAGTCGGGGCCAATACGGATGGAGTTGCCGGGGGAACGCCGCCTCGATCACCGGAAGAGACAGCGCCGGTGGAACTGCGATGGTGGTCGGTGTCGATGTGGTGCCGTGTGACAAAGCATGCACGAACAATCCCCTCTCTGCCGCCAGTCGGCGTGCGCCCGCCCCCCGAGCCGGGCGCACGCCGTGCGTATCCCCGCACCTCCATTCAGCACCACAACTGACCGCTCTGGGAACGGATTTGCTTATTTCGCCACTACGGAGGTCACACAGACGAACGGCACCCGACCGAAAAGGTGCTCGGTCGGACGCCGTTCGTGAGGAGAGGGAGGGACTCCGGGGGCCGGTCAGTCGTTGGCCACCACGGGGTAACGCGGCTCGTTCTCGGCCATCTGCCGCAGCGCGTCCTTGCGTTCACGCTTGGACAGCCGGTCGATGTAGAGGTAGCCGTAGAGGTGGTCGGTCTCGTGCTGCAAACACCGCGCGAAGTAGCCGGTGCCGCGTACCCGGACGGGGTTGCCCTTCTCGTCCTGGCCGGTCACCTCGGCGTAGTCGGGGCGGGCCAGCGGCATGTACGCCGTGGGCACCGACAGGCAGCCCTCGTTGCTGTCGTCCAGCCGGCGCCGCTCGGCGGGCAGTTCGACCAGCTTGGGGTTGCAGATCACACCGACGTGCCGTGCGCCCTCGTCGTCCGGGCAGTCGTAGACGAAGACCTTCTTGTCCACGCCGATCTGGTTGGCGGCCAGGCCCACGCCCTCGGCGGTGCGCTGGCTGGCGAACATGTCGGCGACCAGCTGCTGGAGCTCGTCGCCGAAGTCCGTGACGTCCTTGCACTCCTGGTGCAGCACCGGGTGGCCGACCACGGTGATCGGACGCGAGGTACCGCGCTCCCGCCACGCCGTCTCGCGCTCCTCGCAGTCCTCCGTGTCGACGACGTACCCCTCGTCGTCGACGGGGAGCACGCCCGCGTGCTGCTGATCGGTGTCCTGCTGAGCCATGACCGACGTGTGCCTTCCTGAGTGAAACCGGGGTCGTGATCTGACAAGGGTACGGCGAAGCGCCCCTTCAGGGTCGCGGGACCGTGCCGTGCGCGGCCCCTCCGCGTGGGCGTGGACAAGCACGACGGACCCGCGCGCGGCCGACGGCCTCAACAGACCTCTTCAAGGTCCCGCCAGTCCCGCGAGTCCGGGCTGTCCGCGACCCACCCGTCCAGCAGCCCCCGGACGAGAGAGGCGGGGGCGGCCACGCCGCACTCCCGCTCCGGCACCCACAACTGCCCGTCCGTACGGTGCCCCAGCGGCCCCGGATGCCCCGGCTCACTGTGATCGTGCGGGTCCAGATGCTCGCCCTCCCCCTCGTCCGACGGCATCCGCGACTCCGAGCACATCCGGCACAGCAGCCGTACGGAGGACGACCAGTCCTCGGCCGCGAACCCGGCGTCGGAGGCCAGTTGCTCCAGCGCGTCCCGGTCGGCCTCGGTCGCGGCCTCCAGCAGCACCACCCAGGTCGGCACCGGCGAGGGCGCCCACAACTCGATCTCGTCGAACACCGGGTAGGTGTGCCCGGCGGCGGTGCTCCGCTCCCCGTGCGGCACGCCGTCGTGCAGGACGACCTCGCCCCAGCGGCGCCCGGAGGACGGCAGCGGAATGGACAGCACCTCGATCCGGGCGGGGTCCAGGCGCCGCCCCCACACGACCTCCGCCTCCCCCTCCGGGGACAGCCGTACGGCCGCGCTGCCCAGCTCCATGCCGAGGGGTTCGCCGGAGTCGGTGGCCGGTCCGGGCACCTTGAGTCCGTAGGCCTGCCAGGCCCGCCGGGCCAGTGGCCAGTCCTGCAGGGCGGTGGCGGCGATGCCGACGTTCCACCAGTCGGGAGCGCCCGTGTCGCGGTCGAGGAGCGCCACGGCCCGCAGACCGGCCGACCGCGCCTGCTCCCAGTCGTGCCGGAACTTGTGCAGCAGCGCGAGGTTGAACCAGGACTCCGACAACCAGGGCTCCAGGTCGGCGGCACGGGTCAGCAGCGCGCCCGCGTCCTCGTACCGGCCGTCGCCGATGAGCGTGAACGCACGGTCCGTGGCCTGCCGCCAGGAGGCGGAGGGCCGGTGCCGTCCCTTGCCGAAGATCCTCACGATTCCCGCCTGCCAGTTCCGTCGGTGGGCTGGCCGTACCTGTCCGCGCCCCCGGACACCCTCTCCTTCGCATCCAACCACGTACGGCCGCGAGGGCGCTCATTACCCATGGGTTACCCAGCCTCGGCCGGGGTCAGACAGTCCCGTTCGTGGCCCTCGCCACGTTCGGCCCTGGTGTTCACGCGTCCCCTCCGTGTTCCGTGACAGCACCCGGGCCAGTGCTTCGACCACCTCCGGCGCGTACTCCCCGGCGGTCGTCAGGCGCAGTTCCTCCAGCGCGGTCAGCGGCCCGCCGGGTCCGCCTTCCCGGGACTTCTCCTCGTATGCGTTGACCACCCGGACGATACGTGCGGCGAGCGGCTGTTCCCGGTACGGGTCGGCCTGGCGCTCGACGATCGCGGCCACGCGCGGGTCCACCCCGGTCTGGCGCACCACGGCGCCGCCGAGCAGCGCGATCCGCCGCTGTTCGGTGACCGGCAGGACGGCGGTGGCGCCGTCGGGGACCGGGTCGACGAGGCTGAGCTGGCCAATGTCGTGCATCAGGGCGGCGTACTCCAGCACGGTCAGTTCGGGTTCGGTCAGTCCGAGGTCCCGCCCCACCGCCCGGCTGAGCGCGGCGACCCGTCGGGCGTGCCCGGCCGGGGTGTATCCGGCGATCTCGGTGGCCCGCGCGAGGGAGGTGATGGTCTGCCGGTAGGTGGCGCGCACGGCGGCGTACCGCCGGTAGGAAAGCTGTGCGAGCAGCAGGGGTACGGAGAAGACGGGCAGCGCCCACAGCCCCACGACCGCGACCCCGAGCGCCATCACCGCGCCCGTGGCGATGACGGCGGCCCCGATGCCGGGCAGGGCCCGCAGTTCGTCGCGCAGCGTCGGCGGGAAGGGCCAGCCGGTGCGGGAGTGGGACAGCGCGGCGGCGAGGACGGCGTCGTACAGCGCGGTGAGGGAGAGCAGGGCGAGCAGGAGCAGCGCGTGGGCGGGGCCGCTCCAGCCGTCGAAGGTGCCCCGGTTGTACAGCGGCTGGAAGCACAGGGCGACGAAGCCGACGGTCAGCACCCTGCGGGCCGGCGGGTCGAGGGCGGGCCCCGCACCGCGCCCGACGTGCGGCACGCTGCCGAGCAGGGACGCGGCGAGCACCACGGTGACGACCTGGGCGGCGCCGTGGTGGGTGGGCCGGGCCGCGGTCTCGCCGAGCAGGGCGTACGACAGTGAACCCGCGGCGGCGAGCGGCGCGGCCTCCCTGATCCGCGTTCCGTTGCGCCGGGTGAGCTCGCCGACGGCGATGAGGACCCCGAAGGCGAGGGCCGTACCGCGCTCCTCGACGCCGTCGTAGAGCGTGCTGCCCAGGGAACCGGCGGCGAGGACGGCGGCGCACAGGTGCACGACGGTGTGCAGCCGGGGCCTCATCGGCGCGTTCCCGGCCGGCCGACGGCCGGCCCGGCGGCTCCGGGCGCGGCCGCGGACCGTGTGTCCCCGGTGGCGGACCGAGTGCCCTCGGTGGCGGACGACGCGCCACCGTCGGCGGGCCGCGTGCCACCGGAAGCCGACCGGCTGCCGCCCGTGGCAGGCCCGGGGACACCGTCGGCCGGCCGGGGGCCGCCGGGGGCGGACCGCGCGTCACCAAGAGCCGGTCGGCTGCCGCCCGTAGCGGGCCCGGAGGCACCGTCGGCCGGCCGGGGGCCGCCGGGGGCGGACCGCGCGTCACCGGGGGCGGGGCGTGCTTCGTCGGCGGTCACCGCCGGGTGCCAGCCGGTCCGGCCGATCGCCCGGACCAGCGCGGCCACCATCCGCGGGTCGAAGTGGGCACCCGCGCACCGCCGGAGTTCCTCCAGCGCCACGGGCACGGGCCGCGCCCTGCTGTAGGAGCGGGTGGAGGTCATCGCGTCGAAGGCGTCGGCGACGGCGACCACCCGCGCGGACTCCGGGATCTGACCACCCGCCAGCCCGTAGGGGTAGCCGGTGCCGTCCAGCCGTTCGTGGTGGTGCAGCACCGCCGCGCGGGCCTCGCCGAGGAAGGAGATCCCCCGCACCATCTCGTGCCCGTACTCGGGGTGCAGTTCGATCACCCGGCGCTCCTCGGGGGTCAGCGGGCCGTTCTTGGTGAGCAGCCGGGTGGGCACGCCGAGCTTGCCGACGTCGTGCAGGATGCCTGCGAAGCGGAGCACCTCGACGCGCTCGTCGTCCATGCCGAGTTCCCGCGCGATCATCATGGACGCCTGTCCGACGCGTTCACTGTGCCCGCGCGTATAGCCGTCCTTGATGTCGACGGCCTGGACGAGGGCGCGGATCGTCGCCTGATGGGCGGCGCGTTCCCGGTGGTACTGGACGAACGCCCACCAGGAGACGCCCATCGGCGGCAGCACCAGCAGCGCGGCCACCGGACCGTAGGGGCTGCGCCACAGCAGCGCCATCATGAGGCCGGCGAGGCCGTGCACGGTGATCGGGGCCAGCGACCCGAGGAACAGCCGCCACCAGGCGGCCGGGGCCGGAATCCGCCTCCCGCGCGGGAGCACGCCGGGCGCCGACGCCGGGATGCCGCCGTCCAGCAGGGTGAGCACCAGGCAGAACGCCAGCACCGCGGCCCCGGCCGTGCCGAGCGCGGCCGGGACGTCGCAGTCCGCCACCGCGTCCCGTCCGCCGACCGCCAGGTGGACCCGGCTCGCGGCCCATACGGCGAGCATCAGCCTGCCGGCCCGCCAGAGCCCGCGCGCCGGGTACGGGCGTTGTTCCCCGGGGAGCAGCAGCGCCCCGGGGAGCGCGACCAGCGCCGCGGCGGGCGGTGGCAGCAGGAAGGCGCCGGCGAGCAGGACGGGGTGAAAGGTTCCGCCCGGGTGCGGGGCGGCGACCGGACGCGATCGGGCGAGACGCTCGCAGCCCGCGTACAGCGCGGCGAGCAGGGCGACCGCCCACCAGGAGAAGCGGGCACCGCCCGGCGGTGACACCGGGACGGAGGGAACCAGCGGCAGTGGACAGAGCAGGCCCAGCACGGTGACACAGGCGACATACGCGCGGACCCGTGCCGGTAACGCCTCCATGTGCCCCTCCCCGACCGTGCCCGTCGGCACCCGACCTGCCGTCTGCCAGGCTCTGGAGCCTAGGACGGCGAGGGGTGCCTCCACGGGCCGATAACCCGCGGATTAGCACGTTCGAGTGACACAGGGGCCGGGGAACCGCGGAGTGTCAGGACTCCTGCGGTGCGGCCGGCGAGGCCGTGATGTCCTGGTCGGGGACGGCCTGGCCGGAGCGGATCAGGTCGAGCCGGCCCATGACCTTGGAACGCAGGTCACCCGGCACGTCGTCCTGTCCGCAGCAGCGCTTGACCAGCTTCTTCACCGCCTGCTCGAGCCCGTACTTCTCCAGGCACGGCGAGCATTCCTCGAAGTGGTGCTCGAACTTCACACAGTCGGAATCCGGCATCTCACGGTCGAGGAACTCGTAGAGATGATCGAGGATTTCGCTGCAATCCGTCTCGTGCGGCTCTCCGCAGCTCATGACCCCGAGCCTTTCGCTTCGTTCGACTCTCCGGCGCCGGCCGGGACCAGTCCGCGCTCACGCGCGTAGTCCTCCAGCATGCCGCGCAGCTGGCGGCGGCCACGGTGCAGCCGGGACATCACCGTACCGATGGGTGTCCCCATGATGTCCGCGATCTCCTTGTAGGCAAAGCCCTCGACATCGGCGAGATACACCGCGATGCGGAACTCCTCCGGGATCGCCTGGAGCGCTTCCTTGACGTCCGAGTCGGGCAGGTGGTCCAGCGCCTGCGACTCCGCGGAGCGCAGACCCGTGGACATGTGCGACTCGGCGCGCGCGAGCTGCCAGTCCTCGATCTCCTCGGCCGCACTGCGCTGGGGTTCGCGCTGCTTCTTGCGGTACGAGTTGATGAAGGTGTTGGTGAGGATCCGGTACAGCCACGCCTTGAGGTTGGTGCCCTCACGGAACTGGTGGAAGGACGCGTACGCCTTGGCGTACGTCTCCTGCACCAGGTCCTCCGCGTCGGCCGGGTTGCGCGTCATGCGCAGCGCGGCCGAATACATCTGGTCGAGGAACTCGAGCGCGTCCCGCTCGAAGCGCGCGCTGCGCTCCGTGGTCGACTCCGCGCCCGTGCTGCCCTGGCCCTCGGGCTGCTCCGCCTGGCCGTGTTCGGTCCCTGCGTCGGTACCGGGAACCGGACCCACCTCCTCCAGAGTTGTCGTGAGACCGAAACCGGTCTCACCCGAATCGGAGGATAGACGACGATCCGGTCCACCCGCCGCCCGAACAGGGACGGTCTTGGCCGCGTGCAGCACCGTCCAGTCCAGATCGGCGCGGGCACTGCGACTCGGGCAGAAGGTCGAACCCATGCGGCGGACTCCCTCTCCTAGGACGGTGATGCCGCTGACCGGCATGTACGTCCGTCCCAACAGCGGGATCCGTCCGGGCATTCCCGGGCCTCATCCGAGGGTGCCGGTCCACCGCACGACCGCGTCCGTGATCACCGTCACGGTCTCCTCCTGCGTGAGGTCCGCCCGCTTGGGCACGGCGAAGCCGTGATCGCCGTGGTCCACCTCGACCAGTTCGTACGCCCACCCGTCTCCCGTCACCGTCCTCGCACCATCGCCCCGTGCGCGGCCCCTCCCGTACCCGGGGAACTCCCCGGGCCTGCCGAACGGGTCGTTGCCGCCCTGGACGACGAGGGTGGGCACCCCCGTGCCGAGCAGTTCGTCGGCGCGGGACCTCTCGGGCCTGCCCGGCGGATGCAGGGGGAAGCTCAGGGCGAGTACGGCGTGGGCGCCGAGTTCCGCGGCGGTGCGGCAGGCGACGCGGGCTCCGGCGCTGCGCCCGCCCGAGATCACCGGCAGGCCCGGCTTCGTCAGCGCGGGCCAGACGCCGCGCCAGCCGGTGTCGAGGGTCTTCGGCGCGGGGGCGATCTTCTTGCCGGCCACCCGCCAGGGCTGTTCGACCAGGGCGACGGTCACGCCGTGTGCGGGCAGGACGGCGGCGAGCGCCTTCAGGTCCCGGGCCTCGATGCCGCCGCCGGCGCCGTGGCTCACCGCGAGGACGAGGCGGGCGCGGCGCACGGCGGGGTGCCAGGTGACGCGGGCGGTGCCGGCGTCCGTCTCGACGGTCTCGGCCGAGACGGCCGCGCCGCTCGTGTCGGTCGTGTCTGCCGTGTCGGTCGTGTCTGCCGTGTCGGGGGTCACGTCAGAAGAGTGTGCCCTCTTCCGGCGCGGCCAGCTCCTCCAGCAGCTCCGGTCCGTTGTTGCGGACGTTGCTGACGGCCGTGGGGACCGGGTAGGCGCGCATCAGGCCGGAGGGCGGCGGGGCGAGCAGCTCGCGCAGTTCGCCGGCGTCGGTGCGGGCGGGATCGAGCCAGGCGTCCCAGCGGTCCGGCGTGAGCATCAGCGGCATCCGCGGGTGGATCTCGGCGAGGGTGTGCGGGCCGTCCGCCGGTGACACGGCGAGCGGTCCTGTCTCGGCCTCGGTGGTGATGACGGAGCACGTCACCCACCAGGCCCGGGGGTGGTCGTCCGGCAGCGTCTTGTCCCGCCAGAACTCGTACAGCCCGGCCATGGCGAACACCGAACCGTCGGCCGGCGTCACGAAGTAGGGCTGCTTGCGGGGCCGCTTCCTCTTCCCCTCGACCTCCAGGTCCCGCTCCTGCTTGCCGGTGACCCACTCGTAGTAGCCGTCGGCGGGCAGGATGCAGCGCCGGGAGGAGAAGGCCCGGCGGTAGGACGGCTTCTCGTGGACGGTCTCCGCGCGGGCGTTGATCATCCGGGCGGCGCCCTCGGGCGTCTTGGACCAGGAGGGCACCAGGCCCCACTTCAGCTTCCGCAGCTGCCGAACCGGGCGCGGGTCCGCCGCGTCCTTCAGGGCACGGTCGAGGACGGCGTAGACCTCCTTGGTCGGCGCCACGTTGTAGTCGGGCTCCAGGGTCTCCTCCGGGTCCCACGTGTCGATTTCAAAGATTCCCGCGAGATCCTCGGGCCTGCGACTCGCTGCATACCGTCCGCACATACGTGCAACACTGCCAGACTCCGTACGCCCAGGCAGAGGGAGCAACCGGAAACAGATGGAAAGCATGGTCAGTACCGCGTCCGCCTCACTCGCCTCCCTCTGGGACGAGGTCTCCGGCACCCAGCCCGACCCGGACATGTGGGTGGTCGTCGCCACCCTGGCCGCCGCGGCCGCCGTCGTCGTACCGCAGGGGCTGTGGCGGCTGTCCCGGAACGCCGTCACGATCGCCCACGAGGGCGGACACGGTCTGGTGGCGCTGCTCACCGGCCGCACGCTGACGGGGATACGTCTGCACTCGGACACCAGCGGCCTGACCGTCAGCCGCGGGAAACCGCACGGCGTCGGCATGATCCTCACGGCCGCCGCCGGCTACACCGCTCCCCCGCTGCTGGGTCTGGGCGGCGCCGCGCTGCTCGGCGCCGGCCGCGTCACGCTGCTGCTGTGGCTGGCCACGGTGCTGCTGGTGGCGATGCTGGTGATGATCCGCAACGCGTACGGCGCGCTGACCGTGGTCCTCACCGGCGGCACCTTCCTGCTGGTGTCCTGGCTGACCGGCCCCCAGGTGCAGGCGGCGTTCGCGTACGCCGTGGTCTGGTTCCTCCTCCTCGGCGGAGTACGCCCGGCCTTCGAACTCCAGGCCAAGCGCTCCCACGGCGGCGCACCCGACTCGGACGCGGACCAGCTCTCGCGCCTGACCCACGTCCCGGCGGGCCTGTGGCTGTTCCTGTTCCACGCGGTGTCCCTGTGCTCCTTGCTGGGCGGCGGCAGGTGGCTCCTGGGGCTGTGAGGCGGCGAGGGCCGTCGGCGGCTCCCCGGAACGCGACGCGGCTCCGCCGCGCGGGCGCGACAGGCCCTCACCTGGCCGCACCCGGAAGACGGCCTGCCCCCGGACCTCCTTATAAAGTGGGCCCCATGGCCCCGAACCCCGCACACACCGCCCTCTGGCCCGCCCCGCACGCGAGCGGAGCCGTCGACGCGACGGTCCACGTGCCCGGGTCCAAGTCGGTCACCAACCGCGCCCTCGTCCTCGCCGCCCTGGCCTCCGAACCGGGCTGGCTGCGCCGCCCGCTGCGGTCCCGCGACACCCTGCTGATGGCCGGCGCCCTGCGCGCGATGGGCGTGGAGATCGAGGAGGGCGTCGGTCCGGACGGCACCGGCGAGGCCTGGCGGGTGCTCCCCACGGGCCTGCGCGGCCCGGCCACCGTCGACGTGGGCAACGCCGGCACGGTGATGCGCTTCCTGCCCCCGGTCGCCACCCTCGCCGACGGCCCCGTCCGCTTCGACGGCGACCCCCGCTCCTACGAGCGTCCCCTGAACGGCGTCATCGACGCGCTGCGCCGGCTGGGCGCGCGGATCGACGACGAGGAGCGCGGCGCGCTGCCGATGACCGTGCACGGCGGCGGCGCCCTGGACGGCGGCACCGTGGAGGTCGACGCGTCCTCGTCCTCCCAGTTCGTCAGCGCCCTGCTGCTGTCCGCGCCGCGCTTCAACCAGGGCGTCGAGGTCCGCCACACCGGCGCGACGCTGCCGTCCCTGCCGCACATCCGGATGACCGTCGACATGCTCCGCGCGGTGGGTGCCCAGGTGGACACCCCCGAGTCGGGCGGCGAGCCGAACGTCTGGCGGGTCACGCCGGGCGCCCTGCTGGGCCGGGACCTGACCGTCGAGCCGGACCTGTCCAACGCCCAGCCGTTCCTGGCGGCGGCGCTGGTGACCGGCGGCAAGGTCGTGATCCCGGACTGGCCGGCCCGTACCACCCAGCCCGGCGACCGGCTGCGGGAGATCTTCACCGAGATGGGCGGTTCCTGCGAGCTGACCGAGTTCGGGCTCGTGTTCACCGGCTCCGGGTCGGTCCACGGCATCGACGTGGACCTCGGCGAGGTCGGCGAGCTGACGCCCGGCATCGCGGCCGTGGCGGCGCTCGCGGACTCCCCGTCGACCCTGCGGGGCGTGGCCCACCTCCGGCTGCACGAGACGGACCGGCTGGCCGCGCTGACCAAGGAGATCAACGAGCTCGGCGGCGACGTCACCGAGACCGCCGACGGCCTGCACATCCGCCCGCGCCGGCTGCACGGCGGGGTCTTCCACACCTACGAGGACCACCGCATGGCCACCGCCGGCGCGATCATCGGCCTCGCGGTCGAGGGCGTGCGGATCGAGAACGTGGCGACGACGGCGAAGACCCTGCCGGACTTCCCCGAGCTGTGGACCGGGATGCTCGGAGCATAGGGGTTCACCATGCGCCGCTACGGCAAGCACACCGACGAGGACGACATCCGCTCCCGCCCCAACCGCAAGGGCAACCGGCCGCGCACCCACATCCGGCCCAAACACGAGGACGCGGCCCCGGGCCTGGTCCTCACCGTCGACCGGGGCCGGCTGACCTGCCTCGTCGAGGACCGGGTCGTCCTGGCGATGAAGGCCCGTGAGCTGGGCCGCAAGGCGGCGGTGGTCGGTGACCGGGTGGCGCTCGTCGGCGACCTGTCCGGGAAGAAGGACACGCTCGCGCGGATCGTACGGATCGAGGAGCGCGCGTCGGTGCTGCGCCGCACCGCGGACGACGACGACCCCTATGAGCGGGTCGTCGTCGCCAACGCCGACCAGCTCGCCGTCGTCACCGCCCTCGCCGATCCCGAACCCCGTCCGCGGCTGATCGACCGCTGCCTGGTCGCGGCGTACGACGGCGGCCTGGAGCCGCTGCTGGTGCTGACCAAGTCGGACCTCGCGCCGCCGGACAAGCTGCTGGAGCTCTACGGCGACCTCGACATCCCGTACGTCGTGACCAGCCGCGCGGAACTGGAGAGCGGCGAGGCGGCGGACCGGGTGCGGGAGCATCTGGACGGCCGGATCACCGCGTTCGTGGGGCACTCCGGGGTCGGCAAGACGACGCTGGTCAACGCGCTCGTGCCTCAGGAACGGCGGCGTACGACCGGACATGTCAACGCGGTGACCGGGCGGGGGCGGCACACGACGACGTCCGCGCTGGCGCTGCCGCTGTCGGGCGCCGAGGGCTGGGTGGTCGACACACCGGGGGTGCGGTCCTTCGGGCTCGCCCACGTCGACCCGTCCCGGGTGATCCACGCCTTCCCCGATCTGGAGCCGGGCACGGAGGGCTGTCCGCGCGCGTGCGGTCACGACGAGCCGGACTGCGCGCTGGACGCGTGGGTGGCCGAGGGGCACGCGGATCCGGCGCGGCTGTACTCGCTGCGCCGGCTGCTGGCGACGCGGGAGCGCACGGAGGGCGACTGACCTCCGCGTTGTTTGTCGTGGCCGCCGGGCGGTAAGTGCATAATCGCACCGAGCCGGACCCGAACCCGTCGAACCTGGCGAAGCGGTCACTGTATGTGGGGAATGCGGGAGGACGACACATGGCGTGGCTGCTGGTCATAGTGGCCGGGTTGCTCGAGACCGGCTTCGCCGTGTGTCTGAAGCTGTCGCACGGCTTCACCCGGCTGTGGCCGACCGTCGCGTTCTGCGCGTTCGCGCTGGGCAGCTTCGGGCTGCTGACCCTGGCGCTGAAGAAGCTGGACGTGGGGCCCGCGTACGCGGTGTGGACGGGCATCGGCGCGGCGGGGACGGCCATCTACGGGATGGTGTTCCTCGGGGACCTGGTGTCGACGCTGAAGATCGTGTCGATCACGTTCGTGATCGTCGGTGTGATCGGGCTGCAGTTGTCGGGGTCCGCGCACTGAGCCCCGCTACGGCATCGCCGGGGGCCGGCGCAGGGCGCCGCGCACCAGGTCGGCGACGCCGGTGCCGGCCGGGGGCGCGGTGACGCAGGACAGGGCGAGGCGGACCACCAGCTCGCAGGAGCGGGCCAGGTCGGCGGTGTCGGAGCGGGGGACGCCGGGGCCGGCCAGGACGGCGACGGCACGGTCGCGGACGAGGGCGACGAGGTCGGCGGGTGAGGGCAGCGGGCCGTCGGCGCGGCGCTGCGCGGGCGCGGTGGATCCCGACGTCACGGCCGCGAGGTCCAGGGCGGGCAGGCGTTCGCCCCAGCAGCCGGTGAGCATGGCGCGGACCAGGGCGTTCTCGCGGGCGCCGGCAGTGATCCACTCGGCGGTGGCGGTCAGCCGGTCGCGCGGGTCCGCGTGGCCGGTGAGGGCGCGGTCGACGCCTGCGAGGTAGCCGTCGGCCTCCCTGCGGACGAGGGCCCGGGCGAGGCCGTCCTTGCTGCCGAACTCGTTGTACAGCGTCTGGCGGGAAACCCCGGCCGCGGCGGCCACGTCCACCATCCGCACCCCGGACCACGGGCGACGCGCCAGTGCCGTGTAAGCGGCGTCCAGCAGAGACTCCCGCGCTGCAGGCATCTTCGCCTCCCTCGGGGCGAGCGGCCGACCCTGCGGTTAGATTTGACGCGCCGTCGGGCACTGTCAAGGGTGCGCGGGAGCCGCCCCCCGGTGGCCCCGCACCGACCTCGGCGGATACCGTTCGTTGCATGCCCGACTACCTCGACGACCTGCGTCTCGCCCATGTCCTGGCGGACGCCGCCGACGCCGCGACGATGGAACGGTTCAAGGCTCTCGACCTCAAGGTGGAGACCAAACCGGACATGACGCCGGTGAGTGAGGCGGACAAGGCCGCCGAGGAACTCATCCGCGGCCACCTCAAACGCGCCCGCCCCAGGGACGCGATCCTGGGCGAGGAGTACGGGGTGGAGGGCACGGGGCCCCGGCGCTGGGTGATCGACCCGATCGACGGCACCAAGAACTACGTGCGCGGGGTGCCCGTGTGGGCCACGCTGATCTCCCTGATGGAGGCCGGTGAGGGGGGCTTCCAGCCGGTCGTCGGGGTGGTCTCCGCCCCCGCTCTCGGCCGTCGCTGGTGGGCCGCGCGGGGGCACGGCGCCTTCAGCGGCCGCAGTCTGTCGTCGGCCTCCCGGCTGCGAGTCTCCCGCGTCTCCGAGCTGTCCGACGCCTCCTTCGCGTACTCCTCGCTCAGCGGCTGGGAGGAGCAGGGACGCCTGGACGGTTTCCTCGACCTCACCCGCGAGGTGTGGCGCACGCGCGCGTACGGCGACTTCTGGCCGTACATGATGGTCGCCGAGGGATCGGTGGACCTGTGCGCCGAGCCGGAGCTGTCGCTGTGGGACATGGCGGCCACCGCGATCGTGGTCACGGAGGCGGGCGGCAGTTTCACCGGGCTCGACGGCCGCCCGGGGCCGCACAGCGGCAACGCGGCCGCGTCGAACGGGCTGCTGCACGACGAGCTGCTGGGGTACCTCAACCAGCGTTACTGAGCGGCATGGGGTGAGCGTGCGCGCCCCCGGCCGGCCGCACGCGCCCTCTTGTTGACCCCCGCTCTGCCTGCCACTCTGGGAGCTCCCCCACTTGTGAACTTGTGAAATCGCGAACGAACGGACTTCCACACCCGTGACCTCGCGTTTTCCGGTAGGAGGTGGCTCCATCCATGCTCGTCCGTGACGCCATGAGCACCGTGGTCCTCACCATCGGCCCCGCCCACACCCTGCGCCAGGCCGCCGCCCTGATGTCCGCCCGCCAGGTGGGCGCGGCCGTGGTCCTCGATCCCGACGGCACCGGTATCGGCATCCTCACAGAGCGGGACGTCCTCAACTCCGTCGGGCTCGGCCAGGACCCCGACACCGAGCGCGCCCACGCCCACACCACCACCGACGTCGTGTTCGCCGCCCCGTCCTGGACCCTGGAGGAGGCCGCCACCGCCATGGCCCACGGTGGTTTCCGCCATCTGATCGTCCTGGACCGGGGCGGGCCGGCCGGCATCGTCTCGGTCCGCGACATCATCCGCTGCTGGGCACCCCGGCGGCAGCCGGCCCAGCGGGTGCCGGCGTAGTGACATGCCGAACGGGCCGGCCCCCGCGAGGGAGTCCGGCCCGTGTTCCGGCAAGCGGTCCAGCGCTGGGATCAGCCGCGCAGGGCCTGCACCGCGGCCTCCAGCCGCTTGCCGAAGTCCTCGTCCGCCTGACGGAAGTTGTTGATCGCGCGGTCGGCGATCTCGTCGCGCGTGACGCCGGAGATGGCGTTCGCCAGGTTGTTCACCAGGCGCTCCTTCTCCTCCTCCGTCATCAGCCGGTACAGGTTGCCCGCCTGGACGAAGTCGTTGTCCTCGGCGTGGACGGGCGTGACCGTCTCACCGGTGACGCCGGTCACCGAGATGGGCTGCCACAGCGGACGGCCGGTCTGGGCCGGGCCGCCGAAGCTGTTCGGCTCGTAGTTCTTCGCACCGTCGTGGCGGCCGTCGTACAGGTAGCCGTCACGGGAGTTGGTGCGCGCCTCGGTGGCGTGCGGGCGGTTCACCGGCAGGTGGTCGGCGTTGATGCCGACGCGGTAGCGGTGGGCGTCGCCGTACGCGAAGAGGCGGCCCTGGAGCATCTTGTCCGGGGAGGGGCCGATGCCCGGCACGAAGTGGGCGGGGCTGAAGACCGACTGCTCGACCTCGGCGAAGATGTTCCGCGGGTTGCGGTTCAGCTCCAGCTTGCCGAACTCGATCAGCGGGTAGTCCGCGTGCGGCCAGACCTTGGTCAGGTCGAACGGGTTGAAGCGGTACGTGGCCGCCTCGGCCGCCGGCATCACCTGGACGTAGACGGTCCAGGACGGGAACTCGCCGCGCTCGATGGCCTCGCGCAGGTCCCGCTGGTGGGAGTCGGGGTCCTTGCCCGCGAGGATCTCGGCCTCCTCGGCGGTCAGGTTCTTGATGCCCTGGTCCGTCTTGAAGTGGTACTTGACCCAGAAGACCTCGCCGGCCTCGTTGTTCCACTGGTAGGTGTGCGAGCCGAAGCCGTCCATGTGGCGGTACGACGCCGGGATGCCGCGGTCACCGAACAGCCAGGTCACCTGGTGCGTGGACTCGGGCGACAGGCCCCAGAAGTCGAAGACGTTGTCCGCCTCCGTCGAGCCCGTGTACGGGTCGCGCTTCTGGGTGTGGATGAAGTCCGGGAACTTGATCGCGTCCCGGATGAAGAACACCGGGGTGTTGTTGCCGACGAGGTCGTAGTTGCCCTCCTCGGTGTAGAACTTCAGCGCGAAACCGCGCGGGTCGCGCACGGCGTCCGCGGCGCCCAGGTTGCCGGCCACCGTCGAGAAGCGCAGGAAGGTCTCCGTCTCCTTGCCGACCTCGGAGAGGAACGCGGCCCGCGTGTACCGCGTGACGTCGGCGGTCACCGTGAAGGTGCCGTAGGCACCGGCGCCGCGGGCGTGCACCACACGCTCCGGGATGCGCTCACGGTTGAAGTGGGCCAGCTTCTCGATGAGGAGCTGGTCCTGGACGAGGACCGGGCCACCGACGCCCGCGGTCTCGCTGTTCTGGTTGTCGGCAACCGGGGCACCGGCCTCCGTAGTGAGCGGTCCCTGCGTCACGTGCGCCTCCTGCTTCATCGCTGACCAGTCTGTGCCTTGGCCAGATCCGATCTCGATCCTACAATGGACAATGTCTAAGTCAAGTAAAGCTCCAAAGTCACACCCGTTCGGGACTTCTGTCCCCTTACTGCTAGGCTGGTGCCTATGAGTGACCTTTTGGAACGGCTCCGTGGACGTGGATGGCGGATGACCGCACAGCGCCGTGTCGTGGCCGAGGTCCTCGACGGCGAGCACGTCCATCTGACGGCCGACGAGGTGCACTCCAGGGCCGTCGCCAAGCTGCCCGAGATCTCCCGGGCGACCGTCTACAACACCCTGGGCGAGCTGGTCTCGCTCGGTGAGGTGCTGGAGGTGGCCACGGACAAGCGGGCCAAGCGGTACGACCCCAACGCGCACCGCCCGCACCACCACCTGGTGTGCGCGCGGTGCGGCGCGATCCGCGACGTCCACCCGACCGGCAATCCGCTGGCCGACCTCCCCGACACGGAGCGCTTCGGCTTCACGGTCTCCGACGTCGAGGTGACGTACCGCGGAATCTGCCCGAACTGCGCGGCGGCCTGAGACGCAGATTCCGGCCCTCGGCCTTCAGTAGCGGGGACAGGATTTGAACCTGCGACCTCTGGGTTATGAGCCCAGCGAGCTACCGAGCTGCTCCACCCCGCGTCGATGAATGAAACACTACGTCAAGGCATCCGACAGAAGCAAATCCGTTTCCGCGCGTAGCTGCGGGCAGTCGTGCCTCCCCAGTGCCTCAAGGGCCTGGGAGGTACCCCCAGGGCGATGGGGGTCCCCCCGCTCGAGCGGAGCCGAGAGTGGGGGAGGGTGGGCGCGGCAGCACCCCGCAAACGCCGGGCTGCGGAACCCACCCCCGCTCCGCCCACCGCTGCCTCACCTCGTACACCCCCTCCCGGCCTCACGCGGACAGTTCCTCACGCAGCGCGTCCCGCAGCCGAGCGGCCCGCTCCGCAACCGCCGCCGGCCCCAGCGCGGCCGCCCGCTCCGCCCACCGCTGCCCCTCCGCGAGCTCCCCCCGCCGCGCACAGACCAGCGCGAGCCGCAGCGCCGCCCGGCCGTGCCCCGCGTCGGCCGCCCGTGTCCACCACACGACCGCCTCCGGCTCACTCCCCTCACGGGCCAGCAGCAACCCCAGATTGAACGCCCCGTTCCGCGACCCGGCCTCCGCCGCCTCCCGGTACCACCGTGCCGCCTCGACGACGTCCCCCCGCGCCGCCGCGAGCATCCCGACCCGCACCTGCGCCCGCCGGTGCCCCTGCGAGGCCGCCCGCTCGTACCACTCCTCGCACTCGCTGCGCCGGTTCACCGGCTCCCCCAGCTCGTGCGCCGGCTCAGGCGGTCTACGGGCGTCCAGCACCGTCGCCAGCCGGTACGCCGCCTCCGCGCTCCCCCCGCCCGCCGCGCACCGCAGGAACCGCTCCGCCTCGCCCTCCTCGCCCTCCCGCAGCCGCGCCATCCCGACCTGGAGCGCCGCCTCCATGTGCCCGGCGGCCGCCGCCCGCTCGTACCAGCGCAGCGCGGACCGCTCGTCGCCCCGGCCCGCGTGCAGGATGCCGAGGTTGAAGGCGGCGTCCACGCTGCCGGTCTCCGCGGCCTTGGAGAACCACGGCTCCGCGCCGGTCTCGTCCCCGGCCCGCAGCAGCAGGATCGCCAGCGCGTTCGCCGCCTCGCGGTGACCGGCGTACGCGGCCCGGCGGTACCACTGCTCGGCCGGGCCGGTCCGGCCCTGGTCGGCGCAGAGCAGCCCGAGGTTGTACGCGCCGTTGATGTCGCCGGCGTCCATCGCGGCCCGGTACCAGCGCTCGGCGGTCTGGGTCTCGCCCCGCTCGGCGTGCAGGGCGCCCAGCGCGTTGGCGGCGTTGCCGTCGCCGTCCTGCGCGGCCCGCAGCCACCACACGGCGGCGTTCTCGGTGTCCCCGGCGTCGCGCAGCAGGAAGCCGAGCGCGCAGGCGGCCCGGGGCTCGCCGTCCTTGGCGGAGGTCAGGTACCAGCGGCCGGCCTCCTTGAGCTCGCCGCGCCGCTCCAGGATCGCCCCGAGGTGCAGCGCGGCCCGGCGGTGTCCCCGCGCGGCGGCCTGCCGGTACCACTGCTCGGCCTCTCGCAGCAGCGCGGCGGCGTCGTCGCTCTCCCGTGCGGCCCGGCGGTCCAGCGCGCGGGCCAGCCGGTACGCGCCCTCCCGGTGCCCACGCTCGGCGGCGGCCCGCATCCAGCGCTCGGCCCAGGCCGTGTCCCCACGGTGTTCCAGCAGGTCGGCGAGGGCGTACGCGCCGAGGGTGTGCCCCTGCTCGGCGGACTGGCGCAACCAGTACTCGGCGGCGGGTTCGTCCCCGCGTTCCCGGTGGTGGCGGCCGAGCGCGTGGGCCGCCGCGGTGGAGCCGGCCACGGCGGCGATCCGCCACCAGCCGGCGGCCTCGTCGGCGTAGCCCCGCTGGTGCAGCAGGACGCCCAGGTTGTTGGCGGCGGCGCGGTCGCCCGCGGCGGTGGCGGCACGCAGATGGGGTTCGGCTCCGTCGAGATCACCGCGGCGCAGCAGCATGGCGCCGAGGACGCTCATCGCCTCGACGTCGCCGGCCTCGGCGGCGAGCCGCTGACGCAGCTCCTCGGCCGCCTCGTCGGCGGCCTCCCCCGTCTCGTCCCGGGGTTCCTCCTGCGAGGAGGACTTCACAAAACGCCCTGTCCCGAACAGAGTTGCCTTGTCCCCCATACCATCCATCGTCGCACCACCTGCAACCTGGGTACACCTGGTATACCGCAGTCAGTGAGGTCACTACAGCGTTTTGTCGACATGCCCACAGAGAGACAAGTCAAACACAGATCGGCCAACTCCCGTCGGCGGCACGGCCGTCCCTCACCCAGGCACATGCGTTCGCCCATCACAAAGGCCCGGATTCCTTGAGGAATCCGGGCCTTTGACGTCGCCGACTTCGCGACCTGAGTAGCGGGGACAGGATTTGAACCTGCGACCTCTGGGTTATGAGCCCAGCGAGCTACCGAGCTGCTCCACCCCGCGCCGTTGTGCTGCAACCGTAGCACGGCGCGGGAGGGGCGTTTGACCAGCCTGCTCGCTAACTGCTCGGACTCGCGTCGGGACGGGGACCGCTCTCCCCGCCGCCGGCGCCACCGCCTCCTTCGGCCGACTGGGCCTCCTCGGCCTTGCGCAGCGCGTCCTCCAGGTCCTTCTGCGCCTTGCCGTAGGCCTCCCAGTCGTTCTTCTTCAGGGCTTCCTGGCCGGCCTCGAAGGCCTTCTGGGCGTCGTTCAGCGCCTCCTGGACCGTGGGGTTGTCGGACGTCGGCGGTGGCGTCGTGCCCTCCTCCTCGCCGGTCCCCTCGTCCTCGCCCGGTGGCTCGGTGGGCGTTCCCTCGCCTCCGAAAACCTTGGCGAGCGCCTGGTCGAGGGTGTCCTCGAAGGCGGTCTGGCCTCCGTAGGTCACCAGCACCTTCCGCAGCAGCGGGTACTTCAGCCCGCCACCGCGGACGTAGACCGGCTCGACGTAGAGCAGCCCTCCGTCGAGCGGGACGGTCAGCAGGTTGCCGTACTCGACCTCGGAGTCACCGCCTCGCAGCAGCCTGATCGACTCGGCGATGTCCTGTTCGGAGTTGAACTGGCTCTGCACCTGTTTGGGTCCGGAGACCGTGGTGCTGGTCGGCAGTTTCAGCACTCTGATCTTGCCGTAGTCCTCGGTGCCCGGATCGGCGTTCACCGCCATGAAGGCACTGAGGTTGTCACGGCCGTTCGGTGTGAACGTCGTGGTGAGCGAGAAGGTCTGCTCCTGCTGGTCGGGCATCTTCATGCTCAGGTAGTACGGAGGCACCGCGTCGCCCGTCTTGTTGGTCGGGTCGTCCGGCACTTCCCACACCTCGCTGCCCGAGAGGAACGTGGTGGCGTCCTTCACGTGGTAGCGGGTCAGCAGTTCGCGCTGCACCTTGAACAGGTCCTGCGGGTACCGCAGGTGGGCCATCAGCGCGCTGGAGATCTCGGTCTTCGGCTGCACCGTGTCCGGGAAGGCCTTCATCCAGGTCTTCAGGACGGGGTCCTGGGTGTCCCACTGGTAGAGCTTGACCTCGCCGCTGTACGCGTCGACGGTCGCCTTCACCGAGTTGCGGATGTAGTTGACCTGGTTCTGCTGGGCCACCACCGCGCGCTGGTCGTTGGTGGCGGTCAGCGAGTCGGCCGTGGTGTCGCCGAGGGTCGTCCGCGACGCGTACGGATAGCCGTTGGTCGTGGTGTAGGCGTCGACGATCCACTGGATACGGCCGTCCACGACCGCCGGGTAGGCGTCGCCGTCGATGGTCAGCCACGGGGCGATCGCCTCGACGCGCTCCTTGGGCGTGCGGTTGTACAGGATCCGCGATCCCTCGCCGATCGCCCCGGAGTACAGGATCTGCGGCTCGCTGAACGCGACCGCGTAGGCGGCCCGGTTGACCGGGTTCTCGAGGTTGACCCCGCTGTCGCCCTTATAGCTGTACGTCTTCTCGCCGCTGTCGTCGGAGTAGTCGATCTCCTTCTGGGGACCGCCGACGATCGAGTACGTGGTGGTGCGCTCGCCGTAGTAGACGCGCTGCTCGTACTCGGGGAGTTCGCCCTGGGAGGGCAGGTCGGACTCCATGAAGTTCGGACGGCCGCCGGAGTCCACGCTGGTGCCCTCGGCCGCGACGACACCGTATCCGTGGGTGTAGCGGAAGTGGTCGTTGATCCAGTTCCGCTTGGGGATGCCGTTCAGGTTCAGCTCGCGCAGACCGATGACCGTGTCCTGCTCCTCGCCGCCGATGGGGTACCGGTCGACGTCCAGGTTGGTCGGGAACGCGTAGTAGTTCCTGATCTGCTGGAGCTGCTGGAACGTCGGCGAGACGATGTTCGGGTCCATGATCCGGATGCTCGCCGTGTCGGTGACGTCGTCCCGCAGCCGGGTCTTGTCCTCGGTCTGGCTCGTGCCCGGGTAGTCGGTGACCTTGGAGTCGTCGATGCCGTAGGCCTCACGCGTGGCCTTGAGGTTCTTCTCGACGTACGGCGCTTCCTTGGCCTGCTCGTTCGGCTGGACCTGGAACTTCTGCACGATCGCCGGGTACAGGCCGCCGATGAGGATCGCCGACAGCACCATCAGGCCGAAGCCGATCACGGGCAGCTGCCAGGTACGCCGCCACAGGGTGGCGAAGAACAGCAGCGCGCAGATCACCGCGATGCAGAACAGGATCGTCTTGGCCGGCAGATAGGCGTTGGCGTCGACGTACCTGAGGCCCGTCCAGCTGTCGGTGGCCTTGAAGTCGCTGGACTTCACCGCCAGCCCGTACCGGTCGAGCCAGTAGGCGACCGCCTTCAGGGCGACGAAGACACCGAGGAGCACCGACAGGTGTCCGGTGGCCGCCGCCGTGGCGCGCGCGCCCGGGCTGGTGATGCGCAGCCCGCCGTACAGGTAGTGGGTGAGCGCGGCGGCGATCAGCGCCAGGATCGTGGCGGCGAAGCCGAAGCCGAGCAGGAACCGGTACCAGGGCAGGTCGAAGGCGTAGAAGGAGACGTCGAGCTTGAACTGCGGGTCCTTCTGGCCGAAGGACACGCCGTTGACCCACATCAGCCAGGTCCGCCACTGGCTCGACGCCGAGGCGCCGGCGATCAGGCCCACCAGCGCGGTGATGCCGAGCAGCAGCCACTTCTTGTACGGGGCGATGCCCATCCGGTACCGGTCGAGGTTCTGCTGCTCCATCGACATGGCGCTCAGCGGCGGCCGCATGCGGTGCGCCAGCCAGACGTTGAAACCGACCGCGAGGGCCATCAGCAGACCGAAGACGAAGAACAGCCCGATCTTGGTCCACAGGGTCGTCGTGAACACCGACGAGTAGTCGACCGAGCGATACCACAGCCAGTCGGTCCAGAAGCCCGCGAACATGGTGAACACCATGCCGAGGACGGCCAGGACGCCCAGTGTCATGAGCAGAGTCCGGACCCGCCGGGACGGGCGGCCCACTCTGATCCGTGGCCCCGTCGGGCCTCCGCCGCGGTCCGGCATCTGGAAAGCCAAGGTAGGCACCTCGAAGTTCGCTGTTGATTCGTCAGGCCCGCGTCTTCACGGACCGTATGTGGTCCCCCGTGATCGCAGGCCCACACCTATGCAACTTACTCACCCTTTACTCGGTTCCCGATTCCGGCCAGGAACGAGAGAGGATTGTGACCATGTCCAACACACCCATGGCGGCCAACCCGCTCACCCGGGCCGTACTCGAGATCGACGAGTACGTCTCCGGCCTCGGCTGGGACCAGCCCGCCCGCCTGTTCGCCCTCGTCGACACCGCCCGGCTGCGGGCCGAACAGCCCTCGCTCGCGGACCGGCTCGGTCTGGGCGACGAACAGGAGACAACCGCTCTCACCCCGATCGAGCAGGACGAGATTCCAACGGGCAAGCCGCTCGACGAGTTCCTGGGCACCATCGCCTGGCCCGACGCGGTGACCGGCTGCGCCCTGACCGTGGAACGGCTGATGCTGCCGCCGTCGGCCGAGGCCCAGGTCCCCGAGGACCTGGACGAGGCCGCGCTGACGAAGTGGGTGGCGCGGCACCCGGAGCGTCAGGAGGTCCGGATGACGGTCGCGGTGCTGCGCGACGGGACCCGCGAGTCGGCCCTGCGGCTGCGTGAGAAGGACTCCGCCACGGAGGTCCTCACCGGCTCCGAGCTGGTGCCGGGCCTGGCCCAGGCGCTGTCGGCGACGTTCGAGGAGTAGCGGGGCCGGTCAGGAGGCCGTGCACGTCGGCAGGTCCGAGGTGTCGCCGGAGCGGATGTCCTCCAGGGCCCCCAGGGCGTCGTCGATGGTGTCGACCTTCACCAGGGTGAGGCCCTCGGGGGTGTCCTTGGCGGCGGACGCGCAGTTGTCGGCCGGCGTGAGGAAGTACTCGGCGCCCTTGTCACGCGCGCCGACCGTCTTCATCTGGATCCCGCCGATCGGCCCCACCTTGCCGTCGTCGTCGATGGTGCCGGTGCCGGCGACGAACTCGCCGCCGGTCAGGCTGCCCGGAGTGAGCTTGTCGTAGATGCCGAGCGCGAACATCAGGCCCGCGCTCGGCCCGCCGACATCGGCGAGCTTGATGTCGATGCTGAACGGGAAGGTGTGGTCGGTCCCGGCGGAGATCCCGACGATGGCGCGCTTCTCACCGCCGTCCTCGGAGGCCGTGGTGGTGATCGTCACCTTCTCGGTCCGCGTCGCCGTCCGGTTCCCCTTCTCGGCGGCGGCCTGCTCCTCGGCGGGCACGATGGTGAAGACGACGTCCTCGCCCGGCTTGTGCTCGGTCACCCGCTCGGCGACATCGGCCGGTTCCTTCACCGCCTCGCCGTCGACGGCCTTGATCACGTCGCCCGCGTGCAGCTTGCCCTCGGACGGGGACCCCTTGACCACCGTGGAGACGATCACCCAGGACTTCACCGGGACGTCGAGTTCCTTCAGGGCCGCGACCTTGGCGCTCTCCTGGGACTGGCTGAACTCCTCGGCGTTCTCCTGGGTGGACTCCTCCTCCGTCTTGCCGTCGGGGTAGAGGGTCTCGTGCGGGACGACCTTGTTGTCGTGCGCGAGCCATCCGTAGACGGCCTCGACCAGGTTCATCCGGTAGTCGGCGCTGGTGACCCGTACCGTGGTCATGTTGAGGTGACCGTCCGTCGGATAGGTCTTGTGCCCGGAGATCTGCAGCACCGGCTCGCCGTCGTGCTCGCCCAGCGTGTTCACCGTCGGCCCCGGGGACATCTCCGAGTAGGGCACGGGGATGAACACTCCCGCGCACAGGAGCGCGATCAGCATCAGGGTGGAGGCGAGCATCGTCGCGGTGCGGCGTGGCATGCCTCGACAGTACGGGACGGGCCTGTCAGCGCACCGTCAGGGCCGCCCGGACGGGCGGCCCTGCTCGCTTCGTCTGCCGTGACCTGCTGTTCTTCGGCCCTCAGCTACCCGAGTGTGACTTTTCCATGGCCTCGCGGAACCGGGCGTAACCGATGAGTTCGGGGCCGTCGCCCCGCACCTTGCGGGTGCGATTGGCCCAACTGCCCCACAGTCCTGCCCCGATCGCGGCCACCAGCGGAATCAGCAACCAGGCGAGCACCGCCATGCCGACCTCCCAACCCCATGAGCGTCCGCAACACTGACTGATCAGCAGATTAACCATCCGCAGTGACAACGCTCACGCCAGGGGTGGGGTTACGCAACCGGAGGTCCGGGCCTGCTCAGCAGGCCCCCACCCATTCCTCGGTCCCGTCGGAGAACCTCTGGTGCTTCCAGATGGGCACCTCGTGCTTGAGGTCGTCGATCAGCTTCCGGCAGGCCTCGAAGGCCTCCCCCCGGTGCGGGCACGACACGCCGACGACCACGGCGAGGTCACCGACCCTGAGGTCCCCCACCCGGTGCACGGCGGCAAGCGCCCGGACGGGGTACTCGGCGGCGACCTTCTCGGCGATCCGCCGCATCTCGTCCTCGGCGCTGGGGTGGCACGAATAGCCGAGCCCGTCGACGTCGGCGCCCCCGTCGTGGTTGCGCACGGTCCCGACGAACAGCGCCGTTCCGCCGGCCGCGTCGTCCCCGACCGCGTGGAGGACCTCGTCCACGGACAACGGCGTGTCGCGTATCGAGATCAGCTTGAGCGGGTCCTGTGCGGCCTGCTCACCCGGGTGATCGTGCGTGGATGCCATGTCTCCATCGTGCCCCACCCGGCGACGGCCCGGAACAGCGTCATCGTCCGGCACGCGCGCGTGCCCCTCCGGTGCCTCCCGCGGGAGGCGCGTCAGATCCGGCGCCGGGCCTTGCGTGCCCGTCGTACCACCGCGGCCGCGCCCAGCAGGGCCACCGTCGCTCCCGCGGCGCCCGCCGCCGTCGCGTCCTTGCGCCCCAGGCGCCGGCCGGCCACCGTGTGTCTGCCGGACACCTCCTCCAGCAGCTCCGCGAGCACCTCCTCGTTGGTGTGCGCGGGCCGCCACCCGGCGTCGTGCAGCCGGCTCCCGCTCACCACCCAGGGGTACATCGTGTAGGCCAGGTCCCCGGCCGGGGACGGGGTGAGCCCGATCCGGTGCAGCCGGGCCGCCGCGCCGAGCGCGACCGCCGACGGCAGCTCCATCCGCCGGATCCCGCTGAGCTCCTCGACCTCCTCCTGTTCCAGCCATCCGTCGCAGCCGACGGCCAGCTCACCGTCGACCTTCTCCAGGACGGCGTACTCCAGGGCGCTGCACAGATCCTGGACGTGACAGAACTGCCACGCGGGCCGCGACCCGGCCACCACGAGCAGCCTGGGCGACTCGAAGTACCTGGTCAGCGCGGTGTCGGTGCCTCCCACCAGCACGGCGGGGCGTACGACCGTGACATTGAGCCCCGGGTGCGCCCTGGGCGCCCGGCGCGCGAGCCGCTCGATCTCCAGGAGGTCGCCGACTCCGGTGGCCTCCGCCGTGGCCCGCAGCTCCGCGTCCTCGGACAGCGGCAGCTCGTTGTCCGGCAGCGCCCCGTAGACCATCGTCGACGTGCACAGCACCACGCGGTGCACCCCGGCGGCCGCGGCGGCCGTCAGCACGGTCTGCGTGCCCCGTACGTTGTAGGCCGTCCGGGCGGCGGCATCGGTCTCCAGATCGAGGTCGAGCGCGAGATGGACCACCGCGTCGGCCCCGCGCAGCTTGTCCGCGATGGCCGGGTCCCGTACGTCCAGGATGTGCCAGCGCGCCTCGGCGCACTCGCCGCGCCGCTCGTCGATGGCGATGACCCGCTTGATCTCCTCCGAGGCGGCGAGCCGCGCGGTGAGCAGCGCGCCGATGCCGGACGCGGCACCGGTGACCGCGACGACGGGCCCGCGCGCCGCGGTCGTTCCGCCGGCGCGAAGCGCCGTCGTCGAGGGGCGGTGGTCGGGCGGCGGGTGGGCCGACTCGTTTCGCGCTGCGCGAACCTGTGGATCTGGGGAACTCACCGGGCGTCTCCAGCGGTTGTCTTCAGTACGGGCGCGAGCGACGCGTACGTACCAGGTGGCATCCATCCTGCCGCAGGCCTTCTGTCGGCGAAGCACCGAGGCCCGAACCGCTTCAGGTGTCTACGCTGGGTGGTGTTGTCGGGCAGCCGTGCCGCCGGAAAGAACCGGTGGCCCTACCAGCCGAGGAAACCCGTGAGTGACACCCCATTCGGATTCGGCCTTCCGCCGGAGGAGCCGGACGACGGCGACGAGGGCAAGAAGAAGGACCCGCAGAGCGGTGGTGGTCAGGGCCCGGCCAACCCGTTCGGCTTCGGCGTGCCCGGAGCCGGAGGCTTTGGCGGCCCTGGCGCGGACAATCCGTTCGCCGCGATGTTCGGGTCGCTGAACCCCAACGACCTGGGCGCGGCGTTCCAGCAGCTCGGCCAGATGCTCTCCTACGAGGGCGGGCCGGTGAACTGGGACATGGCCAAGCAGATCGCCCGGCAGACCGTCTCGCAGGGCACCGCGGAGGGCTCGAAGGACACGAGCGTCGGGCCCGCCGACCGCAGGGCCGTGGAGGAAGCGGTCCGTCTGGCCGACCTGTGGCTGGACGACGCGACCTCCCTGCCGTCGGGCGCCGGCTCCGCCGTGGCCTGGAGCCGCGCGGAGTGGGTGGAGGCCACCCTTCCGGCGTGGCGGGAGCTGGTCGACCCGGTGGCCGAGCGCGTCGGGAACGCGATGGGCGATGTGCTGCCGGAGGAGATGCAGGCCATGGCCGGCCCGCTGATCGGCATGATGCGCTCCATGGGCGGCGCCATGTTCGGCACGCAGATCGGGCAGGCCGTCGGCGTGCTCGCCGGTGAGGTCGTCGGCTCGTCCGACATCGGCCTGCCGCTGAGCCCGGCCGGCCGGGCCGCGCTGCTGCCGCTGAACATCGAGACGTTCGGCAAGGACCTGGGCGTCTCCCAGGAGGAGGTGCGGCTCTATCTCGCCCTGCGCGAGGCCGCCCACCAGCGCCTGTTCGCGCACGTCCCGTGGCTGCGCTCGCACCTGTTCGGCGCCGTCGACGGCTACGCGCGCGGGATCAAGGTCGACACCGGCAAGCTCGAGGACGTCGTCGGCCAGTTCGACCCGCAGAATCCGGAGCAGTTGCAGGAGGCCCTCCAGCAGGGCATGTTCCAGCCGGAGGACACGCCGGAGCAGAAGGCCGCCCTGGCCCGTCTGGAGACGGCGCTGGCACTCGTCGAGGGCTGGGTGGACGCCGTGGTGCACGCCGCGGCCAAGCCGCGGCTGTCGTCGGCCGACGCGCTGCGCGAGACGCTGCGCCGCCGCCGCGCCTCGGGTGGCCCGGCGGAGCAGACGTTCGCCACGCTGATCGGTCTGGAGCTGCGCCCGCGCCGGCTGCGCGACGCCTCGCGCCTGTGGGCCTCGCTCACCGACGCGCGCGGGGTCGACGGCCGGGACGCCCTGTGGGCGCACCCGGACATGCTGCCGACGGCGACCGACCTGGACGATCCGGACGGTTTCGTGCACCGCGAGCAGATCGATTTCTCCGAGCTGGACAAGATGCTCGGCGAGGCCGCCGGCGGGAAGCCCGACCTCAAGAAGAAGGACGAGGGCGAGGACGAGGGCAAGAACAAGGGCGACGACGCCGAGTGAGCCTCCATGACGACGCGGTCCTCGTGCTCAAGGGGTACGAGGACCAGCCCGGACTGCGCCAGACCTATCTGGACCACCTCGCGGCGCATCCGGACGGCATGTGGAAGGCCTGTACGGACGGCCACATCACGGCCAGCGGCCTGGTGATCGATCCCGAGCGGGGCCGGGTGCTGCTGACCCTGCACCGGAAGCTGCGGATGTGGCTCCAGACGGGCGGGCACTGCGAGCCGGGTGACGTCTCGCTCGCGGCGGCGGCCCTGCGGGAGGCGACGGAGGAGTCCGGTATCGCGGGACTGACCCTGGTCCCCGGCGGCCCCGTGCGTCTGGACCGTCATCACACACCGTGTGCCTGGCACCTGGACGTCCAGTACGCGGCGCTGGCTCCGTCCGGATCCGTCGAGGCCATCAGCGACGAGTCCCTCGACCTGTGCTGGTTCCCGTACGACGAGGTGGCGGACGTGGCCGACACCTCGGTCACCCGTTTGGTGGAAGCGACCCGGACGAGACTGGGCGTCTGACACAGGAGTGAGGGGCGTCCGCCTCGGCGGACGCCCCTCACCGGTGCGTTCAGCTCCAGACGTTGCCCTGGTTCTGGCCGCGGGCCCCCTGCTGTCCCACGCCGTACTGGGCGGCGACGCCCGAGCCGATCTGGGCGTTCTGCGGCGGCAGCAGCTCGCTGGGCTGGACGAGCGCGAAGCCGCTGCCCATGAAGCTGAGCTCCCAGCCCTCGCCGGTGTTGCCGCGGCGCCGCCACACCCCGGAGGAGTGGGTCTGGGCCTGCATCTGCACGCGCAGGGACGTGGACCAGGCGACGATCGCGTCGGCGTCGCAGTTGACGTACTTGTCCGGCGTCACCCGCATCAGCAGCGGCATGCCGGAGGTCATCAGGGCGACCCTGCCGTTGCCGGTGATGTTGAGCTGGTACTTCCCGGAGCCGGAGATGCCGTACAGGCTGTCGACGGCGATCACCTCGTGGTGCAGCGAGGAGTCCATCGCGAGCACATAACTGCTGTCGACCGTCAGCCCGTCCTGCTTCACCTCCATGACGTGGATGCGCTGGGCGAGATTGGCGAGGTAGACCGTGCCCTGCCCGTGGCAGCGCATCAGGTCGAGTCCCTCACCGGTCTGCGCACGCGCGCGTGACGCGCTGTTGCCCTGGAACTCGGCGTCGAACTCGACGAGTCCCTGGTAGGCGACCATGGTGCCCTTGCGGGCGAGGATGTCGTCGTGGCCCTCCAGGGCGACGCGGAGCATCTGCTGGTTCTGCAGGCTCCAGCGCTCCTGGGTCTGCTGGTCGTTGAAGGCGAAAAGCGGGCTCTGCATGGTGTGGTTGCTCCCCCTCAGCCCCGGACCCGGAGACGGTCGGTGCTGTCCTCACTGGGCTGGACGACGACGATGCCCTGACCGGAGAAGGCCATCTGGTAGGCCTCTCCGCTGCCGCGGCCGATCAGCGACTGGGCGCGGAAGCTGCGCTTGCCCTTCACCTTGAGGTTCGGGGACCAGGCGACGAGGGCGTCCGGGTCGACGTACGTCTCGTCGTCGCCGCCACCGCAGTCGACGACGATGGGCTTGCCGCGCGAGGTCAGCGCGACCCAGCCCTGCCCGGAGATCCTGGTGTTCCACAGGCCCTGTCCGGCGAACTTCGCCAGGCCCTTGACCCGCTCCACGCCCCAGGTGAGGTGGGCGTCGAAGGCGAGCAGGTTGGTGGCGTTGACGGAGATGCCGTCGCCGTTGAGGTTGATCACGAGGACGTTGGCGCCGTAGTCGGCGAGGTAGAGCAGGCCGTCGCCGGAGCACTTCATCAGCGGCGCGCCCTCACCGGTGAGCCAGTCCTTGGCGATCTGGCGCACGGCGGGCGGGTTGGGCTCGTACTGGACGAACCCTTCGTAGGCGACCATCGATCCGACACGCGCGAGGAGGTCGTTCCCGGTCTGCATGGCGATCTTCGCCATGTGGTTGCCGTGGTTCTCCATGCGGGCGGTGACGGGGGCGGGGGCGTAGCCCGCGAGTGGCTGGTTCATGACGGGCTCCCTCAGATCTCGTACGGCTGGACGACGATGAAGTTGCCGGGTGCACCCCTGAACTGGAGGTTCACGCTCTCCCCGGTGTCGCCGGGGTAGGAGTTGCGGCGCATCCGCACCTGGCTGGAGACGACCACCTGGGAGGCGGCCGACCAGGCGACCACGGCGTTGCAGTCGGCGAACGTGGTGGGCGTGACCGGCAGCACCACGGGCGTGCCGTGGGTCTTGACGACGAGGGTGCCGGTCCCCTGGAACTGCATCGTGAACAGCGCGCCGCCGGGGATGCCGTGCCCCTCGATGCGGCGGACCTCGTACTGCAGGCTCTCGTCGAAGGCGAGGACGTTCTCGGCGGAGACGCAGACGGCGTCGCCCTGGAGCTCGATCGGGTGCAGCATCGTGGAGTTCTCGGCGAAGAACACCTGGCCCTGGCCGGTGCAGCGCATCAGCTGCATCTCCTGGCCGGTGGCGTTGCCGACGATGCGGCCGGAGAAGCCGGCGCCCTTGTAGCTGAAGTCGACCTTGCCCTGGTAGAGCACCATGCTGCCCTGCCGGGCGAGCACGGGCTGACCGCCGATGCCGAGGTCCGCACGGACGAGCTTCTTGTTCTGCTGCGTCCAGCGCTGGCCGGTGGGCGTCTCCTTGAACTGCTGGAGCGCGCCGAGGACACCGGGGCCCTGCGGTGCGCCCTGCGGTATGCCGTGGGGAGCGCCCTGCGGTGCCCCGTAGGGGGCCTGCGGGGCCGGCGGCTGTCCGGGCGGCGGCTGCTGTCCGTACCCCGGAGGGGGCGTCGGCTGTCCGTGGCCGGGCGGTGCCTGCGGGGCCGGCGGCTGCCCGTAGCCCGGCGGCGGGGCGGGCTGGCCGTACGGCGGCGGCTGCTGGCCCGGCTGACCGTAGGGTGCGGGGGCCGGCGCCGGGGGCGGCACCGGGGAGCCGCCGGGCGGGGTGTTCAAGGGCGCGACGACGGTCGGCGCGGTGTGCACCGGCGGCACGGACGGTGCGGGGGCCGGCGGCGGCGCGAAGCCCTGTGCGGCGGGCTGGGGCGCGGAAGCCGGGGCGGGCGCGGGGGCCGGAGCCGGAGCCGGCACGGGGGCCGGGCCGCCGCCGGGTACTCCGAACGCGGGCGGCGCTGCGGCCTGGGCGGGCGGGGCGAAACCGGGCGCGGCCGCACCGGCGGCCGGCTGCTGCGGGGCGGCCGGCTCCTCCTCGGCCACCTCACCGCCGAAGTTCCGCAGCAGCGCGTCGAGCCCGCCGTCGAAACCCTGCCCGACGGCGGCGAACCGCCAGACGTCCTTGAAGTAGAAGTCACCCAGCATCACGGCCCGCTCGGTGGAGAACTCCGAGCCGTTGAACGGATACCGGGCCACCTCCTCGCCGCCCGCGACGATACGGATGTACCCGGGACCGATCTGTGACATCTGCCCGGCGCCGTCGAGGGTCGCCGTGAAGGACAGCTTCCTGATCTGCTGCGGGATCCGGTCCAGCGTCACGCGGAACGACTCGGTGTCGCCCGCCTGGGCGCCCAGGAGCTGAACGGACTCCTCGGGGGACTTCGGCTGGTTGTAGAAGACGAAGTACCGGTCGTCGGAGAGCCGTTCGTCGGCGTCGAGGCCGAAGCAGCTGATGTCGAAGGTCAGCCCCGGGCCGGAGATCTGCACACCTACGTACAGATCTGTCCCCGCCGTGAGGTCACTGATCCTGGCCTTGTGGCCGCGTTGGAATTCCCTGGCCATACGTACGACCGTCCCCCATCCCGAATGTGAGTGCGTCGCGCCAGGCTAACGGCAAACCCGGACACCGGATGAAGTCGGTACAGACCCGGTACACAACGCGCGCACAGGCCTACGGTGCGCTCACCTCGGGCGGTGCTCACGCATCGCGCGCACCCGGCACATGCGGCAGCCGCCCGGCCGCGACCACTCCTTCGAGATAGCCACGGGCCCGCTCGGTCCTCGGATACGCCTCCAGCAGCCGCCAGAAACGCGGGCCGTGCCCGGGCACCAGAAGGTGCGCCAGCTCGTGGCAGAGGACGTAGTCGACGACGTACTCGGGCATGCCCTGCAGCCGGTGCGACAGCCGGATGCTTCCCTCGGACGGGGTGCACGAGCCCCAGCGCGTGTTCTGGTTGGTGACCCAGCGCACCGAGGCGGGCCTGGCCCGTCCGCCGAAGTACTGCTCGGACAGGAGCCGGGCGCGCTCGGCCAGCTCCGTGTCCCCGAGCGTCCGTCTGCTCTCCTGTGCGGCCAGCTTGTCGAGCATGACGGTCACCCAGCGCTGCTCCTCCGCCTCGGACATCCGGGCAGGGATGAGTACGACGGTGCGATCGCCCTCGCGGTACGCGGAGACCGTTCTGCGGCGGCGGGCGCTCCTGCGGACCTCGATCGCGCTCGCCCGTGAGCCGTTCGCCGGCTGGCTCGTCGTGCTGCGCTGTGACTTTCCGGCGCGGTGCAGTGGGTCGGCGGGCACGTCCCGACGGTACCCGCTGCACACGGGGAAGTCTTGGCTCCGGGACGGTTCCACGGCGATCCCCCCCACCGGGCGCCGGATTTGTACGATGAATCCCGTCGCCTGTGGACAACTTTCGGCGGCCTCCGGCCCGTCCCGGCATGCTGGCATGCGTCGGACGAGCCGTGAAGGGCTCGACCGCCCGACGGGGATGATCCGGGACATACGGGGGCCTTTCATGCATCCGATGGTCAAGCCCGCGCTGCGGCGCGGATGGCGCGATCTCAACACCGTGCAGTTCGGGATGACGCCGGCCCACGCGTTGACGCTGGGCCCGGTGGACACGGCCACGGGCAGCTTTCTCGACCTGCTCAACGGTGCCCGCGGGCTGGAGCTCCTGCGGGAGGAGGCACGGCGCATGGACCTGCCCGAGGGCCATGTCGACCGGCTGGTGCGCCGGCTGTCGCGGGCCGGGTTGCTGGACGACTCGCGGGGCGGCGGGCCGGCCGCCGAGGCCCTGCGGGAGAAACCGGAGGTCCTCGACCGGCTCCGTCCGGACCTGGCGTCCCTCGCCCTGACCACCTCCGAACCGGGCGATCCGCTGCGCCGGCTGGCGGCGCGCCGCGGTATGCGGGTGCAGGTGAGAGGCGCGGGCCGGGTGGGTGCCGCCCTCGCGGCGCTGCTGTCGGGGGCCGGGGTGGGCGAGGTCGACGTGCGTGACGTCGGGCAGGTCGAGCCGTGGGACGTCGTGCCGGGCGGACTGCCCGCCGAGGCCGTCGGCGACCGCAGGGACGAGGCGGCCCGCCGCGCGGTACGCCGGGCCGCCCCGGACCGCCCGCCGCGCCGGACCGCCCGGTCTCCCCTCGAAGGGGGCGATCCCGGTTTCGGTCTGGTCGTCCTCGCCCCGCGGGACGACGTCGCCGTGCACGCGCCCGATCCGGCGGCCGCCGAACCCCTCGTGTCCTCGGGCACACCCCATCTCTACGCCGGTGTCGTGGAGGGGACCGGTGTGGTCGGCCCGCTGGTCCTGCCCGGCGAGACGAGCTGTGCGGGCTGTCTCCAGCAGGACCGCACCGACCGGGACCCGGCCTGGCCGCGTCTGGCCGCCCAGTGGCGCTCCGGGCGGCAGCGCCGGGTGGGCGCCTGTGACCTGACGCTGGCCACGACGGTGGCCGGGCTGGCGGCCGCCCACGCGCTCGCCTTCCTGGACGGCCGGGTTCCGTCCAGCGCCTGCGCACGCTGGGAGGTCTCCCTTCCCGCTCTGCGCTGGGATGCGCGTCCGGTCCGGCCGCACCCGGCCTGCCCGTGCGGAGCCGTGCGCAAAGGTCCGGAAAAAGGTAAGGGAGAACACATCCCCGGGGACGGGGGGTCGCACGAGACAATGGCCGGGCACGGGCCGTCGGAGGAGTGGCGCCGCGAGGCGGACACGAAACGGCCGGCAGGGACTTGGAGGGCGCATGTCTGATCTTCCCCGGAAGGCGGTCACCCGGACCGCCAAACTGGCCGCGCTCCCGCTCGGCTTCGCCGGGCGGGCTACGTGGGGCCTCGGCAAGCGGATCGTGGGTGAGTCCGCGGAGCTTGTCGGCCGCGAGCTCCAGCAGCGCACCGCCGAGCAGCTCTTCAAGGTGCTCGGCGAGCTCAAGGGCGGCGCGATGAAGTTCGGCCAGGCCCTGTCGGTCTTCGAGTCGGCACTGCCGGAGGAGGTCGCCGGCCCCTACCGGGCGGCGCTGACCAAGCTGCAGGAGGCAGCCCCGCCGATGCCCACCCGTACCGTCCACACGGTGCTGGCGGAGCGGCTGGGCGAAGGCTGGCAGGAACTGTTCCTCGAGTTCGAGGACAAGCCGTCCGCCGCGGCCTCGATCGGCCAGGTGCACCGGGCGGTGTGGCACGACGGCCGCGAGGTGGCGGTCAAGGTGCAGTACCCGGGCGCCGGCGAGGCCCTGCTGTCCGACCTGAACCAGCTGAGCCGCTTCGCCCGTCTGCTGGGTCCGCTCATCCCCGGCATGGACGTCAAGCCACTGATCACGGAGCTCAAGGACCGGGTCTCCGAAGAGCTGGACTACGGCCTGGAGGCCCAGGCCCAGCGGACCCACGCCGAGGAGTTCACGGACGACCCCGACGTCGTCGTGCCGGATGTGGTCCACCAGTGCGAGCAGGTGCTGATCACCGAGTGGATGGACGGCATACCGCTGTCGGAGATCATCTCGGACGGCACGGAGGCACAGCGCGACCGGGTCGGCCAGCTCCTGGCCCGCTTCCTGTTCTCCGGTCCCGCCCGCACCGGTCTGCTGCACGCCGACCCGCATCCCGGGAACTTCCGTCTGCTGCCCGGCGGGCCGCGGGGCGAGAACGACTGGCGTCTGGGTGTGCTGGACTTCGGCACCGTCGACCGGCTCCCGGGCGGGCTGCCCGAGCCCATCGGCGAGGCCCTGCGGATGACGCTGGACGGAGAGGCGGAGGCCGTCTACGAGATGCTCTGCGCCGAGGGCTTCGTCAAGGAGTCGATCGAGCTGGACCCCGACACCGTCCTCGACTACCTCCTGCCGATCATCGAGCCGGCCGCGGCCGACGAGTTCACCTTCACTCGCGGCTGGATGCGGAGCCAGGCGGCCCGGATAGCCGACCCCCGCTCTCCCGCCTCCCAGCTGGCCAAGCAGCTCAACCTTCCCCCGGCCTACCTGCTGATCCACCGGGTGACCCTGAGCACGATCGGCGTGCTCTGTCAGCTGGGCGCGACGGTGCGGCTGCGGGAGGAGCTGGAGGAGTGGCTGCCGGGTTTCGTCCCGGAGGAACCGGCGGCGGAGGAACCGGCCGCCCGGGCATGACGGACGCGGCGGCGGGCGCTTCCCGTGCCGGCCGCTACCACCACCGCGCGTCCAGGCGACCCTCGATCGCCCGCAGGTTGTCGCGGGAGCACGCCTCGCAGTAGTGACGGCGGGCGCCGCCCTCCACGGAGAAGGTCCAGGTCGGCCGCGGTCCCTCGGCGCGGGTGCCGCAGCGGGCACACACCAGCGGCTCCGGCTCCGCCGCGGAGCCGTCGTCGTCACCGCCACCGGGATGACTCGTCACCCGGCGACGATAACGCCGTTCCCGACGGCCCGCCCCACGCGACGCACCGCGGGGCCGGTCCGTTCGCACGGGCCGGCCCCGCGGGGAGAGCTGTGCCTCCGGCGAGGGAGGCCACCGCTTCAGGTGGGACGGGTTACTGCATGACCGCCATGGCGAGCGCGCGGCGGGCGCGCCGGGAGGCGCGCTCGGCCCGGCGCTGCATCCGGCGAGCGGTCACCAGGCGCACGGCCTGGCGCTCCCGCTGCGCCTCCTGCAGTCGCTCGTGCATATGCGCACGGGCCAGGGCTTCTGGGATGAGTTGCATCTCTCGGGTCCTGTTCTGGCGCGAGTCGTTCGCACCGCTGGTGGTGAAGTCTTCGGTCGCGGAGCCTGAGGGCTCGTGAGTGGACGGCATCATCGGGGCCTGCTTCTGGGGGTCGTGCGTGAGGGGGCGGTCGATCGTTCCTGGGGTGTTCATGCCGTGACCGGGTTCTTGCGCGGGCGGCCACGCGGCCGCTTGCGGGCGACGACAACTCCCTGGACGAACAGCTCGCCGCCCCAGACGCCCCAGGGCTCACGCCGCTCCTTGGCGCCGGCGAGGCAGGCCTCGATCAGCGGGCAGGTGCGGCAGAGGGACTTGGCGTACTCGACGTCCGCCGGCGACTCGGCGAAGAAGACCTCCGGGTCGTAGGAGCGGCACGGGACGGGCACGCCGAGGTTCTCGATGGCGTCGTCGAGCGCGGTGAGCGCGGTGAGCGGAGTCAAGGTCGGGTCCTCCGTGGAGCCGGGCTTGGGGATCGTGCCGGAAGGCGGTACGGACGGGACGTGCGCTTCGAGTTGCACGGTTCGTCTTCCTCGTCTGGTCGTTTCCGGCCTGTTGGCCGGGTGGCGGCTGGAACCGGGTTCTTTTCTTGTCCCGAGGCGCTTCGCTCTCCCCGCTTGAGGGAAAACAGAAGGGCCGCGGATCCCGGATGGGGTTCCGCGGCCCTGAAGGCGCCGGCCTGATCGCATCAGGCTGGATCACTCCAGGGTTCTGGCCCACGGAAGGCCCACATCAGGTGGTGCTGCGTCGTCTGCTTCCGGAATCCGGCACCGGCCGCCGCAAAGGCATAGGCCTTCGCCTGTGCCACTACCGCTTCCAGTGCCTTGGTCGGTCGCTCATCGCGCTCACGGACGGCAGGAGCCGCGGGAGCGAGGGAGGACACCAGACGTTCGGCGTGAATGCCGGACAGACCGGTGCCCTGGTTCGAGGCGCCGAGGATGCACAGGGAGACGGCCGAGCGATCGGTCAGTTTGACGATGGAGCTGGTGTTGATGCTGATCACTGGACTCGCCTCCTCTCGGCGTCTAGGGGACCGGGGTGAACCGGTCCGCGGACGTACAAGTACAACACGGTAGTGGGGCCTTGGAGAAGGCCGCCATCCCCGTGCCTAAGAACCTATGGGGATTGCCGGGGCATGCGCAAACTATTTTTCCGACGAGTTCGGATCAGTCCTGATCCTGTTCCTCATGGATGTCACGACCTGCGCAGATGGCCAGAACATCGGCTCCGTAGCGGCCCAGCTTGCGCATCCCCACTCCGGGGATCCTGGCCAGCGCGTGCTCGTCGTCGGGGACCGTCTCGGCGATGGCCATCAGCGTCTTGTCGGTGAAGACGCAGAAGGCCGGCTGCCCGCTGCGCCCCGCCTGGACGGCGCGCCACTCACGGAGCCGCTCGTACAGGCCCTCGTCCATGTCCGTGGGGCAGTCCTCGCAGCGCATCAGCTTCATCTCGCCCGCGTCGGTCAGCGTGCGGCCGCACACCCGGCAGCGGGCGGGGCTGCGCTGTCCGTGTCTGGGGCCCGGGACGACCGCGGGGGACGCCGCCCCGAACGAGCCGCGCTCCACACCTCCCGCGCCGGCCGCGCCGCCCCGGCCCGCGGCGGCGTTCGACCCGGGGCGCAGTCCGTGGAGGAAGCGGCTGGGGCGGCGGTTCGGCCGGCTGCCGGGCGAACGGGAGAGCGCCCAGGAGAGCTGGAGGCGCTCACGGGCACGGGTGACACCGACATAGAGGAGACGGCGCTCCTCCTCGATCTGTTCGTCGGTCTTTGCGTAGGTGATCGGCATCATGCCCTCGGTGACGCCGACCAGGAAGACGACGTCCCACTCCAGGCCCTTGGCCGAGTGCAGCGAGGCAAGGGTGACGCCCTGCACGGTCGGGGCGTGCTGGGCGCCGGCCCGCTCGTCGAGTTCGGCGACGAGGTCGGCGAGGGTGGCACCGGGCCGGGCGGCGGCGAAGTCCTGGGCGAGATGCACCAGCGCGGCCAGTGACTCCCAGCGTTCCCGGACCGCTCCGGAGCCGGCCGGCGGCTGGGTCGTCCAGCCCTCGCCCGAGAGCACGGCACGCACCTGGGAAGGCAGGTCGGGGGCGTCGTCGAGGAGGGCGTCGTTACCGCCGAAGCGGGCCGCGCCGCGCAGGGCGATGCCGGCCTTGCGCACCTCGGGGCGGTCGAAGAACCGCTCGGCGCCCCGTAGCTGGTAGGGCACGCCGACATCGGCGAGGGCCTGCTCGTAGGTCTCGGACTGGGCGTTCGTCCGGAACAGGACGGCGATCTCGCTCGCCGGGACCCCGGCGTCGGTCAGTTCACGGATACGTCGGGCGACGCCCTCCGCCTCGGCGGGCTCGTCGGGGTACTCGGTGAAGACCGGCTCGGTCCCCGCGGCGCGCTGGGAGACCAGCTCCAGCCGGTGGTCGGCGGCCCGGCCGCGGGCCTGGGCGAGCAGGCCGTTCGCCAGGCGGACGACCTGGGGGGTCGAGCGGTAGTCGCGGACCAGCTTGACGACGGTGGCCCCGGGGTGACGGGTGCGGAAGTCGAGCAGATGGTCGGGGGTTGCGCCCGTGAACGAATAGATCGTCTGGCTGGCGTCGCCGACCACGCACAGGTTCTCCCGCTCGCCGAGCCACAGTTCCAGCAGCCGCTGCTGGAGCGGGCTGACGTCCTGGTACTCGTCGACGACGAAGTGCTGGTACTGGGCGCGGACCTGCTCGGCGATGTCGTGCCGGTCCTGCAGGACGGCGACGGTCAGCAGCAGCACGTCCTCGAAGTCGATGACGGCGCGCTCGCGCTTGAGGTCCTCGTAGGCGGAGTAGAGCTGGGCGATCTCGGCGGGGTCGCGGGGGGACTCCCGGCCGGCCTTGGCGGCGGCGGCCGCGTAGTCGGCCGGGACGGTCTGGGTGACCTTGGACCATTCGATCTCCGCGGTGACGTCCCGCAGCTCGCCCCGGTCGAGCCGGATACGGCAGGCGGTGGCCGCGTCGGCGACCAGCTGGATCTTGCGGTCGACGAGCCGGGGCAGGGAGCCGCCGATCGCTTTCGGCCAGAAGTACTGCAACTGGCGCAGCGCCGCGGAGTGGAAGGTGCGGGCCTGGACGCCGACGGCACCGAGCTGGCGCAGCCGGCCGCGCATCTCACCGGCGGCGCGGTTGGTGAAGGTGACGGCGAGCACGCTGGAGGGCTGGAGGATGCCCGCGCGCACCCCGTAGGCGATCCGGTGGGTGATGGCCCGGGTCTTGCCGGTGCCGGCGCCCGCCAGCACGCACACCGGACCCTGCAGGGCGGTGGCCACGGCGCGCTGCTCGGGGTCGAGCCCCTCGAGCACCGCGTCGGCCGAGTCCGGTACCTGTGGGAAGAGAGTGGAGTGCGTTGCTGCTGTCACACAGCCATGCTGCCAGGTCGCCGGAGACAGGCGAGCCGGTTGTCCACAGGGAGGCCCCCGTAGTCGTACTAATGCGGCGGGTATCACGGGGGACCCGTGCGGCCGGCCGGCGGGAATGCCGGCGCCCTCCCGTATGTTCCTCCCACGACAAGGACTTCCCCGAGCCGCCGAAGGAGCGCGAGAGGCATGCAGGGCACTGTGACGATGTACAGCACCACGTGGTGCGGCTACTGCCGCCGGCTGAAGAGCCAGCTGGACCGTGAGGGCATCGCGTACACCGAGATCAACATCGAGCAGGACCCGGACTCCGCGGCCTTCGTGGAGAAGGCGAACGGCGGAAACCAGACAGTGCCCACGGTCCGCGTGGTTCCCTCCGTCGGTGGCGACGAGGTCGTGATGACGAACCCGAGCCTCGCCCAGGTGAAGCAGGCTCTCGCGGTCTGACGTTCCGGCGCCGCGCCCCCTCCGGTCGAGATGACCGGAGGGGGCCGACGTGTCTTCGGGGGCGGGGAGGCGGAGCCGGCCGGATTCGAACCGGCGTCCTCGCGGTTTTGGAGACCGCGCGCGACGACCTCTGCGCTACGGCTCCGCCCGGCCCGACAGCGTAGCCGGTACGGGGAACGGGCCCCGGCGGTCCGGCGCCGGGGCTCCGTCGAAGCGGCGGTCCGGTCAGAAGGCGCCGCGGGTCGGCAGCTCCTTGCCGTACCAGCGTTCGATCAGGCGGGCCGCGATCGAGATGCCGTACGGCGGGAGCACCTCGCCGGACTCGAAGGCGGCGCCGAGTTCGTCGCGGGAGAACCAGCGGGCCTCGTGGATCTCGTCGCCGTCGACATTGATCTCGGTCGTGGTGGCGCGGGCGGTGAAGCCCAGCATGAGGCTGGACGGGAAGGGCCAGGGCTGGCTGGCGACGTACTCGACCTCGCCGACGCCGATGCCGACCTCCTCGTGGACCTCGCGGCGCACCGACTGCTCGATGGACTCTCCCGGCTCGACGAATCCGGCGAGCGTGGAGAAGCGGCCCTCGGGCCAGTGGACCTGGCGGCCGAGCAGGAGGCGGTCCTGGTCGTCGACGACGGCCATGATCACCGCGGGGTCGGTGCGCGGGTAGTGCTCGGCGCCGCAGGCGGGGCAGCGGCGGATGTGTCCCGCGGCGGCGATGACGGTGCGCTCGCCGCAGCGGGAGCAGAAGCGGTGCAGCCGCTGCCAGTTCTCCAGGGCGACCGCGTGCACCATCAGGCCGGCTTCGCGCGGTGACAGGAGCAGTCCCGCCTCGCGCAGGCCCGCCGGGCGGGCGGAGTCGTCCATGCGGCCGGGCAGGGAGTCCTTCTGGAGGGCGAAGTAGCTGACGCCGTCCTCGTCGTTGCCGAGGAAGTAGCGGTGGGCCTCGGTGAGCGGGGCCTCGAAGGACGGGGTCATGACGAGTTCGGTACGTCCGTCCGCCGTCTCGTCGATGAGGACCTGGCCGCCGGAGACCACGAAGCAGCGGGTCGAGGGGTGGCTCCACGCCGCCGCGAGCCATGCCTCGTCGAGCCGGTGGTGGGCGGCGCGGTCGATGCCGCTCGGGGCGGTGAGCGAGATGGGACGGTCGGCGGTGTGGTCGGTCCAGGTGGTCACGGGTGCTTCCAACTCCCCCGGTGGAACGGATTGGGTCGGCGGGCGGTTCGGCGGGACGTGCGGCGGGAGGGACCGGGTCCTGCGGGGCGTGGCGGCGGGTCCCTTCCAGTGTGCCCCGCGCGGGTGTCCGGTCCGGACGGTGTGCGGGGTCAGGGGGCGGGCCGCCAGTGCTCGGCGAGGTCGCCCCACAGGTGGGCGCTGGTCTCGACGCCTTTGAGGAGCAGGTCCAGGTCGACCTTCTCGTTGGGGGCGTGCCAGCCGTCGGACGGGACGGAGATGCCGAGGAACAGCACCGGTGCGCCGAGGACGTCCTGGAGGTCGGCGGCGGGTCCGGAGCCGCCCTCGCGGGTGAAGCGGACGGGTGCGTCGAAGGCGCGGCCCATCGCGCGGACCACGGACCGCAGGGCCGGGTGGTCCAGCGGTGTCAGGCAGGGGCGGGTGGCGGGGCTGAAGGTGATCTCGTGGCGGATGCCGTCGGGCAGCTGTCCGGGCACCCAGGCGCCCACGGCCTCGCGCACGTGCTCGGGGTCCTGGCCGGCGACGAGCCGGAAGGACAGCTTCACCATGGCGGAGGACGGGATGACCGTCTTGCTGCCGGGGCCCTGGTAGCCGCCGCCGATGCCGTTGACCTCGGCGGTGGGGCGGGCCCAGACGCGCTCCAGGGTGCTGTACCCGGCTTCGCCGTGGGTGCCGTGGGACCTGGCGGTGCGCAGCCACCGGTCCTCGTCGAAGGGCAGTTCGGCGAAGAGCTCGCGTTCGCGGTCGGTGAGCTCGACGACGCCGTCGTAGAAGCCGGGGATCGCCACGCGCGCGTGCTCGTCGTGGAGGGCGGCCACCAGGCGGGCGACGGCGGTGGCCGGGTTGGGCACCGCGCCGCCGAAGGAACCGGAGTGGACGTCCTGGTCGGGGCCGTACAGCCGGATCTCGCACTCGGCGAGGCCGCGCATGCCGGTGCACACGGTGGGGGTGTCCTCGGACCACATGCCGGTGTCGGAGACGATCACGGCGTCGGCGGTGAGCCGGTCCGCGTGCTGTTCGACGAGCGCGCGGAAGTGCGGGGAGCCGGATTCCTCCTCGCCCTCGATCAGCAGTTTCAGGTGGACGGCCGGGGTGGTGCGGCCGGTGGCGGCGAGGTGGGCCCGGACGCCGAGGGTGTGGAAGAACACCTGGCCCTTGTCGTCGGCCGCGCCGCGCGCGTGGAGGCGGCCGTCCCGGACGACGGGTTCGAAGGGCTCGCTGTCCCAGCCGTCCTCGCGGGCCGCGGGCTGCACGTCGTGGTGGCCGTAGACCAGCACGGTGGGCGCCCCGGGGTCGGCGGAGGGCCACTCGGCGTAGACGGCCGGGGCGCCGGGGGTGGGCCAGACCTCGGCGGTCGGGAAGCCGGTCTCCTTGAGCGCGGCGGCGAGCCAGTCGGCGCTGCGGCGCACGTCGGGCGCGTGGTCGGGCTGGGCCGAGACGGACGGGATGCGCAGCCACTCGGTGAGGTCGTCGAGGAAGGCGACGCGGTGCTGTGCGATGTACGTACGGACGGCGCTGACGGCGGTGTCAACGGGCTGGCTCATGTCCTCGAGCCTATCGGCCCGCGCCGGTGTCCTCGGAGTGCGGTATCTCACCGGGCGGCTCCCCGAGCAGCAGCCGCTCCAGCTCCGCGCGGCCGGGCAGGGGGCCGGGGCGGACGATCTCACCGGTGCGCACGTACAGGAACGCGGTCGCGACGCTCTCCGGGGGGACGCCCTGCTGTTCGGCCCAGGCGAGCCGGTAGACGGCGAGCTGGAGCGGGTCGGCGGTGCGGTCGCGGCCGGTCTTCCAGTCGACGATCTCGTACGTGGTCCCGTCCCCGTCGTCCTTCCGGTAGACGGCGTCGATGCGGCCGCGGACGACCCGGCCGGCGATCGACAGCTGGAAGGGTGCTTCCACGCGGTAGGGGGTGCGGTGGGCGTACTCGGTGCGTTCGAAGGCCTCCTTGAGGGCCTCCAGGTCGCGTTCGTCGGCGATCTCGGCATCGCTGCCGGGCAGTTCGTCCGGATCGAGCATGGGCAGGGTCAGTTCCTCGAAGCGTGCCTCGACCCAGGCGTGGAAGCGGGTGCCGCGGCGCGCGGCGGGCTGCGGCGGGCGGGGCATGGGACGGGCCAGCTCCTGGGCGAAGCCGTCCGGGTCGGCGGCCAGGCGCAGCAGTTCGGAGGCGGTCAGCGAGGCGGGCAGCCGCACCTCGGTGACGCTCTCGCGCAGATGCAGGAGCTCGCCGGTGAGGGCGTCGAGGTCACGGTCCCAGGAGGCGACGGTGCGGGCCTCCTCGGGGGTGAGACGGGGGCGCGGCGGAGGGGCCGGCTCCGCCGGGCCGGGGTGTGCGGTGGGTTCCGGGGCCGTCGCCTGGTGCGGGACGGTGGGGCGGTCGGTGCTCCAGGAGTCCCAGTCGTCCGGGCCGGCGTCGGCGAAGGGGTCCTCCTCGGGGAGGGGGTCCTCGTCGTCGGGCGGCGGCGGCCAGTCCGGGTCGTCGTGGGTGTCCGGGTCGTGTACGGCCGTGGCAGGGCCGTCCGGGTGGGCGGCGAGGCGGTGCAGGTGGGCGAGGACGGTGTCGGCGGCCGCGCGGCGGCGGGCGAGGGCGGCGTCGTCGAGGGGCAGGGGCCACACCTGGTCGTCGCCGGCGCGGTGCAGGGCGGGGTTCTCCTCGTCCTCGGCGGGCTCGTCGGCCCATGCCTCGATCTCGCCGTGTCCGGCGGCGCAGTGCGCGTGGAGGGCGTGGAGGAAGTCGGAGGGGCCGCGCGGTTTCTTCTGGCTGGGCCCCCACCAGTGGCCGGAGCCGAGGAGCAGGGAGCGGGGGCGGGTGAAGGTGACGTAGCCGAGGCGGAGTTCCTCGGTGTGCTGGTGTTCCTTCATGGCCTCGTGGAAGGCCTTCAGGCCGCGGGAGTCCCAGGACTCGACGTCGGGCAGGGTGTCGGCGTCGCCGCGCAGGGCGTGCGGCAGCACCTTGCCCTGCGCGGTCCACTTCTCGCGGCCCTGGCCGCTGGGGAAGGTGCCGGTGACCAGTCCGGGGACGGCGACGACGTCCCATTCGAGGCCCTTGGACTTGTGCGCGGTGAGGACCTTGACGGTGTTCTCGCCGCCGGGCAGCGCGTTGTCGAGGCCCTTCTCGTACTGGGCGGCGGTGCGCAGGAAGGCGAGGAAGGCGAGCAGGGTGGCCTCGTTGTCGCCGGCGGCGAAGGACGCGGCGATGTCGAGGAAGTTGGAGAGGGTCTCGCGCCGGCGGGCGGCCAGGGCGTGCGGGGAGGCGGAGAGTTCGACCTCCAGGCCGGTGACGGCGAGGACGCGGTGCAGGACGTCCATGAGGGGGTCGGCGAGGGAGCGGCGCAGCTCGCGCAGTTCGGTGGCCAGGCGGGCGAAGCGGACGCGCGCGTCCGGTGAGAAGGGCAGGCCGTCGTCGCCACGGCCGTCCAGCGGTGTCTCCAGGAAGGTGTCGAGGGCGTCGGCGAGGGAGATCACCTCGGCCGGGTCGACGCCCTCGACGGCTTCGGCGAGCCGCCGGTCGGGGTCGTCGTCGCCGTCCACGCGCGCGTGGGAGACGAGCCGTCGTGCGCGCCGCCCCAGCAGGGCGAGGTCGCGGGGGCCGATGCGCCAGCGCGGGCCGGTCAGCAGCCGTACGAGGGAGGCGTTGGCGCCGGGGTCCTGGAGGACCTCGCAGACGGCGACCAGGTCGGCGATCTCGGGCAGGTGCAGCAACCCGGACAGGCCGACCACCTCGACGGGGACGTCCCGCGCGACGAGGGCGCCCTGGATCTCGGCGAAGTCGCCGGCCGTACGGCACAGCACGGCGATCTCGCCGGGGGCCTTGCCGGTGTTCACGAGGTGGGCGACGGAGTCGGCGATCCAGTCGATCTCCTCCGCGTGGGTGCGCAGCAGGGCACAGCGGACGATGCCGTCGCGTTCGGCGCCGGGGGCCGGGCGGAGGGCCTCCACACCCGCGTGCAGGGCGCGCAGCGGCTCGGCGAGGCCGTTGGCGAGGTCGAGGAGGCGTCCGCCGCTGCGGCGGTTCTCGCTGAGCGACTGGCGGGTGGCGGGGCGGCCGTCGGCGTGGGCGAAGTGCTCGGGGAAGTCGTCGAGGTTGGCGACGGAGGCGCCGCGCCAGCCGTAGATCGCCTGGCAGGGGTCACCGACGGCGGTCACGGGGTGGCCGGTGCCGCCGCCGAACAGGCCGGCCAGCAGGACGCGCTGGGCGACGGAGGTGTCCTGGTACTCGTCGAGGAGGACCACGCGGAACTCGTCGCGCAGCAGGCGGCCCACCTCGGGGAGGGCGGCGAGCCGGGCGGAGAGGGCGATCTGGTCGCCGAAGTCGAGCAGGTCGCGTTCGCGTTTGGCGGCCCGGTAGCGCAGCACCAGGTCGGCGAGCTCGCGCCGCGCGGCGGCCGCCTCGGGGACCTTGCGCAGGTCGGCGTTGGTGAGCCTGGTGTTCTCCAGGGTGCGCAGCAGCTCGGCGTCGTGGGCGCGCAGGTCCTCGGGCCGTACGAGGTGTTCGGAGAGCTCGGCGTCGAGGGCGAGGAGGTCGCCGACCAGGTCGGGGAAGGAGCGGGTGAGCGCCGGGTAGAGGCCGGGGGCCTCGCGCAGGACCCGCGCGGCGAGCTGGTAGCGGGTGGCGTCGGCGAGGAGGCGGGAGGTCGGTTCGAGACCGACGCGCAGGCCGTGGTCGGCCAGCAGGCGGCCGGCGAAGGCGTGGTACGTGGAGATCACGGGCTCGCCCGGGGGGTTGTCCGGGTCCGGCGGGAAGGGGTCGGCGCGAAGCGCCGTCGTCGAGGGGTGGTGGCCGGGTGACGGGAGGGGGTCGGGGTCGGTGACGCCGGCCTTGATCAGCGCCTTGCGGACGCGCTCGGCGAGTTCACCGGCGGCCTTGTTGGTGAAGGTGAGGCCGAGCACCTGCTCGGGGGCGACCTGGCCGGTGCCGACCAGCCACACCACGCGGGCCGCCATCACCGTCGTCTTGCCCGACCCGGCTCCGGCCACGATCACCTGCGGGGCGGGCGGCGCGATGATGCAGGCCGTCTGCTCCGGGGTGAACGGGATGCCGAGGAGCTCCTTGAGCTGATCGGCGTCGGTGATACGGGCGGGCACACGCAGAATCTAGCGGCGGACACTGACAGCGGGGACCGCCGGAGCCCTCCGGGGGCGGAGAACCGCAGGTCGGCACGGGTGGTGCGATGCGTCACTCCGGTCACTCGACCACGTGCCGGCCCTCGGGTCTGGCGCTGCACGAGGCCCAGAACGCGCAGTGGGCGCAGTGCTGGCCCGCGGTCGGGCTGAACCGTTCGTCCAGGACCTTCCCGGCGGCCGTGGCCAGCAGATCGCCGACCCACTCCCCCTCCGGCGGCTCCTGGGTCTGCACCTTGGGCAGGGTCTCGCCGCCGTCCCGCTTGGCGGCCCCCTGGCGCAGCTGGACGAGCTCGGCGCCGCCCGGTTCGGGGCGCTCGCCGCCGAAGAGGCCGTCGACGGCGCCCTCCTCGACGGCGAGCTGGTAGACGGCGAGCTGGGGGTGGCGTTCCACCTCCTTGGCGCTGGGCGCCTGTTTGCCGGTCTTGAAGTCGACGACGTACGCGCGTCCCTCGCCGTCGGTCTCGACGCGGTCCATCTGGCCGCGGATGCGGACCTCGTAGTCGCCCGCTTCGAGGGTGACGTCGAAGTCGTGCTCGCCGGCCACCGGGGTGCGGCCGGCGCGGTCCATGACGTGCCACTTCAGGAAGCGTTCGAGCGCCACGCGCGCGTGCTCCTTCTCCTGCGCCGACTTCCACGGCGCGTCGAAGGCGAGCGCGTTCCACACCGAGTCGAGGCGCTCCATGAGGACGGCGAGGTCGGCCGGGGTGTGCCCGGAGGCCACCTCGTCGGCGAGGACGTGCACCACGTTGCCGAAGCCCTGGGCGGCGTTCGCGGGCGCGTCGGCCTTCACCTCACGGCTCAGGAACCACTGCAGGGCGCAGGTGTTGGCGAGCTGGTCGAGGGCGCTGCCGGAGAGCACGACGGGCTGGTCGCGGCTGCGCAGCGGCACCTTGCTCTCCGTCGGTTCGAACATGCCCCACCAGCGGTAGGGGTGCGCGGACGGCACCAGGGGGCGGCCGTCCTCGTCGGCGAGCGCGGCAAGCCGGGCCAGCCGCTGGGCGGCGGCCTCCCGCAGGGTGTCGGAGACCCGGGGGTCGACCGTCGTGGCGCGCAGTTCGGCGACGAGCGCGGCGACGGCCAGGGGGCGGCGCGGGCGCCCGGTGACGTCCTGGGGCTCGACACCGAGTTCGGTCAGGAAGCGGGAGGGCTGGTCGCCGTCGTCGGCGGGCGCCTTCACCGCCGTCACGACGAGCCGGTCACGCGCGCGCGTGGCCGCGACGTAGAACAGGCGGCGCTCCTCGGCGAGCAGCGCGCCGGGGGTGAGCGGTTCGGCGAGTCCGTCGCGGCCGATGCGGTCGGCCTCCAGCAGGGAGCCGCGGCGGCGCAGATCCGGCCACAGGCCCTCCTGGACGCCGGCCACGACGACCAGGCGCCACTCCAGGCCCTTGGAGCGGTGCGCGGTCATCAGGCGCACGGCGTCGGGGCGGGCGGCGCGCCGGGTGAGGGTGTCGGCGGCGATGTCCTGGGCCTCGATCTCCTCCAGGAAGTTCAGGGTGCCCCGGCCGCCGGTGCGTTCCTCCGCGCGGGCGGCGGTCGCGAACAGCGCGCACACGGCGTCGAGGTCCCGGTCGGCGTTGCGGCCGGCCGCGCCGCCGCGCCGGACGGCGCGTTCCAGGCGGCTGGGCCACGGCGTGCCGTCCCACAGGTCCCACAGGGCCTCCTCGGCCGTACCGCCGCCCGCCAGGCGTTCGCGGGCGCGGCGCAGCAGGCCGCCGAGACGCTGGGCGCCCCGCGCGTAGACGGGGTCGTGCACGGCGAGCCGCTCCGGTTCGGCCAGCGCCCGTGCGAGCAGTTCGTCCGAGGGCGGCGGCAGCGGGTTGCCCCCGGCCCGCTCCTCCTCGCGCAGGGCCCGTCCGAGGCGGCGCAGGTCGGCGGCGTCCATGCCGGCGAGGGGGGAGGTGAGCAGGGTGAGGGCGGTCTCGGTGTCGAGCCAGCACGCGTCGGCACCGGTTCCGGCGTCCTCCCGTTCGCCCGCCTCCGCCGTGGCCACCGCGCGCAGGGCCGTCAGCAGCGGGGCCACCGCGGGTTCGTGGCGCAGGGGCAGGTCGTTGCCGTCGACGTCCACGGGGACGCCCGCCGAGGTGAGCGCGCGGCGGACGGCGGGAAGGGTCCGGGCGCCGGCCCGGACCAGGACGGCCATGTCCTTCCAGGGAACGCCGTCCTCCAGATGTGCCCGGCGCAGGATGTCGGCGATGTTGTCCAGCTCCGTGCCGGACGTCGGGTAGGTGTACACCTCGACCCGGCCGCCGTCCCGGTCCGGGGTCAGCTCCCGGTGGGCGCGGACCTTCTCGGCGGGCAGGCGGGGCAGCGGCATGCGCCGGGTCACCCGCCGGGTGGCCTCCAGCAGGGCGGCGCCGGAGCGCCGGGAGGTGCGCAGCACCTCGACCGGGGCCGGGCTGCCGTCCGCGCGGGGGAAGGTGTGCGGGAACTCCAGGATGCCGCCCACGTCCGCGCCCCGGAAGGCGTAGATCGACTGGTCGGGGTCGCCGAAGGCGACGAGGGTGCGGCCGCCGGCCAGCGCCCGCAGCAGCCGTACCTGGGCGGGGTCGGTGTCCTGGTACTCGTCGACGTAGACGGCGTCGTACCGCGCGGCCAGTTGTCCGGCGGTCTCCGGGCGGCCGGCGAGGAGCACCGCGCGGTGGACCAGTTCGGCGTAGTCGAGGACGCCCTGCAGGTCGAGGACGTCGAGGTACTCGGCGAGGAAGGCGGAGGCGGCGCGCCAGTCGGGACGTCCGATGCGGCGGGCGAAGGCGTCCAGGGCCTCGGGGCCGAGACCCAGCTCACGGCTGCGGGCGAGCACCGCGCGGACCTCGTCGGCGAAGCCGCGGGTGGTCAGGCAGGCGCGCAGCTCGTCCGGCCAGCGCACATGGGCGAGGCCGAGCCGCTCCAGGTCCACCTGGCCGGCGAGCAGCTCGCGGACGGTGACGTCCTGCTCGGGGCCCGACAGCAGCCGCAGCGGCTCCACGAAGAGGTCGCTGTCCTGGTGGGCGCGGATCAGGGCGTAGCAGAACGAGTGGAAGGTGGTCGCCTGCGGGGCGCGCGCGGTCCCGATGCGCAAGGCCATGCGGTCGCGCAGCTCGACGGCGGCCCTGCGGCTGAACGTCAGCACCAGGATCCGCTCGGGGTCCCCTCCCCGGGCGATCCGCGCGGCCACGGACTCGACCAGGGTGGTGGTCTTGCCGGTGCCCGGACCTGCGAGAACGAGCAGCGGGCCGGTCGTGTGCTCAACCACGGAGCGCTGTGCGGCGTCCATGCGAGGGGGATTCACCCGGGCGGGCGGGGTACGCACCAGTCGATAAGCGCCACGGTTCCCCCGCCGCACCTGGGGGTGCGGCAGGCCGCTGGTGGAGGAAGAGGAGCTCACGTGGTTCGCCGGTCCTGGTGGGTGTGCTGTGGGGCTGTTCGCCGCGCGTGCGGGGCGGTGGGCGCGGGGTGAAGGGGGCACGCGCGGCCGACGCTACGCCGGTGAGAAGTGCGGAAGCAGGCTTTCCGCTTCTTCCCTCCGGGCACTCCGGCCACAGGTGTCCCTCGTCTCACGAACGTACGCCATGCCACGCATGTGCCCCATATCACCTCAAGGGGTCAAAGGTCACACGACGGCGTGCGCGAGGGCGGAAGCTGTCAGGTGTGACCTTCGGTGTACCCGCCGCCGTCCCACCGCGCGCGCCCCATGTCGAGGCGCGGCACATGGCCCTCCGCGGCCCGGCCCGCCTCCTTCAGGGGCGTGCCCTCCGCGCGGTAGTGGCCCAGGGCCCTCAGTTCGTGGCCCGGCAGCAGCACGCCGTCCGCGCGGACGACACGCCACCACGGCACCGCTCCTCCGTACAGGGCCATCACACGCCCGACCTGCCGGGGTCCGCCCTCCCCCAGCCACTCGGCCACGTCCCCGTACGTCATGACACGCCCCGACGGGATCAGCTCGGTCACCTCGAGGACCCGCTCGGCGTACTCGGGCAGGGCGTCCGGGTGCTCCGGGCCGCCGTCGGACGGAAGGCTCTCCTGGCTCATCCGGCCCATCCTGCCCCACCCCACCGACAACGTGACGCGCTCGCGCGCGTACGCGCGGCTCGCCCCGGAGCGGCACTTCGGGCAGACTGTGCGGCCCGCGTTCCGACCCTGATGCCCCCTTGTGCCGGTACGGCATGCCACCATCGTGCGGGCGGTGACTGGTGATACAAGACCGAGAAGAGACGATGAAGCAGCAGGGCGCGCACCCCGGGGACACGGAGGGCACCCCTGACGCCTCGTCGCACCCGGACACCGCGGCCCCCGGGGCGGCGCACATCGACGAGGTGGAGGGCGACGAACCGCTGCTCCCCGCGCGGGTGCACCGCCCGTCCGACCTCATGCGGCTCCTGGCGGGCGTGCTCGCCGTCGTGGTGCTGCTGGCGGTCGCCGCGTTCGCCCACGGCACCACCTCGGGCCTGGAACAGGACATCAACAAGGGCACCGGACAGGCGCCCGACCTGCTCATCAAGATCGCGGGCCTGGCCTCCAGCATCGCGATCCTCCTGGTGCCGGTGGCCTTCGCCATCGAGCGGCTGATCAAACGGGACGGACTGCGGATCGCCGACGGCGTGCTCGCCGCCGTCCTCGCGCACGGTGTGACACTCGCCACCGACCTGTGGGTCGCGCGTGCCGCTCCGGACTCGATCCAGGAGGCGCTCACCCAGCCCTCCCCCGGCGACATCCACGCCCTGACCGACCCGGTGCACGGCTATCTCGCCCCGGTGATCGCGTACATGACGGCCGTCGGGATGTCCCGCAGACCCCGGTGGCGCGCGGTGCTGTGGGTGGTACTGCTCCTCGACGCCTTCTCGATGCTCGTCACCGGGTACACCACACCGTTCTCGATCATCCTGACGGTCCTGATCGGCTGGACCGTCGCCTACGGCACCCTCTACGCGGTCGGCTCGCCCAATGTGCGCCCCACCGGCCGCACCCTGATGGCGGGCCTGCGCACCGTCGGCTTCCGCCCCGTGACCGCGTCCCGGGTGGAGTCCGGCGACGCCTCCGAGGCCGGGGACCGGGGACGGCGGTACTTCGTCACCCTGGAGGACGGCCCGCCGCTGGACGTCACGGTGGTCGACCGTGAGCAGCAGGCGCAGGGGTTCTTCTACCGCGCGTGGCGCAATCTGGCCCTGCGCGGCTTCGCCACCCGCAGCAGCCTGCAGTCGCTGCGCCAGGCACTGGAGCAGGAGGCGCTGCTGGCCTACGCGGCCATCGCGGCCGGCGCCAACGCCCCCAAGCTGATCGCGACCTCCGAGCTCGGCCCCGACGCGGTGATGCTCGTCTACGAGCACAGCGGCGGACGCACCCTCGACTCGCTGCCGGACGAGGAGATCACCGACGACCTGCTGCGCGACACCTGGCACCAGGTACGGGCCCTGCAGTCCCGTCGTATCGCGCACCGCAGGCTGGTGGGCGACGCCATCCTGGTGGATCGTTCCGGCACGGTGATCCTCACCGATCTGCGCGGCGGCGAGATCGCGGCCGGTGATCTGCTGCTGCGCATGGACACCTCCCAGCTACTGGTGACCCTGGGTCTCAGGGTGGGCGCCGAACGCGCGGTGGCCTCCGCGCTGAGCGTCCTCGGCCCCGACACCGTGGCGGACTGTCTGCCGATGCTCCAGCCCATCGCGCTGAGCCGCTCCACACGCGGGACCCTGCGGCAGCTGGCCCGGGAGCGGGCGGAACGCGAACGTGAGGCGGTCCTGGAGGCCTACCGGCAGTCCAAGCCGGCCCGCGCGGAGCACGGCGCCCACCAGGTCGTGCTCGACAAGCCCGACAAGAAGGCCGTACGCGCGGAGCAGCGGGCCGAGAAGCGGGCCGTGGACGAGGCCATGGAGGAGGCGCGCGAGGAGGACCTGCTCACCCAGATCCGGCACGAGGTGCTGCGGATCAGGCCGCAGGCCCCGGTGGAACCGGCCCGCCTGGAGCGGGTCCGGCCGCGGACCCTGATCAGTTTCATCGCCGGTGCGATCGGCGCGTACTTCCTGCTGACGCAGCTCACCCACATCGAGTTCGGCCCGCTGGTCGAGAACGCGGAGTGGGGCTGGGTGGCCGCGGCGGTGCTGTTCTCGGCGGCCAGTTACGTCGCGGCCGCCATGGCCCTCCTCGGGTTCGTACCCGAACGGGTGCCGTTCGTACGGACCGTGGCGGCACAGGTCGCCGGGTCGTTCGTGAAGATCGTCGCCCCGGCCGCGGTGGGCGGCGTCGCCCTGAACACGCGGTTCCTCCAGCGCGCGGGGGTACGGCCGGGGCTCGCGGTGGCGAGCGTCGGCGCGTCGCAGCTCTTCGGGCTCGGCTGCCACATCCTGATGCTGCTGGCCTTCGGTTATCTCACCGGAACCGAGAAGACGCCCTCCCTCTCGCCGTCCCGCACGGTGATCGGGGGTCTGCTGACGGTGGCGGTGCTGGTGCTCGTGGTGACCTCGGTGCCGTTCCTGCGGAAATTCGTCGTCACGCGCGTGCGGTCGCTCTTCGCGGGGGTCGTGCCGCGCATGCTCGACGTGCTGCAGCGGCCGCAGAAACTGGTCACCGGCATCGGCGGCATGCTGCTGCTGACGGCCTGCTTCGTGATGTGCCTGGACGCCTCGATCCGGGCGTTCGGCGACGAGACGACCTCGGTCAGCATCGCCAGCGTCGCCGTCGTCTTCCTCGCCGGCAACGCCCTGGGGTCGGCGGCCCCGACGCCGGGCGGTGTCGGCGCCGTCGAGGCGACCCTCACGGTCGGTCTCATCGCGGTCGGGCTCCCCAAGGAGGTCGCCGCGCCGGCGGTGCTGCTCTTCCGGCTCCTGACGCTCTGGCTGCCGGTGCTGCCGGGCTGGCTGGCCTTCAACCACCTCACCCGCAAGGCGGCCTTGTGAGCGAGGGTCCCTTACCCCCGTACGGCCCGTGCCCCGCGCGTCCCGCTCCGGACGGCGGCAGGATGGGATCATGCCCCGACCCTTCCGCCCGCGTGCCGCCGTCCCGGCCGTCTGCGCCGTGCTGCTGTCCGCGCTGCTGGCCGGCTGCGGTGAGGGCGACGACCAGGCCGAGGACCTGACAGGACAGCGGCTCGACTGGAAGGACTGCCCGGCTCCGTCCCAGGAGCAGGGCGGGGGCCCCGCCCCGTCGCCCCTGCCCGGCGGCCGGGGCGAATGGAGCTGCGCCACCATGAAGGCGCCGCTGGACTGGGACGACCCCGCGGGCGACACCATCGGCATCGCGCTGATCCGGGCCAGGGCGAGCGGCCCGGCGAGCGAACGCATCGGCTCGCTGATCTTCAACTTCGGCGGCCCGGGCGGCTCGGGCGTCACCACCCTGCCCGCGTTCGGCGAGGACTACGCGACCCTGCGCACCCGCTACGACCTGGTGAGCTTCGATCCCCGCGGGGTCGGCCGCAGCGCGCCCGTGACCTGCCTGGACGACCGGCGGCTCGACGCGTACCTCCAGCAGGACGCCACCCCCGACGACGCCGCCGAGCGTACGGAGCTCCTAGACGGCACCGAGGAGTTCAACGCGGCCTGCGAGAAGAACTCCGCGCGGGTGCTGCCGCATGTGCGCACCACGGACGCCGCCCGCGACCTGGATCTGATGCGCCAGGTCCTCGGCGACGACCGGCTGCACTACTTCGGCGTCTCCTACGGCACCGAACTCGGCGGCGTCTACGCCCACCTGTTCCCGGAGAAGGTGGGCCGCGCGGTGTTCGACGCGGTCGTCGACCCCACGGAGAACGCGGAACAGGGCTCGCTGGGACAGGCCCGGGGATTCCAGCTCGCGCTCGACAACTACGCCGAGGACTGCGTCTCGAAGGCCGAGGAGTGCCCCGTCGGCGACAGCGCGCAGGACGTGAAGGACCGCATCGCCACCCTGCTGAAGGACCTCGACCGCACGCCCCTCCCCGGCGTCTTCCCGCGCGAACTGACCCAGACCGCCGCGACCAACGGGATCGTGCAGGCCCTGTACTCCGAGGACTTCTGGAAGTTCCTCACCGACGGCCTCGAGCGGGCGTACGACGGTGACGGGACGATCCTGATGGTGCTCTCCGACTCGATGAACGGGCGCGGCGAGAACGGCGAGTACAGCAACCTCGTCCCGGCCAACGTGGCCATCAACTGCGCCGACGACAGACCCCGCTACACCCCTGAGGACGTGGAGCGCCGACTGCCCGCGTTCCGGGCCGCGTCCCCGCTGTTCGGGGAGTACCTGGCGTGGGGGATGACCGGCTGCGCCGACTGGGCGGTGCCCGGAGCCGCCGAGCATCCGGATGTCCACGCCCCCGGCGCGGCTCCGATCCTGGTGATCGGCAACACCGGCGACCCGGCCACCCCGTACGAGGGGGCGCGCAGGATGGCGCGGGCGCTCGGTGCGGGCGTGGGGGTGGAGCTGACGTACAAGGGGCAGGGGCACGGGGCCTACAACAGCGGCAACGCGTGTGTGCAGGACACGGTGCACCGCTATCTCCTGGACGGCGCGGTGCCCGAGGACGGCAAGACCTGCTCTTGACGACGACGGGGGCTCCGCGCACTCGTGGTGCCCGGAGCCCCCGTCGGCTCGTGTGCGTGCCGGAGCCGGTCAGTAGACCGGCTTCTCCGGTTCGATCTGGTTGACCCAGCCGATCACGCCGCCGCCCACGTGGACGGCGTCGGCGAAGCCCGCGGACTTCAGGACGGCGAGGACTTCCGCACTGCGGACACCCGTCTTGCAGTTCAAGACGATCTTCTTGTCCTGCGGCAGACCCTCCAGGGCGTTGCCCATGAGGAACTCGTTCTTGGGGATCAGGCGGGCGCCCGGGATGGACACGATCTCGAACTCGTTCGGCTCGCGGACGTCGATGAGCTCGATGTTCTCGCCGTCGTCGATCCACTCCTTGAGCTGCTTGGGAGTGATCGTGGAGTCGGCCGCCGCCGCCTGGGCCTCCTCGGACACGACGCCGCAGAAGGCCTCGTAGTCGATGAGCTCGGTGACGGTCGGGTTCTCGCCGCAGACCGCGCAGTTCGGGTCCTTGCGGACCTTGACCTGGCGGTACTGCATCTCCAGGGCGTCGTAGATCATCAGCCGGCCGACCAGCGGCTCACCGATGCCGGCCAGCAGCTTGATCGCCTCGTTGACCTGGATGGAGCCGACGGACGCGCAGAGCACGCCCAGGACGCCGCCCTCGGCGCAGGAGGGGACCATGCCGGGGGGCGGGGGCTCCGGGTAGAGGCAGCGGTAGCAGGGGCCGTGCTCCGACCAGAACACCGACGCCTGGCCGTCGAAGCGGTAGATCGAACCCCACACGTACGGCTTGTTCAGCAGCACGCAGGCGTCGTTGACCAGGTAGCGGGTCGCGAAGTTGTCCGTGCCGTCGACGATCAGGTCGTACTGGCTGAAGATGTCCATCACGTTGTCGGCCTCGAGCCGCTCTTCGTGCAGGACGACGTTCACGTAGGGGTTGATGCCCTTGACCGAGTCACGCGCGGACTCGGCCTTGGGACGGCCGATGTCGGCCTGGCTGTGGATGATCTGGCGCTGCAGGTTCGACTCGTCGACCTCGTCGAACTCCACGATGCCGAGCGTGCCCACGCCCGCGGCGGCCAGGTACATCAGCGCCGGCGAGCCCAGGCCACCGGCGCCCACACACAGCACCTTGGCGTTCTTCAGCCGCTTCTGCCCGTCCATGCCCACGTCGGGGATGATCAGGTGGCGGGAGTACCTGCGGACCTCGTCTACGGTGAGCTCGGGGGCCGGCTCGACCAGGGGTGGCAGCGACACGGGGACTCCGTTGGTCGGTCGATCACTACGGTTGTTCTTCGCTTAACAGTGCCATGGCCTTTTTCATTCCGAGACACCCGTTCCGATACGCGAGACGATGTCGTCCCAGTAGCCGGGCAGGGGCTCCCAGGAGGCAGTGCGAGCACGGTGATCCGCGTCATGGGTGTGGTCCGTGAAGTAGATCGTCGCGGCGCCCTGCCAGCGGGCGATGCGCAGGGCCTCGTCCAGGTGCGGGCGGGGCACTCCGTGCACGACGTGGCAGAAGCGTTCGGGCGGGTGGTCGGCGGTCCACTCCGCCACCTGCGACCAGCGGTAGTCGTTCCACGGTCCGGAGAAGGTGATCAGCTGGTCGGCGTGTTCGGCGTATCCCGGGTACGGGTGGGTGCCGTGGCCGAGGACGATGTGGGCGTCGTGGAGCGCCCGGAGCGTGGTGATCGTGCGTCGGACCCCGGGGAGTGCGGCCCGGCCGGCGGGACAGCGGTCCAGCAGGAAGCCGTCGACCTGGTACCAGTCGATGAAGCGGTGGGCGTCCGAGAGCACCTCGCCGAACGGACGGAGGCCGTACGCGGTGTCGAGATGGCCGAGGACGCGGACACCGCCGTTGCGGAGGCGGCCGGCCGCTTCCAGGCACCGCGGGTCGGGCCGGGTGCCGGGGCCGTCGGCCACGTCGAGGACGACCCAGTGCAGAGGGATGCCCGGGCGGGTGAGTTCGCTCCACTCGGTCGGGGCGACGAGGGGGTGTGCGAGGCCGGGGACGCCGAAGCCGGTGCGGACGCCGGTGCTCGCCGTGCCGGCTTTGACGCTGGTCAGATGCGACACGCCGCCTCCATCCAGATGTCGGCGAGGGACTCCTCGAGGTTGATCCGGGGGCGCCAGCCGAGGCGGTCGCGGGCGGTACGGACGTCGGCCTGCTGCCAGCTGCCGCAGCCGTCGGGGTACGGGAAGGCGACGGGGGTGGTGGGGTGGTCGGGGTCGGGGCGGGGATGGCCGATCGTGGTGCGGATGGGGGTGGTGGGGTGGGGTGTGTGGGTGAGGTGGGGTACGTGCGGTGGGTGCAGGCCCGGAGGGGTGTCCAGTTCGTTGAGGGCGCCGCCGTAGCCGGCCACCCTGGCGAGGACTCCGGCGGCGTCGCGGAGGCGGACGGCACGGCCCGAACCGATGTTGATGACGCCCTGCGCGGCGGAGAGGGAGGCGGCGTGGACGGCGCGGGCCACGTCGCGGACGTCGACGAAGTCCCGCTGTACGCCGAGACCGCCGAGCTTCAGCTCGTTGTCGCCGGACTGCATGGCGCGGCGCATCGCCTCGGCGAGACGGCCGAGGGGGGAGCCGGCGGGGGTGCCGGGGCCGACGGGTGAGAAGACCCGGAGGACCACGGCGTCCAGGCCGGAGCCGAGGACCAGCTCGGTGGCGGCGAGTTTGCTGACGCCGTAGGGGCCGCCGGGGCGGGGGACGGCGTCCTCCGCCGTGGACGAGCCGGGCTGGCTGGGGCCGTACTCCGAGCCGCAGCCGATCTGTACGAGCCGTGCGCCGCAGCCGCTGCGGCGGAGGGCCTCGCAGACGGTGGCCACGGCGACGGTGTTGTGCCGGGTGAGTTCGCGGGCGCCGCCTCTCGTGGTACCGGCGCAGTTGACGATCACGCCGGGGTGGACGGCGTCGAGGAAGCGGGTGAGGGCGCCGGGGCTGCCGGTGGCGAGGTCGAAGCGGACGTCGGCGTCGTCGCCGCGGCCGAGGGCGGTGAGCTGGACGGCGGGGTCGGCGAGGAGGCGGTCGGCCACGAAGCGGCCGATGTAGCCGTTGGCTCCGATCAGGAGGACTCTCATCGGGCGACTCCTTCGGCGTCCGGGATGGTCATGTGGGTCTCCTTCAGGTGCGGGTGCGGGTGCGGGTGCGTGGGTGCCGCGGCGCGGGTGTCCGCGGCCGGTGGGCGGGGCGGGGCCGCGTCGGCGCGCGCGACGTCACTGTCGCGGCTCCGGGCCGATGTGCGCCGAGGCTCGGGCGAGTGTGCGGGAGGCGTGGATCAGCAGGGCCAGTGCCGCCGTTCCGCAGGTGAGGGTGGGGAGGGCGGCGGGGCCCCAGGCCGCGGTCAGGGTCTGGACCGGGGTGGCCAGGGCGTCGCAGCCGGGGAGCCGGGCCGCGAAGAGCGTGGCCAGGGCCGTCGCCTGGGCGGTCGCCGTGACCGTGAGGATCACCTTCGGCGCGTGGGCGAAGCCGTGGATCGTGAGGAGGCGGGCCAGGAAGAGGAGGCCGCCCAGGGCGAGCGTCGGGGGCAGGGCGAGCGGCTCGTCGAGGAGCTCGGCCGTCGCCGTGAGCAGAACGGCCACCGCGCCCAGGAACAGGGTGAACACGCCGATGAGCGCGGGGCGTACCGAGGCCGAGAAGTCCTCCAGGCCACGGCTCGACGCCAGCCTGCGGCGGGCCCGGGCGGCGAGGAGGTGGGCCGTCCAGGCGGCGGGCGCGCAGGACAGGGCGAGCGCCACGACCGGGGCGACGGTGAGCGGCCAGTCGCCCTCCGCCGTGCCGTCGGGCAGACCGTCGGGGCCGCCGGTGACCGCCGCGTCGAGCAGGCCGTCGCCCAGGAGGGCGTAGCCGAGGAGCCAGCAGGTCCAGGACGTCGTGGTGGAGCGGGGCGGGATGTCGGACCGGGTGCTCAGGGGGCCCCGGCGCAGTGCCGCGCGCAGGGCGAGGGCGACGGCCAGGATGCCGGTGGCCGCCGCGTAGAGGCGGGTCTGGCCGTGGGTGAGGCGCAGGGCGGTCACCGTCGCCACGCACAGGGCGCCGGGGAGCAGGGTGAGGACGGCCCAGCCGGCGCGTGGCCCCCCGGTCGTGGCGGCCGGGGCGGGCCGGGGCGGTGCGTCGTCGCGGGGGACCCGGGCGTAGAGCTCCTCCGCGAGGGAGAAGACGTCACGGTGGCGGAAGCGGGCGGCGGTCCGGTCGGTGATGCCGTGGGCCTCCAGGCCCGCCGCGATCTCCAGGGGGTCCACCGCCTGCTCGCACAGGTCGCGGTGGCGGTGCAGCAGCGTCTTGACCGGGTCGGCCGCGCCGGGCGGAGTGCTGCGGTTCAGTTCGCCGAGGTCGGTCATCGGGCTGTCTCCGTCGCGGGTACCGGGGTGTCCGCGGCCCAGGTGGGGACGGCGCGGGGGGCGTGGTCGGTCCAGTGGCCGGGGACGTGGGCCTCGGCGGGGGTGGCGAAGGGCAGGAGGTCGCCGGTGCCGTCGAGGAGGGGCCGGCGGACCGGTGTGCTCGCGACGATCTCCAGGTAGATGCCGTGGAAGGCGGAGATGTTCTGGTCGACGGTGAACAGTTCGAGTGCGCGGGCGCGCGCGGCGGCGCCGAGGCGTGCGCGGCGCTCGGGGTCGCGCAGCAGGGAGACGCACGCCTCGGCGAGCGCCCGCGGATTGCGCGGTGGTACGACGAGACCGGTGCCGCCGATGGCCTCCACGACCGCGCCGACGTCCGTGGAGACCGTCGCGCGCCCGCAGAGCATCGCCTCGACGAGGCCGGCCGGGAAGCCCTCGACGACGCTGGACAGGACGGTCACGGCGCCCGAGGCGTACGCGGCGGCGGGGGTGGGCAGCTCCGGGCCGCCGATCCGCTCGAAGGACACCGGGTTGGTGCCCACGGAGTGCGGGCCCTCGGCCTCGTCCGGGAAGAGCTGCGCGGCCAGTGCCTCGCAGTGGCCGAGGTAGGCGGCGCCCTCCGGGTCCGCCGGACCGCCGATGATCCGCAGCCGGGTCCTCGGTTCCTCCTTGCGGATCTCCGCGAAGGCGTGCAGCAGCGAGACCAGGTCCTTGGCGGGCTCCACCCGGCCGACCCAGACGACGGTGTGCGGGTCCGCGCTCTCCGGGGACTCCCCCGCCTCCGCGAAGGGCGCGGCGTCCATGCCGGGGTACACCGTGCGGAGCTTCGCCCGGTCGGCGCCGCAGCGCTCCTGCCAACGGCGGGCGTGCGTGTTGCCCGGTGTGATGAACGCGGCCCGGCGGTAGGTCTCGGCGGCGAGCCTGCCGTGGAAGGCGGCGAGCAGGGAGCGGACCGCGGGTGGGGCGTCGGGGCGGGTGAGGTAGTGCGTCCGCAGGCGTACGCCGTACTCGGTGACGAGAAAGGGGACGCCGAAGAAGTGGTGGGCGAGCAGGCCGGGAAGGGCCGCCGCTCCGCCGGCGGCGGCGTGGCACAGGTCCACCGCGCCCAGCCCGTCCTCCTCGTACCAGTCGAGCGAGAGGGGGCGCAGAGCGCGCTCCAGGTGTGCGGCGACGGCCAGCAGATCGGGTACGCGGGCCTCCCGCGCCGTACGCAGGGCGCCGGGCGCACGACAGGCGCGCTCCAGGGCGCGTACGGCCGTCTCGGAGCGGAGCGCGGCCACCAGGCCGCCTTCGTCGCGGGCGAGTTCGGCGAGGCCCCGGAGCGCGGTGGCGAAACGGTCCGCCTCGGGTGTCGCGGGCTCCGGGCCGGGGGCGGCGGGGTCCGTCGCGGCGCAGAGGGCGGCGGCCAGTTCGCCGTAGTGCTCCGAGAAGCGCCGGCGTGCGCGGCGGCCGTACACCACCCCGTCGTCCTCGGCCGCCCACAGCGGTGCGGTGCGGACCCGGCCGACCTGGGGCGGCAGCGGGACCCAGCCCGCGTCCTCCTGGGCCTCACTGCCGCTGAACGCGTAGACGTCGAACTCGTGCCGGTCGAGTCCGCGTACCAAGCGGTCGCACCAGAGTCCGCCCTCACCGCCCACGTACGGATAACCACCCTCCGTAAGCAGTCCGATGCGCACGTGTGCACCCCCGATCTCCCGTGTGGGGAGCCGCCGTTGGTCCGGCGGCTCGCAGCGGGACGAACGTATGCGGACAAGGAGGTGGCGTGATGGACGGTTGTCCATCACGCCACCAAAAGGGGTGAACGGGCGTAACCTTCCCGCGCGGGGCGCGTTTCGCCCCGCTAGGGGGTCAGCTCTTCGGGTACGGCCATGCGTTCGGGCGGCAGCTGATTCCGTCGTGGTCGAGGAACTTGGTCTGCTGCTGCATGACCGGGGCCAGGTCGCCGTCCTTGTCACAGGTGACGTGGTTGAAGCCCAGGCGGTGGCCGACCTCGTGGTTGATCAGCATCTGGCGGTAGGCGTGGATCTCGTCGCCGTAGGTGTCCGCGCCCTGCGCCCAGCGGTCCGCGTTGATCATCACGCGCGGGGTGGCCGCCGAGTCGCAGGAGACGTTGTCCACGGTGGTGTCCAGACCGGACTTGGCGCACCAGTCCGCGGTCGTGTCGGGACCGGCGAGGGTGATCACGAAATCGGCCTCGCCGGAGTGGACGCGCTCGAAGGTGCGTGCGCCGTTGTGCGCCCAGCTGCGGTCGTCGTTGAGCGTCTTCTGGACCGCCTCGGCGAAGAGTTCGCCGTCGAGGCCGAGTCCCTGCTCCACGTCGACGCGGTAGGTGACCTTCTCCCCCTTGCCCGGAGCCTTGTCGACGCCGGGGACCGCGTCGAACTTCCCCGTGCCTCCGCGCGCGGCGCTCAGCGGGTACTTCCTGGCCATCTTCTGCTCGTACGTCAGCGGTTCGGCGCTGGGCGCGGAGGGCGTCTCCCGGTCGTCCCCGCGCGAGGCGGAATCCCGGACGTCACGCGCCTGCTCGCCGGTGGCCTGCGACTGTACGCCGCCGGTGCTGTCGCGTTCGTCGGCGACCTGGCCGGCCACGACGACGGCCAGCACGGTCGTGACGGCGGCGGCCGCGATCCCGGTGAACGTCCGCCCCTTGCCTCCCTTGGCCGGCGCGGGCCGCCCGGTCGGCGGCGCGTCGTCGTCATCGGGAGCGGCGGGGGCGCCGGCGGACGGGGCCGCGCTCCAGTCGGTGACGGCGGCGTAGGGATCCGCGGGGCGAGGCGCGGGCGTGCGCGGGGAGAAGCGGTCGGTGGCCTCGCCGAAGGCGTCGAGGTAGTCCTGGCGCGGCCCTCCGGGAGGCGCCTGCCGCTGCCGCGGGAGGGGCGTGCCCGGCTCCGCCGGCCTGCCGTAACCGGGCCCGGGCCCGGGCCCGGGCCCGGGCGCCGTACGACCGTCCGGCGACCCCCAGCCGCCCCCGGACTCCCGCTGCTCCGGATGCCCGCCACGGGCCTGCGGGACGCCGTGGGCGGGGGTCCCGTCGGGCAGCCGGGGAAAGCCGTGCGCCGGCGTTCCGTCCGGCAGGTGCGGGACACCGCCCTGCGCGGGCGCACCGCCCGGGAGCCATCCGTCCGGCAGGCTCGGGACACCATGTGCGGGCGTACCATCCGGGAAACGCGGAACACCGTGCGCGGGCGTACCGTCCGGGAAACGCGGCGTTCCGCCGGCCGGTGTCCCGTGTCCCGGTGTCCCGTACGCCGGCGGAGTCCCGTATCCCTGGGCCGGTCCCTGCCGCGGTGCGGGTGCGGGCGTCCGGCGCGGGGCCGGGCCGTTCGCCTGCCACGGTCTGCCCGCCTGCCCGGATCCCGACGGATCGCCCGGTGCCGAACGGCCTTCCCGTACGGCGTTCCTGTCCGCGGCGTCGCCCTTCGGGGCGGGTCCACGGCGGCTGTGGCGTCCCACGTCGCGCCTCAGCCCCTCATGTTCTCGACGGTGGTCTCCCCACCGGTGTCGGCGGGTTGACCCGGAGCACCCTGCGCGCCCGGCTCACCAGTATCCCCCTGATCCGCCGAATCCGTTGTATCCGCGAGGAGTTCGCGGAAGGCGAGGGCCACCGTCTCCGGATATTCCATCATCGCGACGTGCCCCGCCTCCGGGATCGTCACCAGCCGGCAGTCCCGGAAGGCGCGCGCCGACCGCTGGGCCATGCGGAAGCCGACGAGCTGGTCCCGGCCGCCGTAGACGAGCAGGGTCGGCGCGAGCACCCGCTCGGCCTGGCGCCACAGCCCGTGCTGGCCGCCCAGCGTGTACGCGTTGACGAGCCCCCGCGCGGAGCGCGCCATCGCGTCCCAGAAGTACGGCAGCCGCAGCCGCCGCTCCATCTCCTGCACGGCGTCGCGGAACCCCTCCGGCGACACCCGCGCGGGGTCCCCGTAGCAGAGCCGCAGTACGCCCCGGACGCGCTGCTCCGCCGTCCACTCGCGGGTGAGCCGGGTGAACAGCGGTGCGATGCCGGGCACCGCCAGCAGTCCCGTGGGGACGGCGGTGCGCTGCACCCGCAGTTCCGGCAGGGCCGGTGACACGAGCGTGAGGGTGCGGACGAGGTCGGGGCGTACGGCGGCGACACGGGTCGCGACCGCGCCGCCGAGCGAGTTGCCGAAGAGGTGCACCGGGCCGCGGCCGGTCGCGTCGAGATAACGGATCACCGCGCGTGCGTGCGCGGTGAGGGAGTAGTCGCCGTCGTCCGGGGGCGGGGAGTCGCCGAAACCCGGCAGGTCGACGGCCTCGCTGTCGACGACGTCCTCCAGCAGCGGCATGAGCGCCGACCAGTTCAGCGAGGAACCGCCGAGTCCGTGGACGTGGAGAGCGGGGGGCAGCCCCTCCCGCGCGGGCGGCCGGGACCGTACCGACAGGGTGATCCCGGGCAACTCCACCGACCTGAGCCGCTCGCCCTCCGCGACCCTGACCGCCGCCACCTCGGGAAGCACGTTTGCGGGCGGCACGGAGGGCAGCTCGGTCGAAGACATGCGGCAATGTTACGAGACGATCACGCACTGGCTCATGTGTTCGCCGTCACAAGCTGTCACGGAGGACGGGTTCCGCACCGGCGCAAGGCGCGGGATCCGTCGTGCGCTCCCTGTCACACCCCGGTCGCGGATCGCATAGCGTCCGGATCGGGTGTCTCCTAGGCTCGTAGGGAGGGCACCCGCATACCGCTCCCGCAGTCCCGGGGGCGTTCGCAGCAGATGTTCGCAGGAAGGGAGCCCGGCATGGCGGTAGATCCGACCGACCCCGAGACGTTCGTGGAGGACGAGGACGCCCGTGAGGACGAGGAGTTCGACGTCGAGGCGCCCGAGGTCGACGCGGCCGAGCAGCACGCGGAGGTGAAGCCGGACCGCGACGACCCGATGACCGGCATCGATCCCGACCGCGCCAGTGAGGCGGACCTGGTGGAACAGGCCAGGATCGTCTCCCTCGACGAGGACGACTACCGGTGACGAGCACGCCGACGAGGGCCGTCGTCGAGCAGTGAGGAGGAGACTTCTTGCCCGCTCTGACAGCTTTTGAAACCGTCCGTATGGCTTTCACCGCCGTCCGGTCCGTGAAATTCTGCGCTCTCACCGCGCACACCACGGTTACCGAAAAGTACGATGGCGGCGCGGCTCACACCGCACGTGGACGACAATGGGAGGCGGCGTGACAGCCATCGAGCAGACAGACGCGGTACGCCCGAGGGGTACACGCCTGCCACGCCGTGCCCGACGGAACCAGCTGCTGGGCGCCGCCCAGGAGGTCTTCGTCGCGCAGGGCTACCACGCGGCCGCGATGGACGACATCGCCGAGCGCGCGGGCGTCAGCAAGCCGGTGCTCTACCAGCACTTCCCGGGCAAGCTCGATCTGTATCTCGCCCTGCTGGACCAGCACTGCGAGGCTTTGATCCAGTCGGTGCGCCACGCGCTGGCGTCGACGTCGGACAACAAGCAGCGCGTGCGGGCGACCATGGACGCCTACTTCACGTACGTCGAGGACGACGGCGGTGCCTTCCGCCTGGTCTTCGAGTCGGACCTGACGAACGAGCCCGCCGTGCGCGAGCGCGTCGACAAGGTGACCAACGAGTGCGCGGAGGCGATCTGCGACGTGATCGCCGAGGACACCGGGCTGTCGCGGGCGGAGTCGATGCTGCTCGCCTCGGGGCTCGGCGGTCTCGCCCAGGTGGTGGCGCGGTCCTGGCTGCACAGCGACCGCAGCGTGCCGCGTGACCAGGCGGTGCAACTGCTGGCCTCGCTGGCCTGGCGGGGCATCGCGGGATTCCCGCTGCACGGCAGCGAACAGCACCACTGAGGAAGGCGGGCGGGCGCCGGCGGCCGTTTGTTCCCGCCGGCTGTTCGCTTCTGGCGTTGCCGGGCGCAGCGTGTACGTCCCCTCACCGGGCTAATGTGTGCTGGTACGGCGCGGAAGGTCGCGCACTTCACTGACCGTCGGAGGGACATAGCCGTGGAGGTCAAGATCGGCGTGCAGCACGCGCCCCGCGAGATCGTTCTGGAGAGCGGTCAGAGCGCCGAGGAGGTCGAGCGCGTGGTGGCCGAGGCGCTGGCCGGGAAGTCGCAGCTGCTGAGCCTCGTGGACGAGCACGGCCGCAAGATCCTGGTTCCGGCCGACCGTCTCGCCTACGTCGAGATCGGCGAGCCGGCCCCGCGCAAGGTGGGCTTCGGCGCGCTGTAGGCGCGACCGGCAGTCGAGTGGTCGTGCGAAGGGCCCGGCGGTGCGAGACCGCCGGGCCCTTCGCATGTGCACGAACGGCGCACAGATCCTTCACAGGGAGGATTGGATTTCGCAGGTCAGGGGTAGACCGGGCTACGACCGATGTGAGCAGGCCGGCCATGTGGGAGGGACCCCGACATGCTCTTGGAAGCGCTCAGCTCCGCGATCCTCGGCCTGGCTCTGGCGTGGGTGGCCGCCCGCCGTCTGCCGCATCGTCTGCCCGCCCGCGCCCTGGTCCTGCCGACCGGCGTGGCCGGGGCGCTGTTCGGTGCCTTCCTCATCCACACCGCGCTGGACGCCGGGAACATGGTGACGGTTCTGCTCGGCGCGGTGATCGTGTCCGTGGCGTCCCTGTCGCTGCTGCTGCGGCCGGCGGGAAGACTGCGTCGTCGCTCGGCGACCGCGTGAGCGGTCGCCGTTGGCGGCGCCGGGGGTGAAGCGGCCGGGTGCGGCGTGCGGCGCCCCGGAGCGTCGTTCAGCCCTTACCTGGCTCGCGAGCCCTGGCACCGCGGTGCACGACACCGGAACTTGCCCGGCTTGACCGTGGTGCCGCGGGAGCGTCTTCGCGGTTCCGCGTCCCGTGTCGACCGGGTGGCTGGACGTTTTCTCGCCCCCGCCGCCCCTTCCCTTCCCGTCCCTGGGGGCTTCGCCCCCAGACCCCCTTCGCGCCCACGCGGCGGAGCCGCATGTCGACACAGCCCCGCGCCCCTCCATGCCCCGGCCTACGCTGCCAGGCCCAGGGCCGCCATGCGCTTGGTGTGTGCCTCGGTGATGCGGGAGAACATCCTGCCGACCTCGGCGAGGTCGAAGCCGTCCGCGACGCCGCCCACGAGCATGGTCGACAGCGCGTCCCGGTCGGCGACCACCCGCTGGGACTGCGACAGCGCCTCGCCCATCAGCCGCCGCGCCCACAGCGCGAGCCGTCCGCCCACGCGCGGGTCCGCGTCGATCGCCGCGCGCACCTTCTCGACGGCGAAGCCGCCGTGGCCGGTGTCGTCGAGCACGGCCAGCACCAGGGCGCGGGTGTCGGAGTCCAGGCGGGCCGCGACCTCGCGGTAGAAGTCGCTGGCGATGGAGTCGCCGACGTACGCCTTGACCAGCCCCTCCAGCCAGTCGGAGGGCGCCGTCTGCTTGTGGAAACCGTCGTACGCGGCGACGAACGGCTCCATCGCGAGCGTCGGCTCCTCGCCGATCCCGGCGAGCCGGTCGCGCAGCCGCTCGAAGTGGTGGAACTCGGCCGACGCCATCTTCGCCAGCTCCGCCTTGTCCGCCAGCGTGGGCGCCAGCTTGGCGTCCTCCGCGAGCCGCTCGAACGCCGCCAGCTCGCCGTACGCGAGCGCGCCGAGCAGATCCACGACGGCGGCCCGGTACTGGGGGTCGGCGGAGGCGGCCGCCCAGTCCATGGCGGCGATGCCGGTGGGTCCGGCGGAGGTGTCGGGGGTGTCCGCGGCGTTGTCAGGCTTGTCAGAGCTCGTCATGAAGCGCACAATAGCCCGCTTGCCGCACCCCGGAAGGCCCCGCTCGATCAGTGTGACGACGACTACGTGACCAAATCGGCCATGGCGTGTGCGCGAATCCGGGGTATGGTGGTAATGCGCCTGCTGAGCACTCTGACGTACTCGACAGGCCGCATGTATGAGGATGCCCGGTCGGAGGCCCGATCGGCTCCGACCCGACAGCCCTCCTTGCCGTACGCCACACTGCGTGCGGATTCCGGAGGGGGACCCTCAGCGGTACGAGCGCTCGAGCGTCGGCAGTGGTCCCGTGTCCTACGGCCCGCCCGTAAGGCGGCCGTCGTCCCCGGCACGGTCCCGACACGACCCCCGCGCTCGCCTCGCACCGCGCACACAGAAGAGGCAGCACCCTGACTACGACGTTCCGAGAGCTCGGGATCCTCCCCGAGACCGCCGAGGCCCTGGAGGCCGTCGGCATCATCACCGCCTTCCCCATCCAGGAGATGACGCTCCCCGTGGCCCTGTCGGGCACGGACGTCATCGGCCAGGCCAAGACCGGCACCGGAAAGACGCTCGGCTTCGGCCTTCCGCTCCTCGAGCGCGTCACCGTCCCCGCGGATGTCGAGGCCGGCCGCGCGAAGCCCGAGGACCTCACCGACGCGCCGCAGGCGCTGGTCGTCGTCCCCACCCGCGAGCTGTGCACGCAGGTCACCAACGATCTGCTCACCGCCGGCAAGGTGCGCAATGTGCGCGTCACCGCGATCTACGGCGGCCGGGCCTACGAGCCGCAGGTCGAGGCGCTGAAGAAGGGCGTCGACGTGGTCGTCGGCACCCCGGGCCGGCTGCTCGACCTCGCCGGGCAGAAGAAGCTCGACCTCAAGCACGTGAAGGCCCTCGTCCTCGACGAGGCCGACGAGATGCTCGACCTGGGCTTCCTGCCCGACGTCGAGAAGATCATCAACTTCCTTCCGGCCAGGCGCCAGACCATGCTGTTCTCGGCCACCATGCCGGGCGCGGTGATCGGTCTGGCCCGGCGTTACATGTCGCAGCCGACGCACATCAACGCCACGTCCCCCGACGACGAGGGTGCGACGGTCGCGAACACCACGCAGTTCGTCTACCGCGCGCACAACATGGACAAGCCCGAGATGGTCGCGCGGATACTGCAGGCCGACGGCCGGGGCCTGGCCATGGTCTTCTGCCGTACCAAGCGCACCGCCGCCGACCTCGCCGACCAGCTCAAGCAGCGCGGCTTCGCCTCCGGCGCGGTCCACGGCGACCTCGGCCAGGGCGCCCGTGAGCAGGCGCTGCGCGCGTTCCGCAACGGCAAGGTGGACGTGCTCGTCTGCACCGACGTCGCCGCCCGCGGCATCGACGTCGAGGGCGTGACGCACGTCATCAACTACCAGTCCCCCGAGGACGAGAAGACGTATCTGCACCGCATCGGCCGCACCGGCCGCGCGGGGGCGAAGGGTACGGCGATCACGCTGGTCGACTGGGACGACATCCCGCGCTGGCAGCTGATCAACAAGGCGCTGGACCTGGGCTTCGGCGACCCGGTGGAGACGTACTCCACCTCCCCGCACCTGTTCTCGGACCTCGGCATCCCCGAGGGCACCAAGGGCATCCTGCCGCGCTCGGAGCGTACGCGCGCCGGGCTGGACGCGGAGGAGCTGGAGGACCTGGGCGAGCCGGGCGGGCGTGCACCGCGCGGGCGCGGTGGCCGGGACGGGCGCGACGGCTCCCGTCCCGCCGAGCGCGAGACCTCGACCCGTACACCGCGACGCCGCCGCCGTACGCGGGGCGGTGCGGTGCTGGACGAGGCCGCGCGGCAGCCCGTGGGCCCGGCCGCCGAAGGCGCCGGCGAGGCGGAGGCCGGCACGGCCGCCCGTACCCCGCGCCGCCGTCGCCGTACGCGCGGCGGGGTCACGGACGGAGCGGCGACCGTGGTGGAGGCGGCGGAGTCCGCCGTCGACACGGCGGAGGGCACGGCGGCGGAGGCCGACACGGCTCCCGCGAAGCCGCGCCGCCGCCGGACGCGCCGAGGCGCGGCGGACACGGTGACGGCCGTCGTCACCCCGGTGGCCGAGGAGACCCCGGCGGCCGAGGCGATCCCGGTCGTCGCGGAGACCCCGGCCGTCGCGGAGACCCCGGTCGTCGCGGAGCCCGAGGCTCCGGCCGCCGAACCGCGCCGCCGCCGCACCCGCAAGACTGCGGAGACCGCGGCGGTGGACACGGCGGAGGCGACCATCGAGCCGGTCGAGGCGACGGAGACCAAGCCGCGCCGTACGCGCAAGACGGCGGCCAAGAAGGCCGAGACCGCCGTCGACACCGCCGAAGGCAACACCGAGCCGGCCGAGGCGGCCGAAACCAAGCCGCGCCGTACGCGCAAGACGGCGGCCAAGAAGGCCGAGACCGCCGTCGACGCGGTCGAGGGCGGCACCGAGCCGGTCGAAGAGGCCAAGCCGCGCCGCACCCGCAAGACCGCGGCCAAGAAGGCCGAAGCCGCAGTCGACACCGCCGAAGGCAACACCGAGCCGGCCGAGACGACGGAGACCAAGCCGCGCCGTACGCGCAAGACCGCGGCCAAGAAGGCCGAAGCCGCCGTCGACACCGCCGAAGGCAACACCGAGCCGGCCGAGGCGGCCGAAACCAAGCCGCGTCGTCGGACCCGTAAGGTCGCCGCGCCGGAGCCGGCCGTCGCCACCGGGATTCCGGCGCAGGCGGTTCCGGAGGACGAGGCGGCGGAGGCCAAGCCGCGCCGTACGCGGAAGGCCGCGGCCAAGAAGGCCGAAGCCGTCGCCGAGGACACCGAGGCCACGCCTCGGCGTCGCACCCGCAAGGTCGCCGAGATCCCGGCGCAGGCCGCGGACGAGGCGAAGCCCAAGGTCCGGCGGACCCGCAAGACGGCAGCCGCCGCGGAGTCCACGGAAAGCTGATGCGCACGGAAAGCTGACGCGCGACGCGCCGACGGCCCGGTCCCCACCCGTGGGGCCGGGCCGTCGGCGTGTCCGCCACCCGCTACCCTCACCCCGTGACCAGCCACTCCCCCTCCGCCCGCACCCGCCGACTCCGTACCTCACGCGGGGAGTTCGCCGTCGTGGACGTGCCGCCGGCCGCCGGCGTCACGGCGCGGGGGGTCGCGTTGCTGCTGCCCGGATGCACCGGCAGCAAGGAGGACTTCACCCTGGTGCACGAACCGCTCGCCGCGCGCGGCTACCGCACCGTCGCCGTGGACGGGCGGGGCCAGTACGAGTCGGACGGGCCCGCGGACGACGAATCCGCTTACGCGCAGGAGGAGTTGGCGCGGGACGTCCTCGCGCAGGCGGACGCGGTCGGTGCGCCCGTGCACCTCGTCGGGCACTCGCTCGGCGGCCAGATCGCCCGTGCCGCCGTCCTCCTCGACCACTCCCCCTTCCGCTCGCTCACGCTCGTCTCCTCCGGCCCCGCGCGGATCTCCGTCTCCCAGGAGCAGCGCGTGAAGCTGCTGCGGGACGCGCTCGCGGTGATGTCGATGGCGGAGTGCTGGGAGGCGATCCTGGCCATGGGCCCGCCCGAGGAGGTGGGCGGTCCGGCGCGCGGGCCCGGCGGTCCGGAGCACCCGCGGCGCCGCTGGCTGGGTACCAGCCCCGCGCAACTCCTGGCCACAGGAAGGCAGTTGTGCACGGAGCCGGACCGGGTCGCGGAACTGGCCGCCGTCCCGCTGCCGTTCCACGTCCTGTCGGGGGCGCGCGACGACACCTGGCCGGTGCCGGACCTCGACGCGATGGCCCTCCGCCTCGGGGCGCACCGCACCGTCGTCGACGGGGCCGAGCACTCACCCGCCGCCGACCGTCCCGCACCGACCGCCCGCGCCCTCGCCGACTTCTGGGACGGGCTCACGGCCACCCCTTAGCGCCGCTCAGTACTGCGCCTGGAGGTGGTCCCAGAAGCCGTCGCGCAGGGCGCGCCGCAGGTCCGCCTGGCCCCGCAGGGAGTACTGCAGCAGCCCTTCCGCCTCCACCAGCAGGTCCTGGTCGACGGATCCGGGCAGGTAGGGGTGGCCGGGAAGCAGTTCCACCAGCGTGTCCCGGCCCCGCGCGGCCAGCCACTTCGCGGCGATCTGCGCGCCGACGAACCGGACGTCCTCGCGGGCGGGCCGGCCCGTCGCGGGTTCGTACGCCGCCGCCGTGCGCCGGGAGACGTACGGCTTGAAGAAGTCCAGGTCGAGCGTGCGCTGGCTGTCGACCTCCCAGAGCAGCGGCTCGGCCTGGTTGCGGCCCTCGGGCGCCTCGATGCCCCAGAGGTGGACCCGGGCGCCGTACCCCTGGGCCGCCTCGACCGCCGAGACGAGGTCCTCGTCGCCGCCGAGCAGGGCCGCGTCGCTGATGGCACGGTGCCGGGCCAGTGACTCCAGGTCGCTGCGGATCAGGGAGTCGACGCCCTTCTGCTGGTTGTTGGCGTTGAGGTTGCCGAGGCGGACCTTGACGTCCGGGAGTTCGGCGATGGACTGCTGCTCGGCGGTGTGGATGCGGCGCCTGGCCCCGTCGTACCAGTAGACCCGCAGCAGCCTGCTGTCCGCGAAGATGGTGCGGGCGCGGTCGATGAGCGCGTCGATGAGTCCCTCGGCTTCGAGGTCGAAGGCCCGGCGGTCCTCCGTCCCGGCCACGAGCCGCCCCGCGGCGGCGTACAGGTAGCCCGCGTCGACGAAGATGGCATGGGTCGAGGGTGTCTTCGCCACCTCGGCGAGCATGCGATGGAGCAGCTCGTTGGTGCGGTCGATACGGGCGTGCAGAGCCGCGAGGTCTTCGTTCATCATCTCCATTGTCCCGGTGGTCACGCTACGAACACAACCGGTCCCGGTCGGTCTCCTTCGAAACCCTTACCGGTCAGTATTTAGTCGATCGAAAAATTTCCTTAGCGTAGGGAATGTTTGCCTCACGCATCTCGTTGAACCCGTCATGGAACACGGCCCCGACCGGTCCGTGCGCCGCCTCACCGAGTAGTTCTCCTCCAGGAGGATGACCAGACGAAGGGAGAAGCCCCTTGCGCTTCGAAATCATGCGACTCGACGACGTCGACGGCACGCCCGTGGACACCACCGTCGTGGACGCCGCCTCCGTCAACCGCATCGTTCAGCAGGCCGCCGCCATCGGGCAGCGCCTGTGGATCCGCCCGGCCGACACCCCGGCCTCATAACGCGCAGCACGCGGGACACCGACCGGCCGCACGGGCCGGCGCCCCGAGGACGTACGCCATGGAGCCCCCGTACCGCCATCGGTACGGGGGCTCCGTGCGTCCGGTGCCGGGTTCAACCGCCCCGGATCACCTGGGTGACGCCGTTGATGATCTGCTGCACGGCGATCGCGGAGAGCATCATGCCGGCCAGGCGCGTCACCAGCACCACGCCGCCGTCCTTGATGACCCGGATGATCAGCAGCGAGTACCGCATCACCAGCCACAGCACGACGTGGATGGCGAGGATCGCCGACCACACCGAGACCTGACCGCCCACGCCGTCGGCCTTCTGCACGGCGAGGATGACCGACACGATCGCACCCGGCCCCGCCAGCAGCGGCATGCCCAGCGGGACCAGCGCGACGTTGACGTCCTTGGTCTGCTTGGGCTCGTCGGTCTTGCCGGTGAGCAGGTCCAGCGCGATCAGCAGGAGCAGCAGCCCGCCCGCGATCATCAGCGCGGGCACCGACACGTGCAGGTAGGCGAGGATCTGGTGGCCGAGCAGCCCGAACACGGTGATCACACCACCGGCCACACAGACGGCCTGGAAGGCCATCCGCTTCTGCATCGTGGCCGGCCGGCCGGCGGTCAGGGCGAGGAAGATCGGGGTGATCCCAGGGGGATCCATGATGACGAAAAGGGTCAGGAAGAGAGAGCCGAAGACGGCGACGTCGAGCATGACAGCCTTGCTGGGGAACAGGTGAAAAAAGGTGCGGGGAGGAAAAGGTGCGGGGAGGAAAGGGGAAGCCTCAGACTCCGCCGGTCCCCGGCACCGGGAACGCCCCGGTCGCGCGCCGCGTGATCTCGCCGTACACCTCGGGGTCCGTCATGAACTCGCCGAGGACGCAGGTCTTCCGGCTGCCGTGGTAGTCGCTGGAGCCGGTCACCAGGAGCCCCAGTTCCTTCGCGAGGCCGCGCAGCCGCGCCCGGGTCTCCGGGTCGTGGTCCATGTGGTCGACCTCGATGCCGTCGAGGCCGGCCTCGGCCAGCTCGGCGATCGCGGACTCCGGCACGGTCCTGCCCCGCTTGCTCGCGGCGGGGTGCGCGAAGACGGCGACCCCGCCCGCGTTCTTGACCAGCCGCAGGGCCTCGAAGGGGTCGGTCTCGTGCTTCTCCATGTGGGCCCGGCCGCCGTCGGCCAGCCACTCCCGGGTGAACGCGTCGTTCACGGTGGGTACGACGCCCAGCTCGACGAGCGCGCTGGCCACGTGCGGACGGCCCACCGAGCCGTCACCGGCGATCCGCGCCACCTGCTCCCAGGTGACCGGCACGCCCAGCGCGTTCAGCTTGGCGATCATGCCCTGGGCCCGCGGCACCCGGTCGTCCCGGACCAGCTCGCGCTCGGCGAGCAGCGCGGGCTCCTCGGGGTCGAAGAGGTAGGCCAGCATGTGCATGCTGACGCCGTCGAGCCGGCAGGAGAGTTCCGCTCCGGGGACCACGGTGAGTCCCGCCGGGAGCGCGGAGAGCGCCTCGGCGTGCCCGCGGGTGGTGTCATGGTCGGTCAGCGCGATGACGTCGAGACCGGCGGCGGCCGCCTTGCGGACCAGCTCGGCCGGCGTGTCCGTACCGTCGGACGCGGTGGAGTGGGTGTGCAGATCGATACGCACGACGCATGACTCCAAGCGGTGACGGACGGACGGGGACGCTCCAGGATAACCGGATTTTCACACGTCCCCTGTCACACCCGAACCCGCTGTGCGCCCCCTACCAGCCCGCTGTGCGGCGCCCATGCCTCCAGGCGTCCGCACCTCCAGGTGTCACGCCTCCAGGCGTCCGCACCTCCAGGCGTCACGCCTCCAGGCATCCACGCCTCCGGACGCCTACGTCTCCAGCAGGCGCGGTGACAGCGCCCCGCAGGGCATCAGCTCCACCTCGGCCCCCGCGTCCCGCAGGTCGGCGAGGACCAGTTCGTCGTACATCAGCAGCCCGGACTGTTCCGGCCACACCACCGCCCACAGCCACATCCCGAGCGCCTCGCCCGCGAAGACGGCGCGGTCGTCCGGCGTCTTGGCGACGTGCCAGAGCGGGGTCGGGCGGCCGGCGGCCAGCACCTTGGCCTGGGGCGGCTTCTCGACGTTCATGTACGGCCCCGGGTCCGGGCCGTCGACGCCCGCGTACCGCGCGCCGAGGCCCACGCCGAGCTCCTCGGCGACCAGGATGAGCTCGCCCATGCCGCCGAGTGGCCCCGGCCCGGTGCACGCGACGGCGGTCGCCCGGCCCCCGCTGCGATCGTCGCCCGCGCTGGCCACACCCGTGAACAGCCAGCCCACCGGCAGCGGCCACGGCATCCACACCGGCACCTTCGCGCGGCGCACGGCGACTTCGAGGGCCTCGACGCTCGGCGGTATCACGGGCTGCATCGGGTGCACGGTGCCGTGTGCAGCGCACTGCCAGGCATCCGAGAAGAGGCCGGGAGCCCTGACCCGGCCACCACACTTCGGGCAACTGGGTTCGCCCCTCATAGGGCCCCACGGTCCTACCCCGGCCGCGCCACGTCAAGGACGATCACCCGTCCGGGCGGAACCGGCCACGTGAGGAACTAGATGTAGATTGCATTAATTAGCTTAGCTAAGCTATTGTGTGTACGACCCAATCACAGCTCTCTGTCCGGGATTGGAGCACCCATGGACGACCCCAACGACCCCTTCGACACGGGATCGGGCGGCATCCTCCGCCAGCCGAAGTCCGTGTGGGCGACGGCCGGCGCGTCCGTCGTCGCCTTCATGGGGATCGGGCTCGTCGACCCGATCCTGCCCTCCATCGCCAAGGGCCTCGACGCCACCGCCGGGCAGGTCTCCCTGCTCTTCACCTCGTACTTCCTCATCACCGCGCTCGCGATGCTGGTGACCGGCTTCGTCTCCAGCCGCGTCGGCGGGCGGAAGACCCTGCTGCTCGGACTCGCGCTCGTCGTGGTCTTCGCCGGACTGTCCGGCACCTCGGGATCGGTCGGCGAGCTGGTCGGCTTCCGGGCGGGCTGGGGCCTCGGCAACGCGCTGTTCGTCTCCACGGCCCTCGCGGTCATCGTCGGCGCGGCGGCGGGCGGCAGCGCGGCGGCCATCCTGCTGTACGAGTCCGCCCTCGGCCTCGGCATGGCCTGCGGGCCGCTGGTGGGCGCGCTGCTCGGCGACGCGAGCTGGCGCTACCCGTTCTTCGGTACGGCCGTTCTGATGGCGGTCGGCTTCCTGTGCATCGCGGTGTTCCTGAGGGAACAGCCGAAGCCGGCCCGCAGGACCTCGCTGCTCGACCCGCTCAGGGCGCTCGGGCACGGCGGACTGGCGTCCGCGGCGGTCTCGGCGTTCTTCTACAACTACACGTTCTTCACCGTGCTGGCCTTCACGCCGTTCGTGCTGGACATGTCCCCGTACCGGTCGGGCGCGGTGTTCTTCGCCTGGGGCGTGCTGCTCGCCGTCTTCTCGGTGCTCGTGGCACCCCGGCTGCAGAAGCGGTTCGGCTCGCTGAAGGTGCTGGGCGGCTCGCTGCTGCTGCTCGCGGCGGACGTGCTCGTCCTCGGCTACGGCGACCACACCACCGCCGTCGTCTGCACCGTCCTGTCCGGCGCCCTCATCGGCGTGAACAACACGGTCTACACCGAGCTGGCGCTCGGGGTGTCGGACGCGCCCCGGCCGGTGGCGAGCGCCGGCTACAACTTCGTGCGCTGGTTCGCGGCGGCCGCCGCGCCCTTCTTCGCGCCGAAGATCGAGGAGTGGACCGACGTCCACGTCCCGTTCGTGGTCGCGGCGGTCACGGCGGTGCTGGGCGCGCTGGTGGTCGTCGTACGGCGCCGGGCGCTCGTCCACGAGACCGAGGAGCTCCAGCCGCGCCACGCCGCCGAGGACGGCGTCACCGTCTTCGCCAACTGACCGGAACCCGGAGCGTGTTGGTGACCTCACTCACTCCAGCGGCACGGACCCGCGGGACGGATCCCGCAGGTCCGTTCCCTGGTTCAGCCAGCGTTCCTGGAGGGCCTGGGCGCCGTGCACCCGCTTCCAGGCGGCCTCGTTCGGGGTCATCGGCAGCAGCGGCAGGAACCGTACGGGGTCCAGGGGCTCGTCGAGCTCCAGGTCCTCCACCAGTCCGCCCGGCTCGGCGACCAGTACCGAGGTGAACGGGGCACCGGGCCACAGCGGTTCACCCACGTCCAGCGAGGCGCCCGGGGCCACGACCACGCCCTCGACCTGCGGGGACGCGGCGAGCACGGCGAGCGGGCGGAGCACCTTGTCGGTGTCGGCCGCGCCGCCCCGGACGGACAGCACCAGCTCGGCGCGCGGCCCCTTGACCGGGTCCGCGATCACCGCCGTGGGGTCGGTCATGGGCTGCGCGGACATGCCGAGGGTGGCGTAGCGCACGAGGTCGCCCTCGTGGAAGCGCAGCACCTCGATGCGGTCCGTGCCCAGGAAGGTGACCGCCGCGCGGGCGTCCGGTTCGCCCAGCGTCGTACGCAACCGGGCCTCGACCAGAGGAAGAACATCAGCCATGCGGCGAGCATAGAACTCGTCAGTACCGGGCAAAGCAGAGCCTTGACATGGCAGTCGGCTGATACGCTTGGCCGGTGGTTCGGGCAGCACGCAGAAGCGTCCGATCGTCCCGAACGCCTGTGTGACACTCCCCGTCCAGAGGGAGGAATCCCCGAGGGGATTGTAAATCGTCCCTTACGAGGGACCGGCCGGAGGAGGTGGGGCTGGCATGGACCGAAGTCGACCGTGCAGTAGCACCCGCTCTTCCGCCCTCTGATGTAGCTGCTCCTGTCTGGCTCCCGCCTTTCGTTCGCGCGTCTTCATCGGAAGAGCACTTTGTTTCGTTCCGCCTGATCTGCCCCAGTAGCTGTATCAGCGACGAAGCCCGCCACCGCGACGGTGCGGTGCTCCCCGCTTTGTGGACGCGCCAAACATCCGCAGTCCAGGACGTCCTCATTCCGGGTTGTTCCACCCGTCGTTCCGGCGCCTTTCGTTGCCCGCCCGCGAAGGAGCCCGCCATGTCGATGATCCGCGACCTGCGCGCCGTGGTCCGTCCCTCCTCCCGTGTCCCGCTGCGCAAGGAGAGCGGCCCGTACGACACCACCCGCGACCCCGCGACGACCACCGCCGTCGTCGACTGCGCCGTCTACCGCGACGGCCGCCGCCTGCCGGCCGAGAACGGCCCGCTCACCCCGCACGAGGCGATGCGGCTGGTGCGCCGCGACGGAGGCTTCGTGTGGATCGGTCTGCACGAGCCGAACGAGGCCGAATTCGCCGGGATCGCGCGGGAGTTCGGCCTGCACCCGCTGGCCGTGGAGGACGCCGTCCAGGCCCATCAGCGGCCCAAGCTGGAGCGCTACGACGACTCCCTGTTCACGGTCTTCAAGACCGTCCACTACGTCGACCACGACGAACTCTCCGCCAGCAACGAGGTCGTCGAGACCGGTGAGGTGATGTGCTTCACCGGCCGGGACTTCCTCATCACCGTCCGGCACGGCGGGCAGGGCTCCCTGCGGGCCCTCAGGCACCGCCTCCAGGACGACCCCGAACTGCTGGCCAAGGGCCCCTCGGCGGTGCTGCACGCCATCGCCGACCATGTGGTGGACGGCTACATCGCGGTGGCCGACGCGGTGCAGGACGACATCGACGAGGTCGAGACGGAGGTGTTCTCGCCGGGCCGCAAGGGCTCCCCGCGCGGCACCGACGCCGGGCGGATCTACCAACTCAAGCGTGAGGTCCTGGAGTTCAAGCGGGCCGTGTCGCCGCTGCTGCGGCCGATGCAGTTGCTGAGCGAGCGGCCGATGCGGCTGGTCGACCCGGACATCCAGAAGTACTTCCGGGACGTGGCCGACCACCTGGCCCGGGTGCAGGAGCAGGTCATCGGCTTCGACGAACTGCTGAACTCCATCCTCCAGGCCAACCTCGCCCAGGCGTCCGTGGCGCAGAACGAGGACATGCGGAAGATCACCTCGTGGGCCGCGATCATCGCCGTACCGACGATGGTGTGCGGGGTGTACGGGATGAACTTCGACTACATGCCGGAGACCCACTGGAGGTACGGCTACCCGGTGATCCTCAGTGTCACGGTGGCCATCTGTCTGGGCATCCACCGCACCCTGAAGCGCAACGGCTGGCTCTGAGCGCCCCGGGAGCGCCTGGATAGGCTGGGCCCATGACAAGTGCGCTGCTCGACCGGGCCCTCATCGAGGAGGCCACGAAGAAGTCCGGCCTCGTCTGGGTCAAGGGACCCGGCGCCGCGGCCCGTGCGCTGTGGCACGTGTGGCACGAGGGTGCCGCGTGCGTGGTCGGCGACGGGCCCGGGGAGCAGCCGCTGCCGGGGCTGGCCGACGGCGCCTCCGTCGAGGTGACGGTCCGCAGCAAGGACAAGGGCGGCCGGCTGGTCTCCTGGACGGCGACGGTCGTGGAACTGCCGCCGGGCTCCGAGGAGTGGGAGGCGGCGGTCGCCGACCTCAAGGGCAAGCGGCTCAACGCGCCCGACGGCGAGGCGATGACCGGGCGCTGGGCCCGCGAGTGCCGCGTCCTGCGCCTGGAGCCGACCGGGGCGACGGCTCCGCTCCCCGACGGCTCCCTGGCCGAGTCCCCCCTGCCGACACCGGCGACGACCCGGCACCCCGTCCCGGCGGGACTGCCCCGACTGCTGCTCAAGAACAGGAAGCGGCGGGCCTGAGGGGTGCCGTGCGGATCCGGCCGGGGGCGCGGGCCCCGGCACGCGCCCCCCTCAACGAGGGCGCGCCGTCGCCCGGGGCGGGCCCGGCCCGGACGGCGCTCCTCAGGACGTCGGGAGCTGCTTGCCGTAGTCGAGGGTCTCGTCCTTGGCCGGTTCCTTCAGGTCGAAGTCGGTGCCCCAGGAGGAGAAGGTGAGGGTGCCCGCCTTGCCGGCGCGCACCAGGCGCACCGGGTACGGCTTGCCCTCCAGGGAGACGTCCAGGGTGCCGCCCGCCCCCTCGTCGCCGGTGACGCGGATGGTGCGGACGCCCGACTGCTCGTGGTGGCCGTCCGTGGCCAGTTCGCCGTGCAGGGTCAGCAGACCGTCGAGGAGGACATTCTTGTCCGCGAAGCCGATGAACTTCTTGTACGACGGATCGTCCTGCGGCACCTTCACATACTTCTCGGCGAGCTTGCCGGCCGCCGCCGCGTCCGCCTTGCCGTCGTCCGCCTCACCGTCCTCGTGCCCCCAGAACTCGGCACCGGCCTTCAGGTACAGCTCGTCGTCGACCCGCAGCAGGCGAAACGTCTCGCCCTCGGTGGTGACCGAGCCGATGCCGCCCTCCTCCTTCAGCCGCATGTCCAGCGTGTACGTGCGTCCGCTGGTGACCACGGTGCCGTGCAGCCGTACGGTGCCGGCCGACTCGGCGGCCTTCTGGGCTCTGCTCCGGATCTGGTCGGCGGGCAGTCTGCCGACACCGTTGGTGCCCTCATTCGGATCCTCGGAGCATCCCGTGAGCACCGTCCCCGTCACGAGCAGCGCGCACACGGCGCCGGCCAGCACGGCCCTGCGGGAACGGCCCCGGTAGATCGGAATCACAGGTGGGCTGCCTCTCTGACGGGGGACCTGAACGGCGTACCGCAGGGTACCGGGGCCGGGTGGACGGGGCGGAGCCAGTCCGTCCGGACCGGTCGCCGGCGCACGGATGATCGGTACGGGCTAGCCTGAAGCCCACCCGAGCGGGCAATCCGGATAACAGACGCGGCAGGCAGTACACGGCAACGAAAGACCCCGCGCGGAAAGGAGTGGCGGCCATGGCAGGGGGCGCCCCCCGGTTCTTCGTCTCGCACGTCTCCGGTGTCGCCGTCTTCGATCCGGCCGGCGACCAGGTGGGGCGCGTGCGCGACCTGGTCGTCATCCTGCGGCCGGGCCGGCGTCCGCCGCGGCTGCTCGGCCTGGTGGTCGAGCTCTCCACCCGCCGTCGTATCTTCCTGCCCATGACCCGGGTGACCGCCGTGCAGTCCGGCCAGGTCATCACGACCGGGGTGCTCAACGTCCGGCGCTTCGAGCAGCGGCCCACCGAGCGGCTCGTCTTCGGTGAACTGCTCGACCGGCGGGTGACGCTCGTGGAGGGCGGCGAGGAGGTCACCGTCCTGGACCTGTCGGTGCATCAGCTCCCGGCCCGCCGCGAGTGGGAGATCGACCGGGTCTTCGTGCGCAAGGGGAAGAAGGGCGGCGCGTTCCGGCGCGGCAAGGGCGAGGCGCTGACCGTCGAGTGGTCCGCGGTCACCGGGTTCTCCCTGGAGGAGCAGGGGCAGGGCGCCGAGAACCTGCTCGCCACCTTCGAACAGCTCCGCCCCGCCGACCTCGCCAACGTCCTGCACCACCTCTCCCCCAAACGGCGCGCGGAGGTGGCCGCCGCCCTCGACGACGACCGGCTCGCCGACGTCCTGGAGGAGCTGCCCGAGGACGACCAGATCGAGATCCTCGGCAAGCTGAAGGAGGAGCGCGCCGCCGACGTCCTGGAGGCCATGGACCCCGACGACGCGGCCGACCTGCTGGGCGAGCTGCCCGAGGCGGACAAGGAGCGGCTGCTGAGCCTGATGCAGCCCTCCGACGCGGCCGACATGCGGCGCCTGATGGCGTACGAGGAGCACACGGCGGGCGGTCTGATGACGACCGAGCCGATCGTACTGCGGCCCGACGCGACCGTCGCGGACGCCCTCGCCCGGATCCGCGAGCCGGACCTCTCCCCCGCGCACGCCGCGCAGATCTACGTCTGCCGCCCGCCCGAGGAGACGCCCACCGGCAAGTACCTGGGCACGGTCCACTTCCAGCGCCTGCTGCGCGACCCCCCGTACACGCTGGTCGGCTCGATCCTGGACGACGACCTCCAGCCCCTGGACCCGGACGCGGCGCTGCCCGTGGTCGCCGGGTTCTTCGCCACGTACGACATGGTGGCGGCGCCGGTGGTCGACGAGGCGGGGTCGCTGCTGGGCGCGGTGACGGTGGACGACGTACTGGACCACATGCTGCCCGACGACTGGCGGGAGACCGAGTTCCACCTCGACGAGAACGAGGACGAGGGGGTGGTGACCGATGGCTCCTGAGCGCGACGGCGTGCGCGAGCGCGTGCCGGCGGGCGCCACGGCCGCCGGACGGCCGCGTACGCCCCGTCTGGACCAGCCGCGCCCTCCCAGGCGCCGCTTCCTGCCCGAGTGGGACCCGGAGGCCTTCGGGCGGCTCTCGGAGAGCGTCGCGCGGTTCCTGGGCACCGGGCGGTTCATCGTCTGGATGACGTTCGTCATCGTCCTGTGGGTGGTGTGGAACGTGTCCGCGCCGAAGGAGCTGCGCTTCGACGAGTACCCGTTCATCTTCCTGACCCTGATGCTGTCCCTGCAGGCCTCCTACGCCGCCCCGCTGATCCTGCTCGCGCAGAACAGGCAGGACGACCGGGACCGGGTCAACCTGGAGCAGGACCGCAAGCAGAACGAGCGGTCGATCGCGGACACCGAGTACCTGACCCGGGAGATCGCCGCCCTGCGGATCGGACTCGGGGAGGTGGCCACGCGGGACTGGATCCGCTCGGAGCTCCAGGACATGGTCAAGGAACTGGAGGGACGGCAGAACGGCCACAAGGACCATCAGGGCACTTTCCCGGCGATGCGGGCGGAACACCCGCCGGGACGTGACGCAGACGACCGCTGACGTCCTTACCGGCGGGTGTACCCGGCGCCGTACCATCGTCCGTATGGCTACGGAAGACGCGGTGCGCGAGGCACTGGCGACGGTGAACGACCCCGAGATCAACCGGCCCATCACCGAACTCGGCATGGTCAAATCGGTGGAGATCGGGGCGGACGGGGCGGTCGCGGTCACCGTGTACCTGACGGTCTCCGGCTGCCCCATGCGGGACACGATCACGCAGCGTGTGACGGACGCGGTCTCCCGGGTCGAGGGGGTCACCCAGGTCGACGTGACGCTGGACGTCATGAGCGACGAGCAGCGCAAGGAGCTGGCGAGCGCCCTGCGCGGCGGCCAGACCGAGCGCGAGGTGCCCTTCGCCAAGCCGGGCAGCCTGACCCGGGTCTACGCGGTCGCGTCCGGCAAGGGCGGCGTCGGCAAGTCCTCGGTGACGGTGAACCTGGCGGCGGCGATGGCGGCCGACGGGCTGAAGGTCGGTGTCGTGGACGCCGACATCTACGGCCACTCGGTGCCGCGCATGCTGGGCGCCGACGGGCGTCCCACCCAGGTCGAGAACATGATCATGCCGCCGTCGGCGAACGGCGTGAAGGTGATCTCCATCGGCATGTTCACCCCGGGCAACGCGCCCGTGGTGTGGCGCGGTCCGATGCTGCACCGCGCGCTCCAGCAGTTCCTGGCGGACGTGTACTGGGGCGACCTGGACGTGCTGCTGCTCGATCTGCCGCCCGGCACCGGTGACATCGCGATCTCCGTGGCCCAGCTCGTGCCGAACGCGGAGATCCTCGTCGTCACCACGCCCCAGCAGGCGGCGGCCGAGGTGGCCGAGCGGGCGGGCTCCATCGCCGTGCAGACGCACCAGAAGATCGTCGGCGTGGTCGAGAACATGTCCGGGCTGCCCTGCCCGCACTGCGGCGAGATGGTCGACGTCTTCGGCACGGGCGGCGGCCAGACCGTCGCCGACGGCCTGACCCGGACGACCGGGGCGACCGTGCCGGTGCTCGGCGCCATCCCGATCGACGTCCGGCTGCGCGAGGGCGGCGACGAGGGCAAGCCCGTGGTGCTGTCCGACCCCGACTCCCCGGCGGGCTCGGCGCTCCGCTCGATCGCCGGCAAGCTGGGCGGGCGGCAGCGGGGGCTGTCGGGCATGTCCCTGGGGATCACCCCGCGCAACAAGTTCTGAGGTCTCTCACGCACGAGGGCGCCGTCCGCTGCCGGACGGCGCCCTTCCGTGTACGGACCCGCTCAGGCGTCGTACGCGGTGATGTCCTTGACCACGGCGAAGCCGAGGCCGTACGCGCTCATCCCCCTGCCGTACGCCCCCACGTGCACGCCCGCCGCCGTGGAACCCGCGAGCACCCAGCCGAACTCGGACTCCCGGTAGTGGAACGGCGTCGGCGTCCCGTCCACGGGTAGCGTCAGCGTCGACCAGTCCTCGCTCTCCAGGTCGTCCGCGAGGACCCAGGCGGTCTCCGTCTGCTGGTCCAGCCAGTCGTCGCGCAGGGAGTGGTCCATCTGGCCGGGCCAGGTGAAGGACAGCAGCCCCACCCCGGCGAGCCAGGCGGCGGAGGAGACCGAGGTGGCCTCCAGCAGACCGGTGCCGTCGGCGCTGCGGCGCACCGGGTTGGCGGCCACGGTCACCACGACCGCGAACCTCTCCTTGGCCTCCTGGTCGGTCCCGGCCGTGTACTCGCTGCGCACCGAGGGCTCGTCGCCGTGCCCGACCGATCCGTGCTCGACGGCCCCGTCGGCCGCCAGTCCGACCTGCATCAGCCAGCGCCGCCCCGTGAAGGCCTCGTCGAGGCCGTACCAGGGGAAGGGCGCACGCAGATAGCCGTCGACACTGCGCCGGGCGGAGGGAACGGGTTCTCCGCCCTCCGCGGCCGGCGCCTGCGCGACTGCCGAACTCGTCGTCTCCATGTGGCCGGACGCCTCCTCGCTCTCGTCGGACCGGGCGGCCCGCCCCCCTTCGGGCGTACTCGTCCGTTCCGCACAACAACTCGGCAGCATAACCACCTTGACGTCGGAGGCTGGGAAACCGCCCGGCGCGTGGGCCGTGCGGACGCCCTGATCAGGCCGTGCGGGGCCCGGGTGGAGTATGAGACACATCACGTACGCGGGGGTGTACGCCCCGGCGCCGGACGGCTCAGGTGGCGTCCGCGTCGAAGGGCGGGCGGTCGTCTGCCGCCGGCGTCTCGGGCTTCTTGGTCATGTCCACACGGCCACCGGAGGCGGACGGGGCGGAGGACGGGGAGTCGGTGTCGCGGCCGTGGACGGCGTCCGCGACCTCGGCCATCTCCTTCTTCAGGTCGAAGCCGTTACGGATCTCCTTGAGCCCCAGGTCGTCGTTGTCCAGCTGCTTGCGGATGAACGTCTTGGGGTTGAGGTCCTCGAACTCGAAGTCCTTGAACTCCGGGCCGAGTTCCTGCCGGATGTCCTGCTTGGCGCTCTCCGAGAAGTCCCGGATCTTCCGGATCGTGCGCGTCACGTCCTGGATGACCTTGGGGAGCTTGTCCGGACCGAAGACGAGCACGGCGAGGACGATCAGCGTCACCAGCTCGAGCGGTCCTATGTCATTGAACACCTGAAGCTCCTCGCGATGCCTTCGGTCCTCGGTCCCCGGGGCGGCCTGCGGTCTTCCGTGGTCCGGGCCGGGTCCACGGTACCCGGCCACCCCGTGCGTCCGGTACCGTCCCGGGGCTCATCCGCCTCAGTCACCCGCCGAGGAACCGAGCGTCAGGGTGACCGTCCGCTCCTCGCCGTCCCGCTCCAGGGTGAGTTCGAGGCGGTCGCCGGGGCGGTGGGCACGGGTCCTGATGATGAGTTCCTCACCGGAGTGGACGCGCCGGCCGTCGACCTCGGTGATGACGTCACCGGCCTTGATCCCGGCCTGGGCGCCGGGGCCGCCGGTGCTGACCGGGGGTCCGCCGTCGCCGCCCTTCTCCGCGACGCGGGCGCCGTCGCCGCCGTACTGCATGTCGAGGGTGATGCCGATCACCGGGTGGGTGGCCTTCCCGGTGTTGATCAGCTCCTCGGCGACGCGCTTGCCCTGGTTGATGGGGATGGCGAAGCCGAGTCCTATGGAGCCTGCCTGACCGGCGTCCGGGTCGGCGCCGCCGCCGGCGGAGCGGATGGCCGAGTTGATGCCGATCACCCGGGCCCTGGCGTCGAGCAGGGGGCCGCCGGAGTTGCCGGGGTTGATCGGCGCGTCGGTCTGCAGGGCGTCGACGTACGACACGTCGCTGCCGTCGCCCTCCTCGCCGCCGGCGGTGATGGGCCGCTCGCGGGCGCTGATGATGCCGGAGGTGACGGTGCCGGCCAGGTCGAAGGGGGCGCCGATGGCGACGACGGGGTCGCCGACCCGCACGTTGTCGGAGTTGCCCAGCGGCAGGGGGGTGAGTCCGCTGACGCCCTTCACCTTCACGACGGCGAGGTCGTAGCCGCTGTCCCGGCCCACGACGGTGGCCTCGGCGGTGTCACCGCTGTGGAAGGTGACGGTGATCTCGCCGTCGTCCCCCGCGGGCTGGACGACGTGGTCGTTGGTGAGGATGTGACCGCGCCCGTCGAGCACGAAGCCGGTGCCGGTGCCGGTGCCGGCCTCGCCGGAGCCGCTGACGTGCAGGGTGACGACGCTGGGCAGGGCCTGTGCGGCGATTCCGGCGACGCTGCCGGGGTCGCGTGCGGCATCCTCCTTCCCGGCCTGCGGCAGCTCCACGGTGCCCACGCCGCCGTTGCGCTCCAGATACGTGCCGATGATCCCGCCGATGCCGCCGGAGACGAGCGCGAGCACCAGCGCGGCCCCGATGAGCGCCCGCCGCGCCCGCCGGCGCTTCTGCTTCTCGCTGACCACGGTGGGCCCGGCCTGCTGCAGCGGCGCGGCGGCGGCCGCCGCCCAGGGGTCGTAACGCCCCCAGGGGTCGGCGGCCGGGGCGTCCTGGGCCGGGGGCACCTGGCTGTCCGGGTGCGCTTGCGCGGGGATGACGGGCACTGCGGGGGCGCCGTGCGGTGCCGCGCCCGGGACCGAGGGAGGCGCCGGGGGTGCGCCCTGCGGTACGGGACCGGTGTGGGGCGTCGGGTCCGGGGACGTGGGAGGCGCCGCGAGCGTCATGCCGTGCGCGGGTGTCGTCGCCGGGTGCTGTACGGGCGGGGCGGGCGCCCAGGGGCCCGGTTCGCCGTACGGCGGGGTGCTGTAGGGATCGGGGTCGTGCAGGGGCGTCCGCTGCTCGGGGGCGGAGGGCCCGAAAGCCACCGGCGGCGGGCCGGAGACCGCGGGTGCGGGAACGGCCGGGGGCGCGTCCCCGGCGGAGGCGTCGGACACGCCGGGGGCCGGGGTGGACGGGGGCAGGGGCCCGGCAGAGGCGTCGGCCTTCACGAGGGAGGGGCCGGGGGCCGGGACGGACGGGGGCATGTCCTCGGCGGAGGCGTCGGACGCGCCAGGGACCGGGGCCGACGGAGACACGGCCCCGGCGGGGGCGTCGGCCTTCACGAGGGAGGGGCCGGGGGCCGGGACGGACGGGGGCGTCTCCCCGGCAGGGGTGTCGGACGCGCCGGGGGCCGGGGCGGACGGGGGCGTGTCCCGGGCGGGCTCGTCGGGGATGTCGGTCCCGGCGGCGGAGGCGCCGGGCGGTGTGGCGGAGGCCACAGGGTCCGGGGCGCCGGGAGCGGGCTCGAGGGGCCGGTCCTCGGAGCCCTCGGGCCGCAGGGGGCGGTCCAGTTCGTAGTCGCCCTCGTGGCCGTCGCCGGCGGCGGCCGGCCCGCGGTGCGGGCGGGCCAGTTCGAAGTCGCCGTCGTGTCCCTCGGGACGCGTGGTCGGCTCCTCCCCCGATGGGCCCGGCTTCCCCTCGTTCATGCTCTCCCCACGGCTGGACACGGCACCGCACGACAGCGGTGGCCGCGAAACTACAGGCTCGGCACCCGGCTGGGCCTGGGCGCGCCCCTGGATTCAACCAGGTCGCGCGCCCTCGCGCACCGAACGGTTCAGCGGGACGTGGGCGTGGGAGCCGGTGTCGTACCCGCGGTGAGGAGGCCGGGGTCCCTGAGCCCGGCGGAGACGGCCCACGTGGTCAGGGTGAGCGGCGGGGTCGAGGTGAGCGGTCGTATCAGCGGGGACATCGCCGTCGCACCGCCCGTCATCGGCGTGCCCGGCACGGGACGGTGCTCCGTCGGCGCCGGGATGCCGGGCAGCAGCGGCGCGGAGACCGCGGTCGGGGCGACCGGGGTGTCCGCGGGCGCGCTCCGGCCCGTCGACTGGCCCAGCAGCGGACCCACGCCGCGGCGCCGCTGGGACTCGGGCACCGCCGCGCCCGTGCCCTGCGTGCGCATCGGCGTGACGTTGCTGCCCTTGCCCGCGCCGCGCACCTCCGTTTCGGTGGGTGTGCCCGTGGCGGTGACCCCGCCGAGCGCGATCGCAGCCAGCGACACCGCCCCGGCGGCGACGAACGCGAACCGCAGCCCGCGGGAGGACGGCCGGTCGCTCTCGTGGCGGCTGACGTCGTGGACGGCGAAGCCCCGGCCGTCCGCGGCGGCCGGCAGCGCGGCCCCGTGCCGCCGGACGGGCTCGTAGGCGAACTCGAAGCGCTCGCCCCGCCTGGTCCCGAAGACCCCGGAGTCCCCGCCGAACCGCCCCGGCGTACCGCCCGGCAGCCCTCCGCCGCCCAGCGGCGAGCCGCCGTCGCCGAGGTCGCCCCCGGCCGGCAGCCCCTGGAGGCGGGCCAGGAAGCTCTCGGAGGGCGGTGGGGGCGCCGCCTGCGCGAACACGTTCTTCAGACGGCGCTGCGCGTCCACCTCCGCCTTGCACTTCGCGCAGGTGGCGACGTGCGCCAGTACGCGCTCACGCGCGTCATGACCGAGCTCTCCGTCCACCAGGGCGGAAAGCCGGTCTCCCAGGTGCTGCTCTGCGAGGTGTCCCTCGGCAGACTTCGGCCGTGAACCGCTCACGCGCTCGCGCCCCCTCCTCCCAGTGCGGGAACACGCGGCACGAAGGAGCGGTGCTCCGCGCGCGCCTTGGGCGAGCGGTGCGCGAGGGCCTTGCGCAGCTGGGAACGGCCGCGGTGGATCCGGGACCGGACGGTGCCGAGCTTGACGCCCAGGGTGGCCGCGATCTCCTCGTACGACAGCCCCTCGATGTCGCACAGGACGACGGCGGCGCGGAACTCGGGGGCGAGGGTGTCGAGGGCCTGCTGGACGTCCGCGTCGAAGTGGGCGTCGTGGAACACCTGCTGCGGCGTGGGCTCCTTGCTGGGCAGCCGCTCGGCCGCGTCCTCGCCCAGCGCGTCGAAACGGATGCGCTGCTTGCGGCGGACCATGTCCAGGAAGAGGTTGGTGGTGATGCGGTGCAGCCAGCCCTCGAAGGTGCCCGGCGTGTACGTCGACAGGGAGCGGAAGACGCGGACGAAGACCTCCTGGGTGAGGTCCTCGGCGTCGTGCTGGTTGCCGGTGAGGCGGTAGGCGAGCCGGTAGACCCGGCCGCTGTGCATGCTGACGATCTCCTCCCAGGTGGGCGGAGTCCACGCCTGCCCGTCCGCGTCGGTGGAGAAAGTCGCGGTCTGGGCCGGGTCGCCGGCGCGGTGATGGTCAGCAGCGGTGTTGTTCACGGATTTCGGCCTGCCCGCCGATCCGAGGAAGCGCCGCAGCACTCCTGCGCGATCCACAGGCGCAGCCGCACCTCCCCTATCGGCTCTGGTGGTGTCCAGTGGAGCCCCTACCATAGCCACCTCGCCCGTTAGCTCCGGATAAGCGGTTTTACGAGAATTTGATCTGGGCTGCCACGGCTCGTACGGCTGCGTCAGCACTTGCTCGGCGTCCTCGTCCACTGCCTGCCCCCCGTCACGGCACACGCCACTTGCTCACCCCTTCAAACGACCGGTCCCATCTGCGGGTTCCCGACGCCAACGGATACAGTCACGCCGAGGCTTCCACGGGGACAGGAGAGGGTCATTACCGCCAACCGGCAGACGAGCTGGGCGTTCTCCGACGCCTATGTCGCCGAGGACGAAGCGCTGCACCGGGCCCGTGACCGGGCCCGTGACGCGGGGCTGCGCTCGGTGTCGCCCGGCACGGGCGCGGCGCTGCGGCTGCTGGCCGCCAGCGTGGACGCCAAGGCGGTCGCGGAGATCGGCACCGGCTGCGGAGTCTCCGGGATCCACCTGCTGCACGGGATGCGGCCGGACGGGGTGCTGACCACGGTCGACCAGGAGCCGGAGCACCAGCAGTCCGCCCGCCAGGCGTTCCGCGACGCCGGTTTCGCCGGGAACAGGGCCCGTTTCATCCCGGGCCGCGCGCTGGACGTCCTGCCCCGTCTCGCGGACGCCGGTTACGACCTGGTCTTCTGCGACGGCGACCGGCACGAGTACCAGGACTATCTCGCCGAATCGTTGCGTCTGCTGCGCCCGGGAGGGCTGGTCGCCTTCGAAGGGCTCTTCGCGAACGGACGCACGGTGGACTCCGGACCGCAGCCGACCGAGGTGCTGCGCCTGCGGGAGCTGGTGCGGACCGTGCGCGAGAGCACGGAACTGGTGTCGTCACTGCTGCCGGTGGGGGACGGGCTGCTCTGCGCCGTCAAGCGGTGACCGGCGGACCCGGTCCGCGCGCCCTTCCGCCCGTACGCGAAACAGCCGCCCCGGCACCGCGTGCGGTGCCGGGGCGGCCGAAAGGGTATGGTCGCTTGCGCGTCAGCCGACGACCTTCTTGAGGGCGTCGCCGAGCGCGTCGGCCTCGTCCGGGGTCAGCTCGACGACGAGCCGACCGCCGCCTTCGAGCGGAACGCGCATGACGATGCCCCGCCCCTCCTTGGTCACCTCGAGCGGGCCATCACCCGTCCGCGGCTTCATGGCCGCCATGCTCGTTCCCCTTCCTGAAACCCGGCTAAACCGTCTGAGCCGACGGCCCACTGAAGGGCACCTGCGGTCCTTGAAGCAGGACACACGCCACCGGCATCGAACACATTGCTTCCAGGTCATTATCCCGCATGGCGGGACCCGATGACCAACATCGGTCGGCATCGCTTGGGCAACGCACGCGAGCAAAACCACTCAATTCGGCGATGTGACTGCGATACTGCGCCACCGCGCACACATCCGCCGATCGGAAACGGACAGGGATTGTTTGACGCAGGTCACACGTCGGCCACCCGCCACGGCCGGTGATCTCCGTCATGCTGTCCTGCAGACGGCGCCTACCGGCCGGTAGGCCCCGAGCCGCCACACGGAGGGATACGCCATGGCCGACACCGTGCTCTACGAGGTGAGCGACGGACTCGCGACGATCACGCTCAACCGCCCGGAGGCGATGAACGCGCTGAACGTCGCGGCGAAGGTCGCCCTCCGGGACGCGGTCCGGTCCGCCGCGGACGACGACGCCGTACGCGCCGTGCTGCTGACCGCGGCCGGGGACCGGGCGTTCTGCGTCGGGCAGGACCTCAAGGAACACATCGGGCTGCTGACCGAGGACCGGGAGACCGGTTCGGGGCAGACGATGAGCACGGTGCGCGAGCACTACAACCCGATCGTGAAGGCGATCGCCGGGGCCGCGAAGCCGGTGGTCGCGGCGGTGAACGGGGTCGCGGCGGGCGCCGGCTTCGGCTTCGCGCTGGCCGCGGACTACCGGATCGTCGCGGACACGGCGGCGTTCAACACCTCGTTCGCCGGGGTCGCGTTGACCGCGGACTCCGGGATCTCCTGGACGCTGCCGCGTGTGATCGGCCCCGGGCGCGCCACCGACCTGCTGCTCTTCCCGCGCAACGTCTCCGCGCAGGAGGCGTACGAGCTGGGCATCGCCAACCGGCTGGTCCCCGCGGCGGAGCTGCGCGCGGAGGCGGAGAACGTGGCACGGGCGCTGGCCGAGGGGCCGACGGTGGCGTACGCGGCGCTGAAGGAGTCCGTGGCGTACGGGCTGAGCCACTCGTTGGAGGAGGCCCTGGAGAAGGAGGACGAGCTCCAGACCCGGGCGGGCTCCTCGGAGGACCACGCGATCGCGGTGCGGGCGTTCGTGAACAAGGAGAAGCCGACGTATTCGGGGCGGTGAGCCCTCGCCCCTATAGGGGGCGGGCCTTTACCAGGGGCTCCGCCCCCGGACCCCCGTGTCGGCCCGAAGGGCCTCGTCCTCAATCGCCGGACGGGCTTTTTCTTGCCACGCACGTCTCCAGGTGGTCGTTGACCAGACCGCAGGCCTGCATCAGGGCGTACGCCGTGGTCGGGCCGACGAAGCGCAGGCCCCGTTTCTTCAGGGCCTTGGACAGGGCCGTCGACTCCGGGGTCACCGCGGGGACGTCGGCGAGGGTCTTCGGTGCCGGACGGCCGGCCGGGTCGGGGGCGTGGGACCAGATCAGGGCGTCCAGGTCGCCGGGCGCCCATCCGGCCAGCTCGCGCGCGTTGGCGAGCGTCGCGTCGATCTTGGCGCGGTTGCGGATGATGCCCGTGTCGGCCAGCAGGCGCTCGCGGTCGGTGTCGGTGAACTCCGCGACCTTCGCGATCCTGAAGCCGGCGAAGGCGGCGCGGAACCCGGGGCGGCGCCGCAGGATGGTGATCCAGGACAGGCCCGACTGGAACGCCTCCAGGCTGAGGCGCTCGAAGAGGGCGTCGTCGCCGTGGACCGGGCGGCCCCACTCCTCGTCGTGGTACGTCACGTAGTCCGCGGTGGACAGTGCCCAGGGGCAGCGCGGGAGGCCGTCCGGGCCCACGGGAGCGGCTGCCTCGCCGCTCACGACCGCTTCGTCGCTCACGGCTGCTCGTCCTCGTGGTGCGGGGCCGGCTTGTCCATGGAGACGCGGGCCGCGGCGGCGCGGGCGCCGGCCAGCGCGGACTCCAGGCCGGCGATCCGGTCGTCGCGCTCGGCGAGCTCCGCGCCGAGGCGGCCGAGGGCGTCGTCCACGTCGGCCATGCGGTAGCCGCGGGCGGCGAGCGGGAAGCGCAGGCCGTCCACGTCCGCGCGGCTGACCGGCCGGTCGGGCGGCAGGGTGTCCCGCAGGCGCTCGGGGGCCGCCTCGGGCAGCGGGGCGCTGTCGCCGCCGCCCACCACGGCGAGGGTCACCGCGGCGACCACGACGGCGAGCGCGACGACCAGGAACAGGAACATAACCATCGCCGGGGCCCCCACGGTCGGATGAGTCGGATGCGATTCGGAGTCGGATGTGTGGCTCCGATCGTGCCATGCGAGTCTGACAGTCGGGGCCTGACCTTCGGATCAACCCGACTCCGGGGTACAGAGCCTCGCACACACCGGTGAGCGGGCCGGGGTGATCCGGAGGACAGGCCCTCGGGCCGCCAGGTGTTCGTGAGGCGGCGCGAGGACGGGATCGCACGAGGAAGAGGAAGAGGTCACAGGGGATGCTCAGGCTGGGCAGGCGGGAATTCGCACCGCACGAGCGGGTCGTCATGGCGATCGTGAACCGGACCCCGGACTCCTTCTACGACCAGGGCGCCACGTTCCACGACGAGCCGGCGCTGACGCGGGTGGAGCAGGCGGTGGCGGAGGGCGCCGCGATCATCGACATCGGCGGGGTGAAGGCCGGGCCGGGCGAGGAGGTCACGGCCGAGGAGGAGGTGCGGCGGACGGTCGGCTTCGTCGCCGAGGTGCGGCGGCGCTTCCCGGACGTCGTGATCAGCGTGGACACCTGGCGGCACGAGGTCGGCGAGGCCGTGTGCGAGGCGGGCGCGGACGTGCTGAACGACGCGTGGGGCGGGGTCGATCCGCGGCTCGCGGAGGTCGCCGCGCGGTACGGGGCGGGGCTGGTGTGCACCCACGCGGGCGGTGCGCAGCCGCGGACCCGGCCGCACCGGGTGACGTACGACGACGTCATGGCCGACATCCTCGACGTGACCGTGGGGCTGGCGGAGCGGGCGGTGTCGCTGGGGGTGCCCCGGGAGTCGGTGATGATCGATCCGGGGCACGACTTCGGGAAGAACACGCGGCACAGTCTCGAGGCGACCCGGCGGCTGGGGGAGATGGTCTCCACCGGGTGGCCGGTGCTCGTCTCCCTGTCCAACAAGGACTTCGTGGGGGAGACGCTGGACCGGCCGGTGAAGGAGCGGGTGGTGGGGACGCTGGCGACGACGGCGGTGTCGGCGTGGCTGGGGGCGCGGGTGTACCGGGTGCACGAGGTCGCCGAGACCCGGCAGGTGCTGGACATGGTGTCGGCGATCGCCGGGGAGCGGGAGCCGGCTGTTGCTCGGAGGGGGCTGGCGTAGGGATTTTTTCGCCCCCGCCGCCCCTTCCCTTCCCGTCCTCCGGGGGCTCCGCCCCCGGCCCCCCGGCCTTTGCCCACCCGCCGCCCGGCTCGGTGCGTTGAAAAGGCGCCCTTTGAAAGACCTCTAGCGGCCCGCCTCCTTCGAGACCAGGGCCACCGCCTCGTCCACGTCGTCCGTGACGTGGAACAGCAGCAGGTCCTTCTCCGCCGCCTTGCCCTGGGCGATGACCGTGTGGCGGAGCCAGTCGACCAGGCCGCCCCAGTAGTCGGTGCCGAACAGGACGATGGGGAAGCGGGTGACCTTCTGGGTCTGGACCAGGGTCAGGGCCTCGAAGAGTTCGTCCAGGGTGCCCAGGCCGCCGGGCAGGACCACGAAGCCCTGGGCGTACTTGACGAACATCATCTTGCGGACGAAGAAGTACCGGAAGTTCAGGCCGATGTCGACGTAGGGGTTGAGCCCCTGTTCGAAGGGCAGTTCGATGCCCAGGCCGACCGAGACGCCCTTCGCGTCGCACGCGCCCTTGTTGGCGGCCTCCATGGCCCCCGGACCGCCGCCGGTGATCACCGCGAAGCCCGCGTCGACCAGGCCCCGGCCCAGCCGGACGCCCGCCTCGTACTCCGCCGAGTCCACCGGTGTGCGCGCCGAGCCGAAGACGCTGATGGCGGGCGGGAGTTCGGCGAGCGTGCCGAAGCCCTCGATGAACTCCGACTGGATGCGCAGCACCCGCCAGGGGTCGGTGTGGACCCAGTCCGTGGGCGCCCGCTCGTCCAGCAGCCGCTGGTCGGTGGTGCTCGCCTGCACCTGGTCCCGCCGGCGGAGGACCGGCCCCAGGCGCTTCTCCTCCGGCGGCTGCTGCTTCCCCTCGGGGTTGCCGGTAGCCATGTGCGCTCCCTCCGTCGTGCCGGTCGTTCCGCCTCAGCGTAGATCCACAGGGGTTACGTACGAGGGACCTGAGCATGTCCGGAACACAGCGGCGCAAACCCGGTCCGCGTCACGCCGTCAGCCAGGACCGCAGCCGCTCCTCCCCCGCGAGGATCTTCGCGGTGTCCACGCGCTCGTCCCGCTTGTGCGCCAGGTGGGGGTTGCCGGGACCGTAGTTGACCGCCGGGATGCCCAGTGCCGAGAAGCGGGAGACGTCCGTCCAGCCGTACTTGGGCTGCGGGGTGCCCCCCACCGCCTCGATGAAGGCGGCCGCGGCCGGGTGGGACAGGCCGGGCAGTGCCGCGCCGCTGTGGTCGTCGACGACGAAGTCCGTCACCCCGCAGTCCGCGAAGACCTCGCGGACATGGGCGAGGGCCTCCTCCTCGCTGCGGTCGGGGGCGTAGCGGAAGTTCACGGTGACGACGCACTCGTCGGGGATGACGTTGCCGGCCACTCCCCCGGAGATGCCGACCGCGTTCAGGCCCTCGCGGTACTCCAGTCCGTCGATCACCGGGTAGCGGGGTTCGTAGGCGGCCAGGCGGGCGAGGATCGGGGCGGCGGCGTGGATCGCGTTGGAGCCCATCCAGCTCCGCGCGGAGTGGGCGCGTTCGCCGGTGGTCCTCAGCAGTACCCGCAGGGTGCCCTGGCAGCCGCCCTCCACCTGTCCGTCGGAGGGTTCGAGGAGCACCGCGAAGTCGCCCTCCAGCCAGTCGGGGTGCGCCTCGGCCATGTGCTTCAGGCCGTTGAGGTCGGCGGCGACCTCCTCGTTGTCGTAGAAGACGAAGGTCAGGTCGCGGTTGGGCGTGGGGACCGTGGCCGCGATGCGCAGCTGGACGGCCACGCCGGACTTCATGTCGCAGGTGCCGCAGCCCCACAGCACGCCGTCGCCGTCGAGCCGGGAGGGGACGTTGTCCGCGATCGGGACCGTGTCGATGTGGCCGGCGAGGATCACCCGCTCCGGGCGCCCCAGCCGCGTCCGGGCCACCACGTTGTTGCCGTAACGGTCGACGGTGAGGTGCGGCAGGGCGCGCAGCGCGTCCTCGATCGCGTCCGCGAGCGGCTTCTCGGTGCCGCTGACGGAGGGGAAGTCGACGAGCCGCGCGGTCAGGCGCGCGGCGTCCAGCGTGAGGTCAAGCGGGGTGTCGGCCATGCCGTCGACCCTAGCGCGCCGGGCGTCCCGGCCACTGTCCGCACCTGGCGCACGAGGAACCGTACTCTCCAGTACCTTGTACGCGTGTCAGAGCCGTCACTTCCTTCCAAGCGCACACGCCGTGGCCGTTTTCTCCGCTGGAGTGCGGGCTTCGCGGTCCTGTCCGCGGTCGCCGGATACGTCGTGGTCCAGTACGACACCGGCCGCGCGGGCGCTCCCGGCTGCAAGGTCGTCTCGGGCAAGGGCGACGGGGCGATGTACGAGTTCACACCCGAGCAGGCGGTGAACGCGGCGACGATCACCGCCGTGGGCACCGCGCGCGAGCTGCCCGAGCGGGCGGTGACGATCGCGCTGGCGACCGCGCTGCAGGAGTCGGCGCTGCGCAACATCGAGCACGGCGACCGTGACTCGCTGGGCCTGTTCCAGCAGCGTCCCTCACAGGGCTGGGGCACGCCGGAGGAGATCATGGACCCGACGTACGCGGCGGGGAAGTTCTACGAGCACCTGGAGGAGGTGCCGGGCTACACCCGGCTGCCGCTCACCGTCGCCGCGCAGCGGGTGCAGCGCAGCGGCTATCCGCAGGCGTACGCCAAGCACGAGCCGGACGCCGCGCTGCTGGCCGCCGCCCTCACCGGGCGCTCGGCGGCGACGCTGACCTGCGAGGGCCGGCCGGCGGCGACGCGGGCGGCGGGCGCGGACGCGGTGCGGGCGGCGCTGGCGCGGGACTTCGGGCGGGACGCGCTGGAACCGGCCGGTGCGGAGGTGGGGGCCGCGTCCTCGCCCTCCCCCTCACCCTCGCCCTCGGTGAGCGCCGCTCCGGTGGAGTCCGGCGGGGGGACCGTGCGGCTTCCGGTCACCGTCGAGGAGGGCGCCGATGCCGGGGCGCGTGGCTGGCAGTTGGCCCACTGGGCCGTGGCCAACGCTTCCGAGCTGCGCATAAGGCGGGTGTCGTACGCGGGGCGGGAGTGGACGGCCGGGCACACCGACAGCCGGTGGCGGCCGGTGGACGGCAAGAACACGGAGGGCTCGGGGGCCACGGGCGGTGCGGGGGTCGTGACCATCACGACGATGCCGTAGCGCGTCCGCGCGGGAGGACGACCGTGCAGGCGTGCGGGGAGTCACCCGCAGGCGTCATGCGGGCGTCGTGTACGGCCGATAATGCGACGCATTGCCAACTCTTTGCGTTGCCCCGCCGCAACCTTCCCGGCGGTCGGACGGTAGTCACGGCGTCAGCGTTCTCTCCCGTCGAAGGAGCACCATGTCCCTCCCCCTGACCCGTCGGATCGCCCGTGCCGCGCTGCTCGTCGCTGCGGGAGCGGCCGCCGGGGTCGGCGCGGCCGGTTCCGCCAGTGCGGCTCCGGCGCTGCCGGCCGCGCCGGACCTCGGCGGGCTGACCGCCGTGGACGGGGCCGCCGGCGACACCGTGGACGATGTGACGCGGGACGTCACGAAGACCACGGGTGGCGCCGACAAGGTGGCGCCGGCGGCCGGCAAGACCGTGAAGAAGACCGCCGGGTCCCTCACCAAGGGTGCACCCGTGAAGGGGCTGCCGGTCGGCTGAGGCCTGGCCTGCGGCCGGCCTGTCACGACGACGGGGTCTGGGGTGTGTTCCCAGGCCCCGTCGTTCACGTCGGTGCGGTGAACGTGTGCCGGGCGGTGGCCCGGCGTTGGTGGGCTGTGCCCACCCTCCCCCATTGCCCGAAAGGCATGGGAGGTACCCCCATCGCCCTGCGGAACGACTGCCCACAGCCAGGCCGGGGCAGGCGGGTCCGCAGTCAGGCCGGCCGGCTCAGGGTGTCAGGCGGGTCACCGCGGCCTGGACGCGTTCGTCCGTCGCGGTGAGGGCCACGCGGACGAACTTCTCGCCCGCGGGGCCGTAGAAGTCGCCGGGGGCGACCAGGATGCCCCGGTCGGCGAGGTGGGCGACCGTGGTCCAGCAGGACTCGTCGCGGGTCGCCCACAGGTAGAGGCTGGCCTCGCTGTGCTCGATGCGGAAGCCGTGCCCCAGCAGGGCCTCGCGCAGGGCGGTGCGGCGGGCCGCGTAGCGCTCCCGCTGGACGCGGACGTGCTCGTCGTCGCCCAGGGCCGCGACCACGGCCGCCTGGGTCGGCGCGGAGGTCATCATCCCGCCGTGCTTGCGGATCTGCAGCAGCGGACCGAGGACCGCCGGGTCGCCGGCCAGGAACGCGGCGCGGTAACCGGCGAGGTTGGACCGCTTGGACAGGGAGTGGACCGCGACGATCCCGTCGTACGACCCGCCGTTGACGTCGGGGTGCAGCACCGAGACCGGGTCGGCCTCCCAGCCCAGCTCGATGTAGCACTCGTCGGAGAGGACGAGGACGCCGTGCTCGCGGGCCCAGGCGACGATCCTCGTCAGCTCCTCCTTGGACAGCACCCGGCCCGTCGGGTTGGACGGGGAGTTCAGCCAGAGCAGCTTCAGGTTCGCCGGGTCCAGCTCGGTGGGGTCGTCGTACGCCACGTGGTCCGCGCGGGCGAGGCGGGCGCCGACCTCGTACGTCGGGTAGGCCAGGCGCGGGAAGGCGACCTGGTCGCCGGGGCCGAGTCCGAGCTGGGTGGGGAGCCAGGCGACCAGTTCCTTGGAGCCGACGACCGGCAGGACGTGGTGGTGGGTGACCCCGCGGGCGCCCAGCCGGCGCTCCGTCCAGCGGGTGAGCGCGTCGCGCAGTTCCGGCGTGCCCCAGACCGTGGGGTAGCCCGGTGAGTCCGCCGCGGCGATCAGGGCCTTCTGGACGGGCTCGGGCACCGGGTCGACGGGGGTGCCGACCGAGAGGTCGACGATGCCGTCGGGGTGCGCGGCGGCCGTCTTCTTGTACGGCTCCAGCTTGTCCCAGGGGAAGACGGGCAGCCGGTCGGAGACTGCGGACACGGTCACGGGCTCACTTTCTGATCCGGTAAACGCCTCGGTCCCGTACGGCGATCGGGAGGATCGGACCGTACGGGACCGGGGCGGCACGTCGATGCGGGGCCGTCTCCGGCGGGACGGCTACGCCTGCGGCGGCAGCGCGGCGATGAACGGGTGGTCCCGCTCGATCAGACCCAGCTTGCTGGCGCCGCCGGGCGAGCCGAGCTCGTCGAAGAACTCGACGTTCGCCTTGTAGTAGTCCTTCCACTCCTCCGGAGTGTCGTCCTCGTAGAAGATCGCCTCGACCGGGCAGACCGGCTCACAGGCACCACAGTCGACGCATTCGTCCGGGTGGATGTACAAGGACCGCTGGCCCTCGTAGATGCAGTCGACCGGGCACTCCTCGATGCACGCCTTGTCCTTCACGTCGACACAAGGCTGCGCGATGACGTAGGTCACGCTGTCGTTCCTCCTCGATAGGGCGCTGGCGGGCCTCCTCAGGCTCCGCCGCCTGGCGCGCGGGAGCGCGGCGTCGTCGATGCCCGCCCCTAGTATCTCCGTTCTTGGGCATGATCCGAACAGGAGGGGTGAACTGACCTGTGGAAATCTCTGCCGCCGGGCGCCTCGAGGTCCGTATCACCACTGCTGACGTGGGAAAACGGGTCTCCGTACGGTGCTTGATCGAACATGGCCCCTCGGGTGAGAGGTTCACCGACACGGTCGGTGTTCTCACATCATGGGACAACGGTGTGCTGCGGATCACAAGGAAGAACGGCGAGAGTGTCCGCATCGCGGAGTCCTCGCTGGTCGCGGGCAAGGTAGTCCCGTCCGCCCCGGCGCGGCGCCGGGGTCCGGCGGCCTCGTACGAGGAGCTGGCCCGGGTCTCCGCGCGGGCGTGGCGGCCAGTGGAGAACGAGCGGCTGGGCGAGTGGGAGCTGCGCGCCGCCGAAGGGTTCACGCGGCGGGCCAACTCCGTCCTGCCGCTCGGCGACCCGGGCGTGCCGCTGGACGACGCGCTGACGGCCGTACGCCGCTGGTACGCCGCGCGGGGGCTGCCCGCGTACGTGCAGACCGCGACCGGCGCCGAGGGGGCGCAGGAGCCGCTCTGCGCGGAGCTGGAGCGGCGGGGCTGGGTGCGGGAGGTGACCGCCGAGCTGTGGACGGGTCCGCTGGCGCCGGTCGCCGACCTGGGCGGGGAGCCGTCCGGGGTCGTGCTGTCGCGGGAGGCCGACGAGGCGTGGCTGGCCCGGTACCGGCGCAAGGGGGTGGGCGAGGTGGCCCTGCGGGTGCTGGGGAGCGGGCCTTCGGTGTGGTTCGCGACCGTGCCCGGCGACGACGCTCCGGCCGCCATCGGGCGGTGTGTCGTGGACGGGCGGTGGGCCGGGTTCGCGGCGGTCGAGGTGGACCCGGCGCGGCGGCGGCGAGGGCTGGCGACGGCCGTGATGGCGGCGCTGGCCCGGCGGGCGCTGGACGAGGGCGCCTCGGCGGCCTGGCTCCAGGTCGAGGAGGACAACGCCGGGGCACGGGCGCTGTACGACCGCATGGGCTTCGCCGCACACCACGCGTACCACCACCACCGCGCTCCGGAATCGTCGGCTCCGGCGGGTGAGGGAGCGCCGTGAGCGGGCACGAACCGGGTATGCGCGCTCCACGCCCCCCGTCGCCCGAGCGCTCCGCCGAACTGCGCCGGCGGTTCGCCGAGGAGGCCCGCTGCGAGCGGCCGGACCTGACCACGCTGTGCCTGCTGGTCGGCGCGGAGGCGGACGGCACGCTGGACGAGGCGGGCATGGACGCCGTGGAGGTGGAGCTGGACCGGCTGGCCGGTGAGCTGCCCTACCGGCCCGGTTCGCCGTACGCGTGGGCGCGGGCGCTGCGGGAGCTGCTGGGCGAGCGGTACGGCTTCCACGGCGTTCCGGACGACTACCGGCGGCTGGAGTCGTCGCTGCTGCACGAGGTGGTGCGGCGGCGGCGCGGGCTGCCGATCCTGCTGTCGGTGGTGTGGATGGAGGTGGCCCGGCGGGCGGGTGCGCCGGTGTACGGGGTGGCGCTGCCGGGGCACTTCGTCGTCGGCTTCGGGGAGGCGGAGGGGCAGGTGCTCGCCGACCCCTTCGACGGGGGCCGGGTGCTGACCGGCGCCGACGCGGAGCTGCTGGTCACCGGGGCGACGGGGGCGCCGCTGGACGCGTCGATGCTGACGCCGGCGGGGACGCTGGACGTCGTCCTGCGGATCCTGAACAACGTCCGGGCGTGGTCGGCGGCGCGTCCCGAGCACTCCGGTGTGGGGCTGTGGGCGGTGGACCTGTCCCTGCTGCTCCCCTCGCACCCGGCACGGCTGCGCTACGAGCGGGCGCAGCTGCTGGTGCGGCGCGGTGACTTCCGGGACGGCGCGCGGGAGCTGGAGGCGTACGCGGAGACGGTGGCGGCGGTGGACGGGCCGGCGGCGGAACGGATCCGGGGCCAGGCGCAGGCGGCGCGGGCACTGCTCAACTAGGAAGCGGGCGCCCGGTGGATCACCGGGCGCCCGCTTTTGGACGTCGCGTCAGCTCGGGTCCGTGTCGATGACGGCGACGCGGTCGGTCTTGCTGGTCAGCGCCAGGCGCAGGGCGCCGTAGACGTCCTGGGGGGTGACCGGCGTCTTCTTGCCGTTGCCCCGGGTGATGAGGACCCCGTCGAACGCCTGGCCGTACAGCTCCTCCAGGGCCTTCAGGTCGGGCTTCTCCGCCAGCTTGCCGTCGACGGCCTGGACCCCGAGGAACTTCCACAGCGAGTTCTCGGGGCTCAGCGGGACCGAGTGCGCCGCGTCGGTCTGCACGGTCGCGATGCCCGACATCGCCGGCTCGGCGAACTCCTTCATCATCCGGTCGACCTCGGCCTTGGTGACCTTCGGCTGCTGGGCGGTCGTCGGGACGTTCACCGTGGCGGACTTCCCGGTCTCGACCTGGGTGCGGTACGCCTCCGCCACCACGTCGGCCGCCTTGGCGACGTCGATGCCCTGGCCGCCCTTGGGGTACACCGGGACGGCCTTGCCGGACTCGAACTTGATCGAGCCCTCGACCATCGAGCCGGAGCCGCCCGCGGCGGCCTCCAGGGCGGCCTGCAGCTTCTCCTCGTCGACGGGCATGACCGGCTCGACGACGCGTTCGTTGCCGATGAGGGAGCCGATCACGTTGACCGGGTTGTAGTCGCTGCCCGCGGCCCCGCCGACGGTGGCGTCGGTGTCGAACTGCAGGCCCGCGTTGTCCGGCTCCAGCTCGACGGTCTTACCACCGACCGACAGCTTCAGCGGCTGGTTCAGCCGGTCGTCGAGGGCCGCGTCGAGCTTCTTCACGGCCTCGTCGCGGGTGCCGCCGCCGATGTCGACGCCGAGCACGGTGGTGCCCTTCGGGACGTCGGAGCGGTTCATCAGCAGTCCGGCGCCGTAGGCGACACCGGCGAGGAGGACCACGCAGCCGCAGAGCAGGACGAGCTTGTTGCGCCCCTTCTTCTTCGCCGGCTTCGAGGAGCTCGCCGGGGGCGTGGAGACCGGCTCGGGCAGCTTCGGGGGCGTGTGCGGCCGCGGGCCGTCGGCCGGGGTGCCGGGGGCGTTGAAGTCCGCGCCCGGCGGGACGACCGGGATGCCGCTGGTGACGGTGTGCCCGGAGACGTTGTCGTGGCGGGGGCCGTAGCCCGGGGTGCCGGGCTGGGCGGGCCGCTGCGGGGTGAGGATCGCGGTGTCGTCGCTCAGACCGCCGCCGGGGGCGCCGGGGCCGCCGCCCTGGCCGGTGAAGCCGGCGGGGGCGCCCTGGGACGCCTGGGCGCCGGGGCGTGCCGGGCGTGCGGGGGCACTCCGGCCCGCCTGACCCGCCTGACCCGCCTGACCGGACTGGGCACCGGGGCGGACCGGGAGGGCGGGGAGGCCCGAACCGCCGGGGACGGCGGGAGCGCCGGAGCCCTTGCCCGTCTGGCGGGCGACCGGACTCGAGCCGGTCGCCGGCCCGGTGGTCGGGCCCGTGGGGCCCTGCGGGCCGCGCCGGCCGGGCCGGGGCGCCTCGTCCGCGAAGAACGGCAGGTCGTCGCGGCGCGGCTCGTCGCCGTGCCCCGTCCCCGGACGGGTGCCGGGGCCCGCGGGCCCGGCGGCCAGTGCCTCGGTCACGTCGAAGGAGCCGGTGCCGCCACCGTGCCCGGGGGCCACGGGTCCGCCGGTCGCACCGGTCGCGCCGGTGGGTCCGGAGCCCCGCGTGCCGCCGGGAAGGGAACCGCCCGGCGCGCCCGTGGAGCCGACGCCGCCGCCCGGCCGCGCGCCACCGGGCGCGGAAGGGGCCTTCGGGGCGCCGCCCGCGGCGGGGCCCGAACCGCTCGGCGCGCCCGCGCCGTTGGCGGAGCCGCCGGCCGGACCGCCCTTGCCCCCGCCCGACTTGCGCGGCGCGAACCAGTCGCTGGCCGGCTTCTCCTCGGCCGCCGGCCGGTCGGACCCGTCGGGCTGTGCGGGCTGGGCGGGAGACTCGGCCACGTCGGCGGCCGGAGCCGGGGACGGCGCCGCCGCCTCGGCGTCGGTGGTGCCGCTCTTGCCCTCCGCGTCCGCGACGGGCTTGCGGACGACGACCGGCGGAATGGGCCGCGATCCGGGGATGTTGATGCGGACCCGCGTGGTCAGCGTGGTCTCGGTCTTGCGTTCCTCCGGCCGCGCGGCCGAACGGCCCGCGTCCGTACCCGCGTCCGGAATCGCCGGAATCCCGTAGGGCGGCGTGCCCGACGGGTAGGCGGCTCCGCCGCGCCCGTCGGGCCCGGAGGACGGAGTGTCAGTTTCACGACTCAAGGCAGGTTCTCCCGGTTGGCTCCGCCGCCCGTCACGACCTCACGGTGGGAGTCCTCCCAGCTCGGGCGAAGCCGAGGGTTCGAGGGAGGCTCGGCGGCGCGCACCACCTTACTGGCCCTGTCCGGCCCGTATCCCAGTACCGCCGGGGAAACCCACACCGGACCCGCACGCCCGTGACGTGGCGAAGTGGTACGTCACTTGCCAAGTCGGGCGGGAGGGCCGTCCGGTTGCCGTCCGGAGAAGAGGGTGGCGCAGATCACAGCCACGGCGATGCCGCCGAGGAGGAAGAGATAGGAGCCGCCGCCCGCGGCGAACAGGAAGTCGCCTTCCGGGCGGCTGGTGGTGAGCAGGATGACGACGAGGGTCCAGCCGCCGGCGGCCCAGCCGCCCCCGGCCCGGCTGCGGAGCGCGCGGGTGGCCCCCAGGACCAGCCCCGCCTCGGCGGCGAGGGCGAGCAGCAGCCCGCCGGGGAACCACGCGGGCTGCACCAGCGCCCCGGCCGTACCGACCACGGCGCCGAGCAGGAACAGCCCCAGGCAGGCGACGACCCGCCCCGCGGAGGGCGGTCGCAGCGGCTGGGCGAGCACGGAGGGCGACCGGTCGCTCACGGCGCCTCCCCGATCCCGGCGAACAGGTCGCCCTCCCGCTCTCCGGGACGCCCGCCGCGCACCAGCTCGTAGTACTCGGTGGTGAAGAGCGGCTGGGCGAGTTCGTTGGAGAGCACGAAGTACGGTTCGGCCACGGTGATCTGGGTGGCGTGGGCGCGCATCGCAGCGGCCTTGGCGGCGGCGTACGCGGTGCCGTCGATCGCGGTGGTGATCTGCTCGTCGTCGACGACACCCGGTACGTCGCCGACGGCGGCCGCCTTCTCGAAGGGCAGGCCGGGCAGGTCGCCGTCGAGGCGGGCGAAGGCCTGCTCGGCGACGGAGCGGGGCACCCGGTTCCAGTAGACCTTGGGGATGTCCCACCCTCCGTCGGCGGCGAGCTCGACGGCGCGCATGGCGACGCGGTGGGCCTGGATGTGGTCGGGGTGGCCGTAACCGCCGTCGTCGTCGTAGGTGACGAGGACCTGGGGGCGGATCTCGAGGATCACCTCGGCGAGCAGCCCCGCCGCCCGGTCGACGTCGGCCTGCCAGAAGCAGCCGGGGTCGTCGTTGTCGGGGAGCCCCATCATCCCGGAGTCGCAGTACCGCCCGGCCCCGCCGAGCAGCCGGACGTCCTCGACCCCCAGCGCCCGCATCGCGTCCTTCAGCTCCCCGAGCCGGTGTCCGCCGAGGGCGGCCCCGCTCAGGTGCCTCAGTCCGGGCGGGATGACCTCGCCCCGCTCACCGAGCGTGCAGGTGACCAGCGTCACATGGGCGCCCTCGGCGGCGTACCGCGCCATGGTCGCGCCGTTGTTGATCGACTCGTCGTCCGGGTGGGCGTGCACCAGCAGCAGACGCCGGTCGGGGAGTTCCGTCATGGGTTCCACCCTATGAGGCGCGGGGCCCTCCACGCCCGCACCCCGGACGCCCGTCATTCTGTTCCGCCCCTCCCGTCGGGCGGGCCGCGGACACGGCGTGGTCACCTTCCTCCCCTACTGTCCGCCCCATGACCTCGGACACCCACGGATCCACCGCACAACTCGACGAATATCGCAGCCACTTGGGCCTTGCGAAGCAGGCCGGCGCCCGCAAGGCCATCCGGGAACTCGTCTTGATCAGCGACGGCGGGGAGGCGCTCGAACTGGCCGCCCGGTTCACACCGACCGCCGCGTACAGCTCCGACGCGCTGCTGCGGTTATGGCCGACGGCCGCCGACCCGGACGGCTTCTGCGAGCATCTGCTCGCCCCGGCCTTCGCCCAGGAGGAACGGACCGGGCTGCGGCTGCGCCGCATGACGTCGCTCCGGGGCCTGCGCCACCTCACCACGCTCCGCACGCTGGAGATCGACCGCTGCAAGGAGGTGACGGACCTCACCGAACTCGGCGCCCTCACCGGACTGACCGGTCTCGACCTGAACGGCTGCACGGGCGTCGAGGACCTCGCACCCCTGGGCCGCCTCACCGCACTGACCCGGCTCGGCCTGCGCCGGTGCCGGACCGTGGAGGACGTCACACCGCTGCTGACGCTGAGCCGGCTGCGTGAGCTGGACCTGAGCATGACCAGGGTGCGTTCCACTCAGGGGTTCGACGCGGCGTTCCCCGTTCTGGAGAAGCTGACACTCCGCGGCTGCCGGTCCTTCAAGGACACACGGCAGTTGTCCGGGCTGACCCGGCTCACCGTCCTCGACCTCGGCTGGACCGGCATCCGTGACCTGGCCGGGCTGCACGACGTCCCCGCGGTCACCGAGCTGGACCTGCGCAACTGCGGCCAACTGCGCAGTCTGCGGGGCATCGACGCGCTGACCGCCCTCAGCCGCCTGGTGATCGAGGACTGCCCCCGGCTGAGGACGGTCGACGGACTCGGCGCGCACCCCCACCTCCAGAGGGTCCGCATCGAGGGCTGCCCCGAACTGACCGACGTGAGCGCGGTGTCCCACCTGACGCGGATGAGTTCACTGACGATCCGCGGGTGCGAGCGGATCACGTCTCTCGAGGACGCCAAGGAACTCGCCACCCTGGTGTCGGTGAGCCTCGAGGACTGCGCCGCGCTGAGGGACTTCTCCGCCCTCGCCACCCTGCCCCGCCTCGAACGCCTGTACGTCGTCGGGTGCAACCGGCTGCACAGTCTGGAGGCTCTGGGCAGCCTCCCCCGCCTGACCGAGTTGCAGGTCAGCGGGTGCCGCCTGCTGCGCTCCCCCGGTGACCTCGGCGGCCTGCCCGCACTGTGCAAGCTGCGCATCGAGAACTGCCCCTCCCTGACCGACCTCGACCACCTCGGCGGCCTCCCGTCACTGGACAAGCTGTACGTGGACGAATGCCACGCCCTCGGGAACGTCGACGGCCTGGCCGGCTCCCCGGCGTCCGAGGTGGTCCTCCGCCGGCTGCCGGCCCTGAAGTCGCTGCGCGCCCTGGGCACGTGCGAGGGGCTGCGGACCCTGTACCTCTCGGAGTGCTCACGGGTGACGGACATCCCCGCCGGGCCCTTCGAGAAGCTCGCGGTGGGTCACATGTCCTGGAAGGACCTCTCCCGCCTGGCGGGCCAGAAGCAGCTCCGCACCCTGGACGTCGCCCATCTGACCGAGCTGGAGGACATCGGCGCCGTGACCGGCATGCCCGGCCTCGTCAGGATCGACCTCTCCCACTGCTACGCCCTCGAGGACTGCACCGCCCTGTTCGAACTGCCGTCCCTGAAGACCGCCAGGGTGCCCTTGCGGATGAGTCTCCGTACCCGTCAGGACCCGCCCCACCCCCTCGTGGCCGAACTCACGGCCCGCGGGGTGACCGTCCCGAAACCCTGACCCTCCGGGCGTCCCCCTCGGAATCGATCACCCGGCCCTGAGCACGTCCCTTGGGAGGCGCTCCGTCGCATGTCGTCGGATGCGATGGTCATGGCGCCCGCTCCTCGTCGTCTGTGCCCAGGGGCAAGGATCGTCACGTTCATGCTAGGCGGCCTCCTGGAGGCCGGTCCGGCAGGCGCGGCAGCGGCCGGGGTGGGGTGCGCGGAAGGCGCGGTCGCAGCCGTCGCAGTTCTGCAGGGGGTGCCGTACGGCCGGCGGGGCGGCCGACGCACGGAACGGGGGCGGGGGCGGGAGCTGGGCGGCGAGGCGGTGGGCCAGGAAGGCGGCGGGACGGCGTACGCCCTCAGGCGGCAGGTCGGCGGTCAGCGCGCGGCGTACGGCGGCGGGGGTGACGTCCCGCTCCAGCCAGGCGGCGACGCCGGGGGCCAGGTGGGCCGCGTCACCGGTGGAGAGGAGCAGCCGGGGCTCGTGGCGGTGGAGGTCCGCGAGGAGATCGGTGGCGGCCCGGAACAGCGCGGGGACGTTGCACGCGGGGCGCGGTACGGCGGGGAGAGGTTTGCGGGGCGCGCGCCGCTCACGTGTCTCCTGCGGTCCGCGCCCTTCGCAGACCTCCTGCGGTGCGCGCCGCTCCCTCGTCTCCTGCGGTCCGCGCTCTTCACAGGCCTCCTGCGGTGCACGCCGCTCCCTCGTCTCCTGCGGTCCGCGCTCTTCACAGGCCTCCTGCGGTGCACGCCGCTCACGCGTCTGCTGTGGTGCGCGCTCTTCGCAGGGCTCCTGCGGGTGCGGGTGCGGCTGTGGTTCCGCCGCTGCCGAGGGTCCCGGCCGGTCGACGGCCCGGGAGGGGGCCTCGGGGTGCGGGCGGGCCGCGGTCGGCTGGTTGCACGAGATCGTGCGGGTCACGAGGCGGCCGGTGGAGGTGCGGACGCATTCGCGGCGCAGGTAGCCGTGGAGCTCCAGCTCGCGCAGGGTGGCGGCGATACGGGTGGCCCCCTCGGGGAACCGGGCGCTGAGGCTCTTGATGTCGCCCGAGGAGCCCTCGGGCAGCGACTGGAGGTGTACGCCGAGCCCGATGGCGAGGAGCGAGAGCAGCTACAGCAGCGGCAGTGAGGGCGACTCGTGCGTGGAGATCGCGGCTGAGCCCGGCACCGTCCACGTCCGCGACTCGAAGAACGTCGAAGGCCCCCGGCTGGCCTTCGCCCCCGCCGCGTGGGCCGGTTTCCTGCCGTACGCGGTCGAGGGCTGATCCAGCGGGCCGCTTACGGAGCTTGGCCGGGGACGCGGAACAGGCCGAAGGTCCCCGGTCGGCGTCACCTTGCCGTGACGCCCCGCCGCCGGAGAAGCCCCACTTCGCCGAAAGCGTGAGCAGTGGGCAGAGCAACGTCATCCAGACGCTCAAACGAGCAGGCTGAAGACAGTAAGGGCCAAGATGCTCACGGTTTTCGTCGTCGACCTGTACCGGCCGTTCCGGAACGGAGGCTGAGAGGTTCATCAGTCGCCGGGCGTAGGTCCCTCGCCTCATGCGTGTCCTGAGCCTGCTGGTTAAGGTCGGCACCCATGCAGACCACGGGGATCGTCCGCCGCCAGGCGGCGGAGCGTAGGCGCGACACTCTGGAACGGCTCGCCACCGAACGGGATGTATGGGTGTCGACAGCACATCCCGATCACGGGCCGCACCAGGTGCCGCTGTGGTTCCTGTGGGACGGGCGAGCGGTGTGGGTGTGCACCAGTGCCACTACCGCGACCGCGCGGAACGTCCGCGAGGAGCCGCGCGTGCGCCTGGCGCTGCCGGACACCCTCGACGTGGTGCTTCTCCAGGGTGAGGCGGAATGCTTCTCGGACCAGGACGTGCCCGAAGACGCGGCCGAGGCGTTCGCCGCCAAGTTCGGGTGGGACCCGCGTACGGAGGAAGGTTCCTTTCTGTACGTGCGTGTGGTGCCGAGGAGCGTGCGCGCTTGGCGCGGCGAACCGGAACTACGCGGCAGAGTGATCATGCGCGACGGGACGTGGCTGGAGTAACGGCCGTCGCTGACCGACGCCCCTCTCCCCACCAGCAAACTCACGATCTACGGCTGGAGCACCAGAACACCTGACACGAGATCGTGAGGTCATGGGGTCGACAGCTGACCTCACGGCGGTACAAGCGGAAGTCGGCCCGCCCAGTAGCGCTGCGCCACACACGCGACAGTCCCAGTGTCAGTGCCGTCTGAGACCGTACGGTCCGTGATCTCAATCCCCGGTCGGACCAAGTCGGGGGTGCTCGGTGTCAGCTCCTGACGAGAGCCTCTCGAAACCCTCCACCACGACCCACGCAGTCGCCTCGCGCCAAGCACCTGGCGAGCCGCGGGACAAGGGCCGGTTACCCCGCTCCTACATGCTGTGGCTGGCCGGGATCCTGGTGTCCCTGGCAGGCAACTCGGTTTTCTACTTCGCCCTCGGCTGGGCCGCCAGCGAGCACGGCGGCACGGTCGCAGGACTGACTCTGAGCGCCATCACGCTTCCCCGCGTCCTTCTCCTGCTCCTCGGTGGCGCGGTCAGCGATCGATTCAGCGCGCGCCGCGTACTGATCGCGGGTGACGCGGCGATGCTGGCCTTCTCTCTCGTCCTGGCCGCGGTCGCCTACCACCTGGGAGCCCCGCCCGTCCTGCTCATCACAGCGGGTATAGCCGTCGGTGTCGTCGACGCCTTCTACCTGCCGGCCTCCGGATCCATGCCTCGCCGCTTGGTGGAGAAGGAGCAGCTCCCCCGCGCACTGTCTCTCCGGCAGATCGGCGGCCAGGTCGTCAACATGGGAGGCGGTCCGCTCGGCGGCGTACTCGTCGGCCTCGCCGGACTGGCAGGCGCTGCTCTGGTCAACGCCGTCACCTTCGCCCTCACCCTCACCGTGCTCGTCGTCGTCCGGCCACGCCACCACGTGCCGCCCACAAGGGCGTCCAGTCTCCTCAAGGACGCGATGGACGGTGTGCGCGTGGCGTTCTCCCATCCCGTGCTGCGACCGGGGCTGTGCCTCACCGGAGCCGCAGCCGGCTTTCTGCTCCCTGTACTCCCCTTGCTCCTCCCCCTTCTCGCACGCCAGGAGCAGTGGGGCGCGGGAGCCACCGGGCTCGCGATAGGAGCGCAAGGAGTCGGCATGGTGGCGGTCACCGCGGTTGTCGTGAAGCGTGGACCGATGGGCCGGCCGGGGCTCCTGTCGGCAAGCGCGCTGGTGCTTGCCGGGCTGGGAGTACTCGCACTCGCACTCGCGCCCGGCGTGGCGGAAGCGACGGCCGCTTCCCTGGTGATCGGCATCGGGAACGGGATGTTCTCCGCCCACATCGCGCCGCTGATCCTCACAGCGACTCCTGAAAGCCACCTGTCTCGTGTGCAGGCCGTACTCGTACTCGTCCAGAGTCTCGCTCTGCTGCTCATGAACAACCTCCTCGGCACACTCGCAGACCTCGAAGGTCCGACAGTCGTGACTGCCGCCTGCGCCACCATGCTCGTCGGCGCAGGGCTGCTGGGATTGACCTCCGGCCCGCTTCGCAAGGACCGAACCGGTCTTCCACCCCGATTGGACCCGGTCAGCACTCCGAGCACCTGACGCACTCGACACGGGCAGCCCCGGCAGAACACCGGCCCCGATCCTGGCTCTTATGCGCTTGAGGTGTCTTTTCCATGGCTCCGCAGTGGGGTGGCCGAAGGCATCCGTCGGGCGAACTGATCAGCCTGCCGCCATGGTTGCGGACGGCTGGGATGCGACGCGTGCCTGGGTGGAGAAGGGACTCACCGAGGCGGAGCACATCGAGGATGCCGTGCGGTTGCGCGGCGGTTGGACGTCGGAGATGCGCCGTCTGGACGTCTGTGGGCCGGCAGGTCGACGCGCGCTGGTCCTGCGGTCCTTCGTCAAGCCCTTCTTCGTCCGGCACGCGGAGGGCCTGCTGAACCGCGAGGCAGCCGTTCTGCGTCTGCTCGGCGGCACGGATGTACCCGCGGCCGCGCTGGTGGCCGTGGACGCGACAGCGCAGTACTGCGATCACCCCTCCTTGCTGATGTCCCTGTTGCCCGGGACCGTGCGCCTGAGCGACAAGGGGGCCGACCGGCGTGCCGAACTACTGGCCCGCCAACTGCTGCGTATCCACCAGGTGTCGGTGACCGCGGAGACACGACCGCGCGCGTATCAGGCGTGGACCTCTTCCGAGCGGGTGAGCCTGCCCGAAGACACCGAGCGGCCTGAGCTGTGGCAATGGGCCGTGGACGTGATCCGCCGCGAGCCCCCGGCCCACCGGGCCTGTTTCCTGCACCGGGACTTCCATCCCGGCAATGTCCTCTTCACAGGCGACGGCGACGGGCTGCGGGTCAGCGGCGTCGTCGACTGGGTGGAGACCTCGTGGGGGCCGGCAGACCTGGACGTAGCCCATTGCTCGACGGCCCTCGCCCTGCTGCACGGGGTTTCCGCGGGCATGCGGTTCGCGGACCTCTATGTCGCGGCGGGAGGGACGCTGGCCGAGGATTCCGCTTCTCATCTCTACTGGCGCCTGCTGGACGCCTTGGCCTTCGCTCCGGAGGCGGAGAAGGTCGCCGTCCCATGGCGAGAGGTGGGCCGTGCCGATCTGACCCCCACCCTGCTGACCAGGCGGCTGGAGGAATACCTTCAGGCGCTCTTCGCGCGCTGTGCCTGAAGCGGGACCGGCGGCCTGCGGCCAAGGGCACGGGCCGTCATGCTGCCGGTCACCCGGGGCGTACGACGAGTCGGCCGCGTTCGCATCACCCGTCTTCCGGGCGAGCCGGGATCACAGGGGTACGACGGGTTCACCTCGTGATCCACAAGCCCATCAGGCGACGCTTGACGTGTCAGCCCCTGAGATGGCTTGCCCAAAGACAGAGGGCACCCCCTCAGACGTCCCGGAGTCGCCGGAACGGCCGGTCCGCCTCCAGGGCGAACGCCAGCTCCAGCAGCGTGCGTTCGGCGCCCGGGCGGGCGGAGAACATGACGCCGATGGGCAGTCCGTCCGGTGTCGTGCTCGCGGACGGCAGTGAGAGCGACGGTGTGCCGACGACGTTGTCGACCGGGGTGAACGCCACGTAGTTCAGGAGCCGTTCGATCAGCGTGGCGTACGGGACGGTCGGGCTCAAGTGGCCTATCGGCGGGGTGGTGTGGGCCAGGACCGGGGAGAGGATCAGGTCGAGGCCGCGGAACCCCGCCGCGTACGCCTCACGTGTGCGCTTCAGCCGGCGCAGTACGGCCGGCGTGGTCCGCCAGGCCCTCACGTACGTCTCGCGCAGGCCCCGGCTCAGCCCGTCCATGCGGCGGCGGTCGAAGTCCGCGCCCAGCGTTCTGCCGGTGACGCCGATCAGGAACGACAGCAGGCCCCAGTACGTGAGGAAGTCGTCCGTGAAGTGCGGGTCGATGGAGAGTTCCACCGGTTCCACGGTGTGGCCGAGCCGTTCCAGGCGCTCGGCCGTCTCCGTCACCGCCGCCCGGGTGTCCGCGTCGGAGCGGACACCGTTCGGGGAGTCCAGCAGGAATCCGATGCGCAGGCGGCGCTCCGAGGGGCCCTCGACGAGGCCGACGGGCGGCAGCTTCGGGTTGCGCCAGTGCTTCTCCGCGGCGGCCAGGAACGCCGCGCTGTCGCGCACCGAGCGGCTCACGACGCCGTCGACGACGAGGTCGACGGGCAGTCGGCGGCCCTGCTCGTTCGCCACCATCCGGCCGCGGGTGGGCTTCAGGCCGACCAGGCCGCAGCAGGCGGCGGGGATGCGGATCGATCCGCCGCCGTCGTTGGCGTGCGCGATCGGGACCGCTCCGGCGGCGACGAGCGCCGCGCTGCCGCCGGACGAGCCGCCCGCCGAACGGCCCGTGTGCCACGGGTTGCGGACGGGCTCGGCGTCCTCGTACTCCGTGGTGGGGCTGAAGCCGAACTCGGGCAGCCGGGTCTTGCCGAGCACCGTGACGCCGGTGCTCAGGAACTGGCGGACGAACGGGGCGTGCCGCCGGGCGGCGCGGGGTGCGAACGCGGCGCTTCCATGGCCCGTCGGCAGTCCCTGGTAGTCGGTGTTGTCCTTCACGAAGGTCGGCACCCCGGCCAGGAGGCCACCGGAGTCGGAGCCGTGTGCCGGGACGTCGAGGTGCGTCTGGACCGCGTTGAGCCGGGGCTCTACGGCCTTGACCCGGGCCGCCGCGTCCCGGGCCGCCTCGGCGGCGCCGACCTCGCGCCGGCGGATCGCGCGGGCGAGGCCGACCGCGTCGTGGTCGCCGAGGGCGTCGTCCCGGAAGACGTGCACCCTGGTCCGCGCCTCGCTCTGTTCTTCGGAAGTCGTCACCGTCGGCTCCGCCCCTGAACGCGTGGATGAGTGCCCGCCATCATTCCCTACCCGCGAGTAACAGGCGAGGGGCCGTCAAGCACGAGTCGGCCGGTCCACCGTCCCCCGAGAGGCCCCGCCCCAACCGCCCACGGAGTCCGGGACGGGACTCCAGCCGCACCCCAGAACGCGCCTCGGGGCCCGGCGGAAGGCAGGACGGAAACGGGCACGCCGAAAGAGCGGGCAGGACACGCCCCCCCGCCGGCTCCCGCGACACACCTCGGAACCCGGCCGGAAGACAGGACCGAAACGGGCATGCCGGAGGAACGGGTGGGACGTGGACTCCGGCTGGGTCCCGGGACGTGCCTCGGGACCCGGCCGGAAGACGGAACGGTCGCTCAGAAGTTGATGCTGCCGATCATCCCCGCGATGTTCGTCGTCAGCTCGCTGATGGTCGGGGCGATCGTCGACGAGGCGAGGTAGAAGCCGAGCAGCATGCACACCACGGCGTGCCCTGCCTTCAGGCCCGACTTCTTGATCAGCAGGAAGACGATGATCGCCAGCAGCACCACCGCCGAAATCGAGAGTGCCACGGCGGTTCACCTCCAAAGATCCCAGGGCGCGGGGGTAAGGGAGACGTAGGAACATGGGGGCAGGTAAAGCGACACAGCAGCCAGCAGGTTCATACCCACTATGCGCTAACGATCATAACTATCCGTACGTGCGCATCTGTCGGCGCACAGCCGCACAAGGGGGCGCATGGCCAATATGGTCAGGGCATGACGACCGAGACCGACTCCTTCCCCCGGCGGCACGCCCGCACCCTCCGTTTCACCCTCGGCGCGCCGCGTTCGTTCAGCGTGGCTCCCGACGGCTCGCGTGTCGTGTTCCTGCGCTCCGGTTCCGGTACGGACCGGGCCAATTCGCTCTGGGTCCTCGACACGGAAGGGGGCGGGGAACGTGTGGCGGCCGACCCGCGCGCCCTCCTGGGCGGGGCCTCCGAGAACCTCTCTCCCGAGGAGCGCGCACGGCGCGAGCGGAGCCGTGAGGGCGGCGCCGGCATCGTCGGCTACGCCACCGACGCGGCCGTCGAGTTGGCGTCTTTCGCCTTGTCAGGGCGGCTTTTCACGGCCGAACTGCGGGCCGGGACGGCACGCGAACTGCGCGTACCGGGACCCGTGATCGACCCGCGTCCGTCGCCCGACGGACGGTACGTCGCCTACGCCTCCCGGGGCGCGCTGCGCGTCGTGGGGGCCGAAGGGACGGACGAACGGGCCCTCGCCACCCCGGAGTCGGAGAACGTCATCTACGGTCTGGCCGAGTTCGTCGCGGCCGAGGAGATGGGCCGCTCGCGGGGCTTCTGGTGGGCTCCGGAGTCGGACCGGCTGCTGGTGGCGCGCGTGGACGACACGCCGGTACGGCGCTGGTGGATCTCCGACCCGGCACATCCGGAACGGGAGCCGCAGCGGGTGGCGTACCCGGCGGCGGGCACCCCGAACGCGGACGTCCGGCTGTTCGTGATCGACCTCGACGGAGCGCGCACCGAGGTCTCCTGGGACCGGGCGCGCTACCCGTATCTGGCGCATGTGCACTGGTCAGCGGCGGGTGCCCCGCTGCTGCTGGTCCAGGCGCGCGACCAGCGCGCCGCACTGATCCTGGCCGTGGACCCGGACTCCGGGGCGACCCGGATGGTGCACGCCGACGAAGATCCGATTTGGCTGGAACTTTTCCCCGGGGTGCCGTGCTGGAGCCCTTCCGGGCAGTTGGTCCGGATCGCGGACGAGGGGGGTGCGCGACGACTCGCCGTCGGTGAACGACCGCTCACCGGAGCGCAGTTGCACATCCGTGCCGTCCTGGACGTCTCCGACGACGACGTGCTGGTCTCGGCGTCGGCGGGCGAGGAGGCGGCCGGCCCCGAGATCGGTGAGGTGCACGTCTACCGGGTGAACGAACTCGGCGTGGAGCGCGTCTCGCAGGAGCCCGGTGTGCACTCGGCGGTACGTGCCGGGGGTGTGACCGTACTCGTCTCGGCGGTCCTGGACCGGCCAGGTTCACGGGTCCAGGTGCTGCGTGACGGGAAACCGATGGCGACTGTCCCGTCGTACGCCGAAGACCCCGGTATGTCCCCCCGCGTGACGCTGACCCAGGGGGGCGCACGCCGAATTCCGTGCGCCGTGCTTATGCCCCGGGACTACGCCGGTGACAGTCCTCTGCCGGTGCTCATGGATCCCTACGGCGGTCCGCACGGGCAGCGGGTGCTCGCCGCCCACAACCCGCACCTGACCTCGCAGTGGTTCGCCGACCAGGGGTTCGCGGTGATCGTCGCGGACGGGCGCGGGACGCCGGGCCGCTCGCCCGCCTGGGAGAAGTCCGTCCGGGACGACATCGCCGCCCTCGTCGTCCAGGACCAGGTGGACGCCCTCCAGGCACTCGCCGCCGACTTCCCGCTCGACCTGGACCGGGTCGCCGTCCGGGGCTGGTCCTTCGGCGGCTACCTGGCGGCCCTCGCCGCCCTGCGCCGGCCCGACGTCTTCCACGCGGCCGTGGTGGGCGCCCCGGTCACCGATCTGCGCCTGTACGACACCCACTACCAGGAGCGCTACATCGGCCACCCGGACGAACAGCCGGAGGTCTACCGCCGCAACTCGGTGATCGACGACGCGGGCCTGGTCGACGCCGCCGGACCGCACCGCCCGATGATGATCATCCACGGCCTCGCGGACGACAACGTGGTGGTCGCCCACTCCCTGCGGCTCTCCTCCGCGCTGCTGGCGGCCGGCCGCCCGCACGAGGTGCTGCCCCTGTCCGGTGTCACCCACATGACCCCGCAGGAGGAGGTCGCCGAGAACCTGCTCCGGCTCCAGCTCGGCTTCCTCAAGCGCTCACTGGGGCTCACAAACGGGGACGAACCGCGTTAACACACACGCAACTTGACGGAAGCGGTACCGATATACGGACACGGCACGCTGATCAGCGTACGGCCGTGCGGGTGCCGTAAACGGGCCGGGGTGCGCCATGTCACCCCGGCCCGTCGCCGTACCCCTCCACCGGTACCAGCACTTTCTCCTCGGCGAAGTGGCAGGCCGAGTCGTGTGCCGCCGGCCCCCCGGCCGTGCGGAACCACGCGGGCACCGCGAGCGCCGGCACCTCCCGCGCGCAGCGCTCCCGCGCCTTCCGGCAGCGGGTGCGGAAGCGGCAGCCGGAGGGGACGTCCGCCGGCGAGGGGACGTCCCCGCTGAGGACGATCCGCTCGCGGTGCTCCCTCGCCGCCGGGTCCGGTACGGGCACGGCGGAGAGCAGGGCCTGGGTGTACGGGTGCGTGGGGTGCTCGTAGATCTCGGTGTCCGTGCCGGTCTCCACGATCCGCCCCAGGTACATCACCGCGACCCGGTCGGAGAGGTGCCGGACGATCGACAGGTCGTGCGCGATGAACACGTACGCCAGACCGAACTCGGCTCGCAGCCGGTCCATCAGGTTGACGACCTGGGCCTGCACCGACACGTCCAGCGCGGAGACCGGTTCGTCGGCGACGATCACCTCGGGACGCAGCGCCAGGCCGCGTGCGATGCCGATGCGCTGGCGCTGGCCGCCGGAGAACTGGTGCGGATAGCGGTTGACGTAGTCCGGGTCGAGGCCGACGACGTCCAGCAGGTCCTGGACCCTCCTGCGCCGGTCGCCCTTCGGGGCCGCCTCGGGATGGATGTCGTACGGCTCCCCGACGATGTCGCCCACCGTCATGCGGGGGTTGAGGGAGGTGTACGGGTCCTGGAAGACCATCTGGATGTTGCGGCGTACGGCCTTCAGGGCCTTGCCCGACAGCCTGGTGATGTCCTCGCCCTTGTAGCGGATCGAACCGGCCGTCGGGCGTTCGAGGTTGACCAGCATCCTCGCGACCGTGGACTTGCCGCAGCCGGACTCGCCGACGATGCCCAGTGTCTCGCCCCGGCCGAGCGTGAAGTCCACGCCGTCGACCGCCCGTACGGCGCCGACCTGCTTGCGGAAGACGACACCCCGCGTCAGCGGATAGTGCTTGACCAGGCCGCTGACCTCCAGGACCGGCTCAGCCATTCAGGCACTCCCTCCAGAAGTGTCACGTCCCCTGACTCATCCGCTCGGCATTTCAGCCAATATCCATTGATAGCTGTCGTTCCGCACGTCCGGTCCGACCATTCGAGGAGACACGCAGTCGGACGACGGGCGGCCCATGCCGCCAACGGCTGCATGCGATCCGCCGTCCGGCTGGAAAAAGGCACCTGCCGGCCGTTGTCTCGCGCATCGTCCGCACCACCCGACTTCATACCCGAAAGCTGTTGGAAAGATAGGAGAAATAGATCAGAAAGGCCAGACACCTTAACTGACTCCGCATGAAGGCGGATTCAATCGAAGTGAACGCCTTCACATGCAGACCTGACGGTTACGAGAGGGGTTTACCGTGCGAGGACTTCTGGAGAGGCTGGCTGGGGCTGTTCTGCCCCAGACCAGCGCGGCAGCAGCCTGTGCGCCTGATCCGTGCTACAAGTGCCAAGGCGCCTTCCGCATCAGGTGCCAGTACTCACCCACCTGTTCTTACTACTGCGACCCGGCCGTGCCCTACCCCAACTGCGCGCTCGGCGTCGTGGGAGGGAAGCGCTGCGGCGGAATCTAGCCGGAGAACCCTGAGCTGTCTCTGAATCACCGAGGCATTCTCACAGGTCGAAACATCAGAAAGGGGCTGCGGAACGTGTACCTCCACAGCCCCTTTTCTTTTCGTGAACCAACTGGAATCGGAGCTGACTGTGAACATTGACGAGCAGACCTACGACGAGCAGGTCCTCGACTCCAAGGAAGGCGAGGAGCAGATGATCGAGATACGGCTTCTCGACGCGATCGAAACCATCGACAGCAAGGCCGTGGCGCGCTAGGCGGCTTCGGGAAATCACAGGATTGGAGCTGCCCGGATGAACTATCCGATGCGTCTGCCTCGGGTCAAGCCTGAGCACACACCGCACCGGTTCGACGACGGATCGATCCAGATCGGCGGTGGCGTATACGGAGTGGCGGCGCAGATCCGGGACCCCCGGGGGTGGGCGTGGGAAGCTCTCATGCAGATGGATGGATCAACCTCCATCGAGGCCATAAGAGATTCGCTCTCCACTAAACATCCTGACCTCGGGCACACGGGTGCAGACACTGTGATTTCCCTCCTGTGCGAATCGGGGTACGTCGAGGATGCAGCAGGGCATTCCGCAGACGGAATCGCCTTCCGTGGAGCATCTCCGCACGAGATGAAGCGCTACATCCGGAACCTCGCGTACTTCCGTCACATAGATTTGCGACCAGGGGCTCACGAGGTGGCAGCTCAGTGTGACCTCATGAATTCTCGCATCGCAATTCTGGGCGTGGGCGGGGTCGGTTGTCATGCTGCATGGGCACTGGCCGCCGCCGGCGTGGGGCAGCTGCATCTGATCGACCCCGACATGGTCGAGGAATCGAATCTGACGCGTCAGGTCCTGTTCGACGAACGGGACCTGGGCGCCCCTAAAGCGAAAGCTGCAGCCCGGCGTCTGGCGAACATCAACTCTGCCGGCACTTTCACCTACTCTCCTGACCGGGTGGATTCACCCGAAAAAATCAGAGAAGTCGTCGGCGACTGTGACGTCCTGGCATTGTGCGCCGACGAGCCAAAAAATGACGTCCTCACCAGAATGGTCAATGCGACATGCGCCGAGAGCGGCACCCGGTGGGTGTGCGCAGGTTACAGCGGCCCCCTGTCCACAGTGGGGGTGTTCGGTCCCGGGGGACCCTGCTACGAGTGCCTCGGCGCGGGTGAGTCTTCGAAACTCAAGGACGGGTGGCACCCTCCCCTCGGGAGCAGCGGCGTCATGTCCCCCTCCGCGGCACTCGCGGGAGCCCTCCTCGCTAATGAGATCATCGGCATCGTCACAGGGACCGCACGGCAGGCCCCAGGGTTCGTACGAGGCGTGAACTTGATCGCACCCGACCATCTTGTCTACGTCCGCCACCCTTCTCGCCCCGACTGCACGGTGTGCGGCTCGTGACCGCCGGAACGGATTCGAGACGGGTAAGTTTCCATCCACTTGAATTCCGCCGGGAAGGGGACGAGTGGATCGTCGGGGTCCAGGCGGTTCGGCGCGTCATATGCATGCCCGAGGCCGGCGCGGACGCGTTGCGGCTCCTTCAGTCCGGTAAGACTGTCGGAGAAACCAGGTCCGAGCTTTTCAGGGCGACCGGAAAACACCTCGACATCTCGGGTTTCGTCACCCGGATGGTAGAGATCGGCTTCGTCTCGGGAATCTCGGACAAAGAAATGCCGACTGTCAGTCGGCCGCCTGCTTCTCTACCTTGGATCAAACCGCATCATGTGCAGTTCGTCCTCAATCCGGTTCTGCAATGCCTTGCACTTCTCACGCCTTTTATCGGCTTTGCGGTGCTGTTCCTGGCGGGAGGCGAGATACCCTCCGCCTCTGATCTCCTGTGGTCCCCCTATGGAACCTTGAACATCGCTGCGCAGATCCTCATCTCGTCTGCTCTGATAGCTCTGCACGAGCTCTCCCACTTGGCCGCCGCCCGAGCATTCGACGTGCCGGGAAGAGTGTACCTGGGGACGCGTCTGCAATTCCTTGTCGTCCAGACGGAAGTCACTGGAATATGGCTTCGCGGAAGACGAGCACGACTGACCGTCTATCTGGCAGGCATCACCTTGGACTGTGCGGTGTACGGCCTCTGCCTGATCGGCATCGGGGCGGGGTTCGAACCTTCGGTCCCGATACTCCGAATCGCTGCGGTCCTGCTCATGCTTTCGGTCTTCAATCAGTTGCTCGTATTCATGCGGACCGATCTGTACTTCGTCATGCAGGATCTGTCTCGATGCCGAAATCTGTACACTGACGCGACGAGGTACCTCGCCCACCTGACTCGAAGACATGTCCTTCGGCACAGAAACCTCGTCGACCCGAGCAGATCCCTGGGGCCCGCCGAAAGCAGATCCGTCAGGATCTATGCGATTGTTTGTGCGATCGGTTCCGTCCTATGCTTTCTGGTAGGCGTCCACGTCATATTTTCGGCAGGTATGCCGCTGCTTTTCCGGGCAGCGGAGGGGCTTATTGGCGGACGCCCTCTGGTCGTGATGGACAGTGCGGCGACTCTCGCCATATTGGTGTGCATGCAGTCATTGTGGGGATTTCTGTGGTGGAGGCGGCACGGCGCCGCCCTGCGGCGCATGGGCCGCTTCCTGCGCGCCAGCGGTCATTGAATTCCTTCAGCGCCGCCGCCCCAGACCGCGCTCGACCGGGGCGCGCGGCCCTCGACGGGACCAGGCGCCCCAGGCCGTCGACGCACCACCGAGGTGACGGTTCGGCGTTCACTACACTGCGAGGATGCGCCACCCCGTTCTACGGGCCTGTCTCCTGGGGCCCTTCGAGCTCATCATCGACAGCGAAGCCGTACAGATGGCTCGCCTTCAGCGCGCGGTTTGCTCAGCGCTGATCTTCAACGCGAACCGTGCGGTGTCCCAGGCTCATCTGTCCCGGATGGTGTGGGGTGACCATCCACCGGCAAGCGCCGCGGCTCGCCTCCGCTCACTCATCGCGGAGATCCGGCGAGCGATAGGGCCGCACGCCACGGAAATACTGTGGACTGCGGACAGCGGATACCTGTTCAAGATACCGGATGCGTCGGTGGACTACGTCGAGTTCACCCGGATCGCCCGAGAGGGAATCGCTGACTCCGCCCAGGGGGAATGGGAGAAAGCGCAGCACAAACTCGACGCGGCGATCAAGCTGTGGCGGGGCGATCCCCTGCCGGACCTGCAGTCCCCTCCCGACCTCCACCAGTTGAACGAGCTTTACGCATCGGCGGCGGAGACCCGGCTGGAAGCATGGATCTTCTGTGGCCAATCCGGCCTCGCCGTCACCGAATTGACGCGCCTCACCACGGAGTATCCTCTGCGCGAGAAGCCTCACGCACTGCTCATGAAGGCGCTGCACAACGTCGGGCGAACGGTGGACGGCCTCGAGGTCTTCCGCCTCCTGCGCCGACGTCTCGTGGAGGAACTGGGAATAGAACCGTCCACCGAGCTGGCCGCGTTGCACACCGCGTTGCTCTCCGGAAGCACCGAAGGCGTCGGCACGCACGCACTCAAAGACGTCGTCCCTCGTCAACTGCCCCATGCCACTCCTCATTTCGGCGGACGCGCCGAAGAGATCGGATCACTTGAGTCCGCGTTCAGGCGGGGTGAACGCCTGATAGTGATATCGGGGGAAGCCGGAGCCGGGAAGACGACCCTGGCCATTGCCTGGGCCAGGCGCATCGCACACGAGTTTCCCGACGGTCAGATATTTCTCGATCTCCGCGGATTCGACCGCTCCGCCCCGATGGGACTCGATGAATCCCTCCCCATCCTCCTGCAGGCCCTCGGCTGTGAGCCGGACGAGATTCCGACGTCACCGATCGCGCAATCTGCCCTCTTGCGCACGCTCTGCGCGGATCGCAAGCTCATCCTGCTCCTGGACAACGCCTCGAGCACGTCGCAGGTAAGAGATCTGCTGCCGGCCGGCGAAGACGTCCTGGTACTGGTGACGAGCCGCGACCAACTGAACGGCCTGAGCATCATGTTCGGCGCCCATCAGGTCCGATGCGGCACCATGCGGAAGGCCGACTGCCATGCGTATCTTCGACGCGTCGTCGGAGAAGGACGTGTGGCCGCCGAGCCGGAGGCGGCGGGCCAGCTCATATCGATGTGCGAAAGGCTTCCGCTTGCGATGGCGATCGCCGCGTCCGCCATCAACCAGCGCCCCAACATGTCCATGGCCCGCTACGTCAGCGATCTGAAGCTCCGGGGCCGCCTCACCCAGCTGCGAGTGGCCGGAGACAACGACCTGGCGATCCGACACGCCTTGGATCTGTCCTATAGAACGCTCCAGCCGGCAAGCCAGGCTATTTTTCGGTCCATCGGAGTGTTTCCGGGATCAAAAAGATCATTGGCTGCACTCGCGGCAGGAGCATGCGCGGACGAACGCGAAGTAGAGAAAGTACTCATGGAGGCGAGCCGTCTCCACTTGATACAGGAGTGCGACGACAGGGTATACGCATGGCACGATCTGGTTCGTGAGTTCGCAACGGAACTGTGCGAGGAAGCCGATGGCGGTGAAAAGATCCTGACAGCCTCGCGCAGGATTCTGGACCACTATCTTCACGGTTCCTACAACGCCGCCATATCCTGCGGCTTCGGAGCCTCCCGAATCGATCTGCCCCCGGCAAGCACCGGATCGATTCCTCCTGCTTTCACGAACCGGGCAGAGGCGATCTCCTGGTTCGACAAGGAATGGCCCCACATAGCCGTCGTCGTAAGCCACGCGGCGCAATCAGACAAAGAATATCCCACATGGCAGATAATTTCTTCGCTGCACGATCTGCTACAGCTACGTCGCCCCATGACCGAGGTGATAAGAATAGCAACCCTGGTACGTGATTCCGCTCTCCGTAATGACGACGTCCTCGGCGCGGCGTGCATGGGACTGACGTTGGGGTCGGCTTACTGGCGGGCCACCGATCTGGAACGCTCGTTCGTCGAGTACTCCCAGGCTCGGGAGCTCGCGCGGAAGGAGGACTGGGTACAGGGCGAGGCGGTGGCGCTGCAGGGCATGGGAGTGGCCACAAAGCAACAGGGGCATCCACGCAAGGCGCTCCTCCACTACAAACAGGCGACCGCCCTGTTCATGGTCAATGGCCGTATCTCCGACCAAGTGGCAGCGCTGAACAACACCGCGTCCGCACATCTGGCTCTCGGTGAACTCGAGGAAGCCGAGGCAGCCCTGGCCAAGGCCCTGCCACTGGCCTGCGAGAATCAGCATTTCCGCTCGATCATCCTGGTGAACCAGGGGTTGACCCGCCAAAGGATGGGCCTTTTCGAGGAGGCTGAAACGGTTCTGTCGGAGGCGCTGGAAGTCGCCGATGCCGTGGATTCCGAATACGCCAGGGCGATAACCCTTGAAACGCTCGGCCTGGTGCACCTGGACGCAGGAGACGCGTCCATGGCCGAGCAACACTTCAGAGACGCCCTGACGAAAGCGGAGGCCGTTCAGAACGAGAACTGCCAAGTCGCCTGTCTGCTCGGTCTCGCGGCAGCTGCTCGGACGCGCGGACGCTTGGAAGCAGCCGAAACGTTCCTGGCGTCCGCCGGGAAGATAGTGGACCGTACCTGTGAGGCCATCAGTCAGGCCACTCTGCTGCTCGAAAGGGCCGACTGGGAACTGGCGCTGGGAAAACCCGGCGCCACGCTTCAGCACATCCGTGAAGCCGGATTCTTCGTGGAACGAGGAGCTCCCTTCCTCACGGCACGGCTGCGGTTGTCGGAAGCAGAGGCCAGGTACGCGATCGGGGACTTCGCCGGCGCGAGGTCGGCCGTGAACGACGCGGCACGGCTCACCGACATGTCCAAGGGGGGAATGCTCGTCGAAAGAATCGCTCGCGTCATGGACCGACTGCCCCCGGACGCCTGACCCCGGTACGGTGCTAAGGGCTGTCCCGTAACTGCTGGTCACGGGTGAGATGATCTTGTCGTGTCTGGTGTGATCACGGCGTCGGAGCCTTCCTGGATAGCCCCGTTCACCGGGCTGAGCCCGCGCCAGTTCGGCAAGCTGATCACCGCGCTCCGGCGTGAGGGTGCGGACCCGATACGCAAGGGCCGGCCCTGGAGCCTTCCTCTGGAAGACCGGGTCCTGCTGGTCGCCGCGTACTGGCGCACCAACCTCACCCTGCGCCAGCTGGCCCCGCTGTTCGGGGTGTCCAAGTCGGCGGCCGACCGCATCATCGACCACCTCGGGCCCGCGCTCGCGCTCCAGCAGCGCAAGCGGTTCCGCAAGGACACCGTGCTCATCGTGGACGGCACCCTGGTCCCCACCCGCGACCACACCGTGGCCGAGCAGTCGAAGAACTACCGGTACTCCACCAACCACCAGGTCGTCATCGACGCCGACACCCGGCTCGTCGTCGCCGTCGGCCGGCCGGTCACCGGAAACCGCAACGACTGCAAGGCATGGGAGCTGTCCGGCGCCAAAGACGCCGTCGGCCACACCACGGTGATCGCGGACGGCGGCTACCGCGGCACCGGCCTGGTCATCCCGCACCGCCGCGACCCCGGGCAGAGCGAACTCCCGGACTGGAAAGAAGAGCACAACCGCTCACACCGCAAGGTCCGCGCCCACGTCGAGCACGCCTTCGCCCGCATGAAGACCTGGAAGATCCTCCGCGACTGCCGCCTCAAAGGCGACGGCGTCCACCACGCCATGCTCGGCATCGCCCGCCTGCACAACCTCACGCTGGCCGGGTGACACAGAAACCACCAGGTCACCAGGCATGTCAAAGATCATTTACGGGACACCCCTTAGCCACGCACGCCGAGGTCGGCGGAGCCCAAGGACAGCAGATCCCGGAGCTCGGCCAGGTACAGCAGCGCGCCGCCGGCGATGAGAGACGGTCCGGTCATCACCGCGTACTCCACCAGGTGTCCCTGCAAGGGGACATGCGGCACCACCAGACCGGCAAGGGCCAGGACCAGCGCGATTCCGTTCCGTACCAGATGGATCCCTGAGACATCCGCTCCCGAAGCACCGGTGCAACCGCAGGAGATCGAACGGCCCGACCGCAGGACGTGCACAAGGTAGGCAGTGAAGCCGGCCAGTACTCCGGCGGCGGCCAGGAAGCCGAAACGCTCGGTCAGCACGAGCCCCAGGGCTGCCGCCACCTCCGCGACCACGACCGTCCGGGCCAGGAACCGGGGAGAAAGCAGCGGCAGCCGGGCCGTCGTCTCGATGTGCCGGCTCAGGGAGTCCATGTCGCGCAGCTTGGTGACGGACGAACAGACGAACATGACGACCAGCGAGAGCTTGCAAAAGATGAGCAGGAAGCTCATTTCTCCTCCGAGGTTTCTAAAGCCGGTACCACACGGAGCCAAGGACGCGATCGCTCCGGAAGGGCCCCATCTGCCGGGAGTCGAAGCTCCGATCGGCGTTGTCGCCCAGCAGGAAGAGATGCCCTGGGGGAACTTCCACCGGCTCACCGGTGAGGGGGGAACAAACGTCTCCGGGAGCCCCCGCAACCCGTTTGATCAGCCACGAACGCCGGGCGACATCGACGCCCGGCGCTCCCAGTCCCGCAGCCGCGGACCGCCAGGTCCGGTCCTCGATGCACGGCATCTCGACGACCACTTCCCCGCCGCTGGCCGGCACGCGCCCGCGCCGGACGATGACGCGGTCCCCCGGCCGATAGGTCGGCAGCATGCTCAGCCCGGTCACGGTGATGACCACGAACGTGCGACGGAGCACCACCAGAAGAACCGCCGCAGCACAGACGGTCACGGCGGCGACGAGCGCGACGGTCGTGGCCACGGCTTGGAGGTCCTTCAACATGGCTTGCCCTTCGGCTGCGAGGGGGAGCCACCGGGGTGGTCGCTCCGTCTCAGCCTCTCCCCCTGTGCCGTCTTCGACCTTTCCGCGATCTGTCGCGGCCTCGGCCCCGGTCTCCTCAGACAGATCACGGAGCGATTTGCGAGATGCCCTTCCGCCAGAGTGCTTGCTCACTGACCAACGGTCGTGGAAGGGCGCAAGGTCTTGCGAAATCGTGGCCCGGACGGGCTGATCAAACTGAACGGAACGGCCGCGACGGCGAAGAAGGCGCTGATCCTGGTCTTCGGCACAGCGCCATGGCTGACCACGCTGTACGTGGCGGGAGCTCTGGCCGCGGGGATCGTGCCGGTCGCGATGGCTTGGTTCACGAAGGCGCTTCTGGACCACATCACCTCAGGAAGCCCGATGTTCTCCCTCGTCCTGCCGGCAGGCGGAATGGTGGCCTCGGGAGTCCTGATGGGGGTGCTGCCTCACTTCAGCACCTTCGCGAGCGCCCGTCTCGCAAGGGCGGTCGGGTTGAGGTCGCAGGCCGACGTGTTCCGCGCGATGGAACGCATGACCGGTCTGGCACGTTTCGAGGACCCGGCCTTCCTGGACCGGCTGCGGCTCGCCAAGCAGGCCGGCAGCGGTGGGGCCGTCGGACTGCTCGAGAGCCTTCTGGGGATGACACGCGCACTCCTGACGGTCTTCGGATTCATGGGGTCCCTGCTGACCGTGGCTCCTGTGCTCGCCCTCTTCGTACTGCTGTTCGGCTCCGCCGTCCTCCTCGCCGAGCTCTCGCTCGCCACGTCTCGCGTCAACCTGGTGTGGGAGGTGAGCCCCAGCGAGCGCCGGGAGTTCTTCTTCGATCAGCTGCTGTCCAGTGTCGAGGCCGCGAAGGAGATCCGTCTCTTCGGTCTCGGACCGTACTTCCGGGAACGCATGCTGGCCGATCGTCGCAGCATCAACGCAGCCAAGGACCTGGTGGACCGCAAGACGCTGCGGATCCAGGTGGGACTCGGCCTGATCGCCTCGATCGTTTCCGGGGCGGGGCTGGTCTGGGCGGTCTGGGCGGCGCATCAGGGGCGGATCTCCATCGGCGATGTGACGATGCTGATCTCGGCCATCTCCTCCGTCCAGGGTTCTTTGACGGAGTTCGCGGCCCGGGCCGCGACAGTGCACGAGATCATGCTGATGTTCCAGCACCTGCTGTACGTCCTGGAGTCCGAGGCCGATCTGCCGGTCGCACCCCGGCCGAAGGCAGTGCCCGCGCTGGCGGAGTCGATCGAGCTCCGTGATGTGTGGTTCCGCTACGGGGAGGACCAGGACTGGGTGCTGCGCGGCGCCAGTTTCGAGATCAGGGCCGGGCAGACCACAGCGCTCGTAGGGCTCAACGGGGCGGGGAAAAGCACCCTGATCAAACTGCTCTGCCGCTTCTACGACCCGACCCGCGGTCAGGTCCTCTGGGACGGCGTGGACATCCGTACCATGGATCCGGAGCAGCTTCGAGCGCGTATGGGCGCGGTGTTCCAGGACTACATGGAATACGACCTCACGGTGCGGGAGAACATCGGCCTGGGTGATCTGACCGCGATGGCCGATATGCTTAAGGTCCGCCACGCCGCCGTCCGCGCCGGAGCGCACGAGAAACTTCAGTCCCTCCCGCACGGTTACGAAACCCTGCTGTCCCGCATGTTCTTCAGCGAGCTCGACAAGAACAACGCCGAGACCGGGGTGGTGCTTTCGGGCGGCCAGTGGCAGCGGCTGGCCCTGGCGCGTGCTCTGCTGAGGGACGACAGGGATTTCCTGATACTCGACGAACCTTCGTCCGGCCTCGACCCGGAGGCCGAGAACGAGATCCATCAGTCGTTGGCGATATACCGCAAGGGACGTACGAGTCTGCTGATTTCGCATCGACTGGGCGCCGTCAGAGAAGCCGACCACATCGTGGTTCTCGTGAACGGGCGCATCACCGAGCGTGGAACACATGAGGAACTCATGTCCACGACCGGTGTGTACGCCCGTCTCTTCACCACGCAGGCAGCGAGCTACCAGAGCCCCGTCCGGTGATTCGCTTCTTTCGGCAGTGGAGCCCCGCCGGTGCTCGTCTTCAGTGTGCCTGAGCGAAATGTGAGGTCAGGAGCACCGGCTCACGCTTCAGTATCTGAGCGTGCAGGGTCCGGAGCTCCTGGCCCGGCTCGTCCCCCAGTTTGTCGATCATCTGCTGGCGTATCGTCCGGAAGCAGTTGAGCGCCTCCTCCTGGCGCCCGCTCCGGTGCAGCGTGATCATCAGCAGTCCGGCAATCCCCTCGTCCAGGGGATGGTCGGCGCAGAACCTGTGCAGAACGGACAGGTAGTCGTCGTACGTCCCCTTGCTCAGACCCACGTTGACGAGGCCCGTGAGCGCCGCACGGTACTCGTGGGCGAGCGCGGCCCGTACGGACGTCGCCCAACTGGAACGCAACCCGGAGAGGGGTGTACCGCGCCACAGCAGCAGGGCCTCGTCGAAGAAGGCCAACGCCTCGTCCGCCTCGCCGGCCCGCCCGTGACTCTTCGCGCGCTGGGACGCCTGGCGGAAGCGGAACAGGTCGATGGCGGATTCGTCACAGGACAGCAGGTATCCTCCGCGCCTGCGGTCGACTGTGATGGAAGGGTCACCGCCACCGGCCTCACGGAGTGCCTTGCGGAGCCTGGCTGCGTGTGTATAGAGCGTCTGCCGCGGGCTCTGCGGCAGGGCGGAATCCCATATGCGGTCGATCATGATGTCGTCCGACACCATGTCGTTCGGGTTCCAGGAGAGGGATGCCAGCAGGCGACGGGCGCCCTCCGGCATTTCGACCAATTCTTCGTCACCTGTGCGGCTCTCCAGGGCGGGAGAGACGGGCTTCCGGAAGAAGTGGGTAAGGGGGCGTGGCCCCCCCCCGAATGGGGGGGGGACCCACGCCCCTGTACGCACTTCTTCCGGAAGCCGGTCTCTCACGCCTTGGAGAGCGCGGCGCCGGCGCGTTCCGGCAGACGCGGATCAATATGGACAAGCCGGGACACACTCTGTGTCGCGTAGGCGACCTTTCCATCACCGTCCACAATGAGATACGTCGGCCAGGACGAGATTCTCAGACCCATGACCAGGGCGGAGGCGGCCGAAGCCCGAACAATCTGGGTGGACCGCAACAATTCCGTCGGCAACGAGTCGTGGTTCACCTCGTCTCCGACTGTCACCGAGACAGCTCGCTCCGCCGGAATGCCGTGATGCCGGAGATAGCGGATGTAACGGGGAAGCTGCTCACTGCACCCCGGACACTCGGGCGAGACGAACGTCAAGAGCCATGGTTCTCCCCCGGCCGGCGACCTCTCCCACGGAAGGCCGTCGAGGCCCGTCAGGCCGCGGAAGCCGGGCACGGCCGCGCCGATTTCCACGTCCGTGCCACGCGGAGCACGGACCTGCGCCCCGGATGTGATCTGCTTCACCCGCAGCGCCAGCGCCAGCGCCACGGAGCATCCGCAGCACGCCACGACGAGACCCACCAGTGCCAGCGCGATCACACCGTCACCTCGTCGGGTGCGGGCGTCAGGTCCAACTCCGGGAGCGCCCCGGCGTAGTCGGTCGAGTAGATGACCGTGTGGTCAGGCGAAATGATCAGGTATGTGGGCCATGCCCGCACGCCGATGCTCTCGGCGAGTGACTTCGCGTCGTCGGAGTGGACGATGGTGGCCAGGTCCCCGACGCCGGACACGTAGGCGTCAAGGTTCTGCCGCGCTCCGGAAACCACCGAGAGAACCCGCTCCCGAGGGATCCGGTGCTCCTCCAGGAACCCGCGGTACACGGGAAGCTGCGTCTTGCACTCGCCACACTCGGTCGACTGGAAGGTGAGAACCCACGGGCCGTCCTGCCGTGCGGGCAGGACGACGGTCCGCCCCTCGTGGTCCACGAGGCTCCCGACCGCCGGCAGCTCTGTACCCAGGGGCACGTCCGAGGACTCCTCGGCCTCGGACCGCTGCTTGAACACCCCCTCCTCGATGAGGGGATCGAGCGTCTTCTTCACACGAAGCGCCACGCTCAGCGCGAGGAAGGCACTGAAACACGAGACGAAGATCGATATAATGACAATAGGAACAACCATGTCACGTTCCCTTCAGCCATGAACGGCGTGGTAGTCGTCGTAGGCACTCGGTTCGGTACAGCCCGCTCGTGCACGACCGACCCGTCTCCTGGCGGCAGGAGTCCGTGGAGCCGTCCGCCGACTCGGTCCGGGCCGGGGCCCCATCGTCGACGGGATGCCTGTCCATTACCTTTCCGGAGCTTTTCCGTGCTCCTCCGGACGCGAGGGCCCGCGCCGGCCTCCAGGACCGGCTCAGCCGTTCAGGCACTCCCTCCAGAAGTGGCAGGCGCTCCCCCGCGTCGGCGAGACCTCGTACAGCGGGGGTTCGCCGGTACGGCAGACGTCGCGGGCCGACGGGCAGCGGGGGTGGAAGGAGCAGCCCGGCGGGATGTGCGTGGGGTTGGGCGGCAGGCCCCTGATGGCGTAGAGCTCCCGGCCCTTGAGGTCCAGGCGGGGGACGGAGTCCAGCAGGCCTCGTGTATACGGGTGCGCCGGGGCCTTGTAGAGGTCGTGCACGGGGGCCGACTCGACGATCCGGCCCGCGTACATCACGGCGATGCGGTCGGCGACGTCGGCGACCACGCCCAGGTCGTGGGTGATGAGGATCAGGCCCATGCGGTACTCGCGCCGGAGCTCCGCGAGCAGATCCATGACCTGGGCCTGGACGGTGACGTCGAGGGCGGTGGTGGGTTCGTCGGCGATGATCAGGGCGGGTTCCAGGGCCAGCGCCATGGCGATCATGACGCGCTGGCGCATGCCGCCGGAGAACTGGTGCGGGTACTGCCTCACCCGCTCCCGGGCGGCGGGGATGCGCACCCGGTCCATCAGCTCGACGGCCTTCGCCCGCGCGTCCTTGCGGGACATGCCCCGGTGCACGGTGAACATCTCGGCGAGCTGGTCGCCGACGGTGAGCACGGGGTTGAGGGACGACAGGGCGTCCTGGAAGATCATGGCCATCTCGGCGCCCCGGACCCTGCGGCGTTCGTCCTCCCTCAGCTTCAGCAGGTCCCGGCCCCGGAACAGCACCTCGCCGCCGGTGATGCGGCCGGGCGGGGTGTCGAGGATGCCCATGACGGCCTGCGCGGTCACGGACTTGCCGGAGCCGGACTCGCCGAGCACGGCCAGGGTCTCGCCCGCGTCGACGCCGTAGCTGACGCCGTCGACGGCCTTCACGATCCCGTCGCGGGTGTGGAACTCCACGCGCAGGTCCCGCACTTCGAGCAGCACGGCGGCTCACCTCAGCTTCGGGTCGAGGGCGTCGCGCACCGCGTCGCCGAGCATGATGAACGCCAGGACGGTGACCGCGAGGGCCCCGGAGGGCCACAGCAGCGCGTGCGGGGCGTTGCGGACGTACGGGGAGGCGGCGGAGATGTCGATGCCCCAGGAGACGCTGGGCGGCCTCAGGCCGACGCCGAGGTAGGACAGGGTGGCCTCCAGGGCGATGTACGTGCCGAGCGCGATGGTCGCGACGACGATGACCGGGGCGACGGCGTTGGGCGCGATGTGCCGCAGCATCAGCCGGGCGGGGGAGGCGCCGAGCGCGCGGGCGGCCTGGACGTAGTCGTTCCGTGTGACGGTGAGGACGGAGCCGCGGGCGATGCGGAAGATCTGCGGCCAGCCCAGCAGCACGATGAAGCCGATGACGGGCCAGACGGTGTCGCTGGTGACGACCGACAGCAGCACCAGTCCGCCGAGGACGACCGGGACGGCGAAGAAGACGTCGGTGACGCGGGAGAGGACCGCGTCCCAGACGCCGCCGAAGAAGCCCGCCAGGGCGCCCAGGACGCTGCCCAGGACCGCGACGCCCAGGGTGGCCAGGACGCCGACCGTGACGGACGTACGGGCGCCGTGGACGGTGCGGGTGTAGACGTCGCAGCCCTGGCCGTCGAAGCCGAAGGGGTGGCCCGGCCGGGCACCCTCCTGGGCCCTGGCCAGGTCGCACTTGAGGGGACTGCCGGGGGCGATCGCCGAGGGCCACAGGGAGACGAAGAGGAGGAAGAGGACGACCAGCCCGGAGACGATGAAGACGGGGTTGCGGCGCAGGTCGCGCCAGGCGTCGGACCACAGGGAGCGCGGCTTGTCCCGCGGTCCGGAGCCCCCTCGGCCCTTCGGCCGCTCCTTCAGGGTCCCGGCCTCCTCGACGCCCACGTCCACGGTGCCGCCGACGGCGGCGCCCGCGACGGCGGGCTCGGGTTCGTAGTGCTGCTCAGGCATGGCGGATCCTCGGGTCCAGGACGGCGTAGAGGAGGTCGACGACGAGGCTGGCGACCAGGAAGACCAGCACGAGCACGGTGACGAAGCCGACGACGGTCTGGGTGCTCTGCCGCAGGATGCCCTGGTAGAGCTGGTAGCCGACGCCGTGGATGTTGAAGATCCGCTCGGTGACGATCGCGCCGCCCATGAGGAAGCCGATGTCGGCGCCGATGAAGGTGACCACGGGGATGAGGGAGGTGCGCAGCAGGTGCCGTACGACCACCCGGTGGCGGGGCAGGCCCTTGGCGACGGCGGTGCGGACGTAGTCGGAGCGCCGGTTCTCGGCGATGGAGGTGCGGGTCAGCCGGGTGACGTAGGCGAGGGAGACGGAGGCCAGGACCAGGCCGGGCAGGAGCAGTTCGGCGAAGGGCGCCTCGGCGGAGACCGAGGGCCGGATCCAGTCCCACTTCACGCCGAGCAGCAGCTGGAGCAGCAGGCCGGTGACGAAGGTGGGCACGGAGACGACGACGAGGGTGAGCAGCAGGACGCCGGTGTCGACGGGGCGGCCCCGGCGCAGTCCGGTGACCACGCCGAGGGTGACGCCGACGACGACCTCGAAGACGATCGCGATCAGGGTGAGGCGGATGGTGACGGGGAACGCCGTCGCCATCAGCTCGGTGACCTCCTGGCCGTTGAAGGCCGTGCCGAAGTCGCCGGTGAAGACGTTCCCCATGTAGGTCAGGTACTGCTGCCAGACCGGCCGGTCGAGGCCGAACTCCCGCCGCAGCCGGGCGGCGGTCGCCGGGTCGCACCGGCGTTCGCCGCAGAGGCCCGCGACGGGGTCGCCCATCACGTTGACCATCAGGAAGATCAGCAGCGTGGCCCCGACGAAGACCGGGATCATCTGGAGCAGCCGCTGGACGACGTAGCGTCCCATGGCGGTTCAGCTCACCTTGATCTGGTCGTAGACGGGGACGCTGAAGGGGTTGAGCCTGACGTGGGAGAGGCGTTCGGACCAGCCGGCGCTGCCGTTCTGGTACCAGAGCGGGATGGCGGCCATGTGGTCGCGGACGACCTTCTCGGCCTGCTGGAACAGGCCGACGGCCTTGGCGGGGTCGGTCTCCCGGTTGGCCCGGTCGACGAGGTCGTCGAACCGCTCGTCGGACCACTTGCCGTCGTTGGAAGAGGCGCCCGTGTAGTAGAGCGGCTGGAGGAAGTTCTGGATGAGCGGGTAGTCCATCTGCCAGCCGGCGCGGAACGGGCCGCTCATCTTGCGGCCGGTGATCCGGTTGCGGTAGTCGGCGAAGGTGCCGACCGGCGCGGCGACACAGGCACGCTCATTGTCCAGCGCGTTGTTGATGGAGTTGCAGACGGCGTCGACCCAGGCGCGGTGGGAGCCGGTGTCCGCGTTGTAGGTGATGGTCACCTTGCCGCCGGGCAGGCCGCCGCCCTCCCGGATGAGCTTTCTGGCCTCGTCCGGCCGGTAGGCGCAGTACTCCCCGCACAGGCCGGCCTGGTAGCCGCCGTCCTTGCCGAGGACCGGGGAGGTCCAGTCGGTGGCGGGGGTGCGGGTCCCGCGGAAGAGCGTGTCGGTGATCCGCTCGCGGTCGATGGCCATGGACAGGCCCTTGCGGACCTTCTCCGCGCCGGGTCTGCTCCAGGCGTCGTCGTAGTAGGGGAAGGCGAGGGTCTGGAGGATGCCGGCGGGGGTGTTGAGGTAGCGGTCGCCGAGGTCGCTCTTCACGTTCTTGAGCTGGGCGGCGGGGACGTCGTCGACCAGGTCGAGGTTGCCGGCCATCAGGTCGGTGTAGGCGGTGTTGCTGTCGGTGTAGACCTTGAGGTCGACGCCGCCGTTGCGGGCCTTGTCGGGGCCGGGGTAGTCGGACCGGGTGCGCAGGGACATCTGCGAGCCGCGGGTGTACGAGTCGACCAGGTACGGGCCGTTGCCGACGGGCTTCTTCACCCAGGCGTCGTGGTCGTCGAAGAAGGCGCGGGGCAGCGGGGCGAAGGCGTTGTAGCCGAGGGTGTCGGGGAAGGTGGAGAACTTCTGGGTGAGCCTGACGGTGAAGGTGCGCTCGTCGACGACCTTGAGGCCGGACAGGGTGTCGGCGGTCTGTCTGCCGCCGTCCTCGGGGTGGACCTTGTCGTAGCCCTCGATGTAGCCGAAGAAGTAGGCGTTGCGCTGGTTGTTCTTCAGGCTCGCGCCGTAGTTCCAGGCGTCGACGAAGGACCGGGCGGTGACCTTCTCGCCGTTGCCGAAGGTCCAGCCGTCCTTGACGGTGATGCGGAAGTTCCGCGAGTCGGAGGTCTCGATCCTCTCGGCGAGCATGTCCTTCGCCTCGCCGGTGACCGGGTCGTACCGCTTCAGCCCCCGGAAGATCATGTCGAGGACCTTGCCGCCCTGGACCTCGTTGGTGTTGGCCGGCTCCAGCGGGTTCTGCGGGTCGCCCCAGGAGGCGCTCAGTACGGCGCCGGTGTCGTCGGCGCTGCTCGCGCCTCCGCAGGCGGTCGCGGTGAGGGCGACCGCCACCGCGCAGACGGCCCATCGGGCGTGCGTGGCTCCGCGCATCGGGTGCCTCCTCGTACGTGGGCCGGCTGGGTGCGTACGCCGGTCCTTTCCGCCAATATCGCCGCACGAGGCGCACACGGCTCATCCGGTTCCACCGTCGGGGTGCGGCGGGACTCCGAACGGATGACCCACGCGGGCCGTCACGGAACCGGCCGCCCCTCGGGGAAGAGGCCGCCCGGTGAGCACCGCCTTGGAGCTCGGGACGGCCCGCGCCCGGTGAGCACCTCACCGGGCCCAGGACAACCCGCGCCCGGTGAGCCCTGAACCCGTCCGGCCCCGGGGGCCGAACCCAGAAAAGCCGGTCCCGGCACCCCGTCGTGCGGGGTGCCGGGACCGGCTCATGCCACCGTGGTGCGGTCAGGCCGCGTGGACGACGTCCTTCTCCTCGGCGAAGTGGCAGGCCGACTCGTGGGCCACCGGGGAGTCCGCGCCCTTGAAGCGCTCGGGCACCGCCAGCAGCGGGACCTCCTCGGCGCACTTGTCCTGCGCCTTCCAGCAGCGGGTGCGGAAGCGGCAGCCCGAGGGCGGGTTGGCCGGCGACGGCACGTCGCCGGTGAGGATGATCCGCTCCCGGCCCTCGCGGGCCTCCGGGTCGGGGACCGGGACCGCCGACAGCAGCGCCTGGGTGTAGGGGTGCGTCGGGTGGTCGTAGATCTCCGTGTCCGTGCCGATCTCGGCCATCTTGCCGAGGTACATCACGCCCACGCGGTCCGAGATGTGCCGGACGATGGACAGGTCGTGCGCGATGAAGAGGTAGGAGAGGTTGAACTCGTCCTGCAGCTTCTCCATCAGGTTGATGACCTGCGCCTGGACGGACACGTCCAGCGCGGAGACCGGCTCGTCGCAGATGATGATCTCGGGGTTGAGGGCCAGGCCGCGGGCGATGCCGATGCGCTGGCGCTGACCGCCCGAGAACTGGTGCGGGTAGCGGTTGATGTACTCGGGGTTGAGGCCGACGACGTCCAGGAGTTCCTGGACCTTGCGGCGACGGTCGCCCTTCGGCGCCACCTCGGGGTGGATCTCGAAGGTCTCCCCGATGATGTCGCCCACCGTCATACGGGGGTTGAGCGAGGTGTACGGGTCCTGGAACACCATCTGGATGTTCCGCCGGACCGCCTTCAGCGCACGCCCGGACAGCTTGGTGATGTCCTGGCCCTTGTAGAAGACCTCGCCCGCGGTCGCCTTCTCCAGCATCATCAGCAGCTTGGCGACCGTGGACTTGCCGCAGCCGGACTCGCCCACGATGCCGAGCGTCTCGCCCTGGTAGAGGTCGAAGGAGATGCCGTCCACGGCCTTGACCGCGCCGACCTGCCGCTTGAACAGGATGCCCTGGGTCAGCGGGAAGTGCTTCACCAGGTTGCGCACCTGGAGGATCGGCTCGCCGCGGTCGACGGGCGCGTCGAGCGCGGCCACCGCCTCGGCCTCGGTCGCGGCGTCGACCGTCTCGACCTCGGTGACGTTGGGGGTGGCGTCCACGGCCTCGTCCTTCTTCTCCAGCTCAGCCATGGATCGTCTCCTTCCAGAAGTGGCACGCGCTGCCGCGGCCGGCCAGCTCGCCGCCGTCCCGCTCGGTGACGGTGAACAGCGGCGGGACGTCCGTACGGCAGATGTCCTGTGCCTGGGGGCACCGCGGGTTGAAGGCGCAGCCGGACGGGATGCGCGTCAGGTTGGGCGGCAGCCCCTTGATCGCGTACAGCTCCTGGCCCTTCTGGTCCAGGCGCGGGATCGAGTCGAGCAGGCCCTTGGTGTAGGGGTGCGCGGGCCGCTTGTACAGCTCGTGCACGGGCGCGGTCTCCACGATCCGCCCCGCGTACATCACCGCGATCTTGTCCGCGACGTCGGCGACGACACCGAGGTCGTGGGTGATCAGGATCAGGCCCATGTTGTACTCGCGCTGGAGCTCCGCGAGCAGGTCCATGACCTGGGCCTGGACGGTCACGTCGAGGGCCGTGGTGGGCTCGTCGGCGATGATCAGGTCCGGTTCCAGGGCGAGCGCCATCGCGATCATGATGCGCTGGCGCATACCGCCCGAGAACTGGTGCGGGTAGTCGTTGACCCGGGCCGCGGCGGCCGGGATCTTCACCCGGTCCATCAGCTCGATCGACTTGGCCTTGGCCTCTTTCTTGGACAGGCCCTGGTGGACGCGGAACATCTCGCCGAGCTGGTAGCCCACGGAGAGCACCGGGTTCAGCGAGGACAGCGCGTCCTGGAAGATCATCGCGATCTTGTTGCCGCGGATCTTCCGGCGCTCCTCGCCGGACATCTTCAGCATGTCCTGGCCGCGGAAGAGGATCTCCCCCTTGGGGATGCGGCCGGGCGGCATGTCGAGGATGCCCATGATGGCCTGGGCGGTCACGGACTTGCCGGAGCCGGACTCGCCGAGCACGGCGAGCGTCTCGCCCGCGGCGACGGAGTAGTTGACGCCGTTGACGGCCTTGGCGACCCCGTCGCGGGTGTGGAACTCCACGTGCAGGTCGCGGACTTCGAGCAGCGGACGGCCGGCGTCCTGCGAGCCGTCCGGCCCGGGGCTCTCGGCCGTTTCATCGATGATGGTCACGTACGCCTCCCTCAGCGCAGCTTGGGGTCGAGGGCGTTGCGTACCGCATCGCCGAACATCAGGAACGAGAGCACCGTGATCGAGACCATCACCGACGGGACGATCAGGGTGTGGGGGGCGATACGGAGCTGCTCACGTCCACGCGCCACGTCGCCGCCCCAGGAGACGGCCGTGTCGCCGAGACCCACGCCCAGGAAGGACAGGGTGGCCTCGGCCGCGATGTAGCCGCCGAGCGCGATGGTCGCCACCACGATGATGGGCGCGACCGCGTTGGGCAGGATGTGCCGGAGCAGGATCCGGGACGTCGAGGCGCCGAGCGCCTTGGCGGCGACCACGTAGTCCGCCTGCTTGATGGTGATCACGGCGCCGCGGGCCACACGGGCGATCTGGGTCCAGCCGAGGAAGGCGAGGGCCAGGATGACGACCGTGACGGTGCGGTCGTCGAAGGAGTTGAGGATCACCAGGGCGCCGAGCAGGAACGGGATGCCGAGGAAGATGTCGGTCAGCCGCGAGAGCAGGGTGTCGGTCCAGCCGCCGAAGTAGCCGGCGACCATGCCGATGACCGTGCCGAGGACGGTGACGGCGAGGGTGACCCCCACACCGACGGTGATCGAGGCGCGGGCGCCGTAGACGACCCGGGCGTAGATCGAGCGGCCCTGGACGTCGTAGCCGAACCAGTCCGGGGCGAAGAAGTGGCCCCAGTTCGGCTTGCCCAGGTAGTGCTTGGCCAGGTCGGCGTCGCGCGGCGAGGCGCTGGTGAACAGTCCCGGCCAGGCCGCCATCACCAGCAGGAACACGATCAGCACGGCCGAGACCAGGAACAGCGGGTTGCGCCGCAGGTCGTGCCAGGCGTCGGACCAGAGGCTGCGCGCCTTGTCGGGGGCCGGGCCGGAGTCGGTCACGACGACGCCGGCGGTGCTCGCGGTGTCCCCCGGAAGGGCGTCGACCGTCTTCTCGATGGTCTTGTCAGGCATACCGGATCCTCGGGTCCAGGACCGCGTAAAGCAGGTCGACGATCAAGCTGGCGGCGAGGTAGATGAGCACCATCAGCGAGGCGATGCCCACGACCGTGGCGCCCTCACGCCGGCTGAGCGCCTCGTAGATCTCGATACCGATGCCCCGCACGTTGAAGATGCCCTCGGTCACGATGGCGCCGGTCATCAGGCTGCCGATCTCGATGCCGAGGAAGGTGACCACGGGGATCAGCGAGTTGCGCATCAGGTGGACACCGATGACGCGGCGGCGCGGCAGTCCCTTGGCGATGGCGGTGCGCATGTAGTCGGAGCGCAGGTTCTCCGCGATCGACGTACGGGTCAGCCGGGCGACGTAGGCGAGGGAGAGCGACGCCAGCACGGTGGCGGGAAGCGCGAGCTGGGAGAAGTTCGTCGAGTCGGTCACCGTGGGGGTGGTGACGGACCACTTGAACGCGAGCAGGTACTGCAGCAGGAAGCCCAGCACGAAGGACGGCATCGAGACGAGGAACAGGGTCAGCGTCAGCAGTCCGCGGTCCCGCAGCGTGTCGGGGCGCAGGCCGGCGACGACGCCGAGGCCGATGCCCACGAGCGTGACGAAGGTGAAGGCGAAGATCGTCAGTCTGATCGTCACCGGGAACGCGTCGGCGATGACGTCCCCGATGGGCCGCTGACTGGCGATCTGGGTGCCGAAGTCGCCCTGGACCAGCCCGGTCATGTAGTGCACGTACTGCTGCAGCAGTGGCTGGTCGAGACCGAGGTCCTTCTTGATGCTCGCGACCACCGCCGGGTCGTACGCCTGATCCCCCATCATCGCCCGGACGGGGTCGCCGGGCAGGGCGTACATCATACAGAAGATGATCAAGGTTGACCCGATGAAGACCGGGATCATCTGGAGCAGTCGTCGTGCGACATAGCGCCCCATAGGTGCCTCCGTGAGGGGTTAACGCAGGTGGGGGGCCGCCTCCTGATGACGAGACGGCCCCGCGCACCTCCCACCGCCGCCTGAGCGGCGGCGGGTTTACGGCCGAGTGGGAAGATCCCCGAGGATCCTCTTACTTGGTGGTGACGGCCCACACTTCGAGGTCACCGTGGAAGTCGACGTTGACGTTGTCGACGTTCTTACCGTGGCCGCCGTTGATGCGGTAGTACCAGAGCGGGATGGCCGGCATGTGCTCGACCAGCTTCTTCTCGACCTCCTGGAAGGCCTTCACCGACTCTTCGAGGGAACCGGCCTTGTCGGCCTCGTTCATCAGGTCGTCGATCTCCTTGTTGGAGAAGCGACCGTTGTTGGCCTCGGCGGTGGTGTGGTAGAGCTCCTTCATGAAGTTGGCGTTGACCGGGTAGTCGGCGACCCAGCCACCGCGGTACATGCCCTTCACCTGGTCGTTGTCACGGGCCTCGAGGTCCGTGGCGAAGTCCGGCTTCGGGTCGCCGACGCAGTTGACGCCGGTGGCGTTGCGGATGGACTCGCAGACCGCGGTCACCCACTCCTTGTGCCCACCGTCGGTGTTGTACTGGACGGTGAACTTGTTGCCCGGAACGCCACCGCCCTCCTTGATGAGCTGCTTGGCCTTCTCCGGGTTGTACGTGAACACGTCGGTGTCCAGGTCCTGGTTGCCCTTGACGCCCGGCGGGGTGAAGGACTCGGCCGGCGTGCGGGTGTTGTTCAGGACGGTCTTGGTGATCGTCTCGCGGTCGATCGCCATCGACAGGCCCTGCAGGACCTTCGGGTCGATGTCCTTGAACGTCTTGGAGTAGAACGCCGGGGTCAGCGTCTGGATGGCCGCGTACGGCTGCTCGATGGCGCCGTCACCGAGGTCCTGCTTGTACTTCGGCAGGTCCGTCGGGCCGACCTGGCGGATCATGTCCAGGTTGCCGGAGACGACGTCCTTGTAGGCGGCCTCGAGCGTCGTGTAGGCCTTGAACTGGACGCCCTTGTTCTTCGCCTTGTTCGGGCCCTGGTACTCGTCCCAGGCCTTGACCTGGATGAGCTTCTTGTGGTCCCACTTCTCGAAGGTGTAGGGACCGTTGCCGACCGGCTTCTGGCCGAAGGCCTTCGGGTCGTCGTAGAAGACCTTGGGCAGCGGGGCCCACGTGGTGTAGCCGAGCTTGTAGTTGAAGTACGGCATCGTGTACTTCAGCTCGATGGTGAAGGTGTGGTCGTCCACGGCCTTCAGACCGGACATGGTCTCGGCCTTCGGCTCGCCCTTCTCCGGGTGAACGTCGTCGTAACCCTTGATGTCCTGGAACCAGAAGGAGTTCTGCTGGTTGTTCTTGATGTTGGCGTACCAGTTCCAGGCGTCGATGTACGACTTGGAGGTGACCTCTTCGCCGTTGTGGAACTTCCAGCCCTTCTTGAGCTTGACCGTCCACGTCTTCGAGTCCTCGGTGGTGACCGACTCGGCGTTCGTGTAGACGATCTCACCCTTGGCGTCGAAGTCCAGGAGCTGGGTGAACAGCGCCTGGATGACGTACGAGCCGTTGGACTCGTTGGTGTCGGCCGGGATCAGCGGCTTCTGCGGCTCACCGACGTCGATCGAGACATACCCCGCAGGGCCGGAACCCTTGCTCTCCCCCTCGCCACTGTCGCCGCCTCCACAGGCAGTAGCGGCCAGCGCGACGACTATCGCACCCGCGACCCACTTGGCGCTCTTGGCACCGCGCATGGGTTCCTCCTCATGAGTCCATTGGTTCACCGCAAAGAGGAGCACACGACATCTCTCCGTCCACCGCCCGTCGCCGGTACCGGAGATCGTCAAGTGCCCCCGCGCTCGTGAGTCGGCGCTGTCAGCGCGTGACCCGTTCAGCCGAGCTCTACGCGCCTAACTATCTGCCATTCGTCACCGGCCGAACCACACCCCCGAGGTATCGGTTCGATCACAGCTGGGTCCTACATCTTCCAAAATCCGGACAAAGCGTTTGGTGAAAGATCCCTGCGAAACGGACTTGTTACACATCTATCGGGGGTTGCTGTCCGAATATCGGACGATCACCTGGGGGAAAACCGATTGCGCGTAACGTGGCCGCCGTGCAAGGTGTGCCTGAGGGCTGCCGTGCGCTCAGCACGCCCGGCCGGCAGGGCCGTTGGTCAGGGACCTCGGGGCCCGGATCCGTCGGCCGCGGGGCGCGCCGCTCCGTGAGCAGGCTAGTGCGATCCGGCCGTTTCGACGGCATGCACCGGCCAGGTCAAGGGTTTTCCCTACCCGCGCGTCTGCTTCCCTCTCCGTGTTTTCCCTTTCCCGCCCCGCCCTTTTCCTTGCCTTGACTCCGGGCTGCTCCCGACGGCGTCCCTCGCCTCATACACGCGAACGGCGCCGGACGCCCTGTGCGGGTGTCCGGCGCCGTTCCCGTCCGTGAGGAGCCGCTGCTGGTGAGCGTCAGCCGTGCTTGGCGCGGCTCGCGGCGCGGGCGCGCTCGCGGGCGTCCAGGTTCACCTTGCGGATGCGGACCGCCTCCGGGGTGACCTCCACGCACTCGTCGTCGCGGCAGAACTCCAGGGACTGCTCCAGCGACAGCTTGCGCGGCGGCACGATCGACTCGGCCACGTCGGCCGTGGACGACCGCATGTTGGTGAGCTTCTTCTCCTTGGTGATGTTGACGTCCATGTCGTCGGAGCGCGAGTTCTCGCCGACGATCATGCCCTCGTACACCTCGGTGCCGGGCTCGACGAACAGCACACCGCGCTCCTGGAGGTTGGTCATCGCGAACGCGGTGACCGCGCCGGCGCGGTCGGCGACCAGGGAGCCGTTGTTCCGGGTGGTGAGCGTGCCGAACCAGGGCTCGTGGCCCTCGTGGATGGAGTGGCCGATGCCCGTGCCACGGGTCTGGGTCAGGAACTCCGTACGGAAGCCGATCAGACCGCGGGAGGGCACCACGAACTCCATGCGCACCCAGCCCGAGCCGTGGTTGGACATGTTGTCCATCCGGCCCTTGCGGACACCCATGAGCTGCGTGACGGCGCCCATGTGCTCCTCGGGGACGTCGACCGTCATGCGCTCGACCGGCTCGTGGACCTTGCCGTCGATCTCCTTGGTGACGACCTGCGGCTTGCCGACGGTGAGCTCGTAGCCCTCGCGGCGCATCTGCTCGACCAGGATGGCCAGCGCCAGCTCGCCGCGGCCCTGCACCTCCCAGGCGTCGGGACGGTCGGTGTCCAGGACGCGCAGCGAGACGTTGCCGATCAGCTCGCGGTCCAGGCGGTCCTTGACCTGGCGGGCGGTGACCTTGCGGTCCTTGACGGCCGCCTTGTTGTCGGCGCCCTTGCCGGTGCCGCCGCGGCCGACCAGCGGGGAGGTGTTGGTGCCGATGGTCATGGAGATGGCCGGCTCGTCCACCGTGATCAGCGGCAGCGCGACCGGGTTCTCCTGGTCGGCCAGCGTCTCGCCGATCATGATGTCCGGGATACCGGCGACCGCGCAGATGTCACCGGGGCCGGCCTTCTCGGCGGGCTTGCGGGTGAGCGCCTCGGTCATCATCAGCTCGGAGATGCGCACGTTGGAGACGGACCCGTCGCGCTTCATCCAGGCGACCGTCTGCCCCTTCTTCAGCTCGCCCTGGTGGACGCGGAGCAGGGCGATGCGGCCGAGGAAGTTGTCGGCGTCGAGGTTGGTGACGTGCGCCTGGAGCGGGGCGTCCTCGTCGTAGGACGGGGCCGGGATGGTCTCCAGGATGGTGGAGAAGAACGGCTCCAGGCTGTCGGAGTCCGCCGGGACCGTGCCGTCCTCCGGCTTGGTCAGCGAGGCGATGCCGTCGCGGCCGCAGGCGTAGACGATCGGGAACTCGATCTGGTCCTCGTCGGCGTCCAGGTCGAGGAAGAGGTCGTAGGTCTCGTTGACGACCTCGTCGATCCGGGAGTCCGGACGGTCCGTCTTGTTGATGCAGAGGATGATCGGCAGCCGCTGCTGGAGCGCCTTGCGCAGCACGAAACGGGTCTGCGGCAGCGGGCCCTCGGAGGCGTCCACCAGCAGCACCACGCCGTCGACCATCGACAGACCGCGCTCGACCTCGCCGCCGAAGTCGGCGTGGCCGGGGGTGTCGATGATGTTGATCGTGATGGGCTCCCCGCCGTCCTTGGGGTGGTACTTCACCGCCGTGTTCTTGGCGAGGATCGTGATGCCCTTCTCACGCTCCAGGTCGTTCGAGTCCATCATGCGGTCGTCGACCGAGTCGAGCTGGTGCGCGGCGAAGGCGCCGGCCTGCTTGAGCATGCCGTCGACGATGGTGGTCTTGCCGTGGTCGACGTGGGCGACGATGGCGACGTTGCGGATGTCGTGGCGCGTGGCCATAAAAGGCGTACTCCCGGAGTGCTGAGGAATGCCCCGCACGAGCGTCTGTGGTGTGCGGGCCCTGCCGGGCTGAACACGCCTCGGCCTCACCCCATGGTACGGGGCGACGGCGACAAGGGCTCGCGTGGCCGTCGCGGTCTGCCCGACACCCCGGTGACCTGCCCGTCAGTCGTCCGCCGACGGCTTGGCGCTCTCCGCGCCCGGCCCCCGCGCCGGCTTCTTCAGGAAGCCCATGTCCTCGTACACCGGCGTACGGAATCCGAACGCGCCGGCGTTGGCCAGGTTCTTGCGGGCGGCGATGAGCTGGGGGCGCTGGTAGAGGGGGATGGAGCCGGCCGCCGCCCAGATGCGGGAGTCCGCCTTGCGGAGCAGGGCGCGGCGCGCGGAGTCGTCGAGCGTGGTGACGGCCTGGTCGAAGAGCTGGTCGACCTGGTCGGTGCCGACGCGGGTGTAGTTCTGCTCCACGTTCAGCGAGCCGTCGGCGGCCGGGACCGGTTTGGCGTGGACGGGGCGGGCGTCGGTGGCGGGGTAGGCGGTCGCGGGCCAGGAGTACAGGGCGAGGTCGTACTCGCCGGAGGCGATGTGGTCCTTGAAGTAGCTCTCGTCGTCGACCTTGGTGATCTTCGTGCCGATGCCGATCCGCTCCAGCATCGCCGAGATCCGGCCGGCCACGGTGCGCAGCGTGCCCGAGCCCGGTCCCGAGGGCAGGACGAAGCGGAGGGTGAGCGCCTTGCCGTCCTTGGCGACGCGGGCGTTCCCGGCCCGTGCCGGGGCGGCGGTGCCCTCGGGGGCGTAGGCGCCGGGGGCGCCGCCCTGCTTCAGCCGCTTGGTACTGGTGCCGGAGTCCCGCGGGGCCTTGTCGTCCTCCCCGACGATGTACGTGCCGTCGTCGCCCTCGGACTCGGTGTCCTCCTCGGAGTCCCCGCCCTCCGGGCCGGCCGCCTCCTCCTCGTCCTTCTCCTTCTCCTTCTTCACCGGCCCGCCCGGCACCCAGCCGGCGTCCGCGAGCAGCGCCCTCGCCTCCTTGGCGTCCTGCTCGCCGAGGGCGCCGCTGCCGTCGGCGTAGGCGGCCTGGCCGGACAGCGCGAGGTGGCTGCCGAGGGGCACGGCGGGCAGGCCGAGGGGTTTCAGGACCGTCTCGGCGATGGCCTTGCGGTCCAGTGCGCGGGCCACGGCACGGCGGACCCGCTCGTCGGCGAGGGGGCCGTCGGCGCCGTTGAGGGCGAGCTGGGTGTAGGCGGGCTCCAGTGACGTGCGCACCTCGAAGCCGGTGAGGGCCTTCCGCTGACGGGCGTACCTCACCTTCTTCTCGCGCAGCTGCTCGCGGGCGGAGATCTCCTCGTCGGCGGCCTCCTCGTCGGAGCCGTTGGCGACGGCCCAGGAGCGCAGCGCGTCCGCGGCGGACCGCTCGGCGCCGGGGCCCATCAGGGGGCTGCTCGCGCTCCGCGGCAGCGCGGCGGCGGTGATGCGGCGGGCGGCGGCCGGGCCGATCTCGGCCAGGTCGACGGTGCCGGCGCCGAGCGCGGAGATCCGCTTGGCGTGGGGCACGGCCCGCAGCACGATCGTGGAGAGCTTCGCCGGGTCGCCCCACCAGCGCGCGTTGCGGGTGAGGGTGACCTCGTCCTTCCGGGTGTCGACCTTCTTCACCGTGAAGGGCCCGGCGGTGACCTTCAGCTTCTTGCGGGCGCCGTCGTTGAAGGAGTCCGGGGTGCCCATGACCTCCTTCGGGTACAGCGGTGTGAACAGGGACTTCCAGTCGGCGTAGGGACGGCTGAAGGTGACCTTGACCTCCAGGTCGTTCTCGCCCCGCTCGATCTTCTCGATGCGGTCGTAGCCGGCGTTGCGGGCGCTCCAGTAGGCGGTGTCCTCGCCGGACAGGGCGCGCCACTGGGCGGCGAAGTCGGCGGCGCCGATCTCGCGGCCGTCGCTCCAGACGGCCTGCTGGTTGAGCCGGTAGAGCACCACCTGCCGGGGTTCGGTGTCGACGACCTCGGCGGACTCCAGGTAGTCGGGGTTGCGCACCGGCCGGCCCCGGCCGTCCATCCGGTACATCGACGGCAGGACGGCCTGGGCGACCCGGGCGGTGGTGGTGTCGGCGTCCGACTGGAAGGTGTTCAGGGTCTCCGGGACGGTGTCCACGGCCCAGCGCAGGGTGCCTCCGTCGGCGATCGCAGACCGGTCGGCGCGTGCGATGTCCGCTCCCGCGAGGGGCTTGCCCGACGGGTCGTCGGAGCCGCATCCGGCCAGCGCGGGCACCGCGAGCACGCCGACGGTGAGGAGGGCGAGCGGGCGCAGAGCCGCGCGCGGGCCGACACCGTCGTAGGACATCTCTGGGTACCTCCGGGAAGCCGCGGGCGTTACGATCACTTTTGGTGGTATTTGGCGCTCATCCGATGTACGCGGCCCACTGAAGAGGAAAGGGTTCGGCAACTCAGGGCGACACGGCGGCCACGGGTGTCAAGCCCACCCGTGCGGCGCAAAGCACCGGAGAGCGCACCCGTGCGCCTCGGCCAATCGATGCACATCCCTTCACAGCACAAGGTGTGACGCGCAACACTCGCAGGCGCACGAACGTTGCCGCCTTGGGCCAGAAGGACCCGTGGAAGTGAGGGCAAGTCATGTCCGTGCACGACGAACTGACATCCGTCCAGCGCTGTCTCGACGACCTGATCCGGTCGGTGGGACGCCTGGAGAAGGAGATCGGCAGCGGCGGCCTGGAGATGCGCCGCGTCCGCGTCGACACCGATCATCTGCGTGAGAGCGTGGCGCTGCTGCGGGAGACGGCCCCCGTCGTCGCGGCCGCGCGGAAGCGCCCCGATCTCGTGACCATCTCCGACACGCCGTACGACCCCTCGCTGTGGGTGGACACGGACGACGAGGGCCTCGGCGCCCGTGACCGTCACGCCCCCTGACCCTCCCGCCGATCGCGACGCCCCCCGACCCCTACCGGAGTGGACAAGTGGCCACTGGTACGGAACCTCCCGCCACACAACCCCGTCCCCGAAGCGGCGGTGTGAGAACCGGTACGCGCGCCGCGATCGCCGCACCGCACCTGCGGACCGACCGCTGGTGGCTGGCCCCGGCCGCCACCGCGGCCGGCCTGCTCGCCTTCGTCGTCTACTCGACCTGGCGGGCCTTCGCGAACGCCGACTACTACGCGGCGCCGTACGTCTCGCCGTTCTACTCGCCGTGCCTCGCGGAGAACTGCGAGCCGATGCGGGCCGGGCCGAACGGGGAGATCTTCGGAAGCTGGTGGGGCATCTCGCCGGCGATCATCATCCTGATCTTCCCGCTCGGCTTCCGGCTGACCTGCTACTACTACCGCAAGGCCTACTACCGGGGCTTCTGGGCGTCCCCGCCGGCCTGCGCGGTGGCCGAACCGCACGCGAAATACACCGGGGAGACCCGCTTCCCGCTGATCCTGCAGAACGTCCACCGGTACTTCTTCTACGCGGCGATCCTGGTCGCCGGCGTCCTGACCTACGACACCGTGCTCGCCTTCCGCGACGAGCACTACGCGTGGGGCCACATGGGCCTGGGCACCCTGGTGTTCCTGGTCAACATCGCGCTGATCTGGGCGTACACCCTCTCCTGCCACTCCTGCCGGCACATCGTCGGCGGGAAGCTGAAGCACTTCTCGAAGCATCCGGTGCGCTACCGGATGTGGCAGTGGGTGGGCCGGCTGAACGCCCGGCACATGCAGCTCGCCTGGGCGTCGCTGCTGAGCGTGGCCCTCGCCGACTTCTACGTCTATCTCGTCGCGTCCGGTGTCTTCGACGATCCGCGCTTCTTCTAGCTGGGGGCTGTGACTGATGTCCGTGGTCGACCGACAGGAGTGGGACGTCGTCGTGGTCGGGGCCGGCGGCGCGGGCCTGCGCGCCGCCATCGAGGCGCGCGAGCGGGGCGCCCGTACGGCGGTGATCTGCAAGTCGCTGTTCGGCAAGGCGCACACCGTGATGGCCGAGGGCGGCATCGCGGCGGCGATGGGCAACGTCAACGCCGGGGACAACTGGCAGGTCCACTTCCGCGACACCCTGCGCGGCGGGAAGTTCCTCAACCAGTGGCGGATGGCCGAGCTGCACGCCCAGGAGGCGCCGCAGCGGGTGTGGGAGCTGGAGACCTGGGGCGCGCTGTTCGACCGGACGAAGGACGGCCGGATCTCGCAGCGCAACTTCGGCGGCCACGAGTACCCGCGTCTCGCGCACGTCGGCGACCGTACGGGCCTGGAGCTGATCCGCACCCTCCAGCAGAAGATCGTCTCGCTCCAGCAGGAGGACTTCCGGGAGACCGGGAAGTACGAGTCCCGGCTGAAGGTCTTCCAGGAGTGCACGGTCACCCGCGTGCTGAAGGACGGTGAGCGGGTCTCGGGGGTCTTCGGCTACGAGCGGGAGTCGGGGCGCTTCTTCGTCCTGGAGGCGCCCGCCGTCGTCATCGCCACCGGCGGCATCGGCAAGTCGTTCAAGGTGACGTCGAACTCGTGGGAGTACACCGGCGACGGGCACGCGCTGGCGCTGCTGGCCGGGGCCCCGCTGCTGAACATGGAGTTCGTGCAGTTCCACCCGACGGGGATGGTCTGGCCGCCGTCGGTGAAGGGCATCCTCGTCACCGAGTCGGTGCGCGGGGACGGCGGGGTGCTGCGCAACTCCGAGGGCAAGCGGTTCATGTTCGACTACATCCCGGACGTCTTCAAGGAGAAGTACGCCGAGTCCGAGGAGGAGGGCGACCGCTGGTACGACGACCCGGACCACAACCGGCGCCCGCCCGAACTGCTCCCCCGCGACGAGGTGGCCCGCGCGATCAACGCCGAGGTGAAGGCGGGCCGCGGCTCCCCGCACGGCGGGGTCTTCCTGGACGTGTCCACACGGATGCCGGCCGACGTGATCAAGCGGCGGCTGCCGTCGATGTACCACCAGTTCAAGGAGCTGGCGGACGTCGACATCACGGCGGAGGCGATGGAGGTCGGGCCGACCTGTCACTACGTGATGGGCGGCATCGCCGTCGACTCCGACTCGGCGGCGGCGCGCGGGGTGCCGGGGCTGTTCGCGGCCGGTGAGGTGGCCGGCGGGATGCACGGCTCCAACCGGCTGGGCGGGAACTCCCTGTCCGACCTGCTGGTCTTCGGGCGCCGGGCGGGCTGGCACGCGGCCGAGTACGCGAGCGGGGCGGGGGCCGAGCGGCCCCGGGTGGACGACGTCCAGGTCGGCGAGGCCGCCGCGGAGGCCCTGCGCCCGTTCTCCGCGGAGGGCGGGGAGCCGGACGGGGGGCCGCCGGAGAACCCGTACACCCTGCACCAGGAGCTCCAGCAGACGATGAACGACCTGGTCGGCATCATCCGCCGCGAGCACGAGATGGAGCAGGCCCTGGTCAAGCTGGCCGAGCTGCGGGAACGGGCCCGCCGGGCCGGTGTCGAGGGGCACCGGCAGTTCAACCCCGGCTGGCACCTCGCCCTGGATCTGAGGAACATGCTGCTGGTCAGCGAGTGCGTGGCCCGGGCGGCGCTGGAGCGCACCGAGTCGCGCGGCGGGCACACCCGCGAGGACCACGCCGGGATGGACCGCTCCTGGCGCAACGTGAACCTGCTGTGCGCGCTCGCCGACCCGACGGGCGGTCTCACGGACGCCGGCACGGCGCGCGGCCGGATCGCCCTCACCCGTGAGACCACCGAACCCATCCGCCCCGACCTGCTCGCCCTCTTCGAGAAGGAGGAGCTGGTCAAGTACCTGGCCGAAGAGGAGCTCCACGGATGAGCAGCTACGAGGCCCGCTTCAAGGTGTGGCGCGGGGACGTCGAGGGCGGCGGTCTGAAGGACTTCGCGGTCGAGGTGAACGACGGCGAGGTGGTCCTCGACATCATCCACCGCCTCCAGGCCACCCAGGCCCCCGACCTCGCCGTGCGCTGGAACTGCAAGGCCGGCAAGTGCGGTTCGTGCTCGGCGGAGATCAACGGGCGTCCCCGGCTGCTGTGCATGACCCGGATGTCGGTGTTCGAGCGGGACGAGACGATCACCGTGACCCCGCTGCGGGCCTTCCCGGTGATCCGCGACCTGGTGACGGACGTCGGCTTCAACTACACCAAGGCCAGGGAGGTCCCGGCCTTCGTCCCGCCGGCCGGGGTCGGTCCGGGCGAGTACCGGATGACGCAGGAGGACGTGGACCGGTCGCAGGAGTTCCGCAAGTGCATCGAGTGCTTCCTGTGCCAGGACACCTGTCATGTGGTCCGCGACCACGAGGAGAACAAGCCCGCGTTCGCCGGGCCGCGCTTCCTCATGCGGGTCGCGGAGCTCGACATGCACCCGCTGGACGCGGCCGGGGAGACCGGCCTGGACCGGAGCCGCACGGCCCAGGACGACCACGGCCTCGGCTACTGCAACATCACCAAGTGCTGTACGGAGGTCTGCCCCGAGGGGATCAAGATCACGGACAACGCGCTGATCCCCCTGAAGGAACGGGCGGTGGACCGTAAGTACGACCCGCTGGTGTGGCTGGGGTCGAAGATCAGGAGGCGTTAGGAGGCGTCGGGACGCAGCCAGCCCTCCCGGTACTCCCTCCAGTTCGTCTCCGTCGCCGCGAAGTCGATGTACGGGGCGACGCCGAAGAGTTCGCGGTCGGGGTCCGTGCGGGAGAGGCCGAGGCGGGCGCCGCGGACGGCGGCGGCGACGGTCTCGGCGTGGCCCCAGTGGCTGGGGTTGCTCTCGTAGTAGAAGGGCAGGCCCATCAGCAGGTGCGTGGTGGGCGGGGTGACCTCCAGGGCGAGGGAGGTCTGCTGGGCGACGTAGCCGCCGTAGGTGCTCTCCAGGGGCCGGGCGGTGTCGTACGACATCACGGCGATCTGGTCGACGCGCCGGGCGACCTGGCCGAAGAACTTCTGGGACCACCACTTGGGGTGGTCGGCGAAGAGGCCGGCGACGGTGTGGAGGCCGGGGAGCGGGTCGATCTGGTGGGCGGCGACGGACAGCTGCGCGTCCCGGGCGCGGGTGACGGCGCGCAGGTCGTCCAGGAGGGAGAGGTAGTCCGCGTCGTCGGAGTGCAGGGGCTCCAGGTCGAGGTGGACGCCCTCGTAGCCCACGTCCAGGACCTGACCGGCGCTGTGGACGACTTCCGCGCGGGTGGCGGCGCGGTCCAGCCGCATGCCGTCGGGCCCCTCGGTGGCGAGGACGTCCCCGAGGAAGGCCTGGACCCGGACACCGGGCAGCTCCCGGTGCACGGCGTCGATCAGCCAGCGGGCGCGGGGGTACTTGGACTCCGGCAGCGTCCCGTCGTGCTCCAGCGGCCCGGAGTGGACGTACAGGTCCCGGATCCCGGTGCCCTCGAGACGGCGGGCGAGCGCGGTGACGTCGGCGTCCTTCTTCCGCCCGTCGACCCAGGCGTGCCCGAGCCACATGGCGTCCCGGTCCCGGGTGTACGTACCGTCCGCCGGGTCGCCCATGTAGGTGATCCGCAGGGCGGTCTCGATGGCCAGGAGAGGGACGACCAGGAGAAGCACGACCACGAGAGCACCACGCCGGACCCGGCGGACCCAGGGTCTACGGCGCTTGCCGGCCTGCGCGTCGGGGGTCACGACGGAGTCCCCTCCGGCCGGCTCCGGCGGGGAAGCCTCGTCCGGAGAGGTCCCGTCCGGCGGGGTCGCCGGTTCCCGCGGCTCCGTACGCTCCATGCCGGCTCCCCTTCGCTCGTCGACGCCCCCTGGGCAGCCGCGTGACCGATGTCGAGGGGGAGGACGAGGGGAACGGGTGTTCCGGTTGCGATCATGCGGCGCCGGGCGGTGTCCTCGGGCGCACCGAGGTGGTGCCGCACGGACCGTCAGAACAGGCTCAGCAGCGCCTCCGCCGGGTCGGTGAGGGCGGTGTCCGTGCCGGGGAGGGGGAGTTCGAACCAGACCGTCTTGCCGCGGGGGGTGCGGCGGGAGCCCCAGGCCGCGCTGAGCAGGCCGACGAGCTGGAGGCCCCGGCCGCCCTCGTCGGTGTCACGGGCGCGGCGGCGGCGCGGCTGGACCAGGCCGGAGTCCCAGACCTCGCAGACCAGGGTGCGGTCGAGGAGGAGACGGAGTCTGATCTCCCCCTCGCCGTACCGCAGGGCGTTGGTGACCAACTCGCTGACCAGGAGCTCCGTGGTGTCGACCAGGGGTTCCATGTCCCAGGCGAGCAACTGCGCACGGGCGTACTCGCGGGCGCGGCCCACGCTGCGGGGCTCGCGGGGCAGGGTCCAATCGCCGACGGACTCGGCGGGCAGCCCCTGGACGCGGGCCATCAGCAGGGCGATGTCGTCCTCGCCGTGGTGGGTGTCGAGGGTGTTGAGGACGTGGTCGCAGACGTCCTCCAGGGGGGCGGAGGGGTCCGTCAGGGCGCGCACGAAGGCCTGGAGACCCTCGTCGAGGGGGTGATCGCGGCTTTCGACCAGTCCATCCGTGTAGAGCGCGAGAAGGGCACCTTCGGGCAGTTCGACCTCGACCTCCTCGAAGGGCTCGCCGCCGACGCCGAGCGGTATCCCGGGCGGTACGTCCAGCATCAGCGCGGGCTCGCCCGGTTCGACCAGGACGGGCGGCAGATGGCCCGCGTTGGCGAAGGTGCAGCGTCTGGTCACCGCGTCGTAGACGGCGTAGACGCAGGTCGCCAGGTAGACCTCGGAGAGGTCGGCCTCGCGGGGGCGGCGGGCGGCCCGGGTGGCCTGCTGGACGCCTCCGGGGGCGCCGAGGCCCCGGGCGATCTCGTCCAACTGGGAGAGCACCTCGGCGGGTTCCAGGTCGAGCTGGGCCAGGGTCCGTACGGCGGTGCGCAGTTCGCCCATCGCGACGGCCGCGCGCAGACCGCGCCCCATGACGTCGCCGACGACCAGCGCGGTGCGGTGGCCGGGCAGTTCGATGACGTCGAACCAGTCGCCGCCGACCTCGCTGGGCCGGCCGGTGGCCACGTTGCCGGGCAGGTAGCGGCAGGCGATGTCCAGGCCGGAGGCCTCGGGGTCGCCGGGCGGGAGCAGAGAGCGCTGCAGTATCAACGCGCGTTCGTGCTCACGCCGGTAGAGGCGGGCGTTGTCGATGCAGACGGCGGCGCGCGCGGCCAGTTCCACCGCGAGTTCGCGGTCGCGGTCGCCGAACGGCTCGCTGCCCTTGGTGCGGGCGAACTGCGCGAGTCCCACGACCGTGTCGTGGGCGACCATCGGCACGGCGAGCGTGGACTGCACCAGGCCGCCGTCCCCGCCGGGGACGTTCCGCGGGCGGGCGGTGCGCAGGGCGTCCGCGCAGGGCGAGTTGAACGGGTAGTGGTGGACGGCGCCCAGCTTCACCGGCTCCCCGGTGACGCTGAACGGCGCGTCGGACACGGCGCTGGCGAAGGCGACGCGACGCACCTCCGCGCTGCCGTCGGCGAGACCCGGCGCGGTCTCGTCACCGACCAGCAGGCCCTGGTACAGGTCGACGGTGGCCAGGTCGCAGAAGCCGGGGACGACGACGTCGAGGAGTTCGCGGGCGGTCGTCTCCAGGTCGAGGGAGTTGCCGATCCGGGCGCCCGCCTCGTTGAGGAGGGCGAGATTGCGCCGTGCGGCGGCGGCCTCCCGGGCGGCGGCGCGGCGGGCGGTGATGTCGGTTCCGAGCCAGGCGACGCCGATGGGCCGGCCGCTTCCGCTGTGCACGCGGTAGAGGTTGACGGACCAGTGACGGCGCTCGTCGGAGCCCGGCACGAAGCCCGTGACGTGCATGTCCGTGATGGAGTCGCCGGATTCCAGGACCCGGCGCAGGGTCGCGGCGACCCGCTCGGCCTCCCCGCGCGGCAGATAGTCGTGCACGCCCTTGCCGCGGTGGTCGTCGGGGGTGCCGCCGAAGATGGACGCGAACCGCTGGTTGGCGCGGCGCACCCGCAGGTCGGGGTCGATCAGCAGGAAGCCGAACGGGGATTGGCCGAATATGGCCTGTGAGGCGGCGAGGTCGGTCTCGATGCGGCGCAGGGTGCGGACGTCGACGACGATGCAGACGGCGGCCTTCTCCCCCTCCTCGGTCCGCGTCGGCATGACGTAGACCTCGGCGAGGCCCTCCCGGTCGCGCTCGTCGGCCACCATGGTGGACGGCAGCCGGAAGGGCACCACTCCGGTCCACTCCCGGCCGTCGAGGATCTCGGCCATCTTGCGCTGGCCGCGCTCCCGCCGGACGGGCTCGATGAACGCCTCGATGGGGTCCGTGCCGACGGCACGCTCGGCGGGGATGCCGAAGATCTGCTCGGCGCGCAGGCTCCACTGGTCGACCAGCCCGTCCGGGCCGATGGAGAACGAGGCGACCTTGATGTAGTCGTAGATGGAGCCGGGCGGACTGCTCTGCCACATCGCGTCGGCGGACGGGGCATCGCCGAAGACGGGACCGTCCGCGGCCCCGCTTCTCGCGCCACCCGACAAGTCCTCGGACTCCGTGGCCTTCGCTGGTATCTCGCTCACGCGAACCGTCCCCTCCAGCTCACCGCGTCCGGCACCGGTCACCGGGGGCGGCTGCCCGCAGTATCCAGCACTACGGCGCCGCACAACACGGTGTTCACGATCACAGCACGGTCCCGATGCTTTTCGGTCCGCGCCGTGAGAACACTTCCAGTCTTCTAACCAGCGGACACGTCATCGAACCCCTTCTTCGACAACCTCCGCGACCCCCGGCCGGTCACTCGACGGAAGGGGCGGGCGCGTACACCGTGAACGGGCGTGCGATCCCTCATCTCGGCACCGCGAGTTCGAACCACACGGTCTTGCCGACGGCGCCCGGCCGGGTGCCCCAGCGGCGGGAGGCGGAGGCCAGGAGCTGAAGCCCGCGTCCGCCCTCGTCCTCGGGCCGGGCGGTGCGTTCGTGCGGGGGCTCGGGGAGGGGGTCGGAGACCTCCACCAGGAGGACACCGGTGCGGCCCGTGGGGCGTGTCAGGCGTACGCCGACGGGGGCGGTGGCGTGCCGCAGGGCGTTGGTGACCAGTTCGCTGACGAGCAGGGCCGCGAGGTCGCCGACGCTGTCGAGGTCCCACAGGCGCAGCTGGTCACGGACGGCGTGGCGGGCGGCGCGCACGGTTCCCGGGTCCGCGGAGAAGGTCCACACGGCGTGGTCGCCGTCGGTGTCGAGCACGCGGATCACTTCCCCGGCAAGGGAGTCCACCCATGTCCGGTTTCATGGGGTTAATGGGCACATACCCGATATCCCGGACGGCGTACCGCGTTCGACGGCGCATCGTGGCACGAGCGGCGCGGGAGGGCGCCCACACACCGTCACTCCTGCCCCCGCGCGCCGGACTCGTACGTCACACGCCCTCCCGGAGGCCGAGGTGGGCGAGGGTGCCGCGGACGGCGGGCACGTCGTGGTCGAGCCAGTCGACGTCCCAGATCCGGTCGGGGGTGAGCCAGCGCAGCTCGTCGTGGTCCTCCAGGGGCCGGGGCGCGGCGGATCCGGGGCGCAGCCGCGCGGTCCACACCCGCATCACGTACGGCGTCCGCAGCGGCCACTCCCCCGGGACGCGCTCCACGGCCTCGGCGTCGATCCCGAGTTCCTCGCGCAACTCCCGTACGACGGCCGCCTCGGGGGTCTCGCCCGGCTCGACCTTGCCGCCGGGCAGCTCCCAGCGCCCGGCCAGTTCGGCGGGTGCGCTCCGGCGGGCGGCGAGCAGCCGCCCCTCGTGCCACAGGGCCGCACCGGCCACCACGATCCGCTCGCTCATGCGCCGGAGCCTACGGGAGGTGCGGGCAGGGGCCCGCCGGCGGTCCGGGTCAGTCGGCGGACGTTCCGTTCTGGCCGATCCGCTCGACCCAGTAGAGCTGCTTGTGTCCGCGCCCGTCGAGGCTGTCCGCGATCCGCTCGGCCTCGGCGCGGGTCGCGTACCTGCCCACCCGGTAGCGATTGCCGTTGTCGTCCTGCCGTACGACGAGCCAGGGAAGAGTCACCGTGCCGTCGTTCATCGCTCCCCTCCACTTCCCGTCCGCGGCCGGTGCCGCGCCCCGCCCGATAAGGAAACCCCAGTCCGCATATGCCCGAGCCTACGCCTTACCTTCACTGAGCGAATACGCCTTTTCACAAAGAGGCACGCAACCAGCCAGAACGCAGGGGGCGCACGGTGGCGAACGCGCCGTGCGGGAAGGCTGACACGTCCGGTCAGCGGCACGCCGCCCGGCACGCCGTGCTCCGGGGGCGACCTGGGAGAACGGCCAGATTGCTACGGCACGGGGGCGGTGACGCCACGGGCGGAGCGCCGGAGCGGAGACGGACCGAGAGGCGCGGAAGGGCGCGTGAGGGCGCGCGAGGATCACCCGACGGGAACACGGAGGGCCGGGGACCGGGTCCCGGGGTGCGGGGAGTTTCCGCGGGAGCGCCGGGGGCCGGGGGCGGCGGATCGTCCGGCAGGCGGGGCCGTCCCGTGGGGCCGTTACTTCACCGGGAGGTGGTAGGCGGCCCGGTAGCGGTCGGCGGGGATGATCACGTCGGCGGTCTCGACCGGCCGGCCCGAGGCGAAGTAGGTGCGCTCGATGACCAGGACGACGTGCCCGGGGACGCCGCCCAGCAGCACCAGCTCCTCGGCGAGGCCGGGGCGTGCGCCGACCTCCTCGGTGACGTTGTCCACGATGACGTCGATGGCGCGCATGCGCTCGACGACGCCCATGCCGCCGAGCGGCCCCTCCTCGGGCAGCATCACGGGGGTCCGGCCGGTGAGGGCGAGCGGCTCCCAGGAGGTGGAGAGCATCATCGGCTCACCGGCCTCCCGGAAGAGGTACGTGGTGCGCATCACGCGGTCGCCGGGCTCGATGCCGAGCCGCCCGGCGACGGCGTCGGAGGCCTCGGCCTGCTCGCTGCTGGACTCCCAGGTGCCCCGGGCGCCCGCGTCGGCCTGCTCCTGACGGAACGGCGTGGCCCCCCGCTCCGGACGGAACCCGGAGCGGGCGACCCGCCGGGGCACCGGACGCTCGCGCACATACGTCCCCGAACCGGAGCGGCCCTCGACGAGCCCCTCCGCCATGAGGACCTTGCGCGCCTCCAGCGCGACCGTGTCCGAGACGCCGTACTCCTCGCGGATCCTCGCCTGGGAGGGGAGCCGCGTGTGCGGCGGCAGCCGGCCGTCGACGATCTTCTTGCGGAGATCACCCGCGACACGCAGGTACGCCGGCTGCTCACCGAATGTCACGGGCCGCTCCCATCAGGTTGTACAGACAGCAACAGCGTGGCAACCGTAGGTTGTTTCAGGCAAGCGAAGGCCAAAGAATCACTCGATGTGATGACATCTGCCGAGGGAGGGCTTTACGCAGGCACTTTCTCCCCGCTATGGCGGCTCTCACACCTTCATTCCACCGTCGCCGGTGTCGCGCTCGGCCTCCTCGTCGTACGCGGGCGGCGTGGAGGCCAGCCCCAGGGCATGGCGCGCGGTGACCGAGACATAGGGATCGGTCACCTCCCAGCCCGCGTCGGCGTGCTCGATGTACGTGTCCGCGTCGTCGGCCCCGGCGGCCTTCGCCCACGCTCCTTCCGCCTCCTCCAGACCGGCGGCGAGGTCCCCCACCGCCTGTGCGGCACCGGCGGGCCACTCGTGCGCACGCAGCATCCGGGCCTCCTCGGCGAGCGCGTCCGCGACCTTCGCCGCCCACGCGGTGTGTCCCGGCAGGTCGTCCTCGGGGTAATCCGCCGCGGGGGACGCGTCGAGCGCCGCGTCGAGGACCGCCTCGGCCTCCAGATAGGCCAGTTGGTGCGCGTCGAGGGTGGTCCCGTCCCGGCGCAGCGACCCGGTGAGGGTCTTCCGCGGGTCCCGGTCGCCGAAGATGCAGGTGATCTCGCGGTCGCCGAGGCGCCAGCTCTCCCGGGACGGGACGAGGTGGTACACGCCCACGGTGGCGGGCAGCGCCCAGCCGTCCATGACGTAGGCGTCCTGAAGGCCGTGGCACCGCTCGCCGGCGGTGCCGGCGAGGCCGTCGTCGCCCGGATAGCGGTCGCCGGGGAGGCGGACGACGGCGAAGACCTCACCGTCGTGCTCCCGCGCGCAGGGCACCCGGTCGGCGTCGGCGGACCAGCCCTCCAGCCCGCCGGGCGAGTCGAAGCACTCGCCCTTGGCCAGGGCGAGGACGCTGTCGCCGCGCGTCCCTTCCTCGATGGCCTCCCAGACGTCGCCCAGGACACCGAAGGAGAAGGCCGCCGTCCACAGCGCGAGCCCGAGCGACGACAGCGCGGCCCCGGCGATCGCCATCCCCCGCCCCCGCTCCCCCCGCCGCTCGATCTGCCGCAGCGCGACCAGCCCCAGCACCAGCCCGGCGGCCGGCACCAGGCACAGCACGCCGAACACCAGGGCGGCGACGGCGACACCGTTGACGACGGCCGGCGGCCGGGGACCGTACGGCCCGTAGAGCCCGTACGGCGCGGGACCGGGCCCGCCGCCGTGGGGGAACCGCGGCGGTGGACACGGGACCTGGCCCTGGGGAGCGGGGTGCTGCCCCGGGGGGACCTGAGGTTCCTGCGGGGGCCCGTGGGGCGGAGGCATGGACACGAGCCGCATCGTAGGCGCGAGGTGACGGCCCTCGTCCCCGGGGCACCTTCACCGGCTTCGGCGGCGGGGCCCGGGTGCCGGCCGGGTGACCCTGGGGCCGCGCAGGGAACGCACAAGGACCCCGCGCGAGCACCTGAACCGGCTGCCCCGGCGGCACGACGGCGGGTGACCCGTCCATGGGGTGGACCACCCGGTTCCGTTCAGTCGTCGAAGGCGGTGGCGCGGGCGCGCTTCTCCCAGGCCAGGACCTCCGCGCGGACCTGGTCGAGGTGCGCGAGGATCCCGTCGACTCCGTCGGCACCGAGCGGCAGCCGCAAGGGGGTGTCCGCCGCCTCCAGGGCGGCCAGGATCAGGTCCGCCGCTTTCGCGGGATCGCCGGGCTGGGTGCCGTCACCGCCGGCGACGGCGGAACGGGTCTCGCCGACCTTGGCGTAAAGGCCGCTGTCCGGGCTGACCCCGGCCCGGCTCGTCTCGAACAGACCGGTCCGGAACGACCCCGGCTCGACGATCAGCACCTTGACGCCGAACTCCCGCACCTCGTCCGCGAGCGCCTCCGACATGCCCTCCAGCGCGAACTTGGTTCCGCTGTACGCCGCGAAACCGGCGAAGGAGAGCTGCCCGCCCATGCTGCTCATCTGCACGATCGCCCCCGAGCGCCGCTCCCGCATGCTCGGCAGCACGGCCCGCACCAGCGCGGCGGGGCCGAGGACGTGCACGTCGAACAGCTCGCGCAGCTCGTCGTCGGTGGTCTCCTCGAACGCCCCGACATGGGTCCGGCCCGCGTTGTTGACCAGGACGTCGATCCGGCCGTGCCGCGCCAGCACGTCCCGCACCGCGGCCTCGGCGTCCTCGACGTCCGCCACGTCCAGGCGCAGCGACTCCACCTGGTCCGGGTGGGCGGCGACCAGGTCGTCCAGCGCCTCGGGCCGGCGGGCCGCGCCGATCACCACATCGCCGTCGGCGAGGGCCGCCTCGGCGATCGCCCGGCCGAATCCGCTGCTCGCGCCCGTGATCAGCCACACCTTGTTCATCCCGGCTCCTCGTGCCTCGGTCGCCCTTCGGTTCGTGTGAACCACCCTGCCGCCGGGACGGGGCGCCCGTCCAAGACCTACGCTGACAACCGATGGTTATGAGGACGGACGTTCACCTGCGGGAGCTGCGCTATTTCCTGGCCGTGGCGGAGGAGCTGCACTTCACCCGTGCGGCCGAGCGCGTGTACGTGTCACAGCCCGCGCTGAGCAAGCAGATCCGCGCGCTGGAGCGGCAGCTCGGCGTCGAGCTGTTCCGGCGCGACCGGCAGAGTGTGGCGCTCACCGCCGCCGGTACGGCACTGCTGCCGCACGCCCGGCGCGTACTGGAGGGCTGGGAGGAGGCGGCCGCGGCGGTGGAGCGGGCGCGGGCGGCCCAGCGCAGCACGCTGGTCGTGGGCATGAGCACCAGCCCCGGCCGCGGCGGCCTGCTCCCGGCGATCCGCTCCCGCTTCACCGCCGCGTACCCGGACGCCGCGGTCCGGCTGCGGCAGGTCGGCTGGGAGGACCCGACGGCGGGGCTCACGGACGGCGGGGCGGACGTGGCGTTCGTCTGGCTGCCGCTGCCCGACGCCGGCCGCTACGGCTGGGCGGTGGTCGCCGAGGAGCCGCGCCTGGTCGCCCTCCCCGAGACGCACCCCCTGGCCGCCCGTACGGACCTCACGCTCGCGGACCTCGCCGGCGAGCCGTTCCTGGCGCTGCCCCCGAGCGCGGGCGTCCTGCGCGACCACTGGCTCGCCCTCGACGAACGCCCCGGCGGCCCGCCCCGTGTCGGCGCGGAGGTCGCCGGCACGGAGGAGACCTACGAGGCCCTGGTCGCCGGCCTCGGCATCTGTCTGGTGGCCGCGGGCAACGCCCCCCTGATCACCCTCGGCGGCGTCACGACCCGCCCGGTCCACGGCCTCTCCCCGAGCCGGTACGTCCTGGCCTGGCGGGTGGAGGACGGCTCCCGCCCCCTGGTCCGGGGGTACGCGCAGGCGTGCCGCCGGGCGACGGGGCGGGCGTAGTCCGGGCGGGAGCGGCCCTGGCTCGCACCGGGCGCACAGGGGGCCGTTAGCATGTGCGGACCCATGGCGACCCACCGATCACCCGATCTTCATACACAGACCAGGCAGTGAGAACAGAACCCAGCCGCGCACCGGCGCGCATACGTCAGCCGCAGGCGATGCTGTGGGCGGCCGCGGGCGTCGCGACCCTCGGATTCCTCATAGCCCTGGAAGTCACCGCGCGCCGCTACGGCCTGCCGGGCCCGGTCACCCACCACGCCCGCGAGCTGGTCTTCGCCCCCGACTCGGGACCGCTGCTGTACGCCGGTCTCGCACTGGCGATGGTGGTGCTCACCTGGCGGCAGCGGCTCGTCGCGGCGGGCACGGCGATCGGCGTCGACGTCGTCTTCTTCCTGGTGCGGTGGGCGGCCGGCGCCGAGATGAACTTCGGCAACGGCGCGCTGTGGGTGGTCCTGGGCCTCGCGGTCGTCGCCGTCACCCGCCGCACCGGAGCGGAACGCCTCCTGCTGCTGAAGGGCTCCGGTCTGGGCCTGCTCCTGGTGGCCGGCCACAAGACGGGCGACACCTGGCTGCTCATCACCTCGAAGACCCGCCCGACGGTGCTCGACCCGTACGTCGCGCTCGCCGACCGCGCGCTGGGCGACCCGTCGTGGCTGGCCGGCCGGATCGTCGAGGCCACCGATCCGGTCGGCCCCTTCCTCCTCCACGTGGTCTACGGCCAGCTCCCGCTGGCGGCGGCGCTCGTCGGGCTGTACCAGCTGCGCCGTGTGGCGGTGGAGCGCCGCTTCCCGGCCCACCACCTGGTGCGCACCTTCCTGGTCATCGGCCTGCTCGGACCGGCCGTCTACATGATCTTCCCGGTCGTCGGACCGGTCTACGCCTACGGCGCCGACGGCGGAGCGTGGGCGGTGGGCCACCTGTGGCCGGACACGCTGCCGTCCATCGGCACCCCGCACCCGGTCCCGTTCGACGGGATCACCCCGCGCAACTGCATGCCCAGCCTGCACACCGCGTGGGCCGTCACCCTCTTCGTCCACACCCGCGAGGGCTCGCGGGCGATGCGGTACGCGGGCACGTTCTGGCTGGTCGCCACCCTCTCGGCGACGCTGGGCTTCGGCTACCACTACGGCGTGGACCTGGTCGCCGGTGTGGTGTTCGCGCTCACGGTCGAGGCGGCGATGCGCGCGCTCGCACGCGGCTGGGACCGGCCGGCCACCTGGCTGGTCGTCCACGGCGCGACGGTCTTCACCGTGCTGCTGGTGTCGTACCGGTGGCTGCCGGAGCGGATGGCCGCGTACCCGTGGGCGTTCGGTCCGCTTCTCCTCCTGCTGATGGCCTCGGTGATCCACGGCTACGCGCGCGCCACCGCGCGGTGGGAGACGACGGCCGCACCCGCGCGGCCGGCCCCGGAGCCACGGCCGGAACCCGTCTGATCCGGGCCGCGTCAGGAGCCGGCCGCCGTGGACGGCTCCGGCCCGGTGGGCGCCGGGCTTCATGCCGACCGGCTCGGTGGAACCGAGGACGACTCGACTTTCACATGCGCCGGAACCATCGACACTTTCGAGCAATCGGCGCGTAAGTTTCCGCTCCATCCGGGCGCATGTCCGGGGCGACCGCCACCCCTTCACGCTCCGGCACGACACCTGCGCCGCCCGCTCCACCCCGTTGACCTGCGGTGAACTCCGACTCGAACCAAATCATATGACTTTTATTGCCTCGTTACTTGGGGCCTGTCATGATGTTGAACGCCGGGTGAACGGTCGAACGTCATCCGCATCAACTTCGAATGTTTCGCCTACCGGGTCCCACAGGACCCCTCTGCTCGTTGCTTCTGAGCGCATCGCCGGAGATCGCCCAATGGCGGGAATCCCCGGCGCGCCGTGAAGAGCATCCGCACATCGTCGTGCACGGCCCCACCGAACCCGTCGCGCCCACCACGGCACCACCGTCCCGTGTGACGGATCGAACCCGCCGGAGTACGGCACTCCTCGCTACCTGCACCCGCGGCGAAGGCGTCGCCGAACGGAGGTTCACGCTGTTGTCCGTCGACCAGATGATCGAGTTACCGGGTCTGGACCGGATCCGCACCCGGGACCCCAACAACCACCTGCACTGCCGCAAGACCCAGCTCCTCGCGTACGTCGGCGGCCACACCCCCTGGTCCGACCTGCTGATGTACCGGGCCCTGGGCTCCACTTCGGCCATCCACCGCCACTGCCACCTGCGCGGCGGGGACCGCTGGGCGTTCGACACCCCGTACGTGGACGACGACGACCTGCGCCTGCTCGGGTTCGAGGTGTTCTCGGCCGGGACCGTGGACCTGGACCGCTTCGAGTCCGGCCTGACCGACTTCCTCGCCGCGGGACAGCCGGTGTTCTTCTACGCGCCCCGGCACCACTTCCCCCACTGGGTGGAGTTCATGCGCCGGGTCGGCACGCTCCCCGAGGAGTACCGGCTCCTGCACTCGTTCCTCGTCTGCGGGGCGAGCGGCACCGGCGTCCTGCTGGTCGACAACACCGCCGACGACCACGAGTACTTCCCGCTGACCGTGGGATGGGACGTGCTGCGCGACGGCTACGCCCGGGAACCCGAACGCTGGTTCACCGGCTGCGCCACCGTCCGGCAGGTGGCCGAGCCCGACCGGGACGGGTTCGAGGACGCCTACCGCGCGTTCCTGGCCGGCTTCCGCGACGGCTTCGAGCTCTACGACGTCATCGGCGACAACCTCGTCGTGGAGCGCGCCTCGGTCGCCGCCGCCTATCGCGCGCCCGGCGTCAACAGCATGGCGCTGCTGGCCGGTTCACGGACCCTGTTCTGCCGGTTCCTGGAGCTCACCGAGCACAGCGAGCGGGTCCGCGCCGCCTACACCCGCGTCGCGCAGCTGGCCACCGTGCTGTCGGACCGGGTCACCGCCTTCCAGGCCGGGCTGCCCGCCCTGCCGGCGGACCGGATCCGCCGCGGCCTCACGCAGCTACGGCTGCACGAACAGCGGGCGGCACGGCTCCTCGTCGACGAGGCGGCCACCCTCCCGCGGATCCTGCCGGTCCCGGCCCGTGGCCGGTAACCACCTCACACGGGGAAGAGAAGTGCGACGGTTATACCTGTTCAGCGGCATGGCGGGCGTACAGGGCCCGCCGCTCGCCGCACTGCGGGCGCTGTACGCCCGCCCGGAGAACGCGCGGTACTTCACCGCGGCGGCCGAGGCGGTGGCGCGCGTGCTCGACCACGTCGGCCCGGACGCCTACCGCCGGGAGCTGCCCGGCGGCATCCCGCTGACCGCCTGGCTGCGCGGCGACCCGCCGGAGGCGGGCGCCCTGGAACACTCCATCGTGGACGGCCTGTGCGCCCACATCTACCACCTGTGCCTGCTGCAGCCCGCCGTCGGCCGCGCGGACGACGACCGGCCCGCGCCGGTGGCCGCCATCGGTCACAGCCTGGGCCTGATCGGCGCGATGGCCGCGGGCCTGAGGGTGACCGGCCGCCGGCAGTACACGGCGCTCTGCCACGACCTGATCGCGATGACCGCGCTGACGCTGATCCGCTGCCACCAGCTGACACCGCCGCGGAAGGGCGCGGCCACACCGATGGCGGCCGTGACGGGCGTACCGGCCGAGGAGCTGCGCGCACTGGCGGCGGACTCCCCGGTGCACCTGGCCCTCGCCAACTCCGGCCGCTCGCACGTGCTGGCCGGGGACCCGGACGACCTCGCCGGCTTCCGGACGAGGCACACGCGGCGACTGGCCGAGCCGGGGGTGGGGTGGACCTACCTGCGCAGCACCGCGCCGTTCCACACGCCGCTCCTGGAGCCGGCGGTGCGCGCGACGCTGGAGGAGCGGCACTTCATGACGTTCCCGCTCACCGGCGACCGGCTGGCCGTACCGGTGTACGTCGCCGACGCGCCGGTCAACCTCCAGCACCGCGGTGACCTGTTGCCGGACGTCCTCGCCCACGCGGTGTGCCGCCCGCTGGACTGGCCCGGAACGGTCCGCGCCGCGATCGAGGACTGCCGGCCCGACCAGGTAGTCGACTTCGGACCGGGCCCGTCGGCCCGGGTGTTCACCCGGGAGACCCTGCGCGGCGGCCACCACGGCCTGCGCTACCGCAGCGTCCCCGCACCGACCGCTTGAGTGAAGGAGCGTCCACGCATGCACTGTCTGGTCTTCCCCGGCCAAGGCGTACAGCGCAGAGGCATGGGAGGGGAACTGTTCGAGCGGTATCCGCGGGAGACCGCGGCCGCGACCGAGCTGCTCGGCTATCCCGTGGCGGACCTGTGCCGCGACGACCCCGACGACCGGCTCGCCGACACCCGTTACGCGCAACCGGCCGTCTTCCTCGTCAACGCGCTGTCCTGGATGGACCTCGAGCGCGCCGGCCGGCGGTACGACTACGTCGCCGGGCACAGCCTGGGCGAGTTCAACGCGCTGGTGGCCGCCGGCGTCATCGACCTGATGGACGGCCTGGCGCTGGTCCGGCGCCGCGCCGAACTGATGGCCGACGTCACCCGCGGCGCGATGGTCGCGGTGGTCGGGCTGAGCCCGGCGCAGGTCGAGGCGGTGCTGCACGGCGCCGGGCTCAACCTGGTGCACGTCGCCAACCGCAACAGCGACCAGCAGGTGACGGTGGCCGGGGAGCGGCCGCAACTGGCGCTCGCGGTCAAGGCGCTGCGCGGCCGGGGCGCCCGGGTCCTGCCGGTGTCCGTCAGCGGCCCGTTCCACACCCCCCTCATGGCCCCGGCCGGCCGGGCGTTCGCGACGGTCCTGCGCGCGTACGCATTCCGCGCCGGGCACACGCCGGTGATGTCCAGCGTCACCGGCACAAAGTTCGCCCTGGATCAGGCGGTCCGGCTGCTCAGCGGACAGATCCACCGCCCGGTGGAGTGGGTGCGCACGGTCCGGGCCCTGCGCGCGGCCGGCGTCGACCACTTCGACGAGGTCAACGGCACCACCCTCACCGCCTTCATCGCACGGATCGCCGCACAGCCCACGGAGGAACTCGTATGACCACGGACATCGCTGTCGTCGGACTGTCCGTCGAAGTGCCGGACGCGCCGGACCAGCACGCGTTCTGGGACGTCGTCCGCACCGGCCGCAGCCTCACCCGGCCGTTCCCGGCGCGGCGGCGCCGGGAGATCGAGGAGTACCTGCGCTACCACCGGGAGTCGGCGCTGGTACCGGACGCCGAGGAGCGGGTCGACTTCCACGACGGCAGCTTCCTGGACCGGGTGGACCTGTTCGACCACGCCTTCTTCGGCATGACCCCGAAGCAGGCCGCGGTCACCGACCCGCACCAGCGGCTGGTCCTGCGCACGATGTACCGCGCGCTGGAGGACGCCGGCTACACCGGCGAGCGGCTGGCCGGCAGCCGCACCGGCGTGTACGTCGGCTACGCCGGCAACCCCGGCGGGTCGTACCTGGACTACTTCTGCCGCATCGACCCCGCGCTGGGACAGCTCGGCATCACCGGCAACATCGTCACGATGCTGGCCAACCGGCTCTCGTACCTGCTCGACCTGCGCGGCCCCAGCATGGTGATCGACAGCGCCTGCTCGGCGTCGCTGCTGGCGCTGCACCAGGCCAGGGCCGCGCTGCTGCTGGGCGACTGCGAGATGGCCGTGGTGGCCGGCACCCGGATCGTGATGGCTCCGATGCGGCACCCGCACACCCGGATCGGCATCGAGTCGTCCGACGGCGTGACCCGTACGTTCGACGAGAGCGCGGACGGCACCGGCTTCGGCGAGGGGTCCGGGGCGGTCGTGCTCAAGCGTCTCGACCGGGCGCTGGCCGACGGCGACCAGGTGTACGCGGTCGTCAAGGGCAGCGCGGTCAACCACGACGGCAGGTCCGAGATGATGACCGCGCCGGACTCCCGCGCCCAGGCCGGCCTGCTGGAGACCGCGTGGCGGGACGCGGGCGTCGACCCCCGCACGATCGGCTACCTGGAGGTGCACGGCACCGCCACCAAGGTCGGCGACCCGATCGAGTTCGAGGGGCTGCGGCGGGCGTTCGCCGCCCGGACCGACGACCGGCGCTTCTGCGCGGTGGGCACGGTGAAGGCGAACATCGGCCACCTCTTCGAGGGCTCGGGCGTGATGGGCGTGATCAAGGCCGCGCTCGCGCTGCGGCACCGCGTGATCCCGCCCCTGGCGAACTACGAGCGGCCGAACACCGCGATCGACCTCGACGACGGCCCGGTGTACGTGCCGCGGGAGGCCCACGCGTGGCCGGAGGGGGACGGCCCCCGCCGCGCCGGGGTGAGCGCCTTCGGCCTCGGCGGGACCAACGCGCACGTCGTGCTGGAGGAGTTCACCGCGGCGCCGCCGAAGTCCGGCGAGGACCGGCCGCCCTACCTGTTCACGCTCAGCGCGCAGAGCCCGGCGTCGCTCGGCCGGCTGGTCACCCGCTACCGCGAGGCGATCGACGGCGGCCGGATCGACGGGAGCGTGCGGGACGTGTGCTGGACGTCGAACGTCTCCCGCGCCGGACACCGGCACCGGCTCGCCTACACGGTCGCCGACCTGGCCGGGCTGCGGGCGGCGCTGGCGGCCACCGAGGCCGGTGAGGTGCCGGACGCCGCCGGCACCGAGGCCGCCCGCGCCTGGACCGGTGGCGCCGACCTCGACCTGAGGGCGCAGTACCGCGGGCCGGGTCCGCGGACCGTGCACCTGCCGCCGTACGAGTTCGACGAGACCCGCGCCTGGGTCGACTTCCCCGACACCTGGCGTGAGAGGTTCGCGCTGGCCGCACCGCGGGCCGAGCACCCGCTGACGCACGAGGTGGGGTTCACGCCGGCGCCGCTCGCCGGGGCCGGCGACCCGTCGGCCCGTGTGCTGGCCCTGGTGGGTCCGGCCGCGGCCGGCGCCGTGGCCGCCGCCCTGCCGCCGGACGCGGTGCTGCGCACGCCGGACGCCGCGGACGCCGGACCGGACCGGCTCGCCGAGGAACTCGTCGACGAGGGCTACACCCATCTGGTGTACGCGCTCGCCTTCGACGACGCACCGGCGGACGGTCCCGCGGAACTGGACCGCCGCGTCGACGCACACCTGACCGGCCTCTTCCGGCTGGCGAAGGCGCTGATGCACGCGAGCGCGACGGTCGACCTCGTGGTGCTGACCCGGCGGGCGCTGGCGGTCGTGCCCGGCGAGACGGGTGTGGTCGCGGAGCACGCGGCGCTCGCCGGGCTGGCCAAGGCGATCGGCCGGGAGTACCCGTACGTGACCGTCCGGCTGCTCGACGTCGACGACGCGGTGCCGGCCGCGCTGCTGGGCACGGAGATCCTCGCCGCGCAGGCCGGCGTGTACGCGCTGCGCGGCACCGACAAGTACCGCGAGTCCTTCGCCGAGCTGCCCGAGGTCCCGGCGGTCCGCGACGCGTACCTGCGGCCCGGCGGCGCGTATCTGATCACCGGCGGTCTCGGCGGCATCGGTCTGGAGACGGCCCGGCACTTCGCGGCCGGCGCCCCCGGCGTCCAGCTGTACCTCCTCGGCCGCACCGCCCTGCCGCCCGAGGCCGAGTGGGACGCGGTCGCCGCCGACCCGCAGCACCCCGCCGCGGCGCGCGTCACGGCGGTCCGCGAGATCGCCGCACTCGGCGCCGGCGTGCACCCGGTGGCCGCCGACGTCGCCGACGAGGCCGCGCTGGCGGACGTGCTGGCCGCGATCCGCGCCGCGCACGGCCGGGTGGACGGCATCGTGCACGCCGCCGGCGTGCCCGGCGACAACCTCATCGCGTACCGGGAGGCCGACGAGTTCGCGTCCGTCCTGCGGCCGAAGCTGCGCGGCGCGTTCCTGCTGCACTACCTGACCCGGGACGACCGGCCGGACTTCGTGCTGCACATGTCCTCGGTGGCCGCGGTGTTCCCGGCCCTCGGGCAGGCCGACTACGCGGCCGCGAACCTCTACCTGGACCACCTGGCCCGCACACTGAACACACCGGAGCACCGCGTGGTCAGCGTCGACTGGGTGGCCTGGCGGGAGGTCGGCATGGCGGTCGCCACCGGCGTCAGCGAGGACCTGGTGTTCCGGTCGCTGCGCACCCGTACCGGCCTCGGCCTGATCGACGCGGCGCTGCGCGGGGACCGGGCGGGGTTCTTCGCCGGTGAGATCAACTACGGCAGCGACCTGATGAGCGTCCTGCCGACGTACCACGTCGCCCTGTCCGCGGACCTCGAGGGCAAGATCGAGGCGGGACTGGCGGCGCTCGAGGAGCGGTCCAGGCTGAGCCTCGCCCGCGTGCGCGAGGCCGTGGAGTCCACCGAGGTACGGCTCACCGGGCGTCCGGACGACGGGTACACCGACCGGGAACGGATGGTGGGCCGCTGCCTGGCGCACACCCTCGGTCACCCGGTGATCGACGTCCACGCCGACTTCCGGGATCTGGGCGCCGACTCGATCATGGCGCTGACCATCGGCAACAGCATCTCCGCCTGCCTCGGCCGCCAGTTCGACGCCGTCGACCTCATGAGCGAGCGCACCGTGGCCGCCGTCGCCCTGCTCATCGAGAACAAGTACGACACGGACGCGCCGGACGACGACGGCGACGACGACGCGTGGCTCGACGAGCTGCTGACCCTGCCCGGAGACTGACGTGCCGGACCTGACCCGGGGCCCGGTCCTGACCGGCATCGTCGGCACCGCGGCCCCGCTGGCCCTGGCCAACCTGCTCCAGCAGGGCTACCTGCTGGTCGACAGCGCGGTCGTCGGCCGGTACGTGGGCGTCACCGGGCTGGCGGCGCTGGGCGCGGCACAGCCGCTGTACGCGATCCTGACCTCGCTGTTCACCGGTGTGTCCGGCGCGTTCACGGTACGGCTCGGGCACCTCGCCGGCGCCGGGCGGCGGGACGATCCGGGCGCGCTGCTGGCGCTGGCGGTCTGCACCGCGGTGTGGTCGGCGCTCTGCGCCGCGGTCGCGGTCCTGGCCGCGGCGCCGCTGCTGGCGCTGACGGGTGTGACCGGCGAGGTCGCCGCCGAGGCCCGGACCTTCGTGGTGACGCTGTGCTCGGGCATGGTCGCGGTCTACGCGCTCGGCGCGGTGTGCGCGGTGCTGACCGGCCGCGGCGACGTCCGCCGGGCCACCGCCCTGATGATCGCCGCGAGCGTGCTGAACGCGGTGTTCGCCTGGCTGTTCGTGGGCCCCTGGGGGCTCGGGATGGCGGGCGCGGCGCTGGCCGTGGTGGCCTCCAACGCGCTGACCGCGGTGGTCGGCCTGACCCGCCTGGTGCGCGAGCAGCGCCGGCCGCGGCCGGTCGGGGCGGACGGGGCGGACGGGACAGCCGGGACGGCCGCGGTCACGGCCGCCGCGGTGCTCGCCGAGGTGCGGCGCGGCCTGCGGATCGGCGCGCCGATGGCCGTGCAGTACCTGCTGATCGGCGTCGGCGTGCTGGTGCTGGTGTGGATCATCACGCCGTTCGGTGAGGAGGCCCTCGCGGCGCTGACCGTCGTCGCCCGGCTGGAGCTGCTGACCAGCGTGCTGTTCCTCAACCTGTCCGGCGCGCTGATGGTGTTCACCGCGCAGAACACCGGCGCCGGCCGGGCCGCGCGGGTCCGCGAGGGGGTCCGTCATTCCGTGTGGCTGGGTGTCGCGCTCACCGCGGTGGTGTCCCTGCTGTTGCTCGTCGGACGCGGGCCGATCGCCGCGCTGTTCTCCGGCAGCGCCGAGACCCGGCTGGTGACCGAGCGGTACATCCTCATCACGACGCCGTTCTTCCTGTGCTACACGCTGACGGTCGTACTGCACGGCTGGTTCAACGGCATCGCCCGCACCGTCGTGCCGCTGATCTGCACGGTGGCCTCGCTGGGTGTGGTCCGGCTGCCGTTGTCGTACGCGCTGGGCCACGCGTGGGGGGTCGACGGCATCATGTGGGCGACGGTGATCGGCTGGGCCGTGGGGCTGGGCTGCACGCTGCTGGCCGTCCGGCCCGCGGTGACCGCGCCGCGGGCCGGTCCCGCCGGGGACGCCGGCTCCGACGAGGACGCCGCCCCGGTGGCGCGGCCGGACGGGAGGGCCGTCCGGTGATCCGGTCGTTGTTCGTCAGCGACGTCCTGCCCCGCCGCCCCGCCGGCGGCGCGGTGCAGCGGATGGACCTGGTCACCGGGGCGCTCGCCGAACTGGGCCCGGTGGACGCGCTCTTCCTCGCACCGCCGGACACCGTGCCGCCGCCGGAGGAGACCGTCCGCTTCGCCCGCACCGGGGTCGCCGCCGTACCGCCGTACACGGGCGCCCGCGCCTTCCTGGAGATCGCCGCGCGCGGGCCGTCCGCCGCCTACGCCGGTCACCAGCGGCGCACGCTCGCGCCCGTCCTGCCCGGCTGGTCGACCGGCACCCGCTACGACCTGGTGTGGTTCAACCGGGAACGCGCCTGGCTGCCGCTGCGCGGCCGGTTCACCGGCCGCACCGTCGTCGACGTGGACGACTTCGAGGACGTGCTGATCCGCCGCTGGGCGCGGCTCGGCCGGGGCGTGTGGGACGTGCCGCTGACGCCGTGGCAGCGCGTGCAGGCACGGCGGTCGATCGCCTGGTGGGGCCGCGTCCACCGGCGGGTGGCGCGGGAGGCGGACGTGGCCGTGGTCGCCTGCGCCCGCGACGCCGCCCGGCTGGGCACGGGGCGGACGGTGGTGGTGCCGAACACCTACCCCGCCCGCCCGCCGGAGCCGCCGCGCACCGGCCGCGGCACGACCCTCCTGTTCCAGGGCTCCTTCGACTGGGCGCCCAACGCGGACGCCGCCGCCTGGCTGACCGGGGAGATCCTGCCGCTGATCCGCGAGCGGGTGCCGGACGCGAGGGTCGTACTGGCGGGCGCGTCCACCCCGCAGGTCGCCGCGCTGGCGGGCCCGCACGTCGAGGTCACCGGCGCGGTCCCGAGCATGGCGCCCCACCTGCGCGCCGCGGACCTGGTCGTGGTCCCGCTGCGCGTGGGCAGCGGGACCCGCATCAAGATCCTCGAGGCGTTCGCGCACGGCGTGCCGGTGGTCAGCACCACGATCGGCGCCGAGGGCCTCGACGTGGTCCCCGGTGAGCACCTGGCCCTCGCCGACACCGCCGGGGACCTGGCCCGGCACTGCGCGGACCTGCTCACCGACCGGGCCCGCAGGGACGCGACGACCGCCGCCGCGAGCCGGCTGCACACCGGCCGGTACCTGCCCGAACACGCAACCGCCCGCGTACGGGAGGCGGCCCTGCGGGCGGTCGCGGGCCGGCACCGGGGCGGCACGGACACGACGGTGGGGCCCACCCCTTAAAAAACGCTGTGGGCGAACCCGGCCCCAGGGCGTCGACGGGAGCGGATGTCCCGGCGGAACGCACGCCGACGGCGTGTCTCCGGGACATCCGCTCCCCTCGGGACCCCGGGGTCTCCGACACCGGCCTGCCACCCGAGAGACGATCGATGCCGTCGCCCTGACACCTTCCTCCGCCTCGGCGCCGCTGGTGTCGGAGTCGGCTGGAACACTGCGATTGTGATCAACAAGATGGCCCCGGACCTTCCTGGTGCTCCCATCGGCTCCCTGCCACCCAGAGCGCAGGCAGAGCTCGCCGGCACCGCCTGGGAAGAGCTGCCGCACGTCTGTACGGGCCGGCACGGTGTGCCCGACACACCGGACATCCTCGGCGCCGTGCTCGCCGCCGACCCGGCCCGCCGGGTACGGGCGGTGGGCGATCTGTATCGACTGCTCCTCAATCGGGAGCAGGTGTTTCCGGCGACCGCTCCGGCGGCCTTGGTCCTGGCCTGTCTTCTCGACGATCCGCGCACCCTCGCCGAGGACCGGTGGGAGCGCACGGCCGGCCGGCGGTCGCTTCGCGCCGAACTGCTGAACTGGCTGGCTTCGTTCGCCGACATCGCCCGCCTGGACGTCAAGGACGGCGTCGGCACCGCACAGGATCTGGCCGCCGCCCGAACGGCAAGGCCACTGCTCCACGACCGCATCGCGGACTTCTGCGACGCAGACGATCCACGGGTGAAGGAGGCCGCACTCGCGGCCACCGCCCTGCTGCTGGCCGACCCCGCCCTCGCCTCGTCCGTACCCCGGTACGCGCCCGCCGTTCGCGAGGTCCTTGCCGTGAGCGCGGACTCGTACTACCGGTGGATCGCCCGGGAACGGCTGGCTGCCTGGGGGGAGGATGTCACCGGTCTCGTCACTGCGGAGGAGGAGCACCGCCGGGCCCTGGACACCGGCGAAGTCGTCGACGATCTCCTGGCGACGCTGGGCCGGGACGCCGCCGGTCAGCGGACCGAACACCGGAGTGGCCCTGGCGGTTCCGGCCGCCAGGGCCTCCTTCACCACGTCCAGCACGTCCTTGAAGTTGGAGAAGACCACCGTCTTCTGCCCGTTCTCGCCGGCCTCCTGGACGATCTCCCGGAGCCGGTCCAGTTTGGCCGACTTCTCGGGGCGCATGTAAGCGGCCCTGCGCATGGCCATGAAGTTGCCCGCGCGCACGGCTTCGCGGTACGCCTCCTCGTCCGAAGTACTCAGCTCTTCCCACTCGTCGGTCTGCTGAAGGCTCGGGAGTTCCGTCAGCACGTCCTCCTGGTTGCGCCGCAGGTAGACCGGGGCCACAGCCTTACGGAAAGCAACCGATCCGGCCAACGCGTCCCGTTCACCGAGGGAGTCCGCGACGTCGCCGTCGAGCATCCGGACCAGGTTGCGGAACTCCACGACCCTGTTCTCCATCGGGGTTCCGGTCATGAAAAGGGCGCGCTCGCAACGCTCCGCCCACAGGCCGACCGCCTGGGACCGCTTGGCCTTCGGGTTCTTCACGGAGTGCGCTTCGTCGACCACCAGCAGCCCGACCTCCCCGCCGCCCGGAGCGGGAAAGCCGCGCAGCGCGTCGAACGTGGTCACCCCGACGCCGCCCCGCCCCTTCCAGTCGGCGAACGCGTGGTGCCGGTCGGGACCGTGGAGCACCATGACGCGCAGGGCGCTGCGGGCCTCGATCTCCCGTGTCCAGTTCACGAGGACGCTCGCGGGGCAGACGACCATGAAGTGACTCTGTCCCTCGGCTGCCAGGTGGGCGAGGACGGCGATCGCCTGGATCGTCTTCCCGAGGCCCATCTCGTCGCCGAGTATCACCTTGCGCTGCGCGAGCGCGAACCGTGCGCCGAACGCCTGGTAGCCGCGCAGGGAGACCCGCCGGTGCGTGTCGTCGAGGTGCTGGGTCCGTACCCGCTCCGCGATCTCGTCGGGCAGAAATCCCTCTGCGGCAGCCGCGTCCGGCGGCCGTCCGGAGATCTCGGCGAGCAGGCTGTAGTACTCGGCGGAGCGGAGTTCGAAGTCCACCCAGGCCGCAACGTCGGACGAAGGACCTCGGAGCAGGTCCACCGACGCCTGGGCGAGCAGCTCGGGCAGGCCGACACGCTCCGCCTCGTCCACCAGCGACCGGGTCTCGGCGACCGCCGCCCATGCGCGAGCCTTCTTCTCCCGGCCGGCCAGAAGCATCCGGACCCTTCCAGCGGCGGGCCTCGCGTCGGCCAGCAACGGACCGAGCCGTTCCGTCAGGACGGTGGCCTTGTCGACCGCGCGCCGGGCCTCCGGGCCGGCCTCCACCAGGACGTGCAGGGCCGTGACGAGCGCGGTGGTGCGCGGTTCCGGCCGGTCCACGTCGATGTGGACGGCCACGGTCTCGTGCACAGCCTCGGAGAGCCGGCGGGCGGCGGCGAGCATCTGGTCGACGGTGCGCTGCCCGACACCGGGAATCTGCCGCAGCCGGTAGGGGCCCGCTTCGAGAACACTGCCCAGGGTGCGCAGTCCGCTCTTCTCGACGCTCCCCAGCCGCAGCCGCCCTTCGGTGACGTCCTGCAGCCGGGCGACGGGAATGGCGTCGAGCTCCCGCTTCACCGCCGCGTCATGGATGGGCTTCAGTGCCGCCCGTACCGCCTCCACCGCCCTTCCGTGGTCACCGACCACTGCCTGCGCCGCCTCATACAGTCGCGCTCCCCTCGCGACTGTGTCCCGCTCGCCCCGCCCCACGCTCCCCGCCCTTCTCCGCCCCTCCCCGGCATCTTCCCATCGCCCGCACCGGGCCTCGACCGGCGTCCGCCGCTCCGTGCGGATCCACCGAGCCCGGGGCAGTCATTCACACCTCCAGGCTTACGACCGCCGGTAGGATCGGTGCCATGAGTGGTAGCAGGAAGTATTCGATCAGCCTGCCCGAGGATCTCGCCGAGGCCGTACGCGCCCATGTCGGGCCCGGCGGTTTCTCCGCCTACGTCGCCGAGGCTCTCGAACAGCGGGTCGCCATGGACAAGCTGCGGGAGATCGTCGCCGACTTCGAGACCGACAACGAAGCTCTCACCCGCGAGGAGGTCGAGGCCGCCAGGGCACTGCTGCGCCACGACCACCGGCAGGCCGGCGGGGCCGCCGCCTGATGCCCGGCACCCTCCTGCTCGACAGCGAAGGACTCTCAAAGCTCTACCGCAAGGACCGCACCGTCGTGGCCCTGGTCCAGGCGGCGTCGGAGGAGGGCGTCCGCGTCGCCACCAGCGCCATGACCACGCTTGAGGCCGACTACGAGCGCATCCACCCGGCCCGCATCAAGTGGGTCCTCTCCCGCGTCGACGTTCACGACGTCACCAAGGAGATCACCGACCGGGCCGCCGTCCTCCTTCGCACCCATCACCTTCACGGCCACAAGTACGCCATCGATGCCGTTCTCGCCGCCATCGCCCGCAACGCCCCCCAGCCGGTCACTGTTCTGACCTCCGACCCCGAGGACCTGACACTCCTGTGCAGCCCTTCCGTGGAGGTCGTCAAGGTCTGAGACCGTGCCGCCGCCACGCCGCCCGGCCAAACGCTGTCACGGCATCGCGGGATCGAGGACTCGCCGCGGACAGAAACCTGTGCCCGACCCGCCAACAGGCGAGCCGGGCGCAGGTATTGACATGGCGTCACACGTTGAAGCGGAACTCCACCACGTCGCCGTCCTGCATCACGTACTCCTTGCCCTCCATGCGGGCCTTGCCCTTGGCGCGGGCCTCCGCCACCGAGCCGGTCTCCACCAGGTCGGCGAAGGAGATGACCTCCGCCTTGATGAAGCCCTTCTGGAAGTCGGTGTGGATGACACCGGCGGCCTCGGGGGCGGTGGCGCCCTTCTTGATGGTCCAGGCGCGGGATTCCTTCGGGCCGGCCGTGAGGTAGGTCTGCAGGCCGAGGGTGCGGAAGCCGACGTGGGCGAGGGTGGCGAGGCCGGGCTCCTCGGCTCCGACCGACTCCAGCAGTTCCATCGCGTCCGCCTCGTCCAGCTCGGCGAGGTCCGCCTCCAGCTTGGCGTTGAGGAAGATCGCCTCGGCGGGGGCGACCAGGGCGCGCTGCTCGTTCTTGAAGTCCTCGTCGGTCAGCTCGTCCTCGTCGACGTTGAAGACGTAGAGGAACGGCTTCGTGGTGAGGAGGTGCAGGTCGTGGAGGAGTTCCGCGCGCTCGGTGCCCTGGACGACGCCCTGGGAGAAGAGGGTGTCGCCCTTCTCCAGGATCTCCTTGGCCTCCTCGACCGCCTTGACCTTCGGCGCGACGTCCTTCTTGATCCGCGACTCCTTCTGGAGGCGGGGCAGGACCTTCTCGATGGTCTGGAGGTCGGCGAGGATCAGCTCGGTGTTGATCGTCTCGATGTCGTCCTTCGGCGAGACCTTGCCGTCGACGTGCACGACGTTCTCGTCCTTGAAGGCGCGGATGACCTGGCAGATCGCGTCGGACTCGCGGATGTTCGCGAGGAACTTGTTGCCGAGGCCCTCGCCCTCCGACGCGCCGCGCACGATGCCGGCGATGTCGACGAAGTCGACCGTGGCCGGGAGGATCCGCTGGGAGCCGAAGATCTCGGCCAGCTTGGTCAGCCGGGGGTCGGGGACACCGACGACGCCGACGTTCGGCTCGATCGTGGCGAACGGGTAGTTGGCCGCCAGCACGTCGTTCTTGGTCAGGGCGTTGAACAGGGTCGACTTGCCGACATTCGGCAGACCGACGATTCCGATCGTGAGCGACACGTTGCGACTTCCCGTACGTGAGGATGGGGGACGAGGACCGGCCGACGGGGCTGTGTGGGCCGATCCACCAGTCTACGGCGTGCCCGCCCGCACCCCCGCGATCCGTCGAACGTGCGGCCGGACCGCGATCCCCGGCGTGTCTGACGGGCCGTTCGGCACATAAAACGACCTACGTTGGTGCAGTGGAGCAACACAGGACGCGACCCGCGCGGTACGGACGGTACGGACCGCGACGTGACAGGCCGGCCGAGCCGCCGCTGCCTCCCCCGGCGGGGCGGGCGGCGGGGGGAGGGGTCGCGCGGCCCGTCCGGCCCGCCCGGGTGCCGGTGAGCCGGCCCACTCCCCCGCCCGCGGTCCGGCGGCTGCCCAACCCGCGGCTCACCGGACTGGGCCTGAGCCTGTTCTGCGGGCTGGTGGCGCTCGTCCTCGGCCTGCTGACCGACGCCCTGTTCGGGTCGTCGGGGACCGTGTACGGCGTGCTCTTCCTGCCGGTGTGCGTGCTGACCGCGCTGTGGGTGCGCGAGGGGGACCTGCTCGTCGCCCCCGTCGTGGTGCCGATCGCCTTCGCCGTGGGGCTGGTCCCGCTCGCCGACGGGGGCGACGGCACCGGCGGCCGGCTGATGGGCATGGTGACGGGCCTCGCCACCCAGGCCGGGTGGCTCTACGGCGGGACACTGGTCACGAGCCTGATCGTGCTCGGCCGCAGGGTGCGCCGGGTGCGCGGGATCAACCGGCGCGTCGCGCGGAACCGTCCCCGCCCCTGACGTCCCTCAGCCGCCCGTCGCCGCGCGCATCGCCGCGCCCACGATGCCCGCGTTGTTCTGGAGCTGGGCCGGGACGATCTCCGCCTTGATGCCCTGGATGTGGTCCAGGAACTTGTGGGACTTGCGGCTGACGCCGCCGCCGATGATGAACAGCTCGGGCGAGAACAGCATCTCCACGTGGGCCAGGTACTTCTGCACCCGGTGCGCCCAGTCCTCCCACGACAGGTCGTGGTCCTCCCTGGCCTTGCTGGAGGCCCGCTTCTCCGCCTCGTGGCCGTGCAGCTCCAGGTGGCCCAGCTCGGTGCTGGGGACGAGGACGCCGTCCACGAACAGGGCGCTGCCGATGCCCGTGCCGAAGGTCAGCAGGATCACCGTGCCCCGGCGGTGGCGTCCGGCGCCGAAGTGCATCTCGGCGACGCCGGCCGCGTCCGCGTCGTTGACCACCGTCACCGGCAGGCCGCCCAGGCGGTCGCCGAGCAGCACGCGCGCGTCGGTGTCGATCCAGCTCTTGTCGACGTTGGCCGCCGTACGGATCGTGGTGCCGCCGGTGACGACACCCGGGAAGGTGACCCCGACCGGTCCGGTCCAGCCGAAGTGGTCGACGACCTGCTTCACGCCGTCGGCCACTGCGTCGGGTGTGGCCGGGTGCGGGGTGAGGACCTTGTGGCGCTCCTGCGCCAGGTCCCCCTTGTCCAGGTCGACCGGGGCACCCTTGATCCCGGAACCGCCGATGTCCACGCCGAAGATCTGCATGGCCCTACGTTACGACGGACGACGGACGGTCACGCGAGGCAGCCCGCGTGACCGTCGCGGCCGCTCCGTCGTCACCGCGCGGAATCCGCCCCGGATCCGCCGCGCTCGGCCACCAGGGCCGCCGCCTCCTCGCGCAGGTCGCGACGGAGCTCCTTCGGCAGGGAGAAGACGATGGACTCCTCGGCGGCCTTGACGATCTCGACGTCCTCGAAGCCGCGCCCCGACAGGAATTCCAGCACCTGCTCGACGAGGATCTCCGGCACCGAGGCGCCCGAGGTGACGCCGACCGTGGACACGCCGTCCAGCCAGGCCTCGTCGATCTCGTCGGCGAAGTCCACCAGGTACGCCGCGCGGGCGCCGGCCAGCTTGGCGACCTCCACCAGCCGCTTGGAGTTGGAGGAGTTGCGGGAGCCGACCACGATCACCAGGTCCGCCTCGGCGCCCATCTGCTTGACCGCGAGCTGGCGGTTCTGCGTGGCGTAGCAGATGTCGTCGCTGGGCGGGGAGATCAGCTGGGGGAACTTCTCCTTCAGCGCGTCGACGGTCTCCATGGTCTCGTCGACGCTCAGCGTGGTCTGGGAGAGCCAGACGACCTTGGAGGGGTCGCGGACCTCGACCTTCGCGACGTCGTCCGGCCCGTCGACGAGCTGGATGTGGTCGGGGGCCTCGCCGGAGGTGCCGATGACCTCCTCGTGGCCCTCGTGGCCGATCAGGAGGATGTCGTAGTCGTCGCCTGCGAAGCGGACGGCTTCCTTGTGGACCTTGGTGACCAGCGGGCAGGTGGCGTCGATGGTGGCGAGCCGGCCGCGCTCGGCCTCCTGGTGGACGACGGGGGCGACGCCGTGCGCGGAGAACATGACGATGTTGCCCGGCGGGACCTCCTCCGTCCGTTCGACGAAGATCGCGCCCTTCTTCTCCAGGGTCTGCACGACGTACTTGTTGTGCACGATCTCGTGCCGGACGTAGACGGGGGCCCCGTACTGCTCCAGGGCCTTCTCGACGGCGATCACGGCGCGGTCCACTCCCGCGCAGTAGCCACGGGGGGCGGCGAGCAGGACACGGCGGCCAGGCGAAGCGGTCATGCGTCCCATCGTAAGGCCGCCTGCGGGGGCCCGGTCACGGTGCGTTGTCGGTGGGGCGCACTACTCTCGCGGACATGGCTCTCAACACGTCTGCGGAAGCGCCGCTGCCCGTCGGTGAGGTGTCGCGGCTGATCGGGGGGTGGATCGACCGGCTCGGCGCGGTGTGGGTCGAGGGGCAGATCACCCAGCTGTCGCGGCGGCCGGGCGCCGGGGTGGTGTTCCTGACGCTGCGCGACCCGTCGCACGACATTTCGGTGGGCGTGACCTGCTACCGGCAGGTGTTCGACGCCGTCGCGGACGTGGTGAGCGAGGGCGCGCGGGTGGTGGTGCACTGCAAGCCGGAGTGGTACGCGCCGCGTGGGCAGCTCTCGCTCCGGGCCGCCGAGATCAAGCCGGTGGGGGTGGGCGAGCTGCTGGCGCGGCTCGAGCAGCTGAAGAAGTCGCTCGCGCGGGAGGGGCTGTTCGCGCCGGAGCGCAAGAAGCCGCTGCCGTTCCTGCCGCGGCTGATCGGGCTGGTGTGCGGGCGCGCCTCGGCGGCCGAGCGGGACGTGCTGGAGAACGCGCGGCTGCGGTGGCCCGCCGTCCGCTTCGAGGTGCGCAACGTGCCCGTGCAGGGGGTGCACGCGGTGCCGCAGGTCGTCCAGGCCGTGAAGGAGCTGGACGCGGTCGACGAGGTGGACGTGATCATCGTGGCGCGGGGCGGCGGCAGCGTGGAGGACCTGCTGCCGTTCTCCGACGAGCAGCTGGTGCGGGCGGTGGCGGCGTGCCGTACGCCGGTCGTCTCCGCGATCGGGCACGAGCCGGACAACCCGCTGCTCGACCACGTGGCCGACCTGCGCGCCTCCACGCCGACCGACGCCGCCAAGAAGGTGGTGCCGGACGTGGGCGAGGAGTACGAGCGGGTACGGATGCTGCGCGACCGCGCGCGGCGCTCGGTCCTGGCGCTGCTGGACCGGGAGGAGCGCGGGCTGGCGCACGCGCTGGCCCGCCCCTCGCTGCAGGATCCGCACCGGATGGTCGAGGCGCGCGCGGAGGAGGTCACGGCGCTGCTGGAGCGGAGCCGGCGCAGTCTGCGGCATCAGCTGGACCGGGCCGACTCCGAGCTGACGCACACGCACGCGCGCGTGGTGGCCCTGTCCCCCGCCGCGACGCTGAAGCGCGGGTACGCCGTGCTCCAGCGGGCGGACGGGCAGGCGGTGCGGGATCCGGCCGAGGTGGAGGCCGGTGAGACCTTGCGGGCGCGGGTGTCCGAGGGCGAGTTCACGGTTCGAGTCGATACACAGAGGGTGGACGGATGAACGGCAAGACGGAGCAGACGGCGGCGGCCGAGGCGCTCGGGTACGAGCAGGCGCGGGACGAGCTGATCGAGGTCGTACGACGGCTGGAGGCGGGCGGTACGACGCTGGAGGAGTCCCTCGCGCTCTGGGAGCGGGGCGAGGAGCTGGCCGGGGTGTGCCGACGCCGGTTGGAGGGGGCGCGGGCCCGGCTGGACGCGGCGCTCGCGGAGGAGGAGCGGAAGGAGGAGGGCGGGGCGGAGGGCTCAGGGGAGGCCTGAGCTGTGAAGTGGACCACTGGACTTCAGATTTAGTTGAGCGTTGAACTTCATAGGCGTACCGTCGGACCCGTCCACCGGTCCGTGGCTCCTGCGCGGACATCCGTGGTCCCCCCCACGGACAGACGGGCCGACGTACCCCCCGAGAAGGTTCACGCATGTCACTCGCCCTTGACCCCGCCGCCCAGGACCTGCTGTTCCGCGAGGCGCGCACCGCCAACACATTCACCGACGAGCCGGTGACCGACGAGCAGGTGCGGGCGATCTACGACCTGGTCAAGTACGGCCCCACGGCCTTCAACCAGAGCCCCCTGCGCGTCACCCTGGTCCGCTCCCCCGAGGCCCGCGAGCGCCTGGTCGCGCACATGGCCGAGGGCAACCGGCCCAAGACGGCCTCCGCCCCGCTGGTCGCGATCCTCTCCGCGGACAACGAGTTCCACGAGGAGCTGCCGCAGCTCTTCCCGCACTTCCCGCAGGCCAAGGACGCCTTCTTCAGCGAGCGCCCGGTGCGCGAGGGTGCCGCCGCGGTGAACGCCGCCCTCCAGGCCGCCTACTTCATCATCGGCGTGCGCGCCGCGGGCCTGGCCGCCGGCCCGATGACCGGCTTCGACTTCGAGGGCGTCCGCAAGGAGTTCCTCGACGACGACCACACCCCGCTGATGGTCGTCAACATCGGCCGCCCCGGCCCGGACGCGTGGTTCCCCCGCTCCCCGCCCCTGTACGTCTTCCTCACTCCGTGCGCAGCGCCCCGGCCATCTCCGCCAGCCGGCCGAACGATCCCGTGCCGGTCACCACCGTGGTCGAGCCCTCGGTGCCCTCCAGCACCAGCGCGTCGTAACGGTCGCCCTCGTAGCGCGTCCAGGTCCTGCCGTCGATCCGCTGCGTGGCCTCCGTCTTCGCGGCGCCCTGCGTCCTGTCCTCGATGAACGCCGCCCGCTTGCCCGTGGACTGCTCGACCGCCACGTACTCCCCGTCGGGGGCGTGGAAGCCGAGGTGCCAGGCCTCGGACTCGGTGCCCTGATAGCGGACGGAGGTGGGCTTCCACTCCTCGGGCAGGCCCTCCGGCGCGGCGACGGGGTAGGAGGCGGCCCGGCGGGCCGTGAGCAGGTCGATCCGGTAGTCGACCCGCTTGAGGTCGGGTTCGCCGTCCTCGTGCGGGATGAACAGCCAGACCACTCCCGCCACCAGCCCGATGAGGACCATGGAGAGGATCATGTCCCGGGCCGTTTTCTGCATACTGCTCTTTCCTGCCACGCCCCCTATCGTCGCAGGTGCCCGGTGCGCTCATCCGTGGGGGGCCCTGCTCATTTTGTCGGACTGGCGATAGAGTCGTGCCCAACCCTCATCCGGCCGTCGTCGTACAGAAAGGTGCGCTCCGATGACCGAACACCATCACTTGCCGTCCGAACTCGATGTCCCCTCCGAGGCCCCCGACCGCAACCTCGCCCTGGAGCTCGTACGGGTCACCGAGGCCGCGGCCATGGCAGCCGGCCGCTGGGTAGGGCGCGGCGACAAGAACGGCGCCGACGGCGCCGCGGTACGTGCCATGCGCACCCTCGTCTCCACCGTCTCGATGAACGGCGTCGTCGTCATCGGCGAGGGCGAGAAGGACGAGGCCCCGATGCTCTTCAACGGGGAGCGCGTGGGCGACGGGACCGGCCCGGAGTGCGACATCGCCGTCGACCCGATCGACGGTACGACGCTGACCGCCAAGGGCATGACGAACGCCATCGCGGTGCTGGCCGCCGCCGAGCGCGGCTCGATGTTCGACCCGTCGGCCGTGTTCTACATGGACAAGCTGGTCACCGGGCCGGAGGCCGCGGACTTCGTCGACATCAACGCGCCGGTGAGCGTGAACATCCGGCGGGTCGCCAAGGCCAAGCGGGCCACTCCCGAGGACGTCACCGTGGTGATCCTCGACCGGCCGCGGCACGAGGGCATCATCAAGGAGATCCGGGAGACCGGGGCGCGCATCAAGCTGATCTCCGACGGCGACGTGGCCGGCTCGATCCTCGCGCTGCGCGAGGGCACCGGTATCGATCTGCTGCTCGGCATCGGCGGCACTCCCGAGGGCATCATCTCGGCGTGCGCGGTGAAGTGCCTGGGCGGCACCATCCAGGGCAAGCTGTGGCCCAAGGACGACGAGGAGCGGCAGCGGGCGGTCGACGCGGGGCACGACCTGGACCGGGTACTGACCACGGAGGACCTGGTCACCGGGGACAACGTGTTCTTCGTGGCGACGGGCATCACCGACGGCGAGCTGCTGCGCGGGGTGCGGTACCGGTCGGAGACGGCCACGACCGATTCGATCGTGATGCGGTCGAAGTCGGGGACGGTGCGGAGGATCGATTCCGAGCATCGGCTCTCGAAGCTGCGGGCGTACAGCGCGATTGACTTCGATCGCGCCAAGTGAAACGCCGGTGCGGGGAGCCTGCGGCGCGTGGGCCAGTGCGGGTGCGTTGTGGTTGATCGCGCAGTTCCCCGCGCCCCTGAGGTGAGACCAGTCCCCCGGCGCTGAGAGGTGAGCGAGTTCCCTGGTGCTGGGAAGCGGGTTTCCCGGTGGTGAAGGGGCGTCCCCTGTGCGGAGGGGGCGCCCCTTCTTGTCGCTTGCGTGTGGTTCAGCCCGCTGCCGCGATGCGGCCCGGGCGGGCGTTCTTCTTCAGTTCCATCTCGCGGCGCCGGCGGCGGGCCAGCACCACCCGGCGTTCGGCGGCGGTGAGGCCGCCCCAGACGCCGTAGGGCTCGGGCTGGAGCAGGGCGTGCTCGCGGCACTCGACCATCACCGGACAGCGGGCGCAGACGCGCTTGGCCGCCTCCTCGCGGGAGAGCCGGGCGGCCGTGGGTTCCTTCGAGGGTGCGAAGAACAGCCCCGCCTCGTCGCGCCGGCACACCGCCTCGGTGTGCCAGGGGGCGTCCTGGTCCCTGTCCCGCGCTGCCGCTCGCTGGGCCGGGACAGCGGCTATCTGCAGGGACGAATGCGGCGGTTGCAGCACGGTCTACTCCTGACGACGGCTTCGCAAGCGAGACACGATGCAGCAAGGCTTACCCGATGTACGCGCGCCTATGCACAGAGTCCCGACCGTACGTCAGTGGCCCAGGTGCCTGCGCATGCTCCGGTCGACCTTGCGCTGCACCCGGTCGAGGATGTCCGCCACGAGCCTGCCGCGCTTGGGCCGCGCCTCGACGGACCCCAGCACCGCCCAGCCGTCCACGTAGACCACCGGGGCCTCGGGATCGGCCGCGTCGAGCGTGTCCACCTCGAAGGCGCCGAGCACGCCGCCGCCCATGCCGCGCAGCGACACGTTCTCCGGGACGCGGATCTCGACGCTGCCGAAGACGGAGAACGCCTTGATCATGACCTGCTGGTGGTCGAACAGCGCCTCGCTCAGGTCGATCTCCACGCTCCCGAAGACCGCGTAGGCGTGAATGCGGCGGCCGGTGCGCCAGCGGCCCTTGCGGGTGGCGGCGCTGAACACCGCGACCACGTTGTCATCGGGGTCCATCGGGATCGCGCCGGTGGTGGGGCGGCTGGGGGCAAAGGCGTGTGCCGCGCGCCGCTGGTGGGCCGCCGGCAGGTCCCGGACGAACACCTCCAGCTCCCCGACCGTCTTGGCGGCCAGCACGCCCTCGACGCGCTCCGCGTGCTCGTCGGCGGTGAGACGGCCCTCGGCGAGGGCCTCGCGCAGGAGGTCGGCGGTACGGTCCCGGTCAGCGTCGGAGGCGCGCAGCTCGGCCGTCCGAGGTGCCGCGTCCGGCTGCTGGGCGTGCTTCTGAAGGTCCACGGCAGCAGCGTACCGAAACGCGATAGATCGCGACTACCCCCTGACGGGGACGACTGAGGACAACCTCACAGACTCACCGCGAAGAGCAGGTCCTACGCTGGTGGGCGCCCGCCGACGTCGGCGGGCGGCCGGCGAGCGAGCCGAAGGGGCGCGCCCGTGCGGAGGATCCGAGTGCGCGAAGGCCCGGAGGGCCCGGGCACGACGGGCCCTGTGCACAGGCCTCGGCGCCCCGGAGGCGAGCCGCCCCGGAAGACTTCCTGTCGAGTGAGGAATGGGCGAGATGCCTGAGTTCGAGTACGCCGATCTGCTCCCCATGGGAGAGGACACCACCCCCTACCGGCTGGTGACCTCCGAAGGTGTCTCCACCTTCGAGGCCGACGGGCGGACGTTCCTCAAGGTGGAGCCGGAGGCGCTGCGCAAGCTCGCCGAGGAGGCCGTCCACGACATCCAGCACTACCTGCGCCCCGCCCACCTGGCGCAGCTGCGCCGCATCATCGACGACCCCGAGGCGTCGGGCAACGACAAGTTCGTCGCGCTGGACCTGCTGAAGAACGCGAACATCGCGGCGGCGGGCGTGCTGCCGATGTGCCAGGACACCGGTACGGCGATCGTCATGGGCAAGCGCGGGCAGAACGTGCTGACGTCGGGGCGTGACGAGGAGGCCCTGAGCCGGGGCATCTACGACGCCTACAAGAACCTGAACCTGCGCTACTCGCAGATGGCCCCGCTCACCATGTGGGAGGAGAAGAACACCGGCTCCAACCTCCCCGCGCAGATCGAGCTGTACGCGACGGACGGCGGCGCGTACAAGTTCCTGTTCATGGCCAAGGGCGGCGGGTCGGCCAACAAGTCGTTCCTCTACCAGGAGACCAAGGCCGTCCTGAACGAGACCTCCATGATGAAGTTCCTGGAGGAGAAGATCCGTTCGCTGGGCACGGCCGCCTGTCCGCCGTACCACCTGGCGATCGTCGTCGGCGGCACGTCGGCCGAGTACGCGCTGAAGACCGCGAAGTACGCCTCCGCGCACTACCTGGACGAGATCCCCTCCGAGGGCTCCCCGCTCGGGCACGGCTTCCGGGACAAGGAGCTGGAGGAGAAGGTCTTCGAGCTGACGCAGAAGATCGGGATCGGCGCGCAGTTCGGCGGCAAGTACTTCTGCCACGACGTGCGGGTGGTGCGGCTGCCGCGGCACGGGGCGTCCTGCCCGGTCGCCATCGCCGTGTCCTGCTCGGCGGACCGGCAGGCCGTCGCGAAGATCACCGCCGAGGGCGTGTTCCTGGAGCAGCTGGAGACCGACCCGGCGCGGTTCCTGCCGGAGACGACGGACGAGCAGCTCGACGCCGACGGCGACGTGGTGAAGATCGATCTCAACCAGCCGATGGACGCCATCCTCGCCGAGCTGACCAAGTACCCGGTCAAGACCCGGCTGTCCCTGACCGGCCCGCTGGTCGTGGCGCGCGACATCGCGCACGCCAAGATCAAGGAGCGGCTGGACGCGGGTGAGGAGATGCCGCAGTACCTGAAGGACCACCCGGTGTACTACGCGGGGCCCGCGAAGACGCCGGAGGGGTACGCGTCGGGGTCGTTCGGGCCGACGACGGCCGGGCGCATGGACTCGTACGTGGAGCAGTTCCAGGCGGCGGGCGGGTCCAAGGTGATGCTGGCGAAGGGGAACCGGAGCAAGCAGGTGACCGACGCGTGCGACGCGCACGGGGGGTTCTACCTCGGGTCGATCGGCGGGCCGGCGGCGCGGCTGGCGCAGGACTGCATCAAGAAGGTCGAGGTCGTCGAGTACGAGGAGCTCGGGATGGAGGCGGTGTGGAAGATCGAGGTGGAGGACTTCCCCGCGTTCATCGTCGTCGACGACAAGGGGAATGACTTCTTCCAGGATCCCTCGCCGCAGCAGCCGACGTTCACGTCGATTCCGGTGCGGGGGCCTGGGCTGGCGTAGCTGTCGCGGGGCGGCGGGGGTGGTTTTTTCGCCCCCGCCGCCCCTTCCCGTCCCGAAACCGGGGCTCCGCCCCGGACCCCGCTCCTCAAACGCCGGAGGGGCTGATTTCTAGCCTTTCCGGCATGTGAGGGCGCATCACCGCCGTCCGCATAGCGGATTCCGTGTGCTTCTTTCGGACAATCGAGCCCCGGCCCGGTCCGTTCCGTTGACTGGCCCGACCATCGCTGTGAGTCTTCTCGGCGCTCCGGCATGCACATGCCATGTCATCCCTGCGTGGCTCACCCCACAGCCACCTCCCGGAGGAGACCAGGTGAAACGAAGATTCGCCGTGGCGGGCTTCTCGCTCGCCGTCGTGCTCGGCTGCGGAACACTCCCCGCCGTGGCCGCCGACTCCGTACCCACCGCGGACACCACCCTCAGCGCCGCGCCCGACGTCGACGTGAACCAAGTCAAGGCGCACCTGAACGAGTTCAGCGCCATCGCCGGCCGGAACGGCGGCAACCGCCGCTCCACCGGCCAGGGGTACGACGACTCCGTCGCCTATGTGAAGGGCAGGCTCCAGACCGCCGGGTACACCGTCACCGAGCAGCCGTGCACCTCCGGCTGCACCAGCGGGGCCGGGCCCAACCTGATCGCCGAGTGGCCCAAGGGCGACGCGAACAACGTGTACATGTTCGGCGCCCACCTCGACGGCGTCTCGGCCGGCCCCGGCATGAACGACAACGGCTCCGGCTCCGCCGCCCTCCTCGAGAACGCCCTGACGCTCGCCCGGCAGAACCCCGCCCTGCGCAACCGGGTCCGCTTCGCCTGGTGGACCGACGAGGAGCAGGGCCTCAACGGGTCCGACTTCTACGTGCGTTCGCTGTCGTCCACCGAGCGCGCGAGGATCAAGGCGTACTACAACTTCGACATGGTCGCCTCCGTCAACGGCGGCTACTTCATCAACCACATCACCTCCTCGGCCGCCGCCCCCATGAAGGCGTACTGGGACTCGCTCGGGCTCCAGCCCGAGGAGAACACCGAGGGCGCGGGGCGCAGCGACGACTACTCCTTCGAGCAGTACTCCATTCCCACCTCCGGCTACGCGATGGGGGCCAGCGCCCGCAAGACCTCCGCGCAGGCCGCCAAGTGGGGCGGCACCGCGAGCAGGGCGTACGACCCCTGCTACCACTCCTCCTGCGACACCCTCACCAACATCAACACCACCGGCCTGGACCGCGCGTCCGACGGCATCGCGTACACGATCTGGCAGCGGGCGGTGGACACCGGCACCGGCGGCACCTGTGACACCACCGGCGTCGTCGCCAACGGCGGGTTCGAGAGCGGCACCTCGCCGTGGACCGGGAGCACCGGGGCCATCGGCGCCCAGTCGGGCCAGTCCGCCCACACCGGCACCCGGTTCGCCTGGCTGTCGGGGTACGGCTCCACCCGTACTGAGTCGATCAGCCAGTCGGTGACCGTGCCGGCCGGGTGCACCCGGGCCACGCTGGGCTACTGGCTGCACATCGACACCGACGAGTCCGGCTCGACGCCGTACGACCGGTTCACGGTGAAGGCGGGTGGCACCACGCTCGCCACGCTGTCCAACGCCGACGCCGGCAGCGGTTATGTGCAGCGCTCGGTCGACCTGTCGGCGTACGCGGGGCAGACGGTGACCCTGACCTTCACCGGGAGCGAGGACTCCTCGCTGCAGACGAGCTTCGTCCTGGACGACGTGACCCTGCTGAGCGACTGAGACCACCCCCCACGGGTACTCCGCCCCGCCGCGCTCCCCGCGCGGCGGGGCGGAGGCCGTGCGCGGGAATACGCTCGCCGGACACCGCTGCTGTGCATGCTCGGAGGTACGACGATGACGACCACGGACGACGACCGGCACTACCGCGTCGAGCACGACTCCATGGGGGAGGTGAGGGTACCGGCCGACGCCAAGTGGCGTGCGCAGACCCAGCGCGCCGTGGAGAACTTCCCCATTTCCGGGCAGCGGCTGGAGCGCGCCCACATCGAGGCCCTCGCCCGGATCAAGGGCGCCGCGGCCAAGGTGAACGCCCGGCTCGGGGTGCTGGACGAGGACATCGCCGGGGCGATCCAGGAGGCGGCCGGGGAGGTCGCCGAGGGGCGGTGGGACGAGCACTTCCCGGTGGACGTGTTCCAGACCGGGTCCGGGACCTCGTCCAACATGAACACCAACGAGGTCCTCGCCACGCTCGCCGGCGAGCGGCTGGGACGGGACGTGCACCCGAACGACCACGTCAACGCCTCGCAGTCGTCCAACGACGTCTTCCCGTCGTCGATCCACATCGCCGCGACCGCCGCCGTCACCCGTGATCTGGTCCCGGCGCTCGACCACCTCGCCGCCGCCCTGGAGCGCAAGGCCGGGGAGTTCGCCGACGTGGTGAAGTCCGGGCGGACGCACCTCATGGACGCCACGCCGGTGACGCTGGGCCAGGAGTTCGGCGGGTACGCGGCCCAGGTGCGGTACGGGATCGAGCGGCTGAACGCCTCCCTGCCGCGCCTGGCCGAGCTGCCGCTGGGCGGGACCGCCGTCGGCACCGGCATCAACACCCCGCCCGGGTTCTCCGCCGCCGTCATCGAGGAGGTCGCCCGCGCGACCGGGCTGCCGCTGACCGAGGCGCGCGACCACTTCGAGGCACAGGGCGCCCGCGACGGCATCGTGGAGACCAGCGGGCAGCTGCGGACCATCGCCGTCGGACTGACGAAGATCGCGAACGATCTGCGGTGGATGGCGTCGGGCCCCCGCACCGGCCTCGCGGAGATCTCCCTGCCCGACCTCCAGCCCGGCTCCTCGATCATGCCCGGCAAGGTCAACCCGGTGATCCCGGAGGCCGTGCTCATGGTGTGCGCGCAGGTCACCGGCAACGACGCGACCGTCGCCGCCGCCGGCGCCGCGGGCAACTTCGAGCTTAACGTCATGCTGCCGGTCATCGCGAAGAACGTGCTGGAATCGGTGCGGCTGCTCGCGAACGTCTCCCGGCTGCTCGCCGACCGCACGGTCGACGGGATCGTCGCGCACCGCGAGCGGGCCCGCGAGTACGCCGAGTCCTCGCCGTCGGTGGTCACCCCGCTCAACAAGTACATCGGTTACGAGGAGGCCGCCAAGGTCGCCAAGGGGTCCCTGGCCGAGCGGAAGACCATCCGGGAGGTCGTGCTGGAGGGCGGTTACGTCGAGCGCGGCGACCTGACCGTCGAGCAGCTCGACGCGGCGCTGGACGTCCTGCGGATGACACGGCCGTGACGGCACGGCCGTAGGGCGTCGTGCCGGGAGCCGCGAACCGTGACGGGGGACGCGGCGTCGTATGCCCATGGCACCTACTATCTGGCCATGGCGGAGGGCGGAGCGACGATGCGCGAGGAAGCGGGCGGGACGGCCGGACACTGGACGCCCGGGACACAGGTCCTGTGGCGGTACCGGGAGAACGGCGGCGCGCGCATCCACATCGCGCGCCCCGTCACGGTCGTACGCGACGACCCGGAGCTGCTCGCGGTGTGGATGGCGCCCGGTACCGAGTGCGTGAAGCCGGTGCTCGCCGACGGCACGCCGGTGCACCGGGAGCCGCTCGGCACCCGGTACACCAAGCCGCGCGCGGTGCGGCGGGACCGCTGGTCCGGCACCGGGGTGCTGAAGCTGGCCCGGCCCGGCGAGCCCTGGTCGGTGTGGCTGTTCTGGGACCCGGGCTGGCGGTTCAGGAACTGGTACGTGAACCTGGAGGAGCCGCTGTCCCGCTGGGCCGGCGGAGTGGACTCCGAGGATCACTTCCTGGACATCTCCGTGCACCCGGACCGCACCTGGCGCTGGCTCGACGAGGACGAGTTCGCGCAGGCCCGACAGGACGGTCTGGTGGACTCCGCGCTGGCCGGGAGGGTGCGGGAGGCCGGGCGGGCCGCCGTGGCGGCGATCGAGGCCTGGGGGACACCGTTCGCGGACGGGTGGGAGAACTGGCGCCCCGACCCGTCGTGGACGGTACCGTCACTGCCACAGGACTGGGACCGCACTCCCGTGCATCTGTCCTCGTGAGACCCTTGCTGCGCCCCCGGGCGGGAAACGTAGGATCGTCCTCCGCAAGGGTGCGGACAGCAACCACCGGAACGCGCACCAGGCTTGACCGATCGTCACCGAGGGGCGGCAGGACGTGAGCGAGGGGTACGGAAACACCGGTGCCGGCCGGGAACGGCCGGCCGACGGCACAGGAACAACCTCTGACCACGCGGGAAATCCGTTCCGGGGGCACGTGTTCCGGGTATCGGAGTTCCGGCGGGACGAACCGCGCGCACGGCGTGCGCCGGACGGATGGACTCGACACGCGTGACGGAGCAGCCGACCTCCTTCGAACGCCCCCAGCCGGGCGTCGACCCCGCGGATCCCCGCGGGGCGCTTCCGCGTACCCCGCCGCCGGAGCGTGTGCCGGGCACGGGGTCCGCCTTACCCGTACAGAGCCGCTCCGGCGGTGAGCCTCCCGTGCCCGGGGCCGCGTCGCCGGACACGGTGACACCGGACGGCACCGGCCAGGACCCGGCCGCCGGGTCCGGTCCCGAGCACTCCCAGCCGGGTGCCGGGCAGGGCACCGAGCCGGACGCGCACCGGCCGCGTCCGGTGCCCGAGGGCATCCCGGTGCAGCCGGCCGCGGGCCACGGCCGGCCGGTCCGGAGTCCCGACGGCACGGAGCGCCGTACCGGGCAGCAGGCGCAGCCCGGACGGCCCACGCCGATGCGCAGGGACGGGGACCGGCTGCGGTTCGTCGGTGCCGCGACCCGGCGGATCGCCCGCGGCATCGACCTGGACGAGATCGTGATGGGGCTGTGCCGGGCCACCGTGCCCACCTTCTCCGACGCGATCCTGGTCTATCTGCGCGAGCCCCTGCCGGTCGGCGACGAGCGGCCCACCGGCCCGCTGGTGCTGCGGCTGCGCCGCACCGACCGGATCCCGGCCGAACGGGACACCGAGGGCGGGTTCGCCCCGGTCGCCCCGCCGGAGCCGTCCGAGCTGGACTCGGTCGGCGCGGAGCTGTGCACCGTGCGGCCCGGCAGCGCGCTCGCCGAGGTGCTGCGCGGCGTACGGCCGGTGTTCACGGACGCGCCGGCGGCCCGTGCCGCGCTGCCCGAACTCCTCGGTGAGGAGGGCGCGCCGGCCGTGCCGGAGGGGCAGCGGGCGATCCTCGCGCCGCTGCGCGGCCGGCGGCGGGTGATCGGCGCGGCGCTGTTCCTGCGCCGCCCGGAGCGCATCCCGTTCGAGGCCGACGACCTGCTGGTCGCGGCCCAGCTCGCCACGCACAGCGCCCTCGGCATCGACAAGGCGGTGCTGTACGGGCGGGAGGCGTACATCGCCGACGAGCTGCAGCGCACGATGCTGCCGGAGAACCTGCCGCGCTGCACCGGCGTACGGCTCGCCTCGCGCTACCTGCCGGCCGCGGAGACCGCGCGGGTCGGCGGTGACTGGTACGACGCCATCCCGCTGCCCGGCAGCCGGGTCGCGCTGGTCGTCGGCGACGTCATGGGCCACTCCATGACCTCGGCGGCGATCATGGGCCAGCTCCGCACCACCGCGCAGACCCTGGCCGGGCTCGACCTGCCCCCGCAGGAGGTGCTGCACCACCTCGACGAGCAGGCGCAGCGGCTCGGCGTGGACCGCATGGCGACCTGCCTCTACGCGGTGTACGACCCGGTGGCGCACCGCATCACCATCGCCAACGCCGGCCATCCGCCGCCCGTCCTGCTGGAGCTGGGCGGACGCGCCGAGGTGCTGCGGGTGCCCGCGGGCGCCCCGATCGGCGTGGGCGGGGTGGACTTCGAGGCGGTCGAGCTGGACGCGCCCGCCGGGGCGACCCTGCTGCTGTACACCGACGGCCTGGTGGAGTCCCGGCTGCGGGACGTGTGGACCGGTATCGAGCAGCTCCGGGAGAAGCTCGCCGCGACCGCGCAGCTCACCGGGCCGGACCATCCGCCGCCCCTGGAAGCGCTGTGCGACGAGGTGCTGGACATGCTCGGTCCGGGCGACCGGGACGACGACATCGCGCTGCTCGCCGCCCGTTTCGACGGGATCGCGCCGAGCGACGTGGCGTACTGGTTCCTGGAGCCGGAGGACGCGGCCCCCGGCCGGGCCCGCCGGCTGGCCCGGCGGGCGCTGTCCCGCTGGGGCATGGAGGAGCTGAGCGACTCGGTGGAGCTGCTGGTCAGCGAGGTGGTGACGAACGCCGTGCGCTATGCCACGCGGCCGGTCACGCTGCGGCTGCTGCGCACCGACGTGCTGCGCTGCGAGGTCGGTGACGACGTGCCGCAGTTGCCGCGGCTGCGGCAGGCGCGGGCCACCGACGAGGGCGGGCGCGGGCTGTACCTGGTGAACCGGCTGGCCCGGCGCTGGGGCGCGACCCGGCTGAGCACGGGCAAGGTGGTGTGGTTCGAGCTGAACCACGGCTGAACCGTCGTACGGCATGACGAGGGGCGCCCGGTGCGGTCACCGGGCGCCCCTCATGTCGCCGTCTACTGCTCCTCGTCGTCCCCGGGTTTTTCCGGGACCCCCGGGAGCTCGAACGTCGGCGATTCGGAGGTGGTCGGGTCCGGCGGCGGCTCCGACGACGGCGGCGGCGACGCCGGCGGCTCCGACGACGGCGGCGCGGAGGTCTCCGGCGGTGCCTCGGTGGTCGGTTCCTCGCTCGTCGGCTCGTCGCTCGGCGTCCCGGACGGCGACTGCGAGACCGGCGGGGAGCTGCTCGGCTTCCTCACCGCGTTGCCCTGCTTGGTGTCCAGGTCGAACTCGGTGACCTCGTCCATGACGCCGAAGGTGTAGGCGGCCCAGATCTCCGCCGGGGGGCCACCGCCGTTGACGCGGTAGTCGACGCCGGCCGCCCGGTACATCGGGACCTGCTTGCCGCTCTTGTCGTCCTCGCCGAACAGGCCGACGGAGGTGACCAGTCCGGGGGTGAAGCCGGTGAACCAGGCCGACTTGTTGTTGTCGGACGTACCGGTCTTGCCGGCGACCTGCTGGCCGTCGCGCAGCGGGTTGTCCCGTACGGACTTCTGGGCCGTACCGTCGTCGACCACGCCGGTGAGCACGGAGGTGACCGTGTCGGCGGCCTCGCGGCTGATGACCTGCTCGCCGATCGGGTCGGGGAACTCGACCGCGCGGTCCTTGTGCTCGACCGACTTCACGATCGCCGGGGTGACCTTCTTGCCGTGGTTGTCGAGGGTGGCGTAGACGCCGGCCATCTCCAGCGGGCTCGCGCCCATGGTGCCCAGTGTCTGCGCGGGCACGGGGGGCACGTTCTCGGTGTCCATGCCGAGGTCGCCGGCGGTCTCGATCACCTCGGTCATGCCGACGTCGGCGCCCATCTGCGCGAAGACCGAGTTGACGGACTTGTTCATCGCCTCCTGGACGGTGATGTCGTCGTAGTTCTGGTCGTCCTCGTTGGGCGGCGCGAAGCCGACCTCCTTGCCGTCGTCCACCACGGGGCGCCCGCTCGTGCCGTCGTAGAGGGTGTTCGCCGTGATCGGCACGCCGTCCTGGGTCTCGGCGTCCTGGTCGACGGCCGCGGCGAGGATCAGCGGCTTGAAGGTGGAGGCGGGCTGGTAGTCGTCGCGGGTGGCGTTGTTGCGGTAGTGCTTCACGTAGTCCACGCCGCCGTACATCGCCAGGACCGCGCCCGTCTTCGGGTCCACGGAGACGGCGCCGGCCTGGACGTCGGCGTCGACCTTGCGCTCGCCGGGGTCGAGCTTGCTGGTGAGCTTGGTCTTGACCGCCTCCTCCAGCGCCTTCTGCTTCTTCTTGTCGATGTTCAGCGTGATGGTGTAGCCGCCGAGGTCCAGCATGGCGTCGGCCTGCTTGGTGTCCTCGGCGACGCCCTGGGTGACGAGCTGCCGTTTGATCGCGGTGTTGGCCGCCTCGACCAGGTACCCGGTCTGGCCCTCCAGCCCGGGGACGGCCTTGGGCTCCTCGGGAACCGGGAACTTCATGCCCTGGCGGTCGGCCCGGTCCAGCCACTTCTGCTCGACCATGTTGTCCAGGACGTAGTTCCAGCGCTCCTGGGCGAGCCTCTTGCCGGTGTCGCTGGCGATCGCCCAGTCGTACTGGTTCGGTGCCTGGAGCAGCGCGGCGAGGTACGCGCCCTGCTCGACGGTGAGGTCCTCGGCGTCGACGCGGTAGTAGGCCTGCGCGGCGGCCTGGATCCCGTAGGCGCCGCGGCCGTAGTAGCTGGTGTTGATGTAGCCGGCGAGGATGTAGTCCTTGGACTTCTCCCGGTCCAGCTTCAGGGAGATGACCAGTTCCTTCAGCTTGCGGCTGACGGTCTGTTCCTGCGTCAGGTAGTAGTTCTTGACGTACTGCTGGGTGATCGTGGAACCGCCCTGCGCGCCCTTGCCGGAGAGCGTGTTGAGCACGCCGCGCGCGGTGCCCCTGAGGTCGACGCCGGAGTCCTTGTAGAAGGTCTTGTTCTCGGCGGCGACGAAGGTGCGCTGGACGTCCTTGGGCACCTTGGCGAGGTCGACGATCTCACGGTTGTAGCCCCTGCGGGCCATGATCGAACCGTCGCTGTACTTGTAGACGTTGCCCTGCAGCTCGGCGTCGGCGTTTCCCTCGGGGATGTCGATCACCATGTACAGCACGATGAAGGCGCCCATGCCGAGCAGGCAGAGGCCGAAGAACGTGCCGAGGATCTTCTTCCAGGTGAACAGGCGGCGTATGCCGCTGCGTCCGGCCGCGCCCGACGAACGGCGGCCCCGGGGTGCCGCACGGCGCCCACCGCGCTGTCGTGCGCGTCTTTCTTCCGCTCGTCCCATGCGTCCGTTCCGCTCCGCTTCGTTCGTGTGTGCTCTGGGGCCACACCAGTTCGCCGCTCGGGTCAGCTCAGAAAACTAACACCGGGAGCTATGACAAAGGGCCGCCGATCCGGCCTTTACGGGCGTGACAATCAGCACCCGCTCCAACGGAACCGACGTCCGAGAGGGGCGCAGGGTTGCCGGGACGGGGTAATCTGATATCACTTAGCTAGACAGGCGCTAGCCACTCGGCGGGCGCCCGGAGAGACGGGGGATCACCCATGTCCATACATGACACGCAGGTCACGGCCGATGTGCCCGAGATGCCGGCCCCGCGCGTACGGGAGTTCGCGGCGCACAGCATCGGCGGCGGGCTGGCGCTGCTGCTCGGCCTCCTCGGCCTGCTGCTCGGCACCGCGCTGATCGTCACCGCCACGGCGGTCACCGGGGCCGGCGCCAAGGCCGCACTGATCGTCGGCGGCATCCTGGTCGTCATCGCCGCGTTCCTCGCGATGTGCGGGCTGAACATGGTGGCGCCGGGCGAGGCGCGGGTGGTGCAGCTCTTCGGCCGCTACCGGGGCACGATCCGGCAGGACGGACTGCGCTGGGTGAACCCCCTCACCTCGCGCAGGAAGATCTCCACGCGGGTGCGCAACCACGAGACCGCGGTCCTGAAGGTGAACGACGCCTACGGCAACCCGATCGAGCTGGCCGCGGTCGTGGTGTGGCGGGTCGAGGACACCGCCCAGGCCACCTTCGAGGTGGACGACTACATCGAGTTCGTCTCCACCCAGACCGAGGCGGCCGTGCGGCACATCGCCATCGAGTACCCCTACGACGCCCACGACGAGGACGGTCTCTCGCTGCGCGGCAACGCCGAGGAGATCACCGAGAAGCTCGCCGTCGAACTGCACGCGCGCGTGGAGGCGGCCGGTGTGCAGATCATCGAGTCCCGGTTCACCCACCTGGCGTACGCTCCCGAGATCGCCTCGGCGATGCTCCAGCGGCAGCAGGCGGGCGCCGTCGTGGCGGCGCGGCAGCAGATCGTGGAGGGCGCCGTGGGTATGGTCGAGTCGGCCCTGGCCCGGATCCAGGAGCAGGACATCGTGGAGCTGGACCCCGAACGGAAGGCGGCGATGGTGTCCAACCTGATGGTGGTGCTGTGCGGTGACCGCTCCGCGCAGCCGGTCCTCAACACCGGGACGCTCTACCAGTGACGACTCCGTCCGGGGGCTCCGCCCCCCAGGGCCGGCCGCGGCGCAAGCAGGTGCTGCTGCGGCTGGACCCGTCGGTGTACGAGGCGCTGGCGCGGTGGGCCAACGACGAGCTGCGCTCCGCCAACGCGCAGATCGAGTTCCTGTTGCGGCGGGCGCTGGCGGAGGCGGGGAGGCTGCCCGGCGACACCGGGCCCCTTCCCCGCCGCGGGCGGCCGCCCGGGGGCTCCGCCCCCAAGCCTCCGTCGGCCTGAAGGGCCTCGTCCTCGCGCGCCGGGCGGGCCGGCGCGCGCACGCCCCATCGGTACCCACGCACAGCCCGCCCTGCCCCGTAGCGGAACCGTGACAATCGACCCCCACCTGCGCCTCCGTACACCCCGGCGTGACCTGCACACTCCGCGTATACACACCGCGTATACACCGTGTGTAGAGTGCTCCGTATGTCCATCGGTCACACCCTCCTGGGGCTCCTGGAGTCCGGTCCGCGTCACGGTTACGACCTGAAGCGGGCCTTCGACGAGAAGTTCGGTCACGACCGGCCGCTGCACTACGGCCAGGTCTACTCGACGATGTCCCGCCTGCTGAAGAACGGGCTCGTCGAAGTCGACGGCATCGAGGCCGGCGACGGCCCCGAGCGGAAGCGGTACGCGATCACCGAGGCCGGCGTCACCGACGTCGAGCGCTGGCTCGCCACACCGGAGAAGCCGGAGCCGTACCTCCAGTCGACGCTCTACACCAAGGTCGTCCTCGCCCTGCTCACCAGCCGGGACGCCGCCGACATCCTCGACACGCAGCGCTCGGAGCACCTGCGCGGCATGCGGATCCTCACCGACCGCAAGCGCAAGGGCGACCTCGCCGACCAGCTCATCTGCGACCACGCCCTGTTCCACCTTGAAGCCGACCTGCGCTGGCTGGAGCTGACCGCGGCGCGTCTCGACAAGCTCCGTGCGGCGGTGACCCGATGACCGCGCCCGTTCCCCCCGGCTCCCTGCTCACCGCCCAGGACCTGCGCAAGGTCTACGGCCCCACCACCGCGCTCGACGGCGCCGCCTTCTCCATCCACCCCGGCGAGGTCGTCGCCGTGATGGGACCCTCCGGGTCGGGCAAGTCCACGCTGCTGCACTGCCTCGCCGGGATCGTCACCCCCGACTCCGGGTCGATCACGTACGACGGGCGTGAGCTGACCGCCATGAGCGACGCCGAGCGCAGCGCGCTCAGGCGCTCGGAGTTCGGCTTCGTCTTCCAGTTCGGGCAGCTCGTGCCGGAGCTCACCTGTGTGGAGAACGTCGCCCTGCCGCTGCGGCTGAACGGCACGCCCCGCAAGGAGGCCGAGCGGGCCGCGCTGACCTGGATGGAGCGCCTGGAGGTCGACGACGTCCGCAAGAAGCGCCCCGGCGAGGTCTCCGGCGGTCAGGGTCAGCGGGTCGCCGTGGCCCGGTCGCTGGTCACCGGCCCGCGGGTGCTGTTCGCCGACGAGCCGACCGGCGCGCTGGACTCGCTCAACGGCGAGCGGGTGATGGAGCTGCTCACCGACGCCGCCCGGTCCACCAACGCCGCCGTCGTCCTCGTCACCCACGAGGCGCGGGTGGCCGCGTACTCCGACCGCGAGGTCGTCGTGCGCGACGGGAAGTCCCGGGACATGGAGCGCGTCGTATGAGTGCAAGCCAGTGGGCGCGGGATCTCGGCATGGGGATCCGGTTCGCCTTCGCCGGCGGGCGCGAGGGGTGGATCCGGGCGCTGCTCACCGCCGTCGGCGTCGGGCTGGGGGTGGCGCTGCTGCTGCTCACCACCGCCCTGCCCGGCGCGCTGGCGGAGCGGGACCGGCGGGAGGAGGCGCGGCTCAACTACACCTACGGCGAGAAGATCGAGCGCGCCGACGACACCCTGATGACCGCGGACAACGACACCGAGTTCGACGGCCGGGACATCCGCGGCCGGCTGCTGGAGCCGGAGGGCGACAAGGCTCCGCTGCCGCCGGGGCTGCGGGAGTTCCCGGCGCCGGACGAGATGGTGGTCTCCCCCGCGCTGAAGGAGTTCCTCGCCTCCGACGAAGGCGAACTGCTGCGGGAGCGGCTGCCGTACGACATCGTGGGGACGATCGGCGAGCAGGGGCTGATCGGCGCGCAGGAGCTCGCCTACTACGCGGGCGCCGAGGGCCTCGCGGGGCGGCCCAACGACGGGCTGGTGGGCCGTATCGACTCCTTCGGGAACCCCGACCCGGTGGAGGAGGAGGCGGACCCGGTCCTCGTGCTGCTGGTCCTGGTCGTCTTCGTGGTGCTGCTGATGCCGGTCGCCGTGTTCATCGCCGCGGCCGTGCGGTTCGGCGGCGAGCGGCGCGACCGCAGGCTGGCCGCGCTGCGGCTGGTCGGCTCCGACGGCGGCATGACCCGGCGGATCGCCGCGGGCGAGGCGCTCGCCGGGGCGCTGCTCGGGCTGGTGTTCGGCACCGGGTTCTTCCTGTCGGGACGTGAGTTCGCGGCGTCCGTCGAGGTGTTCGACATCAGTGTCTTCCCGAGCTATCTGAACCCCTCCCCGCTGCTGGCGCTGCTGGTCGCGGTGGCGGTCCCGGGGGCCGCCGTGCTGGTGACGCTGCTGGCGCTGCGCGGGGTGGTCATCGAACCGCTGGGGGTGGTGCGCACGGCGCGGCCCGCCCGCCGCCGGCTGTGGTGGCGGCTGCTGCTGCCGCTGGCCGGGGCCGGCATGCTGTTCCCCATGATCGGCCAGGGCCGGGAGAACGGGGACTTCAACCAGTACCTGGTCACCGGCGGTGTCATCTGTCTGCTCGTCGGCGTCACCGCGCTGCTGCCGTGGATCGTGGAGACGGTCGTCGCCCGGCTCGGCCCGGGCAGTGTCTCCTGGCAACTGGCGGTGCGACGCCTGCAGTTGAGCAGCGGCGCGGCGGCCCGCATGGTCAACGGCATCGCGGTGGCGGTGGCCGGCGCGATCGCGCTGCAGATGCTGTTCGCCGGGGTGGAGGGCGACTACACCGAGGAAACCGGCTACGACACGTCACTGGCGCAGATGCAGGTACGGGTGCCGGAGGGCACCGAACTCGCCGCGGCCACCACGAAACTCGAGGAGACCGAGGGCGTCCGCAAGGTCTACCCGCTGTCCGAGGGGTACTTCGGCGACCGGCCCTGGGACAAGGAGCCGCAGCGCACCGCCCAGCTGACCATCGGCGACTGCGCGACCCTGCGCGAGGTGGCGAAGCTGCCCTCGTGCGCGGACGGCGCCGTGTTCACGCTCCGGGGCGGCGAGTACGACACCGACACCCCGTCGCTGAGCAGGCCGGGCCAGAAGCTGTACCTGGAGAGGTACGTCGGCGACGGCGACGGGGAGAGCGTCGCCTGGACCCTCCCCGAAGGGCTGAAGCAGGCCGACTCCATCGAGGACCCGACCGGGAACAGGCGCGGCGGCTTCCTCCTGACCCCGGCTGCGGTGCCCGCGGACATCGCGGAGGTGGTCACCGGCGAGCTGTATCTGTCGGTCGACGACTCGGTGCCGTACGCCCGCGAGCACATACGCAACACGGCGGCCGCGATCGACCCGCTGGCCCATCCGACGACGTGGAACTCCGTCGAACGTTCCGAACGCTACGAATCCATCCGTACGGGCCTGTTCGTCGGCGCCGCCGCCGTGCTGGCGCTGATCGGGGCGAGTCTGCTGGTCTCCCAGCTGGAGCAGTTGCGGGAACGCCGCAAGCTGCTGTCGGCCCTGGTCGCCTTCGGCACCCGGCGCCGCACGCTGAGCCTGTCGGTGCTGTGGCAGACGGCGGTCCCGATCGGCCTGGGTCTGCTGCTGGCCTCGCTGGTGGGCATCGCCCTGGGCGCGGTGCTGCTGAAGATGACCGCGACACCGGTCGGTGTGGACTGGCCGAGCGTGCTGCGGATGACCGGTATGGGCGCGGGCGTGGTCCTCGTGGTGACGCTGCTGAGCCTGCCCCCGCTGCTGCGCATGATGCGCCCGGACGGCCTGCGGACGGAGTGAGCGGTACGGTCCGCGGGGCCGTACGGACCGCGGAGCCGTGCGGGCCGCGGAGCCGTGCGGGCCGCGGAGCCGTGCGGGCCGCGGAGCCGTGCGGGCCGCGGGGCCTGGGAGCCCGCACGGACCGCGGGGGCGCTCAGCTCCCCACCATCCGTACCGGAAGGTCCCGCATCGCCGCCCGCAGGGCCACCGCCAGTTCCTTGTGCTCCGCCGCCCTCGCCGTGCCCGTGCGCATGGCGAGGGCGATGCGGCGGCTGGGGGCCGGATCGGTGAAGCGGGCGGTGAGCAGCCGGTTGGAGCGGGCGGTCTCGACCTGGACGGCGGTGCGCGGCAGCAGGGTCACCCCGAGGCCGCCCGCGACCAGCTGGACGAGTGTGGCCAGTCCGGCCGCCGTCGTCGTGGCCGGGACGTCGGCCCGCCCGGCCTCCCGGCAGATGTCCAGGGCCTGGTCGCGCAGGCAGTGCCCCTCGTCGAGCAGCAGCAGGTTCAGCTCGCGCAGCACCGCACGGGGGATGCCCTCCCGGCCGCCGAGCCGGTGGCCGAGCGGGGTGACCAGCACGAAGTCCTCGTCGAAGAGGGGGATCTCGGTCACACCGGGCACGCCGAGGGGCACCGCGAGCAGCAGCAGGTCGAGCCGGCCGGCGGCCAGTCCGTCCAGCAGGCTCGCGGTCTGCTCCTCGTGCACCTGGAGGTCGAGGAGCGGATAGCGGCCGCGGACCAGCCGCAGGACCGTCGGCAGCAGATAGGGCGCGACGGTCGGGATCACGCCGAGCCGCAGCACCCCGGTGAACGGCGCCCGCAGCGCGTCCGCCTCCTCCAGCAGCGCGTCGACCTCGCCGAGTACGGCCTTGGCGCGGGCGGCGAGCCGCTCACCGGCCGGTGAGAGCAGCACCTTGCGCGTCGTACGCTCCACGAGGGTGACGCCGAGCGTCTCCTCCAGCGTCGACACGGCACCCGACAGCGCCGGCTGGCTCATCCCGATCGCCGAGGCGGCGTCCCGGAAGTGCAGATGCTCGGCCACCGCGGCGAACGCGCGGAGCTGAGCGAAGCTGGGCTGTCTGCGCCTCTTGCTCATGGTCACTGATAGCTACCTCCGATCAACACGACCGAGTGTAGCTATTTCACTAATCAATGCACGATGTGCCAACATCAACAAGGTCCAACCCATGGGAAACGCCCGCAATCCGGGTATTTCCTCGCTGCAAGGAGAGCCTGTGCTCACTGTCGGTGACAAGTTCCCCGAGTTCGAACTGACCGCCTGCGTCTCGCTGGAGAAGGGCAAGGAGTTCGAGACGATCGACCACAAGACCTACGAGGGCAAGTGGAAGATCGTGTTCGCGTGGCCCAAGGACTTCACCTTCGTGTGCCCGACCGAGATCGCCGCCTTCGGCAAGCTGAACGACGAGTTCGCCGACCGTGACGCCCAGGTCCTCGGCTTCTCCGGCGACTCCGAGTTCGTCCACCACGCCTGGCGCAAGGACCACGACGACCTGCGTGACCTGCCGTTCCCGATGATGGCGGACTCCAAGCACGAGCTGATGCGCGACCTCGGCATCGAGGGCGAGGACGGCTTCGCCAAGCGCGCCGTGTTCATCGTGGACCAGAACAACGAGATCCAGTTCTCCATGGTGACCGCCGGCTCCGTCGGCCGTAACCCCAAGGAGGTCCTGCGGGTCCTGGACGCCCTGCAGACCGACGAGCTCTGCCCGTGCAACTGGAGCAAGGGCGACGAGACCCTGGACCCGGTCGCGCTGCTGGCCGGGGAGTGACCTGACATGTCCCTCGACTCCCTGAAGTCCCGCATACCGGACTACGCCAAGGACCTGAAGCTCAACCTGGGCTCGGTCATCGGCAACTCCGACCTGCCGGCCCAGCAGCTCTGGGGCACGGTGCTGTCGACGGCGATCGCCTCGCGCTCGGCCATCGTGCTGCGCGAGCTGGAGCCGGAGGCGAAGGCGAACCTGTCGCCGGAGGCGTACACGGCCGCGAAGGCCGCCGCCGCGGTGATGGCGATGAACAACGTCTTCTACCGCACCCGTCACCTGCTGTCGGACCACGAGTACGGCAACCTGCGCGCCGGTCTGCGGATGAACGTCATCGGCAACCCGGGCGTCGACAAGGTCGACTTCGAGTTCTGGTCCTTCGCGGTCTCCGCGATCAACGGCTGCGGCATGTGCCTCGACTCCCACGAGCAGGTGCTGCGCAAGGCCGGCGTGGAGCGCGAGACCGTCCAGGAGGCGTTCAAGATCGCCGCGGTGATCCAGGCGGTCGCCGCGACGCTGGACGCGGAGGCGGCCCTCGCGGAGTGACTCCGCCTCCCCCTCTCGGGCCCGTCCACCATGCCCGGTGGCCGGGCCCGACCCACACCCCCGGTGGCCGGGCCCACCCCTGCACCCCACGTGTCCGGCACACCCGGCCCCGCGCACTCGGTGCCCTGCACTCCCCGCGCCCCGCACACGCGGTGCCCCGCACTCCCCGCTCTCCGCGTCCCGCGTGCCCCGCGCCGCACCACCCCCGCCAAGCCGCGGGCAGTCGTGCCGCAGGGCGATGGGGGTCCCCCGCTCGAGCGAAGTCGAGAGTGGGGGAGGGTCTCGAGCGGGAGGTACCCCCACCGCCCACCCGTGCCGCCCTGGGGGTACCTCCCAGGCCCTTAAGGCACTGGGGGAGGCACGACTGCCCGCAGCGGCGGAGGTGCGGCAGCATCACCGCCCGCAGCGGCGAAGGTAAGTGGCACCACCGCCCGCAACTGCACGGCACTGCCCGCGCCTACTCCTCGTCGGCGTCCCCCGGTCGCTTCTCCGTGTCCGGTGTCGGAGGCCTGGCCTCCGACACCGCCGGCGGCGGGGCGTCCGGCTCGGACATCGCCGTCGCCCCCCGCGGCCGGGGAGCCTGGGCCACGGCCGTCTCGTGCGTGTACGCGCGCAGATAGCCGACGACGGTATTGGTGACCGCGACCAGCGGCACAGCCACCACCGCTCCCCCGATACCGGCCACCATCCCGCCCGAGGCGACCGCCAGCACCACCGCGAGCGGATGGACCCGGACCGCGCGCCCCAGGATGAACGGCTGGAGGATGTGCCCCTCGATCTGCTGCACCGCCAGCACCACCACCAGCACCATGACGCCCGTGAACACGCCCTGCGTGACGAGTCCGACGACCACCGCGAGCGCTCCCGACACCACCGCACCCACGAGCGGGATGAACGAGAACAGGAAGATGAACACGGCGAGCGGCACCGCCATCGGCACGTCGAGGAAGTAGATGCCGAGGCCGATGAAGATCGCGTCGATCAGAGCCACTATCACCGTGCCGCGCACGTACGCCGTCAGCGTCCGCCACGCCGCGGGACCCGCCCCGGCGACGCCCGGACGGGCCGCGGCCGGAACGAGCTTCAGCGACCACTGCCAGATCCGCTTGCCGTCGTAGAGCAGGAACAGCGTCGAGAAGACCGCCAGCAGGATGCCGGTGAGCGCCTCGACCACGACGGTCACGCCCTCCAGGCCCGCCGAGGTGATCTGCTCGGTGTTGGCGCCGACCGCCTCCCGCAGGTTCTTGGCGATCTCGTTGATCTGTTTGTCGGTGACGTGGAAGGGACTGTTCAGCAGCCAGTTGCGCAGTTCGTCGATGCCGTCCTGGATCTGGTCGGAGAGGTGGTCGATGTTCTCCATGACCTGCCAGGTCACGAACCAGCCGATGAGGCCGATCACGACGAACCCGAACAGCGCCGTCAGCGCGGTGGCCGGCCCGCGCGGCACGCCCAGCCGCTTCAGCCGCGACACCGTCGGCTGCAGCAGCGCGGTGATCAGCAGCGAGGCCACGAACGCCAGCACCACGAGCTGGACGGCGCTGATGATCCGCATGAGCACCCAGACCGTGCCGGCCAGGACCAGCAGCCGCCAGCCGGCCTCGGCCGCGACCCGTACCCCCCAGGGCACGGCCTGTGCCGGGTCGGGGCGGACCGGGACGACGGCGGCCGTGTACCCGAGCGGCGGCTCGGGGTCGGGGGGCGGGGTCTTCACCCGTCCGGGCCCGGAGCCGGGGTCGGCGTCCGGCGGGCGGTCCCGCTCCACCTCGGCACGGCGCTCCTCCAACCGCTTGCTGACCTCGGTCAGCCCGGCTCCGACCCGGCCGAGCCATCCTGGCACTCGCGACATGATCCGTCCTCTTCCCCCGTTTCTCCCCACCACTCCCCCTGGAGTCGTCGGTCAGACCGTACATGGCGAAAGCCCCGCACCGTAGGACGGTGCGGGGCTGTGCCGTGGTTGAGCGGGGCCGGGGCGGCGGGCTCCCGGTCGGCCTAGTAGTAGTGGTTGGCCTGCCAGAACGTCCAGGCCGCGCACGGGCTGCCGTAGCGTTCGTTCATGTAGCCGAGACCCCACTTGATCTGGGTGGCCGGGTTCGTCGCCCAGTCGGCTCCGGCGGAGGACATCTTGGAACCCGGGAGCGCCTGCATCAGACCGTAGGCGTCGGAGGTGGGGTTGTCGGCCCGGTAGTTCCAGCTGGACTCGTGGTCCACGATGGTGCTGAAGCACTGGAACTGGTCCGCCGGGACGATCTGCCGGGCCATCGCCTGCACTTCGGCGATCGTGTAGGAGGACTGGACCGGGAAGCTGGACGCGTCGCGGGTCGCGGAACGGCTGGAGGCGGTCTTGAGCTCCTCGCGCTCCTTGGCTTCCTGCTTCGCCTTCTCCGCCTTGTCGGCCGCTTCCTTCTTCTTCGCGACCGCGGTCTCGGCGGCGGCCTTGCGGGCGGCCTCCTCGGCGTCCTTCTTGGCGCTCGCGTCCGCGGCGATGGCCATCGTTTCGGCCTGCTGCGTCAGGGACGCGGTCTGCACCTGGGCCTGCTGGCCCGCGGGGATGTCCGCGAGCAGCGTGGTGCCGCTTGCCGTCGCTTCGGCGTCGTTGTTCTGCGCGGTGCTGCCCGAGGCAACGCCGACGACACTTCCGACAGCGGTGACCGCCGTGGCCGAGGCCACTGCGAATCCCCGGACCGAGATCCGGCTCACACGGTTTCCTTCCAGCATCGCCCGCTTCGGTGACCCTCGCGGACGCGATCGTGCCCCTGGCACTGGCCTCCCCAACTACGGGTCACGGAAGGCGCGGGCCCGGTGGGCAACTCCCGTGCGGGAGCGCCGCGTGGTGCTCGGGCGGCATACGACGACGCTATGGAGTTGGAACTGTGTCCTGCTGTGGTGCCGTACCTCCCCCACTGCAAAAGTGTGGGGGTACCCCCAGGGGTACAGGTGTGTCGTATGCGGGGCCTGACAGGAGTGAGACTCTGCCGTAACCCGGCGCCGCAAGGCAATTCTCCGTTGCGTGTGAAAGCTCACACCCCGTTTGGCCCCAGGGAATTCCGGAAAGCCGCACACACGCCGACGCCGCCCGGCTAGGCTCTACGCCTTTCCGGACGGCGCCAACCGATCGGTAACCGGCCCGTGTTGGATACCGCGGGTCAGATCTGCCCGTCTTCGAGCATTTCGGTCACAAGCGCGGCGATCTGGGACCTCTCGGACCGCGTCAGGGTGACGTGCGCGAACAGCGGATGCCCCTTCAGCTTCTCGACGACGGCGACCACACCGTCGTACCGGCCGACCCTCAGATTGTCCCGCTGGGCGACGTCATGGGTCAGGACGACCCGCGAATTGGCCCCGATCCGGGACAGCACGGTCAGCAGGACGTTCCGCTCCAGCGACTGGGCCTCGTCGACGATCACGAACGCGTCGTGCAGCGAGCGGCCCCGGATGTGGGTGAGCGGCAGGACCTCCAGCATGCCGCGCGCGGTGACCTCCTCGATGACCTCCCGGCTGGTGACCGCCGACAGTGTGTCGAACACGGCCTGCGCCCAGGGGCTCATCTTCTCCGCCTCGGAACCCGGCAGGTAGCCGAGCTCCTGCCCGCCCACCGCGTACAGCGGACGGAAGACCATCACCTTCTGGTGCTGCCGGCGCTCCAGCACCGCCTCCAGACCCGCGCACAGGGCCAGCGCCGACTTTCCGGTGCCGGCCCGGCCGCCCATGGACACGATCCCGACGTCCGGGTCGAGCAGCAGGTCGAGCGCGATGCGCTGCTCGGCGCTGCGGCCCTTGATGCCGAACGCCTCCCGGTCGCCGCGCACCAGACGGACGTTGCCCTCGGGCGTGACCCGCCCGAGCGCCTTGCCGCGCTCGGACTGGATGGTCAGCCCGGTGTGCACGGGCAGCCCTGCGGCCTCGGGCACGTACACGTGCCCCTCCTCGAAGAGGACGTCCACCTGTTCGCCGGGCAGGGTCAGTTCGGACATTCCGGTCCAGCCGGAGGAGTCCGTGATGGCGAGCTCCGCGCGGTACTCCTCGGCGAGGAGTCCCACGGAGGACGCCTTGATCCTGAGCGGGAGGTCCTTCGACACCACGGTGACGTCGAACCCCTCGGCCTGCAGGTTGCGGGCGACCGCGAGGATGCGGGAGTCGTTGTCCCCCAGGCGGTAGCCGCTGGGCAGCACGCTGGGGTCCGAGTGGTTGAGCTCGACCCGCAGCGTCCCGCCGAGGTCCCCGGTCGGGATGGGGGCGTCGAGACGGCCGTACCGCACCCGGTAGTCGTCCAGCAGGCGCAGCGCCTGACGGGCGAAATAGCCGAGTTCGGGATGGTTCCGCTTGGCCTCCAGCTCCGTCACCACGACGACGGGGAGCACGACCTCGTGCTCGTCGAAGCGGGTCAGGGCGCCTGGATCGGCCAGCAGGACGCTGGTGTCGAGAACATAGGTGCGCCGGTCGGGCTTGTGGCGCTTTGCGCTGGTCACCACGGAAGAACGTACCCCCTCGGATGAGGTCGGGGAGCGACGAGGCGGGACTGGACCGGTCGACGGCCCGCATGCACAGCGGGCCGGAAACCGGCCCTCCGCCGCTTCTTCCGTGCCGTGACCGCACGGTCGGGCTGGTGCAAAGGGCCTCCCGGGCGGACGGCTTCTGCGCCGCCCGCTGAGATCCGACACCCGTGGTTCGGGTGTCGACCTGTCTGGTCTATGCCCTCGAACGAGCGCCGCCATGCCACGGCATATGACGGCGCGCCGGTGAACTCCGTGTGACCTGCGGAGGATGCGCGGGGTGTTCAGCCGCCGTAGCGCCGGTGGCGGGCGGCGTAGTCGCGCATGGCGCGCAGGAAGTCGACCTTGCGGAAGGCCGGCCAGAACACGTCGCAGAAGTAGTACTCCGAGTGTGCGGTCTGCCAGAGCATGAATCCGGACAGCCGCTGCTCACCGCTGGTGCGGATGACGAGGTCCGGGTCGGGCTGGGCGCGGGTGTAGAGGTGACGCCCGATCATGTCGATGTCGACGGCCTCGGCGAGCTCGTCCATCGACGTGCCCTGTTCGTGGGCGTCCAGCAGCATGGACCGCACCGCGTCGGCGATCTCCTGGCGGCCGCCGTATCCGATGGCGACGTTGACCATTATCCCGTCGATGTCCGCGGTGGCCTGCTCGGCCTCCTTCAGGATGGTCTGCAGCCCGGACGGCAGCAGGTCGCGTGTGCCGACGTGATGGACCCGCCAGCGTCCGTCGGCGGCGAGGGTGCGCACCACGTCCTCGATGATGCCGAGGAGCGGGACGAGCTCCTCCTTCGGCCGGTCGAAGTTGTCCGTCGACAGCAGCCAGAGGGTGACGACCTCGACGTCCGTCTCGCTGCACCAGCCGAGGAACTCCCCGATCTTGTCCGCGCCGGCCCGGTGGCCGTGGACGGTGCTGGAACCCGCGGCCTTCGCCCAGCGGCGGTTGCCGTCCATGATGACGCCGATGTGCTTGGGCACCTGAGCGGTGTCCAGGTGACCTTCCACCCGGCGTGCGTACAGCCTGACCAGCAGGCCCCGCAGCTTGTCGCGCAGGTTCACGTGATCGTCAGCCCCTCCGTACGGATCGGACAGGCGCGGCGCTCCCCACCGCGTGGCGCGGCAAGCGGCCCGGTCTCGGCCGCGGGCGACCCCTGTCCGTATGGCGGTCCCCGAAGGCGAAGCGTACCCCTGACGGGGCGGAGGCCCCCAAAGCCCAGGGGGGAAGTCCGGGTGGTCGCGTTTGCCCGCCGTCCCGGACGGTCGCCCGTACCGCCGTCCCGTCGGGTGCTCGTCCCGCGTGCCCCGCGCCCCGCGCACTCTGGGGCCAAGAAAAAACGGGCCGGTCCGTGGGGGGGAGACGGACCGGCCCGAGGGGGGGTTTCCACCATAACCCTTCGTGAGGGATGCCGCGTACATCGGCGCGCCACAACTACTCTCCGAAACCGTCCGGCGACACGCGGACGACTCCGGAGGGCGCCGTTCCGGGACCCGAGGTGGCTGAAAACCGGCGGAATCGAGCGAAAATCGAGCGACGAGGGGGTTCTGTGCCGGATGTGGCACCACCCGCCGACCGGATGACCACACTTTCGGCCGTCCCTCCGACGGGTGACCCGGGCGCGGACACCGGATTGACCCGAAGGGACCGGACCGGGCACCGCGCAGCCCCCTCCGCTGCGCGGTACCGACGCCCCGCGCGGCTTTGCCGACGCGAATCACCTTGGTCCGAACCTATGTGATCCCCTGCTCCGCGGACCAGCCGCACCCCATAACGATGAGGAAACTCACGGACGCGGGGCGCGGTCGGCTCCGCCCTTGCGGGCGTGGAAGAGATGCCGGGTGCTGTGGGCCACGAAGGCCCCCTCGCGCTCGATCCGCTCGTGCAGGGCGCGCAGCCGCGGCAGATACGCCTCGACGGTGAAGCCGGGCACCATCCAGATCACCTTCCGCAGGAAGTGAACGACGGCGGCGATGTCGTAGAACTCCACGCGCAGCCGTTCGGCCCGCAGCTCGACGATCTCCAGCCCGGCGGCCTCGGCCGCGCGCCGCTCGCGGTCCGGATGCCGCGCCTCGCGCCGCTCTCCCGGCTGCGCCCCGAGGAAGTACTCGACGAGCTCGTAAACGCTGCCGGGCCCGACGTGCTGGGCGAAGTAGACACCACCGGGCTCGAGCACCCGCGCGATCTCCTCCCAGCGGGCCTCGACGGGATGCCGGCTGACGACGAGGTCGAAGGCCCCGTCCGCGAAGGGCAGCGGCGCGTCCTCGGGTGAGGCGACGACGGCGACACCGCGCGGCCGGAGCAGGGCGGTGGCCTTGGCCAGGTTGGGCGGCCAGCCCTCGGTGGCGACGGCGAGCCGGGGTCGCCGGGGGGTGTTGGCGAGGGCGAAGTCCAGGACCTCCCCTCCCCCGGTCTGGATGTCGAGCACGGCGCCGGCCCCGCCCAGCCGGCCGGCCATCGCCTCGGCATACCTCCATGAGGGCCGGGCCTCGCTGGCCCGCCCCTCGAACCAGGAGAAGTCCCACCCCTCGGTGGGCACGGAGGCTCCTTCCGCGATCAGGTCGTCGAAGGTACGGCGGGCCGCCTTGTCCGTCATGCTCCGATCATGCACGCAGCGGCCTCCGCCTGTCCTCCGGCTTTACGGCACCGACGGCCGTACCTCCTCCGCCACGAACCGCACGAAACCCTCCGGGTCCGGTTCATCGCCGGCCGGCTACGGAATCACCGGGTCGGCCCCGGCCTCGGCAAGCCGCACGGTACGGGGCCCGGTGGCACCGGCGCCTTGGCGGCGCTGCCGTCGCCACTTCCTCAGGCGGACAGCGCCAGGGCCGTGGTGGCGGTCACCGCGAGGGCTGCGCGCAGGGTGGGGTGGCGGGTCACAGCCGGCTCCCGGTGGGGCGAGGCTCGGGGTCAGCGGTTGATGGCCTGGATTTCCTGGACTTCGACGTCCTGCGTCGCTCCGAACTCGCCGTCGGGGAGGTCGCCGCCCGCGCCGCCGGTGCCGGTCCAGTGGATCTCCCAGGTGACCGTCGCCTGGAGCGGGAACGTGCCGTCGCCCGAGGAGCGCAGGTACTTCACGCCACATGGAGGCGTCTTGTCCGCCTTGCCCTTCTCGTACTGCTCACCGATACGGCCGTCATTGATCTCGCAGACGCCCGAAGCCGGGTAGGTCTCCGCATCCGGCGTGCCCGGCTTGATCTCCAGTGAGACCGGCTCCGCCGTGGCCGTCGCCTCGAGTCCGATCTCCTCGACGGACGCGGTGACCGAGACCGGCTTGAACTCAGCGCCGTCCAGCCACGCCCACGTCGGGAGGTTCACCTTGGTGGCTTCCGCGGGGGCCAGCGTCACCTCGGTGCCCGGGACGCGGATCTCCGCGTAGGCGAGTTCGGCGAGGATTTCGGGGGTGATGGCGTTCTCGATGTTCGCGGGCGGCGCGTCGCCCGTGTCCACCCAGAAGTAGTCCTCGTCGCAGGAGTCCCAGCCCGGCGGGTAGCTCTTGTCCACGTACGAGCCCCACCAATAGCCTTCGCCGGACTTGTCCTTGTTGAAGCCCTTCTTCTCGTCGTCGGCGTTGTACTTCTCGCGTTGCTTGGCGTCCCACTCGTAGCCCGTCGAGCCGGCTTCCCAGATCGGTTCCAGGTGCTTCTGCAGTTGCTCGGGGGTGTACTTGGGGGCGTACCAGCAGGGGGGCGGACTCCACGACGTGGACGAGGTCAATGCCCCAGCGGAGTCGCCGCTGCCGTTCTTCGAGTGGTCGAAGACGACGCCGCCGACGGTGACGGAAAGGTTCCCTTCGTCGTCGGCGTGGGCACTCTGGTCCGTCTGATTGGCATTTCCGTTTTCGTCACGACCAGCATAAGCCGCGTGTGAAGCAAATAGGCAAGCGCACGCGAGCGTGAGGACCGTGATGGTCCTCGCCGATTTCTTTACGGCTGACACGCCTTGCTCCCCCTGTCCGAGACGACGTCGGTGGTCTGCCAAATTCCATCGGAGTTCTCGGTCAGACTCGTGTTGTACAGGACGTATGACCTCTCCGTGGCCGGCGACCTGTCAACCTCTCCCGTCTTCTTGTTCTTGATGTACGACTCACTCTCGTCGGAGCAGTAGGTGACGTAGGCCTTCTGCTCACCCGAAAGTGTCACCTTGTACTTGAAGTAACGAGTCTCACCGACCCACGTCTCGCCATCGTCGATGTACTTCTGCACGTAAGTGATGTACGAACTCAAGGCTTTGTCCTTGATGTAGAAGCCCAGAGCCTCGGTTCCCGTGTCAGCCTCGAAAATCGCTTCGTCCACGGCGTTGACGGTGAGCGTACTGTCGGCGAGCGCCGCGTCCTTCGCCGCGTCGCCCGTCTTCTGGTACTCGAAGACGTTCTTCGCGTCGGAAGGGAACGTGATCTTCGGACGTCCGCCGGAGTCCGACGGGCTGAGGCTCGGGGAGGGTGACTTCTCACCGCCGGTGTCCGCGCCCGCGATCTTGTCGTTGTCCTTTGTCGGGCTGTCGTCGTCGCTTCCGCATGCGGACAGCGTCAGGGCCGCGGTGGCGGTCAGCGCGAGCGCTGCGAGCAGGGTGGGGCGGCGAGTCACAGTCGGCTCCCAATGGGGCGAGGCTTGGCTTCAGCGAAGTCCAAAGCTATCCGGTGCGTAAGTCGAGGCACCAGAGCGAACGGAGTCAACTTGCGGGGTTCCGCGGTTCCGTGAGCGGGTGGTCGGTGATCAGGACCGTGAGGATCAACGGGGCGTCGCCGTCGGACTGTTGAGGGAGAGGGCGGCCCAGCGGGGGGGACGGGAGGGTGGGTGGCAGCGGGCCCCAGAGCGTCAGGTCGCCGTAGCAGTCCTTGGCGGAGAGGGTGTGGAAGGGTTCGGGGAACCCTTCGCCGGAGCCGCGTCGGAGCAGGAGGGCTCGCATGCTCAGCGTGCGATGGGGGCTCCAGTGGGCGTCCAGGTGTGCAGTCAGTGCGGCCAGGTGCGGCCCAACCGAGCCTCGCTCCGTCAGCCGGAGCGATCGGGCGGTGAGCGGCAGGCCATCGGTTCAAACTCGGCCGGCATTCGGACGAGTTCGTGGCCATGTCACCTTTCTGTGACAGCGATGTCGTGGAACGACGGCGGTGGCATCCCTTTGGCTCGCAGACCCCTCATAGTGATCAAGCAAGCACCGAGAAGCCGAAACCGCTTCGGCCTCAACCAGCTGATTCTCAAGGGGATTTCATGTCCGGCAACCGTCGCAAGGCCTTCCTCGTCTCCGCAGCCCTCGTGGGCGGCGCCATGCTGATGACCGCCTGCCAGGACACGGACGCGGCCACGGACACCGGAGCCGCGAACGGTTCTTCGTCCGCCGCCTCGACCGGCGGTACGGCGGCCCCGTCGTCCGGCTCGGAGGCCGCGGGCAGCGGTCAGGGCACCGACGAGGGCACCGGCACGACGGGCACGGGAACCGAGGACGGGGCCGGCTCCGGCGTCGACACCGGTAACGGGAAGCGGACGGCGGTCGAGCAGACCTGCGGCGCCAACGACATCTCCTGGAGCACCAAGTCGGAGACCCAGGCCGGCGGATACATCCTGATCATGGCGAAGGCGAAGCCGGGGATCACCTGCTACCTGCCCGCCGCGCTGCCGGTCGTGGCGTTCGGATCCGACGGCACCGAGGCGGGTCCCGCGGAGCAGTCCGTCGGTGAGCAGGTCAAGCTGAGCGGGAGCACCACCGCCTACGCCGGGGTGAACCCGAAGACCACCAACGGAGACGGTGGCAAGGAACTGGACAGCATCATCGTCGCCGTCGGTGACGCCGACCCCAACCCGGTCTCCCTGCCGGTCGACACCATCACCGTCGAGGACCCGATCGTCACCAACTGGCACACCTCCCCGGCGGACGCCGTTCCCTTCGCCTGAACGACGTTGTCAGTCCGGCCCACTAGGGTCCTGGATCACAGTCACCATCGCGTGGCGATGTTCACTGACGTACCGTCATGATCTGGAGCTGACATGGGTTTTGAAGTCACCTACGCCGACTTTTCCGTCGATCCGGCTCGGCTGGCCAACGCCGATGTCAGGTACCAGCGGGCCCGGTTCGCCGGGTCGCACGTGGCGTTGAGCGCGGGCGGGAGTGTGACGCTGGACTTCGAGGTGGAGGACCCGGAGGACGTCCCCCAGGTGACGCTCACCGTCACGGCCCTCGTCTCCAAGCTCGGCTCCGACCTCGGGTACGCGCCGATGGACGTCCTGGTCCAGGGGGAGGTCGTGGCCGAGGACCTCACCGTGCCCGGTGGCGGCGACCTTCCGCAGGACAACGTCTTCGCCGTGCCGGGGCGTCTGCTGAAGCCCGGCACCAACACCCTGGAGATACGCTCCTCGGCCAAGTCCGGCAGCATGCTCTGGCTCTACCGGATCACCCTGGACCCCGTCTGGGAGCGTGGCCGCTCCGAGCGCGCGCGGGTCGCCGAGGCCGCCCGGGACTCGGTCTTCGCCTACCGTACGGAGCTCCGCCCCGCCCACTCCTCCTCCGCCTCCTGGCAGGCGGCCCCGCGGCTGCTCTTCCACATCGACCGGGACGAGCACTCCCTGCCCGCACAGCTCGGCTGGCACGGCGAGGACGGCGCCGAGGCCGCCATCAGTTTCCAGTCGAACATGTCCGACTTCCACGGCGTGTACCGCGCCGCGGACGGTACGGCGTACGAGTACCGGGGGCGGCTCACCGACCGCCGGCCGTTCTCGGACGACACCCGGAACCTCTCGGCGTCCCCCCTGCACCGCTTCCACACGGAGGAGGGGTGGGGCGGCAGCTGGCACACCTCGCACGAACTGCGGCTGCTGGTCGACGACGGCGGGGCGCCCGTCGAGCGGTTCACCTGGCGCGACCAGCGGGGCAACTCCGGAGTGGCCGTGCTGCACACCGCCGCCGCCGAGGTCGAGGTGACCGCTGTCGAGGCGAGCGGCGAGTTCGACGAAGGGGGCGAGGGGGCCGACAACCTCCTCGAGGAGCGGCGCAGCAAGTGGCTGACGTTCGAGGAGACCGCCCACCTCGACTTCACCCTCGCCCGCCCCACCGCCGTCGCCTCGTACTCCCTGACGTCGGCGAACGACTTCGACGAACGCGACCCCCGCGACTGGACCCTCCTCGGCTCCCACGACGGCCACACGTGGACGCCGCTGGACACGCGCGGCGGTGAGAAGTTCACCGAGCGGTTCCAGACCCGCGAGTTCCACCTCCGTTCCCACGCCCAGGCCTACCGCCACTACCGCCTCGACATCACCCGCAACTCCGGCGGGTCCGAGGTCCAGCTCGCCCGGGTCCGGTTCGCGGAAGCCCCCGCCGGGCAGGCGTTCACCGGCTACTACCAGCGCTGGAACGAGGGTCCCATCGGCTACCGCGGCACACCGGTCGCCGCCGCGTCCGCCGCCCTTCCCGCCGCTCCCCGCGTCGCCTCGGAGCTCCAGGCCGCCGTCGCGAGCCTGTCCGAGACCGCCCAGACCCTCGCCGCCCTGGCCGCGCAACTCCGCACGTACTGATGCCGAGGGGCCTGCGGAGATACGTTCGGGGCGGACGGTTCGTCGGTCGGTGATCGGTGGTCGAGGGGGTCGGTCGGAATGGCGCGTTGGCGGGACGGACGTGGGGAGTTGACCGTCGTACGGGGGGAGGGTGAGGGGGTGCCGGTGCGCGTCCCCCTGGAGATCGCCACCTCCTACCGGGCCCGTACCAAAGGGCTGCTCGGGCGTGACTCCCTCGACGGGGCCCTGCTGCTCTCGCCCGCCAACAGCGTGCACACCTTCCGTATGCGCATACCCATCGACGTCGCCTACCTCGACCGGCGGCTCCGTGTCATCGCCGTACGCACCATGCCGCCGGGGCGGCTCGGTCTGCCCCGGCTCCGGGCACGGCATGTGCTCGAAGCCGAGGCCGGGGCGATGGAGGGGTGGGGGCTGCGGGTCGGGGCCCGGGTGGAAGTGGGCCTTTAGGACGCCGCCTCCGGGCACGTCCGCGCGCCCTCCCTGGGCAGGACCGCCCCGAGGACACGCCGCCGGCGTGCCCGCGGCCCCGGCTCAGCTTGCCGTGCGCGGGAACGTGATCTCGACCCTGCGGTTCTTCTTGCGGCCGGCCTCCGTGGAGTTGTCGGCGATCGGGTACTGCTCGCCGTAACCGCGTACCTCGTAGGTGATGTCCGCGTCGCTCAGCTCCTGGCCCAGGACGGCCTGTACGGCGTTGGCGCGCCGGCGGGACAGGACGTCGCCGTGCGCGGACGAGCCCAGGTTGTCGGTGAAGCCGAAGACGCGGACCTTCGTCGCGTTCTGCGTCTTGATCTCGCCCGCGATCGTGGCGATACGGGCCTTCGCCTCCGCGCCGAGCTTCGCGCTGTCCTTGTCGAACAACACCTCGGCCTGGAGCGCGAACGTCACGTCGGAGTTGGTGTCCTCGCGGCGCTCGTCACCGCTCTTGTCCTCCACGATCTGCTTGATGTCGAGGACCTTGGGTTCGGTGAGGGTGGCGCCCTCCGGGAGCTTGAGGTCCGGGTCATTGGGGTCGATTTCCACGGGTGCGGACGCGGACGCCTCGGTTCCCGGTGGAACGCTGGGGCCGTCGTCCGCGTGGGCCGGTGCCGCGCCGTACAGGTTGACGGTGACCATGACCGTGGCGGCCGAGAGGACCAGGGCGAGGCGGGGCTGCGCCAGGCGGGTCGGGGTACGAGTCATGGCCGGCCTCACCCGGAGATCTTGATCGTGCCGCTGGAGAACGTCGGCACCTGCAAGGTCACATCTGCCGTGTCGGCCGGCGGGGCGGGGAACTGCATGAAGACAGGAAGGGCCTGACCTGCGCTGAGGGTGGTGAGACCCGTCGTCGTCAGCGGTCGGCCGTCCGTGTCTCGCAACACGTAATAGCGTTTCTTTCCCTTCGAGTCCACGAGGGTGGCACCACCGAGCGACGGACCGTGGCTGACGACCTCGGTCTCGTCACCGCTCATCTGAGGTGGGACGGCCACTGATTCCGCGCCGTCGTTCTTGAGGTTGCCGCTCACGGTGATGAAGCCGCCGGAATCCCGTACGGCAGAGGTGACCTGGAGAAGCAGTCCGTCCGTACCCTTGAGCTCGGCCAGTGGAGTCTCCGCCTGCCCCTCCTGAGCGCTCGGCTGCGATCCACCGTCCTTGGAAGCGGATGACGAAGGCTTCGGTTTCTCATCGTCGCCACCACCGCCGCCACAGCCCGCCATTCCGAGGGCCAGGCCGGCCACAGCGGTCAACGCGACCATCCCCCTGCGCGCCTTGGCAGTGATCCGAATACTCATCTTTCCGCTTCCTTCACCACTCGTCGTCACTTGTCAGTTGGCCAGGTGGACTTCGAACAGGTCCTCGGGCTGGGGAAGGAGTTCGGCGGGGCCCTTCGGGTCCAGTTCCCACGTCGTTCCATCGCAGTCGAGGGCGGGCAGCACATCGTCTCCGGCGTCCTCGGCCGGAAGCTCGAACCCGCAGCGGGACTCGATCACGGCGGTGGCGGACGCGTTGGACCTGCGTGCCTCCGTGCCGGGGACGATGGACTTCCCCACGGACTTGGTGGTCTCGACCTCGACCGTGTAGCCCAGCAATCCGTCGGGACCGCAGCTCAGAATGTCGGCGTCGTTCCGCGCCGCGAGTTCCTCCGCCCGCCAGCACGACGGAGAGAGCCCTTCCGCGTCACCGTCGAAAACGTCCTGCCACTTGGTCGGATCGAGCAGGTCCCGCAACCACGCACCGGCAAGCTGGTCCCGCCTGTCCTGAGCTGCCGCGAGTGCCGCCGCGTCAGCGGCGGTCTGCGCACCGTTCCGATTCGCCGCGGCCTGGCCGACCGCGAAGTACGCCAACGCGAGAAAGAGCAGGCCCCCCACCACCGTGATGTAGATGGGGAAGGCCTGCCCTGCGTCTCCGTACCGGCGGAATCGCGTCAAGGAGCGACCTTGGCGATCTGCGCGTTGATCTTGCCGAGGATGGTCTGACCGATGCTGGTGCCGGTGATCGCGAGCACGATCAGCACGACCACCGCGATGATGCCCAGGTACTCGACCGCGGTCTGCCCCTTGTCGGCGTTGCGGCGCCGCATGGCCTCGACCGTCGTGTTCTTCCAGCCGTTGACCCGGACCTTGGTCGCGACGGCGGTCTTCATCATCAGGTCGCTCATGGTGTTCCCCTCCGGCTGACACAACAGCGGCCCGCTTCGCGGGGCCGCTTTCGGCATCCGCACCGTACGGGCGGGAGCCCTGCCCGCCGGAGGGTCCCAGGGCCCAATCCCGGGCCCACTTCCTCGTCGTCCTCGCCGTCACCGGAGGTCACCCCGCCCCTCGGCCCGAACCCGGTGCCGTACCGAGCCACTTCGCCGCGGCCTCGGAACGGCTCGTGCTGTGGAGCTTCGCGAAGATGCGGTTGATGTGGTTCTTGACCGTCTTCTCGCTGATGAAGCACATGGCGGCGATCTGCTGGTTGTTCATGCCGGATGCGATGAGGTCCATGATCTCCGCCTCCCTCGCGCTCAGTTGGTACCCCGACCTGTCGGGAGCGGCCGGGCGGCCGCCTGTCCACCCAGACGACGATCGTGCCATATCCGGTTGCAGTTGCGAAAGGTTTTCCGCAGAAGTAGGCGGGGGCGGGATGCGGGACAGGCCGAGTCCGTTTGTGGTGGCGTTAGTTGTGCGTGTATTACCCAGCCCCTCCGGCAGCGGCCTCGCCGGTCGTGGGTCCTGACGCAGTTGCGAGAGCAACGCTCCTGCCGCTGTGGGGGTGAAGTGGGGCTTGCCCTCCCTGATGTCGCGGATTGCCGACACCAGTTGGTCCACCGTGAACTCGCCGTGGACCAGGTAGCCGCCCGCTCCCCTGCGCAGCGCCTCCTGGACGATCTCCGACTCCCCGCTGTACGTCAGCATCACCACGGGTGCGATCCGTACCAGGTACGGGAGCGCCGAGATGCCGTCCACGCCGGGCATGCGGACGTCCAGGAGGACCACGTCGGGGCGATGCGTGTGGGCCGCCTCGTAGGCCTCCCGGCCGTCGGCCGCCTCCGCCACCACCGTGATGTCCTCGCGTCCGGTGAGGAGGGCGGTCAGGCCGGCGCGGACCACCGGGTTGTCGTCGGCCACCACCACCCGGAGCGGGGCCGGGGGCGGGACGTTCGCGAAGGGGTTCGGTGGTGTCTTCACGGGGTGGCCTCCGTGGGGGTCGTCACGGCCGCCAGGGGCAGTTCCAGGCGGACTTCGGTGCCTTGCGTGTGCGCGCCCCGGCCTATGCGGATGCGGGCGCCGACCGAGGCCGCCCGCTCGACCATGCCGACGAGACCGAAGTGGCCGGCGCGGCGGAGCTGTTCGAGGTCGGTGCCGGGCGGGATGCCGGTGCCGTCGTCGTACACGCTGATGCGGAGCAGGTCGCCGTGGACGCCGGCGTGGACGTCGACCTTGGTCGGTCGCGCGTGGCGGTGGGCGTTCTCCATGGCCTCCGAGGCGATCGTGAGGAGCTGGCGGGCCACGGCGGGCGGGACGGGCGGGACCGTGTGCTCGCCGGTGGGGCGGTAGGTCGCGGGGACGCCGGTGCGGGTGGTGAAGTCGCGGGTACGGGCGGCCAGTTCGACCAGTACGTCCGTGCCCTGGCCGGGGTCCGACTCCCTGCGCAGGTCCGCCAGGAGTTCGCGGGACTCGGCGGCGGCTCTGCGGGCCGAGCGGGCCACCAGTTCCGCCTGCTGTTTCACCAGGGCCGGGTCCAGGTGCGGGGCGCCCGCCGTGCCGGCCAGGCCGTCCGCCGCCAGGGCCACCCCGTGCAGGGTCTTGGCCACCGAGTCGTGCATCTCGCGGGCCAGGCGGGCCCGTTCGGCGCTGACCGCTTCCGTGACGGCCAGGCGGGCCTGGACCGTGGTGAGGGCCTGGGTCGCCGTGCCCAGACGGAGCATGAGGTTGCGGAGGCTGGAGCCGACCGCGCCCGCGATCACGCAGAGGCCGGGGAGGAGGAGTGATTCCGCCGGGTCCGTCCGGGGATTGTCCAGGGCCGCGTACACCAGGAGGAGGATCAGGCCCTGGAGGGAGGCGAAGACCGCCGCGCCGCGCCAGCCGTAGATCAGGCCCGCGAGGAGGGGGGTGCAGACGCTGACGTAGGCGAGGGTGGTGCCGGGGCCCGCCGAGATCAGGAGCAGGGCTCCGAAGAGGGTGTCCGCCGCGAGGAGCGTGGGGTGGCGGAGGAGGAGGGGGCCGAAGCGTTCCCAGTCCCTGAAGAGGACGTAGGAGGCCATGAAAGTGACCACCACCGCCATGCCGACGAGGCGGGTGCTCCAGCCGGGGGCGGCGTTGAGGAGGGCGGAGGGGGTCGCCAGCGCGATCATCGCCAGGCGGAAACCGAATGCCTGCCGGCACAGGGCCTGGAGGGCGTTGATCTGGATCTGGACGTCCGGGCGCGGTGCGGATGCCGGTGCCGGTGCCGGTGCGGGTGCGGGTGCGGATGCGGGTGCGGGTAGTGGGGGGTGCATCCGGCCTTCGGCCGGATGGGGGTTCCCACCCGCACCACCCGTGCGGCTTTCGTCGTCGGGTGCGGGTGGCCCCTGTGGGGGACCAGCACCATCGGCGGCTGACGCTCCGTGGTCCTGCGAGGGCTGAGCGGCCTCCGCGGCCGGTGGTTCGGGCAGCCGTGGCTGTGTGTCCCCCACCGGTTCCCAGCCCGGTGGCAGTGCCGGGGTCACCGATGTCACCGGGATGTCCGGGGCGCCCGTCCGCGCACAGGGCGGAAGGACCGTACCCGTCGGCGGGGTGGTGATCTCCGACGGCCTGGCCGCGCGGCGGAACAGCCCCGTGCGTTCCCTGGTCGTCGTCATCACCCCCTGTCCTCTGCCCTACTCGCCCGTGACCGCGCCGAAGTCGATGCCGGAACCGAGGATCAGACCGGCGCCGAGGAGGATCATCGTGGCCGGGACCATGAACGTGGTGATCATCATGGTGGCCTTCGGGACCGCGCGGGCCGCCTTGCGGCGGGCGTTCTGGGAGTCCGTACGGCGCATGTCCTTCGCCAGGGACACCAGCGTGTCCACGATCGGCGCCCCCAGCTCCTCGCCCTGCTGCAACGCCGTGACGAACATCGCCACCTGCTCCGAGTCGTTGCGGCGGCGCAGTTCCGCGAACGCCTGCCTGCGGCTCATACCCAGGTCCATCTGACGCAGGGTGATACGGAGTTCGTCCGCCCACGGGCCCTCGTACTTCGACGACACCCGGTCCAGGGCCTGCCGGAAGCCCAGGCCCGCGCTCACCACCACCGCCAGCACGTCCAGGAAGTCCGGCAGCGTCCGCTCGATGACGTCCCTGCGGACGCGGATCGCCGACCAGATGCCGACCTCCGTCCAGAACGCGCCGAAGGCCAGGAGCAGCAGGGCCATGAAGAGCTGGCCGCGCATCAGGAACACCAGGAAGCCGACGACGCCCAGGAAGCCGTACACCGCGCGGCGGGCGGCGTAGCGGTCGATGGTCAGACCGCCGGGGTTGCCCGCCAGGTCGATCTTGCGGCGGTACTTGGCGACCTGCTTGGGGCCCATGAGGCGCAGCACGGCGGGGGCGTAGCGCATGCCCATGCGGTCGACGAGGGAGTCGACCGCGCCCGTGCGGGTGGCGCCGACCTCCAGGGCCAGGGCCAGGTCGCCGGGGAGTTTCGCCTCCGCCCGGTACATGCGGACGCCGGCGAAGACGCCGTAGACGGCGAGGCCCATCAGGAGGGCCAGCAGAAGTGCCATGTCGGTCGGCCTCCTCGCCGCTCAGACGTCGATGCGGGACAGGCGGCGGATGAGGACGAAGCCGATGGCGTACAGGGCGAACGCGACGACCACCGCGGCCTGCCCGGCCGGAGAGCCGGTCATGCGGTCCAGGGCCCCGTCCTTCACCCCGTTCATCAGGAACAGCGAGCCGACGCCGAGCACGGGGACGGCGTACGACGTCATGCTGACCTGGGAGAGCTGTGTACGGACCTCCCGGCGGGTCTCCTTCCTCTCCTCCAGCGTCTCCGTCAGGTTCCGCAGGGCGCTCACCACCTGGCCGCCCGCCCGGTTGGACAGCACCAGGGTGGTGACCAGGACGACCAGCTCACGGGACGGAAGGCGGTCGGCGAGTTCGCCGAGGGCGTCGTCCATCGACGCGCCCACCGCCAGCTGGTTGGCGACCTTGGACAGTTCCTCGCCCGCCGGGGCCTCCAGCTCCTCCGCCGCCATGCCGATGGCCGTCCGGAGGGCCAGGCCGGCCTGGGTGGCGTTGGCGAGGATGCGGGCCAGTTCCGGGAGCTGGTTGATGAACTTCTCGATGCGTTTCTGCCGCTGCCAGTTGAGGAACTGCAGCGCCGCCCAGACGCCGAGCAGGCCGGCGATCGGGCCGAAGAAGGGGGCGAGGGTCGCCTGGCCGATGAGCCACAGGCCGGCGACCGTGGCCAGCATGCAGGCGAAGAACTCGCCGGGGGTGATGTCCAGGCCGGTGGCCGACAGGCGCAGTTCGAGCTTCTTGCCGAGCCGGGTGCGGCGCAGGCGGCGGTCCAGGGTGGGGAAGTGGCGCCGGCGGCCGGCGACGGGGATCCGGCCGGTGGCCGACAGCCGGTCCACCAGTGCCTGCCGCTGTGCCCTGCCGGTGGCGTACGACTGCACGCCGACGACCGCGAGGACGCAGGCCAGCAGCGTGACGCCGGTGGTCAGCGTGATCAGGTTCTGCAGCTCCATGGGGGCGGTTCCTACCTGGCTTCTCGGGTGGCGAGCTGGTCGTAGGACTGGGCGACGCCGAACGCCTGGGGGACGGGCTGGCTCGCCATGTAGAGGCGGTCGGCGGTGCGGCGCGGGAGGGGGTGGTGCTCGTAGACGCCGTGGACGCGGCCGTCGGCGGTCATGGGCTGTGCGCGGAAGCGGGCGACCGTGGTCAGCCGGTACGGCTCCGACGCGTGGCTCTCCAGCAGGGCGACCTCGGTGATGCGGCGGGCGCCGTCGGCGAAGCGGGTGAGCTGGACGATGACGTCGACGGCGCTGTTGATCTGGTCGTGGAGCGCCACGAAGGGGATCTCCACGTCCGACATGGAGGCGAGGGTCTGGAGCCGCATCAGGGCGTCCTCGGCGCTGTTGGCGTGGACGGTGGCGAGGGAGCCGTCGTGGCCCGTCGACATCGCCTGGAGCATGTCCAGGGACTCGCCGCCGCGGACCTCACCGACGACGATGCGGTCGGGGCGCATACGGAGGGAGTTGCGGACCAGGTCGCGGATGGTGACCTGGCCCTTGCCCTCGACGTTCGGCGGGCGGGACTCCAGGCGGATGACGTGCGGCTGCTGGAGCTGGAGTTCGGCGGAGTCCTCGATGGTGATGATGCGTTCACGCTCGGGGATCAGGCCGGAGAGGGCGTTGAGGAGGGTCGTCTTCCCGGTGCCCGTCGCGCCGGACACGATGACGTTGAAGCGGGCCTGCACCAGGCCGGCCAGCAGGTACAGCATGTGCTCGTTCAGGGAACCGAGGCCGATCAGTTCCTGGAGGGTGAAGGAGCGGGGGAAGCGGCGGATGGTGAGGGTGGCGCCGGTCAGGGAGAGCGGCGGGATGATGACGTTGACGCGCTCGCCGGAGGGGAGGCGGGCGTCGACCATGGGATTCGACTCGTCGACGCGGCGGTTGACGGTGGAGACGATGCGTTCGATCGTCTGCATGAGCTGGTCGTTGGAGGCGAAGCGGAGCGGGAGCTGTTCGACGCGGCCGCCGCGCTCGACGAAGATGGCGTCCGGGCCGTTCACCATGATCTCGGTGATGGACGCGTCCTCCAGCAGGGGTTCCAGGATGCCGAGGCCCAGGGCCTCGTCGACGACCCGGCGGATCAGCTGGGAGCGCTCGACGGTCGACAGGACCGGGCCCTCGCGGCTGATGATGTGGCCGAGGACGCGTTCCAGCCGGGCCCGGCGCTCGGCCGCCGCCAGCGAACTCATCTCCGCGAGGTCGATCTCCTCCAGGAGCTTGGCGCGGTAGGAGGCGACCAGGTGGCCGTCCTCGCCCCGGCCGGCCGTCTCCTCGGGGGAGTTGATGCGTGCCCGCAGGCTCATGGGTCGCTCGCTCCTCAGTGGTCTCGCGGCATCGTGGCGGACTTGCGGGCGGGGCCGAAGTCCCAGCCCGGCACGATCGAGGGGATGTCGACCGTGGCGGTGACGGTGATCTCGTCGCCTCCCGGATAGCCCTCGCAGGAGGTGCCGTCGGCGAGCCAGGTGCTGACGGCGTCCCTGCAGGTGTAGCCGTACGCCTCGCCCAGTGACGCGCTGCGCGCTCCCGCGCGGGCCGCCGTGCCGGCCTGCTGGGCGGTGTAGGCGACCAGGCCGAGCTGTACGGCGGCCATGGCGACGATGAGCAGGACCGGGAGGAAGCCGAGGTACTCGATGGCGACCTGGCCGCGGTCGCGGGCGCGGAGCCGGTGTGCGGGCGGCTCGCAGGGCTCGTACGACATGTCAGTCCGTCTCCTCCTCGACCGCGCCCGCGTGTCCCTCCACGTCGAGGGGGAGGGAGACGGCGCCGGGGAAGAGGAGGGGGACGTCCAGCCTCACGTCGGCGGTGACGAAGCCGCCCGAGGTCGTGCAGTTCACGGTCGCTCCCCCCGCCCACGCTCCCGACAGCTTGTCCAGCCCTGCCGCCCGGCAGGCGCCCTGGCGTGCGCCCGGTGCCGCCGCCGTGGCCGCCCGTACGGCCTCGTCCGCAGCATTCCCCGCGAGTGTGAACGCGTACCCCACCAGGACGAGCTGCCACAGCACCACCAGCGTCACGAGGATCGTGGGGGTCATGCCGAGGAACTCGATGGTCACCTGGCCCCGGTCACGCGCGGGTGATGCCGCTTTCATGGTCATCCCCCTCCGTCCCTGCGCCGCCGGAAGCTCACCGACCCCCGGTCGCCGCGCGGCCGGCCGCCCTTGCGGGCGCCCTCGGCGGCCTTGACCAGGCCGAGTTCGCCGGCCAGGCCCCACAGGGCCTGCTTCACCGTGCTCTTGTTCTCCAGTTCGTGGACGCGGCCGGCGTCCACGACGGCCTGCAGTTCCTTGAAGTGGGCGGGGATCGCGGTGGCCGCGACCGCGGTGCCGGTGATCTTCCGGATGAGCGGGGGCTGGATCTCCGTGGACCGGGTGTGCCGGTTGACGACCACGGTGGTCTCCTCGGCCTTGCGGATCTGCAGCCGGTCCCACATCCGCACCGCCCGCTTCGCGCCCCGTACGGCGACCACGTCGGGGGTGGTGACCAGCAGGGCCGTGTCGGCCATCTCCACCGCCGCCGCGCCGGCGCCGCCGAGCTGGGCGCCGCAGTCGATGACGACGACCTCGTAGCGGGAGCGCAGGGCGCTGACGATCTGCCGGGTGGCGCGGTCGGTGACGTCCTCGCCGCGTTCGCCCTCGCCGGGGGCGAGCAGCAGGGCGAGGCCGGTGTCGTGGCGGAAGACGGCGTCGGCGAGGACGCGCGGGGAGATGTCGCCCACGGCGGCGAGGTCGACGACGGAGCGGCGGAACTGGACGTCCAGGTAGGCGGCGACGTCGCCGGTCTGGAGGTCCATGTCGACGAGGGCGGTGGTGCGGCCGGAGGCCTGGGCGGCGAGGGCGAGCTGGATGGCGGTCAGGGTCGTGCCGACGCCGCCCTTGGCGCCGCTGACGGTGACGACGGTGCCGCCGGCACCGGTGAAGACGTCGCCGCCGGAGCCGAGGTGGCGTCGTACGCCGGCGGACCACTGGGCGACGGCCTGGACGCGGCTGGCGAGTTCCTCGTAGCCGAGCGGGAGGGCGACCAGGCCGCGGGCGCCGTAGTCCATGGCGGCCTGGAAGAGGCCGGGGCTCGCGTCGGAGGTGACGAGGATGACGCCGGCGGCGGGGAAGCGCAGGGCGACTTCGCGGATCAGTTCCAGGGCGGGGACGGGGCCGATCCGCTCGTGCACGACCACGACCTCGGGCAGCTCGTCGACGGACTCGGCGGCCAGGCGGGCGAGGGTGTCGATGAGCTGGGTGGAGTCGGTCACCGGGGCGACCGGTTCGGCGTCCGGGAGCTGGCTGAGCAGGGTGATGAGGGACCGGACCGCGTCCGCGTCGCCGACTGCCGGCAGGATCCTCGTGGGCATGCGGGCCTCTCACTTGTCCTTCGCGAGTTCGTACGTCCGCTGTGAGTCCGGGACGGTGCCGTCGGTTCCGGGTGCGACCAGCGCGAGGCGGACCCGCCGGGCGAACGACTCGGCGTAGGTGATGCGCTGGGCGTCGGCGGCGGACAGCGCGAAGGTGATCGGGACGGCGTCGGTGGGCTCCCGGCCGCGGTCGTTCTCGTCGGGCCGGAGGGCGGTGATCTTGCCGACGTCGAGGACCTTGGCGTTGGTCACGATGATCCTGGACTGGTCGGGGTCGCCCTCGCGTTCGCCCTCGAAGGTGGCGTAGACGTTGACCGAGGAGCCCGGTGTGATCTTGCCGGCGACGCCGGTGGCCGCGTCGATCATGATGGCGACCTCCTGCTGTCCCGGCTGCAGGGCGGGCTGGTTCACGATCATGTCGCTCTGCAGCAGGGAGCCCTCCCGCAGATCGGTCACGGCGATCTTGCCCCGGATCTCGTCCAGGTCGGTGACGGCGTTCTTCGACAGCCACCGCTCGGGCATCTCGATCTTCTCGAACTGGCCCGTGCTGAGGGGGGTGTAGGGCGCCACGTTCGTCTTCAGCCGGTACGCGGTGACCTCGGGGCCGACCTTGGACTCCACGTCGTCGATGACGGAGAGGACGCCGGCGAACGCGCCGAGGGCGCACAGGACCGACAGGAGCAGGAGTATCACGCCGCGGCGCTGACGGGAGTTCATGAACCGTGCAACCTCATCGGGGATATCGGTCGAGCGGACTCGGGCGGGGGTCTGCGGTGGTCGGGCGGGGTCAGGTACGGCCCCGGGTGAGGGCCGGCGTGCCCTCGGGGGCGGGTGGTACGGCGGAGCAGAACACGCACCGGTCGCCGATGACGTCGATGCCGCACCAGTGGCAGACGCCGCGCCGTACGGAGGTGACGAGCTGGTACAGGACGGACAGGTCGGGCAGGTAGGTGCAGAACTCGATGACCTTGCCGGTTCCCCACCAGTCGGGGGACTCGGCGGGGAGCGGTGTCTCGCGCAGGCCCTGGACCTTCCAGGAGGGGGCCAGGGTGGTGGTGACCCAGTCGGACTGGAGGTGGCCCTTGGCGACGAGCATCCAGGTGCCGAACTCGGGTCCGGCGAGGGAGGCTTCGGGGCCGAGGCGGACGAGTTGCGGCTGCGGGTGGGCGAGTACGGCGAACTGGCTGCCGGGCATCCAGGACTTCGCGTGCTGCCTCAGGTCGACGGGGACGCGGTCGAGGCGGGCGACGGAGCCGAGCAGGGCCCCGGAGTGGAGGTAGTGGATCAGCAGCCGGCCGGCGGAGGCGAGGACGCCGGGGCTGAGGTCGCAGGAGGCGAGCTGCCGTAACTGGCGGGCCAGGACGGCCAGTCCGAGCGGTGGCAGATCGGGGCGGAAGAGGGCTATCCGGTCGCTCTCCAGCAGGGAGCGCAGGGTGTGCAGGCGGCGCTGGACGGTGACGGGGGTGGCCCGGGAGCAGACGACGATGACGTGACCGTGGTGCTCGATGATCAATTGCAGTTCGGTCAGGACCTGTTCGAGCGGGCGGGTGTCGACGTCCCGCAGCACCACGGCGGGCAGGGTTCGTTCGTCCTGGGCCGGCAGCGCCATGTCGGCGCCGGTCACGGCGATGGCAGTTGGCACGCGCGGCTCCCCGTTCTCCCCCAGGCCCCTCGGCCCACCGGCCGTTACTCCGGTACACCCTGACGACTTCACTGCGTGACTACCTCAGCACTGTATCCGCGGGCCGGTGGCCGGAGAACAGCGATTGAGCAGCCGAACGGCAACCGTCGGCGCACAAGGTGCGCCAAAACGGGGCAGGTCGATCATCTCGCCGGTCTCGATCGGGCCTTACGGGTGGAGGTCCTGTGCATCGCCTTGACGCCGGATGATGCCGCGGGGCCGGTTCACTGGTCGTTTTTGGTCTGGACCTATTGACAACCGGATTGGTCTGGACCACCTTGTGCTGCACACGGTGGCCACCGTCGAGTCCCTCCTCCCCTCTCCCCCACCCTTCTCCCCCACCGGAGGCCCCAGTGAACCGCGCACCAGGAACGCCCGGCCGCAGCAGACGCGTCTGGGCATCAGCCGTCGTCTCCGCCCTCGCCCTCACCTTCGCCGGAGCGGGCCAGGCGTCCGCGGCGGACGTCAACAACGCCAGGAACGCCGGCTTCGAGGCGGGCCTGGGCAACTGGACCTGTTCGGCGAACAGCGGCACGACCGTCTCCTCCCCGGTGCACGGCGGCACGGCCGCGCTCAAGGCCACGCCCGCCGGGCAGGACAACGCCCGCTGCTCCCAGACGGTCGCGGTGAAGCCCAACTCCACCTACCGGCTGAGCGGCTGGGTGCAGGGCGGATACACCTACCTGGGCGTCACCGGCACCGGCACGACGGACGTGTCCACCTGGACCCCGGACTCCGGTAGCTGGAAGCAGCTCTCGACCAGCTTCTCCACCGGTTCCTCCACCACCTCGGTGACGGTCTACACCCACGGCTGGTACGGCCAGGCCCCCTACTACGCCGACGACCTCTCGGTGTTCGGCCCCGACGGGGGCGGCGGCGGAGACCCGGAGCCGACGGTCCCGGGCACCCCGGGCGGACTGACCGTCTCCGGTACGACCGCCTCGTCGGTGTCGCTGGCCTGGAACGCGGTGTCGGGGGCGACCGGCTACAGCGTCTACCGCAACGGCACGAAGGTGACGGCCGTGTCGGGCACCTCGGCGACCGTGACCGGGCTCGCGGCCGCCACCTCGTACTCCTTCCAGATCACCGCCACCAACGCGGCGGGCGAGTCGCCGAAGTCGACGGCGGTGTCGGCGCGCACCAGGGAGAGCGGCGGGGACACCGGCGGGGACCTGCCCGAGCACGCGGTGACGGGCTACTGGCAGAACTTCGACAACGGCGCCGCCGTGCAGCGGATCTCCGACGTCCCGTCCGCGTACGACATCATCGCGGTCGCCTTCGCCGACGCCACCGGCACACCGGGCGCCGTCACCTTCAACCTGGACTCGGCGGGCCTGAACGGCTACACCGTCGACCAGTTCAAGGCGGACATCCGGGCCAAGCAGGCGGCCGGGAAGAAGGTCATCATCTCGGTCGGCGGCGAGAAGGGCACCGTCTCGGTGAACGACTCCGCCTCCGCGGCGAACTTCGCGAACTCGGTCTACTCCGTGATGCGGGAGTACGGCTTCGACGGCGTCGACATCGACCTGGAGAACGGTCTCAACCCGACCTACATGACGCAGGCGCTGCGGTCGCTGTCGGCGAAGGCCGGCCCGTCGATGATCCTGACGATGGCACCGCAGACCATCGACATGCAGTCCACGTCCGGCTCGTACTTCCGTACCGCGCTGAACGTGAAGGACATCCTCACGGTCGTCAACATGCAGTACTACAACAGCGGTTCCATGCTGGGCTGTGACGGCAAGGTCTACAGCCAGGGCTCGGTGGACTTCCTGACCGCGCTCGCCTGCATCCAGCTCGAGGGCGGCCTCGACCCGTCCCAGGTCGGCCTGGGCCTGCCCGCCTCGACCAGGGGCGCGGGCAGCGGCTACGTCTCCCCGTCGGTCGTGAACAACGCCCTGGACTGCCTCACCAGGGGCACCGGCTGCGGCACCTTCAAGCCGTCGCGGACCTACCCGTCCCTGCGGGGCGCGATGACCTGGTCCACGAACTGGGACGCCACGGCCGGTAACGCCTGGTCCAGCGCGGTGGGCCCGCACGTCCACGCCCTGCCGTAACCGGTCCGGACCGCCCTCGCCCCCGCCCCACGGCCGCGTGGGGCGGGGGCGATGCGCGCGATGCCCGGCGGCCCGGCCGGAGACCGCAGGTCACGAGCGGGATACGGAAGTAACCGATACGTCTCCGTACGCCTCCCGGCGCGGCCGCTGTGCGAGGATCGGCCCGTGGATGAGCTGAGACCCGACGACCCGTCACGTATCGGCCCCTACCGGCTCCTCGCCCGCCTCGGCGCGGGCGGCATGGGCGAGGTCTATCTGGCCCGTTCGGCCGGTGGCCGCACCCTCGCCGTGAAACTCGTCCGCTCCGAACTCGCGTCGGAGCCCGAGTTCCGCAGGCGCTTCGCCCAGGAGATCGCGTCCGCGCGGCGCGTGGGCGGCGAGTGGACCGCGCCCGTGCTGGACGCGGACACCGACGCCGAGTCGCCGTGGGTCGCCACCGGATACGTCCCCGGCCCTTCGCTGCACGAGGTGATCGCCGAACGGCCGGAGCCGCTGCCCGAGCGGTCGGTGCGCATCCTCGCCAACCGGCTCGCCCGGGCGCTCACCGCCGTCCACGAGGCGGGACTCGTCCACCGCGACCTCAAGCCGGCGAACATCCTGGTGACGATCGACGGGCCGCGCGTCATCGACTTCGGCATCGCCCGCGCGCTGGACGCGGTGACCGCCGACGGCAAGCTGACCCGTACCGGCGCGGTGATCGGCTCGCCCGGCTACATGTCCCCCGAGCAGGTCCGCGGCGAGCCGCTCACCACGGCCAGCGACGTCTTCTCGCTCGGCTCGGTGCTGGCCTTCGCGGCGACCCGGCGCCAGCCGTTCAGCTCGTCGGACAGCGGGATGCACGCGGTGATGTACCGGATCGCGCAGGAGCCGCCGGACCTGACCGGGCTGCCCGAGGGCCTGTCGGAACTCGTACGCGACTGCCTGGCCAAGGACCCCGCCGCCCGGCCGACGCCCGCCGATCTGGTGGAGCGCACGGCCGCCGACGCGGCGAGCGCGGACACCGAGCCGTGGCTGCCGGCCGGCCTGATCGCGGAACTGGGCCGCAGGGCGGCCCGGTTGCTGGACTCGGAGGCACCGGGCACCCGGGCCGTCCCCGCGCCTCCGGCCGCACCGCCGACCGTGCCGCCGATGCCCGTCACCGGGCCGCCCGCGGCCACCCCGCCACCGCCCGGGGCGCCGCCGGTCCCGTCGGCGGCTCCGCCCGCGACGCCGCCCTCCGCTCCGCCCTCGACGCCGCCCGCGGCCCCGCCGCCGACGGGCGCGCCGGCCACTCCGCAGCCCATGCCGGACCCGGTCCCGCCGCCCGCTGCGGACCCGCCCGCCGTGGACCCGAGGCCGGCCGCCATGAGCCCGGCACCGCCCGCCGCGGACCCGGCGCCCGCCCCCACCCCGGCCCCGGCGCCCGCACCGACACCGGTCGCGCCGCCGCTCGGTGTGTTCGGGGACCCCGTTCCGGCGCCGGCCCCCGCGCCCGCCCCGGCGGCCCGCAGGCGGACCCGGCTGGTCGTCGGCTCCGTCGCCCTGGCCGTCGCCCTGCTCGCCGGCGGCATCACGTACGCCGCCATGAACCTGGGCGACGACAAGGACGACGGCAGGAACACCAGCGCCGGGAGGACGGACGGCTCCGGGCAGCCCGCCGACGACGACACCGGAGAACCCGCGGACGACCCCACCCAGGACGAGGAGGACACCTCCTCGGGCCCGGCCCCCTCGGCCTCCATCGAGGGCGCGATCGCCGACGAGTACCTGGGCACCTGGCAGGGCCAGGGCAAGGACTCCGACGGGAACGTGCGATCGCTCCGGCGCATCACGATCACCCAGGGCATAGAGGGCGAGGACGTCGCGACGACGTTCAACTCCTTCGAGGACGTGCTGTGCACCGGCGCCGGGAAACTCGTCTCGTTCGGCAGCCTGATGGTGCTGGAGTCCCGCGCGGTCACCAGCATCCCCGAGTCCGGCTGCACCGACGGCGGCGAGCAGACCCTGCGCCTGGGCGACGACGGCTCGATCACCTGGACCAGCGGCGACGGCGGCGAGACCGCGATCCTCACCAGGACCGAACCGTCCGACACCCCCATCCCGGAACCCTTCCTCGGCACCTGGAAGCGCGAGGGCCCCGACTCCGGCGAGAGCATGTCTCTCGTGCTGGAGCAAGGGGCCTACGGCGAGGTGGTGGCCAAATGGACCGGTGACGGGGCGGCGTACCACTGCGAGTGGGAGAGCGTCGTGGTGGACGCCACCGGCACGGGGGTGCGGCTCGGCCCGCCGGTCGTCACGGTCGCGGAACCGGAGGACCAGTGCGAGGACGGCAACACGGAGACGCTGCGGCTCAAGAGCGCCGACCAGCTGGCCGTGACCGTGCTCGGTGACGACCAGCCTCCGTCGGTCTACCGTCGCGCGGACTAGAAGAACTCCGACCACGGCTGGTCCCAGACCTGCTTCACGCACAGGACCAGGAACAGCAGGCCCGCGATCGCGAGCATGCCGTTGCTCAGCGGGCCGTTGCGCCACTCGCGGGGCGTGCGGGAGGAGTTGAGGAGCCAGAGCAGGGTGAGGGCGAGGAAGGGCATGAAGGCGGCGCCCAGGACGCCGTAGATGATGATCAGGCGGAAGGGCTCGTCCTGGAAGAGCAGGACGACGGGCGGGAAGGTGAGCCAGAGCAGGTAGGCGCGGAAGGCCCAGGAGCGTTCGCGGCGTCCGGAGGCCAGCTCGTCGCCCCGCGCCTCGCGCTCGCCGCGCTGCCGGGCAAGGAAGTCGGCGAACATCAGGCTCACACCGTGCCAGACACCGATCAGGGAGGTGAAGGAGGTGGCGAAGAAGCCGATCAGGAAGAGCTTGCCGGTGGCCGTGCCGTACTCCTCCTCCAGGATGTCGCCGAGCTGGATCAGGCCCTTGTCGCCGCTCGCGATCGCGATGTTCGCCGAGTGCAGCAGCTCGGCGCCGACGAGGAGCATCGCGATGACGAAGACGCCGGTGGTGGCGTAGGCGACCCGGTTGTCCAGGCGCATCACCTTCATCCAGCCGGTGTTCGTCCAGCCCTTGGCGTTGACCCAGTAGCCGTACGCGGCCAGCGTGATGGTGCCGCCGACGCCGCCGATCAGGCCGAGGGTGTTGAGGACCGAGTCCTTCTCGTCCGGGAGGACCGGGAGGAGGCCGGCGAAGGCGTCGCCGAGGTGGGGGGTGACGCGGATCGCCAGGTAGACGGTGACGACGAACATGACGCCCACCAGGACCGTCATGACCTTCTCGAACACGTCGTACTTGTTGAACCAGACGAAGACCAGGCCGACCAGGCCGCAGGCGATGCCCCACCATTCGAGGCCCATCACGTCCGGGAAGAGGGCCTGGAGCGGCAGGGCGCTGGACGACATCGCCGCCGCGCCGTAGACGAAGCCCCAGATCACGGCGTAGACCGCGAAGAACCAGGTCGTCCAGCGGCCGAGGCTCGCCCAGCCGTCGAAGAGGGTGCGGCCGGTGGACAGGTGCCAGCGTCCGCACGCCTCCGCGAGGGAGATCTTCACCAGGCAGCCGAGGATCGCCGCCCACAGCAGGGTGTAGCCGAAGTTGCTGCCCGCGATGAGGGTGGCGACGAGGTCGCCGGCGCCGACACCGGTCGCGGCGACGACGATGCCGGGACCGATGTAACGCCAACTGGACTTACGGGGAGCCGAGTCGGCCCCGTCCGGTACGCCTACGTCTCTGGTGTTGCCCGTGGTGTCCGCCATGGGGGTCAAGAAAGCCCATGGCGGCCGGGGGGACAAGAGGGCGTGCGCGGATCTTCACCCGATGTGCCTAGTCGGCGTCGGTTCCGTCGCCGTCGTCCCCGCTGTCCTCCGCGTCGGCCTTCGCTTCGTCCTTCGCTTCGTCCGGCCGGTCGTCCTTCTCGGACCGCTCCTCGCCGTCCTCGAAGTACGCGTCCAGGACCGCGTCCAGGGCGGTGTCCCATTCCGCGAAGCTGCCGCGGGACGGGGCCTCGACCTCGATCGGGTACCAGCGGCGGTCCGGGGTGTGGACGGTGAGCGTGTAACGCTTGCCGAAACGGGCGGTCTCCGTCTCCACCGCGCCGATCTCGTCCCAGCGGAACTCGCACTCCTGGTCGTCCAGGCGCAGTCGTACGCCCCTGTGGTCGGCGACCACCTTGGCGCGGCGGTCGGACGCCTCGAAGACGGGGCCGTCGGGGGCCGTCGGCTCCTCGGGGGCGGAGTCCTCCTCCGCCTCGGGGGCCGGTTCCGGAGTCGTGTCCTCCTCCGGGGCCGTGTCCTCCGGCTCCTCCGGCTTCGCCTTCGCGTCCTCCTCCCGGCCGGACACGGGCGAGGTGAGCCCGGGGATGAATGCCGGGTCGAATCCGGCGCCTTCCAGGGGCTGGCTGCTCGATCCTATGCGCTGCTCCACACCGCAGGAGTATGGTCGACGAACCTGTGACGGACACAGCCAGCCCCCAACTTCGTTATCAGACGCCTACATGGGCACCACGGCTCACACGACGAGACTGAGCGCGGCGGCGACCACGAACCCGGCCACGGAGAGCACGCTCTCCAGCACCGTCCACGTCTTGAGCGTGTCCCGCTCGCTGATGCCGAAGTACTTGGCGACCATCCAGAAGCCGCCGTCGTTGACGTGCGAGGCGAAGATCGAGCCCGCCGAGATGGCCATGATGACCAGCGCGACGAACGCCTGTGAGTGGTCGCCCTCGGCCAGCAGCGGGGCCACGATGCCCGCCGTCGTCACGATCGCCACCGTCGCCGAACCCTGCGCGACCCGCAGCACCACGGAGATCAGGTAGGAGAGGACGATCACCGGGAGGCCGACGTCGTTGAAGGTGTCCGAGAGCGCCTGGGCGACCCCGCTGGCCTTGAGGACGGCGCCGAAGACCCCGCCCGCGCCGACCACCAGCAGGATGTTGCCGACCGGCTTGAGGGAGGACGTGGAGACGGTCTCCAGGGACTTGCGGGACCATCCGCGCCGGATGCCCAGCAGGTAGTACGCGAGGAACAGGGCGAGGGTGAGGGCCACGAAGGGGTGGCCGAAGAACTCGATGACCGAGCGGAGGGTGGAGGGGTCCAGCGCGATCGAGGAGAAGGTCGCCGCGAGGATCAGGACCAGCGGCGTACCGATGATGCCGAGGACCGTGCCGAGCGGCACCGGCGCCTCCCGCGGTGTGACACCGGAGGCGCGCTGCTCGGCGGCGACGGCGTCCTTGGCCTCCTGGGCGGCCTCGACCATGTCCTGCGGTACGGCGACGAAGACGCGCTTGCCGATCCAGGCGGAGTAGACCCAGGCGGCGGCGACGGCCGGCAGACCGCAGACGACGCCCATGAGGATGACCCAGCCGAGGTCGACGTGGAGCAGTCCGGCGGCGGCCACCGGGCCCGGGTGCGGGGGCAGGAAGGCGTGGGTGACGGAGAGGCCGGCGAGGAGGGGGAGGCAGTAGAGCAGGATCGACTTGCCGGAGCGCTTGGCGGCGGCGTACACGATCGGCGCGAGGACGAAGATGCCGACGTCGAAGAAGACCGGGATGCCGAAGATCAGACCGGTGAGGCCCATCGCGAGCGGGGCCCGCTTCTCGCCGAACAGGCCGAGCAGCCGTCCCGCCAGCACCTCGGCGCCGCCGCTGACCTCGAGGATCGCGCCGAGCATGGTGCCCAGGCCGATGATGATCGCGACATGGCCGAGGATGCCGCCCATCCCGGACTCGATGGTGGACACCGCGTCCGACCGCTGGACCGTGCCGAAGAGTTCGGTGACCGACAGACCCGCCAGCAGGCCGACGGCTATGGAGACGGCGAGCAGCGCGACGAACGGCTGGAGCCGGACCTTGATGATCAGGAAGAGGAGCAGCGCGATGCCGATGGCGGCGACGGTCAGCAGACCCGCCGTGCCGTCGAGGAGGACGAGCAGTCCTCCGGTGTGCGGTGGTGCCTCGGCCGGTGCGGAGGCGGCGAGCGGGAGGAGCGGATGGGACATGCGGGGGTCCTCTGGGTAAGGGCATGGGGCTTTCGGGCAGGGGGGATCGCGGCACGGCGTCCCAGGGGTGCGGGACGCCGTGCCGTGACGTCGTACGGCGGTGCGGTGGGGGGCGGCGCGGGTCAGCCGAGGACGGCGAGCGCGTCGATCTCGATGAGGAGGCCGGCGGGCAGACCGACGTAGACGGTCGTGCGGGCGGCGGGCGGCTGGGTGAGGCCCTGCTCCTCGAAGTAGGCGTTGTAGATCTCGTTCATCTCCGCGAAGTGGTCCACGTCGGTGAGGTAGACGCGGATCATCATCACGTCGTCCCAGCTCGCGCCGCCCTCTTCGAGGATCGCCTTGACGTTGGCGAAGGTCTGGAGGGTCTGCTCGCGCAGGGTGGGGCCGGCGGGGGTGGGGGCCTTGCCCTCCTCGTGCGGGAGGAAGCCGACCTGGCCGGCGACCTGGAGGATGTTGCCCTTGCGGACGCCGTGGGAGAACTTCGCGGGCGGGGTGGTGTGGGTGGCGGGGGTGAGCGCGGTCTTCTCGGTCATGCGGGGGTGTCCTTCACTGGGGTTCTGCCGGAGTACTCGCCGCTGATCGCGTCCGCCGTACGGCGCACCAGCGGGAGCAGGGTGAGGAGTTCGTCGGCGGTGACGACGACGTTCGGCGCGGAGACCGACATCGCGGCGACCACCCGGCCGTCGGCGCCGCGGATCGGCGCGGCGACGCAGTTGATGGACTCCTCGTGGCCGCCGAGGTCGGTGGCCCAGCCCTGTTCGCGCACCTTGGCCAGTTCCTGGAGGAACGCGGCGGCGTGGGGTGTCGAACGGGGCGTGTACATGGGGTAGTCGAGCTTCTCCGCGAGGGGGCGGCGCTCGTGTTCGGGCAGGTCGGCGAGGAGGAGTTTGGCGACGGCCGCGACGGTGATGGCGACGGGTTTGCCGATCCGCGAGTACATGCGGACCGGGTAGCGGCTCTCGACCTTGTCGATGTAGAGGACCTCGTTCTCCTCGTAGACGGCGAGGTGGACGGTGTGTCCGCAGGTCTCGTTGAGGCGTACGAGGTGGGCGTGGGCGATCTCGCGGACGTCGAGGTTCTCCATCGCCTCCTGGGCGAGGGCGAAGAGGCGGGCGCCGAGGCGGTAGCGCTGGTCGGACTGGCGGTAGACCAGGCCGTGCTCGTGGAGGGTGCGCAGGAGGCGGAGGGCGGTGGACTTGTGCACGCCGAGCCGGTCGGCGACCTGGCCGAGGTCGGCGGGGCCCTCCGCGAGCAGGGGGAGGATGCTCAGGGCGCGGTCTACGGTCTGGCTCATGGGGTGCGTGCCTCCTCTTCGGCCTTTTCGTCGGCCTGTGTCCAGCCGGGGCCGAGTCGCAGTCTCCCCCACGCGGTGTCGTCGAGGGCGACGAGGCGCTCCGCGAGGGCGCGGGGTGGGGGCGGGGCAAGGTCGCCGGGGGTGGTGAGGGTGGCGGCGGCGGTGAGGTGGCCGTGGCGGAGGCGGGCGCGGAGGGGGAGGTCGCGGAGGGTCGCGGAGAGGAAGCCGGCGGCGAAGGCGTCGCCGGCGCCGGTGGGTGCGACTACGTCGACTTTGAGGGCGGGCTCACAGGTGCCCTGTGCTGCGGCTGGGCGGGGGGTGGTCGCGCTGCCCGGCGCTGACGAGGTGCCGTCGCGCCCACCCTCCCCCACTCTCGGCTTCTCCCCCACTCTCGGCTTCGCTCGAGCGGGGGGACCCCCATGAGCGGGGGGACCCCCATCGCCCCAGCGGCACGACTGCCCGCGGCCGGCGGCAGTACTGCCCGCGGGAGTGGAGAAGGCGACTGCTGCGTGGGCGCCCTGTTTGACGACCAGGATTTCCGGTTCCGGCAAGGCCTCGCGGATCTTGGACGGGCCGCCTGTGATGCCCCAGGCCTCCTCCGCCTCGTCCTCTCCCACGAAGACGATGTCCGCACCGCGGGCCAGGTCCAGGAGGACCTCGGGGCCGTGGGCGTCGCGCCACAGGCCCGGGCGGTGGTTGACGTCGAAGGAGATCAGGGGGCGGCCGGGGCGACGGGCGGTGAGTTCGCGCATCAGGGTCAGGCAGTCGGCCGACAGTGCCGCCGTGATGCCGGACAGATGCAGGACGCGGCCCGCGCGTACCGCCTCCAGGTCGAGGTTCGCGGCCGTCATCGCGGAGGCCGCCGAGCCCGCCCGGTAGTAGGCGACCTCGTGGGCGTCGGTGGAGCGGTCACCGGCCGTGCGGAAGTAGATGCCGGTCGGGCGGTCCGGGTCGCGGCGGACGTGGGACACGTCGACGCCGTAGCCGCCGATCGCCTCGACGAGGTGGTCGCCGAAGGCGTCGGCGCCGACCCTGCTGACCCAGCGGGTCGCGTGGCCCGCCGCCGCGAGCACGCACGCCACGTTCGACTCCGCGCCGCCGATGCCCCGGTCGAAGGACGGCACGTCGGCGAGGCGGCCCGGCCGGGTGGGCAGGAACGTCACCATGGACTCGCCGAGTGCGACAACGTCCACGGCGTGACTCCTTCTCTTCTGCGGGTGGGGCGGTCTCCGTTGACCGCACGTGGCCGAGATGTTAGACAGCGTTAAGCGATATACGCAATGGGTGTTGCAAGTACTGCAACATGCATGATCAGGGAGGTTCCGATGGTCCTCGACGCTCTCGCCCGCCTCACCGAGGAACGGGTCGGCCACCGCTTCAAGGGCCTCCCGCCGGACGCCGAGGGGCTGACCGTCGGCGAGCTGGCCGCGCAGCGCCGCAACCTCTTCACCGACGGCTTCACCACCCCCGTGCTCGCGCTCTCCGCCGAGCGCCTGGAGCACAACCTGAGGCTGATGGAGACGTACGCGGCCCGGCACGGGCTCGCCTTCGCGCCGCACGGCAAGACGTCCATGGCTCCGCAGCTCTTCCAGCGGCAGATCGAGCACGGGGCGTGGGGCATCACGCTGGCCGTTCCGCACCAGGTGCGGGTGGCGCGGGCGTTCGGGGTCCGGCGGGTCTTCCTCGCCAACGAGCTGGTGGACGCGGCGGCCCTGAAGTGGATCGCACGCGAGCTGGACGCCGACCCCGGTTTCCGGTTCGTCTGCTATGTCGACTCCGTGCGCGGGGTCGAGCTGATGGACGCGGCCCTGAGTGAGGCGGGAGCCTCCCGCCCGGTGGACGTCGTCGTCGAGCTCGGCGCCGGTGAGGGGGCCCGCACCGGTGTGCGGACGGAGGACGGGTGCGCCGCCGTCGCCGATGCCGTGGCAGGCGCGCGCCGGCTGCGGCTGGCCGGGGTCGCCGGGTACGAGGGCGAGGTGCCGCAGGCCGATCCGGGTCGGGTGCGGGCCTGGCTGCGGCGGCTGGTGGCGCTCGCCGTGGACTTCGACAAGGCCGGGCGGTTCGCGGGGCTCGACGAGATTATGGTGAGCGCGGGCGGCAGCGCCTGGTTCGACGCGGTGGCCGACGTCTTCGCCGGGCTCCCGGAGCTGTCCGCGCCCGTGCTGAAGCTGCTGCGCTCGGGGGCGTACGTCTCGCACGACGACGGCCACTACCGCGAGCTGACCCCCTTCAACCGGGTCCCGGAGGAGGGTGCGCTGGAGCCGGCGTTCCGGCTGTGGACGCAGGTGGTGTCGCGGCCGTCCGACGGGCAGGCGTTCGCCAACGCGGGCAAGCGGGACGCGGCCTACGACCTCGATCTGCCGTTCGCCCAGGTGGTGCGCCGGGACGGGAGCGAGCGCCCGGCCACCGGGATCTCGGTGACCGGGCTGTCCGACCAGCACGCGTGGCTGCGCACCACCGGGGAGGCCGATCTGGAGGTCGGGGACTGGGTGGGGCTCGGGCTGTCCCACCCGTGCACGTCCTTCGACAAGTGGGGGCTCATCCCCGTGGCGGAGGCGGACGGCACGGTGGTCGACTACATCCGTACGTTCTTCTAGGAGGCCGGCATGGAAGAGCTCGTCATCCGGGACGCGGACGTCGTCGACGGCTCCGGCGACTATGCGTACCGCGCGGACGTGGTCGTGGACGGTGGTCGCATCGTCTCGATCGTGAAGGAGGCGGCGGACGCGGGCTGTCAGCGCCCGAAGGCCCGCCGTGAGCTGGACGCCGAGGGGCTGGTGCTGGCGCCCGGTTTCATCGACATGCACGCCCACAGCGATCTGGCGCTGCTGCGCGACCCCGACCACAGCGCCAAGGCCGCGCAGGGCGTCACCCTCGAGGTCCTGGGCCAGGACGGGCTGTCGTACGCGCCGGTCGACGACCGCACGCTCGGTGAGGTACGCCGGGCGATCGCGGGGTGGAACGGCCCGGGCGACGACATCGACTTCGACTGGCGGTCGGTCGGCGAGTACCTGGACCGGCTCGACCGGGGCATCGCGGTCAACGCCGCGTACCTGATCCCGCAGGGCACGGTCCGGGCGCTCGCCGTCGGCTGGGAGGACCGGGAGGCGACGCCCGAGGAGCTGGACCGGATGCGGCGGCTGGTCGCGGAGGGCATGGAGCAGGGCGCGGTCGGCATGTCGTCGGGGCTGACGTACACGCCGGGCATGTACGCCAAGGACGCCGAACTGACCGAGCTGTGCCGGGTGGTGGCGTCGTACGGCGGCTACTACTGCCCGCACCACCGCTCCTACGGCGCCGGGGCGCTGGAGGCGTACGAGGAGATGGTGGCGCTGACGCGGGAGGCGGGCTGCCCGCTGCACCTGGCGCACGCCACGATGAACTTCGGCGTGAACAAGGGCCGGGCGCACGAACTGCTGGCCCTCCTCGACGACGCGCTCGACGCCGGCGCCGACATCAGCCTCGACACCTACCCCTACACCCCGGGCTGCACCACCCTGGTGGCGCTGCTGCCGAGCTGGGCGAGCGAGGGCGGGCCCGAGGAGATCCTGCGGCGGCTCGCGGACGACGACACGGCCGAGCGGATCCGGCACCACCTGGAGGTCACCGGCTCGGACGGCTGCCACGGCGTGCCGGTGGAGTGGGAGACCATCGAGATCTCGGGTGTCGGTGACCCGGCGCTGGGTGAGTACGTGGGCCGTACGGTCCTGGAGTCGGCGCGGGTGCGCGGCGAGTCGCCCTGGGTGGTGGCGCGGGAGCTGCTGCTGAAGGACAGGCTCGCCCCGACGATCCTCCAGCACGTCGGTCACGAGGAGAACGTACGGGCGATCATGCGGCACCGGGTGCACACCGGCGGCTCGGACGGCATCCTCCAGGGCGCGAAGCCGCATCCGCGCGCGTACGGCACGTTCCCGCACTACCTCGGGCACTATGTGCGGGAGTTGGGGGTGCTGTCGCTGGAGGAGTGCGTGGCGCATCTGACGTCGCGTCCGGCGGCGCGGCTGCGGCTGGCGGACCGGGGGCTGGTCCGCGAGGGCTACAAGGCGGACCTGGTGCTGTTCGACCCGAGGACGGTGGCCGCGGGGTCGACCTTCGACGAGCCCCGGACGCTGCCGACGGGCATCCCGCATGTGCTGGTCGACGGGCGGTTCGTGATCGAGGACGGGCGGCGCACGGACGTGCTGGCGGGGCGGGCGGTCCGCGGGACTCCCCGCTGACCGCCCGCCCTCACCGGCCTTCTACGGCTTGGGGACCGCGCAGCCGCTCGCGTTCAGGTCGAGCGTGTTGTCGACGCCGAAGCAGGCGGGGAAGAGGTAGGTCTGCTGGGCGTAGTTGATGCCCTGGCGGACCGTGACCTGCCCGTTCTCGTCGACCTCGCACGGGTTGTTCACCGTGCAGCGCTCGCCGTCCTCGTTGCCGGTGTTGTTGACGGCGACCACCTGGCCGGTGGCGCCGTCGACGACCGGTGAACCGGAGGTGCCGCCGATGGTGTCGCAGGCGGAGGTGTAACGGACCGAGTCCTTCCAGGTCCAGTTCCCCTCCTTCATGCGGTACGCGAACCCGTCGACGGAGCAGTTGTAGACGCGTTTCCAGTACCCGGACACCACGCTGATGGACGTACCGGCCGCCGGGCGGGTGCCGCTCAGGGGCAGCGCGTCGATGCCGTACGCGCTCCTGATCCGCGCGTATGTCGTGTTCAGCCGGTAGATCGCGGCGTCCGTGTCGGTCATGGTCGCGTAGACGAGCCGGTCGGCGCGCAGGGTGGCGACCTTGGAGCCGGAGGAGTTCAGCAGTCCGAAGGTGCGGCTGGACGCCCGGTCGACGAGGACCTGTCCGGGGGCGGGGAAGCCGCTCTCCAGGCAGTGGCCGTTGGTGAGCACGAGCGCCGGGTCGTCGTCCGCCGAGCCGGGCATGCGGACGACGGAGCCGGAGCAGTTGCTGAGCGAGACCGTGCCGGCGAAGCTCACCGCGCCCTCCCGGGGCGCGGTGAGTCCGGACAGGGTGTCCGCCGCGGTCCCGACCACGCCGTTGACGACATCCGTCAGCGTGGTCGGGGCCGCGTCCGTGGTCGTGTCCGCGCCCGTGGGGGAAGGCGCGGCGGCGACCGCGGGGGTCACGCCCGCCCCGGCGAAGGCCAGGGCGCAGAGCGCGACGACGAGAGGTTTTCTCATGGGGGTCCCCTCTTGCGGCGTCGGGCGGCCGGAGAGCTCCAGGCCGCCCACGTAGTTGTCATGCGCATTGTCAACACGGGGGCGACGAGGAGGCAAGGCTTGGTTTCCGACCGGTGCCCGGGCGCGGCAAGGGCCCCAGGATGGCCCGGAAGTGGGGAGAAAGCGGGGGTCACGGAGGGGAGGGCCGGTGCGGGGGTGATGGAGGCATGTGCCTCGCGGACATAACCACCCGAAACGACGCGTCTCACGTGGCGGAAAACACGGCCCGAAGGGCCATACCGGGCCGTAAGCTCCCAGCATGCAGGTGATCCAGTCGACCAAGCTCTCCAACGTCTGTTACGAGATCCGGGGCCCGGTGCTCGAGGAGGCGATGCGGCTGGAAGCGGCCGGTCACCGCATCCTCAAGCTGAACACCGGCAACCCGGCGGCGTTCGGATTCGAGTGCCCGCCCGAGATCCTGGAGGACATCCTCCGCAACGTGTCGACGGCACACGGCTACGGCGACGCGAAGGGCCTGCTGGCCGCGCGCCGGGCGGTGGTCATGCACAACCAGACCCTCGGCATCGAGACCGACGTCGAACACGTCTTCATCGGCAACGGCGTCTCCGAGCTGATCGTGATGGCGATGCAGGGCCTGCTGGACGACGGCGACGAGGTGCTCGTCCCCGCGCCCGACTACCCGCTGTGGACGGCGGCCGTCTCCCTCTCCGGCGGCACGGCGGTGCACTACCGCTGCGACGAGCAGTCCGACTGGATGCCGGACCTCGCCGACGTGGAGCGCAAGGTCACCGACCGCACCAAGGCGATCGTGATCATCAACCCGAACAACCCGACCGGCGCGGTCTACGACGAGGCGGTCATCAAGGGCCTGACGGACATCGCCCGCCGCCACAACCTGCTGGTCTGCTCGGACGAGATCTACGACAAGATCCTCTACGACGACGCGCGGCACATCCCGACCGCCTCCGTCGCCCCCGACCTGCTCACCCTCACCTTCAACGGCATGTCGAAGGCGTACCGGGTGGCCGGCTACCGGGTGGGCTGGATGTCGATCTCGGGTCCGCGCGCCCACGCCGACTCCTACATCGAGGGCCTGACGATCCTGGCGAACATGCGCCTGTGTGCAAACATGCCGGGCCAGCACGGGGTGGTCGCGGCGCTCAGCGGACGCCAGACGATCAACGACCTGGTGCTGCCCGGCGGACGGCTGCGCGAGCAGCGGGATGTGGCGTACGAGCTGCTGACCCAGATCCCGGGCGTGAGCTGCGTGAAGCCGAAGGGGGCGCTGTACCTGTTCCCCCGCCTCGACCCCGACGTCTTCAAGATCAAGGACGACCGGCGGATGGTCCTGGACCTGCTGCGCCGCGAGAAGATCATGGTCGTCCAGGGCACCGGCTTCAACTGGCCGGAGCCGGACCACTTCCGGGTGGTGACCCTGCCGTCGGTGACCGACCTGCGGGACGCGGTCGGGCGGATCGCCCGCTTCCTGGACGGTTACGGCCAGTCCTGAGCCCCGCGTGCGGGCTGAGCCCCCGTACACGGGCGGCCTCCTCGCGGACGACCTTTTACGAACGACTCAACTTTAGACTGAATCCAAGGTAGGATGGTTTCCTGTTGCACCACAGGAGGCCATCCATGTACGAACCGATCCGCGCCAAGTCGGTCCACAGCACGATGGCCGGCACTCCCCACGACTTCCCCCACCGCTCCCGTGAGGAAGAGCTGGACATCCAGCTCGCGGGGCACCTCGCCGCGCTGCTCGCCGTCACCGACGAGCTGCGCGTGGCGGCACCCTCGGCCGATCTGGACACCGCGGCCGAGCGGCTCGCCGGGGAGGTCGCCCGCCTGCGGGGAGGACGTACGCCGGCCCGCGCGCCGGCGGCCACGACGGGCCGCGCGCCGGACGCGGCGGCCCTGCACCGGCGGGCGCACGCGCTCGCCGGACGCGCCCTGGTCGTCGCCGCCTCCCGCGCCGACACGGCGGCGGCGATCCTCGCCGCCGAGCGGATGGACGCGCACACCGCGGCCCTGCAGCCGCGCACCCTCGCGTCCTCCCACTGAGCCCCCACACGGGCTCCCCCCGACGGCCCCGGTCCGCGCGCACCCGCAGAGACGCGCGGACCGGGCGCCACACTTCCTCCCGGCCGGGCGGCCGGCGAGCGGGACTAGACGGCCGGGACACCGCCGGTCAGCGGGGAGTCGTCGATGCGGGGCAGCCGCGTGAGCCGCTCCCGGCGGGCCTCCGGGCTCGCCGCCCCGGCCTCGGCCGGACAGAGCGCGCCGACGACGTACGCGCCGAGGGCGTTGTCGATCGGGTGCACCCGCGGTACGCCGTTCTCGTCGAGCTCCTGGTACTTCATCAGGTTCTGCGCGACGGCCATCTGACGCTTGCCGTCCCGGCTGGACAGCGCGATCGTGCCGGCCCCGAACACCGCGCCGTCATGGCCCCAGAAGCGTCCGCAGGGCAGGTCCAGGGCGTAGATGCCGAGACCGTAGTCCATACCGGAGACGGGGACCGTGCGCGTCATCTCGTCGAGGAACGCCGCGCCGACCAGCTTCCCGCCGAGCAGGGCGCGGTAGAAGCGGTTGAGGTCGTCGGTGGTGGAGACGACCGATCCCGCCGTGTACGCCCACGACATGTCGTAGACGCTGTAGTCGCGGGGCGGGTCGATCAGACCGTAGAACGACTCGTACATCCGCGGGTGCGGGCCCTTGATGTACGGGGTGCGCGGCAGGTACGTGTGGCGCAGCCCGGCCCGGTCGATGACGTGGCGGGTGAGGTACGTGGAGGCCTTCTGGCCGGTGACCTTCTCCAGAAGGAGCCCGGCGACGACGTAGTTGGTGTTGGAGTACGTGCCCGGCACCGAGCCGGGGGTTCCGGTCGCGGGGGCCGCGAGGCCCAGCCGGACCAGTTCCCGCGGGCGGACGGAGCGGAAGCGCTCCTCGTCGAGGCTGGCCGTCGAGCCCTGGGTGAGGGAGGGGAAGGCGCCCGCGATGTAGTCGCCGATCCCGCTGGTGTGGTTGAGGAGCATGCGTACGGTGATCTGCCGTCCGCGCTCCCCGGGTATCAGGTCCGGCAGGTAGTCGGAGACAGGCGCGTCGAGCCGGATCCGGCCGCGTTCCGCCTGCTGGAGCAGGCCCACGGCGGTGAAGGTCTTGCTGATGCTGCCCACCCGCTGCCGCATGCCCGGTGTGACCGGGCGGCCGGTGTCCACGTCCGCGACCCCCGCCGCCCCGGTCCACCGCTCGTCACCGTCCCGGACGGACGAGAAGACGCCGTACATGCCCGCCTCGTGGACGGCGTCCAGCGCGTCGCGCAGCGCGGTTCCGTCCAGGGACGTGGAGCCTTTGGAGGCGGCGACGGCCGGTTGGGTGAGGACGGCGGTGGTCGTCAGCAACGTGGTGCCCAGGATGGCTCCGAGGAGTCGGGCAATGCGCAACTTCCTGTCCTTTCAATCGCCTTCGGGACTGACGGATGATCGATCCAGATCATCCTCAGGGGAAACGGATGGCCCTCACATCCATCCGGGGAACGATCGAAAACCGGCCTCCGGCCACCTACGCGCGGACAGCCGGCCGCCGCGGAAGGGGACGTGAAGGCCGCCTCCACCCGTTGCCCCGTCCCGGGGACCGCGGTTGACGCCGGTTCACGGGGTCCCGCACGGCATACGCGCGGTCGAGGGCCGGGGAGGCCCAAGCCGACGCCCGCGCCGAGGGGGTCGTCCGGGGACTCGGATCGTCGCCCGGCGCCGGACGGCGTCCCGGAACGAGCCGCGCCGGCCCGGGATGCCGGGCCGGCGCGGGTCCTCCCGGGAGCACCTCTCCCGGGAACGGCGGGGTCAGCGGGTGACGTGAACCGTCGCCGACGCCGTGGACGCCTCGTGCAGGTCGTCGCCGGGCCAGCTCACCGTGTAGGTCGTCTCCTTGCGGGTGCGCGGCAGGTCGTCGACGGTGAAGGTGCCGTCGGCGGCGACCGTCACCGACGACAGCGTGCCGCTCCCCTTCCGGTCGGTGCGCTCCACCTTCAGCACGGCCCGCTCCGGCAGCGCCTTGCCCTGCGCGGTGAACGTCCCGGTGAGGTGGACGCCCGTGCTCATCGACGCCTCCTCCGGGGCGGTGAGCGTGATCGAGCTGGCCGCCTTGCCGACGGACACGGTGTGGGTGACGTCGGTGGCCGGGCGGTGGGTGAGGTCGCCGAGGTAGGAGACGGTGTAGGTGGCGTCGCCGATCAGGCCGGGCTCGTCGAGGACGGTGTAGGAGCCGTCCTCCTTGACGGTGAAGGTGCCCAGGTCGTGGGTGCCGTCCGCGTCCGTGCGGGTCGCCTTGACCTTCAGCGGCTCGGCGGGCGCCGGTCCGTCGTGTTCCAGCCGGCCCCGCACCGACAGCGGCTCGCCCACGACGGCCCGGGCGGGGCTGTGGGTCAGCGTCTCACCGAGGCGGACGTCGTACTGGACGGCCGGGGGCTGGACGATGTGCAGCCAGAACTGGTTGCCGGCCGCGTTGGTGGTGACCGCGAAGAGCCGGGAACCGTCGGCGGACCATTCCGTGCCGCGCGGCACGACGCGGTCGCCGTCCTGGCTGCCCTCGAAGACGAACTCCAGCGGCGCGGTCGAGTCGGCCGGGTCGGCGGGCTGGATCAGCAGGTCGGGGGTGGCGCCGGTGGCCGAGGCGCCGCGTGCGACGTACTTTCCGTCGCCGCTGAAGGCGACCGAGCTGGCGGTGGCGCCCGCGGGCAGGGCCCGGTAGCCGTCGGCGGCGTCCGACAGGTCGCCGGTGTTCAGCAGCCGGGTGCCGGCGGAGGCGTCGGCGAGGGCGACCTTCGTGCCGTCCGGGGAGACGGCGATGTCCTTCAGGTTCAGGGCGCCGTTGCCCGCGCTGTCGGCGAACCGGCGGGTGGCGTTCCGTACGGGGGTCTGTCCGCTGCCGTCGAAGACGCTGACGAACGGGTTGGGTGCCGAGGAGTTGAGCACCCCCTGGCCCATCACGAACGTGTCGTTCGGGCCGCCCTCCAGCAGGAGCTTGCCGGAGTCGTTCCAGCCGGTGCGCTGCCAGCTGCCGTTGACGACCGCGTCCACGTGGGACGTGGCCGTGGAGCACAGGGGGAGAGGGTCGGCCACCTGCGAGGTGTAGTACGGCTTACCGCCCGCGACGACGACTTCCCGCCCGCAGTAGTCGCTGTTGGCGTTGGCCGTGCTCTTGAGAGCGAGCGTGGTGGTGTCGTACGCGGAGATCCGGTAGCGCTCACCGACGTAGAGCGTGCTCGCGTCGGCGCTGAGCGCCAGGCCGGAGACGTGGTTTTCGGTCCTGATGAGGGAGATCCGCTCGCCCTGGAAGGTGTAGACGGCGATCTGGCCGTCGTTGGAGCTGGAGCCCACGGCGGCGTCGGCGAGGAAGACGCGCTGGTGGACGTTGTCGACGGCCAGCGCCGAGTACGTGGTGAACGGCAGCTTGGCGACGGCGTCGGCGGTGGCCGCGTGCGCCGCGGGCGCGACGGCGACGGTGAGTCCGGTTCCGGCGAGTGCGGCGGCGAGAACGGTGGCCGCGAGACGTCTGGATCGTCGTGCTGTATTCAACTGTGCCCCCCACAGGCTGTGTCGGCGACCCGTACAGGAAAGCCGCCCCCCAACCATGGAACGGGGAACAGCCGTTCGGGTCGTACAAGATCGGGAGCGTACACCGGCACCCCGCGCGTCGCGGCGGGTTTCCGTCGGCGTGGCGCCGCGCCGGCCGCACGCGGGAACGGCACCGCCGGTGGCCGGTCCCGGGCCCGGGAACCGCCCTGCCGCGAGCGGCCGCTTCCCCTTCGACGGACCGTCGGGAGAACGCCGTCGTCCTCGGTACGCGCTCTCGCCGCCCGGGAGCCGCCGCGGGTCGTGCGGGCGTCCGGCGCGGAGCGGCTCACCGCGTCCCGCGGTGGCGCGACGGGCCGGACCGGCCCCGGCAGGACCCGTTCAGCGGTCCGCCGGAGCACTTCGAGCCCGGGGCCCTCCCCGCGGAAGCCGCTCCGCGGCGACCCGGTCCCCCGCGGGCCGGGCCACCCGGACCCGGGCCGCGGAGCCGGTCACGCGGAGCCCTCCAGGGCGGCACGCCACACGGGGCTGTCGACGTAGTGGTTGTCGAAGCGCTCCGACGACTCGGCGATCTCCTTCGGGTCGGCCTCACCGCGCATCACCCGGCCGAGCAGGCGCAGGTAGTCGAACCTGCCCATGCCGGGGGTGAAGACGAACAGGACGTCCGCCTCGCAGTCCGGGGCGGCCGCGAAGGCGTGCGGGGTGTGGGGCGGGACCGCGAGGAAGTCGCCTTCCTCCAGGACGGTGACCTCCTCGCCCACCAGCACCCGCAGGGAGCCGCTGATCACGAAGAACAGCTCCGACGCCCGGGTGTGGAAGTGGGCCGGCGCTCCTGCCGCGCCCTTCGCGAAGGTGGACCGGTAGCTCGTGAACCCGCCCGCGCCGGCGTCCGAATCGGCCAGCAGGGTCATCACGCTGCTCGGGTCGGAACAGGTCTCGGCGTCCGCACGACGGGTCAGCACGGGCGCGGGCGGAGTGTGGGGCACGGACATGATGAGCTCCTCCTTCAACCTTGATAATCTCAACGTTAAGATAAAACAACATGGATGCCTCAACGTCAAGTCTCTTAACGTTGAGAAGACAGGGACAGAGAGGAGCGATGGGGATGAGCGACATCGTGGACATGATCATCGGCCAGTGGGCGCAGGAGCGCCCCGATGTGGTGGAGGACCTCTGGCCGGTGGAACTCCTGTCACGGGTCCAGCGGCTGGCCCGGGTGATCGACAGGTCCGCCGCCGCCACGGTCGCCGCGCACGGAGTGGAACACGGCGAGTTCGACGTGCTCACCACGCTGCAGCGCTCCGGGCCGCCCTACACCCTCACCGCCGGGGCCTTCCTCAAAGCGTCCATGGTGACCTCCGGAGCGATCACCAACCGCATCGACCGGATGGAGGCCAAGGGCCTCGTCGAGCGGGTGCGCGAAGGCGGCGACCGGCGCACCGTCAGGATCCGCCTCACCGAGCACGGCCACGAGGTCACCCGGGCCGCCTTCGCCGACCTTCTGACGAACTACGCGCGCCTGCTCGACGGCATGGACCGCGACCTGGTCGAGAGGACCGCCGGGAGCCTGCGGCAGGTGCTGGAGAACCTCGGCGACACGGCCCTCACGTAAGAACCGTCCGACGGCCCGCCGATCGCGCTCGCCGGCCCGGCCTCCTCACCGCCGTCCTCCGCGAGGGGCCGCGCGACGCGACCGGCCCCGGCCCGCGGGCCCGGCATGGGCGAGGGCCTGTCGTCGGTCTCACCGCCGGGGCGGGCGGGGAGGGGACGACAGGCCCCATGGCCCGCACGCCGTTGTGCGGGCCTCGCCGGTGTGTTCCGCGGCCGGTCGTGGCGTGACGATCGCTGGTCAGGGCATCCTCAAACCGAGTGGCGACCGGCCGCGGGGTCTGTGCGGGCGTCAGCCCAGGCGCTTCACCAGCGCGTGGTACTGGTCCCACAGTTCCTTGGGCGTGTGGTCGCCGAAGGTGTTCAGGTGCTCGGGGACCAGGGCGGCCTCCTCGCGCCACACCTCCTTGTCGACGGTGAGCAGGAAGTCCAGGTCGGCCTCGGAAAGGTCCAGCCCCTCGGTGTCCAGCGCGCCCTTGGCCGGCAGCACGCCGATCGGGGTCTCGACGCCCTCCGCGCGGCCCTCCAGGCGCTCCACGATCCACTTCAGGACGCGGGAGTTCTCACCGAAGCCGGGCCAGACGAACCGGCCCTCGTCGTTCTTGCGGAACCAGTTGACGTAGTAGATCCTCGGCAGCTTGGACGGGTCCTTGTCCTTGGCCACGTCGATCCAGTGCGCCATGTAGTCGCCCATGTTGTAGCCGCAGAACGGCAGCATGGCGAACGGGTCGCGGCGCAGCTCGCCGACCTTGCCCTCGGCGGCGGCGGTCTTCTCGCTGGCCACGTTGGCGCCGAGGAAGACGCCGTGGTTCCAGTCGAAGGACTCCGTCACCAGCGGTACGGCGCTGGCGCGGCGCCCGCCGAAGAGAATCGCGGAGATCGGCACGCCCTTGGGGTCCTCCCACTCGGGCGCGATGATCGGGCACTGCGCGGCCGGGGTGGTGAAGCGGGCGTTGGGGTGGGCGGCGGGGGTGCCGGACTCGGGGGTCCAGTCGTTGCCCCTCCAGTCGGTGAGGTGGGTGGGGGTCTCCTCGGTCATGCCCTCCCACCACACGTCGCCGTCGTCGGTGAGGGCGACGTTGGTGAAGACGGAGTTGCCCCACAGGGTCTTCATGGCGTTGGCGTTGGTGTGCTCACCCGTACCGGGGGCGACGCCGAAGAAACCGGCCTCGGGGTTGATGGCGTACAGGCGGCCGTCCTCGCCGAAGCGCATCCAGGCGATGTCGTCGCCGATCGTCTCGACCGTCCAGCCGGAGACCGTGGGCTCCAGCATGGCGAGGTTGGTCTTGCCGCAGGCGGACGGGAAGGCGGCGGCGACGTACTTGGACTCGCCGGTGGGCGGGGTGAGCTTCAGGATGAGCATGTGCTCGGCCAGCCAGCCCTCGTCGCGGGCCATGACGGAGGCGATGCGCAGGGCGTAGCACTTCTTGCCGAGCAGGGCGTTGCCGCCGTAGCCGGAGCCGTAGGACCAGATCTCGCGGTCCTCGGGGAAGTGGGAGATGTACTTGGTGCTGTTGCAGGGCCAGGGGACGTCCTCCTGGCCGGGCTCCAGCGGGGCGCCGACGGAGTGCACGGCCTTGACGAAGAAGCCGTCGGAGCCGAGTTCGTCCAGGACCGGGCGGCCCATCCGGGTCATGGTGCGCATGGAGACGGCGACGTACGCCGAGTCGGTGATCTCGACGCCGATGGCGGACAGCGGCGAGCCGAGCGGGCCCATGCAGAAGGGCACGACGTACAGGGTGCGGCCGCGCATGGAGCCGCGGAAGACGCCCTTCTCGCCCTGGAAGATCTCCCGCATCTCGGCGGGGGCCTTCCAGTGGTTGGTCGGGCCGGCGTCCTCCTCCTTCTCGGAGCAGATGAAGGTCCGGTCCTCGACGCGGGCGACGTCGGTGGGGTCGGAGGCCGCGTAGTAGGAGTTGGGGCGCTTGACCGGGTCGAGTTTCCTGAACGTGCCCTTGGCCACGAGCTCCTCGCACAGGCGCTCGTACTCGGCCTCCGAACCGTCGCACCAGACCACGTTGTCCGGCTGGGTCAGCTCTGCGATCTCGTCGACCCAGGAGATCAGTCCCTGGTGGGTGGTGGGGACGCCGGGTTCCGCGATGTCGCGCGCCACGTTTGCTCCTAGATGAGGGTTTTTTGTTGGGAGGCCCCGTGGGGGCTGCGACCCGGATGCTGCACGGTGGTGCGCTGCGCGCTCATCCGGTGTCGACCGCACTCATTTGATCATCCGACGGGAGCGCCCATCTGTCCAGAGGGCCGCACAGGTGAGCAACGTGACGATGGCCACGGTTTTCATGGGCCTTTACGCGCACGTTGGGTACACCTGACGATTTCTTTGCGTGACCGCCCCGGCCGGGCGGCGTGAGATGATGACCACTCGACGGCCCCAATCGGCCGCCGGGAGGCATAACTTACGGTTCCGTAGGTACGATGCGAGACATGACTGCGTTCGCCCCCGACGCGCCCACGGACCCGCCGGCCGACGGCCGCGGTCCGGTGGCGACCTCCCTCCCGCATCCGGTCAAGCCCAAGCTCCGCGGCTGGCTGCACCTGGGCATGTTCCCCGCCGCCCTGGTCGCCGGACTGGCGCTCACCGCCTTCGCCGACTCTGCCCGCGGACGCCTCGCCTGCGGGGTGTACGCCCTCACGGCCTGCCTGCTCTTCGGCGTGAGCGCGCTGTACCACCGGGGCAACTGGAGCCCCCGCATGGACGGGGTGCTGCGCCGCCTCGACCACGCCAACATCTTCCTGATCATCGCGGGCACCTACACCCCGCTGACCATCCTGCTGCTGCCGGACTCCAAGGGGCGGTGGCTGCTGTGGGGCATCTGGGCCGCCGCGGCGGCCGGGATCGTCTTCCGGGTCTTCTGGGTCGGCGCCCCCCGCTGGCTCTACACGCCCTGCTACATCGCGATGGGCTGGGCGGCCGTCTTCTTCCTGCCGGACTTCATGCGCACGGGCGGCATCGCCGTACTCGTCCTGGTGGTCGTCGGCGGGCTGCTCTACAGCGTGGGCGGAGTGATCTACGGTCTCAAGAAGCCCAACCCGTCACCGCGCTGGTTCGGCTTCCACGAGGTCTTCCACTCCCTCACCCTGGCCGCCTTCATCGCCCACTACATCGGCATCTCCCTGGTGGCCTACCAGCACGCGTAACGGTCCCCCCAGGACCCCTGAACCCCTGAACGGCCCCGGCTCGACGAGCCGGGGCCGTTCTCGCATGCCCGAAGTCCGGACACGGACCATCGATTGACAGTAGCCATGATTTGAGAGTTACTTTCAAATCATGGCTACTGTCAATCAATCGAACGACGGGCGTCCCGACCCCCGCCGCTGGTGGGCCCTCGGCGCGCTGGTCGCGAGCATGCTCGTGCTCGGCTTCGACCTGACGATCCTCAACGTCGCGCTGCCGACGATGGCCGCGGAACTCGGCGCCACCACCGGCGAACAACAGTGGATGGCGGACGCGTACATCGTCGTCTTCGCGGCGCTGATGCTCCCCGCCGGACTGCTCGGCGACCGGTTCGGCCGGCGGCGGATGCTGGTGACCGGGCTGCTGGTCTTCCTCGCCGGATCGGTGGCCGGCGCCCTGGCCGGGGACGTGGACACCGTCGTCGCGGCCCGCGCGGTGATGGGGATCGGCGGCGCCCTGGTGATGCCGCTGGCCCTCTCCGTACTGCCCTCGCTCTTCGGACCGGACGAACGCGCCAAGGCCGTCGGCGCCATCTCGGCCGCCTCCGCCCTCGGCATGCCGCTCGGCCCGGTCATCGGCGGCTGGCTGCTGGACCACTTCTGGTGGGGCTCGGTCTTCCTGATCAACGTGCCGATGGCCGGCCTCGGCGTCGTCGCCTGCCTCCTCCTGCTCCCCGAGACGCGCGACCCGGCCTCCCCCAGGATCGACACCGTCTCCACCGCGCTCACCGCGACCGGGCTGGGCGCCCTCGTCTACGCGATCATCGAGGCACCCGTACGCGGCTGGGGCGACGTCCGCGTCCTGGTCCCGATCGCGGCGTCCCTGCTGCTGATCGCCGCTCTGGTGCGGCGCGAACGGCGGGCCGTACGCCCCATGCTGGACATGACGCTGCTCGGCCATCGCGGCTTCCTGCTGAACAGCGTCGTCGCGACCCTGGTGACCTTCGTGCTCTCGGGCCTGCTGTTCGTGCTGCCGCCGTACCTCCAGGCCGTCCTCGGCCACGACGCCTTCGGCACGGGGCTGCGGCTGCTGCCGATGATGGGCGGTCTGCTCGTCGCCGCGCGGGCCGCGCAACCGCTGGTCGCCCGGTTCGGGCCCCGGACCGTGGTGAGCGCGGGCCTGGCGGTCCTCGCCTTCGCCGCGGTCCTCGGCAGCCGTACGACGGTGGACTCCGGCTACGGCTTCACCGCGCTGTGGCTGTCGGTCACCGGCATCGGCTTCGGCTTCTCGATGATCCCGGCGATGGACGGCGCCCTCGCCGCGCTCCCCGCCGACCGGGCGGGCAGCGGCTCCGGGCTGCTGATGACGCTGCGCCAGGTCGGCGGCGCGATCGGCATCGCCCTGCTGGGCAGCCTGCTCACCGCCGCCTACCGCGACCGGCTCGACGTCACCGGGCTGCCCCCCGGCGCCGCCGACACCGCCGGGGAGTCCGTGGTCGCGGCGCACCTCGTCGCCGACCGGACGGGCGCGGCCGACCTGGCCGTCTCCGCGAACGGCGCGTACGCGCACGGCATGGGCGTCGTCCTGCTGGTGTGCGGCGTCGCCGCGCTGGTCACCGCCCTGTCGGCGGCCTCGCTCCTGCCGGCCGGCCGGCCGGCGGCACAAGCGGACACCGCACCGGCCGTGGCCACGCCCCCCACGGATGCCCGACAATGATCCGCATGACGGCCGCACGCTCCCCCCTCTCCCCCGCCGACCGCCCGCAGCCGGGCCTGCGGGAGCGGAAGAAGATCAAAACCCGTGAGGCGATCCGCACCGCGGCCTACGGGCTGATCCGGGAGCAGGGATACGACGCCACGACGATCGAGCAGATCGCCGACCGCGCCGAGGTGTCGCCGTCGACCGTCTTCCGCTACTTCCCGACCAAGGAGGACATCGTCCTCACGGACGAGTACGACACGGTCCTCATGGAGGAGTTCTCGGCCCGGCCCGCCGACGAACCGTGGGCGGTCTCCCTGCGGCACGTCATGCGCAAGGCCATCGCGCTCGGGGTCGGCGAGGAACGCGAGGTGACCCGGCTGCGGACACAGCTGCTGGCCGAGGTCCCCGCGGTGCGCTCCCGGATGCTGGAGAGCATGTCGGCCACCGGCCGCATGCTCGCCCGCGTCATCGCCGGGCGCACCGGCCTCGACCCCGACGGCCTGGAGGTGCGGGTCCTGTCGATGTCGCTGACCGGCGGCCTGATGGAAACCTCCCAGTACTGGGCCGAGCACGACCACCGCGACGACCTGGCCGACCTGGTCGACCGCGCCCTGGACGTCCTCGAGAACGGTCTGTCCGCCGCCGGGAAAACCTGAGGCCGCGCCCCCGCGCCATGGCATCCTGACCGGGTGAACGGTCCCGAGATCCACGTCGAGTTCGCCCCCGAACTGCTGCTCTTCGTCCCCAGGGCACGGCCCACCGGTGCCACGAAGGCCGCCACCGACGGCGTCTCCACCCTCGGCCACGTCGTCGAGTCCCTCGGAGTCCCGCTGACCGAGGTCGGCGCGCTGCTCGTGGACGGCCGCGAGGTGCCGGCCGGCCATGTGCCGGCCGCGGGCGAGTCGGTGACGGTGCGGGCCGTCGCACACCCCCAGCGGGTGCCGGGCGCTCCCCTGCGCTTCCTGCTCGACGTACACCTCGGCACGCTGGCGCGCCGGCTGCGGCTGCTGGGCGTGGACACGGCGTACGAGTCGACGGACATCGGCGATCCGGCGCTGGCCGCGCGGTCGGCGGCGGAGCGGCGGGTGATGCTCAGCCGGGACCGGGGGCTGCTGCGGCGGCGGGAACTGTGGGCGGGGGCGTTCGTGTACAGCACCCGGCCCGAGGAGCAACTCACGTACGTGCTCGACCGGTTCCGTCCCGAGCTGCGGCCGTGGAGCCGGTGCACCGCCTGCAACGGGCTGCTGCGGCAGGTCACCAAGGACGAGGTCGCCGACCAGTTGAGGAGCGGGACGCACCGCACGTACGACGTGTTCGCCCAGTGCGCGGAGTGCGGCCGCGCGTACTGGAAGGGGGCGCACCACGAGCAACTGGTCGCGATCGTGGAGCGGGCGGTCGCGTCGCGGGCCGAGCGGGGCTGACGCGGTAACGCCGCGGGGACCACGGGCCCGGGGCGCGGGAAACCCCGGGCCCGGAGCGGGGGGAACCACAGGCCAGGAGCGCGGCCCCACGGAACCGGGGCGCGGACCCACGGACCCAAAGCACGGAGAACCACAGACCCAAGGCGCGGGAAACCACAGGCCCAGGGCGCGGACCCGCGGAACCGGGGCGCGGAGAACCGCAGGCCCGGCGCGGCCGAGCGCCCTCGCGAGGGTGCTCGGCGCACCGTCGGGCCGTTCCTGTCCTGCTGCGGGCTGGACCGTCGCGGTTCTCGCCGAGGGCTGCGGGCGGCGGACGGCTGAACCGACGGGCAGCCGGTACGGCGCCGGCATGACGGTCGGTACGGCGGGCGACCGGTACGGCACCGGCATGACCGCCGGTACGGCGTCGGTTCAGCCGCCCAGCGCCGCCCGCAGCCGGCCGGCGTCGGTCGTCGGCGCGTCGCAGGTGAAGTTGCGGCAGACGTAGGCCGCCGGTCCGCCCTGGACCAGCGGACGGTCGGCGAGCAGCGGGAACTCGTCGCTCTCCGGGGTGCCGGCGGCGACCACCGCGCCGGGCGCGGAACCCAGGAGCGCCGTGCGGTGCAGGGCGGCCGTGGCCGGGTCGTCGAGCGCCGGGCCGACCACCGCGACCTCCCGCGGCCCGTCCAGTGCGGCCTCGGCGACCGCGAGCCCCCACCCGATGAACCGCGGGACGCGCGGGCCGAGCGCCTTCACCACGCCCAGCGCCCGTTCGGCGGCGGTGCGGTGCGGCTCGGAACCGGTGTGCGCGGCATAACCCAGCAGGGCGCCCGCGGCAGCGGTCCAGCCGGACGGGGCGGCGTTGTCGGTCGGGTCCTGCGGACGCCGGATGAGGCGCTCCGCGTCGGACGCCGTGTCGTACAGGGCGCCCGATCCGGGGTCGGTGAAGCGGGCCAGGACATGATCGAGGAGCAGCCCGGCGAACTCCAGCCAGACACCCTCGCCGGTCACCGACGCCAGCGCCAGGAAGCCCTCGGCGACATCGGCGTAGTCCTCCAGCACCCCCGCGTTGGCCCCGGCGCGGCCGTCCTTGCTGGTGCGGGCGATGCGGGCCCGGTCGTCCAGGTGCAGCCGGACCAGCAGGTCACCGGCGGCGACGGCGGCCTCGACGAGGTCCGGCCGGCCGAAGTAGGCGCCGGTCTCGGCGAGCGCGGCGATCGCGAGGCCGTTCCAGGCGGCGACCACCTTGTCGTCCCGGCCGGGCGCGGGCCGGGCGGAGCGCGCCGCGAACAGCCGCTCCCTGATGCCGTCGATCCGCCCGGCGTCGAACACCTCCTCGCGCTGCGGGAGTTGCAGCACCGAGGCGCCCTCCTCGAAGGTGCCCTCCACGGTCACCCCGAAGTACCGCGCGGCGAGTTCCGCGTCCTCGTCCCCGAGGACCTCACGCAACCGCGCGGGCGTCCAGACGTAGTACGCACCCTCGACATGGCGCCCCGTGCCGTCGTCACTGTCGGCGTCCAGCGCGGACGCGAACCCGCCCTCGGAAGTGCGCAGTTCGCGGACCATGAAGTCGGCGGTCTCCAGCGCGACCCGGCGGGCGAGCTCCGAACCGGTGGCCCGCCACAGATGGGCGTAGACCCGGCACAGCAGGGCGTTGTCGTAGAGCATCTTCTCGAAGTGCGGCACGATCCAGTCGCGGTCGACGGAGTACCGGGCGAAGCCGCCGCCGAGCTGGTCGTAGATCCCGCCGCGCGCCATGCGCTCGCAGGTGTCCGCCGCCATCTGCAGCGCGCCCTCGGCGCCGGTGCGGGCGTGGTGGCGCAGCAGGAACTCCAGCACCATGGACGGCGGGAACTTCGGCGCCCCGCCGAACCCGCCCCGCTGCGGGTCGTACTCCCTGGTCAGCCCGAGCAGCGCCTGGGAGAGCTCCTGCTCGCCGGGCACCTGGTCGTCGCCGTAGGACAGCTCCCGCCCCGCCAGATCCCGGGCGATCTTCCCGGCCACCTCGTCGACCTCGCCGCGCCGCTCGTCCCACGCCTGGTGGACGCCCTGGAGCACCTGCCGGAAGGAGGGCATGCCGTGCCGGGGGGCGGGCGGGAAGTACGTACCGAAGTAGAACGGCTCCGCGTCCGGGGTGAGGAACACGGTCATGGGCCAGCCGCCCTGCCCGGTCGCCGCCTGCACCGCCTCCATGTAGACGGCGTCGACGTCCGGGCGCTCCTCGCGGTCCACCTTGACGCTGACGAAGTGCGCGTTCATCTCGTCGGCGGTGGCCCGGTCCTCGAAGGACTCGTGCGCCATCACATGGCACCAGTGGCAGCTCGAGTAGCCGACGCTCAGCAGCACCGGCACCTGCCGCCGCCGCGCCTCCTCGAACGCCTCCGGGGACCACGGCCACCAGTCGACCGGGTTGTCGGCGTGCTGCAGCAGGTAAGGGGAGGTCTCATGGGCCAGTCGGTTCGGCATGGTGTCCATCCTGCCGCAGTACCCGCCCCGGAGCCCGGCAGCACACAGCCGGGAGGATCCGGCCCTCTCCCCACGACGGCCCCCGCACGCCACACTTGTGGCCGGGGAACGCGGCCGGGACCGGCCGACGCCACCGGAGGGGGACAGCGGATGCGGGACGCTCAACGGGCGGACGCCGAGCGGCTGTTGGCGCGGGCCGTGGAGGAGGAGGTGCGCCGGTCGGGCGGGCGCACCGACGGCAAGGTGCTGCTCGCGCGGGCGCGCGGGGCACTGGACACGATGGCGCGGGCGGCGGCCGAGGAGTACGAGGCGTACACCCGCGCCCTGGACGAGGCGGAGGCCGGACAGCTCACCTTCCGGCAGCGTTACGCCCGCGAGGGCACCGGGACCCCGCTGCTGGTGGCCGGGGTCGCGGGGATCGCGGCCGTGGTCGCCGACATGGCGCTCGGGACGGGCACCGGGACGGCGCTGGGCGCGGGCGTGACCGTCGGGGTCGCCGGCGCGGCGGCGACGGTGGTGAAGGTGGCCGGCACGCATCTGCCCGCCGCACACCACCGGGCCGGCGCGGTGGGCCAGCCGGGCGGGCCGCAGCAGTTGCGGCTGCAGTGGCTGACGGCACTGGAGGTACGGGGGATCCGCCCGTTCCTGGACCAGCAGCGGGTGCTGGCCGCGTCCACCGGGCCGAAGCAGGCGGGGCCCCGGCTGCGCGGCACCGACAAGAGCGCGGCCGCCCGCGGGCGGAGCGTGCTGGAGCAGTCGTTCGGGCAGCTCCCGGAGCCGCTGGGCCCGTTCGCGGGACGGCGGCGGGAGATGGAGCGCATCCGGCAGTGGGTGCGGGCGGCCCGCGCGACCACGGAGACCCGGCCGACGGTGGTCGTGCTGCACGGGGCGTCCGGCAGCGGCCGTACGACGCTCGCGGTGCGCGCCGCGCACGACCTGAAGGACCACTTCCGCGGCGCCTGCGTCGTCGACCTGCGCGGCGACAGCCCCGGCGAGCCCCCGCTGTCCACCCGGGACGCGCTGCTGCACCTGCTGAACCGGCTCGGGGCGCCCCGCGAGCAGCTGCTGTTCCGTGAGCGGTCCTCCCCCGACCAGCAGGTCAGGCGGCTGAGCGAGCTGTACCACCAGCATCTGACCGGGATGCCGGTGACGGTGGTGCTGGACGACGCCTCCGATCCGCAGCAGGTGCGCACACTGATACCGGAACGGTCCGACAGCCTGGTCCTGGTCACCTCCCGCGCGCCGCTCGGGCTGCCGGACGATCTGCCGGCCCGGGTCCATCAGCTCCCGGTGGAGCCGCTGGACGCGGCCGGTGCGGAGGAGCTGCTCGCGGCCGCCGCGCAGGACTCCTCGGGGCCCTACGACGCCGATTCCGCCGAGCGGGTGCGGGAGCTGTGCGGGGGCCTGCCGCTGGCGCTGCGGATGGCCGGTGCGGCTCTGGGCCCCCGCTCTCCCCTCGCGCTCGCCGCCGGCCTGGACGCGTACGGGCCCGTCGAGCCGGTCGAGCGGGCGCTGTGGCTGCGCTACACCGACCAGCCGGAGACCCTGCGGCGGCTGCTGCGGCGGCTCGCCCTGGCCGGCCGGGCCTCCCTGGGCGCCGCCGCGGCGGCGGCCCTCCTCTCCACCGACGAGGCCGAGGCGTCCCGGCACCTGGTCGCGCTGCACCGCGCCGGTCTGATCGACCGCGTACGGCACAGCCGCTACCGGCTGCACGACCTCGTCCGCGCCTTCGCCCTCGCCCGGCTCCTCGACGAGGAGGAACCCGCCGAGCGCGCGGCCGCGCAGGAGCGGCTGATCGTGAACTACGCCGAGCTGGCCGACTCGGTGCTGCGGCTGGTCGACGGCAACATGTCGACCCGCTCCGACCGTTTCAGCCCGTACGGCTTCACCTCGCTGGACGAGGCGCTGCGCTGGCTGGACGACGAGTCGAGCTTCATCACGGCGGCGCTGCGGCACGCGGAGGGCGTGGACCGGCGGGTGGTGCTGAACCTGCTCGGCGCGCTGTGCGACTACTGCCTGCTGCGCGGCGACCTGTACCGGCTGGGTGAGATCAACGAGCTGGCGCAGGCCGTGGACGAGGGGCTGCTGGTGCGCTCCGTGCAGTGGCGCACCGGTATCGCGGCACGGCAGCTGGGCGAGCTGGACACGGCGCGGACCACGCTGACGTCGGTGGTGGACCTGTACCGGGAGTCGCGGCACGACGCGGGCGCGGCGCGGGCGCTGACCTCGCTGGGCATCACCCTGCACCACCAGGGCAACCTGACGGAGGCGTCGGCGAGGCTGCGGGAGGCGCTGGAGCTGCAGGCCGCGCCCGGGCTGGCCACCGACCGCGCCTGGACGATGCACGCGCTGGCGGCGGTGGAGCGGGACCGGGCGCGGCTGGCCGAGGCGCTGGAGCTGCTCACCGAGTCGCTGGTGCTGCACCGCGCGGGCGAGTCGGTGCACGGGCAGGCGTGGGCGCACTTCCAGCTCGGGCAGCTGCACCTGCGGACGGACGACGTGCCGCGCGCCGAGGCCGAGCTGCGCACCGCCCTGGAGCTGTACGGCCGGACCCGTGACGCCCGCGGTGAGGCGTGGGCGCTGACCGAGCTGGCGCGGGCCCGGCTGGTCGACGGGGACGCCTCACCGGCGGTGGAGGACCTGCGCCGGGCCGCCGCCCGGCACCGGGACAACGAGGACGCGCGGGGCGAGGCGTGGACGCTGTACTACCTGGGCCAGGCGCTGGAGGAGACCGGTGACCTGGACCGGGCGGTGCGGGAGCTGGAACGCGCCCGCACGATGTTCTCCCGGATGCGGGACGTGTACGGCCTGGCCTGCGCCCGGCACCACTCGGCGCGGGTGACCCGGGACCAGCGGGCGGCCCGGACGGGGTCGCTGCGCAACTCCGGGTTCGCCCGGCAGCTCCTGGTGGACGCGCGCGCCGACTTCCAGCGCATCGGGGTGGCGCACGGGGAGGCGTGGTCCTGCCTGGAGCTGGCGGTCGTCGACGCGGGCAACGCGCGCACGCAGCAGGCGCTGGCGCTGTGCGACGAGGCGGTGTCGCTGTTCGTGTCGTACGGCGACCGGCGCGGCGAGGACTGGGCGCGCTTCCTGCGCTGCACGCTGCTGCCGTACGCGGCGCCGGGCGGTACGGAGGTCGGTACGGCGGTGGCGCAGGAGGAGCTGTCCCGGCTGGGCCGGGCCGGCCACGCCTCGCGCGACGGGAAACTGGCCGACTGCGTGGAGGCGTACCAGCTCCTCCTGGAGCGGGGCGTCAGCCTGGAGGCGGGCTGGCAGGCCTGGCACCTGGGCATGGTCCCCGGCCGCCACGCCCGGGAGGTGATGGGCGTACCGGTGGACGAGAAGGCGTGACCCGCTCCCGCGGGCAGTCACACCACTGCCACCGCTTCCGCGGGCAGTCGTGTCTCCCCCAGTGCCTCAAGGGCCTGGGAGGTCCCCCAGGGCGGCACAAGGGGGCGCGACCTCACCCCGCCGGCGCCGGGCTGCGTCACCCGCCCCGGCACCGGGTGCCCGGATCACACGGCTGTGCGGCCCTCCAGCGGATGCGGAGGGCCGTACCTGCTCAGCCCCGCTTCTCGGCGGCGGCCGTCGCCCCGGACCTCTCCGCCCCGGACTCCTCGGACTCGGTGAAGTCGACGCGGCCCATGTGGCGGTTCATGGACTTCATCAGGGCCCACACCGCCAGAGCCATCACCGCGAACACGACGAACCCGAGAACACCGGGGGTCACCTTGTCCTCGTCGAGTTCCTTGGCCAGAGGCACCAGGTGGGTCATTGCCAGGCTTGCGCTTGCGCTCATGTCAGGCATTGTCCCGGATGCCCGCGAAGAGGTCGTCCTCGGGGAGGGAGGTATCGACGAGGGACTTCGCCAGCTCGTACTCCTCCGTCGGCCAGACCTCCCGCTGGAGGTCCATCGGCACCCGGAACCAGCCCCCGTCGGGGTCGATCTGCGTCGCGTGCGCGATCAGCGCCTTGTCGCGGATCTCGAAGAAGTCGGCGCACGGCACGTGCGTGGTGAGCGTGCGCTCCTTGCGCTCGAACTCGCTCCAGCGCTTCAGCCAGTCCCCGTACGGCGACTCCAGGCCGCGGTCCAGCATCGCCTGGTGCAGCGCCTCGGTGCGGGGACGGTTGAACCCCTGGTTGTAGTACACCTTCAGCGGCTGGTACGCCGGGCCGTACTCGCCCTCCGGGTACTTCGCGGTGTCCGCCGCCCCCTCGAACGCCACCATCGTGATCTTGTGGGTCATGATGTGGTCGGGGTGCGGGTAGCCGCCGTTCTCGTCATAGGTGGTGATCACCTGGGGACGGAAGGAGCGGATCTTCCGCACCAGCTCACCGGCCGCCTTGTCGACGTCCTCCAGGGCGAAGCAGCCCTCCGGCAGCGGCGGCAGCGGGTCGCCCTCGGGCAGCCCGGAGTCGACGAAGCCCAGCCACTCCTGCTTGACCCCGAGGATCTCGCGGGCCTCGTCCATCTCCTTCTTGCGCACCTCGTGGATGTGCTCCTCGATGTACGCGTCGCCCTGCAGTTTCGGGTTGAGGATGGAGCCGCGCTCCCCGCCCGTGCAGGTCACCACCAGCACGTCCACCCCCTCGGACACGTACTTCGCCATGGTGGCCGCGCCCTTGCTCGACTCGTCGTCGGGGTGGGCGTGCACGGCCATCAGTCGCAGCTGGTCAGTCAAGACTCAATCCTCAAGTCGGTAGGCGCCCTCAGTGCGGCGGCCCGGTCGCAGGCTTCTATAGTGACCGAATCGGGGGACGAAAAATTCCGGAGTCCGCGCTCCGGGGCCCGCCCGGGGACAACGGTCCCTTCCTGCCGAGGAGACGATCATGAGTACGTCGAGCACGCGGCTGCCCGAGGGCCGTTACGGCCGCTCCTCGGACGAGCGTGCCGACCGCACGCTCAAGGTCGTCGGCGCCGTGCTGGCGGTGCTGATGCTCGGGCTGATCGGCTGGTTCGGCTACCACTACGTCGCCCAGAACGAGATCAGCGCCGAGGTGATCGGTTTCGACACCTCCGAGGACTCCGTGAAGGTGCACCTGGAGGTGCACAAGGACGCGGGTGTCGCCGGCTACTGCACGGTCCGCTCCCAGTCCGAGGACGGCACCGAGGTGGGCCGCGCCGACTTCCGTTTCGGCGAGGACGCCACGCGCGTCGACCAGGTCGTCACACTCCGCACCACCTCCCAGGGCACCTCGGCCGAGCTCATCGGCTGCCACACGAACTGACACAGCGGGGAATACCCGGCCACTGACCTGCGCTGATATGAGTCAGGTGGCTTATGTCCTCCCCCTGCGGGCACTCAATTGTTAGGCTCGTGGTTTCGCCCATCCCTGGAGGAACATCCTTCTGGGTAGGGCGATGCTTTGTATTCCCAGTACCTACGAGGAGCACCTGTGACCCAGACCAGCGAGAACGTCACCTGGCTGACCCAGGAGGCGTACAACAAGCTCAAGGACGAGCTTGCGTACCTTACTGGTCCCGCGCGCACGGAGATCGCCGCGAAGATCGCCGCCGCGCGCGAGGAGGGCGACCTGCGGGAGAACGGCGGGTACCACGCGGCCAAGGAGGAGCAGGGCAAGCAGGAGCTCCGTGTGCGCCAGCTGACCCAGCTCCTCGAGAACGCCAAGGTCGGCGAGGCCCCGGCGGCCGACGGCGTGGTGGCGCCCGGCATGGTCGTGACCATCGCCTTCGACGGCGACGAGGACGACACGCTGTCCTTCCTGCTCGCCTCCCGCGAGTACGCGAGCGCCGACATCGAGACCTACTCGCCGCAGTCCCCGCTCGGCTCGGGCGTCATCGGCCACAAGGTCGGTGAGGACGCGGAGTACGAGCTGCCGAACGGCAAGAAGGCCTCGGTGAAGATCCTGGAGGCGAAGCCGTACAACGGCTGACCGGCCCCCGCGAGTCCCCGACGGGCCCCCGGCACCCTTGCGGTGCCGGGGGCTTCGTCATGCCGCCGAGCGGTACTTGCGCACGGCGAGCGTCCGGAAGAACGCGATGATCAGGACCGACCAGATCAACGAGGCCCAGACGGGGTGCTGCATGGGCCACGCGTCGGGTGTCCGGAAGCCCGGGGGAAGGTTGCCGAACATCTCACGGCATGCCTGCACGGTGGCGCTGAACGGGTTCCACTCCGCGATGTGCCGGAGGAAGGACGGCATCTGGTTCGCGTCCACGAACGCGTTCGAGATGAACGTCAGCGGAAACAGCCAGATCAAGCCGCCCGAGGTCGCCGCTTCGGGAGTGCGCACGGACAGGCCGATGAGTGCGCCGATCCAGGAGAACGCGTACCCCAGCAGCAGGAGCAGGCCGAATCCGACGAGCACCTTGCCGAAATTCTCGTGCGTGCGCCAGCCGACGAGCACGGCGACGACCGCCAGCACGACGAGGGTGAGCGCCGTCTGCACCAGGTCGGCCATGGTGCGGCCGGTCAGCACCGCGCCCCGTGACATCGGCAGGGAGCGGAAGCGGTCGATGAGTCCCTTGTGCATGTCGTCGGCGATGCCCGCCCCCGCTCCCGCCGTGGCGAACGTGACGGTCTGGGCGAAGATGCCGGCCATCAGGAACTCGCGGTAGGCCTGGGTGGAGCTGGACGAGCCGACCTGGATCGAGCCGCCGAACACGTAGGTGAACAGCACCACGAACATGATGGGCTGGAACAGCCCGAAGATGAGCATCTCGGGAATCCGGGCCATGCGGATCAGATTCCTGCGGGCGACGACCAGGGAGTCCCGGATCGACCGGCCGATGGGGTTGCCGGGGGCCGTGATCCGGACGGTGTCGGTGACGGCGCTCATTTCGCGGTCTCCTTGGTGTCCTCGTCGTCCTTGGCCTCCGCGACGTGGCCGGTGAGGGAGAGGAAGACGTCGTCGAGGGTGGGGCGGCGCAGGCCGATGTCGTCGATCTCGATGCCTTCGGTGTCGAGGTCACGGATGATCTCGGCGAGGAGCTTGGCGCCGCCGGAGACCGGTGTGGTGATCTTGCGCATGTGGTCCTCGACCGTGGTGTCGCCCTGGCCGGCGCCGCGCAGGCTGTACTTGTCGAGGAGGGCGGACGCCGACCGGATGTGCTCGCGTTCGTGCACCACGACCTCGACGCGTTCGCCGCCGGTGCGGGCCTTGAGCTGGTCGGAGGTCCCCTGGGCGATGACCTTGCCGTGGTCGACGACCGCGATGTCGTGCGCGAGGTGGTCGGCCTCCTCCAGGTACTGGGTGGTGAGCAGCAGGGTCGTACCGTCGGAGACGAGCTGTTTGATCACCTCCCACAACTGCTGGCGATTGCGTGGGTCGAGGCCGGTGGTCGGCTCGTCCATGAACATCACGGGCGGTGAGACGACCAGGGCGGCGGCGAGGTCGAGGCGGCGGCGCATGCCCCCGGAGTAGGTCTTGGCGGTGCGGTCGGCGGCGTCCGCGAGGTGGAACTGCTCCAGCAGTTCGTCCGCGCGGGCCTTCGCCGCCTTCGCCTTCAACTGGTAGAGCTGTCCGACCATCCGCAGGTTCTCGCGGCCGGTCAGGTACTCGTCGACGGCGGCGAACTGGCCGGACAGGCCGATGGAGCGGCGTACGGCGTCGGGCTGTTTCAGCACGTCGAGGCCGGCGACGACCGCCTTGCCGCTGTCGGGCCGCAGCAGGGTGGTCAGGCAGCGGACGGTGGTGGTCTTCCCCGCGCCGTTGGGCCCGAGCAGGCCCAGGACGGTGCCCTCGGGGACCTCCAGGTCGACGCCGTCCAGTGCCCTTACGTTCCCGAAGGTCTTGACCAGACCTTCGGCATAGATGGCGCCTGGCATATGAGTCTCCACGTCATCGTGATTCTTCGGAAAGCCTAGGTTTGCGCGCTGTGGTGTGCTCGGATTTTTCGCCGGGCGCGGGCGGCGGGACGGACGGCGGCCACCCGGCGGCAGGACACACAATAACGCGATGTATCGCGTCTCACAATGGAGTCACCCGAAGGAGTGACACCCCGCCGGGCGTCAGCCCATGACCGTGTAACCCGCCTCGCTCAGAGCCCTGTTGACCTCCGCGCAGTGCTCCGGGCCCTTGGTCTCCAGGTGCAGCTCGACCTCCGCCTCCGTGAGCCCGAGCCGTGGGTCGGTCCGTACATGGCTCACGTCGAGGACGTTGGCGTCCGCCACTGACAACGCCCCCAGAAGCGAGGCGAGCGCGCCCGGCCGGTCCGTCAGGCGCAGCCGTACGGCCAGGTAGCGGCCCTGCGCGGCCATGCCGTGCCGCAGCACCCGCTCCATCAGCACCGGGTCCACGTTGCCGCCGGACAGCACCGCGACGACCGGCCCCTCGAAGGCACCGGGCCGGCTCAGCAGCGCCGCGACCGGACTCGCCCCGGCCGGCTCGACGACCAGCTTGGCCCGCTCCAGGCAGAGCAGCAGCGCGGCCGACAGCTCGTCCTCGGTGACCGTGCACACCTCGTCCACCAGCTCGCCGACGATCCCGAACGGCACGTCACCGGGCCGCCCCACCTTGATCCCGTCGGCCATCGTCACCGGGTCGCGCACCGCCACCGGACGCCCGGCCGCCAGCGAGGGCGGATACGCCGCCGCGCCCGCCGCCTGCACGCCGACGATCCGCACATCGGGCCGCAGCTCCTTCACCGCGACCGCGATCCCGGCGGCCAGCCCGCCCCCACCGACCCCGACGACGATCGTGCGCACCTCGGGGCACTGGTCCAGGATCTCCAGGCCCACCGTGCCCTGGCCCGCGATGACATCCGGGTGGTCGAAGGGGTGGATGAACACGGCGCCCGTCCGGTGGGCGTACTCCATCGCCGCGGCCAGCGTCTCGTCGACCACCTGGCCCTCCAGGCGCACCTCGGCGCCGTACTCCCGGGTCGCGCTGATCTTCGGCAGCGGGGCGCCCTTCGGCATGAAGACCGTGGACCGCACCCCGAGCAGCGACGACGCCAGCGCGACGCCCTGCGCGTGGTTGCCGGCGCTCGCCGCGACGACGCCGGCGGCCCGCTCCTCGGGCAGCAGCCCGGCGATCCGGACGTACGCGCCGCGCAGCTTGAACGACCCCGTCCGCTGCAGGTTCTCGCACTTCAGGTGCACCGGTGCGCCCACCCGCCGGGACAGGTACCTGCTGCCCTCCAGCGCGGTCGTCCGTGCCACGCCCGAGAGCATCTTCCGGGCGCCGCGCACATCGTCGAGAGTGACGGCCCGCAGGGATCCGGCCGTGCTGTGGCTCATGACTCCAGCATCGCAGTTCGCCGCCGGCGGCGACCGGGGTGACCAATCCGCGGACTCGGCTTTGCGCAGCGCCGGTACGGGCCGACGTCCGGCCGCGTACCCTGTCCCCCAATTAGCAGCCCTTCACGAAGTGAGCCCCCGGCCATGCCCACAACACCTGATATGTCGATGGACATGAGGACGGACCTGACGGCCGTCGGCGACACCGGTCTTCTCGACACGCTGCAGCACGAGGTGGCGCTGTTCGCCCGCCGTGCCGAACAGACGCGTCTGGGCGGGGTCGGCCAGGTGCGCAACTCGATGGACCGCGCCGCGTACCTGCTGCTCAATCGCCTCGACAACGAAGGCCCCATGGGCGTCAAGGCACTCGCCGCGAGCATGGGCATCGACTCCTCGACGGTCACCCGGCAGGTCGCCCCGCTCGTGGACACCGGCCTGGTCAAACGGACCTCGCACCCCGAGGACGGCCGCGCGGTCGTGCTCCAGCTCTCCCCGCGCGGACAGACGCGCCTGGAGGAAGTGCGCGCCTCGCGGCGCCAGTTGATGGCCGAGCTGACGCAGGACTGGGCCCCGGAGGAGCGCGAGGCGTTCTGCGCACTCCTGACGCGCTTCAACGGAGCGCTGTCGGCTCGGATGTCCGCCCCTGACCGGGCGGACTCCTGATTCTCCGGAGGGGCTGATTCAGCCCCTCCGGGGGTACCCCCTCTGGGGGAGTTTGAGGAGCGGGGTCCGGGGCGGAGCCCCGGTTTCGGGACGGGAAGGGGCGGCGGGGGCGAGAAAACCGGAATTCGTCCATACGCGCACATCTCTTGACCGAGGGACGCCCCCTGGCCTGATATGAGAGCCAAGGGCTCTCAGGAGCGACGGGGAGGCGCGGTTGCGACAACGGCACACGTCCCAGGACGACCCCCGCGCCCACGAGTTCGAGGCGTACGTCGCGGGCGCCGGCACCCGCCTGCTGCACACCGCGACCCTCCTCACCGCCGAACCGCCGGAGGCCAACCCGCACGCCCGGCGCCTGCTGACCCTGGCGCTGGCCCACACGTACGCGAGCTGGGACCGGCTGCACGGCGCGGACCCCTACGCCCACACCCGCCGGTACCTGGCGACCCGCTTCGTGAACAGCGCCTGGCACCGGCGCGGCGGGCTGCTCCGCCCCCGCACCCGCCTGGAGGGCCCACTGGCCCGGCTCTCCCCGCAGGAACGCCTGGTCCTGGTCCTGCGGCTGCACGAGGGGGTCGCCGAGGAACAGACGGCGGCTCTGCTCGGTGTGTCCGCGGAGCGCGTGCGGGCCGTCCTCCACCGCGCGATGACCGCCGTACTGCGCCCGCCCCCGGGACCGGCGCCCGCGGTGGGCGGCGTCGAGGCGGTGCCGTCGTGACCCGGAAGAGCCGGGAGGCGGCCGTACGGCGGATGCTGGAGCGGCCGGCGCCGCGCGTACCGCCCGAGCTCCACGCGGACGCGGTCCGCCGCGGGGCCCGCATCCTGCGCCGCAGGACGCTCGTCCGCCGCGCGATGTGGCTGCTGTTGCTGGCGGGGAGCGTGGCGTTCGTGGTGTGGGCGCTGACGGTCCGTCCGTGGGTGGAGCCGCCGTCGGAGACGACTCCACCGCTCACTGGCTGGTGACCGGGGCCTACCGGCCGAGCGCCTGCTGGAGGTCTTCGAGCAGGTCGTCGACGTTCTCGATGCCCACGGAGAGGCGCACCAGGTCGGCGGGGACCTCGAGCGCGGAACCGGCCGCGGACGCGTGCGTCATCCGCCCGGGGTGCTCGATCAGCGACTCGACGCCGCCCAGGGACTCGCCGAGCGTGAACACCTTGGCCCGGTTGCAGACCTCGACGGCCGCCTCCTCGCCGCCCTCCACGCGGAAGGAGACCATGCCGCCGAAGGCGCGCATCTGCTTGGCGGCGACCTCGTGACCGGGGTGGTCGGGCAGTCCCGGGTACAGGACGCTCGTCACGCGCGCGTGACGGGTGAGCATGTCGGCGACCTTCGTGGCGTTCTCGCTGTGCCGGTCCATGCGGACCGAGAGCGTCTTGGTGCCGCGCAGCACCAGCCAGGAGTCGAAGGGTCCTGCGACCGCGCCCATCGCGTTCTGGTGGAAGGCGAGCTCCTCGCCCAGCTCCGCGTCGCCGGTGATCAGGGCACCGCCGACGACGTCGGAGTGGCCGCCCATGTACTTGGTCAGGGAGTGCACGACGACGTCCGCGCCGAGCGCGAGCGGCTGCTGGAGGTACGGCGTGGCGAAGGTGTTGTCGACGACGAGCCGGGCGCCCGCGCCCCGGGCGACCTGGGCCACGGCGGCGATGTCGGTGATGCCGAGCAGCGGGTTGGAGGGGGTCTCCACCCAGACGGCCTTGGTCTTCGGGGTGAGGGCGGCCCGCACGGCGGCCGGGTCGCTGGTGTCGGCCACCGACCACTCCACGCCCCAGCGGGCGACGACCTTGGCGAAGAGGCGGAACGTGCCGCCGTACGCGTCGTTCGGGATCACCACGTGGTCGCCGGGGCTGAGCAGCGTACGCAACAGGCAGTCCTCGGCCGCCAGTCCGGACGCGAACGCGAGGCCGCGGCGGCCGCCCTCCAGGGCGGCGAGGTTCTCCTCCAGCGCGGTCCTGGTCGGATTGGCGCTGCGGCTGTACTCGTAGCCGCCGCGCAGGCCGCCGACGCCGTCCTGCTTGTAGGTGGACACCTGGTAGATCGGCGGGACGACCGCGCCCGTCAGGGGGTCGGCGGTGTTGCCCGCGTGGATCGCGAGTGTCTCGAAGTGCTGACTGATGTGCCTGTCGCTCATGGGCACCGAGGGTAGTGCGCGTGCGGTGCGGATGACGGACGCGGAGCGGGCGGGGCGGGCGGCGGCGGGGGCGGATGCCGGGGTTTTCCACAGGGTCCGGTACCGGGTTGGCCAATTGTCGGCGTGGTCTGGTTCGCTGGTGACATGGAGATTCTCTGGGTCCTGATCGCGCTCGTCATGCTCGGCTTCGTGGTGGTGCCGTTCATAAGGCGCGGGCGCGGGGCGATCACGCAGGTCCCCGCCGGCCACCCGGACGCGGCGGACCCGGCGGCCTACGGCTTCGCCCGCGAGGAGGAGCTGGACGTCCGCATGCCCGGCCCCGACCAGGACCTGCTGGACGTCCTGGACCTGGTGCAGCGCACCCAGGACTACCGGGCGGCGCAGCAGCTGCTGGCCGGCACGGACGCGGAGGGCGAGTCGCGCTGGCAGCGCGTCCAGGCGTTCGCGGGCGCGGCCTCGCTGGAGCTGAAGCAGCGGCCCGGCGGGGTGGGCGAGGCGCCGGGCGGGCAGTGGCTGCGGGTGTGGCGGACCGAGCTGCCCAAGGACGCCGGGGGAGCCGCGGTGCACGCCGAGTTCCTGGTGCAGCAGGCGTGGCGTACGGCGGCGCCCGGGACGGACGAGTTCCGGATCATCATGGAGGAGGCGAAGGCGGCGTGCGGCGAGGCGGCGCTGCTGGCTCCTGGTGACCCGGTCCCGTACATCGTGGAGCTGTCGGTGGCGCGGGGACTCGGTTACTCGCAGCAGGACTTCGAGCAGCTCTGGCTGAAGATCCTGGACCGCGCCCCGGCCCACATGGGGGCGCACCTGGCCGCGCTGCACTACTGGTGCGAGAAGTGGCACGGCTCGCGGCGGCAGGCGTACGCGTTCGCGGAGGCCGCGGCCGCGCGGGCGCCCCAGGGGTCCCTCCTCGCCGCCATGCCGCTCTTCGCGGTGTTCGAGCACCTGCCCGAGGTGAACCTGGTCGCCGGTTTCCACCAGAGCGAAACCGTCACCAAGGCGGTGCACGGCGCGCTGCACGCGGTGTACTCGGCCCGCCCCGACGACCCGATGTCGGCGCACGTACGGCACCTGCTGGTCTTCTTCCTGGTGTGCGGCGAGCGCTGGGCGGAGGCCATGAGCCAGCTCATACACATCGACGGCCACGTGGGCGCCCTCCCCTGGACCCTCTCCCCCGACCCGGCCGCCGAGTTCGCCGTCTACCGCGCCCTGGCGGTGGCCGGCTACGAGGCGAACGGCGGCAGCCCGGCGACCCTCCCGCACTGACCGTGCCGTCCCGGCAGGGGTCCCGCCGAAGGCGGCGGGACCCCACGTGTCTCCGGGCCCCGGCGGCCCGGAGACACGGAGCCAGGTGTCAGATCGTCGCCGTGTCGATCACGAAGCGGTAGCGGACGTCGCTGTTCAGGACGCGCTCGTACGCCTCGTTGATCTCGGCCGCGCCGATCAGTTCGATCTCCGCGCCGATGCCGTGCGCGGCGCAGAAGTCCAGCATCTCCTGGGTCTCGGCGATGCCGCCGATCATCGAGCCGGCGAGGGTCTTGCCGCCCCCGAGCAGCGAGAAGAGGTTGAGGGCGACCGGCTCCTCGGGAGCGCCCACGTTCGCCAGCGTGCCCTCCGTCTTCAGCAGGGACAGGTAGGCGTTGAAGTCCAGCGGGGCCGACACCGTCGACACGATCAGGTCGAAGGTGCCCCGCAGCTCCTCGAAGGTCTTCGGGTCGCTGGTGGCGTGGTAGTGGTCGGCGCCCAGCTTGAGGCCGTCGTCCTTCTTGCGCAGGGACTGCGACAGCACCGTCACCTCGGCGCCCAGCGCGTGCGCGATCTTGACGCCCATGTGGCCGAGGCCGCCCATGCCGAGGACCGCGACCTTCTTGCCGGGGCCGGCGCCCCAGCGCTTCAGCGGGGAGTACAGGGTGATGCCGGCGCACAGCAGGGGCGCGGCGACGTCGAGGGCCAGACCGTCGGGGATGCGGACGACGTAGTTCTCGTCGACGACGATCTTCTCCGAGTAGCCGCCGTAAGTGGGCTCGCCGTTCCTGTCCACGGCGTTGTACGTGCCGACCATGCCGCTGCCGGTGCAGTACTGCTCCCGGCCGGCCCTGCAGTTGTCGCACTCCCGGCAGGAGTCGACCATGCAGCCGACGCCCACGCGGTCACCCACCCGGTACCGGGTGACGCCGGGGCCGACCTCGGACACCACGCCGGCGATCTCGTGGCCGGGGACCATCGGGAAGATCGCCTCGCCCCAGCCCTCACGGGCCTGGTGGATGTCGGAGTGGCAGATGCCCGCGAACTTGATATCGATCAGGACGTCGTGCTCGCCGACCGCGCGCCGCTCGACGGTCGTCCGCTCCAGCGGAGCCTTGGCGGCGGGTACGGCGTATGCGGCAACAGTGGTCATGCCGGGTGCTCTCCTCGTGAGGTCGTGCGCCCGGCCGCCTTCTGTCCGGCCGGGCACGGCCTCCAGCCTGCGACAGCGTCCCGGATCCACCCAGACCACGGCTTTGCCTACGTTGGCCGTGCGTACCACTGACGGGGACAGGATGCTGTGCGTACGACCGGGAATACTGGAGTCATGGACGAACGGCACACCCACCCGGCCGGCCCCGCGAGCGGCGGCCTCGACCCGCGAGCGGAACTCAGCGAGTTTCTGCGCACCCGGCGGGCCCGGCTGAAGCCGGAGGACGTGGGCCTGCCGGACTTCGGACGGCACCGCCGGGTGCCGGGCCTGCGCCGCGAGGAGCTGGCCCAGCTCGCCGGGGTGTCCGTGGCGTACTACACACGCCTGGAGCAGGGCAACGGGCAGAACGTGTCGGCGGAGGTGCTGGACTCGATCGCGCGCGCCCTGCGCCTCACCGACGCCGAGCGGTCCCACCTCACGCATCTGGCGAAGCCGAAGCGGCAGAGGCGGAAGCCGGCGGCCCGCGCCCAGCAGGCCCGCCCCGCGCTGCGGCATCTGCTGGAGTCGATGGACGCGGTCCCGGCGTACGTGGTGGGCCGGCGCTCGGAGATCCTCGCCTGGAACCGGATGGCGGCGGCGGTCTTCGGGGACTGGGGCCGGCTCCCGGCGCAGGAGCGGAACTGGGCGCGGCTGGTGTTCCTGCACCCGGACCAGCGGGAGCTGTTCGTGGAGTGGGAGCAGAAGGCGTACGACATGGTCGCCTACCTCCGCATGGACGCGGGCCTCCATCCGGACGATCCGCAGCTGTCCTCGCTGGTGGGCGAGCTGTCCGTGAAGAGCGAGGAGTTCCGCAGGCTGTGGGCGGCGCACGACGTCAAGGAGAAGAGCCACGGCGTCAAGCACGTCCGGCATCCGCTGGTCGGTGAGCTGACGCTGCTGTGGGAGTCGTTCCGCCCGGCCGGTGACGACACCGGGCAGTCGCTGGTCACGTACTTCGCGGAGCCGGGTTCGCCGTCGGCGGAGGCCCTGAGGCTGCTGTCCAGCTGGGGCACGGACGCCCGGCGGGCCGGGGCGGACGCCACGGCTCCCTGAGGCGGACATCACGGCTCCCCGAGCCTGACGTCACGGCTCCCCGGGGCCGGATCGCCACGGCTTCCCGGGACGGGCGGCCACGGCTTCCCGGGACAGGCGGTGGCCCTCGGCCCTCGACGCCCGGGTCCTCCCGCCCCGGCCTCCGCCTCGCCGGCAGCCGGGGCCCGGCGCCGCGGAGGCGACGCGCCCCCCCTTCGCCCCGCTCCGCGGGAGCGGGCGTCCACCCCGGCCCCGGAGAGCACGGAACGGCCCGCCGGAAGGGAAGTCCTCCGGCGGGCCGTCCGGTCACGGACTACTTGCCGTAGTACGCGTCGTAGACCGAGATCGTCGACGTGTTGCCCTTCTTGTCGGTGATCTTGGCGCGGAAGGAGACGGCCTTCCCCTTCGCCGGGTTCTTGACGGTGATCTTCCCCTTCGTGACCGTGGTCTTCTTCCAGGTCTTGCCGTGGTCGTAGGACACGTACACCGACAGGGACTTGAGGTTCTTGCCCTGGGCGGCGCCCTCGACGGTGACCGGGAACGTGGCCTTCTTGCCGGCCGTCACCTTGCTGTCCAGTCCGGTGGCCGCCTGGAAGCGGGCCGTGGAGACGGGGAGCTGCTTCGGCTCGGCGGTCTTCTTGGAGCGGAAGGTCCAGCTCGCGTCGATCCGCGTGGAGGCGGCGGCGACCTTGGCGCTGCGCTTGACCGAGGTGGTCAGCTTGTAGGAGGCGTCCCCGGACGGGACCTTGAACTCCTTCTCGCCGAACAGCGGGTCGTCGTGCGAGCCGACCTTCTTGCCGTTGCGGTAGAGGCTGGTGGTGGCCGACGTGAACACCGAGGAGCCGGCGTGGCCCTTGCCGTCGGCGAACAGCGGGACGAGCCCGGAGATGCTGTTGCCGTCACGGAAGACGCCGTAGTCGGAGGTGAGGCGCGGCCCGAAGACGGCCGTGTTCACGGTCTCCTGGTACGTCTTGCCGCCCTTGTAGCCCTTCGCGGAACCGATGACGTAGCCGGCCTCCCAGATCGGCCAGCCCTCGGCGTCGACCCCGCCCTGCTGCTCGAAGTCGAGGCCCCACTTCACCCCGGCCACGGTGGACAGGTGCAGTGTGCGGGTGCCGGGCAGGCTCTGCGGGTTGCCGAACGAGGAGGCGCCGCTGCTCCCGGGCAACGTGCCGAAGGGGCTGACGACGCCCTTCTTGCCGCTCGCCGCGGCGCCCATGCCGACCTTCACCGTGGCGAACTCGCCGGCCTTGTAGTTCCGGGTGTAGCCGGTGGCGAGGTTCTTCACCTTGGCGCCGGTGACGGCGCTGTACTGCTCCTTGGCGCCCTTGCTGAAGTGGGCGTCCCACTGCTGGCTCAGCGAGCCGTCGGTGATCTGCGGGCCGAGGTGTGCGGAGCGGAAGTTGTCGTACGAGTCCAGCCACCAGCCGAAGCCGTAGGAGGAGTCGTCGGTCTCGACGGTGTAGTCGGCGGAGGCGAACTCCTGCTTGACTCCCTTGGCCGGCACGGTGATTTTCACCGGCTTGGCCTTGCGGGCGTCCAGGGTGATCGTCGTGTTCTTGGTGACGTTCAGCTTCGGCTGGGCGAGCCAGTCGGCGCCCTCGTACTTCTCCGAGGCGGGGTCGGGGTTGACGTAGATGCCGGTGTCCAGGACGTAACCGCCCTTGGGCACGCGGACGGTGACGGTGCCGTCGGCCTCGTAGGGCTGGTACCACCGGTCGGTGGCCAGGCCGGAGACGCCGGCGAGGTTGGTGACGTAGTTGGGGGCCGGCTTGCCCGCGCGGTCGAGGAACCTCAGCGTCACGTCGTACGACTCGACCTCGCGCTGCACCGCGGCGGCCGTGCGCACGGTCTGCCCGCCGCCGGTGGCGACCACGTACGCCGAGTAGGCGCCGTCGAGCGTGCCGCCCAGCCGGGTGTCGACGGTCGCGTCCACGGAGGCCGTGCCGCCCGCCGGGACGATGACCGTGGTGGCACCGAGCGTGAAGAAGCCGGCCGGGGCCGCCTTGCCCTGGGGGCCGGTCGCCGTCGACGTCAGCTTCAGCGTGACGTCCGTCGTGCCGAGGTTGCGGTAGGTGAGCGCCTTGGTGACCGGCTTGTCGTCGGTGTGCGGCCACTGCTGGACGCCGAAGCTCAGCGACACCGGGTCGGCGATCACGGTCTGCTTGACGGCCTTGTCGACCTGGACGCGGCCCGACCCCTGCTCGAACGGCGTGTACGCGCCGCCCTTGGTGGAGCCGGTGAGCGCGCCCTTCAGCTCCGCGTAGGTCCACTCGGGGTGCTGCTGCTTCAGGATCGCCGCCGCGCCCGCGACGTGCGGGGTCGCCATCGACGTACCGGAGATGGTCATGTAGCCGGCCGGCTTCTCGCCGACCTCCTCGGCGATGGCGTTGCCCTTCGCCGAGGCGGCCGTGATGTCGACGCCGGGAGCCGTGACGTCCGGCTTGACGGCGCCGTCGCCGACGCGCGGGCCGGTGGAGGAGAAGTCGGCGAGCGCGTCCTTGTCGTCGACGGCGCCGACGGTGAGCGCGGCGTCCGCGCTGCCGGGCGAACCGATCGACTGCGGGCCCTCGTTGCCGGCCGCGATGGCGAACAGGACGCCCTTCTCGGCGGAGAGCTTGTCGACGGCCGCTTCCAGCGGGTCGACCTCGGCGGTGTCCAGGCCGCCCAGGCTCATGTTGACGACGTCGGCGCCCTGCGCGGCCGCCCACTCCATGCCGGCGAGGATGCCGGAGTCGTCGCCGAAGCCGGCGTCGTCGAGGACCTTGCCGTTGAGGATCTTCGCGCCGGGCGCGACGCCCTTGTACTTGCCCTTGGACTGGGCGCCGGTGCCGGCCGCGATGGAGGCGACGTGGGTGCCGTGGCCGACCTTGTCGCCGGCGGTGGCCGCGGAGGTGAAGTTCTTGGACTCGGTCACCTGGCCCTTGAGGTCCGGGTGGGTGGCGTCGACACCGGTGTCGAGGACGGCGATCTTCACGCCCTTGCCGTCGTAGCCGGCCGCCCAGGCCTTCGGGGTGCCGATCTGCGCCACCGACGTGTCGAGGGAGGCCTCGCGGACCCCGTCGAGCCAGACGTGGGCGATGCCGGAGGCGGTGCGGTCGCCGTCGGTGACGGCGTCCCACAGTTCGGGTGTCTCGTCGTGCGGGGTCTGCACCGCGTCCGCGTTCAGGGACTTCAGGGTCCGGCGGACCGTGCCCGCGTCCCGGACGTCGGACTTGGCGGCCTGGGCGGCGCCCTTGTAGCCGACGATGACCTTCAGGCCCCGCTTCTGGGAGCCGCGGGTCGCTGCCTCGTTCAGTTCGGTGACGTCGAACAGCCGCTGGTCCAGCCTGCCGCTCGCGATCAGCCGGGCGGCGTCGGCCGGCACCACGAGGGTGTGGCCGCCGGCGCGGCGGACCTGCACGGGTATGTGCTCCCGGCCCTCGGCCCGCTCCAGGCCGACCACGCGGCCCTTGGCGTCCACGGCGACCCGGTCACCGGTGATCAGCGTGATCCGGTGCTTGGCCTTCACCGCGGACGCCTCCGTCGAGGAGGCGGCGGCGGTCGTGCGCTCCCCGTTCGCCGACGCCGGGCCGGCCATGCCCGCCGCGAGCGCCACGGCGGTCGCCGTGGCGACCGTGGCCGCGCACGCTCTCTTCACTTGTCTGCGCAAGGTTCCCCCCTAGCGGGATCGCCGGGTGAACTCGGTGCCACCCGGCCGGGGGTGGTCTCGTACGCATGTGCGCACCCCCCGGATTCCGCAGTATGCCGAGGGGTGATCAAGCGCCTCAAGGGATGCCGGGAAGGGTGCGGAAGTCGCCGGGTGGTTGTAACACCACCGCCGGAACTCCGTTACAGAACCGCGCGCTTGGGGTTCTCCTTCACGGTGATCCGCCCCTTGCGGATCGTCGCCAGGCGCGGGGCCTCCTTCGCGATGGCCGAGTCGTGGGTGACCATGACGAAGGTCAGCCCCAGCTCCTTCCACATGCGGATGAGTACGTCCATGATCTCGTCGCGCGTCGACTCGTCGAGGTTTCCGGTGGGTTCGTCGGCGAGCAGCACCTTCGGCTCCTTCACCAGCGCCCGCGCGATGGCCACGCGCTGCTGCTGACCGCCGGACATCTCGCCGGGCAGATGGCCCAGCCGCTCGCCCAGACCGACCGACGCCAGCGCCTCGGCGGCCTTCTCCCTGCGCTCCTTGGCCTTCACGCCGAGCGGGACGAGGGCGGTCTCGACGTTCTCCTGCGCGGTGAGCGTGGGGATCAGGTTGAACGACTGGAAGACGAAGCCGATGTTCTCGCTGCGGACCCGGGTGAGCCGGGCCTCGGGCAGTTTGGCCAGGTCGGTGCCGTCGAGGACGATCTCGCCGGAGCTGGGCCGGTCGAGGCCGCCGAGCATCTGCAGCAGCGTGGACTTGCCGCCGCCGGTGGGGCCCTGGATGACGAGCCGGTCGCCGTCGGGGATGGTCAGGTCGATTCCGTCGAGGGCGTGGACGGTCTCCTTGCCGCGCGTGTAGCGCCGGGTGACGCCGCTGAGTTCGTACATGGTTCTGCTCCTGGATCGCGTACGGGGAGGGGCCCGTCCGCTGCGGGCGGGCCCCGGTTGCCGGTGCCGGGCGGGTGCTACTCGACGCGGCGGAGCGCGTCGGCCGGCCGCAGCCGGGAGGCGCGCCAGCCGCCGAAGGCGCCGGCGACGAGACCGCCGGCCACGGCGAGGCCGACCGCGAGGGCGAGGGTGGTGAGGCTGACCGGCGCGGTGAGCGCGACGTCGAGGGTCTTGGCGGCACTCTGCCGTCCGGGGCCGCCCATGCCGCCGCCACCGCCGGGCCCGGCCATACCGCCGCCTCCGCCGCTGCCGCCGCCGAGCTGGGCCTGCAGGGTGGGGCTGACGGCGGTGACGGCGTAGGCGCCCGCCAGGCCGAGCGCGATGCCGAGGGCGCCGCCGATCAGGCCCTGGACCATGGACTCGCCGACCACCTGCCGGGTCACCCGGCCGGACTTCCAGCCCAGTGCCTTGAGGGTGCCGAACTCGCGCACCCGGCGGGAGACGGCGGAGGAGGTGAGCAGGCCGGCGACGAGGAACGCGGCCACGAGGACCACGACCGACAGCCACTTGCCGACGCCCGCGGCGAGCGAGGAGGCGGTGGACAGGGAGCCGGAGACGGTGTCCGCGAGGTCGGCGGAGGTCGTGACGGTCGTACCGGAGATGTTCTTCTGGATCCCGGACTTGACGCTGTCGATCTGCTGGGAGTCGGTCGCCTGGACGTAGATCGTGGTGACCTTGTCCTTGGCGTCGGCGAGGGTCTGCGCCTGCTTCAGCGGCAGGTAGAGGTTGGCCGCGGCGTCCCCGCTGGTGGCGGTGGCGATGCCGATGACCTTGTACTTCGTGCCCTTGACGGTGACGGTGTCACCGGTCTCGAGTTCCTTCTCCTTGGCGTAGGCGGAGTCGGCGACGGCGACCTTCGCGTCGGTCTCGGTGGTCTTGAAGGTGCGTCCGTCGGTGATCTCGGAGGAGGTCAGCGGGCCGAGGGCGGGCTCGGTGACGTCGGTGCCGTAGACGGAGTAGCTGTTGACGTCGAAGTCGGCGCCGCCGCCCTGGACCCGGCCCTGCGGGGAGGACTGGCCGTCACCGGGACCGCCGCCCTGGCCGCCCTCGGCGTTCTGGCCGCCCTGCTGGAACTGACCCCGGGTGAACTCGCCGCTCACCTTCATGACTTGGAGGCTGAGTCCGCCCACCGCGTCGGCGACGCCGTCCTGTTCGCCGACCTTGGTCACGGTGGAGCTCGCCAGGGTCTGGAAGCCCTGCACCATGACGCGGTCGCTGCTCTGTTCCTCGCCGGAGCCGTCGTCCTGGGCGTCGAACCGGAACCGGGGGCGTTCGCCGGTGGCCTGGGCCTCCGCGGCCTTGGTGACCGTCATGTCCGTGCCGAGCCCGTACAGGGACTGCAGGACCTTCTCCTGCGCCTTGCCCATGCCGGAGGAGACGGAGTCGACCACGATGACCAGCGCGATGCCGAGCGCGAGCCCGGAGGCGACGACGAGGGCCGCCTTTCTGCGGCGGCGCAGCTCGCGCCTCAGGTAGGTGAAGAACATGGCGGCAAGCTAGGGACGGCGGGTGATGAAGCGGTAAGCGCTCCATAAGAGCCCCATGAGAAGAAGACCGATGCCGCCGCCCGCTCCCCGTGAGGGGCGGACGGCGGCATCGGCCGGGTGGTGGGGTGGAGCGCCGCGCGTGCGCGGCCGGCGTCAGACCGCCGAGCCCGCCTTCCACTCCTCCCAGCTCATGTTCCAGCCGTTGAGGCCGTTGTCCGGGGCGATGGTCTTGTCGCCGGTGTTCTGGACGACGACCACGTCACCGATGATCGAGTTGTCGTAGAACCAGGCGCCCGGCGTGCTCGGGTCGTTCGCGCCCTTGGTGTCGGACAGGCCCACGCAGCCGTGACTGGTGTTGACGCTGCCGAAGATGGACTTGGCACCCCAGTAGTTGCCGTGGACGAAGGTGCCGGAGGTGCTCAGACGCATGGCGTGCGGCACGTCCTTGATGTCGTACTCGCCCTTGCCGTCGTCGTCGGTGAAGCCGACCGTCGCGCCGTTCATCCGGGTCTCCTTGAACTTCTCGGAGATCACCATCTGGCCCTCGTAGGTCTTGTTCTCGGGCGCCCCGGCGGAGATCGGGATGGTGCGGACGGTCTTGCCGTCCTGCGTGACCTTCATCTGCTTGGTCTTGGCGTCGACGTACGTCACCTGGTTGCGGCCGATCTTGAAGGTGACCGTCTTCTGCTGGACGCCGACGACGCCCTCGGCGCCCTCGACACCGTCGAGCGCCAGCTTCAGCGTGACGGTGGAGTTCTCCTGCCAGTACTCGTCGGGCCGGCAGTCCATGCGGTTGGCGTTGAACCAGTGGCAGACGACCTCCTGGCCGCTGCTGCTGGTGACGGTGATGCCCTTCTGCACCTCGGCCTTGTTGGTGATGGCCTTGTCGAAGTTGATCGACACCGGCATGCCGACGCCGACGGTGGTGCCGTCGTCCGGGGTGAAGGTGCCGATGAAGCTGTTGTCCGGGGCGACCGTGGTGAACGAGGCGTTCTCGTGGGCGGCGAGGCCCGCGGCGTCCTCGGCGGTGGCCGACAGCTTGTAGGTGGTGGCGCGCTCGAGCTGGTCGCTGGGCTTCCAGCTCTTCTTGTCGGCGGATATCTCACCGGCGACGGCGGTGCCGTCGGAGGTGGTCATCTTCACCTCGGTGAGCGTGCCCTTGGCCACGGTCACGGTGGCGGAGTTGTTGATGGAGGCGTTGTTGGAGCCGTCCTTGGGCGTGATCTTGATCTGCGCCTCGGAGGACTTCTTCGCCGCCGCCTCGTCGACCTGGGCCTGTGAGCCGCCCTTGTCGCCGTCGCCCGAGGCACCGTCGTCGCCGCCGGAACACGCCGAGAGCACCAGTACTCCGCCGAGCAGAGCGGACGCGGCCGCCAGACCCCTGCGCCGCTTACCGTCCGTCATCACACGCTTCTCCATCGTTGCCGAATCCCAACCCCACGAGGCCTCGTCGCGAAGACAAGGGAGCTCGTCCACAACCTTCAACGCTACGACCGGGTGCCCCCGTTCCCCACGGTCCACGGGTGTGGGGCTCGCCACGTCCACAGGGCGGACAGTGGGGGTTTCCGGTCGGCGCTCCGCCGCTTGAGACGTCAGGACCCCGGTGGCGGTTGCCGTCCGGGGTCACGATTTCCCCAAAACGCCTCAGCCGGCCCGTCCCGCCCCGTCCTCGTCCTCGTCCTCGTAGGGCTCGTCGTCATCGTCCTCGTCGAGGTCCCACTCCGGCGAGTCGGGGTCGTAGTCGATCTCCTCTCCGCTCCAGGAGGCCTGGAGCAGCTCCACGCCCGGCACTTCGCCGAGCAGGGCGAACGGGTCGACGAGCTGGGCGAGGGCCTCCGCCGTGTCCTCCGTCACAGCGCTCTCGGCGTGTGCCCGTTCCTCGTCCGGAATGCCTTCGTCGTCCGCGATCCTGTTCAGCGCGGCTCCGGTCACCGCCTCCTCGTCGTCGATCTCGAGGACGAGTTCCACGCGAAGCCGTACAAACCGTGATGTCTCTGGGGTGCTCATGTCCGGAGCGTACGGCCCCGGGCCCCCGTGACTTTCCTGTGACCCGCGACTTTCACTAACATCTGCCCACACGGCCAATTCGCCAGCGCCACAAGGGGATCGATATTCCGTGTCTTCCGCGCTCCGTCCGTTGCTGACCGCCACCGCCGCGGGCACCCTGCTGTGCGCCCTGTGGTTCGTCCCGTCCGCGAACGCGACCTCGAACACACCGGTGGCCGACACGGTCTCGGCGAGCCCGTCTCCGCAGGTCACGCAGCAGGCGAGAGTCGTGTCGACGTCCGTCGACAGCACCGGCGAGGACGTCCGCCTCGCGGACACCGGCAGCTTCGACAGCACCCCGTACATCGCCGGCGGCACGGCCTGCCTGGTCCTCGGCGCCGGTTTCGTCGTCTACTCGGTGCGCCGGGAGCGCCTGGGTCTGTGACGTCCCCGCCGGGGCCCGGCACAACGGCCGCCGGGCCCCGGACGGTTCAGTTCAGCGGGCCGGTGACCGTCTCCACGGCCGCGACCAGCCGTCCGTCCCGCACGAACGCGTCCGCCGCCGCGAGGTCGGGAGCGAGGTAGCGGTCCGCACCGGGTCCGCCCACGCCCGCCTCCCGCAGGGCCGTGACGACCGCCCGCGTGGCCGGCGCCGGGGTCAGCCCCTCGCGCAGTTCCACGGCCCGGGTGGCGGCGTACAGCTCGACGGCGACGACCCGGGTGAGGTTGTCGACGGCCGTCCGCAGTTTCCGCGCCGCCGACCAGCCCATGGAGACGTGGTCCTCCTGCATCGCGGAGGACGGGATGGAGTCCGCCGACGCCGGTACGGCGAGCCGCTTCAGCTCGCCGACCAGGGCGGCCTGCGTGTACTGGGCGATCATCAGCCCGGAGTCCACGCCGGGGTCGTCGGCGAGGAAGGGCGGCAGCCCGTGGCTGCGGTTCTTGTCCAGCAGCCGGTCGGTGCGGCGCTCGGCGATGGAGGCGAGGTCGGCGACGGCGATGGCGAGGAAGTCCAGTACGTAGGCGACCGGCGCCCCGTGGAAATTGCCGTTGGACTCCACCCGGCCGTCGGGCAGCACGACCGGATTGTCCACGGCCGCCGCGAGTTCGCGCTCGGCGACCAGCCGGGCGTGCGCCAGGGTGTCCCGGCCGGCGCCGGCGACCTGCGGGGCGCAGCGCACCGAGTAGGCGTCCTGGACGCGGGGCGCGTCGTCCTGGTGATGTCCCGTCAGTCCCGAACCCTTGAGGACGGCCAGCATGTTGGCGGCGCTGGCGGCCTGGCCGGGGTGCGGGCGGATGGCGTGCAGCTCGGGGGCGAGCACCTTGTCGGTGCCGAGCAGCGCCTCCAGGCTCAGGGCGGCCGTGACGTCGGCGGACTTGTACAGCAGATCCAGGTCGGCGAGGGCCATGACCAGCATGCCGAGCATGCCGTCGGTGCCGTTGAGGAGGGCGAGTCCCTCCTTCTCGCGCAGCTCGACGGGCCGGATGCCGTGCTCGGCGAGCAGTTCACCGGCCGGCCGCACGCTGCCGTCGGGGCCCTCCGCCTCCCCCTCGCCCATCAGCGCGAGGGCGCAGTGGGACAGCGGGGCGAGGTCGCCGGAGCAGCCGAGGGAGCCGTACTCGTGCACGAGCGGGGTGATCCCGGCGTTCAGCACGTCGGCCATCGTCCGCGCGACCTCGGGCCGGACACCGGTGCGTCCGGAACAGACGGTCTTCAGCCGCAGGAACATCAGGGCGCGCACGACCTCCCGCTCCACCCGCGGGCCCATGCCGGCGGCGTGCGAGCGGACGATGTTGCGCTGGAGCCGCGCGCGCAGGTCCGGGCTGATGTGCCGGGTCGCCAGGGCGCCGAAGCCTGTGCTCACCCCGTACACGGGGTCCGGTTTGGCGGCCAGGGCGTCCACGATCTCGCGGGACGCGGTGAGGGCGGCCACCGCCTCCGCGGACAGTTCGACGCGGGCGCCGCCGCGCGCCACGGCGAGCACGTCGGACGCGGTCGTCCCGGACGTCCCCACCACCACAGTGTGCATACTCATATTCAGGAGCGTACGCACTGAATTCAGCAATGTCACCCCTGGAAACCGCCGTCACCCCTTACCGATGCGCTACGGCGAATGCCGCCCCCGGAACCGGCGCCGCTCTCCGTCCGCCGCCCGCGACGGCTCGTCCGCCAGCCGTACGACGGGATCGTCCGGCCCCTCCCGTCCGGCCACGACGGGATGCGCGGCGCGCTCGGCCTTGGCCCGGTACTGCGCCGCGTCGGCCAGCCGGAACAGCCGCCGGGCGGAGTGCACCGGCCCGACGGGATCCTCGGTGGACGCCACCCCGCAGGCGACCCCGTCCCCGATCCCCAGCTCCACGGCCCGCCGGCACACCTCGTCGGCCGCCTTGACGACCTCGTCGGCCGGCGGCCCCACCGCCAGCAGACAGAACTCGTCCCCGCCGAGCCGGGCCGCCAGGGCCCCCGGCAGCATGGCCCCGCACAGCGACAGCACGGTCCCGAACCGCTCGAGGAGCCGGTCCCCCACGGCGTGCCCCAGCGTGTCGTTGACCCGCTTCAGCCCGTTCAGATCGCACACCACGAGGCTGACCACGGCCCCGTCGCGCCGGTGCCGCTCCACGGCCTCGTCGAGCCGCGCGTCCACGGCGCGCCGGTTGGCCAGCCCGGTCAGCGAGTCCGTGTACGCCAGCCGCCGGGCCTCCTCCAGCCGCTCGGTCTGCGCCAGCCCGGCGGCCACGACGGCGGCCAGGACCGTCGCGAAGTCGGCGTCGCCCCGCCCGAAGACGGGCACACCGGCCGGCCGGGCCACATACAGCTCGCCCCAGGCCCGCCCGTGCAGCACGATCGGCGCGACCACACAGCACCCGCGCCCCCGTCGCCTGAGCGCGGCCACCCGCTGGTGGCAGTACCCGGCACGCCCCGCCGAGGGCCCCTCGGCGGTCTCCACCCACGCGTCGGGCTCACCGCCCCCCGCCCACCGCTCGTGCAGGAACTCGGTGATCTCGGCGAACTGATGCACCGGGTAGGACTCGTCCTCCGGGAACTCCTCCTCGTCCTCGGCCAGCTCCCCGACGTTCACCAGGACCCGCAGCCGCCCGAGCTCCCGCTCCCACACCGACAGGGCGGCGAAGCTCCCGCCCAGCGCCCGGCAGGCCCCGCCGGCCGCGGCCCGCCAGGCGTCCCGCGAACCGTGCGCGGCGGCCATGCCCTGGGCCAGCGCCACCACGGCCGCCAGCCGGCTCTCCTCACCCATCCCTCCAGGTTAGGAAGTTTCAGGTCGGATCGTGACATAGAGGGAGCGAACGGGGCCCACCGGACCGCTACTCCCCGGGCCACTCCGGCCTGCGCTTCTCGTTGAAGGCGGCGACCCCTTCCGCCCGGTCCCCCGAGAACGCCACCGACCGCCAGGCGGCGTCCTCGACCTCCAGCCCGGCGGACAGGTCCAGCCCGTGCCCGAGCCGCAGCGCCCGCTTGGCCGCCCGCAGCCCCACCGGCGAGTTCCCGGCAATCCGGGACGCCAGGGCGAGCGCCTCCTCCCGGTCCCGCCCTTCTTCCACCAGCGCGTCGACCAGCCCCAGCTCCCGGGCCTCGGCGGCCTCCACCCGCCGCGCCGTGAAGATCAGCTCGGCGGCTCTGGCCGCTCCCACCCGCCTCGGCAGCAATTGCGTACCGCCCCCGCCCGGGATCACCCCGACCGACACCTCGGGCAGCCCCACGACCGCCGTACGGTCGGCGACGATCACGTCACACGACAGGGCCAGCTCGAACCCGCCGCCGAGCGCGAACCCGTGCACCGCCGCCACCGTCGGCACGGGCAGCTCGAGCACCCCGGTGTACGCCCCGCGCGCCACGGGCCGCTGACGTACCAGATCGGCGTCACTGAAGGAATTGCGCTCCTTCAGATCGGCCCCCACACAGAACGCCCGCTCGTGCGAGGAGCTCAGCACCACCACCCGTACGCTCCGGTCCTCCCCCAGCGCCGCACAGGCGCCGGCGATGGAGCGGGCCATCCCGGTCGACACGGCGTTCATGGCCTTGGGGCGGTCGAGGACGAGCTCCGCGACATGCCCCCGCTCGTGCCGGCGCACCAGCACGAACTCCCCGAACCGTTCCTCACTCATCGCCATCCTCCGGTTAACGCGGGTTAACTTTCGCTCGTCCCGATCATCGCAGCCCGCACCCGCCGGGGAAAAGGGCGCACGCCCGGTTCCCTTGTCACCCCCCGACCACCCGTTCGAGTGACATCCCTCCGACTGCGGCCCGCCCCCGCACGGGAGTGCATAGCGTGCGCACACCGCGGCGCGCGGGGGCGCGCACGCAGGGGAGGGAAGCACGATGACACCGACAGCACCCACCGATGAACCACCGGCGGGCACCTCCCGTCTCCGGGGCCGCCACCGCAAGCCCCGCCCCCGCAAGGTCCTGCTGGCCGCGGGAAGCCTGGCCGTGGCCGCGAGCGCCGTGACCCTGGTCCGCCTGGCCACCACCCAGGGCGGCGGCACGGACATCGGCACGGAGGCGGGCCCCCGCCCCGCCCCTCACACCGGCATCGACACGGGACCAAGCCCCCGGCCCGTCCCCCACACGGACGCCGGCACACCCACCGGTTCCCCGGCCGCACCCGGGACCGCCGCCTCCGTCCCCGAGGCGAGCCCGTCCTCCCCCACGGCCCTGGGCGGCAAGAACCCGGCCCCGCTCACCCCGCCCGAACGGTCGTCCCCGTCCCGCACACCCGCCCCGGACCCGACGGCCACCCCCACCACCCCCACCAC
>NZ_JOIZ01000005.1 GCF_000721605.1 Streptomyces sp. NRRL S-37 | reverse complement strand
GCACACCCTGCGCCCTCGCCCACTCTGTCAGCTTCACACCCTCACAACGATGCTCACCCAATCGAAGTTACGCTCAGTCAAACAACCTTGAAGGCGAACGGTTAACTACCCCCTCCGCGATGTGGTCCAGGGCGGCGCCCCGGGTGAGCGCGGAGACGGCCGCCTTGGTGGCGGCGTAGGCGGTGGCTCCCGGGGTGCGCTTGTGCGGGCCGAACGTGGAGGAGATGTTCACGATCGCGCCGCCGGCCGGCTGGGTGCGCATCTGGCGGATCTCCGCGCGCAGGGCGTGGAACACGCCGGTGACGTTGATGTCGAGCTGGCTCCGCCAGTCGTCGTCGGTCAGTTCGGCCAGGGGCTGCCCGCCCCGGAAGACGCCCGCGTTGTTGACCGCGACGTCCAGTGAGCCGAAGTGGCTCACGGCGGCGTCCACGCCGGCCTGGACGTCCGGGGCGCGGGAGACGTCGGCGGTGACGGCCAGCGCCTTGCCACCGGCCCGCTCGATCAGGGCCACCGTCTCCTCCAGCGGCTCCGGCCGTCGTCCGGCGGCGACGACGTGCGCGCCCTCCGCGGCGAGGGCGAGGGCGACGGCCCGTCCGATGCCGGAGCCGGCGCCGGTGACCAGGGCGGTGCGGTCGGTGAAACGGCTGGTCATGATCTCTCCTGATTCTTGACCGATCGGTTCAGTATGAGGTCAGGCATCGAGGGCCGCCGTCCGGCGGCCCTCGGGTGGTTCAGTCCTCGAGCAGTGCCAGCGCCTGTTCCGTCGCGTCCCTGATCCTGGCCGGGTCCGCGGACGCCTTGCCGACCACCCGCATCCCCTGCAGCAGGACGAGCAGCATGCGGGCGAGGGCGAGCGGATCGCGGCCGGCGGGCAGTTCGCCCTGGGCCCGGGCACGGACGAGCGCCGCGTGCAGCACGGTCTCCAGCCGGTCCCAGTTACGCTCGACCCGCCGCGCGGCCGTCACGTCGTGCGGGGCCAGCTCGGCCGCTGTGTTGGTGATGAAGCAGCCGCGGACGCGCAGGTCGTCCTCGATCGCCTCGGCGGCGTAGCGCCGCACGAGCGCCCGCACGCCCGGCAGGGCCGGGCCCGGCCGGGACAGGTCCTCCAGCATCGGCGGGAGCAGTCCCCGCTCGTAGTGCTCCAGCGCTTTCAGGTACAGCTCGCGCTTGCTGCCGAAGGTCGCGTAGAGGCTGGCGCGTCCGATGCCGAGGCCGGTGACGAGGTCGGACATCGACGTCGCCTCGTAGCCGCGCTGCCAGAACAGCTCCAGGGCTGCCCGCAGCGCGGCGTCCGGATCGAACTCCTTGGTCCTGGCCACGTAGAGCAGCCTAGGATTTTCTGAAACGGTCGGTCAAGAAACGGTGGTCAGGCGGCCTTCACCTCGTACGCCGTGACCCGTACCGTCTCGTCGTCCAGGCACTGGCCCGACTCCAGGTCGAAGCGCTGCTTCAGGAGGGGGGAGGCGACGAAGGGGCGGCCCTGGTGGGTGCCGGTCAGACCGCGGGAGAGGACCGCCGCGCCGGTGAAGGGGTCGCGGTTGTCGATGGCGTACAGGCGGCCGTTGCGGTCGGCGAAGACGGCGGCCTGGCGGCCGTCGGGGAGGAGGGCGGCCACCCCGCGGCCGGGCAGCAGCACGCTCAGGTCGCAGACCGTGAACCAGTCGTCGGCGAGGCGGAGCCGGACCTTCAGATCGGTGGTCTCGAGGGTCAGGGTCATCGCGTGGCACTTCCTTCCAGGATCTCGTCGGCGGGGCGCAGGCCGATGTTCAGCAGCGGCAGGTCGGGCTTCATCTGGTCGCGCTCGGGGACGAAGGCGACCACCGGGTCGGGGGTGTCGGGGGCGTTCACGAAGGACACGAAGCGGGCCAGCTTCTCCGGGTCGTTGATGGTCTCGGCCCACTCGTCGCGGTAGTGCGCGACGTGGGCGGCCATCAGGGCCTCCAGCTCGTCGCAGATGCCGAGCGAGTCGTGGACGACGACGTCCCGTACGTGGTCCAGGCCGCCGGGGATCCGCTCCAGCCAGGTGGAGGTGCGCTCCAGGCGGTCGGCGGTGCGGATGTAGAACATCAGGAACCGGTCGATCAGGCGGATCAGTTCGGCGTCCGAGAGGTCCTGCGCGAGCAGGTCGGCGTGGCGCGGGGTGGCGCCGCCGTTGCCGCCGACGTAGAGGTTCCAGCCGTTCGCGGTGGCGATGACGCCGAAGTCCTTGGACTGGGCCTCGGCGCACTCGCGCTGGCAGCCGGAGACCGCCGACTTGAGCTTGTGCGGGGAGCGCAGGCCCCGGTAGCGCAGCTCCAGGTCGATCGCCATGCGGACGGAGTCCTGGACGCCGTAGCGGCACCAGGTCTGTCCGACGCAGGACTTCACCGTGCGCAGCGACTTGCCGTAGGCGTGGCCGGACTCGAAGCCGGCGTCGACCAGGCGGGCCCAGATCGAGGGGAGCTGTTCGACCCGCGCGCCGAACATGTCGATGCGCTGGCCGCCGGTGATCTTCGTGTAGAGGCCGAAGTCGCGGGCGATCTCGCCGATCACGATCAGCTTCTCCGGGGCGATCTCACCGCCGGGGATGCGGGGCACGACCGAGTACGAGCCGTTCTTCTGCAGGTTGGCCAGGAAGTGGTCGTTGGTGTCCTGGAGGGCCGCCTGCTCGCCGTCGAGGACGTGGGTGCCGGCGCCGATCGTCGGGGCGAGGGAGGCGATGATCGAGCCGACCGTCGGCTTGCAGACCTCGCAGCCGTCGCCGCCGCGCGCCGCTTCCCGGCCGTGGCGGTCGAGCAGGTCCCGGAAGGAGGTGATGCGCAGGGCGAGGACGATCTCGTACAGTTCCTCGCGGGTCTGGGAGAAGCAGGCGCACAGGCCCTTGTCGACCTCGACGCCGCTCGCCTCCAGCTCGGCGTTGATCAGCTGGCCCAGGACCTTGACGCAACTGCCGCACGTCGTACCGGCCTTGGTGCACTTCTTCACCTCGGGCACGGTGGTGCACCGGTGCTCGGTGACGGCCTCGCGGATCGTGCCCTTGCGGACGTTGTTGCAGGAGCAGATGATCGCGTCGTCCGGCAGCGCGGACGGGCCGAGCTGCACGGGGGCCCCGGCGCCGGCCGGCAGCACCAGCGACTCCGGCGAGACCGGCGGGACGGAGCCGGTGAAGGCCTTCAGCGTGCCGTACGCCTCCGCGTCGCCGACCAGGATGCCGCCGAGCAGCGTGCCGTCGCGGCCGATGACCAGCTTCTTGTACAGGCCCGAGCGGGAGTCGGAGTAGACGACGTCCAGGCAGTCCTCGGCGGTGCCGTGGGCGTCGCCGAAGGACGCCACGTCCACACCGAGCAGCTTCAGCTTGGTAGACAGGTCCGCGCCGGTGAAGGACGCCTCGTCGGCGGCGATCGTCGCGGCGGCCGTCTCGGCCTGCTCGTATCCGGGCGCCACCAGGCCGTACACCCGGCCGTCGGCGGCCAGCGCGCACTCGCCGATCGCGAACACGTGCGGGTCGGCGACCGTGCGGCACTGCTCGTCGACCGCGATGCCGCCGCGCTCGCCGACGGTGAGTCCGCAGTCGCGGGCCAGCTGGTCGCGGGGGCGGACACCGGCGGAGAACACCACCAGGTCGGTGGAGAGTTCGGAGCCGTCGGAGAGCTTCATGCCGGTGACCGCGCCGTCCTCGCCGACCACGATCTCCTGGGTGCCGACGCCCGTGTGGACGGTCAGGCCCATCTCCTCGATGGTGCGCAGCAGCGCCGCGCCGCCGCCCTCGTCGACCTGGACGGGCATCAGGCGGGGCGCGAACTCCACGATGTGGGAGGTGAGTCCGAGGCCCTTGAGCGCGCCCGCCGCCTCCAGGCCGAGCAGACCGCCGCCGACTACGGCACCGGTGGTGGACTTCCGCGCGTACTCCTCGATCGCGAGGAGGTCCTCGATCGTGCGGTAGACGAAGCAGCCCTCGGCGTCCTTGTTCGGCACCGGCGGCACGAACGGGTAGGAGCCGGTGGCCAGCACCAGGACGTCGTAGCCGACGACCAGCCCGGAGCGGGCCGTCACCGTGCGCGCCTCGCGGTCGACGCTCTCCGCCGGGTCGCCGACGTGCAGTTCGATGCCGTGTTCCTCGATGAACGCCGGGTCCGTCATCGACAGGTCCTCGGGCGTCCTCCCCGAGAAGTACGAGGTGAGCTGGACACGGTCGTACGCCGGGCGCGGCTCCTCGCACAGCACGACCACGCGGTGCGTGGCGGTCAGGCCGCGCTCGGCGAGCGCCTCCAGGAAACGCTGGCCGACCATGCCGTGGCCGATGAGCACGATGGTCGGTGTGTCCGTGGACATCAGGAGCCTCCGTCATGGGTGAGCAGGTGGAGCAGGGGCCCGCCGTCGGAGGGGAGCGGCTCTGCTCCCTCCCAGGCGCGCGCGAGGGCGCCGACGGTGCCGAGTTCGCCGACCAGGACCCCGCCGACGAGGCGGTCGTCGCGGACGACGACCTTGCGGTAGGTGCCCCGGGTGGCATCGGTGAGCTGGACGACGTCGTCGCCCGGCAGCGCCTCGGTCTCGCCGAACGCGGCCAGGTCGAAGGGGCTGTGGGGGCCGGTGAGGGTGAGCCGGGTCAGCGAGCGGGTTCCGGTGTAGCGGGCGCCGGTGTCCCCGGCGAGCAGCGCGGCGAGCGCGTCGGCCTGTTCGAGGGCCGGGGTGGCCAGCCCGTACACCGTGCCGGCGTGCTGGACGCAGTCGCCGATCGCGTGGATGTACGGGTCGGAGGTGCGCAGTTCGTCGTCGACGACGACGCCCTTGCGGACGTCGAGCCCGGCGGCCTGTGCGAGACCGGTCCTCGGGTGCACCCCGCAGGCCAGGACCACGAGGTCGGCGTCGAGGGCGTAGCCGTCGGCCATCTCCACCGAGCGGACCGCGCCGCCGACGCAGCGCACGTCCCGCACCCGGCACTCGGTGTGGACCTCCACGCCGAGGTCGGTCAGATGCCGCCGGACCAGCTGGGACGCGGCCGGGTCGAGCTGGCGTTCCATCAGCCGCTCGGACTGCTGGGCGAGGACGACCTGCGCGCCGCGCTCGGCGAGCGCGCGGGCCGCGGAGACCCCGAGCAGCCCGCCGCCGATCACCACCGCCCGCACCCCGGGCCGTACCGCCTCGGCCAGGCCCAGGCAGTCGTCCAGGGTGCGGAACGCGTGCACGCCCTCGGGCAGCTCGTGGTCCTCGGTGAACAGGCCGCGCAGCGGCGGCAGTACGGGGTTGGAGCCGGTGGCCAGGACGAGCCTGTCGTATGCGATCACCGACCCGTCCGCGCAGGCGACGGTCCGTGCCGCGCGGTCGATGCCGGTGACCCGGGCGCGGGTCAGCTCCGCGGGCGCCGGCAGGGCGATCACCTCGGGGCTGTAGCGTCCGGCCAGCACCTCGGCGAGCAGCACCCGGTTGTACGGGCGGTGCTCCTCCTCGCCGATCAGCGTCACGGGCGTACCGAGCTCGCCGAGCCGCCGGGCGAGCCGTACGCCCGCGAGGCCGGAGCCGATCACCACCACACGCTCGTTCGAGGTCATGTCCTTGAGCCTGCGGTGCGGGTGTTACCCGTCGGCATCCCCTCTGTTTCCCGTACGGAACGCTGCCCTCAGCACAGGGGCGCGGCGGGTGTGAGGAGGCCGGCCCCGGTAGCAACCTCAAGTAACGCTCATCTTGATGGACGCAGCATCTATCCCGTCCTTAGGCTCACGGCCATGCCCGACATCTCCCTGACCACGGTCGTCCTGCTCTGTCTGGCCGCCCTCGCCGCCGGCTGGATCGACGCCGTGGTCGGCGGCGGCGGACTGCTGCTCCTGCCCGCCCTGCTGCTCGGCCTGCCCTCCGGCACCCCCGCCGCGCACGCGCTCGGCACCAACAAGGCGGTCGCGATCGTCGGCACCACGGGCGCGGCGGTCACCTACGCCCGCAAGGCGCCGGTCGACGTGAAGACCGCCGTACGCATCGGCCTCGCGGCCCTCGCCGGCTCGTCGGGCGGGGCGTTCTTCGCGGCCGGGATGAGCACCGAGGTCCTCAAACCGGTGATCATGGTGGTGCTGCTCGCCGTGGCCGCCTTCGTGATCCTGCGCCCCGCCTTCGGCACGGCCCCCGCCACCGGCCCGGCCACCCGCCGCCAGATCCTCGCCGCGATCGGCCTCGGCGGCCTCGGCATCGGCTTCTACGACGGTCTCGTCGGCCCCGGCACCGGCACGTTCCTCGTCCTGGCGCTCACCGCCCTGCTCCACCTCGACCTGGTCACCGCCTCCGCCACCGCCAAGATCGTCAACTGCTGCACCAACGCCGGCGCCCTCGCGACGTTCGCCTGGCAGGGCGCGGTGCTGTGGCAGCTCGCGGCGCTGATGGCGGTGTTCAACCTGGCGGGCGGCATGTTCGGCGCGCACACGGCCCTGAAGAAGGGCAGCGGCTTCGTCCGCGTCGTCCTGCTGACGGTCGTCTTCGCCCTGGTCGCGAACCTGGCGTACGAGCAGTGGCTGGCCTGAGCAGCACGCCGGGCCGTCCGTCCCCGGCCGGCGGTTCCCCGCCTCAGCGGCTGCCGGTCAGGTGGGCGTACACGACGACGTTGCCCTGATAGCCGGTGGTCCGGGAGTAGCCCCCGCCGCAGGTGATGACCCGCAGCTCGGGGCGGGGGGCCGCGCCGTACACCTTTTCGTCGGGGAAGGCCTGGGCGTCGTACACCTCGACGGCGTCCACCGTGAACACGGCGACGCCGCCGTCGCGGCGGTCCACCTCGACGGTGGCGCCCTTGCGCAGGGCGCCGAGGGAGTAGAAGACGGCGGGGCCCTCGGCGTTGTCGACGTGGCCCGCGACGATCGCGGTGCCCGTCTCCCCGGGGGTGGTGCCGGCCTCGTACCAGCCGGCCAGGTTCTTCCGGTCGGGAGGCGGGGCGTCGAGACGGCCGGTCTTCGTCAGGCCGAGGCCCGTCAGGGGCGCGTCCACCCCGATCGCGGGGATGCGGATGCGGTCGGGCGGGGAGGGCGGCAGGGCGGGCGCCGAGGCCCGGTCCGCGCCGCGGTCGTCGTTGCCCGTGTGCGCCTGGGCGGCGGACGGCTGCGGCGGCGCCTGCGTCCTGATCCCGCCGTGCAGCAGCCACATTCCCGCACACAGGGCGCACACCGTGACGGCGGCTATCGCTGCGTTGCCCGGACCCCCGGTCCGGCGGAACCTGCGGCGCATGACGGACTGACCTCATCTCGAATCGGCCCCCGTGCCCCCTCCGGGCCGCGAGGGGCGTCGGACCCGGAGGGGAGGGGACGTGCGGTACCGGCGGGGACGGGCGGCGGAGGATGCCCGTCAGATGTCATCGCCTCTCGCCCGGCGATGCAGGAGCCAGGTACCGCCCGCGGCGGCGACGGCGAGAGCCGTCACACCGGCCGCGGTCTGCACGGGGTCGGGGCCCAGCGCGCCCCCGACCCCCGTCTTCACACTTCCCCGGGGGACCACCTGCCGCGCGTCGGGCGTCAGCGTGACCACCAAATCACCGGCCACCCGCCGGTCGCTCCCGTCGCACGTCGCGACGATCTCGTACGTCCCCGGCTGCGCGCTCGGCGGCACCTGGAACTGTCCGATCGCGTCCCGTTCGTGCGCGCTCGGCGCCAGCGTGAACCGGCCGGCGCCCACGGCGGTGGAGTCGCCCGCCGCCGTCCCGCCGTCACCGCACGCCGCGGTGTTCACCGTGACGTGCGACCCCGGCGCGACCGAGGACGGGTACACCTCCAGGCTCCCCGCCGACGTGCCGGCGCCCTCCCCGGCGTACGCGGGCGCGGCGAGCAGCCCCGCGGCGGCCACGGCGAGCGCGGTGCCGGTCATGCCGGTCAGCGGCCGGGCGGTACGTCGCATCGATGCTCCCTCGGGCTCACGGAGGGACCACGGCCCGCGACACCCCACATGTGCCGCCGTCGCACGCGTCCCCGCCCCTCCGAGGTAAGTGCCACCGGGGCCGTACCGCTTCCTGAGAGGGCGTCGGGAGGCGGGCCGAATGGGTGTCGGGCGCACCCGGACGGCCGCCGTCCTTTGTCGCGTTTCAGCAGGTCAGCGGTGTTGCGCGGATCCGGTCGCGGGGAAGCGTCCGAAGGGTGCGGCACACGGGGGTGAACGGGTGACCTGCGCGTCCGCGAGGACCGCCCGCGGGGAGGCGGGCGCGGTGGGAGCACGCACCGGCGTGACGTGGGCCCGCGCCTTCCGCGTCTTCCGGGGGTGTTCCGGGCGGGCCGGGGGCGTGCCCGGATCCGGCGGGGGAGTGCCCGGCCGTCATCCCCGCCACTCCCCGCTCTCGACGATCCTCCCCCGCTCCCGCAGCCGGGCGGCGACGGCGGGCGCGGCGACGTACACCCAGGCCCGCACCGCCGTGCCGTCACCGGTGCGGACGACGTCCCGTGCCACCCGCTCGTAGAGACTGCGCGGATCGCCGGGTACGTACTCCTCCAGCCGGTCCAGCTCGGTGAGCAGCCCCGCGTAGGCCTCCGGCAGTACGGTCACCAGCTCCCCGCTCACCACGGAGCCCGGCTCCTCGATGGCGTACGGGTAGCCGGGGCCCTCGTACAGCACCGCGCCCCGGAGCCGGCCGGGTTCCTCGCGCAGGGTGCGGCCGCGCAGGAAGAGGTCGTGGTTGGTCCCGCCGGGACGGAGGGTGCCGTAGACGAAGAAGGGGAGGAGCACGTTCACCTGCGCGGACGGTCGGCGGAACCTTGCGCGACGATTCTCACCCCGCGCGCCCGCGACCGGTCTCACTTCGCGCGCCCGCGACCTCCGTGACCGGCCTCCACCGTCTCCAGCCGTACCGCGCACGCCTTGAACTCGGGCATCCGGGAGGTCGGGTCGAGGGCGGGGTTGGTGAGGGTGTTGGCGCGGCCCTCACCGGCCCAGTGGAACGGCATGAACACCGTGTCGGGCCGGATCGCGGCCGTGATCCTGGCCGGCGCCACCGCCCGCCCCCGCCGGGACACCACGGCCACCGGGTCGCCCTCGGCCGCGCCGAGCCGCTCCGCGAGCCGGGGGTGCAGCTCCACGAACGGGCCGGGCGCGGCGGCGTTCAGCTCGTCGACGCGCCGGGTCTGGGCACCGGACTGGTACTGCGCCACGACCCGCCCGGTGGTCAGCAGCACGGGGTACTCGTCGTCGGGCTCCTCGGCGACCGCCCGGTGCGAGACCGGCGCGAACCGCGCCCGCCCGTCCTCGGTGGCGAACCGGTCGAGGAAGAGGCGCGGGGTGCCGGGGTGGACGCCGGGGGCGGCACCCGGGCGGGAGGCGGGAGCGCCGCCGGCGGTGCCGAGCGGGGCGGTGCCGTCGGCCCGCGCCGAGTCGTCGAGCGGGGCGTCGGGCTCGCCGGTGCCTTGCGGAGCGTGTCCGGCACCGGCGATACGGCGAGAATCGGGTCCGGCTTCGGTCTCGGGCGTGGCTTCGGCTCCGGTCTCGGGTCCAGCTTCGGCTCCGGTCCCGCCCGCCTCTGGCGGGCCGTCCGCCGGTGCCGGGCACGGCCAGAACACGCCGTTCTCCTCCGCCAGCCTCCGGTAGGTGATCCCGGAGTAGTCCGCTGGCCCGCCCGCGCTGGCCCGGCGCAGCTCCTCGAAGACCTCCTCGGGATCGGTCGGGAACTTCTTCTCCAGGTTCCCTTCCCCGCCCAGCCGCGCCGCCAGCTCGTGCATGACCTCCAGGTCGCTGCGGACGCCCTCCGGCGGGGTGATCGCCTGCCGTCGCAGCAGCACCCTGCCCTCCAGGTTCGTCGTCGTCCCCGTCTCCTCCGCCCACTGCGTCACCGGCAGGACGACATCGGCGAGCGCGGCCGTCTCCGACAGCACCACGTCGCACACCGCCAGGAAGTCCAGCGAGCGGATCCGCTCCTCGATGTGCGCGGCGCGCGGTGCCGACACCACCGGGTTGGAGCCCATCAGCAGCAGCGCACGGATGTCCGTACCGAGCGCGTCGAGCAGTTCGTACGCGCTGCGTCCCGGCCCCGGCAGCGCGTCGGGGTCCACGCCCCACACCTCGGCGACGTGCGCCCGCGCCGCCGGATCCGTCAGCTTGCGGTAGCCGGGCAACTGGTCGGCCTTCTGGCCGTGTTCGCGCCCGCCCTGCCCGTTGCCCTGCCCGGTCAGGCACCCGTACCCGGACAGCGGCCGGCCCGCCCGCCCCGTCGCCAGGCACAGGTTGATCCACGCGCCCACCGTGTCGGTGCCCTTGGACTGCTGCTCGGGCCCGCGCGCGGTGAGCACCATCGCGGCCTCCGGCTCGCAGAACAGCCGTACGGCCTCCCGCAGTTCGGGGACGGACACGCCGGTGATGCGCTCCACGTACTCCGGCCAGTGCGCCATCGCGGCGGCCCGGGTCTCCTCCCAGCCGCTGGTGCGCTCCCGGATGTACGCCTCGTCGGTGCGCCCCTCGGCGACGATCAGGTGCAGCAGGCCCAGCGCCAGCGCGAGATCGGTGCCGGGACGCGGCGCCAGGTGCAGATCGGCCTGCTCGGCGGTCTTCGTGCGGCGCGGGTCGACGACGATCAGCGTGCCGCCGTTCTCCCTCAGCTCGGTGAAGTACCGCAGCGACGGCGGCATGGTCTCCGCCGGGTTCGACCCGACCAGGATCACGCAGCCGGTCCGCGGGATGTCCTCCAGCGGGAACGGCAGTCCGCGGTCGAGGCCGAACGCCCTGCCCCCCGCTGCCGCGGCCGACGACATGCAGAACCGCCCGTTGTAGTCGATCTGGGAGGTCCCCAGCACCACCCGCGCGAACTTCCCCAGGCTGTACGCCTTCTCGTTGGTCAGCCCGCCCCCGCCGAACACCCCGACCGCGTCCGCCCCGTACTCCGCGCGCGTCCGCCCGAGCCCCCCGGCGACCCGCGCCAGCGCCTCCTCCCAGGAGGCCGGCACCAGCGCGCCCCCCTCGGACCGCACCAGCGGCGAGGTCAGCCGCACGCTCGACGACAGCACGGCGGGCGCCGTACGCCCCTTTCCGCACAGCGCCCCCCGGTTCACGGGGAAGTCCGCGCGCTCGCTCACCTCGACGGCGCTCCCGTCGGGCGCCGGCGTCAGATTCATCCCGCACTGCAGGGCGCAGTAGGGGCAGTGCGTGGGCGTCACGGTGTCTCGCATACGGCCCAGGCTGCGCCCCCGGTGTTACGCACCGCGCCGGCCGCTGTTACACCCCGGGTACGGCGACCTCCCCGCCGGCCGGGGGGCGCGGTGAGGCGCCGACGGGGTCCCCGCTCAGATGCCGACGAGCCGGATGCGGTCACCGCACAGCCGGGACATGGCGTCGACGTCGGACGTCAGTATGACCACCGGGCCCGACTGGCGCAGTGCCATCTCGGCCACCGTCGCGTCGATCGCGTACTTGTGCCCGTGCAGGCCTGCGGCCTTGAGCAGCTCCGCCGCCGCTTTCGCCGCCCGCTCGGTCACCGGCTCGACCCTGACGCGGGACAGTGCCCACCGCAGCCGGGCCGTGTTCACCCGCGCGTGACTCACTTCCACGATGGTGTTGGCTCCGACGACGAAATCGGCACCCGTCGCATGGAACACCTGGAACATCGCGGCGGTCTTGCGATCCTGGGCGATCCAGGCGGAAAGGCCCTCGGAGTCCAGGACGACGGTCTCGACGTGCCCGCTCACGCCGCGCTCGCCGACCCGTCGGCATCGGTGTTCCCGAAGATCCGGGAGCGGGCCTCCGCCAGCTCCTCCTCGGCGAAGGCTCCGTACTCCTCTTGATGGCGCAGCAGATCGGCCCCGAGCAGCTGGTGCCGCAGCTGACGCGCCACCGCTTCGGCGACGTAGCCGGAGACGTTGTCGGTGAGCTTCTTCAGTTCGGCGACCTGCTCCGTCGGGAGCGTCACCGTGATGCGCGTCGTGTCCGCCATGGGCGGGAGCATACTGGAGTATGCGCGTCCCGTCAGTCCGACGTCCCCGAACCGTGGACGTCGGCCAGCGCCCGCTCCACCCCCGGCTCCCTCGGCCCGAGGAAGTGCGGGTCCGGGCGGAAGACGGCGTCCAGGGCCGCCTTGCCCGCCGCGAGGATCTCCCGGGCGCCCCCGTAGTACCAGGTGACGTCGTGGCGGTCGTCCACGCCGACGCCGTACGAGGTGACGCCGGCCGTCTCGCACAGGGCCACCGCGCGGCGGATGTGGAAGCCCTGGCTGATCAGCACCGCGCGGTCCACACCGAAGATCTTCTTCGCGCGGACGCAGGAGTCCCAGGTGTCGAAGCCCGCGTAGTCGCTGACGATCCGCGCGTCGGGCACACCGTGCCGCGTCAGGTAGGCGCGCATCGCGTCCGGCTCGTCGTACTCCTTACGGCTGTTGTCGCCGGTGACGAGGACCACCTCGATCCGCCCCGCGCGGTACAGCTCCGCCGCCGCGTCCAGCCGGTGCGCGAGGTACGGCGACGGCTCCCCGTCCCACAGGCCCGCGCCGAAGACCACGGCGACGTCGGTGCGCGGCACGTCGGCGGTGGTGCGCAGCCGGTCGTCCGTCGTCACGCGCAGCCAGGCCGCCGGCAGCAGCGCCAGCACGCACACCGCCACCACTCCCTGCACCAGCCGCCGCCACCCGGTACGGGTGCGCGGCAGACGCGGGCGGCGGACGCTGAAACGGCGCATCGGACGGGTCCTCCCCGGTCGGTCCTCGACCGGAAGAGACGCCCCGCCGAGCCTTCCGGTTCACCTCACGCACGGTGACCGGCTTCACGTCCCGGGGTGAAGCGGCAGATCGAACAGCCTCACGCCCACGGCCGTCCGCATGGTGAACCACCGGAAAACGCCCGTCACACCCGCGCAACGGGAAGGCAACGTGCCGCGTCCACGATCGGTGCATGACGGCGTACCCCCTGAACGACCACGACACCCGGCCCGCCCTCGTCGTCGTGGCCCACGGCAGCCGCGACCCGCGTGCGCTGAGCACCGTACGGCGGCTCCTGGACCGCGTCCGCGCACTGCGGCCGGGCCTGCCCGTGCACCTGGGCCACATCGAGCTGAACGCGCCCCTGCTCCCCGACACCCTCGCCGAGCTGGACGTGCACGGCACCGGGGCCGCCGTCCTCGTACCGCTGCTGCTCAGCCGGGGCTACCACGTCAAGCGGGACATCCCCGAGATGGCCGCGGGCGCACGGCCGCACACCCGCGTGGCCGCGCCGCTCGGCCCGCACCCCCTGCTCGTGGACGCCCTGCACGCCCGCCTCACCGAGGCCGGCTGGCGCACCCCGGCCGACGAGGCGGCCCGCCGCGCGAGCGGGGTCGTACTCGCCGCCGCCGGCTCCCGCGACCCCGAGTCGAGGACCGACACGAACCGCACCGCGCGCCTGCTCGCCGACCGCCTCGGCGTCCCCGTGATCCCCGCCTACGCCTCCGCCGCCGCCCCCACCGTCCCCGACGCCGTCCGCGCCCTGGCCGCCCGGGGCCGCCACCGCGTGGCCGTCGCCTCCTACTTCACCGCCCCCGGCCGCTTCGCCACGGAGTGCGCGGCAGCGGCCCCGGGCATCGCCTCCGCCCCCCTCGGCACCCACCCCGCGATGGCCCACCTCCTCCTCCACCGCTACGACCAGGCCCTGCGGACTCCGTCCACGGCCTCCCCGGAACTGGCGTCCGTCGGCTGAAGGGGCGGCGGGGGCGGAAGAATCACCGCCCCCGAACCGGCCGATCACGCCCCCCGACTGTCGCACCTCCCCCGTACTGTCATCCCATGGAAGGCACCGCACCCCCCGCCGCGTACGACCCGACGTCCGTCGCCCGCTGGGCCCCCGAGCCCGACAAACGCCCCGGCCGCACCGCCTTCCAACGTGACCGCGCCCGCGTCCTGCACTCCGCGGCCCTCCGCCGCCTCGCCGGAAAGACGCAGGTCGTCACCCCGGGAGAGCACAGCCAGGTCTGGGACGCCAGCCCCCGCACCCGCCTCACCCACTCCCTCGAATGCGCCCAGGTCGGCCGCGAACTCGGTGCCGCCCTCGGCTGCGACCCCGACCTCGTCGAGGCCGCCTGCCTCTCCCACGACCTCGGGCACCCGCCCTTCGGCCACAACGGCGAACAGGCGCTGAACGAGTTCGCCGAGGACTGCGGCGGCTTCGAGGGCAACGCCCAGTCGCTCCGCCTCCTCACCCGCATCGAACCCAAGCGCTTCACCCCCGAGGGCTCCGTCGGCCTCAACCTCACCCGCGCCGCCCTCGACGCCGCCACCAAGTACCCCTGGCCCCGCGGCGCCCACCCCACCGACCCGGCCTCCCCGAAGTTCGGGGTCTACGAGGACGACCGCCCCGTCTTCGACTGGGTCCGCGAGGGCGCCCCCGGCACCCGCGTCTGCTTCGAGGCCCAGGTCATGGACTGGTCCGACGACGTCGCCTACTCGGTGCACGACGTGGAGGACGGCCTGCACGCCGGCCACATCGACCCGAACTGCCTCCACTCCGACCTGGAACGGGAAGCCGTCTTCGCCGTCGCCGCCGGCCGGTACGTCCCCGCCGGCACCGACCCGGCCGAACTCGCGGAGGCCCTCGACCGCCTCCTCGACCAGGAGTGGTGGCCGCACGGCTACGACGGCACCGCCGTCGCCCAGGCCCGCCTCAAGGACGCCACCAGCCAGCTCATCGGCCGCTTCTGCCTCGCCGCCGAAGGCGCCACCCGGCAGGCCTTCGGTACCGGGCGCCTCACCAGATACGGCGCCGAGCTGGTCGTACCGCGCAGCACCCGCATGGAGTGCGCGGTCCTCAAGGCGGTCGCCGACCGGTACGTCATGCAGCGCGCCGAACAGGAGCTGCTCCGCGCCGACCAGCGGATCGTCGTCCTCGAACTGGCCGAGGCGCTCACCTCCCGCGCCCCCGACGGCCTGGACCCCCAGTTCCGCACCCTGTTCGACCGGGCCCCGGACGACCGGGCCCGCAAGCGCGTGATCGTCGACCAGATCGCGTCGCTCACCGACGCCTCGGCCCGCTTGCTTCACGCCCGCCTCACGGGACAGGCATGAGCCGTACGGCCTGATCGGGTCGCTCCCCCTTACGGCATCATGCTGAGTACGGGAGGCTCACAGGTGGCTACACCGTTACGAGGAGGCATCACGTGGTCGATGCGGATCAGACATTCGTCATCGTCGGAGGCGGACTGGCCGGCGCGAAGGCGGCCGAGACGCTGAGATCGGAGGGCTTCACCGGCCGCGTGATACTGATCTGCGACGAGCGCGACCACCCCTACGAGCGTCCGCCTCTCTCCAAGGGCTACCTCCTCGGCAAGGCCGAGCGCGACAGCGTCTTCGTCCACGAGCCCGCCTGGTACGCGCGCCACGACGTCGAGCTGCACCTCGGCCAGACCGTCGACGCCGTCGACCGCGCCGCGAGGACCGTCCGCTTCGGCGAGGACGGCACCGTCGTCCGCTACGACAAGCTGCTGCTCGCCACCGGCGCCGAACCCCGCCGCCTGGACATCCCGGGCACCGGCCTCGTCGGCGTCCACCATCTGCGCCGTCTCGCCCACGCCGAGCGTCTCAAGGGCGTCCTGGCCTCCCTCGGCCGGGACAACGGCCATCTGGTGATCGCCGGCGCCGGCTGGATCGGCCTGGAGATCGCGGCGGCGGCCCGCGAGTACGGCGCGGAGGTCACCGTCGTCCACCGTGGCGAGACCCCGCTGCACTCGGTCCTCGGCCCCGAGCTCGGCCAGCTCTTCGCCGAGCTGCACCGCGAGCACGGCGTCCGCTTCCACTTCGGGGCCACGCTCACCGAGATCACCGGCCAGGACGGCATGGTCCTCGCCGCCCGCACCGACGACGGCGAGGAGCACCCCGCGCACGCCGTCCTCGCGGCGATCGGCGCGGCCCCCCGCACCTCCCTCGCGGAGGCGGCGGGGCTGGAGCTCGCCGACCGCGCGGACGGCGGGGGCGTCCTCGTCGACGAACGGCTGCGCACGTCCGACCCCGACATCTACGCCGCCGGTGACGTCGCCTCCTTCCCGCACGGCCTCTTCGGCACGCGGCTGCGGGTGGAGCACTGGGCCAACGCGCTCAACGGCGGACCGGCGGCGGCCCGCTCCATGCTGGGCCGGGAGGAGATCTACGATCGCGTCCCCTACTTCTTCAGCGACCAGTACGACCTGGGGATGGAGTACTCCGGGTGGGCGCCGCCGGGATCGTACGACCAGGTGGTGATCCGGGGTGACGCGGGGAAGCGGGAGTTCATCGCGTTGGTGCCGTGCATCGCAAGGCGGAGGAGGGCGCCAGGGCGGAGCCCTGGCAACCGACGACAACGCGGCGAGGTGCGGTGCCAGACCCCGCGACCCCGACAAGATCCAAACGACACCCCCTAGGCGCCTGCCGGGTTCCGTCGTACCGCGCGTGCGGGGAGCGTCGTGGTTTCTCGCGCAGTTCCCCGCGCCCCTTCGGGGCGCTTCGGCGCGCCGGGTTGTCAGTTCGCCCCCGTAGAATTCACGCGTGGCAGGACGGATCAATGACGAGGACGTGAAGGCGGTTCGGGACGCGGTCCCGATCGACGCCGTCGTCTCCGAGTACCTCCAGCTGCGCAACGCGGGCGGCGGGAACCTCAAGGGACTCTGCCCCTTCCACGACGAGAAGTCGCCGTCCTTCCAGGTCAGCCCGAGCAAGGGACTCTTCCACTGCTTCGGCTGCCAGGAGGGCGGCGACACCATCACGTTCGTGATGAAGGTCGACCACCTCTCCTTCTCGGAGGCGGTCGAGCGCCTCGCCGGGCAGGCCGGCATCACCCTGCGCTACGAGGAGGGCGGGTACAACCCCACCCACCAGCGCGGTGAGCGCATCCGCCTGGTCGAGGCCCACAAGATCGCCGCCGAGTGGTACGCGGAACAGCTCGCGACCTCCCCCGAGGCGGACACCGGCCGGGCCTTCCTCGCCGACCGCGGCTTCGACCAGGCCGCCGCCGTCCACTTCGGCGTCGGCTACAGCCCCCAGGGCTGGGACCACCTCACCCGCTTCCTGCGCGGCAAGGGCTTCAGCGACAAGGAGCTGATCCTCTCCGGCCTCTCCCAGGAGGGCCGCCGCGGCCCCATCGACCGCTTCCGCGGCCGGCTGATGTGGCCCATCCGCGACATCGGCGGGGAGGTCGTCGGCTTCGGTGCCCGCAAGCTCTACGAGGCGGACACCGGCCCGAAGTACCTCAACACGCCCGAGACGGCGATCTACAAGAAGTCCCAGGTCCTCTACGGCATCGACCTGGCGAAGAAGGACATCGCGAAGTCCTCCCGCGCGGTCGTCGTCGAGGGCTACACCGACGTCATGGCCTGCCACCTCGCGGGCGTCACCACCGCCATCGCCACCTGCGGCACCGCCTTCGGCTCCGACCACATCAAGATCCTGCGCCGCCTGCTGATGGACAACGGCTCGGCGCGCGTGATCTTCACCTTCGACGGTGACGCGGCCGGCCAGAAGGCGGCCCTGCGCGCCTTCGAGGACGACCAGAAGTTCGCCGCCGAGACCTACATCGCCATCGCCCCCGACGGCATGGACCCCTGCGACCTGCGCCTCGCCAAGGGCGACGAGGCCGTCGCCGACCTGGCCGAACCCCGCACCCCGCTCTTCGAGTTCGCCCTCCGCCAGATCGTGGTCCGCTACGACCTCGACACCCCGGCCGGCCGCGCCGCCGCCCTCGACGAGGCCGCGCCGATCGTCGCCCGGATCAAGAACAGCGGCGCCCAGCACGAGGTCGCCGTCCAGCTCGCCGGGATGCTCGGCATCCTCGACACCCAGTTCGTCGTCAAGCGGGTCGCCCAGCTCGCCCGCTGGGCCCGCGACCGCGGCGGCAAGGGCCCGGCGCCGGACCACCGGCAGCGCGGGGGCGGCGGTGAGGCCCCGCAGTACGTCCCCGCCCAGGCCGTCCCGCGCGGTCCCGCCCTCAACCTCCGCAACCCGGTCTTCGCCACCGAACGCGAACTGCTCAAGCTCGCCCTCCAGCGCCCGGAGCTGGTCTCCCCGGCCTTCGACGCGTACGGCGTCGACGAGTTCACCGCCCCGCCCTACGCGGCCGTACGCCAGGCGATCATGGACGCGGGCGGCGCGGAGCACGGCGTCCAGGACCCGCAGGAATACCTGATCCGGGTCCGCGAGGCCGCCCCCGACGACACCGTCCGCGCCATGGTCACCGAACTCGCCGTCGAGGCGATCATGCTGCACCGGGGCGTCAAGGGCGTCGACGAGACCTACGCGGGCGCCCAGCTCGTCACCGTCCGCCGCCGCGCGGTCGAGCGCCGCATCCGCGACATCACCAGCCGCCTCACCCGCCTCAGCAACCACGGCGACCCGAGTGAACTGGCCGCCGTGCAGAACGAGTTGTGGGTGCTCCAGCAGTACGACCAGGCCCTGCGGGAGCACGGCGCGGCCGCGCTGTAGGCGGGCTCAGGTGTCCGCGAAGGTGGGCGCCAGCGCCCGCACCAGCCGGTCGGCGAACTCCCGCTCGGCGTCCTTGAAGCGCGGGTACTCCGTGGCGAAGTGATCCCACTCGACGTACCCGGCCGCCTCCACCACGTCCTCCAGCAGGATCTCCTCGCGGTACGGGTACGGCCACTCGCCGGACAGCCGGAACACCTCGTGCAGCAGCTCGCGGCGCAGCGGGTGCCGCTCGGCCAGCAGCACGGCGTCGTACAGGTCCTTGCCCTGCCCGTGCACGTCGGTGATCAGCCACATCAGCTTCCACGCCAGGGACAGTTCCGGCGTCGCCGCCCACACGACCGCGCCGCCCGGCAGCTCCACCGGCCCGGGGTCCTCGGGCAGCTTCTCGTTGAACACGAAGTCGAGCTGCACATGACCGCCGGGCAGCCCCGGCGAGCCCCACGGCAGCACCATGCGCCGCCCCGGCACCCGGTCGTAGGTCCAGATGTCCTCGACCACCGCGCCCCGGGCCGAGACACCGATCTCCCGCCCGCGCGCGTCGGCCAGCGCCTGCGCGGCCCCGGCGATCCCGGACAGCATCCGCTCCGTCCGCCCGTCGTCGATCCGCCAGGTGTGCGGGACGACGACGAAGTCCAGGTCGCCCGGCTCGCGGGCGGCGTCGCCGAACCACGCCGACATCAGCACGCTGCCGCGCAGCACCAGCGCGTCCACCCACTCCGAGTCCGCGACCGCCTCCAGCACCAGGTCCAGCGCCCGGCGCCGCGCCGTCCGCCACGCCTCGCCCCTGGCCGGGTCGGTGAACCGGGGGTCGGTCGCCCGGTAGGCGTTCCGATGGTGCTTCAGGGCGGGGTCGAACACGGGGCGCTGCACCACGTCGTCCCCGGGCACCCACCGCAGCGTCCGCGGCAGGTCGACCGCCCTGCGGGTGTCCTCGTCCAGCGGCTCGCGGGGGATCTCCTCGCTCCGCCAGCCGAAGTTCCGCCACCCCGTGCCGCTCATGTCCGTACCCCCGCCGGCTCCGTGAGCCATCCCTCGTCCACCGACACGTCGCTGTCGTGGAGCACGAACTCCCGTTCCACGCCCAGCACCTCGTACCCGTCCAGATCCGCCAGCAGCCGGTCCAGGGCCCGTCCGGCGCCCTCGGCGTCCACCCCGTGACAGCGCTGGGTGACGAACCGCTCGTGCCGTGCCCCGGTGCGCACCCGCCGGGCGTTCCACGACAGATGGGCGCCGTGCGGCACGACCAGGGCCGCCAGGGCGTCCAGGTCCGTCCCCGCGGTGAGCAGCAGCTTCACGTGGTGCTCGAAGTACCGTCCGTCCGCGCACGGCCCGTCCGGCACCTCCGGGGCCCACGGGGACGACTCGGTCTTCACCCGCACGGGCTCGAACCCGTCCGCCCTCAGCCGTGCCGTCACCTCGCGCGCCCGCGCCGACTCCTCGGCGTAGGCGCGGGAACCGGCCAGGGTGAGCATGGGCTGGTCACGCATCCGGCCCCGGGCCAGCACGATGTGCGTCAGCTTGAGACCGGCCGCGGCGGCCCACCGGCCCAGCTCCTCCGCCTCCTCGGGGCCGGAACAACGGACCGTCACATGGGTTTCGTACAGGGGACGGGACATCCGCCGATCGTCCCAGACCGGGGCGGGCCCCGGCATCCGGGTTTCGGTGCGGAGTATCCGGCCGGTCACCGGACGGACGCAAAAAGTCACCGCACGCCCCTCGTGGGGACGATGTGTCGTACCCCACACTGGGGGCGGTGCCTGAGTCCTCGGAGCGCGGCCGGTCCGTCACCGACGGGTCCCGGACATCCGCGGGTCCGCTCATCGCGTACGGGACGGACAGCGGCGAGGCCGCCGACTCCGTCCCCGAAGTGCCGCTGCCCCACCCCCTGGCAGCGATCATCCTGGAGGTCGCCCCGGTGCAGACCCAGACCCTCACCCAGCCCGGCGCCGGCGTTCTCGCCGCCATGCCCGCGCAGAGCCGCGCCGCGCACCACCCCGAGACCCCGCCCGAGCCGGCCGAACCCCCGGCCGAACCCCTGGCCGAGTCCCCGGCCGAGGCTTCGGAACCGGCCGAACCCGCCGGACCGTCCGCGCCGGTCCGGACCGAGACCGGCGGTCCCTCCTCGGACCTGTTCCGCCAGTATCTGCGCGAGATCGGCCGCATCCCGCTGCTGACCGCCGCCGAGGAGGTCGAACTCGCCCGCCGGGTCGAGGCGGGCCTGTTCGCCGAGGAGAAGCTGCGGCTGACGCCCGATCTGGACAGCCGGCTCGCCGTCGACCTGGACCGGCTCGTCGTCATGGGGCGGATGGCCAAGCGGCGGCTGATCGAGGCGAACCTGCGGCTCGTCGTGTCCGTCGCCAAGCGGTACGTGGGCCGGGGGCTGACCATGCTCGACCTGGTCCAGGAGGGGAACCTCGGGCTGATCCGGGCGGTGGAGAAGTTCGACTACGCGCGGGGGTACAAGTTCTCCACGTACGCCACGTGGTGGATCCGCCAGGCCATGTCGCGGGCGCTGGCCGACCAGGCCCGGACCATCCGCGTGCCCGTGCACGTGGTGGAGCTCATCAACCGGGTGGTGCGGGTGCAGCGGCGGATGCTGCAGGAGCGCGGCTACGAGCCGACGCCGGACGAGGTCGCCGCGCAGCTGGACCTGCCGCCCGAGCGGGTCGGGGAGGTGCTGCGGCTCGCGCAGGAGCCGGTGTCGCTGCACGCGCCGGTGGGTGAGGAGGAGGACGTGGCGCTCGGTGACCTCATCGAGGACGGGGATGCGGCGAGCCCGGTCGAGTCGGCCGCGTTCCTGCTGCTCAAGGAGCATCTGGAGGCGGTGCTGTCGACGCTGGGGGAGCGGGAGCGCAAGGTGGTGCAGCTGCGCTACGGGCTGGTGGACGGGCGTCCGCGCACGCTGGAGGAGATCGGCCGTCTCTTCGGGGTGACCCGCGAGCGGATACGGCAGATCGAGTCCAAGACGCTGAACAAGCTTCGCGACCATGCCTTCGCGGATCAGCTGCGCGGGTATCTGGACTGAGGTTTTCCTCGCCCCCGCCGCCCCTTCCCGTCCCGACCCGGGGGCGCCGCCCCCGGACCCCCGCTCCTCAAACGCCGGAGAGGCTGGAGTTCAGGGGCGCCGCCCCCGGACCCCCGCTCCTCAAACGCCGGAGGGGCTGCATGCAGCCCCTCCGGCGGAAGGCGTCAGTCGACCTCCGCCACCGCCTGGGCGAACTGCGCCTTGTACAGGCGGGCGTACGCCCCGTCCGCCGCCAGCAGCTTCTCGTGGGCGCCCTGTTCGACGATCGAGCCGTTCTCCATCACCAGGATCGTGTCCGCGTCCCGGATCGTGGACAGCCGGTGTGCGATCACGAACGACGTCCGGCCGTGCGCCAGTCGGGCCATCGCCTTCTGGATCAGCACCTCCGTACGGGTGTCCACGGAGCTCGTCGCCTCGTCCAGGACGAGGATCACCGGGTCCGACAGGAACGCCCGGGCGATCGTGATGAGCTGCTTCTCACCCGCGCTCACCCCGCTGCCCTCGTCGTCGATCACGGTGTCGTACCCGTCGGGGAGGGTGCGGACGAACCGGTCCGCGTGCGCGGCCCGCGCCGCCTCCTCGATCTCCTCCCGGGTGACCTCGCGTGCCGCACCGTAGGCGATGTTCTCCGCGATGGTGCCGCCGAACAGCCAGGTGTCCTGGAGCACCATGCCGATCCCGGAGCGCAGTTCGTCCCGGGACATCTTCGCGATGTCCACCCCGTCGAGGGTGATCCGCCCGCCGGAGACCTCGTAGAACCGCATCAGCAGGTTCACCAGGGTCGTCTTGCCGGCGCCCGTCGGGCCGACGATGGCCACCGTGTGACCCGGCTCGACCGTCAGCGACAGATCCTCGATCAGCGGCTTCTCCGGGTCGTACCGGAACGACACGTGCTCCAGCGCCACCCGCCCGCGCGGCTCGGCCGGCTTCTCGGCCGGCGAGGGGTCGGCCTCCTGCTCCTCGGCGTCCAGCAGTTCGAAGACCCGCTCCGCCGAGGCGACACCCGACTGCACCAGGTTCGCCATCGAGGCGACCTGCGTCAGCGGCATCGAGAACTGCCGCGAGTACTGGATGAACGCCTGCACGTCACCGATGGACAGCGTGCCCGACGCGACCCGCAGCCCGCCGACGACCGCCACCAGCACATAGTTGATGTTCGAGACGAAGAACATCAGCGGCTGCATGACGCCGCTGTTGAACTGCGCCTTGAACCCGGCCTCGTACAGCGCGTCGTTCTCCTCGGCGAACTTCCTCGCCGACTCCTCCTGCCGCCCGAACACCTTCACCAGGCTGTGCCCGGTGTACATCTCCTCGATGTGCGCGTTGAGGGTGCCGGTCGACTTCCACTGCTGCACGAAGTGCGGCTGCGACCGCTTGCCGACGCGGGTGGCGACGACGAACGACAGCGGCACCGTCACCAGCGCGACCAGCGCCAGGATCCACGAGACGTAGAACATCATCGCGAGCACGCCGATGATGGTGAGCAGCGAGTTGATCAGCTGCCCCATCGACTGCTGGAGCGTCTGCCCGATGTTGTCGATGTCGTTGGTGGCGCGGCTGAGCACCTCACCGCGCTGCCGCTTGTCGAAGTACGACAGCGGCAGCCGCGACAGCTTCGTCTGCACGTCCTCGCGCATCCGGAACATGGTGTGGTTGACCGCCCGGTTCACCAGCCGGGTCGCCACCGCCATCAGCAGGCCGGCGACGCCGAACACCGCCAGCGCGAACAGCAGGACGTTGCCCACCGCCGTGAAGTCGATGCCCTCGCCGGGGGTGAAGTCGGTGCCGCGGAGCATGTCGGCGACGTCGCCCTCGCCCCGCTCCCGCATCGAGTCGAGCACCTGTTCCTTGGTGGCGCCCTCCGGCATGTCGCGGCCGACGATGCCCGCGAAGACCAGGTCGGTCGCCCTGCCGAGGATCTTCGGCCCGATCACGCTGAGTCCGACGCTCAGGACGACACAGGCCAGCAGCCCGTAGATGGTGAGGCGTTCGGGCCTGAACCGGGCGATCAGCCGTTTGCTCGACCCCTTGAAGTCGATCGTCCGCTGGTCGGGGCCGCCCCCGGCCATCATCCGTCCTCCGGGCCCCGCCATCAGGCAGCCTCCGCTTCCGTGAGCTGGGAGAGCACGATCTCCCGGTAGGTCTCGTTGTCCGCCATCAGTTCGTGGTGCCGGCCGGTGCCGACGACCCGGCCCTCGTCCATGACCACGATCCGGTCGGCGTCCCGGATGGTCGCCACCCGCTGGGCGACGATCACCACGGTCGCCTCGGCCGTCTCCCGTCCGAGGGCCGCCCGCAGGGCCGCGTCGGTGGCGTAGTCGAGCGCGGAGAAGGAGTCGTCGAAGAGGTAGATCTCCGGGCGCTGCACCAGCGTCCGGGCGATTGCGAGGCGCTGGCGCTGACCGCCGGAGACATTTGTCCCGCCCTGGGCGATCGGCGCGTCGAGTCCGCCCTCCAGGCGCTCCACGAAGTCCTTGCCCTGCGCCACCTCCAGGGCGTGCCACAGCTCCTCGTCGGTGGCGTCCGGATTGCCGTAGCGCAGGTTCGTCGCCACCGTGCCCGCGAACAGGTACGGCTTCTGCGGTACGAGTCCGACGGTCTTCGCGAGCAGCGCCGGCTCGACGTCCGCCACGGGCACGCCGTCCACCAGCACCTCCCCGTCGGTCGCGTCGAACAGCCGGGGGACCAGACCGAGGAGGGTGGACTTGCCGCTGCCGGTGGAACCGATCACGGCGGTGACCTCACCGGGCCGCGCCACCAGGTCGACGGCCTTGAGCACCGGCTCCTCGGCCCCCGGGTAGCGGAAGCCCGCGCCCCGGATCTCCAGATGGCCGTGCCGGCGCAGCTCGGTGACCGGCGCGACGGGCGGCACCACGCTGGAGGAGGTGTCCAGCACCTCCTGGATGCGCTCGGCGCACACCTCGGCGCGCGGCACCATCATGAACATGAAGGTGGCCATCATCACGGACATGACGATCTGCATCAGATAGGCGAGGAACGCGGTCAGATCGCCGATCTGCATCCCGCCGCTGTCGATGCGGTGTGCGCCGAACCACACCACAGCGATCGACGACAGGTTCACCACCGTCATGACCACCGGGAACATCAGCGCCAGCAGGTTGCCCGTGCGCAGCGACATGTCGGTCAGCTCGGTGTTGGACTTCCGGAACCGTCCTTGCTCGTACGTGTCCCGCACGAAGGCGCGGATCACCCGGTTGCCGGTGATCTGCTCGCGCAGCACCCGGTTCACCGTGTCGAGCCGCTCCTGCATGGTCCGGAACAGCGGACGCAGCCGCCGCACGATCAGCGTCACGCAGACGCCCAGCACCGGCACCACCGCGACCAGCACCCCGGACAGCGGGACGTCCAGGCCGAGCGCCATCACGATGCCGCCCACACACATGATCGGCGCGGACACCATCAGGGTGAACGTCATCAGGACCAGCATCTGCACCTGCTGGACGTCGTTCGTCGTACGGGTGATCAGCGAGGGCGCGCCGAAGTGGCCCACCTCACGCGCGGAGAACGACTGCACCCGGTCGAACACGGCGGCGCGCACGTCCCGTCCCAGGGCCGACGCGGTCCGGGCGCCGTAGTACACGGCCCCGATGTTGCACACGACCTGGACCAGCGAGATGCCGATCATCAGGGCGCCGTAGCCCAGGATGTAGCCGCTGTCGCCCTCGACGACGCCCTGGTCGATGATGTCCGCGTTGAGGGTGGGCAGGTAGAGCGAGGCGCAGGTCTGCAGGAACTGCAGCAGCACCAGTAGGGTGATGGGTCTCTTGTAGGGCCTCAGGTGGATCCGCAGGAGTCGTATGAGCACGCTGAATCTCTCGGAGTGGTCGGCGGGGGCGTTGGTTGCCCGTGGCCCCCATCGTCGGACACTCCACCCGCGTTACCTCAACCGAATTAATCCACCGGCCCGTGCTATGCGCGGAACGCTCCCGGGTGCGTCTGCTCGCGCACCGACACGTACTGCTGGCGCACCGCCTGCCCCACCGCCAGGTCCTCCCCGGGGTCCAGCACCTGCGCCACCGGGCCCTGCCAGAGCGGCGGGGTACGCGGATCGAGTGTGCCCTGTGACACACCCAGCGCCCAGGCCGCCTGCCGGGCCGCGCCGATCGCCGCGTAGTCCGCGGGCTGCGGTACGACCACCTGTGCCCCGAACAGCGCGGGCGCCGCCGACTGCACGGCCGGCAGCTCCGCGGCCGGACCCAGCAGGAAGACCCGCCGCACCTCCACGCCCCGGCCGCGCAGCACGTCCAGCGCGTCCGCGAGCCCGCACAGCATGCCCTCGAACGCGGCCCGCGCCAGGTGCTCCGGCTTCATCGACTCGCGCCGCAGCCCGGCCAGCGTCCCCGCGGTGTGCGGCAGGTTCGGGGTGCGCTCGCCCTCCAGGTACGGCAGCAGCACCAGCCCGTGCGACCCCGGCGTCGACTTCATCGCCAGGTCGGACAGGGTCTCCAGATCGGGCACCCCGAGCAGTTCGGCGGTCCCGCGCAGGGCGCGTACGGCGTTCAGAGTGGTGACGACGGGCAGGTGCATGCCGGTCGCGTCCGCCAGGGAGGTGATCATCCCGTGCTGGTCGACGAGCGCCTCGGGGTGCACGGCCATCACGGACCCGGACGCGCCCAGCGACACCACCGCGTCGCCCAGCCCGATCCCCAGCCCGAACGCCGCCGCCATCGTCTCGCCCGTACCGGCGGAGATCAGCAGCCCCTCCGGAGTCGTACCCGCCGCCTCCGCCGGGCCGATCACCTCGGGCAGCATCGCCTGGTGCCCGAGCGCCAGCTCCACCAGATCGGGCCGGTAGCCGCCGGTGGCCGCCGCCCAGTACCCGGTGCCGGACGCCCCGCCCCGGTCGGTGGTGCGCCGCACCGGCCGGCCGAGGAGCTGCCATACCAGCCAGTCGTGCGCCTGCATCAGGACGGCGGTGCGCACCGCGTTCTCCGGTTCGCTGCGGGCCATCCAGCGCAGCTTGGTCACCGGCTGCGCGGCCCCCGGCACACAGCCCACGGCCCGCGCCCACGCCTCACGCCCGCCGAACGCGTCGATCAGATCGGCCGCCGCGACCTGCGCCCGCTTGTCGCCGCCGGTCATCGCCGGCCGCACGGTGTTGCCCTGCGCGTCCAGCGGCACCAGCGCGTTCGCCTGCGCGGAGACGCCGATGGCCTGCACGCCCTCCAGCAGGCCGCCGCCCGCGGCCTCGCCGAGGGACAGCAGCCAGGCCTGCGGGTCGACGTCGGAGGGACGGCCGCCGCCGTCGGTGCCCTGTACCGGATGCGGGGCATAGCCCTGCTTGAGCACGGCTCCGGTGTCCGTGTCACAGACGACGATGCGAGTGAAGTCTGGCGCGCTGTCCAGTCCGGCGACTATCCCCATACGGCGATTTTGCCGTACCGCCGCGCTCGCGTGGGCGGTGGGCACCGCCGGGGTCCTCGTGGCGGGCGCGGGCCGTGTGCGGTCGCGCGCGCCCACGCGGCGGAGCCGCGTGCCGAATACGGCCCCGCGCCCCCCGGGCGGGAGGGGTCACCCGGCGCCCACCGGGTGGCTCTCACGTGTTGCTCGTGCCCCAGTCGTCCTCCGCCGGGCCGTGGGCCGTGCGTTCGCGCAGGGTGCGCACCCGCTGGGCGACCGAGTCGGGCATGCGGTCGCCGACCTTGTCGCTGACCACGTGGTACGCCTTGTCCGCGAACTCTCGGCCCTGCTGCGCTGCGCTCTCCGCGGTGTTGCGCACGGCGGGGTTCTGCGTGAGCTGCTGCGCGGACCTCTTGATCTGCTCGTAGCGCTCGCGTCCGGCTTTCGTGCCCAGCACGTAACCCAGGACGACTCCGGCGACGAACGTGAGCCGGTAACGCATGACGGCCACCCTTCCCGTTGTTCCGGCGACGGCGCCGGGGAGTACCGATTGGCGGAGCACCCCCCTGCTTGCGCTAATGTATGTGTCGCAGCGAGCGAGTGCCCCCTGGCGGATACCCAGGCGGGTACGTTCGATGCAACGAGACATTCCTCCGTAGCTCAATTGGCAGAGCAGCCGGCTGTTAACCGGCAGGTTACTGGTTCGAGTCCAGTCGGGGGAGCTCGGTCCTCCGTAGCTCAATTGGCAGAGCAGCCGGCTGTTAACCGGCAGGTTACTGGTTCGAGTCCAGTCGGGGGAGCATGGTGAACGAGGGCCCCGTAGGGGTCCTTTTTCATGTCCGGGGGAACCGTGCGAGGCTCGGCGAAGTCTCCATGGTCACGAAGACCGCACGCGGCCGACCATCCGGAGCAGGAGATCGTATGAGCGGCTATGCTGCGGCAGACGGCGCGCACACGTGTACGCGACACGCCGTCATGGGGCGGTAGCTCAGCCGGTTAGAGCAGCGGACTCATAATCCGTCGGCCGTGGGTTCGAGTCCCACCCGCCCCACCATGCGCACCAGGGAGGAACGCCGCCCCGCCCCGAAGGAGCGAGCGGCGTCCCCTCGGAGCCCTCTTCTCAGGTCGGCTTCTGCTCCCTTCACCGCGAAGGGGGGCTGGGCGGCCTGATGCAGGCCAGGAGATCAACAAGCTGCAGGGCGCCAGCGATCTCGATCGCATCGGAGTCCGGGCTGATTGCTCTACTGATTGCCGTTATGGCGTCGCCGGGCGTGAGACAGGTCAGTACGATGTTCGCCGCTTCCAGGCGATGAACGATCTTGAGCCCTTCGCCGACCTTGCCGAGGTCGGCCATCATGGCGTGCGCCAGTCCCGGCGACCATGCAGGCGCGAACGTGCGCCTTGCTTCCTCGATGGCGGTCATGAACCGCGGGACGCCCCAAAGTACGAACGCGAAGCTCTGTATGCCGGTCATCACCTCCACCTGGCGGGTGGGCCCGAAGGAGGCGTTGCGCACACTTCTGATGGTTGGCAGGAAGATGCTGAACTTGCCTCGCAACCGGTTGAAGCGGTGTGACTTGAACACCAGTCGGTAATTGGTCAGGTGCAGACGGCCCCCGATGGCCTCCTGCCCGCCCATGCCGACAGTCCACATCAGACCGTCGAAGGCGAACCGGCTGAGGCCTGCCTCCTGGACGTCGACGACCGCGTTGGCGTTCTTGGTCAGCAGCAGGATCTCGCCGGGCAGTAGATCGGCCTCATCAAGGTTCATGCCCTCGTCCCCTCCCGCGGCTGGGTTCCTTCGGGCCCACCTCCGCTCCCTGTCACGAAGGGGTGCTCGGCCGCTCCTCGTCGGCCACGAACGAGCCCATGCCCGGAGTGGTGACGATCAGTTTCTCTTCGCGGAGTGCCGCAGTCGCCTTGCGGACCGTGACCCGTGCGACCCCGAATTCCGCTTCGAGTTGTACCTCTGAGATCAGGTGCCGAGGAGGGTAGGTGCCGTCAGCGATGCGAGCCCTGAGGGCGTCGGCAATCTGCTCCCACTTCGGTCGTGTCGGGTCGAACTCAAAATCGGTCACGACCTGAGCGTACGTATTGACCTACACGCGCGCATAGAAGCGCCTATCTGTAGACATGGGCTGACAGGGGTATACAGGTGCTCTAGGATCGGCCATGGAAGACCCCCGCGACCGAGCGACCGGTCCGGGGGGCGTGGCCACCGCTTACTAAGGAGCGACGACCTATGGATCGTAGAGCAGCCGCACCCGCACCGGCAGCGCCCGCGTGCGCCGAGTGCACCCGCCTCACCAGCGAGCAGGAGACCGCGCAGGACGAGCGGGACCACTCGCGGGCGTCCGACTGTCGCGTGCTGCTCGCTCGGCATCACGCCGAGACGCACGGGGGAGAGCAGTGACCGCCGGACAGGTCGCCGAAGGCGGCGAGAAGACGCCCGTTGCGCCCGTACACCTGATGACGATGCAGGTGATCCGCGTACGTGACGGCCAGGTGATCGAGCAACGCAGCGAGGTGCGCATCATGTCCGATGCCCCGCTCGATCCGTTCGCGTTCAGTTCGGCCTGGCCGCCGTGTGAGTGCTTGCGCTGCGATGGCGCTGGGCAGCGACAACGTAGGAACTGACGGCATGAGGATGTGCGTCCGCTGCGAGCGCACCACCCCGATGCCCGTGACGGTCCGGACGATCCGCGCCAACACCGGGCCGGGATGGAGCGTCTACGCCTGCCCTGAGTGTGCACCTCACTACCTCAACGCTGAGGAGGCATGGCATCAGTACCTGAAGCACGTCTCCGACTGTCGAGGGTGCACGGACGGCACCTGCTCCACGGGGTCGATCCTGACCCGGGTGTACAAGAGCGTCCTGGCGAGAGAGTGCGGAGCTTAGGCATCCCCACGACACAGGCCGCGCTCAATCTGCCCCACAGCGCGGCCTGTTGTCAGTGCTGGGTGCGAGCATGTCCGTATGGGAGCTTCGCGCTCGGTGGACGAGCCAGTGGAAGGCCGCTCAGCTCCGACCGAACAGGGTCGGCCTCCGCTGAGTGATGACGAGATGGTCGGGGCCGCAGCGGTACTGCTGTCGCAGCGGGGGCAGCGTATGGCGGCAGAACTCATGCTGGACGTGGCGTCCTTCAAGTTCGACAAGCACATAACGAACTATGAGGAGACCATCGACTACACCTCGTGGAACGAGCACGAGAACGTCATTCTCGAGACCGATCCTCACTTGGTCATCGACTTCGAGAGAGAGCTCGTCGACCAGATTCGGTCCGCCTTCAAGGCTGTGGGGGTGGCGCACGACAGGGAGATCCGGGATGTCTGGGTGCGCGAGGTCATTCCCGCAGTCGGCCCCGGTTGGCGTGAGCAGCTTGCCCGGGATCTCAAGGGTGGGCGGCAGTCCAATCAGGCGCGCAGGGTCAGGCTAGAGCCCAAGCACCCTGTCGTAGACAATCTGCACCTCACCAACGAGTGGGAGCACAGGGTCTATGTGGTGCTTCGAGAGCGACAGGCCGCTCTGCCGGACATCGAGACCATAGGGATCCTCCCGCTCCCCGGCATGCGAGTGCTCGGACACACCTTCGAGCCGGACCTGCTCGTGACATACAAGGGGCGAGCCGGAGTCATCGAGATCGATGGCCCGCACCACAAGGGGCGCCGGTCTGACGATGCCAGCCGTGAACGGCTGCTGCGCAATGCCGGCATCAAGCACATCGACCGCATCGACGTGCGTGACTCGACCTCCAAGGCCGAGGTGGAGAAGTTCGTGGACACCTTTCTCAGGCACCTGATGGCGTAGGGCTGTGAGCTTCCTCCTCGTAAGGAGACACCCGTGAAGAAGCGCCCGTTCCTTTGGGTTCTTGCCGTGATCGTTTTGGTTGTGGGCGTCCGAGTGGCGTTCATGCTTCAGGATGGCGGGGCCACCGATGAGCAACTGAGGTCCTGCCGCGAGGCGATCATGGAGGTCCGCAACGACCCCGCTGGAGACGAGCTCATGGATGTGCATCTTTTCCGTCCGGACGAGTGCGGAGAGCCGATCTCCAAGGACGAGTACACCGCCCTGGTCGTGGAAACAGAGCCCAACACTCCCTACGACAACAACCCCTTCAACGATGATCAGCCCATGGCGGAGGCCGGGTAGCTTCGCTCGCAGGCCAAGGGCGTAGAGGCCCCGCGCCGGATCAGGAAGGGGCGCGGCCGGCGGATTACTGGTCGGCACCCGTTCCTGGGATCAGCTCAACTCAACCCAGAGGACGCGTGTCGCGGGCTCAATCCGTCGTCGTCCACCCCCTCGGAGAGTCACCGGAGCATGGGAGCTCCAGCGTCGCATGGAGTGGACTTCAGGCTGTCTCATCCCTGGAAGGACCACCGGGCCCTGTCGGTCCGGTCCGGTACCTTCCCGTCATGACTGAAGACGAGGACTACCTCGACAAGAGCCCGTCAGCTGCTCAGATGGGCAAGGCGGCGGAGTACCTGGTCGCGGCCACCTGCATCCTCGCCACCCAGGGTGAGCTGAACGTCTCGACGTCCCAGGTCGACAACGCGGGGGTGGATCTGGTCTTCCACCGGCGGGGGAGCTCGGTGACTCTGGCCGTGCAGGTGAAGTCGCGCATGTCCACGACGTCGATCGTCCAGAAGGGCCAGTATCTGGCCGATGTGCGGTCTCAGACGTTCCGGCCTCGCGATGACCTGGACATGCTTTTTGTGGCGGTGGACGTCGAGCGCAGGGCGATCATGACTGCCTGGCTGATACCGAGCGGCGTCTTCGGCGAGATGGTGAGCGAGCCCAACGGCAAGGGGAAGTACCGGTTCGCCGCCTCCCTGAAGCCGGATTCCAAGGACCGCTGGACGCCGTACCGGCTGACGACTGCGGAGCTGCCACAGCGGATTCTGGCTCGGCTGTTCGAGCTGGAGGAGGCCGGGTAGCGCTTCCCTCAGAGTTCCACTCCCGCCGGGCTCTGCCTGCGAGTTCCGGATCAAGGGAGAGCGTGGTGGGCGGGTCCGGCACTCGTCGACAGTCCGTTCTCCGCCTGCTGCATGTTGATGATGTACCTTGTTGACATACATGACGTATGGAGGTGGTGGCGGATGTCTGTCACACAGATCGACCTGGATGACGACGCGCTCGCCGAGGCGATGCGTCTCATGGGATCCACCACGAAGAAGGACACGGTCAACGAAGCCCTCCGGGACTACGTGGCACGTGTCAAACGGCTTGAGGCGGCCGAGCGGCTGGCCGCTCGCGGTGAGCGCGGCGAATTCGAGGCCGCGGCGGCTGCGCATGACGCGGTCAAGCGTGCGCGGCGGGCTGCCTTCGAGTGATCACGTACCTGCTCGACGCCTCGGCCCTGTGGCATCTGTTCCGTACTCCGGGGGCGATCCTGCCCTGGGAAGGACATATCGCCGCCGGAGTTTTCCATATCTGTGAACCTACGAGGGCTGAGTTCCTCTACTCGGCCACCAGCCCGGCGCACCGCGACGAACTCGCCGAAGAACTGGACGCGCTGTGCCGGCTCTCGCCGGTGCCGAAGAACGCGTGGCGCTGGGTGGACACAGCCCAGTACAAGCTCACCCAGCGTGGGCAGCACCGCTCCGCAGGGGCCATCGATCTTCTGGTGTGCGCCACCGCGGTCCACCACGGCCATACCGTGCTCCATGTGGACAACGACTTCGGCACTGTCGCGGCCGTCCTGAAGGACGTGGAGCAGCGGGACGTACGGGCCTGAGGCGGCGGGGCCCCGGGCTCACCCGTTCTCGGCGGCGCCGTCGGACGAGGCCGGCGCGTCCGACGGGTCGCGTTCGCCCTCCGCCTGGGACGGGGTGGAGTGCGGGATCTCGGGGGTGGTCCACTCGTCGTCGTCCCGGTCGCCCTCGGCCTGGGACGGAGTGTGCTCGCTCAGCTCGCTCATGGTGCTGCCTCCCGATCGCGGGGCCGGTGGTCGGTCCGTCGCCGGGTACCCCGCGCGGGGCCGGTGTCACCGTGCCGAGCGGCGGGCCAGGACCTTGGACAGGGCGGCGCGGACCTCCTCGGGCGGGGCGGCGCCCTCGGCCCCCGTACCGGCGGTGAGCGCCTCCGCGACCGTGCGGAGCTTGGTGTTGGAGAGCTGGGACACCTCCCGCAGAAGGTGCCACGCCTCGTCCGGGGTGCAGCCGCACGTCGCCATCAGGATGCCGCGGGCCTGGTCGATCACCGGGCGGGAGGCGATCGCCTGCCGCAACTGCTCGACCTCCTCCCGGAGCAGGTGCAGCCGCTCCTCCCGCTCCAGCGCCACCGCCGAGACGGTCCGCGACGGCGTGCCCTCCGGTGCCGGGGAGCGCAGCGGGTCCGCGGTGTCGAAGCCGGCGAGTTCCAGGATGCGGCGCGGCTGGCCGTTCCAGCGGGTGGCCGTGACCGGCACCGACCACCGCCGGCCGTGGTCGCGCAGCACCTCCAGGAAATCCAGCCCCGCCGTGTCCATGAAGTACACGCCGCTCATGTCCACGTCGACCCGGGCCGTGCCGGCGGGCAGCCCGGCCAGCTTCTCGGCCAGGGCCTGGGCACATCCGCGGACCAGCTCGCCGCGCGGGGTGAGCAGCGCCCGGTCCGCGTCCGTGCGACCGCCGATGACCAAGGTGTTCAGCCTTCCCGGGGGAGGGAGTGATGCCGCGGAGGACATGTCACCGCCTTGTGGTGCTCGTGGGTGGTCGGGGCGTTTCGGGTGAGTCCGGCCGACGCCGGCACCGGAGCGGTAGGCTGCGCACGGTCCCGGCTGCGCTGCGGGTGCGCCTGCCCCGCCCGCGGCGTGCTACACACCGTGCCGGGGAATGGCCGGGAACCGGCGGGGTACGTGAAGGCCGGGAGCGTGGGGAGACGGGTGTTGGGTGATCACCACCGGACGTCGTACGGGCCCGGGACCCCGGCACCCTGTCTGACGGTGCGCCCGCTGGCGGGCGGCCGCGGTGTCCGCGCGGCCGGGGAGATCGGCCTGGCCACGCATACGATCTGGGAGCGCGTGCTGGAGCAGGCGGTGCGCGAAGGTGAGGCCGTGTACTACCTGGAACTGTCCGAGGTGACGTTCGTCGACGTCGCGGGCGCCGGAGCGCTCGCGGCGGCCGCCGGACGCCTCGGGGACGGCCGCAGGTTCGTGGTGCGCCGCCCGCCGCCCGCCCTGAGCCGGGTGCTGGACCTGTTCTGGCCCGACCTGCCGACGATCGAGGTGTCGATGTCATGAGCGCCGCGGCCGGACCCCTGGAAGCCCCCACCGGTCCCTTCGTCCACCCCGCCCTCTTCTACCGGGACGACCGGGAGTACCTGGAGGGCACCGTCCCCTTCGTGCGCGAGGGGCTCGCGGCCGGCGAGCCCGTGGCGGTCGCCGTCCCCGGCGACCGGCTGCGCCTGATCAGGGACGCGCTCGGGGACGACGCGGACACCGTCCGCCTCCTCGACATGCGCGAGGCCGGACGCAACCCCGGCCGGATCATCCCCGGCGTGCTGCGCGCCTTCGCCGACGCCCAGCCGGCCGGGAAGCGGGTGCGGATCGTCGGCGAGCCCGTCTGGGCCGGCCGCTCCGCGGCCGAGTACCCCGCCTGCGTCCAGCACGAGGCGCTGATCAACGCCGCCTTCCGGGGCCGTACGGCGACGATCCTGTGCCCCTACGACGCCGTACGCCTGCCCGCGCACGTCCTCGCCGACGCCCACGCCACCCACCCCACCGTCGTCCCGGCCGGTGCCCGCCCGGCGCGGGACAGCGAGGCGTACGACCCCGACGCGGTCGTCGCCCGCTACAACGAGCCGCTGCCGCTCGTGGCGGACGCGATGACCTTCCCGTTCGTCGCCGACTCGCTGCCCTCGGCCCGGCACGCCGCGTCCGACGAGGGACGGCGGCTCGGCCTCACCGGCGTCACCCTGAACGACCTGGCCCTCGCCACGGCCGAGCTGACCACGAACAGCGTGCTGCACGGCGGCGGTTCGGGAGTGCTGCGGGTCTGGGCCGAGGACGGCCACGTCCTGTGCGAGGTGCGCGACCGGGGCCGGATGACCGACCCCCTCGCCGGGCGCCGTCCCGCCTCCCGCGACCAGCGCGGCGGACGCGGCCTGCTGATGGTCAACCTGATCGCCGCCCTGGTGCGCGTGCACACCGGCGACGAGGGCACCACGATCAGATGCTGGTTCCCCCGCTGACGGCCCGCCCGGCAGCCCGCGCCGGCGCCGGTGCCCGCCCGGCTCAGGCGCGCAGCGGGTCCAGCACGATCGGGGCGATCCTGCCCTCCAGCATCTCGCCCAGCCCCTGTACGGCGCAGAGCTCCGGCCGTTCCGCGATGTGCACCGGCATGCCCGTCGCCTGACGCAGCATCTGGTCGAAGCCCGGCAGCAGGGCGCTCCCGCCGACCATCATGATCCCCCGGTCGACCAGGTCGGCGACCAGATCCGGCGGGCACTCCCGCAGCACCTTGCCGATGCCGTCGAGGACGGCGGTGAGCGGTGTCTGGATGGCCCGCCGCACGGCGGCCGTGTCGACCCGCACGGAACGGGCCAGACCGGTGGCCACGTCCCGCCCGTGGATCTCCGTCGACTCCGGGCCCTGCGGGGTGAGCCCGGTGCCGTGCAGGGCGAGCTGCAGGGGCCGTACGGACTGGCTCGGCAGCATCAGCTCGTGCTGGTGGCGCAGGTGCTGCACGATCGCGTTGTCCACGGCCTCCCCGCCGACGGGGACGCGCTCCGCCGTCACGATCGCCCCGAGGGAGAGCACCGCCACCTGGGTGGCCGCCGCCCCGCACACCATGATCATGGTGGCCTCGGGCCGCTCCACCGGCAGGCCGCAGCCGACGGCGGCGGCGATGAGCGTGTCGACCAGCTCCACCCGGCGGGCGCCGAGACCGACCAGCGTCTCGATCGCGGCGCGCTGGGCGAGCGGATCGGCGTCGTGCGGGACGCAGGCCGCGGCCCGCAGCCGGGGCCTGCGGCGCAGCGTGCGGCGCATCTTGTCCCCGATGAGCTGCCGCAGCATGCGCTGCGCCATCTCGATGTCGACGACCGTGCCGCCGGAGACGGGACGGACGACGTGGATGTAGTCCGGCGTACGGCCCGTCATCCTCTCCGCGAACTCACCGACCGCCATCAGCGCTCCGGTACGGGTGTTCACGGCGGCGGTGGACGGCTGGTCGACGACGAGTCCGGCGCCCTTGACATACACCCGGGTGCGGGCCGCCCCCAGGTCGACGGCGATGTGGCAGCGGCGCAGCTGCTCCAGACTGGCGGTCACGGCGGATCCTCCCGAGTGCGCACCCAGCGGCCCGCCGGGCGGCGGACCTCTCAGGCATCGTGCGCGACGGACGGGGCGGGCGCCTTTCCTGGGGGGCCGGGCGGGGGGCCGCCGAACGGGTCTCTCGGCCGCGAGGGGGCGGGCGGCCGGGTCGGCGGTCGGTCGGGCCACTGGTCCGGCGGCCGGTCAGGTCGCTGGTCCGACGGCCGGTTCCACGATCCCCCGGACCACCCCCAGCTCCACCAGGTCCTGTGGGCGGACGCGGAGCCGGTCCGCGGTGCTCTCCACCTCCTCCGGGGGCCGTTTGAGGATGGCCGCCGCGAGTTCCGGGGCGATCACCGAGAAGTAACTGTCCGGAGTGGCCCAGGTGTTGCCGGGGGCCGCGAGCGCCAGCGCGCCGCCGGAGCCGCCCTCGCCGACGACCAGCGTGGTGACCGGCGTACGGGCGGCGGCCACGGCGCCGAACAGGTCGGCGATGGCGGGCCCCGCGCCCTGCCGCTCCGCCTCCGCGTCGTTCGCCGCGCCCGGCGTGTCCACCAGCGTCAGCACCGGGATGCCGAGCCGGTCCGCGAGCCGGACCAGCCGGGCGGCGGTGCGGTACCCGGCGGGCCGGGTCGCCGCCCCGGTCTGCGCCGCGTAGGCGACCGTACGGCCCTGGTGCTCGCCGAAGCCGCACAGCATGCCGTCCGGGTCCGTGCCGCCGCAGCGGTCGCCGCTGATGGTGACGCGGGAGGTGAGGAAGGCGTCCAGGTAGGCGGTGGCGCGCGGGCGTTCGGGCGCGCGGGCCCGGCGGACGGCGTCCCAGCCGGTGGCCGGGAGGTCCGCCCTGCCCAGCGCGGGCGGCGGCGGGACCGGCGCGGAGGAGGGCCGGGTCAGCAGCCGCAGCCAGCGGCCCAGCGTCCCGCGCAGCTCCTCCGGCCGGACCAGGGCGTCCGCCGCGCCCGCCGCCACCTGCGCCTCGGCCGTGTACGCCGCCGGGTCCGCGTCCGCCGGCCGCACCCGTGAGCCGGCGAAGCCGACCTGCGCGCCGGGCAGGGCGAGGACCACGTCGGCGCCCGCGCCCAGGGTGGCCCAGCCGCCGCCGGTCGTCGGATCCCGCACCACCGCGATCTGCGGCAGCCCGGCCTCCCGCGTGAGCGCCGACTCCCGCGCCACCCGCTGGAGCTGGGTGAGCGCGAGCATGCCCTCCTGCATCCTGCTGCCGCCGGTGGCGACCAGCGGCACCACCGGCAGCCGGTGGGCGCGGGCATGGGCGTACGCCGCCACCAGCCGGTCGCCGGTGCGCTCGCCGAGCGAGCCGCCGAGGAACCCGAACTCGAAGGCGACGACGACCGCCCGGGTGCCCTCGACGCTCGCGGTGCCGCAGACCACGGACTCCCGCTCGCCGGTGCGCTCGGCGGCACGGGCGCGGGCGGCGCCGTAACCGGGCCAGCCGAGCGGGCCGTCGGGGGACGGTTTCCTCGTGGGGTGGCCGAGTTCGGTGAAGTCGTCCGCGAGGAGGGCGACGGCCTCCCGCGCGGACAGCCGGTCAGCCACGGGACAGCGCCCGCTTCATGATCTTCCCCATGTCGTTGCGGGGGAGGGCGTCGAGGTGGTGGACCACGCGCGGCCGCTTGTGCGGGGCGAGGCGCCCGGCGACATGGCCGGCCAGCTCCTCCAGGCCGGGCGGGGACTGCGGATCGGCCGGCACCACCCACGCCACGATCCGCTCGCCCAGATCGGCGTCCGGCTCCCCGGTGACCGCGGCCTCCCGCACCCCCGGATGCTCCAGCAGCGCGTTCTCGATCTCACCCGCGCCGATCTTGTACCCGCCGCTCTTGATCAGGTCGGTGGCCTTGCGGCCGACGATCCGGACGTACCCGTCGGGGTCGCGCACCGCCATGTCCCCGGTGCGGAACCAGCCGTCGGCCGTGAACGCGGCGGCCGTCGCGTCCGGCCGGTTCAGGTACTCCGTGAACAGGTTCGGCCCGCGCACCTGGATCTCGCCGACCGTCTCCCCGTCGTACGACGTGACCGGCGACCCGTCCTCCTCCACCAGCCGCAGCTCCACGCCCGGCAACGGCACGCCCACCGTGCCGGGCCGGGCCTCGCCGTCCGCCCGTACGGCGGTGTTCATCAGGGTCTCCGTCATGCCGTACCGCTCGATGACCCGGCGCCCGGTCGCCGCCGCGATCCGCTCGTGGTCGTGCACCGGCAGCGCGGCCGACCCCGACACCAGCAGCCGCGCCCCGGCCAGCGCCTTCACCAGCTCGGGTTCGCCGGGCAGCGCCTCCGCGAGGCGGTGGTACATCGTCGGCACCCCGAACAGCATGGTCGCGCCGCCGCTCAGCTCGCGCGTCACGCCCTCGGGGGTGAACCTGCCCAGGTGCCGGACGCTTCCGCCGCGGCGCAGCGGGCCGAGGGTGCCGAGGACGAGGCCGTGCACATGGAACAGCGGCAGCCCGTGCACCAGCACGTCCTCGCCGGTCCACCGCCAGGCGTCGGCGAGGGCGTCCAGGGTGGCGGCGATCGCGCGGCGGGGGATGACGGCGCCCTTGGGCGGGCCGGTGGTGCCGGAGGTGTAGACGATCAGGGCGGGGTCCTCCGGGTCCCGCTCGCGGTCGTCGGGGAGGGCGCCGCGCGCCGCCGGGTCCACGTCGACGCGGGGCAGGTCGCCCAGCGGGGCGGGGAGTTCCTCGCCGGGCGCGGTGAGCACCAGGTCCGGGGCGCTGTCGGTCAGGATGTGGCCGAGCTCCTTCCCGCCCGACTTCGGGTTGAGCGGGACGACGGTCACCCCGGCGGCCAGCGCCGCCGTGACCGCGACCGCCGTCTCCAGCGCCGGCGTGGCCCAGACGGCGACCCGGCGCGCCCCCGCCAGCTCCCCGGCCACCGCGCCGGCCGCCGAGGCGAGCTCCCCGTACGTCAGTGAGCGCTCGCCGAAGCGCAGGGCGGGCCGGTCGGCGGCCGGGCCGTCGGTCAGGGCCGGGAAGAGAGAGGACACGCGTCGTACTCCTTAACTAGCTGTCGTACTTGACCGGCTGTCGTGGTGAAGGCTGCCAGGTGCTCGCCCCACCCGGGACCTACCCCCACCCGGGCACGACCATCACCAGCCACACCACCGCCGGGACCGCCGCGACGACGATCCCGCCGTACGTCATCAGCTGCCGGAAGAACCGCTCGCGGTCGACGTCCGGCGCGGCGGCCAGCACCAGCGCGCCGTTCGTGGAGAACGGGCTGACGTCGACGACCGTCGCGGACACCGCGAGGGCGGCCACCATGCCGACGGCCCCGATCTCACCCTGCGCCAGGAACGGTACGGCCAGCGGGATCAGCGCGCCCATGATGCCGACGGAGGAGGCGAACGCCGACACGATCGCACCGATGTAGCAGAGCAGCACCGCGGCGAGCAGCGGGACGCCGATGCCGCCGACGCCCTCACCGGCCCAGGTGATGGTGCCCATCTCGTCCAGCACCCCGACGTAGGTGAGCACACCGCAGATCAGCAGCACCGTGGGCCAGGCGATCTCGGAGACCGCCCTGCGGCTGTCGTCCGGCCAGGCGGTGCTCAGCACGACGGCGAGGGTGATCGCGGTGAGACCGGCGTCCAGGTCGAAGCCGAGGACGGCGACGACGAGGGCGGCCAGGGCGACGAGGGTGGCGAGGACGGGAGCGGTGAGCGGTACGGCGGCGGGGGCGCCGGGGCGGGTGGCCACGGCGGTGAGGGCGGGGGCGGTACGGGTGCCGCCGCCGCTGTCCTTGCCGGTGCCGGTCGTGGCACCGGAGCCGCCGCCGTCCTCCGCGCCGCTCCCGCGCTCCTCGGTCACGGCCCCCTGGCTCCACAGCCTCGGCCCGCCGCAGACGACGAACACGACCGCCGCGATGACGAGGTTCGCCAGCAGCGAGGCGAGGAACAGGGTGATCTCGCTGCCGGGGAGCTTCTCCCGCTCGACGATGCCGTTGACGATCGAGCCGTAGATGCTGATCGGGGAGAAGCCGCCGGCCTGCGCGCCGTGCACCACCATCGCGCCCATCAGCAGCGGGCTGATGCCGTACCGGGCGGCGAAGCTCAGCGCGATCGGCGCGACGATCGCGACCGCGGCCGGGCTGACCGCGCCGATCGCGGTGAGCGCGCCGGTGAGCGCGAACATCACCCAGGGGATCAGCGCGACCCGCCCCCGCACCAGCCGGACGGCGGCGTGCACCAGCCAGTCGGTGGTGCCGTTGGCGCGGGCGATGGCGAACAGATACGTGACGCCGACCAGGACGACGAACAGATCGCCGGGGAAACCGGCGAAGACGCCGTCCGCGTCGAGGTCGGCGACGAGCGTGCCGACCCCGAAGGCGGCGGCGAAGGCCAGCGCGCCCATGTTGACGGAGCGGGTGGTGGCGATGACGAACACCACCGCCAGGACGAGGATCGAGAGGAGTTCGGGGGACATGCGGGGGCTCCCGACTGGCTAAGTGGCTGAACCACTTGACCGCTGGAGTGGCGTGGTCCGTTTGGTCGGACAGCGTGGGCCCCGGTGCGGGAGCCGTCAAGGGGTCGCGCAGGAATTGGCTCAGCCACTCGTCCACTGTGCGGGCCCCGGTGCTAGTCTCCCGACGAGAGGGGGACTTCCGTGACCGACGCCCTGCGCCCCATGACGAAGCAGCGCCTGTACGAGCAGGTGCTGGACCGGTTGCGCCAGTACGTCACCGAGGGCGGCCTGCGCGCCGGCGACCGCCTCCCGCCCGAACGGGACCTGGCCCAGCGGCTCGGTGTCAGCCGTGCCTCGGTGAAGCAGGCGATCGTGGTCCTGGAGGTCCAGGGCCTGGTGGAGGCCCGCCATGGCGGCGGCACCTATCTCGTACGGGACAGCCTCGACGTCGAGCCGGTCGAGCGGATGGTGGAACGCCGCCGGCGCCTGCCCGACGTCCTGGAGGCCCGGGAGGCGCTGGAGACGAAGCTCGCCGAACTGGCCGCCGAACGCCGCACGGACGACGACCTCGCCGCGATGCGGTCGGCGCTCGCCCACATGGCCGAGGAGATCGAGGCGGGCGGCGGGGGAGTGGAGGGCGACCGCCTCTTCCACGCGGCGGTGACGGCGGCCGCCCACAGCGGTCTGCTCGCGGAGTTCATGCGCTCCATCGCCGAGCAGATCGCCGAGAGCCGCACGGAGTCGCTGCGCCAGCCCGGCCGCCCCCACCGCTCCCTGGCCCAGCATCAGGCCATCCTCGACGCGATCGCCGAGGGCCGGCCCCGGCAGGCCGCCGCCGCCATGCGCCGCCACGTCCGCACGGTCGCCAAGGTCCGCCTCCTGGACTGGGACCCGGAGGCGGACCGCTGACCGCCTCCTGACCGCTTCCTGGCCGGCGAACGGCCTGTCGCGGCCCCGGCGCGGTTGTTACCCTGCCCGTCGATCAACTGTTCGTACGTGGAGGGAACCGTCGTGCCCCGTATCGCGCTCGTGACCTGCCGGCCCGGACCCGACATCTCCGAGGATCGGGATCTGCCGGGGCTGGTGCGGGCGCTGGGGGAGGCGGGGGCCGAGGCGTCCGCCGAGGTGTGGGACGACGCCGCCGTCGACTGGGCCGGCTTCGACCTCGTCGTGATCCGCTCCACCTGGGACTACAGCTGGCGGTCGGCGGAGTTCACCGCGTGGGCCGAGCGGTGCGGCATGCTCACCCGGCTGGCCAATCCGGCGGACGTGGTGCGCTGGAACAGCGACAAGCGGTACCTGGGGGAGCTTGCTGCCGCCGGGGTGCCGGTGGTGGACACCCGGTACATCGCGGCGGGCGACCCGCTCGACCTCCCCGACGACCACGAGTACGTCGTCAAGCCCACCTCCGGCGCCGGCGCCCGGTTCGCCGCCCGCTACACCCCCGACGAGCACGACACCGCCGTACGGCACCTGCGGCGCATGCACGCCGAGGGGTTCACCGCGATGGTGCAGCCGTACCTGCGGGGCATCGAGACGTCCGGCGAGCGGGCGCTGCAGTTCTTCGGCGGGAACCTGCTGCACGTGAGCCGCAAGGGGCCCGTCCTCGCCTCCGGTACGCCCTACGACCAGCGCAAGACGGCCCACCCCGGACTGACCGACTGGACCCCGACCCTCGAGGAAACCGCCATCGCCAGAAAGGCGATGGCCTCCGTACCGGGCCGGCCCGAGCTGCTGTACGCGCGCGTCGACCTCGTGGACGGGGACGACGGCCGGCCCCGCGTGATGGAGCTGGAACTGGTCGAACCGAACCTGTTCCTGTGGCTGCACCCGGAGTCGGAGCGCTACGTCGTGGAGGAGATCCTCAAGGCCGCGGTCCGCTGACCTCCGTACGCTGCAGCAGCCCCCACGTGAACTCGGCGACCACCTCGCGCCGTACGCCGCTCGCGTCCGGGGCCGTGAAGGCGAGCCCCCACCGCGTCGGGGCCGAGCCCTCCAGCGGGCGGGCGGGGGCGAAGGCGCGGGCGGCCTCGTCGACCGTGCAGGACCAGGGGGTGAGGTCTTCGACCGTGCGGAGGGCGGGCGGTTCGGCGCCCGGCGCGCGGACCAGCCACTCGTTCCACACCGCGCCGCCCGCCGCCGCCGTCAGCACCTCGAAGCGCAGGCCGGGCCAGAGCGGGACCGGCCACCGCCACGCCTCGCAGTCCAGGTCGCCGATCCTGCGCGGGGTGCGGGACTCCGGCTCGCCGAGGACGGAACGGTAGCGGGAGAGGGCCGGGCGGGAGCGGGGCGAGCGGACCATCGCCTGCCAGCGCTTGTTGGCCTCCCGCATGTCCGCGAGGGAGACGCCCAGCCGGCGCCGGGCGTCCTCCACCGGGCCGGGGTTGTGGTCGGCCATGCGGCGCAGCAGCACGAGCTGGAAGTCGAGCGCGGTGAAGGGGGACTGTTTTCCGGTGGGCACGGGCCCATCTTCGTACGGTGATGGGGGTGGCCATCCCATTGCCCGGGGTCGCCCGGTATCGCTAGCCTGTGTGTTCGCCATTCCGATCGCCTGTTGAAATCTCGAACGACCGCAGGCGCCTGAGACACATTAGGGAGGGGGCCGGTCGTGGGACGCCTCGTACCAGCCGTGACCCGGGCTCTCGACATTCTCGAGCTCTTCCTCGACGGGGACGGCACGCTCTCCGCCCCCGACATCGTGCGCAGGCTCCAACTGCCGCGCACCACCGTCCATGAGCTGGTGACCACGCTCGCCGCCCGGAAGTACATCGTCCCGGTGGCGGGCCAGCCCGGCCGCTACCGGCTCGGCGTACGCCCGTACCAGCTCGGCGCCCGCTACGCCGAGCACCTCGACCTCGCCGCCGAGGGCCAGCAGGTCGCCCGCTCGGTCGCCGAGACCTGCGACGAGACGGTGCACGTGGCGATCCTGGAGGACACCGACGTCATCTACATCGCCAAGGTGGACTCCACCCACGCGGTGCGGATGGTGTCGGCGGCCGGCCGCCGGCTGCCCGCCCACTGCACCTCCGTCGGCAAGATGCTGCTGGCCTCCCTTCCCGAGCACGAACTCACCGCGCGCGTCCCCGACGACGCCGAGCTGCCCGCGATGACCCCCAACAGCATCACCGACGTGGCCGTCCTGCGCGAGACCCTTGCGGAGATCCGCGCCCGGGGCGTCGCCGTGGAGAGCCGCGAGTCCAACCCGGACGTCTCCTGCGTCGCCGCCCCGGTGCGCGACCGTACGGGGCAGGTGGTCGCCGCGCTGTCCATCTCCGTACCGATGATCCGCTGGAGCGACGAGCGGCTCGGCGAGCTGGAGCAGCTCGCCGTGAAGGGCGCCGCCGAACTGTCCGAGCGGCTGGGTTACAGGAGCGTGGCATGACATACACCTACGACGTCGCCGTCCGTGCGGAGGCGACCCTCGGCGAGGGCCCCACCTGGGACCCGGCCGGCGGCCGCCTGCTGTGGATCGACATCCTCGGCTCCCGCGTCCACACCTACGACCCCGCCACCGGCCGGCGCACGGTCCGCCGCACCGACCAGCACGTGGGCGCCGTCAAGCCCCGCGCGGGCGGCGGACTCGTCCTCAACCTGCGGGACGGCATCGGCCTGCTCGACCCCGACGGCGCCTTCCGCTGGCTGCACCGCGAGGCCGTCCCCGGCCGCCGCGCCAACGACGCCGCCGTCGCCCCCGACGGCAGCCTGTGGGCGGGCACCATGCGCTACGACGAGGCGCCCTGCGGCGGCACGCTCTCCCGCGTCACCGGCGACGGCACGGTGGACGTCCTCCTTGACGACGTGGCGGTGAGCAACGGCATCGGCTGGAGCCCGGACGGGCGGCTGATGTACTACATCGACTCGCCGACCCGCCGGATCGACGTCTTCGACGTCGGCGAGGCGGACGGCCGGATCACGAACCGCCGTTCGTTCGCCGCGATCGAGGACGGCGCCGCCTCCCCCGACGGTCTGTGCGTGGACGCCGAGGGCTGCGTGTGGGTCGCCCTGTGGGACGGTGGCGCGGTCCGCCGCTACACCCCCTCCGGGGACCTGGACCGGGTGATCCCGCTCCCCGTCCCCCTCGTCACGGCCTGCGCCTTCGGCGGCCCCGACCTGACGGACCTCTACATCACCACGGCCCGTGTGGGCCTCGACTCCCCGCACCCCCTGGCGGGCTCCCTGCTGGTGATACCGGGCGCGGGCAAGGGGGTGCCCCAGCCGGCGTTCGCGGGCTGACTTCGGATCGCCCCCGCCGCCCCTTCCCGTCCCGAAACTGGGGCTCCGCCCCAGACCCCGCTCCTCGAACTCCCCCGGAGGGGCTGGAATGAGCCCCTCCGGCGTTTGAGGAGCAGGGGTTCGGGGGCAGCGCCCCCGGGATGGGACGGGAAGGGGCGGCGGGGGCGAAAACCCCCTCGGTTCACACCCCCGTGCGGTCGAGCCCGCGCAGGATCTCGCGTTCGCCCGTGGTCAGCGGAGGCTCCACCGATGGCGGCAGCGGGGAGCCGGCCAGGGCCGCCAGTATCGCCGAGGGGCGGAACATGCGGCCCGGTGGCGTGCGCAGGCTGGTGACGTCCCACATCGCCGAAGCCGCCGCGTAGGAGCCCGTCGCCGCCTTCGCCAGCCGCCGCGTGTACGCCGTCATCACCCGCTCGCCGACACCCGGCGGCGTCCCGCCCCGTACGTCCGGGTACAGCACGTCCTGTCCCACCGCCATCGCCCACGCCGGGTCCGCCGCCCGCGCCGCGCCCCGCACCACCCGCCGCCCCAGTCCGGGCGCGCCGATCCCCCCGCCCCGCCCCAGCTCCCGCCCGAGCACCCGCGCCCCGAAGGCCGCCACCGACATCCCGTGCCCGTACGCCGGGTTGAACGTGGCCAGCGCGTCCCCGAGGACCGCGAGGCCCTCCGGCCACCGGGGCATCCGCTCCAGGTACCGCCGTACGTTGCTGGTCGAACGGCTCAGGTGCACGTCGGAGAGCGGCTCCGCGCCGGAGATCAGGCGGCCCACGATGGGGTCGGGCAGGTCGAGGGTGTAGCGCAGGAACCCCGCCGGGTCCGCCGGGGGTTCGCCGCCGCGCGAGCCGCCGCAGCTCACCAGCCAGCGGCCCCCCTCGATCGGCATCACCATCGCGCTCCGGGCCGGCCGGGACACGTACGGGTTGGCCTGCACGATCGTCAGCGGCCACCGTTCCGCCCCGTCCGGCACCCGGTACACGCGCGACGCGTTGACCAGCCCGGAGTCCACCGCCCGTTCCTCCACGCCGGTCAGCCCGAGCCCGTCCAGCCAGCCGGTGATCCGCGTCCCGCGGCCGCTCGCGTCGACGACCAGGTCCGCCTCCAGGTCCGTGTCCCCGCCGGGCGCCGCGATCCGCACCCCGCGCACCCGCCCCGCGGAGCCCGTGAGGCCCACCACCGCCGCCCTGCGGATCTCCACCGGCACCCGTTCCCGTACCGTCGCCCGCACCACCCAGTCCACCAGCGCCCGGCTGCACGTCACCATCGCCGGGCCCTCGCGCCGCCACCGTCGCAGCCAGCCCTCGGGGGTGAGCGCCAGCATCCCGGAGCTGAGCGGGATCTCGTGCGCCCCGGCGGCGAGCAGCCGCCCGCGCAGCCCCGCGCCCGGCAGCAGCTCCTCCATGGCGTCCAGGCCGCCCGCCATCAGCAGATGCGCGTGCCGGCCCTGCGGCAGCCCCTTGCGGTGCTCCGGGCCGTCCGGCAGTTCGTCGCGGTCCAGGACGATCACCTCGTCCGCTCCGGCGCGGGACAGCACCGCCGCGGCCAGCATGCCGGCCAGGCCGGCACCGATGACGACAGCTCTACGCGACATGGGGCTCCTCGGGTTCGGTCACGGTTCCGGTCGGGGAGGACGGCGCCGTGCGCGCGTCGGGTGGGCGGTGCAGCGCCTGCGCCAGTTCCACCAGCCCGCCGGTGCCGGAGACCTCGGTGGCGTGCAGCCGGTACGTTCCGGCGGTCTCGGGGGGTTCCTCGCGGGCGGCGGCCCGGCGTGCCGCGTCGGCGAGCATGGCCGCCTCCGCCGCCAGCCGGGCCTCGTGGGGGGAGCGGCCCGCGCGCAGGGCGGTGTCCCGGACCCGCTCGCGGACCCGGTGGTCGAAGTACGGCGCCAGCGCGAGCAGCGCGTCGTGGATCGACACCTCACGCCACTGCAGCCGCGCCCGCGGCAGCTGCCACCAGGCGGCCCGCGGTTTGGGCGCGGTCGGCACCGGCCCCACCAGCGACCACAGCGGGCCCAGCCGCCGGTAGTCGCCGAGCCCCCGCCACTGGGCGAGGACGGACGGCAGCAGTCTCGGCAGCACGAACCCGGCCGAGCACAGCAGCGCGGCCAGCGAGGCCATCGGCGGGGCGACCGTGGTGGACAGGAAGTCCAGCTCGTGGCCCGTCCAACGGGCCACCAGGGCCGTGTACTTGGTGAGCTGGAAGCCCACCACGTCCAGCAGCGCCCCTCCGAGGATCAGCCGCAGCCCGGTCCGCAGCAGCCCGCCGACCTCGCGCCCCCACTTGACGCAGACGGCGCACATCACCAGCATCGCCGCGCTGTGCCCGACCAGGTAGAGCAGGATCATCTCCCGCATGAACGGGGTGTTGGCGTAGTACGTGTCGAGGTCGGTCAGCCGTTCGGTGTCCGCCTCGGCGAGCGTGAACAGGACGACGATGGCGGCGATCAGCAGCCCGTAGGCGGCCACGCTGCGCAGCACCATGCGCCGCACCCGTTCCCGCGACCCGCCCCGCCAGTTGATCAGCAGCACCAGCACCGCGCAGCTGTACGCGGAGAGCATGCCGTAGGTCAGCGGGGCCCCGAAGTTGGGGACACCGGTGAGGGAGTTGACGCAGGCCAGGGTGGCCGGGGCGGCGCACACGAAGACCAGGGCGCCCAGGACGATCGCCGCGCAGGTGGACAGGGTGAGCGGGTTGCGCGGGGCCGCCGTGCGGGGGCGGCGGAACAGCAGCACGGACGTCATCCCGAACACGAGGGCCGCCAGGTAGACGACGAGACTCATACCGTCCGGCTCCTTGCGTCCGGGGCGCGGTTCACGGGGTCCCCGCCGTGGTCGTACCGCTCGGCACCGCGCCGGCCGCCGGCGCCGGGGCCGCGCCGGCCAGCGCGTCGGCGATCCGGACCAGGGCGGCCGGGTCCGGCACCCGTTCCGGGGACCGGCCGCCGTCGTCGCCGTCGTACGGCGGGACCCGGTGTGCCGGGTCCGCCTCGTCGCGCACCGCGGCGGTGATCACCGCCGCCCACGCGGCGGCCTCCGCGCGCTCCGTCTCCCCCGTCGCCGCCAGCACACCGGCGCGGGTCCGGTCGTACAGCTCCCGGTCGAAGTAGGGGTCCAGGTGGCTCAGCGCGTTGTGGACGCTGGTCTGCCGCCACATCAGCCGGGTGGCGGGGGAGGCGAGCCTGGGCCGGGGCAGCCGCAGCGTCCGGCGGGTGAGGAGGTCGTCCAGCGCCCGCTCCAGCGGTTCCAGCCGGGCGTACGTCCGCCGTGCCCGCCGCCACTCGGTGATCCGGGGCGCCGCCAGCGGCACCAGCACCCCGACGACCGTCAGCAGGGCGCCGAGCCCGGCGGCGGCCGGGGAGACGGTGGTGGCGAGCTTCGACCAGTCCCGCCCGGACCAGCGGGCGCCCACCGCGACCAGCTTGGCCGCGCTGTATCCGGCCCCGCACAGCGAACCGGTGCCGAGCAGCGTCAGCCCCGCCCGCAGTCCGCCCCGTACCCGGCGTGCCCAGCGCAGCGCCGACACGGTGGTGACGGTCACCGCGGTGAGGTGCGCGACCAGGTAGAGCACGATCATCTGGGCGATGAACGGCGTCGTCGCGTAGTAGGTGTCCAGGTCGGTACGGCGTTCCACGGGCGCCTCGCCGAGGGCGAACGTCACCGTGATGCCGAGGACGACGACGGCGTAGGCGAGCAGCCAGCGGCGGGCGGTGCGGCGCACCCGGGGTCCGCCGCGCCAGTGCACGACGAGGAGCTGGGAGGCGGCGCAGTACCCGGTGATCACCACGTAGGTGACCGGCGCCGCGAGGTTCGGCACGTCGCCGATCCGGTTGACGGCGCCGACCGTCGGCGGTGCCCCCAGGAAGAAGCACAGTCCCGCCAGGCCCAGCACCGCGCAGATCGCCCGCAGGTACGGGTCGTGCCGGTGCCGCACCAGGTCGGGGGCCCGCACCAGCAGGCCGAGCCACAGCGCCCCGCAGCTCACGTAGTTGATCAGGCCGCTCATCTCCTGGTCCCGCGGTAGTTGAGCGCGGCGCCGATGCGTCCGGCGAGGTCCCGCGGGTTCCCGGGGTCGCCGCCCTCCGCGGCGTACACCGAGTCGGTGGACGCCTCCAGCCAGGTGCGCAGCCGGCGGCCCATCAGCATGCCGAAGCGGTCGGCCTCCTGCTCCTCGGCCAGGCTGAAGTCGGTGCGCGCGGCGACGGGTCCGGGCCGGTCGCCGGCCTCCGCCTGCCGGCGGTTCATGTGCCACACCTCGTGGCAGAGGATCACGATCTGGTGCCAGACGGCGGCCCGTTCGTCGACCACCACGTCGTCGTGGCCCTCGCGCTCCAGCCACAGTCCGCTCGCCGTGTGCGGGGGGAAGGCCGCCCGGTGGACGACCACGTCACGTCCCCGCCAGGCGCTGACGGAGGCGACCAGTGCCTCGAAGAGGACCTCGGGGTCCGCCGGGACCGGCACCCGGATGGGGCCGATGAGGGCGTCAGCGAGACGACGCATCTCCTTCCTGGTACGCACCGCTGTCTCCCTGTTCCCCTGGGTGTCGCCCGGTCACCTGTGCAATATGCCAAGTCGGGTGCCGTTCCGGCCAGTTCCTTGTGTGACGCGGTCACTCGGTGACCGCCGTGGTGTCCCCGGGTGCCACGGCCAGGGTAGGGGCGCGGGAAGTCCCGCTGTGAGTTCTTGCCCGAACCATTGACGCGCCGGTTCATCACCTCTACGGTCCGTTCGAAGTTACGGGCGCCATCCGATATCTCGAACACTCCATGAATAGATGGGGCAGGGCATGGGACGACCTGGCCTGAATCGCAGGCACCTCCTCACCGGACTGGGCGGGCTGACCGTCGCCGGGAGCTTCGGCTTCGCGGCGCTCGGGACCGGGGCCGACGCGCTCGCCTCCGGCGCGGACACCCGCGTGCGCTACTGGAACCTCTTCAGCGGCGGCGACGGATACAACATGATCGCGATGCTGGACTCCTTCCGTAAGGACAACCCCGGCATCGACGTGAAGGACTCCACCCTCCAGTGGGGCAGCCCCTTCTACACCAAGCTCGCCATGGCCGCGGCGGGCAACCGCGCACCCGACCTCGGCGTCATGCACCTGGGCCGCGTCACCGGCTTCTCACCCGGCCGCCTCCTCGACCCCTGGGACGTCGGCCTGCTCGCCAAGTACGGCGTCAAGGAAGCCGACTTCAACCCCGACCTGTGGAAACGCGCCGTCGTCGACGGCACGCTCTACGCCCTCCCCCTCGACATCCACGTCCAGCTCTGCTTCTACCGCAAGGACGTCCTGAGGAAGGCCGGCCTGCTCGGCGACGACGGCCGGATGATCCCGGTGACGTCGGCAGACCAGTGGTTCGACGTCCTGAAGGAAGCCAAGAAGGCCACCGGGAAGGGCCTGCAGACCATCGGCCTGTGGCACAACGACCAGAACTTCCAGTGGTGGTTCTTCGTCGCCTTCTACACCCAGCTCGGCGGTACCTGGTTCGACGACGCCCACACCCGGGTCACCTTCGACACCGACAAGGCCACCCAGGTCCTGGAGTTCCTGCGCCGCCACATCACCGACGGGTACGCCGACCCGGGCTTCGGCGGCGGCGCGGGCGCCGAACAGTTCGTCAACGGCTCCCCCTTCGCCTGGGAGGGCAACTGGTCGGTGCCGGTCTTCGACGCCGCGAAGGTCGAGTACGGGGCGACGCCCCTGCCGCCCGTCTTCGGCAGACAGGCCACCCACGCCGAATCGCACGCCTTCGTGCTCCCGCACCAGTCCGGCCGCGGCGGCGCCGCCAACGAGGGCGCCCACCGGCTCGCCGCCTACATCGTCCGGCACGCCCGGCAGTGGGCCGCCGGCGGACACATCCCCGCCCACACGCCCACCCTCACCACGGACGCGTACCGCAAGCTCCAGCCGCAGAGCGAGTACGTCTCCGCGATGGACCACCAGGCCACCGAGCCCAAGGTGTGGTTCGCCGGCTCCACCGGCATCCTCGCCCAGCGCGTCGGCCCCCTCGTCGTCTCCTCCACGACGGGCTCCGCCGAGCCTGACACCGTCGCCCGCCGGATGAAGAGCGAACTCACCACGCTCCTCGCCTCGAAGAACCCCATGGACGGCAAGACCGCCGCGCAGGGAGGTGCCGCCGCATGACGACGACCAGCGCCGGGACCGTCATCCGTCCGGCACGCGCCACGACCGCCGCCGACAGCGCCACCGTCCGCCGCAAACAGGGCTTCCAGCACGGCGGCTGGTTCATCGCCCCGTTCCTCGCGCTGTTCGCGCTCTTCGTGATCTGGCCGCTGCTGCGCGGCCTCTACCTCAGTTTCACCGACGCCAACATCTCCGGCGACGGCGCGAGCTTCGTCGGCCTCGACAACTACCGCGAGGCCCTCGACGACCCCCTGGTGTGGGAATCGCTCGGCCACAGCGCGTACTTCACACTCCTGGTCGTCCCCTGCATCACCGTCCTCGCCTTCCTCCTCGCCATGCTCGCCCACCACATCGAGCGCGGGAAGTGGCTGTGGCGGCTCTGCTTCTTCCTGCCGTTCCTGCTGCCGTCCACCGTCGCCGCCAACCTCTGGCAGTGGCTGTTCAACCCCGGCACCGGCATGATCAACCACGTCTTCGGCATCGAGACACCCTGGCTGACCGACAAGTCGTACGCCATGCTCGCCATCGTCGTCACCACCCTGTGGTGGACCGTCGGCTTCAGCTTCCTGCTCTACCTCGCCGCCCTCCAGGGCATCCCCGCCCACCTCTACGAGGCCGCCGAACTCGACGGCGCGAACGCCTGGCACCGCATGGTCCGCATCACCCTGCCGATGCTGCGCAACATCACCGGCCTGGTCGTCGCCCTGCAGATCCTCGTCTCGCTCCAGGTCTTCGACCAGGCCGTGGTGATCCAGGACTTCGGCCCCGGCCCGGAGGGCTCGACCCGCACCTTCGTGCAGTACACCCTCGAAGAGGGTTTCACCAGCTACCGCGTGGGCTACGCCTCCGCCATCTCCATCATCTTCTTCGTGATCATCGCGGCCGTCGCCCTCGCCCGGATGTGGCTGCTGCGCAACCGTGAGGAGGGCGGCCGATGACCACCGCCGCACAGCAGACACCGGTCAAGCCCCGCCGCCCCTGGACACCCGGCCAGATCGTCCTCACCCTCCTCGGCACCGCCGTCTCCGCCGTCTTCCTCGCCCCGCTCGCCTGGGCCCTGTTCACCTCCCTCAAGTCGGAGACCGAGGCCGTCGAGGTACCGACGCACTGGCTGCCGAAGGAGTGGACCGGCCAGGCCTGGACGGCCATCTTCGAGACCGGCAACATCACCGACTGGTTCGTGAACTCCCTGGTGGTGTCCGTCTGCGTGACGACGATCGTGCTGGTGACCAGCGCCCTCGCCGGATACGGCTTCGCCCGCACCGAGTTCCGCGGCAAGAACATCCTGATGGGCGTCGTCATGGCCGGCCTCATGGTCTCCCCGGCCGTGCTCGGCGTCCCCCTGTTCACCACCGTCCAGCAGATGGGCATGGTCGACACCTACTGGGGCATGATCCTGCCGCAGTGCGCGCCCGCCGCGATGGTCTACATCCTCTACAAGTTCTTCCAGGGCGTCCCGCGCGAACTGGAGGAGGCCGCCTTCATCGACGGAGCCGGCCGCTGGCGCGTCTTCCTCACCATCATCGTGCCGCTCTCCCGCCCCTCCCTCGCGGCCGTCGGCATCTTCACCTTCATCAGCTCCTGGAACAACTTCCTGTGGCCCTACATGGTCACCAACAACCCCGACCTGATGACCATGCCGAACGGCATCGCGACCGTCATGAACTCCTACGGCATCCAGTGGGCCCAGCTCATGGCCGGCGGACTCATGGCGGGCCTGCCCCTGATCGTCGTCTTCGTCTTCTTCCAGCGCCAGATCGTGGCGGGCGTCGCCCACACCGGCCTGGCCGGCCAGTGACGAAGCCGGCCACCACGCCCCCGCACCCGCACCCGAGAACGCAGCGAAAGGAACCCATGCGCACCGCCCGTTTCACCCTGGACCCCGCCTTCACCGTAGGTGAGGTGAACCCCCGTCTCTTCGGATCGTTCGTAGAACACCTGGGCCGCTGCGTGTACACCGGCATCTTCGAACCGGACCACCCCACCGCGGACGAGGCCGGCCTCCGTCAGGACGTCCTCGACCTCGTCAGGGAACTCGGCGTCACCACCATCCGCTACCCCGGCGGCAACTTCGTCTCCGGCTACAAGTGGGAGGACTCCGTCGGCCCCGTCGAGGACCGCCCCCGCCGCCTCGACCTCGCCTGGCGCTCCACCGAGACCAACCGCTTCGGCCTCTCCGAGTACATCGCGTTCCTGAGGAAGATCGGCCCCCAGGCCGAGCCCATGATGGCCGTCAACCTCGGCACCCGGGGCGTCGCCGAGGCCCTGGAGCTCCAGGAGTACGCCAACCACCCCTCCGGCACCGCCCTGTCGGACCTGCGCGTCGAACACGGCGACAAGGACCCGTTCGGCATCCGCCTGTGGTGCCTCGGCAACGAGATGGACGGCCCCTGGCAGACCGGCCACAAGACCGCCGAGGAGTACGGCCGGATCGCCGCCGAGACCGCCCGCGCCATGCGCCAGATCGACCCCGGTGTCGAACTCGTCGCCTGCGGCTCCTCCGGCCAGTCCATGGAGACCTTCGCCGAGTGGGAGGCGACGGTCCTCAAGGAGACGTACGACCTGGTCGACCACATCTCCCTGCACGCCTACTACGAGCCGCTCGACGGCGACGTCGACTCCTTCCTCGCCTCCGCCGTCGACATGGAGTCCTTCATCGAGAACGTGGTCGCCACCTGCGACCACGTCGGTGCCCGTCTGAAGTCCAAGAAGAGGATCAACCTCTCCTTCGACGAGTGGAACGTCTGGTACATGGCCAAGACCCAGGCCGAGGTGAGCGCCCTGGACTGGCCCGAGGCACCCCGCCTCCTGGAGGACAACTACAGCGTCATGGACGCGGTCGTCTTCGGCTCGCTCCTGATCGCCCTGCTCCGGCACGCCGACCGCGTCACCGTCGCCTGCCTCGCCCAGCTCGTCAACGTGATCGCCCCGATCATGACCGAGCCCGGCGGCCCGGCCTGGCGGCAGACGACGTTCTTCCCGTTCGCCCAGGCCTCGAGGTACGGCCGCGGTGAGGTGCTCGACGTCCGCGTGGACTCACCGACGTACGAGACGAAGAGGTACGGCGAGGCCGACCTGCTGCACGCCACCGCCGTGCGCGCCGGGGACGGCACGGTCACCGTGTTCGCCGTCAACCGCAGCCGCACCGAGCCGCTGCCGCTGGACGTCGCCCTGGGCGGCCTCGGCCTCACCTCGGTCGTCGAGCACAGCGCCCTCGCGGACGCCGACCCCGACGCCCGCAACACCCTCGCCGAGCCCGAGCGGGTCGTCCCGCACCCGGTCGACGGCACGGCCCTGGACGACGGCCGGCTCTCCGCCGTACTGGAGCCGCTGTCCTGGAACGTGATCCGGCTGGCGTGAGCCGCCCGGCGGTGGGCTCACCCGACGGGCCGTCTCCCGGGTGAGTCCACCGCCTTCACCGGCACCCCGCCCCGCACCGCGCCCAGCAGCGTCAGCCGCACGTCACGCGGGCCCGAGGGGGTGGTCCCGTCGGACAGCACCGCCAGGGCCAGGGTGTTGGTCCCCCGGGTGCGCAGGATCCCGTTCGGCAGGACGAAGGTGTGCTGGGGGCCCACATCGTTGATGTACTGGCCCATGTTCCAGCCGTTGAGGAAGATCTGGACCCGGTAGGCGCGCTCCGGGTCGTCGTCGATCGTGAGCCCGACCGAGGCGTCCACGCCGGCGGGCACGTCCAGCCGGAAGTCCGTCCGGCACCAGGTCACCCCCTGCCGCCGCACCTCCCGCGGGAAGTCCGCGGTCCGCCACTCCCGGTCGTCGAAGCCGGGCAGATGCCAGCCCTCCCGCTCCCCGTACAGGCCGCCGTTGTTCAGCGGCCCGCGCACCCGGTCCGGTGCCGCGGCGCCCTGGATCCGCCACTCCACGTCCCGGGAGCGGCCCCCGAAGCCGACGGCGACCAGCCCGCGCGCGGCCTTGTGCGTGCCCTGCGCCCGCTCGTCCCCGTCGTGCTGCATCGGCCGTACGAGCACCGACAGCACGTGCGGGCCCCGCTCGCGCCGCTTCTCGGGCACGTCGAAGGAGGCCGTCGCCGTCCATGTGCCCCGCCGGGCGGTGTCCGCGTCCGGCACCGGCATGCGGTGCGTGCCCAGCGGGCGGCCGTCCAGCCAGGCCATCAGCAGTCCCTGCGTACCGGTGCTGTAGGACAGCGACACGGATGCGACATCGCGCGTGTCCTCGAACCGCCCCCGGTACCAGACGTCGCCGTGGTGGAATCCGTAGTCGTCCGCGAAGAGGACGGGGCCGCCCCCGGGCACGGGCGTGGTGCTGTGCGACGACGTGAGATCGGCGGCCGGCCACGCCGAGTCGTCGAAACCGGTCTCGGCCTCCGGGTTCTCCGCCTGCCTGCGCCAGCCCCTCAGCGCGGGCAGCCGCACCTCGGGCACGTCCGGCATCAGCTCCTCCGCCACCAGGCTCCCGGCCCGGCTGACCCGGGTGCGCACCGGCCGCCCGTTCCAGGTCACGGCGGTGATCCCGCGCGGTGCCCACACCTCCAGGCCCATCCCGCCGACGTGGTCGCCGACGAGGTGGGCGGTGGAGCCGCGCAGGGTGACCGAGCGGAGCAGCGCCGGGCCGTGGACCAGCAGCGGGCCGGACGGGGTCTCGTACGGCCACAGGTGCAGCGCCGTCGCGTCGTCGGCGAACAGCAGCAGCATGGGCGTCTCGGAGTCCCCGCCCTCGACCAGCACCCTGCTCAGCCCGCCCACCCCGAGCGGCACCACGACGTTCAGCCTGCCCCGGTCGTAGGACCATCCGGGCTCGGCGTCCAGCCGGCTGGTGAGCGGCTCGGTGTCGCAGTCCAGTGCGACCTGCGCCGTCTCACCGGCGCGGCCCGTGAACAGGGCGATGTCCTGCCGCCCGACGGTCATGTTCAGCATGGGCTGCGCGGTGGTGTACGCCAGTGTCCGCCGGCCCAGTTCCAGGCCGGTGGTGAGCAGTTTGGCGTCGTGGGCGCCGACGGTGACCGGCACGTCGATGCCGGTGTCCGGCAGCATCGAGCCGACCGGCTGCGCGGAGTCGTTGTGCAGGACGTAGACCTGGGCGCCGGTGTCGGGGTTGGCCAGGTGGCGCACCTTCAGCCGGTCGTCCTCGGCCCGTACCTCCTTCGCCGGGTCCAGCCGGGCGAGGTCGGGCACGGTCCGCAGCAGATGGCCGAGCTGCTGGAGCGCGGCCAGCTTCGGCGTGGGCCGGCGGCCCTCGTCGATCGCCGCCCCGTGGTCGTACGAGGTGTAGACGTCCGGCGCGGGCAGCCAGCCCCACGAGGTCCCGCCGAACGCCACGCGGACGTTGTGCACGGTGACGCCGTCGGCGAGGCTCGCGAGGCGCTCGCGCCGCTCGCGGGCCGCGTCGTGCGTCCGCCGCACCTGCGCGTACCCCTTGCCGCCGGAGGTGGCCCCGCCCCAGGGATCGGACGCCCCGCCGGCCGCCCCGGTGAGCATGCCGGGTGCCTGCCGGCCGAGGCGCCCGTCCGCGTGGAAGAGCGGTACGTCGATGCGGTCGGCACGCGCCTTGTCGTACAGGCGGGTCAGGTAGGCCCGTCCGGCCGGCTCGTCGGCGAAGACGTCGAACCCGTCCTCGAACTGGTACAGCAGCACGGTGCCGCCGCCCGCGGTGAACAGGTGCCGGACGGCGATGCGGTCGACGGCGCTCAGCCACTCGTCGACGTGCCGCAGGTACTCCGGGTCGGCGATGCGGGAGCGGCCCCCGGTGGCCGTCAGCCACCCGGGCAGGCCGCCGGCGTCGAGATCGGCGGAGCCGAGGTGCGGGCCGGGCCGCAGGATGACGTACAGCCGCTCCTCGGCGGCCATGGTCAGGAAGAGGTCCAGGTCCCGCACGCCGGTGAAGTCGTACGTCCCGGGGGCGGGGGAGTGGTGGTTCCACGGCACGGGGACGCCGACCGCGTTGCACCCCGCCGCGCGCAGCTTCTGCAGCACGTCCCGCCACAGGGACGGGCTGGGCAGCCGGAAGGGGTGCAGCTCGCCGGACCACAGCACCAGGCGCCGGCCGTCGACCAGCAGCGAGTACCGGTCGTGGCCGATCCGGTGCCGTCTGCCGTCCGCGCTCGGGGGAGGGGGCGGCGGACCCGTCGGCACGCCGCGCGGTCCGTGCGCGCCGGTCGCCGCTCCGCCGCTGCCGGCCAGCGCGAGACCGAGCGCCGCCGTACCGGCCAGGGCGGTGAAGGTACGCCTGCTGAGCTCCAAGGGAGCGCCTCCTGCTTGTACTGCCACACGGGGTGCCGGTGGGACATTGTCCATGAACCGGCGCCTTCGCGTTCACACGAGGGTTCCGGTACGTCTGTTTCCTCCCGTTCCGGTGTGACGGAAGTGAATGGCCGGAGTTCGCCCTGTCCGCCGGTCGCGGGGCTTCGTACGATGCGACCGCTCCCGGCCTTCACCGCACCTTCATGCCTCCTTCACGAGGGCGGGAGCACATGTATGCGCCTTGTTGGCATGTACATGACGCTTCAACCACCCCCCACCGAAGGACGGAGAACCATGGCAGGTGGAATGCTTCTCGGTGCGGCGGCAGCCGCGCTCCTCGCCGCCGCGTTACCCGCGCACGACCCGTCGGCCGGTTTCGAGGACCCGCCGCCGGACAAGATCGTCATCAAGGTCGCCACAGTGAACGGTTCCGGCTGCCCCCAGGGCACCGCCGCGGTCGCCGTCTCCGCGGACAACACCGCCTTCACCGTGACGTACAGCGACTACCTCGCCCAGGCCGGCGGGGACTCCGACCCCACGGCCTTCCGCAAGAACTGCCAGCTCAGCCTGCTGGTGCACGTCCCCCAGGGCTTCACCTACGCCATCGCCAGCGCCGACTACCGGGGCTTCGCCTCGCTCCAGCCCGGCGCGAGGGGGACGCAGCGGGCGTCGTACTACTTCCAGGGCTCCCCGAACACGGAGTACCGCAGCCACCCCTTCGCGGGCCCCTACGACGACAACTGGCAGGCCACGGACGAGACCGACTGGGCCCAGCTCGTCTACGCGCCCTGCGGGGTCCAGCGCAACTTCAACATCAACACGGAGCTGCGGGTGAGCGCGGGCAGCTCGTCCTCCGACGAGGTCAGCTTCATGACCATGGACTCCACGGACGGGGACATCAGCACCGTGTACCACCTCGCGTGGAAGGAGTGTCCGCAGGACTGACCGGCCGCCGGTGCGCGGGCGGGCCGGCGCGGACGCGCGGGCCCGCCCGCTTCGACTGTATGGCTCAACAACCTTTGTCATGAAGCGAGTTGAAGCTCCACACTTTCTTCGCACGTGTGTGCGCGGCGGTCTGTGCCGCAGGAGCCGGGGGTGGATGGGATGAGTGCTCGGTCATTGCCGCGTGAGTACCGGATCAGCCAGGGGCGGGCCACCGGCGTCGTGGCCGCCGTGGGGGTGACGAGCGTGCTCGGCATGCTCCCCCTCTGGACCGCGGAGGACCTCTCCGCCCCGGTGAAGTGGTCGGTCACCCTTCCCCTCTTCGTGCTCGTCGCCTGGCTCGTCACCGCTTCCCTCCGCGCCTCCACCACCGCGGACCTCAAGGGCATCCGGGTCAGGGGCTTCACGGGCACGCGGCGACTGGCCTGGGAGGAGATCCAGGACATCCGGGTCGAGATCAACCCCGGCGCGGGCGCCCAGCAGGGCCCGGCGCGGACCGACTTCGTCTCGTACGCCTACCGGGCCGACGGCAGACGGGTGCAGCTGATGTACCTGGACGACGCGACCGTCGACCTGGAGCGCGAGGTCGGCGTGCTGCGCGCCGCGTGGGAGGAACCGCGCGGTGCGGACTGGACGCGCTCGCCCGACGTCGCCCGCCGCATCGAACGCGGCGAGGCGCGCAGGCTGGCGCTGATGTCCGGTTTCGCGTGGGCGATGCTGGCGTTCGTCCCGCTGGTGGTGCTGATGTTCGTCCCGCTGTTCGCGGACGTCCCCGGGCCGCTGGAGACGGGCCTGTCCCCCTTCGTCGTCCTGGGCGTGGGCCTCCCCGCCGTCTTCGTCACCGCGGCGGTCCTGTCCTACCGCAAGCGCGTCCGCCTCCTGTCCGGAGGGGAGTGACATCCTCCCCTCCCTTCGGGGAGGGGATTCCCGGCTCGGGCCGTCGTCGGGGGCCGGTGCCGCGCGGGGCATTGACGCGCAAGTGGTTCGATTCTACGGTCCGTTCGAACTTGCGATCGCCGTTCGGAATTCCGAACGACCTCCTCACCCCCACCGCAAGGAGAACCCCGCATGAGCCGCACCCTCCGCAAGCGCACCGCCCTTCTCGCGATCCCCACCGCCGCCCTTCTGGCGCTGATGCCGACCACCGCCTCGGCGTACCCCAACCCCGGCCGCGTCACCGGGTCCGTCGTCACGCACGACCCGTCGATGATCCGGACCTCCTCCGGGCAGTACCTGCTCTACGCCACCGGCGGCGGCATCAGCAACAAGACCTCCACCGACCGCATCGCCTTCTCCGCCGGCGCCGACGCGTTCTCGTCCCGCCCGGGCTGGTGGCGCACCTACTCCTCCGTGCCGGAGGCCTGGGCGCCGGACATCTCGTACCACGGCGGCAAGTACCTGATGTACTACTCCGTCTCCTCGTTCGGCTCGAACACCTCCGCCATCGGCCTGGCCGGCTCGGCCACCGGACAGCCGGGAAGCTGGACCGACTACGGGACCGTCTACACCTCGAACTCCTCCAGCGACTACAACGCCATCGACCCCAACCTCTTCGTCGACGACGACGGCAAGTGGTGGCTGTCCTTCGGCAGTTGGTGGACCGGGATCAAGATGATCCGGATCAACCCCTCCACCGGCAAGCAGCTCTCGTCCGACACCACCCGCTACTCGCTGGCCTCCCGCCCTACCGGGACGAAGGCCGTCGAGGCGCCGTTCGTCGTCAAACGGAACGGCTACTACTACCTCTTCGCCTCGTACGACACCTGCTGCGCCGGCACGAGCTCCACCTACAAGGTCAAGGTCGGCCGCGCCACCAGCGTCACCGGGCCCTACCGCGACAAGAACGGCGTCGCGATGACGAACAACGGCGGCACGCCCGTCCTCGAGTCGCACGGCAGCGTCATCGGCCCCGGCGGCCAGTCGATCATGAACGACGTCGACGGGGACCTGATCGTCTACCACTACTACGACGGCAACGACAACGGCACCCCCAAGCTCGGCATCAACCTCCTGAACTGGAGCAGCGGCTGGCCCGTCGCCTACTGACCGCGCCGCCCGTCCGCCCGCCCGCGGGGTCACTCCGTGCTGTCGTGGCCCCGCAGGTGGAGCGAGCGGAGGGCCACCTCGATGGCGAAGCGGTGGTCGGGGTCGGCGAGCCGGTCGCCCAGGTGGGTGTCCAGCATCCGCAGGCGGTAGCGGACGGTCTGGGCGTGCACGCCCAGGATCTCGCCGACCTGTTCGGCGGACGCCCGGGTGGAGACGTGGACCCGGAGGGTCTCGACGAGCCGGTCGCGCCGCTTGGCGGGCAACGCGTCGAGCGCGGCCAGTTCACGCGCCGCGACACGGTCGACGAGGGCGGAGTCGGACAGCAGCCACAGGGTCGTCAGGTGATCCTCGCAGTGGATCAGCGGGGCGTCGGGGATGACGTCGTCGTCGACGAGCTGGAGCACACGGCGGGCCCAGCGGACGGAGTCGGCGGCCTGCGTGACCGGCACGGTCAGGCCCACCACGGCACGGGTGCCGGCCAGGGCCGTACGGATCATGTCGAGGCGCCGGGGGGTGAGGTCCCCGGGGACCAGCAGGTGCGGCTGCGGTATGTCCAGGTCGGCGAGGACGTCCCGGTCGAGGCCCGCCTGGATGTGTTCCGGCACCGGAAGGCGCAGGGCGACGAGGAAGCACGAGCGGGGCAGCTCCCAGGCGGCGGCCTTGCACAGTTCGGAGAGGGCCGTCCGGGGCATCGGCGAGGAGGCCAGGAGGAAGTGCAGTAACTGTCTGCGTAACGCCGACTCCTCGGAGGCGGCCCGCTCCCGCACCTCCGCGTACCCCTCGCGGGTGACCGCCTCCAGTTCCTCGACGTACGCGAAGAGGGCGTCGGCGAAGGCGAGGATCAGCGCGGGGGAGAGGCTGTACTGCCGTCCCAGTGTCTTGGCCCGGCGCAGTGCGATGCGGGCGCCGAGCCGGTAGGCGCCCTGCAGGACCTCCAGGTCACGGCCCTCGTAGGCCTCCACCCGGCCGAATCTGCGCAGCAGTTCGTCCCGCAGTTCCGAGCTGCTGGAGGGGTCGGCCACCCGGTCCACGAAGGCGGTCAGCGCCTGTTCGACGCCCTGGCGGATCGCGTCCCCGTCCGGGCCGTTGAGCAGCCTGCCGTACACCGGGTAGGTGCGGGTGACCTCGGTCCGTATCTCGTTCAGCAGCCCCGGGAGCAGGGGCCGCATGAAGGCCGCGAACTTCTTGGGGAGCGGGTCGAGCGGTTCACCGAGCACCGGGGGACGCGCGCTTGAGGGCATGAGTGATCCCTTGCTCTCCGACAGGTCCGGTGGGGCGGCCGGCCGGCCGGGCCCCGCCCTCGTCGGGGCGGCACCCGGACCGGTCCACCGGGGGTCACCGGCTTGGAAACCTGACGGTAAATCAACTTCGGTGTGTTGTACATCACTTGTGGAGGAATCGCGTCATGGTGGTGAGGGCCGGCTGCCGGGACGGCCGCGCGGTGATGGTGCCCGGGCGGCTACTCGGCGGCGGAGTGCCAGTTCTCCGCCAGGACCTTGCCGGCGTCGGGGGCGGCGGTCCCGGGGGCGTTGAGACCGGTGAGGTGGGTCCGTGTGTCGTTCAGGGTCAGGCTGTTGTTCCCGGAGGCGGAGGGCAGCCCGGTCTTCGCGTTGACCGCGGCGTTGATCAGGCCGATGTTCAGGCCGCAGCCGGTGGCGCCGGGGACCGCGAAGGTGCTGTCGTTCTGGGTGGCGCCGGTGAGGTCGATCCGGCTCATCTCGCCGGCCTCGTCGGGGGTGCCGTCGCCCCGGAAGAAACTCATCCCGAAGGCCGGGTACTGGCGGTTCTCGGGGCGCAGCACGATCGGGTCGGCGGCCGTTCCGATGTAGCACCTGCTGCCCAGGAGCGGGTTCTCCAGGTGGATGCGGACCGGCAGGGCGATGATGGGCGTGTCCGTGAGGACGCCCGCGGTCTGGTCGAAGGCGTAGGGCGCGCCGACGGACTCCATGGTCGCGGTGATCTTGTTGAGGCTGGAGTTCTCCAGTGACTCGCAGATGCCCGTGATCACGAAGATGTCGCTCGGGCACATCAGGCCGAGCAGTCCGCCGGGCACGGTGGCGGGCTCGGCGACCAGCGCGCCGGAGGCCGGGGCGACCACGCTGCTGGTGCCGTCCGCGTTCTGGACGACGCCGATCTGGAGGTTGGTCCTGCCGGTGGTCACGGTGGTGTCGCCCAGCTTGATGGAACCGCTCGCCGAGGTGGACACCACGCACTGCGGGGTCCGCTCGAAGCCGTCGGCGGCCAGCATCGCCGGGGCGTCCACGGGACAGCGGGTGAAGGGGGCCCACTCGCCGTTCAGCGCGGGGCCGGCGGCGGTCGCCGTGCCCAGGGAGGCGAAGGCGCCGAGCGCGGTCAGGGCGGAGACGGCGGCGAGCCGGGCGCGGGAGGAGATCGGGGGCATGGTGGTGGCCTTCCGTGGAGGTGGGAGGGGCGGAGGGAGGGGCCAGGTCAGCGCTCGGCGACGGGGATCTCGTAGGGCTGGAGGTCCTCGGTGCACTGGCCCTCGTCGGTCGGGCTCGGGAACACGGGGGCGGCGATCGCGCACGTCTGGCCCTGGACCTGCTTGATGTGGTTGCCGGGACCGGAGACGGAGGCGGTGAGCAGGCGGTCGAGGTCCTCGGCGTCGGTGCCGCAGCCGGTGAAGGCGGGGATGGTCGTCTCGCCGGACAGCGTGCCGCCGCTGAGGAGCAGGTAACCGGTGGCCGGCAGGCCGATGATCTGCTCGCCCCGGCCGTACAGCACCAGGTGGTCACCCGGGAAGTTCGCCGGGTCCGGGTCGGCGGAGGTGAGGGACGTCTCGGTCCGGCACCCGGGACCGACGTCCAGGGGGGTCCCGTTGACCTCGAGGTCCAGTACGCGCAGGATCAGCGGGGCCCGGACGTAGGTGTCCGTGACCGTGGTGAAGTCGGACAGGCTCATCCTCATGCGTGAGTCGATCCTCATGGGGCCCGTCTGCTCCAGCACCATGGTGGCCGTCACCGGGGCGAAGTCGAAGGACAGGAAGGTCGCTTCGAAGGGCGGCGTCTGTTCGCGCTCCCGGTAGTGGAAGTTCGCGTACGACACGGTGTCGAAGATCAGGTACTCCGGGTCGGGGGGACCCGTTTCGGGCAGCCCCTGTTCGATCAGTACGCAGGACGGCGGCAGGTACGCGGCGCTCTTCAGCTTCTTCACGTTGGCGTAGCCGGTGACGTAGGCGTTGAGCGACACGTCCGTGGGCGGGTGCTGTTCGTCGTAGCGGCACGGCGGTACGTCGTCGCGGTCCGGGGCGGTGCCGGGGGAGGGTTCCAGCACCTTCGGCGACCGGTCCCCCTGCCGCTCCTCCCGCCGGTCCCCCGGCCCGTCCTCCGGTGAGCCCGGTGCCTGCGGGGACCCGGACGGGGAGGGTGAGCCGCTCGCCCCGGGGCCGCCGGTGCCGACCGGTACGGTGGCCAGCAGCCCCTGGTCCGGCGCGTCCTCGGCGAGGGAGCAGTCGACGGTCAGCGAGCCGGGGGCGGTGGCGGCCGGGTCCGTCGGATTCGCCGGGTCCACCGGGCCGGGCGTCAGGTCGATCGCGAGGCCGCCGGCGGTGAAGGTCAGGTCACCGTCGCCCCGGCCGGCCACCGAGGGGACGTCGCCCGTCGTGGTCAGGGTCAGCGGCCCGGAGGCGGGAAGGGACACGGGTCCGGTGCTTCCGCGCCATGTCGCCGTGGCCGTCGCCTCGTTCTGGGCGACGCCCACCGCGAGCCGGGTCGCGGGCCGCACCTCGGCCGCCCCGCGCGCGGTGAGGTCCGCGACCGCCTCCGCCGGCAGCTCCACGGTCGTGGTGACGCCGTCGGGCGTGAACGCCTCGCCCTTCCCCGCACGTTCCGGGAAGACCGCGGAGATCCGCACCGTCGCGGGCAGCCGCCCCGAGGGCAGGGCGCAGACGTAGGGGAGTTCGGCCTCGGTCTCCTGGGGGTCCGTGGCGGAGGCCGTGGTCGGGAGCAGGGCGGCGAGCACGACGAACGCGGCGGTCGACGTGGTCCGGGCGCGGGTACGGGAGGGCCGCGGGGCGGCGGCTCGTCGGACTCTCATACGACTCCGCTCGGTAGGGGGCCGGTGGCGGCGGGACGTGGCACGGAGCCCGCGAACGCCCGGCCGGGGTCACCGGCCGGGCGGACGTGAGCGGGGGCGGTCTACGGGTTGGAGCCGACGATGGACGGGATGACGCCGGTGCCCGCCTGCTTGACGGCGTAGTTGCCCTTGAAGGTGGGCTTGGTGGCGGTCGTGACGATCGCACCGCAGTTGACGGGGTTGCTGACCGACAGTTCACCGGTGACGCTGCTGACCGCGAGGACACCGGTGGAGTTGGTGTAGGTGGCCGAGGCCTTGCCCGTCACCGTGAACTTGCAGGCGCCGGCGGTCACGTTGGCCTTGACGTTGCCGACGTACCCCTTGGTGACGCCGGTGGAGGCGTTGTAGTCCACCGCGACGACGTCCCAGGGGGTGACCGACGTGGTGGTGACGTTGCCCAGGACACTGGTGCACGGCGAGCCGGAGGCACCGAAGGTCATGGTGGTGATGTCGGCGACGTCCCCGGGGTTGCCGGTGGCGCTGTTCATCACACCGGCCGCGGAGGAGGTCGTACAGGTCATCGGGATGGTGGCGGTCAGCACGATGTTGCCGGCGTTCGCGGCCTGGAACGAGGCCGGTGAGGGGGTGACGGTCCACACCGTGGAGGGCACCGCGGAGGACGGGCCGGCGGCGAGACCCAGCGCCGACGCGGCCGCACACACCACGATGGCCGATCTTCTCGTGTTCTTCTTCATGACTCGGGACGCTCCTTGAGGGTTGACCTGCGGTGAGCGGTGACGTTACTCGCCGGAAACTTAGCCGAACAATGCGGTTGTCCATGATTCTTTTGAAAAGGGAACAAGCTGTTTCCCCGGTGAGTGATGCGCGGTTCGCCTTAGTCACGAACTGCCAAGGACGGGCCGTTTGGCGAAGATGTCCCCGCTCTCCGGGCGTGCCGCGCGGCAGGGGGCGTGACACTCACCCGCCGACAACACCGGGAGGTTTTTCTGTGTCCCCCGTGACAAGTTCCGGATGGCCGGAGTCGATCTCCCGGAAAACTCGGAATCCGGTATTGCCCGCTGAGGTTACTCGACCGTAACGTGCCGGTGTGGTGCTCGGTTCCAGGTCGGTGGCCCCCGTCGGCCGGAGCCATGACGGGTGCTTTCCGGCCCCCTTCCACCGGGCCCGGGCGTCCGTCGGCGGGGCCTCACGGATCCACACCCCCCGGAGCCGCGAGGTCCCGCCCTGTCTCCCCGGAGACAAGTACGGGGCCGGTGTGTTGTGTGCGCGGTGACAAGTTCCGCGGGGGCGGCGGGGATCCGGTGCCGCACCCGTTGTCAGTGCGCTCCGCGCCGACTTAACGTGCGCCCGCGGCGCATATCCGATGGACGTCCGCTGGAGGTGATATGGGAATCGAAGTGGTGGTCGAGGGCCTGACCAAGTCCTTCGGTGAGCAGAGCATCTGGCGGGACGTGACACTCACCCTTCCCGCCGGAGAGGTGAGCGTGATGCTGGGACCGTCCGGCACCGGGAAGACCGTTTTCCTGAAGTCGCTCATAGGGCTGCTCAAACCCGAGAAGGGCCGTGTCCTCATCGGCGGAGTGGACATGGTGAACAGTCCCGAAAGGGATATCTACGAGACCCGCAAATTGTTCGGTCTCATGTTCCAGGACGGGGCCCTCTTCGGGTCCATGTCCCTTTTCGACAACATCGCCTTCCCGCTGCGCGAGCACACCCGCAAGAAGGAGTCCGAGATCCGCCGTATCGTCATGGAGCGGATCGAGGTCGTCGGGCTGCTGGGCGCGGAGGGCAAACTCCCCGGAGAGATCAGCGGGGGCATGCGCAAGCGGGCCGGCCTGGCCCGCGCGCTCGTCCTCGACCCGCAGATCATCCTGTGCGACGAACCGGACTCCGGACTCGACCCGGTCCGCACCGCCTACCTCTCCCAGCTGCTGATCGACCTGAACGCGCGGATCGACGCGACGATGCTGATCGTCACCCACAACCTCGACATCGCCGCCACCGTGCCCGACAACATGGGGATGCTCTTCCGGCGCGAACTCGTCACCTTCGGCCCGCGCGAGGTGCTGCTCACCAGCGACGAGCCGGTCGTGTCCCAGTTCCTCGGCGGCCGGCGCGAGGGTCCCATCGGGATGTCCGAGGAGAAGGACGCGGCCACCCTCGCCGCCGAGGCGGGCGCCGCCTCCTCCGCCCCCGCCGCGCCCCGGGTGATCGTCCCGCAGCTGGAGCCGTCGCCCGGCCTCCCGCCGCGCCGGGCCGTCGCCCGCCGGCGTGAGCGTGTCATGAGCATGATCGACACGCTGCCGCCCGCCGCCCGCTCCGCCATCCGGGACACCTACGCGAAGAACGCCCGAGCGGCCACCCTGCCGATGCCCGCCGCCGGGAGCGGCGCGTGATCACCGGCGCGCTGCGGCAGACCGGCCGGCTCTTCGCGCTCGCCGCCGAAGTCGCCCGCGCCGTCTTCCGAAGACCCTTCCAGTTCCGCGAGTTCGTCGAGCAGTTCTGGTTCGTCGCGAGCGTGACCATCCTGCCCGCCGCCCTCGTCTCCATCCCCTTCGGCGCCGTCATCGCCCTCCAGGTCGGCTCCCTGACCGAGCAGCTGGGCGCCCAGTCGTTCACCGGGGGCGCCAGCGTCCTCGCCGTCGTCCAGCAGGCCAGCCCGCTCATCGTCGCCCTGCTCATCGCCGGCGCCGGCGGCTCGGCCATCTGCGCCGACCTCGGCTCCCGGAAGATCCGCGAGGAACTCGACGCCATGGAGGTCATGGGCGTATCCCCGGTGCAGCGCCTGGTCGTGCCGCGCGTCCTGGCCGCCATGGGGGTGGCCGTCCTGCTCAACGGGCTGGTCTCCGTCGTCGGCATCCTCGGCGGCTACTTCTTCAACGTGATCATGCAGGGCGGCACCCCCGGCGCCTACCTCTCCAGCTTCTCCGCCCTCGCCCAGCTCCCCGACCTGTACATCAGCGAACTCAAGGCGCTGGTCTTCGGGTTCATCGCCGGCATCGTCGCCGCCTACCGGGGCCTCAACCCGCGCGGCGGCCCCAAGGGCGTCGGCGACGCCGTCAACCAGTCCGTCGTCATCACGTTCCTGCTGCTCTTCTTCGTCAACATGGTGATGACGGCCGTCTACCTCCGGATCGTCCCGCCGAAGGGAGGCTGAGGAGCGATGGCCTCCCCGCTCGTCTGGCTCGACCGCTCCGGCGACCAACTGCTCTTCTACGTCCGGGCCCTGCTGTGGATCCCGCGGACCCTGCGCCGCTACCTCAAGGAGGTGCAGCGCCTCCTCGCCGAGGTGGCGTTCGGCTCCGGCGGCCTCGGGATCATCGGCGGCACCATCGGCGTGATGATCGCGATGACGCTCTTCACCGGGACCGTCGTCGGACTCCAGGGCTACGCGGCCCTCGACCAGATCGGCACGGCCGCGTTCACCGGATTCGTCTCCGCCTACTTCAACACCCGCGAGATCGCGCCCCTCGTCGCCGGACTCGCCCTCTCCGCGACCGTCGGCGCCGGCTTCACCGCCCAGCTCGGCGCCATGCGCATCAACGAGGAGGTCGACGCCCTCGAGGGCATGGGCATCCGCTCCCTGCCCTACCTCGTCACCACCCGCATCATCGCCGGCGTCGTCGCCATCGTCCCGCTCTACGCCATCGGACTGCTCTCCTCCTACGTCGCCTCCCGCTACGTCACCGTCCTGTTCAACGGGCAGTCCCGGGGGACGTACGACCACTACTTCAATCTCTTCCTCTCCCCGACGGACGTCCTGCTCTCCGTACTGAAGGTGCTGATCTTCAGCGTGATGGTGATCCTCGCCCACTGCTACCACGGCTTCCGCGCCTCGGGCGGACCCGCCGGCGTCGGCGTCGCCGTCGGCCGGTCCGTGCGTAACGCCATCGTGCTGATCAGCGTCACCGACTTCTTCCTGTCGCTCGCCCTGTGGGGCGCGACCACGACCGTGAAGGTGGCGGGGTGAGATGAGCGGACCCCGGGGAGCACGAGGGGAGACGCTGCGCCGCCGGCTGGCCGGAGTGGTGTTCGTCCTGGTGCCCGCCCTGCTGATCTGGCTGGCCGTCGCCGTCTACGACAAGGAGTTCACCGACTCCGCCCCGGTGGTCGTCGAGACCGGCAGCGCCGGCAACCAGATGCGCCCGGGCGCCGAGGTGAAACTGCGCGGCGTCGTCGTCGGCGAGGTCCGCTCCATCGACGCCACCGGCGACGGAGCCCGGCTCACCCTCGCTCTGAAACCCGGCACGCTGGACGACGTACCGTCCGACGTCCGCGCGCAGATGCTGCCGACCACCCTGTTCGGCGAACGGTTCGTGGCCCTCGTACCGCCCGCGAACCCCTCGCCCGAACCCCTGGCCGCCGGAGCCGTCGTCCCCCAGGACCGCTCCGCGAACGCCATCGAGCTCCAGCAGGTCCTCGACGACGTCCTGCCGATGCTCACCGCCGTCCAGCCGCAGAAGCTCTCCGCCACCCTGTCCGCCGTCTCCCAGGCCCTGGAGGGCCGCGGGGACCAGCTCGGCGACACGCTGAGCCTGCTGGACGAGCACCTGAAGGAGTTCAACCCCCACCTGCCCGCCCTCAACCGCGACCTCAGGGAACTCGTGAAGGTCAGCCATGTCTACGCGGACGCCGCGCCCGACGTCATCACGGCGCTCACCGACTTCACCACCACCAGCGGCACCCTCGCCGAGCAGGAGGCCGACCTCGCCGCCACCCTCGGCACCACCACCCGCACGGCCGAGGACGTGACGGCCTTCCTGCGCGAGAACAAGAACAACATCATCCGGCTCGGCGCCACGAGCCGGCCCACCCTGGAACTGCTCGCCGCGTACTCCTCCGCCTTCCCCTGCACCCTGCGCACCCTCGCCGAGTTCGTCCCCGCCATGGACAAGGCGCTCGGCAAGGGCACCGGCCGGCCCGGCATCCACGTCGACGTCACCACCGTCGCCTCCCGCGGCGCCTACCGCCCCGGCCGCGACACCCCGGTGTACGACTCCGGCGGCGGCCCCCGCTGCCCCTCCGTGCCCTACCTCGGCTCGCTGCCCCGGCCCACCGCGCGGGCCGCCGTCCCCGCCGCCGAACAGGACCTCGGACCCGCCAACTCCCCGGCGGAGAACGACCTCCTCAACGAACTCCTCGCCCCCGCCGCCGGCGAGAGCCCCGCCGGCCTGCCCGACTGGAGCAGCCTGCTCGCCGGCCCCGTCTACCGCGGTACGGAGGTGACCCTCGGATGACCACCGCCCACGACACGCACACCCGGCGCCGCCCGCTGACCGGGCCGCTGCTCAAGTCCCTCGCCTTCGTGGTGGTCACCGCCCTCGCCACGACCGTGCTCGGCGTCGGCGTCGCCGGCACCGGAGTCGGCTCCGGCACCGGCGCCACCACCTACAAGGCCCTGTTCACCGACGTCACCGGACTCGCCGACGGCGACAGCGTGCGGATCTCCGGGGTGGAGGTCGGCGAGGTCACCGACATACGCGTGGTGGAACGGCGCACCGCGCAGGTCACCTTCACCGTCCGCGACGACCGCAGGCTGCCCCGGTCGACCACCGCCGCCGTGAAGTACCTCGACATGGTCGGCCGGCGCTACGTCTCCCTCGGCCGCGGCAGCGGCGACCTCACCGGCACCCTGGAGGAGGGCGGCACCGTCCCGCTGGAGCGCACCACGCCCGCCCTCGACCTGACCCTGCTCTTCAACGGCTTCAAACCGCTGTTCGAAGGGCTCTCCCCGAAGGACGTCAACGAACTCGCCGGATCGATCGTGCGGGTGCTCCAGGGCGAGGGCGACACCGTCGACGGCCTGATCCGCCACATCGGCTCGCTCAGTACGACCGTCGCCGCCAAGGACGAGGTGATCGGCCAGGTCGTCGGGAACCTCACCACCGTCCTGGACACCCTCAACGACCGCGAGGACGGCTTCGACGACCTCGTCGTCACCCTCCAGGAACTCGTCAGCGGCTTCGACGAGGACCGCGAACCGCTCGGCAAGGCCGTCACCGCCATGAGCGAGCTCACCACCGTCACCGCCGGCCTCCTCGACGACGGACGCGCACCCCTCAAACAGGACATCCGCGAACTGGGCCGGCTCTCGGACAACCTCGGCGAACACACCCCGCAGATCGAGGACTTCCTTCAGAAGACCCCCGCCAAGATGACCGCCCTGGCCCGCCTGTCCTCCTACGGATCGTGGTTCAACCTCTACCTCTGCGAGGCGCGCGTGAGCGGAGTGACCACCTCCGACGGCTCCGAACCGCCGACCGGCATCGCGATCACCGAATCGAGGTGCCGCGGATGAGACGCCCGTACATCAGACCCGTGAAGGAACGCGACCCCGTCGCCGTCGGCGTCGTCGGGCTGCTCGTCCTCACCCTGGTCGCCCTCCTCGTCTACCACATGGACCGGCTTCCGTTCGGCGGCGGCACCACCTACAGCGCCGACTTCTCCGAGGCCGCGGGCCTGGACGAGGGCGACGAGGTGCGCATCGCGGGCGTCACGGCCGGCCGGGTCACCGGCGTCGCGCTCGACGGGGCCAAGGTGAAGGTCACCTTCGAGGTCGAGGACGCCTGGATCGGCGACCGCACGACCGCCGCCATCGCCATCAGGACCGTCCTCGGCGACAAGTACCTGGCGCTCGACCCGCTCGGCTCCGGCCCGCAGGACCCCGGCAGCCGCATCCCGCTGACCCGCACCACCTCCCCCTACGACGTGACCCAGGCGTTCCAGGACCTCAGCGGCACCGTCGACGACCTCGACACCCGGCGCCTCGCGGAGAGCTTCGAGACCCTCTCCGACACCTTCGAGAACTCCCCGCCCCACGTACGCAAGGCCGCCACCGGCCTGTCCGACCTGTCGCGGTCCGTCTCCGAGCGCGACGCGGAACTCTCCGAACTCCTCAAGGGCAGCGCCAGGTTCACCAAAACGCTGGAGAACAGGAAGTCCAGCTTCGAGACCCTCATCGAGGACGGCGGCTCCCTGCTCGGCGAACTGAAAGACCGCCGCGCCGCCATCAAGGCCCTGCTCAAGGGCAGCAAGGACCTCGGCACCGAACTCGGCGGCCTCGTCGAGGACAACGAGAAACAGCTCGGCCCCACCCTCAAGGCCCTCAGCCGCGTCACCGGTGTCCTGGAGGAGAACAACACCCAGCTCGGCAAGACCCTCGCACTGGTCGGCCCGTACTACCGCCTGGTCGGCAACACCCTCGGCAACGGCCGCTGGTTCGACAGCTACCTGTGCGGTGTCGTGCCCCGCGCCTACCTGCCCGAGACCTCCCAGCCCGGGACCGGATGCCTGCCGCCGAAACAGCCGGCGGCGGCCCAGGGGAGCGGTGCGTGATGACCCGACGCCGAAAGATCCTCACCGGGGTCCTCGCCCTCGCGGTGCTCGCCGCCGGCGGCCTGACCGCCACCCGGGCCCTCGAAGCCGACGGCACCCGCATCACCGCCTGGTTCGACCGCGCCACCGGCGTCTACGCCGGGTCCGACCTGCGCGTCCTCGGCGTACGGGTCGGCGAGGTGGAGTCGGTGCGGCCCGAGGGCACCACGGTCCGCGTCGGCCTCCGCCTGGACGAGGGGATCAAGGTCCCCGAGGGCGCGCGGGCCGTCGTCGTCGCGCCGAGCGTCGTCGCCGACCGCTATGTGCAGCTCACCCCCGCCCACAGCACGGGCCCCGCCCTCGCCGACGGCGCCGTACTGCCCGCCTCACGCAACCGCCTCCCCGTCGAGATCGACCAGATCTACGAGTCGGTCACCGAACTCGGCGAGGCCCTCGGCCCGGACGGCGCCAACGCCGACGGCGCTCTGTCCGACTTGCTGAGGACCGGCGCCGACAACCTCGACGGCAACGGCGAGGCCATCGGCGAGAGCGTCGAGGAGTTCGGCAAGGCGGCCAGGACCCTCGACGGCGGCAGCGGCGACCTGTTCGCCACGCTGAGCAGCCTCCAGACCTTCACCACCATGCTGAAGGACAAGGACACCGACGTACGCACCGCACAGGAACGCCTGGACGAGGTCGTCGGCTTCTTCGCCGACAACAAGGACGACCTCACCGGCGCGCTGGAGGAACTCGGCAAGGCCCTCGGCCAGGTCAAGACCTTCATCGAGGACCACCGGGGCGAACTGAAGGAGAACGTCGACCGGCTCGTCCCCCTCACCCGCACCCTGGTCGAGCAACGCGCCTCGCTGGCCGAGGCACTGGACGTGGCACCGCTGGCCGCCGGGAACGTCGTGAACGCCTACAACCCCGACACCCGCACCCTCGACGGCCGCGCCGACCTCAACGAGATCAGCATGGGCGGCCCGCTGCTGCCGCTGCCCGTGGCCGGTGCCGCCGACGGGCGGAAGGGGGACGGCCGATGAGACGCGGAGCGTTCACCACCGGCCGGGTGGCCGGCCTCACCGCGGGCGGACTGATCGCCCTCGGCCTCGGCTTCACCCTCGCCCTCGGCGCGGCCGCCGTCGGACCACCGCGCTTCGACGGCATCGAGGACCTGCCGCTGCCCGGCGGCGCCGACCTCGGCGACCACCCCTACACCGTCACCGCGGAACTCCACGACGTGCTCAGCCTGGTCCCGCACGCCGCGGTGAAGGTCGACGACGTCGCCGTCGGCCGGATCACCGGCATCGAACTCGGCCGCGACGACTGGTCGGCCCGCGTCACCATGGAGATCAACGGCGATGTGCGGCTGCCCGCCGACGCCACCGCACGGCTCGAACAGTCCAGCCTGCTGGGCGAGAAGTACATCCAGCTCGTCGCACCCGCCGAGGAGACCGGAGCCGGCCGGCTGACGGACGGCAGCGTCATCCCCCTGGCCCGCACCAGCCGCACCACCGAGGTCGAGGAGGTGTTCGGCGCGCTGTCCCTGCTCCTCAACGGCGGCGGCGTCAACCAGCTCAAGACCATCACCCGGGAACTCAACGCGGCCCTCGGCGGCCGCGAACCCCAGGTCCGCTCCCTGCTCAAGCGGGTCGACACCCTGGTGGGCGACCTCGACGACCACCGCGGGGACATCACCGACGCCCTCGACGCCGTCAACCGGCTCTCCTCCACCCTCGCCACCCGCAAGGACGACGTCGGCACCGTCCTCACCGAGCTCTCGCCCGGACTGAAGACGCTGGAGAAACAGCGCGGCTCCCTGCTGACCATGCTGCGCTCCCTCGACACCCTCTCCGGCGTCGCCGTCTCCACCGTCAACGCGAGCAAGGACGACATGATCGCCGACCTCAAGGCCCTCGCGCCGACGCTGAAGGCGCTCGCCGACGCGGGCACGGACCTGCCCGACTCGCTCCAGGTACTGGTGACGTACCCGTTCACCGACGAGGTGCTGCGCGGCGTGAAGGGCGACTACCTCAACGCCTACCTGACCATGACCGCCGTGCCCGGGACCCAGGTGATCCCGCCGATCGAGGACCCGTCCTCGCCCTCCCCCTCCCCCACCTTCACGGTGGGCGGCGGGGCGGGCGCGGCGGGGGAGAAGCGGTCCTCCGGTTCGTCCTCCGGGCCGCCGTCGTCGCCCGCGTCGCCGCCGGGGAGCTCTTCGCCGCTGCCGCTGCCCTCCGTGTCCGGGCCCGGAGGTGGGAACAGATGATCACCCCCGCCGTACGGCTGAAGAACCTCGCCTTCCTCGTCGTCGCCGTCCTCGCCCTCTCGTTCCTCGGCATCCGCTACGCCGACCTCGGCCGGTACGTGGGCGTCGCCGACTACTACACGGTGGACGTGCGACTCCCGCACACCGGCGGCCTGTTCACCCACTCCGACGTCACCTACCGGGGCGTCTCGGTGGGCCGCGTCGGCCCGATCGGCCTCACCGACGAGGGGGTCGTCGCCGAACTCCGCATCAAGAAGTCCGCCCCCCGCATCCCCGCCGACACCAAGGCCGTGGTCGCCGGACTCTCCGCCGTGGGCGAGCAGTACATCGACCTGCGGCCCGAGAGCGACGGCTCCCCCTACCTCACCGACGGCACCCGCATCGAACAGGCCGACACCCGGGTGCCCGCACCCGTCACCGACGTCCTCGCCAGCGTCGACGACCTCGTGAAGTCCGTCCCGCTGGACGACCTGCGCACGGTCGTCGACGAGTTCGGCCAGGCCTTCGAAGGGCACGGCGACGACCTCCAGGCACTGCTCGACAGCGGCGGCGACTTCGTCGAGGCCGCCGACCGCGCGTGGCCGTCCACCAGCCTGCTCATCACCGACGGCGAGACGGTCCTGCGCACCCAGGCTCAGGAGGCGGAGGCCATCCGCGACTTCGCCGGCGGGGCGGAGGAACTGGCCCGTGCCCTCAAGGGCTCCGACGCCGACCTGCGCCGCCTCCTCACGGTCACCCCCGCGGCGGCCACCCAGGTCAGCGGCCTGCTGCGGGACCTCGACCCCAGCCTCGGCGTCGTCCTCGCCAACCTCCTCACCACCTCCGAGGTCGCCGTCACCCGGCAGCGCGGCATCGAGGAACTCCTCGTGCAGTACCCGGCGGCCGTCGCCGCCGGCGCCACCGCCGTCGACGGAGGGAAGCTGAACCTCGGCATGGCCGTCACCTTCTTCGCCCCCCTGCCCTGCACCGACGGATACGGCGCCACCCGCTACCGCAACGGCCTCGACCTCGGCACCGCGCCCGCCCTCAACACCGGCGCGGCCTGCACCGCCCCGGCCGCCGGCGGATCGAACGTACGCGGTTCGGCGAACGCCCCGAAGGGCGGCGCGGTGCCCGAACCGGCCAGACCCGGCTCGCTGCCCTCGGGCAGCGGCGGGACACCGGCGAAGGAGGGGACCGCTGCGCTCCCCGGCGCCCTCGCCCTGCCCGGACGGAGCGGCGAGGCACCGGACGACCTGTCCGGCCTCCTCCCCACCGGCGGTACGCGATGAGGGGGGCCCGGATCCTCACCGGAGCGGGGCTCGTGCTGGCCCTCGGCTTCTGCGGTACCGGCGCGTGGACGTACGCGCAGGCCCGCACCGACGACTCGCTCGCGTACGGCAGGGAGCGGGACGAGGCGCTCGCCGACGGACGGGCGGGCATCGCGGCGCTCACCACGCTCGACGCCTCCACCCGGCAGCGGGCGGAGCGGAGTGTCCGGGCCTGGCGCGCCGCCTCCACCGGGCCGCTGCGCGAGGAACTGGGCCGTACCGGTGCCGAGGCGGGCGCCTCGGCGCGCGGCACGGTCACCGAGGCCGCCGTCACCGCGCTCGACACGCGGTCCGGCACGGCCAAGCTCATCGCCACCGTCCGCGTCGAGGTCACGCCCGCCGGAACGAAGCGGCCGGCCACCGACCGCAAACGCCTGGAGGCGGTCCTGGCCCGCACGGGCGAGGGGGAGTGGAAGGTGAGGGCGCTGAGCGCGGTACCGGTCGAGGGCGAGAAGGAGGGCGGCGACCGATGACGCTGACGCGACTGCTGCGCAGGGGCGGTACGCCGGACCCCGGCGCGGAGACGGACTCCGCGCCCGGGGCCGGCGAGAAGGAGCGCGGGGACGCGGACGCGCCCGCCGGGAAGGCGGGCGGGCGGCTGCGGCGGGCCGTCCTCGTCGCAACCGCCCTGGTGCTCGTCCTCGGCGGCTGCGCCTTCTTTTACGGCGCCCACCAGTTGAGGTCGGCCGCGTCCGCCCGGAACCACGCGCTCACCGACCCCGGGGCCACCACCCGCGTCGCCGGCGATGTCGGCAACGCCCTCGCCCGGATCTTCTCCTCCACACCGGACGGCACCGCGGCCGCCGAACGCTCCGCGCGCATCGTCCTCGACGGCCGCGCCGCCCGCCAGTACGCGACCCTCTTCGCGCGGGTCCGCGACGACCTCACCGAACAGCGCGTCACCCTGAGCACCCGCGCCGTCCGCACCGGAGTGGCCGAACTCGACGGCGACGAGGCCCGCCTGCTGGTCTTCCTCGACCAGACCTCCCACAAGGACGGCGACAAGGCCGGGGCCACCACCGCGGCGGCCCAGCTCACCGTCACCGCACGCCTCGAAGGCGACCGGTGGCGGATCGTCGACATCAAGGCCCGCTGACCATGCGCGGGAGACTGGAGCACCCCATGAAACGCGCGGTCCGCGCCCTCGCCGGCACCCGCTCCCGGCCGCTGCCGGCCCTGCTCCTCGCCCTCACCCTCGTCGCGGGCGGCTTCGCCGCGTGGGCCGGCCAGGACTGGTACCGCGCGGCCCACGACGACCGGGCCGCGTACGCCGGGCAACGGGACGAGGCGCTCGCCGCCGGGGAGCAGGCCGTGCAGAACCTCAACACGCTCGACCACCGCGACGTGGACCGGGGCCTCGACCTCTGGGAGTCGTCGACCACCGGTGAACTGCGTGAACAACTCACCTCCGGACGCGCCGAGTTCGCCGAGCAGGTGAAGGCGGCGAAGACGGTCACCACGGCCCGGGTGCTGTCGGGCGCCGTCACCGAACTCGACGACCGGGCCGGCCGCGCCCGGGTGCTGATCGCCCTGCGCGTCACCGTCAAGGCGTCCGACGGCGCGAGGACCGACAAGGACAGCCGCATGCTCGGCGAACTCACCCGGACCGACGGCCGGTGGAAGCTGAGCGCCCTGGGCCAGGCACCCGTGGGCGGCGCACCGGCCGGCTGACCCGGTCCCGTACCGCGACAGCCGGCCGCACCGAGGAGGACACCGCACCATGTCGACGACCCGCCACCACATCAACCGCCAGCGCCGCCGCCAGGCCCGCGAGACCCGCCCCGCCGGGACAGTACCGGGCGCCGGAGCCTCACAGCGTGCGGGAAGCCGGCGTCGTACCGCCGGCCCGGCGGTGCCGCCGGCCCCCGGGGGCGCGACGGAACCGGACGCGGCCGGCGGTGAGGAGAGCGCTCGCGTACGGGCGCGCCGGCCCGTCGGGCTCCTCGTGCTCTGTGCGCTGACCCTGGTCCTCGGCGGCTTCGCCGGGTGGGCGCACGCCAGGGCCGAGGCGCTGCGGGACGACCCCGCGCGGCACAACACCGCCCTGACCGACCTGGCCCGCACCGGCGAGATCAAGGGACAGACCGCCAAGGCCGTCGACGCGCTCTTCTCCTACGACCACACCGACCCCGGCGCCCTGGAGAAGGCCGCGGCGGACCTCCTCACGGGAAAGGCCGCCGACCAGCACGCCGCCCTGCTCGCCGACGTCCGCGAGCGGGCCGACGCCCAGAAGGCGGTGATCACCACGACGGTCACCGACAGCGCGGTCGAACGGATCGACGGCGACCGCGCGCGGGTCCTCGTCTACGCCGACCAGAGCAGCGTCAGCACCGCCGGAACCACGAAGAAGGCCGAGGGCGAGCAGGACGAGGGCGTGTACGCCGGGGCCGTGCTCGCCGTCGACGTCGTGCGCCGTGACGGACGCTGGCTCGTCGCCGGCATCGACACCTTCGGCCGCTGAGGCCCGCAGGACCGCCCCCACTCCGACGGATCCGACAGGAGCGACAGCCATGCCCGTACGCCGCGCCCGACGCCCCTACGGCGGCCGGACCCGCAGAGGACTGCGGGCGACCGCCGTCGCCGTGGCCGCCATGGCGGCCCTCACCGCCTCCCAGGCGCCCGGCCTCACCGGGGACGCGAAGGACGACCACGCCGCCGACGACGTCCTCTTACCGGCGGCGGACGACCCGTACACCGCACCCGCCTCCCCGGACGACGGCTCCTACCACACCGAACTCCCGCCCCTGGACACCGCGGAGGCGGCTCGGGCCGCGTCGGTGCCCCCGGCGCTGGCGCGGGACCTCCGTTCCCAGTCGGGCATCCCGGCCACCGTGCTGCGCGCCTACCGTGCCGCCGAGGCCTCCGTGCGCGCCACGGACCCCGGCTGCCGGCTGCCCTGGGAGCTGCTCGCGGCGATCGGCAGGGTCGAGTCCGGTCAGGCGCGCGGCGGCGCGGTCGACCGGAACGGCACGACGCTGGGCCGCATCACCGGACCGCCGCTCGACGGCCGGGGTTTCGCCCTGATCCGGGACACGGACGGGGGCGCCCACGACGGTGACACGGTCTACGACCGCGCGGTGGGGCCGATGCAGTTCCTGCCGTCCACCTGGGCCCGCTGGGGCGCGGACGGCAACGGTGACGGCCGCGCCGACCCGGACAACGTCTTCGACGCGGCCCTGGCGGCCGGCCACTACCTGTGCGCCGGCGACCGGGATCTGGGCCGGGCGGCGGACCTGGACCGGGCGATCCTCAGCTACAACCACTCGTCCGCTTACCTGAGGCTGGTCAGGTACTGGCTGGAGTTCTACGGCCGGGGGGTGCACACCGTCCCCGACGGCGAGGGCGTCGTCCCGAGGAGTCCCGGCGCGGGCGGCGGGACCCCGGCGACCGGACCCGTCGACGGCGGGAGCGGCGGCGGCAAGGGGGACGGGGACGGGGGCGGCGGCATCGTCATCGGCCCGGACCCGAGTACGCCGGGCAGCCCCGAGCCGTCCCCCTCCGCCCCCTCACCGTCGTCCATCCCGAATCCGGGCTCCCCGTCCCCGGAGCCCTCCTCCCCGACGGCGTCTCCGACGCTCCCGGACCCCTCGCAGCCGCCCGGCGAGTCCCCCACCGGGACCCCGTCGCCCTCGCCGGACCCGACCGGACCGAGCCCCTCGCCCACCGAACCGGACGACTGCGTCCCCGAGTCCGCGACCCCGTCTTCCGGCCCGAGCGGCTCCCCGGCCCCTTCGCCCTGCCCGACCGCCCCGGCCACGTCCTCCGCGTGAGCCCGCCCGGTCCGCCGGGCTCAGCCCACCTGGTCCATCCCCGCCGGGTTCGGCCAGCTCTGCGGCCCCTGCCAGCCCGTCGCGGGGGCCATGGAGAGGCCGTCGGTGCCCCTGACCTGGGCGGCCGTCAGGCCACCGCGGGCGGGGACGCCGGGCGGGGTGGGACCGGCGGGCGGCGGCACCGGCGGAGGCACCTGGGCCGGTGCCGGGAACGCCGCGGCGGGCATCGGCGCCTGTGCCACGGGCGCGAGCGGCTGGGCGGGCGCCGGCATCGGCACGGGCGCGGGGACCTGCTGCGGGACCGGCGCGGGGACCTGCTGCGGGACCGGCGCGGGAGCCTGCTGCGGCACGGGCTGCGGAACCGGCGCGGGGACCTGCTGCGGGACCGGCTGGGGCATCCCCGGCATCCCCGTCACCACCGAGGCCGCGGCCGGCACCGGCATCCCGCCGCCCGCGTCCGCCGCGGGGGCGGACGCGGCGGCGGGGAGCGGCATGCCGGTGCCGGCGGACGGAGCGGCGGCGAGCCCCGGAACACCGGCACCGGCGGTCTGAGCGGCGAGCCCCCGCAGGCCGGCCCCGTTGGTCCGGCTCACCAGCCGGTCCACGGCCGCCGTGCCCGAGCTGTAACCGGTCCCCGTGGCCTGCTCGGGCGCGGCGGCCCCCCTCCTGGACGTCCCGTAGAGCACCTGTTCCAGGCCGGTCACCAGGCGGCGCACGTCCACCTGGGGGCGTACCACGAGACGCAGGAAGCGGCTGGACGAGCCGATCTTGTTGCCGCACTCGCGGACCAGGATCCGGTGCTCGGTGAGCATCCGGTCCCGGACCACGGTGCCCTCGGCGCCCACGGGGAGGCGCACGAAGAGGAAGTTGCCCTGGGACGGGTAGACCGTCAGTCCGGGCAGCGAGGAGAGCTGCCCGGACATGTCCATCCGGTCACGGCGGACCTGGTGCAGGCTCTGGGCGTACTCGGCGCCGTGCTCCTTCAGCATGAACACCACGTGCTCGGCGAAGGAGTTGAGGTTCCACTTGGGGAGCATGGACCTCACCCGCCCCGCCAGGGCCGGATTGGCGACCAGGTAACCGAAGCGGATGCCGTGCAGGCCGAAGTTCTTGCCGAGGCTGCGCAGCACGATGACGTTGGGGCGCAGCATCGCCTCCTGCACCACGCTCGGTTCGTTCTCCGCGTCGGCGAACTCCAGGAACGACTCGTCGATCACCACCAGGTCCAGGTCGGCCATGGCGTCCATGAACTGCACGACCGCGTGCTTGTGCAGGAAGCCGCCGTCGGGGTTGTTGGGGTTGCAGATGACGGCGACCCGGGTGCCGCGCGCCCGGATGAACTCGGCGTACTGCGCGAGGTCCAGGGCGAAGCCGCCGGCCTCCTGGAGCGGGAACATGTCGACCCGTTTGCCGGTCTCCATGGGCTGGTCGGTCCAGCGGCCGAAGGTGGGGACGGGGACGGCGAGGGACTCGCGGACCAGGAGGTGGTCGATCCAGGTGATCAGCTCGGTCGATCCGTTGCCCATCGCCACGCACTGCGGCGGCAGTCGGAGCAGGCTGCACAGTTCGGCCGTGATGGTGTCGGCGCTGCTCGGGTAGTACGTGATGATGTCGCGCAGCCGGGCCGCCATGTCCTCGAACATGGCGGGGGTGGGGAAGTACGGGTTGCAGGGGATGCAGAAGTCCACCGGGCCGGCCCCGTCGCTCTCCCGTGTCAGCGCCGCCATCGACGGGCTGTGTGCCGCAGTGCTGCGGAACAACGAGGTGACGCTGTCGGCCAAGGGAACCTCCGTGTACGGCGGGCCCGTTGGGGAGGGACGGGCCCGTCATGCCTGGGTGGCCCGCGCGGGGGAGCACGGGCCACCCAGGAGTACGGAGCGGGACGCGCCGCCGTTCAGTCCGTGTGAGGAAAATGTGACGGTGGCGGTCCGCCGGGGCTCACGCCCCGAACGAGTGGACCGTCGTCGTCCGGTACGTCTGTCCGGGCCGCAGCACGGTCGACGGGAACGACGGCTGGTTCGGCGAGTCCGGGAAGTGCTGGGTCTCCAGGCACAGCCCGTCGCCCTGCCGGTAGACCCGGCCGCCGGTGCCGACGAGGGTGCCGTCGAGGAAGTTGCCGGAGTAGAACTGCAGCCCCGGCTCGTTCGTCGCGATCCGCAGCGTGCGGCCGGAGGACGGATCACGCAGCAGCGCGACCTGCTCGGGACGGCTGGTGATGCCCTTGTCGAGCACCCAGTTGTGGTCGAAGCCCTGTCCGTACAGCACCTGCTGGTGGGCGGTGCGGATGTCCCGGCCGATCGGCTTGGCCCGGCGGAAGTCGAAGGGGGTGGCCGCGACCCGCGCCAGTTCGCCCGTGGGGATCAGCCCCGAGTTCACCGGCGTGTAGCGGGAGGCGGCGATGGACAGCTCGTGGTCGTGGATCGAGCCGCTGCCCTCGCCGGCGAGGTTCCAGTAGACGTGGCTGGTGAGGTTGACGACGGTGGCCTTGTCGGTGGTGGCCTCGTAGTCGACGCGCCAGTCGCCGTCCCGGGTGAGGGTGTACGTGACCTTCGTGCGCAGCGTGCCCGGGTAGCCCATCTCGCCGTCGACGCTGGTGTAGTACAGGTGGAGGCCGACGTCGGAGCCCCGGGTGAACGGCTCGACGTCCCAGACCCGCTTGTCGAAGCCCTGGGCGCCGCCGTGCAGGCTGTTCTCGCCGTCGTTGACGGAGAGCTGGTACGCGGTGCCGTCGAGGATGAAGCGGCCCTTGTCGATGCGGTTGCCGTAGCGGCCGATCAGGGCGCCGAAGTAAGGGCTGGAGGCGACGTACTCCTCGAGGGTGTCGAAGCCGAGGGAGACATTGGTGTAGCGACCGCGGCGGTCGGGGATCTCCAGGGACTGGACGATGCCGCCGTAGGAGAGGACCTTCATCCGGGTGCCGCCGTTCTCCAGCGACCAGCGGTGGACCTTGGTGCCGTCCGCGAGTGTGCCGAAGAGCGACTTCACCGGCTTCCCCCTGCCCGGCGCGGCGTGCGCCGTGCCGCCGAACGCGGTGGTGGTGGCGGCGACACCGGCCGCCGCGGCTCCTGCGATGACCGTGCGTCTGTTCAGTTCCATCCGTGCGGCTCCCCAAAAGGAAGGGGCCCCGCCGTCCGGCGGGGCCCGAGCTGACTTACGAACCGGACTTGCGCTTGTTCCACACGTCGAAGCCGACCGCGGCCAGCAGCACCAGGCCCTTGATGACCTGCTGCCAGTCGGTGCCGATGCCGACGAGGTTCATACCGTTGTTCAGCACGCCCAGGACCAGGCCGCCGATGATCGCGCCGAGGACCGTGCCGACGCCGCCGCTCATCGACGCGCCGCCGATGAACGAGGCGGCGATGGCCTCCAGCTCGAAGTTGAGGCCGGCCTTGGGAGAGGCCGCGTTGAAGCGGGCGGCGAAGACCAGACCCGCCAGGGCCGCGAGCATGCCCATGTTCAGGAAGACCAGGAAGGTGACCTTCTTGTCCCGCACGCCGGACAGCTTGGCCGCGGGCAGGTTGCCGCCGATGGCGTAGATGTGGCGGCCGATGACGGCGTTGCGCATCACGTAGCCGAAGCCGACGAGCAGCGCGCCGAGGATCAGCAGCACGATCGGGGCGCCCTTGTAGCTGGCCAGCAGCATCGTCACGACGAGGATGGCGGCGCCGAGCGCGACGAGCTTCAGCAGGAACAGCTTGGAGGGGAGGACCTCCAGGTCGAACTCCTTCTGGCGGCGGCGGTCGCGGACCTCCTGGAGGACCACGAGCGCGATCAGTGCGATGCCGAGGAGCAGGGTGAGGTTGTGGTAGTTGGTCTCCGGGCCGACCTCCGGCATGAAGCCGTTGGCGACCGTCTGCAGGCCCTTGGGGAACGGGCCGAGGGTCTGGCCCTCCAGGAAGATCTCGGTGAGACCGCGGAAGGTCAGCATGCCCGCGAGGGTCACGATGAACGACGGTATGCCGCCGTAGGCGATGAACCAGCCCTGTATCGCGCCGGCCAGCGCGCCCACGGCCAGGCAGAGGATCACCGCGACCGGCCACGGCAGGTCGTTCTTCACCATGAAGACGGCGGCCATCGAGCCGACGAACGCCGTCAGCGACCCGACCGACAGGTCGATGTGGCCCGCGATGATGACCAGCATCATGCCGATCGCGAGGATCAGGATGTAGCTGTTCTGCAGCACCAGGTTGGAGACGTTGCGCGGCAGCAGCAGGTCGCCTTCGGTCCACACCGCGAAGAGCGCCACGATCAGGCCCAGGGCGATCAGCATGCCGTACTGGCGCATGTTGCGGCGCATGCCGTCCAGCATCAGCTGGAGCAGGCCGTCACCGCTGCCCGCCCCGTTCTTGCCCGGCGGCGCGGCCGCCGGCGTCTTGTCGGTGACTTCGGTGCTGCTCATCGGGATACCTCTTTGTCCTTCGTCATCTGACGCATCAGCGATTCCTGGGAGGCCTCGGCCCGCGAGAACTCACCGGTCAGCCGCCCCGCGGCCATCGTGTAGATGCGGTCGCACATGCCGAGCAGTTCGGGCAGCTCGGAGGAGATGAAGACGACCGCCTTGCCCTCGGCGGCCAGCTTGTCGATGACCGTGTAGATCTCGTACTTGGCGCCGACGTCGATGCCGCGCGTCGGCTCGTCGAGGATCAGCACATCGGGACCGGCGAAGATCCACTTGCTGAGGACGACCTTCTGCTGGTTGCCGCCGGACAGCTTGCCCACCGGTTCGAACACCGTCGGGGCCTTGATGTTCATCGACGTGCGGAAGCCCTCGGCGACCTGCCGCTCCTCGTGCTCGTCCACCACACCGCGCCGGGCGACCTTGCCGAGGGCGCTGAGCGAGATGTTGCGGTTGATGGTGTCGATGAGGTTCAGGCCGAAGTGCTTGCGGTCCTCGGTGACGTACGCGATGCCGTGCGCCACCGCCTCGGGGACGGTCTTCGTACGGATCTCCGTGCCGTCCTTGAGGACCGTGCCGGCGGCGTACCGGCCGTAGGTGCGGCCGAAGATGCTCATCGCGAGCTCGGTACGGCCCGCGCCCATCAGGCCGGCGATGCCGACGATCTCACCGCGCCGGACCTCGAAGGACACGTCGTCGACGACCTTGCGCTGCTGGTCGATCGGGTGGTACACGGTCCAGCCGCGGACCTCCAGGGCCGGGGCGGCGCCCTCCTCGGGCCGGTGCGGGGTGCGCTCCGGGAAGCGGTGCTCCAGGTCGCGGCCGACCATGCCGGAGATGATCCGGTCCTCGGTGGTCTCCGCGGCCTTCACGTCGAGCGTCTCGATGGTCCGCCCGTCCCGCAGGATCGTCACCGAGTCGGCGACCTTGCGGATCTCGTTGAGCTTGTGGGAGATGATGATCGAGGTGATGCCCTGTTTCTTCAGCTCCAGGATCAGATCGAGGAGTTTGTCGCTGTCCTCGTCGTTCAGGGCCGCGGTCGGCTCATCCAGGATGAGCAGCTTCACCTTCTTCGAGAGCGCCTTCGCGATCTCCACGAGCTGCTGCTTGCCCACGCCGATGTCGGCGACGCGGGTGTCCGGGTGGTCGGACAGGCCGACCCGGCGCAGCAGTTCGGTGGCGTGCTTGAGGGTGGCGTTCCAGTTGATGAACCCGCGGGTGGCGTGCTCATTGCCGAGGAAGATGTTCTCGGCGAGGGAGAGGAACGGCGACAGCGCCAGTTCCTGGTGGATGATGACGATGCCGCGCTGCTCGCTGGCCCGGATGTCCTTGAACTCGCAGGGCTCTCCCTCGAAGAGGATGTCCCCCTCGTAGCTGCCGTGCGGGTGGACGCCGGAGAGGACCTTCATGAGGGTCGACTTGCCGGCGCCGTTCTCGCCGCAGATGGCGTGGACCTCGCCCTGACGGACGGTCAGGGTGACGTCCGACAGCGCCTTGACGCCGGGAAAGGTCTTGACGATCGAGCGCATTTCCAGGACGGGTCCCGCCATGGTCGTGCCTTCCAATCCTTGAAGGGGCCCGGTTACTTGAGCTGGTCCTCGGTGTAGTAGCCGCCGTCGACCAGGACCTGCTTGTAGTTGGACTTGTCGACGCTGACCGGCTGCAGCAGGTAGGCGGGGACGACCTTGCTGCCGTTGTCGTACGACTTGGTGTCGTTGACCTCGGGCTTCTTGTCGTTGAGGACCGCGTCGACCATGTTCGCGGCGACCTTGGCGAGCTCGCGCAGGTCCTTGAAGACGGTCTGGGTCTGCTGGCCCGAGATGATCGACTTCAGCGAGGCGACCTCGGCGTCCTGGCCGGTGACGACGGGCATGGCCTTGCTGCCGGTGCCGTAGCCGTCCGACTTCAGGGCGGACAGGATGCCGATGGAGATGCCGTCGTAGGGCGAGAGCACCGCGTCGACCCGGGCGTTGCGGTAGCTGGAGGTGAGCAGGTCGTCCATGCGCTTCTGCGCGGTGCCGCCGTCCCAGCGCAGGGTGGTGACCTGGTTGAGGTCGGTCTGCTTGGAGCGGACGACCAGCTGGCCCTTGTCCATGTACGGCTTCAGGACGTTCATCGCGCCCTGGAAGAAGTACCTGGTGTTGTTGTCGTCGTTGGAGCCGGCGAACAGCTCGATGTTGAAGGGGCCCTTCTTGCCGGCCTTCAGCCCCAGCTTGTCGACGATGTAGCCGCCCTGCAGCTCGCCGACCTTCTCGTTGTCGAAGGAGGCGTAGTAGTCGACGTTCTCCGTGCCGAGGATCAGCCGGTCGTAGGAGACGACCGGGATGTCGGCGTCCTTGGCCTGCTGCAGCACGTTGCCCAGGGACTTGTTGTCGATCGCCGCCACGATCAGGGCGTCCACACCCTGCGTGATCATGTTCTCGATCTGGGAGACCTGCTGGTCCGGGTCGTCCTCGCCGAAGACCAGCTTGGTCTTGAACCCCTTGGCCTTCAGCTCCTTCTCGACGTTGGCGCCGTCGGCGATCCAGCGCTCGGAGGACTTCGTCGGCATCGCGATGCCGACGGTGGCCCCCTCGGAGCCGCCCTTGTCCTCCTCGCTGCCGCCCTCGCTGTTCTGGCCGCAGGCGGACAGGGTGAGGGCGAGGGAGGCGGCGGTGGCCACGGCGGCGAGTGCGGCTCTGCGGTTACGCATGGTCATCATCCTTGATGTGTGTGCGGGGTCGGTCCGGACGAGCGGGCGCTTCCGGGGTGGGATCAGGGGACCGAGAAAGGGGTGTGTGCGATTGTGCGCGTCTGTGTCTACTTCTGTGAAGTCGAGTTTCCGGAACGTTATGACGAGATGTCGAACCGGATCAGATCGCCCGGAAGCCGGGACCCGAGCGGCGCCATGTCGCCGTCCGCGCCGTGCCGGGCCAGCAGGTCCAGGGCCAGCCGGCCGCGCCGCACCCGCTCCTTCGCGGTCGCCAGGGTCAGCTCCCGCAGATGGTGCCCGTACGGATAGATCCCGGGCGCCTTGGACAGGCCGAACTTCAGGTACAGCGGGGCGCCGCGCCGGATGAGTTCGGCGACCTCGTACATCCGCACATAGCCGCCGAGGTCGTCGGGGGCCTCGATGTACATGTCCATCGGCGTGGCCGAAATCCGCCGTATCTCCGTGAGGTGATCCAGCGTCAGATCGCTGGGGACGTTGATCGAGTCGGCGCCGAGGTGCTCGTAGACCGCGTACGAGGCCGGATTGACCGGACCGACGAGCGCCGACAGCTTCAGCGTGGTGTCGGCGGGCAGCAGCCCGGCCGCCCGCGCCCGGTGCAGCGTCCACAGCACGCCCTCGTCGGCGACGAGCAGGCACTTGACGCCCAGCTCCGTGGCGCGCACGGCGTCCTCGACGCAGCCGGCCACCGCGTCGTGGCCCCGGGCGCGCAGTCCGGCGCCGCCCGAGTCGGTACGGGTGGAGCCGCCGATGTCCCAGGTGCCGCGCGGGCCGGTGAACAGGCAGAGCTCGATGTCGCGCTCCGCGGTGGCCTCGACCATCTCGGTGATCTCGGCGTCGGTCAGCATCCACACGCCGCTGCCCTGGCTGATCCGGTGGATCGGCACGTCGAGGCGCGAGGCCTCCTTCAGGACCACGGCCAGCGCCTCGGGCCCCTCGCACGAGGGGACCTCGGTGCGCCAGCGGCCGCCGCCGGGGAAGGTGTGCGGCGAGGCGTCGGCGGGGTCGAGGGCGGGCGCGCTCAGGCCGAGCGCGGTGAGGGTCTGCTCACCGGGCCTGCGGGGAGCCGTGGCGGAAGCGTCGGTCACAGGGTGTCCTTTGGTTCGGTATGTCGGACGAGGTTCGCGGCTCGGGGTACGAGTCGGGCGGGTGCGGTGCGGGGCCGGGCGTACGCCGGGTGCGGGGCCGGGCGTACGCCGGTACGGGGACCGTCGGGTCGCCCTCGTACCGGCGTACGGACTAGGGACGCAACAGCACCTTGCCCACCTTCGGATCGCCGGACCCCACCAGCTCGATGGCCTGCGGGAACTCGGCGAGCGGCAGCTCATGGCTCACCAGCGGCAGCGGATCGAGCAGCCCGGCGGCGAACATCCGCACGGTGTGCGCCCAGGCGTCCGGCGGAGCACCGAAGACGGTGTGCACCTCCAGCTGCCGTACGACCAGGTCCGTGGGGTCGAGCCCGTCGGCGCCCGGCGCCGGGATGCCGGTGAGGACCAGCCGCCCGCCGCGCCGCAGCAGCGAGGCCGCGGTGCGGGCCGCGTCCGCGGACCCGGCGGTCTCGATCACCACGTCGAAGTCGTCCGGGAGCGCCTGGTCCTTGGTGCGGAAGCCGGTGGCCCCGTACCGCCGGGACAGCGCCTCGCGGTCGTCCCGGGTGCCCACCACCAGCAGCTCGGCGGGGGAGCCCGCGTGCAGGAACTGCACGGCGAACATCCCCAGCGTGCCGGTGCCGACCACCGCCACCCGCTCACCGGGCACGGCGTGCGCCTTCAGCGCGGCGGCGGCGACGCAGGCGGCCGGCTCCAGCAGCGCGGCGGCACTCAGGTCGGCGTCGTCGGGCAGGACGTGCAGCAGCCGGGCCGGGAGGGTCAGCGTGGCGGCCATGGCGCCCGGCTGGGTGAAGCCGGTCTCCTCGTAGCCCGCCGAGCACAGCGTCGTCTCACCGGCGTGACAGCGGTCGCAGACCTGGCAGTTGCGGAAGCCCTCGCCGACCACCTTGCGGCCGGCCAGCGAGGCGGGCACGCCCGCGCCCACCCGTTCCACCGTCCCGGACCACTCGTGGCCCGGCGTGAGCGGGTACCGCACGTACCCCTCGGGCCGGTTGCCCTGGTACACCTCGCGGTCGCTGCCGCAGATGCCGGAGGCGTGCACCCGCACCAGGGCCTCGCCGGCCCCGGGCTCACGCGGCTCGTGCGGGACCAGACGGTGCTCGCCGGGTCCCTCGATGACGACCTGGGTGCTCATCACCGTGCCTCCCGGCGGTCCGCGGCGGTCACTTGGTGCCCTTGGGCTTGCGCTGCTCCCAGCCCTCGGCCCACAGGTCGAACCGGGCCTGCTGCTGCGGGAACTCGGCCGCCGCGTCGACGTCCAGCTCCACGCCGAGACCGGGGGCGTCGGAGAGGTGGAAGCAGCCGTCCTCCGGGTTCACCTGGGGCGCGCCCTTGACGACCTTCTTGATGTCCGCGTCCGCGAAGTCGTTGAAGTGCTCCAGGATCTTGAAGTTCGGCGAGGTGAAGCCGACCTGGAGGGACGCGGCGGTCAGCACGGGGCCGCCGACGTTGTGCGGGGCGACCAGCATGTAGTGGGTCTCGGCGGTCGCGGCGAGCTTGCGGGTCTCCCAGATGCCGCCGATGTGGCCGACGTCCGGCTGCAGGATGTCCACGGCCTGGCTCTCGAACAGCTCGCGGAACTCGATCCGGTCGTGGATGCGCTCGCCGGTGGCGAGGGGCATGTCGACCTTCGCGGCGACCTTCTCCAGCGCCTTGAGGTTCTCCGGCGGCACCGGCTCCTCCAGCCAGGCCGGCTTGAACGGCGCGAGCTCGTGCGCGAGGCGCACGGCGGTGGCGGGGGAGAAGCGGCCGTGCATCTCCAGCATCAGCTCGGCGTCCGGACCGATGGCGTCCCGGACCGCCTCGATCAGCGAGACCGCGTACAGCGTCTGTTCGTGGTCCAGCTCGAAGTGCCCGGTGCCGAACGGGTCGATCTTCAGTGCCCGGTACCCGCGCTCCATGACGCCCCGCGCGGCCTTGTGGTACGCCTCGGGGGTGCGCTCGGTGGTGTACCAGCCGTTGGCGTACGCCTTGACCTTGTCGGTGACCTTGCCGCCCAGGAGCTGCCAGACGGGCACGCCGAGGGCCTTGCCCTTGATGTCCCAGCAGGCCATCTCGACGACGGCGATACCGGACATCACGATCTCGCCGGCGCGGCCGTAGTCGCCGTACTTCATCCGGCGGACCAGGTCCTCGACAGCGAACGGGTCGGAGCCGAGAATGTGGTTGACCTCGGCTTCCTTCAGATAACCCAGGAGGGCGTCGGTGTGGCCCAGCATCCGGGTCTCGCCGACTCCGGTGATGCCTTCGTCGGTGTGCACCTGGACGTACGTCAGGTTGCGCCACGGCGTCCCGACCACGTGTGTGCTGATTCCGGTGATGCGCACGGCAGTTAGCCCCTCGCTGTGGTGATGGACCTGGTCTTCGTCGTCGACGGTTCGACGTGTTCGATATTTCGTCACGCGTTCGAAATGCTGGCGAGACAGTAAGGACGGGGCGGCGGGGGTGTCAATGGGTCGCGCGCATAACGGTTTCGACAGTTTCGAAACCAATGAGCATTGGTCCGCACCAAACCTTCACAACAAGGCCTATGAAGCGGGCCCGAACGGAACCTAACCTTCCCGCGTCATGGACTTTTGCCACCCGTGCCGAAGGCACCTCAACGGCGCCCTTGCCTGCCCCGGCTGCGGCACACCCGCCGAGACGCTCCACGTCCAGGAGCGGCAGGAGCCTGCCGGGTCCTCGGGGTACGGGGGCGGGGCATACGGGGCCGGGGGAGCCACCGGGGCCCCGCATGCCGGGGACGACCCCGGCGAGCACGACGACGGGCTGCGGGATGACGAGGCGCGGGGCGACGGGCTACGGCACGACGGGCCGCGGGACGACGTGCCGCGCGGGCGCCGTGCTGACCGGCGCCGGGGCCGGGAGCCGGGCCCGGACCCCGCCACCGACCCGGACGAGTCCTCCGCGGCGGGCGAGAGCCGCCGGGACCGCAAGGCCGCGGCGCACCGCCGCCGGCGCAACCGCACCCTGCTGATCGCGGCCGGTTTCGTCCTCGCGGCGGGCGGACTGAGCCTCGCGGAACTGGGCCTGGACGCACCCGGCTCGGACTCGAGGCCGGCGGCCGCCGGGGAGGAGACCGCGGACGGCGGCGCGACGGAGATGGAGCCGACGGAGTCGGCGGCGCCGGCGGGCGACGGCGGCACGGACACGGCGGCACCCGGGAAGTCGCCCAGTGCGAAGCCTTCTGACTCGCCGTCGGCTTCCGGCTCCCCGACGGGCGAGGAGTCCGAGAAGGCGGAGGACGAGGCCGAGACCGAGCAGGACCCCTCGTCCGCGCCCGCGACCCCGCCCACGACCGACCCGACGGCCCCCCAGCCGCCGCAGCCCTCACAGAACCCGGAAACCCCCGCCCCGTCCCCCACCACGAAAAAGCCCGACCCAGAACCCGAACCCACGGAAACATGCGACCGTTTCCTGTGGTGGTGCACCTAACCCCCACCCCAACACCCCTCGGGCAGCCGCATGCCGCGCAACCGCGGGCAGTCGTGCCGCTGGGGCGGCACGGGTGGGCGCGACGGCACCCCGCAAACGCCGGGCAGCGCGAACACCCCCCGGCCCACACCAACACCGGGCACCCGCAAAGCACCGGGCCACGCGAGAACCCCCGCCCCCCCCAATGCCGGGGCACCCGTAAAGCACCGGGTCCCGCCAACCTCAGACCCCCGAAAACCGGCGCAGCCGACTACCCCAGCATCCGCCGCAACGCGTCCCGCAGAGCCACCCGCTCCCCCTCCGAAAGCCCCGCCAACGGCTCACGCGCGAACCGCAGAGACTCCCGCAGACTCCGCGCCACCCGCCGCCCCTCCGCCGTCGCCGCCGCCAGCTTCACCCGCCGGTCCGCCGGATCCGGCCGGCGCTCCACCAGCCCCCGCGCCTCCAGCCGGTCCACGATCCCCGTGACGTTCGACGGCTCGCACTTCAGCCGCTGCGCCAGCTTCCGCATCGGCAGCGGCTCCAAGGACAGCAGACTCAACAGCTTCGCCTGGGCACCCGTAAGGGCATGACCGGCGGCGGCTTCCTCGTACTCCTCGTGGTAGCGGGCCACCACCGAGCCGATGAGCTCGACGACCTCCAGGGTGAGGGCGTCGGAACGGTGCGGGGTGGCATCGGGTGTGGCCATGCACACCAGGGTACCCGGTTGCTTGACATCCTGAAATATTCAGCCGCATGGTTGTTTCAGGTAATGAACTATTCGAGGAAAGGTGCCAGGCCATGACCGCTCCCGCACTCCCCACCACCGGCCGCGAGTGGCATCTGCTCAGCCGCCCCGTCGGCTGGCCGAAGCCCGAGGACTTCGCCCTCGTCGAGACGGAGGTCCCCGCCCCGGCCGAGGGACAGGTGCTCGTACGGAACGCGTACCTCTCCGTCGACCCGTACATGCGCGGCAGGATGTCGGCCGCCAAGTCCTACGTCGCCCCGTACGAGCTGGGCAAGGCCATGCAGGGCGGCGCCGTCGGCGAGGTCGTCGCCTCGAACGCCGACGGGATCTCGCCCGGCGACCACGTCCTGCACTTCTTCGGCTGGCGCGAGTACGCCGTCGTGGACGCGAAGAACGCCGTCAAGGTGGACCCGGAGGCGGCACCCCTCTCGGCGTACCTGGGCGTGCTGGGCATGACCGGCCTCACCGCCTACGCCGGCCTGCTGCGCACCGCCTCCTTCAAGGAGGGCGACTCCGTCTTCGTGTCCGGTGCCGCGGGCGCCGTCGGCAGCCAGGTCGGGCAGCTCGCGAAGCTCAAGGGCGCCTCGCGGGTGATCGGCTCGGCCGGCTCCGACGAGAAGGTGAAGCTGCTCGTCGAGGAGTACGGCTTCGACGCCGCCTTCAACTACAAGACCGGCCCCGTGAGCGAGCAGCTGCGCGCCGCCGCCCCGGACGGCGTCGACGTCTACTTCGACAACGTCGGCGGCGACCACCTGGAGGCCGCCATCGGATCCCTCAACCGGGACGGCCGTATCGCCGTCTGCGGGATGATCTCGGTCTACAACAACACCGAGCCCGCCCCCGGCCCCCGCAACCTCGCCCGGCTGATCCAGACCCGCGGCCGCATCGAGGGCTTCCTCGTCGGCGACCACTACGATCTCCAGCCGCAGTTCGTCCAGGAGGTCGGCCCCTGGGTCCGCTCGGGCGAGCTGAAGTACCGCGAGACGGTCGTCGAGGGCATCGAGAACAACCTGGAGGCGTTCCTCGGCGTCCTGCGCGGCGACAACACCGGAAAGATGATCGTCAAGCTTTGAACCGGCCGTGACGCGACACCGCCGGCGGTCGTTGCGTACGACGGGGCCGCACCCTTGGACGTGGGGTGCGGCCCTCGCCCGTGCCGGGGGACGGCGCCCCGATAGGGTCTTCCCCATGCGCGATCTTGGGGTGGGTTTCCGGTATCTCCTGAAGGGCCAGCGGTGGGTGGCCCGGCACGGCAAGCAGTTCGGGTTCGGGCTGCTGCCGGGGCTGATCACCCTCGTGCTGTACGCGGCGGCGCTGGTGGCGCTGGCGCTGTGGGGCGAGGACTTCGTCACGTGGGCGACGCCGTTCGCCGACGACTGGTCCAGCCCCTGGGCCGGACTGTTCCGCGGCTTCCTCACCGCCGTGCTGTTCGCGCTCGGCCTGCTGCTGTCCGTGCTCACCTTCACCGCGGTGACCCTGCTCATCGGGCAGCCGTTCTACGAGAACCTCTCCGAGCAGGTCGACCGGGACGTCTCGCCCGACGGCACCGCGCCCGAGTCGGAGCTGCCCCTGCTGCGGGAGCTGTGGATCTCCGCCCGCGACAGCCTCCGTATCGTCGTACGGGCCCTGGTGTGGGGCGTGCTGCTGTTCGCGCTCGGGTTCGTCCCGGTGGTGGGGCAGACCGTCGTCCCGGTGATCGGGTTCTTCGTCACCGGTTTCTTCCTCACCGAGGAGCTCACCGCCGTCGCGCTCCAGCGGCGCGGGGTCGAACTGCGCGAGCGGCTCCGCCTGCTGCGCTCCCGCAAGACCCTCGTCTGGGGCTTCGGCACCCCCCTGGGACTGGCCTTCCTCGTCCCGTTCGTCGCCGTGTTCCTGATGCCCGGCGCGGTCGCCGGCGCCACCCTCATGGCACGCGACCTGCTCGGTGAGGAGACCGCCGGGGACGGCTCCGAGGAGTCCGAGGAGGAGGGCGCCCGGTCATGACCGAGGTGCTCGCGGTCGCCGTCATCACCGTCCTGGCCGTGATCGCGCCGGGCGCCGACTTCGCCATGGTGGTCCGCAACAGCTACCTCCACGGCCGCCGCACCGGCCTGCTCGGAGCCCTCGGCGTCGCCGCCGGTGTCCTCGTCCACGTCACCTACACGATGCTCGGCGTCGGCCTGCTGATCGCCTCCTCCGCCTTCCTCTTCACGGTGATCAAGCTGGTCGGCGCGGCCTACCTCGTGTACATCGGCGTCCGCACCTTCCGCACCCGCGGCGAGGTCACCGTCGACCTGGAGAACAGGACGGGGCTGACCCCGTTCGCCGCGCTGCGCACCGGTTTCCTGACCAACGTCCTCAACCCGAAGACGACCCTGTTCGTCGTCTCGACGTTCGCGCAGGTCGTCGGCCCCGGCACCCCGGTCCTCCAGCAGGTGGGCTACGGCCTGTTCATGTCGCTGGCCCACCTGCTGTGGTTCGGCGTCGTCGCCGTGTTCTTCTCCCACGACCGGATGCGCACCCTGATGCTGCGCGGCCAGAAGGTCCTCAACAAGGTCATCGGGTCCGTCCTGGCCGGCCTCGGCGTCAGCCTCGCGTTCGCTCCGTCGCACTGACCGCCACGGTCACGATCGACCGCACCTGGTCGATGATGTCCAGCCGGTTCCGCACGAACTCGGGGTCGGTGACCTCGGTGGTGTTCCCGGCGCCGAACTGCAGCACGGGCGTGTGCACATGCCCGCCCGGCAGCCTGTCGTGCAGCCCGAGCCGGTCCCGCAGCAGCGTCGCCCGGTAGGCGATCTCGTTGGACAGGTAGTCCCCGCCGCCCCCGGCCCGCGCCGTCGACCCGGGCGTCGGCCCCTGAGGCCGTACGACGGGCTCGGCGCCTCCCGCCGGGATCTCGGTGACACTGGTGTTGTCGTAGACCGGGAACCGCCCGGTGTCCGCGGCGACGATCTCCGCGTACGGCAGTGTCGTGGACGTCCACTGGGGCTGCGAGGCCGGGTCGGCGACCGGGATCGTCTCCGTGCGGCCGATGTTCTCGTTGTCCCCGAAACCGCCCCGCCAGGCCCCGTTGGTCCGCTCGACGTCGAAGCGGCCCACCCGGCCCTGGCTCACGGTGGTGAACAGGTCGACCTCCGGCAGGTGCGGCCGCAGCGCCCGCTCCACCGTCCCTTGCGTGAAGTCCCGCCAGCGCACCGGGAACACGGCCGTCTCGATGCGCGCGGGACCGTCCGCGGTCTCGATCACCGTGCCGTCGAGGGCGAGCGAGACCGCGCCGGACGGATTGGAGATACGGATGTCCCGGTCCAGGGTGAACGGGTCGAACCCGGTCAGCAGGACCCGCTTCATCCCCTTGTCGTGCCGCGGGTAGCTGATCGCGGTCTGCCCGCGCGAGGTCCGTTCCAGCTCGTCGAGCAGTCGCGCCCGTCGCTCCTCGCCCAGCCGGAACCCGGGCTCCCAGGTGCGCAGTTCGCGGGTCATCCCGAGCCGCGCCCAGTACAGCGGCCGGTCGTCGTCCCGGCTGAGGTCACCGCCCGCCGGACCGCGCCCCTGCGCCCGGTCGACGGCCCTGCGCCACAGCCGGGTCCCCTCGCGCACGACGGCACGGCGGGCCTGGGCGTAGGAGTGCGCGCGGTCGAGCGCACGGGCCAACTCCGGTGCCACGTCGGCGAATCCGGAACGGCGGAGTATCTCCTGCGGGACGGCCCCGTCCAGGCGGCGTTCCTCGACGGTGGGGGCGGGGGCCGTCCCGGCGGCGGTCGCGGTCGTAGGGGCGGCGAAACCGGCCAACAGGACCAGACCGAGAACACCGATGCGAACACGTACGGATCTCAAGGAAATTGGGCCTTCCGTCGTCGTGGGGTACGGGGATGCCGAAGGCCGCAGTATCGCGCGCCCACCACGGTCCACGCCACGGGCCATGAGCACCCGCCCTCCGCGGTCAGTCGCGCCGCGCGCCGCCCGCCCTCCGCGGGCAGCCGCGCCACCCCCCTCGCGATCCGCGGGCAGTCGTGCCGCAGGGCGGCACGGGTGGGCGATGGGGGTCCCCCCGCTCGAGCGAAGCCGAGAGTGGGGGAGGCACCCCGCAAGCGCCGGGCAGCGCAACCCACCCCCGGCCCACACCCACGCCGGGGCACCCGTGCAGCGCCGGGCCGCGCAACCCACCCCCGGCGCACACCGACGCGGGGCACCCCGTAAAGCGCACCGGGCGGCGCAACCCCACCACATCATGGTCATATGTGAAGGCTTCGTACGAGATTCAAGCGGGCATGCTGATCGGGGACCGCGTTCCCCTCACAGCGATTAACGTCTGATCCGGGAAGCACCCACATGAGCAGCCCCGGTCCGGGACCCTGACCCCGGACCGGGGCTTATGTGCGAGCGGAGGCCGGACAGTCCCTACCGCACCCCGAACCCGTACACCGTCTCCGACCGGAACACCTCACCCGGCTTCAGGACCGTGCTCGGGAACTCCGGACGGTTCGGGGAGTCCGGGAAGTGCTGGGTCTCCAGCGCGATGCCGTCACCGGGGGTGAAGGGCTCCCCGATGTGGTCCGAGGTGTAGAGCTGCATGCCGGGCTCGGTGGTCGCCACCGTCAGCACCCGGCCCGACGCCGGGTCGTACAGCTCGGCGACCTCCTCGGCGGCCGCCGTCACCCCCTTGTCGAGCACGAAGTTGTCGTCGTACCCGGTGCCCGCCTTCCGCGCCTCGCGGAAGTCGAAACGGGTCCCGGAGACGTCGGCGAGCTCACCGTTCGGGATCAGGTCCGCGTCGGACGGGGTGTAGCGGGAGGCCGCCAGCCGCAGCTCGTGCCCGGCCGTGCTGCCGGAGCCGGCGCCGGCCAGGTTCCAGTACGAGTGGTTCGTCAGGTTCACGTGCGTCGGCGCGTCCGTCACCGCCTCGTACGCGATCCCCAGCGCGCCCCGCTCGTCCAGCGTGTACGTCACGGAGACCTCCAGACGGCCCGGGAAGCCCTCCTCGCCGTCCTCGCTGACCAGGGAGAGCCGCAGGCCGTGCGCGACCGGGCTCACGTCCCACACCCGCTTGTCGAAGCCCCGCTCACCGCCGTGCAGCGAGTTCGGCCCGTTGTTCGCGGCGAGCGTGTGGTCGCGCCCCGCCAGGGAGAAGCGGGCGCCCGCGATCCGGTTGGCGTACCGGCCGATCAGGGCGCCCAGGAAGGGTTCCGGGTGCCGGAGGTAGCCGTCCAGGTCGGAGAACCCCAGCACCACGTTCCCGGTCCGCCCGTCCCGGTCCGGCACCTCGACGTCCTGCACGATCCCGCCGTAGGACAGGACCCGTACCCGTACGCCCGCCCGCTCCAGGGTCCAGCGGTGCACCGGCGTGCCGTCGGAAAGTGTGCCGAAGAGTTCGTTCATGTGCGAAACAATAAGTCACGGCCGCTTCGCCGTGACCGTCCGGTACGCGATCCCGGCCAGCTCGGCCTGCCCCTCGATGCTGGGATGGAACCAGTCCCAGCGGCTCAACTCGTCGGTGCCGAAACGGTACTCGTACACCGCGCCGCCGTCGAAGCGGCAGCGGCGGTCCTTCGCGCAGACCTCCTCCAGCACCTCGTTGTAGTCCTCCACCCGGTCCTGCACCGTCTCGCGCCGCAGCGTGGCCGCCGCGTCCATCGCGTCCGCGTCGCCCAGCATCGACGGGCAGATGCCCAGTTTCCACACCTGCTTGCCCAGCGGATTGGTCCGCCCCTGCGACCAGAGCCGCTTCAGGTTCGGCACGCTCGCCACGTACACCTGTGCCTTGGGCAGTGCCTCGCGCAGTGTGCGCATGGCCTCCTGGAAGTCGGCCCGGAAGTCGTCCACCGGCGTCATCGCCGACGTCGTCTCCCGGCAGGCGTCGTTCGCCCCGGCCATCACCGCCACCAGCTCCGGCCTCCGTGCCACCGCCCGCGCCATCTGCTCCGGCAGATCCGCCATCCGGGCCCCGGTCACCGAGTAGTTCCAGCTCCGCTCGGCCGCCCCCGCCCGCCCCAGCAGGCGTACGGCGAGACTGTCGACCTCCTCGCTGCCGCCCGTCGCCCACGACACCTCGGGGCAGTCCGTCAGCACCGCGCACGCGTCGAAGCCGCGCGTGATCGAGTCCCCCACGGCGGCGACCGACTCAGGGCTGGTGTCCCACACGGGCGTGGGCTTCGGGGACGGCCGCTCCTTCTTTGCCGCCGTGCCCGACGGGGCGGGGGAGCCGCCGACGGCATCGCAGCCGGCCGCGCCCAGCGCGACGGCCGCCACCACGGCGAGCACGGCCGCCCGCGCACGACGGGCCGGCCTCCGCGCCGTCTGCTCCATTCGTCGCCTCCCCGTGTGTCGTGGTGTGTTCATTGCACACCCGTACAGGCGTCCTGCCGGGTGAATGCTGGAGGTTTCCCGGCACCGGGACCGACGGTACGTCACACTCCTTGCGCCGTCGCACGGTAGCCTCGCCATCAACGCGGTCCACCCGGACCGCGCCTGTTCCGTCCGGAGGTTCCGGTGACGACTCGTGGAGTTCTGTACGTGCACTCCGCGCCGCGCGCGTTGTGCCCGCACGTCGAGTGGGCCATCGCCGGGGTGCTCGGCACGCGCGTCAGCCTGGACTGGATCCGCCAGCCCGCCTCCCCCGGCACCTGGCGCTCGGAGTTCTCCTGGCAGGGCCAGGCCGGCACCGCCTCCCAACTCGCCTCCGCGCTGCGCGGCTGGCAGATGCTGCGCTTCGAGGTCACCTCGGAACCCTGCCCCACCGCCGAGGGCGAGCGCTACAGCTGCACCCCCGACCTGGGCATCTTCCACGCCGTCACCGGCATCCACGGCGACATCCTCATCCCCGAGGACCGTCTCCGGGCCGCCCTGACCCGCTCCCGGACCGAACAGACCGACCTGGAATCGGAGATCGCCAAACTCCTGGGCAAACCCTGGGACGACGAACTGGAACCCTTCCGCTACGCAGGCGAAGGCGCCCCGGTCCGCTGGCTCCACCAGGTGGTCTAGAAAACACCGGGAGAGCAAAGCGCCCCTGAAAGGGGCGCGGGGAACTGCGCGACAAGCCCCAACGGACCCGCACCCGACCATGCTCCCCGGGGTCAAAGGGGCGAAGCCCCTTGAGGACGGGACGGGACGGGTAGGGGCGGCGGGGGCGAGAAAACCTCCCGTCACCCCCAGCGGGCGCCGCACGGCAAAGGGCCCCCACCCCCAAGGGGGTGAAGGCCCTTCAGGCCGACGCAGGTCACACGGACCGGAACGCCAGCACCACGTTGTGCCCACCGAACCCGAACGAGTCGTTCAGCGCGGCGATCCGCCCGTCCACGGGCAGCTTCCGCGCCTCCCCACGAACGACATCCGCAGCCGCCTCGGCCTCAGGATCGAGGTTCTCGACATTGATCGTCGGCGGAGCCACCCGGTGGTACAGCGCGAGCACGGTGGCCACGGACTCCACCCCACCCGCCCCGCCCAGCAGATGCCCCGTCATCGACTTCGTCGCGGAGACCGCGAAGTGGTCCGCGTCGTCCCCGAACACCTTCCGCAGCGCCTTCAGCTCCGCGATGTCACCGGCCGGCGTGGACGTCGCGTGCGCGTTGACGTGCACGATCTCCGCCGGGTCCAGATCCGTCCGCTCCAGCAGGTTCTGCAGGGCGTGCGAGATGCCCCGCCCCTCAGGCTCCGGCTGCACGATGTCGTGCGCGTCGGCCGAGATCCCCTGCCCGACCGCCTCCGCGTAGACCCGCGCACCGCGCGCGGCCGCGTGCTCGGCGGACTCCAGGACGATCACGCCCGCGCCCTCACCCATGACGAAGCCGTCCCGGGCGACGTCGTAGGGACGCGACGCGCCCTCGGGGTCGTCGTTGTTCTTGGACATCGCCATCATGTTGCCGAACGCGGCGATCGGCAGCGGGTGGATCGCCGCCTCCGTGCCGCCCGCGACGACGACGTCGGCACGGCCGGTGCGGATCATCTCGATGCCGTAGCCGATGGCCTCGGCACCCGACGCGCACGCGGAGACCGGGGTGTGCACACCGGCGCGGGCGCCCACCGCGAGACCCACGTTCGCGGCCGGGCCGTTCGGCATCAGCATGGGGACGGTGTGCGGGGAGACACGGCGTACGCCCTTCTCCTTCAGCACGTCGTGCTGGTCCAGCAGGGTCGTCACACCGCCGATGCCGGAGGCGATGACCGCTCCCAGCCGGTCCGGGTCGACGCTCGGGTCCTCACCGGCCTTGGCCACGAAACCGGCGTCGGCCCACGCCTCCTTGGCCGCGATCAGCGCGAACTGCGCCGAGCGGTCCAGGCGGCGGGCCTGCGGCCGGGGGATGACCTCGGTGGGCTCCACGGCCACCCGGGCCGCGATACGGACCGCCTGCTCGGCGGCCCACTCCTCCGTGAGGGCCTTGACGCCGGAACGTCCGGCGACCAGTCCCTCCCAGGTCGAGGCTGCGTCGCCACCCAGCGGTGTGGTTGCGCCGATACCGGTGACGACCACGGTGCGATTGGTCGGGCTCATCGGAATTCTCTCTCCAACGGATCTACGAGGATTCGTACGGCGCCACCGCCGGGTGGCGGGGCCGGGGTTCCCGGCCCCCGGGCCTCCCGTACCGACGGAAGACGGACGGAAGGCCCGGCAGGGCTCAGGCCTGGTGCTTGAGGATGTAGTCGGTCGCGTCGCCGACCGTCTTGAGGTTCTTGACGTCGTCGTCCGGGATCTTGACGTCGAAGCGCTCTTCGGCGGCGACGACGACCTCGACCATGGACAGCGAGTCGACGTCCAGGTCGTCGGTGAAGGACTTGTCCAGCTGGACGTCCTCAACCGGGATGCCGGCGATCTCGTTCACGATCTCCGCGAGACCGGCGACGATCTCTTCCTGAGTGGCGGCCATGATGGCGCTCCTTCGTTGTGATTCCAGAGGATGGGGTGGTGGTACCTCGCGTACCGGGCGCAGGGCCCGGCACGCAGTGCCTAGGGGAGGGTAACGACCGTAGCGGCGTAGACGAGACCCGCCCCGAAGCCGATGACGAGCGCGGTGTCGCCGCTCTTCGCCTCGCCGGTCGCCAGGAGCCGCTCCATCGCGAGCGGGATCGAGGCGGCCGAGGTGTTGCCGGTGGTGCGGATGTCACGGGCGACCGTGACGTGCTCCGGCAGTTTCAGGGTCTTCACCATCGAGTCGATGATCCGCACATTGGCCTGGTGCGGGATGAAGACGTCCAGTTCGTCCGCGGTGATCCCGGCCGCGTCCAGCGCCTGCTGGGCGACCTTCGCCATCTCGAACACGGCCCAGCGGAACACCGCCTGGCCTTCCTGCGTGATCGCGGGGAACTTGATGTTGCCCGCGCTGTCGAGGGGCAGCTCGGAGACGTCGCCGATCCTGAAGCGGTCCCACGGCACGGTCTGCTTGATGGTCTCGGACTTGTCGCCCTCCGAGCCCCACACGGTCGGGCCGATCGCGGGCTCCTGGGAGGGGCCGACGATCACCGCGCCCGCGCCGTCACCGAACAGGAAGGCCGTGGCCCGGTCCTCCAGGTCGGTCAGGTCGCTCAGCCGCTCCACGCCGATGACAAGTACATACTCTGCCGATCCCTCCACCACCATGCCCTTGGCCAGCGTGAGCCCGTACCCGAAGCCCGCGCAGCCGGCCGAGATGTCGAAGGCGGCGGCCTTGTCCGTGCCCAGCTTGTCGGCGATCTCGGTCGCGACGGCCGGGGTCTGGCTGAAGTGCGAGACGGTCGAGACGACGACGGCGCCGATCCGCGAGGCGTCGATCCCGGCGTCCGCGATCGCCTTGCCGGACGCCTCGATCGACATCGCGGCGACGGTCTCCTCGGCGGACGCCCAGTGCCGGGTCTCGATCCCGGAGCGGGAGCGGATCCACTCGTCGGACGAGTCGATCGTCTCCAGGATCACCTCGTTCGGCACGACCCGGGTGGGCCGGTAACCGCCCACGCCGAGGATGCGTGCGTACGGGGCGCCCTTGCTGGGCTTGATCTTCGCCATGCGGGTCGGCTCCTTAAGGGCGTCAGGCGTGCTCGGCGACGAGCTCGCGGGCCGCGTCGAGGTCGGCGGGGGTCTTCAGGGCCAGCGTCTTCACACCGGGCAGGGCGCGCTTGGCGAGGCCGGTCAGCGTGCCGCCGGGGCAGACCTCCAGGAGGGCGGTGACGCCGAGCTCCTTGAAGGTCTCCATGCACAGGTCCCAGCGGACCGGGTTGGCGACCTGGCCGACGAGGCGTTCGAGCACCTCGGTGCCGGTCGCGACCGCCGCGCCGTCCTTGTTCGACACGTAGGTGACCTTCGGGTCGCCCGGCGTCAGGGCCTCGGCGGCCTGCGCCAGCGTGTCGACCGCGGGGCCCATGTGGTGGGTGTGGAAAGCGCCGGCCACCTTGAGCGCGACGACCTTGCGCACGCCCTCGGGCTTGTCCGCCTCCAGTGCGGCGAGCTGCTCCGTGGTGCCGGCCGCGACGATCTGGCCCGCGCCGTTGATGTTCGCCGGGGTCAGGCCCAGCTTCTCCAGGTGCGCCACGGTCACCTCGGGGTCGCCGCCGAGCAGCGCCGCCATGCCGGTCTCGGTGATCGCGGCGGCGTCGGCCATGGCCAGACCCCGCGTGCGGACCAGGGAGAGCGCGGCGGTGTCGTCGAGGACACCCGCGAAGGTGGCGGCGGTGATCTCCCCGACGCTGTGACCGGCGACGGCACCGGGTGCCACGTCTCCGAGCGCGGAGGCGGACAGCAGCCCGGCCGCGACCAGCAGCGGCTGGGCGACGGCCGTGTCGCGGATCGCGTCCGCGTCGGCCTTCGTGCCGTAGTGGACGAGGTCGAGTCCGATGGCGTCGGACCATGCGGCGACGCGCTCCCCGGCACCGGGGAGGTCGAGCCATTCAGTCAGAAAGCCGGGAGTCTGGGCACCCTGGCCGGGAGCGACGAGTACGAGCACTCTCACACTCTCTCTTGGGGACGGTCACGGCCGCCCGTGAGGACAAGGACGAAGAACAGGAGGCGGTTTTGTGGGGCCCCGACAAAAGACTAGGGATGAGGATCGCCGTCGGCCAGACGCCCCAGGATCAGCGCGATCCGCAGCGTGAACGCAGAGCGTACATCGGAGGGTGACCATCCGGTGACGTCAGTCACACGTCGAAGCCGGTAGCGGACGGTGTTGGGGTGAACGAACAGCATCCGCGCCGCGCCTTCGAGACTGCTCGCCTGCTCCAGATAGACACTGAGCGTCTCCAGCAGCGCGGCTCCGGCCTGCTCCAGCGGTCTGTAGATCTCCTCCACCAACTGCTCGCGCGCGGAGGGGTCCGAGGCGATCGCCCGCTCCGGCAGCAGATCGTCCGCCAGCACCGGGCGCGGGGCGTCCTGCCAGGCGGAACACGCCTTGAGCCCCGCCGCGGCGGCCTGCGCGGACCGGGTCGCGGCCAGCAGGTCGGGAACCACCGGACCGGCGACGACCGGCCCCGCCGCATACGGCCCGATCAGCGACTTCGCGACGGCCAGCGGGTTGTCGCTGCCGCCCGCGATCACCACCAGCCGGTCGCCGAGCACCCCGGTCAGCACCTGGAGCTTGGCGTGCCGGGCGGCCCGCCGGATGGCCTCCACGGTCAGCTCGGAGTCCCCGTCGGGCGCGGTGCCCAGCACCACGCACACATGCTCGGGCGAGTTCCAGCCCAGGGCGGCGGCCCGCGACACGGCCCCCTCGTCCGCCTCACCGCTGAGTACCGCGTTCACCACCAGCGACTCCAGCCGCGCGTCCCAGGCACCCCGTGCCTCGGCGGCCTGCGCGTACACCTGGGCGGTGGCGAAGGCGATCTCACGGGCGTACACGAGCAGCGCCTCACGCAGCACGCTCTCGTCGCCGGGCGCCGCCACCTCGTCGATGGCGGACTCCATGACCTCGATGGTGGTGCGCACCATCTCCACGGTCTGCCGCAGCGTGATCGCCCGGGTCAGCTCGCGCGGCGCGGTGCCGAACACATCGGTGGAGATGGCCTGCGGGGCGTCCGGGCGCCGGAACCACTCGGTGAACGCGGCGATGCCCGCCTGCGCGACCAGGCCGATCCAGGAACGGTTCTCCGGGGGCATGGCCCGGTACCAGGACAGCGTCTCGTCCATCCGCGCGATCGCCTGCGCGGCGAGACTGCCGGACGACCTCTCCAGCCGCTTCAGCGTCGCGGCGTGCGGATGGGCGGGGCGTGCGGCGGCTTCGGGGGTGCTGGTTTCGGGTTCGGGCACGGGGACAAGACTGCCTTATCGGTACGGCCGCGCGTGTCGCCGGGTCTACGGTGGACCCTGTGACGGACGTACGGCATGCGCGGGAGCGCTACCAGGGCGGCGATCCGGCGGCCGGGATCGAGACGTGGCACGCCTTCTCCTTCGGCCCCCACTACGACCCGGACAACCTGCGCTTCGGCGCGGTGATCGCCTGCAACGAGGAGCACCTCGCCCCCGGCGCCGGCTTCGACGAGCACCCGCACAGCCACACCGAGATCGTGACGTGGGTGGTGGAGGGCGAGCTGACCCACCGCGACTCCACGGGCGAGGAGACGGTGATCCGCCCCGGCGACGTCCAGCGCCTGAGCGCCGCGTCGGGCGTCCGCCACGTGGAACGCAACGCGGGCGACCGCCCTCTCACCTTCCTCCAGATGTGGCTGGCCCCCCTGGAACCGGGCGGCGACCCCTCCTACGAGGTCGTCCGGGGCATAGCCGACTCCACCCCGTACGCCCTCCCGGAGGCGGGCGCGATGCTCCACGTACGCCGGCTGAGGGCGGGAGAGCGGACGGCGGTGCCGGACGCCGCGTACGTGTACGTCCACGTGGTGCGCGGTGAGGTGACGCTGGACGGCGCACTGCTGGGTGCGGGCGACGCGGCCCGCCTCACGGACGCGCAGGGGGTGGACGCGGTGGCGGGAGCGTCGGACGCGGAGCTACTGGTGTGGGAGATGGCAGCGAAGTGACGCGGCAGGCCCCGCCGAAGCCGGTACGGTTTGGCTTCGGCGGGGCCTGCGAACGGTCGGATCAGGGCCGCAGCCCCTTCACACGGACCGCAGTTCCGTGCGTGAAGCCGTCCGCTTCTTCGACCTGAAACCTCACTTCAACGCCTCACGGAGTTCGTTTCTTTCCGTAGTCGAGCGTATGCGTAGCGTTGCAGCATCGCGGCGTGAATCACGTAACCGGTCCGCGGGTGGCGGACATCCGCAGTGAGTACCACGCCGAGTTCGCCATGGGGGAGCACTCGGCCCGGCATCTGCGGCGCATCCTGCGGCTGTACCTCGTCGGCGCGGGGCTGGCCGACGTGACCGACGCCGCCGAGCTGGCGCTCACCGAGCTGGTCGCCAACGTCGTACGGCACGTCCCCGGCCGCCGCTGCCGCATTTGCTTCCTGCTCCGGCTCGGCGGAGTGCGGGTGAAAGTCGCGGACGGCTGTCCGGAGTTGCCCGCGCCGGCCGTCGGCGGCGGGCTCGGTGAGAGTGGGCGCGGGCTGGTGATCGTGGACGCGGTCACCGACCGCCCCTACGGGCGGGGCAAGACGGTGTGGTTCGAGCGCCTGGGCCGGCGTCGGACGGTGCCCGTGGAGGCCGAGGCCGGACCCTGAGGTACGTGCGGGCAGGTGCCGGACCGTCTGTGTTCGCCGAACCCCTGCGCGCCTTGAACCATCGCCGTGGCTCCGCCGTTGTATCTCCTGTTCAGTCGCACAGGGTGCCGATGTCCTGCATCGCAGGGCCCGGCTCCGTCCATGAGGAGAGACGTATGAAGTTGTGGCGTTCCCGTATCGCCGCTGCCGCGATCGGTACCGCGCTGGTCGCCATTCCGCTGACCGCGGCCCCGGCGTCCGCCGCCGACACCAACCCCTGGGGCTACATAGCGATCTCTGGATGGAGGGACAAACTCGCGTGCGTGGATGACGGGCAGTACGCCCTCGCCCACGGGTACGTGAACTACTACTGCGACTGGGACGACCCGTACTGGGTCCTGTGGGCCCTTCCCGCGAAGGACCAGCCGCCGACGGGCGGGTGACCGGCACGGGAAGCCGGGGCCGGCCGGTGGTTGTGGGGGCCGCCGGCCGGCGCGCGGGGTTCAGCCGCGCAGTTCGGCCAGCACCGCGTCCGTGAACGGCGGCCACGCCTCGATCGCCCAGGGACCGAAGGCACGGTCGGCGAGGGCCGCGCAGGCCACGCCCGCGTCGGGGTCGATCCACAGGAACGTACCCGACTGGCCGAAGTGGCCGAAGGTGCGCGGGGAGGACGACGCGCCCGTCCAGTGCGGGGACTTGGAGTTCCGGATCTCGAAGCCCAGGCCCCAGTCGTTGGGGTTCTGGTGGCCGTAGCCCGGCAGGACGCCCTTGGTGCCGGGGTACTGGACCGTCATCGCCGCGGCGACCGTGCGGGGGTCCAGCAGGCGCGGGGCCTGCACCTCGGCCGCGAACCGCAGCAGGTCGTCCACCGTGGAGACGGCGTCCTTCGCCGGGGAGCCCGCCAACGAGGTCGACGTCATGCCGAGCGGCTCCAGCACCGCCTGCCGCAGGTACTCCGCGAACGGGATCTCCGTCGCCTTCGCGACATGGTCGCCGAGCTGCTCGAACCCGGCGTTGGAGTACAGGCGCCGCTCACCCGGTGCCGAGGTCACCTTGTGTTCGTCGAAGGCCAGCCCCGAGGTGTGCGCGAGCAGGTGCCGGACCGTCGAACCGTCCGGGCCGGCGGGCTCGTCCAGCTCGATCGCGCCCTCCTCGTACGCCACGAGCACCGCGTACGCCGCGAGTGGCTTGGTGACCGAGGCCAGCGGGAAGCGGTGTCCGGCGGGGCCATGGGTGCCGAGGACGGTGCCGTCCGCCCGTACGACACCCGCCGCGGCGGTGGGAACCGGCCAGTTCTCGATCAACGCGAGGCTCTTCAGCGACATGCCGTCGAGCCTAAGCGCTCACAGGGTCAGCTCCAGCAACGGGTCCGGCCTGGGCCTGAAGCCCAGTGCCACGTACAGCGGCTCCGCCTGCGCGGACGCGGTGAGGCGGACCCGCCGGGCGCCGCGCTCGCGGAACCACTCCAGCAGCGCCTCCATGCAGGCGCGCGCGTAGCCGCGGCGGCGGGCGTCCGGGTCGGTGGCGACGCTGAAGACATAGCCGTCGGTGCCGTACGGATCGCGTGCGCCGCCGATGCGGTACTCCAGCGAGCCGGCCACCAGCGCCGCCAGCGCGCCCGGCCGCTCCGGGTGGTCCACGACGAACGCCACGAAGGTGCCGTCCGGCTCGGACAGCCGGCCGCGCAGCACGGGCAGCGACTCGGCGTGCCACGCCGTGGACGGGTCGGACAGGGGCGTCGAGTCGATCATCACCTGGCGCAGACGGAGCACTTCCTCCGCGTCCTCCGGCGTCGCACGGCGTACAGAGGTCATGGCCGTACGGTAATCAGCCGCGGGCCTCCCCGTCCTGCCCATTTCTCACCTTCGTCGCTTGCTTGGAGTGCACTCCAGCGTTCTAGCGTGGGGACCATGACGGTGACGGAGACGGAGACCACCACGGGGCCCGGCGCGGACACCTGCGCCGGGCCGCCGCAGGGGGATCGGCGGCCGGACGGCGCGGACAGGTACACGATCAGCGAGGTCGTCGCCCTCACCGGGCTGACGGCGCACACCCTGCGCTGGTACGAGCGCATCGGTCTGATGCCGCACATCGACCGGTCCCACACCGGCCAGCGGCGCTACAGCAACCGCGACCTCGACTGGCTCGCCCTCGTCGGCAAGCTCCGCCTGACCGGGATGCCGGTCGCGGACATGGTGCGCTACGCGGAACTGGTCCGCGCGGGCGACCACACGTACACCGAGCGTTTCGAACTGCTGAAGCAGACCCGCGAGGACGTACTGTCCCGGATCGCCGAACTCCAGGGCACGCTCGCCGTGCTCGACCGGAAGATCGATTTCTATGCGGACGCCGGGCGGGCCCTGGCGTCGGAGAGGGCATGATGACCAACGGCACGATCGGCACGGCCGCACTGGGCGAGGGCGGCCCCGAGGTGGGCGTGCAGGGCCTCGGCTGCATGGGCATGAGCTTCGCGTACGGGCCCACGGACGCGGACGCCTCCCGGGCGACCCTGGAGCGGGCCCTGGAGCTCGGCGTCACGCTCTACGACACGGCGGACGCGTACGGCGCGGGGGAGAACGAGCGGTTCCTCGCCCCCTTCTTCAAGGCGCACCGGGACGAGGTGGTCATCGCCACCAAGTTCGCCCTGTCGATCCCGCGGGAGGACCCGACCCGGCGGATCATCCGCAACGACGCGCCGTACATCCGCGAGGCCGTCGAGGCGAGCCTGAGGCGCCTGGACGTCGACGTGATCGACCTCTACTACATGCACCGGCGCGATGTGAACGTGCCGATCGAGGAGACCGTCGGCGTCATGGCCGAGCTGGTGCGCGAGGGCAAGGTCAAGCAGCTCGGCCTGAGCGAGGTCACGGCCGGCGAACTGCGCGCCGCGCACGGGGTGCACCCGATCGCCGCCGTGCAGTCGGAGTGGTCGCTGTTCAGCCGGGACATCGAGGCGAAGGTCGTCCCCGCCGCGCGTGAACTGGGCGTGACCCTGGTCCCGTACTCCCCGCTGGGGCGAGGCTTCCTCACGGGTTCCTTCACCGACGCCGAACAGGACCTCACGCCCGGCGACTTCCGCCGCCATCAGCCCCGCTACACGGGCGCCAACGCGGCGGCCAACGCGGCGCTGCTGGAACCGGTCCGCACCGTTGCCAAGGCCCATGACGCCACCCCGGGCCAGGTCGCTCTGGCCTGGGTCCACCAGCAGGCGGAGGTCCACAACCTCCCGGTGATCCCGATCCCGGGCACCCGCAAGCCCGCCCGGGTGGAGGAGAACACGGCGGCGACCCGCATCGAACTGACGGTGGAGGAACTGGCCCTCCTGGAGCCCCTCGCGTCCGAGGTGTCCGGCGCCCGCTACGCGGACATGACCTTCGTCTCCGCCGGACGGGAGTAGGACGACTCCCTCAAGGGCGCGGGGCCGCATCGATGTGCGGCCCCGCCGCCCGGGCGCGACCAGCCACAGACGGCCTGAGGCCACAACGCCACCGCACCAGGCGGGACGCTAAAGCTCCGCGAGCAACTCCGCCTTCTTGGAGGAGAACTCCTCGTCCGTCACCAGCCCCGCCTGATGCAGCTCCCCGAGATGCCGGATCCGCTCGGCGATGTCCGCGGGGTCACGGCGCGCCCGCGCCGTGGACACCGCCGGCACCGGCGCACAGTTGCGCACCGCCGCCAGCACGGCCGCCGCGAACGGCAACGACTCGTGCACGGGCCCGTACCCCAGCCCGAACACCACGGCGGCCGGATCCTGGTCGGCCTGCGCCGGCGGAGTCCCCGCGTCCCGCCGCAGCAGCCGCAGGTGCCCCTCGAACACCTCCGGCGACCGCCACTCCACCCCGCTCAGCTCACCCACCGGGAACCGCTGGTCCCCGGCCTTCCACTTCGCCGACGACGCCCCCGTCCAGAACCACCGGAACGCCACCGCCGTACCGTCGAAGGACGCCTTCCCGTCGTACGCCTTGAACTGCAGCGGCACCTCGGGAGCGGCCACCAGATGGCGTTCGGCGGGCCCGGACTCGGTGAGCCGTGCGCGCAGTTCGTCGGCGTAGTACTCGGCGAGCGTCTCGCGTTCGGCGGGCAGCACCAGCCGGTAGGGGTCGCTGCTCTCCTTCAACTGCCCGGAGGCGGCCTCCATCAGCGGATCGGCACCGGGCCGGAGCTCGATCCGCAGGACCACCGTCCCGCGCTTGCCGGGCGCGAGGGTCACCCCCTCGATCGCCTCCAGCGGAACACGCCGCTCCCCAAGCGCCTGGAACAGCTTGGGTGTTCGAATACCCCGTTCGTAACGGATGAGCACGGAGTCGGACTCGAACTCCCAGGCGGCATGAAATCCGGCCAGTACGTCACCCATGCGGCTCATCGTATGCGGCACGAGCTTCTCCGTCCCTTCCCCACGCATACCGCAGTATCTCCGCCTCTACGCGCGTCCGGTAGTGGTCGTACCGGACAAACCCGTCCGGCAGAGGTCGCCCCCGCCCGCGCAGGACACCGCGCGGTATGCGCCAACACCGATCTCGGCGAAGTTCCGCAGACTGTCCGTGCCCGGTGCGAAGTACCCGGCGTGGCCCTCGGCCTCCCGTGCCGACAGCACGCGCGCGCCGAATTCCGCCGTCACCGGGTCGGCCCCGTGCCCCAGACCGCCGAGCTCCAGGTACGGCACGTCCTGGATCCAGTCGTCGGCGTCCCGCATCGCCCACACCCGGGCGGTGGTGCGCAGTTGGGCGGTGTTCTCGACCCGCATGCCGGGGCTGCCGGCCACCGCGATGTCGGACACCCGCTCCGGCAGGGTGTGCGCGGCGATCCCGCACACCACGGAGCCGTAGCTGTGGCAGAACAGCGAGACCGGGGCGATCCCGGGCAGTCCGCGCACCAGCGCGTCCAGCCGCACCGCGCCGTCCTCGGCGCGCATCGCCGTGGCCGCGTCCATGCCGAGCCCGCGGGGAGCCGTGTAGTCGGCCCAGGCGATCACGGCCGTACGGGTCGCAGGACCGGCGGCGCGCTCCGCCGCGTACAGGGAGCTCGCCATGCCGACGGGGGCCGAGTGCGCGCGGTTCGTGCGCTGGAAGGTGAGCAGGTCGGTGTCGGCACCGGGGACGACGACCGAGATCCGCTCGGCCCTGCGCAGGTCGCCGAAGACCTCGGCGATCCGGCCGGAGCCCGACGGGTCGAAGGCGAGGATGTGCCGGCCGGGGCGCGCCAGTGCCTCGAAGCGGTTCATCCGGCGTGCCGCCTGCCGCTGGCCCGATTCGGTGAGGCGGCTGTCGTGCACGCGTGCCCGTTCGACCTTGCGGGCCTGCTCCAGCGCGATGCGGTTGGCCTGGTAGCGCAGGTGGACCGGTGCGCCGTTCATGTTGCCGACCGCGAGCGGATAGCGGCGGGCGAGACTCGCGCGCTGCCCCACGGTGAGGGAGGCGAAGAACCGGGTCAGCCGCGCGGGCTCCGCATCCGGGTCCGGCAGCCGGTGGCCCGCTATCCGGCCGCGCTCCCACGCGTCGAGCGATGCCTGGAGCGGAGCGGGGTGGCGCTGATGGCGCAGCGCCGTCCAGCCCGTGGTCGCCAGCATCACGAAAACGACGGCGAGCGCGAGCAGCATGCGCCAGACGTTCAGTTGCGGGGAGGTGTCGAAGGAAGTCACTGAAGGGACACACTAGGAGAACGGGAGAGTCTCGCGTGAATCAAGTGACCGGGATCACGTTTCGGTGTGCCGGTTCGGGGCCCCCTCCGTACGCCAGTTCCCCACGAGGGCCGGTCCCACGTGGTCCAGACAGGTCGTCATCAGGTTCCGCATGGCCGCCGCGCTGAAGTCGTCCCCGACGGACCAGCGCCGCTCCGCCACGCGGATCACCCCGCCGAACGCGGCCACCAGGATCCTCGGCCGGGGATCGGCGTCCACGTCGAGTCCCTCGCGCTCGGCGATGATGCGTGCCAGCTCCTCCTCCAGCTCCTCGGCGCGCCGCAGATGGGCGGCGAGCAGGGCGGGCGTCGACTCGATCACCCGGTAGACGCGCATGTGCAGTTCCAGGGGGACGAGCTGTTCGACGGCCTCGTTGATGCCGTCCCAGCTGTCCAGCACGGCCCGGCGCAGCACCTCCAGCGGCGCCTCGCCCGGCGGGCGTTCGCGTACGGCCCCGATGACGTGCGACTCCGCGAGCCGGGGGACGAAGAACGCCACCTCCTCCTTGCTCGCGAAGTAGCGGAAGAAGGTGCGCTGCGAGACGTCGACGGCCGCGGCGATGTCGTCGACGGTCGTCCCCTCGTACCCGCGCGTGGCGATCAGCTCCAGTGCGGCCCGGACCAGCGCGTCCCGGGTGCGCCGCTTCTTGCGCTCCCTCAGACCCGGCCGCGGTGGCGCGCCCACGGCGGTCCCGACCGTCCCCATGGTTCCTCCTCGAACTGTTTCCCCAGTTCAGGCTATACGGGGATGTCCTGTCAGTGACCGACTGATGAATTGGTTTGTCAACTGTCAGCGGCTGACATTAGTGTCGAACGTATGACTAGTCAGACCACCATCGACAAGACGGGGCCGGGGGACGGTACGCCGGCCGCCCCGTCGGACGGGACCCCGGGCAAGGGGCTGCGCGGGCATCCCTGGTTCACCCTCATCACCGTCGCCGTGGGCGTGATGATGGTGGCCCTCGACGGCACCATCGTGGCGATCGCGAACCCGGCCATCGGCGAGGACCTGGGCGCCTCGCTGTCGGAGCTCCAGTGGATCACCAACGCCTACTTCCTCGCCCTCGCGGTCAGCCTGATCACCGCGGGCAAGCTCGGTGACCGCTTCGGCCACCGCCAGACCTTCCTCATCGGTGTCGTCGGCTTCGCCGCCGCGTCGGGGGCCATCGGTCTGTCCGACAGCATCGCGATGGTCGTCACCTTCCGTGCCCTCCAGGGCCTGTTCGGCGCCCTGCTGATGCCGGCCGCGCTCGGCCTGCTGCGGGCCACCTTCCCGGCCGAGAAGCTCAACATGGCGATCGGCATCTGGGGCATGGTCATCGGCGCCTCCACCGCGGGCGGCCCGATCCTCGGCGGTGTCCTCGTCGAGCACGTCAACTGGCAGTCGGTGTTCTTCATCAACGTGCCGGTCGGCGTCCTCGCCCTCGTGCTCGGCGTGTGGATCCTGCTCGACCACCGCGCGGAGAACGCCCCGCGCTCCTTCGACCTGCTCGGCATAGCCCTGCTGTCCGGTGCGATGTTCTGCCTCGTGTGGGCCCTGATCAAGGCGCCCGAGTGGGGCTGGGGCGACGTCCAGACCTGGTCGTTCATCATCGGCTCGTTCGCCGGCTTCGGGGCCTTCGCCTTCTGGGAGACGAAGGTGCGGGAGCCGCTGATCCCGCTGGCGCTGTTCCGTTCCGTCCCGCTGTCCGCGGGTGTCGTGCTGATGGTCCTGATGGCCATCGCCTTCATGGGCGGTCTGTTCTTCGTCACCTTCTACCTGCAGAACGTGCACGGCATGAGCCCGATCGACGCCGGTCTGCACCTGCTGCCGCTCACCGGCATGATGATCGTCGGATCGCCGCTGGCCGGAGTGATGATCACCAAGGTCGGCCCGCGCATCCCGCTCGCCGGCGGCATGGCGTTCACCGCGCTCGCCATGTACGGCATGTCCACGCTGGAGACGGACACCGGCAGCGCCGTGATGTCGCTCTGGTTCGCCCTGCTGGGCCTCGGCCTCGCGCCGGTCATGGTCGGCGCCACCGAGGTCATCGTCGGCAACGCGCCGCTCGAACTGTCCGGTGTCGCCGGTGGCCTCCAGCAGGCCGCCATGCAGATCGGCGGCAGCCTCGGTACGGCCGTGCTCGGCGCCGTGATGGCCTCCAAGGTGGACAGCGACCTCGAGGGCAACTGGGCGGAGGCGGGGCTCCCGCCGCTCACCCCGGAGCAGGCCGATCTGGCTTCCGAGGCCGTGCAGGTCGGTGCGGCCCCGGTGGCCGAGGGCACCCCGGCACAGATCGCCGCGAAGATCGCCGACGTCGCCCACGACACCTTCATCTCCGGCATGAGCCTGGCGTCGCTGGTCGCCGCCGGAGTCGCCGCCGTGGCGGTGCTGGTCGCCTTCCTCACCAAGCGCGGTGAGAACGCGGAGGCGGGCGCGGGCGTCGGCCACATCTGACGGACCGTACGGCAGGGTCCGCCCCTCGGGGCGAACCGGCCCGGAAGGCGCCCGCCGCGGCGCGCCGCCGGAGGAGGCGGCGCGCCGCGGCGGGCTTTCCGGCGCCGGCCCGCGTGAATTCGCCGCCGGAGCGGGGGTACCCGCCATGTCAGCCAACCCTTCAGGGAGTTGATGATGGCGAGCTTCGGACACGGAACGCGCAGGCACCCCCGCACACGTGGCCGGACGTGGTCACGGTCCGGGCCGGATCGCGCGACGCTCGGGATCATCGGAACCATCTGCGCGATCGCCGGTTTCTTCGTGCTGGGGATCATCCTCGGCCCGGTGGCGATCGTCTGCGGCTGGCTGGCCATGGGCCGTAGCTGGACGGGTTCCCGTTCGGTGCCGGCCCTGGTCGCCCTCGTCCTGGGCGCCATCGACACGCTCCTGGCCGTCGTCTTCCTGGCCGGAGCGACCACGTCGGGCTACCCGGTGTTCTGACGTGTCGTCACAGGGAAAAGCCCCCGGTGGAACGCCGGGGGCTTTTCCCTGTGCGCGGAGCCGCGGGCGGTCGGGCCGCTGGAGACGTACAGAACCGCGGGCGGTCGGGCCTCCCCCCAGTGCCTGAGGGACCTGGAGAGGTACCCCCACCCGGGCGGCACGGGTGGGCGCCGGGGGCACCCCCTCCAGGGGAGGCACCGTGCCGCCGCGCGACCACCCGCCCCGCCCGGTACTACGCGTCGCCTCCCGCCACCCCGGGGTCGGCCGCGGCCACGTCCAGCAACTGGTACCGGTCGATCGCCTGCTTCAGCACCGACCGGTCCACGTGCCCCTCCCGCGCCAGCTCCGTCAGCACCGCCACCACGATCGACTGCGCGTCGATGTGGAAGAACCGCCGCGCCGCCCCCCGCGTGTCCGCGAACCCGAACCCGTCCGCGCCCAGCGACTGGTACGTCCCCGGCACCCACCGCGCGATCTGGTCCGGCACCGACCGCATCCAGTCGGACACCGCCACCACCGGCCCCCGCGCCGCCGCGAGCTTCCGCGTCACGTACGGGGTGCGCTGCTCCTCCTCCGGGTGCAGCAGGTTGTGCCGCTCGCAGTCCACCGCCTCGCGCCGCAGCTCGTTCCAGGAGGTCGCCGACCAGACGTCCGCCCTGACGTCCCACTCCTCGGCGAGGATCCGCTGCGCCTCGATCGCCCACGGCAGCGCGACCCCGGACGCCAGGATCTGCGCCGGGAGCGAGCCCGCCGTGCCCTCGCTGAAGCGGTAGAGGCCCTTGACGATGCCCTCCGCGTCGACGTTCTCGGGCTCGGCGGGGTGCTGGATCGGCTCGTTGTAGACGGTCAGGTAGTAGAAGACGTCCTCGCCGTGCGGGTGCTCCTCGTCGGAGCCGTACATCCGGCGCAGCCCGTCCCGCACGATGTGCGCGATCTCGAACCCGAACGCCGGGTCGTACGCGACGCACGCCGGGTTCGTGGAGGCCAGCAGCTGCGAGTGGCCGTCCGCGTGCTGGAGCCCCTCACCGGTCAGCGTCGTACGCCCCGCGGTCGCGCCCAGGACGAAACCGCGCGCCATCTGGTCGGCCATCTGCCAGAACTGGTCACCGGTGCGCTGGAAACCGAACATCGAGTAGAAGACGTACACCGGGATCAGCGGCTCGCCGTGCGTGGCGTACGCCGATCCCGCCGCGATCAGCGAGGCCGTGCAGCCGGCCTCGGAGATGCCGTCGTGCAGCATCTGCCCGTTCGGCGCCTCCTTGTAGGCGAGCAGCAGCTCCCGGTCCACCGACTCGTACTGCTGGCCGAGCGGGTTGTAGATCTTCGCGCTCGGGAAGAACGAGTCCATGCCGAACGTGCGGTACTCGTCCGGCGCGATCAGTACGAACCGCTTGCCGATCTCCTTGTCCCGCATGAGGTCCTTGAGGAGACGGACGAAGGCCATGGTCGTCGCGATGGACTGCTGGCCCGAGCCCTTCTTCACGGTCGCGTACGTCTTTTCCTCGGGCAGCCGCAGCGGCTTCGACCGCACCACCCGCGTCGGCACGTACCCGCCGAGCGACCTGCGGCGATCGTGCATGTACTGCATCTCCTCCGTGTCCGGCCCCGGGTGGTAGTAGGGCGGCAGACCGGACTCGAGGTCCTTGTCGGAGATCGGCAGGTGCAGCCGGTCCCGGAAGTGCTTGAGGTCGTCGACCGTCAGCTTCTTCATCTGGTGCGTGGCGTTGCGGCCCTCGAAGTTCGGGCCCAGCGTCCAGCCCTTGACCGTCTTCGCCAGGATCACCGTCGGCTGGCCCTTGTGCTCGGCCGCCGCCTTGTACGCCGCGTAGATCTTGCGGTGGTCGTGACCGCCGCGCCCCAGGTGCAGGATCTGGTCGTCGGTCATGCCCTCGACCATCGCGCGCAGCCGGTGGTCGTCGCCGAAGAAGTGGTCGCGGATGTACGCGCCCGACTCGGTGGCGTACGTCTGGAACTGCCCGTCCGGCGTGGTGTTCATCTTGTTGACCAGCACGCCGTCGCGGTCCTGCGCGAGCAGCGGGTCCCAGGTGCGGTCCCAGATCAGCTTGATCACGTTCCAGCCGGCGCCCCGGAAGACCGACTCCAGCTCCTGGATGATCTTCCCGTTGCCGCGCACCGGGCCGTCGAGCCGCTGCAGGTTGCAGTTGACGACGAAGGTCAGGTTGTCCAGGCCCTCCCGCGCGGCGAGGGTGAGCTGGCCCAGCGACTCCGGCTCGTCCATCTCGCCGTCGCCGAGGAACGCCCACACGCGCGAGCGCGAGGTGTCCGCGATACCGCGCGCGTGCATGTAGCGGTTCATCCGCGCCTGGTAGATCGCGCCGATCGGGCCGAGCCCCATCGACACGGTCGGGAACTCCCAGAAGTCCGGCATCAGCCGCGGGTGCGGATACGACGACAGGGTGTACGGGGCCTTCGACTTCTCCTGGCGGAAGCCGTCCAGGTGCCGCTCGCTCAGCCGGTCCAGCAGGTACGCGCGGGCGTAGATGCCGGGGGAGGCGTGCCCCTGGAAGAAGACCTGGTCGCCGCCGTCGCCCTCGTCCTTGCCGCGGAAGAAGTGGTTGAAGCCCACGTCGTACAGCGACGCGGAGGACGCGAAGGTGGCGATGTGGCCGCCGACCCCGATGCCCGGCCGCTGCGCGCGGGAGACCATCACCGCGGCGTTCCAGCGGGTGGCGTTGAGGATCTTGCGCTCGATCTCCTCGTTGCCCGGGAAGAACGGCTCGGCGCGGGTCGGGATCGTGTTGACGTAGTCCGTGCTGCGCATCTCGGGCACGGCCACGCGCTTGGCGCGGGCACGTTCGATCAGTCGCAGCATCAGGTAGCGGGCCCGCTCCCGGCCGCGCTCGTCGACCGCGGCGTCGAGGGAGTCGAGCCACTCCTGGGTTTCCTCGGGGTCGAAGTCAGGAACCTGACTCGGAAGGCCGCCAATGATGATCGGGTTGCGATCGGATGCGGAAGCCACGCTGTTCCTTACCTGTCAGAGGGCCGGGAGACGGGCCGCTGTTTTTCGCCGGTACGGCCCGGATTGCGCCGCTCCCCATGGTCCACCTCGGGGCCGTCGGCGTCATCTCTACCGGGAGGTAATCCGGGGTCGGTACCAGTACGGTGTCCATGGGGCTCGTCCATTCGAGTCTTCGTACACGTAGACGGTTCCCAAAGGGCCAAACGGGGCACAAAGGTGTGGTGTGCGTCACTTCAGGCCATGATGGTGTGCCTGGAGTTGCGGTGACCCGGCCAGGATCGTCACCGTTTCGGCGGTCTGCACGGCCGGGTACTTGCGCGATCCGTCCCGCCCGTGTGGACTACGGCCAATGCTTCGCGCACGCGCGTGGCTGAGTTATTCCCAAGACATGATCAGGAGGCAACCCGTGAGCGCGACCGCGGACCACGCGGAGGAGCGGACGAACCCTGCCGCCAGGCTGGGGTTCCAGCCCGGGCAGGTGGTCCAGGAGATCGGCTACGACGACGACGTCGACCAGGAGCTCCGCGAGGCCATCGAGGGCGTCATCGAGAGCGACCTTGTCGATGAGGACTACGACGACGTGGCTGACGCCGTTGTGCTGTGGTTCCGCGACGACGACGGCGACCTGACGGATGCGCTGGTGGATGCCACCACGTACATCGAAGAGGGCGGTGCGATCCTGCTCCTCACGCCGAAGACGGGCCGTTCGGGCTATGTGGAGCCGAGCGACATCTCGGAGGCCGCCACCACGGCGGGCCTGACGGCGGCCAAGAGCGTCAGTGTGGGCAAGGACTGGAGCGGCAGCCGGCTGGCGACGCCGAAGGCGGCCAAGTCCAAGCGGTGAACCACCCCGGACGGGCCGGTCGCGTCACGCGTCGGCCCGTCCGTCGGCCTGTCGTGCTCCCTGCGTAGGGTGGCCGGAGCGAACCACCCCGAAGGGACGGACACGACGATGGCGATCCAGGTCGGCGACAAGGCCCCCGACTTCGAACTCAAGGACAACCACGGGGCGACCGTGAGGCTGTCCGACTTCCGCGGGCGGAAGAACGTGGTGGTGCTCTTCTACCCGTTCGCCTTCACCGGCGTGTGCACCGGCGAGCTGTGCGAGGTCCGCGACCGGCTGCCGCAGTTCTCCGACCGCGACACCCAGGTACTCGCCGTCTCCAACGACTCCATCCACACCCTGCGCGTCTTCGCCGAGCAGGAGGGCCTGGAGTACCCCCTGCTCAGCGACTTCTGGCCGCACGGCGAGGTCTCGCGCGCGTACGGCGTCTTCGACGAGGACAAGGGGTGCGCGGTGCGCGGGACGTTCATCGTCGACAAGGAGGGCGTCGTGCGCTGGACCGTCGTCAACGCCCTGCCGGACGCCCGTGACCTGAACGAGTACGTCAAGGCGCTCGACGCCCTGTAGTCACGTCGAAGCGCTCGACACCCGTGGATCCGGGCCGACACCCTGGGATTCCTCGGCCGCCGGGCCTGCGGTGGCCGGGAACCCGTCACTAGGATCGACTCGTTGATCCGACATCCGACGCACTACGGGGCACCCCGCCCCAGGACACCAATGGAGGACTCGTGGGAGTCAGCCTCAGCAAGGGCGGCAACGTATCGCTGACCAAGGAGGCGCCGGGCCTGACCGCGGTCATCGTCGGTCTGGGGTGGGACATCCGCACCACGACCGGTACCGACTTCGACCTCGACGCCAGCGCCCTGCTGCTGAACAGCAGCGGCAAGGTCGCCAGTGACGCGCACTTCATCTTCTTCAACAACCTCAAGAGCCCGGACGGCTCGGTCGAGCACACCGGTGACAACCTGACCGGTGAGGGCGAGGGCGACGACGAGCAGATCAAGATCAACCTCGCCGGGGTCCCCGCCGACATCGAGAAGATCGTCTTCCCGGTCTCCATCTACGACGCCGAGAACCGCCAGCAGTCCTTCGGCCAGGTGCGCAACGCGTTCATCCGCGTCGTCAACCAGGCCGGCGAGGCCGAGATCGCCCGCTACGACCTGAGCGAGGACGCCTCCACCGAGACCGCCATGGTCTTCGGTGAGCTGTACCGGCACGGCGCGGAGTGGAAGTTCCGCGCCATCGGCCAGGGCTACGCCTCGGGTCTGCGCGGCATCGCGCAGGACTTCGGCGTGAACGTCTGAGAGGCACCGTGGGGCGGCCACGCCCGACCCCGGCCGCCTTCCGCGGCCGCACCGTCCGGCGCCGCACGGTTTACGTGCGGCGCCGGACGCGCAGGACCACCTGAGAAACATCACCACCCGGGGAGGGACCAGCATCATGGGCGTCACGCTTGCCAAAGGGGGCAACGTCTCCCTGTCCAAGGCCGCACCCAACCTCACGCAGGTCATGATCGGGCTCGGCTGGGACGCGCGCTCCACCACCGGAGCCGACTTCGACCTCGACGCCAGCGCGCTGATGTGCAGCGGCGGCCGGGTCATGGGGGACGAGTGGTTCGTCTTCTACAACCAGCTCAAGAGCCCGGACGGCTCGGTGGAGCACACCGGTGACAACCTGACCGGTGAGGGCGAGGGGGACGACGAGTCCCTGCTGGTCGACCTCCCCAAGGTGCCGGCTCAGTGCGACAAGATCGTCTTTCCGGTCTCCATCCACCTGGCCGACGAGCGCGGCCAGACCTTCGGCCAGGTCAGCAATGCCTTCATCCGCGTGGTGAACCAGGCGGACGGCCAGGAACTCGCCCGTTACGACCTGAGCGAGGACGCATCCACCGAAACCGCGATGATCTTCGGCGAGCTCTACCGCTATCAGGGCGAGTGGAAGTTCCGTGCGGTGGGACAGGGGTACGCGTCGGGGTTGCGGGGCATCGCTCTAGACTTCGGAGTCAACGTTTCGTAAAGCCGATCACGGCAGCGGGGGAGACCCGTTAACACACCTGGGGTAGCCAGTGGTTCTGAAAACCTTCGGCTGGTCGTTCGCGGTCACCGCGCTCGGCCTGGTCGCAGCGATCCTCTTCGGGGGGTGGACCGCCTTCGGAATCGTGGCGATCCTCTCGATCCTCGAGATCTCGCTGTCCTTCGACAACGCGGTGGTCAACGCCGGCATCCTGAAGAAGATGAATGCCTTCTGGCAGAAGATCTTCCTCACCGTGGGCATTCTGATCGCCGTCTTCGGCATGCGGCTGGTCTTCCCCGTCGTGATCGTCGCCATCAGCGCCCAGCTCGGCCCGATCGAGGCGGTCGACCTCGCGCTCAGCGACAAGGACCGTTACCAGGAACTCGTCACCGACGCCCACCCGGCGATCGCCGCGTTCGGTGGCATGTTCCTGCTGATGATCTTCCTGGACTTCATCTTCGAGGACCGGGACATCAAGTGGCTGGCCTGGCTGGAGCGCCCGCTGGCCAAGCTGGGCAAGGTCGACATGCTGTCGGTCTGCATCGCCCTGATCGTCCTGCTGATCTCCGCGGTCACCTTCGCCACCCAGGCCCACCAGCACGGCGGCGCCCATGTGGACAAGGCGGAGACGGTCCTGCTCGCCGGCATCGCGGGCCTGATCACCTACATGATCGTGGGCGGTCTCTCCGGCTACTTCGAGGACAAGCTCGAAGAGGAGGAGGAGCAGGAGCACGAGGAGGAGGAGAAGGCCGTACGGGAGGGCAAGCCCCGCACGGTGGTGGCCATGGCCGGCAAGGCCGCGTTCTTCATGTTCCTCTACCTGGAGGTGCTGGACGCCTCCTTCTCCTTCGACGGCGTGATCGGCGCCTTCGCCATCACCAACGACATCGTCCTGATGGCCCTCGGCCTGGGCATCGGCGCCATGTACGTCCGTTCGCTCACGGTCTACCTGGTCCGCCAGGGCACCCTCGACGACTACGTCTACCTGGAGCACGGCGCGCACTACGCCATCGGCGCCCTGGCGCTGATCCTGCTCGTCACCATCCAGTACGAGATCAACGAGATCATCACCGGCCTCGTCGGCGTCGTCCTGATCGGCGCCTCCTTCTGGTCCTCCGTACGCCGCAACAAGCGGCTCGCGGAAGCCGAGGGGAACGCCGGAGACAAGACTGAGGTCACCTCCGGGGTGTGACAGCCCTCCGGGTGAGGAACGCTCTCGACGGGGCGGCCACCGAGGACCACTCCTCGGGGCCGCCCCGTCGGCCGTCCGGGAGGTCCGGCGGCCCGAGCGGGGCTCGGCGACTGGACTTGGGGCGGGAATGGGTTTCCTGGACGGACTGTGGCGCGGACGTGAGAGCGCCTTCGACTCGGGCAGCGCGGCCAGCAACGCCATCGAGCTGACCAAACGGCACGGTCAGGTGTCCCTGACCAAACAGGGCGCGGCCACCGGCCATCTGCGGATCAACCTGAGCTGGCGGATGCGGACCTCCGACTTCGGCGGCTCCCAGCGGGAGAGCCTGCTGCGCCACCCCCTCAAGGCGCTCAAACCGCCGGAGGTCGTCGGCCACAGCCAGTCCATGGTCAACGTCGACCTCGACCTGGGGTGCCTGTACGAGCTCCAGGACGGCACCAAGGGCGTGGTCCAGCCCCTCGGCGGCCTCCTCGGCGACGTCAACGCCGCGCCGTACGTCAAGCTCAGCGGCGACGACCGGTTCGGGTCCGGCTCGGGCGAGACCATGTACGTCAACCTGGACCACCGCGAGAACATCAAGCGCCTGCTGGTCTTCGCCTACATCTACGACCAGACGCCCGCGTTCGACCGCACGCACGCCATGGTCACGCTCTACCCCAGCAGCGGACCGCGGATCGAGATCGGCCTCGACGAACGCCACCCCCAGGCCCGCTCCTGCGCGGTGGTGATGATCGAGAACGTCAAGAACGAGATCCTCGTCCGCCGCGAGGTGAAGTTCGTGTACGGATTCCAGGCGGAGCTGGACCGGCTGTACGGGTGGGGGCTCCAGTGGGGAAGGGGCTTCAAGACGAAGGCCGGCCACTAGGAGCCCCTGACCGCGCGGGTACCGGCCGGTCAGCGTCCGATGAACTGCGGCCCCTGCGGCGGAAGCCGGAAGTCCGGGTCGGGGGAGACGGCGGCCGGCGGCGGGAAACCGTACCCGCCCGGTGCCCCCGCGGCGGCCGTGGCGGGCGCCGGTGGGTATCCGTAGGCGGGCTGACTGGTCGGCTGGGGATAGCCGTAGGCCGGCTGCGTGGCCGCGGGCTGCTGCGGCGGATAGCCGTACGCGGGCTGCGCGGGCACCCCCGCCGGCTGCTCGGGCGGCAGCGGCCGGGACACCTCGGGCGCCGACGGGACGAGCGGGGCCTGGGGCTGCGTCAGCGCCTCGGAGGAGGTCCGGTCGGAGGCCGGTACGTGCGCCGTCGGGGGCGGAAGCTGGGTGACGTCGGAGGAATCGGGCTCCTGCGCGGCCTCCGACTCGTCCACCGAGATGCCGAAGTCGGTCGCCAGCCCCTTCAGGCCGTTCGAATAGCCCTCGCCGAGCGCCCGGAACTTCCAGCCCTCACCGCGCCGGTACAGCTCACCGCAGATCAGCGCGGTCTCCTCGCCGGTCTCCGGCTTGATGTCGAAATACGCCAGCGCGTCCCCGTCGGCGGCCTGCGCGTCGTACAGCAGGATGCGCAGGTCCCGTACGCGGTCGAAGGCGACGCCGTCCGCCGACGCGACGAGCAGAATCCGGCCGACACCGGACTCGACACCGGCGAGGTCCGTCTGGATCGTGTCGGTCAGGCCCTCGGCGACGCGCTTCTTGCCGAGCCGCCACACCTGCCCGGCAGGGTGCCGCGGCTGGTTGTAGAAGACGAAGTCCTCGTCGGAGCGCACACGACCGTCGGGGCCGAGGAGCAGCGCGGAGGCGTCGATGTCCGGCACCCCCTGACCGGGCGACCAGCGCAGTACGGCACGTACTGTGGTGGCCTCGAGAGGGACGTTCGACCCCTTGAGCATCGCGTGCGTCATGCGGTCATCCTGCCTTCTCCGTCCTGGTCACGACAACGCGGGGGGTTGGAGTCGACACGGCGGGGTTACCTCGAGTTCACGCCCCGAGGGAACCGCCGACATGGATCCCTACGTACTATTACCGGCCACCTACCGACATTCCAGAGATTCCACGGATTCAGAGAGGCCACGGGGGAGTTCAATGCGTCATTTCGGGCATCTTGCCCCTGCGGTGCGGAAACGTCTCTTCTACCGGGAGCCCGGCGAGTTCACGCCGGATTCCCCGGCCCGGCTGCTCTCCGCGGCCCTCGGCGCCACGCTCTACAGCCCCGCGACCCGGCCCCGGCTCGCCGACGACATCGTCAAGCAGGGCGGAAACGGTGTGGTCTCCATGGTGCTGTGCCTGGAGGACTCCATCAGCGACGCCGACGTGCCGGCCGGTGAGGAGAACCTCGTACGGCAGTTCGTCGACCTGGCCGGGCGGCCCGGGGCGGATCTGCCGCTGCTGTTCATCCGGGTCCGCACCCCCCAGCAGATCCCCGACCTCGTCCGCCGCCTCGGCCCCGCCGTCGCGCTGCTGTCCGGATTCGTCCTGCCGAAGTTCACCGCGGAACGCGGTCTGCCGTTCCTGGAGGCGCTGGCCACCGCCGAGGCCGAAAGCGGCCACCGGCTCTTCGCCATGCCCGTGCTGGAGTCGCCCGAGCTGCTCTACCGCGAATCCCGCGTCGAGACCCTCGAAGGCATCTTCCGCGCCGTCGACAAGTACCGCGACCGCGTCCTCGCACTGCGCCTCGGCGTGACCGATTTCTGTTCCTCCTACGGGCTGCGCAGAGGCCCCGACATGACGGCGTACGACATCCAGGTCGTCGCCTCCGTGATCTCCGACGTGGTGAACATGCTGGCCCGGGCCGACGGCACCGGATTCACCGTGACCGGACCTGTCTGGGAGTACTTCCGGGTCCAGGAACGCATGTTCAAGCCGCTCCTGCGGCAGAGCCCCTTCCACGAGGTGCAGGCCGTGGCACTGCGCGAGAAGCTGATCGAACACGCCATGGACGGCCTGCTGCGCGAGATCTCCCTCGACCGGGCCAACGGCCTGCTGGGCAAGACCTGCATCCACCCCTCCCACGTCCTCCCCGTGCACGCGCTGTCCGTCGTCAGTCACGAGGAGTTCAGCGACGCCCAGGACATCCTCCGGCCGGAACGCGGCGGCGGGGGTGTACTCAGGTCGGCCTACACCAACAAGATGAACGAGGTGAAACCCCACCGCGCCTGGGCCGAGCGGACCCTGCTGCGTGCCGAGGTCTTCGGCGTCACCAACGAGGACATCGGCTTCGTGGAACTGCTCGCGGCGGGCCTGGCCGAATGACCGGGACGGAGAAGACCGGGACGGGGAAGACCGGGACGGAGAAGACCGTGAACGAGGGGATGCGCCGGCCGGTGCGTCACGGAACCCGGACCGGCGAGGACATATGGTCCGGCAGCTGGGTCACGGAACGGCTCGGCGTCGAACTGGCCGGGGACGAGAGTCTGCCCGGCCTGCTGGGGCTGGCACTGCGCCGCAACCCCAAGCGGGCCCACCTGCTGGTCTCCAACGTCCTCGGCAAGCACGTCCCCCAGTCCCCGTCCGTCGTGTACGGCCACGGCGTCGCGCTCGGCCGCCGGGTCCGGGAACTGCTGGGCGACTCGGCCGAGGACGCGGTCGTCCTGGGGTACGCGGAGACCGCGACCGGCCTCGGCCACTCCGTCGCCGACGGCCTGGGCGTCGCCCCCTACCTGCACTCCACCCGCCGCCCGGTCACGGGGACCGCCACGGCCGGCGGCTTCGAGGAGTCCCACTCCCACGCCACGTCCCACCTGCTGCTCCCGGAGGACCCGTCCCTGCTGGCCGGGGACGGCCCGCTGGTCCTGGTCGACGACGAGTTCTCCACGGGGAACACGGTGCTGAACACCGTCCGGGATCTTCACGCACGGTATCCGCGGGGGCGGTATGTCGTGGTCGCCCTCGTCGACATGCGGTCGCCCGCCGACACCGGCCGCCTGGACGAGTTCGCCCGCGGGATCGGGGCACGCATCGACCTGGTGACGACCGCGTCGGGCACGGTGCGGTTGCCCGACGGCGTCCTGGAGAAGGGGCAGGAGCTGGTGGCGCGGTACGAGGGCGCCACGAGGGGTGATCGGTCGTCCGCGGCTGCGTCGGGGCCGGTCGCGCGGTTCCCCGCGCCCCCTGAGGGAGACGCCCGTACCCCGAGCCCGGAAGCCGGTGCCCGGGCTCACCCTCCGGGGACGCGGGACGTGGTCGGATCCGCGGCCACCGCCGCGGGGACGCAACCGGCCGCCTCCGGCCCGCACCCGGCCGACGGGCCCGGCCGCGCCACACGAGTGGACCTGCGCTGGCCGGACGGCCTCCCCGACGGCGGCCGCCACGGCTTCACCCCCGCACACCGGGCCCGCCTCGAACACGCACTCCCCGGCATGGCCGCCCGCCTCGCGGAGGCACTCCCCGAGGACACGCGCCGCGTCCTCGTCCTCGGCTTCGAGGAACTGATGTACACCCCGCTGCGCCTGGCGGGCGAGCTGGAGCGGACCGTCCGCGCCGACGTACGCTTCTCCACCACCACCCGCTCGCCCGTCCTCGCCGTCGACGACCCCGGCTACGCGATACGCACCCGCCTGGTCTTCCCCGCCCACGACGACCCCGCCGACGGTCCCGGCGAGCGCTACGCCTACAACGTCGCCGGCGGCGGCTTCGACGCCGTCGTCGCCGTCGTCGACTCGGCCGCCGACACCCCCGCACTGCACGCGCCCGACGGCCTGCTCGCCCGGCTCGCCGCGCACACCCCGCAGGTCCTCCTCGCGGTCGTACCCTCCTACGTACCCGCCCCCCAGGACGCCCCCAAGGACGCCCGACCGGACGCCCCCGAAAGGCCCGCCACCATGCTGCCCGAGCCCCTCAGAGGCCCCGCCTTCTCCTCGTACGCGCCCGAGGAGGTCGGCTGGCTGCTCCAGGACCTCTCGGACGTGACGCTGGAGGCGCCGACCGAGGAGCGCGAGGAGGCCATCCAGAGCGGCGGCGCCCACTACGCGGAGTCGCTGCCGGTGGAGTACCAGCCGAGCGAGCAGTACCAGGAACTGTTCCACGCGGCCCTGAACGAGTCGGCGGCACGCCTGGCCCACGCGGTGGGCGTGGTCACCGAGACCGTGCTCGCCGAGCGGTCTCCCCGGCCGGTGCTCGTCTCCCTGGCCCGCGCGGGCACCCCCGTGGGCATCCTGATGCGCCGCTGGGCGCGGTACCACCACCGTCTCGACCTCCCTCACTACGCCGTCTCGATCGTCCGCGGCCGGGGCATCGACGCCAACGCGCTGCGCTGGCTGGCCGCCCACCACGACCCCCGGGACGTGGTCTTCGTGGACGGCTGGACCGGCAAGGGCGCCATCACCCGCGAACTCGCCCAGGCCATCGAGGAGTTCGAGAAGACCGAGGGCATCACCGGCTTCGACCCGGAGATCGCGGTCCTGGCCGACCCCGGCTCCTGCGTCCGCACCTACGGCACCCGCGAGGACTATCTGATCCCCTCCGCCTGCCTCAACTCCACGGTGTCCGGCCTGATCTCACGCACCGTGCTCCGCGCCGACCTGGTCGGCCCGCACGACTTCCACGGCGCCAAGTTCTACCGCGAACTCGCCGGCGCGGACCTCTCGGTGGCCTTCCTGGACGCCGTCTCCGCCCGCTTCCCGGAGGTCACCGACGCCGCCCGCGCCCAGGCCAAGGAACTCCTCTCCACCGACCGCACCCCCACCTGGGAGGGCTGGGCGGCGGTCGAACGCATCAGCGAGGAGTACGGCATCCACGACATGAACCTCGTCAAGCCCGGCGTCGGCGAGACCACCCGGGTGCTGCTGCGCCGGGTGCCCTGGAAGGTGCTCGCCCGGACCGGAGCCGGCAGCGACCTCGCCCACGTACGCCTCCTCGCCCAGCAGCGGGGCGTCCCCGTCGAAGAGGTCGACGGACTCCCCTACACCTGCGTCGGACTGATCCACCCCCGCTACACCCGTGGCGCCACCGGCGCCGACGGCAAGGCGGTGACCCGCTGATGCCCGTCATCGTCGCCAGCGACCTCGACCGCACACTCATCTACTCCGCCGCCGCCCTCGCCCTGACCATGCCGGACGCACGGGCACCCCGGCTGCTGTGCGTGGAGGTCCACGAGAGCAAGCCCCTGTCCTACATGACGGAGACGGCGGCCCGGCTCCTCACCGACCTCGGCGACGAGGCCGTGTTCGTCCCCACGACGACCCGCACCCGCAAGCAGTACCAGCGCATCAACCTCCCCGGCCCGCCGCCGACCTACGCGATCTGCGCCAACGGCGGACACCTCCTCGTCGACGGCGTGTCCGACCAGGACTGGCACGCCCGGGTGCTCGCCCGGCTGGCCGACGAGTGCGCCCCGCTGTCCGAGGTGCAGGAACACCTGCTGCGGACCGCCGACCCGGTCTGGGTGCGCAAGCACCGGGTCGCCGAGGACCTCTTCGCCTACCTCGTCGTCGAGCGGGAACTGCTGCGCGAGGAGTGGGTGAAGGAACTCGGGGAGTGGGCGGAGAACCGCGGCTGGACCGTGTCCCTCCAGGGCCGCAAGATCTACGCCGTTCCCAAGCCCCTCACCAAGAGCGCGGCCATGCGCGAGGTCGCCCGCCGCACCGGCGCCGATCTCACCCTCGCCGCCGGCGACTCCCTCCTGGACGCCGACCTGCTCCTCGCCGCCGACCGGGGCTGGCGCCCCGGCCACGGCGAACTCGCCGACGCCGACTGGACCGCCCCCGCGCTCAGGGCCCTCCCCGAGCGGGGCGTCCTGGCCGGCGAGCGCATCCTGCGCGAATTCCTGCAGACGGTGCGCTCACCCAGGTGAGACCGTACCGGCCGAGAGGCCGTACGTCCGTGCGGCCGGGGCGTCAGCGGTGGTGCCGCAGACTCATCGTGTCGGCGGAGTCGGACCCGTGGGCGGGTGTGCCCCCGTCGGCGCGCTCGGCACCGGCGGCCGGGTGCGACGGGCGTATGTGATCCGCGCCCGCTCGCCCGTCCCGCCGCCGGCGGCCGTCACCCGAACGCAGCAGCCGCAGGACCACGAACGCCACCAGGGCCAGCGCGGCCACGCCGAGGACCACCTTCGAGTACGCCGACACGATGGTCGACACCTGCTCCCAGTTGTCCCCCAGCGCATACCCCGCGAGCACGAACGCGGTGTTCCAGATCGCGCTGCCCAGCGTGGTCAGACCGAGGAACAGCGGCAGCCGCATGCGCTCCACGCCGGCCGGCACCGATATGAAACTGCGGAAGAGCGGAATCATCCGGCCGAGGAACACCGCCTTCGACCCGTGCCGCAGGAACCAGGCCTCCGTCCTCTCGATGTCCGCGACCTTCACCAACGGCAGCCGCTCCGCTATCGCCACCGTCCGGTCCCGGCCGAGCAGCGCGCCCACCCCGTACAGCGCGAGCGCGCCGATCACCGAGCCGGCGGTCGTCCACAGCAGCACGGCGAGCAGACCCATCCGCCCACTGCTCGCGGCGAAGCCCGCCAGCGGCAGGATCACCTCGCTGGGGATGGGAGGGAAGAGGTTCTCCAGCGCGATGGCGAGGCCGGCCCCGGGGGCGCCCAGGGCGTCCATGAGGTCGTTGACCCACTGCGGTCCGGCACTCCCGTCCGCGGCCGCTGTGATCGTGTGCGCTGCGATGGCTGTCATGCCTGCCACGCTAGAGAGCCGGAGCTGAAGGAACGCTGAGGAAAACCGCACGATGCCCTGCGGTACTCCGCAGCGGCGATTGCGGTTTTCCGCAGTGTGCCCTCGTGCCGCGTCCGACTAGCCTCGCGATCATGCGAGACATGGTGCGACGCGTGACGCGGTGCGCGGTGGGGCTGATCTGGGGCGCCGCCGCGGCCGTCGTCGAGCTGCTCTACACCGTCCTGGCCGGCCTGCCCCTCCTGCTCGTCGTGGCCTGGCCGCGCGGCCGTCGCGCCGTGCTCCGCCCGGTCCTCGCGGGCGCGCGAGGACTGACGGAGCTGAACCGCACCCGGCTGCGGACCTGGCTGGGAGCACACACCTCACCCGCGTACGAGGACACTCAGGCCCTGGCATACCTGGCCTGCCGCTGGACCCTGGGCGTCCTGGGCGCGGTGGTGATGCTCTCGGTGGCGATCGGCCTCGGCTACGGCACATCGTGGCTGTACCTCTGGCTGCTGGTCGACGAGATACGCACCCCAGGAGCGGTCACCCTCACCTCCCTCGGAGGGCTCTTCCTGCTCTTCCTCGCCGTCCAGGGGATAGTCGGCGTGGCCGAACTGGAGGGGAAGCTGGCCCGCCGCCTGCTGGGCCCCCGCCACCAGGACGCGCTGGAGCGGCGCATCGCCGAACTGTCCGCGAGCCGCGCGGCCGTGGTCGACGCGGTGAACGACGAGCGGCGGCGCATCGAGCGGGACCTGCACGACGGAGTGCAGCAGCGTCTGGTCGCGCTCGGCATGCTGCTCGGCCGCGCCCTGCGCAGCGAGGACCCGGCCCGCACGGACCGGCTGCTGCGCCAGGCCCACGAGGAGAGCCGGAACGCCCTGGACGACCTGCGCGAGGTGGCATGGCGGATCTACCCCACCACACTGGACGAGGCAGGGCTGCGGGCGGCGCTGGAGACGGTCGCCGAGCGGGCTTCCGTCCCGGTACGGGTGGAGTACGGGCTCACCGGGGAGCCCGGGCGGGCGGTGGGGACGGTCGTCTACTTCGTCGTCTGCGAGGCCGTCACCAACGCGGTGAAGCACGCGGCACCGACCCGGATAGTGGTCGAGGTCGGATCGAAGGAAGGAGCGTTGTACGTGAGTGTCGAGGACGACGGCAAGGGCGGCGCGAACGCGACGGGCAGCGGACTGTTCGGCCTCGCCCGGCGGGTCGCCGCGCTCGACGGCCGCCTGGAGGTGCGCAGTCCGCCGGGCGGACCGACCCTGGTGACCGCGGAGCTGCCGTGCGCCTGATCCTGGCCGAGGACTCCACCCTGCTCAGAGAGGGCCTGGTGCGGCTGCTGGCGGAGGAGGGACATCAGGTGCTGGCCGCGGTCGGCAACGCGGAACTGCTGCTGCGGGCGGTCGCCGAGGACCCGCCGGACGTGGTGGTCGCCGATGTGCGGATGCCGCCCACGCACACCGACGAAGGACTGCGCGCGGCCCTGGAGATCCGCCGGCGCTGGCCGTCCGTGGGGGTGCTGGTGCTCTCGCAGTACGTGGAGAAGCGGTACGCGACCGAGCTGCTGACCGGCGAGTCGGAAGGAGTCGGTTATCTGCTCAAGGACCGTGTCGTCCAGGTCGACGAGTTCCTGGACGCCCTGGAGCGGGTGGCGCAGGGACGCGCCGCCTTCGACCCGGAGGTCGTACGGCAGCTGCTCGGCCGCACGACCCACACCGATCCGCTCGCCCGCCTCACCGCACGGGAGCGGGCGGTGCTGGCCGAGATGGCACAGGGGCACACCAACGCCGCCATCGCGCGGCGGCTGCACATCTCGCAGAGCGCGGTGGAGAAACACACCAACGCGATCTTCGACAAGCTCGGACTGACAGGAGGGGAGGGCTATTCCCGCAGGGTGCTCGCGGTGCTGCGCTACCTCGGCAGCTGACGTGCGGCCGGCGGCCGGTGCCGTGGCCCCCGGCGGGGATCAGCCGCAGCAGCCGCCACCGCAGCAGCCGCCGCCACCGCCACCGCCCGCGCGGGGAGCCGGGGCCGCGGCGGTACCGGCCACCGCGACCGTGGAGAGGAGCTTGACCGTGTCGTCGTGACCCGCGGGGCAGGCCGCGGGCGCGGAGGACTCCGCCATGGGGCGGCTCAGTTCGAAGGTGTCGCCGCAGGTCCGGCAGCGGTACTCGTAGCGAGGCATGGGCACAGGTTAACCGGCTCGGCCGGCCTGGTGACGGTCAGTGGGCGGCGCCGCCGCGTTCCTCCCGGATCCGGGCCACCACACGGCTCACCGTCGCCCGTACCTCCTCCGTCTCCGTCAGGAAGTGCCAGTAGTCGGGATGGCGGCCCTCCAGTCCGGCGACGGCCCGCTCCAGGCGGGCCACGGAATCGTCCAGGGGGCGGGCGTGGCGCGGGTCGGGGGTGTTGCGGCCGGCCATGGCCAGACGCTGGGCGTCCCGGATGGCGAACCGGGTGCGTTCGATCTCCTGCCCGGGGTCCTTCTGCACCGCGTTCAGCCGCCGCAGCCGGTCGCCGGCGGCCGACACCGCCTCGTCGGTCGTGTTCAGCAGCGCCCGCGCGGTCGACAGCAGAGCGGTGGCGTCCGCCCAGCGCTGCTCCCGGCGGGCCGCTCGGGCCTCGTCGAGTCTCGCCTCCGCCTGGCCCACGTTCTCCGAGGCGGCGTCGGGGACGTGCTGCAGGTCCTGCCAGCAGGCGGCGGTGAAGCGTCGGCGCAGTTCGCTGAGGACCGGTTCGACCTGTTCGGAGCGGGTGGTGAGGGCCTGGGCGCGGGTGCGCAGGGAGACCAGCCGGTGGTCGATCTCGGCGGCCCGTTCCGGCAGCCGGTCGGCTTCGGCGCGGACCGCCTCGGCCTCGCGCGTGACCCGCTCGGCCCGCTCCAGGGTCCCCGGCACGCCGTGCTGCCCCGCGCCCTGGTTCAGCTTGGTCAGTTCCGGGGAGAGCGCGGCGAGCCGGGCGGCGAGATCGTCGGCCCGCAGGCCCGATCCGCGTGCGGTGTCGAGGGCGTTCGAGGCGGCGAGCAGCGCCTGCCGGGCGCGTTCGACGGCGGGCGCGAGCCGGGCGAGCTGGGTCTCGGCCTTGCCGAGGAGGGAGTCGAGCCCGGCAGTGAACCGGTCCAGCTCCTGCTTGACCCGGCCGAGCTCGTCCTTGGCGGCGTTCAGCCGGTCGCGGGCCTGGGAGGCGGCCGAGGCCTCCAGGTCGTCGCGGTCCAGGTCATGGGCGTCGACGGCGCTGATGTATTGGTGGCTGGCCTCGTCGATGCGCCGGCCCAGCGCCTCGAAGTCGGCGACGGCGCGGCGGGCGGCGGGGGAGTCGTCGACCGCGGTGATCGTCTCGATGGAGATCCGCAGGTCGCGCTGGGCGGTGTCGAGTTCGTAGAAGGCGGCGGCCGCCGCGTCCTTGGCGGCCTGTGCCTCGGCCCGCTGGCTCTCGGCCCGCCCGCCGAACCAGCGCCGTGTCCCGCCCCCGGCGAACGCGGCGGGCAGCACCAGCGCCGCGACCAGCGGCAGCCCCGCGAGGGCGAGCACGTCCCGCAGCGCGCCGCGGGCCCGGCGGACACCCGGCCGCGGAGGAAGCGGAGGAGATGGAGGAAGAGGAGGCACGGCACGACGCACGTGAGGCACGCGCGGTTCCGACGGCGAGTACGGCTGCGCTGGTGTCGCCGTCACATCCCTCTCCCGTACTGTCGTTCGCCCTGCCCGATGTCATTCTCCCACCGGTAGAGGACGAAGACACGGGTCGGTCAGTTCGCCGTGCGGACGGTGAGTTCGCCGTCGCCGGTGCGCGCGGTCACCACGTGGGAGCTGGAGTCGTCGCGGGGCACGGACACGTTCTCGGCGCCGTCACCGGTCCCGGTGTCCACGCGGTAGGAGGCCCGCGGCAGGTCGATCGTCAGGGAACCGTCGCCGCTGCGGGAGTCCACCAGGTCGGGTACGGCGGCCAGTTCGAGGTGGACCGAGCCGTCACCGCTGCGGGCGCGCACCGTGCGGGAGGAGACCTCCGCGCGCACGGACCCGTCACCGGTGCGCAGTTCCAGCGGCCCGGTGGAGTCCGTGACATGGACCGAACCGTCCGTCGTACGGATGCTCAGCGCGTCGCGGAAGCCCCACGCCCGCACGCTGCCGTCCTTCTCCTCGACCTTGACGGAGACTCCGCGCGGCACCTCGATGCGGTGCTTGGTGGAGCAGTCGGCGACGATTCCGGAGCACTTCTCCCGCAGCACCAGCCGGTCGCCGTCCATGGACCAGGTGACCTTCGGGTCCGAGCCGATGGCGACGGTGCCCTGGAACCAGCGGGTGACCCCGATCCTGCCCGAGGGGTTCTCGTCCGAGGCGACGATCTCCAGGGCGGAGTCGTCGGAGTCGACGGTGAGGGTCCTGCCGGGCAGGTCGAAGGACCGGCGGTCGGGTTCGTCGTCGTCGGTGGCCGACGCCCCGCAGGCGCTCACACCCGCGACGATCACCAGGGTGGACCCGGCGAGGGCGAAGGCGCGTGTCCACGCGGCACGGCGGCCGGAGGCGGGGCCGGTGATCCGGGCGGTACGGGTGGTACGGGTGGTGGTGGTGCGGGTCATGACGGTCTCCCCCTGGGACGGACGGCGGTGCTCACCGGTGGTGTCCGGACGCTCTTCGACCGTACGGACGGGGAAGCCGTCGGGGGATCCGGGCGGCTGGCGGATCCGGGGTGGGGATATCCCCCGGTGATCGCCGGTGGGTGTGCCGGTCCGCGTTCCCGGGCATGTAGGCTGTCGACTCGACCTGGGCGCACGGCCCGGGTCCCGGGTGCGTAGCTCAGGGGTAGAGCGCCTGCCTTACAAGCAGGATGTCGGCGGTTCGAAACCGTCCGCGCCCACCGGGACACAGGGCCTCCGGAGTCGCTCCGGAGGCCCTTGCCGTTGTGCCTCCCCGGTCCTTCCTCCCGTCCTACGAGGACTCCTCCGTCTCCTCGCGGACGTGCTTGAGCCGGGAGCGGGCGTGCACGCGGTCGGCGCCGGTGAGTCCGGCCCAGTAGCGGTGGGTGCTGACGAACACCGCGAGCTCGTGCTCCCGCTGCCGGAGCTTCTCCACCTCGGCCTGTTCGTCGGCGGTCCAGCCGGGTGAGGCGGGGCGCTCGATCCTGCGCCAGCCATGGTCGTCGCTGAAGCCGTCGAGGGGCTCGACCGACCAGGGGAGCCGCTTCAGCAGGGCGGACAACTCGCCCCGGACCTGTCGCAGTTCCTCCTGACCGGCGAGGAGGTCACTCGGAAAATCGTAGGTCGCAGCCACGACCCAATGATACGCCTGTTCGATTTTGGGTGGCGAGTCACGGAGGGGGCGCGTCAGACTGAGGATATGTGCCGGAGTATCAAGACCCTGCGTCCGCCCGTACAGCCCGAAGAGGCCACGGAAGAGGAGATCCGGGCCGCCGCCCTGCAGTACGTGAGGAAGGTGTCCGGGTTCCGGGCGCCGGCCGCCCACAATCGCGAGGTGTTCGAACGGGCGGTGGAGGCGGTCGCCTCGGCGACGGCCGAGTTGCTGGACGGACTGGAGGTGCGCGGGGGCGCTGCGCGGCGGGCGGCGGGGTAGGGCCGCCGGTGCCGGTGCCGGTGCTGTGGCCGGGGGTGCTGCGCAGCCCGGCGTTGTGGGGTGCCTCCCAGGCCTTCAAGGCACTGGGGAAGGCACGACCGCCCGCAGCCGGGGTGGGTCACGAAGGGCGTGGGGGACGGCGCATCAGGTAGCCCGCGCCCGCGCCCGCCGCGCAGAGCGCGCCCACCGATACCGCCGTGGCCAGCCAGGTCGCGCCCAGCCAGTGGGCGCCGAAGTAGCCGAGGGCCACGCTGTACGCGGCCCAGGACAGCCCCGCCAGGGCGGACCAGGGGAGGAAGTCGCGGGCGCGGCGGCGTGCGGCGCCGGCGCCGAGGGAGACCACCGAGCGTCCGGCCGGGGCGAAGCGGGCGAGGACGACCAGCGCGCCGCCGCCCCGGGCGAACGCCGCGCCGAGACGTTCCTGCGCGCTCTTCAGCCGCCGCGAACGGGCGATCGCCCTGTCCAGCCGGGCGCCGCCGCGCCAGGCGAGGCGGTAGGCCACCAGGTCGCCCAGGACGGAGGCGGTGGCGGCGCACAGCGTCAGTGCCAGGATGTCGGGCACGTCGGTCGCGGTGCCCGCGGCCGCCGCCGTGGCCGCGGTGATCACAAGTACTCCGCTCGGCAGGACCGGGAGGAACACGTCGAGCAGGACCGAGAGGGCCACCACCGCATAGATCCACGGGCTGCCGACCAGCGACCCCAGACTCTCCACCCGAACTCCCCCGTGGCTCCCCCGCAGGGCCGCGCCGTGCCGCGCTGACGCGGGGCGCGGCAGGAGTGGCAGGAGTGGCCGATGACAGCCATACAGCGTACGCCCGGTGAGTGACAGAAAGGTCACGGGGGGTTCGCGTGCGTGGTGCCCGGCGTTCCCCCTCCCTTTCCCCGCGCAAAGAGGAAGGGTGCCCTCCCCCTTTGCCGGGGGAGGGCACCCGTGCAGCCCCATGGGAAGGACGGTCAGGCCGTCACCGGGGTCCGCTCCGCCTCCCGTCCGTCGTCCGCCGACGAGCGCTTGGTGACCAGGCGGTCCAGGCCGAGGGCTCCGGAGCCGGTGAACACCAGCAGGAACATGGCCCAGCAGTACAGGGCCGCGCCCTCGCCGCTGTTCTCTATCGGCCACAGGGCCTCGGGCTGGTGGACCTTGAAGTACGCGTAGGCCATCGCGCCGGACGAGAGGAACGCGGCGGCGCGGGTGCCGAGGCCGAGCAGGACCAGGGTGCCGCCGACGAGTTCGATCAGGGCCGCGTACCAGCCGGGCCAGGTGCCGGTCTCGACGGTGCCGCCACTGCCGTCCGCGCCGCCGAACAGGCCGAGCAGCTCCCTGGCGCCGTGGCAGGCGAAGAGCAGCCCGACGACGATGCGGAACGCGCCCAGGGCATAGGGCTGGGCGCTGTTGAGGCGTTCGGTCATGTGGGGGGTCTCCTTCGGGCAGGCCGGCCCCCCGGGTGGGGCCGGTCCGGGGGACGGAACCGAGTCGGCTCCCCACGTTAGGTGTCCCTAACTCATACTTGCAAGTTCAACATTTAGCCCTTGTGTTTGCCCTGATTCGACTGTTCACGCAGCCGCTCCCGCCGGTCAATGCGGCATCCGCCCCGCCGCCATAACCATCGGCGTGACCGGATCCGCACCACGGTTCACAGGAGACTCACAGGTTCCAGAACTCACCGGCTCAGCCGGGTCTCCGTCACGCTCCTGAGACGCGTCCCGGTCTCCTCCTGCTCCGCGTGCTCGAGGCGCAGCACCGCCGAACGCCCCTCGGCCGTCAGCGTCATGAGCTGGTTGCCGAACCAGGGCCCGCCCGTCTTGCGCCAGGCGACCGGCGGCGGGGCGAGGCGGCCGTGCCGCGCGAACAGGCGGCCGAGGAGCCGGGCGGCACCGCCCCAGCCCACGCGGAAGCCGAGCCGCATGGACAGCGGAATGGAGTTGTGGACCGGCGAGCAGGTCAGCTGCACCACCCGGGAGTCCGGCCCGGTGCCGTCCGGCCAGCTCGGCTCGGCCACATAGGCGTGGTGGACGTCCCCGGAGAGCACGCACACCGTCTCCGGCGCCTGTGGCCCCGTACCGGCCTCGGCGATCAGCTCCGCCAGCTCGCCGAACGACTCCGGGAAGGCCGCCCAGTGCTCCAGGTCCGCCCCGCGCCGCAGCTTCTCCCCGAGCCGTGCCCAGCGGGCGCCCTTGTCGCCCCGGCACAGCACGGAACTCCACGCCTCGACGTCGTGCACCAGGTGGGGCAGCAGCCAGGGCAGGGACGTGCCGATGAGCAGATGGTCGTAGGAGCCGCGCTCGTCCAGGGCCTGTTCGCGCAGCCAGTCGGCCTCGGTCCGGTCGAGCATGGAGCGCCGGCCCTCCTCCAGGACGCGGGCCGCGCGGCTGTCCACCATCAGCAGGCGCACCCGGCCGAAGTCGCGCCGGTAGCTCCAGCGCACGCAGGCCGCGTCCGCCTCGGCCCGGGAGGCGAAGGCGCGCAGCGCGTCGGTGCCGTCGTCGGCCGCCCGGACGGACGCGTACAGCGGGTCGGCCTCCAGTTCGGCGGGGGAGAGGTTGCCCAGGTGCTGGTGGACCCAGTACGACATCAGGCCGCTGAGGATCCGCTCCCGCCACCACGACGTGTCCCGCATGTCGGCGACCCAGGAGGCGGAGGTGTTCCAGTCGTCGATCACATCGTGGTCGTCGAAGATCATGCAGGTGGGCACGGTGGACAGCAGCCAGCGCACCTGCGGGTCGAGCCAGGACTCGTAGTAGAGGTGGGTGTACTCCTCGTAGTCCGCGACCTGGCCGCCCGGCGGCTCGTCCAGGTCGCGGCGGGTGGCGAGCCAGGCGCGGGTGGCGTCGGAGGTCTCGTCGGCGTACACCTGGTCGCCGAGGAGCAGCAGGACGTCGGGGCGTTCGCCGTCCGGGTCGGCGGCGATGCGGTGCGCCAGGGCGTCCAGGGCGTCCGGCCCGACCGGGTCGGGCTCCCCGGTGGGCGGGGAGGCCCAGCGGCAGGAGCCGAACGCGATGCGTACGCGGTCCTCCGGGCCCGGGGTGGGGATGACGGACGGCGGGAGCGACGGGAAGGGGTCCTCGGCCGGCGGCCACACCCGGGCGTCGTCCAGGAAGACCTCGTACGGGGTGGCCGTCCCCGGCGTGAGACCGGTGACGTGGACGAGCGCGTAGTGGTGACCGGCGATCCGGAAGGTGCCGGCCGTCCCGCCGGTCCCGTCCGCGCAGCGCACCTCGACGGTGCCCGGACGGCCGGTCTCGGCCCAGATGGTGGCGGACGAGCCGTCGATGTACCTCAGCAGTGGTCCGAGCCGCAGTCCGGCCATGGTGCCCCCTTCCTCCGTCGCTCCGTACGGTACGCAGCGACGGAGGTCACCGGGGAGATTTGCGCACCCGAAGGTTCCGGCGGTTCGCTCAGCAGCTCGCGAGGTAGTTCGTCAGGGCGGACTTCTCGGCCGAGTCGACCGACAGGTCGTAGTAGTACTTCACCTGGACCCAGGCGCGGACGTAGGTGCAGCGGTAGGCGGTGCGGGACGGCATCCAGGTGGCCGGGTCCTGGTCGCCCTTGGCCTGGTTGACGTTGTCCGTGACGGCGAGGAGCTGCGGGCGGGTCAGGTCGTTGGCGAAGGACTGGCGCCGGGAGGTGGTCCAGGCGCTCGCGCCGGAGTCCCAGGCCTCGGCGAGCGGGACGAGGTGGTCGATGTCGACGTCGGAGGCGGCGGACCAGGTGGCGCCGTCGTAGGGGGAGTACCAGCTTCCGCTGGTGGCGGCGCAGGAGGAGTCGGTGACGACGCCCGAGCCGTCGCGCTTGAGGACGGTCTCGCGGGTGTTGCAGGCGCCGGACTGGGTGATCCAGTGCGGGAAGAGGTCGCGGTCGTAGCCGGTGCGGTTCTCGGTGCGGACGTCGAGGGTGGCGAGGTAGCCGCGGGCGGTGGCGGCGCTGACGGGGGTGGGGAGGGCGGCGGAGGCGGTCGGCCCGTTGAACAGGCCGACGGAGGCTATGAGTCCGGTGAGCGCCGCGACTATGCTGAGCGACCGTCGACGCGCGTAGAACTTCGGCATGCGAACTCCCTTGTGGGGTGGGGCCGTTGACGTGCGGACAGGGGAATGCTCGGCACGCCGGGTGGCCGGGAGGGGTGGATCCGGTAAGAAGCTAATGACGCGTCCATGACACGTCTATGGTTCGGGTGTGAAATTTCCGCGTACGAGGTCCGGCGCGGGCTTCGCGTACCATGGACGGCGCAGAAGGGGAGTAGCTCTTCGCCGGACCGTCGACACACTGCTCAGCTCGCCTGAGCCGGCGCCCGGAGGCGGGCCTCGTGACGCGAGGCCGGCCAGCGAGACCTTCGGCAAGCAGTGCACGCCCGTGCCGTACGGCACGGGTGCCGCGTGTGCTGCCGTGCCGAGGTGTCCCGTGGAATCGCACAGCACTCTCGGTGGGGCAGTCCCGACCGATTGAGGAACCGTTGATCAGCCTGACCGTGACGGCCGTCGTCTTCGGCGTCGTCTTCCTCGCCGAACTGCCGGACAAGACCGCGCTCGCCGGCCTCGTCCTCGGCACCCGCTACCGCGCCTCCTACGTCTTCGCCGGTGTCGCCGCCGCCTTCGCGCTGCACGTCGCGCTCGCGGTGGCGGCCGGAAGCGTGCTCACGCTGCTGCCGCAGCAGATCGTGCACGCGATCACGGGTGTGCTCTTCCTGGGCGGCGCCGCGGTGCTGCTGATGAAGAAGGACGAGGACGAGGAGGAGGTCCGCAAGCCGGAGAACCAGTCCTTCTGGAAGGTCTCCGGGGCCGGGTTCATGCTGATCCTGGTCGCCGAGTTCGGCGATCTGACGCAGATCATGACGGCCAACCTCGCCGCCCGCTACGACGACCCGCTCTCCGTCGGCCTGGGCGCGGTGCTCGCGCTGTGGTCGGTGGCCGGGCTCGGCATCGTCGGCGGAAAGGCGCTGATGAAGCGGGTCCCGCTCAAGCTGATCACGCAGATCGCGGCGCTGCTGATGCTGGGGCTGGGCGTGTGGAGCCTGTGGGAGGCGATCGCCTGACGCCCCGCCGCGCGGGCCCGGCGCGGTGGCGGCGGGCCGAAGCGTCGGTGAACGGTCGGCGAAGGCGGTGGCGGGATGCCGGGTTTGTTTTGTACCGTGGATGAACAAAGTGGCTCCCGCCCGTTTCCCCTGACCGGCGGGCGGGGTCACTCTGTCCCCCGGGCCACCCCGCCCCGAACCTCCTCCTCCGCGCCTTGGAGCTGCCGATGACGGCCACCGCCGTACTCACCGCCCGCGCCCTCCTGCTGGACATGGACGGCACCCTCGTCAACTCCGACGCCTCCGTCGAACGCGTCTGGCGGCGCTGGGCCGACCGGAACGGGCTCGACGGCGACGAGGTCATGAAGGTCGTGCACGGGCGCCAGGGATACGCCTCGATGGCCCTGCTGCTGCCCGACCGCCCGATGGAGCAGAACCACGCCGACAACGCCCGCATGCTCGCCGAGGAGACCGCGGACACCGAGGGCGTCGTCGAGGTGCCGGGCGCCCGCGCGTTCCTCGCCTCCCTGAAGGGGCTGCCGCACGCGCTCGTGACCTCCGCCGACGTCGCCCTGTCGACGGCGCGGATGGCCGCCGCCGGCCTCGAGCAGCCCGAGGTGCGGGTGACGGCGGAGTCCGTCGGCGCGAGCAAGCCCGACCCCGAGGGCTTCCTGAAGGGCGCGGCGGAACTGGGCGTCGACCCGGCCGACTGCGTGGTCTTCGAGGACTCCGGCGCGGGTATCGCCGCGGGCCGCGCGGCCGGGATGCGGGTCGTGGGCATCGGCCCCCGGGCCGGCCTCCACACCCCGGACGCGCTCGTACGCGACCTGACCCAGGTGCGGGTGGAGGCGGCGGCCGACGGCACGATCCGGCTGCACATCACGGAGTAGTCCCCAGGGGACCACACCCTTACGGTCCGGGCTCCCGGCGCTTCGCGGAGCGCCGGGCCGGTCGCGGTCCCGGGGGCGTTACGGTCCCTGGGTCTCCGCCTCCAGGCGGGCCCGCGTCTGCGGACCGTACACACCCAGTTCGGCCTGGAGTCCCCGAGACCACTGGTAGTTGCGCAGGGCGTCCTCCACCCGGCGGTTGAACTGGCCGTTGATCTCGTCGTTGTAGAGCCACTTCTCCTTCAGCCGGAGCTGGAGTTCGGTGACCTCCGGGCCGCGGTCACCCCGGCGCAGCACCGGGCCGGTGTCACCGCCCTCCTCCTCCGTGTCCTCGGCGGAGTCGCTCGGCGCCGTGGTCGTCGGGGTCGAGGACGGTTCGGCGGAGGCCGACGGGCTCGCCGACGTGGTGGACGCCGACGGCGACGGCGAGGCCGACGCGCTCGCGCTCGCGCTCGCCGAGGGGGAGGCCGACGAGGAGGCGGACGACGACGGCGCGGCGGAGGACGCGTCGGCCGACGGCTCCGCGGAGGACGAGGCGGACGACGACGGGTCCGGGATGCTCGCCCTGACCTCCTCCGGCGCCGCGCCGTCCCGGGACGGCGTCTCGTAGGAGAACACTCCGCTCGCCCACCCCGCCGCCCCCACCACGGCGACCACGGCCCCGGCGACCGCGAACAGCGTCCCGCGACGGCGCCGGCGCGGCGGTTCCCCGCCGGTGTGCACCGGACCGGGCGCGGCGGGGACGGCCGCGAGGGGCCGCGTGGTGTCGAACAGATGCAGATCGGTGGCGTTCGGCCGGGCCGTCCCGGGCGCCAGCGGCGTCGGGAGGACGGACGTCGCGTCCGCCGCGCCGGGCGCCGCCTCCGGCGGGACGGCGCGCAGGGTCATGGTCTCGTCGGCCGCCCCCGGAGCGCCGGGCCCCTCCGCGGACGGGGCGGACGTCCCTGTGGACGGAGCGGACGTCCCCACCGCGCCGGCGGCCTCCGCCGGCCCGTCCGGTGTACTCCGCCCGGCCCCGTCGTCCAGCTCGACGTACGGCCGTATGCGCAGCGGATCGAAGTCCTCCGCGGCGGCCGCCTCCGCCGTACGGGCGTCGCGCAGGGCGTCGGACGCACGGACGGTGCAGGCGCACGACGGCGTGTTGTCGCTGTTCCTGGGCGCACCGCACTCCGGGCACGGGTTTCCGTTCGGCTGTTCCACGTGTTCGTCCCTCCCCTCGCGAACTCCAGAGATTATGCAGATCTTCTTCACAGCCCCGCCCGCGCGCCCCCGGAATCTGGACTTCCGGGAGGACTCAACAGGCCATAACGGGACACACCGATCACGATGGACGGTGGAACCAGTTCTCTGTGGAGGTCTTCATGGCCGGGGACGCGCGCCGTACGACGCCGAAGGGGAGCACCGCGGGGCCCGCACCCGGCGCCGGACCACCGGGCCGTGACGCCGGCGACCGGGGCGTCGGCGGCCGTGACGCCGGCGGCCGGGAGCACGTGTCCGGGAACGTCGTGGTCTCGATCGGCGCCCTGCTGCTCGGCCTGCTGCTCGCCGCCCTCGACCAGACCATCGTCGCCACCGCGCTGCCCACCATCGTCAGCGAACTGGGCGGCCTGGAGCACCTGTCCTGGGTGGTCACCGCGTACCTGCTGGCCTCCACCGCCGCGACCCCGCTGTGGGGCAAGCTGGGCGACCAGTACGGGCGCAAGAAGCTCTTCCAGACCGCCATCGTGATCTTCCTGGTGGGCTCCGCGCTGTGCGGCGCGGCGCAGGACATGCCCCAGCTGATCATGTTCCGCGCGCTCCAGGGCCTGGGCGGCGGCGGGCTGATCGTGCTGTCGATGGCGATCGTCGGCGACCTCGTCCCACCGCGCGAACGCGGCCGCTACCAGGGTCTGTTCGGGGCGGTGTTCGGCACGACGAGCGTCCTCGGACCCCTGCTCGGCGGACTGTTCACCCAGCACCTGAGCTGGCGCTGGGTGTTCTACATCAACCTGCCCGTCGGGATCGTCGCCCTCGCCGTGATCGCGGCGGTGCTGCACATCCCGCGTCGGCGGACCAAGCACGTCATCGACTACCTCGGCACCTTCCTCATCGCCTCCGTCGCCACCTGCCTGGTGCTGGTCGCCTCCCTCGGCGGCAACACCTGGGAGTGGGCCTCGCCGCAGATCATCGGGCTCGCGGTGCTCGGCGTGCTGCTCGCCGTGGCCTTCGTGGCCGTGGAGCGGCGGGCCGCCGAGCCGGTGCTGCCGCTGAAGCTGTTCCGGGTGCGCACCTTCACGCTCTCCGCCGTGATCAGCTTCATCATCGGCTTCGCCATGTTCGGCGCGATGACCTATCTGCCGACCTTCCTCCAGGTGGTCCACGGCATCACCCCGACCATGTCCGGCGTGCACATGCTGCCGATGGTGGCCGGCATGCTGCTCTCCTCCACCGGTTCCGGGCAGATCGTCAGCCGCACCGGCCGCTGGAAGGTGTTCCCGATCGCCGGCACCGCCGTCACCACCCTCGGACTGCTGCTGCTCCACCGGCTCGGCACGGACAGCTCCACCGCCGAGATGAGCGCGTACTTCTTCGTCTTCGGCCTCGGACTCGGCCTGGTGATGCAGGTCCTGGTGCTGATCGTGCAGAACGCCGTCCCCTACGAGGACCTCGGCGTCGCCACCTCCGGCGCGACCTTCTTCCGCTCCATCGGCGCCTCGTTCGGCGTCGCCGTCTTCGGCACGATCTTCGCGAGCCGCCTCGGCAGCGAGCTCACCGACGCCTTCCGGGGAGCGCCGCTCCCGCCCGGCGTCTCCTCCGCCTCCCTGGAGGCCGACCCGCGCGGCATCGCCGCCCTGCCGCCCGCCCTGCGCCCGCCGGCGCTCGACGCGTACGCCACCGCCATCACCGACGTCTTCCTGTACGCCGTGCCCATCGCCCTCCTCGGATTCGCGCTGGCCTGGTTCCTCAAGGAGGACCGGCTGCGCGCCTCGGTCACCGCGCCCGACGTCACCGAGACGCTCGCCAGCAACCCCGTGGAGCGGTCCTCGTACGACGAGGTGTACCGCGCGCTGTCGGTGCTCGGCACCCGCGAGGGACGCCGCGAGATCTACCGGAAGATCACCGACCGCGCGGGCTACGACCTGCTGCCCGCGACGAGCTGGCTGCTCCTGCGCATCAGGAAGCACGGCTCGGTGGAACCGGCCCGCCTCGCCGAACGCGGCCCCGTCCCGCTGAACGTCGTCCTGGAGGCCGCCCGCCAGGCCGAGATACGGCACCTCGCCGTGCGCCGGGGCCTCGACATGGTGCTCACCGACGAGGGGCGCGAGGTGACGGAGCGGCTGGCGCGGGCCCGCGAGGAGTCGCTGGCCGAGCTGCTCGGCGACTGGTGGGGGCCGGACCGCCCGACCGACCTGGTGCGGCTGGTGCACGAACTGAACGACGAGCTGTGCGGCTCGCGCGGTGAACGCCCGCACGACGAGCGTGCCGTGACCCGGACCGGGTGACGCGCGCTCAGCCCAGCTCCTTGGCGAACCAGTGCTCGGAGTACGGGTCGGCTTTGTACGGCCCGGTCTCCGTGTACCCGAGCCGGGCGTACAGCGCCCGCGCCTCGACGAGGTCCCCGCGCGTGTCCAGGACCATCCGGGTGGCACCCGCGGCACGGGCCGCGTCCTCGGCGGCCCGCACCAGCAGCGCCGCCCCGCCCCTGCCCCGCATCCCCGCGTACAGGAACACCCGGGTCAGTTCGGCGGTCGCGCCGCCCAGCAGCCGGAAGCCCGCGTTGCCGGCCGGCTCACCCGCGTGGCGCGCGACCAGCAGCAGGCCCTTCGGCGGCGCGAGGTCGGCCCCCGACACGGCGGCGATCTCCCGCTCCAGCTCCTCGGGACCGGTGCGCCGCCCCTCGTGCAGCAGGTACCAGCGGTCGCTGACCTCCGTGTAGTACGCCCGCCACAGCGCGGCGGCGACGGGGGAGTCGTACGGTTCCGGGGCTACGGTCCAGGTCATGCCCGCATTCTCGGCGAGCCCTCCCGCGGGCCCGCAAGCGAATAAGCCGTGGCGGACCGTGACGGCCCCGAACTGTTTGTGCGCGAGCCTCCGGGCAACCCGGTAGGCGAACCGGCTCGCCAGGAGTGCCGGTTGGGCCCGAGAACCCGGAAGGCATTCATGTCCACTGGCCTGATCATTGCGTTGATCGTGATTGTCGCGGTCGTAGCCGCCGTCGCGGCCGTGCTGACCCTGCGCGCCCGCGGCCCGCGGCACGGCACCGGCCTGAAGCGGCGCTTCGGCCCCGAGTACGACCGTGCCGTCGCCCGGCACGACGGGGACACCAAGGCCGCCGAGCGGGAGCTCGCCGAGCGCGTGGAGCGCCACGGCGGCCTGCGCGTACGGCCGTTGGAGCCCACCGAGCGGGAGAGGTACGAGGTGCGCTGGACGGCCGTCCAGGAGCGGTTCGTCGACGCGCCGCGGGACGCGGTCGCCGAGGCGGACCGGCTGATCGCCGAACTCGCCGCCGCCCGTGGCTTCCCCGCCGACGGGCACTACGAGGAACAGCTCGCCGCGCTGTCCGTGCACCACGCCCACCAGGTCGAGGGCTACCGGCGCGTGCACCGGGTGGCGCAGGCCCGCGCGCACGACGGCGGCGCGGGCACCGAGGAGATGCGCGAGGCCCTCGTCGAGGCCCGCGCGCTGTTCGAGGAACTGGTACGGCCGTCCCGGCACGAGGCCGGACACCGGCGCGCCGGCGCGGACGGCGACCGTACGTCCCCGGCCGCCGGCCGCGGCCACCGCGCACCGTCGATGTTCCACCGGCACCAGGCGAAGGAGAGCTGACCGATGACCGACGCGACCCGACGCCCCGGCGACACCCCGCCTGTCGAGGGGCACCGCACCACACCCGACCTCCGGGGCGACACCCCGGCCCCCGACGTCCGAAGCGGTACCCCAGCCCCCGGCGTCCGAAGCGGTACCCCGGCCCCGGGCGCCCCCGGCTTCGGCACCGCTGAGGAAGCCGGCCGCACCACCCCCGACGGCGCGAACCCGCCACCCACCGCACACCCGAAGCACAACCCCACCACCCCTGCCGGCACCGGTACGCACCACGACGCCGACCGGATCCCCGCGGGCATCGGTACGGGTCCGCACCATGGCACCGACCGGGCCCCCGCGGGCATCGGTACGGGTACGCACCATGACACCGACCGGGCCCCCGCGGGCATCGGCACCGGTACGCACCACGACGCCGACCGGGGCTCCGTCACCCGTCTCCTCCGGCTGGACGACACCGACAAGCTCACGGCGCGGTTGCAGCACGCCGTGGCCGGCTTCGTCGACGCGCCGCGGGACGCCGTGCAGGAGGCCGATCGCGCGCTGGAGGAACTCACCGCGCGCTTCACGGACGCGGTGACCGAGCGGCGCCGTACCCTGCGGCGGTCCTGGCAGACCGACGGCGACGGGACGAGCGGCAGCGCGGCCGCGACCGACACCGAGCAACTGCGGCTCGCCCTGCGGGACTACCGCGAGCTGGCGGAACGGCTGCTACACGCCTGAGCCGTCCGGCTCGCCCGCCGCCGCCCGGCGCTCCCGCCACTGCCGTACGACGTCCTCGACGTCGTACGGCTTCTTGCCCAGCGGGGGGCCGGGCGGCGGCTTGAACATCATGTCGCTGATCTTCGCGTTGATCTCCGTGAGGATCTTCCGCACGATCCGCTCCGAGGGCGCCGCGAGGGCCGCCTCCAGCGCGTCCTCGGCCTCCTTGCGCAGGGCCAGCGTCGGCGGCAGCACCGAGAAACCCTCGCGGGCCATCTTCCGCTTGACCCACCACAGTTCGTCGTAGGTGGTCTCGACCTCGCGGGGGAGCGGCTTGCCCGCCCCCGCCAGCCGTTCGAACTCGCCGCGGGCCTCGGCATCACGGATCTGCTTGTCGACCCAGGACTCGAAGTCGACGCCGGGTGGCTTTCGCTCGGTCATGAGGCCATTGTGCCGGACGCCGTGCGGCCGGGCGTTTTATCATTCGGCGGCAGCGGGGCCGGGCCTCTCCGGTCCGCCAGGACGTCTCAGGAGGAGCCCACGTGCTCGAACTCACCATGGCCGCGGTGTCCGCGGCGGAAGCGGGCGCCACGGCCGGCATGCTCATGGCCGACGCGCCCAGCGAGCCGGGCACCTTGCTGCGGGTGGGCCGGGACAAGTCGCTGTGCCGGCTCTCCACGCCGGACGACTGGCTGTTCGTCTCGCGGGTCCACCTGGAGTTCCAGTGCGCGCCGGACGGGACCTGGCGGCTGACCTGGCTGCGCGGCTCGCTGCCCGAGCCGTCCTCCGAGGTGCGGCTGACCGTCGGCGAGCACGCCCAGCCGGTCGCCTATGGCGGCAGTGTGGCGCTGCCCCGGGGCGGCAGCGGCGAGGTCGTCATCCAGGACCGCACCGCCCCGCGCAGCGTCAACGTGGGCTTCTACCACGAGGCGTAGAGCGCGGGGCTCAGGCCAGCACCCGGGCCAGCGCGAAACCGTCGTAGTCCTTGGCGCCGACCGTCTGGACCGCCGTACCGCTCAGCCGGGGATGGCTGCCGATCAGGTCGAGGGCGGCGCGGGTGCCCAGCACGTCCGGGTCGGTGTTGTCCGGGTCGGCCACCCGGCCGCCGCGCACCACGTTGTCGAGGACGATCAGGCTGCCCGTGCTGGTCAGCCTGAGCGCCCACTCCAGGTAGTGCGGGTTGTTCACCTTGTCGGCGTCGATGAAGACCACGTCGAACGGCGGCGGGTTCTCGTCGGCCAGCCGGGGCAGCGACTCCAGTGCCGCGCCCACCCGCACCTCGACCTGCTTGTCGAGTCCCGCGCGGGCGATGTTGCGGACGGCGACCTCGGCGTGGCCGGGGTCGTACTCCAGGGAGATCAGCCGTCCGTCGGCGGGGAGGGCGCGGCCCAGCCAGATGGTGCTGTAGCCGCCGAGCGTGCCGATCTCCAGGATGTTCCTGGCCCCCTGGAGCTGGGCGAGGAGCAGGAGCAGCTTGCCCTGCAGGGGCGAGACGGCGATCGGCGGGAGCCCGGCGGCGTCGCTGTCGCGCAGGGCCGCCGCCAGGGCGTCGTCGCCGGGGGCGTCGGGCAGGAGGCGGTCGGTGAAGTAGTCGTCCACCTTCTGCCAGAGCTGCGACTCGCTCATGCACCTGTACCTTCCGTACGGCTGGTTAGTCTGTCTAACTAGTGCCGCTGACGAAGATACGCCGCGCCCTCGCCGCCCGTCAGGCGTTCTCCCGGTGTGTTCCGGCCGCTCCGGCCTCCAGTGACGGCGCCGATCCCGGCAGCGGGCGGCCCGCCGACTCGGCCATGCGCCACACCGCGAAACCGCCGATCACGGCCGCCGCCATCATGTAGTAGGCGGGCATCATCATGTCGCCGGTCGCGCCGATCAGGGCCGTGACCACCAGCGGGGTGGTGCCGCCGAACAGGGACACCGAGACGTTGAAGCCGATCGACAGCGAGCCGTAGCGCACCCGGGTCGGGAACAGGGCGGGCAGCGCGGACGGCATGGCGGCGGTGAAGCAGACCAGCAGCAGGCCGAGCGCGCCCATGCCGGCGGCGACCGCGAGCAGGCTCCCGTCGCGGATCAGCAGCAGCGCCGGCACGGACAGCACCAGGAACCCGGCGCAGCCGGCCGCGATCACCGGACGGCGGCCGACCCGGTCGGTCAGCGCGCCGGCGAACGGCTGGACGACCATCATCAGCACCATCACGCCGAGCACGACGACCAGGCCGTGCGTGGCGTCGTAGCCCAGCTCACTGGTGAGATAGCTCGGCATGTACGACAGCAGCATGTAGTCGGTGACGTTGAAGACCAGCACCAGGCCCACGCACAGCAGCAGCGCGCGCCACTGGCCGGTCACCATCTCCCGCAGCGGCACCTTCGGGCGCTCGCTCTCGGCCTTGGCGACCTCGGCCGCGAACGCCGGGGTCTCCTCCAGACGCATCCGCAGATACAGGCCGACGATGCCCATCGGGCCCGCGATCAGGAACGGGATCCGCCAGCCCCAGGACAGCAGGTCGTCCGACGACAGCAGCGCGGTCATCAGCGTGACCAGGCCCGCGCCGCCGATGTACCCGGCGAGGGTGCCGAACTCCAGCCAGCTGCCGAGGAAGCCGCGCCGCTTGTCGGGGGCGTACTCGGCGATGAAGGTGGACGCGCCGGCGTACTCGCCGCCGGTGGAGAAGCCCTGCACCAGACGGGCCGCCAGCAGCAGAGCGGGGGCGCCGACGCCGATCGCGGCGTAGGACGGGATGAGGCCGATGGCGAAGGTGCCCGCCGCCATCATGATCATCGTGAGGGCGAGGACCTTCTGCCGCCCCACGCGGTCGCCGAGCGGGCCGAAGACCATGCCGCCGAGGGGGCGGACCAGGAAGGCCGCGGCGAAGGCGCCGAACGTGGACAGCAGCTGGGCGGTGGGGTTGCCCGACGGGAAGAAGACCTTGCCCAGCGTGACCGCGATGTAGCTGTAGACACCGAAGTCGAACCATTCCATCGCGTTGCCGAGCGCCGCCGCCTTCACGGCGCGCCGGACGAGCGCGGGGTCGGTGACGGTGGGGGCGGGGGTGTGCGCGACACCGGCCTTCTGCGAGGCCTTTCGCGCGGACGGGGGAGCGGCGACCGTGGCAGTCGTCAAAACGTCGCTCGCCTACCTTTCGACGGGGACAGGGGCGGGTCCGCGCGGCGGCGCTGTCGGGCGGTCCGAAGGGAACGACGATAGGCGCACTTGGCCCCTCTACGGGGGGTATGTGAATGGCTGCATACTGCACATAAATGGGGTGTGTGCAGGGACGCAGCCTCGCGTCGAGGCGCGCCGCACGGCGGCTCGCTGTGACCCTTCTCGCGTCATTCGCGGGCAAAACGGCCCCCACGGACTATCGTCACCCGGGCAAAAGTGAGAATTCCGTCATACGGGATCGCGGTTCTCCGCGCCCCCGTCCAGGGGCGCCGCGGGCCTCGCCGGGTCCGCGGAGCGGATCCCCACGCACGGGACGCGCGGAGCGAAACGGGGCGGGAGGCCGACGAGGCGTGGCGAACGCGGGGCGCGGTGGGCGACCGGCGAAGGCTCTCGGGACGACAGCCGCCGACGGTACCCGGACACGGCTGCGCGCCGCGCGCCTGGTCCTGTGGCTGCTGGCCGCCGTCCTCGCCGCACGCCAGGTCGCCGCCGTCCTCACCACACCGAACGGGGAACGGCTGACCGCCCTGGAGACCTGGGTGGGCCCCGAGGGCGTCCTGCACGTCAGCGGCTCCCTCTACGACTCCACCCGGTTCACCGGCACCCCCTTCGGCGGGCTCGTCCTCACACCCCTCGCCCGCCCCGCCGAACAGGCCCTCGGCCGGGGCTGGACCCTCGGCACCCTGCTCCTGGTCGTCGCCCTCGGACTGGTCGCCGCCCGCGCCCTGCCCCAGCCGGCCGGCCGCCGCACCGCGCTCCTCGCGGGGCCCGTCGCCATCAGCCTGCTCATGCTGTCCCTGCCGGTGCGCGACACCTTCCGGCTCGGCCAGGCCGGCGTCATCCCGGTCCTGCTCGTCCTGCTGGGCTGCCTCGTCGCGCGGGGACAGCGCGTCGGCGGCGCACTGACCGGCGTCGCCGCCGCCCTCCAGCCCGCCCTCCTCCTCTTCACCCCGCTGCTGTGGCTCACCGGCCGCCGCCGGGCCGCCGCCACCGCGGGCGTCACCTTCGCCGCGGCCACCGCGCTCGCCTGGGCCGCGCTGCCGCACGACTCCCGCGCCTACTGGGTGCACCACCTGGCGGGCACCGGCCTCGGCGGCCCCGCCGACGACCCCGCCAACCAGTCCCTGCACGGCGCCCTGCTCCGCCTCGGCCTCCGGGGCCCGCTGGAGACCGGCCTCCTCCTGCTGCTCGGCGCCGCGGTCGTGACCCTCGCCCTGCGCCGCGCGGTGCGCTACGCCCACGACGGCCAGCTCCTGCTCGCGGTCGCCGTCACCGGCTGCGCCGCCCTCGCCGTCTCCCCCACCGCCTGGCAGCACCAGCTCCTGTGGGTGCTGCTCACCGCGGCCGGCCGGATCGGCGTACGCGCCCGCGACCGGCTGGTGTGGCCCGTCGCCGTCGTCCTCGTGATGACGCTGCCGGCGAGGACGCTGCTGCCGGACATGGCGCTCCTGCACCCGCTGCGCGACAACACCGTCCTCCTGGCGGCCCTGGCCGCCGCCACCGCGGCCCCCTTCCTCTCCCGCCGCTCGCCGTACTTCCGCACCCCGGTCCCCACCCCGTACGCCCCGCCCGTCCCGGCCCGCTTCGCGCGCGTCCCGCCGCCGCCGTTCCCGCGCCGGGCGCTCATCCGCCCGAACCTCCTGCTCGAGCTCCTGCTGCTCCGCGTCACCTACGCCGCGTACGCCCAGGTCCGCCTCGCCGCGACCGGCGGCAGCAACTCGGCCGGCCGCGCCCGCGCCGAGGCGCACGGACAGCGGATCCTCGGCCTCGAACGCCTGCTCCACCTGGACGTCGAGCACGCCGTCAACCACGCCGTGGCGAGGATCGGCTGGCTGCGGGAGTCCTTCGACTTCTACTACACGTCGTTCCACTTCGTCGTCCCGCTGGCCGTCCTCGGCCTGCTGTACGGGCGTCGCCCCGCCGACTACCGCTGGGCCCGCGCGAGCCTGGGCTTCACCACCCTCCTCGCCCTGGCCGGCTTCTGGCTCTACCCGCTCGCCCCGCCCCGCCTGATGCCCGGCCTCGGCATCGTCGACACGGTCCACGGCGTCCAGGACTTCACCCGGCCCGACTACGGCACCCTCACCCACCTCACCAACCAGTACGCGGCGATGCCGTCGCTGCACTTCGGCTGGTCCCTGTGGTGCGGGCTGGTGCTCGCGGTCATCGCGCCGAGGACGTGGACGAAGGCCCTCGGCCTCCTCCACCCCCTGTTCACGGCCGCCGCGATCGTCACCACCGGCAACCACTGGATCCTGGACGCGGTGGGTGGCGCGCTCGTCGTCGGCGCCGGCTTCGGCCTGACGTACCTGCTCCAGGGCCCGCGCGCCCGTACGACGGTGGTGGCCGCGGAGACCGGCAGCGGGCCGCCGGTCCCGGAGAAGGACCGCGCCGCGGGCTGATCAGGTGCTGTCAGTGCGCTCGCGTAGTGTTCCGGCCACTGCACACCGAGCGTGAGGAACAAGAGAGTTGTCCGACCTGTCCGCTTTCCCGCTGCCCTTTCACACCTCCATGCTGTACGCGCCCCCTCGAACGCTGCGCGAGCTCGAGATGATCCGGTGCAGCGCGCATCTGCGGGAGAAGCCGGGGTGGTTCGACAAGATGAACGACGCCGGCATCGCCGCCCGGTGGGCGCGGGAAGCGGTCGAGCAGGGGCTCACCGAGGCCCAGGTGCGCTACGTGCTGGACGAGTTGCGTCACTACGCCGGGCTGCGGGACGAGCGGACCGGTGCCGAGGTGTCCGCCGTCGACGGGGTGTGGCAGTCGGACACCCTGGTCGACGACGGGCTCAGGGCCCGGCTGCGGGAGGCGGTCCGGGTGCTGGAGGACGTTCCCGAGGCGGAGCTGGACTGGCACCCCGGCTCCGGCGGGCAGGTGCTCGACCTCGTCCATCCCTCGCTGTTCTGCCTGGTCAGGGAGGTGAGCGGGGCGCCCGAGGAGGCATGGCGCAACCCGACGGGAAGCTTCTCGAAGCACGAGTTCTCGGAGAAGTTCCAGTGGCTGCCCACCGACGTCGACGTCAGTGACGACGGCGCCGTCGCCTTCCGCTCGTACGTCAACAACGTCCACCCCGAACGGCACCGCGAACTGGCCGCCGTGCTGCCGGAGTTGTTCGCGCGTTTCCTCCCGCTGTGGGAGAACGTGCTCACCGGGCTGCGCTGTCCGAGGCCGCTGCGGATCGAGCCGGACCCCTACGGCTGGTACGACTCCGAGCCGCAGGAGCCGCGGAAGTCCGACTACAGCGACGACGCGGCGTTCGAGGAAGCCTTCTACGCGTGGGAGGCGGCGCAGGACGACTGGTGGGAGAACCGCCGCCCGGTCGTTCCCGACGCCCCGGTCTTCACCCCGCCCGAGTCGCCCGACGAGACCGTCCGGGTCGATCTGCGCGGCCGCCGGCTCCAGGTCATCGTCAAGCTCGCCACCATCCGGCTCACCCCGGACAAGCCCGAGTACGCGGGCGGCTCCTGGCACGTCGAGGGGATGATGAACGAGCGGATCGTCTCCACCGGCATCTACTACTGGGACAGCGAGAACATCACCGAGAGCCGGCTGAGCTTCCGGGCGGCACTCGACGACCCGGACTACGAGCAGAACGACGACAACGGGATGCGTGACGTCTACGGCCTGGAGAACGAGGACGCGCTGAACCAGGTGCTGGGATCGGCGGCGACCCCGGCGGGCCGCTGCCTGGCCTTCCCGAACATCCTCCAGCACCGCGTCAGCCCGTTCCGGCTCGAGGACCCCACCCGCCCGGGACACCGCAAGATCCTCGCGTTCTTCCTCGTCGACCCCTCGGAGACGATCGTCTCGACCTCCGACATACCGCCGCAGCAGCCCTGGGCCGACACGTCGACCATGACGCTGGAGCAGGCGAAGGAGTACCGCGAACAGCTCATGCACGAACGCAAGTTCTTCGTCGCCGAGCACAACGAGCAGCTCTACGAGCGGGAGTTCTCCCTCTGCGAGCACTGAGGCGCCGGGGCCCGACCACATGGACGGGGAACCGGGCGGGGCGTTCACCGCTGGGGCGGGTATACGGAGTCGCGTGACCGTTGCGGCGAAGTGACCATCGGGCCACTCGCTTCTTCACCGGTGTCGGTCACCGCGGCTCCGTTGTGATCATCTGCGGGCTGTCGCACTCTCGCTCAGAGAACCGGCGGAGCCGATCCGGCGCATGACGGAGGAAAGCCATGGAGACCAACCGGCGTAAGTCCACCCACAGCAGTGCCTTCCTGACCTGGACGACCACCGGTCGGCCGCGATGACCCCCTTCTCGCACTCCTGGACCGCCCTGCTCGCCGCGGCCGCCCGTGCCGCCGGACTGGCCGACCCGGCGGCCCGCGTCAGCACCCGGGACAAGGTCCTGACCGTCGGCGACTACCTTTCCGCATACGTCCTGGAATGGACCCTGCACCACCTGGACCTGATCGCCCACCTCCCCTCGGCCCCCCAGCCCCCCGCCGCGACCCTCGCGGTGGCCCGCGCGGCCCTGGAGAAGATCGCCGGCGCCGCGTTCCCCGGCGAACTCCCCGACGCGGACGTGCTCCTGCTCGGTACGGGACGCCGTACGGCGACCGCCGGGGAGAGGACCGTACTGGGCGGCCTCGCCGAGAGGATTCCGTTCGTCCTCGGTTGAGTTCCCGCCCGGTCGGGGGTGCCGCATGATCCGGAGACGGACAAAGGCGGCGGCCCCGGGGATCGTGGGGTCGCCGCCTTCGGTATGGGGGGGGTGCGGTGCCGTCAGTACCAGTGGTTGGTCTGCCAGAAGGACCAGGCGTCGCAGGCGCTGCCGTAGCGGCTCTTCATGTAGTCCAGGCCCCACTTGATCTGGGTGGCGGGGTTGGTCTTCCAGTCGGAGCCGGCCGAGGCCATCTTGGAGGCGGGCAGGGCCTGGACCAGGCCGTAGGCGCCGCTGGAGGCGTTGGTGGCGGTGGGGTTCCAGCTGCTCTCGTGCTGGACGATCTTCGAGAAGCACTGGAACTCGGCCGGGTCGCCGATCATCTTCTGCGCGGTCGCCTGGGCCGAGGAGGCGCTCGTCGTCGCGGCCTGGGCGGGCGCGGCGGCGATCAGGGTGCCGCAGGCGGCGGCCGCGAGGGCGGCGCCTGCGAGGGCCTTCTTCGGGGCGGTGACGGTGCGGAGGAGGGAAGCGGCGGACACAGGCGGCCTTTCGGTCGGGAACAGGGAGGTCGCCGTACGCCCGGTGCCGTACGGATGCCGTGCGGCGGGGGCATGGGGCGGCGCCGCGACCCCTGGGGGACGTCGGCGCCTGGCGACCGCTCCACGGAAACAAATCTCGCGATTGCCCGCAAAGGTCCCTTTTACTAAGCGTGGTCGCAGTGAGGGGTGGGGCAGGGGGGTGTGCGCGGGAGCGTTCGCGGGGAGCCCGGCTACGGTCCCGCTTCGTATGTGACCCGGCTCATGTGGGGTCCTTCACCCACTCGTTCACCGGGCGCGAGCGGCCGCTCACCGAGGGGTCTCCCCGAATGTGACCGGCGCCTCGAAGGCCGCACGCCGGGTGGCGCGGCGCAGGGCCTTCAGGACCGGGGTGCCGAGGGTGAGGGTCAGGGCGACCGTGACCAGGGCCCGGCCCAGGTCCCAGCCGAGGGACGTCGCCAGGCAGTACGCCAGGAAACGGGCCAGGTTGGCGGGGAGCGGCGCGTCCGGGTCGAAGGAGATGTTCGAGGCCAGGGCCGACATGAAGGGCCAGCCCGCCATGTTCATCACCGTGCCGTAGGCGAAGGCCGCCAGGAAGCCGTACACCGCGAGCAGGCAGAGCTCCGCGCGCCCGCGCAGCCGGCCGGCGCCCGGCAGCAGGGCCGCGCCCATCGTGAACCAGCCCATCGACAGCATCTGGAACGGCAGCCAGGGGCCCACCCCGCCGGTGAGCAGGGCGGACGCGAACATCGTCACCGAGCCGAGGACGAAGCCGAAGCCGGGGCCGAGGACCCGGCCGCTGAGGACCATGAGGAAGAACATGGGCTCCAGGCCGGCCGTGCCCGCGCCGATGGGGCGCAGGGCCGCGCCCGTCGCCGCGAGGACGCCGAGCATCGCCACCGCCTTCGGGCCCAGGCCCGACTCCGAGATCGTCGCCCCCACGACCGCCACCAGCAGGACGAGGAGGCCGGCGAAGAGCCACGGCGCGTCCTGGGCGTGGGCGTTCACGGAGGAGTCGGGCGGGGCGAGGAAGGGCCAGCCGACGCCCGCCACGCCCACCGCGCTCACCAGGGCGAGGGCCGCCCAGGAACGGGGGCCCAGACGGACGGCCCGGGTCCGGCGCTGCGGGTGCGTGCTGCGGGCGGCGGTCATCGCAGGGCCTCCCGGACCTGGGAGACCGTGAGCCAGTGCTGCGGGGCGAGGATCTTCGCCACCTGCGGGGCGAAGGACGGGGACGCCACGACCACCTCCGCCGCCGGGCCGTCCGCGATCACCTCGCCCTCGGCGAGCAGCACCACCCGGTGGGCGAGTTCCGCCGCCAGTTCCACGTCGTGCGTGGCCAGGACGATCGCGTGGCCCTCGGCGGCCAGTCCGCGCAGGGCCGTCACCAGGCGGGCCTTCGCCGCGTAGTCCAGGCCGCGGGTCGGCTCGTCGAGGAGGAGCAGGGGCGGGCGGGCGGTCAGGACGACCGCGAGGGCGAGGGTCAGGCGCTGGCCCTCGGACAGGTCGCGGGGGTGGGTGCCGTCGGCCACCGAGGGGAGCAGCTCGGTCAGCAGGGCGCGGCAGGTGCCCGGCTCGGCGCCCGCGTCCCCGTCGGCGGCCGCGCACTCCGCCGCGACCGTGTCGGCGTACAGGAGGTCGCGGGGTTCCTGCGGGACCAGGCCGACGCGGCGGACCAGGTCGCGGGGGCGGGTGCGGTGGGGGACCGCGTCGCCGGTGCGGACCGAGCCCGAGGAGGGGGCGACCAGACCCACGAGCGCGCTGAGCAGCGTCGACTTCCCGGCGCCGTTGCGGCCCATGAGGGCGATCGTCTCGCCGGGGGCGACGGTCAGGTCGACCCCGCGCAGGGCCTGGACGCGGTCGCGGCGCACCGCCAGGGAGCGGACCTCGGCCACGGGGGCGGGGGCCGGGGTGCCGGGCCTCCCGCGCGGGAACAGGCGCCGGGGGGCAGGGGCCGGCTTCGGCGCGGGCTCATGGGCGGGAGGTCGCCTGCCGGCGAGGCGGTCGCGCAGCGGGCCCGCCCTGCGCCGGGCGTCGCGGACCGTCAGGGGGAGGGGGGACCAGCCGGCCAGGTGGCCCAGGCCGACCACCGGCGGGTGGACGGGGGAGACCGCCATCACCTCCGGCGGGGTGCCGAGCCACGGCCGCTCGCCGGGGCCCGGCAGCAGCGCCACCTGGTCGGCGTACTGGATGACGCGTTCCAGGCGGTGCTCGGCCATGAGGACGGTGGTGCCGAGGTCGTGGACCAGGCGCTGGAGGACCGCGAGGACCTCCTCGGCCGCCGCGGGGTCGAGCGCGGAGGTCGGCTCGTCGAGGACCAGGACCCGGGGGTGCGGGGTGAGGACCGAGCCGATCGCCACGCGCTGCCGCTGGCCGCCGGAGAGGGTGGCGATGGGGCGGTCGCGGAGGCCGGCGAGGCCGAGGAGGTCCAGGGTCTCCTCCACCCTGCGGCGCATCACGGCCGGGGGGAGGCCCAGCGACTCCATGCCGTAGGCGAGTTCCTCCTCCACCGTGTCCGTCACGAAGTGGGAGAGCGGGTCCTGGCCCACCGTGCCCACCACGTCGGCGAGTTCGCGCGGCTTGTGGGTACGGGTGTCGCGGCCGGCGACCGTGACCCTGCCGTGCAGGGTGCCGCCGGTGAAGTGCGGGACCAGGCCGCTCACCGCGCCCAGGACCGTCGACTTGCCGACGCCGGACGGGCCGACGAGGAGGACCAGTTCGCCCTCGGGAACCTCGAAGTCGACGCCCTGGACGGCAGGTTCGGCCGCTCCGTCGTACGTCACCGACACGTTCTCGAAGCGGATCACGTCGTCGGCTCCTTGCGGGTGTCCGTGGCCGCCTCGGGGGCGGGGGTGAGGAAGGCGGGGAGCAGGCCGATCAGGACGGCCGCCGCCGGCCACAGGGGCAGCGTGGGCGCGACGAGCGGGACCACGCCGGGGTGCAGGGCCGCGGGGTCGCGGGAGGCGGCGAGGGTCAGGAGGGCCGCCACGGCGACTCCGGACGCCGTGACCAGCCAGGCCCTGGTGTCCCAGAGGTCCGGGCGGTAGCGGGTGCGCAGGGTGCGCCGGCCGCCGAGCCACAGGCCCGCGAGGGCGGCGGCGACACCGGCGAGGAGGACGGGCAGGCCGTAGGTGCCGCCCTCGGCGGTGAGCAGCCCGTACGTCCCGGCGCAGACGCCGAGCAGACCGCCGAGGGTGAGGGCGGCAGTGGTACGGCGGACGGCGGGAGGTACGTCGGCGGTACGGCCGTATCCGCGCGCGTCCATCGCGGCGGCGAGGGCGACCGAACGCTCCAACGCGCCCTCCAGGACCGGGAGTCCGACCTGGAGCAGGCCGCGAAGCCCCTTGTCGGGCCGGCCCCGCAGCCGGCGGGCGGCGCGCAGCCGCCGGACGTCGGCGACGAGGTGGGGCGCGAAGGTGAGGGCGACGACGACGGCCACGCCGAGTTCGTACAGGGCGCCGGGGAGGGACTTGAGGAGGCGGGAGGGGTTGGCGAGGGCGTTCGCGGCGCCCACGCAGACGAGGAGGGTGGCGAGGCGGAGGGCGTCGTACAGGGCGAAGGTGAGGGCCTCCGCGGTGACCTTGCCGCCGAGACGGATGCCCTGGGCCCAGTGGGGGAGGGGGACTTCGGGGAGGTGGACGAGGGTGTGGGTGCCGGGGATGGGGGAGCCGAGGATCACGGCGAAGGCGAGGCGGACGAGGACGACGGCGAGGGCGAGTTTGAGGAAGGCGCCGTAGGAGCGGGACCAGGGGGTGTGGGGGCGGCGGGCCGCCACGACGTAGGCGGAGACGGTGATGAGGAGGGTGAGGAGGAGGGGGTTGGTGGTGCGGGTGGCGGCGGTGCCGAGGGAGAGGGACCAGAGCCACCAGGCGCCGGGGTGGAGGTGGGGGGTGCGGTGCTGGTGCCGGTGCTGGCGCTGGGCGGGGGTGGGCTGCTCCACCGGCGTTTGCCGGGTGCCTCCCCCACTCTCGGCTCCTCCCCCACTCTCGGCTTCGCTCGAGCGGGGGGACCCCCATGAGCGGGGGGACCCCCATGAGCGGGGGGACCCCCATGAGCGGGGGGACCCCCATGAGCGGGGGGACCCCCATCGCCCACCCGTGCCGCCCCAGCGGCACGACTGCCCACAGTCGGGTGGGCAGTCGTGTTCACAGTCACGACGCACGGCGGCGGGCCTGCCACAGGGCTGCTGTTCCGAGGAATGCGACAACAGCGATTCCGGCCAGTAGGCCGATCGACGGGCCGTCCGAGTCGTCCGGCTCGGGCTTCTCCTCGGTGGGGGCGGGGGCCTTCTCCTCCGTCGAGACCTGTTCTCCGCAGCCCTTCTCCGGGTAGCCCGCTATCGCGCAGAGCAGGGCGTTGGTGTCGTAGCGGAGGGGCTCGGCCACCGAGGCCAGGGCCTCGGCCGTGGTGGCGTCCTCGGGGACCCGGGCGCAGGCCGTGCGGCCGGCCGGCGGGGTCTCGCCGGACGGGGCGTCGGCGGGGGTGCCGAAGTCGATGACCAGGGCCACGCGTTTCCTGCCGTCGGCCGCCGGGGTCTTCGCGCAGATGGTGTCGAAGTCGGCGGTGCCGCGCGGCTGCGCTGCGTCGGCGGAGTTCTCGCTGACGGAGAAGCGGAAGCCGTGGACGTCGCCGTCGGCCGGGCGGGCGAGGGACGGGCCCTGGGTGGCGTACGTCCATGCCGTGCCGTCCTGCTCCCAGAACGACCAGTAGCGGTAGCCGACGGCGTCCGCCCGGCCCGCTCCCGCCAGCAGGGGCAGGAGCGCGGCCAGGAACAGCACGGTGGCCCGGCGGATCACGGCTGCCGCTTCCCGCGGCCGCTGATCAGGAAGCCGATGCCGATGCCGGCGACCAGGCAGACGCCGACGAACCACCAGACACCGAGGCCGGAGCCGGAGTCGGACTCCTCCTTCTCCTTCTTCTCGTCCGCCTTGGCCTCCAGGGTCTTCTCGGCGGCCGGGCCCGTCGCGCCCAACTGCTTCACCAGGTCCGCGCCGCCGAAGTCGCGCGGGTCGGCGCCGGTCGCGTGGGCGGCGAAGACGAGCTGGGCGTAGGCGGCGGGGCCGCTCTGCGCCGCCCAGTCGGCGGCGTTCTTCTCCAGCCAGGTCAGGGACTTCGCGGCCTGCTCGCCGGCGCCCTGCGCGGCGAGCGCGACCACCGCGTCGGCGGTGTTGCCGTAGTCGGGCTGGTCCTCGGCACCGGCCAGGGCGGAGGTGAGGTGACCGTTCTCGGCGAGGGCGTCGGTGAGATAGGCGGCACCGTTGGCGGCGGCCTGCTCGGGGCCGTCGGCCTTCTCGCACGCCGCTTCCCCGGAACCGCCCTTGCCGGGCCCGGCGGCCAGGCCCGCGCCGAGCGAGCCGAGCACGCCCGCCGCCGTCGCGTCCGCGTTGGCGACCAGCTCACCCTTCTTGTCCGGCTGGAAGGCGAACGCGCCCGCGCCGTCGCCCTCGCAGGGCAGCGCCAGCGTCAGCAGGGCGTCGTAGGGGGACTTGCCGTCCTTCTTCACCTCGGCCGGCTTCTCACCGGCGGCCGCGAGCGCGCCGACGACGACGGAGGTGGAGTTGGTGTCGCTGGCGCCGCCCGCCGTGTAGCCCCAGCCGCCGTCCTTGTTCTGCACGGACTTCAGCCAGCCGACGGCCTTCCCGGTGACGTCGTCGTGGCCGCCGAGCGCGGCGAGGGCCTGGACGGCGGCGGCGGTCTGGTTGGTGTCGACCATCGTCTTCGCGTCGCACGCCGCGGCGGTGTCGGCGCGGTACGGGGCGAAGGAGCCGTCGGCGCACTGCTGGCCGGTGAGCCAGTCGACGGCCGCCTTCGGCGGCTCGACGCCGACCGTGTGCTGGGCGAGCAGGGCGAGTGACTGGCGCCAGACGCCGTCGTACTGCGGGTCGCCGTCGCCGTACAGGGCGGAGGGGAGCGCCTTGGACGGCGACGGGGAGGGGGTGGTGTCGGCGGCGGCCGGGGTGGCGGCGCCGATCACGGCGACGGCGGCCAGGACCGCTGCGCTGCGGCGAACATTCATGATCGGCGGGTGCCTTCTTCCCTGCGGGGGAGCCGGGCAGCGCGGGACACCCCGGCGGCTCGGCTCCGTATACCTCGACGGTGCCGGTGCGCCGGCGGGTCCGCCGGGCACGTGAGCCGGTCATGAACCGTGCGGGGCAGTCCGGCTCACCGCCTCGGCGGGCGGTTCACGAGAGGGGTCTCCCCGGGTCGAGCGAAGCCGAGACTTGGGGAAGGGTCAGCGCCGGAATTGCACCGGCTTCCCCCCGTACGGTGTGATGACGACGCCGACACTCTACCCGCCCGTAGGGAAGGGGCCAGGGGTGGCTTCGGTGAGCGGGGTCACGTCAACCGTGGGACGCGCGCCGCACCCGCACCCCCGGAAAGGGGAGTGGCCCCGACGGCTCAGCGGGCGTCCGCCGCCTCCAGGGCCGTCAGGTCCATCAGGCGGCACACCGTCTCTATGTCCGTCTTGACCTGGGCGATGGAGGCGCGGCCCGAGAGCCAGGTGATCAGGGCCGAGTGCCAGGTGTGCTCGATGACCCGGACGGCCGAGAGCTGCTCGGGCGTGGGATCGGTGAGCTCCATGGCGTCCAGGATGATCCTCGTGGTCTGCCGGGAGACCTGGTCGACCTCCGGACTCACACCGCGGTCCGCGAACGTCAGGGCGCGCACCATCGCGTCGGCCAGGTGCGGCTCCCGCTGGAGCGCGCGGAAGGCCCGCATCAGGGTCTCCGCGACCCGCTCGGCCGGGGTCGCGCCGGCCGGCGGTTTCTTCCGCAGCGTGCCGTGCAGGGTCTCCAGCTGGTCCTGCATGGTGGCGACCAGGAGGTGGATCTTGGACGGGAAGTAGCGGTACAGCGTCCCGAGCGCCACCTGGGAGGACTCCGCGACCTCACGCATCTGCACCGCGTCGAACCCGCCCCGGCCGGCCAGCTGCGCGCACGCCCGCAGGATGCGGCGCCGGCGCGCCTCCTGGCGCTCGGTGAGCGGTGCGGCCGGGGCGGGCCGCGCGGTGCCGGCTTCCGCCGCCGCCTTGCCCGCCTTGTCCGCCGTGGCTGCCCTGGCTGCCCTGGCCGCCTCGTCCCTGTTGGCTTCCGTAGGCATGGGTCCCGTCCGTGACAGTCGGTGAGGGTGGATGATCAGACAGCATGGCATGCCGTCCGTCGTGGCGTGAATCACCTGATCCACCGCTCCCGGTGCCCCTACCTGCCGGTAGATTCAGATCCTCCGAACGATCAACTCTGAAACTTGTTCTAGATCAGCGTCCCGTCGTAATGTCGCGGGACAGTGCAGGGAGAAGGGGGCCCAGAGTGACCGCTGAGGCCAGTCAGGCCGGGTCCTCGCGGGGGCCCGCATCCGACGGCTTGCGACCGCTCCGCATCGCACTCCTCACCTACAAGGGAAACCCGTTCTGCGGCGGGCAGGGCGTCTACGTACGCCACCTCTCCCGCGAACTCGCCCGCCTCGGACACCGCGTCGAGGTCATCGGCGCCCAGCCGTACCCGGTCCTCGACGAGATCCACGACGAGGCCTGCGACGGACCCGTCCTCACCGAACTGCCCAGCCTCGACCTCTACCGCCAGCCGGACCCCTTCCGCACCCCGAAGCGCGGCGAGTACCGGGACTGGATCGACGCGCTCGAGGTCGGCACGATGTGGACCGGCGGCTTCCCCGAGCCGCTGACGTTCTCCCTGCGCGCCCGCCGCCATCTGCGCGCCCGGCGCGGCGACTTCGACGTCGTCCACGACAACCAGACCCTCGGCTACGGCCTGCTCGGCGATCTCGGCGCCCCCCTGGTGACCACCATCCACCACCCCATCACCGTCGACCGGCGCCTGGAGCTGGACGCCGCCGAGAACTGGCAGCGGCGCTACTCGGTGCGCCGCTGGTACGCCTTCACGCGCATGCAGAAGAGGGTGGCGCGCCGCCTGCCGTCCGTGCTCACCGTCTCCGGCAGCTCCCGCCAGGAGATCGTCGACGATCTCGGCGTACGGCGGGACAGGGTCCACGTCGTCCACATCGGCGCCGACACCGACCTGTTCTCCCCGGACCCGTCCGTCGCGGTCGTCCCGGGCCGGATCGTCACCACCTCCAGCGCCGACGTGCCGCTGAAGGGCCTGGTCTTCCTCGTCGAGGCGCTGGCGAAGGTGCGGGCCGAACAGCCCGACGCCCACCTCGTCGTGGTCGGCAAGCGGCCCGTGGAGGGGCCCGTCGCGCAGGCGATGGAGCGGTACGGCCTCGAAGGCGCCGTCGAGTTCGTCAAGGGCATCTCGGACGCCGAACTCGTCGACCTGGTGCGGTCGGCACAGGTCGCCTGCGTGCCGTCGCTCTACGAGGGCTTCTCCCTGCCGGCCGCCGAGGCCATGGCCACGGGCACCCCGCTGGTCGCCACCACCGGCGGGGCGATCCCCGAGGTGGCCGGCCGTGACGGGGAGACGTGTCTGGCCGTACCGCCCGGCGACGCGGGGGCGCTGGCCGCCGCGCTGACCCGGCTGCTCGGCGACCCGGAACTGCGCGCCCGGCTCGGGGCGGCCGGACGGGAGCGGGTGCTGGCCCGCTTCACCTGGGCGCGTGCGGCCCAGGGCACGGTGGCCCGCTACCGCGAGGCGATGGCGGGTGCGGGCCGGGACACGGGCGCCGCCCGCCCCGGTGCCCGGGCCGCCGCCCGCTCCGGGACCCGGCCCGCGGACCGTGCCGCGACCGGGGCCGCCGACGCCCCGGTCGCCGGGGACGCCGCTCCCGACACCTCCGCGGACACGGCCGCCGCCGTGTCCGTGCCCGCAGCCGACACCTTCGACCGCGAAAGCAGGGCCACGTGCTGACCGTCGACTTCTCCCGGTTCCCGCTCGCCCCGGGCGACCGCGTCCTGGACCTCGGATGCGGGGCCGGCCGGCACGCCTTCGAGTGCTACCGGCGCGGCGCCCAGGTCGTGGCGCTGGACCGGAACGGCGAGGAGATCCGCGAGGTCGCCAAGTGGTTCGCGGCGATGAAGGAGGCCGGGGAGGCGCCCGCCGGGGCCACCGCCACCGCCATGGAGGGCGACGCCCTCGCCCTGCCCTTCCCCGACGAGTCCTTCGACGTCGTCATCATCTCCGAGGTGATGGAGCACATCCCCGACGACAAGGGCGTCCTCGCCGAGATGGTGCGCGTGCTCAAGCCCGGCGGCCGGATCGCCATCACCGTGCCGCGCTACGGCCCGGAGAAGGTGTGCTGGACGCTGTCCGACGCCTACCACGAGGTCGAGGGCGGCCACATCCGCATCTACAAGGCGGACGAACTGCTCGCGAAGATCCGCGGGGCGGGCCTGCGCCCGTACGGCACCCATCACGCGCACGCGCTGCACTCGCCGTACTGGTGGCTGAAGTGCGCGTTCGGCGTGGACAACGCCAAGGCGCTGCCGGTACGGGCGTACCACAAGCTGCTGGTCTGGGACATCATGAAGAAGCCGCTGGCCACCCGGGTCACGGAGCGGGCGCTGAACCCGCTGATCGGCAAGAGCTTCGTGGCGTACGCGACCAAGCCGCACCTGCCGCGCACCGCGGCCGGGGCCGGGGCCGAGGCGGACGTCACGTGACGACCCCCCGGACCGAACACCTGGTCCTGCCCGGGGTCCTGACCGCAGGCCAGGCCGCCGCGACCGTCGCCGGCATCCTCGCCGTACAGCGGGAGGACGGGGCGATCCCCTGGTTCCGGGGGCACCACCTCGACCCGTGGGACCACGTCGAGGCCGCGATGGCCCTCGACACGGCGGGCGAGCACGCCGCCGCCGAACGGGCCTACCGGTGGCTGGCCCGGCACCAGGTGGCGGACGGCTCCTGGTACGCGGCCTACGCCGACGGCGACCCGCTCGACGTCACCGACCGGGGCCGGGAGACCAACTTCGTCGCCTACGTCGCGGTCGGGGTGTGGCACCACTACCTCTCCACCGGCGACGACACGTTCCTGGACCGCATGTGGCCCGTGGTGTACGCGGCGGTGGAGTTCGTGCTGCGGCTGCAGCAGCCCGGCGGGCAGATCGGCTGGCGGCGCGACGACGACGGCACGCCCACCGCGGACGCGCTGCTCACCGGCTCCTCCTCCGTCCACCACGCGCTGCGCTGCGCGCTGGCCATCGCCGAGCAGCGCGAGGAGCCGCAGCCGGACTGGGAGTTGGCGGCGGGCGCGCTGCGGCACGCGATCCGGCACCACCCGGAGCGGTTCCTCGACAAGGACCGCTACTCCATGGACTGGTACTACCCGGTGCTCGGCGGCGCGCTCACCGGCGCGGAGGCCAAGGCCCGTATCGAGGAGGGCTGGGAGCGTTTCGTCGTCCCCGGACTCGGGGTGCGCTGTGTGGTGCCCAACCCATGGGTGACCGGCGGCGAGTCGGCCGAACTCGCCCTGGCGCTCTGGGCGATGGGCGAGTCCGACCGCGCGCTGGAGGTGCTCCAGTCGATCCAGCACCTGCGTGATCCGGAGACGGGCCTGTACTGGACGGGCTACGTCTTCGACGACGACGCGGTCTGGCCGCGCGAACTGACCACCTGGACCGCCGGCTCACTGCTGCTGGCGGTCGCCGCCCTCGGCGGCCACGAGGCCACCTGCGCGGTGTTCGGCGGCGACCTGCTGCCCAGGGGCCTGGACCCGGACTGCTGTCCGCTCACCTGAGCCGGCCGGACGGCCGCCTCAGTAGCGGCGCAGGCGGCCGGCGACGGCGTGGCCGATGAACAGGTAGACGACGGCGGCGAGTCCGTAACCGGCGACGACCCTGGCCCATTCCTCGTCGAAGGTGAACAGGTCGCGCGACCAGGCGGCCAGCCAGTCGGCCGCGTCGTGGACGAACCGCACCAGGTCGTTGCCCCGGTTGGCGTCCAGCAGGTACATCAGAATCCAGAGTCCGAGGATGACGGCCATGATGTCCGCGATCACCGCGACGACCGTCCCCGCGGAGTTGGAACCAGTGCGATAGCGAGGGGACATGCTTTCCGACTGGCCCCGAACGGGCGGATGAAACCCGGAACGTCCGGGGCCGGCAAGGAAGTTCGGCGCGGGTTCAGCGGTGGGTGAGCAGCAGGCGCCACGCCTCCGGGCCGCGCTGCCGGTACTCCACCGCGAAGACACCGGGGTACCGGTCCTCGATCTGCCGCAGCAGCGGCAGCGGGTCGTGCGGTGCCACGAGCACCATGGCCCGCCCTGCCGGTACGGCACCGAGCGCGCCGAAGACCGTGGCGTGCCGCAGGGCGTGCGGGACGTCCCGGACGTCGAGTTCGGGCACCTCCACGTCGTCCGGTCCGCCGCAGCCGCAGGTGCCGCCGCAGCCGCCGCCCGCGGCTCCCTCCGCGGACTCCCCACCGCCACCGAGCAGTTCGCGCATGCCGCCCAGCAGGTCGGCCAGTGAGATGTCCGGGGCGCCGGCGAGCAGCGGCAGGACGAGGTCGTTCTCCTTGGCCAGGTGCTCCTCGAACAGGACCTGGAGGGCCCGGCCGTCGGCCGCCGCCCGTACGGCGGAGTCCGCCTCGCGCACCGCGTCGACCAGGGCGGTCAGCCTGCGGTGTTCGGCGAGCATGCCGTCGATGAGGAGGCGGGCCTCGGGCAGGTCGCGGGCGGCGGTGTAGAGGGTGCCCTCCTCGGCGACCGCGTGCGGGAGCAGGTCCCGGTCGCAGAAGGCGACCAGTCCGGCGCGGACCTCGTCGGCCGCGGCCGGGTCGCGGTCCGCCGCGGCGACCAGCATGGCCACCCGTCCGGCCAGCTCACCGGCCAGCTGGGCGTGATGCGCCTCGACGGCTTCGACGGCCGCCGCGTCCTCGGGGTCCGATGCGAGGGTCAGAGTGCTCATCAGGGGCCGTTCCTTCCAGCCGTCGACGACCCGTCCGAGCGGTGCGGGCCGATGCCTGCAATATAGTACGGACATGACCGTGGAAAATAACGGCCCGCTTCCCGGCAGCGGAGCGCACCGCGTTCCGCTGTCCCGGCAGCGGAGCGGTGTCCTGCAGTACCTGCGCGGACAGTCCGGTTCCGTCACCGCCACCGCGCTCGCCCAGGTGTGCGCGCTGCACGTCAACACCGTCCGCGAGCACCTGGACGCCCTGGTGGACGACGGGCTGGCCGCCCGTGAGCGGTCCGCCCCCGCCGGGCGCGGCCGTCCCGCCTGGCGCTACCGGGCCCGCCCGCCGCAGGAGTCCCCCGCACGGGAGTACGCGGGGCTCGCCGCCGTACTGGCCGCGCGGATCGCCCGTACCAGCGCCGATCCGCGCGGGGAGGCCCTCGCCGCGGGCGAGGACTGGGGACGGGTCCTGACCGACGGGCAGGAGCCGTCGGCGGATCCGAGGGAGGCGCGGGAACGGCTGCTGGACCTTCTCGGGGAGATCGGCTTCGCCCCGGAGGCCGACGCGGAGGCGCGCGAAGTCCGGCTGCCGCGCTGCCCCTTCGTCGAGACGGCCCGCGAGCATCCCGGCGTCATCTGCGGCGTCCACGAAGGACTGGCCCGGGCCGCCCTCGGCGCCCTGGGCGAGGACTCCCAGGAGATCGCCCTCCTGCCCTTCGCCGAACCGGACGCCTGCCGCCTCCACCTGGACACGGCGCCTGCGCCGGGTGGCGGTCCCGTGCAGGGCGACGGAGCCCCGTCGGATGCCGGCCCCGTACCGGGCAGCGGTCCCGTGCCGGACGCCAGTCCTGTGCCGGACAGTGGTCCCGTGCCGGATACCGGCCCTGCGCCCGATGCCGGCCCTGAGCCGGACGCCAGTCCCGTGCCGGACAGTGGTCCCGCTCCGGGTGCCGGGGCACCGTCGGGCGCCGACCCCGCGCCGGACGCCGCCCCCGGCCGGCGGAGCGGCGTCGAGGCCGGGGAGACCCTGTGACCTCCGTGACCCCCGTCGCCCCGGCCGCCCGGCGCGCGGGCATACGTCGCGCGCCCCTGTTGCTGGCCGCCGGTGTCTGCCTGCTCGCCGGTCTCGACGCCGCCCTCGTTCTGCTCGGGCTCCCCGCGCCGGTCACGAGCGACCGTCTGCCCCAGGTGCACGGGGTGCTGCTGGTCCTCGGCTTCGCCGGCACGCTGGTGGCGCTGGAACGCGCCGTCGCCCTGGGCGGGCGGTGGCCCTACCTCGCCCCCGCCGCGCTCGGCGCCGGGGGCCTGCTGTTGCTCACCCCCGTGGACCTGGCCGTCCCAAGGCTGCTGCTGGCCGCCGGGGCCGCCGTACTGACCGCGCTGTACGTGCGGTTCTGGCGGCGGCAGCCGGGCGCCGCCCTGCTCGCCCAGGCGGCGGGCGCCGTGTCGGCGCTCGGCGCGGCACTGCTGTGGCTGGGCGGTCTCGACGTCCCGCGCCTGCTGCCCTGGCTGGTCGCGTTCCTCGTGCTGACCATCGCGGGCGAGCGGCTGGAGCTCGCCCGGGTGGCCCTCCTGGCACCCCGTGCGGAACCGGCTTTCCTGGCCTGCGTCGGCGCCGTCGTCACCGGCGTCGTCACCACCCTGATGTGGCCGGCCACCGGCACGCTCCTGCTCGGCGGGGCCCTGCTCGCGCTGGTCGCCTGGCTCGTCGTGCACGACGTCGCCCGCCGGCTGCTGCACGCCACGGGACTGCCCCGCTTCTCCGCCGCGTGCCTGCTCGCCGGGTACACGTGGCTGGGCCTCGCCGGCGCCCTGTGGCTGCTGGGCGGCCCGGTCGCCGAGGGGAGCCGCTACGACGCCGTGGTGCACGCCGTGTTCCTCGGCTTCGTGATGTCGATGATCATGGCGCACGCCCCGGTGATCCTGCCCGCCGTCCTGCGCCGCCCCCTGCCCTACCACCCCGGGCTCGCGGCGGCCGCCTGGCTGCTGCACGGCTCCCTCGCCCTGCGCGTGGTGGTCGGCGACCTGCGGGACGTCCGGGGGGCCTGGCAGCTCGGCGGGGCGCTCGACATCGCCGCGGTCCTGCTGTTCGTCCTGACGGCGGCGACCGCCTCGGTGACCGCCACCCGACGCACCGCCTCCGCCGCCTCCGCTTCCGCCACTCCTGCCGCCTCCACCCCCGCCGACCCGAGGAACCCCCGGTGACCACGCAGCTCTCCTCCCCCACGGCGAACGGCCCCGCCCCGAAGCCGCCCGGACGGTCACCGCGCGCCCTGTGGCACCTCGGCGTGAACGCCGTCGTGGTGGCCTGGCTCGCGCTGTTCGCCGTGGCCGGGAGCGCCCACCACTTCCTGCCGCACGCCTTCTGGCTGCTCGTCCACACCCTGCTGCTCGGGGCGGTCACCAACGCCGTCGTCATCTGGTCGGGGCACTTCGCCGCCTCCGTGCTCCGGCTGCCGGAGGCGAACCGGGGCGCCCCCGCCGCGCTGCGGCTGGTCTGCCTGAACGCCGGGGCCGTCGCCGTCATCGGTGGCAGGTACACCGACCGGTGGCCCGCCGTGCTCGTCGGCGGCTGCCTGGTCGCGGCCGCCGTCACCGCGCACGCCGTGTGGCTGGTACGACTGCTGCGGCGGGCCCTGCCCGGCCGGTTCTCCATGGCTGTGCGCTACTACACGGCCGCCGCCGCCCTGCTGCCCGCGGGCGCCGCGCTGGGCGTCGTCATGGCCCGCGGTGACCTCGCCGGTGACCTCCCCGAACGGCTGCTGCTCGCGCACGAGCTGATCAACCTGCTCGGCTGGATCGGCCTCACCGTGGCCGGAACGCTGATCACCCTGTGGCCGACGATGCTGCGCACCCGGGTGGCGGACGGCGCGGAACGGGCCGGACGCAGGGCCCTCCCCGTGCTGCTCGCCGGGCTCGGCATGGCCGTCGCCGCCGCGCTGCTCGGCCCCCCGCCGCTGGCCGCTCCCGGTGTCGTCGGCTACGCCGCCGGGCTGGTGATCGCCGGCATCCCGTGGGTACGTGAGGCCCGCGCCAAGGCCCCGCGCTCCTTCGCCGCCTGGTCGGTGGCCGCGGGCGGCCTCTGGCTCGCCGGGTCCCTGCTGGGCCTGGCCGGCATCCTCCTCTCCACGACGTCCTGGATCACGGTGGGGGAGCGCACGTCGCTGCTCACCGCCCCGCTCGCCGCCGGCTGGATCGCCCAAGTGCTGCTCGGCGCCCTCAGCTTTCTCGTCCCCGTGGTCCTGGGCGGCGGCCCCACGGCCGTACGCGCCGCCACCGCCGGACTCGAACGGGCCTGGCCCGCCCGGCTGACCGTCACCAACGCCGCGCTGCTGCTCTGCGTGCTGCCGGTGCCGTCCGTGGTCCGGGTGGTCTGCTCGGTGCTGCTGCTGGCGATGCTGCTGCACTTCCTCGTCCTGCTGGTGCTCACCGTCGTACGGGGCGTACGGAACCGCCGGAAGGGGACGGCCGAACCGGCACCTCCGGAGGCGCCGGCCCGGCCGCACCGCGTGCTCGGGGGCGTGGCCCTCGGGCTCGCCGTGGTGATGCTGGCCGTCGCGGGCGGCGGCGCGGCGGACGTGCGGTCGCTGCCGGTCCTGGAACGGTCCGCCGCCACGAGCGCGGACGGCGGGGAGGTGACGCCGACCGGCCGCACGACCACGGTCGAGGTGACGGTACGGAACATGCGCTTCTCCCCGGCCTCCGTCGACGTGCCCGCCGGCGACCGCCTGGTGATCGAGCTGCACAACACCGGAACCGACACCCACGACCTGGTACTGGAGACCGGCGCCCGCACCGACCGGATCGCCCCGGGGAAGCGGGCCACGCTGGACGCGGGCGTCGTCGGCCGGGACCTGGACGGCTGGTGCTCGGTGGTCGGACACCGGCAGATGGGCATGGTCTTCGGGGTACGGGTCACCGGTGGCGGTGGTACCACGGCGGAAGGAAGCGAGGAGACCGCGCACCACCACGGCGGGACGGCGTCCGAGAACACGGATGAAGAGGGCACGGGCGCCTCCGCCGCGGACGCCTTCGACCCGATGGCCGAACCGGCCGACGGCTTCACCGCCCGCGACGCACAACTGCCGCCCGCCACCGGAGGATCCGGCCCCCAGGTGCACAAGCGGACCCTCACCGTGAAGGAGGCGGAGACCGAAGTCGCCCCCGGCGTACGGCAGACGCTGTGGACCTTCGACGGCACGGCCCCCGGGCCCGTGCTGCGCGGCCGGGTCGGGGACACCTTCGAGATCACCCTCGTCAACGACGGGAGCATCGGCCACTCCGTCGACTTCCACGCCGGATCGCTGGCACCGGACGAGCCGATGCGCACCATCCAGCCCGGCGCGTCACTGACGTACCGCTTCACGGCCACCCGCAGCGGGGTGTGGATGTACCACTGCTCGACCATGCCGATGTCCCTGCACATCGCCAACGGCATGTTCGGCGCCGTCGTCATCGACCCGCCCGGCCTGCCGCGCGCGGACCGCGAATACCTGCTGGTCCAGTCGGAGTTCTACCTCGGCGCGCAGAACGGCACCGCCGACGCGGACAAGGTGAACGCCAAGGAACCCGACATGGTCGCCTTCAACGGGTACGCCGACCAGTACGACCACGACCCGCTGACGGCGAGGACCGGCGAGCGCGTACGGATCTGGGTGCTGACGGCGGGACCGAACGTGCCCAGCGCCTTCCACGTCGTGGGCGGGCAGTTCGACACGGTGTTCCGTGAGGGCGCGTACGACCTGCGGCCGGGCAACGCGGAACACGGCGGCGCGCAGGTCCTCGATCTCGCCCCCGCGTCGGGCGGGTTCGTCGAGCTGTCCTTCCCGGAGGCGGGCGACTACCCGTTCGTCACCCATGTGATGACCGACGCGGAGCGCGGCGCACACGGCGTCGTCCGCGTCGGCTGAACACGCTGGGTCCCCGCCGTACGACAGCGGCCCCCCGCCCACAAGGGCGGGGGGCCGTGACGGGGAAGGGCCGGATCCGGTCAGCCTCGCTGGATGCCCGAGGTGTCCTGGAGGACGCCGCGGCGGCCGTCCTGGGTCTGGGCGACGAGGGCCGGACCGCGCTGCTCGACCGCCAGGTACCAGGTACCGGGGGCCAGCTCGGCGATCGGCGTGGGCGAGCCGTCCTCCGGGAACAGCGGACGGGGCACCGGCACCGCGAACCAGAACGGCGAGAAGTCACCGGCGGGCGCCGCGGCGGGCTGGCCCGGCTGCGGCTGCCCCGGCTGCGGCTGCCCCGGGAAGGGCTGCTGCGGCTGACCGCCGAACGACGCCTGCTGTGCACCCGGGTAGCCGTAACCGGCGGGCGGCTGGGCACCGTACGGCTGCGGGGCGGCGGGACGGGGGGCCGGGAGCAGGGCACCCTTGAGGGCGGGCACCAGGGGGGTGGCGACGGCGGCGGCGGCCAGCAGCAGCGCGGCGATCAGGCCGAGGATGAGACCGGCGCCGGTCTCGGGCTCCTCACCTCCGAGGCCGGAGAAGAGGTCGTCGAACGCCCCCAGCGGGTCGATGATCGACCAGAAGGACGTCCACGCGGCGAAGATCGTCAGGGCCACTCCGAGCTGACCGAGGTCGAGGCCGACGACCTTGGGCGGCTGGGGAAGCGCACGGGCCACCACGATGAGAGCCGCGCCGGCGATACCGGCGACGTACATGCTCATCAACAGGCCGAGGTTGTCCCAGGCGTTGGGGATGTCGTCGCCGTCGCCGCCGAACGTGGCGAGAAACGACGCGATGAACAGCAATACCGCTGCTCCGATCACCACGCCGTCGCCTCGAGTGAGGGAGCGGATATTCACTTCAGGTCCTTCGTAGGTCGTCTCGTCGTCGGAAGAGGCGTCGCTGTCACCGTGTCGCCCGGAGGTTCCGGTGGGAAGCGCGGGGGTGGCCCCTCATCGTCCGGACGACACTACCGTCCGTGCGATCGGGCTGTCCGCCCGGATCAGCGCGCTGATCCCTACCCGCGCAGGAAACTCACGATTCCGTCGGAAATCCCTTGCGCCGCTTTCTGCCGCCAGGCACCGCTGGTCAGCAGTGCCGCGTCCTTGCTATCGCGCATGTTGCCGCACTCGATGAACACCTTGGGAACCGTTGACAGATTGAGACCGCCCAAGTCCTTACGCGTGACGAGCCCGGTACCGCCGCCGACGTAGTTGGAGGGCGCGCTGCCGGTGACGCGGACGAAGTCGCCCGCGATACGCGTACCGAGGTCCTCGGACGGCCCGACGATGGCACGGGTGTCGGCGGCACCGGCATCGACGGAGCCGGGCAGGATCACGTGGAAGCCGCGGTTGCCGGTGCCCGAGCCGTCCGCGTGGATCGAGACGGCGGCGTCGGCCTTCGCCTCGTTGCCGATCCGGGCCCGCTCGTCCACGCACGGGCCGAACGGCCGGTCCCCGTCCTGGGTCAGCTTCACGGTGGCGCCCTGCTTCTCCAGGAGCGCGCGCATCCGGTGGGCGACGTCGAGGGTGAAGTCGGCCTCGGCGTAGCCGTCGTTGGTGGACGTGCCGGTGGTGTCGCACTCCTTGCGGTGGGTCCCGACGTCCACCTGGCGGTTGATCTCGGCGGTGTGCTTGAAGTTCTCCGGGTTGTGCCCGGGGTCGATGACGACGACCTTGCCCGCGAGGGGACCGTCCGCGGCGGCCGGGGCGCCGGGCTTCTCGTCCTCGGGACGCCCGGACGGCGCCGGCGACGACGTACGGGGGGAGGCGGATGCGGATGCGGAGGGGGAGGCGGAAGTGGCGGCGCTCCCCGGTCCCTCGTCGCCCCCGGACCCGCCCACCGCGGCGTACACCGCCCACCCGAGCAGCGCGCCCGGCACCAGCGCGGCGAGCGCCACGGTCAGGGGCCCGCGCCGGGACCGTCGGGGCTGGGGCGGATCGAAACCGGGACCTGTGTACGACACGCAGCCACCCTAGCGGTGTCAGACACCCGTGCCGGTACGGCGCAGCACACGCAGGGAACCGGTGGCCGAGACCTCGGTGAACGCGCCGGACGCGAGGGCCCGGAGGTGGACGCGGTAGGGAGCCTGGCCGGTGAACTCGTCCACCGGGTCGGGGAAGACGTCGTGGATGACGAGGAGGCCGCCCTCGGCCACGTGCGGGGCCCAGCCCTCGTAGTCGGCGGTGGCGTGCTCGTCGGTGTGGCCGCCGTCGATGAAGACGAGGGCGAGGGGGGAGGCCCACAGGGCGGCGACGCGCGGGGAGCGGCCGACCAGGGCGATCACGTGGTCCTCCAGGCCCGCCCGGTGCAGGGTGCGCCGGAAGGCGGGGAGGGTGTCCATCAGGCCCAGCTCGGGGTCGACCGTCTCCGGGTCGTGGTACTCCCAGCCGGGCTGCTGCTCCTCGCTGCCGCGGTGGTGGTCCACGGTGAGCGCGGTGACACCGGCCGCGCGGGCCGCGTCGGCGAGCAGGATCGTGGAACGGCCGCAGTAGGTGCCGATCTCCAGGAGTGGCAGCCCCAGACGGCCGGCCTCGGCCGCCGCCGCGTACAGGGCCAGGCCCTCGTCCACGGGCATGAAGCCCTTCGCCGCCTCGAACGCGGCCAGGATCCCGGGCCCGGGTGCCGTCGACATGGGGCTTGCCTCTCCCGCGGGGGTACGTGTGTGCACGGGCACCATGCTGCCGTACCCCCTGCGCGGGTGGTGCGACAGGGGGTACCGGCGGGTAACAGGGGGCGGACGGAGACCGTCCCGCCCGGCAGGGGCAGGTCCGGGCCGGCCGCGCGCCCGTCGCCCTCGTGGCGGGCCGGGGCGGCGAGCGGGGCCGTGGCCGGTGGCGCTGGCGTACGGGCCCTACGCGGGCGTACGGGCCCTACGCGGGCGTACGGGCCCTACGCGGGGACGGCCAGGGCGTACCGGCCGGCGTCGGCGGAGACGGTGGCGTCCGCCCGGTGGCCGTGGTGGCCGGTCAGTGTGACCTCGGCGCGGGCGACGGGCTCCCGGCGGCGTCCAGGGCCCGGTCCCGCGGGCCGCCGCGCAGGGCCGCCTCCGCGCGTTCCAGGTTCGCCTCCTCCTCGCTGCTCGCCCGGAGCCGCGAGTGCTGCTCCGACGGGCGCCGGCCGGGCAGGAACAGGGCCAGGACCAGCCCCACGGCCACCGCCGCCGTCGCGATCAGGAAGGAGATCCGGAAACCGTGGAGGGTCGGGATCTCCACCCCGCCCACGGTGTCCGCCGTGTTCGCCAGCACCATGCCGATGACGGCGCTCGACACCGACGTGCCGATGGACCGCATCAGGGTGTTGAGGCCGTTCGCCGCGCCCGTCTCCGAGGCCGGCACCGCGCCGATGATCAGCGCGGGCAGGGAGGAGTAGGCGAGGCCGATGCCCGCGCCGATGACCACCGAGGTGACGACGGTCTGCCAGGCGGCGTCCATCAGGCCGAGGCCGCCGCCGTAGCCGATCGCGATGATCACCAGGCCGAGGATGAGGGTGGTCTTCGGGCCGTACCGGGCGGAGAGGCGGGCGTAGACGGGGGCGGTGAACATCATCGTCAGGCCCAGCGGGGCCACGCACAGGCCCGCGACCACCATCGACCGGCCGAGCCCGTGGCCGGCGGGGAGCTGGAGGAGCTGCGGCAGGACCAGGGAGACGACGAAGAAGGAGACACCGACCATGATCGACGCGAGGTTGGTGAGCAGGACCTCGCGGCGGGCGGTGGTGCGCAGGTCCACCAGGGGCGCGGGGACGCGCAGCTCCATCAGGCCCCAGAGGAGGAGCACCACGGCCGCCGCGCCGAACAGGCCCAGCGTGGTGCCGGAGGTCCAGCCCCAGTCGCTGCCCTTGGAGACGGGGAGCAGGAACAGCACCAGCCCGGCGGACAGGCCCAGCGCGCCCGGCAGGTCGAAGGTGCCCTCGGCGCGCACCGGGGACTCCGGTACGACGGCCAGGGTGAGCGCGATCGCGAGGACGCCGAGGCCGGCGGCACCGAAGTAGAGGGCGTGCCAGTCGGAGTGCTGGGCGACCAGCGCGGCGGCGGGCAGCGCGAGACCGCCGCCGACGCCTATGGAGGAGCTCATCAGGGCCATCGCCGAGCCGAGGCGCTCGCGGGGCAGCGTGTCGCGCATCAGGCCGATGCCGAGCGGGATGGCGCCCATCGCGACGCCCTGGAGGGTGCGGCCGGTGATCATCAGGAGCAGGTCATCGGTGAACGCGCTGACCAGCGCGCCGGCCACCATCACCGCGAGGCTGGTGACCAGCATCCGCCGCTTGCCGTGGAGGTCGCCGAGGCGGCCCATGATCGGGGTGGCCACGGCGCCGGACAGCAGGGTCGAGGTGAGTACCCAGGTCGCGTCGGCGGGGTCGGTGTCGAGCAGTCGCGGCAGGTCCTTGATGACCGGGACCAGCAGGGTCTGCATCACCGCGACAACGATGCCCGCGAAGGCGAGCACCGGGACCACGGCCCCGCCCGCTCTGCCGGAGGGACGGTCGGTCGTCGTCTGCGTCATGGAAAGGTGCCTCCAGGGCCGGCCGTGTGCGGGGTACGTGCAGTCCGAACCCCGTACACCGAGGCAACTATTCCGATGCTTCGAACCACTAACGAATTCTTGACCGTTCCTTGGGTGTCGACCGGTGCCGGTCCATCCGGTTGAAGTTGAAGCGGAAATCAAAAAGTTCCTTTCATTTCTCGCATTCCATGTCTTTTGAGGAAAGAAAGGGGCACTACGGACGGTGCGAAAGCGACTGCTGGGACCACTGAGATGAGGGAGACAGCAATGCGCAAATTCGTAGGCACCGTCGTCATCGGCGTCCTGCTCGCCATCGCCCCGGTCGGTGCGGCGTTCGGCCAGACCACCGAGCAGACGGCCCAGCCGACCACCGCCACGGTCGTACAGGCGCAGGACGACAACAACGACGACGACGGCGGCAACGGCGGACTGTGGGGCCTGCTCGGCCTGCTGGGACTGGCCGGGCTCATCCCCCGTAAGAGCAAGCGCGAACACCGGAACACCAGCGGCGCCACCCGCATGTGACCGCCGGCCCCGGGCCCGGGGCCGGGTTTACGTCCGGGTCCGGGCCCGGGTCCGTGTCCGCGCCCAGGTCCGGAGACCTGGTCCACCTCGGACGAAAAGCCGATGACGGGGCGGAGCCCCGGTTGAGAGCATGGCGCACATGCTCGAGACCACCGGCACCGCCCGCGGATCCGCCCGCGCCACCCCGTCCGTGTGGCTGGTGGTGGCGCTCGCCTGTGCCGGGCAGTTCCTCGTCGTCCTCGACATCTCGGTGGTGAACGTCGCCCTGCCGTCCGTGCGCGGCGGGCTGGCGCTCGGCGAGCAGGGCCTGCAGTGGGTGGTGAACGCGTACGCCATCGCCTTCGCCGGCTTCATGCTGCTCGGCGGACGCGCCGGCGACCTCTACGGGCGCAAGCGGATGTTCCTCGTCGGCCTCGGCCTGTTCACGCTGGCCTCACTGGCCGGCGGGCTCGCCCAGGACGGCTGGCAGTTGCTGCTGGCGCGGGCCGTGCAGGGGCTCGGGGCGGCCGTCCTGGCGCCCTCCACGCTCACCCTCGTCACCTCCGCCGTGCCGGAGGGCGCGGCCCGCGCCCGGGCCATAGCGACCTGGACGGCCGTCGGGGCGGGCGGCGGCGCGGCCGGCGGATTCGTCGGCGGGGTGCTCGTGGAGGCGCTGTCGTGGCGGTGGGTGCTGCTGATCAACGTACCCGTCGGAGCGCTCGTGCTGGCCGGGGCCGCCCGGTGGCTGACGGAGAGCCGGGCCGGGGACGGACGGCGGCTCGACCTGCCGGGCGCGCTGCTGGTGACGGCCGGCCTCGCCACCCTCGCGTACGGCATCTCACAGACCGAGTCCGAGGGCTGGACGGCGGCGGCCACGCTGGTGCCGCTGTGCGCGGGGCTTGCCCTCCTCGGCCTGTTCCTCCTCGCCGAGGCACGGGCCAAGGCCCCGCTGATGCCGCTCGGGCTGCTGCGGCTGCGGTCGGTGGCGTCGGCGAATGTGGCGATGCTCATCAGCGGCTCCGCCATGTTCTGCATGTGGTTCTTCATGACCCTGTACGCCCAGAACGTGCTCGGCTACACCCCGCTGGAGGCCGGACTGGCCCTGGTGCCGAGCTCGCTCGCCGTGATCATCGGCTCCAAGCTCGCGCCCCGGCTGATGCGCGCGGCGGGACCGCGCACCGTGGCCGTGCTCGGCACGCTGATCGCGACGACCGGCTTCGGCTGGCAGTCGACGATGACCGCCGACGGGGCGTACCTCACCGCGATCATGTTCCCCGGCATCCTGATGATGCTCGGTGCGGGCGTCGCCGCCACCCCGCTGGCCTCGCTGGCCACGTCCGGCGCTGCACCGGAGGAGGCCGGCCTGGTCTCCGGGCTGGTCAACACCTCCCGCACGATGGGCGGTTCCCTGGGCCTCGCGATCATGTCCACGATCGCGGCGGCCCGCACGGGCACCACCCGCACCCCGCACTCCCTGACGGAGGGCTACGCCCTGGCCTTCCGCACCGGCACGGCACTGCTGGCGGCCGGCGCGGTGGTGATGTGGCTGTGGCTGCCGAGGAGGACGAAGGAGGAGCGTTAGCCTGCGCACCGGCACCGGCAGGCGCCGGCGGAGCGCCCCGCCCCCGCCCGGCCACCCCCACCCCCGGGAACGACGCGACAGGAGCCCTCATGCCCATCGACGCAGCCAAGGCCCTGGCCGCCCCGCCCCGCACCGCCGGCATCTCCTGGACCCCCGAGGACGTCCTCCTCTACCACCTCGGCATCGGCGCGGGCCGCCCCGCCACCGACCCCCGCGAACTGCGCTACACCCTCGAATCCCGGCTGCGCGTCCTGCCGAGCTTCGCCACCGTCGCGGGCGGCGGCCCGCCCGGTGTGACCGGCGCGCTCTCCCTCCCCGGCATCGACGTGGACCTCGCCCGCGTCCTCCACGCCGGCCAGTCGCTCACCGCGCACCGCCGCCCCCTGCCGGCCGAGGGCACCGCCACCACCACCGCCCGTATCACCGCCGTCCACGACAAGGACACGGCGGCCGTCCTCGTCATGCGCACCGAGGCCGCCGACGCCGACGGCCCGCTGTGGACCGACGAGGCGCACATCCACGTACGCGGCGAAGGCGGCTGGGGCGGGGACCGCGGCCCGTCCGTGCGGCACGAGCCGCCCGCCGGGGAGCCGGACCGGATCGTCGAACGCGCCGTCCGCGAGGACCAGGCCCTGCTCTACCGCCTCTCCGGCGACCTGAACCCCCTGCACGCCGACCCGGAGTTCGCCGCGCGCGCCGGGTTCGAACGGCCCGTCCTGCACGGCCTGTGCACCTACGGCATGACCCTCAAGGCGGTCGTCGACACCCTGCTCGACGGCGACGTCACCCGCGTCCGCTCCTGTGCCACCCGGTTCGCCGGGGTCGTGTACCCGGGCGAGACGCTGCGGATCCGGATGTGGCGCGGGGACGGCGCGGTACGGGTGCTCGTCGGTGCCGTCGAGCGGGGCGACGCGCCGGTGCTCGCCGGTACGACGGTCGGACACGACTGAGCCGGGCCCCGGCCGTCCTCGAGGACGGCCGGGGCCCGGCTCGGTTGCGGATCGTGTGCCCGACGTGGGGTCAGGCGGCCGATCCGGCGTACTCGCTCACCTGCTCCGGCCTGCGGTGCCGGCCGCGCGGGGACGCTTCCGCGTCCTGCGTGGAGACCGGGCCCCGGTGCTTGCCGTGTCCGACAGCGGCCTGTCCGTCCTCGGTGGGCCGCGACTCGTTCGTGCTGACGTCGTTCATCGGAAGGAACTCACCCCGTAAACATGATCTTTCCTACAGCCGGGCGAGTGTAACCGGCACACCACCACCCGGATCCAGGCGACCACGCCGACCGGCACTACTTCGTTACAAGCTGTCCCAGAGGCGCCTGTTGCAAGGGGACGGGACGGGGCGCGGAGGGGGCGCCGGGGTCGTGGTGCGCCGGGGGCTCGACGTGGGGCGGGAGCAGGTGGCCGATCATGTCGCCTGAGCAGTAGGGGAGTTGGGACGGAAGGTCCTCGTGCGTGGGTGCGTCGGGGGAGGGCGCCCGGCCGTCCGGCACCGTCCCGGGCCCGAACCCGGCACGCGCCGGGCCCTCGCCGGGACCCGGAGCCTCCGGGCGCTCCACCGGCGGACGGACGTCCAGCCCCGCCCGCCGCCGCTCCTGTCCGGGAGCCCGCAGCCCGGCCACACCGCACGGCACCGCCCCGGTGGCGTACGGCAGCCGCAGCACCCCGTCCGCGGTCCACAGCCCCGCGCCGGCCAGCCACCCCGCCGGCGCCGGGAAGTGGTGCACCCGCCGCTCCGCCGGCCGCCACACCCCGACCCAGCTGCCGAACGCGCCGTCGACGCGCAGCGCCACCGCGCAGCCCTCCGGCGTCAGCATCTGCCCCGGCTGGATCGCGAACGGCGTGACCGTACAGTCCGCCAGTCGCAGGCACTCCGGGAAGCGCACCGGCAGCGTGCTGCCCAGCACCCCCCAGCCCAGCCGGCTCCGCCCGGGTGACGGCGCGTCCGAGCGGATCAGCAGCAGCCCGCTGTCCGGGTCGGCCAGCAGCAACCGGTCGTCGCTGCCGTCGGCGATCTGCAGCAGCGGGGACATCTCGCCGCCGCGCTCCAGGTCCACCACGACCGCCTTGGTGCGCCCGCCGCTCTCCCGGTCCAGCGCCAGCATCCGCCCCTCGCGGTCCAGCCACACCCCGCCCGAGCAGTGCCCGGGAACCTCCGCGAGCTGCTCGGGTCCGAACGCGCCGCCCGCCACCATCCACACCACCGTCGACCGCCGGCCCACGGCGAGGGCGTACGCCCGCTCCCCGTCCGGCGCGGGCGGCAGCAGCCGCAGCCGGGTGCCCTCGTCCGGGCACTCGACCGTGCCCAGCGGCAGCTCACCGGTGCCGGGACCGGCCGGGTACAGCAGGGAGAAGGCGTGCCGTCCGCCCACCAGCCGGTGGATGAGGACCCGCCCGTCGCTCAGGGGTTGCACCTCGGTGCCGGGTTCCTCGGGCTGGTTGCCGGGCAGCGGCACCGCGTAGGGCTCGGGGCCGTCCAGGGTCCAGCGCTCCGGGAAGAAGGAGTCGCCGGCGAGGGCGAGCCGTGCGGCGTAGGAACCGTCGGCGGTGATGGCGCAGCCCGCCCGTCCGGCTCCCTCCTCGTGTCCCGCCGCGGGTTCGATGGCACAGACCGTCATCGTTCGGTCACCTCCGGTGACGAAAGTAGGTCGCGCACGCGCGGACGGCGGACCGGTGGGCCCGCACTTCACACGTAAGGGTGCTCCAGGAACGATTCGCCTGAGGGGGAGGCGGACGTGTGCTCCAGGGGCCGGGGCGCCGGCCGGCGAGGGCGGCGCCGGTTCAGGCGCGCGAGGCCGCCCAGGTAGCCTTGGCAGCGTGCCCCGTCTGTCAGAAGTCATCGCCGCGCTGGAGAACCTGTGGCCCGCCGAGCGGGCCGAGTCCTGGGACGCGGTCGGCACCGTCGTGGGCGAGCCCGGCCAGGAGGTCACACGGGTCCTGTTCGCCGTCGACCCGGTCCGGGAGACCGTCGACGAGGCCGTGAAGCTGGACGCCGACCTGCTGGTCACCCACCACCCGCTCTACCTGCGCGGGACGACCACGGTCGCGGCCTCCACCTTCAAGGGCCGCGTGGTGCACACGCTCATCAAGAACGACATCGCCCTGCACGTCGCCCACACCAACGCCGACACCGCCGACCCGGGCGTCTCGGACGCCCTCGCCGGCGCGCTGGACCTCAGGGTCGTACGCCCCCTCGTGCCGGACCCGTCCGACCCGGACGGCCGCCGGGGCCTGGGCCGCGTCTGCGAGCTCGACCACCCGCTGACCGTCCGCGACCTCGCGGCCCGCGCCGCCGCACGCCTCCCCGCCACCGCGCAGGGCATCCGCGTCGCCGGCGACCCCGACGCGCTCGTGCGCACGGTCGCCGTCAGCGGCGGCTCCGGCGACAGCCTCTTCGACCACGTCCGGGCCGCCGGCGTGGACGCCTTCCTCACCGCGGACCTGCGCCACCACCCGGCCTCCGAGGCCCGCGCCCACAGTCCTCTCGCGCTGCTCGACGCGGCGCACTGGGCCACCGAGTGGCCCTGGTGCGAGCTGGCGGCAGCCCAGCTCGACGAGATCTCCGACCGCCACGGATGGGACCTGCGGGTCCACGTCTCGAAGACGGTCACCGACCCCTGGACCGCCCACGCGGCGTCTCCCGCCACCACCGACACATCTGGAGCCCCCAACTGAACGCCGCGCCCGCCGACCAGATCCGACTCCTCGACGTCCAGGACCTCGACGTCCGCCTCCAGCAGCTCGCGCACAAGCGGAGGTCGCTGCCCGAGCACGCCGAGATCGAGTCGCTGAACCGGGACCTCACCCAGCTCCGCGACCTGCTCGTCGCCGCGCAGACCGAGGAGAGCGACTGCGCCCGCGACCAGACCAAGGCCGAGCAGGACGTCGACCAGGTGCGCCAGCGCGCCGCCCGCGACCAGAAGCGCCTCGACTCCGGTGCCGTCTCCTCGCCCAAGGACCTGGAGAACCTCCAGCGCGAGATCGCCTCCCTCGCCAAGCGGCAGGGCGACCTGGAGGACGTCGTCCTGGAGGTCATGGAGCGCCGCGAGTCCGCGCAGGAGCGGGTCGCCGAGCTGACCGAGCGGGTCGGCTCCGTGCAGGGGAGGATCGACGACGCCACCGCGCGCCGCGACGCGGCCGTCGAGGAGATCGACGGCGAGGCCGCCTCGGTGACGAAGGAGCGCGAGGTCGTCGCGGCCTCCGTGCCCGCCCCGCTGCTGAGCCTGTACGAGAAGCTGCGCGAGCAGCAGGGCGGCATCGGCGCGGCGAAGCTGTACGCCCGCACCTGCCAGGGCTGCCGCCAGGAGCTCGCCATCACCGAGCTGAACGAGATCCGTTCCGCCGCCCCCGACACGGTGGTGCGCTGCGAGAACTGCCGGCGCATCCTGGTGCGTACGTCCGAGTCCGGGCTGTAAGGGGCCCTGGCGGTGCGGGAGTTCATCGTCGAGGCGGACGGCGGGTCGCGGGGCAACCCGGGGCCCGCGGGCTACGGGGCCGTGGTGAGTGACGCGGCGACGGGGGAGACCCTGGTGGAGGCGGCCGAGTACCTCGGTGTCGCCACCAACAACGTCGCCGAGTACCGGGGCCTGCTGGCCGGCCTGCGCGCCGCCCGTGAGCTCGACCCGGAGGCACGGGTCCACGTCCGGATGGACTCCAAGCTCGTCATCGAGCAGATGACGGGCCGCTGGAAGATCAAGCACCCGGCGATGAAGCCGCTCGCGGCGGAGGCGGCGCGGGTCTTCCCGCCGGAGCGGGTCACCTACGAGTGGATCCCCCGCGCGCGGAACAAGCACGCCGACCGCCTCGCCAACGAGGCGATGGACGCGGGCAAGCGGGGCGAGGCGTGGTCGGCGGCGACCTCCCGCGCCGCCCTCGACCTCCCCGAGCCGTCGGGCCCACCCGGCGACGCCACGGCGGGCGCGGCCCGCGCCCGGGCGGCACTGGCATCGGCGCCCGGGGGTCCCGCCGCCGACACCCGGTCCGGCGAGACCGCCGGTACCGAAGCCGCGTCCGCCGGTGCCGCCGCTTCCGGTGCCACCGTTTCCGGACCCGACGGCGTGAGAGCCGACGCGGAGGTACGGGCCGCACGAGCCATCGGCACCGGTGCCGCACCCGCCTCCGGGGCGGCCGGGACCGGTGCCGCCCCCGAGGGCGCCACCGTCGCCGAGGCCGCCGGCGCCGAAGCCAAGGCCGACGCCGATCTCCGTGCCGCGCGGGCCGTCGCCACGCCCGCCGCCGGGTGGGCGCCCGCCGATCTGGGGCCGCCCGCCACCTTCGTGCTGCTGCGGCACGGTGAGACCCCGCTGACCCCGCAGAAGCGCTTCTCGGGCAGTGGCGGCAGCGACCCCTCCCTCTCCTCCGCCGGCCGGGAACAGGCCGAGAAGGCCGCCGAGTTCCTCGCCCGGCGCGGCACCGTCCAGGCGGTCGTCGCCTCGCCCCTCGCCCGTACCCGCGAGACCGCCGGCATCGTCGCCGCCCGTCTCGGGCTCGACGTGGCCGTGGAGGACGGGCTGCGCGAGACGGACTTCGGCGCCTGGGAGGGCCTCACCTTCGGCGAGGTCCGCGAACGCCACCCCGACGACCTGAACGCCTGGCTGTCCTCCCCGGACGCCGAACCCACCGGCGGCGGCGAGAGCTTCGCGGCCACCGCCGCCCGGGTCGCCGCCACCCGCGACCGACTGACCGCCGAGTACCGCGGCCGTACGGTCCTGCTCGTCACCCATGTGACACCGATCAAGACCCTCGTACGCCTCGCCCTGGGCGCCCCGCCCGAGTCCCTGTTCCGCATGGAACTCTCGGCGGCATCCCTCTCCGCCGTGGCGTACTACGCCGACGGCAACGCCAGCGTCCGCCTGTTCAACGACACCTCGCACCTGCGCTGAGCCCCGCCGCCGCACGCGCCAGCGCCTCGACCCGCCCCCAGTCCCGGGCGGCCACCGCGTCCGCCGGAAGCATCCAGCTCCCGCCCACACACCCCACGTTGGGCAGCGCGAGATAGTCCGGCGCGGAATCGGGACCGATGCCCCCGGTCGGGCAGAAGCGGGCCTGCGGCAGCGGACCGGCGAGCGACTTCAGATACGCCGTGCCGCCCGCCGCCTGCGCGGGGAAGAACTTCATCTCCCGCACCCCCCGCTCCAGGAGCGCCACCACCTCCGAGGTGGTCGACACCCCCGGCAGGAACGGCACCCCGGACGCCCGCATGGCTTCCAGCAGGACGTCCGTCCACCCCGGGCTGACCAGGAACCGCGCCCCGGCCGCCACCGCCTCGTCCACCTGTGCCGGTGTGATCACCGTCCCGGCGCCGACCACGGCGTCCGGCACCTCACCGGCGATCGCCCGGATCGCGTCGAGCGCGGCGGGCGTCCGCAGGGTCACCTCGATCGCGGGCAGGCCCCCGGCCACCAGCGCCCGCGCCAGCGGTACGGCGTCGGCGGCGTCCTCGACGACGACGACGGGCACGACGGGGGCGAGGTCCAGCACGGAGAAGGAGTCCGGGGAGGGGGGCAGGGGAGAGCGCATGACGTCATCCTGCCCCCGCTGATGCGCACTGCGCAAAGCCCATTGCAGGGGGTGCAATGAGCGGGTCAGTGCACCTCGTCCACCAGTACGTCCAGCGCCCACGGCGCCCCCGCCCTGGCCGGTGCCGTCGCCTCCACCTCGTACCCGAGGTCCCGCAGCGCCTCCACCAGCCCGCCGGGGTTCTCCGGCGCGGCCCCGGCGGTCAGCAGGCTCCGTACGATCCGCCCCTTGGTCGCCTTGTTGAAGTGGCTGACCACCTTCCGGGTCGGCGCGTGCAGCACCCGTACGGTCGCCGTCCGCGCCGCCACCTCGCCCTTCGGCCTCCAGGCCGCCGCGTACGCCGCCGACCGCAGGTCCAGCACCAGCCCGTCCCCGGCCGCCTCGGGCAGCACATCGGCCATCGGCGCACGCCAGTGCCCGCCCAGCGCGCCGAGGCCGGGCAGCTTCACACCCATCGAGAGCCGGTAGGAGGGAATCCGGTCGGTGACCCGCACCGCGCCCCACAGCCCGGAGAACACCAGCAGGGACGCCGCCGCCCGCCGCTTCGCCGCCGCGTCCAGGGACGCCAGGTCCAGGGCGTCGTACAGCACCCCGGTGTAGATCTCCCCGGCGGGCCGCGCCCCGGCTGTCCGCAGCTCCGCGTTCTTCGCGACCTCGCCCCGCAGCCCCTCGCTCAGCCCGAGCACCTCACGCGCCTTGTCCTCGTCGCCGGCGCACAGGTCCACCAGTTCGGCGAGGACGGCCTCCCGCGCGGCGGCCAGCCCCGGCAGCGACAGCGACTCGGGCTTCAGCGGGGCACCGCGGCCGGAAGCGGCCTTTCCCTCGGACGGCGGCAGCAGGACAAGCACGCGTACTCCTTCGATCGAGCTCGACGTCAGCGTACGGCGTGTGCCGGCCGGGCCCGGTCCGGCTCCTCGCCCTCGGCCCGCTCCATGCCCGGCGGGACGCCGTCAGCCGAGGGGAGCGGGCGCGGCGAGCGCGCGGACGAGGCGTACGAGCCCGTCGGCGTCGTCCGCGTGGAAGCGGACCACACGGATCTCGCGGGGACGCCCGAGGAAGGTGACGTGGGTGACCGGCTCGGCGAGCTCGACGGTGACGGTCGTCTGCGATCCGACGGCGAGATCGAGTTCCCCCTCCGCCGCCTCGTGCGTCATCCGCAGCTCCCGCCGGACCGAGGCGATCCGTCCGAGGGGGATGCGCAGGTCGACGTGGACGGCCCGGCGTACCCGCAGCACACCGCCGTCCACCACATGAGGCCGTACGACGGACGCGGCGTGCAGCGCGACGACGAAGACGACGGTGTACACGTCCAGGAAGAGCACCACCGCGTGCACCGCCGGCCAGCCGTCCAGCAGCACGGACATCGCCACCGTCTCGACCGCGCACACGAACGCGAACCCGTACATCAGGGCCGCCTGCCCGCGCGCGTACCCGAACGCCGTCCCGCCGCCGACCCCGTGCCTGCGCCGGGCCACCCACAGCCAGAGGCTCAGCATCAGCCGCAGCTCGTGCCGGACCAGCGCCCCCGCCACCCGTACACCTCTCATGACCGCTCCTCCGTGACGATGCGCAGCATGCGGCGGAACACCTCCGCCTGGGCCGGCGGGAAGTCGGCGTACAGGGCCCGCAGGAAGCCGTCGGCCTCACCGAGGCCGGTCCCCTCCGGGACCAGCCCGTCCGGCACGGTCGCGGCGAGCGCCCGGGCCGCCTCCTCCACCCGCGGATCGTCCGGCTCGGCGTCGGCGAGCGCGTCGAGCATCCCGTACAGGGCACGCGCCCGCTCCGCCCCGCCCGGCGCGCTCACCACCCCGCCGAGCAGCCCCGTCAGCCGCTCCCGCTCCTCCGGCGGCGCCGCGGTCTCGAGGAGCGCGAGCATCTCGCGGTCCTTGACGGCCATGGGGGAGTCGGCCAGGTGTGCCGTGTCCCGGAACAGCGCGGCCAGCTCCGGCGAGACCGGCCCCTCGGCGCTCGGCCCGCCCCCGTCCTCCAGCAGGGTCCGCAGCCGCGCCCGCCGCTCCCGGATCGCGGCCTCCTGCCGCGCCAGGTCCTCGTCCAGCTCCGTCAGCACCTCGACGAGGTCCTTCCCCGCCTCGTCCGCGAGCACGTCCCGCACCTCGGCGAGCCCAAGGCCCAGCTCGGTCAGCCGCCTGATCCGCGCCAGCACGACGGCGTGCCGCAGGGTGTAGTCCCGGTACCCGTTCCCCAGCCGCTCCGGTTCCGGCAGCAGCCCCGACTGGTGGTAGTGCCGCACCGCCCGCGTGGTGACACCGACGGCCGCGGCGAGTTCTCCGATCCGCATGACCTCAGTAGAAACGTTGACGCCGCGACAGGGTCAAGCCGACCCCGTCGGGTGAACATCCCCCGTCCGCGCCCCGAAGCGAGCCCTCCCCGCGACAGTCCGACCGGCGACCGAAAGCGAGGCACAGCACCGTGATCCCCTACGACCCGATCTCCGAGAACCTCCTCCTGGACTGGTTCACCGGTCTGAACACCCCGGAAGGGTTCCGGGCGGAACTCGTCGAAGGGGAGTTCCTCCTCAGACCACTGCCGGACGGTTCGCACGAGCACTGCCTCAGCCAGATCGTGAGCCGGATCCACACCGGCTCCCGCACCGCCATGGTCTTCTCCGGGAACAAGGGCCTGAAGCTGAAGAGCGCGCACGGCTGCCCACAGGACCATGTGATCCCGGACGGCACCCTCGCCCCCGGGGACCTGCGGCTCTACAGGGGAGCCGACCCCTGGATGCCCTGTGCGGGCGTCGCCATGGTGGTGGAGGTGACCGATGCCAGACCCGAGACCGACCGCGAGACCGAGCCGCGCTGCTACGCCCGCGGCGGCATCCCCCTCTACCTCCTCGTCGACCGCGAAACCTCCTCGGTCACGCTGTTCGGCGACCCGGAGAAGGACGAGTACCGCGAGCGGTGCACCCGCCCCTTCGGCAAACCGATCACCCTCCCCGCCCCCTTCGAATTCGACCTGGACACCGCCGACTTCCTCTGATCCCCTGTGGGCGGGGGTGCGCGGTGACGGACGTACGGGAAGAGGCCCGCTGGACCAGGGCGCGACTCGGGCGGCGCGGTCCTCCTGGACGAACCCCTGAATGCCCCCGTCCTCGCCGGTTCGGTCCTGGCGACGGCCGCCGCGCCGAGGCCCCGCCCGCGCCCGGTACCATGGGCCACACGGCAGACGAGCCGGGCGGGCGGCCGCGTGGAGTCCCTCACGGGACTTCCCGAGGAACGTCCGGGCTCCACAGGGCAGGGTGGTGGCTAACGGCCACCCGGGGTGACCCGCGGGACAGTGCCACAGAAAACAGACCGCCGGGGACCTCGGTCCTCGGTAAGGGTGAAACGGTGGTGTAAGAGACCACCAGCGCCTGAGGTGACTCAGGCGGCTAGGTAAACCCCACCCGGAGCAAGGTCAAGAGGAGACGCCTCTTCGGAAGCGTCTCTGCGCGGACGTTCGAGGGCTGCCCGCCCGAGTTCGCGGGTAGACCGCACGAGGCCGGCGGCAACGCCGGTCCTAGATGGATGGCCGTCGCCGGCGGGCCCGCGAGGACCCGCCGGAACAGAACCCGGCGTACAGCCCGACTCGTCTGCCGCCACCTGCGGCTTCGCCTGGGAGAGGGCCTCTGATCTGGCACGAAGGCCGTCTTACGTGGCGAGTCTGCTGTGGCAGATGACGGTACAGGCGATGCCGGTGAAGGCGACAAATGCTCGGCTTTGTGCTCTGACGGCGATGCGGTCGCAGCACCATGTGCAGGCGAGGCTCAGCGGCAGCCCTCCACACGAACATTACGTGCTTCGACAGCCAGATGATCATCGGCTCTTTCGGCGTCGAAGAGCAATGTGCCTCCTGCCCAAGTGTCCTCCGCTCCCTGTGGGAGCGCCAGCGGCAGCGACGAGAGGATCTCCGGAGTCGTCGATACGCCCCCTAGAAGCAGTTCACGCCCCCACGAAGACGAAACCCGCCCAGTGCACGGGATGGGCGAAGCCTTTGCGGCCCGGCTCGAGTCGGATGAGGGTGCGCCGCAGGCCGCGCGCCGTCGCGTGGGGCAGGCCGTTGGGCGCGCCTGGCGCGAAGTAGTCGGCCTTCTCCTTGTTGGTGGTGTCACGGAGCCAGCGCTGCGCCGCGTGGAGCGCCGAGGCCGGTGCTTGGCTGTTGGTCTTCCATTCGGCGTAGAAGCGCAACATGAGGAGAGCGGTCGAGAGATCGGGGACTTGCCACTGGGAGGCGATCACGCCCGCCACTCCGGCTTCGAGCAGGCTGCTCGCCAGGCTGACGACCTCGTTGGGGACGTCCAGACCGATCACACCCGTCTCGCACGCCGAGAGGACGACCAGGCGGACGGGGTTCTCCTCGCCGAGCCGGACCCTGAGGATGTCCCTGAGCTCCAAAGGTGCGTCTCCGGCGAGGGTCAGCGAACTGCTGAGCGGGTTGAGCAGGTCTGCGCTGCCATGGCAGGCGAAATGAACCACGTCGTGGTCCTTGAGGAGAGGAAGAACCGCCTCCGGAACCGCCTGTTCTCCGGCCAGGACGACACTGTCGGAAAAGTAGGAGCGAACTCCGGCTATTTCGACGGCCGCTTGCTTCAGCGGCGCGGCCGACACCGGCTGGGGATCCTGGACGGCCAGCACACTGGTCTGCCCGGCGCGCCTGGCGCGGGCAACGGCGGTGGCGAGAACCAGGGCGTTCGGGACGGTGCGGATCGGCAGCTCGTCCATCACGTAGCGGCGTCCCCCTGGCCTGTCCGGCGCGGCGGTCCATGCGGCGTTCATCGGCAGCAGTTCGAGATAGCCGCTCCGGATGAGCGTCACGGGTCCCTGGCCCAATGTCTCCGTGAGAGGGCCGAGGACCGCGTCCCACAGCTCTCGCGCGACGTTCTCAAGCCGGGCCCACCAGTTGAGCGTTCCGTCCTGTATCAACGCCCTCAGCCAGCGTGTGACCTGCTCCCTCGTCAGCGTGGGCAGGTCCAGCGGCCGGACGTCGCCCTCGTCGACGATGAGAGCCGCTCCGCCGTATTCGGTCGTGACGAGATACACCAGCCGGTCGGGCGCGCCGGCCGCCACGTCGGCGAAGGTTGGCGGCTTGAGGAACTCGGCCCGTCCAGTCGTGGTCCTGATCTCATCGACAAGATTCTCGAGGTCCGTGCGGGCGGCCCTGACAGCGGCGTCGTGGTCGGGGAAGTCCGCGACGCGGGTGCCGCCGAGCAGGTCACGCTCCAGCCCGTCGCCCGCGGCGGCCAGCCAGCGAGCCGCCGCGGCCTTGAAGCGTTCGGCCAGATCGTGCTGACCATGCTCGCTCAACCATCTGACGTCCGCGGAACCAAGCTGGAGGGCTTCGCTGAGGGAAACGGCCCGAGCGGTCTCCACCGCCATGACCGCGGCTTCATAGTCTCCGGCCCGCGTGAGGGCATAGGCGGCGAACGCCCCGAAGTCCCGGTTCTGCCTGATCACGCGATTGCGCAGCCCGCGGCTCACCTGAAGACGCACGAGTTCGTTCAGCACTTCGGTTGCCGCACGGGACGCCTCGGCCGCCTCCTCCCAGGCCCCGCGCCCGGCGGCCCAGTGTGCCCACTCCACGCTCGCGACGCGGCTCACCCGGGGATCGGTCACCTCGGTCGTCGTGCAGAGCCTTCGGAAGATGGCCGTGGCCTCGGCCCCGGCTGCCGCGTCTGCCTGGTGTGTGTGGCGCCTGCTCAGTGCTTCGGCGAGTTGGAGGGCCGTGCGTTTCTCCGGCAGCGTCCCGGTCCGGGAGGAACGTAACGCCTTCCGGGCCAGTTCGACGGCCTCGTCCAGGTCTGCCAGTTCGTTGGTGACCTGGAACTTCGCAGCTGCCGAGATGCTCAGAGCCGCGAGGGTGTCGGGGCGCACCGGGGAGTTGGCGGGAATGTCGTCGAGTACGCGTCTCAGCAGTGCCTGAGCGCGGTCCAGGTCGGCGCGCTGCTCGTCCAAGCCGAAAAACCGGGTCATATGCGCACTGGCCAGGTTCATCAGACGCTGGGGGAGGTCGGGGTGACCGGGCGGCAACGCCGCCACTGCCTGTTCGTGCAGGCTGATCGCTCGACTGAGCCGGTCCCCTTCGCCCGTGGCGTCATAGGAGGCGCGCAGCGCGTTGGCGAGGTTGCTGACCCCGACCGCCCACGAGGGCGTATGGTCCTCGCTGTCCCAGCCGGAGATCGCCTGCTCGTACGCGGCGATGGCCTTGTCGAGATAACCGAGATCGCCGGTGAAGTTGTAGTGAGCCCGCAGCACAGTTCCCAGGGTCCCTATGATGTTCGGGTAGTGAGGACTGCCTGGCCCGCACCTGCTCAAGGCGTGTTCCAGTCGTTCGGTCGCCCGCCTGAACGCCGCTGTATCGGCGGAGAGCGAGTACTGCTCGCGCCACCGCGCGCCGGTCAGGACAAGCAGGTGATCGTAGATCCTCGCGTCGGGTGGCGTGGTCGCGAGCCGGGCCTCCAGAATCTCGGTGGCACGGCGCAGATCCTCCTGGTCGCCACTGGTTCCGTACCGGTGTACGAGAAGCTGGCTGGTGAGAATGGCGTACGCCGGCGCCGCGGGCCCCGGCGACCCCATGAGTCGGCTCGCGAGGCCGAGCGCGACCGTCACAATCTCCCGCCCGTCGGCGAGCGCCGGATGCAGCCCCGCCACCTCGGTGATCCGCTGGGCCACCTGTTGCCAGTGATACCAGGAGGCTTCGGACAGAGCGGAGGAATACGCGATCGTGGCGAGCGCCCCCTCCAAGTCGTCTGCCTGCAGGGTCAGAGCGAACCGCTCAGCCAAACCGCAGGCAAGCGCGGTCTCGGCCGCCGCCTCCCTCCCCAGCAGGATGCCGTTGTCGAGGTCGGCGAGCGAAGAGTTCACCATGCCGCGGCTTACATAGAGCTCCGCCAGCAAACCCGTCACGTCGACCTGACTCAGCGAGTCCTCGTTCCCGTCCGGGGCATAGGCCTCAAGCCGGGCGATGGCACGCGTCATCTCCTCCGGGTCCCGGCTGTGTCGCGCGTACATCGACTCCGACGCGAGAAGCATCTGCGTCAGCTGCCAGTGCTCCGCTGTGCCCTCCGCTGTCTCGGTGAGCGCGGTGCGCAGCACGGGCACCACGTCGCGGACGTCGCCGGGCCCCTGCAGGGCCCAGAGCCCGTGCACGATGGCCTGTTTACCCACAACCACCTTGAGGAGCCGCGAGCCCGGCTCCGCTACCGCGCGCGCCTGCTCCAGCAGGCTGACAGACCGTCGGAATTCGGCCTCGTCGCCGCGGACCGTCGCGCGCACGGCCAGCGCCTCGCCGAGTTCCGTCAGACACTGGACGAGAACCGGTCCGCGTGGTTCGAGTGCTATCGCGCGCTCGCCGAGCTCGACGGCCCGGTCGATATCGGCATGCGTAGATGTGAGGTCGAAGCGTTGCCGCAGGACAGAGGAATAGTCGGTCAAGACGCGGGGGAGATCGACATCCGCCTCAGAGGCAGTGGCTGCGAGGTGTTCGAACGCGGCAATGGACCGCTCGAGATCCGCTGGCTCTCCGTCCCGGAGGAACCGGTCGCGCAACGAGACCGCGAGGTTGTTGACGTAGAGGGTGTGATTGCCTCTCAGCGCCACCGCCTGTTCGAACAGCTCGATGGCCCGGTCCAGCGCGTCCCGCTCCTCGGCCACGACATGGAGATCTCGGTACGCGGCCCCGACGTTGTGTATGCGGTCCGCCCGCTCGGGATCGTGCTCGGAGGTGATGCCGCGCGCCTCCTCGTAGACCTTCAGCGCCCTCCGCAGGTCGTCGGCGTCTCCGGTGTGCTCGCTGCGGTCGGAGTGGGCATGCCCGAGAAGCACGAGCAGTTCGGCGTGCTGACTCCTGTCCTGCGGGGGCGGATCCAGGGCCGCCAGCGCGACGCGGATGCGAAGGTCCGGCAGCCCCGGGACGGATCGGCTCGCGAATAACTGAACTTTGCGCAACGCCATGCTCATCTCGGTGAGCAAAATCGTGTGTCCTCTGGGTTCCACGACCATCCGGAAGGGGTGATCGAGAAGTCGCTCACACAGCGGCGCCGCCTCGTGCAGGGAATCAGGGGATTGGAGGCGTTCCTGTATCCGGGAGATGAGCGCTTCGAACTCGGCTGTGCCCGCCGACGCCTTGGCGAGCCGGGCGAGCCCCCTCTTGTCGCCCGCCTCCCTGCAGACGTGGATCACGCGAAGCGTGAATCTGGCAGGGTACGACTCTGTGTCCTCTTCCTCGCCCGCACCGCGCGTGTCGAGGAGTGATCTCAGGAACGCCGCGAAGGCGGGAGTCAATGCCCGGGGGTGAGCCCGGAACCACGCGCTCATCCCGGAAACGCTGCCGCCCCTTAAGAAGGTTGCCTCGTACGCCCTGGTCAGGGCATACAGGAGAGCGGTCGCCTCATCGCGGCTCATGAAGTCGCCGGACGAGCGAGCCCTGCGTGCCGCTTTTCTCTTCCGACTTGACATGTTCGCTTTGTCTCCGCCGCCCCGCACGCCAGAATGAACCGTGTCCTTCGATGACTTCGACCACGGTACTGCGTCCGAGGAAGCTCGTCTGGTCCACGCCATCGAGCGTGTTGCCGAGGAACTCCCCGAACTACTGCCCCGCGAACCGGACATACGGGCGGAGTTCGGAGCGTTGCTCACCCGGCTGAGGGCGGACGCCACTGCGACTCGGGACGAGACGCTCGACGAGATCCTGGAGCTGCTGGCGGCTCGGGATCCGACACGAGAGCGCTTGAACGAGTTGGTGGGCCCCGAGCCCGGTATCGATCGTCACGTGCGCCTCGCCGGCGACCCCTTCGTCGGGTATGAACGGCACGTCTGCCCCCGGTGCGGGCGGTTCTGGGTGATCCTCGACGCCGACGAGGACGACCAACCACCCGAGCGCTGCCCGGACGACGGCGCGGTGCTGACCGGCACCTCTGGGGTGTGAGCACGCCGTGATCGGGGAGTTCTGGCGAGGGGTCGGTGGACGGCTGGCCGAGCGCTGGGTCGCCGCGCTCTTCTCGCCCGCGTTCGCGTTCTGGGTTGGCGGACTGCTCGCCTGGCTGGCGCGCTCCGAGTCCCGGGGCGGAGGCTGGACCTCCAGAGCTCTCGCGTTCGGGCGTGAGCTTCAGGGACAGCCGGCGATCGTGCAGGGAATCTGCGTGGTGGCACCCCTTACCCTGATCGTCCTCTCCGGCTTGGCGCTGCAGCAGCTCGCCTTTCCAGTGCTGCGCGCTCTGGAAGGTTACTGGCCCGCTCCATTCGCGCCCCTGGCTCACACACTGCGGGAGCGGTTGTCACACCGCTCCGACGTGGAATCCCAGCGGCTTCGGCAGCTCGCAGCCAGGTCACTCCCGGAACTCACTGCGGGCGAACTGGCGGAACGAGCACGCCTCGAGCGCCGTCACCGCCGCCTACCGGCCCAGCGCGTCCAACGGATGCCGACTCGGTTGGGGAACAGCCTGCGTGCAGCGGAGTCCCGCATACGTGCCCGCTACGGTCTCGACCCGATCGTGTGCTGGCCGAGGCTGTGGCTGCTGCTGCCCGACACCGCGCGGCAGGAGACCACAGCCGCTTACGCCTCGATGCTGCTGACCGTCCAGGTGTTCCTTTGTGGAGTGCTGTTCACCGTATGGACCGTGTGGTCCTGGTGGGCTCTCCCCGTAGGGCTGCTGGTAGCCGCCGCCGCATACGCGAGGATGCTCCCGGCTGCGTCTGCCGTCGGAGATGTCGTCGAGTCCTGCTTCGACGTACACCGTCGGCTTCTCTACCAGGCGGCTCACTGGCCACTGCCTACCAATCCACGCGACGAGCGGGCCGAGGGCACGCGCCTGACCACCTATCTGCACACGGGCTCCCGCAGCCCGGAGCCGACCTTTGTCCAGCCGACCGACTTCCCGTCATCAGGGCCGTAGTACGTGGTGACGGGCGGTGTCTCAGGCACATCGTGGACCGTGAGTGGAGCCGTCGAGGAAGTGGTCTGAGTGAGCTCAGTGCTTGTTGATTCTCGGTTCGGCGGGTCGGCTGCCGTGTGGTGCCCCTGAGGGAGAAGCCGAGGAGCCCGACCTCGCACGCGAGGACCGACGCAAGGCGACCGTGCAGAAGCAGAAGCAGGGCGGGAAGCGGACAACGGAGGTCGGACGGTGACGGCAGGAGGATCGCGTCCGGTGCCCAAGCCGGGCCCGCCGCGTCCGGTGCAGCAATGTTTCCAGGAGCGGCCTTCACCGTTCCCCTGGGAACAGGACGCCCTCGACCACGTACGTCGACTGATGCCTTCCGTCGATCCCTACCGGGCCTGGGCGACCTTTTCCTTCACCGCTCGGTCGGGCCGCATCAACGAGCGCGACCTGCTGATCGCCGTGCCCGCAGGCCTGTCCAGGCTCGCCGAATCGACGCTGGCGAGACGGCTGGCCGATCTGGAGTGGGCAACACAAGTGCTCTCTGAACAAGTGCGCTTCGTCATGTGTCCAGGATGAGCACGTGGCCCCTGTCACGAGCCGCATCAGGTCGCCAGGTCTGGGGTCTCGTCGGCCCTCAGGATGCAGAACCCTGCTCCTCCCGGGACGAGTCGGCGGACTCCGCGCCCGACACCGAGTCCGGTCGAGCGTGCTGCCGTCCTCCGCCTACTTCCCGAGGTCGTGCTGCCGCTGTTCCAGGCACCTCAGCCACAGAGCGTGAGCTGCCCGAGCCTCCCGCAGCGACGCCTGTGCGAACCGCTCGTCCGCGAAACCTGTCTTCGCGGCCTGCTGCACGACGGTGACCAGATGGTCGGCCACGGCCGAGAGACGTTCCCTGTGTGCCTTTTCCAGCTGCGGTGCGAGTTGCGTCCCGCGGTCGGCCATCGCCAGGAGATCGTCGTACTCCGCATCGTCGCCGTACGTGGATGGCACAGTGCGCAGATCGGTCTCGCGAAGTCTGGCCACGTCGGCCGGCGGCGCATCGTCCTCGGCAGATGTCTCCCGATCCAGAATCCGATTCAGCAGACGCAGCGTCGCCGCCGACTGCCGTACCTTCCCAGCGATCACGTCGAGAGCCGTCAGTTCCGCCGCGACCTCTTCCCGGGCCTCCTGTGTGAGCAGTTGCCGCAGGCGGCCCGCGGCATTCTCGCCGCGGACGCCGGCCTCGTCGATCACGCTGTCGCAGGCGTTGAGTTCGGTGAACGCTCGCTCCGCCGTGGCGATCGAGGCCCTTAACATGCCCGCCGTGTCCTCTTCGAAGAAGCCCACCGCACCCCGCAGTTCGGCCACCGTGATGGGTACTGCTTCCAACAGGTCCTCGATGCGAGGCCCGCCGACGGGCAGCCTGCCGTCCATGTTCTGTCCCCCTCGCTCTGCGGCCACCCATGAGAAGCGGCCGTTTATGTGTACAGCGTGAACATCGCGTGTCGCACACCCCAGAATATGCGTGTGATCACACACGACACCGGCTTCGTCTACGTCATGCGGAATCCTGCGATGCCCGACATGGTGAAGATCGGCCTCACCACGCTGCTGCCGGAAGAACGTGCAGCGAAGATCTCCGGACACGAGGGCGTACCACTGCCGTTCGAGGTCGTCTTCCGGGCGCTGACCATGCGCTGGTCCAAGGTCGAGAAGCTTGTCCATCGGCGTCTGAGTGAACACCGGGTCAATCCGCGACGGGAGTACTTCTCCGTGTCCGCCGACATCGCCGTGGAAACCGTCCGTGAGTGCGTGCTGGAGGTCAACGGCAACGACGCCTGGGAGGTCGGGGAGATCCATCCCATCGGCGGTGATGACCGCGTTGTGCTCTCCCTGGAGGCGGGCGAGGTCTTCGTCCTGCTTGCCCAGCCGTCGTTGTTCGGTGGTGGCGGGTGGGAGCCGCTCGACCTCTGGCAGGCGCACTCCGACGGTGATCAGTTGGAGATCTATGCCGCGGACGGTCCGGATGAGGTCGCCGGGTTCAGTGACGGTGACGCCGGCGGGGATGACGACCCCGTACCCCATCTCGACGCTGCGGGGCACGTCGCCAACGGAATGCTCATCGGCCGTGAGCGCCTCGCGCCAGGTGACCGCATTCTGTGGATGCGGGACGGGGAGCAGCCGGGGGCATGCAGAGGCGTGCTCTTCGAGGCTCGGGAGTACTGCCAGATCGCCTGCCGTACTTGGAACCCGCAGGTGACCTCGGACGGGATGCCTCTCATCCTCAACCACCTCGAGCGTGACCCCTCGCCCGCCATGGTCGCTGTCTCCCAGCTCGCCCTCCGCCTCCCCGGCCCGCGCACCTGGGCGCCGCGCCCGATGACTCGCGAAGAGCCGGCCCTTTCTCTCCCCGGTCCCGGACGTTGGCTCCCCCAGCTCAGGCCGAAGAAGGGCCGGCCTCCCCGCCGGGGCAACCGTTCAACCTGAACAGCGTGGCCGTCACCGCCCCCCCACAGGCCGCTGCACGACGTGAGCCGCAGGACATACGAGGAGAACGATGACCGACGCATACCCCGAGCTCTACCTGAAACTGCCGAGGGGTGGGCCGGAAGCCCGGGGCCGGCTGCTGGGGGAGAAGGGCGCCAGAGGGAGCCAGAGGTTCGTCATCGCGGCGGGGTCTCCAGCCCAGACCAAAGCGGTTCCCTCGTTCGCGGCGCGCAAGCCGACGTCGTACCGCACACGACAGCAACTCATTTCGCAGGGAGTGCTGCGGCACTCGGAGAGGTGGCCGGGGTACCTGGAAACGGCCCGGGACATCGAGTGCACCTCGCCCTCGTCCGCCGCCGAGATCCTGCGGGGCTGCAGTGTCAATGGCTGGGGTGAGTGGAAGTCGGCCGACGGGCAACCACTCGCCCATCTCGATCACCTGTCGAGCGCACCCAACCGCGCCTGGTTCATCGGCGGCTCCAACGTGACCGGAGTCGATCTTGTCCAGCCGCTGTGGCTTGCCGAGGGACTTGTCACCGTGGCCGCCACCCGACTACGGCAGGGCATCGAAGCGAACCCGGACCGGAACCTGCTGCGCACCCTCGTGGAGGAGGACTACGAGACGGCGGCCACGTACAACCAGAAACAGGAACTCGTCGAGGCGCTGCATGTCTTCCTCACCCGGATGAAGCCGGACGACACGGTGTGTACGCGCTCCAGCGGGCGGCTCTACGTCGGCAAGGTCACCGGAGCGGCCGAACAGATCGCGTCTGAGGACGGGCGGTCCAACCTGCGGCGGCCCGTCGACTGGCAGGACACGAGCTACGAGTGGGAGGAACTGCCGGAGGAGCTTCGGCAGAAGGTGTCGGTCCAGCACGATGTCGTCGACTTGACCGCCCTGCAAGCCCTCATAGACGGCTTGGGGTTGACCGATGAGCAACTGGCCGACGAAGCCGAGGCCACTGTGGGCGATCCCGGCGCGGAACTGCCGGCCCAGACCGCCCGTCGGAAGCTGGAACTTCCAGAACCGGACCAGGCGCTCACGGACCGCCTCAACGTGCACAGTGTTTCGTGGCTGCGTGAAGTGTGCGACCTGCTGTGGGACGAGAAGCAGATCGTGTTCTACGGGCCGCCTGGAACAGGAAAAACGCATCTTGCGCTGAGACTTGCCGAGTTTCTCGGTGGAGGCCTCGAGCAGGTGAAACTGGTGCAGTTCCACCCCTCCTATTCCTACGAGGACTTCTTCGAGGGCTACCGTCCCCGGGAGGACCCGAAGACCAAAGAGGTCGCCTTCCGGCTCACGGCCGGTCCGCTGCGCGAACTCGCGGACCGCGCCGGCAAGGAGGGCAACCGGCACATTCCTCACTTCCTGATCATCGACGAGATCAACCGGGCCAACCTGGCGAAAGTCTTCGGGGAGCTCTACTTCCTGCTGGAGTACCGGCGCCAGACTCTGCGACTCACCTACTCCGGTGACGACTTCTTCCTGCCGGACAACCTTTTCATCATCGGCACCATGAACACTGCCGACCGCTCCATCGCCCTCGTGGACGCGGCCATGCGGCGCCGCTTCGCGTTCGTCGAACTCTCCCCGAGCACCGAGCCGACGCGCGGGCTGCTGCGTCGCTGGCTGGCGAAGAAGGAGCAGGACGCAGAGCGGGCCGATTTGCTGGACGAGCTCAACTCCCGCATCGACGATCCCGACTTCCAGATCGGGCCGGCCTACCTGATGAAGCCCGGTGTGGACAGGGAGGGCGGGCTGGAACGCACCTGGCGCACCAAAATCCTTCCATTGCTGGAGGAACACCACTACGGAGAGGGCGTGAAAATCGAGAAGCGGTACGGGCTCGCGTCCCTGCGTGCGGCGCTTGCGGCCCGCGAAGACGGGCCCGTCACGTGAGTGCCGTCGGTGGGGCCGTCGAGCTCGTCGAGCATGCCCGGGCGGTGAGCCGACCTCTTCCCGACGCGGTGGGCCGGGCCCTCGCCGCCTCGCGCATCGTCGACGCGGCGCCCGACCCATACGTGGTCGGTCACTGGGTCCTGAAGGCCGGCAGCAAGGTGGGTGCCGTGTCCGTGACTGCGCCCGGCGCGGCGCCGGTCACGGTACGGATCATCCCCAAGGTGCCGATGGCCCGGCTGTTCTTCCTGCTGGGCTACAGCCTCGATCCCCGCGGCTGGCGGGACGGCCAGGTGGATGTGGCCGAACACCGGGAGGTGCTGCCCGTGCTGGCCCACGCGTTTGAGCGCCAGACGGATCGCGCGATCCGTGCAGGGGTGCTCCAGGGGTACCGGACGACAGAGGACACCGCTCTCGTCGTCCGGGGGCGCATCCGCGAGGCCGAGCAGGTCCGCAGACGGTTCGGCGCCGCACTGCCCGTCGAGATCGGGTACGACGAGTTCACCACCGACATACCCGAGAACCGGCTGCTGCGTGCCGCCACTGAACGGCTGTTGCGTCTGCCCGGCGTCCCGCGTCCCGTACGGGCCCGGCTGCTGCACCAGCGGACGCGGCTCATCGACGTCACCCCACTCGTACGCGGGCAGAGGCTGCCCGAGTGGCGTCCCTCCCGGCTCAACGCGCGGTACCACCACGCGCTTCATCTGGCGGAGGCGGTCCTTGACGGGGCGTCGGCCGAGCATCGTCCAGGTGGTCTGCGCATCGACGGGTTCCTCTTCGACATGAACAAGGTGTTCGAGGACTTTGTCTGCGTCGCTCTGCGCGAGGCGCTGAGGCCGTACGGTGGACGCGGTGTGCTCCAGGCAAGGGGTGTGTACCTGGACGAGGACGAACGCGTCCGGATGCGACCTGATTTCGTTTGGTACGGCGACGGGAACGCGAGCCGGCCCCTCGCTGTCGTCGATGCCAAATACAAGACGGAGAAGAAGGACGGCTATCCGGACGCCGACCTGTACCAGATGCTGGCGTATTGCACTGCGTTGGGGCTCCCCGCAGGGCATCTCGTGTACGCGAAGGGCAACGCCCCGCATGCCGGCCATCGCGTGCGCGAGGCGGGGATCGTCCTGCATCAGCACGCCCTCGACCTCGACCGGTCGCCGGACGGCCTCCTGGCCGAAGTGAGTGACCTGGCCGGAGAGATGGCCGCGATCGCCCCCGAGCGGCGATCGCAGGTGACCACTGTCCCCGGACCGGTGTGAGGAACACACCGGTCCCGCAGCTCCCCTTCCCGATCTCCTCGGGGAGAGCGACGACGTCCTGGAGAAGCCGGTCAGGGCCGGTGTGCGCAACGCGATGGCCAAGTGCCGGCAGCTGATCGTGGTCGAACCGTACGCATGCCCTGACCACCCGGAGGCCCGGGCCGAATCGGGGTCGGATCGGAGCGGTTTCCTCTGACCGTCTCCGATCGCTTCCGCACCCCGACCTGGCAGGTCACAGTCGATCCGGCTCGCAGACGAGCAGGTCGGAAGGGTGCTTCGGACAGGCCCGGCGTACGGTCCGAGTCGGCTGCCGCTCTCCATGGCCGGCCGTCACGGGAACTTCACGATCGGCGGCATTTCCCCACTTCGGTGCCTCGGTCGTCACAGTAGCCCGGGTGGGAAAGGGGCTCGGTGTTCGCACAGTTGGCCAAAATTGGTTAGTTCGTTCGGGTGGTGAGGTCGGTGAAACCCCGCGGCCGAGGCGATGTGACGTCGCGTCAGTGCCGCCCCCGCCCGCATTCCCGCACTTCGGCCGGGCTCGTCCGGCACCGTCCCGGGTACCACAGGGGCGCGTACGAGCGATGGGTTTACGACGAACTCGTATTGCTGACGGACTGTGCAACAAGCTAGGGCTTCTCGTACATCCGGGTGATTAGCATGAGCCGTACGTGGTCGGAAGATCGCCTTCCTGTTGGCTGACCTCTTTCCCGGCCCGCGGCTGCGTCGTGCCGCCGCCTCCTGATTCCCCTGTTCTCACCGACCGAGGGACCGCTCCATGCCAGTGCCTGCTTCGCCCAGCCAGCACCCGCCGGCGGGGGTGCCGCGCACCTCGTTCGCCGCACGGGCGGCCGTACTGGTGGCGAGCGCCGCCGCCGGCGGCGCGGCGCTCGCCCTGGCGCCGTCCGACGCCACCACATGGGCCCTGGCCGTGGTGGCGGCCGGCTGGGTGTGCGTCGCCGTCACCGTCCTCGTCGACCACCGGATCGTCCGCCGGGCCCGCGGCGCGACCGCCGAGCGGGAGGCGGAGAACAGCCGCCTCAAGGCCGAAGCGGCCCGGCTGTCGGCCGAGATCTCCCACCTGGCCGGTGTGACGCTGCCCGCCGTGGCCCAGCGGCTGCGGGAGGGCGCGGGCGCGGACGACGTGCTGGGCAGCGTTCCGCCGCCGTCCGACCCGCAACTGCGGCGGCTCACGCACACCTTCGCCGCCACCGTCGAGGAGGACGTGCGCCGGGCGGCCGTCCTGGACGGCGAATACCGCAGGATGCGGAGCGAGGTGGAGCAGGCGGCGGCCGAGTACGAGCACTTCGTGAAGGAGGCGCTGCCCGCCGCGGTCGCCCGGCTGCGCGAGGGCCGGTCCGCCGACACCGTGCTCGCCGAGACCGACCTGCCCCGGCTGCCCGCGCTGCGCGTCCCGGCCGAATCGTTCATCCGCGAACTCGCCCACAGCGAGCGGCGCGCCGCCGCGGCACAGGCCGCCTCCGCCAAGGCGCTCAGCCGCGTCCAGGCCAAGGCCGTGCGGATGCTCGCCGACCTGCGGGAGATGCAGGAACGGCACGGCGAGGAGGTCTTCGGCGACCTGCTGAAGCTGGACCACAGCACCTCCCAGCTCGGCCTGATGACCGACCGGCTGGCGCTGCTCATGGGCGGCCGGTCCAGCCGGGCCTGGAACAAGCCGATCGTGATGGAGAGCATCCTGCGCGGCGCCGCCGGCCGCATCGCCTCCTACCAGCGGGTCCGCCTGCACTGTTCCACCCGCGCCGCGGTCTCCGGCTTCGCCGCCGAGGGTGTGATGCACCTGCTCGCCGAACTGATGGACAACGCCGCGAACTTCTCCCCGCCCATCGACGAGGTGCACGTCTACGTCGAGGACCGCAGCGCCGGCATCGTCGTCACCATCGAGGACAGCGGCCTGAAGATGGCCGACGCGGCGATGCGCCGCGCCGAGGAGGCCGTGACCGGCCGCGTCACCGACCTCGCGTCGCTGCAGGGCACCCGGCTCGGCCTGGCCGTGGTGGGACGGCTCGCGGCGAAGTACGGCATCAGCGTCAACTACCGCCCCTCCTCCCGCGGCGGTACCGGCGTCGTCGTCCTGCTGCCGCTGGACCTGCTCGCCCAGCAGCGCGACATGGTCCCGCACGAGACGGCCCCCCGGCCCGAGGCGACGCCCGCACACGCCCCCGCCGAGCTCACACCCGCCCCGGCCCCGCTGCCCGACACCGCCGCCCGCCCCGAGGCCGCCGCACCGTCCCCGGCCGCCGGGCACACGGCCGCACGGCCCGAACTGCCCCCGGCCACCGCACGGCCCGAGCCGCCCGAACCGGGACGGCACCGGCGGCCCGACGGCACCACGCCGAACGGCCTGCCGGTCCGCGCCCCCGGCCGCACCATGGCCGAGGCGGAACGCGAACGCGAACAGCGCCAGGCGGCGTCCGCCCAGGCCGGCGACACGGCGTCGACACGGCGCCCGGCACGCGACGCGGGCGCCCGCTTCGGCGCCTTCCACCGCGCACGGCGGCCCTCGGACGGCACCGCCGGACCGGATGACGCCCGGCCCGGGCCGCAGCCGCCCACGGCCCCGTAGTCCCACCCCTTCCCGTACGGGGGCGAGTCGCCTCCTCCCGTACGGCGTCCGGGGCGACGGCGCCCCTTCCCGCTCGAGCTCGTGAGATAGGAGGAACGGGCCGGTGGCCGGTCAGCCGGACGACACCACCGTCCCATCACCCACCATGCAGACCACCGACAACAGCCTCACCTGGCTCCTGCAGAACCTCTTGGAACAGACCCCCGGCGCACGTCACGCCCTGGTCCTGTCCCGGGACGGCCTGAAGCTCTGCTGGAGCGAGCACCTGACGCTCGACCGGGCCGACCAGCTGTCGGCGATCTGCTCCGGCATCCAGGCCCTCGCCCAGGGGGCCTCCATGGAGTTCGGCGACGGCACCGGCGGCGTCCGGCAGTCGATGACCGAGTTCCACGGCGGCCTGCTGTTCATCGTGGAGGCCGGCGAGGGCGCACACCTCGCCGTCGTCGCCCGGGAGGACGCCGATCCCGGAGTGATCGGCCACCAGATGACGGAGCTGGTCGAGCAGCTCGGCGAGCACCTGCGGGCCGAGCCGCGGCACCAGTCCGGGGGGAGCGGCACGTCGTGACGCGTAAACCCGTCGACACGGGTGACCCGGACCGGCTCTACACCGTCACCGGCGGGCGCAGCCGCGCCGACGAGTCCTTCGACCTGGTCACCCTCATCGTCAGCGAGAGCGGGCCGGTGCCGGGGATGCAGTCGGAGCACGCCCGGATCCTGGAGCTGTGCCGGCACCCCGTCGCCGTCGTCGAGATCGCCGCGGAGCTCGGGCTGCCGGTCATGGTGGTGCGGATCCTGCTCGGCGACCTGCTGGACACCGGCCGCATCACCGCCCGTCATCCGCGCGCGGCGCCGTCCGTCGCCTCCCTGCCTGATTCCGCCCTACTCCAAGAGGTGCTCCATGGGCTCCGCAACCTCTGAGCCGCCCTCCCACCGCACACCGCTGAACGACGCCGCGGAGACCGGTCTGAAGATCGTCGTCGTGGGCGGGTTCGGCGTCGGCAAGACGACCCTGGTCCGCTCCGTGAGCGAGATCCGGCCGCTCAACACCGAGGAGGTGATGACCCAGGCCGGCGTGGGCGTCGACGAGACCGGCGCGGTGACGTCGAAGACCACCACGACGGTCGCGTTCGACTTCGGGCGGATCAGCCTCAACGACCGCATGGTGCTGTACCTGTTCGGGGCGCCCGGCCAGGAGCGCTTCTGGTTCCTGTGGGACCGGCTGTTCTCGGGGACGCTGGGCGCCGTGGTCCTCGTGGACACGCGCCGGATGGACGACTCCTGGTACGCGATCGACCGGCTGGAGCACCACCGCACGCCCTTCGTGGTGGCCGTGAACCGGTTCGACGGCGACGCCGACCGCTACTCCCTGGACGAGATCCGCCAGGCGCTCGCCCTGCCCGCCCACGTGCCGATGGTCGACTGCGACGCACGGGTCCGGCAGTCCGGCAAGGACGTGCTGATCACCCTGGTGAACCACCTCCACGACATGGCCCTCGCCGAGGAGGCGACACTGTGACCGAGCCAGGCGGCCCCCACGCGCACCCGGCGCCCCCGGCGTCCCCGGCGCCTCCGGGGTGCCCCGCTCACGCCGGCGCGGTGCCCCTGACGGGGCTCGAGTACCAGCAGACGCCGTCGCAGCTCTACCGCGCGCTGCGCCGGGAGCACGGCCCCGTCGCGCCCGTGCTGCTCGACGGCGGCATCCCGGCCTGGCTGGTGCTGGGCTACTCCGAGCTCACGTACGTGACCGGCCACGACGAGCTGTTCGCGCGGGACTCGCGGCGCTGGAACCAGTGGGAGAACATCCCGCCGGACTGGCCGCTGCTGCCCTTCGTCGGCTACCAGCCGTCGGTGCTGTTCACCGAGGGCGAGGAGCACCGGCGGCGGGCCGGGGTGATCACCGAGGCACTGGAGGGGGTCGACCAGTTCGAGCTGTCCCACGACTGCCTGCTGATCGCCGACGACCTCATCGCCCGGTTCGCCGGCAGCGGCCACGCGGAGCTGATGGCCGACTACGCGCACGCCCTGCCGATGCGCACCGTGGTGCAGTTGTGCGGGATGCCCACCTCGGGCGAGGACACCAGCCGGCTCGTCGACGACCTGCGGATCTCCCTGGACGCCGGGGAGGGCGACGACCCGGTGGCGGCGTACGGGAGGGTCGGCGAGCGGCTGCGGCGGCTGGTGGAGGAGAAGCGGGCCGCCCCCGGCCCGGACATCACCTCGCGCATGCTGACCCACCCGGCCGGTCTGACGGACGAGGAGGTCGTCCAGGACCTGATCTCCGTGATCGCGGCGGCGCAGCAGCCCACGGCCAACTGGATCTGCAACACGCTGCGGCTGCTGCTGACGGACGAACGGTTCGCCGTGAACGTGTCGGGCGGCCGGCTCAGCGTGGGCGAGGCGCTCAACGAGGTGCTGTGGCTGGACACGCCCACGCAGAACTTCATCGGGCGGTGGGCGGTACGGGACGTCCAGCTCGGCGGCCGGCAGATCCGGGCCGGCGACTGCCTGGTGCTGGGGCTGGCCGCGGCCAACACCGACCCGCAGATCTGGCCGGAGGGGCACGTGGGCGCGGAGAACGCCGCGCACCTGTCGTTCAGCAATGGCGAGCACCGCTGCCCGTACCCGGCCCCGCTGCTCGCGGACGTCATGGCGCGCACGGCGGTCGAGACACTGCTGGAGCGGCTGCCCGACCTGGTCCTGGCGGTGGACCCCGGGGAACTCACCTGGCGGCCGTCGATCTGGATGCGGGGGCTGTCGGAGCTTCCGGTGCGGTTCACGCCGGTGGTGCGGTAGCGCGGTTTCCCGGGCCCACGGCCGTGAGCCCGGGAAACCGGCGTACGCCGGCCGTACGGGTCAGCCGCCCACGGGGGTGAACCGCACCGGCAGGCTCTGCGGCCCGCGCGTGAACACGCCCTGCTCGGCCGGCTCGAACCCGTCGGCGAGACGCACGTCCGGCATGGCGTCGAGGAGCTGGTCGATGCCGGTCTCCACCTCCGCCTTGGCCAGCAGCGCGCCGACGCAGAAGTGCCGGCCGAGCGCGAACGCGAGGTGGTCGGCGGCGGCGGAGAAGGCCGTCGTGGTGGTCAGGTCGTCACGGAAGAGGTCGAAGCGGTCGGGGTCGGCGTAACGCCTCTCGTCGCGGTTGGCGGCGCCGATCAGGCAGGTGACGGTGGCGCCCGCGGGCACGGTGCCGCCGCTGAGCTCCACCTCCGTCGCCGACTGCCGCATGATCATGTGGACGGGCGGGGTGAACCGCAGGGTCTCGGCGAAGGCCCGCGGGATCAGCGAGCGGTCCGCGCGGACGGCGGCGAGCTGGTCGGGGTGGAGCAGCAGGTTCGCGAAGATGCCGGCGATGGCCTTGTCGGTGGTCTCGCCGCCCGCGGCGAGCAGCAGGCTGCAGAACGCCTTGACGTCCTCGTCGCTCATCCGCACCCCGTCGACCTCGGCGGCACACAGCACGGACAGCAGGTCGTCGCCCGGATTCTCCCGGCGCTCCCGGATGATCGGCAGCATGTACTCGGCGAACTCCACCCGGGTCCGCTCACCGGCCGCCGCCACCTCGGCATCGCCCGACAGGTTCCCGAGGAAGGCGATGACGGCCGTGTACCAGCGGTGGAAGCGCGCGTGGTCGGCCTTGTCCAGGCCCAGCATGTCGGCGATGACGTTGACCGGGAAGCGGGTGGCGTAGTCGGCGACCAGGTCGGCGGAGCCGGTGTGCCGGAAGCCGTCGATCAGCTCGCGCGAGTTGCGCTCGATGACCGGCATGAACCTCTGCTCCAGTTCGCTGCCGCGGAAGGCGGGCGCGACCAGGGCCCGCCGCACGGCGTGCTCCCGCCCGCTGAGCTGGAGGATCGTCTTGCCGTGCACGGGCTCGAGCTGCCAGGCGTAGTTGTCGGTGGTGAACTCGCCGGCCTTGTCCTTGAAGACGCGCTCGACGTCCTCGTAGCGGGAGACGATGTAGCTCTTCGTGGCCTCGTGCCAGATGAGGGGCGCGGTCTCCCGCATCACCCGGTAGGCGGGATAGGGGTCGGCCGCGAACTCGGGCGAGAGGATGTCGGGCACCTGCTGGGCGGTGGACATGGAGCTCCCTGCGCTCGTCATTTCATGTACCACGCAAGGTTATTGATCAACCGTCAACCACAACAGGGTGCCCCTGACACCGACCGGCCGGCTACGCGGGCATTGGCCGAAAACCGTTCCTTACGGACGCCGTCCACGACAGGAGACGCCTATGAGCGCGAGGCCCGGAGCACCACGACCCGGCCCTCGCCTCACGCCGTCGTGCACAGGTCACTGATCGTCGGGCCAGAGGCGGAAAGCGGCGTGGCCGGTGAGGGGGCGCACGGTCCGGAAGTGGCGACGGTCCAGGGTCAGCACGGCATCCGTTCGGTACTCGGACGCCATGACGACGTTCATGGTGTCCGTGAGGCCGATCTGCGGGTAGCGTCGCATCGTGACCAGCGCGGTCGACAGATGCGGTTCGATCTCGGGCACCGCGTACCGCCGTACGGCGACGCGGTCGCGGATGTGGGCGAGTGCGCCGTGTGCGGCGGCGGGACCGATTCTCGTGGTCAGTAGATAGTCGAGTTCGGCCAGCACCAGGGGTGTCACCACCAGGTGGGCAGCGGATGCCACCGCCGCTCGGCAATCCTTGTGCTCCGGGTCGGTCCCGTCGTAATAGGCGAACAGCCCCGACGTGTCGGCGATCAGTACGGTCACGCTCCGAACCCCTCCAGGTACGTGCCGCGCCCCGCTGACCAATCCGCGGGCGACCCGCTGTGGAATACCGGAGCCTCGTCGTCCTCGCCCATAGGGTCGGTCGGATAAGGCGAGACGGGGACGGCTTCCTCATCGCTCACCGGAGCGAGTATGGCGACCGGCCGTCCGTTCTTGGTCACCGTGATGCGCTCGCCGCGCTCTGCGGCGGCGAGGATCCTTGAGGCGTTCTGATTGAACTCGCGGGCGGTCGTCTCCATGTAGTACACCGTAGTACACGAGGAATGTGCCGGTAAGCGGATCAAGAGGGCTGAGGCGAGTCGGCGCGCGAAGCCAGGGAGAGGGACGAGGCCGCCCATGTCCGCTCGCACTCGCACCGCCGCCATGCGCGCAATACGGTGCCTTCATGGCGAAGACGCGGATCAGTATCAGCCTGGAGCGGGACCAGGCCGAACGCATCAAGCAGCATGCGGAAAGGGCAGGCATGGACGTCTCGGGCTACCTGGTGCATGCCGCGACACGCCAGATGGCCGAGAGCGACGCTGTGGAGGAACAGTTCGCCGGGGCGGATGCGCTCATCGCCTGGGCGGAGCGGGCGGCGGACGGGCTGCCCGCTGAACCCGCCGCAGAAGCGGCCACGGAACTGACGGAACAGGAACGCCGCGAGGTGGAGGAGGCCTTGGAACTCGCACACGGTCTGGACGGGCACGGTGGCCGTCCAGGGCATACCGTGTGAGCGCACGGGTACCGGCCTACGGCACCGGCATGCTCATCGCATTCGTCGACCGCAAGGCGTAGGCGGTGGCTTTTCACGAGGGGCTGCGCACGCTCCCGCACCGGGTGCTGGTGTTCGGCCCGGTCCTCGCCCAGGTGCGGTGGTCCCAACCTGTGCTGGTGCACGCCCTGTCCGGGGTGTCGAAGGAGCCCTGCCCGCACCACTTGACCGAGCCGACGAACCCGATCTCGCGCGCCGGCGACCGCTCCGCCCCGAGGAGGCCGACCTCGGGCTTGCTCGTGTTGAACATACTCAAGTGAGCCATAGTATGGAGAAATAGAGTAACGATCTCATCACTCAAAGTGATGGGCGCGGTGTGCTGCGGACGCCCCACCAGTGCTGCTTCAGCGACCGAGCGCCCACTACTCGCCGACTGCGGGACGTAGGCGGCGGTCCTCCCGGCCCCGCGGTGACGGTAGGACCATGCGTCCGTACCGTGTGCTGAGGGGGCGTCCGCCGTGGTGACCGACGGCGCGAGGGCGATGAGACAGGTGTGCCGTCGATGCGTCGCCGACGCGGGTTCGGTGGTTCCCCGGGACGGACGTGACCCGTGTACCGGTGTGTGCCGTCGGCGGTCGCGGGCGGGGTGTCAGAGGTGTCGGCCGATGTGGGCGATGCGGATCGCCTTCTCCTCGTGCACCAGCCGGAAGTAGACGCGTCCGGCGTTCCGGTTCAGGTTCCCGTGGAGTTCGAAGCAGCGGCTCTCGCCGTCCAGGTCGTCCCAGTAGCGGTTCCTGCGGGCGTTCTCGTGCTCCGGCCGGATGTTGGAGGCCTCCCAGTGCGGCCCGGTGGGGGAGGAGACGGGGTCCCATCCTGCGGCGGTCTCCTGAAGCTGCCGCAGGAGCCTGCGGGCCCCCTTGAACCACTTCGGGTCCAGGTTCTCCAGGTCCTCCCGCACCCGGGGGAGGAACTGGAGGTTGGGGAAGAAGTCCTCCCGCCCCGCCCACAGCTCCGCACCGCTCGAGACGGCGTCGAGCCCTTCCAGGCGCCCCCACGCCTCGTGCTCGCCGAGGTGCGCCACCCGCGACGCGTGCCGGACCCTGTCGGTGTACTCGTCGGCGTGGACGTCCCCGGTCGCGGGGTCCTCCGACAGCTCCTCGATCGCGAGGTCGAGCCAGCAGGCGTCCCAGGCCGGGTCGAGCGGCAGGCTGACGGCCATGCCGTCCGTCATCCGCGCCGCCCCGAGCCCCTGCACGTCCACTCCCTCGTGCCGGTGCCAGACACCGGCGCGGTCGGCCGCGGCGGACGCGTGGAGGGCCGCCTGGAAGGTCGTGCGGCGGTTGCGCATAGCCTGGATGTAGCGGTGCTGGTCCTTGTTGCGCGTGTCGTTGCGCCACTGGGCGTAGTAGTAGCCGCGGGCCAGTTCGGCCTGGTCGAGCGGGCTCTGGGTGGCCAGGCTGATGTCCCGCCAGCGCCGTAACTCCCGCAGTACGTCCACGAAGGTCCGCATCCCCGCGGCGACCTCGTCCGGCCCACGGTCCGACGCGCAGGACCGTTCGTTGAGAAACACCAGCAGCGGCACGCCCCACCCCTTCTCGATCGTGCCCTTCACCTGTCCCGGTGGATCAGTCGAGCAACTGGTCCAGCGAGTTCTCCCACTCGTCGAAGAACCCCTCGGGCCACTCGGAGAGCGTCCCGTCCTCTCCGATGACCGGGCTGACGACCTCCGTGGTCTGTCCCTTGCGGCGGAAGTAGTGCACGGCCGTCTCGCCGGCGGCCAGCCGGCCGTTCTTCACCTGGAGCCGCAGGCCGTTGAGCACGTGGTCGCTGTGCGTCTCCATGACGATCTGCGCCCCGCTCGCGGCCGCCGCGCACGCCAGGTACGCCATCCAGGTCTGCCCCTGCGGATGGAGGTGGGCCTCCGGGTTCTCCAGCAGGACCAGGGTCCCGGGCCGGGCCGACAGGCACGCCACGACGACCGGCAGTACGTACGTCAGCCCGAACCCGACGTTGGTGGGCCGGTACCGGTTGGACTCGGAGAAGCCGCTGCCGAAGTGGTAGCCGAGCCGGACGGCGTCGGTGCCGTCGATGTCCTCCGCCACCAGCCGCACCCCGGGACACAGCCGCTGCATCCACGCCTCGGTCTGGGCGAGGAGGGAGGGGGAGGCGGCGTCCCGGAGCAGGAGGGCCTTGCCCGTCACCGGCTCGTCCTGGTGGGTGCGCAGGTAGTTCACGGTGTGCTCGCCGTGCGCGCCGAGGAAGCCGCGGGTGGTCACCGCGTGGTGCGAACGGGGGTAACTGACCTGCGGGGACACCCGGTCGGCCTTCAGGTACTGGAAGCCCGGTCCGAACAGGCTGGGCAACAGGGAGGCGGGATCCGGCTGGACGCCCTGCTCGGCGGGGACCAGTTCGAGGTGGTCCGCCTCGCGCTCGTAGACGGCGGTCCACCGCGCCTTCACGCCGTTGCCCCGCAGGGCGAGCGAGATGTGGGGGCCGGTGTCGTCGTCGTACGCCTCGTGCCGCACGTCCTGGCCGGTGCCGAGCTGTACGAGCTCGTCGTTGAGCAGCAGCCCCGCCTCGCGGCCGCCCACGGGGGCGAGGTCACCGGACTCGTACGACTGCCGCAGCAGGGCCAGTGCCTGTAACACCGAGCTCTTGCCCGACGAGTTCAACCCGGTGAGCAGGGTGAACGGGGCCAGCCGGATCTCCTGGCGGGCGAACGCCTTGAAGTTGGTGAGGGTCAGTGACTCAAGCATGCAGTACCTCGCGGAACAGGTCCTTCATGGACTGGAACCGGTAGTTGACCTTGTCGGCGTCACCGGTGCCGGAGGAGATCGCGTCGAAGAAGTCCGGGTCGTCCATCAGGTTCTTGAACTTCCGCTCCAGGGTCTTCGCCCGGCGGTGCAGCGCGTCGAGTTCGTCGGGGTCGCACCCGGCCACGGTCACGGCCTGGACCTCGAAGAGCGCCTTGTTGATGGGGTAGCGGCGGGTGACTCCGTGGAACTGCTTGCGGAACGCCTGGTCCCCGAAGACGAGCCGGCTGCCCAGCATCGCCACCTGGAAGCGCAGTTCCAGCTTCTTCAGCTCCTCGTCGGAGAGCGCGTTGACGGCGTGCATGGTCCTGCGGAGGAAGCCGTCGAAGTCCTGGGTGACGTAGCGCTCGGGCGGAGTCATCCAGAACGCGAGGAAGCGCAGGCACAGTTCGCGCTCCGCCATGCGCGCGGGGGAGACGCTGTGCGCCGTGGCGGAGAGGAACTGCTCGCTCTCCGCCAGTTCGGCCAGGAACGTGCGGGCCCGGCCCGGGATCAGGGCGTGCCGCAGTTCCTGCTGGGAGAGGGGCAGGCCGCCCGTGTTGATCCGGGCGAAGATGTTGAACCTGGCCTCCTCCGGGGTCCCCTTGCGGATCAGCAGCACGGAGAGCTCACTCTCCAGGATGCGGGTCTGCATCCTGCCGGGGAGGTCGTCGAAACCGGCGCCGTCGTACTGGGTCAGGTACTCCAGGTTCTCCAGCCGCAGCGGCTTCAGGCCGGCCGCCTCCGGCTTCACGAAGCGCACGATGCTGGTGAGCCGCTGGACACCGTCGACCACGGACCAGGACTCGTCCGCCTCCTCCGCCACGTAGAGCGTGGGCAGCGCGATCCGCAGCAGCAGCGACTCGATCAGCCGGCTCTGCGCGGTGTCGTTCCAGATGCCGGAACGGCGCTGGAAGTCCGGCTGGAGGTCGATGAGTCCGCGCTTCAGCCGCTGGAGGACGAGGTCGATCGTGGGGTTGCGGGGGGCGACGTCGATGAGCTCGGGATCGAAGGGCATCCGGCCGGCCTCGCCGATGTCCTCGGCCTCGATGCCCGTGCTGACGCCGGTATCGGTGAACTCGACGGCGGGTTCCGCCGGTTCGGCGGACGAGGACACCGGGTCCTCGGCGGATTCCGGCTCCGGGGGCCCCTGCGGACCGGGTGGTGGCGCGGACGCGCTGCCGACCATGACGTGCCCCCTCCACGATGCCGATCACGGGCCGAACGCCCTCGTACAGTAGTCGATGCGTGACGGATCGCACCTCTTGAGATGCGGAGGGGGACCAGTCCGTGCCCCTCTCATGACAGCGGGCAGGGTCTTCACCGACCCGGGACCGGCCGAGGAGGAGTGTACGGGCTCCTGTGCGCTCCTTCCGCCGGGGACGGCGCACGCCCTGCACCACCCCGCTGACCTGCCCCGTCACCCCTGCAGGACAGGATGAGAACGGCTCGCTGTCCCGAATGCCCCGTTGTCGCGCTCCCGTGTCAACGGGCCGAACGGCACGCGCCCGCCACCCCCCCTTGCCGGGCCCTCCGCGGACGGCCCGGATCACACCGTGAGCCGGACCGCCTCAATCCACGACTCGTTGTCGTGGGTGCCGACGTAGGTGAAGTCGTACCCGGTCCCGGGCTCGTCGCACGCCAGGCCGAGCCAGGCGTCGTCGTGGACGTAGGAGGACTGGCAGACGGCGCCGGCGCCACCGTCGACGTTGATGGTGAACCCCAGCATGTGCGGGGCGTCCTTCTCGGTACTGCCGACGTAGTTGTCGATGCCGTCGACGGCGTTCGACCACGGCTCGGGGAAGTGTCCCTCGCCGTTGGTCGACGCGGGGTCGTGGACGAAGGCGCCGCCGGACGTGCCCCTGGTTCCGGACACGGCGATGTTGACGGCCGTGATCGGTGCCCCCGAGCCCGCCGTGCCCGCTGTCCCGCCGTCGCACACCACGTCGCTCCAGCCCCGGCCCGCCACATGGACCCGGTAGCAGATGTGCCGTCCGCCCGGATCCTCCGCGGCCAGTCGCCGGACGGTGGTCGCCGCGTTCCTCTCCGGTGCCTCGGCCTCCTTCACCTCGGCCGAACGGGGCGGCGCAGACTTGGACTTGGACTTGGGCTCGGACTTGGGCTCGGACTTGGGCTCGGACTTGGGCTCGGTCTTGGGCTCGGCCCCGGAATCGGACTCGGCCGGTGAGCCGGACGCGGACTCGGATCCGCTCGGCGACGCCGAGGGTGACGGGGACGCGGCCTGGTAGTCGACGGCCGGGATGCCGTCGGACGTACCGGGGTCGAGCGTCGTTCCGCCGGCGGGAGCCGTCTCGACCGTGCGCTCGTCCTCACGGTTCAGTCCGAGGACCAGGAGGGGCACGCAGATCAGCACCGCCCCGACGATGGCGGCCGCGGCCACCATGGGCCCGCGCAGACGTCCCGGCCCCGTCCCGTCGGCGTCCGCGTCCGCCTTCCCGCCGTCACCGTTCCCGGCCGCGACCGCACCGGCCGCCGCACCGGCCACCACCCCGGCTCCCGCTCCGCCGGGCTCCGCCGCCTGCCGTCGCTGTTCCTCCGGCTGCCGTTCCTCCTCCTGCCGTTCCTCCTCCTGCTCGGCTGCCGCCGGTTCCTCGGTGGTGGACCGGAAGCCCCATCGGGTGCGCCGCCCGGGAGCGGGCTCGGAGGACGACACCGTCGACACCGAGGCGTCCGGATCGGCGGCGGAGACGGGAGCAGGGGCGGACTCCGGCGTGCGCGGTCTCAGGTCCGCGCCGGGATCCTCGCCCGGCACGGGTACGGCGACCGCGCGACGGACGGCCAGGGAAGGCGTCGTCTCACCGGCCCGGGGTTCATGCTGACGCGACATGAGCACTGCTCCTTGTCGAAGGTGGGGCGGACGGTGCGATGTCGTCGGTGCCGCCGGCCGGTCATCCGTGCACGGCACCGGGCCGGACGGCCGCTCCGCCGGCTCACGACTCACTCAACTAACTCTGGATGACACCTGGTTGCGTCCAAACCCTGGCGAGATGAACGGAAGACTACACAAGGTCCCGTTCGCTCGTCGGCCGCGCCCCGCGAGGCCGTCGCCGGTGGCGATCCTGCCGGCACCACGGATCAGGTCGCGGACCCACGCGGCACCGGAAGGCTCGCGGTGACCACGCACGGGGGTGGGGCAGGACACCGGCACGTCACGACTCCACCGCGCGGTCGGCTCCACGCCTGCTCGACGGCGCGCCTCCGCACCGCGCCGGGGAGCGGCCGCCCGCACGGGTGTCCAGAACACGATCACTGAACCTCATCCAGGTCGGCTGCCGGCGGACGACCGGGCCGCCCCGCGCGGGATCTCGCCGACCGCGGCTACGGCTACGACAAGTACCGTCGTCTCCTGCGCGCTCGTGGCATCACGCCGAAGATCGCACGCAAGGGCGCCGCCCACGGATCCGGCCTGGGCGAGACCAGGTGGGTCGTCGAGCGGATCTCGCCCGGCTCCATCGGTTCAAACGCCTGCGGACCCGCTACGGGATACGCGCCGACCTCCACCTCGGACCGCTCCAACCCGCCTGCGGCATCATCTGCTTGCGACGACTCCGAATCCCCTGCCGGAACGACCGGTGGGCCGCGAGAACGCCATGGCCCGCCTCTTCCGGAGACTGTGACCCATGTCATCTCTGTGAACCGCATGCGCGCGGTGATCGTCTTACGGCCGGATTCCTTCGAGGAACGACAACTGGACGCGGCGACCGTGGCCGCGCTCCCACAGGCAGCAACGGGAAAGAGGTAGGTATGAAGCTGACAGTCAAGACCGCGGTACTGGGAGCAGTCCTCGCCTCCACCGCCGTACTGGCGGCTCCGGGAACCGCATCGGCCGGCCCCAAGGACCCGCTCCCGAACAACTGTTCGCAAGGGATGATCTGCTTCTACGACGGCCACGACCTCACCGGGAACGTCGTGCAGTTCTTCCCGGTGCAGACCCCCAACATCGGCTGGGCGTGGAACGACCGGGCCAGCTCGGTGTGGAACCGCAGCGGCGACGAGCTCTGCATCTGGACCGATGTCGACTACAACGGCATCTCCTTCCCCATCGCGCCGGGTGCCACACAGGAACTTCTGTTCCTCTACGACAAAGCGGTGTCCGGCTTCTCGATCAACCAGTGCGGAGGCTGAACCGGCCGGTTGACCGAACCCGCCGTCCGCCCGCGCTGCGCGGGCGGACGGCGGGGTTCGCCCAGGTGGCGTCCCGTGAGACACCGTGGGCGCATGCGGCGGTGGCCGCCGGACGACCTCGCGCGGGACCGTGACTGATCGCTTCATCAGGTCTGTGGCGAGTCTTGGTGTCCCGGCCGCGTAGCGGCACGGTTCTGCAGGTGCCGGACGATCTCGCGCCTGATGACCTGGGGGAGCGCATCACCCCGCTGCTCCCGCCCCGCCCCGGATCGCCCGCCGTGACGCTTCGCACGGCTCAGGGCCGGGCAGGACCCGCTGGACCGCCGAGCAGGACTTCGCCTGGCTCCACCGGTCCGGACGGCTGCGCACCCGCTACGGGATACGCGCCGACCTCCGCCCCGGCCTCCTCCAACTCGCTTGCGGCGTCATCTGCTCGGGACGACTCCGAACCTCGTCTTGAAACGATCGGTTGGTCGAAGGGTCACCCTCGATGCCGTGGTGGCGCCACAGCTCCTTGAGCAGCCTCTCGGCCAGCTTGCCGATGAGGGCCACCGCGTTCTCGGGACAGCCGTCGTTCAGGGACCGCGACGGCCGCTCCAGGTCGAGCCCGAGCCGGTCGGCGATCCGGGCCGTAGGCCCAGTGCTCGTCGTACTCGGCGCGGCGACAGCCGGTAATGAGCCGAGGGGGATTCCGCCGGGGAGTCGTGGAAGGCCGGGCACTCGATCTGGTGAACCGTGGTCGTTCACCGGTTCCTCCGCGTGGTGAGTCCTAGCGTTGACGCCGGGTGACGTGCCGACCGGGGGCGTTGTACGCGTTCCGGCGGCGTGTGTACACGGGGCGAGCCGTGTCCTCCGGTGAGGCGGGGGAGTTGGGCGGACCGGTCGGTAGGTGGCGGAGGTGAGCGGGCGATGAGCGAGACGGTGCGGGAGCCGGGGGAGACGGCGGCCGGGCAGGAGGAGCCGGAGGCGGCTTCTCCAGGGCCGGGGATGGGGATCCTGCGGGTGTTCGGGCGGCAGATGAAGCGGTTCCGGCTGCGGGCGGGACTGGAGCGGTCGGAGGTCGGTGCGCGGACGGGGTATTCGACGTCCACCATTGCGTCCTACGAGTTGGGGAGGCGGATTCCTCCGCCGAGGTTCATCGACGTGGCGGACGAACTGCTGGACGCGGGCGGAGTTCTCCAGGAGATGAAGGAGGAGGTCGCGCGGGCGCAGTATCCGGCGTTCTTCCGAGACGCGGCTCGGTTGGAATCAGAGGCCCTGGCGTTGTCCGCCTATGACGCACAGGTTGTGAACGGGCTGCTGCAAACCGAGGAGTACGCGCGAGCGGTGTTCTCGACCATGCGCCCGCCCTTGGAGGACGAGGTTATCGAGCAGAGGGTGGCTGCGCGCCTGGCGAGACAACGGATCTTCGGTAGGCGACCGACGCCGTTGGTCAGCTTCATCATGGATGAGTCGGTGCTTCGGAGACCGATCGGAGGGCACGGCGTGCTGCGTGGACAGTTGGAGCAACTGCTCCTTGTCGGCCAGAAACGCACGGTTGAACTCCAGATCCTGCCGTTGAGCCGGGAGCAGAACGCGGGCCTTGCTGGCCCCTTCATGCTGTTCGATACTCAGGAGGGGCGCAGGATCGCGTACGTCGAGGTGCAGAACGTGAGTCACGTCCACGCAGAACAGCACCTCGTCCGAGGACTGGAGACGAAGTACGGCACTCTTCGCGCCCAGGCTCTCAGCCCCCAAGAGTCGCTGACCTACATTGAGAATCTGCTGGGAGAGCTATGAACGCCCGCTACAGAGCGTTGCCCGACCTTCACCTGGCCTGGCGCAAGAGCAGCTACAGCAGCGAAGAGGGCGGTGCGTGTGTGGAGGTGGCCACCTGCCCGCACACCGTGCGCGTGCGGGACTCCAAAGACACGAACCGTCCCGGTCTGGCGGTCGGTTCGGAGGCGTGGGCCGCGTTTGTCGGGTTCGCCGCCGCCCGGATCGGCTGAGTCGTCGCTTTTCTGCTGTGCCCTGTGACTCCCCTCGGAGTCACAGGGCACAGGCATGTCCGGGGCGGTGCGGCGGTCAGGCGCCCAGCGGCCTTCTGGCCGAACGGTTTGTATTTCCTATGTCCTGTCGTCCCGGCCCCGTAGGGACGACAGGACCATGCGGCCGTACCGCGTGGTGAGGATGGCGCCCGCCGTGACGATCGACAGGGCGAGGGCGATGAGCAGGTGGGTCACCGATTCGTCGCCGATGACCTGCAGGATGCCAAGGGCGGTGCCCAGGGGCAGGCCGAGGACGGTGAGGACGCCCAGGGCGGCGCCGATCTGCTGGCTCTCCTGCGTCTGCACGAGTCTGCTGTAGTCGGCGGCCTCGGTCAGGATCTCGCCGAAGCGGGCCGGGAGCCGGTGCTGGTGCTGGAAGGCGAGCAGCAGTTCGTTGGCCGGCCCGTGGGCGGTGAGGTGCTGTCGCCAGTAGGTGCTGCGGAAGAGGGCGATGTTCCGCTCCAGGGTCGCCACGCGACGGGCGAGCCCCGAGGAGTTGAACACCTCGGAGAGTTCGTCGGTGAGCTCGTCGATGTGATCGCGCTGGAGGGAGCCGAGGAGCAGCGCGTCGAGATAGACGGTGCGCGAGTGCAGCGCGCCGAACTCGAAGAAGTCGCCGGTGCCGGTGTCGGGTCGGTGGCCCAGGAAGGCGGCCCCCTGCCGGAGCACCAGGGCGCTCCAGTCGCCGGAGATCCTTATGGTGTACTTCAGTTGTTCGTCGGCGGTCTCCGGAGGGACCGGGAAGTCCTCGTGAGTGGACCGTGACGCCAGTTGCCACAGCCATTGGTCCGCGGTGGCGGGCAGACGCCCGTCCTCGCCGGCGCGGAGTGCCGGTGTGTGCTGCGACGTCGGGGTCAGGAAAGCGATCGTGTAGGGCCGGGCGATCGCGAAGGGCGCGGCGTGGTTGCGGATGTCGGCGATGCCGGTGAGCAGCTCGGCCGGGTCGAACGGTCCGGTGAGCGGATCGTCGGCGGTGGCCGATCGCCGCCCGGCGAGGGCCCTCAGCACGGGCAGCAGTGGTCTTTCGACGCTGAAGTGCAGTACCCCGAGGGCGTTGTCGGGATTGCGGGCGGTGGCCGTCCGTACGAGTTCCAGGCCCAGCAGGGTCAGCCCGTCGTGCTTGACGTCCAGGGGAAGGTGCCAGCGAAGGTGCCGCCCGGGTGCCCCGTAGAGGACGCGGGCGGAGGCCGGGGCGAAATAGGTGGACCGGGTCCGGGCGTCGGTGCGACGGCCGCCCAGCTCGAACGGAAAGGGGCCCTCGGGCCAGCCGGGAACGCACAGCAGCCGTACGGGCAGGACGACGGTCAGTTCCTGGCGCGCCCCGGTCACCTCGTCGAGCGGCGGAGGGGAGGCGGTCACGTGTAGTACTCGGCGGGGTCGGGCTGGTCGAGGCGGATGACGAACTCCGCCCGGTCGGGGCTCTCGGCGCTGACGTGGAAGCGGACGCGCTCGCCGGTGCGGATGGTCCGGAACCCCTCCGTCACGATCTGCCGGTAGTCGAAGCCGTAGTACCGCTCGTCCTCGTCGTCCCGGACGATGTACGAGCCCAGGGTGCCGTTCGTCCCTCCGCCGCTCGGCCTTCTGTCGACGATCGTTCCATGCCGGGGCCCGCCGCCGTTCACGCTTCCGTCTCCTCCGCCTTGTCGGTGTCGATGTCCTGCACGCACCGGAAACCGACCGCGTTGCTTCCGCCGCGCTTCCGGTAGAGGCCCTTGCTGCTGGCCTGGACCGCGCGCATCGGGTTGTCGTAGCTGCCGCCGCAGATCACTGCCTCTCCGGGATCACCCAGGCTGGTGGACGTCCATTCCCAGCAGTTGCCCACCATGTCGAGGACACCGAAGGGCGAGCGGTTGCCCGGGCGTTCCCCGACGGGGGTCGCGCCCGCCCTGCGGACGGCGTCACCCGCGAAATCGCGGTACCACGCCTGGTACGTCACGACGGGCCGCCCGACCCAGGAGTCCGCGCAGTTGACGCGACTGCTGTCGGACGTGTCACCCCAGGGGAACAGGCGTCCGTCCGTACCGCGTGCGGCGGCTTCCCATTCGAGGGAGGTCGGCAGGCGCTTGCCCTCGAACGCGGCGAACGCGTACGCGCTCCACCAGTTCACGCAGACGGCCGGGTGATCGGCATAGCGCGGGTTCTCGTAGTAGTCCGCGTGCCTGAGCCTGTCGGTCCAGGGGCGGTGGGTGACGTGCGGGGGCTGGTCCGGGTGGTCCCACCGTGAGGTGCCGTCCGCTTCGAGGGCGTCGAGGAAGCGGCGGTAGCGGGCGACCGTCACCGCGTGGCGGTCGAAGCGCACGGCACGGGGGACGCGGCGGATCAGCAGCCGTTCGGCCGGACCGACCAGGTACGTTCCGGCCGGCAGTACGCAGTCGTCGGTCTCCGTGACGCCGGACGTTCCCGCGAGGAAGACGCGGACCTGCTACCAGCTCCTCGTAGCGCGGCGACAGCCGGTAATGAGCCGAGGGGGATTCCGCCGGGGAGTCGTGGAAGGCCGGGCACTCGATCTGGTGAACCGTGGTCGTTCACCGGTTCCTCTGCGCGCCGAGTCCTAGCGTTGACGCCGGTGAGAGGCCGACCGGGGGTGTTGTACGCGTTCCGGCGGCGTGTGTAGGCGGGGCGGGCCGTGTCCTCCGGTGGGGCGGGGGAGTTGGGCGGACCGGTCGATGGGTGGCGGAGGTGCGTGGGCGATGAGTGAGACGGTGCGGGAGCCGGGGGAGACGGCGGTGGTGGCGGCCGGGCAGGAGGAGTCGGAGGTGACTCCCCCGGGGCAGGGGACGGGGATCCTGCGGGTGTTCGGGCGGCAGATGAAGCTGTGCCGGATCCGGGCGGGGATGGAACGGCCGGAGGTCGGTGCGCGGACGGGGTACTCGCCGTCCACCATCGCGGCCTACGAGCAGGGGCGGCGGATCCCTCCGCCGAGGTTCATCGACGTGGTCGATGACCTGCTGGACGCGGGCGGGTTGTTGAAGGCGATGAAGGAGGAGGTCGCGCGGGCGCAGTATCCGGCGTTCTTCCGGGATGCGGCTCGGTTGGAGGCGGAGGCCGTTGAGGTGCAGATCTATGCCAACCAGGCGGTGCCGGGGCTTCTTCAGACCGAGGAGTACATGCGTGCAGTGTTCGGCATGGGGCGCCCACTGCTGGACGAAGAAGTCATCGAACAGCAGGTGACGGCACGGCTTGCACGTCAGTCCCTCTTCAGTCGCAAGTCTGCGCCTCTGCTGGGCTTCGTCATCGATGAGTCAGTGGTTCGTCGGCCCTTTGGTGGAGCGACGGTGCTGCGTGGCCAACTGGAACACTTGCTGCTCGCTGGAGCGCTCCGCAACGTTGAGGTCCAGATCATGCCTCTGGACAGGGAGGACAACGCAGCGGTGGATGGGCCCTTCACGGTGCTGCACCGAGAGGGTGGAGAGCAAGTCGCTTACCTGGAAGCACAGGGACGGAGCACAATTGTCACGGAGCCGACGGAGGTCCGCGGGATCGTGGCCCGCTATGGGATTATCCGAGCACAGGCTCTCACTCCTCGTGAGTCCTTGGCCTTCATCGAGAAGTCGCTGGGAGAGATGTGAACATCGAAGAGACTGCTACTGGCCGACTTGTCTGGTTCAAGAGCAGCTACAGCGGAGCTCAGGGCGGTGAGTGCGTGGAGGTGGCCACCTGCCCGCACGCCGTGCACGTACGGGACTCGAAGGACACCAACCGCCCCGGCCTGGCGGTCGGTTCGGAGACGTGGGCCGCGTTCATCGGGTTCGCCGCCGACCGGATCGGCTGAGTCGCCGCTTTACTGCTGTGCCCTGTGGCTCCGAGGGGAGTCACAGGGCACAGGCATGTTCGGGGCGGTCAGTCGTCCACGGTCGCCGGCTGGGGCGGTGTCCAGCGGCCTGCGGCGATCTCGGCGTCCAGCCGTGCCTGGAAGTGCGCGTGTGCGGCTCGCATCTCGGCCTCACGGTCCGCCTTGTAGAAGGGGGCCTGGTAGCCGGCCGGGGGCGGGGTGCGCTCCGGGTCCTCCAGGTGGGCGAGGAGGTCGAGGTAGTCCTGCTTGGTCTGGCCGTGGCCGTAGGCATTGAAGTCGCCTGCAATCTTTCGGCCGTTGGCGTCGAAGTAGGTCACCGAATCGTAGGCGTACAGCTGTGGATAACGGGACTTGAAGATCGCGGCGAGCTGGTCGGCGGTGATGCCGAGCCAGACGGCGACAAGGGCGTCGAGTTCTACATGGGCGGCGCGGCGCTCGTGCTCGGTGCGGAGGGGAGTGGCGTAATCCCAAGTCGGTTTGAGACTGGCTGCGAGGGGCTTCAGACATGGCCAGTTGGGATTGCCCCAGTCCTCATAGCCCGCCCACTGAGGGCTGAACAATTCCTCCCAGAGGGGGGAGTAGTGGGAGGTGAGGCAGTTCAGACGGAGGGTGCGAAGGAGGAGAGGTGAGGCAAGGGGATGCATGGGGTCAGGAGCGGGCATCTTGCGTGCCTCGGCAACTTGGAGATCAGAGCGGCCGGTGATTCGAAGCAAATAGTCCAGAGGGAGGGCTGCCCAAAAGCCGGCGTTGAGTGTGGTGAGTCGGTTGTCTGGCAAGGCCATGGACTGCACGGCATGGATGTGAGCAGGGCCAGGTGGGATAAGGGCGCCATGTAGACAGCGGCTACTGTCGAAGGGGATCATCCTTCGCCAGGCCAACCGGAAATGCGCGGTGTACGGCTTTCCGCTCCAGGAGTCCTGTGCTGCGAGGTAAGTGGCCTCATCGGCCGCCCGCACGTAGTTGGTCACCGGGGTGAACGCTTCGGGCAACTGCGCTGGAGCGAGCAGATCCCAGTCGCGGTTGCTCCGGCAGGGAATCCTCGGCTCCTTCGAGAAGGGAAGCGCCGATGCGAAGTGAGGTCCTTGAAGAATGAGATCCGAAATCTTGGGAACGGCCTCATTGCCCCAGCGGATCAGTCCGGTTCTTCTGGCACCTGCTTCGTCGTATCCCCTTGTGATCGCCGGACTATAGTCAGCAAGGCTGTGAGGATAGGCGGCCAGCGCCTCGATCGCCCCCTGCTCACCGACGAGAACCGGGTACAGCAACGGGGCCTGAGCCGCTCCGCCTGTCGAGCCTGTCAGAGCATGCCAACTGGCCAGCAAAGTCTCGTCCACATGCACCACACGCTCACTGTGCGGCCGGATGTCCCATGAGCCGTTGTGCTTGATTCCGGGCGTTGGGCCTTTCCCGTCATGACTCAGAGAAGCAGGCAGGACCTCGACATCGCGCAACTCGCTGAGGTGCAGGAAGTCAGGCTTTCGTGGGGCGCCGTAGACGTGCATTCCGAACTCGGCGGAACGGTTGAGATCCTCGAAAGCCCAGTTCGCCGAGTTCACAAAGTGTGCGTGCACTCGTAGGTGTTGGTATGCGGCCTCTCGAATGGCGCCTTCGCGTACACCACCGAAATGCGTGTCCGGATGGATCATGCCCGCGCTGCCCCGAGGCGCCGTGTGCTGCCACACCCGGGACATGAAGGCCCGGTACAAGTCCCCTTGTGTGCCGACAAGGAGCGGATACGTCACCGGACTGCCCAGTATGGCGACAGCCCCCGCGTGGTTGGCCAGCTCGCCGAGGAGGAAACTCTCGCCGTCCGCACGCGCGGCCAGCACCTCTTCCCTCCGCAGGCGCCATTCCTCCGCGCTCGGCTTCCCCGCCAGCATGAACCACGGTTCCAGCTCCGCCAGAAGCGGACCCTCCTGCCACCGTGGCCGCACCCAAGGCGGATTCCCCACCTGCAAGTCAAACCCACCCCGCGCGAAGACTTGCGCGAAGTCCAACTCCCAGTGGAAGAACCCCTGCGCCTTGGCCACGTCCCGTGCGACCGACGCCCAGGGGAACCGCGACTCCAGCTCGTAGAAGTGCTCCATGCCCATCAGCCAGGGCAGCGCGTCCTCGTACGGTTCCAGTTCCGCCAGGGAGTCGAACTCCGCCACCAGCGAATCCGCCGGCACGTCCGTCACACCGATCAGGGCCTCCGCGAACTCCAGCCAGTCGTCCAGCCCCGCCAGCGGCACCATCACCCGCTTGCGCCGGCTGCCGACGGCCTCCTTGCGGCGGCCGGTCCGCCGTCGTTCCACCGAGCCCGACGTCAGCTCGCCGCTTCCCGTGACCTCGCCGAACAGGTCCTCCGTCTCCCAGGACAGCAGCACCTGGGACGCCTCGGAGCCGGGTTCCGACAGCGTCTCCGCCCGCGCGTACACCTCGTGCGACCCGTCCAGCAGCGCGGCGCTCCGTACCGGCCAGAACCACAGCGCGCACCACGCGTCCATCAGCGTCTTCAGCCGCCAGTACGGGGTGTCCGGGGCCGTCAGGTCCGCGACGACCTTCTCCCGTCGTACCGCCTCCTCCGGCGACCGCAGCCAGCCGTCCTCCGCGCCCCACACCGGGATCCGCCGCGAGATGTCCCGTTCGGAGATCTCCAGGCGGCGCACGACCAGGCCCCACAGGAACTCCACGCGCCGTGCCAGTGCCTGGAGCCGTTCCGCCTGCTTGGCGGTGGGCGTCCGGGTGATCATCTTGCGCCAGGCGGCCAGCGTCCGGGCCGCCTCCGGGGCGAGGGCCCTCGCCTCCTTCTCGGCGGCGACCGCGCCCCACTCCTTCGCGGGCAGCAGGAAGTGGTGCACGGCGTTCTCCGTGACCCGCTGTACCGTTCCGCTGCGCGTCGTGCGCTCGGTCACCGTGACCGGGAGGCCGCCGCCGGCCTCCGTGAGCGGGAAGCGCTCCGGGGTGGTGCCCAGCCAGGCCGCCTTCCTCAGCTTCTCCGGCGGGTAGACCTCACGCCGGCCGCCGATCAGCGAGTTGCCGCGCCGCAGGTGCAGGCCGAACCACGGCGCCTCCATGCCGGGGTGCATGGTGTTCAGCCACAGGGACACCTCCGCCAGCTCCACCGCCGTCTCGTTGAGGTCGACGCCGTAGGAGTTGTGCAGGGCGATGTACGCCTTGGCCTTCTGGAGCTCGACCGCGTACTTCTCCGTGTCGATGGCGACGCCGAGTTCGTCCTGGCGGCGCCGCAGGTACTCCGCGGCGACCTGGTTGATCGCCTCGTTGAGGAACGCGCCCGAGCCGAGCGCGGGCTCGCAGATCCTCCAGTCGAGGAGTTCGCGCGCCTCGGTGACCGTGTCGTCCTGGTCCAACCGGTGCCGCAACGCCAACTGCACCGTCACCCGGGTCAGCGACTCCGGGGTGTAGTAGGAGGCCGAGGTCTGCCGGTCGCGCCCCGACAGGCGGTACACGAACGCGCCCGGCGCGTACCGTACGCGCCGCTCCTCGCCGGTGTCCTCGTCCCGGTGCCGGACGAACACGGCGTCGGGGTACTCGTCGGCCTTGGCCGCCGGGACCAGCCAGGAGCCGTCCGCCGGGTCGCCGTGCCGGGCGACCTCGTACAGCTCCTCGCCCGCGACGAAGCCCGAGTACGACATCAGGCCCTCGTACACGGCCCCGAGCTGGTTGATGCCGAGCTGCGCGTAGGAGATGAAACCGCCGCGCTCGCCCTTCCTCCCCCGGGTGATCATCAGGCGGCGCAGCACCCGGTACAGGGTCTCGTTGCGCAGCCGGGTGTCCAGGTACCGGGGGCCCTCCTCGTCGGGGTCGACCCGGGGGTCCGGTACCGCGTCCCTCCCGATCAGCTCGATCGACTCGGGCTCGAACAGCTTGGAGTGCAGCGGCTCGAAGCGCAGGCCCACGTCCTCCGACGCCTTCGCGTCCACCCCGTGCGTGCGGCGCGGCCGGTAGCCCTCCTGCACCTTGCGGAACAGCAGGTCCAGCGACTCGTACAGGTAGAACCCCTTGCGGGACTTCTCGTCGACGAGGTCGCGTTCGGCGATCAGCTCGCCGAGGCGGCCGAGCCCGTACCCGAGCTGGTACTCGGGGTAGTCCGAGGGCAGGATGCCCAGCTCCGGGCGGGCCTCCGCGTACAGCAGAAACAGGATCCGGTACAGGTAGCGCAGCGACTCGCGGGTCAACTGACGGCCCAGCTCCGGCAGTTCGCCGATGTCCTCGGGGCGTACGCCCTGTTCGCGCAGGCGTGCCAGGACCTCGCCCGCGATGAGCTCCACGCTCGTCCGCAGGCCGTCGCGGAGTTCGCCGGAGACGCCCACCGCGTGCCGGGCGGACTTGTCGACCAGCTCGGCGAGGGGGTTCTCCCCGCCCTCCTGCGGGGTGCGCAGCGAGTCCGCGCCGAACAGTGCGGCGATCGTGTCGAGTTCGCCGCCCGCCCGGGTGTCGTTGCGCTGGAGGGCGGTGTCGAGGGAGACGGCGAGGTAGCGGCCCTCGCCCCAGGCCGCCCGGTCGGCGAGGACGACGACGCCGCCGACCAGCAGCAGGACGTAGCGCGGGGCGTCCTCGCAGGCGAAGAGGAAGGAGGCGAGCTTGGCGCCGGTCGGGACCGTGTCGCGGCCGTCGAGCGGGACGGGGTCGAGGAGGCGGCCGGGGCCCTGTGGGTCGAGGGCGGCGTCGGGTTCGGCGGCCCAGCCGCAGTCCACCGCGACCAGGTCCTTCTCGGCGTGCGCCACCCGCACCTCGTACGGCCGGTCGGCGCGCGTCACCGTCAGCGTGCCCGGCTCGGCGTCGTAGCCGAGGGCGCGCAGTACGGCGGCGTTGAGGGCGCGGACCCGTTCCCGCCAGGCGGGGGAGGCGTAGGTCGCCGCGTCGTCCTCGGTGTCCGGGGCGGCGGCGGTGCCGTCCTCGTCCTCGGGGAGGGCGAAGGAGGAGCGGGCGCGGAAGTAGCGGCGGCGCAGGTCCCGCAGGCCGGTGCGGGGGGTGACGGGCAGCGGCTCCGGACCGGCGCCGTCCTCTTCGGCGGCGACGGTCCCCCCGGTGACGGCTTCCCCGGTGTCGCCCTCCCCGCCCTGCTCGGCGGCGCGCCGTGCCTCGGCCTCCGCCCGGGCCCTCGCCTCGTCCTCGCGCTGCTTCCAGGTGTTCAGCAGCCCCGCCTTGAGGTCCTTGGGCAGCACCTCGGAGAGGTAGTGCGCCGAGAAGTAGTCTCCGCGGTTGACCAGGGAGTCGTACGTCATGTCCGTCCCGTCGTGCGTGCTGTCGCCGCCGTTGTTGTACCGCACCACTGTGCCCTACGTGCCGCACACCGCGTGAATCCTTCTCACCGGGCAGACACGCAGGTCAAGGGTCGGCGGCGGTGTCCGGGGCCGTCCGGTGTCCGGGGCGCGGGCCGCGACGGCCCGTGGAGCGCGGCGGCGAAAAGGGAGTGCGGGTGTTCGAGCCGGTGGGATACGTTCCTGCCAGTTCGAAGGGGGGCCCGACATGGCGAAGCTGAACCAGATCATCGCGGTCGAGAAGGGTGTCAAGAGCAAGTCGCTCCAGGACATCAACGCCGCGCACGCCAAGGTGCAGAAGCCGGCGCTGCTGGCCGGTATCTCGCGCACGTACCAGCCGAAGGACGAGGAGGGCGAGCAGTTGCCGCCCGAGTCCACGCGGGTGCAGGTGCAGGGCGAGGACGTGCTGCGGGAGATGGCCGCCTCGCTGACGCGGCTGTTCGACGTGACCGCGACGAAGGACTGGGCGAACTGCACGGCCCGCGCGGACGTCACCGTCGACGGACGGACGATCGTCGCCGACGTGCCCGTCAGCTACCTGCTCTTCCTGGAGAAGCAGCTCGCCGACCTGCACACCTTCGTCAAGAAGCTGCCCACCCTCGACGCCGCCGAGTCCTGGTCCCACGACCCGTCCACGGACTGGTGGAAGACCGACCCGGTGCGCACGATCCGTACGAAGAAGGTCCCCCGCAACCACGTCAAGGCGGAGGCGACCGAGAAGCACCCGGCGCAGGTCGAGGTGTACTACGAGGACGTGCCCATCGGATACTGGACCACCGTGAAGTTCTCCGGCGCGCTGCCCGCGCGGCGGGTGAACGAGCTGGTGGAGCGGGTGGAGAAGCTCCAGCAGGCCGTGAAGTTCGCCCGTGAGGAGGCCAACGGCGCCGAGGTCACCGACCGGCGGGTCGGGGACGCGGTGTTCGGCTACCTGTTCGGCTGACGCCGGACACGGTGGCCGTCATGATCGCCCCCGCGTGCGAGCGCGGGGGTGCGCGACCAGCGCGGGCCGGGTGAGGACCGGTTCGCGTCAGGAGCGCAAGCTGACACTGAAGTTCAGCCTGAAGAAGCGGTGGCAGTGAAGGTTCGAGTCCTTCCCCCGGCACAACAGCCCGACAGCGGGCCGGGGTGGCCCAACATGGCAGAGGCAGCCGCGGTCAATCTCAGACTCTCGCTCCAGTCTCAGCATCGCCGCCGATCGCCGGATCGACCGGGGACGGACGAACGCCGTCGGATGCGAGTTCGACTCTCGCCTGCGCCTCTTGCCTGGCGCGGTAGTTCAAAGGAAGAACACGACGGCATGATGACTGATCCGTCCTCTTAAACGCCGCCGGCGTGCGCAATTGGGTGGCATCCCCAGGGGCCCGGGAGCTGGATACGACTCCCGGGCTCCGCCACGTCCGGCGACCCGCGACGGGCCCGTTCCGGCCACCACGGGGTCACCCTGGCCGACCGGCTGCGCGACCCCCCCGGCCACGAGGGCTGAACGGTCACGGGCCCGCCCGGGGCGGTGTCCGGTCGTCGGGTCACCTCGCCGGAGGTGACCCGACGAAGTGCGTCACCCTTGGGCGGGCAGGTCCGCCATCGCCTCCGTCAGGCAGGCGACCGGATCTTCCTCCATGACGCAGGTGACGAGCGGTTCGAGGAGCTCGAGGAGTTCGGGGAGTTCAGGGAGTTCGGAGAGCTCGGGAAGTTCGGAGAGCTCGGGAAGTTCGGAGAGTTCGGGGAGCTCACCGCTGGAGACCCCCTCCGGGAAGTCGAGGTGTTCCAGTAGCAGGGGTGCTCGGTCGAGCAGTCCGAGGAAGCAGTCACCGATGTCCTCGGGTGCCTCCGCCTCGGGGCAGAGCGAACCGCCGAGCAGCTGCGGATGCCGGGCCAGAACGCGGTCCAGGGCCGTACGGACGGCCTTCTCGCCGGCCTTCATCACGGCGGGGTCCGGGACGGCCAGCTCGGTCTCGGGGAAGATCCAGTGGCCGATGCCGCTGCCGTCGCGCCCGTGGTCCTGTGCGGTCTTCTCGATCGCCTTGGCGTTGGCCCCGAAGAGGACCCACCATTTCGTTCCGTCGCCGTAGTGGTCGGCGGCGATCTCCCACAAGGTGTTTCCGCTCGCCACGGTATGGGTCTCGTGGCGCGTCGTCCGGTCCTTCGCGTGCCCGGCCGGCCGGTGCCGCTGGGCCGGGTCCTCCGTGGCCGCCGCCTGACTCGTGGCCGACAGCATCGAGACGGCCGCCAGGCCGCTGATGAGGGGCAGAGCCAGACCGCGGCGGCGTATGTGCCGCATGTGTCGCCTCCCGAGGTGAACGCATACTGTGACAAACCCTCACGCTAGGTCGCGGTGCGTGGTGCGGCGCGGTCACTGAGCCGGTCGGCCCCGTTCGTCGATCCCCTTCGGGTGAACCTTCGGCCGTTCCCGACTATCGGCGGCATGGCCCGGACGCAGGCACTGAGGTCCGGGCCTCTCTTCCGTTCACCCCGGTCCCGGTCCCGGTCGGGCCGCCGGCCGGGCGAAGGGGCCGAAGGCGACCGAAGGTGTCCAGGCCGGTCCAGGTGTCCGCTTCAGTCGCCGAGCGAGCGTCGCCGCACCCGCTCCAGGTGGCCGGTGAAGACCTCGCGGGCGTCGGGGGTGAGGGTGCGCAGGGCGATCAGCGCCGTGAGGGCGACGTCGCACAGTTCCGCCTGGACGTCGTCCCAGGTGTGCGTGGTGCCCTTGCGCGGGTTCTGGCCGGTCGCGCCGATCACCGCCTCGGCGACCTCGCCGACCTCCTCGGACAGTTTGATGATCCGCAGCAGCAGGCCCTCCCGGCCGTCGGCCGGACGGTTGGCGTCCAGCCAGCCGCACAGGTCGTCGACGGAGTCCCAGAGGCCGGCGGCCGGGGGAGGGGGCGGGGGCAGGTGGTCGCTCATGGGCGCCGAGCCTGGCACACGCCACTGACAGGCCCCGCCGCCGAGGCCGAGCGGATCCCCGCCGCCCGGTGGTGAGCCCCGTAGCGAGCCCGGCCGTTTCGCGCGGCAGCCGTTCCCCCACCGGCGCGCATCCGCGGTCCCGCGCGGGTCCCCCCGCCCCGGTGGCATGGAACGGCTGCCGCCTCCTCCCCCTGGACATGGTCTGCGGAAGCCGCCCGATCCAACTGTGAAGCTTCGGTGGAGGAGAGTTGAGCACGATTCCGCTACCGGCCGCAATGGTGCGGACGTTCGACATCCGTTTGTGCGGGGTGAGCACACGGGCCGCGCTCGGTCCCGGCGTGCGGGTGAACCGGGGTCCGGGCAGGCTGCCCGGACCCCGGCCGGCGGGTGTCGCTCAGCGGGTCTCGCCGGGGTAGCGGACACCGACGCGGTCCCGGATCGCGTCGAGGGTCCGCATCACGGCGAGGGTGCCGTCGAGCGGGACCAGCGGGGACTCGGTCTCGCCGGCCCGCAGGGCCCGCATCACCTCGGCGGCCTCGTGCCGGAAGCTGTCGCGGGGGCCGTCGGCCGGGTCGGCCGTGAACTCCTCCGGGTCACGGCCGTCCCGGTGCAGCACGAACCGCTCCGGGAAGAAGAAGCCGGACGGAATGTCGATGCGGCCCTGCGAACCGGTGATCGAGGCGTAGGTCGCCGTACCGCCCACGATGGAGCAGTGCACCGAAGCGAGAGCGCCGCTCTCCCACGAGAGCAGTGCCCCCGTCTGGAGATCGACACCCTCCTCCGAGAGCATCGCCCGCGCCGTGACGTCCGACGGCTCCCCGAGCAGCAACTGCGCGAACGACACCGGGTACACGCCCAGGTCCAGCAGGGCGCCCCCGCCCAGCGCCGGGTCCCGCAGCCGGTGCGACGCCGGGAACGGGCCCGAGAGGCCGAAGTCCGCCTGCACATGGCGCACCTCGCCGATCGCGCCGTCGTCGACCAGTGCCTTCAGCCGCCGCACCATCGGATGGCAGTACGTCCACATGGCCTCCATCAGGAAGCGTCCGCCGCCCCGCGCCAGCGCGACCAGCTCCTCCGCCTCCCGCGTGTTCAGCGTGAACGGCTTCTCGCACAGCACGTTCCGCCCGGACTCCAGCATCAGTCCGGCCGCCGCGCGGTGCGCCGTGTGCGGAGTGGCGACGTAGACGACGTCGACCTCCTCGTCGAGCGCCAGCGACGCCCAGTCGCCGTACGCCCGCGGTATCCCGAACCGCTCGGCGAAAGCCTTCGCCGGCCCCGCCGACCGCGACGCCACCGCCACGACCTCCGCGTCCGGCACGTCCGCCAGGTCCGCAGTGAACCTCGCGGCGATTCCCCCGGTCGCCAGAATGCCCCAGCGCACCTTCTGCTCCGTCATGCGTCCCACCCTGCTCGTGTCGTTCGTCACATAGTGAACGAATGTCGATGGAAGCGCTCCCATGACATCGCCGTTGACGCCGAGCACTCCGTACGAGCTGAGAGCATAGGGAGCCGATGGCGTGAAAAGGGAGGGGCCACATGCCCGAGGGTGGGGCGTCCATATCGAACTCAGCGGTGAATCCGGCAGCGACCTCGGCGGCGGACCCGGCACGGAAACAGGACAGGACACCGGACCCGGCCCCGACGGCGGCCGAGGCGGCGCTCCGCGCGACCACGGCCGCGACCGCGGCCACGACCGCCGGCCGCCGTACCAGCCTCCTGGTCACGCTCGTACTCGGCGGCCTGACCGCCACACCGCCCCTGGCGATGGACATGTACCTCCCCGCCCTGCCGGAGGTCACCCGGTCCCTGCACGCGCCCGCCGCCACCGTCCAGCTCACGCTCACCGCCTGCCTGGCCGGCATGGCGCTCGGACAGATGGTGGTCGGCCCGATGAGCGACCGGTGGGGCCGCCGCCGGCCCCTGCTCATCGGCCTCGCGGTCTACGTCGTCGCCACCGCGCTGTGCGCCTTCGCGCCCACCGTCGAACTCCTCGTCGCCTTCCGGCTGGCGCAGGGCCTCGCGGGCGCGGCCGGGATCGTCATCGCGCGGGCGGTCGCCCGTGACCTGTACGACGGCGTGGCCATGGCCCGCTTCTTCTCGACCCTCATGCTGATCTCCGGGGTCGCGCCGATCGTGGCGCCGCTCATCGGCGGACAGATCCTGCGGGTGACGGACTGGCGGGGCGTGTTCGTCGTCCTGACCGTCGTCGGGGCGCTGCTGACGGCCGTCGTCTGGGCGAAGCTGCCGGAGACGCTGGCGCCCGCCGACCGGCACGGCGGCGGGATCGGCGACGTGCTCGGCTCGATGCGCGGCCTGCTCGCCGACCGCGCCTTCACCGGCTACATGCTCGCCGGCGGTTTCGCCTTCGCGTCGCTCTTCGCGTACGTCGCGGCCTCCCCGTTCGTCATCCAGGAGATCTACGGCGCCTCCCCGCAGACCTTCAGCCTGCTGTTCGGGCTCAACTCCATCGGCCTGATGATCATGGGGCAGGTCAACGGCAAGATCCTGGTCGGCCGGGTCCGGCTGGACAAGGCGCTCGGCCTGGGGCTCGCCGTCGTGGTCGTCGCGTCGGTCGCGCTGCTGCTGATGTCGCTGGGCGTGTTCGGCGAGGCCGGACTGGTGCCCATGGCCGCCGCGCTGTTCGTGCTGATGTCCGCGATGGGCATCACCCTGCCGAACACGCAGACGCTCGCCCTGATGCGCACCCGGCACGCCGCCGGCTCCGCGTCGGCACTGCTCGGCACGAGCTCCTTCCTCATCGGCGCGATCGCCTCCCCGCTGGTCGGGATCGCCGGGGAGGACACCGCCGTCCCGATGGCCGTCGTCCAGCTCGTCGCCGCCCTCGTGGCGCTGGCCTGCTTCCTGGGAATGTGCCGTCCGCGCGACGGATGGGCCGGTGCGAAGGGCGGGGGCGTCTGAGCGCGCCGCGACTGCGCGACGGCACACCGGAACGGGCCGGGCTCGACGCGCGGGAACTCCGTCACCTGGTCCGGGAGGTCCACGCCCGCACCGACGGCGAGCGGCCCTGGGCGGCGGGCGCCGTCGTGGTCGTCGGGCGCGGCCCGGTGCTCGCCGTGCGGGAGGCGGCGGGCTGGGCCGTGCGCTACGCGGCGTACGACGAGGAGACGGACACCCCGGTCGAACTGCCGCCGGCCGAACGCGTCCCGATGACCGTGGACACCCCCTTCGACCTGGCGTCCCTGACCAAACTGTTCACCTCGGTGGCGGCGGTGCAGCAGATCGAACGGCGCACCCTGGGCATCGACGCGCGCGTGGGCGCCTACCTGCCGGACTTCACCGGGGCGGCGCGCCACGGGACCACCGTCCGCCAGTTGCTCACCCACACCTCCGGGCTGCGCCCCGAACTCCCGCTGTACGACTGCGCCGACGACGCCCGGCGGCTGGCGCTGCTGCGCGCGGAGCGGCCCGTCGGGGCGCCCGGCACGTACCGCTACTCCGACCTCAACATGCTGCTGCTCCAGCACGTCCTGGAACGCGTCACCGGCCGCACGCTCGACGTCCTCGTGCGCGACGGCATCACCCGGCCGCTCGGCATGACCGCGACCGGCTTCGGGCCGTGCCCGTCCGCGGCGGCGACGGAGGACCAGCGGCGGCCGTGGGCCAAGGCGGACCGGGGGATGCTGCGGGGCGAGGTGCACGACGAGAACGCGTGGGCGCTGGGCGGGGTGGCGGGCCACGCGGGGCTGTTCTCCACGGCCGGGGATCTGGCGGTCTTCTGCCGCACGCTGCTGGCGGGCGGCTCGTACGGTCCCGCCCGCATCCTCGGTCCCGACTACGTGGACCTGCTGTTCACCCCGCCCGGCCTGGGCTTCGCCCTGGACCAGCCATGGTTCATGGGGGAGCTGGCGGGGCGGGGGGCCGCGGGCCACACGGGTTTCACGGGCACGTCCCTGGTCCTGGACCGGGCCACGGACACGTACGTGATCCTTCTGGCCAACGCGGTCCATCCGCGCCGTTCCCCGACGCCGGACAACACGCTCAGGGCGGGGGTGGCTACGCGGGTGGCTCGTGCGGTGAGAGGGATGTGAGCGGTGCTCTCGAATGTGAGCGTCGCTCACCTGAGTGAGTACTGCCCTTTGATGTGAGCATTGCTCTCTGATGTGAGCGCCGTCCCCGAATGCGAGCGGCGCTCCGCCCCCGTCCGGCCTCGTAGAATCGCCGGGTGAACGCCCCCGCCCCGCTGCCCGCCGCCGACACCCTCCGTACCGCCCTCGCCGGGCTGCTCGACGGGATTCCGGCGCGGCAGGCCGCGCAGGCCGTCGAGCGGCTGATCGCCACGTACCGGGGCGCGACCCCGACCGAGGCGCCGATCCTGCGGGACCGGGCCGACGTGGCCGCGTACGCCGCCTACCGGATGCCCGCGACGTTCGAGGCGGTGCGCTCCGCGCTGGAGGCGTTCGCGGACGCCGTGCCCGGATGGGTGCCCGGCGATCACGTGGACGTCGGCGGCGGCACCGGCGCGGCGGCCTGGGCGGTGAGCGCGACCTGGGACGGGGAGCGCCCCGTGACCGTCCTCGACTGGGCCGAGCCCGCCCTCGCCCTCGGCCGGGAACTCGCCGCCGCCCACCCCGTCCTGCGCGGCGCCCGCTGGCACCGCTCTCGTATCGGATCAGCGCTCACCATCGAGAGCACCGATCTCGTCACCGTCTCCTACGTCCTCAACGAGCTCGCCGCCCCCGACCGTGCCGCCCTCGTCGACGCCGCGGCCACCGCCGCGCAGGCCGTCGTGATCGTCGAACCCGGCACCCCCGACGGCTACGCCCGCGTCATCGAGGCCCGCGACCGCCTGGTCTCCGCCGGCTTCCACGTCGCCGCCCCCTGCCCGCACAGCGCCGCCTGCCCCATCGCCCCCGGCACGGACTGGTGCCACTTCTCCGCGCGGGTCAGCCGTTCCTCCCTGCACCGCCAGGTCAAGGGCGGTTCCCTCGCCTACGAGGACGAGAAGTTCAGCTACGTCGCCGCCACCCGCCTCCCGGTCGCCCCGGCCCCCGCCCGCGTCGTCCGCAAGCCGCAGATCCGCAAGGGCCAGGTCCTCCTCGACCTGTGCGAGAAGGACCCGGCCCTGCGCCGCACCACCGTCACCAAACGCCACGGCGACCTCTACCGGGCGGCCCGTGACACCTACTGGGGCGACCCCTGGCCGCCCGCCGACGCCTGATCCGGCGCCGCGCCACCCTCCTCCCGCTGCTCCTTCAGCCTGCGCAGCAGCTCCCGCTTCTGCGCCTGGGCGTCGACACCGCCGCCGCCGATCCGGCCTCCGCGTCCGCCCCCGCGCAGGGCCTTGCGGCCCAGGTGCTGCCGGGTCCCGCCGACGCCCAGCATGTTTCCGGCTCCGCCTCGGGTCATGACACTCTCCTCTGATCAATACGAGACGTATCGTCTCGCCTTCGGGTGCTTCCACTGTCCGGCGAGACGCACCGTCTTGTCAACTGGTAAATTCGACCCATGTCCGCGAACCAGTCCGCACCCGACGTCACCCGCCGCAGCGAGCGCTCCCGGCGGGCCATCTACGACGCCGCCCTCGCCCTGGTCGCCGAGGTCGGCTACCCGAAGACCACCATCGAGGGCATCGCCTCCCGCGCCGGCGTCGGCAAGCAGACGATCTACCGATGGTGGTCCTCGAAGGCGGACGTCCTCCTCGAAGCCTTCCTCGACCTGGGCGAGCAGGCCGCACAGGCCGCCGGCCAGGCCCCGTACGCCTTCCCGGACACCGGCGACCTCGCCGCCGACCTCAAGCACGTCCTGCGCGCCACGGTCGACGAACTGCGCGACCCCGCCCTCCAGGCCCCCTACCGCGCCCTGGCCGCCGAAGGCGTCGTCAACGAGGAACTCGGCCGCGAATTCGTCGCCAAGCTGCTGGAACCCCAGCTCCAGCTCTACGTCGAGCGCCTGCGCTCCGCCCAGGACGCCGGGGACGTCCGCCCCGACGCCGACCCGCGCATCGCCCTGGAACTCTTCGTCTCCCCCCTCGCCCAGCGCTGGCTCCAGCACACGGGCCCGATCACCTACGACTACACCGACACCCTCGTCGACTACGCCCTCAACGGCATCGCCCCCCGCTGACCGCACCGGACCGCACCGCACCGGGCGGCCGGCGCCCTCACCGCCCCGGCGCCGCGCTCACCCTCCCCGGCACCCGCGACGGATGCCGGGCCAACCGCCCCGGCGCGTCCGTGATGATGCCGTTGCAGCCCAGGGCCAGGGCACGGTCGCGCTGGCCCGGGGTGACGACCGTGTGGGCCCACACCCGGGGGACGCCGGAGCGCACCGCGCGCCGCAGGTCGGCGTCCCGCGCCTTGACGTCGACGTCGAGCAGGTCGACGTAGGAGCGCCACCGCCCGGGCCGGTCGGTGCGCATCTGGCGGGCCGAGCGCCACAGCTGGGTCAGCAGGCCCAGACGGTGGACGCGGCGGGCGACCCCGGGGTCGTTGGTGTTCACGAACACCGAGCGGGTCAGCCCGCGGGCACGGATCAGCGCGGCCAGCCGCTCCACACCGCGCGGATCCTTCGCCTCCAGCATCAGCACGATCCGCCCGCCGAACCGGTCCAGCACCTCGGCGACCGTCGGCGGCCGCTCCGAGCGCCAGCTCCCCGGCAGCCGGTCGCGCGGACGCAGCCGTACGCCCCGCCACTCCCCGGCGTCGAGACCGCGCACCTCGCCGCCCAGGAAGGTCGTACGGTTCAGGGTCGCGTCGTGGAAGACCACCGGCGTGCCGTCCCGCAGCACCCGCGTGTCGAAGTCCAGCACCTGCGCCGTACCGCGCCGGAACGCCGCCATCAGCCCCGACATGCTGTTCTCCGGCACCTCGCGCGCCCCGCCCCGGTGGGCGACGTACGGGACGCGCGGCAGCGAGTCCACCGTCAGCGGCCCGCCGCCCCACTCCAGCGGCCCCGGAGGACCTGTGAGGGCCAGCGCGACCACGGAGGCCACGGCCGCCAGGCCCGTCGACGCGACACATGTGACCATGACGACCACGGTAGGTCCGCACAGCGTCGCGGGCCGCCCGACGGCACCCGAAACGGTGCACCCGCCCGCGCCGCGCACGCACCTTTCACCACCCCTCGTCCCCTCGATGCTCCCTCGCCCCACCTGCGTAGATTGTGCGCTCCGGCCCCCCGGCGCGCGCGATCGTGGGACCATGGGGCATGCTGTGGGGCACGACGGCGAGGCGAGGGGATAGATGAGCGCGGAGTTCGGCGGCCGGACCGGCCGACAGGGCAGGCTCTCCCAGTGGCTGCGCGGACGCCGCCCGAAGGAGGCCGCCGACGAGGGCGGCCGCGAGGCCCTGCTGCTCGCCGCCGCCGAAGCGGGACTGCCGCTCGCGCCCGCCGCCCACCCCGCCGCCGGATACGGCTGCTCCTGCGACCGCGTCGGCTGTCCCACCCCCGCCCGGCACCCGGTGTCGTTCGCCTGGCAGACGCAGTCCACCACCGACCGCGCCCAGATCGAGCGCTGGGCCCGCCACCAGCCGCAGGCCAACTTCATCACCGCCACCGGCATGGTGCACGACGTCCTCGACGTCCCCCTCGACGCCGGCCGCGAGGCGCTCACCCGCCTCCTCGACGCCGGTGTCGAGGTCGGCCCCGTCGCCGAGAGCGACGACGGCCGCCTGCTGTTCTTCACCCTCACCCGCGGCACCCCCGAGGACGAGGACGAGTGGTGGCCGTGCGAGCTGGACTGCCACCCGGAGACCATGGACGAGCACCCCGGCCTGCGCTGGCACTGCCGCGGTTCCTACGTCCTCGTCCCGCCCGCCCGCCTCCCCGGCGACGACGGCCGGTCGGTGCACTGGGTACGCGGCCCCGAGCATCCGCTCCCGGACCCGCTGAGCCTGCTGGAGGTCCTCACCGACTCCTGCGCCCGCCACGCCGGCGAACAGCCCGACCACGCGGGCACGGCCTGGCCCCTGCGCCACTGACCCGGGCCGGGGCCTACTCGCCCTGCGCCGCCGTCAGCCCCTGGATCCGCCCCAGCACCTCCACCGCGCCGTCGCCGGCCGGATCCAGCACCACCTCGTTGGAGACGAACTCCATCGTCAGCGACTGCCGTATCTCCCCGGTCGTCAGCGCCAGCACGTCCTTGTTCGGCGTCGGCACCGACGCCCCGGCCGCCGCGGTCTGCTTCTCGAAGTGGCGGGTGGTGAAGAACACCAGCGCCCCGCCGTCCTTGGTGCGCAGCGCCAGCGGCGCGTGGTCGCCGTTCGTCAGCGGCTCGTCGATGTACTGCGTGGCCAGCCCCGGCCGTGACGACTTCTTCTCGCGCTGCGCCCGCCACTCGCTGGTGTACGGGCCCTCGGCGAAGGAGTCCCCGCCGTCCTTCAGGTACGTGACGTAGTCCTTGCTCAACTCGCCCGGTTCCACCGCCAGTCCGGCCGAGTTCGCGGGCACGGCCTCGGCCCACCCGTCCTGGTCGGTCTTGAACTCCGGTATGTCGTCCGGGGCGACCAGCGTCAGATACGCCGCCTCCCAGGTCTCGTCCAGCCCGTCGCGGGTGAACACCAGCAGCCAGCGCGACTCGCCGCCCTTGTTGCCGGCCGCGTCGGCGAGGAACCAGCGCGGCCAGCCGGCCTTCTTCGGGATGGTGAACTTCGCGTCCGTCAGCTCCAGCGGCGTGTGCGAGGCGTTGCCCTCCGGGCTGTTGGCCCGCCCGGCCTTCAGCCGTGCCTCGTCGATGTCGGCGAGGGCACCGGTGGTGCGGTCGGCGTCCAGGGAACTGTCGTACGCCTTGTCGGCCTCGTTGTACGCGGCCGTGAACTCCTCGAGGGCTTCGGCGGCTTCGGCGCGGGTGGTGGCCGGGAGCACCTCGCGCTCACCGTGCACCACCACACAGCCGCTCGCCGTCACCGACAGAGCGGTCACGAGCACGCACGTGCCGAGCCTGCGGAGCCTACGAGAGCCGAGATCCCTGCTCATCCGGTTCCCCTCACCTTCCCCTTCCCGGAGGCGAACCCTACCGGGGCGCGGAACGGCGCGAGCGCCGGGACCGGATCCAGCGGCCACACCGTGACCCGGAGGCCGGCCGTCGCCGCCGCTTCCCGGCGCACGGCCGCCGGGCACCCGCGGCGGGTGCCCGGCGGCCGTCGTTCACCTGTCACGCGGCGGTGTCACCAGGTGCCCGGCTCCGCGTACCAGGAGCGCCGCGGGGCGCCGAAGGTGCCGTCCTCCCCGGCGGGGAAGGTGAAGGCCCGGGTGGCACCCGTCGCGTAGTTGTACATGATCAGGATGTCCTCCCGCCCGTCGCCGTCCGCGTCGCCGGACACTGGCATGCCGGAGCTGCTGGCGTACCAGTTGCCCGTGCCGGACCGGTATCCCTCGACCGGCGCCTGGAAGCCGCCGTCCGTCTTCGCGAGGAAGGTGTGCAGCGAGGTGACGCCCTCGTCGTGCCGGTACATCACCGCGGCGTCGGCGCGCTTGTCGCCGTTGTAGTCGCCGCTGGTCAGCTCGACCCGGTCGCGTTCCCAGGCGCCGGGGCCGACGTTCCACGACTTCGAGTACCCGTTCAGGGTGCCGTCGGCCTTGGCGGTGAAGGTGAACAGCGCGGCGTCGCCGTCGGAGTAGCCGTAGAACGCGATGAGGTCGTCCCGGCCGTCGCCGTTGGCGTCGCCCATCGTGTAGTGGGCGTTCCTGGCCCACCACTTGCCGTCGCCGGTGTTGAGGCCGCGGACGAAGTCCTCGAAGCCGCCGTCGGGGCGGGCGAGGAACTTGTGCAGGCCCATCTGGCCGTCGTCGTAGTCGTAGACGGCGGTCAGGTCGTCCCGGCCGTCGCCGTTGACGTCACCGGCCTGGATCGTGACCGTGCGTTCCATGTACCACTTCTCGGGAGCCAGTTCGGCGCTCTTGAGGGTCTTCATGCCGCCGTCCTCCTGGGTGAGGAACGACCACATGGCGACCGAGCCGTTCGCGTACCCGTAGAAGGCGGCGACGTCGGTGAGCCCGTCGCCGTTGAAGTCGCCGGCGGTCCACTGGGCGCGGGCGGCGTCGAAGCTGCCCCGGTTGCTCGTCCAGACCTCCTTCGGCGGACGCACACCGCCGTCGGGTTCGGCGGTCAGGACGTGGATGCCGGTCGACGCGTTCCCGTAGTCGTAGACCGTGATCATGTCGGTGCGTCCGTCACCGTTCACATCACCGGAGAGGTCCGTCCGCAGGTGCGCGGTGCGGTCGTCCGGCTTGTGCTCGGTGGTCGTGCCGCTCGTACGGTTCCAGCGGACGTAGCCGTTCTCGAAGTCGGTCCGGGCACCGCCGGTGACCTGGTACTCGCCGGAGACGGGGAAACCCAGTGAACCGTTCTCCGACTTCAGCGACTCCCACTTGCGCAGGATCGCGTTGTGGACGGGCCACGCGCCGGTGGCCTTGCTCCAGTAGATGGCGGAGCTGTGCGTCTCCTCGTCGCGGAACCGGAACCGCTGGAAGGCGCCCGCCTTGGGCGTGGTGGCCTTCTCGTCGGCGATCGGGTAGCCGATCTCCTTCGGGCCGCCCAGTTCGAGGTAGCGGCCGTAGATGCCGCCCTGCACCGCGTACGCGCCGATTCCGTACACGTAGTAGATGCCGCTGCCCTTGCCGCCCTTGCTGAAGGTGTTGAACCGGCCGACGCCGTCACTGGTGGGACGCTCGTCGGAGGTCGGGTAGCCGAGGACGCCCGCCTCCCTGCCCAGTGCGTTCCACTTCGTCCAGATCGAGCCGTGGACCTCCCAGGCTCCTGTGTCCGGGCTCCAGTGGATCGACCGGTTGTCGGCCGTCGTACCGGGCGCCTGGAAGAGCGTGTACCGGCCGGTCCTGTCGGACGCGGTCACCACGTCGGTGTTCGGGTAGCCGAAGCCCTCGGGGCCGCCCAGCGCCTTGTACTTGGCGAGGATCGGGCCGCACAGCGTGTGCTTGCCGGTGGCCTTCGACTCGAAGGCCTCACAGGTGCCCCACGGGGTACCGCCGGTCACCAGCGGACGGGCCGGGCCGAAGGCGGAACCGTCGACGGGCGCCCGGCCGGGGAACTCGACCGCGTTGCCCTCCCCGTCCCGGGACCACAGGTCCGGGAACCCGTCGCCCTCGAAGTCGCCGTCGGTGGCGAGGTGCGGACGGGCGGAGCCGGTGAAGCCACTGCCGATGGACGTGGCGCGCGCGGCCGGGTCGGCGTACACGCTCAGGTCGGCCGCGGTGACGTCGTCCTGCACCGGGTTCTTCCGGCTGGTGTACTGGTGGATCGTGCCCTTCCGGGTGTCGCGGGCCCACAGTTCGGGCAGGCCGTCGTCGTTGAGGTCGCCGGGGGCGAGGAGCGTCATGTCCTGCCAGTCGGCGTTGCCGAGGGACACCGGCTCGACCTCGTCGATGAGCGGGCTGCCCTGACTGCCCAGGTAGAGCCAGAGCTCGGCGCCGGCCTTGACGAGCAGGTCGGGCGCGTCGTCGGCGTCGATCCCGCCGTCGGCGTTGTCGTCGTTGACGCTGCCGATCGACAGCACCTGGTCGGCGTTCCGCCAGTGGTTGGCGTCCTCGACGGCGACCTCCAGCGGCCAGCGACCGGTGTCGGCGCCCCCGAGCTCGCCGTCGCCGCGGTTCGTGTAGACCCACAGCTCCTTGACCCCGGGGTCCTCCAGGCCCGGCCGCAGGGCGACGAGGTCTTCGTAGTAGTCCTCGTTCCAGCTGCCGCGGTGGGTGAGCACCGCGTCGCCGAAGGACTCCTCGTCGGCCTGGCGGCCCACGCCGAACTTGCCGTTGCCCTGGCCCGGGTGGACCCACAGGGCACCGCTGCCCGGGTCGACGGACCACATGTCGACGGTGGTGTCGCCGTTGAGGTCACCGGGCCTGTCCCGCTCCGGGGCGCGCGTCGGATAGAAGAGGTACGTCCTCAGGTCGGACCGGTTGCCCGCGGCGTCGAGGCTGCGGACGTACAGGTACTGCGGGCCGGCGTTGAGCGGTGTGTAGGTCACCGGCTCCTTGGCGGGTCCTCCGGCCTTGGTGGCGTCCACGAACCTCTCCCGGGTGTCGGAGTCGGTCCACCAGACGTACCGGGTGACGTCGGCCACGCCTTCCGCGGTGAACTGGAACTTCCCCGCCGTGCGGGCCGGGTTGCCGTCCTGCTCCGCGGGGAACTCGGCCGAGGTCACGCCGGGAAGCTTCGAGGGCCGGGTCTTGTCGAAGGTGAAGCCGCACCGGCCGCCCCAGGGGCCGTTGGCGGTGCCGTCACTGGCCCTCACGTCCCACCAGTACGTGCCGGAGGCGAGGTTCTTGGCGGGGATGCGCAGACTGGCGACCGAGCCACGGCTCGCCTTGACCTTGGCGATCACGGGCGAGGAGTCGCCGTCCGGCGCGTAGCGGAACTCGGCGACGAGGTTGTTGTCCTCGGCGTCGTTCACCTTGGCACGCAGAGTGACGTAGTCGGTGGTGCCGAACGTGCCGCCGGTGCAGGGTACGGACGGGTCGGTGGACCGGCCGCTCGGCTTGGACGGAATCGTGTTCAGGTGCGTCGACACGCGCACCGAGTGCGGGTCGAACTTGCGCCACGAGACGTCGACCTGGGAACTCTTCGCGGACATGACGAAGGCCCACGAACCCCACTTCTCCTTGGCCGCCTTGCTGATCGCGTCGGTCACGTCGAATTCGACGAGCCCCGCCTTGTCGGCGGGGCAGTTGCGGCCGCCGAAGGATTCACCGGAGGAGTCCACCAGGGCGCCCCACGTGGGCTGCCTGTTCCAAGTGATGTTGGTGGGAAGGGCCTTGCCGATCGTACGGACCTGAACGGCGCCCGACTTGCAGGACCAGGAACCGGCATGGGTCTGCTTGATCCGGAGCGTCGAACGGATGATCTGTTTGCCCCAGGTGTTCGACGTGGACACCCGGAAATACGTGTTCGCCCGGACCGTTCCGCCGCGTTCGGTGTCATTGGCGACACCGACCCGCGCGAAATCGGAGATCGTGCCGCCGTTCCAGTAGACGGTGTCGTCGGAGCTGGCGTAGGCGGTGTGCTTGTACGCGATGGACCAGGCGTTCTTCCAGGCGTCCTTCGCCCACACGGGGTCGATGACGACCGGGAACACGGTGGCGGGGTCGTCCAGCAGCCGCTGGTCCGGGCGCAGGGTCAGGGAACGGTCCGTCAGCTCCACGCCGATGCCCGCCTGCCGGGAGCCCTCGGTCGCACCGGTCAGCGTCTCGGCGAGGGGACGCGGTGCCGGATCGGCGTCCGCGGCCGCGTGGACCGCGGACGCGGAGCGTGCCGCGCCGGCCTTCGCGGGTTCCTCCGCCGCCTTCGGTGTTTCCGCGGCCGGGTCCGCGGTGGGATCCGGGGCCGGGTCCGCGGTCGGGGCCTCGGATCCGGCCGAGTCCCACATCCGCGGTTGCGGCGCGGAGAAGACGGCCGTCCCGGTCGGGTCCACGGCCTCCAGACGGCCGTCCGCTCCGGCCTTCAGGTCGAGGCCCTTGCTCGAGTGGCCGAAGGTGACGGCGTCCAGTGCCGGGTTCTTGGCGGCCTCGGCGTTCTTCACCACGAGCGCGTGGGAGAAGGACTCCACGTCGGCGGTGACCGTGAGGTCGACGCCGGGCAGGACGTCGGGATAGGTGGCCGTGCGGCCGTCGAGGACCGGCTCGGGCAGTTCCCCCGGCCAGGTGAGGGAGATCTCCCGGCCGTCCCTGACCATGGTGGCGAAGGCCCCGTCACCGCCACCGGAGAACGAGACGGACATTCCCGTGGCCGCGGGCGCGATCCGGCCGTTCTCCGTCTCGGAAAGGCGGGTGTCCACGGGGACGAGCTTTCCGCCCTGGCGCACGCGGACCGGTATCAGCGCGCGTTCCACGGTGAACGTGCCGTCGGGGTTGGCGAACGTCTCGTCCGTTTCGGTGCGCGCGGACACGATCTCGACGCGCCGGTTGTCCTCCGCGGCCTTCTCGACGGCCGCGTCGGTCTCCTTGCGCAGATTCTCGGTGAGCGTGGTTCCGGTACGCTCCGGCGCTTTTTCCTCGGACGCCGTCGCGGTCGTCGGTGAAAGGGTCAGCATTCCCGCTGAAAGGGCCATCAGCAATGCCGCTGATATCGCCTTTCCGAATGCTCCCCCGGGGCCGTTGACGGGCCCTCTCGGTCTGTTTTCCATACGGTTTTCTACCGCCCGTTTCCTTGCAGTTCCTCGGTCGATGTGCACGGGCGGCGCACAGACTTCCGGTACGAAGCATTCCGTTTCCCCCGGCCCCCACGCTCCGTCGCTCAGCGTGACAAAGGCTGGACGCGCGCCGCCCGCCGTGCTTTCTAGCAGGCCGGATGGCGTGCACGCGACCCAGGTCGGACGAGAGAGTCAGGGGGTGGGGCGAGAGATGAACCAGGTGGTAACTTTCGCACCGACTGTTTTCACGGGGGATCAAAACTGGGGAATTCTCTATGTCGAAACGGAGTGGGCACAGCCATGCCCACAGACGAATACGCACGGCGATGCGCTGGTCACTGCCGGCGCTCGCCGTGTCGCTTCTGCTGACCGGCCTTCCGGCCATGACCCCGGACGCCCGCGCGGCCGGCGGCACCCTGCCCGCATTGCAGAAGCTCGTGAACGTGCCGGGCGAACCGGCCGAGAAGGGTTCCGGTTCCAGCCGGGTACCGAAGCGGACCTGGACCGGGTCCCCCTCGGTGACCTGGCCGGAGGCCGACTCCGCCGAGGTCCGGCTGGTGGCGGCCGGCGGCACCACGGCCCCGCGTGTCCGCGCCGGCTCGCTGCCGGTCCGCCTGGCCGCCGCCACCGGGGACCGCACGGAGGCCGAACGGCCCGTCACCGCCCGGGTCGAGGTCGCCGGCCGTGCGGCCACCGACAAGGCCGGCGTCGACGGCGTCCTGCTGAAGGTCGGCCGTACCGACCGGACCCCGGCGGCCGCGCCGGTGCGCGTCGAGCTCGACTACAAGGGGTTCCGCAACGCCTACGGCGGCGGCTGGGGTTCCCGGCTGACGTTCGTCGCGCTGCCCGCGTGCGCGCTGACGACACCCGACAAGGCCGAGTGCCGCACGCGCACACCGGTCACCACGGCCAACGACCCGGTGAAGGGCACCCTGACGGCCACCGTCGAGGCACCCCCGGCCACGACGGCCACCGCCACGGGCGCATCGGCCACGACGGCGTCGGCCGTGTCCGCGCGGACCGCGGCGAAGACGTCAGGCGCCGCCGGGGCCATGGTGCTGGCCGCGACAGCGGCGCCCAACGGCCCGTCCGGTGACTACCGCGCCACCTCCCTCAGCCCCTCCGGCTCCTGGCAGGCGGGCGGTTCCTCGGGCGACTTCACCTGGTCGTACCCGATGGAGATCCCCTCCTCGATGGGCGGCCCCGGCCCGACCCTCGGGCTGAGCTACTCCTCCGCGAGCGTCGACGGCCGCTCCTCCGCGTCCTCGCAGCAGAGCAGCTGGGTCGGTGACGGCTGGGACACCGGCGCCAACTTCATCGAGCGCCAGTTCGTCCCGTGCTCCAACGACCGCAAGGAGGGGTCGGGGTACAACAACCCCAAGCACCCCACCGGCGACCTGTGCCAGGGACCACCGGTCGTCACCCTGTCGCTGAACGGCAGCTCCACACAGCTCGTCCTCGACGACACGACGAAGAAGTGGGTCCCCGCCGGGGACGACGGCTCACGCGTCGAACTCCTCAGGGGCGCCGCCAACGGCGACGAGGAGAAGGAGTACTGGCGCGTCACCAACGAGGAGGGCGTGCAGTACTACTTCGGCAGGGACCGGCTGCCCGGCTGGTCCTCCGGCAAGCCGGAGACCAACTCCGCCTGGTCCGTGCCGGTGTACGGCAACCACGCGGGCGAGCCCTGCCACAAGACCGCGTACGCCGACTCCGTCTGCGACCAGGTGTACCGCTGGAACCTCGACTACGTCGTGGACCTGCGGGGCAACGCCATGACGTACTGGTACGGCAAGGAGCGCAACCACTACGGCTCCGCCGTCACCCGCGAGGGCAAGTCCACCAACCGCGGCTACGACCGCGGCGGCTGGCTCAAGCGCATCTCCTACGGCCTGCGCGACGACGACCTGTTCGCCGCCGCCCCGGCCCAGGTGACCTTCGAGGTCGCCGAACGCTGCGTCAAGACCACCACGTTCGACTGCGACGAGGACAAACTCACCTCCGAGGCCAAGTGGGAGGTCACCCGCAACTGGCCCGACGTGCCCGCCGACCAGCTGTGCGCCGAGGGCAAGGAGTGCAAGGACCGCTACGCGCCCACGTTCTTCACCCGCAAGCGGCTGACCTCGATCACCACGGAGATCCTCCGGGACGGCAAGCACCAGCCGGTCGACACCTGGGCCCTCACCCAGGACTTCAAGTCCACCGGTGACGGCGGCGTCGCGGGCGACTACCCGCTGTGGCTCGACGCCATCCAGCACACCGGCAGGAACGGCACACCGGTCTCCCTGCCCCCGGTGACCTTCCGGGGCAAACAACTGCCCAACCGGGTCGACAACGACAGCGACGGCAACCCGCCGTTCCTGCGCTGGCGCGTGGAGACCGTCCAGACCGAGACGGGCGCCCGCATCGCGGTCGAGTACGCCGAACCGGAGTGCTCCACCGAGACCGATCCCAAGAAGCTCCCGGCCGCGCCGCACACCAACACCATGCGCTGCTACCCGGTCGTCAACGAGGTCCCCGACCCCACCGACGAGACCGGTCTGAAGAAGAAGTACTTCACCGACTGGTTCCACAAGCACCGCGTCGACGAGATCCGCGAGGAGGACAAGAACGGCACCTCGCCGACGAAGGTCACCACCTTCCAGTACCTCGGCGACCCCGCCTGGGCCTACGACGACGACAGCGAGCTGCTCAGCGAGAAGGCCCGCACCTGGTCGCAGTGGCGCGGCTACGGGAAGGTGCGCACGCTCGTCGGCACCGCACCGGACAAGCGCTCCCAGGTGGAGACGGTCTACTTCCGCGGCATGGACGGCGACAGGCTGCCCACCGGCAAGCGCGAGGTGACGGTCAAGGACAGCGAAGGCGGCACGGTCGACGACCACAAGCTGTTCGCCGGCCAGATCCGCGAGTCGCTCTACTACGACGGCGAGGGCGGCCCCCTCCAGTCCGCCACCCTCTACACCCCCTGGGTACGCGGCCCCACCGCCACCCGCAAGCGCACCGAGGGCGCCGAGCCGCTGCAGGCCTGGATGGCCGGCACCAGCAGGATCGCCTCCCGCACCATCCTGTCGGACAACCGCGGCCAGCGCCGCACGGCCGTCGAGCACGCCTACGACAGCCGCGGCCGTCTGGACCACACCACCGACCGCGGCGACCTGTCCCGCGGCGACGACGACACCTGCACCCGCTACGAATACGTCAACGACGCGGGCAAGCACGTGTACACGCCGCAGAAGCGCGTGGAGACGCTCACCACGTCCTGCGACGCCAAGGACATCGCCCGGCCGGCCGACGTCGGCAGCGACAAGGTCATGTCGTACGACGCGGTCTACAACGTCACCAAGGTCGAGTCCCTGGCCGACTACAAGGACGGCAAGCCGGTCTACCGGCTGGACGGCTCCTCCACCTTCGACAAGTACGGCCGCATCACGTCCACGACGGACATCCACGACAACACCACACGCACGGCCTACGTTCCCGCGTCGGGCTCGTTGCCGGTCAAGACGGTCGTCACCAACCCCAAGGGCCACACCGACACCACCGAGCTGGACCCCGCACGCGGCCTGGCGCTCGCCAAGGAGGACACCAACAAGCGCCGTCAGGTGCTGGAGTATGACGCGCTCGGCCGTCTGGTGAAGACCTGGTCGCCCGACCGCGATCCGGCCACCCAGACCCCGGACGCCGAGTTCGCTTACACCGTCACCCCGGACGCGCCCGTCGTCATCACGACCAAGAAGCTCCTCGAGCGCGGTGACCACCAGGTCACGTACGACATCTACGACGGCGCCCTGCGTCTGCGCCAGACCCAGCAGCCGGCGCTCGACGGCGGCCGGGTCATCACCGACACCTTCTACGACAGCCGCGGCCTGATCTGGAAGGAGAACGGCGCCCACTTCAACGACAAGGACCCCTCGCCCGAGCTGTGGATCTCGGACGACAACAAGGTCCCGGCCTCCACCCGCACCGAGTACGACGGCCAGGGCCGCCCGGTCGCCACCATCGCCCGCAAGTTCGGTGAGGAGACCTGGCGCACCACCACCACGTACGGCGGCGACTGGGTCGCGGTGGATCCGCCGAAGGGCGAGATCCCCACGATGTCCCTCGTCGACGCCCGGGGCCGCAAGACGGAGCTGCGCCAGTTCAAGGGCGAGGGTCCGACGGGCGCGTACGACAGGACGACGTACACGTACGAGCGTCGCGGCATGCTGGAGTCCGTCACGGACCAGGCCGGCAATGAATGGTCGTACAAATACGACCTGCGGGGCCGCGCGTACGAGACGAAGGACCCCGACAAGGGGATCACGAGGACCACGTACGACGACGCCGACCGCATCCTGACCACCACGGACGGCCGTGACCCGGCGAAGACGATCGCGTACGCGTACGACACGCTGAACCGGCCCGTCGCGACGTACGAGGGCTCCCTCAAGGGGCGCAAGCTCACCGAGCAGACCTACGACACCCTCCCGGGCGCCGTCGGCATGCCGGTCACGACGATCCGCTACGTCGACGGCAACGCCTACAAGCAGGAAGTCACGGGCTACGACGAGGAGTACCGCCCTCTCGGCTCCAAGATCACCATCCCGGAGTCCGAGGGCAAGCTCGCCGGCGAGTACGTGTACAGCAACACGTACACCAAGACGACCGGCATGCCCCAGACGATGACGCAGCCGGCCGTCGCCGGCCTGCCGAAGGAACGGACGTCGGTCGGCTACAACGGCTTCGACATGGTCACCACGATGGCCGTCGCGGGCAAGACGTTCGTGGCGGGCACGGAGTACACACCGCTCGGTGACGTCGTCCGGACCCGGGTCGGCCCGGCGGGCAAACAGCTCGTCACGAGCCGCGAGTTCGACGAGCAGACCCGCCGCCCGCTCCGTACGGTCTTCGATCAGGAGGTCGGCACGACGGGCACGGCCCGGATCAGCGACGTCCGCACGGCGTACGACGACTCCGGCAACATCCTGAAGATCACGGACGCCCAGGGCCCGAACCCGACGGCGGCCACGACGGACACGCAGTGCTTCGCGTACGACTACCTGCGCCGGATGACCGAGTCCTGGACGTCGGCGAAGGCCGACGAGTGCGCCAACCCGGCGGCGGGCCCCTCGGCCGGGCCGCGGGTCGGGGGACCGGACCCGTACTGGACGTCGTACACGTTCGACGCGGCCGGCAACCGGAAGACGGAGGTCAAGCACGACGTCACCGGTGACACCACCAAGGACGTCACGCGCGAGTACGAGTACGCCGAAGGCGGTTCCACCACCAGCAAGCTCCTGAAGGTCCACACCAAGGGACCCGAGGGCGAGCGCGAGGACTCCTTCGGCTACGACAAGGTCGGCAACACCACCCGCCGCACCGTCATGGGCACCACCCAGAACCTGGAATGGGATGCCGAGGGTCGCCTGGAGAAGGTGACCGAGGGCACCGGCGACGAGGCCAAGTCCACGTCATACGTCTACGACGCGGGCGGCAACCGTCTCATCCGGCGCGACCCGAACGGCACGACCCTGTACCTGCCGGGTACGGAGGTCCAGCTGGACAAGTCCGGGAACGTCGTCAAGGGCACGCGCCACTACCAGCACCCCGCCGGCCCGGCGATGATGCGCACCGCCCAGGGCGGCAAGATCACCACCGCCTATCTCCTCTCCGACCACAACGGCACGGCGACCGTGGCCGTGGACGCCGCGGCGGGCACGGTGACACGTCGCGCGTTCACCCCGTTCGGCGAGGTGCGCGGCCAGAAGCCGTCGATGTGGCCGGGCGAGAAGGGCTTCGTCGGCGGCACGATGGACGAGTCCACCGGACTCACCCACCTCGGCGCACGGGAGTACGACCCGGCGATCGGACGGTTCATCTCGGTCGACCCGATGATGGACACGGCCGAGTCGCAGACGATGAACCCGTACGCGTACGCCAACAACAGCCCGGTCACCTTCAGCGACCCGTCCGGCCAGTTCTGGGGCTTCTTCAACCTCATCAAGGCGGCCGTCAAGCTGTACAAGAAGGCCTACGCCGCACTCACCGGCGGCACCCCTCCGGCCCCCTCCAAGCCGGCGCCCAGCGTCAGCAAGAAGGACGTGGAGCGGGCCAGGTGGCTGAAGAAGCAGTCCAAGATGGACATGGTCATGCACGTGGCCAAGGAGGCGGTGAAGGAGGCCAGCGGCTACAACGACATCGTCGACTGCCTCAACGGCGCCCTGGGCACCTGCGCCATGATCGCCCTCGAGGCCGCGGTCCCGTTCGCGGGCAAGGCCAAGCGCCTCCTCAAGGCACTCGACAAGGCCTGGAGCGCCTACCGCAAGTGGGAGGACGAGGTCCGCTGGGCCACCGGCATCATCAGGCGGGCGGACGCGGACGCCAAGGCCATGGCCAAGTACACGGAGGACATGGCCGAATGGAGGAAACAGGCTGACGCCGCCAAGGCCGCGAAGAAGGCGAAAGCCGAGGAAGCCGAGGCGACAGCCGCCAAGAAGGCCGACAGCGACGGCGACGGCGGCGGAGGCGACGGCACCCAGTCCGCCGGCGAGTCCTGCCGGGTGAACAGCTTCACGCCCGAGACCCCGGTCCTGATGGCCGACGGGCGGAAGAAGCCCATCAAGGACATCAAGCCCGGCGACAAGGTGGTGGCCACCGACCCCAAGACCGGCAAGACGGCGGTCAAGGAGGTCACGGCCCTCATCATCGGCAAGGGCGCGAAGAACCTCGTCGAGATCACCATCGACACCGACGGTGAGAAGGGCGGGAAGACCGCCAAGGCCACGGCCACCGACGGCCACCCGTTCTGGGTGCCCGAACTGCGCGAATGGGTCCGCGCCACGGACCTGAAGTCCGGCGACTGGCTGAAGACGAGCGCGGGCACCCGCGTCCAGATCAGCGCCGTCAAGCGCTGGACCCAGCAGGCCACGGTCTACAACCTGACCGTCGCGGACATCCACACGTACTATGTGGTGGCGGGCGCCGCGCCGGTACTCGTCCACAACTGCGGTGACGTCGACTACGGACAGGTGCTTTCTGATGAACGGCGCACAGGAGTGACGGCCATCGTCACTCCGGCGGATCTCGGCAAGGGGTCCAAAGCCGGTCGCAGGATCATCCCTCCGGGTTTCGTCAAGAACTCCTCCGGCCACACGCGAGGTCATCTCCTTCCGCAATCATTGGGGGGTGACGGCAAGGTTCCCGCCAATATCGTCAGGACGAATTCAAAGGTGGACAACGGAGCGATGTCCGCCTTCGGTGATTCGATTGCCGCTCATGTGGCGAAGGGTAATACGATCCTGTTCCAGGCGACGCCCAGATATCTACCGGGATCGAATGTTCCGTTCCGGATCGATATAAAGGCGTTCGATGACAACGGCTGGTCCACTGCGGCCCAGTTCCTGGTCGACTGAAGGGGCTGGCGTGTTTCCGTTCGAGCTCGTGCGGTTGACCGATTTCGAAAACGAAGTCAGGATCGTTGTCCAGTCGTCAATGGATGACGCCTTCTGGGAAGCGAGAATCGAGATCACCAGCCTGTTCGTCAAAGGCAGCACTCTCCTCGTTCTCTCCCGGGCCAAGCTGGATTCCTGGGGGCAGGCACTGGAGGCGCTGTCCATGGGGCAGGACGTCACGTGGATGCGGACGGATCGCGGCCCTACGGTGAGCATCCAGCTCGAAGGCGAACGGGACTGCCCGGAGATCGTCGTGGAGGACGAATCCATCTCCATGGTGACCGTCCGCGTCCCCATCGCCGTGGAAGAGGGATGGATCGCCGACCACCGGGCACGCGTCCGCCGCTTCATCGAAAGTCTGTGACGGAAATATGGCGCAGGGGCCCCTGTGGGACGCCTCCGCGTGGACAAAGGAATAACTGGTAAATACCATTGCTGCCCCCACCGGAAAATCCGGTGGGGGCAGCAATGGTATGAGGGCGGGATCGTCGATCAGTTGAGCATTCCGGGTGGAAAACTTCAGGTGGAAAATTCCATTTCGAGGAACGGGTGTGAGGCGTTTTTCCGTACAGGGGCGCGACTGCTTCGCGCTCATCGTCCTGAGTGACCATGCCGGCTTCGATGCCATGGAAGCGGTGGAGTGGGTCGAGGGCGCACCCGGCGGGACACTGCTCGAATTCCGTATGGACGACACCTCGGCGCGGCTGAGCTTCATCCGGTCGGAAATCGACATCACCCCGCTCAGGGCGGCGGTGGACATCTTCCGGGAGGAGTTCTTCGAACCCGGATGGGCTTCCGGGGCACCCCGCCCTCCCTGGGAGGGGGGAAGCACGGTGAGAGGAGCCGAGGGACGGCCCCGAAAACAGTTTCCGCCCGTCCCGGCCGTCACCCAGACTCGGTCCCATGACGAGGTGGACCAGACAGTCCCAGCCGGGAGGCGGGCTGGTGCTGACCGTTTCGGGCCGGCCCGGCCCGCCCCCGCTGCGTTTCGAGACGGCGGACGGGGGCCTGATGCTGCTGCGGCAGCAGGACCGGCCGTTGCTGCTGGGCCGTGCGCACACCGAGGGCTGCTGCCGTGACCTCTCCCTCCACCGCCTCGGCGCCTACCGCTCCCCACTGCCGCCCCTGAGCTCCACGGCCCAGCGATCGACCCCCGACTGGGCGCACCGGTACGCCCACCGGCTGGAGGAGTCACCCGGTGTCCCGGTGCACGACGGACGCTGGCACCTGTCCCCGCGGTCCGCCTTCGCCCCGGGCATCTGGACCGAGGACCTGGTACGCGACTGGCCGGGCGGCAGCCTGGAGCTGTACTGCGGCGGCGGCTGGCACGGCGTCCTCCCCCTGCGCCGGCTGTCACCGCCCGACGCCCCGCGCGTGAAGGCGCACCGCAAGCACGTCCGCGAGGGCACCCTGGCACCCGTACTGCTGTGGTGGGTCACCTTCCTCGACGGCTGGCTGATCCTCGATGGCCACGACCGCGCCGTCGCCGCACTGGCGGAGGGAGAGGAACCTCCGTGCCTGGAGCTCGTACGGCTGACCGGCGACGAGGAGTGGCGGCGCACCGCCGACGAGGTGACCGAGGCGTACCGGCAGCGGGCGGAACGTCCGGCCGCTCCCCATCAGCGGGCAGCCCTGGAGCGCGGGTACGCCGACACGATGGCCTCCCTGCCGTACGACGGCGCCCCCACCCTCACCTGGCCCCTGGCCGGAGGCCCCGTGGCCTGGGACGACCTCGCCGCCCGCGCGGTGCTTGAATGCCCCCGTGACTGATTACGACGTGGTGCGTGTCTTCTGCGGGCCCCGTGGCGGGTACGGCAACGAACTCGGTGTCGTGCGCAACGGCTCCGTGATGCCCGAGCGGGAGGAGCGGCAGGAGTTCGCCGCGAAGCTGGGGTTCAGTGAGACCGTGTTCGTCGACGACCCCGAGCGCGGAGTGATCGACATCTACACCCCCACCCTGCGCCTGCCCTTCGCCGGCCACCCCTGCGTCGGTGCGGCCTGGCTCCTCGACGTGCCCGAACTGGTCGTGCCGGCCGGGGTGATGGGGGCCCGGCAGGACGGGGAGTTCTGCTGGATCGAGGCACGGGCGGAGTGGGCGCCGCCGCGCACCCTGCGCCAGTACGCGAGCGCCGCCGAGGTGGACGACCTGCCGGTGCCGCCGAAGGGGGAGTGGATCTACGCCTGGGCCTGGCTGGACGAACCGGCCGGCCGTATCCGGGCCCGCGCCTTCCCCGGCCGCGACGACGGCATCGACGAGGACGAGGCGACGGGCGCCGCGGCCCTCCTCCTCACCGACCGCCTGGGCCGCGCCCTGAACATCACCCAGGGCACGGGCTCCCAGATCCTCACCGCCCCCCAGCCGGAGGGCTGGACGGAGATCGGCGGCCGCGTCTACCTGGAACGCTGACCGCTCCACTGCGCGACGAAGACGCCTCCTCCCCGAAAGAGACCACCAAGTCGGCGCGATCTTTGCTGTCCAGGCCGAAACATGATCTCGAGGGAGCCGCACGCGAGTTCTCGATATGCGGAACGCCGCACCTCACTTTTTGGACAGCGCACGCTGCACGTATTACCACTATCAGCCAACTCTTGACCTCGCCCTGTGATTAGACATGTGCGCTCGGCTACACATTTTGATCACAGCTGCTTCAGATGTGGCCGTTGGGGTGGGAGTTCTGTATGCGTGTGCGGTGGCTCAGCGCTGCCTTGATGGCAGTAGTGGTCGCTGGTTCCGGGCTGACCAGCTCGGTTGCTCCAGCGGCCGCGGCGGCGGCGTGTCCTTCGGGGGTGGAGTCGGACTTCAACGGCGATGGCGTCAGGGACACGGCGATCGCCGACCCGGAGGCGACAGTGGGCGGCCAGGAGCGGGCCGGGGAAGTCCACATCGTTTACGGCGGTGACAAAGGTGTTCTGAGCCTCGGCCAGGAGTCACCCGGTGCTCCCGGTGCCGCCGAGCCGGGGGACCAGTTCGGTTCCGCGCTGGCGGTCTACGACGCGAACCTTGACGGGTGCAGCGACCTGGTGGTCGGTATTCCGTACGAGGATCTGTCGGTGACCGCGACATCGGGTGAAACGGTGAACTACCGCGACGCCGGACTGGTGCAGCTCTACTACGGTGCTCCCGCCGGGCTGGGAACCGGCCTCGCCGTGAAGTAGATCAGTGAAGGCGAGGGCAACCACCTGAGCGGGGCCGGTCTCCACCCAGTACGACTCCCTGTCACGGCCCACGTTCACGTGGGAGGGCGAGCCGACGACCGGCACCAAGCTCACCGAGACCCGGTATGACAAAGCCGGCTGGCTCGGTCACGCCTGGGCCTCCATGCGCTATGTGACCGCGACCAAGTACATCGGCTCCATGGTCACCTCGATGGACGATTTCTACCGGCCGTTGAAGACCACCTACGCCGTGCCCACCACCGAGGGCGCGCTCGCCGGGACGTACGAGTTCGCCACCTCCTACAACCGCGACGGCACCGTCAGCGGCACCGGACTGCCCGCCGCCGGAGGCCTGCCCGCCGAATCCCTCTACTACGGCTACGACGAACTCCAGCGCCCCACCACCCTCAAGGGAGCCACCCCCTACGTCACCGGCACCACCTACTCAGGCATCAGCCAGATCATGGGCATGGAGCTCTACACCGGCAGCGGGAAGAAGGTCGGCCAGACCTTCGAGTACGAGGCCGGAACCGGCCGACTGCGCACCGCGACGGTCGACATAGCCGGTGCCACTGCTCCCGCCAAGCGGTCCTCCTACTCCTATGACCAGGCCGGCAACGTCCTGTCGATCTCCGACACCGCCGACACCGGCTCCACGGCGACCACCGACGTCCAGTGCTTCGCCTACGACACCGGCGCCCGCCTCAAGGACGCCTGGACCCCCGCCGCCACCGCCACCACCGCCCAAGGCGCGGGCACCGTCGGCAGCAACGGGCTCGGTGCCTCCAGGCCCTCCGCCTGCGACGCCGCACCCGGCACGAACGCGCTGGGCGGACCCGCCGCGTACTGGAAGTCCTACACCGTCGACTCGATCGGCAACCGCACCCAGGAAGTCATCCACGACATCGGCCGGGACGCGGCCAAGGACATCACCCGCACCTACACCTACGGCGGCGCGGGCGCCGCGGGCGACGGCCCGCACCAGGTCACCAAGGTCGTGGAGAAGACTCCGACCGGCGAAAGCCAGTCCACCTACACCTACGACGACGCCGGCAACACCACGACCCGTGTGATCGGCGGCAACACCCAGACCCTCGACTGGAACGCCACCGGTCAGCCCGCCAAGATCAAGACTTCGGAGGGCGACACCACCTTCGTCTACGGTCCCGACGGCTCACGCATGATCCGCAAGGATCCCAAGGCCACGACCGTCTACCTGCCCGGCATGGAGCTCTCCCTCGCCGCCGGCTCCAGCACCGTCAAGGCCACCCGCTACTACAGCCACGCGGGCCAGACCATCGCCATACGCACCAGCGACGACAAGCTGTCCTTCCTGGCCTCCGACCACCACGGCACCGGCGAACTCGCCATCGACGCCGCCACCGGCGCCGTCACCCAGCGCCGCTCCGACCCGTACGGCGTCGACCGCGGCAAGGCGAGCGGGACCTGGCCGGGCGAGAAGGGCTTCGTCGGCGGCACCATCGACGCCTCCACCGGCCTCACCCACATCGGCGCCCGCTCCTACGACGCCCAACTCGGCAAATTCATCTCCGTCGACCCGGTCATCGACTACACCCGCCCCCAGCAGATCAACGGCTACGCCTACGCCGACAACACTCCCGTCACCCTCTCCGACCCCACCGGCCTGTACGCGGACTGCGGCGCTTATGACCCCCGGAGCTGCTCCCGCAAGCCGGTTGGGAACGGCGCCGATGTGAGGGAAGCCGAGGCGGAGAAGGTCCGGGACAAGGCCGTAGCGAACCAAGCAGCCGCTGAGCAGGAGTTTTCCTCCGCCAAACAGCGCACCGTCCAGGCGGCCAAGGCCTTCGTCGAGATCCTCAAGGATGAGCTGGGCATCAACGCCGCACTCGACTGCGTCTCCACCGGAGACGTCGGCGCCTGCGGTGAGACCCTCCTCAACATCGCCGGAAGCTTCGCCGGCGGCATGGCCGGAAAGCTCCTCGCGAAATACGGCGCCCGCTGGGAGTGGAACAAGGGATACCAGCTCGTCAAACGTGTCGTCGGCCTTGTCGACGACATCGTCGGCGGCGCGATGGACATGCTCAGCGCCTCCCGCAAGGTCACCAAGGCGAAGCAGGCGATGGCCCGAGCGGAATCAGCCCTCGCCGCGGCGAAGAAACGCGCGGCAGAAGCTGACTCCGGGTCCGGGATAACGTGCGACAAGCACAGCTTCCTGCCCAAGACGAAGGTCCTGGCCGCGAACGGCAAGACCAAGTCGATCAAGGACGTCAAGCTCGGCGACAAGATCATCGCCACTGACCCCAAGACCGGCAAGACCACCGTCCGCGAAGTCGTCCGCACCATCACCACCGAGGACGACAAGTACTTCGTCGACCTCACCATCACCACGAAGCAGGAAGGCCCGGACAACAAGACGGGAGAGAAGACCGCAGGCAAGGCGGACGGCAACTCCTCGACGGCCACCCTCACCTCCACCGTCAACCACCCCTTCTGGTCCCCCTCGGCGAAGCGCTGGATCGAAGCCGGCGACCTCGAGCCCGGCATGACCCTCCGCACCGCCGACGGAGGCACCGCCACCCTCACCGACACCCGCACCTTCGAGCAGCGCCAGCGCACCCACGACCTCACCATCCGTGACGTCCACACGTACTATGTGCTGGCCGGGGCTACGCCGGTACTTGTTCACAACTGTGATGGTTCCCTTCCTCGCCACAGGTCGATATGCGACTGCGCTAATGGAGGTAAGCCGCAAATGATGCGCGGCCCCAAGCCGGCTGGCACGGGGCCGCATAACCTGAAGATCGCCGAAATTGCCGACCGGGTAACGGATGGTCAGGTGATTGCGGGAGGAGGTAGATTGCCTGAACGTGAGTTTGCCACGCCAGGTGGATTCAAGGATGCTCGTCGGCCGGACATCCTGGTGGAGCGGCCAGACGGCACCCAATACGGAATCAATGTTGGAAAACGAACGATGCGGTCCGGAGCCCCGATCAAGCGAGAAGCGGAAGCATTGCAAGACCTCGAAGGGATCGGAATGGAGATGCATTTCGTTGCTTACAATTAGCGAGTCTCGATGAAAGTAACACTCCAGTTTCATGGTAGCCGCCGCGAGATATACGTTATGGCTTGGGAGTGGGCCCGAGAGTTGGGGATGCTCCTGGCTGAGGAGCGCTTCGCCCCCACCTACCAAGTGAAACTGGTAGGTGGGGGGCAGGGGTCAGGAGTCACTCCGGAGTGTGGTGATGACGTTCGCCGCATTTCTTTGAATCCATCCCCAGTCGACCTGAATGCCGCTTCATCCCTCGAGTATTCGAAAAGGAATCCGGATTCTCTGTTCATTACCCTTGGTGGGCAGTCGGACGCCATCTTGCGAGAGTCTGTTCTTTCGGCCATGACTGACGAATTGTCTCTGGCGGCAGCCTGGAATAAGCTTCGAGAGCGTGCCAGGAAAACCATGTTCGCAGGAGCCTGGGCGGAGAACGCTATGTCGGGTGCTCGATCGCGGGTGGCGAACCATTACTACACGGAAGAAGCCAAGTGTCTTGCGGACGCTGGTGTGACACTGATGGGTGGGACGGATTGGATTAAATACCAGCTTGACTAGCGCAGTCCTTATGTGGCCCGTTAACCATGCAGGTGTTTTCAGAACGTCCACAGGGGCCTTGGCCCAAACCCTGGACATGGATATGCGGCTTGCGCCGACGTAGTTGATATCGTTCGGAAGGTGTTTCCGTAGATGATCGGGCTGAGCTGGACGAGGCAGGCTTCGCGTTCGCTGGACCAATGCTTTCGGCCCTGGAGTGTCTCGCGTTTGAACGTTGCGTTGAAGGAATCGACGAATGCATTGTCCGCCAAGTTGCCGATCGCGCTCATGGACTGACGGAATCCGGCCCGGCGGCAGGCAGCGGCGAACACGCCGCTGGTATATCTACTGGGCGCCGTAGCCGGTGTGCAGGACCGCGTCGGCAAAGACGAGGTGACGGGCGCCGCGGCTTTCCTCCTCGCCGACCGCCTGGGCCGGGCCCTGAACATCGCCCAGGGCACGGGCTCCCAGATCCTCACCGCCCCCCAGCCGGAGGGCTGGACGGAGATCGGCGGCCGGGTGTACCTGGAGCGCTGATGGTGCCGGGGCGGAGCCGTTCGCCGGTCCGGGCCCGGACGAGGAGGACGGCGAGTCTCAGCGATCGACAACCCGGCGTGCGGCCGCAGGCCAGGACCCTGTGCCGACGATGTGCTCCACGAGCCGCAACGCCTCATCGATGGGAACGGTGTCCCGGTCCGGGTACGCGTCGTGCTGCCCGTCGGACAGAATGAACCCGTGGCTGAGGCCCTCGGCTCCCGGGTCCACGGCATGCTCGCCGGGATCGCCCTCGCCGTCCAGCAGCATCACCATCGCCCGCTCGGTGTTCGTCACAAAGGTCAGCGACCGGCCGGACGAACTGGTCAGCCACGTTTCGAACTGGCCCCTGTCACACCTCGCCCGAAGCATTGCCGACACCGCTCCGGACGGTACAGGGGTGGTGCTGCCGTCATCGATCACCCAGGACTCGACCATGAGCACGACGATCTCACGTGCCACATGGCGGGCGTAACGGGCAGGGCGGACGCCTCACCTGGACATGATGAGGCGGCGTACTCTCGGCCAGCCCATCACAAGGAGGGCGCCAAATCCCGTTACATGGAATTGTGCCGGAATCATCCTCGACGGCCATGACTATTTGGGACGCTGACCGCTCCACTGTGTGACAAAGACGTCCCAGGCGTTCCGCCCGAAGGGGATCACCGGGCCGCCCGGGTTCTTGCTGTCGCGGACGGGGGCGAGGGCGGGGATGTTGTGGGCGAGTTCCAGGCAGTCGCCCTGTCCGCCGCTGTGACTGCTCTTGCGCCATATCGCCGTGTCGGTGGCCGCATGGTCGAGGGCTTCGTGGTTCATGGCCTGTACTCCTTGACGACGCGCTGGATGAGCGCGAGTGATTCCGTAGGGGGCAATGCTGCCATTCGAGCGTCGTCGAAGAGCGCTCGGTAACACGCCACTTCGGTCTCCCTCTCCATCCAGATGTTGCCGGTGGGCGTCTCCGTGAGGACCAGGTCGAGTGACCCCATCTGCGGAAAGGAGAGCAGCAGGTACGGGCCGTACATGCTCGAGTGCGCACCACGGGAGAACGGGAGCACCTGGATCGTGACGTTGGGCCGCTGCGCCATGGCCAAGAGGTGGTGCAGCTGTGCCCTCATCACGTCGGTGCCGCCCACCTGTTGATGCAGAACACCTTCCGCCAGCACCGCCCAGTACTCGATGGGGCTTTCGCCGGCGAGCCGTTCCTGGCGGGTGAGGCGCACCCGTACGAACTGGTCGATCTCCTCGGGGGTCTGCCAGGCCCGTGAAGCGACAGTCACAGCCCGTCCGTACTCCTCCGTCTGCAAGAGCCCGGGAATCAGCTGTACCTGATACGTCCGGATGCCGGCGCAGATGGACTCCATCTCGATCTGATCGATGTAGGTGTCGCTGAGCACGGACGCGTACGGGTGCCACCAGCCCTCCCTGCGCCGCCGCAGCGTCCCCCGCGCCCGGGCGCTGCTGCACGCCGTGCTCGGCGGCTGGGGTGTGGGTCAGGAGACGCTGGACAGCGCCGAGTTGGTGTTGTCGGAGCTGGTCACCAACGCGCTGCGCGTTCCCGTGCCGGGTGACCGGCAGGTGGGTGTGCGGGTCAGCCGTTCCGTGGCGGACGGGATGCTGCGGATCGAGGTGAGCGACGCCGGGAGCGGGCGGCCCGAGGTGCGGGAGCCCGGGGAGGACGAGACCGGCGGACGGGGGCTGCTGCTCGTCGCGGCGCTCGCGCACCGCTGGGGTCATGAGGTGCGCCCCGGCGGGATCGGCAAGACGGTGTTCGCGGAGCTGAAAGCTCCGGACATCGTGGCCGGACCCGAGGTGCGCGAGGTGGCGGCGGTCATGGTCCGGACAGGGCAGGAGGTACGGGTGTGGGGGGAGTGGCGCACCGTGCGGCACGTGCGCGGTGATCGGTACGCGGCCGGCGGTCCCGCCGTGGTGCTGGAGTTCGACGAGGGCCCCGCGCTGAGGGTGCACGCGGCCGAGCCGTTGGCCGTACGGACGGGAACGAGCGGCGGATGATGTGGCGCAGTGCACATGTGACAGTGGGGAGAGGGGTGGCAGGGTGATCACGCGGATCGAGGTCGACGGGTACAGGTCGTGGACGTTCGTCACCCCCTGGAGTACGAACGTACCCGGAACAAAAGGGGCCAGGACAGGCAGGCCGGGGCGTGCCAGGCTTGAGCCATGACGGCAGCGCACGACTACGAGCACCTGCACCACCTGGTTGACCGGCTGAGCCCGACCCAGGTGCGGCGCTTGCGGCTGATCATCACTGAGGACGAGGAACTCTCCCAGGTCGACCAGCAGATCCCGGACGCGGCCGGAGGGGGCGATGACGGTGACCTCCTGCCCGCCGGCTTCCTCGCACTGTCCGGCAGTATCGAAGCACCAGCCGACTATGCCGAGCGACACGACGACTACATCCGTGAGCGCACGGAACGCGAGCGGAGCGCCGGCGAGTGATCACCACGGTCCTCGACACCGGCCCGCTGGTGGCGTTTTTCAACGCCAGGGACAAGCACCACGAGAACTGCGTCGCCTTCTTCTCCCAGCTACGGGGCCGCAGGCTGCTCCCCGTCACAGTGCTGGCCGAGGTGAGCTGGCAGCTGGAACACTGGCCGCGTATCGAAGCTGCCTTCGTCGAGCATGTTGCCATGGGCTTCTTCGAACTTGTCAATCTCACCTCGGACGACCTGCTGCGAGTCAGCAAGCTGATCACCACATACGCCGGCTTCCCCCTCGGCGCGGTCGGCGCTTCCGTCATCGCCGTTGCGGAACGGTACGAGGTCGACCGGATCGCCACCCTTGATCACCGCCATTTCCGAGCTGTCAAGCCGCATCACGTGTCCGCCTTGGCCTTGCTGCCGTAGGGATGAGATCACCAGCCTGTTCGCCAAGGGTGGCACTCTCCTGGCCCTCTCTTGATCAGCTTGCCACCCGGATGGCGCGAGGCTCGGTGGCGCCGGCTGGAGTCACGCCGACAGAGGGAACTCCTCGCCCAGTGCCCGGAAGACCTCCGTGTTCAGCGCGAACGCCCGCTTGCACTCGCCCACGATGCGCTGCTTCTCCAGGTCGTCGACCGGGACCGCGTCCAGGAGTTCGCGGTAACCCCGCTTGAAGGCGGCCGGGTTGGCGATGTCCTCGAAGACGTAGAAGCGGACGCCGTCGCCCTTGCGGTCGAAGCCCCAGGTCTTCTCCGCCGTGCCGCGGATGATCTGGCCGCCGGAGAGGTCGCCGAGGTAGCGGGTGTAGTGGTGGGCGACGTAGCCGGACGGCCAGGTGCGGGCGCACTCGGCGACACGGGCCGCGTACGTCCGGGTGGCGGGGAGGGCGGTCAAGGTCGAGCGCCAGCCGGGGCCGCGCAGGTGGGCCAGGTCGCGTTCCAGGGAGGGCAGGCGGAAGAGTTCCGGCTGGACGAACGGGCCCGCCACCGGGTCCGACGTCAGGCTCCGCGCCCCGGACTCCAGGGCCTCGTACACGAACCACAGCTGCTCGGTGTAGCGCGCGTACGCATCCACGCCCAGCCGGCCGCCCAGCAGATCGCTCATGAACGTCGACGTCTCCGCCTCCACGTGCTGCTCGTGGGAGGCGGTGCGGATGAGGGCCGAGAAGGAGTCCATGAATCCAGATCTTCTATGGTTAGGCTTACCTAAGTCAATGGTTGCCGACGGCTTGTCGGTAACTCTCACTCTGTCACGGCACGGGAAAGCCCGCCCTCCGGAAGGAGGACGGGCCGAGGGGGCAGGGAAGTGCTACGGCGGGGGGAGGGTGGATGAATGCGGCAATCCGGCTCGTGATCGATGGGGGGACGCGATAATGGCCGTAACCGCATACCCGTCCCGAGGAGACCTCATGGGTGCGCAGCGCGCCGAGACACCCCACACGCCACTGCCCCCGCTCAGGACCGTGGCCGACATCCGGGCCGCCCTGCGCGAGGGCCGCGGTTTCCCGGGGGACAAGGAAGATTTCGAGGCCGATCTGGCTCGTGCCCTCGACGCCTCCACGGCTACCGACTTGCACCAGGTCGCCGAGGTCATCAAAACGTATGCCGGAAGTATCCGTGCCTATAGTGACCCCGAGTTCGACGACGCGCTCCAGGAAGGGCTCGATCTCATCGCCGAGATCAAGAAGGGCGGACGCGTGTGAGCCGTGCCGTCGTCGTGGTCGCGACCGCGGCGGAGAAACGCCTCCAGACGCTCGGTCCCGTTGCCCGGCAGACGGTCGAAGAGCTGCGGCGGGAGCTGTGAAGACAACCCCGGACTCGGCATCCGGCGGGGCCCGTTGCACGGCGGCGCCTCTTTGGCCGTGTACCGGACCCGACTCGAACCGCGTGAGGGGATGCCGGGCCTGACCGTCGTGTACGTGTATACACCGCAGCCGCATCCGCCGGCGGTCGCGATCATGACGATCACCCCCGACGACCCCGACGACCCCGACGACGCGGAGAACGAGACGCCGGCCTGACGGGAGCCGTCGCGGCGAAGGTGTGCGATCGCCCGGACCGGGACTGCCGGGAGTCGGTCGACACGTCCACCGGCGCCATGCCGGCACACATGTGCCGGGAAAGCCCGCTCTCCGGGGAGGGCGGGCCACAGGCCGGCGGGACGGTTACGGCAGCGTCAGGATGTCCGCGCCGGTGTCCGTCACCACCAGCGTGTGCTCGAACTGGGCTGTGCGCTTGCGGTCCTTCGTCACGACCGTCCAGCCGTCGTCCCACATGTCGTACTCGTGGGTTCCCAGCGTCAGCATCGGCTCGATGGTGAAGGTCATCCCCGGCTGCATCACCGTCGTCGCGTGCGGACTGTCGTAGTGCGGGACGATCAGGCCCGAGTGGAAGGACGAGTTGATGCCGTGGCCGGTGAAGTCACGGACCACGCCGTAGCCGAACCGCTTCGCGTACGACTCGATCACCCGGCCGATGATGTTGATCTGCCGGCCCGGCTTGACCGCCTTGATCGCGCGGGCGAGGGACTCGCGGGTGCGTTCCACCAGCAGGCGGCTCTCCTCGTCCACCTCCCCGACCAGGTACGTCGCGTTGTTGTCGCCGTGCACCCCGCCGATGTACGCCGTCACGTCCAGGTTGACGATGTCGCCGTCGCGCAGCACCGTCGAGTCCGGGATGCCGTGGCAGATCACCTCGTTGACCGACGTGCACAGCGACTTGGGGAAGCCGCGGTAGCCGAGCGTCGACGGGTAGGCGCCGTGGTCGCACATGTACTCGTGCGCCACCCGGTCCAGTTCGTCCGTCGTGACGCCGGGCGCGATCAGCTTCGCGGCCTCCGCCATCGCCCGCGCGGCGATCCGGCCCGCGGTGCGCATCGCCTCGATCGTCTCGGGCGTCTGCACCTCCGGACCGGTGTACGGCGTCGGGGCGGGCTTGCCGACGTACTCGGGACGACGGATGTTCCCGGGCACGGAACGGGTGGGGGACAGCTCCCCAGGGACGAGCAGCGACTGGCCAGACATGCCGGCGAGTCTAATTCAGCGGCGACGGGGGACCATCTTCCTGGTGAGACGGCGAGACGGTGAGAGGAGCCGGTCATGCCCCTGTTCAGGAAGCGGACGGTCGGAAAGCCGGGCGAGTGGTACTACTGCCTGGAGCACAAGAAGGTCGAGGAGGGGCCCGACTGCCCGGGCAAGGACCGCTTCGGCCCGTACGCCAGCCGCACCGAGGCCGAACACGCCATGGAGACGGCCCGCGAGCGCAACCTCCAGTGGGAGAACGACTCCCGGTGGCGCGACGCCCCCGCGGGCGAGCGGGGCGACGACTGACCGCACCGGCGCGGGCCGCGCTACCAGCGCGTCGGCGGCGGGGCCGTCAGCAGGTCGGCCAGCCGCGACAGCCGGTCCCGGAAGCGGCGGGGGCCCCGGCGGGCCGGCAGCGCGTTCTCCCCGGCCGCCGCGCTGACCAGGTGCTGCACGGTGTCCAGGTCCAGCTCGGAGCCGTCGGGCACGGGCAGGACCTCGTGGGCCATCGCCGGGAGCTCACCCTCACCGGGGCCCAGCGACAGCACCGTCGCCCCGGCCCGGCGGGCGTCGCACACCCGCTCCAGGAGCGGGGCCGCCGCCTTTCCGGCCGGCTCCCCGGGCGCCACCACCAGCAGCGTCTCGCCCCGCCGCGCCGCCTCCAGGCGCCCCAGGCCCACCGCCAGATGCGCGGGGTCCGAGGGGCGCGCGGCATGCCGTACGAGCGTGGGGGCCAGCTCCGGCGTGCCCGACCAGGCGGCCTCGTCCGCCAGGTGCGCCGCCAGGTGCCACGGCTCGTACGCCGGTGTGCCCACGAGCAGCAGCCCGCCGCCGTGCGAGACCACCGACCCGCGCAGCGTCCCCGCGAAGTGCCGGGTGGCGCCCAGCCATTCCGTCCCGGCGAGCACTTCCCGCAGCAGCGCGACCCGTACCGCATCCATACGGCCGCATCCTGCTCCCCACCCCGCGCCCGCGTCCCGGAGTCCGGCCCGGATTCGCCCGAACCGGGGACACGGCCCCGGACCGCGTGACAGGGCTCACGTACGCCGGGCGCGGCGCCGTCACGGACGTAGAGTCGGGCCATGACCTCCAGTGACAATGACAGCGCCCAGCAGCCCGCGAAGGCCCCCGCCAAGGACCCCTGGGACCTGCCCGACGTCTCCGGGCTCGTCGTCGGCGTGCTCGGCGGCACCGGACCGCAGGGCAAGGGCCTGGCCTACCGGCTCGCCAAGGCCGGCCAGAAGGTGATCATCGGCTCCCGTGCCGCCGAGCGCGCCCGGGCCGCCGCCGAGGAGCTCGGTCACGGTGTCGAGGGCGCCGACAACGCCGAGACCGCCCGGCGCAGCGACATCGTGATCGTCGCCGTGCCGTGGGACGGCCACGGCAAGACCCTCGAGTCCCTGCGCGAGGAGCTGGCCGGCAAGCTCGTCGTGGACTGCGTCAACCCGCTCGGCTTCGACAAGCAGGGCGCCTACGCGCTGAAGCCGGAGGAGGGCAGCGCCGCCCAGCAGGCCGCCGCGCTGCTGCCGGACTCCCGGGTCACCGCCGCCTTCCACCACCTGTCCGCCGTCCTGCTCCAGGACCCGGGGATCGACGAGATCGACACCGATGTGATGGTGCTGGGCGAGGCCCGCGCCGACGTCGAGATCGTGCAGGCGCTCGCCGGGCGCATCCCGGGCATGCGGGGCATCTTCGCCGGACGGCTGCGCAACGCCCACCAGGTGGAGTCGCTGGTCGCCAACCTGATCTCCGTCAACCGCCGCTACAAGGCACACGCCGGGCTCCGCGTCACGGACGTATGAGGCGATGGGGGACACTGGAGGCCGTAGCAGTGCCGCAGCAGTGCCAGCAGTGTCCCCCGACAGGAGCCCCCGCCATGCCCCGCCTCGCCCTCTACGCCCTCGCCGTCTGCCTCCTCGCCGTCGCCGCGGCCGTCGTCTCCTTCGTGCGGGGCAGCGTGTTCATCGGCATCGTCTGGGTGCTGCTGGCGGGGCTGTCGTCCAACATGACCTGGTACTACCTGCGGCGGGGGCGGGCGGCGGCGCGCAGCGGCTCCGTCACGGGCTGACCGCGCAGTACCCGTCCGTCTCCCGCCAGAAGCGGAACAGGTCGTAGCCGCAGTACGTGTCGAGCTCGTCGATGCCCAGCGTCCCCAGCAGCGCGTCGATCACGTCGAAGAACGCGCCGTTCACCGACGGCACCCACAGCAGCGCGAACACGAACAGCAGACCGAACGGGGCGAACGGCTCCACCTGCCGCCGGACGCCGTACGACAGCCAGGGCTCGATCACGCCGTAGCCGTCCAGCCCCGGGACCGGCAGGAAGTTCAGGATCGCGGCCGTCACCTGGAGCAGCGCCAGGAACGCCAGCGCGAAGCGGAAGTCGGCCGGTACGTCGTCCAGCGCGCCCAGCCAGAACGGCGCCGTGCACACGATCGCGAACAGCACGTTCGTCAGCGGGCCCGCCGCCGAGATCAGGCTGTGCCGCCAGCGCCCCCGGATCCGGCCGCGCTCGATGAACACGGCACCGCCCGGCAGGCCGATCCCGCCCATGATGACGAAGACGACCGGGAGCACGACGCTCAGCAGGGCGTGCGTGTACTTCATCGGGTTCAGCGTGAGGTAGCCCTTCGCACCGACCGATATGTCGCCGCTGTGCAGGGCCGTGCGCGCGTGCGCGTACTCGTGCAGGCACAGGGAGACGATCCAGGCGGCCGTCACGAACAGGAACACGGCGAGCCCGGGCTGCTCGGCGAACCCGGTCCAGGTGGCCCACCCGGTGACCGCCGTCACGGCCAGGATGCCCAGGAAGACCGGGCTGATCCTCCGGTCGCTGTGACGGGTGGCGGCGGTGGTCATGGGACTCCTCGGACGGCCGGGCGCGGACGGGACCGCCCGACGGTACCGGGCGCACGGGGAAAACGTCTCGCGTCGGCCGCCGGTTCCGCGCAGGGTGGGAACGACCATGACGACCACGCCTGCTACGACGACCGGCCCGGCCACGCCGACCGGCCCCCGTGACCCCCGCCACCACCACCGGAGACAATGGACCCCGTGCGCTACCGCATCCTCGGCACCACCCAGGCACTCCGTCCCGACGGCACCGTCGTCCCGGTCGGCGGGGCGCGGCTGCGCGCCCTGCTGACCGTGCTCGCCCTGCGGACCGGGCGCACCGTGCCCGTGGGCCTGCTGGTCGACGAGGTCTGGGGGGACGCGGACCCGCCGGCCGACGCCACCGGGGCGCTCCAGGCGCTGGTGGGGCGGCTGCGCCGGACGCTCGGCGCGGACCAGATCGCCTCCGTCGACGGCGGCTACCGGCTGACCGCCGCGCCCGACGACATCGACCTGCACCGTTTCGAGCGGCTGGCCGGCGACGGCCTGCGCGCCCTCGCCGACGGCGACCCGGCGAAGGCGGCCACCGTCCTCGACGACGCCCTCGCCCTGTGGCGCGGCCCCGCCCTCACCGGCCTGCCCGACCGCACCGCGCAGGAGGCCCGCCTGGCGACCCGGCACCTGGACGTGCTGCGCGCCCGGCACACCGCCGCCCTCGCCCTCGGCGACGCCGAGCAGTCCCTGCCCGAGCTGACCGCGCTGTGCGACGGCCACCCCCTCGACGAACCCCTCCAGGCGCTCCGGCTGCGCGCCCTGCGCGCCACGGGCCGCACCGCCGAGGCCCTGGCCGCCTACGAGGACGTACGACGCCTGCTCGCGGACCGCCTCGGCTCCGACCCCGGCGCCGAACTGCGCGCCCTGCACGACGAGTTGCTGCGGCCCGAACCGGCGCCCGCGCCCCGCGCCGACGCGCCGCCCGGCAACCTGCGGGCCCGGCTGACCTCGTTCGTCGGCCGGGAGGCCGACATCGAGACCATCCGCGCCGACCTCGCCGCCGCCCGCCTGGTGACCCTGCTCGGACCGGGCGGGGCCGGCAAGACCCGGCTGTCGCAGGAGGCCGCCGAGACCGTACGGCAGGACCTCCCCGACGGCGTGTGGCTCGCCGAACTCGCCCCCGTCGACGACCCCGACGCCGTCCCCGAGGCCGTCCTCACCGCCGTCGGCGCCCGCGAGACCGTGCTCTACGGCGCCGGCGCCGAGAGCATGCGGGCCGTCACCGACCGGCACGACGACCCGGTGGAGCGCCTCGCCGAGCACTGCGGACCGCGCCGCATGCTGCTGATCCTGGACAACTGCGAGCACGTCGTCGAGGCCGCCGCCCACCTCGTCGAGGCGCTGCTGGAACGCTGCCCCCGGCTCACCGTCCTCGCCACCAGCCGCGAACCCCTCGGTGTGCGCGGGGAGTTGCTGCGGCCGGTGGAGCCGCTGCCCGAGCCGGTCGCGCTGCGCCTGCTCGCCGACCGCGGCGCCGCCGCCCGCCCCGGTTTCCGCCCCGACGCCGACGCCGGCACCGCGGCGGCCTGCGCGGAGATCTGCCGCCGCCTCGACGGACTGCCGCTGGCCATCGAACTCGCCGCCGCCCGGCTGCGGATGCTCACCCCGCGCCAGATCGCCGACCGGCTCGACGACCGCTTCCGCCTCCTCACCTCCGGCAGCCGCACCGCCCTCCCCAGACAGCAGACCCTGCGGGCCGTCGTCGACTGGTCCTGGGACCTGCTCGACGCCGGCGAACGCGACGTACTGGGCCGGCTGTCGGTCTTCGCCGGCGGTTGCGGCCTCGCCGCCGCCGAGGCCGTGTGCGGACCGGCCGCCCTCGAGGCGCTCGGCTCCCTCGTCGACAAGTCCCTGGTGGTGGCCGCCCCTTCGGGCGACGGCGAGATGCGCTACCGGCTCCTGGAGACCGTCGCCGAGTACGCCGGAGAACGCCTCGACGAGTCCGGCCGGCGCGCGGAGGCCGAGCGGGCGCACCTGACGTACTTCCGTGAACTCGCCCGCACCACCGAGCCGATGCTGCGCGGCCCGCGCCAGGTGGAGGCGATCGCCCTGCTGGAGCGGGAGTACGAGAACATACGCACGGCCCTGCGCCACGCCCTCGCCCTGCGCGACGAGCAGGAGGCCCTCTGCATCACCCTGTCGCTCGTCTGGTACTGGCAGATGCGCGACCTGCGCATCGAGGCCCGCAACTGGTGCACCGAGGTCATGGCCCTCGCCCCCGATCCGTTCGCCGAGCCGTTGCGGCGCGCCGTGCCGCTGTGGGAGCGCTGCACCGACGCCCCGCCCCCGATGACCGGCGAACTCCTCGCCGAGGCCCGCCGCGGGGTGCACCTGGCCCACCTGGCCCACATGGACACCGAACTCGACGACTGGCAGACCCCCGAGGCCCAGCACAAGCTGCGCCTCGTCGGCGCGGCCTACGAGCCGGGCATGCCGCAGGCCTGCCGGCCGCCCGGCCTGCTCTGGATCTTCGCCGTGATGCTGACCGGCGACATGGACCGGCTGCGCCACGTGGTCGACGCGGCGATCCGCACCTGCCGGGAGAACCCCGGATTCGAATGGGAGCTGGCCTCCAACCTCCAGCTGCGCGCCAACTTCCTGGCCAACCGCAGCGACTGGGCCGGCGACGCCCGCCGCGACGCCGACGAGGCCCTGGAGATCCACCGTCGGCTCGGCGACACCTGGGGCCTCGCCGAGGCCCACTCCGCGCGCGGCGAGGCCCACGAACGCGTCGGCGCGTACGAGGCCGCGGCCGCGGACTACGAGGCGGCGATCGAGCACGCCGACCGCCTCGGCGCCCGCGCCCACACGGCCGTCCTCACCGCCCGGCTGGGCAGCGCGCTGCTGGAGGCGGGCGAGGCGGAGCGCGGTGAGCGGCTGCTGCGCGAGGTCATCGACGACACGCGCGGCCGGCACACCGAGGCCCTGCCCGCCGCCCGGCTCTTCCTGACCGGCTGGCTCTCCACGACCGGGCGCACCGCGGAGGCGCGGGAGCACCTGCGGGCGCTGCGCGAGGAGTTCCGCATCGCGCACTACGTCGTCTTCGACGCGTTCATCCTCGGTGCCGAGGGCTGGCTGGAGGCGGCCGACGGCAACGACGAGCGGGCCCTGACGATCATCCGCGAGGCGATCCGGCAGGCGGGCGACCCGCTGGCCGCCGCCATGGCGCCCCACATGCGTTCGGCGTACGTCACCACGGGCGCCGTCGCCCTCGCCGGAGTCGACGGCGGGCGGCGCGCGGCGGACGCGGCCCGCTGCCTCGGCGCGGCCGATTCCTGGCTGCCGCCCGAACACCACGCCGGGCAGGTGGAACGCGAGGTCCGGGCACGCGCCGAGGCGCGGGTCCGGTCGGTGCTCGGCGACGCGGCGTACGACACCGCGTACGCCGAGGGCGCCGGCCTCTCCCCGGAGGAGGCCGCCGCCCTGCTCGAACCGGCGTGATCAGCTCTTCGTACGGAACTTGTGGATCGCGACCGGTGCCATCACCGCCGTGATCCCCACCGACCAGGCCAGCGTCAGCCACAGGTCGTGGGCGACCGGGCCGCCCACCATCAGCCCGCGCGCGGCGTCCGCCAGCGCGGACAGCGGGTTGACCTCGGTGAAGGACTCCAGCCAGCCCGGCATCGACTGGGTCGGCGCGAAGATCGACGAGCCGAACTGCAGCGGCATCAGCACCAGGAAGCCCATCGCCTGCACCGACTGCGCGTTCTTCATCACCACGCCCAGCGTGAGGAAGACCCACATCAGTGCCGAGCCGAACACCGCGGACAGTCCCACGGCGGCGAACAGCCCCGGCCAGTTCTCGACGTCGAAGCCGACGAGCACACCGACGATCATCAGGATGGCGGTGGCGATCAGCATCCGCACCATCTCGACCGAGATCTTCGCGAACAGCACCGAGCCGCGCCCGATGGGCAGCGAACGGAAGCGGTCCATGACCCCGGTGTTGAAGTCCTGGTTGAACCCGGTGCCCACGCCCTGGGCCATGTTCATGCCCATCATGGCCATCAGGCCGGGCACGATGTACTGCACGTAGGCGTCCTGCCCGCCGCCCAGCGACTGCCCGATCGAGCCGCCGAAGACGTACACGAACAGCAGGGTGAAGACGATCGGGAACAGCACGGCGTCGAACATCGACTCCGGGTCCTGCCGTATCCACAGCAGATTGCGGCGCATGAGCGCCCCGGTGTGCCGCAGATGGGCACGCAACGGGATACGCGCGTCGGCGCGGAGGTCGGTGGTGGTGGCAGCGGTGGCGGTGACGGCACTCATACGGCGACGACCTCCTCGTGGGTCTCGGCGGGTACGGCGTCCTGCGGGGCACTGGCGCGGTGGCCGGTGAGGGACAGGAACACCTCGTCCAGGCTGGGCAGTTCGGTGGTGATGGAGCTGAGCGTGATACCGCGCGCGGTGACCGCGCCGACCACGGCCGTCAACTGCTCGTCGCTCAGCACCGGGACGAGCACGGCACCCCGCTCGGTGTCCACGGTGGTCATGGCGAGCCCGGTGATGCCGAGGGTGTCGAGGGCGTCCGCCAGCGGGCGCAACCGCAGCGGGTCGGCCGGGCGGATCCGCAGCGTACGGCCGCCGACCTTGGCCTTCAGCTCCTCGATGCCGCCGCTCGCGATGACCTTGCCCCGGTCCACGACGGTCAGCTCGGAGGCGAGCTGCTCGGCCTCCTCCATGTACTGGGTGGTCAGCAGCACCGTCACCCCGTCCCCGACCAGCCGCTTGACCTCGTCCCACACCTCGTTGCGGGTACGGGGGTCCAGTCCCGTGGTCGGCTCGTCCAGGTACAGCACGGCCGGCCGGCCGATCATCGAGGCGGCCAGGTCGAGACGGCGCCGCATACCGCCGGAGTAGGTGGCCGCCGGGCGCCGCGCCGCGTCGGTGAGCGAGAACCGCTCCAGCAGCTCGTCGGCGCGGGACCGCGCCTCCTTGCGGGACAGGTCGAGCAGCCGCCCGATCAGATACAGGTTCTCCCAGCCCGGGAGCTTCTCGTCCACGGAGGCGTACTGCCCGGTCAGCCCGATCACCCGGCGCAGCTGCCGCGGCTGGCGCACCACGTCGTACCCCGCGACGGTGGCGTGCCCGGCGGTCGGCGTGAGCAGGGTGGACAGGATCCGCACCAGCGTGGTCTTCCCGGCCCCGTTCGGCCCGAGCACCCCCATCACGGTGCCCTCACGCACATCCAGATCGACACCGTCCAGTGCCTTGGTCCCGCCGTAGTGCTTGACCAGCCCCCGCACGGTGACGGCGCTCCCCGCGCCCCTCAGGTCCTTGTCGTTTCGCGTCATGCCCCGACTCTGCCGCCCCCCACCGACAGATCCCCGACATCCCACCGACAGCTCGGCCGACGGCACCGACAACTCCCCATGGCCACCGCAACCATCAATTGAGGTACCACCACGGCGCGCACCACATCCGCGAGAGCGGCGCCGGTTTAGGCGCAAAAAGGGTGCCGGCCCCGTCGACGGGGGAAGATCGACGGGGCCGGCAGGTGGTGCGACAGTGGCTCAGCGGCAGCAGAAGCTGCTCAGTGCACGGAGTGCTCCTCCTGAGGGAACGTTCCGCCCACCACATCCTCGGCGAACGCCTTCGCCGCCCCGCTCATGACCTCACGCAGATCCGCGTACCGCTTGACGAACTTGGGCACACGCCCACCCGTCAGCCCCAGCATGTCGGTCCACACCAGCACCTGCGCGTCCGTCTCCGGCCCGGCCCCGATCCCGACGGTCGGAATGTGCAGCGTCCGCGTCACCTCGGCCGCCAGCTCCGCCGGCACCAGCTCCAGCACCACCGCGAACGCCCCCGCGTCCTGCACGGCCTTCGCGTCGCGCAGCAACTGCTGTGCCGCCTCCTCGCCCCGCCCCTGCACCCGGTAGCCCATCGCGTTCACCGACTGCGGCGTCAGCCCGATGTGGGCCATCACCGGGATCCCGGACTCCACCAGCAGCTCGATCTGCCGGTGCGACCGCTCGCCGCCCTCCAGCTTCACGGCGCCGACACCGGCCTCCTTCACCAGCCGGGTCGCCGAGCGCAGCGCCTGCACCGGACCCTCCTGGTAGGAGCCGAAGGGCAGGTCGCCCACGATCAGCGCGCGCGAGGTGCCCCGTACGACCGCCGCCGACAGCATGGTCATCTCGTCGAGGGTGACGGGCACGGTGGTCTCGTACCCGAGGTGGCAGTTGCCGGCCGAGTCGCCGACGAGCATGACCGGGATGCCGGCCTCGTCGAACACGGACGCGGTCATCGCGTCGTACGCGGTGAGCATGGGCCACTTCTCGCCGCGCTCCTTGGCGGCGGCGATGTCGCGGACAGTGATACGGCGCGTGCCCTTGCCCCCGTACAGCGTCGCTCCGCCGGAGGGGGAACCGGACGTCGTCCCGGTCTGGGCAGCCGAAAGCTGCGTCATTGAACCGTCTCCCAACACGTCATCTCGAGGCGCCCCGACGGCGTCCCCGGACCACGTCCATGGTGGCACCTCGCCCCGGAGAGGGCCAGAGGCCCCCCTGTGAGTTCCGCCGTGCAATATTCCGGCAAGTTCTGGGCAAAACGTTTACGATACGAGACGGTTCCGTATCGTAATTAACTACGCTGGGGCGCATGATTTCTCCTGCCGCCCCTGCCCGCCGCCGGGTCCCGGAAGCCGTGCACCGGCGCCGCTGGGCGATCCTCGGCGTGCTGATGCTCAGCCTGCTGATCGTCGTACTCGACAACTCGATCCTGAATGTCGCCATCAAGACGATCTCCACCCCCGCTCCCACCGGCCTGGGCGCCACCCAGAGCGAGCTGGAGTGGGCGATCAACTCCTACACGCTCGTCTTCGCCGGTCTGCTCTTCAGCGCGGGGCTCCTCGGCGACCGGCTCGGCCGCAAGAAGGTGCTGATCGGCGGCCTCGTCGTGTTCGGCATCGGCTCGGCGTTCGCCGCGTTCTCCGGTTCACCGGCCGAGCTGATCGGCTTCCGCGCGGTGATGGGGCTGGGCGCCGCACTGGTCATGCCGGCCACCCTGGCCGTCCTGATGAACGTCTTCGAACGCGACGAGCAGCCCAAGGCCATCGGCATCTGGGCGGGCGGGGTGGGCCTCGCCATCGCCATCGGCCCGATCACCGGCGGATTCCTCCTGGACCACTTCTGGTGGGGCTCGGTCTTCCTCGTCAACGTGCCCATCGTCGTCCTCGCCGTCGCCCTGATGCTGTGGCTGGTCCCCGACTCCCGCGACCCGAACCCCGGCCGGATCGACCCCGTCGGCGTCGTCCTGTCCGTGGCCGGACTGGTCCTGCTGGTCTACGGCATCATCAAGGGCGGCCAGCTCGCCGACTTCACCGACGTCACGGTGGTGTCGACGATCGGCGCCGGTCTCGCCGTACTCGCCGCGTTCGTGGTGTTCGAGAAGCGCAGCGACCACCCGTCCATCGACGTCACCTACTTCAAGAACAAGGTGTTCTCCGCCGCGGTCGTCGCGATAGCGCTGGTCTTCTTCGCGCTGATGGGCGTGACGTTCTTCGCCGTGTTCTACACCCAGAGCGTGCGCGGATACTCGCCGCTGGAGACGGGCCTGCTGATGCTGCCGCTGGCCGCCACCCAGATGATCTTCGCGCCCCGGGCCCGCCTCCTGGTGGACCGCTTCGGCAACAAGGTCACCACGACCGCCGGCCTGCTGGTGCTCGCCGCGACCCTGGCGGCGTTCGCCACCCTGGACGCGGACACGCCGATCTGGATCCTGGAGGTCGTCTTCTTCCTCATGGGCGCCGGCATGGCGCACGTCATGACACCGGTCAGCGTCGTCATCATGCAGGCCCTGCCCCGCGAGAAGGCCGGCTCCGCCTCCGCCCTCAGCAACGTCTTCCGCCAGGTCGGCGGCGCCCTCGGCATCGCCGTACTCGGCTCGGTGCTGTCCGCCGCCTACCGCAGCGGCATCGAGGACGAACTCGGCCTGCTGCCGCCCGGCGCCCGGCACGCGGCCGGCGAGTCCATCGAGGCCACCCTGGCCGTGGCGGACCGGCTGGGCGCGCGCGGCGAGTCCCTGATCGGCGCGGCCGACGACGCGTTCCTGCACGCCATGCACGTCACCGCGCTGTGGGGAGCGGGCGTCGCCGTGCTGGGCGCGGTCGTCGTCGCCGTGTTCCTGCCCGGCCGTACGCCGGCGCCCGAAGGGGACGAGGAGAGGCGGGAAGCGGTGCCGGCGGCGGACCGGTGATCCCCGGGCGGTGGACCGCCGCCACCGCCCACCGGGAGAATCGTCCCAGCCCGCCTCCGACGTAAGGAGCCCGACGACGTGATCCCGGCCGGCACCGACCCCCGGCAGGACGGCCCCGTACGGGGCCGCCCCCGCAGCGAGGCGGTCGAACGCGCCATCATCGAGGGAGTGATGAGGCTCCTGGAGGACGGCGTGCCCCTCGCGGAGCTCTCCATCGAGCGCATCGCCCGCACCGCCGGCGTCGGCAAGGCCACCATCTACCGCCGCTGGAGCGGCAAGGAGCAGCTCTTCGTCGACGTCCTGCGCGCCGCCGAGCCCCCGGACCCCGAACTCCCCGGCACCTCCATGCGCGACGACCTCGTCGTCCTGCTGGAGTCCCTGCGCCTGCGCGGCCTGGCCGGACGGACCTCGGCGCTCCTGCACAACGTGCGCGCCCAGATGAAGAGCAGCCCCAACCTCTGGGCCGCCTACCACGACACCGTCATCCTGCCGCGCCGCCGGCTCGGCCTGGAGGTGCTGCGCCGGGGCCGGGAGAACGGCGAACTGCGCGCCGACGTCGACCTGGAGATCCTCAACGACATCGTCGTGGGCCCCATCCTCGTCCGCACCGTCCTGCGCCCCGACGCGGAGCTCCCGGACGACCTGGCCGAACAAGTCGTCGACACGCTCCTCGAAGGCCTACGCCCCGTCACCGGCCGGTCATGATGTGCGCGTTTCGTCACAGAGGGCGCTTTCACCACCCCCGTCCGGAACTCCCCGAGCGCCCCCGCACGTCCTCGCCCCCGTACGGCCGTCGAGGGGCGGCGGGAACGGAACCGATCATCCCCTAGTGTCTTACGGACACGGGGCGACGGTGTGCACGGCAGGTTGTGAGGCGACGGTATGGCGCAGCAGGCGTACAGGACGGAGACGGACAACGGCGGTTCGGAGCCCGAACCGCGGCCGACCCGGCTTGGACGCCTGCGCGAGCGCCTCACCAGAGGCTGGCGCGGTGACCGCCGCATCTGGCGCCGCGGCCTCGTCCTGGCCGCCTGCTCGGTCCTGACGGCCCTGGTCATGCTGGCCCATGGTCACATCCCGAACGCGATCGGCAACCTGGGCAGCCTGGTGGACACCTTCCTCCCCTGGGTGGGCCTGCTGATCCCGGTCCTGCTCGTCCTCGGTCTGATCCGCAAGTCGGCGACGGCGCTGATCGCGACGATCCTGCCGGCGGCCGTCTGGCTGAACCTCTTCGGCGGCCTGCTCACCGACAAGACCGCCACCGGCGGCGGCGACCTCACGGTGGCCACGCACAACGTCAACGCCGACAACCCGGACCCCTCCGCCACCGCCCGCGACGTGGCCGCCTCGGGCGCGGACGTGCTGGCCCTCGAGGAACTGAAGGCCTCGGCGGTCCCGACGTACGAACGGGCCCTGAAGGCGACGTACGCGTACCACGAGGTGGTCGGCACCGTCGGCCTGTGGAGCAAGTACCCCCTGAGCGACGTGAGGGCGGTCGACATCCGCCTCGGCTGGAAGCGCGCGATGCGTGCCACGGTGGCCGCCCCCGCCGGCCGGGTCGCCGTCTACGTCGCCCACCTCCCCTCCGTCCGCGTGAAGCTGGAGGCAGGGTTCACGGCCCGTCAGAGGGACAAGAGCGCCAACGCCCTGGGCGAGGCCATCGCCGACGAACCACTGCCGAACGTCGTGCTGCTCGGCGACCTGAACGGCACGATGAACGACCGCGCCCTGAACGCCGTCACCTCCCAGATGCGCTCCACCCAGGGCGCCGTGGGCAGCGGCTTCGGCTTCAGCTGGCCGGCGTCGTTCCCGATGGCGCGGATCGACCAGATCCTGGTCAAGGGCGCCGAACCGGAAAGCTCCTGGACCCTCCCGGCCACGGCGAGCGACCACCTCCCCATAGCGGCACGTGTGAGGGTCACCTCACAGGGCGACTGAGAACATCAGGTCAGCCGCCCTTTCCTCATCCCTCGCCCGCACCGGGCCGGACGCCGCGCCGCGGGCACTCCGCAGGCGTCAGACGCGCACGCCTTCACGCCAGCCGTTCGTGATCGGCAGACGGCGGTCCTTGCCGAAGCCCTTCGGGGAGATCTTCGTGCCCGGCGGATATTGCCGCCGCTTGTACTCCGCCCGGTCCACCATCCGCAGCGTCTTCGTCACCAGCTCCGCGTCGAACCCGGCCGCGACGATCTCGTCCGCCCCCCGGTCCCGGTCCACGTACAGCGCCAGGATCGCGTCCAGCACCGGGTAGTCCGGCAGCGAGTCCGTGTCCACCTGTCCCGGCCGCAGCTCCGCGCTCGGCGGCTTCGAGATCGAGTTCTCCGGGATCGGCGGCGTCTGCCCCCGTTCCGCCGCCGCCCGGTTGCGCCACTGGGCCAGCCGGAACACCGACGTCTTGTACACGTCCTTGATCGGCCCGTACGCCCCGACCGAGTCCCCGTACAGCGTCGAGTACCCCACCGCCAGCTCCGACTTGTTCCCCGGCGCCAGCACGATGTGCCCCTCCTGGTTGGAGATCGCCATCAGCAGCGTCCCCCGCAGCCGCGACTGCAGGTTCTCCTCCGCCAGCCCCGTCAGCCCCAGCGCCCCCATGTACGCGTCGAACATCGGCTCGATCGGAACCGTCCGGTAGTTCAGCCCCGTCCGCCGCGCCAGCTCCGCCGCGTCGTCCTTCGAGTGCTCGGACGAGTACTTCGACGGCATCGACACGCCGTACACGTTCTCCGCGCCCACCGCGTCACAGGCGAGAGCGGCGACCAGCGCCGAGTCGATCCCCCCGGACAGCCCGATCAGCACCGACCGGAACCCGTTCTTCTCGACGTACGCCCGCAACCCCACGACCAGCGCGGAGTACACCTCCTCGTCGTCGTCGAGCCGCTCGGCGTACCCACCGGGCGACGAGGCGTCGTACGCGGGCACGGGCTCCTCCGACAGCACGACCCGGTCGATCCGCAGCCCGTCGTCGACGGTTCCCGTCGGCGCGTCGGCCTCCGCGAGGGGCAGTTCGAGGTCGACCACGACACACGCCTCGGCGAACTGCGGCGCACGCGTCACGACGCCGCCGTCACGGTCCACGACGATCGAGTCCCCGTCGAAGACCAGCTCGTCCTGCCCGCCCGTCATCGCGAGGTACGCGGTCGTGCACCCGGCCTCCTGCGCCCGCTTGCGCACCAGCTCCAGCCGGGTGTCGTCCTTGTCGCGCTCGTACGGCGAGGCGTTGACCGACAGCAGCAGCCCGGCCCGGGCCGACCGCGCCGCCGGCACCCGCCCCCCGTCCTGCCACAGGTCCTCACAGATGGCGAGGGCGACGTCGACCCCGCGTACCCGCACCACCGGCATGGTGTCGCCGGGCACGAAGTAGCGGAACTCGTCGAAGACGCCGTAGTTCGGCAGGTGGTGCTTGGCGTAGCTCAGCACCACCTCACCCCCGTACAGCACGGCGCCCGCGTTCTGCGGGGCACCGGCCGGCTGCCCGTACTTCGGCTGGGCGGCGGAGCTGCGGTCGAGGTATCCGACGATCACCGGAAGCTCCCCGAACCCCTCCTCGGCGAGCCGGGCGGCCAGCGAGCGCAGCGCCGCCCGCGAGGCCTCCACGAAGGACGACCGCAGGGCGAGGTCCTCGACGGGATACCCGGTCAGCGCCATCTCGGGGAACGCCACGAGGTGCGCTCCCTGCTCGGCGGAGTGCCGGGTCCAGCGGACGATCGTGTCGGCGTTGCCGGCGAGGTCGCCGACGCTCGAGTCGATCTGATTCAGGGCGAGACGTAGTTGAGGCACGGGCCCAGTGTAATCGTCACAACGACGCGATGTCCCGGAGCCCCGTCCGCTACGGCCGGGCCGCCGCTCCCCGCTCCTCCAGCATCCCCGCCATCAGCGCGATCTCGGACTCCTGCCCCTCCACCATCGTCCGGGCGAGCCGTTTCTCGGCCCCCACCTCGCACGCGCGGACACACGCCTGGGCCATGTGCACCCCGCCCTTGTGGTGGTCCGTCATGAGCTGCAGGTAGAAGACCTCCGCCCGCTTTCCGCTCAGCGACCCCAGCCGCTCCATCTCGGCGTCGGTGGCCATCCCCGGCATCAGCGCGCCGTCCTTTCCGGAAGCGCTGTCGCCCATCCCCATCCAGGTCATGGGCGGATCCATGGACACCTTGGGCAGCTCCCACAGGTCGAGCCACCCCAGCAGCATGCCCCGCTGGTTGGCCTGCGTCTGGGCGATGTCGTAGGCGAGCCGCCGGACCTCCTCGTCGTCCGTGCGGTCCCGTACGACGTACGACATCTCGACGGCCTGCTGGTGGTGCACGGCCATGTCCCGGGCGAACCCGGCGTCCGCGGAGTCCGCGACCGGGACCGTGGCCGAGGAGCCCTCGTCCCCGGCCACCGCGTAGGTGATCGCCCCGGTCGCGACCAGTGCGAGGGCCGCGGCCCCCGCGACCAGCCCGGCCTGCCTCACTTGGACAGCCCGTTGGTGCAGGCGGCCCCCGGCTCGGGCGTCTGCTCCCCCTGGACGAACTTCTCGAAGAACGCGTCCAGGGCCGGGTCGTCCGCACCGGTCACCGTGCGCTGGTGCCCCCAGGCGGACAGCATGATCGGATCCTTCTGGCCGTCCACCGGGCTCATCAGCGTGTACGGCGTCTTCTTCACCTTCGCCGCGAGCGCGTCGACGGCGGCCTTGTCGGCCGAGGAGTTGTACGTCACCCACACGGCACCGTGCTCCAGCGAGTGCACGGCGTTGGTGTTGTCGATCTCGTCGGTGTAGACGTCCCCGTTGCAGTTCATCCAGACCGGGTTGTGGTCACCGCCCACCGGGGGCGAGACGGGGTAGTCCACGGCCTTGGTCACGTGGGTGCGCCCCAGCTCGCCCTCCCACTTCCGCACACCGTCCTTGCCCGTGACGAACTTGCCCGGGTTCTTCGCATCGGCGGCCGCGCTGCCGCCGTCGTCGTCCGACTGCGACCGGACGAGCACCACACCGCCGGCGACGAGCCCGACGACGACCACCGCACTGGCGGCGATGGTGAGGACGCGGGCGCGACGCTCGCGGGCCTTCTCGGCACGCCGCATCTCCTCTATGCGCGCCGAACGTGACGAGCTGCTCTTCTTGGCGGAGCCCATGGAAGTGTCCTTCGCGGAAGTGGGACGAGCGGGTCAGCTGATCGTAATAGGGGAGAGGGGGAGAGCCGTAGGGCTCATGAGCAACAAAACCGCACCCCATGGAGCCGGCCCCGCAGAACCGGCCCTGTGGAGCCGCACTCCATAGGACCCCCCCCGGAAAACTTGAACCCAAGATGCGCATTACCTACGCTCTCCGCCATGCGGCTCCTCCGCTCCACAGACCTGGCCCTCCGCGTCCTCATGCGCCTCGCCGTGGCCGGTGACTCCACCCCGACGACGCGCGACGTCGCGGAAGCCATGGACGTGCCCTACACGCACGCCGCGAAGGTGGTCGCCGAGCTCCAGCACATGGGCCTGCTGACGGCCCGCCGCGGCCGGGGCGGCGGTCTGGGCCTCACGGAGGAGGGCCGTACCGCCTCGGTGGGCGCGGTGGTCCGGGCCTTCGAGGGCGAGGGGGACGTCGTCGACTGCGAGGGCACCGCCACCTCGTCCCCCTGCCCGCTGAACTCGGCCTGCAGGCTGCGCGGCGCCCTGCGCGGGGCCCAGGAGGCGTTCTTCGCCTCGCTGGACCCGGTCACGGTGGCGGACATCGTCTCGGCCCCCACCGGCCCCCTCCTGCTGGGCATCTCCCCGAGGCCGTGAGCCGCCCGTTCCGGATACCGGCCCGAGCGGGCAAGATGGGCCCCGGAGCGGTACACCTGTCGTGTGCGAGGCGTCCGGCCCGCGGCAAGCCGCCCGGCCGGGCCGCCTGACCGGACCGCCCGGTCAGGCCGTCCGGTCAAGGTCGGCAACGCGTATGAAACGCTGGTGTGGTGGGATGCTCGCAATGCCCGGCCGTCTCCCCGGGGTGTGGGAGCGGACAGGCGGCCTGACCGGCAAGGATGGGGAAGCGGAAGATGGACAAGCAGCAGGAGTTCGTGCTCCGGACGTTGGAGGAGCGCGACATCCGGTTCGTGCGCCTGTGGTTCACCGACGTGCTGGGCTTCCTCAAGTCCGTGGCCGTCGCCCCCGCCGAACTCGAACAGGCGTTCGATGAAGGGATCGGCTTCGACGGCTCCGCCATCGAGGGCTTCGCCCGGGTGTACGAGTCCGACATGATCGCCAAGCCGGACCCGTCGACGTTCCAGATCCTCCCCTGGCGCGCCGAGGCCCCCGGCACGGCCCGCATGTTCTGCGACATCCTCATGCCGGACGGCTCCCCGTCCTTCGCGGACCCGCGCTTCGTCCTCAAGCGCGCCCTCGCCCGCACCTCCGACCTGGGCTTCACCTTCTACACCCACCCGGAGATCGAGTTCTTCCTGCTGAAGGACAAGCCGCTGGACGGCAGCCGTCCGACCCCCGCGGACAACTCCGGCTACTTCGACCACACCCCGCAGAACGTCGGCATGGACTTCCGCCGTCAGGCGATCACCATGCTGGAGTCGATGGGCATCTCGGTGGAGTTCTCCCACCACGAGGGCGCCCCCGGCCAGCAGGAGATCGACCTCCGGTACGCGGACGCGCTCTCCACGGCGGACAACATCATGACGTTCCGCCTGGTCATGAAGCAGGTGGCCCTCGAACAGGGCGTCCAGGCGACCTTCATGCCGAAGCCCTTCTCCGAGTATCCCGGCTCCGGGATGCACACCCACCTCTCCCTCTTCGAGGGCGACCGGAACGCGTTCTACGAGTCCGGCGCGGAGTACCAGCTCTCCAAGGTCGGCCGCTCCTTCATCGCGGGCCTGCTGCGGCACGCGGCGGAGCTCTCGGCGGTCACCAACCAGTGGGTCAACTCCTACAAGCGCATCTGGGGCGGCACGGAGCGCACGGCCGGCGCCGGCGGCGAGGCCCCGTCGTACATCTGCTGGGGCCACAACAACCGCTCGGCGCTGGTCCGCGTGCCCATGTACAAGCCCGGCAAGACCGGCTCGGCGCGCGTGGAGGTCCGCTCCATCGACTCCGGCGCCAACCCGTACCTGACCTACGCCGTCCTGCTGGCCGCCGGTCTGAAGGGCATCGAGGAGGGCTACGAGCTCCCGCCGGGCGCCGAGGACGACGTGTGGGCCCTGTCCGACGCGGAGCGCCGCGCGCTGGGCATCGAGCCCCTGCCGCAGAACCTGGGCGAGGCCCTGACCCTGATGGAGCGCAGCGACCTGGTCGCCGAGACCCTCGGCGAGCACGTCTTCGACTTCTTCCTGCGCAACAAGCGCCAGGAGTGGGAGGAGTACCGCAGCGAGGTCACGGCCTTCGAGCTGCGCAAGAACCTGCCGGTGCTGTAGGCGCGGGTCGGAGCGGATCTCCCGCCGACCGAGCGAGAGGGGGCCGGCGGTTCCACCGCCGGCCCCCTCCGTCTGCGCCCCGGCGGTCAGCCCATGCTCTTCGCGCCGTCCAGGGACTCACGGATGATGTCGGCGTGGCCGGCGTGCTGAGCGGTCTCGGCGATGATGTGCATCAGCGTCCTGCGGGCCGACCACGTCGCGCCGGACTCGAACCACGGGGCCTTCGGCAGCGGCCACGCGGCCTCCAGGTCGGGCAGGGCGGCGACCAGGTCATCGGTCCGGCGGGCCACGTCGGCGTACTCGGCCAGCACACCGGCCAGCGTCTCGCCGGGCAGCATCCGGAACTCGTCGGCCCGCCGGGCCCAGTCGGCCTCGGTCATGGCGGTGAAGTCCCCCATCGACGAAGGGCCGTTCAGGATGAAGTCCACCCAGTTCCGCTCGACGGCGGTGACGTGCTTGATCAGGCCGCCCAGGCAGAGCTCGCTGCTCGTGGTCCGCAGCCCGGCCTGTTCGTCGGTGAGGTCACGGACGGTGAAGCGCAGGAAGTGCCGGTGCTTGGCGAGCGTCTCCAGCAGGTCGGCGCGCTCACCGGTGGGGGCCGGGGTTCCGGCCGGGGCGTGGGAGGCCGGCTCGTTGAGGGTCATGTCTTCGCCTTCCGGTGTTCTGTTCCGTCGGTCGAGGACCACGCTAGAAGCCATAGAGGTCAGATCCTGGCCTAGATCGGGAAGGGGCGGGAAGGGGGCCGCGGCGCGACGGTAAGCGGAAGATTGCCGTCCGTAACCGTGCGGAGTCTTGCCAGCCCCTCGGGCGTGGCCCTACTGTCGCGACAGATCAGAAGAAAGCGCTTTCTCATCGATGGGTCCGGCCCACCCCTGCCCCCTCATCGATCTCAATGTCATGCCCATGACATAGCTCGGACCGGCGCCGGCATCAGCCCCCTGAATCAGAGGACGAAAGGCGAGACGAGAATGAGACGATCAGTCGCCGTACGGCTCTCGGCCGTACTGGCCACGGGAGCCCTCGCGGCAGCGACCGGTGTGGCCCTGTCCACGTCCACGGCCTCCGCCGCCACCGGCGGTGTCACCGGCTACGCGACCCAGAACGGCGGGACCACCGGCGGCGCGGGCGGCCAGACGGTCCGCGCCACCACCGGCACCGCGATCCACCAGGCCCTGTGCAACCGGGCCAGCAGCTCGACCCCGATCACCATCCAGGTCGAGGGCACCATCAACCACGGCAACACCACCAAGGTGTCCGGCGACAGCTGCAGCACCGCCGCCGACAAGATCGAGCTCAAGCAGATCAGCAACGTCACGATCGTCGGGGTCGGCAACGGCGCCGTCTTCGACCAACTGGGCATCCACATCCGGGAGTCCAGCAACATCATCATCCAGAACGTGACGGTGCGGAACGTCAAGAAGTCCGGCTCGCCCACGTCGAACGGCGGCGACGCCATCGGCATGGAAAGCGATGTCCGCAACGTCTGGGTCGACCACACCACGCTGGAGGCGTCCGGCGGCGAGTCGGAGGGCTACGACGGCCTCTTCGACATGAAGGACAACACCCAGTACGTGACGCTGTCCTACAGCACCCTGCGCAACTCCGGCCGCGGCGGCCTGATCGGCTCCAGCGAGAGCGACACCTCGAACGGGTACGTCACGTTCCACCACAACCTGTACGAGAACATCGACTCCCGTACGCCCCTGCTGCGCGGCGGCATCTCCCACATCTACAACAACCACTACAGGAACCTGAACGAGTCCGGGATCAACTCCCGGGCCGGCGCCCGCGCCAAGGTGGACAACAACTACTTCGAGGACTCCAAGGACGTCCTCGGCACCTTCTACACCGACGCCGCCGGCTACTGGCAGGTCAGCGGCAACATCTTCGACAACGTGACCTGGTCCGAGCGGGAGGGCGACAACAACCCGGCCGGTCCGAACCCGACGTCGAACACCTCGGTCAGCGTCCCGTACGCGTACACCCTCGACGCGGCCACCTGCGTACCGGGCGTGGTGAGCCAGACGGCGGGCGCCAACAAGGGCCTGAAGGTCTCCGACGGCAGCTGCACCCCGCAGAGCCCGGACCCGACCGACCCCGACCCGACGGACCCGGACCCGACGGACCCGGACCCCACTGACCCGCCCGCCGGCACCAACCTCAGCATCGGCGCGGGTGCCGACGGCTCCTCCAAGGCCTCCGGGACGAGCTACGGCAACGTCGTCGACGGCAGCACGAGCACGTACTGGTCGCCGTCCGGCTCGACCGGCTCCGTCTCGGTCAAGTGGGGCTCGGCCACCACCGTCTCCAAGATCAACATCAGGCAGGCGTCGGGCTCGGGCACCATCGGCTCCTACCGCGTCCTCAACCACGACACGGGCGCGGTCCTGGCCTCCGGCAGCGGAGCGGGCGTCATCGGCTTCTCCGCGACCTCCCTGAAGAAGATCACCTTCGAGATCACCAGCGCCTCGGGCACCCCGAGGATCGCCGAATTCGAGACGTACGCGAGCTGACACATGCCGGGGGCCGTCCTCGCGGCGGCCCCCGGGCCCCGGTCGGCGTGACGCGTCACGAAGCGGGTCCACGTTGCCGCCCTGAGGGCGGGACGGGGCGAACGGGCTTCGGAACACGCCGACCGGTGACATCTCCCGGCGTCCGATGTCAGTGGCGTGCCCTACATTGCGGTTGACCGAGCGAGCGGGAACGAGGAGGAGCCATGGCCGGGATCACGATAGAGATCGCACCCCCGGACGATCCCCACTGGGACAAGGCCTGGCCGGTCGCCCTGGCGACGGGGGAGTACCTGTCGAAGGTGCTGGGGGTGCCGGTGACCGTGAGCGACAACTGCGGGAGCGCACACGACTTCCAGCCGGAGAGCGGCTGACGGACCGGACGGCCGGAGCCCTGCCTCCGTACCCGTGCGGGCGCCGGAGGCAGGGCCGCGGCGTCGCTCACGCCGGTCCGGAGCGGCGGCCGGCCTCGTCCTTGAGGCCGCGGCCGGATTCCTTGGCCTGGTCGGTGACCTGGCCGGCCTGGTCGCGGGCCTCGTCCTGGGTGGTGCGGGCCGCCTGTTGCGCGGTGTCCTTCACCTCCGCGGCCGCGCTCTGCGTGACCTCCTTGGCGTCTTCCCGCAGGTGCTGCGCGGACTCGCCGGCGGCCTGCTTCACCGGCTCCAGCACCTCGGCGCCGCGTTCCATCAGCTCGGACGCCTTTTGCTGCTCCTTCTCGGAGGCGGGCACCATCGAGGCGGCCAGCAGGCCGACGCCGAAGGCGACCAGGCCGGCGGCCAGCGGGTTGCCCTGCGTCTGGCGGCGGGCCATCTCGGGTGTCTGCTGGACGGCCTGGCCCGCCTGCTCCGCGACCTCGCGCGCCGAGTCGGCCGCCCGCCCGGTGCCCTCCTGCACCGAGCCCGCGGCCGACTGCACCGAGCCGGCCGCCGAGCCCGCGGCCGACTGCACCGAGCCGGCCGCCGACCGGGCGGTGCCGGCCACACCGTGCGCCGTGTACGAGGCGGTGCCCATGACGCGGTCGCGGACGCCCGACATCGTGCGGCGCATCCTCGCCCTGCGGCGGCGGGCCATACGGCGTGGGCTGGCCCGGTCGGCGAGCCGCTCCACGTCCGCGGAGAGCTGGTTGCGGGTGGCCGCGATCTCGGCCCTCATTTGGTCGGGTGACGTGCCCATTCCGCGTCCTCCTTCAGGGTCTGGACGGTGTGTTCGGGCTTCGGCGAGACGGTGCGCATCCTCGCGCGGCCCTTCTGGTACAGCACGGCCGCGGCGACGGCCCACAGCGCGGCGACGATCAGCGCGGCCCAGCCGTCGTCCATCACGTCGGCCAGGCCGAACATGGCCGCCAGCGACAGGAACAGCAGGACCATGTAACCGGCGAAGCCGGCACCGCCGTACATCCCGGCCGCCTTGCCCGCCTTGGTGCCCTCCTCCTTGATCTCGGCCTTGGCCAGTTCCACCTCCTGGCGGAAGAGGACCTGGAGGTCGGAGGTCACCCGGGACAGCAGCTCGCCCGCGGACCGCTCCCCTGCGTACGGCTCGGCAGAGCGGGCCCGGGACAGCGGTGACATCGTGGCCATCTCACGCCTCCGGGAACGGGCGGCCCGGCGTGCCGAGGCTCGGCGGCGTGGACGGCGCGGGCGGCGCGGTCCCCGGCGGGGGAGCGGCCGGCAGGGCCTCGGGAGCCGGGGCCGCGGTGACCCTCCGCTGCCCGTCCCCGTCCCCGTCCCCGCCGGCCCGGGACGCCGTCTGCGTCACCTTCGCCAGGCGGCCGACGGCCAGTCCGGCCAGCAGCGCGCCGCCGAGGAAGGCGCCGGGGCGGCGCCGGGCGAAGCCCTGGAGGTCGGCGGTGATGCCTTCGACCCCCTGCCGCTCCAGGTAGCCGGCCAGCCGCATTCCCTTGTCGCCCGCGCGGGCCGCCAGACTGCGGGCGGGCGAGTCGTGTTCGGCGTGCGCGGCCAGGCTCGAGAAGTCGTTCGCCCACTGCCGCAGCGTGCCGGCCGCCCGCCTGGTCTGCCCGTCCGCCTCGTCGATCGCGCGGCCGCGCAGGTCCTCGATGACCGTGCCCGCCTGCTGCCGCGCCTCGCCCACGACGGTCCGGGCCTGTTCCGCCGCGGTCCCCGCCACCTGGCCGGCGGCCTGCCTGGCCTGGCCGGCCGTCGCGGAGGCCTCTGCCCTGACCTTGTCTCCGGTGCTCCCGGATCCGGTTCGTACGGACTCACTCATCGGCGACTTCCCCTCATCGGATGTGTGCGTACGGCCCGTGCCCGGTGACCCGGTGTGGGCCGGAACTCGCGTTCCGGACCGCACACGTGGCCGTCCGTCCCGGCCCGAGTGGCCATTTGCGACGGTTTGACACGCTATGAGGGAAACCTGTGCCGCGCCGTGTCGTGTCATGCAGTGGGGCGAGTGTGACGGAGCGGTTCGCCGCCGGCTCCCACCGCGCCTGCTCGATGAGCGAGCCGTACCGTGCGGGCACGGCTCCGAGGCGCACCGTCGTCGGCGCAGACGACGGTGGCCGAGGGGCGTGCGGGGACGCTACAGATCGTCGGGCAGGAGCCGGAACGCCTTGTGCCCGGTCAGCGGACGGATCATGCGGAAGTGCAGGTCCGAGGTGAACATGGCGTTGGTGTGGTAGGCCGCGGCCAGGGCGACGTTCATCGCGTCCGTGAGCCCGACGCCCTTGCCTCCGTCCGCGTCCTTGTACCCCTCCGCAACGGCGATGGCGGAACTGAGGTGGGCGCTCAGGGGCGGTACTTCGAACCGGCGGTTGGCCACGTTGCGTTCCACGAACCGGGCGGCCACGACAGCCTTCCCGGCCCCGGCCCTGGTGGCGATGAGGTAGTCCAGTTCGGCCAGGACCATGGGCGAGATGACGAGGTGACTGATGGAGGCCAGGGCGTTCCTGTGTGCCTGGTGGCCGGACAGCCTGGGGTCCAGCAAGCGGTACAGCGCGTTGGTGTCGGCGATGGCGATGACGCTCAAGTTCCCATCCCCCTGAGCGTTTCCTCGATCTCGTCGTCGTCGAGGTCGGGCAGTCCCAGGTCGGGAAGGTCGAGATCTCCCATGGGGTCTGTGGGATAGGCGGGGACGTCTTCCTCTGCGATCGGTATCACGCGGGCGACGGCGACGCCGTTCTTGGTGACCGTGACAGTCTCTCCGCGTGCGGCCGCCGCGAGGATCTGGGAAGACCTCTGATTGAATTCGCGGGCAGTAGTCTCCATGTAGTACATGTTACTACATGGGTGTTCTATGCCCCGCCGGATCCCCCCAGCACCTTGTGCAGCGGCTCCGTCGCCCGCCGCCGGTACTCCTGGACCGACCAGCCGTTGCCGTCCGGGTCCGTGAAGTACATGAAGGTCGCGCCGTCCGCGTCGGCGTACCGGACCGGTTCGGAGACGTCCAGGCCCCGGGCGGTCAGTTCCGCGTGGGCCGCCCCGATGTCGGCGACGCAGAGCTGGAGCCCCCGGTAGGAGCCGGGGGCCGGGGTGGATCCCGGGGTCATCTCCCAGATGCTGTCGCCCAGCGCGATCGAGCAGCCGGAGCCGGGCGGGGTGAGCTGGACGATGCGCATGCCCGGCATGACCTCCTGGTCGATGTCGACGTGGAAGCCGACCTTGTCCCGGTAGAAGTCCCTGGCGCGGTCGATGTCGCTCACCGGGAGCGGGATCACTTCGAGGGTCATGTCCATGGAACAGCGACTCCTTCGTCGGCGTATCGGCTGCGCGTCGCCCGGACCGTCACCCGGTCCGGCGGGACGGCTGCCCCCCCACCGAATCCGAAAACCGTCCGCCGCGCCACCGAAACACCGATACCGGCACGTCCCACCGTGCCCCGGGCCAGGACCCCGTACTCCGGATAGGCTCATGGCCGTACGACCCTGATCCGGGGCATGTGCGGCAGGCACAGCCACGAGGCACGAGGGAGGCCGGGGATGACGTCGGCGCCGGGGCGCAGGAGCAGTACCTTCACGCGACTGCTGCGGCACGGCTTCACCGATCCGTCCGCCGCCGAGCGGCTGCTCGACAGCGCCGGACTCACGCTGGTGCGCAACGACCCCGTGCTGCTGGACGCCCTCGGCGCCACCGCCGACCCCGACCTCGCGCTGCGGGGCCTGGTACGGCTGCTGGAGGCGCAGGACGGGCCCACCGCCCGTCAGGAACTGCTGGACACGCTGATAGCCGCCAAGCCGCTGCGGGACCGGCTGCTCGGCGTGCTCGGCGCGTCCGAGGCGCTCGCCGACCACCTGGCCCGGCACCCCAGCGACTGGCAGGCCCTGGTCACCTACGAGCCGCGCGACCTGCACCCGGGTGTCGAGGAGTTCGAGCGGGGCCTCGCCGGGGCCGGCGACCCGGTCTCGCTGCGCGTCGCCTACCGGCGCTGCCTGCTGTCCATCGCCGCCCGTGACGTCTGCGGCACCATCGAGGTCGCCCAGACCGCCGCCGAGCTCGCCGACCTCGCCACCGCCACCCTGCGCGCCGCCCTCACTCTCGCCCGGGACGCCGCGCCCGAGGACGCCGCGCTGTGCCGGCTCGCGGTGATCGCGCTGGGCAAGTGCGGGGGACACGAGCTGAACTACGTCTCCGACGTCGACGTCGTCTTCGTCGGCGAGGCGGTGGACGGCGCCGACGAGGACAAGGCGCTGCGCGCCGCGACCCGGCTCGCCGCGCACCTGATGCGGATCTGCTCCGAGACCACCGTCGAGGGCTCCATCTGGCCCGTCGACGCCAACCTCCGCCCCGAGGGCCGCAACGGGCCGCTGGTGCGCACCCTCGCCTCCCACCTCGCCTACTACCAGCGCTGGGCCAAGACCTGGGAGTTCCAGGCACTGCTCAAGGCCCGCCCGGTCGCCGGCGACCCCGCGCTCGGCGAGGAGTACGTCGCCGCGCTCCAGCCGCTGGTGTGGCAGGCCGCCGAGCGGGAGAACTTCGTCGCCGACGTGCAGAAGATGCGCCGCCGGGTGGTGGAGAACATCCCCGCCGCCGAGGTCGACCGCCAGCTCAAGCTGGGCCCGGGAGGCCTCAGGGACGTCGAGTTCGCGGTGCAGCTGCTCCAGCTGGTGCACGGCCGCGCCGACGCCTCGCTGCGCAGCGGCACCACCCTCGACGCGCTGAAGGCCCTCGCCGCTGGCGGCTACGTCGGCCGCGCGGACGCCGCCCAGCTCGACGACGCCTACCGCTTCCTGCGCTCCATGGAGCACCGCATCCAGCTCCACCGGCTGCGCCGCACCCACCTCGTCCCCGAGGACGAGGCCGACCTGCGCCGCCTGGGCCGCTCCCTGGACCTGCGCACCGACCCGGTCGCCACCCTGCTCAGGGAGTGGAAGCGGCACGCCTCCGTCGTACGGCGGCTGCACGAGAAGCTGTTCTACCGGCCGCTGCTGGACGCCGTCGCCGCGCTCGCCCCCGGCGAGGCCCGGCTCAGCGCCGAGGCCGCGCGGGAGCGGCTGATCGCGCTCGGGTACGCCGATCCGGCCGCCGCGCTGCGCCACCTGGAGGCGCTGGCGTCCGGTGTCACCCGCAAGGCCGCCATCCAGCGCACCCTGCTGCCGGTGCTGCTCGGCTGGTTCGCGGACTCCGCCGACCCGGACGCCGGTCTGCTCACCTTCCGCAAGGTCTCCGACGCGCTCGGCAAGACGCCCTGGTACCTGCGGCTGCTGCGCGACGAGGGCGCCGCCGCCGAGAACCTGGCCCGCGTGCTGTCCGCCGGCCGGCTCGCCCCCGACCTGCTGATGCGCGCCCCCGAGGCGGTGGCGCTGCTCGGCGACGGGGGCGGCGGGCTCCAACCGCGGCCCCGCGCCCACCTGGAGCAGGAGATCCTCGCCGCCGTCCGCCGCGCCGACAACGCCGTCCAGGGCGTCACGGCCGCCCGCGGGGTGCGCCGCCGCGAACTGTTCCGCACGTCCGCCGCCGACATCGTCGGCTCCTACGGCACCGAGTCCCAGCCCGCCGAGGCCGACCAGGGCGCCCTGGTGGACCTGGTGGGCGACGCGGTCTCCGACCTGACGGCCGCCACCCTCGCCGGCACGCTCCGCGCGGTGGTCCGCGAGGGCTGGGGGGACACCCTCCCCACCCGGTTCGCGATCATCGGCATGGGCCGCTTCGGCGGGCACGAGCTGGGCTACGGCTCCGACGCGGACGTCCTGTTCGTACACGAACCGCGCGACGGCGTGGACGAGCGGGAGGCCGCCGAGGCGGCCAACAAGGTGGTCGCCGAGATGCGCCGCCTGCTGCAGCTGCCGAGCGCCGACCCGCCGCTGATCGTCGACGCCGACCTGCGCCCGGAGGGCAAGTCAGGGCCGCTGGTGCGTACGCTCAAGTCGTACGAGGCGTACTACCGCCGCTGGTCGCTGGTGTGGGAGCGGCACGCGCTGCTGCGCGCCGAACCCGTCGCCGGGGACGAGGACCTGGGCCGCCGCTTCACCGAGCTGATCGACCCGCTGCGCTACCCGGCCGCCGGGCTCGGCGAGGAGGCCGTCCGGGAGATCCGGCGGCTGAAGGCCCGTATGGAGTCCGAGCGGCTGCCGCGCGGCGCCGACCCCAAGCTGCACGCCAAGCTCGGTCCGGGCGGACTGTCCGACGTGGAGTGGACCGTGCAGCTCCTCCAGCTGCGGCACGGTGCCCGGGAGCCGGGCCTGCGCACCACCCGCACACGGCAGGCGCTGGCCGCCGCCCGCACGGCCGGGCTGATCTCCGAGGACGACGCCGCCGTCCTCGACGAGGCCTGGGTGCTCGCCACCCGTGTGCGCAACGCGGTGATGCTGGTCCGGGGCCGGGCCGGGGACACCTTCCCCACCGTGCCCCGCGAACTGGGCGCCGTCGGGCGCTACCTGGGCTACGGCCCCGGTCACGCCGGCGACATGCTCGACGCGTACCGGCGTACGGCACGGCGGGCACGGAGCGTGGTGGAGGAGCTGTTCTACGGAGGGCTGTGACCCCCGGCGGGGCCCGGCCCTCCTGAGGAGGCGCCGCCCTAGCCCTGCTTCGGCACCGGGATACGCTCCGGTTCCCGTCTCCGCTGTTCGGGCACCCGCCTCGGCAGGGTGTACGGCCGGCGTCCGTACCAGAGCAGTGCGACGCCGTACCCGAAGGACAGGCAGAGGACGCCGCCCACCGCGTCCAGCCAGAAGTGGTTGGCGGTGGCGACGATGACCACCAGCGTGGCCACCGGGTATATCAGACCCAGCACCCGCACCCAGGGGACGGTGGCCAGCGCGAAGATCGTCAGCCCGCACCACACCGACCAGCCGATGTGCATCGACGGCATCGCGGCGTACTGGTTCGACATGTTCTTCAGGTCGCCGGAGGCCATCGACCCCCACGTCTGGTGGACCAGGACGGTGTCGATGAAGTCCTGGCCGTTCATCAGCCGGGGCGGGGCGAGCGGATACAGGTAGTAGCCGACGAGGGCGATGCCGGTGGTGGTGAAGAGGACCAGGCGGGCCGCCGCGTACCGGCCGGGATGACCGCGGTAGAGCCACACCAGGACGCCCAGCGTCACCACGAAGTGCAGGGTGGCGTAGTAGTAGTTCATGCCGACGACGAGCCAGGTCACCGAGTTCACGGCGTGGTTGACGGACTCCTCGACGGCGAGGCCCAGTTGCTGTTCCAGGCGCCAGATCCCGTCGGCGTTGCGCAGCGCCTCGGCCCGCTGTTCCGGCACGGCGTTGCGGATCAGCGAGTACGTCCAGTAACTTACCGCGATCAGCAGGATCTCGAACCACAGCCGGGGCCGGCGGGGCGAGCGCAGACGGCGCAGACGGCCCGGCCCCGTCTTCTCCGCGACAGGGTGCGCTGCGGCCTCTTCCCGGCCTTCCAGCGTCGTCACCGTCGTGTCACCCATGGGCCAGAGTCTGCCAGAAAAGACCCTCCCACCAGATCATCCCCCGGTCGGGCCCGACCCGCACGTTCTCCCCAGGGGCAGGCCCGCCCCTTCCTCCTGTGGCAGTGCGCCGGGGGCCCTCCTCTCCACCCTAGGGACGATGGCGGTCCCCAGGGGCCGAAGCGGTCGAACCGCGCACCACCAGTTCCGGCATGAACACGAACTCGCTGTGCGGCGCGGGCGTTCCGCCGATCTCCTCCAGTAGCGTGCGCACCGCGGCCTGGCCCATCGCCGGGACCGGCTTGCGGACCGTGGTCAGCGGCGGGTCGGTGAAGGCGATCAGCGGGGAGTCGTCGAAGCCGACCACCGAGATGTCCTTCGGCACGTCCAGACCGCGCTGCCGGGCCGCCCGTATCGCGCCCAGCGCCATCATGTCGCTCGCGCACACCACCGCCGTGCAGGCGCGGTCCATCAGCGCGGTGGCGGCGGCCTGGCCGCCCTCCAGCGTGTACAGCGAGTGCTGGACCAGCTCGGTCTCGACCGTCTCGGCGCTCAGCCCGAGCTGCTCCTGCACGGCGCGCACGAAGCCCTCGATCTTGCGCTGCACCGGCACGAACCGCTTCGGCCCGAGCGCCAGCCCGATCCGGGTGTGGCCGAGGGAGACCAGGTGGGTGACGGCGAGCGCCATCGCGGCCCGGTCGTCGGGGGAGATGAACGGCGCCTGCACCTTCGGCGAGAAACCGTCCACGAGCACGAACGGCACGCCCTGCGCCCGCAGCCGCTCGTAGCGCTGGGTGTCGGCGGTGGTGTCCGCGTGCAGTCCGGAGACGTAGATGATGCCGGCCACCCCGCGGTCCACGAGCATCTCGGTGAGCTCGTCCTCCGTCGACCCGCCCGGGGTCTGGGTGGCGAGCACCGGCGTGTAGCCCTGCCGGGTCAGCGCCTGCCCGATGACCTGGGCCAGCGCCGGGAAGATCGGGTTCTCCAGCTCCGGGGTGATCAGCCCGACCAGGCCCTCGCTGCGCTGCCGCAGCCGCACCGGACGCTCGTAGCCGAGGACGTCGAGGGCGGCGAGCACGGACTGGCGGGTGGTGGCGGCGACGCCCGGCTTGCCATTGAGGACGCGGCTGACGGTCGCCTCGCTCACCCCCGCCTGAGCAGCGATGTCGGCAAGGCGTGTGGTCACAGGACTGGACTGTAGCTGCCGGTTCTCCCCTTGCACACCGATCGGACGCCTGGTGCGCGCCGTCGAACGGCCCGCTGCGGGCTGCTGGGTCATCGCGGTCCCTCAAGTCGTGGTCGGCGTCCGCTCCGCAAGGGATGATTCCCCCGGCGGCAACGGATGGCAAGTGCTTGCAGAGTCTTGCACAACCGTCCGAACCCCTGTCGTACGGGCGGAAACCCGGGGTGCCGGGCGGTCGGGGACAGGTCACGACGGCATAACTCTCGGCGGTGCTTGCAAAACTTTTCTGCAAGGTCTTTCGAAAAGGTTCCAGCGCTGTTACGTTCACGTCGCCCGGCGGCGGCAACGGCGCGGTCGGCAAGTCGGCAGGACGGCAGACGGGGCCGCACCTGCACTTACGGGCTTTCACCCTCAAGGAGAACCTCATGCGGCGTGGCATAGCGGCCACCGCGCTGGTGGCGTCCCTCGCCCTCGCGGCGACGGCCTGCGGCGGAGACGGCGACAGCGGCGACTCGGCCGGCGGTCCGGTCACCATCACCTGGTGGGACACCTCCAACGCGACCAACGAGGCGCCGACGTACCAGGCCCTGGTCAAGGAGTTCGAGGCCGCCAACAAGGACATCAAGGTCGAGTACGTCAACGTCCCCTTCGACCAGGCGCAGAACAAGTTCGACACCGCCGCCGGCGCGTCGGGCGCCCCCGACGTGCTGCGCTCCGAGGTCGGCTGGACCCCCGCCTTCGCCAAGAAGGGCTTCTTCCTGCCGCTGGACGGCACCGACGCCCTCGCCGAGCAGGACAAGTTCAAGCCCAACCTGATCGAGCAGGCGAAGTACGAGGGCAAGACCTACGGCGTCCCCTTCACCACGGACACCCTCGCCTTCGTCTACAACAAGGAACTGTTCGAGAAGGCCGGCGTCGAGGCCCCCAAGACCTGGGACGACCTGAAGAAGGCCGCCGCCACCATCAAGGACAAGACCGGCGTCGACGGCTACTGGGGCTCCACGGCCGGCTACTACGCCCAGCCGTTCCTGTACGGCGAGGGCACCGACATGGTCGACGCCGACGCCAAGAAGGTCACCGTCAGGTCGCCCGAGGCCCAGAAGGCGTACGGCACCTGGCTGGACCTCTTCGACGGCAAGGGCCTGCACAAGGCCGACGTCACCGCCGACGCCTACACGCACATCCAGGACGCGTTCGTCAACGGCAAGGTCGCCTCGATCATCCAGGGCCCGTGGGAGATCACCAACTTCTACAAGGGCTCCGCGTTCAAGGACAAGAACAACCTCGGCATCGTCCCCGTCCCGGCCGGCTCCACCGGCACGGCGGGCGCCCCGACCGGCGGCCACAACCTCTCCGTCTACGCCGGCTCCGGCAAGGACAAGCAGGCCGCCGCGCTGAAGTTCGTCAACTTCATGACCTCGGCCAAGGCGCAGGAGACCATCGCGCTGAAGAACTCCACGCTGCCCACCCGCGACGACGCCTACACCGGCAAGGTCAAGGCCGACCCGGGCATCGCCGGCTACCAGACGGTCCTCTCCGCCGCCCAGCCGCGCCCGGCCCTGCCCGAGTACAGCTCCCTGTGGGGCCCGCTGGACGACGAGCTCCCGCAGATCGCGAGCGGCAAGAAGTCCCTGGACAAGGGTCTGGGCGACGTCGAGACCGCGATCGCCAAGCTGGTGCCGGACTTCAGCAAGTAACGCCCGTGTGGCCGCCGGACCCGCTTCCAGGAGGGGAGGGTCCGGCGGCCGCCGGCCTGTGTGCCGTACCCCTTGACCATCCAGAAGGTGCCGAACCATGACTGTCACCATCGACCGCGCGACCGGCAAGCGCCGCGGTGACCGCGCGCCCCGCCCCGGGCCGGCCGGCCGTCTGAAGCGCGGATACCAGAAGCACTGGTACGCCTACGCCATGATCGCGCCGGTGGCGCTCGTGCTCGGCGTCATCGTGCTGTACCCCCTGGCGTACGGCTTCTATCTCACGCTCACCGACGCGGACAGTCTGAACTCGGCCCGCACCATCGGCGTCAACGAGATCGAGGCCACCTACAAGTTCATCGGCATCGACAACTACGCCGACATCCTGTGGGGCGAGACGGCCTACGACCGCTTCTGGTCCAAGTTCGTCTGGACGATCGTGTGGACGGCCGCCTGCGTCACCCTGCACTACACCATCGGCCTGGGCCTCGCCCTGCTGCTCAACCAGAAGATCCGCGGCCGCACCTTCTACCGGCTGGTCCTGATCCTGCCGTGGGCCGTGCCGACCTTCGTCACCGTCTTCGGCTGGCGCTTCATGCTCGCCGACGCCGGCATCGTCAACACCGCCCTGGACTCCCTCGGCCTGCCCTCGCCGGCCTGGCTGGAGGACACCTTCTGGCAGCGGTTCGCCGCGGTCATGGTCAACACCTGGTGCGGTGTGCCGTTCATGATGATCTCCCTGCTCGGCGGTCTGCAGTCCATCGACGCCAGCCTGTACGAGGCGGCCGAGATGGACGGCGCGAACGCCTGGCAGCGGTTCCGCAACGTCACCCTGCCCGGACTGCGCTCGGTCAGCTCCACCGTGGTCCTGCTCGGTGTGATCTGGACCTTCAACCAGTTCGCGATCATCTTCCTGCTGTTCGGCAACACCGCCCCGGACGCCCAGATCCTGGTCACCTGGTCCTACTACCTGGGCTTCGGGCAGCAGCCGCGCGAGTTCGCCGAGTCCGCGGCCTACGGCATGCTGCTGCTGGCCATCCTCGTCGTCTTCACCTCCTTCTACCGCCGCTGGCTGAACCGCAATGAGCAGCAGCTCGCGATCTGAGGCAGGAGTCCCCATGAGCACCACATCGGTCACCCCCACCGCTCCGGCGGACCGGCCTGCCGCACCCCGTAAGGTGCGCCGGCGCGGCGAGAGCGGCCCCCTGGCCCGCCTCACCTCGCACGGCGTCCTGACCGTGGCCGGTCTGGTCGCGCTGTTCCCGGTCGCCTGGCTGGTCTTCCTGTCCCTCGGCCCCGACAAGGACGACTATCTGCACCCCGGCGGCATCTGGGGCAAGATGACGCTGGACAACTACGCGTTCGTCCTGCAGCACACGAACTTCTTCGACTGGCTGAAGAGCTCGCTGATCGTCTCGCTCGGCACCACGGTCATCGGTGTCCTCGTCGCCGCCACCACCGGCTACGCGGTCTCCCGCATGCGCTTCCCCGGCTACCGGAAGTTCATGTGGGTCCTCCTGGTCACCCAGATGTTCCCGGTCGCCGTCCTGATGGTCCCGATGTACCAGATCCTGTCGGACCTGCGGCTCATCGACAGTTATCTTGGACTTGTCCTCGTCTACTGCTCGACGGCGGTGCCGTACTGCGCCTGGCTGATGAAGGGCTACTTCGACACCATCCCGTTCGAGATCGACGAGGCGGGACGCGTCGACGGGCTGACCCCCTTCGGCACGTTCGCACGGCTGATCCTGCCGCTCTCCAAGCCGGGGCTGGCGGTCGCCGCGTTCTACAGCTTCATCACCGCGTTCGGCGAGGTCGCCTTCGCCACGACGTTCATGCTCGACGACGAGAAGTACACGCTCGCCGTCGGTCTGCAGAGCTTCGTCAGCGAGCACGACGCACAGCGCAACCTCATGGCCGCCACCGCGGTCCTCATCGCGATACCGGTCTCCGCGTTCTTCTACCTCGTGCAGAAGAACCTGGTGGCCGGCCTCACCGCCGGCGGTACGAAGGGGTAAGAGCCGCCAGGGGGCGAACCGCCGTCGTCCGGCCGCCGCGCCGTCGTGGCGTGCCGGCGCCGCGGAGCCGCACACCGGCGCGGACCGCGCCCCTGTACGGCGTCGCCCTCCCCGGACCCGAGACGGCCGCGGTGGCCATCCGACCCCGCCGCCACCGCGGCCGTCTCGTCTCCACGCCGCCCGCCCCCACCCGCTTCCCTGCCCGCACTCGTATCAAGGACGACATGAGCCAGCAGCACTCCGCCGCCCCGGCCCCGACCCCCACCACCGACGCGGCCGTCGCCACCGTCACCCGGCGTCGCGACTGGTGGCGGGACGCGGTGATCTACCAGGTGTACCCGCGCAGCTTCGCCGACAGCAACGGCGACGGCATGGGCGACCTGGAAGGCATCCGCTCCCGCCTGCCGTACCTGCGCGACCTCGGCGTGGACGCCGTGTGGCTCAGCCCCTTCTACGCCTCCCCGCAGGCCGACGCCGGCTACGACGTCGCCGACTACCGCGCCGTCGACCCGATGTTCGGCACCCTGCTCGACGCGGACGCGCTGATCCGGGACGCCCACGGCCTCGACCTCCGGATCATCGTCGACCTGGTTCCGAACCACTCCTCCGACCAGCACGAATGGTTCAAGCGCGCCCTCGCCGAGGGCCCCGGCTCGCCCTCCCGCGACCGCTACCACTTCCGCCCCGGCAAGGGCGCGAACGGCGAGCTGCCGCCCAACGACTGGGAGTCGATCTTCGGCGGCCCGGCCTGGACCCGCGTCACCGAGCCCGACGGCACGCCCGGCGAGTGGTACCTGCACCTGTTCGCGCCCGAGCAGCCCGACTTCAACTGGGAGCACCCGGCGGTCGGCGACGAGTTCCGCTCCATCCTCCGCTTCTGGCTGGACATGGGCGTGGACGGCTTCCGCATCGACGTCGCCCACGGCATGGTGAAGGCGGAAGGCCTCCCCGACCTTGGATCCCACGAGCAGCTTAAGCTGTTGGGCAACGATGTCATGCCGTTCTTCGACCAGGACGGCGTCCACGACATCTACCGCCAGTGGCGGCTCATCCTCGACGAGTACTCCGGCGAGCGTATTTTCGTCGCCGAGGCGTGGACCCCGACCGTCGAGCGCACCGCGAACTACGTCCGCCCCGACGAACTGCACCAGGCGTTCAACTTCCAGTACCTGGGCACCCACTGGGACGCGTCGGAACTGCGTGAGGTCATCGACCGCACCCTGGACGCCATGCGCCCGGTCGGCGCCCCCGCCACCTGGGTCCTGTCCAACCACGACGTCACCCGCCACGCCACCCGCTTCGCCAACCCGCCGGGCCTGGGCACCCAGATCCGTCTGGCCGGCGACCGCGAACTGGGCCTGCGCCGCGCCCGCGCCGCGACCTTGCTGATGCTGGCGCTGCCCGGTTCGGCGTACGTCTACCAGGGCGAGGAGCTCGGCCTGCCGGACGTCGTGGACCTGCCGGACGAGGTGCGTCAGGACCCGGCGTACTTCCGGGGCGCGGGCCAGGACGGCTTCCGCGACGGCTGCCGCGTGCCGATCCCGTGGACCCGCGAGGGCTCCTCGTACGGCTTCGGCGACGGCGGGAGCTGGCTGCCGCAGCCGGCGGAGTGGGGCGGGCTGAGTGTCGAGGCGCAGACCGGCGACCCCGGCTCGACCCTGGAGCTGTACCGCTCCGCGCTCGCCGTGCGCCGCGCCCAGGCCGATCTGGGCGCCGGCGACGCGGTGGAGTGGCTGCGCGCCCCCGAGGGCGTCCTCGCCTTCCGGCGCGGCGACTTCGTGTGCGTCGCCAACACCACGGGGGAGTCGGTGACCACCCCGTCGTACGGCCGTGTCCTGCTCGCCAGCGGTGAGGTGGACGAGACGGCCGGCGAGGCGAAGGTGCCCGCCGACACCACCGTGTGGTGGACCACGGGCTGAGGTCCGGCTCGCAACTTTTTTCGTTCAAGTCGGTACGGCCCGCTGCCCTTTCGGGTGGCGGGCCTCTACCATCTGCGTTGCCGCAAGGTTGCTGAAGTTTTCTGCAAGAGAATTCAGCCTGCTCGAGCGGTATCCCCACACCCTTCGATGAAGAAGGTAACCCCACATGGCACGCAGAACCCTCGCCGTGGCCGCCGCGCTCGCGGCCGCCTCGGTTGTCATGACCCCAACCGGTGCGCAGGCCTCCCCGCCCGGAAGCAAGGACGTCACCGCCGTCCTCTTCGAGTGGAACTTCGCCTCGGTCGCCCGGGAGTGCACCACCACCCTCGGCCCCGCCGGATACGGATACGTCCAGGTCTCCCCGCCCGCCGAGCACATACAGGGCTCGCAGTGGTGGACCTCGTACCAGCCGGTCAGCTACCGGATCGCCGGGCGGCTCGGCGACCGCGCCGCGTTCAAGAGCATGGTCGACACGTGTCACGCGGCCGGCGTGAAGGTCGTCGCCGACACGGTCATCAACCACATGTCCGCGGGCAGCGGCACCGGCACCGGCGGCTCGTCGTACACGAAGTACGACTACCCCGGCCTGTACTCCTCGTACGACTTCGACAACTGCACCTCACAGATCAACAACTACGGCGACCGCTGGAACGTCCAGAACTGCGAGCTGGTCGGCCTCGCCGACCTCGACACCGGCGAGGACTACGTCCGCGGCGCCATCGCCCGCTACATGAACGACCTGCTGTCGCTGGGCGTCGACGGCTTCCGCATCGACGCCGCCAAGCACATGCCGGCCGCCGACCTGGCCAACATCAAGTCCCGGCTGAGCAATCCGAACGCCTACTGGAAGCAGGAGGTCATCTACGGCGCCGGCGAGGCCGTCCAGCCCACCGAGTACACCGGCAACGGGGACGTCCAGGAGTTCCGGTACGCCTACGACCTCAAGCGGGTCTTCACCAACGAGAACCTCGCCTACCTGAAGAACTACGGCGAGGGCTGGGGCTACATGAACAGCTCCGTCTCCGGCGTCTTCGTCGACAACCACGACACCGAGCGCAACGGCTCCACCCTGAACTACAAGGACGGCGCCACCTACACCCTGGCCAACGTCTTCATGCTGGCCTGGCCCTACGGCGCCCCGGACATCAACTCCGGGTACGAGTTCTCCGACCACGACGCCGGACCGCCCAACGGCGGCCGGGTCGACGCCTGCTGGCAGAACGGCTGGAAGTGCCAGCACAACTGGCCGGAGATCAGGTCCATGGTCGCCTTCCGCAACGCCACCCGGGGCCAGTCGGTCACCAACTGGTGGGACAACGGCGGCGACGCCATCGCCTTCGGACGCGGGAACAAGGGCTTCGTGGCCATCAACCACGAGTCCGGCTCCCTGACCCGCACCTACCAGACCTCCCTGGCCGCGGGGACGTACTGCAACGTCCAGAACAACACCACGGTCACCGTGAACGGTTCCGGACAGCTCACCGCCACCCTGGGCTCCCACACGGCCCTCGCGGTGTACGCCGGCAAGTCGTCCTGCTGAAGACGCGCGGGCCGCGCCGCCGTTCACGGGGCGGCGGCGCGGCCCGCGTCCGCGTGCAAGTCCTTACCGTTACTTTCACAACCCTTGCTGTAAAGCTTTCAACGGCGATACGGTCACGCCGACGCTCCGGTGACGTGGCCGAAACAGGCCGTGCCGCGGCGTGCGGGGTCGGACCCGAATCGAGCCGTAAGCGCAAGGAGTTCTCGCCTTGATACCCAGATGGCCCGCGCCCCCGGGGCGCCGCACCGCGCGCGGCGGACGCGTCGCCGCCGTCACCGTGGCCGCGCTCGCCGCCGCCCTGGTGCAGCCGGTCACCGCCGGCGCCGCGACCCCGCCCGCACCGCCCTCGGACGCGAAGCTCGCCACGTCGCCCGCACGGCACGACCTGACCCGCGAGCAGTTCTACTTCGTCCTGCCGGACCGTTTCGCCAACGGTGACACGAAGAACGACCGCGGCGGACTGACCGGCTCGCGCCTCACCACCGGGTACGACCCCACCGACAAGGGCTTCTACCAGGGCGGCGACCTCAAGGGCCTGACGAAGAGGCTCGACTACATCAAGGGGCTCGGCACCACCGCCATCTGGATGGCGCCCCTCTTCAAGAACCAGCCCGTGCAGGGGACGGGGGAGAACGCCTCCGCCGGCTACCACGGTTACTGGATCACCGACTTCACCCAGGTCGACCCGCACTTCGGTACCAACGACGACCTCGAGACCCTCATCGACGCAGCTCACAAAAAGGGCATGAAGGTCTTCTTCGACGTCATCACCAACCACACCGCCGACGTCGTCGACTACGAGGAGAAGTCCTACGGCTACCTCTCCAAGGGCGCCTTCCCCTACCTGACGAAGGACGGCGAGCCCTTCGACGACGCCGACTACGCCGACGGCTCCCGGAAGTTCCCGCGCGTCGACGAAGGCTCCTTCCCGCGCACCCCGGTCGTGCCCGCCGCGAAGAAGGACCTCAAGGCCCCGTCCTGGCTCAACGACCCGGACATGTACCACAACCGGGGCGACTCCACCTTCGCCGGCGAGTCCGCCGAGTACGGCGACTTCTCCGGCCTCGACGACCTGTGGACCGAGCGTCCCGAGGTCGTCGACGGCATGGAGAAGATCTACCAGCGGTGGGTGAGGGACTTCGACATCGACGGCTTCCGGATCGACACCGTGAAGCACGTCAACATGGAGTTCTGGACCCAGTGGGCCACCGCCCTGGACGCCTACGCGGCGAAGAAGGGCCGGGACGACTTCTTCATGTTCGGCGAGGTGTACTCCGCCGACACGGACGTCACCGCCCCGTACGTCACCCAGGGCCGCCTGGACGCCACGCTCGACTTCCCCTTCCAGGAGGCGGCCCGGCAGTACGCCTCCCAGGGCGGCAGCGCGAAGAAGCTGGCCTCGGTCTTCGGCGACGACCACAAGTACACGACCGACCGGGCCAACGCCTATGAGCAGGTCACCTTCCTCGGCAACCACGACATGGGCCGCTTCGGGACGTTCCTGACCCAGGACGACCCGGAGGCGTCCGAGGCGGAACTGCTGAAGAAGGACGTGCTCGCCCACGAGCTGATGTTCCTCAGCCGCGGCAACCCGGTCGTCTACTACGGCGACGAGCAGGGCTTCACCGGCGCCGGCGGCGACAAGGACGCCCGCCAGACCCTGTTCGCCTCCCGCACCGCCGACTACCTCGACGACAACCTGATCGGCACCGACCGCACCCACGCCGAGGACACCTACGACACGCGAGCACCGCTCTACCGGCGGATCAGTGCTCTCGCCAAGCTCCGCAAGGCCCACCCCGCCCTCACCGACGGCATCCAGCAGGAGCGGTACGCGGCCGACGGCGCGGGCGTCTACGCCTTCTCCCGCACCGGCACCGGCAAGGACACCACCGAGTACGTCGTCGCCTTCAACAACTCCGGCGAGGCGCGGAAGGCCACCTTCGCGACCGGCTCCGCCCGGATGACGTTCAAGGGCCTGTACGGCACCGACGCCACCGTCACCAGCGACGCCGACAGGAAGATCACCGTCACCGTCCCGGCCGGCTCGGCGATCGTCCTCAAGGCGTCCGGCCCGCTCGCCGCGCCCGCCGCGAAGCCCACGGTCACCCTCGAGGCCCCCGAGGCGGGCGCCACCGGCACCGTCGAGGTCACCGCCGACGTCGAGGGCGGACAACTCAACCGGGTCGTCTTCGCCGCCCGGACCGGCAACGGGAAGTGGCGGACGCTCGGCTCCGCCGACCACGCCCCCTACAAGGTCACCCACACCATCGGCGAGGACGTCCCCGCCGGCACCGCCCTGCGCTACAAGGCCGTCGTGATCGACTCGGCAGGCCGCACCGCGAGCGCCCTCGCCGCCTCCACCACCGGCACCCCGCCCGTCGAGGAGCCGCCCGCCGCCGCCTCCCGCGACTACGCGATCGTCCACTACAAGCGCACCGACGGCGACTACGACGCCTGGGGCCTGTACGCCTGGGGCGACCTCGCCGACGGCGAGGCCACCGAGTGGCCGGACAGCCACCCCTTCACCGGCCGCGACGCCTACGGCGCCTTCGCCCACGTCAAGCTCAAGCCGGGCGCCTCCGACGTCGGCTTCCTCGTCATCGACGAGGACGGCGACAAGGACGTCGCCACCGACCGCACCATCGACGTCACCCGGCACGGCGAGATCTGGATCGAGCAGGGCAAGGAGACCGTCACCACCGAACGGCCCGACTACCCAGCCCAGGACACCACCAAGGCCGTACTGCACTACCAGCGCGCCGACGGGAACTACGACGGCTGGGGCCTGCACACCTGGACCGGTGCCGCGCACCCCACCGACTGGTCGAAGCCCCTTCAGCCGGTGAAGACTGATGCCTATGGCGCTGTCTTCGAGGTGCCGCTCGCCGAGGGTGCCACCAGCCTCAGCTACATCCTCCACAAGGGCGACGAGAAGGACCTCCCCACCGACCAGTCGCTGGACCTCACGGCGAACGGCCACGAGGTGTGGCTGTTGAGCGGCCAGGAGGACTACCTGCTGCCGCAGCCGGCCGGCTCGGCGGCGGCCCTCGACCTGACCACCTCCAAGACGGTCTGGATCGACCGGGACACCGTCGTCTGGGACGGCTCCGAGGCCGCCGCCTCCACCCAGCTCCTCGCCTCCCGCACCGGTTCCGTCACGGTGCAGGACGGGAAGCTGACCGGCGGGGACGCGCGCTGGCTCCGGCTGGCGAAGACGGACCTCACCGACGCCCAGAAGGCGAAGTACCCGCACCTGAAGGACGGCACCGCCTGGTCCGTCGACCCGCGTGACCGGGACCGCGTGCGCGAGGCCCTGCGCGGCCAGGTCGTCGCCACCCAGCACACGGCCGACGGCGCCGTGCTCGCGGCGACCGGCGTGCAGATCGCGGGCGTCCTCGACGACCTCTACGCGGCCGGCGCCACCAAGGCGAAGCTCGGCCCGGTGTTCCGCCACGGCCGGCCCACCCTCTCCGTGTGGGCGCCGACCGCGCGGGACGTCTCCCTGGAGATCGGCGACCGCACCGTCCGGATGCGCCGCGACGACGCCACCGGCGTCTGGTCCGTCACCGGCCCGCGCTCCTGGGAGGGCGAGGAGTACCGGTACCGGGTCAAGGTGTGGGCGCCGAGCACTCAGGAGATCACCACCAACACGGTCACCGATCCTTACTCGGTCGCCCTGACCACCGACTCCGAGCGCAGCCTCGTCGTCGACCTGGCCGACCGGTCCCTGAAGCCGCGTGACTGGTCGACGTACGACAAGCCGAAGGCCGTACCGCTCAAGGACGCCCAGATCCAGGAGCTGCACATCCGCGACTTCTCCGTCGCGGACCGCACGGCGGAGCACCCCGGCACCTACCTCGCCTTCACCGACCAGGACAGCGACGGCAGCAGGCACCTGCGCGAGCTGGCCGAGGCCGGCACCTCGTACGTGCACCTGCTGCCCGCGTTCGACATCGCCACCATCCCCGAGAAGAAGTCCGACCAGGCCACCGTCGACTGCGACCTCGCCTCCTACCCGGCCGACTCCGACCGGCAGCAGGAGTGCGTGGCGAGAGCCGCCGCCAAGGACGCCTTCAACTGGGGCTACGACCCGTACCACTACACGGTCCCCGAGGGCTCCTACGCCACCGACCCGGACGGCACCGAGCGCACGGTCGAGTTCCGGAAGATGGTCAAGGCGCTCAACGAGGACGGCCTGCGCGTCGTGATGGACGTCGTCTACAACCACACCGCCGCGAGCGGCCAGGCGGAGACGAGCGTCCTGGACCGGATCGTCCCCGGCTACTACCAGCGGCTCCTCGCCGACGGCTCGGTCGCCACCAGCACCTGCTGCGCCAACACGGCCACCGAGAACGCCATGATGGGCAAGCTCGTCGTCGACTCGATCGTCACCTGGGCCAAGGAGTACAAGGTCGACGGGTTCCGCTTCGACCTCATGGGCCACCACCCGAAGGCCAACATCCTCGCGGTCAGGAAGGCCCTCGACGAGCTGACCCCCGCCAAGGACGGCGTCGACGGCAAGAAGATCATCCTGTACGGCGAGGGCTGGAACTTCGGCGAGATCGCCGACGACGCCCGCTTCGTGCAGGCCACGCAGAAGAACATGGCCGGCACCGGCATCGCCACCTTCTCCGACCGGGCCCGCGACGCCGTGCGCGGCGGCGGCCCCTTCGACGAGGACCCCGGCGTGCAGGGCTTCGCCTCCGGCCTCTACACCGACCCCAACTCCGCCGCGGACAACGGCACCGAGGCCGAGCAGAAGGCCCGCCTGCTGCACTACCAGGACCTGATCAAGGTGGGCCTGAGCGGCAACCTCGCCGACTACACCTTCACCGACACCAGCGGCAAGGAGGTCAAGGGCTCCCAGGTCGACTACAACGGCGCCCCCGCCGGCTACGCGGCCGCGCCCGGCGACGCCCTCGCCTACGCGGACGCCCACGACAACGAGTCGCTGTTCGACGCGCTCGCCTTCAAGCTGCCGAAGGACACGTCCGCCGACGACCGGGCCCGCATGCAGGTCCTCGCCATGGCGACGGCCACCCTCTCGCAGGGCCCGGCCCTCTCCCAGGCGGGCACCGACCTGCTGCGCTCCAAGTCCCTGGACCGCAACTCCTACGACAGCGGCGACTGGTTCAACGCCATCCACTGGAACTGCGCGGACGGCAACGGCTTCGGCCGCGGTCTGCCGCCGGCCGCCGACAACGAGGCCAAGTGGCCGTACGCCAAGCCCCTGCTCGGCACGGTCAAGGTCGGCTGCCCGCAGATCACCGGCGCCTCGGCCGCGTACCGGGACCTGCTGAGGATCCGTACGACGGAGCAGGCCTTCTCCCTCGACACGGCCGCCCAGGTGCAGTCCCGGCTCGCCTTCCCGCTCTCCGGGAAGGACGAGACGCCCGGCGTGATCACGATGACCCTCGGTGACCTGGTCGTCGTCTTCAACGCCACGCCGGAGCGGCAGGAACAGCGGGTCGCCGCGCTCGCCGGGACCGGCTACCGGCTGCACCCGGTGCAGGCGGCGGGCGGGGACGCGGTCGTGAAGACCTCGTCGTACGCGAAGGGGTCCGGCACGTTCACCGTCCCGGCGCGCACGGTCGCGGTGTTCACCACCGCCGGCTAGGCCCGTCAGGAGCTGCGGCTAGGGTGAGCCCTCCCGACCCGGATCAGGAGGGCTCATGCCGCAGATCACCGTCGACTACTCCGAGCGGCTGGCGGACGGTTTCGACCGGCCCGCCTTCGCGCGGGACCTGCACACCGCCGTGGTGGACATCGCGGCCGCCAAGCCGCCGGCGTGCAAGACCCGGTTCCGGCGCACCGAGGACGTCGTGGTCGGCCCCGACACCGACGGGCACGCCCTCGTCCACGTCCACATCGCCCTGCTGCCCGGCCGCACGGACGAGACCAAGGCCCGCCTCACCGAGACCGTCCTGGAACTGCTGCGGCAGTACGTCAAGCCGGCCGAAGGACTGATGCTGCACGCCTCCGCCGAGGTGCGCGACCTCGACGCCTCGTACCGCAAGTTCGAGGAGTAGGGGCCCGCTAGGAAGCGGCCAGCGAGATCAGCCGGGTGGCGAGGTCGGTGAACGGCCCGTCGCCCGGCTCGTTCTTGAGCAGGCCACGCAGGAGCGCGGCCAGTTCCTCGTCGCGGGCGGCGGCCACGGCGGCCAGCGCGGCGAAGTCCTGCACCAGCTGCGCCTCCAGCTCGGCGCGCGGGATGCGCCTGCCGTCCAGCCAGATCAGCGCCGTCGACTCGACGAGCGAGATCCAGGACCGTACGACCAGTTCCAGCCGCACCGGCGCCGGGCCCACCACACCCATGTGCGCCACCATCTGCTCGTACGCGGCCTGCCGCACGGAGTCGATCAGCGCGTTGGTGGCCGAGGAACCGACCGCCGGGCCGCCGCGCATCAGGGCGGCGAAACCGGGCCCGTGCTCGTCGACGAAGTCGAAGAAGCGGGCCATCACCCGCCGCAGCCGCGACCCCAGCGGGCCCTCCCGCGGCTCCGCGAACCGGGACGCCAGATCATCCGCCGCCCGCCTCAACGCGGCCTCGTACAGGCTGAGTTTGCCGGGGAAGTAGTGATAGACCAGCGGGCGGGAGATGCCCGCCCGCGACGCTATCTCGTCGATGGAGACCTCGTCGGGGGAGCGCCGGCTGAACAGTTCGAGGGCCACGCCGATCAACTGCTGCCGCCGCTCCTCGACTCCCATCCTGCGCCGCACCCCGCTCGTCATACGAACACCTTACCGATCGATTCCGGCCGCGAACGGCCCGGACCGGGCAGTGGTGTTCGTCCGGCTAGTGCAGTCCGTCGATCGACCGCCCGTTCCCGAGCGTGCCCTTGAGCGCGGGGCGGGCGCTTCTCTCGGCGCGGACGGCCAGCAGCCGGCCCCGCGCCGAGCCCTCGACTCCGCCCGTCGCCCTGACGGACGCCAGGTCGCGGCTGCCGGCGGCGAGCAGGTACCAGGTGCCGGACCCGGACTTCCACAGCACTCCGGCCAGCACCCGCGGTTCGCGCTCCCCGCAGGCCGGCGCGGACTCGGCCGTCGCCGCCACCGCCCCGGACCGCGCGCCCGGCGTGTGGAACTGCGCCAGCACCCGCTCCCCGCCGCCCCGCCACGTCTCCGCCCGCGTGCACACCCACGCCGCCTCACCGCTCCGGTCGGGCAGCGGCTGCTCGGCGAACGCCCACGCGTTCACGCTCCGTACGCCCGCCGAGCGCATCGCGCTCAGCGAGCAGGCGTACGGCGCCCAGAGGCGCAGCGCCCCGGCGCCGGAGGCCTCGCGCGTCTCGCCGGGACGCCCGGCGGTGAGGTGGGCCGGGACCAGTTCGCCGAGGTCGGTCACCAGCCGGGTGCCGGTGCCGTCGGTCAGCCGCAGCACGGTCCAGGAGGCGCACGGCCCCGTCCGGAGGGCGGGACTCGCCAGCGGTGAGGTCACGCCGTCGGTGAAGGCGAGGGCCGTCGCCTCCGCGCCGGGCTCGCGCAGGTCCCGCGCGCCCGCCTCACGCACCCAGGGCGCCAGCAGATAACGGACGTTGCCGTCGACGCGGCTCAGCACCACCGCGCTCGACCCGGCCCGGCCGGCGCCGTCGACGCGGGCGAGGTCGAACACGGCCCCTTGCGCGCCGTCCTCCGGCTCGGCGTACCTGGCCAGGCGCAGACCGTCGTACAGCACCACCACGCGCGCGGTGTCGACCGTCCCCGCGTACAGCAGCCGGGGCGGTCCGGCGGGGCCGCCGGACGGGGTGCCCGGGGTCGCCGACACCCGCACGCCCTCCCCGGGCCGGGCCCAGACGGCGAGGGCGCGGCGCAGCAGGGCCTCGTCACCGGTGCGGTCGCCGCGCGCCGGCCACACGGAGAAGTCGGTGCGCGCGGAGGTCTTCCACGCGGTGGGGGAGACCCGGGTCAGCTTCCCCGGGTCCAGCGCGGCCTGCGCGGCCGGGTTGCGCGCGTACGGGGGCGCGGCGGCGCCGTCCGGTCCCCAGCCGTCGCCCGGCAGCCCCAGCAGCGTCCCGCACACCGCCAGCGCCGCCCCGCCGACCAGCGCGGCCTTCAGACGCCGGCGGCGGCGCAGCAGATCCGTCGGCCGGGCCTGGAGCACGCAGGGGTCGAACTCGGGGGAGTCGAGCAGCCGGTACGGGTCGGGGATCCGGTCGGCCTCCTCCAGCGCGGCGTCCACGTCGGCGACGCCCGCCGCCGTGAGCACCTCCCGCACGCCCCCGTCCGGGAGCCGCTCCAGGCCGCGCAGGGCGTGGGCGGCGCGGGCCGGCCCGGACAGCTCGGCCAGCCGCTGCTCCAGCGCGAGCTCGTCGGCGCCGCCCGAACGCGGGAACAGCTTCAGCCCCCACACCCGCGGAAGCGGCGACGGCAGCCGCGACCCGCGCCCCAGCGCCGTACGCAGCACCTGGAGGCGGAGCAGCGCGTAGCCGGGGTCGCCGTCGTGGCCGGCCCGTTGGGCGGGGAGCGGCGGCGCGGGCGTGCGGCCCCGGGGCAGTGCCCGCTGGACCAGGGAGTGCGCGGTGAGCACCCGCCTGCTGCGGCCCCTGCCGGACGGCAGCACCAGGTAGGCGAGCCGGACGAGCCGGGGATAGTGCTCGACGAGCGCGGCCTCGGCCTGCTCGACGCCCACGACCGGACCGGCCGCGGAGGAGGCGGGGGAGGGCGGGACGACATCCTGTGACTGCACGCCCAGCAGAACGAGCGAATCGGCGGATGGTCACCTGGCCCCGGGGTCACTCCCCGGCGGGTTCGACGAGCAGCCGGGCGTAGTTGGCCATGGAACGCTGGTAGCGGGGCAGGTGGGGGGCGAGGGCCCCGAGGGCCAGCGAGAGTCCTTCGCGGTCCCGTCCGAGGCTCGACAGACACAGGGCGAGACAGGCCCGTACGGCGTCGTCCAGTTCGTCGGACTCGGTGACGAGTTCGGGGGTGAGCAGCCGGACCCCCTCCTCCGCCCGGCCGATGTTCCGCAGCGAACTGGCCAGCTGGATCTTCGCCCGCCGCGCCTTGTAGCGGCTGACCTCGGCCAGCCCGCCGTCCAGGGCCTGCCGGTAGAGCGGCACCGCCCGGTCCGAGTGGCCTGTGGAGTCCCAGGCGCAGGCCCGCTCGAAGGGGCCCAGCGGGCTGTCCTCGGGCAGTTCCGCGACAAGCGCGTCGATCACGGCCCGGAAGGCCGGTGCGTCGTCCTCGGCGTAGTCGTCGAAGCCGGCCCAGGCGGCGGCCGTGCGAGCTTCCCAGTCGCTGTTCATCCGGTCACTCTCGCACGCGCGTCCCCGGAGTCGCACCGGGATGTGAGCGTCGCGGGCGTCGCGGCCGTATCGAAGGGGGAGGGCCCCGAGCCGGGGCTCCGTGCGGCATGTCGCCCGTGAGGGACCGGAGGAACACATGAGGCTGACCCGACCGATGCTCGCGCTGGCCGGTGCGGCGGCGGCACTGGCGCTGACCGCCTGCGGATCCGGCGGGGGCGGCGAGGACGAGGTGCCGCCCACCGCGACCGGCAGCCTGGAGCACCTGGCCGCCGAGGCGGAGTGCGACCCGAACATGCAGACCGACGCCGACACCATCCGCCAGGCGCTGTGCGAGAAGGGCGACGAGAAGTACGTCCTCGCCACCTTCGCCACCGACCGGGGCCAGGCCGAATGGCTCAGCACCGCCAAGGACTACGGCGGCTACTACCTCGTCGGCCGCAAGTGGGTGGCCGTCGGCGAGGAGCGGACCGTCACGGCGCTGCGGAGCATGCTCGGCGGGACCATGGAGGAAGGCTCCGCGCACATGAACCCCGGCGGCAGCCACAACCAGGGCGGCGGCCACAGCCAGGGCGGCCACCACGGCTGACCCGCGGTCCCCGGGCAGACGAAGGGGCCGGCGGCGGGATCTCCCGCCGCCGGCCCCTTCTCCGGCTACCGGACCGCCGCTACTGGCAGTCCTGGCCGCTGTTGATGCACTCGACCATCTGGTTCATCAGCTCCTCGTCGAAGAAGTTGATGAAGTCGTTGTGGTCGGTGATCGGCTTGTGCAGCTGCTCCGGGAAGGAGTCCAGCGCGAACGGGTTCACGACCTGCCCGTTCTCGATCCGCGGGGCCGGGATGTTGTCGTACACCAGGCGGACCTGGAGCTGGGGGATGGCCTGGAAGCCGTTCGAGCAGGTGCCGTCCGCCTCGACGAAGTCCATGTGCGTACGGTGGTTGGCGCTGTCGGTGTTCTGGCCGTCCCAGCAGCTCTGGAAGGCGGTCGTGCGGACCACGCCGCTGCCCTCGGGGCAGATCGGGTACTTGTCCGTCACCTGCCGGTCCTCGAAGCCGGTGCAGCTCCAGGAGGTGTTGGCGTTGTTCAGCCCGTTGGTGAAGGACTTGGCGTCACCGGTGATGATGCGCAGCGCCCTCGGCATCGCGACGACGTCGCTCGTCCGGTTGCCGACGAACTTCAGCTCCGCCTCGGTGGGCGCGACGATCTTGCCGACGTTGCCGTCCTGACCGCCGCCCGGCTGGCCCTGGTCGATGTCCTGCGTGCCGTCCTGGATCCGCAGGACCGGCCAGAAGTACGTCGACCTGTCGCCCTGGTTCCGGCAGCTCGTCTCGCCGTTGGCCAGGTCCTCGTCGCTCGCGAAGGCGTTGTTGGCCTGGTTGCCGACGTAGTCGTGCTGGTGCTGGGCGCCGTTGCTGACGCCGGGGGCGGCGATCACGTTGTCCGAGTTGCGCAGCGCGTTCTCGTTGGTGCCGCAGTCGGTGGTGAAGGTGCCCGTCGAACCGCTGTCGCCGTTCGCGGCCAGGCCGTTGGGCAGGTTGCGGGAGTTCGGCTGGACGTCCTCGATCTTGATGAAGTCGTCCGCCACGGGACCGTTGCCGGCCTGACCGCCGTTGCCCTGGTCCTGGCCGTTGTCCTGGCCGCCACCCTGGTTCTGGCCGCCGTCGCCCTGGTCCTGACCGTTGCCCTGGTCCTGGCCGCCGCCGTCGTTCCCCGGCTGCTCGGCCGGGACGCCCTGGCACCGGGCGAACCGGCCCAGGTCGCGCGGCGCCTTGCCGCCCGCCCGGTTGATGTTGATGCCGATCCGGTCCAGGGTGGCCGTCCGCTTGGACTTCAGCGGTCCGAGGATGGCGTTGTCGACGTAGCTCGCGTCACCCGCCTGGGCCTGGCGCGTCTCCGCGAGACGCGTGTAGGCGTCCGTGATCTGCCGGTCCAGCAGCGCCAGTTCCTTCGCCACGCCCCTGCGTGCCTGCCGCGGCACCTTCGTCAGCTTCTGGCCGACGTCGGGGCAGTTGATCGTGGCGACCTGCGCCCCCCTCGACTTCGTCCGGTTGTGGCCTCCGTCCTCGTGCGCCGAGGCATAGAAGTTGGCCCAGACCAGCCCGCCCCCACCGAGCGCCAGGGCCGCCGCCCCGGCTGTCACTTTGGTGGCCAGCGGCATACGGCGTTTTCTTGTGTTGCGTCCCATGGAACTCCCTCTTGACCTTCCTTACGGGGGCATCCCTTTGCGGGGCATCGAGCGGCCCGACAGGAGTGAAGCGGCTCCCTTGAGTACGGGAACCGCCCCACGGGTGTTCACCCGTCACGGAAATCGGTGAGAAGTTCGTACGCCCCACTGGTTTCAACAGGCCCTGAAGCACCGGGAGTTGTCGACCGTCCACCCGGAGTGAAGGGGCGGCGGGCCCGGTTTCACCGGCCGTGGTCGAGATACGCGAGAACCGCCAGCACGCGCCGGTTGTCGTCGTCCGAGACCTCAAGACCCAGTTTGGCGAAGATGTTCGCGGTGTGCTTCGCGATCGCCCGTTCCGTCACCACCAGCTTGGCCGCGATCGCCGCGTTGGTCCGTCCCTGCGCCATCAGCTCCAGCACCTCCAGCTCGCGGGGCGTCAGCCGGGCCAGCGGCCGGTCGTTCCCCGACTGCCGCGCCAGCAGCTGCTGGATCACCTGCGGATCCATCGCCGTACCTCCCCGCGCCACCCGCCGTACCGCGTCCACGAACTGTTCCGCGTCGAACACCCGGTCCTTCAGCAGATAGCCCACCCCGCCGCTGCCGTCCGCCAGCAGCTCCCGCGCGTAGAGCTGCTCCACGTGCTGCGAGAGCACCAGCACCGGCAGCCCCGGACGCCTGCGGCGCGCCTCCAGCGCGCACTGCAGCCCCTCGTCGGTGTGCGTCGGCGGCAGTCGTACGTCGACCACGGCGACGTCGGGCTCCTGCTCGGCCAGCGCCCGCGTCAGCTCGGGCCCGGACTCCACGGCCGCCGCGATCTCGAAGTCGTGCGCTTCGAGCAACCGGACGAGTCCGTCGCGCAGCAGGAACAGGTCTTCGGCTAGGACAACGCGCAAGGGATCTCCATGGTGACCATGGTGGGGCCGCCGGCGGGGCTGCTGACGGCCAGGACGCCGTCGAATGTACCCAGTCGCCGCTCCACCCCGGTCAGTCCCGAACCGGCGCCGATCACCGCGCCGCCCCGCCCGTTGTCGGTGACCGTCACCCGCAGATGGCCGTCGGCGTGGTGCAGGTCGACCCAGACACGGTCCGCCCCGGAGTGCTTCACCGCGTTGGTGAGCACCTCGCTCACCGCGAAGTACGCCGCCGACTCCACCGGCGCCTCCGCCCGTCCGGGCAGCTCCACGGTCACCTCGGTGGCCACCGGCAGCCGCAGCGCCAGCGCCCGCACCGCGTCCCCGAGCCCGCGCTCGGCCAGCACCGGCGGATGGATGCCGCGCACCAGCTCCCGCAGCTCGGTCAGCGCCTCGGCGGAGGACTGCCGGGCGTGCGCCAGCAGCTCACGCGCCTTCGCCGGGTCCTTCTCGATCAGCGCCTCGATCGTCCCCAGGTCCATGCCCATGGCGACCAGCCGCGCCTGCGCCCCGTCGTGCAGGTCCCGCTCGATGCGCCGCAGTTCGGCGGCGGAGGTGTCCACGGCGTCCCGCCGGGTCTCGGTCAGCACCCGCACCCGCTCGGTCAGCTCGCCCCGGCCCGAGCCGAGGACGGCCCGGGTGAGCAGGAAGTGGACGTGCAGCAGGCGCGAGGTGAGGAAGTGAGCGAGGAACAGCAGGGCGAGGGCGAGCGCGCCGGCGCCCAGCGCGGACATCTGGTCCGTCACCCGTACGAAGCCGTACCAGTACCCGTCGGGCAGCACCCGCCACAGTCCGGCCGCGATGGCCATGCCCTCCAGCGGATAGACCAGCAGCGCGAACGGCAGCAGCGCGGTGACGAAACCGGCGGTCATGTCGACCGGCAGCCACCGCAGGTCCCGCCAGGTCGCCGGGTCGCCCAGCATCCCGAACGTCCGCCCCCACGGGTTGGCGTCCTTCGGTATCGGCCGGTACGACGGCGGGATCCGCACCCCGCCCCACTCGGCCGCCAGCACCCGCCGCCAGTCCGCGAACGCCCGCACCCCTTGCAGTACGTACGGGGTGGTGACGATGCCGACCCCGATCGGGATCAGCGCGATGGACACCACGGACAGCACGAAGCACAGCACCGCCCCCGGCAGCGCCACCAGGGCGAGCGCCAGCCCTCGTATCGCGGCGAGCGCGATGCCCCGCCCCCCGGTCCGCCCCTGGCCGTTCTTCGTGTCGGTGGTCATGGCACCAGTCTGGCCGGGCGGGGCGGATGGGACACTGGGCCGGGCACCCGACCCGGGGGTGGTGTTACCTACACCCCTCCGGTAGCCCCCAGCACCTTCGCCTCCACCTCCGGATCGAGCCCGATGACCGGCCGGTCCGGGCGCCGGGGCGCGGTGCCGCCGATGTCCTCCAGCCAGGCCCAGGTGTCGGCCACGGTCCCGGCGACCGGGCGGCAGCGCAGCCCCGCCGCGACCGCCCGGGAGACGTCCGCCGAGTGCAGCGCGGCGTACCCCTCACTGCCCGGCGGCACCCACACCGGAAGCTGCGTCCACGGCTCGATGCCCGCTTCGAGGACCACCTCCGGCGCGGTCCACCGCAGTTCGGCCGCGCCCCCGGTCACCTCGGCGCACGCCTCCAGCAGCCCGCCCATCGTGGTGTGCCCCTGCGGCGACAGCAGGTTGTACGGCCCGCTCAGCCCCTGCTGTGCCGCCCCGAGGATCCACTCCGCGAGGTCACGGACGTCGACGTACTGGAGCGGCAGGTCACGCGGGCCCGGCGCGAGGACCGGCCCGCCGCGCGCCGTCCGGTCCAGCCACCAGGGCAGCCGGCCCACGTTCTCGTACGGCCCGAGGAGCAGACCCGCCCGCACCAGCAGCGACCGGTCCGCGCCGAAGGCGTCCACGGCGGCCAGCTCACCGCCCCGCTTGTCCCGCGCGTAGTCCGTGGGACCGGCGTCGGCACGGGCGCCCTCCACCACGGGTGCCCGCTCGGTGTACCCGGCGGGCGGGGCCCAGGTGTACACCGAGCAGCTCGACACGTACACGTACCGTCCGGCACGGCCCCGCAGCAGCCGCGCCGTGTCCCGCACCGCGCGCGGGGCGGCCGACCAGGTGTCGACGACGACGTCCCACGCGCCGGGCTCCTCGTCGAGCGCGGCCAGGCCGCCCGGCGCGGTGCGGTCGCCCCGCAGCGTCCGCGCGCCCTCCGGGGCCTCGTGCCGCCCCCGGTGGAAGACGGTCACCTCCCAGCCCCGCCCGAGGGCCGCCTCGACGACGGCCCGGCCCGCGAACTCCGTACCACCCAGCACCAGAAGTCTCATACCGGTGACTCTGCCCGGCCGGGCGGCGCGGGGGAACGGGAATCTGCCGTCGGCAGACCGGCCGTACGGGACTCAGCGCCCGGCCGGCGGCACGTACTGGTAGCCGACCCGGCGCACCGTGCGGATCGTGTCCCGGTGTCCGGAGCCCAGTTTGCGGCGCAGCCGGGCGATGTGGACGTCGACGGTACGGCCGTCGCCGACGTGGCCGTAGCCCCACACCGTGCCGACCAGGTGGTCCCGGGTGTGCACCCGGTTCGGGTGTGCCACGAGGTGGGCGAGCAGTTCGAACTCCAGGTAGGTGAGGTCGAGTCGCCGTCCGTCGACGTGGGCGGTGCGCTGCGCGGGGTCGATCCGGATCAGCGGGTCGCCGGCGGTTTCGGGGGCGGGGGAGCCGGCCGGGAACGGCGGCCGCTGGTCGGCGGGGACCAGCACCAGGTAGCCGACCATCGGGGGTCGGCCGGGCAGGACGGGCAGGGCGTGCTGCGGCGCGGGCAGCCAGGTGGCGCCCGGCGGCAGCAGGTCCGCCACGGTCACCACCTCGTCCCGGTCGACGGCACGCAGCCGGGGAGGAACGGTGGGGGAGACGGAGGACAGGGAACGGGGGGTCGCCATGAGTCGTCAGCTCTTTCGCGCGAAGGAGTTCGTCGAGGACGTACGCGGTGCGCGCCGGCCGAAGGCCGGAAGGGGATCCGGGCGTCAGAGAGCCGGCGCGTTCGTCGCGCGACAACACACCCGGTCGAAGTCGTGGTGCTGACGGGAGGGCCAGAACGGTTCCAGGTCACGGCGACCCGTCGCGTCGTACTTCCGGAAGCTGGCCATGCCTTCCATTGAAGCAGACACCCGCGGTCCGCAGGAGCCCTCTTCCACGGCTCGGACAACGCGCGAGGGCGCCCACCCCCCCCACGGTGGACGCCCTCGCGCGCGGACTGCGGTACGGATCAGACCTGGCCGGCCTTCTCCAGCGCGGTGCAGCACGTGTCGACCAGCAGACGGGTCACCACGTACGGGTCGACGTTGGCGTTCGGACGGCGGTCCTCGATGTAGCCCTTGCCGTCCTGCTCGACCTGCCACGGGATGCGGACCGAGGCGCCGCGGTTGGAGACGCCGTAGGAGTACTCGTTCCACGGGGCGGTCTCGTGCAGACCGGTGAGGCGGTCGTCGATGCCGGCGCCGTAGTTCTTGACGTGGTCCAGCGGCTTGGAGCCCTCACCGAGCGACTCGCACGCGGTGATGATCGCGTCGTAGCCCTCGCGCATCGCCTTGGTGGAGAAGTTGGTGTGCGCGCCCGCGCCGTTCCAGTCGCCCTTGACCGGCTTGGGGTCGAGGGTGGCGGAGACCTCGAAGTCCTCGGCCGTGCGGTAGAGCAGCCAGCGGGCCACCCACAGCTGGTCGGAGACCTCCAGCGGGGCCAGCGGGCCGACCTGGAACTCCCACTGGCCGGGCATGACCTCGGCGTTGATGCCGGAGATGCCGAGGCCCGCCTTCAGGCAGTTCTCCAGGTGCGCCTCGACGACGTCACGGCCGAAGATCTCGTCCGAGCCGACACCGCAGTAGTAGCCGCCCTGCGCGGCCGGGAAGCCGCCCTCGGGGAAGCCGAGCGGGCGGGCACCCTTGAAGAAGGTGTACTCCTGCTCGATGCCGAAGATCGGCTCCTGCGCGGCGAACTTCCCGGCGACCTCGGCCAGCGCGGCACGGGTGTTGGTCGCGTGCGGCGTCATGTCCGTGTTCAGGACCTCGCACAGCACCAGGACGTCGTCACCGCCGCGGATCGGGTCCGGGCAGACGAAGACCGGCTTGAGCACGCAGTCGGAGGCGTGGCCCTCCGCCTGGTTGGTGGAGGAACCGTCGAAGCCCCAGATCGGCAGCTCCGCGCCCTTGGCGTCGTCGGCCAGGATCTTCGTCTTGGAACGCAGCTTGGCGGTCGGCTCGGTGCCGTCGATCCAGATGTACTCGGCCTTGAAGCTCACGGTCCACATCCTTCGGGGGTGGGTCTGGGCGCTGGTGCGGGTGCTGCGGCGCTGCGGCACTGGGGCGCCGCCGTCGATGCCACGCAGCTTGTCAACAGGCGATTTCCCGGCCATTGCCCGCATGTGAACCCCGTGTTACCTGACACCGCCGCGTCCCGCCGCACCGTGTGAGCACGCGTGCCCGGTGGCGGGGGCGCGGACGGGCCCGCCGCCCCCGGTGGGGGAGCGGCGGGCCCTGGGAATCCGCGACGAACCCGGACCTCACCCCACCTTCTCGATCACCGCACGGCGGATCAGGAACTTGCCGGCCTCCCGGACCTGCTCGAAGGCCGCGTTGTTGAGCAGCACGCAACTGCCGGAGACCGAGGTGACCTCCACCGTCGTGGACTTGTTGTTGTCCAGGTTGGTCACCTTCAGCCTCGTGCCGGCCGGGAACTGGTTGCTGGACGCGGCCGGGGCGCCGTCCTCGCCGGAGAGGGTGACGGTCGAGCCGTTGCACACCTGCTCACCGGAGGCCTGCGCCGCTCCTTCCCCCTCCTCGGCCGCGGCCGGCGGCTGCGAGGGGGCGGGCTGCTGCGGCTGCGCGGCCTGGGAGTCCTGAGCCGACTCCCCCACCGTGCACCCGGACGCCTCCTGCTGGACCCGGATCTGGGCGATGACCGCCTCGCGGTTGGCGATCCGCGCCTCCGACTGCGCGTCGGGGGCGGCCCGCTGGCCCTCGATGAACTTCTCGTTGTTGCCGAGCGCGGTGGCCAGGCCCTGACAGACGGTCGAGTCCGCCGCCGACTTGGTGGTGGCCGACGGCGGGGAGGCGTTCGACGTGGCCGCCATGACGAAGGCCCCGCCTCCCGCCACCGTCGCGGCACTGACCAGCAGCGCGAGCTTCTTCTTCGGACCGAGCGTTCTCCTGCGCGACATCCGCGCCTCCTGAAGAGGTAGGGGGGGCGTACGCCGCTATGTACGAGATACCGAACAGAGTTGCTCAGTGGTCGGGCCGGACAATCGAAGTGGCCTGCGTCACACGGCCGTCAGCGGGAGAGGGCGTCCCGTACGGCGTCCTCCGTGCGGCCCACGACCGCCGTGCCGTCGTCCGCCGTGATGATCGGCCGCTGGATCAGCTTGGGGTGCGAGGCGAGCGCCGTGATCCAGCGGTCCCGCGTGCCGGCGTCCCGCGCCCATTCCTTGATCCCCAGCTCCGTCGCGACGGCCTCCTGGGTCCGGGTGATGTCCCACGGCTCCAGCCCGAGCCGCTCCAGCACCGCCCGGATCTCGTCCTCGCTCGGTACGTCCTCCAGATAGCGGCGGACGGTGTAATCGGCCCCCTCGGCGTCGAGCAGGCTGAGGGCGCTACGGCACTTGGAACAGGCCGGGTTGATCCAGATCTCCATGCCGCCCACGGTACGCCGCCACCCCCGCTGTTCGAATTTTCAGCTCCCTTGGGCGTGTCCCGCGTGACCCCTGTGACACGACGGCAAAACCCTTGCCCACCAGCGCATTTATTGGCCGGAGCAGGTCTGCTGATTGTCAGTTGCGGACAGTAGAATGGAGGCAGTGTTCGAGGGTGGTACCGGGGTCGTCGGGGACTCCGGCGGGCCGCCCCGACCGCGACAGGAGGATGCCCGTGCCCGCTGCCGCACTGAAGCCGAAGCCCCTGCCCACCCAGTCCACCGCGAAGCGCCCCGTGCCGCTCGAACTGCCCTGCGCCCCGGTGGAGAAGCGCCCGCTCCCCGCGGGCCGCCCGCGCGAGTGGTACGTCACGCACAACCGCCGGCTCAAGGCGATGCGGCTCGCCATCGCCCTGCTCGACTCCGGCGTCTACCTGCCGAACCAGGCGCGCAACGAGAAGATCCGGAGCACGGCGGCCCTGATCGGCGTCCACCCGCCGTCGGACACCACGTGCCACATGGTGCGCGCGTTCATGCGCTACAACCGCTGAGCCGCGGACCGGTGCCGGGCGGCCTCCGTGTGCGGGGCGCCCGGCGCCGGTATGCCGCGCGCTGAGGCAGTATGGGCGGGTGAGGACGCCGTCCTCACCCCGAAGTCGCCGCGGTCCGGCGGCACTTGTACCGGCAGGCCGCACGGTCGCGGCCCCGCCGGAGGCGAAAGGTACGACGGTTGGCTGAGGAGAGGGCGGTCCCGGTCCTGTCGGCCTGGATGACGCCGTCCGGCAGGTACGGACGCGCCGTCGCCCGGGCGTGCGACATCGGCATCGCGCTGGTGGTCCTGGTGGCGGCGGAGTACTACAGCGTCGAGTACGACCTGCTCCTGGGCGGGCTGATGGCGCTGTGCCTGCTGGCCCGCAGAAGGTTCCCCGGCACGGTGCTGGCGGCCGTCCTGGCGCTGGGCGTCGTCCAGTTCGTCCTGTACGACGTGCCCGACTTCCCGCTGGCGTCGGCGCCCGCCTCCTACGACGTGGCCGTGCTGTTCGCCATGATGTCGGTCGTCCACCACTCCCGGACCACCTGGATGCCGTATCTCGCGGGCGCCGTGGTGCTGCTGGCCACGGCGGCCGGGACGGTGGGGATGCCGGTCCTCGGCATCGAGCCGTTCGTCGACCTCGAATCGCTCCCGATCTTCTGGGGACTGACGCTGACGGTCTGGCTGACGGCCTTCGCCCTGCACACCCGGCGCCTCTACGCCGAGAGCCAGGCGGCCCGCGCCTGGCACGCCGAGCGGGAACAGGAACAGCGGATCCGGCTGGCCGCGACCCGGGAACGGGCCGAGATCGCCCGTGAACTGCACGACGTGGTGGCGCACAGCCTGGCCGTGATGATCCTTCAGGCCGACGGCGCCGAGGCCGTGCTGCGCAAGTCTCCGGACAGGGCGCAGTCCGCGCTGAGGACGATCGCCGCCACCGGCCGGGACGCGATCGACGACATGCACCGCATCGTCCGGGTGCTGCGCGAGGGGAACCCCGGCTCCGCCGACCCGGACCCCGGAGCCCCGGACTCCGCCGACGGCGGCCCGCCACGGCGCCTGGTCACCCTCGACGAGATCGAGGTCGTCGCCGAACGCGCCCGGGCCGCCGGGCTGACCGTGGACGTGTCGGTCGAGGTCGGCGAGGGGCGGCTGTCCCCGGCGGAGGAGATGACGGCCTTCCGCATCGTCCAGGAGTGCCTCACCAACGTGCTCCGCCACGCCGGGGCCGGGGCCGGGGTGGACATCCGGCTCCACGAGGAGCGGGACACCCTGCTGATCAGCGTGGTCGACGACGGAGCGGGCACCCTCGCCGGCCACGGCGTCGGCGGGCGTTCCGGAGGGAACGGACTCGTGGGGATGCGGGAGCGGGTGGAGCTCGCCGGCGGCAGCTTCGAGGCCGGCCCCCGGCTCGGCAGCGGATGGCACGTACGTGCCTCGATTCCGACAAGGACGAAGTGATGACGCGGGCGGACAGGCCGATCCGGGTGGTCGTGGTGGACGACCAGCCGCTGATCCGGGCCGGTTTCTCCATGGTGCTGGCCGGTCAGGACGACATCGAGGTCGTCGGTGAGGCGGAGAACGGGGCGGACGCCCTCGACCTGCTGGAAAAGGTCGAGGCGGACGTCGTCATCATGGACATCCGCATGCCCGTCATGGACGGCATCCAGGCCACGGAGCAGCTGATGCGGAGGGACGATCCGCCCGGCGTGCTGGTGCTGACCACCTTCGACAACGACGAGGACGCGTTCGCGGCCCTGCGCGCCGGAGCCGGCGGCTTCCTGCTGAAGAACGCCCCCGCCACGGAGGTCGTGAACGCCATCCGGGTCCTGGCCGCGGGGGAGTCGGTGGTGGCGCCGCGCATCACCCGGCTGCTCCTCGACCGGGTCTCGGACCGGCTGGCACCGGCGAACGGACAGGCCGAACGGCTGGACGCCCTCACCGCGCGCGAGCGGGACGTGCTCACCCTGGTCGCCCGGGGACTGTCCAACGCCGAGATCGCGGAGGAGCTGTATGTCGCGGGGGCCACGGTGAAGACGCACCTGGGCAACCTGATGGCCAAACTGCACCTGCGGGACCGTGCCCAGGCCGTCGCGTTCGCCTATGAGTCCGGGCTGGTCCGTCCCTCCCCCTGAGGGTGCAGAAGCGTCCCCGGGTTCTGCACCCGGGGGTGCGGAGACCACCCCGTCCGGTGTGCCAGATCCGCCGCCTCCGATCTCGGGTCCGTGGCCGATGTCCGGCGGGCCGTCGAACTCCAGACTTCTCACTGTCGCCGAACGCGGCCGAGAAGACATCCGGAGGATTCGATGAACGCCACGTCCACCACGCAGAACCGCAAGCGGAACCGTCTCGTCATCGGCGCGGCCGCGGCCGTGGCCGCCGCGGCCCTGGCCGCCGGAGCGGGGTACTGGTGGCTGGACCGCGACGAGCTCAGCCAGGCCTCCGCCGAGGACTGCCGGCTGGCGCAGCGCATCGTCACCGAGGCCGAGGAGGTCTCCACCGGCCCCGCGCCGGACGCGGAGAAGTGGTGGCAGGAGACCGGCGACGAGCGCCGCGCGAAGATGAAGGACGGCTACCTCGGAGCCAAGATCTCCCGGTACGAGGGCTGGGCGCTCGCGACCGCCCGGAAGTCCCCCGAAGCGCCGTCCGCGAAGGACGTGAAGAACCTCCAGGAAGAGGCGCGGGGACACTGCTCGGACTCCGGCGTCACCCTCACCATGCCGCCGCTCGGCGCCTGACCCGGATCGCGGGAACCGTCCCCATGGCTGTCCACACCGCCGCCCGCGACCGCGCACCGGACGACGTCATCACCGCCACCGGCCTGGTGAAGACCTACCGTCAGGGCACCACCGAGGTACGGGCCCTCGACGGCGTGTCCGCCGGCATCCGGCGCGCCCGCTTCACCGCCGTCGTCGGCCCCTCCGGGTCGGGAAAGTCGACCCTGATGCACTGCGTCGCCGGACTCGACACCGTCACCTCCGGCAGCATCGTCCTGGACGGGACGGAGATCACCGGGCTGTCCGACCGGCAGCTGACCCGGGTGCGCCGGGAGCGGATCGGGTTCGTCTTCCAGTCGTTCAACCTGCTGCCCCAGCTCACGGCGTACGAGAACATCGTGCTGCCCGTCGCCATGTCCGGCGGGCGCCCGGACCGCGCCCTGGTGGACCACCTCTGCGAGGTTCTCGGCATCGCCCACCGGCTCTCGCACCGCCCCGCCGAGCTGTCCGGGGGCCAGCAGCAGCGGGTCGCCGTGGCCCGGGCGCTGGTGGCCCGGCCGGCCGTGCTCTTCGCCGACGAACCCACCGGCAACCTCGACTCCCGGGCCGGCACCGAAGTCCTCACCATGCTGCGCCGGTCCGTCGACGACCTCGGCCAGACGGTCGTGATGGTCACCCACGACCCCGCGGCGGCGCGGTACGCGGACCGGGTGCTGACCCTCGCGGACGGACGCGTCGTCAAGGACGAGCACACCGCCCCCGCCGGCGACGTCATGGGGAGGCGGCGATGAGCACCCCGTGGCGCGCGACCGTCCTGGGCTCCCAGGTGGCGGAACTCCTGCGGCGGCCCGGACGGTTCGCGGCGACCGGACTGTCGCTGCTGATCGCGGCGTTCGTCGTCTTCGGGACCGTCATGGCCCAGCAGATCATCACCGCGACCGTCGTCGAGAAGTTCCGCGGCACACCCGAAGCGGTGTCGCTGGTGGTCACGCCCGGCGACGGGGAGGACATCGGCGAGGACCGCCTGAGCGAGATCCTGAAGACGCCCGGAGTCGCCGAGGCCGTCGGCCGGCTCGACGGCGGCAGTCCGCTGGACGGCAGCGCCGTCGAACGCTACCTCGCCCTGTCCGCGGACCCCGGCGCCGGCGCCCTGGCGGAAGTCCGGCTGCTCGACGGCACGTACCCCTCAGGGCCGGGCCGGCTCGCCGTCGACACGCGGGCCGCGCGGGAGTACGGCCTCGCTCCGGGATCGTCGCTCACCCTGCTGCAGCCCGAAGCCGACGGTGACGGCACCCGACGGGTGACGGTCGAGGTCAGCGGCATCGTCCGCAGCACCGCCACGGACGACGCGGAGCCCACGGGGTACGCCCCCGGGCCCCTGCTCGGGGAGCTGCTCGGCGTGTCGGGTTACTCCCGCGTCGACGTCCGCACCGACACCGCGTCCTCCGCGTCCTCCGCGTCCGGCTCCGTGGACCCGGCGGAACGGATCCGGCAGGCGGTGCCCGGAGCACAGGTGCGGTCCGGGGACGAGGTGCGGGAGGAGGAGGCCCGCGAGGCGGTGGCGGAGGCGAAGGACACCCTGGAGCTGGTCACCGTCTTCCTCGTCGTCGCCGTCGGCGCGGCCGTCCTCGTCGCGACCTCCACCTTCCGCATCGTCTTCGCACGACGTGTACGCCAGCTGGCGCTGCTGCGTGCCATCGGGGCGACCCCGCGACGGCTCGCCGCCGCGCTCGTCGCCGAAGGGGCGGTGGTCGGCCTGCTGGCAGGCGCGACCGGTGTGCTGGCGGCCTGGGGCTGCGGGCGGCTCGTCCCCCCGGTCGCCGGGCGGTTCGGGCACGACCTGTCCGTCCCCTCCCACCTTCCGCTGACGGAGGCCGCTCTCACCGTTCTGGGCACCGGCCTGCTCGCGGTCCTGGCGGTCCTGGCCCCGTCCCTGAGCGCCTCGCGGGTCTCCCCGCTGCAGGCCCTGCGCAGCGCGGCGTCCGGGGAGGGCGCGGCGGGCGGTATCGGCCGGACCCTGCTGGGCCTGCTGTGCGCGGCGGGCGCCGCGCTCCTCGCCCGGCAGCAGTACGGCGGACTGCCCCAGCCGGGTGACACGGAGTACGACCGGTTCGCGGCGCTGACCGTCGTGGTGCTCTCGGGCGGGCTGGCCTTCCTGGCCCTGATCGCCCTCGGCCCCCGTCTGGTCCGGCCGGTGCTGTCGGCCGTCGCCGTGCCCCTGCGCCGCACCGGTGCGGCCGGCCGGCTCGCGGTCGCGGGCGTCGGGGGTGCGCCGGGCAGGGCGGCCTCGGTCGCGGTCGTCGTGGCCCTCGGCGCCTGCCTGGTCGGTTCGACCCTGACCTGCCTCGCCTCCCTGAACGCCTACGAGCGGTACCGGCAGGCGGTGGAGGCACCCGCCGACTTCCACCTGTACCCACGGGACAGCGAGACGCTGGACCGGTCGCTCGCCGCCGATCTGGCCTCCCACCCCGAACTCGCCGACGTGACCGCGTTCCGCACGGCGGAGGTCGTCGGGGACTCCCGCAGCGCGACCGTCTCCGACCTCGACCTCGGCACCGTCCGCTCCGGCGTGGGCCTGACCGCCCGTACCGGCTCCCTCGACCACCTCGAACCCGCCCACGTCGTCGTGGACGCCGACCACGCCCACCGCCTCGGCGTCCGGGCGGGCGACCGCGTGACGCTGACGTTCGAGAGCCGCCCCGTCGAACTCACCGTGGCGGCGACGCTGCCCGGAGCCGGGCCCTACGGAGGGAACTTCTTCGTCCCCGCCGCGGACCTCACCCGTATGGGAGCGGGCGCCGCGCCCACCACGGTCACCGCCAACGCCTCGCAGGACGGCGCCCGGGGGCGGATACGCGCGCAGCGGGCCATCACCGACACGCTGACCGGCCCGGAGCGCGGCGACGGCCGTGTCATGGCCGAGGACTCGGCCGCACAGGCCGGCGAGCCGGACAACCTGCGGACGATGGCCACGACAGTGATCATGGTCCTGGGGCTGACCGTCCTGGTGGCGGTCGCGGGAGTCGCTACCACGGCGAGCCTCACCGTCGTCGAGCGCAAGCGCGAGTTCGGGCTGCTGCGGGCCCTGGGGCTCAACGGAGCGGCCGTGCACCGCATGGTCACGGTGGAATGCGCGCTCTACGGCGTCCTGGGCGGAGTCCTCGGTCTGGCCCTCGGCATGCCGTACTCCTGGCTGGTGGTCCGGGTCGCCGAGACGAGCGCCCCGTTCAGCGTCCCGGCGGGACAGCTCGCGGCGGTCTTCGCCACTCTCGTCCTGGTGACCGCCGCCGCGGGAACGCTGCCCGCCCTCCGCGCCTCCCGGACCCCACCGACGGTCGCCGTCGCCCGGGCCGACTAGCCGGGATCAGTACGGGCGGAAGCCGGTGTACCCGAGCAGCACGATCACCGCGACGACGCACCCGAGCACCACGGCCGTCGACACCCATGACGAGCGGCCGGCCGATCCCCGGTACTCCGGTTCGCCGCGGAACGGGACCGGTCCGGGCGGGTTGTCCTTCCAGCGCGCGGCGAGCATCCGGGCCCGTGCCGACGGCTCCTTGTGCGCGGCACCGTCCGCCCACTTGATGTCGAACTCCCGCTCCTCGTCGTCCCTTTCGGACATCCCCGTGGCCTTCTCTCGAACAACAGTGTCAGATCAAGGATCCCTCTCCGCGTACGGAGAGGGAAGCTTTCCGGTCATACGACGGCAGCGGGGGAGGGCTCACGGCTCCGTCCCGTTCCCGGGGCGGACGTCCGGCAGGGTGCGGGACCGGGCCCGCCGCGGGTCCCGGAGGCGCCGTAGCAGAGCGGGCAGCCAGGGCAGGGCGCCGGACAGCACCAGGAGTGACAGCAGAGGGACGCGCCACCACGCCGGAACGGCCGCCGGCGGCGGGGCCGGCACCGGGGCCACCCACGGCCGGGCGGTCTTCGACCAGGCCAGGAACGCGTCACCGACCGGGAGCAGACCGAAGGCGTACCGCTTGGTCCACGGAGTGCCGACCGGAACGCCCGCCAGTTCGCTGACGCCCGCGAGCGCGCCGGCGAGCCGGGCGTCTCCGTGGACCTGGGCCGCACCGATGGTGACGACGCTCGCCGACAGGCTCACCCCGAGCGGAAGCGGACCGGAGTCGACGTCGGCCGGTCCGTCCATGCCGTCCGGATACTCCCGCACCGCCGGCCCGAGACCGAGCGGTGCGGTCAGGTACAGGTCACGGAAGCGGGAGTACTGCCCGGCGGCGAAGGCGGGGTCGATGTCGACCAGAAAGCGCTGGATGAGGCTCTGCGAGGTGCCCCTGGCCACTTCGGCCGGCTCCCCGGTGACCGGGTCGGCCCGGTGCGGGAACAGTCCGGTGCGCGGATCGAGCCGCTCGCGCGCCTCTCGCAACCACCGCCGGACGGTGGGACCGAACCGGTCCGGCAGCAGGCGGTCGTGCAGCCGCAGCGACGCGACCGCCACGGTCGAGTCCACCGGCCACGCCTGCCCCGGGTACGCCTCCAGATACGGAGAGGAGGAGGCGTCGAACGCCGCGCCGAGCTCGGCCGAGTCGCGCGCGAACCGGCGCACCTCGGCGGCATCGCGGTGCCCGGCCTGCTGGAGACTCAGCACCCCGCCGCGCAGCCAGTTGCTCCACCCCCGGTGGAAAACACCGTACGGCGGGGTGAGCTCCGGGCTGAACGGGGCCCGGCCCGCCGGGGAGTCCAGCCGCCGAAGCGCCCACCGGGCCTCCCGTAACGCCGTCGACCGCTCGCCGGCGGGGGCGCGCATGCCGAGCTCGACCCGGCTCAGCCCGTAGAGCACGTGCAGGAAGAAATGCCCCTCGGGGAACATGGCCTGCGCCTCGTCACCGGCCCCGTCGTCCAGGGCCTCCCGCAGGAACGCCAACTGTCTTTCGATCCCGGGCGGTTCGCCGTCCGGTCCCGCGGTGGCGGGCACCACCAGCCGCACCGCTCCCAGCAGGGCGCAGAGGCTCACCAGTACGGCCGCGAGCAGGCGCAGCCGGTGCGCCACCACCCGGCGCCCCCGCGCCGTCGGCGTCACGCCCCGGCCCCCGGCACCGTCCGTCCCGGCCTGAGCCCCGGGACGGACGAAGGCCGTCCCCTCACCGGCGTCCGACATTTCGACCCCCTCGTCCGGATCCGCGGTCAGCAGTTGTACGCCTGCCGGACGCGGTCGAAGCGCTGTGCCAGCAGGTCGTCGCGGTTGATGATCCAGCCCACCTCGCCGTCGCCCCAGTCGAAGACGTCGGCCTGAGTGAGCTCCAGGAGGTTCAGCCACGGGCCTCCCTCCTTGGTCGCCGCTTCCGCCATGGCCCGGGCGTACAGTTCCTCGAACCTCTCGGGGGTGTCCCGGCAGACGACCACGGCCTCCTCGCACTTCCTCAGGAACTCCGCGTCGTACACGGCCCGGTAGTACGGAGGGTTCATCTCCACCCCGCGCAGTCCGCCGTTGCGTTCCACGCGCGGGAGCGTCCCGGTCCGCTCGGCGTACTCCCGGACAGCGGCCAGGAGCAGGCCGAGCCCCTCCCGCTCCTCCTCGTTAATCTCCTCATCGAGGGACAGCAGCTCGATCGTCTGCCCCTCCTCGGGGACCTCGGGGTCCCACATCCAGCCGAGCACGTCCCACGACGTGCCGGGATCACAGACCAGTACCTGCCGCCTCAGCGGCTCCAGCTCGTACGGTTCGCCGTCCCAGCTCTCGCCCACGGGCACGGGACGCACGGCCGTCCCGGTTTCCGGCGGGACGTGGATCACCGGCACGACACCGTCCTCGGCGTGGTAGTCCTCGAAGGCGAAGAACAACAGGTGCCCTTCACGCGGGAGGCCGGCGTCCAGCGGCTGCTTCGGCAGCGCGGCGAGGTCGAGGGCCGCGACGAAGTGGTGCCCCGGGTCCCACTCGGTGTCCGCGGGCAACTCCGGCAGCCCGCCGACGTAACCCACCACGATCTCCCCGGGTTCGACGGCGCCCTCATCGGTCGCGTAGATGTGGAAGGACGGCTGCATGTTCCACATGATCCGGGTGATGGCGTCGCTCGAGACGCCGTGCCGGGAGGCGAAGGCGCGGAACTCGTCTGTATATGACATGGCGTCATTCTGTGGTGCCCCACTGACGATCCACTCGGCCGGACCGCCACCGGCCGCACGGCGAAGGCCGCCACCCCTGGTCCGGGGCGACGGCCTTCGCGGGTGCGACCTCGCTCTTTACACGTCGAAGTAGAGCTCGAACTCGTGCGGGTGCGGGCGGAGCTGGAGCGGGGCGATCTCGTTGGCGCGCTTGAAGTCGATCCACGTCTCGATCAGGTCCGGCGTGAAGACGTCGCCCTGGAGGAGGAACTCGTGGTCGGCCTCCAGGCGGTCGAGGACCGCGCCGAGGGAGGTCGGGACCTGGGCCACGTTCGCGTGCTCCTCGGGAGCCAGCTCGTAGAGGTCCTTGTCGATCGGCTCGGCCGGCTCGATCTTGTTCTTGATGCCGTCCAGGCCGGCCAGCAGCAGCGCCGAGAAGGCCAGGTACGGGTTGCCGGAGGCGTCCGGGGCGCGGAACTCGACGCGCTTGGCCTTCGGGTTGGAGCCGGTGATCGGGATGCGCATCGCGGCGGAGCGGTTGCGCTGCGAGTACACCAGGTTCACCGGGGCCTCGAAGCCCGGCACCAGACGGTGGTACGAGTTCACCGTCGGGTTGGTGAAGGCCAGCAGCGACGGCGCGTGCTTGAGGATGCCGCCGATGTAGTAGCGGGCCGTGTCCGACAGGCCGGCGTAGCCCTGCTCGTCGTAGAAGAGCGGCTCGCCGCCCGCCCACAGCGACTGGTGGACGTGCATGCCCGAGCCGTTGTCACCGAAGATCGGCTTCGGCATGAAGGTCGCGGTCTTGCCGTTGCGCCACGCGACGTTCTTCACGATGTACTTGAAGAGCTGCAGGTCGTCGGCGGCGGCGAGCAGCGTGTTGAACCGGTAGTTGATCTCGGCCTGGCCGGCGGTGCCCACCTCGTGGTGCTGGCGCTCGACCTTCAGGCCGGCCCTGGCCAGCTCCAGGGACATCTCGGCACGCAGGTCGGCGAAGTGGTCGACCGGCGGGACCGGGAAGTAGCCGCCCTTGTAGCGGACCTTGTAACCGCGGTTGTCCTCCAGCGCACCGGTGTTCCAGGCGCCGGCCTCGGAGTCGATGTGGTAGAAGGACTCGTTCTCGGAGGTCTTGAAGCGGACGCTGTCGAAGACGTAGAACTCGGCCTCGGGACCGAAGTACGCGGTGTCCGCGATCCCGGTGGAGGCCAGGTACGCCTCGGCCTTCTTGGCCACGTTGCGCGGGTCGCGGGAGTACTGCTCGCCCGTGATCGGGTCGTGGATGAAGAAGTTGATGTTCAGCGTCTTGTCACGGCGGAACGGGTCGACCCGGGCGGTCGACAGGTCCGCGCGCAGCGACATGTCGGACTCGTGGATGGCCTGGAAGCCGCGGATCGACGATCCGTCGAACGCCAGCTCCTCGTCCGGGTCGAACGCCTCGGCAGGGATCGTGACGTGCTGCATCACACCCGGGAGGTCGCAGAACCGGACATCGATGAACTTGACGTCCTCGTCCGCGAGGTACTTCTTGGCGTCGTCGGCGTTCTGGAACATCCAGCTCCTCCTACTCCCGACCGTCCCGCCGGGGTGGTAGATCGTTCGTGTGGCCAGTGCGGGTGGCACACGCTCCCCTCGACCCTAGGGACGGGTCATTTCTCGGGCGTGACCCATTTGTTTCGCACAAGTTAACCGGGTCCTCTCCCACGGTAGCCCCGGCGCACCCCGCCGTCCTGTGGTCATATCCGGGCGCAGTACCGTGGACGGGTGGACAACAGGCAAGCAATCGGATCATGGCTCTCGGGGCCCCGCGCGGCCCTGGAGGACGCCGGTGCCGAGTTCGGCTACCGGGGCGAGCAGCTGGGGCTGCCGGAGAACGGACCGGGTTCGATCGCGGGTCCCGGCCGCAGGCTCGGCGCCCTCGCCGTGGACTGGGGTCTGTGCGTCCTGATCGCATACGGCCTGATCACCCAGGGCTACGAGGGGCAGGCGACCAGCAACTGGGCGCTTCTGGTGTTCCTCGTGCTGAGCGTCCTCACCGTCGGCACGGTCGGCTTCACCCCCGGCAAGCGGCTGTTCGGGCTGCGGGTGGTCGCCCTCGACAGCGGCCGGATCCAGCCGCTGCGCGGGCTGGTGCGCTCGGTGCTGCTGTGCCTGGCCGTCCCCGCCCTCGTCTGGGACCGTGACGGCCGCGGACTGCACGACCGGCTGGCCCGCACGGTCGAGGTGCGGATCTGACAGCCGCTTTCGACGGGATACGACGACGGGGGCGCCGGAAGTGATTCCGGCGCCCCCGTCGTCGTAGCGGTACGGAGCGGGTCAGCGGCCTCGCTGGCCGCCGCCGCCCTTCGGCAGCCTCATGCCCTTGGGCATCGGGCCCTTCGGCAGCGGCATGTTGCTCATCAGGTCGCCCAGGGCACGCAGCCGGTCGTTGGTCGCGGTGACCTGCGGGCCGGTGAGCACGCGGGGCAACTTGAGCATGGTCGTACGGACCTTCTTCAGCTCGACCTGGCCCTCGCCGGTGCCCACGATCAGGTCGTGCACCGGGACGTCCGCGACGATGCGGTTCATCCTCTTCTTCTCGGCGGCCAGCAGGCTCTTCACCCGGTTCGGGTTGCCCTCGGCGACCAGCACGATGCCGGCCTTGCCGACCGCGCGGTGCACCACGTCCTGGTTGCGGTTCATCGCCACCGCGGGGGTCGTCGTCCAGCCCCGGCCGATGTTGTCGAGCACGGCCGCGGCGGCGCCCGGCTGTCCCTCCATCTGCCCGAAGGCGGCCCGCTCGGCCCTGCGCCCGAAGACGATCGCCGTCGCGAGGAAGGCGAGCAGGAAGCCCAGGATGCCGAGATAGATGGGGTGCCCGATCAAGAAACCGATCGCGAGGAAGACACCGAAGGTGACGATTCCGACAGCCGCGAGTACAAGACCGATCTTCTTGTCGGCCCTGCGGGTCATTTTGTAGGTCAGGGCGATCTGCTTCAGTCGCCCGGGGTTCGCAGCGTCCGCTGCGGTTTCCTTCCTCGCCATGTCATGAAGTCTACGTGTCCCGGCGGGGGGCGGTGGGTCAGGGGCGGGTCGGCAGGGACGGGACGCTCAGGGGCGGGGCGCTCGGGGTCTGGTCGAGGACGCGCTGTGCCTCGACCCGGTCCCTGGCGCGACGGCGGTCCTCCAGCACCGAGGTCCAGGCGTTGCGGCGGGCGGTGCGCTGACCGCCGCTCATCAGCAGCGACTCGACGGCGCGCAGTGCGGTGGCGAAGGACGGGATGGCGGTGGCGCGGACGGGCGCGGCCTGCATGGTGGAGGTCTCCCTCGGTGCCGGCGGACAGGGGTGCACGTGCGGTGATTCCAGGCTCACTGACTGGTGTTACCAGGGCGTGACCGGCCGGTCAAACAGGCATGAAGCCCCGGTGGGAGGGTCCGGAACGCCGACGCGGCCCCGACCTGTGCCCTCATCTGCGAGGACGGTCGGGGCCGCGTGGTCTCGGCCATTACCGGCGAGTAGGGCCTTGTGTGTGAATTCACACGCCGTCGGCGGTGTGCCGCCGGAGGGCTCCGGGCGAGGTCAGACGGCCTGGGAGGCCACGTACGCGCCCCGCTTCTCGACCGCCATCCGGTAGAGGCGGCCGGCGCGGTACGAGGAGCGGACCAGCGGGCCGGACATCACTCCGGAGAAGCCGATCTGCTCGGCCTCCTCCTTCAGCTCCACGAACTCCTGCGGCTTCACCCAGCGCTCCACGGGGTGGTGGCGCACGGAGGGCCGCAGGTACTGCGTGATGGTGACCAGCTCGCAGCCCGCGTCGTGCAGCTGCCGCAGCGCGTCGCTGACCTCCTCACGGGTCTCGCCCATGCCGAGGATCAGGTTCGACTTGGTGACCAGGCCGTAGTCGCGGGCCTCGGTGATGACCTTCAGGGAGCGGTCGTAGCGGAAGCCGGGGCGGATCCGCTTGAAGATCCGGGGGACCGTCTCGACGTTGTGCGCGAACACCTCGGGGCGGGAGGAGAAGACCTCCGCGAGCTGCTCGGGGACCGCGTTGAAGTCGGGGGCGAGCAGCTCGACCTTGGTGCGGCCCTCGGCGCGGTCGGCCGTCTGCGCGTGGATCTGGCGCACGGTCTCCGCGTACAGCCAGGCGCCGCCGTCCTCCAGGTCGTCGCGGGCGACGCCGGTGATGGTGGCGTAGTTCAGGTCCATGGTGACGACCGACTCGCCCACGCGGCGCGGCTCGTCACGGTCCAGCGCCTCGGGCTTGCCGGTGTCGATCTGGCAGAAGTCGCAGCGCCGGGTGCACTGGTCGCCGCCGATGAGGAAGGTCGCCTCGCGGTCCTCCCAGCACTCGTAGATGTTCGGACAGCCGGCTTCCTGGCAGACCGTGTGCAGCCCCTCGCTCTTGACGAGGTTCTGCATCTTGGAGTACTCGGGGCCCATTTTCGCCCGGGTCTTGATCCACTCGGGCTTGCGCTCGATGGGGGTCTGGCTGTTGCGGACCTCCAGGCGCAGCATCTTGCGTCCGTCGGGTGCGACTGCGGACACGACCGGCTCCCTAGCGATTGATTCTTCGGCGTGCGTAAGCGTACGCCCGTTGATTTGAATGCCAGGCGGGGTGTCCGCCTGCTGACGGCTGTCGGCCGCGGCCCCCGGTTCGGCCTGGACCACCACGACTGCGAACACCGGGCTCCGCGCGTTTATGCCGCCGGGGCCTTCTCGACGATCCTCGGCTTGAGTTCCGCGTTCTCCAGGATGTCCCGGAGGTGGCGTTCCACGACGGGGAGCACCTCGGCGATCGTGATGTCGCGGCCCAGCTCGTCCGCCAGGGAGGCGACGCCCGCGTCGCGGATGCCGCACGGGATGATCTTGTCGAACCACTTGTTGTCGGGGTTCACGTTGAACGAGAAGCCGTGCATCGTGACGCCCTTGGCCACCCGGATGCCGATCGCGGCGATCTTGCGGTCCTCGCGGCGCTGGCCGGCGTTGGAGGGCGCGTACTCCGGGCCGTTGAGGCGGGGGTCGAACTCGTCGTCGGTGAGCCGGGGGTCGAAGTCCAGGGAGAGCCCGCCGAGCGTGGGGCGCTGCTCCACCGGGTCGCCGAGGACCCAGACGCCGCTGCGGCCCTCGACCCGGGTGGTCTCCAGGCCGAACTCCGCGCAGGTGCGGATCAGGGCCTCCTCCAGGCGGCGGACGTGCGCGACCACGTCCACCGGGCGGGGCAGCTTCTGGATCGGGTAGCCCACGAGCTGGCCGGGGCCGTGCCAGGTGATCTTGCCGCCGCGGTCCACGTCGATGACCGGGGTGCCGTCGAGGGGGCGCTCGTTCTCCGCGGTGCGCCGGCCGGCCGTGTAGACCGGGGGGTGCTCCAAAAGGATCACGGTGTCGGGCACCTCGTCGGCGAACCGTGCCGCGTGCACCCGGCGCTGCTCGTCCCAGGCCAGCTGGTAGTCCACGGCCTCGGCCCCGAAACCCATCCGTACGAACCGCAGATCGCTCACGGCAAAGCGCCTCCCTAGAAGGTCGTCAGGCACGGAACGCGCCCACGCCACTGTACGACCGTTCGAGCGGGGGGTGACCGGGGGCCGGTCGGGGTCGGTCGGGCCGGCCGAGTCGGCCGGGGCGACTGTCAGCCTTCGGGCAATCCTCACACGATCGGATGAATGACGGTCGAATTCTGCGATCGGGTGCTTACTCTCCGCTACATTCACGCCGTCCGTGTGGCCATAAGGGCTGCTCACAGGCAATCCGGGCACCTCGCTCAGCCGGAAGGCAGGAGACCGCACCGCAGATGACGGAACGACCCGCGCAGCGCACCCCCAACCGACAGCTCGCCGCGCTCATCGCAGAAGCGGGGTTCTCCAACGCGGGACTCGCCCGTCGCGTGGACCAGCTCGGTCTCGAACACGGGCTCGACCTGAGATACGACAAGACGTCCGTCACCCGCTGGCTGCGCGGGCAGCAGCCCCGCGGTACGACCCCGGCGCTGATCGCCGAGGTCTTCACCCGGCGCCTGGGGCGGCGGCTGACCGCGCAGGACCTGGGGCTGGACGCCTGTGCGCCGGTCTACGCGGGGCTGGAGTTCGCCGCCACCCCCGAGGAGGCCGTCGACATCGTCAGCGGGCTGTGGCGCAAGGACTCCGGCAGCCACGCCGAGCTGCGGAAGATCGCCTTCACCTCGGCGGGGCTGGTCGTGCCGAGCCGGGACTGGCTGATCGGGCGGGCGGACGAGAAGGTGGCCCGGGCGGAGCCGCCGGTACGGGTTCCGGCACAGGGCCGGCCGCCGCTGCGGCCGGCCGAACTGCTCGCGCGCCGGCGTGCCGCGGCCGAACGCGGTCCGGGCCACCGGGTCACCGGCGGTGACATCGCGGCGCTGCGGTCGGTCGGCGAGCTGTTCCGCACCCTCGACGACGCGTACGGCGGCGGGCACGCCCGCCAGGCCCTCGTGCGGTACCTGGAGCACGAGTGCGAGCCGATGCTGCGCGGCACGTACGGTGAGCAGACCGGGCGGCGGCTGTTCGCGGCCGCCGCGGATCTGACGCGGCTGGCCGGGTGGACGTCGTACGACATCGCGGCGCACGGGCTCGCGCAGCGGTACTTCGTGCAGGCGCTGCGGCTGGCACAGGCGGCGGGGGACCGGGCGTACGGCGCATACGTCCTGGTCACCATGAGCCGGCAGGCCGTCTACCTCGGGCACGGACGGGAGGCCGTGCAGCTCGCGCGGGTCGCCCAGCAGGGGGCGGGCGGGTCGGGACCGCCGGCCGTGCAGGCGCTGCTGCACGCGGCCGAGGCGCGGGGGCACGGGGTGCTCGGAGAGGTGCGGGCCTGCACGGCGGCGCTGGTGCGCGCGGAGCGGGCGCTGGAGGGGGCGCGGCCCGGTGACGAGGTTCCGTACTGGGCGCGCTTCTTCGACGAGGCGCAGCTCGCCGACGAGTTCGGGCACTGCCACCGGGATCTGCAGCAGTTCCGGGCCGCCGCGCAGCACGCCGAGCGGTCACTGCGGTTGCGGGCGCCGGGGTACGCCCGCAGCCGGCTCTTCTGCCGGGTGGTGCTGGCGACCGCCCGGCTCGGTCTGGGGGAGCTGGACCAGGCGTGCCAGCTGGCCGCCGAGGCGGCCGGGGCGGCGGCGGAGATGCGCTCGGTCCGGGCCGTCGAGTACGTCCGGGACTTCGAACGCAGGCTGGAGCCGTACCGGGACGCCGCCCCCGTACGCACGTACCGCGACAGAGTCGCGGCCTACGGCTGACCGGGGCAGCGCCCGCGGCTTCCGTCACCCACGCCGGGGCCCGGCGAGGTGCAGGTCGGTGCGAACGCCCCAGCCCAAACCCGAGCCGGGGCCCGTCGAGGTGTCGGGTGGCGCGGACGTCCCGGCCCGCACTCGCGTACCGCCCGGCGAGGTGCCGGGCGGTGCGAACGCCCCGGCCCATACCCGAGCCGGGGCCCGTCGAGGTGTCGGGTGGTGCGGACGTCCCGGCCTGCACTCGCGTACCGCCCGGCGAGGTGCCGGGCGGTGCGAACGCCCCGGCCCGCACCCGAGCCGGGCCTCGGCGAGGTGCCGGTCGGCGCGGACGCCCCGGACCGCATCCGCGCGGGGCACCCCCCGGCTCACGCCGCGTGAGCGCTCGGTACAGGATCCGCCTGGTGCATCGACCGCCCCACGCCCAGATCCGCCAGGATCGCCGCGGCCGCCCGGTGCGCCGAGTGCAACGCCCCCTGCACCGTCCCGGTGTCCCGGTGGTCACCGCACACGTACAGCCCCGCCAGCAACCGCACCGGCCGCAGCAGATCGTGCGGCGGTCGCATCGCCGGCACCGCCTCCGCCGTGTGATACACCCCCAGCGTCTCCCACCGCGCCGTCGACACCCCGTACAGCCGGGCCAGATGCATGCGCACGGCCGTGTCCACCCCCGGCGCCGGCGGCCCCAGGACCGTCGAGCTGACCAGCGTGCGCCCGGCCGGGGCCCGGGACGGGTCGACCCGGCTGACGACCGCCGTGTGCGCCACCGGCCCGCCCCGCTCGGCGTCGAGCAGCAGCGAGGTACCGGCCCCCGGGACCTCGTCGACGCTGTGGTGCACCACCGTCACGGGGTGGAAGCCCGGCACCCGCAGCCCGGGCAGCAGCTCGGCGGCGGCCCGCGCCCCGGTCGCGATCAGCACCGCGCCGCACCGGAACTCCCCGTGCTCCGCGGTGGTCACCGAGGTCGTCGACACGGAGGTGACCCGCACCCCCGTGTGCACCGTGCCCGGCGGCAGCGTCCGCGCCAGTGCCCGCGGCAGCGCCTCCGCACCGCCCTCCGGCACACACAGCCGCCCGCTCGCGAACGCCCGCAGCGCCAGATCCGCGCACCGGCTGGACGTGGTGAGGTCCGGATCGCACAGCAGGGCGGCGAGGAGAGGGCGCAGGAAGCCGTCGATGGTCCGGGCGGGCAGGCCCCGGGCCGGCAGCGCCTCGGCCGCCGTCGTCTCGGGCCGGGCCAGCAGCCGTTCCACCGGCGTGCCCGCGAGCTTGCTGAACGCGGCGCCCAGGCGGGCCTGGTCGACCGCCGTGCCCAGCGGGGCGCCGGTGCGGCTGCGGGGCACGGACACCTGCCGTCCGGGCACGGCCACCGGCCTTCCGGGCCCGCCGCCCGGCCGTGGGGCGCTCGCCAGGGCGCGCACGGCATGGAGTGCGCCCCTCGCGCTCCGCGCTCCTCTCGCGCCCGGCTGCACGCCCGCACGGTGGTGCCGTCCGTCGCTGTGCAGCAGGACACCGGGCGCGAAGGGCCGCAGCACCAGCCCGTCGAGGCCCGAGGCCGGCCGTAGTTCGGGATACGCCGTGGACAGCAGCCGTCCGATCCGGTCGAGCCGGAAGCCGTCGATCTTCTCGGTCGCCATCCGGCCGCCCACCTCATGGGCGGCCTCCAGGACCAGGGTGGTGACTCCTGCGCTGGTCAGTCGTCGCGCCGCGGAGAGTCCGGCGACCCCGGCTCCCACGACGACGACGTCCGCCTGGTACGTGGGCTCAAGCACGTGCCCCTCCTCGAGGTTGCGCGGGCGCTGCAGACGTCATGCCCTCAACAGGCCCCAGGGATACCCGAGTTCGGGTCGAGGTTAGGGCTGTGGCCGAGTACCCGGTCAGTCGCGCATGGACAGGGCACGGGCGCACGACGGTCGCATACGCACGCCGGACGGGCACGAGGTGGTCGCAGAGGGCTCGGAGACGGACCGGTCCCGGGCGGACCGTGGTCACGCCGGTGCGCCCTCCCGCCTTCACCTGATTCTTGCGAGGAGGCTCCGGCGTTCACGCCGGGGAGGAATCGCATCCGAGTATGGCGACGCGGAGCGTCGCCGAAGCCCGTATGGCTACCAGCATGACCCAAGGTGAGGCGAACGCTTGTGCCTGTGATCGCTGGTCGGGGTGGTGGTTGCGGGAAGGGTGGGTGTGTGTGCGGCTGTCGTATCTGATCGAGATGGGACGCAAACACGGGCGGGACATCCGCCTGGTCCACCCCGCGTACACCACGATGGACTGCGCACAGTGCGGAGCGAGAGCCAAGCACGCACTGCCGCTGGGTGAACGCACCCACACCTGCACCGCCTGCGGAACCGTCTCCCCACGGGACAAGAACTCCGCACGCGTCATGCTCGTCCGGGCTGGTCTCAACCCGGCTGGCGCCGATGGCACAAGACCTCCTGGAGCGCCGCTCCAGGAGGCAGCCTGAGCCAGGAATCCCCTCCCTTCAGGGAGGGGAGGATTCAAAGCGCCGCCCGGACCGCCCCCTCGATCCGGGGGAACGCGAACCGGAAGCCGGACTCCAGCAGCCGGGCCGGCAGCACCCGGGCGCTGCCGAGGACATCCCCGGCCATCTCCCCGAGCACCGCCCGCAGCACCGGCGCCGGCACCGCGAACACCGCCGGGCGGCGCAGCACACGCGCCATCGCCGCGGTGATCTCACGGTTGGTCACCGGGTGGGGCGCGGTCAGGTTGAACGGTCCGGACAGTCCGTCGGTGTCGAGGAGATGGCGCAGGGCCGCCACCTCGTCGTGCAGGGCGACGAACGACCAGTACTGGCGTCCGTCGCCCATCCGTCCGCCCAGCCCGGCCCGGAAGAGGGGGAAGAGCCTGCCCCACGCCCCGCCCTCGCGCGCCACCACCAGGCCGGTGCGCGCGAACACCGTCCGTACGCCCGCCTCCCGCGCCGGTGCCGCGGCCGCCTCCCACTCGACGCACAGCTCCGGCAGGAAGCCCTCGCCCGGCGGCGCGCTCTCGTCCACCGGCCGGTCGCCGGTCTCGCCGTAGTAGCCGATCGCGCTGCCGTTGAGGAACACCCGGGGCCGTACGTCCCCGGGCAGCCCGGCGACGGCCTCGGCGAGCGCGGTCGTGCCGCCGACCCGGCTGGCCCTGATCCGCGCCTTGTAGGCCGCCGTCCAGCGCCGGCCGCCGACCCCGGCGCCCGCCAGATTGACCACCGCGTCGCACCCGGCGAGGCCGGCCGCGTCCACCGACCCGCGCTCCGGGTCCCAGCGGACCTCGTCCGCCGCCCGCGGAACGCGCCGCACCAGCCGGACCACCTCGTGCCCGTCCGCCGTCAGGGACCGCGCCAGCGCGCCACCGATGAGCCCGGACGCACCGGCCACCGCGATTCGGGAACGTTCCATGGCGTCCATCCTGCCCCTGACGGCACGGAAATCACGGCCGGGGCGACGCGATCCGCCCGTACAGTGGCACTCATGTCCGAACCGTCCATACGCATCGCCCGTCCCGACGACGAGGGGGAACTGGCCCGCCTCGACCGCGAGACCTGGTCCACCCTGCACGCCGTCACCCCGCCGCCGGCGGACGACTCGTTCTTCAGCGAGCGGTCCGGGCCCCGGGACCACCGTGTCGCCGAGTACGGGGGCCGGATCATGGGGTACGTCCGTCTCGGCTTCCCCACCGAACTCGCCAGCAACGCGCACGTACGGCAGATCCGCGGCCTCGCCGTCGCCGAGGAGGCGCGCGGTCTGGGCGTGGGCCGGGCCCTGGTGCGGGCCGCCGTCGCGGAGGCACGGGAGCGCGGCGCCCGCCGGATCACCCTGCGCGTGCTCGGCCACAACACCGCCGCACGCGCGCTCTACGCGTCCGAGGGCTTCGTCGTGGAGGGCGTGCAGCCGGGGGAGTTCTTCCTCGGGGGCGAGTACGTCGACGACGTCCTGATGGGGCAGTCGCTGGTCTGACGGGGACCGCGGGGGCTACGACGTCACCGGCTCCCCCGTGTCCACCGGCGCCGTCGCGTCCGCCGCGCGCTCGGCGTCGTCCGCCACCTCGTCCGCCGTCAGCACATAGCCGGTCTCCGCGTCCGAGGTGGAACGCGCGAACACCACGCCGTACACCCGGCCCTCGGTGGTCAGCAGCGGGCCGCCGGAGTTGCCGGGGCGGACGGTCGAGCGGATCGAGTAGATCTCCCGGACGACCACCGCGTCGTTGTAGATGTCCTGCCCCCGGGCCCGCACCCGGCCTGCGACCGTCGCCGCCTGCAGGTTCAGGTCGCCGTCCTGCGGGTAGCCGGCGACGACCGCGGAGTCGCCGCGACCGGCGTCGTCGTCGAACTCCAGGACGGGCGCCCGCAGCTCCGGCACGTACAGCACGGCCACGTCCTTGCGCGGGTCGAAGAGCACCACCCGTGCCGCGTACGTCCGCCCCACCCCGCCCACGCGCACGGTCGGCTCGTCGATGCCGGCCACCACATGGGCGTTGGTCATCACGTGCTCCGTCGCGTACACGAAGCCGCTGCCCTCGCGGCCCTGGAGGCCCGTCACGCCCTCGACCTTCACCGTGCCGAGCCGCGCCGCCCGGGTGGCGGCGGCGGTGACGCTGTCGCCGGTGGGCGCGGCGACCTCGGCGGTCGACTCGTTCTCGAACGGGTTGAAGACCTGCGGGAAACCCGCCTCGGTCAGCGCCGTCGTGGCCCGGGAGAACCAGCCCGGGGTGGTGTCCGGCATCGCGTCCTGCACCGTGCCCAGCAGCCGCGAGTCCCGGATCGCCGACGTCACCAGCGGGGAGGAGGAGGCGCCCAGCACGCTCGCCACCACCCACGCCACGATCAGCACGGCCACCGAGTTGGCCGCCGCCCCGCCGACCCCGTCCGCCACCCGCAGCGGGCCCCGGTCCAGCTCCCGCCGCAGTCTGAGCGCCAGCCGCCCCGCCAGCTCATGGCCCGTCACGGCCGGCAGCAGCACCGTGAAGACGGCCGTCACCGTCGCCCGGGTCGTCCCCGGCGTCACCAGGTCCATCACCCACGGCAGGATCCACACGCCCACGACCGCACCGCCCACGAAACCGGCCAGCGAGACGCAGCCCGCCAGCAGTCCGCGCCGGTAACCGGACGCCGCGTAGGCCAGGACCACCAGCAACAGCAGGATGTCGAGCAGGTCCACGCACGCCGCCTCTCTCTCGGGACCACCGGCCCATCAGTACGTGGGGGAGGGGCCCGGTGATCAGCCACGCGCGCGCGACGGCCGCGGAAATGCGGCCACGCGCGCGTGTACCGGGGAAAACGTCCCGGACCGAGGCGATGGTTCCACCGGGTGGCGCAGTACGGATCGCGGACGGGGGCGGACCGGCCCACAGTGGGCTCATGCGTGTCCCCAGGAGACCGCGCGGAGCGCGGAGACACCGCTCCCCCCGGATACACGGCGGGCCCGGCTCCCCGCGCCCGCCACGGGCCGTCACGGCGCCGCTCGGCTGTCTGCCGGGCGTGGCCGCCGCGGTCGCCCTGGTGCTGTGCGCCTACGGCGTCGAGCACGCCGCCGAGGACTCCGCCGCGCGCAGCGCCGCACGGACCGCGGCCGCCCACCGGGCGCCGGCGCCGGCCGTCGTACCCCGCTCCGTCTGGCTGGGCGAAGCCGAGCGGGACCAGCCGCCGCCGCGCTACGACGACGAGGTCGTCGCCGTCTTCGTCCACCACACCGACTCGCCCAACGGCTACGACTGCGCCGACGCCCCCGGCATCATCCGGGCCCTGTACGAGGGCCAGACCGGCGCCCGCGACTGGGACGACCTCGGCTACAACTTCGTCGTCGACCGCTGCGGCACCGTCTACGAGGGCCGCGCGGGCGGCACCGACCGCCCCGTCACCGGCGCCCACACCCAGGGCTTCAACCACCGCACCACCGGGATCGCCGCCCTCGGCACCTTCACCGAGGGGGTCGAGGTGCCGCGGGAGATGCTGCGCGCGATCGCCGCCGTGGCCGCCTGGAAACTCGGCACGTCCGGCACCGACCCGCGCGCCGACGTCCGGCTGGTCTCCAGCAACGGCGGCAGCCGCTACGCGGCCGGCACCACCGCCGTCCTGCCCACGGTCGCCGGCCACAGCGACGGCTACATGACCGACTGCCCGGGCGCCGCGCTCAGGGCCCGCCTCCCGGAGATCAGGTCCCTGGCGGCCCGCCTCCAGGGCCGCGGGACCGGGGACACCCTGCCCGACGACACCCGGACCGCCGTACGGAACGACAACGACACAAGGAACACACGGAACGAAGAGCAGGCCCCATGAACGACACACCCGACCGAAGTACCACCTGGGCGGACGCCCTGCGCCGCCCCTGGACGGCCCTGTGCGCCGCCGCCGCCGTCGTCCTGGGCCCCACGGCCCACACCGCCGCCGCCCTCATGCAGGCCAACGCCGCGCCCCTGCGCCACGCGCCGTGCCCCCACCGGCGCCTGTGAACCGGCCCGCCGCTCAGCCCCCGAACCGCTCCCACAGCCGCGGGTAGCGTTCGGCGAGCAGGGCCTGGTTCTCGAAGTCGAGCGGCGTGCCCTCCGGCTCCGCGGGGGCCGGGGGCAGGTCGAGGTCGGGCGCCACCGTCCCGGTGAGCTGCTCGTACGCCTCGTCCGCGGCGTAACCGAGGTCCTCGCCGTCGCCGTCGACCTCCTCGTCGAACTCGTCCAGCAGATCGGCCAGCGCGTCCGGGTCGTGCAGCGCCCCCTCGAACACCTCCCGGCCCTGGCCGATCAGCCAGCACCGGAAGTAGTCGAAGGCGTCGTCGCTCGCCCCGTCCAGCAGCACCCAGGCGGCGCCCCACAGATCCCAGTGGTAGGCGCGGTGGTACCGGGACTCGAAGTGACGGGCGAAGTCCAGGACCGCCTCCGGGTCCAGCCGCAGCAGCCGCTCCACCAGCAGATCGGCCTGCTCCTCCGGATCACCCCCGGCGTCCTCACGGGCGGCGTCCACCAGCTCCCAGAACTCCGTCTCGTCCATCACGAAGTCAAGCATCGACCCTACGCCCCACGGACGCACCCGCAGCGCACACAGGGGCGCGGGGAACTGCGCACGGGGGTCTGGGGGCAAAGCCCCCAGGGACGATGGGGGTACTTCCCGCTCGAGCGAAGCCGAGAGTGGGGGGAGGGAAGGGGCGGCGGGGGCGAAATCCCCGGAGGGCACCCCATCCCCGCACCAGGGAATCGAAAAGGCCCCCCTTCTCACAACCCGTACAGCTCCGCCAGCCGCGCCGCCTCCGCCGCGAACCGCTCCCGCAGGGACGGAGGCGCCAGCACCTCCACCTCCGCCCCCAGCGCCGTCAGCTGTTCGCGGGCGACCTCCTCGGACTCCACCGGCAGGGTCACCGTCACCCACTCGTCCCCCTCCGGCTCCCCCGCCCGCGCCAACGCCTCCCGCGCCGCGACCGCGTCCATGGCGTGCGGCAGCCGGCGCACCCCCTCCGCCGACAGCCGCACCACGACCTCCGCCCGCAGGATCGACCGCGCGAACTGCTTCGCCCGCTCGTCCCAGAACGCCGGCAGATCGAAGTCCTCCGCCCGCTCGAAACGCTCCGCGCCCGCCTCCACCGCCGTGAACCGGTCGATCCGGTACACCCGGAAGGACCCCTGCCCGGCCACCCGCGCACACAGGTACCAGACCCCCGCCTTGAGCACGAGCCCGTACGGCTCCAGCTCCCGCTCCACCTCGCCGCCGTCACGCCGGTACCGGGCGGTGACCCGCCGGTCGTCCCACACCGCGTCCGCGACCGCCGGCAGCAGCCCGGGCGTGTCCGGCTCGTGAAACCAGTTCGGCGCGTCCAGATGGAACCGCTGCGCCGCCGTACGGGGGGCGTCCCGCAGGGACGGCGACAAGGCCGCCGACACCTTCAGCCGGGCCGCCGACGCCGCGTCCTCCAGCCCCATCTCGCGCAGCGCCCCCGGCACCCCGGACAGGAACAGCGCCTCCGCCTCCCCGCGCGCCAGCCCCGTCAGCCGCGTCCGGTACCCGCCGACCAGCCGGTAGCCGCCGATCCGCCCCCGGTCCGCGTACACCGGCACCCCGGCCTCCGACAGCGCCTGCGCGTCCCGGGTGACCGTCCGCTCCGACACCTCCAGCTCCCCCGCCAGCTCGGCGGCGGTCATGGAGGGCCGGGACTGGAGCAGCAACACCATCTTGATCAGCCGGGCAGCGCGCATGCGCCCATCATGCAAGAAGCCCCCGCCCGGGGTGGGCGGGGGCCTCCTGCGCGGTCAGGCCGTCACAGGCCGTACTTCTCGCGCGCTTCCTTCACCGAGGCCGCCTGGACCTCACCACGGCGGGCGAGCTGGGCCAGGGCCGCGACGACGATGGACTCGGCGTCCACGCCGAAGTGGCGGCGGGCCGCGTCACGGGTGTCCGACAGGCCGAAGCCGTCGGCGCCCAGCGACGAGTAGTCCTGCTCGACCCACTGCGCGATCTGGTCCGGGACCTGGCGCATGTAGTCGGAGACCGCGAGGACCGGACCCTCGGCGCCCTGGAGCGCCTGCCGGACGAACGGCACCCGGTCCTCGCCGCGCAGCAGCGCCTCGTCCGCCTCCATGGCGTCCCGGCGCAGCTCGGTCCACGAGGTGGCGGACCACACGTCGGCGGCCACGCCCCACTCCTCGGCGAGCAGCTTCTGCGCCTTCAGCGCCCAGTGGATCGCCGTACCGGAGCCGAGCAGCTGGATCCGCGGGGCGTTGGCCGCCGGGGACAGCCCGGCCGTCTCCGCCGTGTTGAAGCGGTACAGGCCCTTGACGATGCCCTCGTCGATGCCGGCCGCCTGCGGTTTGGCGGGCTGCGGCAGCGGCTCGTTGTAGACCGTCAGGTAGTAGAAGACGTTCTGGTCCTCGCCGGGCAGGGCCTCGCCGAACATCCGGCGCAGACCCTCCTTGACGATGACGCCGATCTCGTACGCGAACGCCGGGTCGTACGTCAGGGCCGCCGGGTTGGTCGCCGCGATGACCGGCGAGTGGCCGTCGGCGTGCTGCAGGCCCTCGCCCGTCAGCGTGGTGCGGCCGGCCGTGGCGCCGACGAGGAAGCCGCGGCCGAGCTGGTCGCCGAGCTGCCACATCTGGTCGCCGGTGCGCTGCCAGCCGAACATCGAGTAGTAGATGTAGAACGGGATCATCGTCTCGCCGTGCGTCGCGTACGACGTCGAGGCGGCGACGAACTCGGCCATGGCACCGGCCTCGGTGATGCCCTCGTTGAAGATCTGGCCGTTCTTGGCTTCCTTGTAGTACATGAGCTGGTCGCGGTCGACCGGCTCGTACGTCTGGCCCATCGGCGAGTAGATGCCGAGGGACGGGAAGAGGCTCTCCATGCCGAAGGTGCGCGCCTCGTCGGGGACGATCGGCACCCAGCGCTTGCCGGTCTCCTTGTCGCGGACCAGGTCCTTGACCAGGCGGACGAAGGCCATGGTGGTGGCCACGTTCTGCGAGCCGGAGCCCTTGTCGAAGGCGGCGAACGCCTTGTCGGCCGGCTGCGGCAGCGGCGCGACCGGGTGCACGCGGCGGGCCGGGGCCGGACCGCCGAGGGCGGCACGGCGCTCCTGGAGGTAGCGGACCTCGGGGGAGTCGGCGCCCGGGTGGACGTAGGGGACCTGGCCGTCGACGAACAGGGAGTCCGGGATCGGCAGTTCCAGCCGGTCGCGCATCGCCTTGAACTCGTCCACCGTCAGCTTCTTCATCTGGTGGTTGGCGTTCTTGGAGGCGAAGCCCTCACCGAGGGTGTGACCCTTGACGGTCTGCGCCAGGATCACGGTCGGCGCGCCCTTGTGGGCGAGCGCGGCCTTGTACGCGGCGTACACCTTGCGGGACTCGTGGCCGCCGCGCGAGAGGTGGAAGCACTCGAGGATCTTGTCGTCGCTCAGCAGCTTCGCCATCTCGACGAGCGCCGGGTCCTTGCCGAAGAAGTCCTCGCGGATGTAGGCGGCGTCGCGCGTCTGGTACGTCTGCACCTGCGCGTCGGGCACCTCGCGGAGGCGTCGTACGAGGGCGCCGGTGGTGTCGAGCCGGAACAGCTCGTCCCACGCCGTGCCCCAGAGCGTCTTGATGACGTTCCAGCCGGCGCCGCGGAACTGGGCCTCCAGCTCCTGCACGATCTTGAAGTTGGCGCGGACCGGACCGTCGAGGCGCTGCAGGTTGCAGTTGATGACGAAGGTCAGGTTGTCGAGCCGCTCGCGGGAGGCGAGGGTGAGCGCGGTCGTCGACTCGGGCTCGTCCATCTCGCCGTCGCCGAGGAACGCCCAGACGTGGGAGTCGGAGACGTCCTTGATGCCGCGGCTGGTCAGGTAGCGGTTGAAGCGCGCCTGGTAGATCGCGGAGATCGGCCCGAGGCCCATGGAGACGGTGGGGAACTCCCACAGCCAGGGCAGGCGGCGCGGGTGCGGGTACGACGGCAGGCCGTTGCCGCCGGCCTCGCGGCGGAAGTTGTCGAGCTGCTGCTCGCCGATCCGGCCGTCGAGGAAGGCGCGGGCGTAGATGCCGGGGGAGGCGTGGCCCTGGATGTAGAGCTGGTCGCCGGAGCCGTCACCCTCCTTGCCGCGGAAGAAGTGGTTGAAGCCGGTCTCGTAGAGCCAGGCCGCGGAGGCGAAGGTGGCGATGTGGCCGCCGACGCCGTACTTGCTGCCGCGGGTCACCATGGCCGCCGCGTTCCAGCGGTTCCAGGCGGTGATCCGCTGCTCCAGCGTCTCGTCGCCGTCCACGGAGGGCTCGGCGGCGGTGGGGATGGTGTTGACGTAGTCCGTCTCGAGGAGCTTCGGCAGCGCGAGGCCGGCTCCCTCGGCACGCTCCAGCGTGCGGCGCATCAGGTACGCGGCACGGTGCGGCCCGGCCGCCTTGGTGACGGCGTCCAGGGAGGCCTGCCACTCGGCGGTCTCCTCGGGGTCGCGGTCCGGGAGCTGGTCGAGCTCGCTCGGCTGGATGGCGTTGGGGTCGGTCGTCATGTCGCCGCCTTCCTCAGTCGAAGGGGGGTGCCCTTGTGTCTTTGGCAGGACAGGGCGGAGGGCTCGGGTGCAAGCCCGCTGGCGACTGTAACTCCCTGATCGATGATCGATCAAAGGGTTGAGGGGCAAAATCTCTCAATCCCGAGAAAGTAGGCACCGCGTGCCTTCGGCGGTGGCACGGGGTGACTGCCCGGTCGGGGTGTTTGCGCAGGTGAGGAGGCGTACGCGCAGAAGAGCCCGGGCGGCTCGGCCGCGTGGGCGCGAAGGGGGTCTGGGGGCGAAGCCCCCAGGGACGATGGGAGTACCTCCCGCTCGAGCGAAGCCGAGAGTGGGGGAGGGAAGGGGCGGCGGGGGCGAGAAAACCCCCGGCGTCACGCCCGAGGCGCACACCCCAGCACATGCGCCTTGACCAGATCCGCGATCAACGGATCCCGCCGCCGGAACGCGGCGACCAGCTCCTCGTGCTCCTCCGCATAGGACTGCTGCACCGTCCCCAGCCACCGTATCGACAACGCGGTGAACACCTCGATCCCCAGCCCCTCCCACGTGTGCAGCAGCACCGAGTTCCCGGCCGCCCGCACCAACTCCCGGTGAAATCCCACGGTATGCCGCACCTGCCCCGTCCCGTCGGACAGCCGGTCGGCTTCGTACAGCGCGGCGACGTGCGGCTCCAGCGCCGAGCAGTCCTCCGCCAGCCGCCCCGCGGCCAGCTCCGCCGCGATCGCCTCGAGACCGGCCCGCACCGGGTAACTCTCCTCCAGGTCGGCCGCCGTGAGGTTCCGCACCCGTACGCCCTTGTTGGGCGCCGACTCGATCAGCCGCAGCGACTCCAGCTCGCGCAGCGCCTCCCGTACGGGCGTCTGGCTGACCTCCAGCTCGGTCGCGATCCGCCGCTCCACGATCCGCTCGCCCGGCTGCCAGCGTCCGCTGATGATCCCTTCCAGGATGTGCTCGCGGATCTGTTCGCGCAGCGAGTGGACGACGGGCGCGGTCATGACGGGCTCCTTAGCGGGGCCCACGGGCCCCCGGGGGGCTTTGACGCTTAGACAATACGGCGACCGACCCGCCCGGGAGGGGCGCACAGGGGAGCTTTCGCCCAGGTGAGACGAGACTTACACGCGGTCCTCGCTGCGCTGACCAGGTGGCTTTATATGGTCATCGGACCAGTGATGTGCGTGACGAGTCGCGGATGAGTCGGCCGTTCCAAAAAATGATCCTGCACTTTTCCCTCGGATCAGACGGGACATGAACGACGATGACGCGAGCCAAATGGCCCGGACTCTCGCGCCCGTGGGTCTCCGCCCGACGACGCGGCCTTCGACTGGGCGGCGCGATGGTCTTCGCCGTCGCGCTGCTCGGTGTTTCGCCGGCCGGTGTCGCGGCGGTCACCGGCCTCGGCGGGGACGGGCCCGACCCCGGCAAGTGCGGCTACGGCCACTACGACCCCTGTAAGGGCGAACCCGGCCCTCCCGGCCCCTCTGGACCCCCCGGTCCTCCTGGGCCTTCCGGTCCTCCTGGGCCTTCCGGTCCTCCTGGCCCCTCTGGTCCTCCTGGGCCTTCTGGTCCTCCTGGCCCTTCTGGTCCTCCTGGGCCTTCCGGTCCTCCTGGCCCTTCTGGTCCTCCTGGGCCTTCCGGTCCTCCTGGCCCTTCTGGTCCTCCTGGGCCTTCCGGTCCTCCCGGCCCCTCTGGTCCTCCCGGGCCGTGCGTGAGTATCGACAGCTACAACCGCGGCTCACAGCAGTACACCGGCGTCATCAACCCCGACAGTGACATCAGGGTCGGCACCCGGGACCTCCAGGCGGACCCGGCCCCGTACACCTGGTCGGACCTGTCGGACAACCAGGACGCCCCGACGAACGCCTGCAGCATCACGGTGACCGAGCAGGGGAACACGCTGAACGTCCAGGTGATCACCACCACCGGCACGGTGGTCGAGACGTTCTGCAGCGTCCCCGGCAACCAGCTCGTGTGCAACGACCCGTGGACCCCGGTCACCCCGCAGCCGCCGGCGTGATCCCTGCCGACCGGAACACGGGCCCACGCCCCCCACACGCCCGTGCCCCCACCCGAGAACTCCGGGTGGGGGCACGGGCGTCTGCCTCGACGGACGACGCCTACAGGCCGAGCTCGACCTCGAACTCGCCGGCCTCCAGGATCGCCTTGACCGCCGTCAGGTAACGGGCCGCATCGGCACCGTCCACCAGGCGGTGGTCGTAGGAGAGGGTCAGGTAGGTCATGTCGCGGACGCCGATGACCGTACCCTCCTCGGTCTCGATGACGGCCGGACGCTTGACCGTGGCACCGATGCCGAGGATCGCGACCTGGCCCGGGGGCACGATGATCGTGTCGAACAGCGCACCGCGCGAACCGGTGTTGGAGATGGTGAAGGTCGCGCCGGCCAGCTCGTCCGGGCTGATCCTGCTGGCCCGGACCTTGCCCGCCAGGTCGGCCGTGGCCTTGGCGATACCGGCGATGTTGAGGTCACCGGCGTTCTTGATGACCGGGGTCATCAGGCCCTTCTCGGAGTCCACCGCGATACCGATGTTCTCGGTGTCGAAGTAGGTGATGGTCCCCTCGGCCTCGTTGATCTTGGCGTTGATCGGCGCGTGCGCCTTCAGCGCCTGGGCCGCGGCCTTGACGAAGAACGGCATCGGGGAGAGCTTGACGCCCTCACGCGCCGCGAACGCGTCCTTGGCACGGGCGCGCAGCTTCATCAGACGGGTGACGTCGACCTCGACCACCGAGGACAGCTGGGCCTGCTCGTGCAGGGCCTTGACCATGTTGTCGCCGATGACCTTGCGGATCCGCGGCATCTTCACGGTCTGGCCGCGCAGCGGGGAGGCCTCCAGGGCCGGGGCCTTCCTCGCGGCGGGAGCCGCCGCGGCGGCCGGGGCCGGGGCGGCGGCCTTCGCGGCCTCGGCGGCGGCGATGACGTCCTGCTTGCGGATGCGGCCGCCGACGCCGGTGCCCTTGACGGCGGACAGGTCGACGCCGTTCTCGGCGGCGAGCTTGCGCACCAGCGGGGTCACGTAGGCGCCCTCGTCCGTGGCCTGGGCGGCGGCCGGAGCGGCCGGAGCGGCAGCCGGGGCCGGGGCGGGCGCCGGAGCGACCGGGGCCGCGGGCGCCTGCGGGGCCGGAGCCGGGGCGGCCGGGGCCGGAGCGGGCGCCGGGGCGGCCTGCTGCGGAGCCGGAGCCGGAGCCGGAGCCGGAGCGGCCGGGGCGGGAGCCGGAGCCGGGGCGGGCTGCGCCGGGGCCTCGGGGGCGGCCGGGGCCTGGGCGGCGGCCGGAGCGGCACCCGCCTCGCCGATGACGGCGAGCTTGGCGCCGACCTCGGCCGTCTCGTCCTCGCCGACCACGATCTCCAGCAGCGTGCCGGACGCGGGGGCGGGGATCTCGGTGTCGACCTTGTCCGTCGACACCTCCAGCAGCGGCTCGTCGGCCTCGACGGTGTCACCGACCGACTTCAGCCAGCGGGTGACGGTGCCCTCGGTGACGGACTCGCCGAGCGCGGGCAGGACCACGTCCGTGCCCTGGGCGGAGCCGCCGCCGGCCGTGGCCTCGGCGGTGGGCGCCGGGGCCGGGGCGGCCTGCTCGGTGGAGGGCTGGGCCTGCGGCTCCGGGGCGGGAGCCGGCGGGGCGGCCTGCTCGGCGGCCGGGGCCTGCTCGGCCGCAGGGGCGCCGGTGCCGTCGTCGATCAGCGCCAGCTCGGCGCCGACCTCGACCGTCTCGTCCTCGGCGACCTTGATGGAGGACAGCACGCCCGAGGCGGGGGCCGGGATCTCGGTGTCGACCTTGTCGGTGGAGACCTCGAGCAGCGGCTCGTCGGCCTCGACGCGCTCACCCTCGGCCTTCAGCCAGCGGGTGACAGTGCCCTCGGTGACGCTCTCGCCGAGCGCCGGAAGGGTTACGGAAACCGCCATGGTTTCGGTTGCTCCTTTAAAAGTGCGGAAGTCTGTGTCGTCGCGCCCGAAGACCGAAGCGGTCAGTCGTGCATGTGGAGCGGCTTGCCGGCCAGCGCCAGGTGGGCCTCGCCGAGCGCCTCGTTCTGCGTCGGGTGGGCGTGGATGAGCTGGGCCACCTCGGCCGGCAGCGCCTCCCAGTTGTAGATCAGCTGCGCCTCGCCGACCTGCTCGCCCATACGGTCGCCGACCATGTGGACGCCGACCACGGCCCCGTCCTTGACCTGGACCAGCTTGATCTCGCCGGCGGTCTTCAGGATGCGGCTCTTGCCGTTGCCACCGAGGGGGAACTTGATGGAGACGACCTTGTCCGCGCCGTAGATCTCCTTGGCCTTGGCCTCGGTGACGCCGACGGAGGCGACCTCCGGGTGGCAGTACGTCACCCGCGGGACACCGTCGTAGTCGATCGGAACGGTCTTCAGACCGGCCAGACGCTCCGCCACCAGGATGCCCTCGGCGAAGCCGACGTGCGCGAGCTGGAGGGTCGGGACGAGGTCACCGACGGCGGAGATGGTCGGCACGTTGGTGCGCATGTACTCGTCGACCAGGACGTAGCCGCGGTCCATGGCGACGCCCTGCTCCTCGTAGCCCAGGCCCTGCGAGACCGGGCCGCGGCCGATGGCGACGAGCAGGACCTCGGCCTCGAACTCCTTGCCGTCGGCGAGGGTGACCTTGACACCGTCCTGGGTGTACTCGGCCTTCTGGAAGAAGGTGCCCAGGTTGAACTTGATGCCCCGCTTGCGGAAGGCGCGCTCCAGCAGCTTGGAGCTGTTCTCGTCCTCGACCGGGACGAGGTGCTTGAGGCCCTCGACGATCGTGACGTCGGCGCCGAAGGACTTCCACGCGGAGGCGAACTCGACGCCGATGACGCCGCCGCCCAGGATGATCGCGGACTTCGGCACGCGGTCCAGGACGAGGGCGTGGTCGGAGGAGATGATCCGGTTGCCGTCGATCTCCAGGCCCGGCAGCGACTTCGGTACGGAGCCGGTCGCCAGCAGGACGTGGCGGCCCTGGACGCGCTGGCCGTTCACGTCGACGGAGGTGGGGGAGGACAGCCGGCCCTCACCCTCGATGTAGGTGATCTTGCGGGAGGCGACCAGACCCTGCAGGCCCTTGTACAGGCCGGCGATCACGTCGTCCTTGTACTTGTGCACGCCCGCCATGTCGACGCCCTCGAGGGACGCCTTGATGCCGAACTGCTCGCTCTCGCGGGCCTGGTCGGCGATCTCGCCCGCGTGCAGCAGGGCCTTGGTGGGGATGCAGCCGTTGTGCAGGCAGGTGCCGCCGAGCTTGTTCTTCTCGATCAGGGCGACGTCCAGGCCCAGCTGCGCCCCGCGCAGGGCCGCGGCGTAGCCACCGCTTCCACCGCCGAGAATCACTAGGTCGAAAACGGTGCTGGCGTCGTTCGCCACGTCACGTCCTCCATGCATGTGCGCCACGCCGGTCTCCAGTGACCGGTCGGCGGCTGGTGTCCGGCCGCTCTATGTTCTCGGCCCTTAGGTGGGGCCCTGTCCTGCCGAGCCCCATCTTCGCACCTGCGGGACCCGAACGAGACGCCGGGCCGTGGTGTGAGACACCCCACGTTCCCCAAGGGGGGTGCCCCTTCGCCCCCGGACGCCCGGGCGGGCGGGGCCTGCCCGCGCCTCCGAGGGGGCGCTGCCCCTCGGTCTCGCACGTGCGGGTGGGCGGGGGTTGTTCGCGCAGTTCCCCGCGCCCCTGAAGGGGCGCGTCCGGCGGGCGGCGTCTGCCAGGAGGGGCCGGCCGCAGCCGGCCCGAAAGGGGCGCGGGGAACTGCGCGACCGGCCACAACGGACCCGCAGTCGCGCAATTCCCCGCACTTCCGGCCCCTTGGGCGCGCCCAGGAGCAACTCCTAGCCGAGATCCCCCGAAGCCGCCAGCTCGGCAACCCGCACCAGCGTGCGGACGGCCGACCCCGTCCCGCCCTTCGGCGTGTACCCGAACGGCCCGCCCTCGTTGAACGCCGGCCCGGCGATGTCCAGGTGCGCCCAGGTGATCCCCTCGCCCACGAACTCGCGCAGGAAGAGGCCCGCGACCAGCCCGCCGCCCATCCGCTCACCCATGTTGGCGATGTCGGCGGTCGCCGAGTCCATGCCCTTGCGCAGGTGCTCCGGCAGCGGCATCGGCCACGCCGGCTCGCCGGCCTCCTCCGCCGCCTCGAGCACCGCGGAGCGGAACGCGTCGTCGTTCGCCATGATCCCGAACGTCCGGCTGCCCAGCGCCAGCACCATCGCCCCGGTCAGCGTCGCGACGTCCACGATCGCGTCCGGCTTCTCCTGCGAGGCCGCCCACAGCGCGTCCGCGAGGACCAGCCGGCCCTCGGCGTCCGTGTTGAGCACCTCCACCGTCTTGCCGCTGTACATGCGCAGCACGTCACCCGGGCGCGTCGCCGAGCCGGACGGCATGTTCTCGGCCAGCGCCAGCCAGCCGGTCACGTTGACCTCGAGGCCGAGGCGCGCGGCGGCGACGACCGCGGCGAACACGGCGGCGGCACCGCTCATGTCGCACTTCATCGTCTCGTTGTGGCCGGCCGGCTTCAGCGAGATGCCGCCCGAGTCGTAGGTGATGCCCTTGCCGACCAGCGCGAGGTGCTTCTTCGCCTTGGACGAGGTGTACGACAGCTTCACCAGCCGCGGCCCCGACGCCGACCCGGCGCCGACGCCGAGGATGCCGCCGTAACCGCCCTTGGTCAGGGCCTTCTCGTCGAGCACCTGCACCTTGATGCCGTGCTCCTTGGCCGCCGCCTGGGCGATGGCCGCGAACGCCTCGGGGTTGAGGTCGTTCGGCGGCGTGTTGATCAGGTCGCGGGCGCGGTTCAGCTCCTCGGCGACGGCGGTGGCGCGCTCGACCGCGGCCTTGTACGCCTTGTCGCGGGGCTTGCCGCCGAGCAGCGCGGCCTCGGCGAGCGGCGCCTTGCCGTTCTTGCCGTTCTCCTTGTAGGCGTCGAAGGAGTACGCGCCCAGCAGCACGCCCTCGGCGACCGCGCCGGCGTCGGCGGCGTCCGTCAGGGGCAGGGCGAACGCGGCCTTCTTGGAGCCGGCGAGGGCACGGGCGGCCACACCGGCCGCCTTGCGCAGCGCCTCGGCGTCGTAGCCGGCGTCCTCCTCGGGCTGGGTGCCGAGGCCCACCGCCACCACGAGCGGCGCCTTGAAGCCGGCCGGCGCGGGGAGCTTCGTCACCTCGCCCTCGGCACCGGACGCGCCGAGGGTCTCCAGGACGCCGGCGAGTCCGCCGTCGTACGCCTGGTCCACGGCCTCGGCGCCCGGTGCGACGACGGGACCTCCCGGCTCTGACGTGGAGCCCTTGGCGACACCGATCACGATCGCGTCGGCCCGCAGGCCGGGGACCGCGGCGGTGCTGAGAGTGAGAGCAGTCACGGTGGTGAAATCTCGCTTCCGATGTGAAGTTGCGGTGGCCGAAAGGTGTGGGTCGACCGGGCCCGGCAGCCGACCCTAGTTCCGACATACGGGCGCGGTGCCGTCGGGGTCGTCCCCGGGCGGCGGACACTCGGCACGAGCCTACGCGCGTGTGAGCGTTCGCTCGCTCCTGCGGGCGTTCACCTCACGGTGGCGCCGTGGCCGTTTCCCGTACCCCGCCGTCGTACCCGGGGACGGCGACGATGATCCTTGAGGTTCCTGTGTACCGCCCGCGGTGCCGACCACACCGCCGCCCGTTCTGGAGACCGCCCGGTGAGACGACCCTTCCTCCTTCTTCCGCTGCTCGCCCTGCTGCTGGCGGCCTGTACGGCCGGACCCGGACCCGGTGCCGGCGCCGACGACGCCGCGAGGACACCGGCCGGCGACCGCTGGCGGCCCCGGGCCGGCACCGCCTGGCAGTGGCAGCTCAGCGGACGGCTCGACACCTCCGTCGACGTCCCGGTCTACGACATCGACGGCTTCGACCACTCGGAGGAGACGGTCGCGAAGCTGCACCGCGACGGCCGGAAGGTCATCTGCTACCTCTCCACCGGCGCCTGGGAGGACTTCCGCCCGGACGCCGACGACTTCCCGAAGTCGGTGATCGGCCGCGGCAACGGCTGGGAGGGCGAGCGCTGGCTCGACATCCGCCGTACCGACGTCCTGGAGCCGCTCATGGCGGAACGCCTCGACATGTGCCGGGAGAAGGGCTTCGACGCGGTGGAGCCGGACAACATGGACGGCTACCGCAACCGCACCGGGTTCCCGCTCACCGCCGGTGACCAGCTCCGCTACAACCGGCTGATCGCCCGGCTCGCCCACGAGCGCGGCATGGCCGTCGGCCTGAAGAACGACCTCGACCAGATCCCCGAACTGGTGGACGACTTCGACTTCGCGGTCAACGAGCAGTGCGCCCAGTACGGCGAGTGCGCCGAGCTGACCCCGTTCGTCGAGGCGGACAAGGCCGTCTTCCACGTCGAGTACGAGCTGACCACCGACCGCTTCTGCGCCGACTCCCGCCGGCTGGGGCTGAGTTCCCTGCTCAAGAAGTACGAACTGGACGCGTGGCTCCAGGCCTGCTGAGGCCCGGTCCCGTCACCGGCGTGTCCGCCGTCCGGTAGGCGAGGGAGCGGAGGCCGGGCCCGGCACCGTCCCGCGATCTCACGGGGCGGAAAACCCGGCCTCACCCGATTGCCGAGTGGAAAGTGCGCCACTGTGTCCCATTTCGGGCACAACGGGGAATCGTCCCGTCATGCTGCCTTCGGAACTCTCCCCGGGCCCATAGGAGGACTTGGACAGTGGCGGACAAGAGCACAGTGGGCTCGTTCCACGAGGAGACCTACGAGGACGAGCTGCCGGTGCGGCGTCAGAGGCGTGGCGAGGTCGTCGTCAAGTGGCTGACGACCACGGACCACAAGACGATCGGCACGCTGTATCTGGCGACGTCGTTCGGGTTCTTCCTGCTGGGCGGGATCCTGGCGCTGGTGATGCGCGCCGAGCTGGCCCGGCCGGGCCTGCAGGTCGTCTCGAACGAGCAGTACAACCAGTCGTTCACGATGCACGGCGCGATCATGCTGCTGATGTTCGCGACGCCGCTGTTCGCCGGTTTCGCCAACTGGATCATGCCGCTGCAGATCGGCGCGCCGGATGTGGCGTTCCCGCGCATCTGCATGCGCGCGCCCGGCATGACGATGTTCCGCATGCCGATCTTCACCTGGAACGTGCTGCTGACCGGTGTGCTGGTCCTGCTCGCCTTCCCGGTGCTGGCCGCCGCGCTGTTCGCCCTGGAGGCGGACCGCAAGTTCGGCGCGCACATCTTCGACGCGGCCAACGGCGGGCCGATCCTGTGGCAGCACCTGTTCTGGTTCTTCGGCCATCCCGAGGTGTACATCATCGCGCTGCCGTTCTTCGGCATCATCACCGAGGTCATCCCGGTCTTCTCCCGCACGCCGATCTTCGGTTACATGGGCCTGGTCGGCGCGACCATCGCGATCGCGGGTCTGTCGGCGACGGTGTGGGCGCACCACATGTTCCCCACCGGTGCGGTGCTGCTGCCGTTCTTCTCCTTCATGACGTTCCTGATCGCGGTGCCCACCGGGGTGAAGTTCTTCAACTGGATCGGCACCATGTGGAAGGGCAGTCTCTCCTTCGAGACGCCGATGCTGTGGGCGCTGGGCTTCCTGGTCACCTTCCTCTTCGGCGGTCTGACCGGCGTCCTGCTGGCCTCGCCGCCGCTGGACTTCCACGTCACGGGAACACGGTTTCGACGATCGCCTCGTTCCTGCTGGGCATGTCGATGCTGCCGTTCATGTACAACGTCTGGAAGACGGCCAAGTACGGCAAGCCGGTCGGCGTCGACGACCCCTGGGGCTACGGCCGTTCGCTGGAGTGGGCGACCTCCTGCCCGCCCCCGCGCCACAACTTCCTGACCCTGCCGAGGGTCCGCAGCGAGTCCCCGGCGTTCGACCTGCACCACCCGGACATCGCCGCGCTGGACGACAGCGAGAACCGTCCCCGGACCTCCGTGACCGTGGCCCCCGGCGACAAGCAGCAATGAGAACACGGCCCGGAACGTGGAGGAGCGTGTGAACCCCCGTCAGGACGGCGCCCTCGGCTGGAACCGGCTCGAAGGCCACCTTCTGTGGGCCGCCGAGGTCGAGGAGGCCCGGCGGCAGGCCCACCGGTTCGCCGGGGAGCTGCCGTGGCTGACGACCGCGCAGCGCGAAGAGGTGGAACGCGTGTACCGGGCCGACCGGATCGCCGCCTCCCGGGCCGCACTGGTACGGATCCGCGACCGGGCGGCCGAACTGCGCACCGAGTACGAGACCCGCTACCGGCGGCTGAGGGCGCGCTGCGTCGCCCTGGCGGTCGTGGCGGGGGCGAGCGGCGTGGCCACGGCGATCGCCGCGTTCCTCGTCCGGTGACGACGGCCCGGTCCCGAGGCGGTCTCAGCCCAGTGACATGACGACGAGCGCGGTCGTCGCCGCCGTCTCCGCGAGCCCGCCGAACACATCCCCCGTGACCCCGCCGAAACGGCGGACACAGTGCCGCAGCAGCAGTTCGGCGACGGCGACGGCGAGGACCACCGCGAGTACGGCGCGCAGGACGTCGTACGCCCCCAGGAGTGCGCCCCCGGCCGCCGCGAGCCCGGTGACCGCGAGCGCGACGCCCACCGTGCCCGCCACCGGCACCACCCCCGCGACCGCCGCGCCCAGCCCCTCCGGGCGGGCCGGCGGCACACCGGTGCGGGCGGCCAGGGTGAGCGCCAGCCGCGCCACGACCGCCGACACGACGGCGGCGAACGCGCCCCGCGCCCCGTCATGGCCGTACGCCTGCGCCAGCGCGGCCACCTGGGCCAGCAGCACGAGGACGAGCGTGAGCACCCCGAACGGGCCGATGTCCGACTGCTTCATGATCCGCAGCGCGTCCTCGGCGGGCTTGGCGCTGCCGAGTCCGTCCGCGGTGTCGGCGAGCCCGTCGAGGTGCAGACCGCGGGTCAGGGCGGCCGGTACGGCGACGGCGGCGACGGCGGCGAGCGGCGCGCCCGCGCCGAGGAGCAGCAGCAGGAGCCCCGCGGCGGCGGCCAGGGCGCCGACCGCCAGCCCGGCCGCCGGGGCGCACAGCATTCCGGCGCGCGCGGCCGGCCGGTCCCAGCGGGTGACCCGGACCGGGAGCGCGGTGAGGGTGCCGAAGGCGAAGCGGAGGCCGTCGGCGGCGGATGCGGGGGAGGGGGGTGCGGGCACCGGCGCAGATTACCCGGCGGTCACCGGGGCGCCCACGGCCGCTGTGGATAAAGTGCCGATATGGGACATTGGCTGGACCGGAACATCATCGAGCCGGGCAAGCTTCCGCTGCTCCTCGCGCTCGCCGCCTTCGTCCTCACCTTCGTGATCACCCGGATCATCACCCGTCTGATCCGGGCCGGGAAGGGCCCCTTCGGCAATGTCACGGCGGGCTCGGTGCACATTCACCATGTGGTGCCCGGCGTCATCCTCACGGTCGTCGGTGGCTTCGGCGCGGTGGCGAGCGGCGGGGAAGGGCTGGGCTCCGCCTTCGCCGCGGTGCTGTTCGGGATCGGCGCGGGGCTGGTCCTGGACGAGTTCGCGCTCATCCTGCACCTCGACGACGTGTACTGGACCGAGGCGGGGCGCAAGAGCGTGGAGATGGTCGTCCTCACCGCCGCGCTGGTCGGGCTGCTGCTCGCCGGATTCGTGCCGTTCGGTGTCAACGACCTGTCCCAGGAGGAGCTGCAGAACCGCGCGGGTGCCGCGGCGAGCATCGGCGCGAACTTCCTGTTCGCGCTGATCGCCCTGAGCAAGGGCAAGGCGCGGGTCGCCGTCTTCGGCGTGATCATCCCGGTCGTCGCCGTGATCGGGGCGCTGCGGCTGGCCCGGCCGGGATCGCTGTGGGCCCGGCGCCTCTACCGGCGCCGGCCGCGTGCCCGCGCCCGCGCGATCCTGCGTGCCTACCGCCACGACCGCCGCTGGTCCGGCCCCCGCCGGGCCGTCGAGAACTGGCTCGGCGGCACACCGGACCCCACACCGCGGCCCCTGGAACGAGGCTGACCCCAAGTCTTTTCCGCCCCAGCCGCCCCTTCGCGCCCACGCGGCGGAACCGCATGTCGGCACAACCCCGCGCCCCTGCAGGAGCGCGGGGAACTGCGCGAGCAACCACCCGCCCACCCGCACGTCGGGGTCGAAGGGGCGGCGCCCCTTGAAGGAAGGGGCGGCGGGGGCGGAGAAACCCTTCCGCTCAGCCCTCCGAGCTCACGCCTCTTCCGCGTGGAGGCTCATCGGGCCGTAGATCTCCGTGGTGTCCTCCAGCAGCCGCACCTGATCCGCACCACCCTCGAGCAGAGCCTTCCAGTGCTCCCCGATCCAGGACTCGGCATCCCCCTGCGTGGGGAACTCCTCCGGCGGCACCGCGGGCTCGACCTGCGTCCCGTCGGCCTTCTCGAACCGCCACGTCCATGCCGCCATGTACGCCTCCCAAGAGTGTGATCACACCGGACCCAAAGCGTAGTCGGACGGGCAGTCACCGTGGGGGCAGGTGAGAATCGGGGCGTGGAACTGACTCTGCTCGGCACCGGTGCCCCGGCGGGACTGCCCCGCCCCGACTGTCCCTGCGCGGCGTGCGCGTCCGCGCTCGGCACGGACGCGCGGGCGGCCACCTCGCTGCTCGTGGACGGGACGCTGCTGCTCGACCTCACGCCGGGCACCGCGTTCGCGGCCGCCCGCGCGGGGCGTTCGCCGGGCGGCGTACGCCAGGTGCTGCTGTCGCACCCGCACGACGGCCCCGCTCTCGAGGTGCCGGCCGGACTGCCGCAGCCGGGACGGGTGCCGGACGGGCGGGAGCTGGCGCTGCTGACGGGGCATCGGGTGCGGGCGGTGGCGCTGGACGCGCCCGGCACCGGGTACGCGGTGACCGGACCGGACGGGCGGCGGCTGCTGTACCTGCCGCCGGGCGGGGCGCCGGCCGGTCTCGAGGGGCCGGCCGAGCCGTACGCCATGGTGCTGCTGGACGTCGTGGGGCGGCCGGACGCGCTGGCCAGGCTGCGGGAGACGGGGGCGGTGAGCCCGGCCACGGACGTCGTCGCCGTCCACCTGGACCACGACGTGCCGCCGGGCGCGGAGACCCGGCGCCGGCTCGCGGCGGCCGGGGCGCGCGCCGTACCGGACGGGACCACGCTGGAGGTGGGCGCCCGCGAGGACGTGCCCGGCGTACCGCGGCGGACGCTGGTGCTGGGCGGGGCGCGCTCGGGCAAGTCGGTGGAGGCGGAACGGCGGCTGGAGTCGTTCCCGGAGGTGCTGTACGTGGCGACCGGCGGGACACGCAACGGGGACACGGAGTGGGCGGCGCGGGTGTCGGCGCACCAGGAGCGGCGGCCGGGGTCGTGGCGGACCGTCGAGACGTGCGACCTGGTGCCGCTGCTGAAGGACGACGGGCCGCCGCTGCTGGTCGACTGTCTGTCGCTGTGGCTGACGGACGCGATGGACGCCGTAGGGGCGTGGGACGACGCGGAGTGGGCGGACGGCGGGGAACGGGCGCTGCGGGACCGGACGCGGGAGCTGACGGACGCGGTGCGCGGGGCACGGCGGACGGTGGTCGCCGTGTCCAACGAGGTCGGCTCGGGCATCGTGCCCGCGACCGCGTCCGGCCGCCGGTACCGGGACGAACTCGGGCGGCTGAACACGGCGTTCGCGCGGGAGTGCGAACAGGTGCTGCTGGTGGTGGCGGGACAGGCGGTCGTCCTGCGGGGATGAGCCCCCCGGGCACGGTGCTACGGCTACGACTTCGGCTTCGGCTACGACTTCGGCTTTCGCGCGATGATCCGGTAGGCGTTGGCGAACGGGGTGTGCCGCACCACGGGCGCGAGGGCCAGGTCCGTCACCGCCGCCGCGACCACCAGCGGGGTGCCCGCGCGGAGCAGCACCGCGCGCAGGCGCTGCTGGAACGGGGTCGGCGGGACGGCGCGCCAGGGGGTGTCCGGGGCGGGCAGCGCGTGGGAGAGGACGAGGGCGGTCAGGCCGGCCAGGTCGTGCGGTACGTGCGCGGCGCGGTGCCCGGCGGTGACGATGGCGCAGCCGCGCCCCTCGAGCTCCGCGCGGAGGTTGCGCTGGGGCAGCAGGTGCGGCCGGCGGGGCTGGTCGTAGGGCAGCCACCAGCGGCCGAACAGGGCGGCGAAGGCGCAGCGCGGGTCCAGGGTCTCGACGAGCAGATGGCCGCCGGGGCGCAGGGCGTCGAGGGCGGCGTGGAGCTCCGCGCGGGGGTCGGTGGTGTGCTCCAGGTGGTGCAGCAGGCTGACGACGTCGTAGCGGCCGGCCAGCCGGGCCAGGACCCGCGGATCGGTCAGCGGCCCGATGTGGGCCTCCTCGACGCGGCCGAGCGTACGGGCCCGCTCGACGCGTGCGGTGAGGTCGGTGCCGTCGAAGGCGGTGTACGGGAAGAACTCCCGCGCGGTCAGCGGGAAGCGGGCGAGCCCGGTGCCGACGTCGAGCCAGCTCTCCGGTTCGCCGAAGGGGAGCATCGCGCGGGCCGCGCCCCGGTGGCGGTGCCGGACGGCGTGCAGGGCGAGGACGCGTTCGGTGGCGGGGTCGCGGGGGGCGCCGCGCACGGTCCGCCGGTAGAAGGCGAGGCCCTCGGCGGTGAGGCGGGGGTTCTGGAAGGTGTGGCCGCAGTCCCGGCACTCGTCGACGGTGAACAGGCCCGGCCGGTGCCGGCGCAGATCGCCCGTTCTCAGCCGGTTGCGCAGCCGTGCGGAGCCGCACCAGGGGCAGTCCCCGCGGCGCGGCTCGTGCACCCGGGCGGAGCCGTGGGAGGCGGCGGGGATCGCGCCGGCTGGGTCGGTTGTGGACATGGGCGGCTCCCGGCGTGAGGGCGTACGGCACCCGGGCGGCGCGACGTACGGGGACGGATGGGACGCATGGACGGATGTCCGGTGATCCACGGCAAAACGTTACGGATGGGAGGGCGTCACGGGGTGGAACGGCGCCGGGGTGGCGTGGAGGGGGTGAGGCCCCGTACGGGAGGCCGACCGGTGGGCCGTCGGGTCCGGCGGGGGCCGGTACTGTTCGGCGAATGAGCTCGCTTAATCTCGACGACTTCACCGATCTGATCGAGCGTCCGGACGGCGGGGTGCGCCGTGACGCGGAGGCGCGCCGGGAGCGCCAGATCGTGCCGCCCGGATCGCTGGGCCGCCTGGACGACCTGGGTGAGTGGCTGGCGGCGGCGCAGTCCGCGGTGCCGGTGCGGCCGATCGAACGGCCGCGGGTCGTGCTGTTCGCCGGCGATCACGGGATCGCCGGACTGGGTGTCTCCGCGCGGGCCGCGGGCAGCGCCGTGGAACTGGTGCGGGAGGTGCTGGAGGGCGGCCGTCCGGTGTCCGTGCTCGCCCGGCGGCAGGGCGTGCCGGTGCGGGTGGTCGACATGTCCCTGGACTGCGACCCGGAATCACTGCCCGAGGACGTCGTACGCCACCGGGTGCGGCGGGGCAGCGGACGCGTCGACATCGAGGACGCGCTGACCCCCGAGGAGACGGAGGCGGCCTTCCGCGCGGGGATGGCCGTGGCCGACGAGGAGGCCGACTCCGGTACGGACCTGGTGGTGCTCGGCGATGTGAGCGTGGGCGGGACCACGGTGGCGGGCGTGCTGGTGGCGGCGCTGTGCGGGACGGACGCGTCGGTGGTGACCGGGCGCGGCGGACTGGCGATCGACGACCTGGCGTGGATGCGCAAGTGCGCGGCGATCCGGGACGCGCTGCGGCGGGCGCGGCCGGTGCTGGGCGATCAGCTGCGGCTGCTGGGGACGGTCGGCGGGGCCGACCTGACCGCGATGACGGGGTTCCTGCTGCAGGCGGCGGTGCGGAAGCTGCCGGTCGTGCTGGACGGCGTGGTGACGGCGGCGTGTGCGCTGGTGGCGCAGCGGGTGGCGTTCCGGGCACCGGACTGGTGGCTCGCGGCGCACGACAGCGGCGAGCCGGGACAGGCGAAGGCGCTGGACCGGATGGCGCTGGACCCCGTGCTGGCGCACGGGGTCACGGTCGGGGAGGGCGTGGGCGGCCTGCTGGCCCTGCCCCTGATCCAGGCGGCGGCGGCCCTGGCGGCGGAACTTCCGGAGACTCCGGCGAAGCCGGAGTGACGGGCCGGGGGCCGCACTTCTCCCCGCCACCGCCGCCCCTTCGACCCCGGATACGCGGTTGACCGGATGCCGGCACGGCCCCGCGCTCCCGAGGCGTCGTTGCCTAGGGCTCGGGTGAGGGCTGGGTGGCCCGGGGGAAACCCAGTTCGTCGAGCAGCGTGCCGAAGAGGTCTTCCACGAAGGTCTCGTGGGAGCGAAGCAGCTCTTCGATCCTGGCCGTCCGTGGCGGGACCGGGACACCGGCGGCCGCTGCCCAGGCGACGGCGCCCTCGGCGTCGGTGGGTATCTCCGCGTCGAGTTCCGCGCGCTTGTCCCTGACGGCGTCGTGGAACTCCGGCGTGTCCAGCCACAGGAGCTGATCGTCGATGTCCTCGGGCTCCTCGACCAGGAGCCCGGCGGCGATGTCCGGGTTGAGCCATGCCTGCCAACGCCGTCCGGTGGTGTCCAGCCCGGTCACGAGGGCGAGGGAACTGTCGGAGACGTCGGCGACACAGGCCGGTGCGCCGCTCCACTCGACCAGGGCGGGCAGGTCCGCGTCGTCCCATGTCCCGGAATCGAACCGGAGCGTCCGCCAGCCACCCGGCCGCGACTCCCAGGTGTCCACGGTGACCTTGCACTCTTCGTCGAGGTCGTCGAACACGGGAGCTTCCAACGGAGGACGGCTGCTGCGAGCGAAGACCAGGTGCCCCGAGAATCCCACGGTGCTTCTCCCTTCGAGATGTCGGACGCACCTTATGGGCCGCCACTGACAACACGGGCACGGCCGGTGTCCACACGCGGCCGGTCCGGCTCGTCCGCTGAGGACCGCGTCGACCCCTGAAAGGGACGAGGGGCTGTGCCGACATGCGGCTTTGCCGCGTGGGCGCGAAGAGGGTCCAGGCCGCGGCCCCCAGGGACGATGGGGGTACCTCCCGCTCATGGAGCCCCCGGCTCATGGGGGAAGCCGAGAGCGGGAGAGGGAAGGAGCGGCGGGGGCGGGAAAAGGGGCAGGCCCCTGCCCGTGTCACCCCGGCTCCTCAGTCGTCCGGGGCCGAGGTCTCAGCCCCGGACCCCGCACAGGTGCAGCAGTCCCGCCACCCCGCGGTACGGGTCCGTGCGGCCGGCCCGGTCCTCGAGGGTGAGCAGGGCGTCCAGGTCGTCCGGGACCGCCGCGTCGTCCGGCGCCGTGTCCGTGAAGATCCGTACGCCGTACCAGGTGTGCAGCGGCGCCCCGATCCCGGCGAGCGTCGACGTCAGCCTCTTCAGCCCGTACGCCGTCGTGCCGAAAGCCGCCAGCGCCCCGGCCCAGTCGCCGGACAGGCCGGGCCGCATCGCCGGCGCGTCCCCGTTGCGCACCAGCAGGGACAGCAGGCCCCCGGGCGCGAGCATCCGTGCCATCCCCGCCAGCAGCGCGTCCGGCTCCTCGGCGTCCATGAGCACGCCATGACACAGCACGACGTCGAAGCTCCCCGGCAGGAAGTGCACACCGGTGTCCCCGGCGTGCCCCTCGATGATCCGCATGCGTTCCCGGATGCCCTCCGGCTCCCCGGCGAACGCCTCCCGCGCGGCGGCGATCATCGTCGCGTCCTGCTCGACACCGGTCACCTGGTGACCGGCCCGGGCCAGCCGCAGCGCCTGCGTCCCTCGGCCCATGCCCACGTCCAGCACCCGCAGACGCCGCCCCACCGGGAAGCGCCCGACTATCTGCTCCTCCAGCTGGCGGGCCACCAGCTCCTCCCGGACGACATCGCGCAGCCCGCCGAGCTCGCTCGGCGGGCCCGGGACCGCGTCATCCGTGAACGGCGTGGCGCTCAGGGCCGCTCCCCACGCTTGACCTGGGGCTTGGGCAGCCGCAGCCGGCGCATCTGGAGCGTGCGCATCAGCGCGTAGGCCACCGCGCCGCGCCGGCGGTCGTCGGGGAAGCGCTCCGCCAGCCGCTTCTTCAGCCGGAACCCGGTCACGACCGAGTCGAGGACGATCATCACGATCACCACGAGCCACAGCAGCAGCGCGGCGTTCTGCAGCTGCGGCACCTGGATCATGCTCAGCACCAGGATGATCACGGCCATCGGCAGGAAGTACTCCGCGATGTTGAACCGCGAGTCCACGAAGTCACGCGCGAACCGGCGCACCGGCCCCTTGTCGCGGGCGGGCAGATAGCGCTCGTCGCCGCTGGCCAGCGCCTGGCGCTGACGCTCCATCGCGGCACGGCGCTCCTCACGCTGCCGCTTGGCGGCCTCCTTGCGCGTCATCGTCGTGTTGGCGACGCTGCGACGCTGCGACTGGGCCACGCTCCGCTTGGGCGTGGGGCGGCCCTTCGGGGCCTCCGGGTGACGGGTCTGCTTGGAGTCGGTCACCGTCGCCTTGTCGGCGACCGATGCCTTCTCTTCCTTGGCGCGGCTACGGAACACAAAACCCAAGGGTACGGGGTGCCCGGGGTTGGACCCCAGCCCCATGGGGAACGATCCGGCAACACCGGACGTCTTCAAAAGGACAGAGGGGGACGTTTCCAAAAGGACGGAGGGGGACGTTGTGCGGGCCTCCGGACGGTTCGGCGGGCCGCCCCCCCCCGGGGACCACCTACTCCCTACGCCGGATCGGGAGGGTACTCAGTCGTCCTTGGGGATGAGCGCATCCGTCCCCGAACAGTGCGGTAATGGATGTGGGGCCCGTACTGTGGGTTCTGTCGCAGGTGCTGGAGTTGGAGTCGGTCAGAAGGGGGCGCGCGAAGCCCATGAGCGGTGTCATGAAGCGTATGGGGATGATCTTCCGCGCGAAGGCGAACAAGGCCCTTGACCGGGCCGAGGACCCGCGCGAGACCCTCGATTACTCGTACCAGAAGCAGCTGGAGCTGCTCCAGAAGGTCCGCCGCGGTGTCGCCGACGTGGCCACCTCGCGCAAGCGCCTGGAGCTCCAGCTCAACCAGCTCCAGTCCCAGTCGGGCAAGCTGGAGGACCAGGGCCGCAAGGCGCTCGCGCTCGGCCGCGAGGACCTGGCCCGTGAGGCCCTCTCCCGCCGCGCCGCGCTCCAGCAGCAGGTGACGGACCTGGAGACGCAGCACGCCACGCTCCAGGGCGAGGAGGAGAAGCTCACCCTCGCGGCCCAGCGCCTCCAGGCCAAGGTGGACGCCTTCCGCACCAAGAAGGAGACCATCAAGGCCACGTACACCGCCGCCCAGGCGCAGACCCGGATCGGTGAGGCCTTCTCCGGCATCTCCGAGGAGATGGGCGACGTCGGCATGGCGATCCAGCGGGCCGAGGACAAGACCGCCCAGCTCCAGGCGCGGGCCGGCGCGATCGACGAACTGCTCGCCTCCGGCGCCCTCGACGACCAGTCCGGCATGCACAAGGACGACATCCAGGCCGAGCTGGACCGGCTCTCCGGTGGTACGGATGTAGAGCTGGAGCTGCAGCGCATGAAGGCCGAGCTGGCCGGCGGTCCCACGGGTGGGCAGCAGGCCATCGAAGGCGGAAACGGTCAGCAGCAGTCCCAGCAGCAGCCGCAGGACACTCCACGCTTCGACAAGCAGTAGCCCACGCCGAGGAGGGCGACATGATCGTACGGATCATGGGGGAGGGCCAGGTGACGCTGGCCGATGGCCGGCTCGCCGAGCTGGACAAGCTGGACGAGGAACTGCTCGCCGAGATGGAGAACGGCGACGGTCCGGGCTTCCGCGCCACCTTGAAGGCGCTGCTGGCCAAGGTCCGCGAACTCGGCGAGCCGCTGCCGGACGACTCCCTGCAACCCTCCGACCTGATCCTCCCGTCCCCCGACGCGACGCTCGAGGAGGTCCAGGACCTCCTGAGCGACGACGGACTGATCCCGGGCACGACATAACCGCGGCCGCCCGCCTCACGCAACCGCGGCCACCCGCCTCACGCAACCGCGGGCACCCGCCTCACGTAACCGCGGGCAATCGTGCCGCAGGGCGGCACGGGTGGGCGCGGCGGTACCCCGCAAACGCCGGGCCGCGCAACCCCACCCGGCCCGGAGCCCCCCGGTCACCACCCGGCCCGGAGCACCCCGGTCACCCTCCACCCGGCCCCCGGCCCCGGCTACCGTGAACAGCCGTGAGCACCCTGACCCGCGCCCGGTGCCGAGCACAGGCACACCCCTTCGCACTGGACGCAGCCCTCGCCGCGGGCGTCCTCCTCTGCATGGTCGCCGGCTCCTTCGTCGACCCCCACGGCCCCGAGGGCGTCAAATGGGCCCTGCGCACCCCCGACCCGCTCAGCCTCGTCCTCATGACCCTCGGCGCCGCCGCGGTCGTCTTCCGCCGCCGCGCCCCCCGCACCGTCCTCGCCCTCACCGGCTGTCTCTCCGTCGCGGAGTCCGTCACCGGCGACCCCCGCGCCCCCGTCGCCATGTGCGCCGTGATCGCGCTCTACACCGTCGCCTCCACCACCGACCGCCCCACCACCTGGCGGATCGGCCTGCTCACCATGACCGTCCTCACCGGTGCCGCGATGGCGGCCGGCCCCCTGCCCTGGTACGCCCAGGAGAATCTGGCGATCTTCGCCTGGACCGGTATCGGCGCCACCGCCGGGGACGCCGTCCGCAGCCGCCGCGCCTTCGTCCAGGCCATCCGGGAGCGCGCCGAGAGGGCCGAGCGCACCCGCGAGGAGGAGGCCCGCCGCCGCGTCGCCGAGGAGCGCCTGCGCATCGCCCGCGATCTGCACGACGTGGTCGCCCACCACATCGCCCTGGTCAACGTCCAGGCCGGGGTCGCCGCCCACGTCATGGACAAGCGGCCCGACCAGGCCAAGGAGGCCCTCGCCCACGTCCGTGAGGCCAGCCGCTCCGCGCTCGGCGAGCTGCGGGCCACCGTCGGCCTGCTGCGCCAGTCCGGCGACCCGGAGGCCCCCACCGAACCCGCGCCGGGACTGGACCGCCTCGACGAACTCGCCGGCACCTTCCGCAGCGCCGGACTGCGCGTCGAGGTGGCCCGCGGCGACGAGGGCGCCGACCTGCCCGCCGCCGTCGACCTGGCCGCGTACAGGATCATCCAGGAGGCCCTGACCAACGTGCGCAAGCACGCCGGCCCCGACGCGCGGGCCGAGGTCAGCGTCGTCCGCGTCGGACCCCACATCGAGATCACCGTCCTCGACGACGGCACCGGCGAGGACCAGGACCACACCCCCGGCGGCGGACACGGACTGCTCGGCATGCGTGAACGCGTCACCGCGCTGCGCGGCACCCTCACCACCGGCCCCCGCTACGGCGGCGGTTTCCGCGTCCATGCGATCCTGCCCGTCAAGACCCGTACCTCCGCCGCTCAGGACAGCGGCCCGTGACCACCGATCACCCCGCTGGAGCCCGTATGACGATCCGTGTCCTGCTCGCCGACGACCAGGCACTGCTGCGCAGCGCCTTCCGGGTGCTCGTCGACTCCGAGCCGGACATGGAGGTGGTGGGGGAGGCGTCCGACGGCGCGGAGGCGGTCCGGCTGGCCCGGGAGCGGCGCGCCGACGTCGTCCTCATGGACATCCGGATGCCCGGCACCGACGGACTCGCCGCCACCCGCATGATCAGCGCGGATCCGGAGCTCGCCGGGGTCCGGGTGGTGATCCTGACGACCTTCGAGGTCGACGACTACGTGGTGCAGTCGCTGCGGGCCGGCGCCTCCGGCTTCCTCGGCAAGGGCTCCGAGCCCGAGGAGATGCTGAACGCCATCCGGATCGCCGCCCAGGGAGAGGCCCTGCTGTCCCCGGTGGCCACCAAGGGCCTGATCGCCCGGTTCCTCGCCCAGGAGGGCCCGTCCGGGGCCGACCACGACCCGGCCCGCGCCGAGCGGCTGGAGTCGCTCACGGTGCGCGAGCGCGAGGTGCTGGTCCAGGTCGCCGGCGGGCACTCCAACGACGAGATCGCCGAACGCCTGGAGGTCAGCCCGCTCACCGTGAAGACCCACGTCAACCGGGCCATGGCCAAGCTGGGCGCCCGCGACCGGGCCCAGCTGGTGGTCACCGCCTACGAGTCGGGGCTGGTCCGCCCAAGGGTGGAGTGAGCTCCGCGGGACGTACTGCGGCGGGAGTATGCGCCGCATAAGGGATGGGACCTCGGGGCTACGGATCGGCCCCCGTCGATGGCTCAAGGTGTAGAGCGGGCGCTCACTTGTGCGCGCGCCCGCTTGCCGGACTTCTGCCGCTCCACGGAAAAGAGACCCTGACCATGTCCTGGCTGTCCAGATTCAGCCTCGCGCAACGGGCGCTGATCGGACTGATGTCGATCATCGCGCTCGTCTTCGGGGCGATCGCGATACCCCAGCTCAAACAGCAGCTGCTGCCGACCATCGAACTGCCCATGGTGTCCGTGATCGCCCCGTACCAGGGCGCCTCCCCGGACGTGGTCGAGAAGCAGGTCGTCGAACCCATCGAGGACAGCCTGGAAGCCGTCGACGGCATCTCCGGCGTCACCTCGACGGCGAGCGAGGGCAACGCCGTGATCATGGCGTCCTTCGACTACGGCAACGACACCCAGCAGCTCGTCGCCGACGTCCAGCAGGCCGTCAACCGGGCCGGCGCCCGCCTCCCGGACGACGTCGACCCGCAGGTCGTCGCCGGTTCCACCGACGACATCCCGACCGTCGTCCTCGCCGTCACCTCCGGCCAGGACCAGCAGGCGCTCGCCGACCGGCTCGACCGGACCGTGGTGCCCGCGCTGGAGGGCATCGACGGCGTCGGCCAGGTCACCGTGGACGGCGTGCGCGACGTCCAGGTCACCGTCACCCCCGACGACGCGAAGCTGGCGAAGGCCGGTCTCACCGCGCAGTCGCTGTCGACGGCCCTCCAGGCCGGCGGCGCGACCGTCCCGGCCGGCTCCTTCGACGAGGACGGCGCCAACCGCACCGTCCAGGTCGGCGGCGGCTTCACCTCGCTGCAGCAGATCGAGGACCTGAGGGTCGCCGCCGAGCCCGGCAAGGGCAAGCCGGTCCGTCTCGGGGACGTCGCCACGGTGAAGGAGGAGGAGGCCAAGGCCGACTCCCTCACCCGCACCAACGGCAAGCCCAGCCTCGCCGTGATGGCGACCATGGACCACGACGGCAGCGCGGTCGCCATCTCGGAGGCCGTCGAGGAGAAGCTGCCCGGCCTGCGCGAGGACCTCGGTGACGGGGCCACCCTCACCGTCGTCAGCGACCAGGGCCCGGCGGTCTCCAAGGCCATCGACGGCCTCACCACCGAGGGCGCGCTCGGTCTGCTCTTCGCCGTCCTGGTGATCCTGGTCTTCCTGGCGTCGGTCCGCTCGACCCTCGTCACGGCGGTCTCCATCCCGCTGTCCGTGGTGCTCGCCCTGATCGTGCTGTGGACGCGCGACCTGTCGCTGAACATGCTGACGCTGGGCGCGCTGACCATCGCCATCGGCCGGGTCGTGGACGACTCCATCGTCGTCCTGGAGAACATCAAGCGGCACCTCGGCTACGGCGAGGAGCGCCAGTCCGCGATCATGAACGCGGTGCGTGAGGTGGCCGGCGCGGTGACGTCGTCGACGCTCACCACGGTCGCCGTGTTCCTGCCGATCGGCCTGGTCGGCGGCATGGTGGGCGAGCTGTTCGGCTCCTTCAGCCTCACCGTCACGGCGGCGCTGCTCGCGTCCCTGCTGGTGTCGCTGACGGTCGTGCCCGTCCTGTCGTACTGGTTCCTGCGGGCCCCGAAGGGCACCCCGGAGGACGCCGAGGAGGCGCGCAGGATCGCGGAGGAGAAGGAGGCGAAGAGCCGCCTCCAGCGCTTCTACGTCCCCGTGCTGCGCTTCGCCACCCGGCGCAGGCTGACCAGCGTGGCCATCGCGGTCGTCGTCCTGATCGCCACGTTCGCCATGGCGCCGCTGCTGAAGACCAACTTCTTCGACGCGGGCGAGCAGCAGGTCCTCACCGTCCGGCAGGAGCTGGAGCCCGGCACCAGCCTGGCCGCGACCGACGCCCGGGCGGCGAAGGTCGAGAAGCTGCTCGGCGACACCGAGGGCGTCAAGGACTACCAGGTGACCATCGGTTCGTCCGGCTGGATGGCGGCCTTCGGCGGTGGTACGGACACCAACCAGGCGACGTACCAGGTGATGCTGGAGGACGACGCGTCCTCCGAGGACGTGACGGACAGCGTCGAGAAGGGCCTGGAGAAGCTCGACGGCATCGGCACCACCACCATCGCGGCCGGTGACGGCTTCGGCAGCCAGGACCTGAGCGTCGTCGTCAAGGCGGCCGACGCGCAGGCGCTGCGCAAGGCGGCGGACCAGGTCCGGGACGCGGTCGCCTCCCTGGACGACGTCACGGACGTCACCAGCGACCTGGCGCAGAGCGTGCCCCGTGTCTCGGTGAAGGCCAACGACAAGGCCGCCGCGGCCGGGTTCGACGACCAGACCCTCGGCGCGGCCGTCTCCCTGGCGGTGAAGGGCACCCCGGCCGCCAAGGCGGTCCTGGACGACACCGAGCGTGACATCGTCATCCGTTCGGCGAAGCCGGCCACCACCGTGGCCGAGCTGAGGAACCTGCGCCTGGGCGCGGTGAAGCTGGGTGACGTCGCCACCGTCGAGGTGGTGGACGGCCCCGTCTCCATGACCCGGATCGACGGTCAGCGCTCGGCCACCGTCACCGCGAAGCCGACCGGTGACAACACCGGCGCGGTGGGCGTGGACCTCCAGAAGAAGATCGACGAGCTGACGCTGCCCACGGGCGCGACGGCGGAGATCGGCGGCGTGACCGAGGACCAGGACGAGGCGTTCCTCAACCTGGGCCTGGCGATGCTGGCCGCGATCGCGATCGTCTTCATGCTGCTGGTCGGCACCTTCCGGTCGCTCGCCCAGCCGCTGATCCTGCTGGTGTCCATCCCGTTCGCGGCGACCGGCGCCATCGGCCTGCTGCTGGTCACCGGCACCCCGATGGGTGTCCCGGCGATGATCGGCATGCTGATGCTGATCGGCATCGTGGTCACCAACGCGATCGTGCTGATCGACCTGATCAACCAGTACCGCAAGCAGGGCTACGGCGTCGTCGAGGCCGTGCTGGAGGGTGGCCGCCACCGTCTGCGGCCGATCCTGATGACGGCCCTGGCGACCATCTTCGCCCTGCTCCCGATGGCACTGGGCGTCACCGGCGAGGGCGGCTTCATCGCCCAGCCGCTGGCGGTCGTGGTGATCGGCGGCCTGATCACGTCGACCCTGCTCACCCTGCTGCTGGTCCCGACGCTCTACACGATGCTGGAGCTCCGCAAGGAGCGGCGCGCGAAGAAGCGGGCGGCGAAGAAGGACGCGTCCGCGCGGACGGAGCCTTCGAAGGAGCCGAAGCCGGCCCAGCTCTGACGTCGTCCGGCCGGACGACGAATCCGACGTCCGGCCGTACGACGAAGGGGCGCCCCGTGCCTGCACGGGGCGCCCCTTCACGTGTGGCCCTACGGCAGCGCCAGCATCCGCTCCAGCGCCAGCTTCGCGAACGCCTCGGTCTCCTTGTCCACCTCGATGCGGTTGACAAGTGTGCCGTCTGCCAGGGACTCCAACGCCCACACCAGGTGCGGGAGGTCGATGCGGTTCATGGTCGAGCAGAAGCAGACCGTCTTGTCGAGGAAGACGATCTCCTTGCCCTCGGGAGCGAAACGGTTCGCCAGGCGGCGGACCAGGTTCAGCTCGGTGCCGATGGCCCACTTGGAGCCGGCCGGGGCCGCCTCCAGCGTCTTGATGATGTGCTCGGTCGAGCCGACGTGGTCCGCGGCGGCCACGACCTCGTGCCGGCACTCCGGGTGCACCAGGACGTTCACGCCGGGGATGCGCTCGCGCACGTCGTTCACCGAGTCCAGGCTGAACCGGCCGTGCACCGAGCAGTGGCCGCGCCACAGGATCATCTTCGCGGCGCGCAGCTCGTCCGCCGTCAGCCCGCCGTTCGGCTTGTGCGGGTTGTAGACGACGCAGTCCTCCAGGGACATCCCCATGTCCCGCACCGCCGTGTTGCGGCCCAGGTGCTGGTCGGGCAGGAAGAGGACCTTCTCGCCCTGCTCGAAGGCCCAGTCGAGGGCGCGCCTGGCGTTGGAGGAGGTGCAGATGGTGCCGCCGTGCTTGCCCGTGAAGGCCTTGATGTCGGCGGAGGAGTTCATGTACGAGACGGGGACGACCTGCTCGGCTATCCCGGCCTCGGTCAGCACGTCCCAGCACTCGGCGACCTGCTCGGCGGTGGCCATGTCGGCCATGGAACAGCCGGCCGCGAGGTCGGGCAGGACCACCTTCTGGTCGTCACCGGTGAGGATGTCCGCCGACTCGGCCATGAAGTGCACACCGCAGAAGACGATGTACTCGGCCTGCGGGCGGGCGGCGGCGTCGCGGGCCAGCTTGAAGGAGTCGCCCGTGACGTCGGCGAACTGGATGACCTCGTCGCGCTGGTAGTGGTGGCCGAGCACGAAGACCTTGTCGCCGAGCTTCTCCTTGGCGGCGCGGGCGCGCTCCACCAGGTCCGGGTCGGACGGCGAGGGGAGGTCGCCGGGACACTCCACACCGCGCTCGCTCCTCGGGTCGGCCTCACGGCCGAGCAGCAGCAGGGCGAGGGGCGTCGGCTGTACGTCGAGCTCCTGGGTCTGGGCGGTGGTCACGGCACGCACCCTTTCTGTTCTGGCGACTTCTCGTCCGACTTCTCGTCGAAATGACGCTATCTATCATAACCGGTTCACGTCACTTTGACGACGGCCATAACGTCCATGTGACGTGAATCCCGGCGGGTGCCGGTCCCTTCCCGGAAGGCCCCACCGGAGCCGGTTTCCGCTCCGTACCGTGTGTGCGAGCATGAGGAGGGAGGCGAGGAAGACACGCGCCCGGCCCGGAATGAATCCGCGGTCCCGCCGGTTGCAACCGTCGGCAAGCAGTCTCCGTACAACCCGGGAGAGATGTAGATGTCCGTATCGGACGAGACCACCACCGTCACCGACGGCATCGTCCTGACCGACGCCGCCGCGTCCAAGGTCAAGGCCCTGCTCGACCAGGAAGGCCGTGACGACCTCGCCCTGCGTGTCGCCGTCCAGCCCGGCGGCTGCTCCGGCCTGCGCTACCAGCTCTTCTTCGACGAGCGCTCGCTCGACGGCGACGTGCTGAAGGACTTCGACGGTGTGAAGGTCGTCACCGACCGCATGAGCGCTCCGTACCTGGGCGGCGCCACCATCGACTTCGTCGACACCATCGAGAAGCAGGGCTTCACGATCGACAACCCCAACGCCACCGGTTCCTGCGCCTGCGGCGACTCCTTCAGCTGAGCCGGATCCCCGTCCCGGACAGCACGTGACGAAGGCGGCGGCCCCCTCCGAGGGGGCCGCCGCCTTCGCGTTCTCCTCCTCCCGGAGCTACCGGGCGGGCGGTGCCGGCAGCCGGGCACCGTCCTTCCGCAGCGGGACCGGCTCGCCGTCCGTGCCCACGACCTCGCGGTCGCCGAGCGGGGCGTCCAGCCGCACCGTCCGCTGGTACTGCTTGGCGATCAGGATGCACACCTTGTCCGGCCAGGGCGTCTCGGTCACCCGCACGGTCACCCGGTCGCCGCTCTCCCGCGCCGTCGCCTCGTAGTCGGCGCACACACCGCCCGTGAAGGTCACGGTCAGCTCGTCGCCCTCGGCGGTGTAGCCCTCGACGTCGACGTCACGGGTGGAGGGGGCCGCGGCCGGCTCGTCGCCGGGCTCCGTGGGCCGCGGGCTCGCCTCCCCGGACCCGGATTCCGCCCGCGGGGCGAGGAACTCCGGGGCGACCGCCGGATACGTCACCGTGAAGGCGTCCTCCGCCCCCCGGGGCCGTACCTCGAACAGCCAGGACGGCACGAGCGCCGGCCGCCCGTCCACGGAGTGCGAGGCCAGCCCGAACACCGCGTCGCCGACCGTCACGCTGTCGCCCTTCGGCTTCGTCGCCGGGGCACACGGCTCCGGCCGCCCGTCCTCCAGCGGTACGGGACTGGCGCAGCCGCCGATCCCCGCGCCCGGGCCGGCGTCCGGCGCCGCGTTCAGCAGCTTCAGCGCGTCGGCGGCGCTCACCACGGGGTAGGTGTCGCCCTTCACCGGCTCCGCGAGCCGGCCGTTGCCGCCGACCACCTCGCCCTTGGCGCCGACGACCACACCGGTCGTCCAGCCGTGGGTCGGCAGCCCGCCGACCTCGGGGTCGGCGTTCACCACGCGCCTGCCGCCCGTGATCTGCCCCGCGTCGAGCTTCGCGTCGTCCTGGCCCACCGCCTTCAGCACGGGCGCGGCGGCCCTCTTCGCGACGGACTCGCTCACGACCGGACCGCCCGCGGACGGGGCCGAGCACGTCGCGCCCTTGCAGTTGTCGGTGCCCGGGTTGTTCCGGCTGAACGTCCAGGAGCCGGGAGCCTCCCGGTCCACCCGCAGCGTGGGCCCCGAACCGTCCTTGCCGCCGATCCGCCAGGAGCCGCCCTCCGCGACCGGCTTCCCCTCCAGCCCCAGGGCCTTCGCCAGCGTGACCACCCGCTCCTCGGTGACCTGCCCCCGGGCGTGGTACACCGGCGCCGAACCGGGACCCTCCGGGAGTGAGCCGTCGGCGCGGTAGACGACGCCGTAGGGGTTGGGCTCGCCGGGGGCGATCCCGTTCGCGGCGCCCTCGGAGGGGCCGTCCAGGGCGAGCGGCGGGGGAGTGGCGTCGCCGTTCGCCCCCGGGGTCGTACCGCCCCCCGAGTCCCCGGAACCACCGGCGGCACCGGAGGCAAGGTAGGCCCCGCCGCCCCCCACCAGCAGCACGGCGGCGGCGACGGAGGCGATCAGCAGGGACGGACGCCGCCGGGGCGACGCCTCGTCGGGGTGCCCCTCCCCGGAGGGCGGGCCGCCGGCCCGGTGCTCCCCCACGACGGTCTCGTCCGCGCCGGACGCGGGCTCGCCGTCCGGGGCCTCGCCGGAGGCGGCGGCGTCCGCCTTCCCGGCACCGGGCGCGTCGTCGGCCGGCCGTGCCGTACCCGGCCCGGGGGCGGCGGCCTCCGGCTCCCGCCGCTCCGGGGAGTCCGTCTCCCTGTCGTGGCCCGAAGCGCCCCCGGAGTTGGGCGCGCCGCCCGGGGCGGTGCGCGCCTCGTCGTCGTTGTCGGGTCGCTCGGTGTTCACCGCATCGCTCCTTCGGCTGCGCGACTGTCCCGGAAAGACCCTTCCCGGTCGTGCCGGGACCGCTCATGGGTCGTATCCCGCATCCCCTTTACGGGGGACAGCGATGGGACGCAGCGGGGGAGCGCGCGGTTCCCCGGGAACGCCGGACCGGCCGGAGCCGGCTCAGTCGCCGTACTCGGCCATCGCGTCCAGCAGCCGCGCCGAGCCGGGCGGCACGGTCACGCCGTGGATCGAGGACGGGGAGACCGGCCGGGCGGCCACCCGGTCGGGCACCGCCCAGTGGGGGACCATCCGGGCGCAGTCGCCGCGCAGCGACGCCAGGCCGCCTTCGAGGTCCGCGGGGGCAGGGGCGGGGGTGTGGGCCCTGGGGTTCGTCATATCGGCACCGTACGCACGGAGAAGGTCACGAAGAAAGATCTGCTATCGGGTATTTTAGGCCGCTTCTGCGGGCCCTTCCCAACCGGTAGCGTGAAGTGTCAAACCGCCTCCCTCAGGAGAATCCACGCCGTGCGCATCGCAGTCACCGGCTCCATCGCCACCGACCACCTCATGACCTTCCCCGGGCGCTTCGCCGACCAGTTCGTCGCGGACCAGCTCCACACGGTCTCGCTGTCCTTCCTGGTCGACAACCTCGACGTGCGCAGGGGCGGCGTGGGAGCGAACATCGCCTTCGGGATGGGCCAGCTCGGCACCCGCCCGATCCTCGTCGGGGCCGCCGGCTTCGACTTCGACGAATACCGGGCCTGGCTGGACCGGCACGGCGTCGACACCGAGTCCGTCCGCATCTCCGACACCCTGCACACCGCCCGCTTCGTGTGCACCACGGACGCCGACCACAACCAGATCGGCTCCTTCTACACGGGCGCGATGAGCGAGGCCCGCCTCATCGAGCTGAAGACCGTCGCCGACCGTGTGGGCGGACTCGACCTGGTCTCCATCGGCGCGGACGACCCCGAGGCGATGCTCCGGCACACCGAGGAGTGCCGCTCCCGGGGCATCCCGTTCGCCGCCGACTTCTCCCAGCAGATCGCCCGGATGAACGGCGAGGAGATCCGGATACTGCTGGACGGGGCGACCTACCTCTTCTCCAACGAGTACGAGAAGGGGCTCATCGAGACGAAGACCGGCTGGAGCGACGCGGAGATCCTCGGCAAGGTCGGCCACCGCGTCACCACCCTCGGCGCGCGGGGCGTCCGCATCGAGCGGGCCGGCGAGGAGACGATCGAGGTCGGGTGCCCGGACGAGGAGCGCAAGGCCGATCCGACGGGCGTCGGCGACGCGTTCCGGGCGGGGTTCCTGTCGGGGCTGGCGTGGGGGGTCCCGCTGGAGCGGGCGGCGCAGGTCGGCTGCATGCTGGCGACTCTCGTCATCGAGACGGTGGGGACGCAGGAGTACCAGTTGCGGCGCGGGCACTTCATGGAGCGCTTCACCAAGGCGTACGGGGAGGAAGCGGCGGAGGAGGTCCGGGCGCATCTGGGCTGAGCCGTCGGGCGCGGGTGCGGGTGCGGGTGCGTGGGGGCTGGTCGCGCAGTTCCCCGCGCCCCTGAAAGACGCGCAGTTCCCCGCGCCCCTGATGGCATGCTGCTCCTCCTGCCCCTGAGGTGCGCGGTTCCTCGCGCCCCTAAAAACGCGCAGTTCCCCGCGCCCCCGAAAAGACGCGCGGTTCCCCGCGCCCCTGGTGGTGTGCGGTTCTCCGTGTTTCCGAGGAGGGGGAGTCAGTTCGTCCGGCGGACCACGTAGGCCGTTCCCCGGGGTGCCGGTTCCTCGCCGGCGTACTCCTGGCCGCGCATCTCGCACCAGGCCGGGATGTCCAGGCGGGCCGCCTCGTCGTCGGCGAGGACGCGGATCGTGCCGCCCACCGGGACGTCTCCGATGACCTTGGCCAGTTCGATGACCGGGATCGGGCAGCGCCGGCCCAGGGCGTCCACCACCAGGACCTCGCCCTTCTCCTCCGCCGGGACGGGGCCGGCGGACACCGGCGCGCCGAGCTTCTCCCTCACCCCCGACACCACCTCCGGCAGGACGGACAGGAAGCGCTCGACGTCCTCCTCCCGCGTCCCCGGCGGCAGCGAGAGGCGGATGTTGCCCTCGCTGAGCACGCCCATCGCCCGCAGCACATGGCTCGGCGTCAGCGTGCTGCTCGTGCAGGACGACCCGGACGACACGGAGAAACCGGCCCGGTCCAGCTCGTGCAGCAGAGTCTCCCCGTCGACATAGAGACAGGAGAAGGTGACGATCCCGGGCAGCCGCCGCTCCGGGTCCCCGACCACCTCCACGTCCGGCACCAGCCCCGGCACCCGCGCCCGGATCCGCTCCGTCAGTTCCCGCAGCCGTACCGCCTCCTCGGCGGCCTCCGCCCGTACCGCCCGCAGCGAAGCCGCCGCCGCCACGATCGCCGGCAGGTTCTCGAACCCGGCCGCCCGCCCCGACTCCCGTTCGTCCCGCGGCCCCTGGGGAGCGAACCGCACCCCTTTCCGTACGACGAGCAGTCCGGTCCCCGGCGGACCGCCCCACTTGTGGGCGCTCGCCGCGAGCAGCGACCAGTCGCCCTCCACCGGCCCCCACCCCAGCGACTGGGCCGCGTCCACCAGCAGTGGCACCCCCGCCGCCCGGCACACCTCGGCGACCCCGGCCACCGGCTGCACGGTTCCCACCTCGTGGTTGGCCGACTGCAGGCAGGCCAGCGCGGTGTCCGGCCGCAGGGCGTCCGCGTACCCGGACGGGCTCACGGCCCCCGTGCGCTCCACCGCGACCTCGCTGACCGATCCTCCGCCGCTCCGGTGAACTTCCGCCGCATGGAGTACAGAAGAGTGTTCGACTGCTGACACGATCAGGTGACGCCCGGTGCGCCGCCGTCCGGTCAGCGCCCCCGCGATCCCGTCGTGCACCGCCCGCGTACCGGACGACGTGAACACCAGCTCGTCCGGCCGGCACCCCACCGCCTCCGCGGCGGCCTCCCGCGCCGCGTCCAGCAGCAACCGCGCCCGCCGCCCCTCCCGGTACAACCGCGCCGGATCCGCCCACCCCTCGTCCAGAGAGGCCATCAGCGCCTGACGGGCAACGGGATGAAGAGGAGCACCGGAAGCGGCATCGAAGTAGGACACACGGCAACGCTAACCCCCTCAGGGGCGCGGGGAACCGCGCGATCGACCACGACGACGCCGCAGCCGCCACGACGCCCGTACCCCCGGATGATGAGGCGCTCGGTGTAACCCGCGGCGCGTACGGCACCCCTCCCCGCGACCCCTCGGAGGGCGTCGGCTAGGGTTTGCTCCGCATAAACATCCAAACCCCTGCCCGACGCAGGGTGGCGACCGACCAGCGAGAAGGCAGGCCGCAGCCAATCCGCGCGGGCGAGACTCTCGGGAAGGCGCTACGTGAGTCCCAACGGCTCCGACCGCTCGCCGCGGCGCCCGATGCGGCGGAAGCTGCTGCAGGCACTGACCGCGGGCCTGGTCCTGGCGACCGCCACCGGTTGCACATGGGAGGACTTCCCCCGCCTTGGTATGCCCACCCCCACCACGGAAGAGGCTCCGCGGATCCTCTCCCTGTGGCAGGGCTCCTGGGCCGCCGCGCTCGTCGTCGGCGTGCTGGTGTGGGGCCTGATCCTGTGGAGTGCTTTCTTCCACCGGCGCAGCCGCACCAAGGTGGAGGTTCCTCCGCAGACCCGTTACAACATGCCCATCGAGGCGCTGTACACGGTGGTTCCGCTCATCATCGTCTCGGTGTTCTTCTACTTCACCGCGCGTGACGAATCCGAACTGCTGAGGCTCGAGAAGAAGCCCGACGTCACCGTCAACGTGGTCGGCTTCCAGTGGAGCTGGTGCTTCAACTACGTCGAGAACGTCGAAGGTTCCACCGGCGACGCCAAGACGTCCAAGGAACTGGAGTCGGTCCCGGAGCGCTACAAGAAGGCCTTCCCGGCCGACGCCGGCGGCGTCTACGACTGCGGTGTCCCCGGTACCCGGAACCCGCAGACCAACAACCCGGGCCCCACCCTGTGGCTGCCCGAGGGCAAGCGGGTCCGCTTCGTGCTGACCTCGCGTGATGTCATCCACTCCTTCTGGGTGGTGCCGTTCCTCATGAAGCAGGACGTCATCCCCGGCCACCCCAACGCCTTCGAGGTGACCCCCAACCGTGAGGGCACCTTCCTCGGCAAGTGCGCCGAGCTCTGCGGCGTCGACCACTCCCGGATGCTGTTCAACGTGAAGGTCGTCTCCCCCGAGCGCTACGAGCAGCACCTGAAGGACCTTGTGAAGAAGGGGCAGACCGGTTACGTGCCCGCTGGCATCTCCCAGACGGAGCACGAGAAGAACCGGGAGGCGAACATCCTGTGAGCATCCTCAACGAATCCCAGGGTGCCGCGGCGGCAGGGTCCCACTACCAGGACGAGCTGCCGGTACGGCGCCAGACCCGTGGCCAGGTCGTCGTCAAGTGGCTGACGACCACGGACCACAAGACGATCGGCACGCTGTACCTGGCGACGTCGTTCGTGTTCTTCATCATCGGTGGCGTCATGGCCCTGGTGATGCGCGCCGAGCTGGCCCGGCCGGGCCTGCAGATCGTGTCGAACGAGCAGTTCAACCAGGCGTTCACGATGCACGGCACGATCATGCTGCTGATGTTCGCGACGCCGCTGTTCGCCGGTTTCGCCAACTGGATCATGCCGCTGCAGATCGGCGCGCCCGATGTGGCGTTCCCGCGGCTGAACATGTTCGCCTACTGGCTGTACCCATCTGCATGCGCGCGCCCGGCATGACGATGTTCCGCATGCCGATCTTCACCTGGAACGTGCTGCTGACCGGTGTGCTGGTCCTGCTCGCCTTCCCGGTCCTCGCGGCGGCGCTGTTCGCCCTGGAGGCGGACCGCAAGTTCGGCGCGCACATCTTCGACTCGGCCAACGGCGGGGCGCTGCTCTGGCAGCACCTCTTCTGGTTCTTCGGCCATCCCGAGGTGTACATCATCGCGCTGCCGTTCTTCGGCATCGTCAGTGAGGTCATCCCGGTCTTCTCCCGCAAGCCGATGTTCGGCTACATGGGCCTGATCGGCGCGACCATCGCCATCGCGGGTCTGTCGGTGACGGTGTGGGCGCACCACATGTACGTCACGGGCGGTGTGCTGCTGCCGTTCTTCTCCTTCATGACGTTCCTGATCGCGGTGCCCACCGGTGTGAAGTTCTTCAACTGGATCGGCACCATGTGGAAGGGGTCCTTGAGTTTCGAGACCCCGATGCTGTGGACGCTGGGCTTCCTGATCACCTTCACCTTCGGTGGTCTGACCGGCGTCATCCTGGCCTCGCCGCCGCTGGACTTCCACGAACACGGTTTCGACGATCGCCTCGTTCCTGCTGGGCATGTCGATGCTGCCGTTCATGTACAACGTCTGGAAGACGGCCAAGTACGGCAAGCCGGTCGGTGTCGACGACCCGTGGGGCTACGGCCGTTCGCTGGAGTGGGCGACCTCCTGCCCGCCCCCGCGCCACAACTTCCTCACCCTGCCGAAGATCCGCAGTGAATCCCCGGCGTTCGACCTGCACCACCCCGAGATCGCCGCGCTCGACGAACTCGAGAACGCCGGTCACGGTGAGAAGGCCCTCTCCGGCAGCAAGGAGGCCGGCAAGTGAAGATCCAGGGCAAGATGTTCATGTGGCTGAGCATCTTCTTCCTCATCATGGCCGGGGTCTACGGCGTGTGGTCGAAGGAGCCGGTCGGTACCACCGCCCTCTTCCTGGCGTTCGGCCTGTCCATCATGATCGGCTTCTACCTGGGCTTCACGGCCCGGCGGGTCGACGTGGGCGCGCAGGACAACAAGGAGGCGGACGTCGCCGACGACGCCGGCGAGGTCGGGTTCTTCAGCCCGCACAGCTGGCAGCCGCTCTCCCTGGCCGTGGGCGGTGCCCTGGCCTTCACGAGCGTCGCGATCGGCTGGTGGCTGATGTACTTCTCGGCGCCGCTGCTCCTGATCGGCATCTGGGGCTGGGTCTTCGAGTACTACCGCGGTGAGAACCGCACCCAGTGACCACAGCGGCGAGGGGCCCGGACACTCCACCAGGAGGGTCCGGGCCCCTCGCCGTCGTTTCACCCGTTCGGCCCTTCCAATGAGCCGAGGGCGGTGCGGGTTCCTAGCGTGAGGCCATGAGACGCACCAAGTCCCCTCGTGGCGCGGGCGCCGGGCGGAGCCGCGTCGCCGGCTGCGCGCTGCTGGCGATAGCCCTCGGCGCGGGCGTCGCGGGCTGCTCCTCCGACGGCGACCCGCTGGCCGCCGAGCCCTACGACGCGGCGGACCGGATCTCCTTCGGCGGATCCGTCGAAACGGACGGGGAGGCCGACCCCGACAAGCCCCTGGAGGTCGTCGCCGAGGACTCCGACGGACGCATCACGGACGTCACCGTCGTGGACGCCTCGGGACGCCATGTGACGGGCGAACTGGCCGCCGACGGCAGCCGCTGGCACAGCACCTCCCCGCTGGCCGCGGGCGCCCGGTACACGGTCCGGGTGAGCACCGAGGACGAGGACGGGGCACCCGGCCGCAAGGTCCTCACCTTCACCACCGCCAAGCCCTCCACCGCCGAGCGCCTGACCGTCGCCTTCGGCCCCGGGGCGGGCACGTACGGCGTCGGCCAGCCCCTCACCGCCGAGCTGAGCGCACCCGTCAGGGACCCGGCCCAGCGAGCCGTCGTGGAGCGCGCCCTGAAGGTCGAGTCCACCCCCGCCGTGTCCGGCACCTGGTACTGGGTGGACGACAGGAAGCTGCACTACCGCCCCCGGGACTACTGGCCCGCCCACGCCACCATCGGCGTGCGCAGCACCCTGGAGGGCGTCAAGGTCAACGACCGGCTGCGGGGCGGCAGGTCCGAGCCCCTGACGATCCGCACCGGCGACCGGGTCATAGCCGTCACCGACGCCGCCGCGCACCGGCTGACGGTCTACAAGAACGACGAGGAGATCAAGCGGATCCCCGTCACCACGGGCAAGCCCGGCTTCGAGACCCGCAACGGCGTCAAGGTCGTGCTCGCCAAGGAACGCCTCGTACGTATGCGCAGCACCACCGTCGGCATAGCCGAGGGCTCGGAGGAGTCGTACGACATGGACGTCGAGTTCGCCACCCGGGTGACCTGGAGCGGCGAGTACGTGCACGCCGCCCCCTGGTCCGTCGGCTCCCAGGGCTACGACAACGTCAGCCACGGCTGCGTCGGCATGAGCACCGACGACGCGAAGTGGTTCTTCGACACCGTCCGCGAGGGCGACGTCGTCAAGGTCGAGAACTCGGCCGGCGCCACGATGGAACCCTTCGGCAACGGCTACGGCGACTGGAACCTCGACTGGCCCACCTGGCAGGCAGGCAGCGCCCTGACCCCCGGCACCGCCCAGAACCCGGCCGAGCAGGCCCGCCTCAGGCCACAGACCGCATGAAACGCCCTAGGGGCAGCACCCTCAGGGGCGCGGGGAACTGCGCGAACAACCCCCACCGGCCCGAGGCCGCCGAACCACGGACAGGTCCGAGCTCCTAGGCCCCCGCAAGAGCCTTCCGCCGCAGCAGAGACGCCAGCGCCGAGGCGAACTCCACCGGCTCCACCGGCAAGCTCACCGCCGACTCGGCGCGACTCCACGTCGCCAGCCACGCATCCTGCGGCCTGCCGATCAGCAAAAGCACCGGCGGGCAGTTGAACACCTCGTCCTTGATCTGCCGGCACATCCCCATGCCCCCCATCGGCACGGCCTCACCGTCCAGCACGCACACGTCGATGCCGCCCCGGTCCAGCTCGGCCAGCACCGCCGCCGGGGTCGCGCACTCCACGAACTCCACGACGGGCACGTCCGGCGCCGGCCGCCGCCCCGTGGCGAGCCGCACCTGCTCCCGGGTGTTGGCGTCGTCGCTGTAGACCAGCACCGTGGCGGTCGCCTGCATTGTTCCTCCACGCGTAAGAAAGAGGGCACGGCTCTGTCGGGAACTTCGGGTACCGATGGCGCGGATGCTACCCCTTCGGACCGCTTGTCAACACTGGTTCGGACACGCCTTCGAGACGGTTCCGCGAGGGCTCCGCCACGGCTCGCGGATGGGCCATACGGGCAGTCCAGGAGGGCTGAACGCACCGAACGGCACCCCCGGGAGTGAGGGCGGGATAAGCGACCGACATAATGTCGGCGTGGCGACAGCAACGACAGTAGATACCGGGCACGCGCACCCGTCGGTCAACCGGCCGAACCTCACCAGCGTCGGAACCATCATCTGGCTGAGTTCCGAGCTGATGTTCTTCGCGGCCCTCTTCGCGATGTACTTCACCCTGCGATCGGTGACCGGTCCGGAGTTCTGGGCCGAGAAGGCCGACGCCCTGAACTTCCCGTTCTCGGCGACGAACACCACGATCCTGGTGCTCTCCTCCCTCACCTGCCAGCTCGGCGTGTTCGCCGCCGAGCGCGGTGACGTGAAGAGACTCCGGGGCTGGTTCGTCGTCACCTTCATCATGGGCGCGATCTTCATCGGCGGCCAGGTCTTCGAGTACACCGAGCTGGTCAAGCACGAGGGCCTGTCCCTCTCCTCCGACCCGTACGGCTCGGCGTTCTACCTGACCACCGGCTTCCACGGCCTGCACGTGACGGGCGGTCTCATCGCCTTCCTGCTGGTCCTGGGCCGGACCTACGCGGCCAAGAGGTTCACCCACGAGCAGGCGACCGCGGCCATCGTCGTGTCCTACTACTGGCACTTCGTCGATGTCGTCTGGATCGGCCTCTTCGCCACGATCTACATGATCAAGTAGCCGGGCCCACATCCGCGCGCGCCTTTCCGGGCGCAACCATCCAGAAGCATCGACGCAGAAGATCCTGACACCGGGGTAATCCGTGAAAAAGCTCTCCGCACGACGACGCCATCCGCTGGCGGCGCTCGTCGTCCTACTCCTCGCGCTGGCATGCACCGGGGGGCTCTACGCCGTGTTCGCACCCGCGGACAAGGCGCAGGCCGACGAAACCGCCCAGTCCCTCACCATCGAGGAGGGCAAGAAGCTCTACGCGGTCGGCTGTGCCAGCTGCCACGGCACCGGCGGTCAGGGCACCTCCGACGGTCCGAGCCTGGTGGGCGTGGGCGCCGCCGCGGTCGACTTCCAGGTGAGCACCGGCCGTATGCCGGCCGCCACCTCGCAGGCCGCGCAGATCCCGGACAAGCCGGCCGTCTACAGCCAGGCCGAGATCGACCAGCTGGCGGCGTACATCGCCTCCCTGGGCGCCGGCCCGGCCGTCCCCACCGCCGAGCAGTACGGCCCCAAGGGCGCCGACATCGCCAAGGGCGGCGAACTGTTCCGCAACAACTGCGCGCAGTGCCACAACTTCACCGGCAAGGGCGGTGCGCTCACGCACGGCAAGTACGCCCCGAGCCTTGAGGACGTCGCTCCCAAGCACATCTACGAGGCCATGCTCACCGGCCCGCAGAACATGCCCTCCTTCCCCGACAGCACGCTGACGGAGCAGAACAAGAAGGACATCATCGCGTACCTGGGCGAGGTCGACACCGACGAGTCCGAGAGCCCGGGCGGCATGGAGCTGGGCGGGCTGGGCCCGGTCAGCGAGGGCCTGTTCGGCTGGATCTTCGGTCTCGGCGGCCTGATCGCCGTCGCCGTGTGGGTCGCCGCTCGGACCGCAAAGGCCAAGAAGTCATGAGTAGCCAAGACATCCCTGAAGAGAACCTGCCCGCAGCGCAGGACACCACCCACGGCGCGGTGAAGGTCGCGGACGAGAAGAACCCGTTCGCCGACCCGGGCCTGCCGCCCCACGAGCACCGCATCCAGGACATCGACGAGCGGGCCGCCAAGCGGTCCGAGCGCGCGGTCGCCCTGATGTTCACGCTGTCGATGCTGGCCACCATCGGCTTCATCGCCTCGTTCGTGGCGATCCCGGTCGAGAAGATCGTCTACATCTTCCCGCTGGGTCACATCAGTGCCCTGAACTTCGCGCTCGGCGTGACGCTCGGCATCGCCCTGTTCGCCATCGGCGCGGGCGCGGTCCACTGGGCCCGCACCCTGATGTCCGACGAGGAGCTGGCCGACGAGCGGCACCCGATCGAGGCCTCGCCCGAGGTCAAGGCGAAGGTCATGGACGACTTCCGCCAGGGTGCCAAGGAGTCGGCGCTCGGCCGGCGCAAGCTGATCCGCAACACGATGTTCGGCGCCCTCGCCCTGTTCCCGCTCTCCGGCGTCGTGCTGCTGCGCGAGCTCGGGCCGCTGCCCGAGACCAAGCTGCGCCACACCCCGTGGGGCAAGGGCAAGCTGATCGTCAACATGAACACCAACGAGCCGCTGCGGCCGTCCGACCTCATCGTGGGTTCGCTGACCTTCGCCAAGCCCGAGGGCCTGGAGGAGCACGACCACGACTTCCAGAACGAGATCGCCAAGGCTGCCCTGATGCTGGTCCGCATCAAGCCGGACGACATCAAGGACAAGCAGTCACTCGAGTGGTCGCACGAGGGCATCCTCGCGTACTCGAAGATCTGCACCCACGTCGGTTGCCCGATCTCCCTGTACGAGCAGCAGACGCACCACGCGCTGTGCCCCTGCCACCAGTCCACCTTCGACCTTTCCGACGGTGCCAAGGTCATCTTCGGCCCCGCCGGTCACCCGCTGCCGCAGCTGCGCATCGGCGTGAACGACGAGGGTTACCTCGAAGCGCTCGGCGACTTCGCAGAGCCCGTCGGTCCTGCCTTCTGGGAGCGCGGATGAGTACTACGACGACCCCCGAGTCCCGCTCGCGCGGGAAGGCACCGGCCGGCGAACGCGTCGCCGACTGGGCCGACGGCCGGCTGGGGATCTACTCCCTGGCCAAGGCCAACATGCGCAAGATCTTCCCGGACCACTGGTCCTTCATGCTGGGCGAGATCTGCCTCTACAGCTTCCTCATCATCATCCTCACGGGTGTGTACCTGACGCTGTTCTTCCACCCGTCGATGAACGAGGTGGAGTACCACGGCAGTTACGTCCCGCTGCAGGGACAGCTGATGAGCGAGGCCTACAAGTCGACGCTGGACATCAGCTTCGACGTCCGTGGCGGTCTGCTGATCCGGCAGATCCACCACTGGGCCGCGGTCATCTTCCTGGCCGGCATGTTCGTGCACATGATGCGCGTCTTCTTCACCGGCGCGTTCCGCAAGCCGCGTGAGATCAACTGGCTGTTCGGCTTCCTGCTGTTCGTCCTCGGCATGTTCACCGGCTTCACCGGTTACTCGCTGCCGGACGACCTGCTCTCCGGCACCGGTGTCCGCTTCACCCAGGGCGCGATCCTGTCCGTGCCGATCGTCGGCACGTACATCTCGATGTTCCTGTTCGGCGGGGAGTTCCCCGGCACCGACTTCGTCGCGCGGTTCTACTCGATCCACATCCTGCTGCTGCCGGGCATCATGCTCGGCCTGGTGGTCGCCCACCTGATCCTGGTCTTCTACCACAAGCACACGCAGTTCGCGGGTGCCGGACGGACCAACAAGAACGTCGTGGGCATGCCGCTGCTGCCGGTCTACATGGCCAAGGCGGGAGGCTTCTTCTTCCTGGTCTTCGGCTTCACCGCGCTGATCGCCGGCATCGCGTCCATCAACCCGATCTGGGCCCTGGGCCCGTACCGTCCGGACATGGTCTCCACGGGCGCCCAGCCCGACTGGTACATGGGCTTCGCCGAGGGCCTGGTCCGCGCCATGCCCGGCTGGGAGATCAGGTTCTGGGGCCACACCCTGGTCCTGGGCGTCTTCGTCCCGCTGGTGATCTTCGGTCTCTTCCTGGCGGTCATCGCGCTCTACCCGTTCATCGAGTCCTGGATCACCGGGGACAAGCGCGAGCACCACATCCTGGACCGGCCGCGCAACGCGCCGACCCGTACGGCCTTCGGCGTCGCCTGGGTCACGGCGTACGTGATCATGCTGATCGGTGGCGGCAACGACATCTTCGCCACGCACTTCAACCTCTCGATCAACTCGGTCACCTGGTTCGTCCGCATCGGCTTCTTCGTGGGACCGGTCATCGCGTTCGTCGTCACCAAGCGGATCTGCCTCGGCCTCCAGCGCCGGGACAAGGACAAGGTGCTGCACGGCCGCGAGTCGGGCATCATCAAGCGCCTGCCGCACGGTGAGTTCATCGAGGTGCACGAGCCGCTCAGCCAGGAGCAGATGTACACCCTCACCGCGCACGAGCAGTACAAGCCGGCCGAGATCGGCCCGGAGGTCGACGAGAACGGCGTCCGGCGCAAGGTGAAGGCGACCGAGAAGCTGCGCGTCAAGCTGAGCAAGGGCTACTACGGCGAGGACGCCCAGATCCCGAAGCCGACCGTCGAGGAGTACAAGGAGATCACGAGCGGCCACGGCCACCACTGATCGCCTTCAGCGCCTCACCCCAGTCGCCACACGACGGCGAAGGGCCCCCGTCCGTTCTGCGGACGGGGGCCCTTCGCCGTCCCCGGACCTGGATAGGGTGGACACCACCGGGATCCTGCCCGGTCCCCGGACTCCTCTACGACCATCAGGAGCGGCCATGAGCGCTGTGACCCCCGCTGGAGGCGACACCGCGGCGGGCCGCTCCTGGCCCGCCGTACTGAACGGACTGCTGGACGGCCGGGACCTGACCGCCGACGACACCGCCTGGGCGATGGACCTGATCATGCGCGGCGAGGCGACCGACGCGCAGATCGCCGGGTTCGCGGTGTCCCTGCGGGCCAAGGGCGAGACCGTCGAGGAGATCACCGGCTGCGTACGGGCGCTGTACGACCACGCCCATGTGATCGAGGTGCCGGGCGCGACCGTCGACATCGTCGGTACCGGCGGCGACGGCGCCAAGACGGTGAACATCTCCACGATGTCCTCGATCGTCGTGGCCGGCACCGGCGCGAAGGTCGTCAAGCACGGCAACCGGGCCGCGTCCTCCGCGTCCGGCGCCTCCGACGTCCTGGAGAAGCTCGGCGTCAATCTGGAGCTGACGCCGAGGCGGGTCGCCGAGGTCGCCGAGGAGGCCGGGATCACCTTCTGCTTCGCGGTGAAGTTCCATCCGGCGCTGCGCCACGTGGCCGCCGCGCGGGGGCAGTTGGGTGTCCGCACGGTGTTCAACTTCCTCGGCCCGCTGGCCAACCCGGCACGGGTCAAGGCGCAGGCCGTCGGGGTCGCCGACCCGCGGATGGCGCCCATCATGGCCGGGGTGTTCGCCGAGCGCGGCCACTCCTCGCTGGTGTTCCGCGGTGACGACGGACTCGACGAGCTGACGACCACCGCCACCTCCCGGGTGTGGGTGGTCCGCGACGGCAAGGTCACCGAGGAGGCCTTCGACCCGCGCGACGCCGGCATCGAGCTGGTGCCCGTGGAGGCGCTGCGCGGCGCCGACGCCTCCTACAACGCCGAGGTCGCCCGCCGGCTCCTCGACGGCGAACCGGGCCCCGTACGGGACGCGGTACTGCTGAACTCGGCGGCGGCGCTGGTGGCCCTGGAGCCGGGCGGCGGCACCCTGACGGAACAGATCCGCACCGGAATGGCGAAGGCGGCCGAGTCGATCGACTCGGGAGCCGCCAAGCGGGTCCTGGAACGCTGGGTGGCCGTCAGCAACGCGTAAGGCCTGCCCGGCGGGGCGCCGGACCCGGTGCGTGTTCCTCCACCGCCTCGCAGCCGCACGCCCACCTCCTCCCGCCGCTCCAGCGAAGCCGAGCGGCGGGCTCTTGATGCGGGCTCCTGCGGGGGTTCCCCTGCGTGGGTTCCTGGTGCGGGTTCCCGGTGCGGGCCCCTGCGGGGGCTCCCTGCGTGGTTCCCCTGTTCGGGTTCCCTGTGAGGGGGACCTGCATCGCCCTCGCCGGCCGGGGCTGCGAGACGCCGTCGGTTTTCTTCGAGGCGATCCGCCGGGCAGGTCCTCTCGTCAGGCTGGGGATGTCCCGCGATCCGGACGCGGGTTGCGGGGCGTCGATCATTTCGCGTACTTTCCTGTCCAGGTCATGAGTGACAGCCATCAGGCCCCGGCCGGCTGTCCGGCAACCCTCCGTCCGTGGCGGGGTGCCCCGGGTGAAGACCAGGCCGTGAGCAGCAAGGCTCACGGCAAGCGCGGACCCCTCGCACACCAGGGGTCCTGGTCGTCGAGGAGTCTCCCGTGAGCAAGCGAATGCGTTAGGGCTGCCGAGCCCCGCCTCCACGCACCCCTTTTCCCTTCCCTCCGCGCTCGAGCGATGTGCGCTCGCGCGGGGATTCCGCCTGCCTCGCCGGGAGTTGTGCCATGTCCGTGCCCACCGTCGCCGCCGACCCGTCCGTCCACGCCCCGCTGCCCGTCCTCGGCCGGGACGTCACCGTCCCCCTCGTCACCGGGGGCGAGGTCACCTACGCCGCCCTCGACTACGCCGCCAGCGCCCCCGCCCTCCAGCGGGTCTGGGACGACGTGGCCGCCTACGCGCCGTACTACGGCAGCGTCCACCGGGGCGCCGGATACCTCTCCCAGCTCTCCACCGACCTGTTCGAGAACGCCCGCCGGACCGTCGCCGAGTTCCTCGACTGCCGTACCGGGGACCAGGTGGTCTTCACCCGGTCCACCACCGACTCCCTCAACCTGCTCGCCGCCGCGCTCCCCGACGGCTGCGAGGTCTTCGTCTTCGAGACCGAGCACCACGCCTCCCTGCTGCCCTGGCGCGACGCGCGGGTCACCTGCCTGGACGCCCCGCGCAGCCCCCGCCAGGCCGTCGAGACCCTGGAGCGCGCCCTCACCGACCGCGACCCCCACGGCCCCGCCCTGGTCTGCGTCACCGGTGCCTCCAACGTCACCGGCGAGCTGTGGCCCGTACGGGAACTGGCCGCCGCCGCGCACGCGCACGGCGCGCGGATCGTGCTGGACGCCGCCCAGCTCGCCCCGCACCACGCCGTCTCGGTGACCGGCCTGGACGTCGACTGGGTCGCCTTCTCCGGGCACAAGCTGTACGCCCCCTTCGGCTCCGGTGTGCTGGCCGGCCGCGCCGACTGGCTCCGGGAGGCCGAGCCCTACCTCGCGGGCGGCGGCGCCAGCCGCAAGGTCACCCGGCGCGAGGACGGGGGAGTGGACGTGGAGTGGCACGACGGCGCCGCCCGCCACGAGGCCGGCTCGCCCAACGTCATCGGCGCGTACTCCATCGCCTCCGCCTGCAAGGCGCTCACCGAGGCCGGGTTCGAGGCGCTGGCCGCGCGTGAGGAGCGGCTGGTCCGCGTGGTGCGCGAAGGGCTCGCGGACGTGCCCGAGGTGCGGTTCCTGTCCCTGTTCGGGGACGACGCCCCGCGCGTCGGTGTGCTCTCCTTCGTCGTGGAGGGCTGGAACAGCTCCCACTTCGCCGCGGCGCTGTCCGCGGAGTACGGCATCGGTGTGCGGGACGGGCTGTTCTGCGCGCATCCGCTGGTGCGGACGCTGCTCGGCGGTGACGCGCGGGCGCAGGGGGAGTGCGGGGCGCCCGAGGCGGGGCCCGGTGAGAAGTCGCTCAACGCGATCCGGGTGAGCTTCGGGGCGGGGACGCCCGACGAGCACGTGGAGCGGTTCGTACGGGCGGTACGGGAGCTGGTGCGTGACGGCGCCCGCTGGAGCTACCGCACGGTGGACGGGCGCTGCGTCCCGGACACCTCCGCCTGAGGGGTTTTCGCCCCCGCCGCCCCTTCCCATTCCCGTCCCCGGGGGCGCTGCCCCCGGACCCCCGCTCCTCAAACTCCCCCAGAGGGGGTACCCCCAGAGGGGCTAGATCTCAGCCCCTCCGGCGTTTGAGGAGCGGGGTCTGGGGCGGAGCCCCGGTTTCGGGACGGGAAGGGGCGGCGGGGGCGAAACCCCTAGGTGGCCGCCGGCAGCCGCGCACCCAGCACGATCATGCGCAGCGCGCGCTCCGTCGCGTCGGTGAGCAGCTCCGCGCCGCGGACCAGCGCCTCCGCCAGAGCCATCGGCGCGGGCAGGATGCCATGACAGGCGTCCACCCCCGGCACCTCCCCCGCCCCCTCCCCGAGCGTCCCCGCCAGCGCCAGCACCGGCCGCCCCGACAGCTTGGCGCGCCGCGCCACCTCCGCCGGGACCTTCCCGCGCGGCGTCTGGTGGTCCAGCGCCCCCTCCGCGGTGACGACCAGATCGGCGCGGGCCAGCCGGGCGTCCAGGTCGAGATGGTCCAGCAGGACGTGGAAGCGCGGCAGGAGGGCCCCGCCCAGCGCGGCGAGCCCGGCACCGAGCCCGCCGGAGGCGCCCGTACCGCGGCCGAGGCGCAGATCGGTACCGGTGACGGCCAGATCGCGGGTCAGCACCCGCGCCCAGTTCTCCAGCGCCGCCGACAACTCCTCCACCTGCTCCGGACCCGCCCCCTTCTGCGGACCGAACACCCGGGCCACGCCCCGCTCCCCGCACAGCACGTTGAAGGGGTTGCAGGCGACGAGGAGTTCCACACCGGCCAGGCGGGGATCGAGCCCGGCCGGATCGATGCGGGCCAGACGCGTCAACTCCCGGCCACCAGCAGCCAGTTCGAAACCGTCCGCATCCAGCAGCCGTGCGCCGAGCGCCTGGAGCGCGCCCGCGCCGCCGTCGGAGGTGCCCGAGTCGCCGCAGCCCACCAGGATCCGCCGTACGCCCTGGTCGAGGGCGGCGCGGATCAGTTCCCCGACGCCGTACGTGGTGGTGGCGCCCGGGTCGCGCCGGGTGCGGGGGACCAGGGAGAGGCCGGCGACCGCCGCCATCTCCACCACCGCCGTGTCCCCGGAGCCGAGCAGCGCGAAGTGGGTGCCGACCGGTTCGCCGACCGGGCCGGTGGCGGCCAGCGCGACCAGCCGGCCGCCGGTCGCCGAGGCCAGCGCCGAGGCGGTGCCCTCACCGCCGTCCACCAGCGGGATCCGGTCGATCTCGGCGTCCGGCAGCACCCGGCGGACACCCGCCGCGATGGCGTCGGCGGCGGCCTGGGCGGACAGCGACTCCTTGAAACCGCTGGGGGCTACGACGACACGGTTCAGCATGAGGGGAACTCCTTAGCGGGTCACGGGGACGCCGAGCAGCGGCCACACCAGGGCGGCGAACAGCAGGACCAGGGCGGCGGTGAGCGGGGCCAGTACGGCGGACAGCCGCAGCAGGTCACGCGAGGTGTAGGTGGGGGTGCCGGGGATGTCCGCGAAGAGCGTGACCGGCTTCGCGGAGGCCGGGAGCGTGTGGCAGAAGCCCGCGGCGGCGGTGGAGGCGAGCGCCGCCGCGACCGGGTTCACCCCGGCGCCCACGGCCGCCGCGACCACCAGCGGGACCAGCACGGAGGAGCGGGCGGAGCGGGACTGCAGGACCAGATGGGCGGCCGTGCTGACCGCGATGACGACCGCCAGGAACATCACCGGGGTGATCCCCGCCGGCAGCCCCCCGACCAGCCACTTCGCCGCGCCCGACTCGGCGAGCGCCACGCCCATCGCCATGGTCGCCGCCATGAACAGCAGCAGCGACCAGGGCACCGTCCTCAGCGCGTCCTTCAGCCGTACGGTGCCCAGCGCCGGCGAGGCGGCGACGACCGCGCCGATCAGCGCGACCATGGCCGGTGACACCCGGTGCAGCGGCTCGCTGCACCACAGGGCGACGACCGTGGCGAGCAGCAGGGCGCAGCGTTTCTCGGCCTGGGTCCAGGGGCCGGTGACCGGGCGGTCGCTGTGCCGCTGGATCTCCTCGGCGGTGATGTGCACGCCGCCCTCGCGGTCCGCGCGCCGGGTGGTGGTCAACAGGACGGCCTCGGCGGCGAGATGGGAGGAGGCCACGGCCAGCGGCAGCCCGAGCAGCAGCCACTCGGTGAAGCCGACCCGTTCCCCGGCGGCCTCCCACAGCACCGACACGGTGATCAGGTGCGCGCCCGCGCCGATCAGGGTCGCCACCGCGGACAGAAGGATCACGGTCGGGAACAGCAGCGCCAGCATCACCACCAGTCGTTTCCGGTCGGCGAGTGCCTTGGCGAGGGCGAGGAACACCGGCAGGGCGAGCGCCGCCCGGCCGGAGGTGGCCGGCACCGCGAACGCCGTGACGACCAGCGCGGCCGTCGTCAGGTGCGTCAACTGCCGTACCGTACGGGCCCCGCCGACCAGGAAGGCCGCCGCCCGCCCCGCGAGCCCGGTCCGGGCGACCGCGGCGGCCAGCACGAACGCGCAGATCAGCAGCCACACCGTCGAGTCGCCCAGGGTGCCGAACAGGGTGTCGCTGCTGATCACCCCGGTCACCGTCAGTGCGAGTCCGGCGCCCAGCGCGATGTACGTGTCGTCGATCGGCGTACCGACCCACGCACAGGTCGCCAGCGCGAACACGGCGAGGGTCAGGCGCGCGTCCCCGCCGAGACCGGGGAAGTTGCCGGGGACCGCGAGCAGCGCGCACAGCGACAGCGCCACGCACAGGGCCGCGGTCAGGCGGGGATTCAGTGTCACGTCATCGACGATCCACCGGAGCGGTGAGCCGTCGATGAGCCGGAGATGAAGGGAACTTCACCCGGCGGCCGGGGCCGTCACGCGGGGAGGCGGTAGCCCATCCCGCGGACCGTCTCCACCTTCTCCGCGCCGAGCTTCTTGCGCAGCGCCCGCACATAGACGTCCACGATGTTGGAGCCCGGGTCGAAGTCGTAGCCCCACACGTGGGAGAGGATCTGCTCGCGGGAGAGTACCTGCCCGGGGTGGCGCAGGAACAGTTCCAGCAGCACGAACTCACGGGCCGTCAGGTCGACGGTGCGTTCTCCGGCGCGGGCGCGGCGGGTGCGCAGATCGAGGCTGAGCGAGCCGGACTTCAGCACCGTCACCTCCGGCGCCCGGGCCGCCGTGCGCAGCCGCAGCCGTACCCGGGCGAGCAGTTCCTCGAAGCGGAACGGCTTGGTCATCCAGTCGTCGGCGCCGCCCTCCAGGCCGGCCACCGTGTCCCGTACCGAGTCCCGCGCGGTCAGCACGATCACCGGGGTCGTCACCCGGGACTCGCGCAGTTCGCGCAGCACGGTGAAGCCGTCCCGGCCGGGCAGCCCGATGTCCAGGACGACCAGGTCGAAACCGCCGGTCAGGGCGTACTCGTAGCCGGTCTCGCCGTCGGGGACGACGGTGGTGGTGAAGCCGTTGGCGCGCAGGCCCTTCTCCACGAAGGAGGCGATGCGCTCCTCGTCCTCGACGATCAGGATCCGGTTCACGTCCGTGTCTCTCCCAGGGTGAGTACGAAGGTGGCGCCGCCGCCCTCGGTGTCGTGCAGGCGGACCCGGCCGCCGTGGCTTTCGGCGATCGCCTTGACGATCGACAGGCCCAGTCCGGCGCCCGAACCGCGCGCCCCGCGCCGGGAGGTGCCGCGCCGGAAGCGTTCGAAGATCAGCTCACGGTCCTGCGGCCGGACACCGGGGCCGGAGTCGGCGACGTACAGCTCGATCCGGGAACCCTCCGCGTGGGAGCCGATGCGGATGGTCTGGCCGGGGGTGGTGTGCTGCACCGCGTTCTGCGCGAGCTGCACCATCGCCTGGGTGATCCGCTGCGGGTCCAGCTCGGCCTCCCGGTCGGCCGTCTCCGTGAGCTGCCAGTCGCGTTCGCCGAGGGTGCGGGCCTTGACGTAGACGTCGGCGGTGAGTTCGGCGAGCTGGACCGGCTCGGGGCGGACGAAGTCGGGGCGTTCGGCCTTGGCGAGCAGCAGCAGGTCCTCCACGATGCGGCTCATCCGGTCGAGTTCGTCGGTGACGAGCCGGACGGTCTCCTCGCGCTCGGCCGGATCGTCACCCATCAGCTCCAGGTGGCCGCGCACGATGGTGATGGGGGTGCGCAGTTCGTGGCCGGCGTCGTCGACGAACTGGCGCTGGGCGGCGAAGGCCCGCTCCAGCCGGTCGAGCATCGCGTTGAACGTCTCGGCGAGGGCCGCGATGTCGTCGCGGCCGCGCACCGGGATACGGCGGGTGAGATCCTGCTCGGTGAGCTGTGCGGCGGCGGTGCGCACCAGCCGTACGGGCTGCAGGATCCGCCCGGCGACCGCCCAGCCGATGCCGGTGGTCAGCAGCAGGGCGACCCCGGAGATGGCGAGCAGCACCCGGAACACCTCGTCCACCCGGGCCACTTCGCGTTCGGGGTGGAAGGCGACGACGAACGCCGCCTCGGACGTGCCGCCGCCGTGCCGGGCCACGGCCACCTTGGCCCAGCGGATCTCGCCCTCGGGCCGGTGCAGCACGCCGGAGGCGTCGGGCGAGTCGAAGATGCGGCGCCGGGCGTCGCCGTCCCGGTGCAGGGGCAGGGCGACGGGCAGGTCGCGCGGCTGGGTGAGTTTCGCCGGGCCGCCGCTCTTCCGCGCGACCAGGCCGATCAGTTCCTCGTCCGGGTCGGCGTACTGCCGTTCCAGGAAGACCCGCAGCAGCCGGTCCGGGTCGGTGAAGGGCCGGCTCGTCTCCGGATCGAAGCCGCGCTCCTCGAAGTTGGCGAACTCGCCCGCCTCCTGGGCGAGCAGCCCGTTGATCCGGTGGTCGACGTCCCGCAGCAGGAAGGAGCGGGTGGTCATGGCGACCGAGGCGAGCGCGACCGCCATGACGAACAGCAGCCACAGCAGGATGCGGACCCGGGCGGAGATCCGCCGGCGGGCGGCGTCAGCCGTCGTCGCCGGGTCCGTCGTCCCCGCCGGGGCCGTCGTCCGGGGAGTCCTGGCCTCGGTCGTCGTCATCGTCCTCATCCGCTGGGCTGTCGGTCACCGGAGGCCGGGAGACGACCTCGTCGCTCGGCGTCGGCTCGGGCCGTGCGGACGGGGCCGTGGACGTCGGAGTGGGTGAGCCGCTGTCCAGTTCGACCTGGGGCGGCACCTTCGGCGGTTCGGGACTGTCGGCGAGCGCGAAGCTGGTCGCGGCGACGCCCAGCGGGATCAGCACGACGGCGGCGAGCGCCGCCATCCGGCGAGTGAAGACCATGTCCCGATCCTGCGCACCGCACCGGAGCTCCCGGATGAGCGCCGGATGAAAAACCCTTCATCCGCCGCCGACTTCCAGCCCCCGGCACAACCCAACCCCCGGGCACAATCCGATCCCCTCGGGCGTAATTCAGCCCCTCCGGCGTTTGAGGAGCGGGGTCCGGGGCGGAGCCCCGGGTTCGGGACGGGAAGGGGCGGCGGGGGCGAAAAAAGGTGGCCGAGGCACCCAGAACCGGCACCGACCGGAGGACGCCCGCCCCGCCCCCGGCGAACCGCTAGCTGTCCAGCCCGATGGCGAACGCCGCCTCCAGATCGTGCTGCGAGTACGTACGGAACGCCACATGCGTGTCGGTCCCCTCCACCCCCGGGATCTTGCTGATCCGACCGGGAATGACCTCCGCCAGATCCTCGTGCTCCCGCACCCGCACCATGGCGATCAGGTCGTACGTGCCGGTCACGGAGAAGACCTCGCTGACACTCTCCAGCGCGGCGATCCGCTCCGCGATCTCGGGGATCCGGTCCACGCTGGTCTTGATGAGGACGATCGCGGTGATCACGGCTGGTTCTCTCCCTCGGGGGCCGGAGCAGGGGTGGCCTTCACTGTAGTCGCCCTGCCGGAGCACACCCACGCGCAGCCGAAGCCCAGCCCGAACCCGATCAGGTGCGCCAGGTACGCCACCCCCGGCCCCTCGCCCGCCCGCCCCGCCGCCGCCCACTGCAGCGCCGCCCAGAACGGCAGCACCACCCACGCCGGCAGCCGTACCGGCAGGAAGAACAGGAACGGCAGGAGACTGGTCACCCGGGCCCGGGGGAACAGGAAGAGGAACGCGCCGAGCACCGCCGAGATCGCCCCTGAGGCACCGACCAGGGACCGCTCGGAGTCCGCGTTGGCGGCGGCGTACCCCAGCAGCGCGAGATAGCCGCAGCCGGCGTAGCAGAGGGTGAACCGCACCCGGCCCATCCGTGCCTCGGTCATCGCTCCGAAGACGTGGAGGAACAGCATGTTGCCGAGCAGATGCACCCAGTCGCCGTGCACGAACAGCGCCGTGGCGGGGGTGAGGACGGCCCCGGGGGACCCTTCGAACAGGTCTGCGGGGATGACGCCCCAGTGCCGGAAATAGGCCCTCCGCGCCTCCAGCAGCTCCACCCCGGAGCCGTGGGCCGGATGCAGGCCGGAGGCCGGCCCGGCCAGGAAGACCAGGCAGCACAGCACGGTGAGGGTGCGGGTCACCGGCGCGGAGGTGCCCCGGATCGCCCCGGCGGCCGACGCACTCCAGTCACGGATCATGAATACAGAGCATGACGTAACCGGACGCAACCGCACAGACCGCCTCGCCGCCATGGACGGGCGGGCGGCGGGGACCCGCCAGGCCGTAGGGTTACAAGCCATACGCACCGGAGATCCGGTGTGTCACGGACACTGGAAGGAAGGCGAACAGCCACGATGACGGTTCCTCTGCCGACCGCCTCGACGCGGTGGCGCTGCACCCTCTGCGGCAACCTCACCCGCTTCGACGTGACCCGCTCGTCGAAGGTCGTCGAGTACGTCCACCTCGATCTGGCCGGAGAGCCCACGGTCGAGGAGCGCGAGGTGCTCGATGAGACCACCGAGTCGGTGCGGTGCCGCTGGTGCAACGCGGTGGACCAGGTGGAACTCGTGGACAGGCCGGGTGCCGGCTCCTGAGCGAAGGGGGTCCCTCCCGCTCGAGCGAAGTCGAGAGCGGGGGAGGGCTCCGCTGACGGCGACCCCGTACACGGGGTCGCACACGGACATTGGGGTGTGACGGATGGTGGAGACCACGGGCGGGGGGCCGCAGGACGGCGCCGCCGAGGTGCTCGACCGTCCGCTGCCCGACGGAGTGCGCCGCCGGGTCGTGCAGATCGTCGCCGACGGTTTCGGCGGGCTCACGGTCGCCGAGCTGCCCGCCCAGCTCCGGCAGTACGCGCGCTTCACCCCGAACCGCCGCGCCAAGTTCGCCGGCAACGCCATGGCCGCGGCGCTGGAGACCGATCCGCTGTTCCGGCAGCGCATCGGGGAGAAGCTCAGAGAGGCCCAGCCGGAACTGACCGGCGCCCTCGACTCCGGCTCCCCGCCCCCGGCCGCGGACCCGCTCGACGTGGCGGCCGCGGCCTATGTGCTCCGCCCGGCCGGCTGGGTCAAGCTGGTGACCGCCGCCGGCGAGGAGGCCCAGCGCGCCGACGCCGAGCGCGCCGACGACGAGACCCGGGCCGAGCTGGAGCGGCTGCGTGACGAACTCGCCCGGGCCCGTGAGCACACCAGGTCCGAGACCGAACGGCTGCGCACCGAGCTGGAGACGGCGAAGAAGGAAGCCGAGTCGCTGCACCGCAAGCTGCGCTCCGCCCTCAGCGACGTCAAGCGCGGCGAGGCCGCCGTGCGCAAGCTGCGGGGCGAGATGGAGGCCGTGCGCGCCGAGGGGAGCGCCCAGGTGTCGGCCGCCGAGAGCGAGAGCCGGCGCCTCAAGGCCCGGCTGGGGGAGACCGAGGCCGCCCTGGAGGCCGCCCGCCGGGCCGCCCGGGAGGGCCGCAGCGTGGAGGACATGCGGGTCCGGCTGCTCCTCGACACCGTCCTGGACGCCGCCCAGGGGCTCCGCCGGGAGCTGGCGCTGCCCCCCGTGTCCGTCCGGCCCGCCGAGACCGTGGACGCCGTCGAGCCCGGCCGCATGACCCCGAAGGACATCGCCAACCGCGCGCTGTCCGAGCACGACCCGGCCGTCCTCGACCAGTTGCTGGCGCTGCCGCAGGCCCATCTGGTCGTCGACGGCTACAACGTCACCAAGACCGGCTATCCCCAGATGCCCTTGGAGAAGCAGCGGCTCAGGCTCCTGGGCCAGCTCGCCCAGCTCGCCGCCCAGACCGGCGCCGAGGTGACGTGCGTCTTCGACGGCGCCGAACTGGCCGTGCCGGTGCTGCTCGCGCCGCCGCGCGGGGTGCGGGTGCTGTTCTCCAAGCCGGGCGTCACCGCCGACGAGCTGATCCGCCAGCTGGTGCGCGCCGAGCCGCCGGGACGGCCCGTCATCGTCGCCTCCACCGACCGCGAGGTCGCCGACGGGGTGGCCCGCGCGGGCGCACGCCCCGTCGCGTCGGCGGTGCTCCTCAAAAGGCTTTCCTGACATCTGATTCCCGTCCGTCCCTCGTACAACGTACGGGACCTTTGCCCGAATTGACGGAACCGTCACGCAACGTAGCGTCAAAGAGGCGTTACTGCAGGTGAATTCGGACCGAATAAACGCGCTGTAACGGAGATTTTGTGTCCAGGGATTTGAACTGATCACAAGAGAATCACTAGGGTCTCTCTTCGAACCCTCGCTCGCGCGATCACTCTCGAGAAGGAGCTCGTCTCCGTGGCGTCCCACCGTCGTCCCAAGCAGCCGAGCCGCGCACGCGTCACCGTGCTCACCACCGCTGCCGCTGCCGCTGTCGTCATGAGCTCGCAGGCCGCCAACGCCGCGCCCAGCGAGAAGCCGAGCAAGGACGAGGTCAAGGCCAAGGTCGACAAGCTTTACGAGCAGGCCGAGCAGGCCACCGAGAAGTACAACGGCGCCAAGGAGAAGCAGGAGAAGCTCCAGAAGGAGATCTCCACGATCCAGGACAACGTCGCCAAGGGCCAGCAGGAGCTCAACGAGCTGCGCGACGGCCTCGGTTCGATGGCCAGCGCCCAGTACCGCAGCGGCGGCATCGACCCCTCCGTCCAGCTCTTCCTCTCCGCCGACCCGGACGACTACCTCGACAAGGCGTCCACGCTCGACCAGTTGAGCACCCAGCAGGTCGACGCGCTCAAGGAGATCCAGGGGAAGCAGCGCGAGCTCGCCCAGCAGCGCTCCGAGGCGGCCGAGAAGCTCAAGGACCTCTCCGCCACCCGCACCGAACTGGGCAAGAAGAAGAAGGAAGTCCAGGGCAAGCTCTCCTCCGCGCAGAAGCTGCTCAACAGCCTCACCGCCACGGAGAGGGCCCAGCTCGACGAGGAGGAGACCCGCTCCACCCGCGCCAGCGAGCGCGACGCGCTCTCCGTCAACGTCCCGGCCGGCTCCGGCCGCGCCGCCGCCGCCTTCGCCGCCGCCCAGAGCAAGATCGGCACCCCCTACGTCTACGGCGCCACCGGCCCGTCCTCCTTCGACTGCTCCGGCCTGACCTCCTGGGCCTACGCGCAGGCCGGCGTCGGCATCCCGCGCACCTCCGAGGCGCAGACCGGCGCGGGCACCAGGATCTACTCGATGAGTCAGCTCAAGGTCGGCGACCTCGTCTTCTTCTTCAACGACCTGCACCACGTGGGCCTCTACGCGGGCAACGGCCAGGTGCTGCACGCCCCGCGCACCGGCACCGTCGTGCGCTACGAGTCGATGAACACCATCGGCGGCCCGTTCATGTTCGGCGTCCGCGTCTAGGGGGCGTCGTCTGGATCAGGCCGGCTCCAGTGAGCGGGTGCCGGACCCCGCGACCCCGGCAAGATCCAAACGACACCCCCTGGCTGCCGCCGTTCGGGGGATTCCCCGCCGCGCCGGTCTTCCCCGCGCCCCGCCTCTGACGCAGGTCACAGGCGGGGCGTCACTGTGTGCGGTCGCCCCGGCCAAGGGTTCGCCCGGCGCCGTGAGGCTACTGTCTGCCGCGTTTCCCTGTCCGTCAGTGGAAGGAGCGCGGCTTCCCGTGGGGTCCCATCGCCGTACCGCACCGTCGTCCGGATCCGACCGGGGCGCCGCCGTCGCCCTCGGTCTGCTGTCCGCGGCGGCCACCGCCCTCGCCGCCGTACCGGCCGCGGCCACGCCGTACGACGTCACCCGGGCCGAGGTGGACCGCCTCTACCGGGAGGCCGAGAAGGCGACCGAGGCGTACAACGAGGCCGACGAGCGCGCCGACGGACTGCGCCGGCAGATCGCCACCGCACAGGACGTCATCGCCCGGCAGCAGGCGCGCGTCAACACCATGCGGGAGTCGCTGGGTTCGCTCGCCGGCGCCCAGTACCGCTCCGGCGGCCTCGACCCCACCCTCGCCCTGCTCCTCTCCGACGACCCGGAGGACTACCTCGAGAAGGCCTCCGTACTGGACCGGATCACCGTCCACCAGGCCGCCGAGCTGAGGAGACTGAGGAGCACCCTGCGCTCCCTCGCCCAGGACCGCGCGGAGGCGGCCGGAAAGCTCGGCGCGCTGGAGCGGAGCCGCAGGGCCGTCGCCGCGCACAAGCGGACCGTCGAGCGCAAGCTCACCGAGGCCCGCCGGCTGCTCGACTCCCTCCCGGCCGGCGAACGCGCCGCCTGGGACCGCGCCACCCGCTCCGCACGCGCGGACCTGCTCGGCCCGTCCGGCGCGCCCGCCTCGGCCCGCGCGGCAGCCGCCGTCGCCGCCGCCCGCTCCGCCCTCGGCAGGCCCTACGTCTGGGGCGCCGAGGGCCCGCACGCCTTCGACTGCTCCGGGCTGATCCAGTGGGCGTACGCCCAGGCCGGGGTCGCGCTGCCGCGCACCTCGCAGGCCCAGCGGTACGCCGGCCGGCGGATCCCCCTGTCCGAGGCACGCCCCGGTGACCTGGTCGTCTACCGCTCCGACGCCTCCCACGTGGGGATGTACATGGGCAACGGTCAGGTGATCCACGCGCCCCACCCCGGCGCCCCGGTGCGCTACGACCCGGTCGGCATGATGCCCGTCTCGTCGGTCACCAGGATCTGACCGCACCGGCCCGGCGCCCGTACCCTCGGGAAGATGGCTGGTCGAAGGCGGGTGTCGGGTGCGTCGGTGCTGGCGCTGTGTCTGTTGTTCGTCTCCCTGGTGGGGTGCGGCGGGGGACCGGCCGCCGACACCGTACGCGCGCAGGTGCAGTCCCTCCTCGACCGCCGCGCGGAGGCCGTCCTCGACCGTGACGCCGCCGCGTACGCCCGCACCGGCACCCGAGCCGGGTTCGCCAACCTGCGCGCGGTGCCGCTCGCGGACTGGTCCTACCGCGTCACCGCCCTCGACCGCACCGGTGACACCGCCACCGCCTCCGCCGACCTGAGCTACCGCGTCGAGGGCCACGACCGGTCCCCGGTCACCACCGCCCGCTCCCTGAGCCTGAGCCGGGACCGCGACGGCCGCTGGTCCGTCGACTCCGACCGGCCCGCGAAGAAGTCCGGCCAGCAGTTGTGGGACCAGGGCACGACCCGCGCCGTGCGGGGCGAGCGGAGCCTCGTCCTCGGCGTCGGACAGCCCGACGGGAAGCTGCGGGACTACGCCGAGCTGGCCGACCGCGCGGTGCCCGCGGTGTCCGACGCGTGGGGCCCGCGATGGGCCCGGCGCGTGGTCGTCCTCGTCCCGGAGACCCTGGAGGGCATGGCGGGCCTGCTGGGCTCGCCCGCCTCCTCCTACCGGGGGATCGCGGCGGTCACCACCGGCACCATCGGCGCGGACGGGCGGGCCCCGGCGGACCGGATCATCGTCAACCCGGACGCCTTCGGAATGCTCGGCGACTCGGGCCGGCAGGTCGTCCTCACCCACGAGACCACCCACGTCGCCACCCGCGCCCACACCTCCGCCGCGACCCCGCTGTGGCTGTCCGAGGGGTTCGCCGACTGGGTCGGCTACCGCGACGGCGACCGCGCCCCCGCGGAGGTCGCACCGGAGCTCGCCTACGCGGTGGGCCGGGGCGAGGTGCCCGCCGGACTGCCGGACGACGAGGACTTCGGCTTCTCCGGCGACGCGGACCACCTCGCCCGCGCCTACGAGAGCGGCTGGCTGGCCTGCCGCCTCATCGCCGACCACTGGGGCGAGGACCGCCTCGGCGAGTTCTACCGCGCCGTGGGCGCACACGAACACCGCGACGGCGCGGTGGAAACCGCGATGCGCCAAGTCCTCGACACAACCCGCGAAGAGTTCACAGCCCAATGGCAGCACTACCTGAAAACCACCCTGACCTGACCCCGCCCCTCCGCGTGTAGCCCCCCGCGATCCGCGGGCAGTCGTGCCGCTGGGGCGGCACGGGTGGGCGCGACGGCACCCCGCGAACGCCGGGCTGCGTAACACCCCCGGCTCGCACCAACGCGGGACACCCGTACGGCGCCGGGCCGCGCGAACACCTCCCGGCCCGCACCAACGCGAGGCACCCGCGAACGCCGGCCCGCGATCAGGACGAGACCGGCGTCCCGGCCCCCCGGGCCGGCCCCGGCACCCGGGGAGCCGACCGCCGACGAGGAACCGTCGTACACCACAGCACCCGCGCCGCCACCGCCGCCGCCGCCACCAACAGCCCGTTGCGCAGAACCAGCAGGCCGATCCCGAGCGAGTCACTGGCGACCACATGGGCGAACCACAGCGGAAACTCCAGCACCGTCACCAGCGAAGCCCCCAGCACCAGCCCCACCGCCACCCCCATCCGGCTCTCACGGAAGCACAGACACACCGCCCCGAGCCCCACCAGCCACACCATGTACTGCGGACTGATCACCCGGCTCGTCGTCGTGAACAGCAGCACCGCCACGAACGCCGCGTCGGCGACCCCGTGCGCCGGGAACCGGACGGCCCTCACCCGCCACAGCACCAGCCACCCCAGCGCGGCCCCGCTCAGCACCAGCGCCCCCGTGCTCACCCGGTCCACGTACGGCCCGAGGAACTCCACCGAGCCGTAGTTGAGCAGCACCTCCCCCTCCCAGCCGTGCTGCCGCGCCACATGGAAGACGAGCGCCCCCAGCGACTCCACCTCCGTCCCCCGGTCCCGCTGAAAGGCCAGGAACGCGAACGCCCCCGGCATCAGTGCGGCGAACAGGCCGGCCACACCGGCACCGGTCACCGCCGCCGACACCCACGCCCCACGCCGCCGCACCGCGATCAGCAGCAGCGCCGGCCACACCTTCACCAGCGCCCCGAAACCGGCGAGCGCCCCCGCCAGCCGGGGGTACCGGGCGGCCGCCAGCAGCGCGGCCACGGCGACCGCGGTCACCATCACGTCGTAGCGCGCGTACACCGTCGGCCCGAGCAGCGGCACGCCCACCACCCACACCCACGCCCCGCGCGGCGACCGTCCGGGACGGCGGCCGGCATACAGCAGCAGACACAGGGTGACCAGGTCGGCGAGACACGCCAGGACGAAGAAGGCGGTGGCGTACTCCAGGAACGGCAGCAGGCCGGGGGAGAGGACCGCCAGGGCCGCGGCGGGCGGGTACTGCCAGGTCACGTCGTCCAGCGGGAACGTTCCGGTGCGCAGGACGTCGTACCAGCCCCGGTAGATGACCGACACGTCGCTGGTGACGTCAGGACCGGGGAAGACGATCACCTTCAGGACGCACAGCAGCAGGGCGGCCCGCGTCAGGGCCCACAGGAGCAGCAGCCCGGCGAGGGACCCCCGTACGGCCGTCGTCTTCATCTGCTCCCTGCCCGTCCGGTGTGCGGTCGTGAAGGGCCATGATGGCCCGGACACCTGTGCACGTGCCACGGAGCACCGCCGCGGCGAACGGCGCACCCCCGTTCGGTAGGGTCGGCGGCGATGCACAAGACCCTGATCGTGACCAACGACTTCCCGCCCCGCCCCGGCGGCATCCAGGCGTTCCTGCACAACATGGCGCTGCGCCTCGACCCGGAGCGGCTCGTCGTCTACGCCTCCACCTGGAAGCGCTCCCGGGAGGGCGTCGAGGCCACCGCCGCCTTCGACGCCGAGCAGCCCTTCACCGTCGTACGCGACCGTACGACCATGCTGCTGCCGACCCCGGCGGCCACCCGGCGGGCCGTCGGGCTGCTGCGCGAACACGGGTGCACCTCGGTGTGGTTCGGGGCGGCGGCACCGCTCGGACTGATGGCACCGGCGCTGCGCCGGGCGGGCGCCGAGCGGATCGTGGCCACCACCCACGGCCACGAGGCCGGCTGGGCCCAGCTGCCCGCCGCACGGCAACTGCTGCGCCGGATCGGGGACTCCACGGACACGATCACCTACCTCGGCGAGTACACGCGCTCCCGCATCGCCGGCGCGCTGACCCCCGAGGCGGCCTCCCGGATGGTGCAACTGCCGCCCGGCGTCGACGAGAAGACCTTCCACCCCGGTTCGGGCGGCGACGAGGTGCGGGCGCGGCTCGGGCTGACCGACCGGCCGGTGGTCGTGTGCGTCTCCCGGCTGGTGCCGCGCAAGGGGCAGGACACGCTGATCCGGGCGATGCCGGCGATCCTGGCCGCCGAACCGGACGCCGTCCTGCTGATCGTCGGCGGCGGACCCTACGAGAAGGACCTGCGCCGCCTCGCGCACGACACGGGCGTCGGCGCCTCCGTCCGCTTCACCGGTTCCGTCCCCTGGTCCGAGCTGCCCGCCCACTACGGCGCCGGTGACGTCTTCGCGATGCCCTGCCGCACCCGGCGCGGGGGCCTGGACGTCGAGGGCCTCGGCATCGTCTACCTGGAGGCCTCCGCGACCGGCCTCCCGGTCGTCGCCGGCGACTCCGGCGGCGCCCCCGACGCGGTCCTCGACGGCGAGACCGGCTGGGTCGTCCCGGGCGATTCGGCCGACCAGACGGCCGAGCGCGTCATCACCCTCCTCGCCGACGAGGAACTCCGCCGCAGGATGGGGCAGCGGGGCCGCGAATGGGTCGAGGAGAAGTGGCGCTGGGACCTGTTGGCGGAGCGCTTGAGAACACTGCTGTAGAGCAACGCGCCCCTCAGGGGCGCGGGGAACTGCGCGACAAGCCACAGCCAACCCGCACCCGCCGACGGCGCCGAAGAGGCACCCCGAACCGCGCCCAAGCAGGCTCTACTTCGCGTAGATCGCCTCGATCTCGTGAGCGTAATCCTTGGCGACGACATTCCGCTTCAGCTTCAGCGAAGGCGTCAAGTGCCCCGACTCCTCGGTGAACTGCGCCGGCAGAACCCGGAACTTCCGCACCGACTCCGCCTTGGAGACCGCCGAGTTGCCGTCGTCCACCGCCGTCTGGATCGCCGCGAGCAGATCGGGGTCCTCGCTCAGCGACGCCGCCGTCGATCCCGCCGGCTTGCCGTGCTCCGCGCACCACCGGCCCAGGAACTCCTCGTCGATGGTGACCAGCGCGCCCACGAACGGCCGCCCGTCCCCCACGACCATGCACTCCGCGACCAGCGCGTGCGCCCGGATCCGGTCCTCGATCACCGCCGGGGCGACGTTCTTGCCGCCCGCGGTCACCAGTATCTCCTTCTTGCGGCCGGTGATCCGCAGATAACCGTCCTCGTCCAGGGTGCCGATGTCCCCGGTGTGGAACCAGCCGTCGGCGAGCGCCTCGGCGGTCGCGCCCGGGTTGTTCCAGTACTCCTTGAACAGGTGCTCGCCGTGCAGCAGCACCTCGCCGTCGTCCGCTATCCGGATGACCGAGCCGGGCAGCGGCTGGCCGACCGTGCCGATCTTCTGCCGGTCCCACGGGTTGAACGCGGTGGCCGCGCAGGACTCGGTCAGCCCGTAGCCCTCCAGCACGCTGAAGCCGATGCCGCGGAAGAAGTGTCCCAGGCGCTCGCCCAGCGGGGCGCCGCCGGAGATGGCGTACTCGCCGCGCCCGCCCAGCACCGCGCGCAGCTTGCCGTAGACCAGCTTGTCGAACACCTTGTGCCTGATCCGCAGGCCGAGCGACGGCCCGGACGGCGTGTCCAGCGCCCGGCTGTAGGCGATCGCCGTGTCCGCCGCCCTGTCGAAGATCTTGCCCTTGCCGTCGGCCTGCGCCTTGGCCCGCGCCGAGTTGTAGACCTTCTCGAAGACCCGGGGCACGCCCAGGATCAGCGTCGGACGGAACGCGGCCAGTTCGTCGGTGAGGTTCTTGATGTCGGGCAGACAGCCCAGCTTGATCGGCGCCATCATGGGCGCGATCTGCACCAGCCGGCCGAAGACGTGCGCGAGCGGCAGGAACAGCAGCACCGAGCACTCGCCGGTGCGGAACAGCGGGCGCAGCCGCTCCACGATGTTGCCGCACTCGGCGAAGAAGCTGCGGTGGGTGAGCACACAGCCCTTGGGCCGTCCGGTCGTACCGGAGGTGTAGACGATGGTCGCCGGGTCGTCCGCCTTCGCGGACGCGCCGCGCTCCTCGACCGTCGCGTCGTCGACGTCCTGCCCGAGCCGGTTCAGCTCCTTGATCCCGCCGGCCTCGATCTGCCACAGGTTCTCCAGCGCGGGCAGCCGGTCGCGCACGGACTCCACCGTCGCCGCGTGGGCGTCGAGCTCCACGAAGCAGGCGGTGGCACCGGAGTCGCCGAGGATCCACGCCACCTGCTCCGCCGAGCTGGTCTCGTACACCGGCACGGTGACCGCGCCGGCGCTCCAGATCGCGAAGTCCAGCAGGGTCCACTCGTAGCGGGTGCGGGACATCAGGCCGACCCGGTCGCCGGGCCGCACACCGGCGGCGATCATGCCCTTGGCGGCCGCCCGTACCTCCGCCAGGAAGGTGGTCGCCGTCACGTCCTGCCAGGTCCCGCCCACCTTGCGGGCGATGACGGCGACGTCCGGGTGCTGCGCGGCGTTTCTGCGGACGATGTCGGTCAGGTTTCCGTCGGCGGGGACCTCGTACAAAGCCGGAAGGCTGAACTCGCGCAAGACTGCTGCTCCTCTTAGGGCTCCGGCGCCACGACGTTGTGCGATGCGACGGTGCGGTCCAAGGCTCGGGCGGGTGCTCACGGATTCACATGTTGAAATCCCGAGCACGACTGGACTGCCCGGACGTTACCCGCCGGTATGGCGTCTACGACAGGGGGTCCCGGCGAGATGTTCGCTGCGTCACACAGGTTGATGTTTCATTGCGCACAGTAGTCCACGCCGTCACCGACGAGCCAGTAACCGCAGGTAGGCCCGCCATTGTTCACACGGGCCGCACACGCTTACCCTTGATCGTCATGGCATCCACACCAGGCGGAAACCGGCGCACACGCGTCCATGTGGTCAGTGACGTGCACGGCAACGCCCGTGACCTGGCCCGCGCGGGGGAGGGCGCCGACGCCCTGATCTGCCTGGGCGACCTGGTGCTCTTCCTGGACTACGCCGACCACTCGCGCGGCATCTTCCCCGACCTGTTCGGCACCGGGAACGCCGACCGCATCGTGGAGCTGCGCACCGCCCGCCGCTTCGAGGAGGCGCGCGAGTTCCAGCGGCGGCTGTGGGCGGGCATCGGCGTGGACAAGGCCGCCGCGATCGAGAAGGCGGTGCGCAAGCAGTACGCCGAGCTGTTCGCCGCGTTCCCCACCCCGACGTACGCGACGTACGGCAACGTCGACGTGCCGCCCCTGTGGCAGGAGTACGCCGGGCCCGGTCTGACCGTGCTGGACGGGCAGCGGGTGGAGATCGGCGGCCGGACCTTCGGCTTCGTCGGCGGCGGCCTGCGCACGCCGATGCGGACGCCGTACGAGATCGACGACGAGGAGTACGCGGCGAAGATCGAGGCCGTCGGCGAGGTCGACGTGCTGTGCACGCACATCCCGCCGGAGGTGCCCGAGCTGGTCTACGACACCGTCGCGCGCCGCTTCGAACGCGGCAGCCGTGCCCTGCTGGACGCCATCCGCCGCACCCGGCCCCGCTACTCCCTGTTCGGACACGTCCACCAGCCGCTGGCGCGGCGGATGCGGATCGGCGCCACCGAGTGCGTGAACGTGGGGCACTTCGCGAGCAGCGGGCGGCCCTGGCGGCTGGAATGGTGACGACGCCCCAGGTCGGATGAGTGGCGCCGGCCGGGCGCGCGGTAGCCTTCCGCTGCACGCGCGTGCGCTGTGCGCCCCGCGCGCGGCGACGACGACTGACGGCCCGCATCCGGAGGAGCCACGGCGATGGCGGAACACACCAGCTCGAGCATCACGATCGAGGCGGCGGCGGCCGACGTCATGGGAGTGATCGCCGACTTCGCCCGCTATCCGGACTGGACCGGTGAGGTGAAGGAGGCCGAGGTCCTCGCGACCGACGCCGAGGGCCGCGCCGAGCAGGTGCGTCTCGTCATGGACGCCGGCGCGATCAAGGACGACCAGACCCTGGCGTACACCTGGACCGGGCAGCACGAGGTCTCCTGGACCCTGGTGAAATCCCAGATGCTCCGCTCCCTCGACGGCTCCTACATCCTCACCCCGGCCGCCCCGGGCACGACGGAGGTCACCTACCGCCTCACCGTCGACGTCAAGATCCCCATGCTCGGCATGATCAAGCGCAAGGCGGAGAAGGTCATCATCGACCGGGCCCTGGCCGGCCTGAAGAAGCGAGTGGAGTCGAGCCCGAAGTAGTACCCCCGCAACCGAGGGCAGTCGTGCTCCCGGGCCGGCGCCCCACCCCCCGCAACCGCGGGCGGTCGTGCTGTCGGGTCGGCGTCCCACCCCTCGTAACCGCGGGCGGTCGTGCTGTCGGGTCGGCGTCCCACCCCTCGTAACCGCGGGCGGTCGTGCTGTCGGGTCGGCGTCCCACCCCCCGTAACCGCGGGCGGTCGTGCTGTCGGGTCGGCGTCCCACCCCCCGTAACCGCGGGCGGTCGTGCTCCCGGGTCGGCGTCCCACCCCCGTAACCGCGGGCAATCGTGCCGCAGGGCGGCACGGGTGGGCGCGGCGGCACCCCGCGAGCGCCGGGCCGCGCGAACACCCCCCGCCCGGCGTCCACTACGGTTCACCCCCATGCGCACCCTCCTGATCACGGGCCCCGGCGGCAGCGGCCGCACCACGACCGCCGCCGCCACCGCGCTCACCGCAGCCCGCGAGGGTGCCCGCACCCTGCTCCTCGGCACCGACCGCACGGACACCCTGGGCCCCGTGCTGGGCACCGGCACCGAGGCCACCCCACGCCTCACGGTGAAACGCGTCGACCCCGACGCGGACTTCCGCGCCGACCTCGCCGCCCTCCAGGACCGGGCCGCCTCCGCCCTGGACCTCCTCGGCGCCTCCCGCCTCGACCCCGAGGAGGCCGTCCCCCTCCCCGGCGCCGAGGAACTCGCCGTCCTGCGCGCCCTGCGCGACGCCGCGCTCTCGGAGTCGTACGACCTCCTCGTCGTCGACCTCCCGCCCACCCCCCGCGCCCTCTCCCTCCTCGCCCTCCCCGAAGAGCTCCGCCGCTACCTGCGCCGCCTCCTCCCGCCCGAACGGCAGGCCGCCCGTGCCCTGCGCCCCGTCCTCGGCCGCCTCGCCGGCGTCCCCATGCCCGCGGAATGGCTGTACGGCACGGCGGCCCGCCTGGACCTCCAGCTCGCCGCCGTCGAGGCCGTGCTCGCCGACCGCGACACCGCCGTACGCCTGGTCGCCGAACCGGGCCCCGCCGGCGCCGACGCCGTACGCACCGCCGCCCTCGGACTCGCCCTGCGCGGACTGCGCACCGACGCGCTGATCGCGACCCGCGTCCTGCCGGAGAGCGAGGCGGCCGGCTGGCTCGCCGGACCCGTCGCCCAGCAGCGCAAGACCCTGGACGAGTGGCGCGAGTCGTACGACGTCCACCCCGCCGCCCACCTGGGCCGCGACCCGCGCGGCACCGACGACCTGACCGCACTCGCCGTACCGGGCGTCACGACGCGCCCCGCCGCCGTCGACTGGCCGGTCACCGACCACCTCGCCGACGACGGCGTCCTCGTCTGGCACCTCCCCCTCCCCGGCGCCCGCCGCGACGAACTCGACCTGATCCGGCGCGGCGACGAGATCGTCGTCACCGCCGGACCGTTCCGCCGCATCGTCCCGCTGCCCTCCGCGCTGCGCCGCTGCACCGTCGCCGGCGCCGCCCTGCGCGAGGACGAGCTGCGCATCCGCTTCCGGCCGGATCCGGCACTGTGGCCGCGCACCCGCTGAGGCGACGGCGGCCGTTCGGGTACCGTCGAAGGTGCCAGCCGTAGTCAGGAGTCCGTCATGAGCGAACAGCTCCCCCCGTCCGACGACGCCGGGGACGAGATCGTCGACAAGCCGGTGGACGACGTACGGGCGGCCGGGACCCATGCCGAGACCCACGCCGACGCCTGGGCGACCGCCGCCGCCGAGGACCTCGAGGCGGAGAAGGCCCGCCGCCGCGCACAGTACGGACCGCCCCCCGGCTCCGCCGCCGAGGAGCTGAGGAAGCTCGTCGACGCGGTCGCCGACAAGCTCTCCGGTCTGCGGTCCCCGCTGCTCGGCGCGGTCGCCGGACCCGCCGCGCAGCAGGTGGTGCGGCAGGTCGTCCAGCAGGCCAAGGCCGCCGTCGAACCCGTCATCGAACGCAACCCCGACGTCTTCGACCACCTTGCCGCCGCGGGCGGCGAACTCCTCGCCGCCTACCGTTCCGCCGTACAGGACCAGGAGCGCCGCTGGACCGCCGGCGAGTCCGACCCCCGCGACCTCGACGAGCGCCGGGACCGGGGCGACGACCCCGGCACCGGCCCCGGCGAACGCATCGACCTGGACTGACGGCGAGGTCCTCCGCGGGTTCCCGTGATCCCCGCCGGACCGCCCACCGTGCGGACGCCGGGCCCCTCAGGGCAGCGCCTCGGGTACCGTTGGCGATAGCGGGGCTCGACCGGAACTGAGGGATTCATGGGACTCACCATCGGCGTCGACATCGGCGGCACGAAGATCGCGGCCGGCGTGGTCGACGAGGAAGGCAACATCCTCTCGACCCACAAGGTGCCGACCCCGGGCACGCCCGAGGGCATCGTGGACGCCATCGCCTCCGCGGTGGAGGGAGCACGCGCGGGGCACGAGATCGTCGGCGTGGGCATCGGTGCGGCCGGGTACGTCAACCGTCAGCGTTCGACGGTGTACTTCGCGCCCAACATCGACTGGCGCAACGAGCCGCTCAAGGAGAAGGTCGAGGCCCGCACGGGTCTCCCGGTCGTCGTGGAGAACGACGCCAACGCCGCCGCCTGGGGCGAGTACAAGTTCGGCGCGGGCAAGGGCCACCGCAACGTCATCTGCATCACGCTCGGCACCGGCCTCGGCGGCGGCGTGATCATCGGCAACAAGCTGCGCCGCGGCCACTTCGGCGTGGCCGCCGAGTTCGGCCACATCCGCATGGTGCCGGACGGTCTGCTGTGCGGCTGCGGCTCGCAGGGCTGCTGGGAGCAGTACGCCTCCGGCCGCGCCCTCGTCCGCTACGCCAAGCAGCGCGCCAACGCCACCCCCGAGAACGCGGAGACCCTGCTCTCCCTCGGCAACGGCACCCCCGAGGGCATCGAGGGCAAGCACGTCTCCATGGCCGCCCGCCAGGGCGACCGGGTGGCCGTCGACTCCTACCGCGAGCTGGCCCGCTGGGTCGGCGCCGGCCTCGCCGACCTGGCCTCCCTCTTCGACCCCTCCGCGTTCATCGTCGGCGGCGGCCTCTCCGACGAGGGCGAACTGGTCCTCGGCCCGATCCGCAAGTCCTACAAGCGCTGGCTGGTCGGCGGCAACTGGCGCCCGGTCGCCGACGTTCTCGGCGCCCAGCTCGGCAACAAGGCGGGCCTGGTGGGCGCGGCGGACCTGGCCCGGGAGCCCGACCCGGTCATGTGACCACCTCCCCACCCATACGCACGGCAGCGCCCGCCTGATCCCCCCGGGGACGGCGGGCGCGGCCGTGACCGCCGCCGGTGCGGGATCCGCGCATGATCTGGGATGAGCGGCCCGGGAGGAGCCGCTACGGCGGCGACAGGAACACGACGATGTCCGTCTCCCCGCCGCGCACGGCCTCGGGCTCCTCCCACCCCTGGCGCCGGTAGAAGGCGAGCGCGTCATGCGCCCGGTCCCAGGTCAGCAACCAGGACCGGCCGCCGGGCGCGCCGGCGGTGATCCCGGACAGCAGCCGTCCGCCCAGACCGGTCCCGCGGGCGTGGGAACGCACCCCCAGCTCGTCGACCTCGAAGGAACCGGTCAGCAGTTCACCGACCCGCTCGGCGCCCAGGCGCCGCAGCACCTTGCCGTAGGCCCGGTCCGTGGGGAACGGATCCTGGGTGATCCACCCGGTGGCGAACCCCGCCACGGCACCGGACTCGTCCAGGGCGACGACGGCCCGGAATCCGGGGCGGCGCGCGTCCCTCTCCAGACGTTCCCGGAAGTCGTGCCGCACGGCGTCCGGGGAGCGATGGGACCAGGGCGGAGCCGTGAAGATCTCGGCGTAGGCGTCGCTGAGCGCGTCCAGAACGCCGAGGACCACGGGACCGGATCCTTGTACGATCCTCACCGCCGCACCCCCGTTTCGTCGCCGCCGTACAGCCGGGCCAGGGGAAGCAGCATCAGGGCGGCCACTCCGCCCAGCAGGCCGAAGGCGAGGTGGAAGTCGCCCATAGAATCCCGTAGCGCACCCACCAGCACCGGTGCCAGTGCGGCGCAGGCGTAGCCGACGAAGAAGGCCATCGCGCTGATCCGGCCGGCCTCGGCGGAGTCGCGGCCGGCCACCACCGGCAGGGTGAGGACGAGGGTGAACAGACCGCCGTGGCCGATGCCCAGCGCGACGATCCACAGCCATGTCGCCGCGCCCGGGGCGAAGGCCAGGCCCAGGAACCCGACGGCCGTCAGCGTGATGGTCCACGCCAGACCCTGACGCATGTCCCGGCCTTCACCCAGCAGCGCCGGCACCGCCAGCATGGACACGACCTGGATGGAGATCATCACGGTCAGCAGCAGACCGGCCCCCGCGGCGTTGTGGCCGCCGTCGTCCTGCAACAGCGCCGCCACCCAGGCCAGTTCGCAGTAGTACAGCGCGGAGTTCCCCGCGGCCAGCGCGGTGATGCGCCATGCCCTGGCGCTGCGCCAGGGCAGACCGCGGGTCACCGGTCCGGACGGCGCGGCGACGCCGTCCGGACCGAGGGCGCGTCCGGCCACGGACCACAGCACGGTGCCGGCCAGCGCGAGGACCGCCCATGAGGCCAGGGCGCCCGGCCAGGAGCCGATCGCGTCGGCCAGCGGCGCGCTGACCCCGGCCGCGACCGCGCCGCCGAGTCCGAGCCCGGCCGTGTAGACGCCGGTGACCAGCCCCACCCGGTCGGCGAAACGGGCCTTGACCACGGCGGGCAGCAGGGTCTGCGCCATCGCGATCCCGGCTCCGGCCGCCGCGGAGCAGCTCAGTTGCAGCCAGGAGGACGCCCCGGCGGCGCGCGCCGCGGTGGCCAGGGTGATGACGGCCAGCCCCAGCAGCACGCCGCGGTGCAGCCCGAACCGGCGGGCGACGACCGCGGCGGCGGGCGCGCAGACGCCCATGGCCAGCGTGGGGACGGTGGTCAGCAGCGACAGGCCGGTCGCCGATAAGCGCAGGTCCGAGCGGATGTGGTCGGCCAGCGGTGACACCGCCGCGATCGCCGGCCGGAGGTTGGCCGCCGCGACGAACAACGCCACGGCGGTCAGTCCGAGCGCCGAGCGCGCCGAGTGTGCCGAGACGGCGGGATGACCCTGGGTCTGCATCATGGCCCCTTCGGGATGATCTCGGATACTTGCTATCCGAATTGCTATCACAACTCGGACAGGAAATGTCCGGGAACCGCTAGGGTGAGGCCATGAAGCTGTCCAACGGCGTGGAATGGGCCCTGCACAGTTGCGTCACCCTCAGCCAGAGCCGCGACCCGGTCCAGGCCACCAGGCTCGCGGAGCTGCACGGCATTCCGCGGGCCTACCTGGCCAAACACCTGCAAGCACTGTCCCGCGCGGGAATCGTCCACGCGACAGCCGGCCAGGTCGGCGGCTACACCCTCACCCGGCCCGCCGCCTCGGTCACCCTGCTCGAAGTGGTCCAGGCCATCGACGGCACCGAACCGGCGTACCGGTGCACGGAGATCCGGCAACGCGGACCACTGGCCGTCCCCGCCGAGCAGTGCGCACGCCCGTGCGCCATCGCCCGGGCCATGGCGACGGCGCAGGAAGCGTGGCACCGCGCCCTCGATGCCGTGTCGATCGCGGACCTGGCCGCCGGCATCGACCGCGACAGCGACGGCACGGCGATGGCGGACGTCCGCCGCTGGCTGGCGGACTCCCCCCGCTGACCGCTTCCGGAAGTGCGGTTCCGTGAGCGGGCCCAGCCGGAGGAGACGGTGGCCGGGCAGCGGGGAATCCCCGCCGCCGGAACCGGGTTGCCCACGGTGACGACGGGGTGGACGAGGGTCCGCCGCGGGGAGGGAACGGGAACCGATGAGTCTTCGTCAGTACGAGTACGCCCTGGCCGTCGCCGAGGCGGGCTCGGTGACCGCGGCGGCGGAACTGCTGCACGTCGCCCAGCCGTCGGTGTCCCAGCAGATCCGCGGCCTGGAGCGGGAGCTCGGCGTGGAACTGTTCGCCCGCACCCCGACCGGGCTGGTGCCCACCATGGTCGGCCGCGCCTTCCTGCGGGAGGCGGAGGTCGCGGTGAGCGCGTCGCGGCGGGCCAGGGCGACGGCGCGGGCCGGTGCCGACGAGCTGGTGGGCGAGCTGGTGGTCGCGGTGCAGATGGGCTTCGGCACCCGGCAGCTCCCGGGCGCGCTGGGCGCGCTGCGCCGCCGCTTCCCGAGGCTGGAGGTCACCGTCTTCGAGGAACCCAGCTCCGCGGAGCTGGACCGGCTGTGCCGCCGGGGCGTGCTGGACCTCGCCCTGATGGCGGCGTGCGAGCGGAGCCCTGCCGACGCCCACCACCTCGGCGACGAGGAGTTCGTCGTCATGCTGGGCGAGGGGCACCGGCAGCTTGCCGCGGACCGGGTCGAGCTGCGCAATCTGGCGGGGGAGCCGTGGGTGAGGTTCGACCGCGACAGCGCGCTCGACAGCGTGCTGCTGCACGCGCTGCGGGACGACGACCCGTCCCCGACCACGGCCGCCCGCGTGTCCCAGACCGCGACGGCCGCGCGCTGGGCCGCCCAAGGGCTGGGGGTGGCCCTGGTCCCGGCCTCCGCGGTGCCCGACGGTCACGAACACCTCGTCCGCCCGGTGTCCCCGCCGGTCTCCCAGCCCGTCATCGCCGTGGTCCGGCAGGGCGCGGGCCCGGCGGAGACGGCCCTGCTCGAACTCCTGCGCCAGGAGACCTGGTCCGGGGCCGTTCAGAGTTGGGTGTAGCCTCCGTCCACGGCGAGTTCGGCGCCGGCGGTGTACGTGGCGTCGAAGGCGAGGAACGCGGCCGCCCCGGCGATCTCCTCGGGTGTGCCGAAGCGTCGCATCGGATTGTCCGAGATCCGCTGGGCCTTGAACTCCGCGGCGGCCTCCGCCGTCATCGTGAGCTCCAGGATCCCCGTGTCGACGGGGCCGGGGCTGACCGCGTTGACGCGGATCCCGCGCGGAAGCAGCTCGCCGGAGAGGGTGCGGGCCATCGAGCGCAGCGCCGCCTTGCCGGCCGCGTACACACTGGTCTCCGGCAGGCCCATGACGTTCGCGGCGGAGGTGGTGAGGACGACGCCGGCGCCCGCGCCCAGCAGCGGGGCGAGCTTCTGCACCGTGAAGTAGGCGCCCTTGACGTTGACCGAGAACAGCTCGTCGTAGTCCTTCTCGGTGGTCGACTCGAAGGGGGTGGCGCCCGCGATACCGGCGTCGACGAACAGGGCGTCGACCGTGCCGAGTTCGTCCTCCACGCGGCCGGCCAGGGCGTCCAGGTCGGACAGGGAGGCCACGTCGCCCCGGACGGCCACCGCGTTCTCGCCGAGCCGCTCCCGCGCGGCGTCGAGCGTGGCCCGGGAACGCCCGGTGATCACCACGCGGGCCCCGCCGTCCACCAGCAGCCGCGCCGTCGCGAACCCGATTCCGCTGCCGCCGCCCGTGATCACGGCGTTCTTTCCGCTGTACTTACCCATGCCGGGATTCTCTTTCTCGAAATCGAATCGGTCATTCTTCACCATGGAAATGCGAAATCCCGCCGGCGTCAGCCCCTGGGGAATTCCCCGCCGTCCACGACGAGATTGCTCCCGGTCAGCCAGCTCGCCCGGTCGGACACGAGGAACAGCACCGCGTGGGCGAGATCGTCCGGCCTTCCGTCGCGCCCCAGCGGAGGGGTGTCGTCGGCGTTGGTCCGGGCCGGTGCCCCGTTCAGCCGCGCCCACTGCTCACGCGTCGCCTCGCCGCCGGGGGTGGCGACCCTGCCGGGAGTCACGGTGTTGACGCGGATCCCGGCCGGGGCCAGCTCCTGGGACAGTCCCCGGCTGTAGTTCTCCAGCGCCGCCTTCGCCGCCGTGTAGTGCAGGAACGGCGGTGCCGAGGTGGGGACCGCGGCCGAGGAGACGTGCACGATCACCCCCGAACGCCGTTCCCGCATCCCCGGTACCAGCAGCGCGTCCAGCCGTACCGACGCCAGGTAGTTCAGGTCGAGTGCGTCCTGCCACTCCTCCTCGGGGATGGCCACGGCGCTTTCGTGGGGCCGCGCCCCACCCGCGTTGTGGACCAGGACGTCCACCCCGCCGAGCACCTCCCGCGCGGCCGCGGCGAGCGCCTGGGCGCCGTCCCGTGTCCGTACGTCGGCCGTCACGAAGGCCGCCCCCTCCGGCACCGTGTCCGACGCCGACCTGGCGGTCGTGAGCACCTCGGCGCCCGCCTCCAGGAGTCGGCGCACGACGGCCGCCCCGATACCACGGGAACCACCCGTGACCAGGGCCCGCTTTCCCGCGAGCTCCCGAATTCCCGACCCGTTCTCGATTGTGGTCATGCCACCGGCCCTCTCCATCGCGCAATTGTCCGCTCGATGGGCGAATCACGGTGATCACCTCGTCGAGCTGTTTCACGGTAGGTCCGGAGAACAGCGGGAGGCAAAGACGAAATGTGAGCAGGCCCTATAGGGGATTCCTATTCCGGCATGCGCCCGTCCGCCCACTTCGCGGGCACCCGTCCCTCACGGCTCAGCAGCTGCGTCGCCAGCACCCGCAGGGCCGCCGCGAAGAGCGCCGGATCCCGCAGGAACTCCATGTGGATGCCGGGAAACTCCGCCCACGGCACACCGATCCGGCGGGCGATCTCAGCGGAGGGCCGCGCGTAGTACGCACCCCGGTCGTCGGCGCCCGCGCCCAGCACGATCGGGAAGGGCGCGGCCTTCAGCGCGGCCCAGTCGGGATGGAAGCCGGCGAAGCCCGGCCACTCCGTGCCGAACAGATGGTCCTGGTTTCCCAGGAACCGCTTCCAGAGGTCGTCGGGCCAGCGGTACGTCCCCTCACCGCGTGTCGTCCGGGCGAACCGGCGCCCCGCCGCCGGGGCACCGCCCCGGGCGTACAGCGCGGCCATCTCGCCGAAGAAATCGCGGTCGGGGTCGCCATCGGGCAGGACGCTCACGGCAGGCGGCTCGTGCGCGACCAGACCGGTCAGCACCTGCGGGTGCAGCGCGGCCAGCGTGAGACCGATGATCGCGCCCCCACTGTTGCCGAACACGAGAGCACGTCCGTCCGCCACCGACTCGATCAGCCGGCGGGCGTCGGCCGCCTGCTGAGCCAGGTCCATCGGTTCGGCGGAGCGGCCGGTGCTGCGGGAGTTGCCCCGCCGGTCGTAGGTGATCACGGTGAAGGCGTCGGCCAGCTCCTCGGCGACACCCGAGTAGTACCCCGCGTCCCCTCCGGCCCCGCTGATCATCAACAGGGCGGGCCCGCTGCCGCGCACTTCGTGGTACAGGCGTGCTCCGTCGGTCTCGAACACGTTGCTGCGCATGGCGGGTCTCCGTCCTACGGCGATGCGTCGATCGCGTTCTGGGAGGCGGCCGGCTCGCCGGGCATTCCGGGTCTGACGCGGCACCACCGACGCGCAGGAGCCGTACGACCGCCTCGCGGCGTCAGAACCGGGCGAGCCGGGGGAGCAGGAGTTCGGCGTTGCCGCGGTTGACGGCGTGGAGCTGCCCGGGTTCCCAGCGCGGGTACGCGTCCAGCCCGCTGTCGAAGCCGGTGGCCCACTCCTCGGGGAGCATGGGGAAGTCGCTGCCGTACAGGACGTGTCCGGGGGCGGCGAAGGCGAGCAGGGAGGGCAGGGCGGCCGGGCCGGCGGAGATGGCCGTGTCGAAGTAGAAGGACCGCAGGTCGTCCAGCAGGCTCTCAGGCGTGGAGTCGGGATGGAGCCGGGCGGCCACGGCGAAGCGGTGGGCGGCGTACGGCAGGAAGCCGCCGGCGTGCGGCAGGATCATCCTGATCCGGGGATACCGCCTCGGCACTCCGTTCACCACCATGTGGAGGGCCGTGCGGACCGTGTCGTACGGGAAGTCCACCAGAGGGCTGGGCAGGCCGGGGACCGGCGCGACCGGTGGCGCGGTGGGGTGGACGAGAACGACGGCGGCACGGGCGTCCAGCTCGGCCCAGAGCGGCTCGAACACCGGGGCGCCGAGATAACGGCCGTGCACGTTGGACAGGACCGTCAGTCCGTCGGCGTTCAGCTCGTCCAGCGCACGGGCCGCCTCGGCGAGCGCGGCGTCCACGTCGGGCAGCGGGAGGACCGCGAAGTGGCCGAAGCGATCGGGCCGGTCCTTGACCACTTCGGCGGTGTACTCGTTCACGCCGCGGGCACCGGCGCGGGCCGCGGCGGGGTCGTCCGGGGCTGCGACCGGGGCGGGGAACGACAGGATGCCGGTGGCGATCGACCTGCGGTCCATCATCGTGATCGCGCTGTGGACGTCCCACGCGGGAGCGGGCCAGCCCAGGGCCTCGGCCCGCTCGGCCATCGCACGACCGAGGTGCGGTGGGACCAGATGCTGGTGCACGTCGATACGCGCGGGGTCCGACATGTCTGTTCGAGCCTCCTCGGGCACGGGAAGCGAGGCTGCGGCGGGACAGCCAGTGACCGTGGAATTCCCCTGGGGGCGCTCGGCGGATGCCGCCGAGCCGGGGAATCACCCGGGCGGGTGCGCCCGCGTTCGCCGTGACGACCCGTACACGTCGGCCTGTACGGGCTGAGGCCGGGGCCCGCGCGTAACCCCTGCCGGGTGCCGGGATGTTGTACGGCTGCAAGGTGTGCCGGTTACGCGACAAGGGGGTCGTCGTCCATGGCGAACGGCAGCACGCTTGAGTCGTCCGACAGTCTCAAGGCGTTCGGGGCGGCCTTGAAGACGTTCCGGGAACGTGCCCTGATGACACAGGAGCAGCTCGCCGGTGGAGGTGGCGTTCGCAGCCGAGGTCGTGCACGTGCGGGACTCCAAGACGCAGGGCGGGCCGCGGTTCGTCGTCTCCTCGGTTGCCTGGCGTGACTTCCTTGACCGTATGGGCCGCTGACCCGCGTCACGCCGTGCGGGGCGGCGTATCTTGATCCGTATGGCGACGACTCCGCTGCTGCCCGACTCCCGGACCGAGTCCGACGGTTCGGCCGTCATCCGGGTGCTCAGCTACAACATCCGGTCGATGCAGGACGACACCGGTGCCCTCGCCCGGGTGATCACCGCCTGCGCTCCCGATCTCGTCCTGCTCCAGGAGGCGCCGCGGTTCTTCCGCTGGCGCAAGAAGCTCGCCCGGCTCGCCTCGGAGACGGGCCTCGTCATCCTCTCCGGGGGTGCCACCGCCGCCGGGCCCGCGATGCTGTGCTCGCTGCGGGCCACCGTCGAGCGCACCGAGGACGTGCTGCTGCCGCTCACCCCCGGGCAGCACCGGCGGGGGTTCGCCACCGCCGTCGTACGGTTCGGGGGTGCCCGGGTCGGGGTGCTGAGCTGTCATCTGTCGCTGGAGAAGGACGAGCGGTACGAGCAGGGCGGGATGCTGCTCGACCGGGTCGCCGGGATGGGCGTCGAGCACGTCATCGCCGGCGGGGACGTCAACGAGCGGCCGGACGGGCGGACCTTCCGGCGGCTGGCCGAGTCACTCACCGACTGCCATGCCGCAGCCCCCTGGGGCGGCGAGCACACCTGGGTCCGGGACGAACCGCGGCGGCGGATCGACGCACTCTTCGTCACCAAGGGCGTCGAGGTGCTGGGCTGCGGGGTGCCGCTGGAGCAGCCCGGGGTGAGCGCGGCGGACCTGAGGGCGGCCACGGACCACCTTCCGGTCCTGGCCGCCCTCCGGATTCCCGCCGCGTAGAGCAGGCTTCCCGCCGCGTGGAAACGGTCAGACCACCGCGCCCCGCCCCGGATCGTCGTCGTCCTCGTCGTCCGTGCGCATGCGCATCACCAGCGTGGCGAAGCCGCCCAGGAAGCCGCCGATGCACACGGTGGTCAGCCACCAGGTCATCTCCCAGCCGAGCAGGATCGCCAGCAGGAGCAGGACCGGGCCGCCGAGCACTCCCAGCCAGGCGAACTTCGACGTGACGTCGGCGTCCGGCAGCGGGGGCGGCTCCGGCGGGACGAAGTGGCCCTCGTCGGTCTCGTCGAGGTCGTCGTCCGACGGCTCGGCCACGCTGTAGTCGCGCGGGCCGCCGACACCGGGGGCGAAGGAGACGGAGCCGCCCAGCGGCTTGGCCGGCTTGTCCTCGGCCTTGACGGGGGACTCGGCCCGCGCCTCGCCCTCGTTCGTCTCGGGCTCCAGCAGCGCCAGGTCCTCGACGGACTTGAACGGCTTGGCGCCCGGCGGATCCGGCGGCTCCTCCCCGTACCCGGCGACGATCGCCTCCCACGCGGCGGCCTCGTCGAAGGGAACCCCCTTCTCCTCCGGCTCGCGGCCTTCACGGTTCTCGCGATCCTCGCGGTCCTCGCGGTCCGAGTCGTGCTCAGCCACCTGCGGTCGTCCCTTCCTTGCCGAGACCGGGCTCCTTGACGGCGCCGGGTGCGAGCCGGCCGATGAACGCGGTGCTCTCCTGGAAGATCCGCTCCGCGTCGTAGTCCAACGTCGCCACGTGGTAGCTCTGTTCCAGCAGGATCTCCGTGACGTCCGTCGACGACACCCGGCCGAGGATCCGCGCCGAGTCCGCGGGCGGCACCACATGGTCCTGGGGGCTGCGCAGCAGGAGCAGCGGCTGGGTGACCCGGGGCAGCTCGCCGTCGACGAGCCGGAAGAGGTTCCGCAGGGAGTGCGCCGCGTGCAGCGGCACCCGGTCGTACCCGAGCTCCCTGCTCAGCGGCTTCGCGATGTCGCTCGCGATGCCCTTCGTCGCGGGGACGAGATGACGCAGCACCGGAAGGGCGTGCGCGGCCACCCCGTGCACCTTGTTCGCCGGGTTCACGACCACCACCCCGCTCACCGCGTCACCGTGCTTCGCGGCCAGCCGCAGCGCCAGCGCGCCGCCCATCGACAGGCCGGCGACGAACACCCGCTCATGGCGGTCCCGCAGCAGGCGCAGCTCGCGGTCCACCTCCGCGTACCAGTCCTGCCAGCCGGTGACCGAGAGGTCCTGCCAGCGGGTGCCGTGCCCGGGCAGCAGCGGCAGCGAGACGGTCAGGCCGCGAGCGGCGAGGTGCTTCGCCCAGGGGCGCAGCGACTGCGGTGAACCGGTGAAGCCGTGGCAGAGGAGGACGGCGGTCTCCCCGCCCTCGTGGCGGAACGGCTCGGCTCCGGTCAGGAGCGGCACCTTCGGCCTCCTGTTCGTAGGAAGGTCTGGTACGTCACGATGATCGCGGCAGGCGCCGCACACGGGTTGCAGGACCTTCACCGTACGCGACCGCACTGACACCGACCAGGGCCGTCGGGGCCTTTGACCGCGCTCCGGGATATGGTCTGACGAACACGCACAGGAGGCACTCGGTTGTTGTACGGCACGATGAAGGTCGCCATCGGAGGGCCGCTGAAGCTCGCCTTCAGGCCCTGGGTGGAGGGCCTGGAGAACATCCCCGCCGAGGGCCCCGCCATCCTGGCCAGCAACCACCTGTCGTTCTCCGACTCCTTCTTCCTGCCGGCCGTACTGGACCGCAAGGTCACCTTCATCGCCAAGGCCGAGTACTTCACCACGCCGGGCGTGAAGGGCCGGCTGACGGCCGCCTTCTTCAAGGGCGTGGGCCAGCTCCCGGTGGACCGCTCCGGCACGCGCGGCGCGGGCGAGGCCGCGATCAAGAGCGGCATCGAGGTCATCGAGCGCGGCGAGCTGTTCGGCATCTACCCGGAGGGCACCCGCTCGCCCGACGGCCGCCTCTACCGGGGCAAGCCGGGCGGCCTCGCGCGCGTGGCGCTGGCCACCGGGGCGCCCGTCATACCGGTCGCCATGATCGACACGGAGAAGATCCAGCCGCCCGGCCAGGTCATGCCGAAGCTGATGCGGCCCGGTATACGGATCGGCAGGCCGCTGGACTTCAGCCGCTACCAGGGCATGGAGCACGACCGCTTCGTGCTCCGCGCGGTGACCGACGAGGTCATGTACGAAATCATGAAGCTGTCCGGGCAGGAGTACGTCGACATGTACGCCACCGCCATGAAGCGGCAGCTCTCGGAGGCGGCCAAGACCGAGAAGGAAGCGGAGAAGGCGGCGAAGGCCGCGCTCGCCCGCGCGGAGAAGGAACAGGCCGAGAAACTGAAGGCCGCGATGGAGCAGGACGACCGGGAGCAGTAGACAGGACGGCCGGGAGCGGTAGAACGGGCGACGGCCCGGCCCCTGGACGGGGGCACAGGGGGGAGTGGGGGACATGGCCAGGCGCGAGCGAGTCATGCGCATGTCGGTCGAGCAGCCGCTGTGGCGTGCCCTCACCGGCTACCGGGTCCTCACCCTCGTGTACGCGATCGGCCTGTTCGCCACCGCCCACGCGGAGTTCCCCCGCCCCTGGCTCGCCGTCGGCTACTTCGCCGTCCTCGCGGTGTGGACCCTGGCCACCCTGCCCAGGACCGCGAGCGAGGCCGCCTGCACCAAGCGCTTCCTCACCGCCGACCTGACCGTCGCGCTCGTCGGCATCCTGCTCACGCCCCTCGCCGACGCGCCCGAACGCGTCCACGGGGGCGGCCCGACGCTGCCGTCCATCTGGACCGCCGGATCGGTGCTCGCCTTCGCCGTCAAGGGCGGCTGGCGCTGGGCGGCCCTCGCCTCCACCCTCGTCGCCGTCGCCAACCTGATCGAGCGCGGCAACCCCGCCCGCGACACCGTGCACAACGTGATCCTCGTATGGGTCGCCTCCATCGCCATCGGCTACGTCGTCGAGGTGGCCCGCGCCTCCGAGCGCACCCTCGCCCGCGCGCTGGAGATCGAGGCCGCGACCAGGGAGCGGGAGCGCCTCGCGCGGGACATCCACGACAGCGTGCTCCAGGTGCTGGCCATGGTGCAGCGCCGGGGCGCGGTCATCGGCGGGGAGGCCGCCGAACTGGGCCGGATGGCCGGGGAGCAGGAGATCGCCCTGCGCACCCTGGTCTCCGGCGGGCTCGTCCCCGTCTCCCGCGCCTCGGAGGACACCGCCGAGGGCGCCGTCGTACGGGCCGTGGACGAGGACGACACCGGGGACGACGGGCCGGTCGACCTGCGCACCCTGCTCGCCCCCTACGCCGGCTCCCTGGTCAGCCTCGCCGAGCCCGGAGCGCCGGTGCGGCTGGCGCCGGCCGCCGCGCGGGAGGTGGCCGCCGCCGTCGGGGCCGCCCTGGACAACGTCCGCAGGCACGCGGGGGAGCGGGCACGCGCCTGGATCCTGGTCGAGGACGAACCGGACGAGGTGATCGTCACCGTCCGCGACGACGGTCCCGGCATCCCCGAGGGCCGGCTCGCCCAGGCCGAGGGCGAGGGCCGGCTCGGCGTGGCGCTGTCCATCCGGGGCCGGCTGCGCGACCTCGGCGGCAGCGCGGAACTGATCTCGGTGCCGGGGCAGGGCACGGAGGTCGAACTGAAGGTGCCCAAGGACATGAAGGAAACGAAGGACCCGCGGGGGAAGGCGGAACGGCGATGACGGACAGCACCGGGGAGCACAGGGAGCACGGGGACCACGGGGACCACAGGACCCATGGGGACCACGGGGACCCGATCAGGGTCATGGTGGTCGACGACCACCCCATGTGGCGCGACGCCGTCGCCCGCGACCTGTCCGAATCCGGCTTCGAGGTCGTCGCCACCGCCGGCGACGGCGACCAGGCGGTGCGCCGCGCCAAGGCCGCCGCGCCCGGCGTCCTCGTCCTCGACCTGAACCTGCCCGGCAAGCCCGGCGTCCAGGTCTGCAAGGAGGTCGTCGCCGCCGACCCCGCCGTCCGCGTGCTGGTGCTCTCGGCGAGCGGCGAGCACGCCGACGTCCTGGAGGCCGTCAAGTCCGGCGCCACCGGCTACCTGCTGAAGTCCGCCTCCACCGAGGAGCTGCGGGACGCGGTGCGCCGTACGGCGGCCGGCGACCCGGTGTTCACCCCGGGCCTGGCCGGGCTGGTCCTCGGCGAGTACCGCCGCCTCGCCTCCGAACCGGCCGGACCCGCCCCCGCCGACGGCGAACCGGGCGCGCCCCGGCTGACCGACCGCGAGACCGAGGTGCTGCGCCTGGTCGCCAAGGGCCTCAGCTACAAGCAGATCGCCGAACGGCTCGTCATCTCCCACCGCACCGTGCAGAACCACGTGCAGAACACCCTCGGCAAGCTGCAACTGCACAACCGCGTCGAACTCGTCCGCTACGCCATAGAGCGCGGCCTCGACGACGAGTAGGCCGGGCGGAACGGGCGGACGGCCCTTCAGGTGTGCCCCGTCCGGCCCGGGCACGCCCTCCCCGGCCCTCGTATATTCGCGGGTACGGCAAGGAACCCGGCACGAACCCCGGAGGGAACCGTGGAGATCCTGGCGTTCGGAGTGCAGGCCGACGAGAAGCCCCTGATCGAGCGGGCCTTCGCCGGACACCACGAGGTGCGCGGCCTCGACGTCTTCCTCAACGCGGACACCGCCCCCATCGCCGCGGGCCACGAGATCGTCTCCACCAGCGTCAACTGCGACCTCGGCGCCGAGGTGCTCTCCGGCCTCGCGGCCGGCGGCACCCGGATGGTCGCCCAGCGCTCCACCGGCTTCAACAACATCGACCTGGAGGTCGCCGAACGGCTCGGCCTGACGGTCGCCCGGGTGTCGTCCTACTCGCCGTACTCGGTCGCCGAGTTCGCCTGGACGCTCGCCATGGCCGTCAACCGCCGGATCGTCCGCGCCTCCACCCGCACCCGCGACTTCGACTTCCGGCTCGACGGGCTGATGGGCCGCGACCTGCACGGCCGCACCGCAGGGATCCTCGGCACCGGGAAGATCGGCGAGGCGTTCGCCCGGATCGCCCACGGCTTCGGCATGCGGCTGCTCGGCTGGGACGTCACCGAGAACCCCGCCTGCCTGGACCTCGGCATGACCTACGTCCCCAAGGAGCGGCTGCTCGCCGAGTCCGACCTGATCAGCCTGCACGTCCCGCTGCTGCCCGCCACCCGGCACCTCATCGACGCCGACGCCCTGAAGATCATGCGGGACGACGCGATCCTGGTGAACTCCAGCCGGGGCGGCCTCGTCGACACCGCGGCCCTCGTCGCCGAGCTGCGCGAGGGCCGCTTCACGGGCGTCGGCCTGGACGTGTACGAGGCGGAGGCGGGACTGTTCTTCCTCGACAAGTCCCTGGAGGCCGTCGACGACGACACCCTGGCCCGCCTCGTCACGTTCCCGAACGTCCTGGTCACCTCCCACCAGGCGTACTACACCGCGGACGCCGTCGGGCAGATCGTCCGGACCACGGTGGACAACGTCCTCGACTACACCGCCGGCCGCCGCTCCGAGAACGTGCTGGTGCCCCGGAGCTGACCCACCAGCTCCCGGACGATCGCCGAACCGTTCAGGGTCAGCACCGACTCGGGGTGGAACTGCACCCCGGCGAAGCCCGGCCCCCGGAGCGCGTGCACCTCGCCGCCCGCGGTACGGCTCACCTCGACGCCGTGCGCGTCCAGCTCCCGCGCGGTGTCGTCGTCGCAGTGCGCCACGAAGCTGTTGTAGAAGCCGACCGTCTCCGGCCGCCCGAACAGGTCGATCTCCGTCTGCGCCCCCTGGTACGGCACCTCCTTGCGCACGGTCTCCAGGCCCAGCTCGGCCGCGATCAGCTCGTGGCCGAGGCAGACCCCGAGGACGCCGTGCCGGTTCTCCCCGATCACCTCGGCGGCCAGGGCGCGCAGGAACCGCATCTTCGGGTCGGCCGTGTCGGACGGGTCGCCCGGTCCGGGGCCCAGCACCAGCGGCCCCTCGTGCCCGAGCACCGCCTCCCGCAGCCCCGGTTCGTCGTACCGGCGGACGGTCACATCCAGCCCGGTGGCGCGCAGTACGTGGGCGAGCATCGCGGTGAAGGTGTCCTCCCCGTCGACGACCAGGGCGTGCCCGGTCAGCTCGTCCGACCGCTCCTGCATCCGCAGCCAGAACGGCGCCAGCGAGGCCCGCCGTCCGTCCAGCGCCGCCCGCACCCGGGGGTCGTCGGCCAGCCTCGGCCGTACGGACTCCTCGCGCGGGCGTCCCGGACGCACCCCCAGCGCGGCCAGCACGCCGGCCGCCTTGGCATGGGTCTCCGCGACCTCGCCCGCCGGGTCGGAGCCGCGCACCAGCGTGGCCCCGACCGGCACCCGCAGCCGCCCGGCCGCGTCGATGTCGGCGGTGCGGATGAGGATGGGGGAGTCCAGCGTCTGGGCGCCGCCCTCGTCGCGGCCGATGAGCGCCAGCGCCCCCGCGTAGTAGCCGCGCCCGCCGGTCTCGTGCCGTTCGATCACCCGGCAGGCGTTCTGGACGGGCGAGCCGGTGACGGTCGCCGCGAACATGGTCTCCTTCAGCACCTCGCGCACATCCAGCGAGGACCGGCCGCGCAGCTCGTACTCGGTGTGCGCGAGGTGCGCCATCTCCTTCAGCCGGGGCCCGACCACGACCCCGCCCATGTCGCCGACGGTGCACATCATCTTGAGCTCCTCGTCGACGACCATCGACAGCTCCTCGATCTCCTTGCCGTCGGCGAGGAACTCCAGCAGGTGCTCGGGGGCCGGCCCCTCGGCGGGATAGCGGTAGGTGCCGCTGATCGGGTTCATCACGACCGTCCCGCCCGACGCCCGCACATGCACCTCGGGGCTCGCCCCGACCAGCGTGCGCTCCCCGGTGTGCACGACGAACGTCCAGTACGCGCCCCGCTCCCCTTCGAGGAGGCGCCGGAACAGCGCGAGCGCGTCGGCCCGTCCGAACCCGGGGATCTCACCCTCGTACGTCCGCCGGATCACGAAGTTGGCGCCCTCGCCCCGTCCGATCTCCTCGTCCAGGACGCGCCCGACGATCCGCGCGTACTCCTCGTCGCCGACGTCGAAGCCGCCGCCCTCCACCCGGACGTCGTGCGCGGGGAGCCGGTCGAGGGCCTCGGCGAGCGGGATCTCGTACCGCTCCTCGGGCGTCAGCACCAGCAGCGGGGTGCCGTCGTCACGGACGTCGAAGCCGCGCTCGCGGATCTGCCGGAAGGGGACGACCGCCAGGCACTCGTCGGGCAGGTCGGCCAGCAGGTCGCGGGTGCCGACCGGGCCGATCAGCAGCTCGACCACGTCGTGGTCGTGGCCCGGCGTGCGGCGGCGCAGCAGGGCGAAGGGGCGGTCGTCGTGCGGGAGCTGTGCCAGGTCCATGGGGTGTCCCTCGTCTCGTCGCTGTCATGAGCGTGAGGAACGGCCCCGGGAAACACCGAAGGCCGCCCCTCGGGCGGCCTTCGCGAAGTCTTGCGTACGCGCAGTCAGTGGGCCGCCGGAGAAGCGGGCCACCACCAGTTCTGGGTCGAGTGCGCGAACATGTGACGCACCCTACCCCATGTCCACGGAACGTATCGCCTGTCTCACTTTCTGGGCATGGCCCGGAAGCGGCGAAAGCACCCCGTAGTGTTGAGGGCGTGACCGTGAACGCTAAGACCAGCCCGAGCGCTGGCAACACCTGGCGAGACCTGCCCGCGGCGCAGCAGCCCGAGTACCCCGACACCGAGGCTCTGCGCGCAGTGATCGCGGACCTCGAGTCGTATCCGCCGCTCGTCTTCGCGGGCGAGTGCGACCAGCTGCGCGCCCGGATGGCGTCCGTCGCCAAGGGAGAGGCGTTCCTCCTCCAGGGCGGCGACTGCGCCGAGGCCTTCGACGCCGTGTCCGCCGACCACATCCGAAACAAGCTCAAGACCCTCCTCCAGATGGGCGCCGTCCTCACGTACGCGGCGTCCGTGCCGGTCGTGAAGGTCGGGCGGATCGCCGGCCAGTACTCCAAGCCGCGCTCCAAGCCGACCGAGACCCGCGACGGCGTGACGCTGCCGACCTACCGGGGCGACTCCGTCAACGGCTTCGACTTCACCGAAGAGGCCCGGATCCCGGACCCCGAGCGGCTGAAGCGCATGTACCACGCGTCGGCGTCCACGCTGAACCTGGTGCGCGCCTTCACCACCGGCGGCTACGCCGACCTGCGCCAGGTGCACGCCTGGAACCAGGACTTCGTGAAGTCGTCGCCGTCCGGCCAGCGCTACGAGCAGCTCGCCCGGGAGATCGACAACGCGCTGAACTTCATGCGGGCCTGCGGCACCGACCCGGAGGAGTTCAAGACCGTCGAGTTCTTCTCCTCGCACGAGGCGCTGCTGCTCGACTACGAGTCGGCGCTCACCCGCGTCGACTCGCGCACCGGTCAGCTCTACGACGTCTCCGGGCACATGGTGTGGATCGGTGAGCGCACCCGGCAGCTGGACCACGCGCACATCGAGTTCGCCTCGCGGATCCGCAACCCGATCGGTGTCAAGCTCGGCCCCAGCACCACGGCCGAGGAGGCGCTGCAGTACATCGAGCGCCTCGACCCCGAGCGTGAGCCCGGCCGGCTGACCTTCATCGTCCGGATGGGCGCGGACAAGATCCGCGACAAGCTGCCCGAGCTGGTCGAGAAGGTCACCGCGTCCGGCGCCACCGTGGCCTGGGTGACCGACCCGATGCACGGCAACACCTTCGAGGCGGCCTCCGGCCACAAGACCCGCCGTTTCGACGACGTGCTCGACGAGGTCAAGGGCTTCTTCGAGGTCCACAAGGGGCTCGGCACCCACCCGGGCGGCATCCACGTGGAGCTCACCGGTGACGACGTCACCGAGTGCGTGGGCGGCGGCGACGAGATCTTCGTCGACGATCTGCACCAGCGCTACGAGACGGCCTGCGACCCGAGGCTCAACCGCAGCCAGTCGCTGGACCTGGCGTTCCTCGTCGCGGAGATGTACCGCGACCAGTAGCCGGCGCGGCCGGTGACACCGGCGAAGGGGTGGGGCGTGTATCACACCGGATCGCGCCCCACCTCACTTTTGTGCCCTTCGGGCGACAGGTAAGGTTAGGTTAGCCTCACCGATCGGGGGTCGGGACGGCTCGGCCCAGTACCGTATCGGGAGGTGAACCGCGTGTTCGTCTGCAGTTGCTTCGGTGTGACCGAGGAACAGGTGAGGAGTCACGCGGACGCCGGAGCGTGCACGCCCCGCCAGATCGCCTCCGCCTGCAAGGCCGGCACCGACTGCGGCGGCTGCGTACGGCGCATCCAGGCACTGCTCGGCCGCGGCTCCTGCCCGCGCCGGCAGCTCGTCGACCAGGGTGAGCCGCCGCTCACGGCGGAGCTCCCGGAAGCCGCGTAGAACCCCCTCAGGGGGTCGAAAAGCCGCTCGTCCCCGGGCCCGACGGGTCGGGCTGGGACTGCTCGATCACCGTCGACAGGTACAGCGACTCGCCCATTTTCTCGATCAGGTCGAGCTGGGTGTCCAGGTAGTCGATGTGGTGCTCCTCGTCGGCCAGGATCGCCTCGAAGACGTTGGCCGACGTGATGTCGCCCTTGGTGCGCATGACCTCCACCCCGCGGCGCAGCCGGTCGATCGCCTCCAGCTCGATCTCCCGGTCGGCCTGGAACATCTCGGTGACGCTCTGTCCGACCCGGACGTGGAACAGCCGCTGGTAGTTCGGCAGGCCGTCGAGCATCAGGATGCGGTCGGTGAGCACCTCGGCGTGGCGCATCTCGTCGAAGGACTCGGCGCGCGTGTACTCGGCGAGTTTCGTCCAGCCCTTGTGGTCCTGCAGTTTCGAGTGCAGGAAGTACTGGTTGATCGCCGTGAGCTCGGCGGTCAGCTGCTCGTTCAGGAATTCGATGACCTCGGGGTCGCCCTGCATCGCATGGGCTCCTTCCGCGCGGGGGGAACTGGCCGGTTGGGCCGCATGATTGCACCGGCGGAGAAGATCGTCCAGTAAGTCTTGACTTAGTAAGTAAGTACATACTCGGTGCTTTATGTACCTGTTTGACCGATTCTGCCGGGCCCGGTTCAGGGGCATCGCCACCGGTCTGTCAGGATGGAGGCATGGGTCAGCCGGCGGAACGCGAATCGGGGGAGCGCGCAGCAGAAGGAGCGGCGCGGTTCGAGCTCCCGCCGGGGCAGCGGCTGCAGAAGGGCTGGCCGGTCACGCACTACGGGCCGGTCCCCAAGTTCCGGCCCGAACGCTGGGAGTTCCGGGTCTTCGGCGCCACCGCCGACGGCGCGAAGCACTGCTGGAACCACGAGGAGTTCACGGCCCTGCCGTACACCACCGTCGTGGCCGACCTGCACTGCGTCACCAAGTTCAGCATGGTCGGCGCCGAGTGGGGCGGGATCCCGGCGCGCACCGTCGTGGACATCGCCCCGCCCGCGCCGGACGTCACCCATGTGATGGTCTGGGCGGAGTACGGATTCAGCTCCAACCTCCGGCTGGCCGACTTCACCTCCGAGCGCGCCCTCTTCGCCACCCACAAGGACGGCGAACTGCTCACCGCCGAGCACGGCTTTCCGCTGCGGCTGATCGTCCCCCACCTGTACGCCTGGAAGGGCCCCAAATGGGTGCGCGGTGTGGAGTACATGACCGCCGACCGCCGGGGCTTCTGGGAGGAACGCGGCTACCACAACGTCGGCGACCCCTGGACGGAGCAGCGCTACTCCTACCAGGAGGGGCCCGGGGACGGGCCCGAGCTCTGACCGCCGTTCCGGCCGGCGTACGGTCTCAGCCGTCCCGCAGCTTCTTCAGCCGCTCCACGTCCGCGGCGTGTCCCTCCTTGCCGCCGGGCGTCTCGATGACCAGCGGTACGCCCTCGGTCGCCGGGTGCGTCATTAGCACCCGGAACGGGTCCTCGCCGATGTGCCCGGCGCCGATGTTCGCGTGCCGGTCCTTGTGCGCACCGGCCACGTCCTTGGAGTCATTGGCGTGGATCAGCCTCAGCCGGCCCTCGCCGACGGTGTCCACCAGCAGGTCCAGCGTCTGACGCATCCCGTCCGGCCCGGTCAGGTCGTGGCCGGCCGCGAAGACGTGGCAGGTGTCCAGGCAGACGCCCAGCTTCGGATGGGCGTCCAGCGCCTCGAAGTACGGTCCGAAGTCCCAGGTCCGCGAGCACAGCGAGGAGCCCTGCCCCGCCGTGGACTCCAGCAGCAGGAACGGGTCGTCGTCATGGGTGAGCTCGTCGAGCAGCGGCAGCATGTGCTCCCGTACCTGCCGCAGCGCCACCGCCCGCTCCCGTCCGCCGGTCGCGCTGCCCGTGTGCACCACCACGCCCAGCGCGCCGATCTCCCGGCCGCGTCGCAGCGAGTGCCGCAGCGACTCCACGGACCGCTCGACGGTCGCCTCGGTGTGGGACCCGAAGTTGATCAGGTACGGGGCGTGCACGTACGCCGGGATGGAACCGGCCGCACAGGCCGCGCGGAACGCCTCGTCCTGCTTCGGACTGCCGGCCGGGGTGGCCCAGCCGCGCGGATTGGCGACGAAGACCTGCACCGCCTCGGCGTTCAGCTCACGGGCGTAGGACAGGCCGACGGAGTGCAGACCGCCGGCCACGGGGACGTGGCCGCCGACCGGGTTGCGGGCGGGACCGGACAGGTGACTCTTCACCCGTCAAGGGTGTCACGTGCGCCGGTCCCGCCGGTCAGCGGATCTCGATGGTTATCGTCGAGCCCTTGGGCGCGGGGTCCCCGCCGTCCACGGACTGGCCCTTGACGGTGTCGCCGAAGAGTCCGAGCAGCCCGCGGTCCTCGGACACGCCGAACCCGGCGTCCTTCAGCTTCTCCTTGGCCTCGTCCACGCTGTCGCCGATCACGTCCGGCACCTCGATCATCTCCGGGCCCTTGGACAGCGTCAGCGTCACGGTGTCGCCCTCGGCGGCCCGCCGTCCCGCGCCCGGGGTCTGCCGGGCCACCTGACCGGCGTCGTACTCGGAGTTGACCCGCCCGTCGGCGATCCTCACCTTGAGGCCGGCCTCCTCCAGCTCCGCGCGGGCGTCCTGCGCGTCGTCGCCGGTCACGTCCGGCACGTCCACCGGGCTGCCCTTGCTCACGGTCAGCGCCACGGCGGAGCCCGCGCGGACCTCGGTGCCCTTGCCCGGCTCCGTGGAGATCACCGAGCCCCGCTCCACGGTGTCGCTGAACTCACGGGTGACCATGCCCGGCTCCAGATCCTCGTCCTTCAGCAGGTCCCGCGCCTTGTCCAGCGGGTAGCCGTCGAGGTCGGGCACCCGCACGGTCTGCCGGCCCTTGGAGAGGGTCAGCGACACCGAGTCGCCGCCGCGGATGCGGGCGCCCGCCTTCGGGTCGGTGCTGATCACCGTGCCCCGCTCCACGGTGTCGCTGTACGCCTCCTTCACCTGGCCGGCGTCCAGCCCGGCGTCCGCCAGCCGCTCCCTGGCCTCCTGCTCGGTCTTCCCCAGCAACGGCGGGACCTTGGTGAACTGGCCGGAGTTGATGTACCAGATGCCGGTGCCGACCCCGAGGACCAGGAGCACGGCCACGACGACTGCCATCGGTCCGCGCCGCAGCGCCGTCCGGCGCCGGGGCGGCAGCGGCGGCGGGGACCGGAACCGGCTGGTGCGGTGCACGGGGTCCGCGGCCTCGTCCTCGTCGACGGGCAGCGGGCGGGGCACCGTCAGGGAGCGCGGGATGACGCTCGTACGGTCCTCCGCGTTGTCGTGCTCCGACGTCAGCGCCTGCGGCGGCAGCGCGTCGAGCTGCTCGTCGGTGAGCCGGCCGCGCCCCGCGCGGGCCTGCGCGAGCAGCGCCACCGCGTCGTGCGGACGGAGCTCGGGGTTGCGCGCGGTCGCCGACGCGACCAGCTCGTCCAGCTCGTACGCCATGCCGGGCACGGCGGCCGACGGGGCCGGCACGTCGTCGTGCAGATGCTTGTAGAGCACGATCGCCGGGGAGTCGCCGTCGTGCGGCTTCTCGCCGGTCAGCATCTCGTAGAGCAGGATGCCGCAGGCGTAGACGTCCACGCGGGAGTCCGCGACGCCGTTCTCGATCTGCTCGGGGGCCAGGTACGAAACCGTGCCCAGCACCGTGCCCGTGGTGTTCGTCACCGAGTCCACGGCGCGCACCAGCCCGAAGTCGGCGACCTTGACCCTGCCGTCGTCCCCTATCAGCACGTTCTCGGGCTTCATGTCCCGGTGCACGAACCCGGCCCGGTGCGCGGCGCCGAGCGCGGCCAGCACCGGCTCCAGGATGTCCAGCGCGGCCCGCGGCTGGAGCGCGCCGCGCTCGCGCAGCACGTCGCGCAGGGTGCAGCCGGCGATGTACTCCATCGCCAGGTAGACGTACGCCCCGTCGGTGCCCTGGTCGAAGACCTGCACCACGTTCGGGTGGGCCAGCCGGGCGACCGACTTCGCCTCGCGGATGAACCGCTCGACGAACGAGCCGTCGGCCGCGAGGGAGGGGTGCATCACCTTGAGCGCGAGGACGCGGTCCAGACGGGTGTCCAGGGCCCGGTAGACCGTGGCCATCCCGCCGACCGCGATCCGCGCCTCGACGCGATACCGGCCGTCGAGCACCTGCCCGACCAGGGGGTCCTGAAGGGTCGTATCCACGCAGTGAGTCTACGAGCCCCCACCGACACCCCTCACCGCTTCACCCCTCCTTGAAGCGGACCTGTGACGTGCGTATCGCGTAACTGCGGACAGCCGCACCGCCGCAGCCGCGGACAGCCGCACCGCCGTAGCCGCGGACAGCCGCACCGCCGTAGCTGCGGGCAATCGTGCCGCAGGGCGGCACGGGTGGGCGCAGCGGCACCTTGCAAGCGCCAGCAAGCGAAACCCAGCCCTGCCCAGCCCCAGCAAGCAGCCCCTAGAAAGCCGGCCGCTCAGGATCCAGCACAGCCATGCCCTCCGCAGGAGAAGACGCCTCCGCGGCGAACCACCGCCGGGGAATCCGCCCCGCCAGCCGAGCCAGCCGCCCCGCCTCCACGGCCCCCCGCATCGCGGAAGCCATCAGCACCGGCTCCTGCGCCCGGGTGACGGCGGACGCCAGCATCACCCCCGCACACCCCAGCTCCATCGCCAGCGCCACGTCCGACGCCGTTCCCGCCCCCGCGTCCAGGATCACCGGCACCCCCGCCCGCTCCACGATCAGCTCGAAGTTGTGCGGATTGCGGATCCCCAGCCCCGACCCGATCGGCGACCCCAGCGGCATGACCGCCGCACACCCCACGTCCTCCAGCTTCCGCGCCAGCACCGGATCGTCGTTCGTGTACGGCAGCACCGTGAACCCGTCGTCGACCAGCGTCTCCGCCGCGTCCAGCAGCTCGACCGGGTCCGGCAGCAGCGTCCGCTCGTCGGCGATGACCTCCAGCTTGACCAGGTCCGTGCCGAGCGCCTCCCGCGCGAGGCGCGCGGTGAGCACGGCCTCCCCGGCGGTGAAGCACCCCGCCGTGTTCGGCAGCACCCGGATGCCCAGTTTCTCCAGCACCGACAGCACGGAGCCGTGCACCGAGGGGTCCACCCGCCGCATCGCGACGGTCGTCAGCTCCGTCCCGGACGCCACCAGCGCCCGCTCCAGCACGTCGAGGCTCGGCGCCCCGCCGGTGCCCATGATCAGGCGGGACGTGAAGGACGTACCACCGAGGAGGAACGGATCGTCGGCCATGGTCAGCCTCCCTGGACGGCGGTCAGGACTTCCACCCTGTCCCCCTCGCTGAGGGGCGTGGCGGGCCACTGCGCGCGCGGGACGACGGTTTCGTTGAGGGCGGCGGCCACCCCCGAGGGGGCCGCGGTGAGTGACTTCACGACGAGGTCGAGAGCGGTGCCGGGCGCGAACTCCCGGCGCTCCCCGTTGACCGAGACGTTCATGCGGGCTGCTCCGTGAGGACGGCGGCGCCGAAGCGCCGGGGGGTGAACGGGCGGGCCACCTCCGGCAGGGCGCCGGTGGTCAGGGCCTCCGCCATGGCGTCGCCGGTGACCGGCGTCAGCAGGACGCCGTTGCGGTAGTGGCCGGTGGCGAGCAGCAGCCCCTCGAGCTCCGTCGGGCCGAGCAGCGGCGCGTTGTCGGGGGAGGCGGGGCGCAGTCCGGCCAGGGTCTCGGTCAGCGGCAGCTCGGTGATGCCGGGGACCAGTTCGTGGGCGTCGCGCAGCAGCTCGTACACGCCGCCCGCGGTCACGGTGGTGTCCCAGCCCATCTCCTCGCTGGTCGCCCCGATCACCAGCTCGCCGTTCTCGCGCGGCACCAGGTAGACATGGCTGCCGCGCACCACGGCCCGCACGGTCCGGTTCAGGAAGGGACCGTGCCGCGCGGGCATCGTCAGCCGCACCACCTGTCCCTTCACGGGCCGCACGGGAGGCAGGACGTCCGCCGGGACGCCCGCGAGCCGTCCGCTGAGGCTGCCCGCGGCGAGCACCACCTGCCCGGCACCCAGCTCGGTGCCGTCGGCCGTGACCACGCCCGTCGCGCGGTCCCCCGTGACGACGAGCCGCTCGGCCCGCGCGCGGTGGACGGTCACGCCCGCGCGCTCACAGGCGGTGACCAGCGCGGCCGCCAGCCGCCGGGGGTCGATCTGGTGGTCGCCGTCCACCCGCAGGCCGCCGCGCACCCCCGGCGCGAGCATCGGCTCCAGACGCCGGCAGTCCCGCCCGGACAGCCACTGCGAGTCCAGCCCCGACCGCTGCTGCAGGGCGTGCAGTTCCCGCAGGTGGGCGCGGTCGTCGGCGTCCAGTGCCACGGCGAGCGTGCCGCACGCGCGGTAGCCGAGGTCGTGGCCGGTCAGCTCGGTCAGTTCGGCCGCGAAGCCGGGATAGCGCCGCGCGGAGGCGAGGTTCAGACCGAGCAGGGTCTCCTCGCCGTAGTGCAGTTCCGTGACGGCGGCCAGCATCCCGGCGGCCACCCGGGCGGCGCCGCCGCCCGGCTCGGGGTCCACCACGGCCGTGGCGAGACCGCGCTGCGCGGCCCGCCAGGCCGTGACCAGTCCGATGATTCCGCCCCCGACGACGAGGACGTCTGAGGTACGCGTGGGCGACATGGGCGTCCAGCCCCTCCCTTCGCCGGCATGACCCGGATCAGGTTCGTACGGTCGGAGGCCGCCAGCCTCCCTCTCAGCCCGGTGCGTCCGGGCTCCCGCGAGTGCTTGTACGTTGGCCACCCTAGCCCGCAGTACACCGCGCTTGTAAGGGAGCCTCCGCGTGGCACCATCGCTCGACGGACTCGTCCTCGCCCCCGTGGCCGACCAGGCCCCCGGCCAGGTCGGCACCCGCACCCGGTTCGTCTACCACGAGCGGGGCGGCGAGATCTGGGCCGAGTACGCGGGCGGCGACGTCGTACGCGGGTACCTGGTGGGCACCCGCGCGGGGGACCGGCTGGACTTCCGGTACGTGCAGCTCAAGCGGGACGGCACCACCTCCTCGGGGCACTGCGTGTCGACGGTCGTGGAGCTGCCCGACGGGCGGGTACGGCTGGAGGAGACCTGGGAGTGGGAGTCGCAGCCGGGCAGCGGGACGAGCGTGGTGGAACAGCTCGGCGATGATGCCGCGTCAGGTGTCTAAGGTGATCGGGTGAGCGAGCAGACCCAGGGACCGGGACGGTCCGAGCCGCGGCGGGTGGTGGTGGCGGGCGCGGGCATGGCCGGCGTGCAGACCGCCCTCGCCCTGCGGGAGCAGGGCTTCACCGGCGCCGTGACCCTGATCGGCGCGGAACCCCACCAGCCGTATGACAGACCGCCGTTGTCGAAGGCGGTGCTGCTCGGCAAGGCCGAGGACTCCGCCTTCGACGTCGACTTCGAGGACGCCGGCGTCGAACTGCGGCTCGGCTGCGAGGTGCTCGGCCTGCGCCCCGCCGACCACGAACTGGACACGGAGAACGGGCCCGTCCCGTACGACGTCCTGGTGGTCGCCACCGGTGCGGAACCGCTCCGGCTGCCGGGCGCGGAGGGCGTGCCCGGCGTGCACCTGCTGCGCACCCTGGACGACGTCGCGCGGCTGCGGCCGGTGCTCGCGCGGCAGCACGACATCGTGGTGGTCGGCGCCGGCTGGATCGGCGCGGAGTTCGCCACGGCGGCCCGCGAGGCGGGCTGCGCGGTCACCGTCGTGGAGGCGGGGGAGCGGCCGCTCGCCGAGGCGCTGCCCGCCGAGGTGACCGCCCCGATGGCCGCCTGGTACGCCGAGGCGGGCGTCACCCTGCGCACGCACGCGCGCGTGGAGCGCGTCGAACCCGGTGCCGCGGTCCTGGACGACGGCACGCGGCTGCCCGCGGGCGCCGTGGTCGTCGGCATCGGGGCCCGGCCCGCCACCTCCTGGCTGGCGGGTTCCGGGATCGAGCTCGGGACGCACGGGGAGGTCGTCGCCGACCGTCATCTGGCGACCTCCCTGCCGGACGTGTACGCGGTCGGCGACTGCGCGTCCTTCCCGTCCGGGCGCTACGGCGAGCGTCTGCTGGTCCACCACTGGGACAACGCCCTCCAGGGGCCGCGCACGGTCGCCGTGAACATCCTCGGCGCGGCCACCGGCCGGGAGCCGGTGGCCTACGACCCGGTGCCGTACTTCTGGTCCGAGCAGTTCGGGCGCTTCGTGCAGTACGCGGGACACCACGCGGACGCCGACCGGACGGTGCGGCGCGGGGACCCCGCCGAGGCGGCGTGGAGCGTCTGCTGGCTGCGGGGGTCCCGCCTGGTCGCGCTGCTCGCGGTGGGACGGCCCCGGGACCTGGCGCAGGGACGCAGGCTGATCGAGGCGGGCACGGCGATGGACGCGGAGGCGCTGGCGGACCCGGCGCGGCCTCTGAAGTCGGCGACGGCGTGACACTCCCGGCCCGGCGCGTCCGCCCAGGTGGGCGGGGCTGACTTCCGACTGTCGGTGGCGGATGGCAGGCTTGTCCCGTGACCGAGATTGACGCAAAGATCGATGCTCTCGTCCCCGCCTGGCTCACCTTGCCCGACATCGCCGAGATGCTCGGTGTCGAGGTGACGCGCGTCCGGCAGCTGGTCAAGGAGGGCCAGCTCATCGCCGTACGCCGAGGTGAGAACCGCGCGCTGCACGTACCCGCCGCCTTCATCGACGAGGACAAGATCGTCAAGGGCCTGACCGGGACCCTGACGCTCCTGCGGGACGACGGCTTCACGGACGAAGAGATGCTGGAATGGCTCTTCACCCCCGACCCCTCCCTGCCGGGCACGCCCGCCCAGGCACTCAGTGAGAACCGCGGCACGGAGGTGAAGCGCCGCGCCCAGGCGCTCGCCGTCTGACCCGGCCCCGACCGTCCACGATCCGGACCCCGCCGGCCGGTGCGGCGAGCCCCGGCCGCGGGAATCCGCGCCGGTACGGAGCCCGGGGCGGGCGGTGAGCCGGGCCGTGTGACGGGTTCACGTCCGTCGGATCGCCGGGATTCCGGCCGAGACAGCCTCGCGCACCGGGCGGTGGGCCGGCCGAGCGAGGTGGCCGCGGCCTCGCATGCGCACGGAGGCGTTCGCCGGGCCGCGGCCACCGGGATTCCGGGCGGGGCGGCCCCGTGTACCGGGCGCCGGCGATTCGCGGCACCCGGGGCGGGGCGGTGGTCCGTGAGGGGCCTCTCGCGGTCGTCGGCGCGGCGGCATAGGGTCCGTTGCGGTGGGCGCCCCGTCGGCCCGTGACGGCCGGAGGCGTGCGCCCCTGACATACCGGGCCCGCCGGGCCCGTACGCCGCCGACACCCTGGGGGACCCTCCTGTGACCGCCACCGCTCGCGCCCGGCTCGCCGGCGCCCTGCTCTACCTGTGCACCGACGCCCGCAGGCGGCAGGGCGACCTCCCGGAGTTCCTGGACGCGGTCCTGGCCGGCGGGGTCGACATCGTGCAGCTGCGGGACAAGGGCATGGAGGCCGGCGAGGAACTCGAGCATCTCGCGGTCCTCGCCGACGCCTGCGCCCGGCACGGCAAGCTGCTCGCGGTCAACGACCGCGCGGACGTCGCCCACGCCGCCGGGGCCGACGTCCTCCACCTCGGCCAGGGCGACCTGCCCGTCCCCGCCGCCCGCGCGATCGTCGGCGACGACGTCCTGATCGGCCGTTCCACCCACGCCGAGTCCGAGGCCGCCGCGGCGGCCGTCCAGCCCGGTGTGGACTACTTCTGCACCGGCCCCTGCTGGCCCACCCCCACCAAGCCCGGCCGCCACGCCCCCGGCCTGGACCTCGTCCGGTACACCGCCGCCCTGGGCACCGAGCGCCCCTGGTTCGCCATCGGCGGCATCGACCTCGGCAACCTCGACGAGGTGCTGGACGCCGGTGCCCGCCGGGTCGTCGTCGTACGGGCCATCACCGAGGCGGACGACCCGGGCGCGGCGGCAGCCGAGTTCGCGAAGCGGCTGCGGCAGGCGGCGCCCCCGCACGCCGGATGACCCCTACGCGTCTCAGATGTGTCCAAGGGATGGACAACACATCGGCATTTCGGACAAATGTCCCGCATCCGGTTGGGGGACCGCCGCCCCCTGGCTAACCTGCCGGTATGGCCCTCGGAACCGCATCCACCAGGACTGACCGCGCACGCACCGTGCGCGACATGCTCGCCGCAGGCAAGACGACGTATTCGTTCGAGTTCTCGGCGCCGAAAACCCCCAAGGGCGAGCGGAACCTGTGGAGCGCGCTGCGCAGGGTCGAGGCGGTCGCGCCGGACTTCGTCTCCGTGACCTACGGCGCCGGCGGCTCCACGCGCGCCGGCACGGTCAAGGAGACCCAGCAGATCGTCGCCGACACCACCCTCACCCCGGTCGCCCACCTCACCGCGGTCGACCACACCGTCGCCGAACTGCGCAACATCATCGGCCAGTACGCCGACGCCGGGATCCGCAACATGCTCGCCGTGCGCGGCGACCCGCCCGGCGACCCGATGGGCGACTGGGTGCCGCACCCGCAGGGACTGACCTACGCCGCCGAACTCGTCCGGCTCATCAAGGAGTCGGGCGACTTCTGCGTCGGCGTCGCCGCCTTCCCGGAGATGCACCCGCGCTCGGCCGACTGGGACACCGACGTCGCCCACTTCGTCGACAAGTGCCGGGCCGGCGCCGACTACGCGATCACCCAGATGTTCTTCCAGCCCGAGTCCTATCTGCGGCTGCGTGACCGAGTCCACGCGGCGGGTTGCGAGACCCCGGTGATTCCCGAGGTCATGCCGGTGACCAGCGTGAAGATGCTGGAGAGGTTGCCAAAGCTCAGTAACGCCGTGTTCCCGCGGGCCCTCGAAGAGCGGATCCTCGCAGCGAAGGACGATCCGGCGGCGGTACGCTCGATCGGTATCGAGTTCGCCACGGAGTTCTGCGCCCGGCTGCTGGCCGAGGGAGTGCCCGGACTGCACTTCATCACGCTCAACAACTCCACGGCGACCCTGGAAATCTACGAGAACCTGGGCCTGCATCACCCACCGCGGGCCTAGACCGGTCGCACTCATATACGACACACTGAGTAGCGACCACTGGGAGAGGGGCGTACATGGGCTGGGCGGTCCTCTACATCGCGTTCGGCGTCGTCGCGCTGTGGTTGCTCGGTGAGGTGCTGCTGCAGTACAAGGCGCGTCTGCGCTGGCGGCTGCTCGCCTTCGCCGGCTTCCTCGGCGTCGTGCTCGGCGTGCTGATCCCGTCCGTGGTCGTCATCGGGCTGGGCGCCGCGGCCTTCGCGGTCGGCCAGACCTATGTGACCCTGTCGTTCCGCCGCGGCTTCGCGGCCGGCTGGGCGGTCAACGCGCCGATGCTGGCCGCCGCCAAGGGCCGCCGCGGCGACCGCGGGCGCCAGGAGCCGACCCTGGAGGTCTCCGGCCTGGAGGCGCCCGGCGCCGGCCACGGCGACGAGGACGACACCCCCCGCGACCGGGCCGGCCACCCCGCGGACGACGACTACGACCGCGACGACGTGTTCACCCCGGCCGCCCGCCCCGACCGGCCGGCGGCCGACACCACCGCCGTCTACGAGCCGCAGCCGATCCCCGACGACACCGGCTCCTACGGCGTCTACGGCGGCGACACCGGGTACGCGGCCCCGGCGCAGGACCAGCAGGACCAGTACGCGACGGCCGCCCAGGGTGCCGACCCCAACTACGCCTACGACTACTCCGGTTACGGACAGCAACAGGGCTACGACACCACGGGCCAGCAGCAGTACGCGGCCTACTCCGATCCGTACATCGGCAACTCGGCCTACGGGAACGCCTCGTACGACACCGGCTACGCCGACCCGCAGCAGTACTCCCAGCAGGGCTACGGGCAGGACCCGTACGCCCAGCAGGGCTACGGCGGCGAGACCCCGGCCGGCGGCCTGTGGGTCCCGCAGCAGCGCACCGCCGACGACCCGTACGGCGGTGAACTCCCGCCCGAGCAGCAGCAGTACCCGTACCAGGGCGACGGACAGACGCACGGCGACGGCAGCGGCGGCGGGTACGACGAGCAGTACCGCTACTGAGCGCGCTCACTGCGACCCGCGGAACTCCGGCCCCTCCACGATCAGTCCGGCCACCAGCGCCCCCGACATCCCGGCGTGCGGAAGCCCGCCGCCGGGATGGGACCAGCCGCCGGCCGTGAACAGCCCCGCCAGAGAGGTGCTGTTGGCCGGGTGCAGCAGCCGCCCGCCCGCCGCGGCCAGCGCCGGCACCGGCACCGCGCCGCCCTCCGCGCCGGTCTCCCCGGCGATGTCGGCCGGGGTGCGCACCTCGTGCCACAGCAGCCGGTCGCGCAGGCCGGGCACGGCACGCTCGGCGACGGCGATCAGATTCCCGGCGTACGCGTCCCAGGCCCCCTCGGCCCCGGCGGGCACCACCGACGTCACCGTGACCGCCTCGTGGCCGGCGTCCGGGACCAGGGCCGGGTCGTCCGGCCGCAGCACCGTGACCGTGGGCCGCGGGGGCAGGCCTCCGGGCGCACCGGACAGCGACTCCAGTTCGGCCTCCCGGTCCTCCGTGTGCACGACCGTACGGTGCGGGGTCCCCTCCGGGCGCCCGCCCCGCAGCGCCAGCGCCACCGTCACCCTGCTCGCCGTCCCCCGCCGGGCCGGGACCTCTCCGGCACCGCGCACCCGCGTCCCCCGGCTCAGCCGGTCCAGCACCCCGGGGGCCACCCCGGCGACCACGAGGTCCGCCTCCGCGACGGTGCCGTCGGCGAGCTCCAGCCCCGCCGCCCGGCCGTCCTTCTCCAGGATCCCGGCGACCTCCGCGCCGAAGCGGAACTCCACCCGGCGGGCCAGGCACCGCTCGTACACGGCCCGCGCCAGCTCCCGCATGCCACCGCGCACGTACCACATGCCGAAGGCGTGCTCCATGTACGGCAGCACCGCCGCGCTCGCCGGAGTGGCGCGGGGGTCGAGGCCGTACGCCAGGGCGTGGCCCTCCAGCAGCGCGATCAGCCGGGGATCACGCAGCTCCCACGCACCGGCCTCCGCGAGCGTGCCCGCCGTGCGCGTGCGCAGGAACCTCCGGTGCGGGACCGCCGGATACGGCTCACGCTCGGCCAGCACCCGCCAGTTGGGCCACAGCGGCTCCTCCAGCAGCGGCCGGCGCGACCGGTCCCAGGCATCCCGGGCCCGCACCAGGAACTCCCCCCAGCGCCGGGCCGCGTCCGCCCCGAGGCTCTCCTCCAGCGCGGAGACGACGCCCGCGCGGGAGGCGTTCGGCAGCGACACGCGCGTACCGTCCGCGAACACGTGGTGCGACGACGGGTCGACCTGGACCAGCTCGACGCACGCCTCCAGCGGCTCCTTGCCGGTCTTCAGGAACAGATCCCGGTAGACCGCCGGCAGCGGGAGCAGTCCGGGCCCGGTGTCGAAGGCGAACCCGTCCCGCTCCAGACGGCGCAGCGCGCCGCCGTACGTCTCCGTCCGCTCGTACACCGCCACCCGGTGGCCCGCGACGGCCAGCCGGGCGGCGGCCGCCATCGCGCCCATCCCGGCGCCGATCACCGCAATCCGTGCCATGCCAGGGACTTTATCCGCCGCCTCCGACAGCCCGTTCCCGAGTACCCACGCCCCCGTCCCCGGCCCCAGGCGGCGGCACCGGGCCGTGGGCGCGCGTGCGCGGCCCTGAGTACCCGTACCTAGCCGCCGAGTTGAGTACGCGCGCGGATGGGGGCCGGACCCCGGGAACGGGAGAGTGGAGACCACGGAGAGGGGCCCCGCCCCGGAACCGGCGACACGGGGCGCCGGAACGGTGCGGGCCCGCGATCCGCTCCTTCCGCCGGAACCGCCGGCGGGAGCGAGGCACGGGGGAACCCGGGGGACGACCGCAACGGGGTTCCGGGGGGAACGTACGGGGGAGCAAGGAAGGCGCCGGTCCCGCGGTGGCCCGCGGGGGACGCGGCTACCGCGGGGCCGGCGCCTTCGTCCGTCCGGGGTTCAGGGGCGGCCGCTGACCCGCCCCTGCAGCAGCCGGGACAGGGCGGAGTGCACGTCGTCCAGGGAGCGCTCCGGCTGGAAGGACTTCCAGTCCAGCGCGGCCACCAGCACCATGCCGACCAGTGCCGCCGCCGTCAGCGGGACGTCGATCTCGTCGCTGAACTCGCCGTTCGCCACGCCCTCGCGCAGCACGCCCTCGACCACCGCCACGGCCTGCTGCCGCACCACCGTCAGCGTGGACTGCCAGGCCCGGTTGGTGCGCCACAGCTCGGCCACGTACAGCTGGGTGAAGGCCGGGTAGCGGTCGATGAAGACGAGCCCCGCGCGGATCATCGCGTCCAGGGCGTCGACCCTGCCGCCGCCCTCCGCGGCCGTCCGCTCGGCCGCCTCCCGCAGCGAGGCGGTCAGCAGACCGACCCCGTGTCGCAGCAGCTCCTCGAAGAGGACCGACTTGCTCGCGAAGTTGTAGTAGACCGTGCCCTTCGCGACCCCCGCCCGCTCGGCGATCTCGTCCACGGTGGTGGCGGAGAAGCCTTGCTCGGCGATGAGGGTGACGGCCGCCTCGTAGAGCTTCTGCCGGGTGGCCTCGCGGCGGGCACTGCCGCCCGGCGTGGTGCTGCTGCGTTCCATGGCCCTGATTCTCACAGGAGCACCGGCGCGCCCGTTCAAAGGCTCAGCTCGGGGTGAAGGCGGTCCACCGTCCACACCTGGCGGCGGCGGGCCGACAGCGCGGTCAGCGCGAGAGCGCCCGCGGTGAAGGCCGCGAGCACGGCGCACGCCTGCCACACCGGTGTGAGCCCGCCGCCCGTGATGAGCCGCCGCAGCGCCCCGACGACATGGCTCATCGGCAGGAACGGGTGCAGCGCGTTGAAGAAGCCGGGGCTGGTCTGCACGGGGTACGTGCCGCCCGCCGAGGTCAGCTGGAGCATCAGCAGCGCGAGGACGAGGATCCGGCCGGCCGCGCCGAAGCGCGCGTTCAGCCACTGCACGATCGCCGCGAAGCACGCCGTCACCAGGAACAGGAAGCCCACCGTCCCGGCCGCCCGCGCCATCCGCAGCCCGAGCGCCCAGTGCAGCACCGACATCAGCGCCAGCGTCTGCAGCACCCCGATCGCCACCACCGGCAGCCAGCCCGCCAGCGCGATCCGCCAGGCGGAGGCGCCCGCCGCGAGCGCGCGCCGGTTCATCGGCGCGATCAGCATGTACGCCACCATCGCGCCCACCCACAGCGACAGCGGGATGAAGTACGGGGCGAAGCCGGTGCCGTAGTCGGGCGCCTTGTGCGGGTCGTGGGAGACGAGCCGGACCGGGTCGGCCATCACCTCGGTGCGCCGGTCGCGGTCCCGCTCGTCGTAGTCGGGGATCCTCCCGGCGCCGTCGTGCAGGCCGCCGGCGAGTTCGCCGGAGCCGTCGACGAGCTTGTGGAGGCCGCCGTTCAGGTCGTCCGCGCCCGTTTTCAGCTCGCCTACGCCCTCGTCCAGGTCCGTGGCGCCGGTCTCGACGGTGCCGAGTCCCTTGTTCAGCTTCTTCGCGCCGGCGGCGACCTTGCCGGCCCCGGCGTCGAGCTCGTTGATCCTGGTGACGGCGTCGTCGAGGTCCTCGGAGAGGTGCGGGGCGCGGTCGGCGAGCGCCCGGGCCTGCTTCTCCAGGGCGGCGAGGCGGGTGTCGAGCTTCTTCAGGTCGTCGCGGTGGCCGGTGACCAGGGCGCCGGTGTTGGCGGCGACGTCCGCCGCCGTGGCCGCCGCGTTCCTGGCCTTCTCCAGGTCCGGGCAGGCGGCGTCGGGCAGGACGGGGTCCTCGCAGCGCGCCTTGTGGATGCCGTCCATGGTCTCGGACGCCGCGCGGGTGTCCTTCACGGCGGCCGGCGCCTCCTCCTCGAGGGTGTCGAGGTCCTCACGGAGCTTTCCGGCCGAGTCGGCGACGAACCGCGCGGTGTCGCCGATGGTCTTCTCGTTGTCCTTCAGGAACGGGCCCGCCTCGGCGTCGACCGCGTTCACCTTGTCGGCGAGTCTCCGCATGCCGTCCGCGACCTTCTTCGAGCCGTCCTCCAGGTCACCGGCGCCCTCGTGGAGGTCTTTCAGCCCCTTGGAGAGCTTCCGGCTGCCCTTGCGGGCGTCCGCCAGGCCGTCGGAAAGGTCCTCGGAGCCCTTCTCCGCCTTCCCGATGCCGCCGCTCAGCTCGTCGGCCCCCTCGGCCGCCTTCACGGTCTCGCCGTGGATGTCCGAGAACGAGACGAAGATCCGGTCCAGGAAGGAGCGCGAGGCCTTCGTGGACGCGGCCCGGCGCACCTCGCCGAAGACCGTCCGGGAGATCTGCCCGACGATGTAGTTGTTGGCGTCGTTCGTGCGCACCCGGAGGGCGCCCGTCTCGGGGGAGCCGCCCGAACCGGAGGCGATGCGGCGGCTGAAGTCGGCGGGCAGGGTCAGCGACAGGTAGTACGTGCCGTCCTCGACGCCCCGCCGGGCCTCGGCAGCGCTCACCTCCCGCCAGTCGAAGGTGCCGCTGTCGAGCAGCCCCTCGGCGATGTCGTCGCCCGCGGTGATCCGCTTCCCGCCGGCGCGCGCCCCCTCGTCGTCGTTCACCAGCGCCACCGGGATCCGGTCCAGCCTGCCGTACGGGTCCCAGAACGACCACAGGTACAGGGCGCCGTACAGCAGCGGCAGCACCAGCAGGGCGACCAGGGCCGCGCGCGGCAGCTTGCCCCGGCCGAAGCGCCGCAGTTCAAGAGCGGCCAGTCGCGGTGATCGCACCGGCGGTCTCCTTCCCGTCGTCGAGGCGGCCGGTCCCCGTGCGGACGGGCGTCGCGTCGGGCGGTGCCTCGCCGCACACGGCCAGCACGGTGGTGCCGGCGCCGGCGATGGACCGCAGCAGGGCCCAGACCGTGTCCCGTTCGGCGGGCGACAGCTTCAGGTCGGCGTCGTCCACACCGAGAAGGCGGGGGCGCCCCAGCAGCGCCAGCGCGAGCGACAGCCGCAGCGCCTCCACCCGCTCCAGGTCCCGTACGGCGGTCCGCGCGCCCTTGGGCAGGGCCGCGAGGTCGAGTCCGGCGCTGGTGAGGGCCGTGCCGACGAGGCGCCGCTCCTCGGCGGCCCGCGCGGTGCGCGGACGTGGCGGCCGGAGGAACGGCGAGTCGCCGAAACGGCGTCGCAGCAGGTTCTGTTCGCGCAGGTGCTCGCCGACGGTGAGGGCGGGGTCGAGGTCGGTGACGCCGCCGACGTGGGCGAGGGCGCTGGCCCGGCGGACCGCGGACATCCGCCGGGGCAGTTCCAGCCCGCCCACGGAGGCCAGGCCCTCCGTGGGCCGCATCCGGCCGGTGAGGGTGAGCAACAGGCAGGTGCGGCCCGACCCGGACGGCCCCTCCACCGCGATCAGCGAACCGGGCTCCGCGTCGGCCGAGACCCCGCGGAACACCCACCCCCGGGGCCCCTTCAGGCCGAAGTCGCGGGCCGTGACGGCGAATCCGGACGGACCGTCCACCGCATCCCCCTGTTTTTAAACTGACTGGTCAGTGCAAAAACTAACGCGAACAGTCGATCGAAGCAAAGGCCCAGGTCAGAACGGATTGTCAGTGGCATACCTCACGATGTGTACATACGGCACCTCTTGGGAGGGGAGCCGTCACCAAGACGACAGGAGGTTCGTCATGGCCAACCCGTCCGCAGCCGCCGCCCGTCGGCGCCGCGCAACCGGCCCTGCCCCCTCACTGAACGGCCCGGCGAGCGACATCCACCCCGTGCTGCGCCGCGCCACGGCCCCGCCCGCCGCCCTCGACCTGCTCGCCCAGGCCCGTGCCGGACTCGACGAGGCGTCCGTCCTGGAGACACCCAACGAGCGCTACGCGACGGCCCACCTCGCCGCCCTGCGCACCGCCGCCGCCGTGCTCGCCGCCCGCGGCCGGCCCGAGACCTCGCCCCGGGCCCGGGCCCGGATACGGAGCGCCTGGGACGTGCTCCCCGAGATCGCGCCCGAACTCGCCGATTGGAGCGCGCTGTTCGCCTCCGGGGCCGGACGCCGCGCCCGCGCCGAGGCCGGCATCCAGGGCGCGGCGAGCGGCCGGGACGCCGACGACCTGATACGCGACGTGGCGATGTTCCTCCGCCTGGTCGAACGCATGCTGGTCCTCCAGCCGGTCCTGCCCCTCCCGGCGGCGCGGGGAAGCGCGCGAAGGGGGTCCGGGGGCGAGGCCCCCGAGGACGGGACGGGGAGGGACGGAGGAGGCGAAACACCTCGCGCGGCCCCCTAGCCCCTCGGCCAGGTGGCCGGAAACCACGGCGCAGGCCATAGGGTGGACACCGCCTGAAACCCGATCGCCCCGCCGAAGACCAGGCGGCGCCCCGCCGAGGAGTCAACTACCGTGTCGGACCCGATGCGGCCCCGCGCCGCCCTCCGTACCGCCGTGGTCTGGGAGGTCCTCCAGGACGCCCTGGAACGCCGGGTCAAGGCGACCGGACGGCAGACGTTGGACGTCCTCGACACCGGCGGCGGCAGCGGCAACTTCGCGGTGCCCCTGGCCCGGCTCGGCCACCAGGTGACCGTCGTCGACCCCAGCCCCAACGCGCTGTTCGCGCTGGAGCGCCGCGCCGCCGAGGCCGGCGTCGCCGACCGGGTGCGGGGCGTCCAGGGCGACGCCCGGGGCCTCTTCGACGTGGCCGAGCGCGGCGGCTACGACGTCGTGCTGTGCCACGGCGTCCTGGAGTACGTCGACGACCCCGCCGAAGGCGTCCGCAACGCGGTGGCGGCCCTGCGCCCCGACGGCGTCCTCAGCCTGCTCGCCGCGGGCCTCGGCGGCGCCGTGCTCGCCCGCGCCCTCGCCGGTCACTTCACGGAGGCCAAGCAGGCGCTCGACGACCCGGACGGCCGATGGGGCACCGGCGACCCCGTACCGCGCCGCTTCACCGCCGACCGGCTCACCGCGCTCGTGGAGGGCGCGGGCCTGACGGTCGGCGCCGTGCACGGCGTGCGGGTCTTCGCCGACCTCGTCCCCGGCGTGCTCGTCGACACCGAGCCCGGAGCCCTGGACGCGCTGCTGAAGCTGGAGGCCGCGGCGGCCGAGCTCGCCGCCTTCCACTCCGTGGCCACGCAACTTCATGTGCTCGGTGAGACGCGAGGGACCCCGGAGGCCTGAGCGGCTGCCGGGACGCGCCGCTGATCAGCGGCGCGTCCGGTGGCCCCGCCGCGCATGGAGTGCGCCACAGGCCCCCCGAATGGCGGCTTGGCGCCGTATGATCGAGGGAGACCACCGGGCATGACGGGTCGGCCGCCGGGGAATGAGAAGCCTCAGGCGGACTGGGACGTGATGGCTGGTACCGGTTGGCCAATTGGCGCAGAGGGGCGGGTTTCACGGGGGCGATTCCCTGCCTATCCTGAAGGGACCCCCGGGTCGCCCCGGCGACTGCACGATGAGGAGGACTCCGTGCCGCTCTCGGAGCACGAGCAGCGCATGCTCGAGCAAATGGAGCGAGCGCTGTACGCCGAAGATCCCAAGTTCGCGACGGCGCTCGAGGGAAGCGGGCTGCGTACGTACACCCGGCGACGGGTCTACCAGGCGGTCGCGGGCTTCCTCGTGGGTATTGCGCTCCTCATGGCCGGTATGGTCGCCCAGCAGGTCTGGCTCAGTGTGGTGGGGTTCCTCGTGATGCTGGGCTGCGCGGTTCTCGCGGTGACCGGCTGGCGCAAGGCACCCAAGCCCGGAGAGCAGGCCGTCGGCGCGACGGGCACGCCGCAGGCGGGCCACCAGACCAGACAGCGCCGCTCGATGATGGACCGCATCGAGGAACGCTGGCAGCGCCGCCGTGACGAACAGGGCGGCCACTAGCCCGACCGGAAACCCGCCGAAGGGGGCGGCCACCACACGGTGGCCGCCCCTTCGGCATGCTCCGCCGTTCCCGCCGAGCGGTCGTGCCCGCCTGCTCGCTCTCCGCGGGAGGTCGTGCCTGCCCACCCGTTCCCGTGGGCGGTCGTGCCTGTCCGTTCGCTCTCCGCGGGCAAGTCGTGCCTCCCCAGTGCCTTGAGGGCCTGGAAGTGCCCCCAGCGGCACGAGCGGGCGGTGGGGTGGCACCTCCCGCTCCTGGGGCCCCGCTCGAGCGAAGCCGAGAGCGGGGAGGCACCCCGTGAGCGCCGGGCAGTGTGCCTCACCCCCGCTCAGCACTCACGCCGGGTACCGCGCAACCCCGCGCGGACCGGCCCCGCCCTGCGGGGCCGGCGGGCCTCAGCCCCGCTGTCGTGACGGCCGGCGCCAGACCGGACGAAGCGCCGCCAGACGCGTACGCACCCCGGCCCACCACGCCGACACCGCCCACACCACCCGCACACTCGACCGCGGAGCGAACACCGCCCGTATCCGCACCCGCCGGCCGCCGGCCGAGGCCCGCAGCCCCGCGGCCACCTCCCGCACCTCGTCCGCCAGCCCCACCACCGGCCGCGGCCGAGGCGCGTACAGGACCTGCTCCACCGCGTCGGCCACCCGGTGCACCGACGCCGCCGCACCCGGCCCGAGCCGGCCCAGCCGTACGATCCGGTCCGCCGCCCGGCGCGGGGTCAGCGACTCGTCCGGCGTGATGCCGTAGTCCCACGCCGTGTCGGTCAGCTCGTCCCAGACGGCCAGGACGTACGGCGCGGCCTCCGCCTCCGACCGGCCGTGCCCGCCCAGCCGTACCGCCCGGGTCCGTCCCCGCCACAGCATCGGCGACAGCGGCAGCACCAGCACCGAGAGCCCGGCCAGCGCCCACGCCAGCAGCGCGTACCACTTCGGCCCGTCACCGCCCGCGGGCAGGGCCGCCTGCGGCGACTCGCTCTCGCACGCCTCCAGCTTCCTCTGCTCCGCCGTGCAGCTCTCGCTCTCCGAGGGCTCCGCCGACGGCTCCGCGGACGCGGTCCGCGAGGGCAGGGCGGGATCGGGCACCGGGTTCTCCGCGGTGTCCTGCACGGTGTAGGACGGCGTCGAACCACGGGTCGGGGTCGGCTCGAACCGGGTCCAGCCCACCCCCTCGAAGTACAGCTCGGGCCAGGCGTGCGCGTCCCGCAGCGTGACCGCGATCGTGTCGTCCGGCTGCCGGGTGCCGGGCGCGAAGCCCACCGCGACCCGCGCCGGTATGCCCAGCGAACGGGCCATCGACGCCATCGCGAAGGAGAAGTGCACACAGAAGCCCTGCTTGTCCCGCAGGAAGCGGGCGATCGCCTGCGAGCCGCTGCCGACGTCGACCTCGGTGTCGTACCTGAAGCCGCCGTACAGCGTGAAGTACTCCTGGAGCTTGACCGCCTGGTCGTAGGCGTTGGCCGCGCCCTCGGTGACCTCGCGGGCGGTGCGGGAGACCACGTCCGGCAGCGAGTCCGGCAGCGCGGTGTACTCGCGCTCCAGCGCGGCCTGCGGCCGCGGCGCACCGGCCAGCTGCTCCGCCGTGGGCCGCACATGGAGGCTGCGCACCTCGTACGTCAGACCGCGCGTGTTCTGTCCGTGGTCGCCGACCAGTGTCATGCCGACGGGTTCGTAGCGCCAGTTGCCCCGGATGCTCACCCCGCTCGGCGGGTACGGCATCGGCAGCCAGTCCTGGCCGTACGAGTCGGCGGTCGAGATCGTCGTACCGATCTCCGTGCGCGCGACAGTGGGGCCGAGGCCCGGCGGGGTCGGGAACGTGCCGTCGGGAACGGTGGTGATGGACCGCTTCGACGGCTTCCACGTGGTGCCGTCGAAGTCGTCCAGGGACACGATCCGCAGATACAGGTCCGACACGTCCGTCATCTCGGAGCGTATCGACATGACCTGGCGGTCCTCGTCCTGGTTCAGCGAGTCGCGCAGCGACACCAGCGGGTTCACCGCCGAGATGGTGCCGCCCCCGCCGGAGCCCGATCCGACCCCCGTACCGGCGGGGTCCAGCAGACCGCCGTTCATCGCGGGCAGGGCGAGCGGCACCACCAGGGCGATGCCCAGGGCGACCGCGCCGATCCGCCGCCCGGTGCGCACCGGTGCGACGGCGCCGGACGAGTCCCCGCCCGGACCGGACGCCCCGCCGAACACGCGCCCCCACTGGGAGAGCCGGTCCCGGCCTTCGGCGAGCAGCAGCATCAGATAGCCGGCCGCCGCCAGCAGGAACCACAGCCAGTCGATGTCGTCGTCGGCCAGCCCTGCGGCCACCGAGTACAGGGCGAGCAGCGGCAGCCCGGCCGGGGCCGCGCCGCGGAAGGTCACCGCGAGGGCGTCCACCAGCAGCCCGATCACCAGCACGCCGCCGACCAGCATCAGCCGGATGCCGTCGGACAGCGGCGCCGGGGGCGCGTACCGGCTGACGTCGTCGCCGCCCTGCTCCAGCAGTTCGGCGAAGAAACGGACGGCGTCGGGGCCGGGTATCAGCCCGGCGAAGGCATGCTCACGCGCGAACACCAGGGTCAGCAGCACCAGTGTCACCAGGAACTGCGCCGCCACCGTCAGCGGACGCGCCAGCGGTACCCGCCGGGCCGCCGCGCCCACACCCGACTGCACCGCCAGCAGGAACGCCGCCTGGATGATCCAGCCCGCCTCGTCGACCAGCGGCAACAGCGCGCACGCCGCCATCAGTGTGGCCGCCCACGCACACAGCGTCAGCCTCGCCCGTCCGCTGATCACGGTCCCTCCCCACCGCTCGCCGCGGCCAGGCCCGAACGCTCCCGGTCCGCCTGCCGCCACAGCTCGTCCAGCGGGGCGCCCGGCGGCACGTCCAGCGCCGTCCAGCCCGCCTCGCGCAGCATCCGCAGCCGCTCCCCGCGCCGGTCCGGCGCGCCGGGCACATCGGACGGTTCCCGCAGCCAGGCCCCACTGTCCAGCAGGAAGGCGAGTGCGCCCCCGCCGCGCTGACGCATCCGGGTGAGCACCGCGGCCTGCTCCTCGTCCAGGTCGCCGAGGAAGGCGACCAGCAGCCCCTCGTTCCCGCCGCGCAGCACGTCGTAGGCGCGGGACAGGCCCTCCTCGTCGGAGTGGTCCACCACGGCGAGGGTGTCCATCATCAGCCCGGCCGCGTCCGCCGACTCCTGGCTCACCCCCGCGAACCCGTCGGAGCCCTCGCCGGGCACCGAGGTGCCGGTGTCGGTCAGCAGCCGCACCGAGAAGCCCCGCTCCAGCATGTGCACCAGCACGGAGGCCGCACCGGACACCGCCCACTCGAACGCCGAGTCCGGCCCGGCGCCCGCGTAGGCGACGGCCCGGGTGTCCAGCAGCACCGTGCACCGGGCGCGCTGCGGCTGTTCCTCGCGGCGCACCATCAGCTCGCCGTAGCGGGCGGTGGAGCGCCAGTGCACCCGGCGCAGGTCGTCGCCGTAGCGGTAGCCGCGCGGGATCACGTCGTCCTCGCCGGCCAGCGCCAGCGCGCGCTGCCGGCCGTCGCCGTACCCCTTCGCCTCACCGCTCAGCCGTACCGGCGGCAGCGGCTCCACGCGCGGGATCACCGTCAGCGTGTCGTACGTGGAGAAGGACCGGGTCAGCTCGCACATCCCGAACGGGTCGGACAGCCGCAGCTGCAGCGGGCCCAGCGGATAGCGGCCGCGCAGGTCGGAGCGGACCCGGTAGGACACCTCCCGGCGCCCGCCCGCCTCCACCCGGTCCAGGACGAACCGGGGGCGCGGGCCGAGCACGTAGGGCACCCGGTCCTGGAGCATCAGCAGGCCCGTGGGCAGCCGCGAGACGTTCTCCATCCGCAGGTGCACCCGCGCCTCGGAGCCGGCGGGCACCCGGCCGGGGGAGAGCCGGCGGCTGCCGGCGACCCGGTAGCGGGTGCGGTAGAGCACGGCCGCGCACATCAGCGGCAGCACCGCCAGCAGCAGCCCGACCCGCAGCAGATCGCTCTGCCCGAGCACGTACGCGCAGATCGCGGCGGCCACACCGGCGGCCAGGAAGGAGCGTCCGCGGGTGGTGAGACCCGCCAGGGCCGTCCTGACGCCGCTCCGGTCACCCCGGTCGTCCTCCGAGCGGACCGCGCCCGCGGTCGTCATCACAGCCTCCGGGGCGGCTGGCCGTAGCCCGGCCCGCCGTGGCCGAGGCCGCTCTGCCGCGGGGCGTCCGAGGGCGTCCGGGGGCGGTCCGCGGGCACCGGGGTGCTCTGGAGGATCTCCTGCACCACCTGCTCGGAGGTGCGGCGGTTGAGCTGGGCCTGGGCGGTGGGCAGCAGCCGGTGGGCGAGGACGGCCACGGCGAGTGCCTGCACATCGTCCGGCAGCGCGTAGTCCCGGCCGCCGAGGGCCGCCGACGCCTTCGCCGCGCGCAGCAGATGCAGGGTCGCGCGCGGTGAGGCGCCGAGTCTGAGATCGGGGTGCGTGCGGGTGGCGGCGACCAGGTCCACCACGTACCGGCGGATCGGTTCGGCCACGTACACGTCGCGCACCGCCTCGATCAGCTTGAGGATCTCGTGCGCGTGCGCCACCGGCTGGAGGTCCTCCAGCGGGGAGACGCCGCCGTGCACGTCCAGCATCTGCAGCTCGGCCTCCGCGCTCGGGTAGCCGACCGAGACGCGGGCCATGAAACGGTCGCGCTGGGCCTCCGGCAGCGGGTAGGTGCCCTCCATCTCGACCGGGTTCTGCGTCGCCACGACCATGAACGGGCTGGGCAGTTCGTAGGTCTTGCCGTCGATGGTGACCTGGCGCTCCTCCATCGACTCCAGCAGCGCGGACTGCGTCTTCGGCGACGCGCGGTTGATCTCGTCGCCGATCACCACCTGCGCGAAGATGGCGCCCGGCTTGAACTCGAAGTCGCGGCGCTGCTGGTCCCAGATGGACACACCGGTGATGTCCGAGGGCAGCAGGTCCGGCGTGAACTGGATCCGCCGCACCGAACAGTCGATGGACCGCGCCAGTGCCTTGGCCAGCATCGTCTTGCCGACTCCCGGGACGTCCTCGATGAGCAGATGTCCCTCGGCGAGCAGCACGGTCAGCGAGAGCCGTACGACCTCGGGCTTTCCCTCGATCACGCCTTCCACCGAACTCCGCACGCGCTCCACCACGGCGGTCAGATCAGTGAGGCTCGCTCGATCGTCATAGGTCGTCACCCGGCCCTCCTCGGCCCTTCCCCGCGCTCCGGAAAGGAGCGGGGGACCCCAAATGTCCCGGGCCGACGCCTTGCTGTGCGGACCGGCCCACCCCGAATCACGGACACCACGCGGGAAAAGTTCCGCGTGACGCCACTTCCGCATTGTTGCCGCCGTTACCGATTCGTGTCACTCGCCTGTGGACAACTGACAGCGATGTGTCAGGTCCCACGACGTCGAACGGATCCGGAGTCCGGGTTTCCTCCGGGGCGGGCGGCCGGGTCAGGCGGGGTCGATCTCGCGCAACAGGCCCGTGTGCACGTCGAAGACGAAGCCGCGCACGTCGTCGGTGTGCAGCAGGAACGGCGAGGTGCGCACGCGCTGCATGGACTGCCGTACGTCCTGGTCCACGTCCCGGAAGGCCTCCACGGCCCAGTTGGGGCGCTGGCCCACCTCCATCTCCAGTTCGTGCCGGAACTCCTCGGTGATGGACTCCAGGCCGCAGCCGGTGTGGTGGATGAGGACCACGCTGCGGGTGCCCAGGGCGCGCTGGCTGATGGTCAGCGAGCGGATCACGTCGTCGGTGACGACGCCGCCCGCGTTGCGGATGGTGTGGCAGTCGCCGAGCGACAGGCCCAGCGCGGCGTGCAGGTCGAGACGGGCGTCCATGCAGGCCACCACGGCGACGTTCAGGACCGGGCGGGCGTCCATGCCGGGGTCGGTGAAGACGGCCGCGTACTGCTGGTTGGCGTCGACCAGGCGGTCGGTGACCGTGCCGTGGCCGGAGGTGCCGTTCTGGGGACCGGTGGGAACCGATGCGGAAGTCGTCATACCCATGACGTTACTGGTCACCAGGGCGTCGGGCCCGTTGTGAGAGGTGACAAAGAACGTCAGCGGGCCTTGGTGTGAGGTAACCCACAGGGGTGGTGTGAGCTCCCTCCCGCGGGTGATGTGTCCGATCCGCCCCTTGACCCGCCGCGCGGGCCGCGACGCGCAGGCCGGTTGATTGACCGGGCGGGGCCGTGGACTAAAGTGGCGCGAAGCGGGAGGCGAGAGCGCCCGCTGCCTGACTTTCCCCGGATCCCCCGGCGACGACCGGGGGGTCTCCCCGCGTGCGCGGCGCGCACGTACGGCTCGGCCTCCTCCCGCCGCCGCCCGGCCTGCGCCTGACGGCGCCGGCCGCCCCTCGACGGGGGAGGGCGGGAACCCGGCGGTGCGTGAAGCGCCGTGCCGGACTTGAGAGGGCCACTTGAGCCAGAGTCGACACGTCCCGGTGATGCTCCAGCGGTGCCTGGACCTGTTGGCGCCCGCCCTGGAGCGGCCGGGAGCGGTGGTGGTCGACTGCACGCTCGGGCTCGGCGGCCACAGCGAGGCCCTGCTCCGGCGGTTCCCCGAGGCGCGGCTCGTCGCCCTGGACCGCGACAAGGAGGCCCTGCGCCTGTCCGGTGAGCGGCTCGCGCCCTACGGCGAGCGGGCCACCCTGGTGCACGCCGTCTACGACGAGCTCCCCGACGTCCTCGACCGGCTCGGGCTCCCGCGCGTGCGGGGCGTCCTGTTCGACCTCGGGGTGTCCTCCATGCAGCTCGACGAGGCCGGCCGCGGCTTCGCCTACGCCCAGGACGCCCCCCTCGACATGCGCATGGACCAGACGACCGGCGTCAGCGCCGCCGAGGTCCTCAACACCTACCCGGCCGGTGAACTCGTCCGCATCCTGCGCGCCTACGGCGAGGAGAAGCAGGCCAAGCGCATCGTCTCCGCGATCGTGCGCGAACGCGAGAAGGAGCCGTTCACCAACAGCGCCCGCCTGGTCGAGCTGATCCGCGACGCGCTGCCGCAGGCCGCCAAGCGCACCGGCGGCAACCCGGCCAAGCGCACCTTCCAGGCCCTGCGGATCGAGGTCAACGGCGAGCTGTCGGTGCTGGAGCGGGCGATCCCGGCCGCCGTGAAGGCCCTCGACGTCGGCGGACGGATCGCCGTGCTGTCGTACCACTCCCTGGAGGACCGGCTCGTCAAGCAGGTGTTCGCGGCCGGCGCCGCCACCACCGCCCCGCCCGGACTCCCGGTCGTCCCCGAGCGGTACCAGCCCCGGCTCAAGCTGCTCACGCGCGGTGCCGAACTTCCCACCGAGGAGGAGATCGCCGAGAACCGGCGCGCGGCCCCTGCGCGGCTGCGCGGCGCCGAGCGGATCCGGGAGGACGTCGATTGAGACACGGACGGTGTGCGGCACGTACGGCGCACGAGGCGGGTGACGGGCGGCCGGGCGGACGGGTGGGGAAAGCGAACTCAGGGGAGCGTGAGTGAGTAGGAAACCCGAACTGAAGGGGCGGCCCGAGCTGAAGGGGCGGGCGGCCCGGCTCACGCATCTCCTGCCCACCGGGCGCGCCCAGGCGGCGCGCACCCCCTTCGTCCTCCTCGTCGTCACCCTCCTCGGCGGCGGCCTGATCGGCCTCCTGGTGCTGAACTCCGCCCTCAGCGAGGGTGCGTTCCAGCTCGACGACCTCCAGCGGGAGACCAAGAACCTCACCGACGAGGAACAGGCCCTGCAGCGGGACATCGACGCCTACTCCGCCCCCGACGCCCTCCAGCGCCGCGCCCGCGAACTCGGCATGGTGCCCGGCGGCGACCCCGCCTTCCTCGGCCCCGACGGCAAGGTCAAGGGCGTACCCGGTGCCGCCCCCGCCCCCCTCGCGCCCGAGGCGCCCACCGCCTCCACGCCCTCCTCATCGACCCCCGGCAGGTGACGGAAGTGTCCGACAGGGAACCGCCCCGCCGCCGGGTCCCCGGCCCCGCCAGGCCCGCCCGCCCGGCCGCCGGACAGCGCCCGGGCCCCGGCGCCCGCCCGGCCCGCAGGCCTTCGGGCCCCCGCCCCGCGCCCCCGAAGTCCATCCGGCTGGGCAGCCCCCGCCCCCGGCTGCGCCTGATCGGCGTCGCCCTGACCCTGGTGCTGCTCGCCTTCGTCGTACGCCTGTTCCAGGTGCAGGCCGTCGACGCGAGCACCTACGCCGCCAAGGCCGACCGCAACCGCTACGTCGGCCAGGTGCTGGACGCCGAGCGCGGCGGGATCACCGACCGCCACGGCGTGGCCCTGGCGACCACCGAGGACGCCTACGACATCACCGCCGACCCCACGATGTTCGCCCCGGACGAGCTGGAGATCACCGACGGTCCCGAGCAGGCCGCCGCCCTCCTCGCCCCGATCCTCGGCCAGGACCAGGACGAGCTGGTCGGGAAGCTGCGCCCGGAGAACAAGGCCCTGCGCTACGTCAGGCTGGCCGGCCGCCAGACCCCGCAGACCTGGAAGCAGATCAAGGACCTGAAGGCCGCGCTCGCCAAGAAGGCCGAGACCGACGAGTCCACCGTCAACGTCCTGGCCGGCGTCTTCTCCGTGCCCACCAGCAAGCGGGTGTACCCCAACAAGGAACTCGCCGCCGGGATACTGGGCTGGGTCAACGCCGAGGGCAAGGGCGGCGGCGGCATCGAGCTCCAGCTGGACGAGCGGCTGGCCGGCGAGGACGGCAAGATCCGCTACGCCCAGTCCGGCGGCCGTCTCGTCCCGACCGCGGGCTCCACCGAGACCCCGGCGGTGCCCGGCGACGACGTCGAGCTCACCATCGACCGCGACATCCAGTGGGCCGCGCAGAACGCCATCAGCGAGCAGGTGAGGAAGTCCGCGGCCGACCGCGGCTACGTCATCGTCCAGGACACCCGCACCGGCGAGGTCCTCGCGATGGCCAACGCGCCCGGCTTCGACCCCAACGACCTCTCCGAGGCCGACCCGGACGCCCTCGGCAACGCGGCCGTCCAGGACGCCTTCGAACCCGGCTCCACCGCCAAGGTGCTCTCCATGGCGGCGGTCCTCGAGGAGAACGCCGCCACCCCCGGCACCCACGTCGTCGTGCCCAACCGGCTGCACCGCGGCGACCGGCTCTTCAAGGACGACATCGACCACCCGACCTGGTACCTGACGCTCAACGGCGTCCTCGCCAAGTCCAGCAACATCGGCACCATCCTCGCCACCGGCCAGCTCGGCAGGACCCAGGCCCAGGCCAACAAGGTCCTCTACGAGTACCTGCGCAAGTTCGGCCTCGGCGGCCACAGCGGGCTCGGCTTCCCCGGCGAGACCAAGGGCATCCTCGCCCCGCCGGACGCGTGGTCCACCTCGCAGCAGTACACGATTCCTTTCGGCCAGGGCGTCTCCGTGAACGCCATGCAGGCCGCGTCCATCTACTCGACCATCGCCAACGGCGGCGTCCGTGTCGAACCCACCCTCGTGCGCGGCTCCACGGGCCCCGACGGACGCTTCACCCCCGCCCCGGAGCCCGAGAGGACCAGGGTCGTCAGCGAGAAGACGGCGAAGACGCTCGCCCGGATGCTGGAGTCGGTCGTCGACGACGAGGAGGGCACCGGCACCAAGGCACGCATCCCGGGCTACCGGGTCGCGGGGAAGACGGGTACGGCGAACCGCGTGGATCCGGCCACCGGCAGATACCACGGCTACACCTCGTCCTTCGCCGGCTTCGCCCCCGCCGACAAGCCCAGGATCACCGTCTACTGCGCCATCCAGAACGCCACCGAGGGCAGCTACTTCGGCGGCCAGATCTGCGGACCCGTGTACAAGCAGGTCATGGAGTTCGCCCTGAAGACCCTGCAGGTGCCGCCGACCGGCGCCGACCCCGCCGACCTCCCGGTCACCTTCACACCCTGACCCGAACCGAGCACCGAGCCACCAGGAACCACCCCGTGACGACGATCACCCCCGACCCCGGGAACCAGGACGCCTCCGGCCCCTCACTTGGCCCCCCCACCGGTGCGCCGGGTACGCTCACCGCCGTGCCACACGCCGATCAGTCCCAAACCGCCCAGAAGGGCCACCCCGTGACATATCCGGGACCGCCCCGTCCGGTTCAGGTCTCCGCCACACCCCTCGCGGAACTCGCCGGTCAGCTGGGTGCCCCCGTGCCGGAACGGGCCGCCGACGTCACGGGCATCACCCATGACTCGCGCGCCGTCCGCCCCGGCGACCTGTACGCCGCCCTCCCGGGCGCCCGCGTCCACGGCGCCGACTTCGTCACCCAGGCCGCCGGCCTCGGCGCGGTCGCCGTGCTGACCGACCCGTCCGGCGCCGAGCGCGCCGCCGCGGCCGGACTGCCGGCGCTGGTGGTCGACGACCCGCGCGCGCGGATGGGCGAGCTGGCGGCCACCATCTACGGCCGTCCGGGCCGCGAGCTGCTCCAGATCGGCATCACCGGCACCTCGGGCAAGACCACCACCGCCTACCTGGTCGAGGGTGGCCTGAAAACGGCCCACCGCACGGGGCTCATCGGCACGGTCGAGATGCGCATCGGCGACGAGCGCATCAAGTCCGAGCGCACCACGCCCGAGGCCACCGACCTCCAGGCCCTGTTCGCCGTCATGCGCGAGCGCGGCACCGACGCGGTCGCCATGGAGGTCTCCAGCCACGCCCTGGTCCTCGGCCGGGTCGACGGCTGCGTCTTCGACATCGCCGTCTTCACCAACCTCAGCCCGGAACACATGGAGTTCCACTCCGACATGGAGGACTACTTCCGGGCCAAGGCGCAGCTGTTCACGCCGGAGCGCAGCCGGCTCGGCGTGGTCAACGTGGACGACGAGTACGGCCGCCGCCTCGCCAAGGAGGCCGGCGTCCCGGTCGTCACCTACTCCGCCGAGGGCCACCCCGACGCCGACTGGCGCGCCGAGGACGTCGAGGTCGGCCCGATGGACTCGACGTTCACCGTGGCCGGCCCCGGGGACGAGCGGATCACCGCCCGCTCGCCGCTGCCGGGCCCGTTCAACGTGGCGAACACCCTCGCCGCGATCGTCGCCCTCGCCGTCGCCGGACTCGACCCGCAGGCCGCCGCCGACGGCGTCGCCGCCGTACCGGGCGTGCCGGGCCGGCTGGAGCGCGTGGACGCCGGACAGCCGTACCTCGCGGTGGTGGACTACGCCCACAAGACCGACGCCGTGGAATCGGTGTTGCGCGCCCTGCGCAAGGTCACCGAGGGCCGGGTGCACGTCGTGCTCGGCTGCGGCGGCGACCGCGACCGGACCAAGCGGGAGCCCATGGGCGCCGCCGCCGCGCGGCTCGCCGACACCGCCGTACTGACCTCCGACAACCCCCGCTCCGAGGACCCCCTCGCGATCCTCGCCGCCATGCTCCGGGGTGCGGCCTCCGTGCCCGCCCACGAGCGCGGCGAGGTGCAGGTCTTCGAGGACCGGGCCGCCGCGATCGCCGCCGCCGTCGCACGGGCCGAACCCGGCGACACCGTGCTGGTCGCGGGCAAGGGCCACGAGCAGGGGCAGGACATCGCCGGGGTGGTGCGTCCCTTCGACGACCGCCAGGTGCTTCGGGAAGCCATCAAGAAAACCCAGGGATGAACTTGTGATCGCCCTCTCCCTCGCCGAGATCGCAGAAGTCGTCGGCGGGCAGACGCACGACATACCGGACTCCTCCGTCCGGGTCACCGGACCGGTCGTCAGGGACTCGCGGGAGGCGGGTCCGGGCAGCCTGTTCGTCGCCTTCGCCGGCGAGCGCGTGGACGGCCACGACTTCGCGGCGCAGGTCGTCGAGGCGGGCGCGGCCGCCGTGCTCGCCTCCCGGCCCGTCGGGGTCCCCGCGATCGTCGTGGCGGACGTCCAGGCGGCCCTCGGCGCCCTCGCCCGGCACGTCGTCGGCCGGCTCGGCACCACCCTCGTCGCGCTCACCGGCTCGGCCGGCAAGACCAGCACCAAGGACCTCATCGCCCAGGTCCTGCGGCGCAAGGCGCCGACCGTCTTCACCCCCGGCTCGCTCAACAACGAGATCGGCCTGCCGCTCACCGCGCTCACCGCCACCGAGGAGACGAAGTTCCTCGTGCTGGAGATGGGAGCGCGCGGAATCGGCCACATCCGGTACCTCACCGGTCTGACGCCCCCGAAGGTCGGACTGGTCCTGAACGTCGGTTCCGCCCACATCGGCGAGTTCGGCGGCCGGGAGCAGATCGCCGAGGCCAAGGGCGAGTTGGTGGAGGCCCTGCCCCCGGCCGAGGAGGGCGGCGCCGCGATCCTCAACGCGGACGACCCCCTCGTACGGGCCATGGCCTCCCGTACGAAGGCGAAGGTGATCCTTTTCGGAGAGTCCGACGAAGCGGACGTTCGGGCCGAGAACGTGCGACTCACGGACAACGGACAGCCTTCCTTCAGGCTTCACACACCCTCCGGTGCATCCGATGTGACCATGCGCCTGTACGGTGAGCATCACGTGTCGAACGCGCTCGCCGCGGCCGCCGTCGCCCACGAGTTGGGCATGTCCGCAGACGAGATCGCCACCGCGCTCTCCGAGGCGGGCTCCCTCTCCCGCTGGCGGATGGAGGTCACCGAGCGCCCGGACGGCGTGACGGTCGTCAACGACGCCTACAACGCGAACCCCGAGTCCATGAAGGCAGCGCTGCGCGCGCTGGCGGCCATGGGCAAGGGACGCCGTACGTGGGCGGTGCTCGGCAAGATGGCCGAGCTCGGGGACGAGGCGCTCGCCGAGCACGACGCGGTCGGACGGCTCGCCGTCCGGCTCAACGTCAGCAAGCTCGTCGCAGTCGGGGGCAGGGAAGCCGCCTGGCTGCAACTGGGCGCATATAACGAGGGTTCGTGGGGTGAGGAGTCGGTGCACGTGTCCGACGCACAGGCGGCGGTCGACCTGTTGCGCAGCGAATTGCGCCCGGGGGATGTCGTACTCGTGAAGGCGTCCCGTTCGGTCGGGCTCGAGAGCGTGGCGCAGGCGCTGCTCGAGACCGGTGCCGAGGGTGAGGTCTCCGCCCGATGATGAATCAGATCCTGTTCGCAGGAGTCATTGGCCTCTTCCTGACGCTGATCGGCACCCCGCTGCTGATCAAGCTGCTCGCGCGCAAGGGGTACGGGCAGTACATCCGTGACGACGGCCCGCGCGAGCACGCCAGCAAGCGCGGTACGCCGACGATGGGCGGTATCGCCTTCATCCTGTCGACGGTCGCCGCGTACTTCCTCAGCAAGGTGATCAGCGGCGAGCCCCCGAGGTACTCGGGCGTGCTGGTGCTGGGCCTGATGGTCGGCATGGGCCTGGTCGGCTTCCTGGACGACTACATCAAGATCGTCAAGCGGCGTTCGCTGGGTCTGCGGGCCAAGGCGAAGATGGCCGGCCAGCTCATCGTCGGTATCGCCTTTGCGGTGCTCTCGCTGCAGTTCGCGGACTCCCGCGGACAGACCCCGGCCTCCACGAAGCTGTCGTTCATCACGGACTTCGGCTGGACCATCGGCCCGGTGCTGTTCGTCGTCTGGGCGCTGTTCATGATCCTCGCGATGTCGAACGGCGTGAACCTGACCGACGGTCTGGACGGCCTCGCCACCGGCGCCTCCGTGCTCGTCTTCGGCGCCTACACCTTCATCGGCGTCTGGCAGTTCCAGGAGTCCTGCGCCAACGGCGAGACGCTGACCAACCCGGGCGCCTGCTACGAGGTGCGCGACCCGCTGGACCTCGCGGTCGTCGCCTCCGCGCTGATGGGTTCCTGCCTGGGCTTCCTGTGGTGGAACACCTCTCCGGCCAAGATCTTCATGGGTGACACCGGTTCGCTGGCGCTCGGCGGTGTGCTCGCGGGTCTCGCGATCTGCTCCCGCACCGAGCTGCTGCTGGCCATCCTGGGCGGTCTGTTCGTCCTCATCACCATGTCGGTGGTCATCCAGGTCGGCTCGTTCAAGCTCACCGGGAAGCGGGTCTTCCGGATGGCACCGCTCCAGCATCACTTCGAACTCAAGGGCTGGTCCGAAGTCCTTGTGGTGGTCCGCTTCTGGATCATCCAGGGCATCTGTGTGATCGTCGGACTGGGCCTCTTCTACGCGGGATGGGCAGCGGACAAGTGACCGACTGGCAGGGGAAGAACGTCACCGTCGCCGGACTCGGCGTCTCCGGCGTCCCGGCGGCCAAGGTGCTGCACGGGCTCGGCGCGAAGGTCACCGTCGTCAACGACGGGGACGATCCGCGCGCGCGTGAGCAGGCCGCCGGACTGGAGGCGCTCGGCGTCACCGTGCGCCTCGGTGACGGGGCGACCCTGCCGGAAGGCACCGAGCTGATCGTCACGGCCCCCGGCTGGAAGCCGGACAAGCCGCTGTTCGCGGCGGCGGACGCGGCCGGGGTGCCGGTGTGGGGCGACGTCGAACTCGCCTGGCGGCTCAGGAAGCCCGGCGCGGCCGACTGGCTCGCGGTCACCGGCACCAACGGCAAGACCACGACCGTCCAGATGCTCGCCTCCATCCTGAGGGCGGCGGGCCTGCGCACCGCCGCCGTCGGCAACATCGGCGTCTCCCTCCTGGACGCCGTGCTCGGCGAGGAGGAGTACGACGTGCTCGCCGTGGAGCTGTCCAGCTACCAGCTCCACTGGGCGCCCTCCCTGCGCGCCCACTCGGCGGCCGTGCTCAACCTCGCCCCGGACCACCTCGACTGGCACGGCTCCATGGAGGCGTACGCCAGGGACAAGGGCCGCGTCTACGAGGGCAACCGCGTCGCCTGCGTCTACAACGTGGCCGACAAGGCCACCGAGGACCTGGTCCGCGAGGCCGACGTCGAGGAGGGCTGCCGCGCCGTCGGCTTCACCCTCGGTACGCCCGGCCCCTCCCAACTCGGCGTCGTGGAGGGCATCCTGGTCGACCGCGCCTTCGTCGAGAACCGGCAGCGGAACGCCCAGGAGCTCGCCGAGGTCTCCGACGTCACCCCGCCCGCCCCGCACAACATCGCCAACGCCCTTGCCGCGGCGGCCCTCGCGCGGGCCTACGGGGTGCCCGCGAGCGCCGTACGGGACGGCCTGCGGGCCTTCACCCCGGACGCCCACCGCATCGCGCATGTCGCCGACGTGGACGGGGTCGCGTACATCGACGACTCCAAGGCCACCAACACGCATGCCGCCGAAGCCTCGTTGGCGGCCTACGAGTCGATCGTGTGGATCGCCGGCGGGCTCGCCAAGGGCGCCACCTTCGACGAACTGGTCGCCGGCGCGGCGAAGCGGCTGCGCGGTGCCGTGCTGATCGGCCGGGACCGCGCCCTGATCCGCGAAGCCCTCGCGCGACACGCCCCGGAAGTACCCGTCGTCGACCTCGACCGGACCGACACTGGGGCGATGCTCCGGGCCGTCCAGGAGGCGCGGCGGCTCGCCCGGCCCGGCGACACGGTGCTGCTGGCCCCGGCCTGCGCCTCGATGGACATGTTCACCAACTACAACAAGCGCGGTGACGCGTTCGCACAGGCGGTGCGCGAGCTCGGCGCCTGACCCCGGCCCGCCTGGCGCCGGGCGACCTTGGGAGGGACGCGTGGGACCGTCGACGGCGTACAGCGGAGGCCCGGATGACCGGTAGCCGTACCGGCCGCCCGCCCGTACGGCGGGCCGTGCGCGGACCCGTCGTACCCGGGCCCCCGCGCGAGAACCCCGTCCGCACCCTGGTCACCCGGGCGCGCAGGGCCTGGGACCGGCCGCTGACCGCGTACTACCTGATCCTCGGCGGCAGCGCGCTGATCACCGTGCTGGGCCTGGTGATGGTCTACTCGGCCTCCCAGATCACGGCGCTGCAGATGTCGCTGCCGGGCTCGTACTTCTTCCGCAAGCAGTTGCTGGCCGCCGGGATCGGCTGCGTCCTGCTGCTGGCGGCCTCCAGGATGCCGGTGAGGCTGCACCGGGCCCTGGCCTACCCGATCCTCGCGGGCGCCGTCGTCCTGATGGCCCTGGTGCAGGTGCCGGGGGTAGGGGTCGCGGTCAACGGCAACCAGAACTGGATCGCCCTCGGCGGGTCCTTCCAGATCCAGCCCAGCGAGTTCGGCAAGCTCGCGCTGGTGCTGTGGGGCGCCGATCTGCTCGCCCGCAAGCAGGACAAGCGGCTGCTGTCCCAGTGGAAGCACATGCTGGTGCCGCTCGTCCCGGCCGCCTTCATGCTGCTCGGGCTGATCATGCTCGGCGGCGACATGGGCACGGCGATCATCCTGACGGCGATCCTTTTCGGCCTGTTGTGGCTGGCGGGGGCGCCGACCCGGCTCTTCGTCGGCGTGCTGTCGATCGCCGCGCTGCTCGGCGCGATCCTCATCCGCACCAGCCCCAACCGCATGGCCCGGCTCACCTGCCTCGGCGCCACCGAGCCCCAGACGGGACCGGTCGACTGCTGGCAGGCGGTGCACGGGATCTACGCCCTCGCCTCCGGCGGGATCTTCGGTTCCGGGCTCGGTGCAAGTGTGGAGAAATGGGGCCAACTTCCCGAAGCACACACGGACTTCATCTTCGCCATCACCGGTGAGGAACTGGGTCTGGCGGGGACGCTGTCGGTACTCGCCCTGTTCGCGGCTCTAGGCTATGCGGGTATCCGCGTGGCCGGACGCACGGAGGACCCCTTCGTCAGGTATGCCGCGGGAGGCGTGACCACCTGGATCACGGCCCAGGCCGTGATCAACATCGGTGCGGTGCTCGGTCTGCTGCCGATCGCCGGAGTCCCGCTCCCGCTGTTCTCCTACGGGGGATCCGCCCTGCTGCCGACCATGTTCGCCATCGGGCTGCTGATCGCCTTCGCGCGTGAGGACCCCGCTGCACGGATGGCGCTTGCCATGCGGCAACCCCGCTTTGGTAGAAAGCGGGGCGGGGGTCCACAGCGGCCCCGGAGATGGAACACGATGCGACGGCGTGCCCCGGTGGCGCGTTCGTCCGGAGAGCGGTGAATTTCGGTGCATGTCGTACTCGCCGGCGGAGGAACCGCAGGCCACATCGAGCCCGCGCTCGCCCTCGCGGACGCCCTGCGCAGGCAGGATCCGACCGTGGGCATCACGGCCCTGGGCACGGAACGCGGCCTGGAGACCCGTCTCGTACCCGAGCGCGGGTACGAACTGGCGCTGATCCCCGCCGTACCGCTGCCGCGCAAGCCCACCCCCGAGCTGATCACCGTTCCGGGCCGGCTGCGCGGCACCATCAAGGCGGCCGAGCAGGTCCTGGAGCGCACCAAGGCGGACGCCGTGGTCGGCTTCGGTGGCTACGTCGCCCTGCCCGGCTACCTCGCGGCCAAGCGGCTCGGCGTGCCGATCGTGATCCACGAGGCCAACGCCCGGCCCGGACTGGCCAACAAGATCGGCTCCCGGTACGCCGCCCAGGTCGCCGTCTCCACGCCCGACAGCAAGCTGCGGGGCGCCCGCTACATCGGCATCCCGCTGCGCCGCTCCATCTCCACCCTGGACCGGGCCGCCGTACGCCCCGAGGCCCGCGCCGCGTTCGGCCTCGACCCCAATCTGCCCACGCTGCTGGTCTCCGGCGGCTCGCAGGGCGCCCGGCGGCTCAACGAGGTGGTCCAGCAGGTCGCTCCGTGGCTCCAGCAGGCCGGGATCCAGATCCTGCACGCGGTCGGCCCGAAGAACGAACTGCCGCAGGTGCACCAGATGCCGGGCATGCCCCCCTACATCCCGGTAAGTTACCTGGACCGGATGGACCTCGCGTATGCCGCGGCCGACATGATGCTCTGCCGCGCGGGCGCGATGACCGTCGCCGAACTCTCCGCCGTCGGGCTCCCGGCCGCCTACGTCCCGCTGCCCATCGGCAACGGCGAACAGCGGCTCAACGCCCAGCCGGTGGTCAAGGCCGGCGGCGGACTGCTGGTCGACGACGCGGAGCTGACGCCCGACTGGGTGCAGCAGAACGTGCTGCCCGTGCTCGCCGACCCGCACCGGCTGTACGAGATGTCCCGCGCCGCCGCCGAGTTCGGCCGCCGGGACGCCGACGACCTGCTCGTCGGCATGGTGTACGAGGCGATCGCCGCCCGTGCGCACCGCTAGAGGCGTATGACGGAGGGCAGGCAACATGGCCGGATCGACCACCGCCGAGCGGGGTGAACGCAAGCGGGAGTCGTCCGGCCCGCCGCCCGTGCGGCGGTTCGGGCGACGACAGGTTCGTCGGATCATCGTCCTGGCCGTCGTCCTGGTGTTCCTCGGCAGCGGGGCGTTCTGGCTGCTGTACGGGTCGGACCTGGTGCGCGTGGAGCGTGTGACGGTGTCGGGGACCCGGGTCCTGACGCCCGCGGAGGTGCGCGAGGCCGCCGACGTCCCCCTCGGGGAACAACTGGTCTCCGTCGACACCGACGCGATCGAGGCGCGGCTTTCCGGTGCGTTGCCCCGGATCGACACGGTTGACGTGATTCGTTCCTGGCCGAGTGGGATCACGCTGAAAGTGACGGAACGCACCGCTGTCCTCCTTGTCCACAAAGGCGGGAAATTCATCGAAGTGGACAAGGAAGGTGTCCGGTTCGCCACGGTTTCCCAGGCCCCCAAGGGGGTACCGGCGCTGAAAATGACCGTTTCCAGGAGCGGTTCCGCGGCGGCGAGCCTGCGCCGCTTCGACGAGGACCGGCTGACCCGGGAGGCGGTGCGGGTGGCCGGCGCGGTCCCGGCCCCCGTGGCGCAGGCCACCCGCAGCGTCAAGGTCCGTTCCTACGACGACATCTCGCTGGAACTGGCGGACGGCCGTACGGTCGACTGGGGAAGCAGTGAGAAGGGAGCCGAGAAGGGCCGTATTCTCACCGCACTGATGAAAGCGGAGCCCGGCGCGCGGCACTTCGACGTCAGCGTGCCCACGGCCCCGGCGTCAGCGGGGAGTTGACGCACATCAGCGCAGGCCAGCACCCTGATTGGGCAGCGCTACGGCTGATCACATAGGGTGAAAAGAAAAACGGGAGGTTCGGCGTGTTCGTTGAACGGGCGCCGCTTGTCGACTTAGTGTCCTGTTCAGAAGACTCCAGGGAACGGACACACTGGTAACCCTAAACTTCAACGTTAGGGTTCGGGTCGGCGCTACGGACCGTCCCATTCGGCATCAGTCGTCGGGTCGCGGGGGCATCAGTGCTTCAGCGGTCGGGCGACACGTAACTCGAGGCGAGAGGCCTTCGACGTGGCAGCACCGCAGAACTACCTCGCAGTCATCAAAGTCATCGGTGTCGGCGGCGGTGGTGTCAATGCCATCAACCGGATGATCGAGGTCGGTCTCAAGGGCGTCGAGTTCATCGCCATCAACACCGACGCGCAAGCCCTGTTGATGAGCGACGCCGACGTCAAGCTCGACGTCGGCCGTGAACTCACCCGCGGACTCGGCGCCGGAGCCAACCCGGCCGTCGGCCGCAAGGCCGCGGAGGATCACCGCGAGGAGATCGAGGAGGTCCTCAAGGGGGCCGACATGGTCTTCGTGACGGCCGGCGAGGGCGGCGGCACCGGCACCGGCGGCGCGCCCGTCGTGGCCAACATCGCCCGCTCGCTCGGTGCCCTCACCATCGGCGTGGTCACCCGCCCGTTCACCTTCGAGGGGCGGCGCCGTGCGAACCAGGCGGAGGACGGCATCGCCGAGCTCCGCGAAGAGGTCGACACCCTCATCGTGATCCCGAACGACCGGCTGCTGTCCATCTCGGACCGTCAGGTGTCGGTCCTCGACGCCTTCAAGTCGGCGGACCAGGTGCTGCTCTCCGGTGTCCAGGGCATCACCGACCTCATCACCACGCCCGGCCTGATCAACCTGGACTTCGCGGACGTCAAGTCGGTCATGTCCGAGGCCGGTTCGGCCCTCATGGGCATCGGCTCGGCCCGCGGCGACGACCGCGCGGTGGCCGCCGCCGAGATGGCCATCTCCTCGCCGCTGCTCGAAGCCTCCATCGACGGCGCCCGCGGCGTGCTGCTCTCCATCTCCGGCGGCTCCGACCTCGGTCTGTTCGAGATCAACGAGGCCGCCCAGCTGGTCAGCGAGGCCGCCCACCCCGAGGCCAACATCATCTTCGGTGCGGTGATCGACGACGCCCTCGGCGACGAGGTCCGGGTCACCGTGATCGCGGCCGGCTTCGACGGCGGCCAGCCGCCCGCCAAGCGGGACAACGTCCTCGGCTCGTCCTCGGCCAAGCGCGAGGAGCCCGCCCCGGCGCGGCAGCCGGAGAGCCGTCCGTCCTTCGGCTCGCTCGGCAGCGTCACGCCGAAGGAGGACCCGGAGCCGCCGGCGCCGGAGCCGGTGCGCGACATCCCGGCCGTCCAGCCGCCGGTCCCGCCGTCGCGGACCTACGACAGCCCGGTCGAGGAACTGGACGTACCGGACTTCCTGAAGTGATAGGACGGCGCGAGAGCGTGAGCGGCGCGCACTTCGCCTTCACCGACCGGTGGGGCGGGGTGAGCGCCGCTCCGTATGAGGAGCTCAACCTCGGCGGTGCGGTCGGTGACGACCCCGCGGCCGTGCGTGTCAACCGCGAACTGGCCGCCAAGTCGCTCGGCGTGGACCCGGCCCGGGTGGTCTGGATGAACCAGGTGCACGGGGCCGATGCGGCCGTGGTCGACGGTCCCTGGGGCGAGCGCCCGGTCCCCGAGGTCGACGCGATCGTCACCGTGCGGCGCGGGCTCGCCCTCGCGGTGCTCACCGCCGACTGCGTACCGGTCCTGCTGGCCGACCCGGTCGCCGGCGTCGTCGCAGCGGCCCACGCGGGCCGGCCCGGCATGACCGCCGGGATCGTCCCCGCCGCCGTACGGGCCATGACGGAACTCGGTGCCGACCCCGCGCGGATCGTCGCCCGCACCGGCCCCGCCGTCTGCGGCCGGTGCTACGAGGTGCCGGAGGCGATGCGCGCCGAGGTGGCCGCCGTCGAACCGGCGGCGCACGCCGTCACGAGCTGGGGCATACCGGCGGTCGACGTGGCCGCGGGCGTGCACGCGCAGCTCGAACGGCTCGGGGTGCGTGACCGGGAGCAGTCGCCGGTGTGCACGCTGGAGTCGGCTGATCACTTCTCGTACCGCCGCGACCGCACCACCGGGCGGCTCGCCGGCTATGTGTGGCTGGACTGATGGGACATGACGGACCGTAGGGACGAACTCGCCGCGAACCTGGCGAAAGTGGAAGAGCGGATCGCCGCCGCGTGCGCCGCCGCCGGACGCGGGCGGGACGAGGTGACCCTGATCGTGGTCACCAAGACCTACCCCGCGGACGATGTGCGGATCCTGTCCGGACTCGGGGTGCGTCATGTGGCCGAGAACCGGGACCAGGACGCCGCCCCCAAGGCGGCCGCGTGTGCGGATCTGCCCCTCAGCTGGCATTTCGTCGGTCAGCTTCAGACCAACAAGGTGCGTTCCGTGGTGGGTTACGCCGATTTCGTGCAGTCCGTCGACCGTTCCCGGTTGGTGACGGCCCTCTCCAAAGAGGCCGTACGGGCCGGCCGGGAGATCGGCTGTCTGATCCAGGTGGCGCTCGACGCCGACGCGAGCGGCCGGGGGGAGCGCGGGGGTGTGGCGCCCGCCGGTGTCGCGGAGTTGGCCGACCTGGTCGCGCGGTCCGAGGGGCTGCGGCTCGGCGGACTGATGACCGTCGCCCCGCTCGCCGGGGAGTACGCGGGACGCGAACGGGCGGCCTTCGAGCGGTTGATGGATTTGTCGACCGACCTGCGCAGGGACCATCCGGCTGCGAACATGGTCTCGGCAGGGATGAGTGCGGACCTCGAACAGGCCGTGGCCGCCGGAGCGACACATGTGCGCGTCGGCAGTGCGGTACTCGGAGTCCGCCCCGCGCTCGGGTAACGTCGCCAAGAAGTCGGACCACAGCAGAAAATATGGTCAGTTCCGCCGAACAGCGGACGTAAAGACCCAGTGGATCGCGGGCACTTGGCGGTCGTCAGCGGATCCACCACAGAGCGGAGGACTAGGAGCATGGCCGGCGCGATGCGCAAGATGGCGGTCTACCTCGGCCTCGTGGAGGACGATGGGTACGACGGCCGCGGATTCGACCCAGACGACGACTTCGAGCCCGAACTCGACCCGGAGCCCGAGCGGGACCACCGGCGGCACGAGCCGTCGCACCAGCCCCACGTCTCACATCAGCCCCAAAGGGACGAAGAGGTGCGAGTCGCCCATCCTCCCGCGCCGCGCGAACCGATCGCCCGATCCGCTTCGCTCCCCGCGGAATCGCCACGCCCGGCGCGGATCGCGTCCGTGGCATCCATCACACAAGAACGTGCCAGCCTGGAGAAGAACGCGCCGGTGATCATGCCCAAGGTCGTGTCCGAACGAGAGCCTTACCGGATCACCACGCTTCACCCCCGGACCTACAACGAGGCCCGTACCATCGGGGAACACTTCCGTGAGGGCACGCCGGTGATCATGAACTTGACCGAGATGGACGACACGGACGCGAAGCGACTTGTCGACTTCGCGGCCGGTCTGGTGTTTGGTCTTCACGGCAGCATCGAGCGGGTGACGCAGAAGGTGTTCTTGTTGTCGCCTGCTAACGTCGATGTCACGGCGGAGGACAAGGCCCGCATCGCAGAGGGCGGGTTCTTCAACCAGAGCTGAGACGCAGGACCGGACGAAGAGCGGTACATGGGGAGAGGGAAAAGCAGGCCATGAGCGTGTTCGCGCAGGTGATCTACATCGCGCTGATGGTGTTCCTCATCGTGCTGATCTTCCGTTTGGTCATGGATTACGTGTTCCAGTTCGCCCGCTCATGGCAACCCGGCAAGGCGATGGTGGTCGTCCTGGAGGCCACTTACACTGTCACCGATCCACCGCTGAAGCTTCTGCGGCGGTTCATCCCGCCGCTGCGTCTCGGGGGCGTGGCGCTAGACCTGTCCTTCTTCGTCCTGATGATCATCGTCTGGATCCTCATCTCCGTCGCACAGAGGTTTGTGTGATGAGGATGGACGATACGGTCTTGCCGACTGCCGATGACTACGTTGAGGTGAAGAGATGCCGTTGACCCCCGAGGACGTGCGGAACAAACAGTTCACGACCGTCCGCCTCCGAGAAGGCTATGACGAGGACGAGGTCGATGCCTTCCTCGACGAGGTCGAAGCCGAACTGACGCGCCTGCTCCGCGAGAACGAGGACCTGCGCGCCAAGCTGGCCGCGGCCACGCGTGCCGCTGCCCAGAACCAGCAGAACATGCGCAAGCCTCCTGAGCCACAGGACCAGCAGCAACAGCAGGGGCCGCCCCAGGGCATGCCCCAGCAGGGCATGCGAGGTCCCGGCGCTCCGGTGCCCGCCGGCATATCGGGCCCGCCGCAGCAGCAGATGGGTGGCCCCATGGGTGGCCCGCCCCAGCTGCCGAGCGGTGCTCCTCAGCTGCCCGCCGGCCCCGGCGGACAGGGCGGCCCGCAGGGTCCCGGCCCCATGGGTCAGGGTCCCGGGCCGATGGGCCAGGGTCCCGGTCCGATGGGTCAGGGCCCCATGGGCCAGGGCCCCGGTCCGATGGGCCAGGGCGGCCCGATGCAGGGGCAGATGGGTCCTGGTGGCCCGATGGGCGGCCCCATGGGCGGTCCCGGTATGCCCGGTCAGGGCGGCCCGGGTATGCCCGGTCAGGGCGGTCCCGGTGGCGACAGCGCCGCGCGCGTCCTGTCGCTGGCCCAGCAGACCGCGGACCAGGCGATCGCGGAGGCCCGTTCCGAGGCCAACAAGATCGTGGGCGAGGCGCGTTCGCGTGCCGAGGGTCTCGAGCGGGACGCCCGCGCCAAGGCCGACGCCCTGGAGCGGGACGCGCAGGAGAAGCACCGCGTCGCGATGGGCTCCCTGGAGTCCGCCCGCGCCACGCTGGAGCGCAAGGTCGAGGACCTGCGCGGCTTCGAGCGCGAGTACCGCACGCGACTGAAGTCCTACCTGGAGTCGCAGCTGCGCCAGCTGGAGACCCAGGCGGACGACTCGCTCGCCCCGCCGCGCCAGCCCGCGAGCTCCGCGCCGTCGCTGCCGCCGTCCCCGGCGCCCTCGATGGCTCCCGCCGGAGCCGGTGCGCCGTCCTACGGCGGCAACCAGACGATGGGCGGCCCTCCCGGCGGTCAGGGTGGTCCCTCCTACGGCGGCGGTCAGCAGCAGATGCAGCCGGCGATGACCCAGCCGATGCCCCGCCCCTTCGCTGCGCTTGCTCACGTGGGTGTGCGGTGTTTGTTCGGGTCCGGGTGCCATGTCCGACGTACGCAACGCCGAAGGCCGGGACCCACCGGACATCCTGGTGGGCCCCGGCCTTCGGCGTGCGCGCCTTACCGTCCGCGGGGGCGGTCAGCCGGGCGTCCGCGGATCGTGTGTGGCCGATCGCGCGGTTCCCCGCGCCCCTCGGGGCGCGGGGCTCACCGGCGCTTCACGCCTTGCGCAGGCGGAACGTCAGGGACAGGCCCTCGTCGGTGAACGGCGTGCCGTACGTGTCGTCCGCCTCACCCTGCGCGAAGTCCGTCGCCAGGACCTCGTCCGCGATCAGTCCCGCGTGCTCCGCCAGCGCGGAGACCGTCGCCGGCTCCGTCGCCGTCCAGCGCAGGGCGATCCGGTCGGCCACGTCGAGGCCGCTGTTCTTGCGGGCCTCCTGGATCAGCCGGATCGCGTCCCGCGCGAGCCCCGCGCGGCGCAGCTCCTCGGTGATCTCCAGGTCGAGGGCGACCGTGGCACCGGCGTCGGACGCCACCGACCAGCCCTCGCGCGGGGTCTCCGTGATGATCACCTCGTCCGGGGCCAGGGCGACCGTCTCACCGTCGACCTCCACCGAGGCCGTGCCCTCGCGCAGCGCCAGGGAGAGCGCGGCGGCGTCCGCGTTCGCGACCGCCTTGGCCACGTCCTGGACCCGCTTGCCGAACCGCTTGCCCAGCGCACGGAAGTTGGCCTTCGCCGTGGTGTCCACCAGCGAGCCGCCCACCTCGGACAGCGACGCCAGCGACTCGACGTTCAGCTCCTCCGTGATCTGCGTGTGCAGCTCGGGGTCGAGGGTGCCGAAGCCGCTCGCCGCGATCAGCGCGCGCTTCAGCGGCTGGCGGGTCTTCACGCCCGACTCCGCGCGGGTGGCCCGGCCCAGCTCCACGAGCCGGCGCACCAGCACCATCTGCTTCGACAGCCCGGGGTCGATGGCGGACAGGTCCGCCTCCGGCCACGCGGACAGGTGCACCGACTCCGGGGCGCCCGGGGTGACGGGGACGATCAGGTCCTGCCAGACCCGCTCGGTGATGAACGGGGTCAGCGGGGCCATCAGCTTGGTGACCGTCTCCACGACCTCGTGCAGCGTGCGCAGCGCGGCCTTGTCGCCCTGCCAGAAGCGGCGCCGGGAGCGGCGGACGTACCAGTTGGACAGGTCGTCGACGAACGCGGAGAGCAGCTTGCCGGCGCGCTGGGTGTCGTACCCCTCCAGCGCCTGGGTCACCTGGTCGGTGAGCGCGTGCAGTTCGGAGAGCAGCCAGCGGTCCAGGACCGGGCGGTCGGCCGGGGCCGGGTCGGCCGCCGACGGCGCCCAGTTCGACGTACGGGCGTACAGGGCCTGGAAGGCGACCGTGTTCCAGTACGTCAGCAGCGTCTTGCGGACGACCTCCTGGATGGTGCCGTGGCCCACCCGGCGGGCCGCCCACGGCGAACCGCCGGCCGCCATGAACCAGCGGACCGCGTCGGCGCCGTGCTGCTCCATCAACGGGATCGGCTGCAGGATGTTGCCCAGGTGCTTGGACATCTTGCGGCCGTCCTCGGCGAGGATGTGACCGAGGCAGACGACGTTCTCGTACGACGACTTGTCGAAGACCAGGGTGCCGATCGCCATCAGCGTGTAGAACCAGCCGCGGGTCTGGTCGGTGGCCTCGCTGATGAACTGTGCCGGGTAGCGGGCCTCGAACAGCTCCTTGTTCTTGTACGGGTAGCCCCACTGCGCGAACGGCATCGAGCCCGAGTCGTACCAGGCGTCGATGACCTCCGGCACGCGCGTGGCCGTCTTCCCGCAGCCGTCGTGGCGGCAGCCGAAGGTGACCTCGTCGATGTACGGGCGGTGCGGGTCGAGGCCCGACTGGTCGGTGCCGGACAGCTCGGTGAGCTCCGCGCGGGAGCCGACGACCGTGAGGTGGTCGTCCTCGCAGCGCCAGATCGGCAGCGGGGTGCCCCAGTAGCGGTTGCGGGAGAGCGCCCAGTCGATGTTGTTGTTCAGCCAGTCGCCGTAGCGGCCGTTCTTGACCGTGTCCGGGAACCAGTTGGTCTTCTCGTTCTCCTGGAGCAGCCGGTCCTTGATGGCGGTGGTGCGGATGTACCAGGACGGCTGCGCGTAGTAGAGCAGCGCGGTGTGGCAGCGCCAGCAGTGCGGGTAGCTGTGCTCGTACGGGATGTGCTTGAAGAGCAGGCCGCGCTCGTCGAGGTCGGCGGTGAGCTTCTCGTCGGCCTTCTTGAAGAAGACGCCGCCGACCAGCGGGACGTCCTCCTCGAAGGTGCCGTCGGGGCGGACCGGGTTGACCACGGGCAGGCCGTAGGAGCGGCAGACCTTGAGGTCGTCCTCACCGAAGGCGGGGGACTGGTGGACGAGGCCGGTGCCGTCCTCGGTGGTGACGTACTCGGCGTTCACCACGTAGTGGGCGGGCTCCGGGAAGTCCACCAGCTCGAAGGGGCGCCGGTAGGTCCAGCGCTCCATCTCGGCGCCGGTGAAGGACTGCCCGGTGGCCTCCCAGCCCTCGCCGAGGGCCTTGGTGAGCAGGGGCTCGGCGACGACCAGCTTCTCCTCACCGTTCGTGGCGACGACGTAGGTGACCTCGGGGTGGGCGGCGACGGCCGTGTTGGAGACCAGGGTCCACGGGGTCGTCGTCCAGACGACCAGCGCGGCCTCGCCGGCCAGCGGTCCCGAGGTGAGCGGGAAGCGGACGTAGACGGACGGGTCGACGACCGTCTCGTAGCCCTGCGCCAGCTCGTGGTCGGACAGGCCGGTGCCGCAGCGGGGGCACCAGGGGGCGACGCGGTGGTCCTGGACCAGCAGGCCCTTGCCGAAGATCTCCTTCAGCGACCACCAGACGGACTCGACGTACTCCGGGTCCATGGTGCGGTAGGCGTCGTCGAGGTCGACCCAGTAGCCCATGCGGGTCGTCAGCTCGGTGAAGGCGTCGGTGTGCCGGGTCACCGACTCGCGGCACCTGGCGTTGAACTCGGCGATGCCGTACGCCTCGATGTCCTGCTTGCCGGAGAAGCCGAGCTCCTTCTCGACGGCCAGCTCCACCGGGAGGCCGTGGCAGTCCCAGCCGGCCTTGCGGGCCACGTGGTAGCCGCGCATGGTGCGGAAGCGGGGGAAGACGTCCTTGAAGACGCGGGCCTCGATGTGGTGGGCGCCGGGCATGCCGTTGGCGGTGGGCGGACCCTCGTAGAACACCCATTCGGGGCGTCCCTCGGACTGCTCCAGGCTCTTGGCGAAGATCTTCTGCTCGTCCCAGAACGTGAGCACCGTGTGCTCGAGCGCGGGCAGGTCGACCTGGGCGGGTACCTGGCGGTACGTCGGCGTTGTCATCAGCGGGCTTCCTCCGGCGGACTTGCTGCCTTCCGTCCGGAGGGACGAGAGCTGTGTCCTTACGCCGCCGTCGGCGCGCTCCCGCGGTACCACCCTCCTTGGCCCCCCGGTGCGCCGTACGCTCCGGTGAGCCCCCTCATTGGGGTCGCGATGCCGGTTCTACCGCCCCGCGCGGGGGTTTCTTCCGGCGGCTCCGGGGTGATCTTCACGTCGCGCTCGCCCCCGGGCTCACACCGTCCCCGGGTCGCTCTGGGCTGCGTACGCCGCTACTCGTCCCCATCCACGCTTTTCGCTCCGCCCAGTGTACGGCGCGGCGGGGGCGGCGGCCGACCGGATTTCCGCTCGCCGTACGACCCGGCGTACTTCGAATGGCGAAGCGCGCCCGTCCGGATCCCGGGACGTCCATGTCGGTGGCATACCCGGCGGGGAGCTGGGCACAACGCATGCAGGTTCGCCGCGCGGCGTCCGCGGGGCGAGGGAATCGGGCGGTGCGCCCCGTTGCCGCGGGACTCGAGTCGATTTATCGTCCCAGCACGATTCGCGTGCAAGATCACAATATGTGAAGGGGCCGCGGCCATGGTGGCGAAGAAGACCGCCGTACAGCAGCCGGCACCGTCCGGCAGGTCCGGGGCCACTGCCGGCGGCGGGGCCGGAAGGGCGGGCGGGACGGCCGGAGCCGCGGCGACGGCGCGGACGGCGCACGACGGTGTCCCGGTGGCGTCGGAGCCGCCCGCCGGGACACCCGCGAAGAAGGCCGCGGCGGGGAAGGCGCCCGCGAAAAGGACCCCCACGCGGAAGCCGTCCGCCGGGAAGGCCGCGGCGAGGAAGCCGGCCGTCGAGGGGGCGTCCGCCGGGAAGGCCGCGGCGAAGAAACCGTCTCCCGAGGGGAAGGCCGCGGTGAGGAAGCCGGACGGGGCGGGGAAGCGGGCCGCCGGAAAGGCGGCCCCCGAGGCCGTGGTGCCTGGTGGGGGCGCTGCGGGGAAGAAGGTGCCGGGGAAGGGCGCCGTCCGGGAGGCGGCTCCCGCGGGCCCCCGGGAGGCCGGCCTCCCGGAGAGCGGGCCCGGCGGGCCCGTACAGGATGTGGCCGGGCGCAGCACGGCCGATGACGCGGGCGCGGTGGATGCCGCGGCGCAGACGGGAGTGACGACGGTGGGTGCGAAGAAGACTCCTGGCACGGCCACGGCGGCGAAGAGCCCCGTACCCAAGGCCCGGATCGGCGTGGTGGAGCCGGGCGACCTCGCGGTGCGTCCGGGGGAGGAGCCCTGGACTCCGGAAGAGGTCGAGGAGGCGCGGGCCGAGCTGACGTCCGAGGTGCTGAGGCTGCGCGAGGAGATCGCCGCCTCCGAGCAGTCGCTGGCCGGCCTGATGCGGGACTCCGGCGACGGCGCGGGCGACGACGACGCCGACACCGGCACCAAGAACATCACGCGCGAGCACGAACTCGCGCTCGCCGCGAACGCGCGCGACATGCTCACCCAGTTCGAGCGCGCCCTCCAGCGCCTCGACGCCGGTACCTACGGCCTCTGCGAGAACTGCGGCAAACCCATCGGAAAGGCCCGTATGCAGGCCTTTCCCCGGGCCACCCTGTGCGTCGAGTGCAAGCAGAAGCAGGAGCGGCGGTACTGATCGGCGGGCGCGCGGGGCGTGCCGTACCCTCGTCCTCTAGTCAGGTACCTAGGCTGAGGGACTCACGTGGCAGAGGCGGAGCGCATCATCGGTACGCCGGACACCCCGGACGCGGACCGGGAGGACCAGGAACGGGCCGGCACCGGGGCGACGGCGGCGGAGGAGGCCGAGCGGCCTCGCGGCAAGCGGCGGATCGCCGTGCTGTTCGCCGTCGCCGTGTTCGCGTATGCCCTCGATCTGATCAGCAAGATGATCGTGGTCGCCAAGCTGGAGCACCACGAGCCCATCGAGATCGTCGGGGACTGGCTGCGCTTCGAGGCGATCCGCAACGCGGGCGCGGCCTTCGGCTTCGGCGAGGCCTTCACCGTGATCTTCACGGTGATCGCCGCGGCCGTGATCGTGGTGATCGTCCGCCTCGCCCGCAAGCTCTACAGCCTGCCCTGGGCGATCGCGCTGGGCCTGCTGCTCGGCGGCGCCCTCGGCAACCTCACCGACCGGATCTTCCGTTCGCCGGGCGTCTTCGAGGGCGCGGTGGTCGACTTCATCGCGCCCAAGCACTTCGCCGTGTTCAACCTGGCGGACTCGGCGATCGTGTGCGGCGGCATCCTGATCGTGCTGCTGTCGTTCCGTGGCCTCGACCCGGACGGCACCGTCCACAAGGACTGAACGCGCCTGCGGGGTTGTCGGACCCGTCCGGCATACTCGACGGGTGAGCACGATTCCCGAGATCCGTACCCTGCCCGTGCCCGACGGCCTGGAGGGCGAGCGCGTCGACGCCGCCATCTCCCGCATGTTCGGCTTCTCCCGCACCAAGGCGGCCGAGCTCGCCGCCGCGGGGAAGGTCACGGTCGACGGGTCGGTGGTCGGCAAGTCGGAGCGGGTCAGCGGCGGCGCCTGGCTGGAGGTGGAGATGCCGCAGGCGCCCGCGCCGGTCCAGGTCGTCGCCGAGCCGGTCGAGGGCATGGAGATCGTGCACGACGACGACGACGTGGTCGTGATCGTCAAGCCCGTCGGCGTCGCCGCCCACCCCTCGCCGGGCTGGACCGGCCCGACGGTGATCGGCGGCCTCGCCGCCGCCGGGTACCGCATCTCGACCTCCGGCGCCGCCGAGCGCCAGGGCATCGTGCACCGCCTCGACGTGGGCACCTCCGGCCTGATGGTGGTCGCCAAGTCGGAGTACGCGTACACGTCGCTGAAGCGCCAGTTCAAGGAGCGCACGGTCGACAAGCGCTACCACACGCTCGTCCAGGGCCACCCCGACCCCACCAGCGGCACCATCGACGCCCCCATCGGCCGCCACCCGCAGCACGACTACAAGTGGGCGGTCACCGCCGACGGCAAGCCGTCCGTCACGCACTACGACCTCATCGAGGCCTTCCGCGCCGCCTCCCTCCTCGACGTCAAGCTGGAGACCGGCCGCACCCACCAGATCCGCGTCCACATGGCCGCCCACCGGCACCCCTGCGTCGGCGACCTCACCTACGGCGCCGACCCCACGCTCGCCAAGCGGCTTCGCCTGACCCGCCAGTGGCTGCACGCCGTACGTCTGGGCTTCGAGCACCCCGGCGACGGGCAGTGGGTGGAGTTCTCCTGCGACTATCCCGACGACCTTCAGCAGGCGCTGGACCAGGTCCGTGAGGAGACCTACGCATGAGCGCCGCCTTCATGGTCCGCGTGGCGGAGGAGTCCGCCGACCGTGAGGCGTGCTTCGCGGTCCGCAAGGAGGTCTTCGTCGCCGAGCAGGGCGTCCCCGAGGACATCGAGTACGACGCCTACGACGCCGGCGCCGTCCACGTGCTGGCGGTCGCCGAGGACGGCACCCCCCTCGGCACCGGACGGCTGCTGTACGGCGAGGCCGCCGCGGCGAAGAACGGCGGCGACCCGGCGGTCGGCTCGCTGGGCCGGCTCGCGGTGACGCGCCGGGCGCGGGGCCTCGGCGTCGGCGCGGCGCTGGTGCGGGCCATCGAGGAGGCGGCCCGCGCCCGGGGCCTCACCGCCGTCGACCTGCACGCGCAGACGCACGCCCTCGGTTTCTACGAGCGGCTGGACTACGAGGCCTACGGCCCCGAGTTCCCGGACGCGGGGATACCGCACCGGGCCATGCGGCGCGTTCTGTAGCCGGGGCCGCGAACAGCCGGGCGGGGGCGTCGGCGTGGCAGGGTGGAGATCCGCCCGCCGATCGCCGATCCGCCCGGAGCCGTGACCGTGGACCAGTTGACCCTGCTGTTCGCCCTGCTGCTCGGGGCCGTGGTGAGTGTCCCGGTCGGGGAGCGGCTGAGGCTGCCGGCGCCGGTGCTGATGACGGTCCTCGGGGCGGTCCTGGCCCTGCTGGAGTTCGTGCCGAACGTCGACATCCCGCCCGACCTGATTCTCCCGCTGCTGCTGCCGCCCCTGCTGTACGCCGCCGTACGGCGGACCTCCTGGCGGCAGTTCGCGGCGAACGTCAGACCGATCCTGCTGCTCGCGGTGGCGCTGGTCCTCGTCACCACGCTGTGCGTGGCCACCGTCGCCCACGCGATCGTGCCGGGACTGCCGCTCGCCGCCGCCTTCGCCCTCGGTGCGCTGGTCGCGCCGCCCGACCCGGTCGCGGCCACCGCCGTCGCCGGGAAGCTGGGGCTGCCGCGTCGGCTGGTGTCGATCCTGGAGGGCGAGGGGCTCTTCAACGACGTCACGGCGATCGTCCTCTACAACGTGGCGATCGCCGCCGCCGTCAGCGGAAGCTTCTCCGCCTGGGAGGCCGGGCTCGACCTGGTGCTGTCGGCCGTGGTGGCGGTGGCGGTCGGGCTCGCCCTGGGCTGGGGCGCCAACAGGCTGATGGATCTCCTCGGGGACGCGACGCTGCAGATCGGGCTGAGCCTGCTCGTGCCGTACGCCTCCTACGTCGCGGCCGAGGAGCTGCACGGCTCGGGCGTGCTCGCCGTGCTCACCACCGCGCTGTTCCTCGTCGAGTACGCCACCGACGCCGACGACGTCATGACCCGGCTGGCCGGGCACACCTTCTGGGACATCGTCGACACCCTGGTCACCGGGGTCGCGTTCGGGCTGGTCGGGCTCGAACTGCACAACGCGGTGCGGACCGCGTCCGGCCACTGGGGCGAGCTGCTCGGCCGGGCGGCGGTGATCGTGGGCGTGGTCGTCCTGGTCCGGCTGCTGTGGCTGCTGCCGGCGACCTGGCTGACGAAACGGCTGCACGCCGCGCGGGACACCGCCGAGGAGATCCCGGTGAGCTGGCGCGAGACCGTGGTGATGTGGTGGTCCGGGATGCGCGGGGTGGCCTCCGTCGCGCTGGCGCTGGCGATTCCGCTGGAGACCGACGCCGGGGGCGACTTCCCCGGCCGGGGCGAGATCGTCTTCATCGCGTTTAGCGTGATCATGGCGACCCTGCTGGTGCAGGGGCTGAGCCTGCCGTGGCTGGTGGGGCGGCTGGGAGTGCGGGCCGACACCGGGCGGGAGAAGCAGCTCGAGCACGACCTGGCGGTCCGGGCGGCGAAGGCGGCGAAGCGGAGGCTGCGCGAGATCGAGGAGGTCGAGGACCTGCCGGAGGAGCTGTCCGAGCAGATGCTGCGCAGCGCCTTCGACATCGGGGTGCGGATCAGCCCCGACCTCGCGGACGACGAGCGGCGGGAGGCGCACCGGCAGCGGGCGCGGCGGCTGAAGCGGGTGCGGGGGATCCAGCGGGAGATGCTGAGCGCGGCCCGGCACGAAGTGCTGGCCGCGCGGAGCGAGGCGGGGGCGGATCCGGAGGTGGTGGACCGGGTGCTGCGGCATCTGGACATGCGCAGCCTGCGCTGACGCCTCAGGGGTCTTGGCCGGCGCACTGCCCGCTTCGGCCGGTCGAGAAGCGGGCGTTTCCCGTGGGAGCTCAGCGCCTTCAGCGGCTTTTCGTTCGTAAAGTGCCGTTATGACTCGGAATATTGTGATCAGTGGAGGCGGTACCGGGATCGGGCTCGCCGCCGCGCGGGTGTTCGCCGCCGACGGGGACCGGGTGCTGCTGCTCGGCCGGCGCCGGGATGTGCTGGAGCGGGCGAAGGTGCCGGACGCGCTGACGTACGCCGCCGATCTCGCGGACCCCGAGGCCGTGCGCGGTGTCGCCGGCTTCGTGCAACGGGAGTTCGGCGCGGTGGACGTGCTGATCCACAGCGCCGGGGGCAACGGGCTCCTCGAACCCCGGGCCGACGGCGACGACCCGCTCGACGCCGTCGCCCGCTCCTGGACGGTCAACTTCCGGCTCAACCTGCTGACCGCCGCCCTGCTCACCGAGGCCCTGCGGGCCCGGCTCGCCGAACCCGGCGGGCGCGTGCTGTTCATCAGCTCCATCGCCGCCTACCGGGGCCACGGACAGGTGGCGTACGCGGCGGCCAAGGCCGGGCTGCACCCGTACGCCCACGACCTGGCCCGGAGACTGGGCCCGCACGGCATCACCGTGAACGTGGTCGCCCCCGGCTACATCGAGGACACCGCCTTCTTCGGCGACGGCATCGACGAGGAACTGCGTACCCGGCTGGTCGGGGAGACCCTGGACGGGCGCGCCGGAACGCCCGGGGACGTCGCCGCGACCCTGCACTGGCTCGCCTCCCCGGCCGCCGCGCACATCACCTCGCAGATCGTCCAGGTCAACGGCGGCGCCGAACGCGGCCACTGAGAGCGGGTCAGCGCTCCCTCGGATGATGGTGCGCGCGACGGGCCGCCGGTACGCCGTCGGGGGAGCGGTGGCCGCCGGTCCGGGGCGGCGGCACCGCGTCGGCCGTGTTGACCCGGGGCAGCGCGTAGGGGTGCTCGGCGGTCAGCCAGCGGATCATCTCCTCGCGGACCGTGACCCGTACCGTCCAGATGTCGTCGGCGTCCTTGGCCGTCACCAGGGCGCGCACCTCCATGGTGCTGGGGGTGCTGTCGGTCACGTTCAGGTTGAAGGCGCGGCCGTCCCAGGCCGGGCACTCCCGCAGGATGTCCCGGAGCTTGTCGCGCATCGCCTCCAGCGGGGCCGAGTGGTCGACGTGCCAGAAGACGGTGCCCGTCATCTGCGGCGTCCCGCGCGACCAGTTCTCGAACGGCTGGGACGTGAAGTACGACACCGGCATGGTGATCCGGCGCTCGTCCCAGGTGCGTACGGTCAGGAAGGTCAGCGTGATCTCCTCGACCGTGCCCCACTCGCCGTCCACGACCACCGTGTCGCCGATGCGCACCATGTCGCCGAAGGCGATCTGCAGCCCGGCGAACATGTTGCCGAGCGTGGACTGGGCGGCCACACCGGCGACGATGCCGAGGATTCCGGCCGAGGCCAGCAGCGACGCCCCGGCCGCCCGCATCGCGGGGAAGGTCAGCAGCATCGCGGCCACCGCCACCACGCCGACGATCGCCGAGACCACCCGCCGGATCAGCGTCACCTGGGTGCGCACCCGGCGGACCCGTGCCGGGTCGCGCTCGCGGTGGGTGCTGGCGTACCGCGTGTACGTGGTCTCGACGACCGCGGCCGCGATCCGGATCGCCAGCCAGGCGGCCGACCCGATCAGCACCAGGGTCAGGGTCCGGCCGATGACGGTCCCGTGGTCCCGCAACAGCTCCACCTGGTCGTACGACCCTCTCAGCAGGGCCGCGCACAGCAGCAGCTGGTAGGGGATCCGGCCGCGGCGCAGCAGACCCCACAGCGGAGTCTCCGGGTGGCGTTCGTCGGCCTTGCGCAGCAGCAGGTCGGTGGCCCAGCCGAGCAGCAGGGTGAGCACGACCGAGCCGCCGACCACGATCAATGGGCGGAGCACGTCATCCATGTCCCCGAACCTAACCGGCCCGCGCGGGCATGAACATGTGACTTCCGCGCGATCGCGGGTAGGGCGGTGATCCGGCGCCGTCACACCGGGCTGGCACCATGGACGCCATGAACATCATGCTCTTTCACTCGACCTACGGCCTGCGGCCCGCGGTGCGCCGGGCCGCGGACCGGCTGCGCGCGGCCGGACACGAGGTGTGGACGCCCGACCTCTTCGAAGGCAGCACGTTCGACACGGTCGAGGACGGCATGGCGTACAAGGAGGGGATCGGCAAGGACGAGCTGCTGAAGCGGGCCGTGCTGGCCGCCGCGCCCTACTCCGAGCGGGGGCTGGTGTACGCGGGCTTCTCCCTCGGCGCCTCCGTCGCCCAGACGCTGGCCCTCGGCGACGACAAGGCGCGCGGACTGCTGCTCCTGCACGGCACGTCGGACATCGCGGAGAACGCCTCGGCGGACGAGCTGCCGGTGCAGCTGCACGTCGCCGAGCCGGACCCGTTCGAGACGGACGACTGGCTCACCGCCTGGTACCTGCGGATGGGCCGGGCCGGCGCCGACGTCGAGGTGTACCGGTACGCGGGCGCCGGTCACCTCTACACCGACCCCGATCTCCCCGACTACGACGAGGAGGCCGCCGAGGCCACCTGGCGGGTGGCGCTCGGCTTCCTCGACTCGCTGGAGGGCTGAGCCGGGCAGGGCGTCACACCGGGGCGTGGACGCGCTCGGCCTTCTGTGTGCCGCTGCGGGTGCGGTAGGAGCGGACCCACTCGGACGTGGCGTCCGCCGCCGTACGGTCGGAGAGCACGTAGTAGTCCATCTGCGCCCGCTCGGCGGTGATGTCCAGGACGCCGTAGCCGTGCCGGTCGGTGTCGACCCAGTGGACGTGCCGGTTGGCCGCCCGGATCAGCGGTGCGGCGAGCGCGGAGACGGTGCCCTCGGGGACCTTCACGATGTCGTCGAGGTTGTCGGAGGTGACCGAGGTGACCACGAACTCCGTGGCGGCCGACGCCGACAGCGGATAGGTGCCGGCGTTCACCGGCACGTCGTTGGCCCACGCCATGTGGATGTCACCGGTGAGGAAGACCGTGTTGCGGATCGCGTTCGCCCGCAGATGGGCGAGGATCTCACGGCGGTCGTCGGTGTAGCCGTCCCACTGGTCGGTGTTGAGGGCGAGCCCCTCCTGCGGCAGGCCCAGCAGCTTCGCGAGCGGCTTGAGGAGACTCGCGGGGAGGGAGCCGAGGGAGAACGGCGAGATCATCACCGGGGTGCCGACCAGCCGCCAGGTGGTGTCGGACGCCGTCAGCCCCGCCTTCAGCCAGTCCAGTTGGGCGCGTCCGGTGATCGTGCGGTCCGGGTCGTCGACCTCGCCGTCGCCCAGGGAGACCTGCGCGGAGCGGAAGGAGCGCAGGTCGAGCAGGGACAGATCGGCGAGCTTGCCGAAGCGGAGCCGGCGGTAGGTGGTGCCGGCGAGCGCGGGCCGTACCGGCATCCACTCGAAGTAGGCCTGCTTGGCGGCGGCCTGGCGGGCCGCCCAGGTGCCCTCCGTGCCCTCGGTGTGGTTCTCGGCGCCGCCCGACCAGGTGTCGTTGGCGAACTCGTGGTCGTCCCAGATCGCGACGACCGGCGCCGCGGCGTGCAGGGCCTGGAGGTCCGGGTCGGTCTTGTACGTGGCGTGCCGGAGCCGGTAGTCGGCGAGGGTGACGATCTCGTGGGCGGGGGCGTGCGGCCGTACGGTCTCGCCGCGGGCGTTGTACTCGCCGGTGCCGTACTCGTAGATGTAGTCGCCCAGGTGCAGCCAGGCGTCCAGGTCGCCGCGGGCCGCGAGGTGGCGGTATGCGGCGAAGTGGCCGGCCTCCCAGTTGGCGCAGGAGACCACGCCGAAGCGCAGCCCGGTCACGGCGGCGTCGGCGGCCGGGGCGGTACGGGTGCGGGCGACGGGCGAGTCGGTGCCGCCGGCGGAGAAGCGGAACCAGTAGTCGGTGGCCGGACGCAGGCCGCGGACGTCCGCCTTGACGGTGTGGTCAAAGGCGGCGGTGGCGAGCGTCGAACCGCGCGCGACGACGTCGGTGAACGCCCTGTCCCGGGCGACGGCCCAGCTCACCTCAGTGTCCGGGCCGAGTCCGGAGCCGGGTATCGCCTCCGGAACCGGTGTCACCCGGGTCCACAGCAGGACGCCGTCGGGCAGCGGGTCGCCGGAGGCGACGCCGTGCAGGAAGGCGGGCGCCTGCGCGGTCGCGGCACGCGCGGGGAGGGCGGCGGCGAGCGGTCCGGCCAGCACCGCGGTGGCGGCGGCCGCCCTGACGACCGTACGACGGCGCGGGGACGGGAAGCCGGTGTCCGCGGTGGCGGGGACGGCGCTCTCGGATGATCTGTGTCGACTGGTCACAGCCGATCAGGTTACTGACAGGTACACGCAAGAGCGGGCGAACTCGCGAAAGTTCGCCCGCTCTTCGGCGTGCCGTCGGCCGGGGGTCAGGCCTTGAGCGCCTTGTCGACGGCCGTGTTGAACTCGTCCACCGTCATGGGCGCGTTCTGCCCGTCGGAGCCGGTGAGCTTCTTGCCGTCCATCATCAGCGTCGGCGTGCCCTGGACGCCCTCGGTGCTGTCGAACACGTCGGACATCTCCAGCGCCCACTTGTCGTAGGTGCCGTCCTTCACGTCCGCCTGGAACTCCTTGTTGTTCTTCAGGGCGTCGACCGTGTTGGCGACCTTGATCAGGTACGCGTCGTCCGCGAACTTGTCGTCCGTCTCCTCGGGGTGGTACTCGGCCGAGTAGAGCGCGCTCTTGTAGGCGAGGAACGCGTCGGGGCCGACGTTCAGCGCGGCACCCAGGGCGCTCAGGGCGTTCTTGGAGCCCTCACCGGTCAGGCCGCGGTCGAGGAACGAGGCGCCTATGAAGCGGATCTTGTACTTGCCGTCCTCGACGTCCTTCTCGACGGTCTTGCCGACCGTCTGCTCGAAGGAGGCGCAGACCGGGCAGCGCGGGTCCTCGTACAGCTCCAGGGTCTTCTTCGCGCCGGACTCGCCGATGACGACGGTCGTGCCGTTCTTGCCGCTGGTGTTGGCCGGCTTGACGAGCTTGGCGTCCTTCGCGGACTCCCAGTAGTCGGGCTGGTTGGCCTGGACGACCGCGTAGCCGATGCCGCCGGCCGCGGCCAGCACGCCGACCACCGAGGCGGCGACGATGAGCTGCCGCCTGACCTTCGCCTTCTTCGCCTGGCGCTCGCGCTCCACGCGCAGCCGCTCCCGGGCCGCCGACTTCGCCGCCTGGCTGTTCCGCTTGCTCATGATGATGTCTCCACGGGGGACGCACACGGGCGTGCCGTGTGCGGGATACGTAAGGGGGATGCTGGTGCTCGGAGGGTTCGCCGGAGGCGGGGCCGCCTCAGGCGAAGGTGACGGAGCACGGCGGTCCGCGCCGTCCCAGGGAGTGCGCCAGGAGCAGGGTCCGGACCGTGGCGGTACGGCGGACCGGGCGGGCCGGACGACGGGCCTCCGGGGCCCGGCGCACGGTCACCGCGGCGACCGCGAGCAGCAGCGGCCGGAAGGTCGTGGCCGCCACCGCGCCCAGCAGCCGGGCCAGCGCCCGCTCGCCGCGGCGCAGCCAGGCGGCGGCGAACAGACCGACCCCGATGTGCGCGCCGAGCAGCGCCCAGGCGGTCGCCGGGTCGGCCTGGGCGATCAGGGCCGCCAGCCGGTCGCCGCCCTCGGCGGCGTGCCCGGTGGCCCGGACGAGCGGTGCGCCCACACCGGTGCCGTCGCCGCACAGCACGTCGAAGCCGACGGAGCGCAGCGGGCCCGCGACGGGCCCGCCCATCCGGCCGTAGCAGACGTGCTGGCCGGTGGTGAAGACGGTGTCGGCGGCCAGCTCCAGCGGGATCAGCAGGGCGGCGATCCGCCCGAAGGAACGCTCCCGCCCCGCCAGGGCGTACGCCAGGCCGAACACGGCGGCGGCGATCGCGGCCACCGTGTTCAGCGGCAGCGGGACCCCGGACAGCAGCACGTGCGACGCGGCGCTGAGCGTCACGACGACTGCCGTGAACAGCGCCGCGCGGACGGCTCTGAGCTGGGTTCCGGATATGTCCATGGCGGTGAAGAGTGTGTCACGTGCTCCGGTAAAGAGTCCCTAAACGGTTCCTGTGGATGTGCGGAGGGTCACAGGCCCGGGATCCGGCCGTTGCGGAACAGGTCCAGGAAGATCTGGTGGTCGCCGCGCGCACGGGCGCCGTAGGCGTGCGCGAAGTCGACCAGGAGGGGGACCAGGGAGTCCTCGTCGGCGGCGATCGCCGCGTCGATGGCGCGCTCGGTGGAGAACGGCACCAGGGACTCGCCGGAGGTGTCGTCCGCGGCCGCGTGCATCGTCGCCGTGGCCCGGCCGAGGTCGGCGACGACCAGGGCGATCTCCTCCGGGTCGTCGATGTCGCCCCAGTCCAGGTCCACGGCGTACGGCGAGACCTCGGCGACGAGCTGCCCCGCGCCGTCCAGCTCGGTCCAGCCCAGCCACGGGTCGGCGTGCGCCTGGAGGGCGCGCTGGGAGATCACCGTGCGGTGCCCCTCGTGCTGGAAGTAGTCCTTGATCGCCTGGTCCGTGACGTGCCGGGAGACGGCCGGGGTCTGGGCCTGCTTGATGTAGATCACCACATCGTTCTCCAGGGCGTCGCTGTGACCCTCCAGGAGGATGTTGTACGACGGCAGCCCGGCCGAGCCGATGCCGATGCCGCGGCGGCCCACGACGTCCTTCACGCGGTAGGAGTCCGGACGGGCCAGCGAGGCGTCCGGCAGCGTCTCCAGATAGCCGTCGAAGGCCGCGAGCACCTTGTAACGGGTGGCGGCGTCCAGCTCGACCGCGCCGCCGCCGGAGGCGAAGCGGCGCTCGAAGTCACGGATCTCGGTCATCGAGTCCAGCAGCCCGAACCGGGTCAGCGAGCGGGCGTCGCGCAGCGCGTCGAGCAGCGGCCCCTGGGCGGTGTCCAGGGTGAACGGCGGCACCTCGTCGCTCTTCGCGCCGGTGGCCAGCGCGTGGATCCGCTCCCGGTAGGCGGCCGCGTAGATCGTGACCAGCTCGGTGATCTGCTCGTCGCTGAGCGCCTTCGCGTAGCCGATCAGCGCCACGGAGGCGGCGAGGCGCTTGAGGTCCCAGGTGAAGGGGCCGACGTAGGCCTCGTCGAAGTCGTTGACGTTGAAGACCAGGCGGCCGTTCGAATCCATGTACGTGCCGAAGTTCTCCGCGTGGAGATCACCGTGGATCCACACCCGCGAGGTGCGGTCGTCCAGGTACGGGCCGCCCCGCTTCGCCCCGAACTGGGCAGACACGGTCAGATCGTGGTAGAAGAGGCACGCCGTCCCGCGGTAGAAGGCGAACGCCGAGGCCGCCATCTTGCGGAACTTCACCCGGAACGCGGCCGGGTCGGCGGCCAGGAGCTCGCCGAAGGCGGTGTCGAGGACGGCGAGGATCTCCTCACCGCGGTGCTCGTCGTTGAGCTGCGGTACCGACATCGCTGTGTGCCTCCAGGTGCGGGATGTTCCGGGACGGCTGGTCCGTCCCCCGTCCAACGTGCGGCGGGACGCGGGAGTGCCCGCGCCCCGTTCGAAGGTACGTCGTGGCGGCCTCCGCGTGTCAGCCTCGGGGCATAGACTTCGACGCTGTCCCCCACTCCGTCCGCCTGCTCGTCACAGGCTGTTTTCCTTGGAGGCCGCACCGTGTCGAAGCCGCCGTTCACGCACCTGCACGTCCACACCCAGTACTCGCTGCTGGACGGTGCCGCGCGGCTGAAGGACATGTTCAACGCCTGCAACGAAATGGGCATGACGCACATCGCCATGTCCGACCACGGCAACCTGCACGGGGCGTACGACTTCTTCCACTCCGCGCAGAAGGCCGGAGTCACCCCGATCATCGGGATCGAGGCGTATGTCGCGCCCGAGTCCCGGCGCAACAAGCGCAAGATCCAGTGGGGCCAGCCGCACCAGAAGCGGGACGACGTCTCCGGTTCCGGCGGTTACACCCACAAGACGATGTGGGCCGTGAACAACACCGGCCTGCACAACCTCTTCCGGCTCTCCTCCGACGCGTACGCCGAGGGCTGGCTGCAGAAGTGGCCCCGGATGGACAAGGAGACCATCAGCCAGTGGTCCGAGGGCATCGTGGCCTCCACCGGCTGCCCCTCCGGCGAGGTGCAGACCCGGCTGCGCCTCGGCCACTTCGACGAGGCCCTCAAGGCCGCCGCCGACTACCAGGACATCTTCGGCAAGGACCGCTACTTCCTGGAGCTGATGGACCACGGCATCGAGATCGAGCACCGGGTCCGCGACGGCCTCCTGGAGATCGGCAAGAAGCTCGGCATCCCCCCGCTGGTCACCAACGACTCGCACTACACGTACGCGCACGAGGCGACCGCCCACGACGCGCTGCTGTGCATCCAGACCGGCAAGAACCTCTCCGACCCCGACCGCTTCAAGTTCGACGGCACCGGCTACTACCTCAAGTCCACCGACGAGATGTACGCCATCGACTCCTCGGACGCCTGGCAGCAGGGCTGCGCCAACACCCGGCTGATCGCCGAGATGGTCGACACCACGGGCATGTTCGTCAAGCGCGACCTGATGCCCAAGTTCGACATCCCGGAGGGGTACACCGAGGTCAGCTGGTTCAAGGAGGAGGTCCGCCGCGGCATGGAGCGCCGCTTCCCCGGCGGCATCCCCGAGGACCGCCAGAAGCAGGCCGACTACGAGATGGACGTCATCATCCAGATGGGGTTCCCGGGGTACTTCCTCGTCGTCGCCGACTTCATCATGTGGGCCAAGAACAACGGCATCGCGGTCGGTCCCGGCCGTGGCTCGGCGGCCGGCTCGATCGTCGCCTACGCCATGGGCATCACCGACCTCGACCCGATCCCGCACGGACTGATCTTCGAGCGGTTCCTCAACCCCGAGCGCGTCTCCATGCCCGACGTCGACATCGACTTCGACGAGCGCAGGCGCGTCGAGGTGATCCGGTACGTGACGGAGAAGTACGGCGCCGACAAGGTCGCCATGATCGGCACCTACGGCAAGATCAAGGCGAAGAACGCCATCAAGGACTCCGCGCGCGTGCTGGGCTACCCGTACGCGATGGGCGACCGCCTCACCAAGGCGATGCCCGCCGACGTCCTCGGCAAGGGCATCGACCTGAACGGCATCACCGACCCCTCGCACCCCCGCTACAGCGAGGCCGGCGAGATCCGGTCGATGTACGAGAACGAGCCGGACGTGAAGAAGGTCATCGACACCGCCAAGGGCGTCGAGGGCCTGGTCCGGCAGATGGGCGTGCACGCCGCCGGCGTGATCATGTCCAGCGAGCCCATCGTCGACCACGCCCCCATCTGGGTGCGGCACACCGACGGCGTGACCATCACGCAGTGGGACTACCCCCAGTGCGAGTCGCTGGGCCTGCTGAAGATGGACTTCCTCGGCCTGCGCAACCTGACCATCATGGACGACGCCGTCAAGATGGTGAAGGCCAACAAGGGCGTCGACCTGGACCTGCTGAGCCTGCCGCTCGACGACCCGAAGACCTTCGAACTCCTCCAGCGCGGCGACACCCTCGGCGTCTTCCAGTTCGACGGCGGACCGATGCGCTCGCTGCTGCGGCTGATGAAGCCGGACAACTTCGAGGACATCTCCGCCGTCTCCGCGCTCTACCGTCCCGGCCCGATGGGCATGGACTCGCACACCAACTACGCGCTGCGCAAGAACAAGCTCCAGGAGATCACCCCGATCCACAAGGAGCTGGAGGAGCCGCTCGAAGAGGTCCTCGCGGTCACCTACGGCCTGATCGTCTACCAGGAGCAGGTGCAGAAGGCTGCCCAGATCATCGCCGGCTACTCGCTCGGCGAGGCCGACATCCTCCGTCGCGTGATGGGCAAGAAGAAGCCCGAGGAACTGGCGAAGAACTTCACCATCTTCCAGGCCGGCGCCCGCAAGAACGGCTACAGCGACGAGGCCATCCAGGCCCTGTGGGACGTGCTGGTGCCGTTCGCCGGCTACGCCTTCAACAAGGCGCACTCCGCCGCGTACGGACTGGTGTCCTACTGGACCGCCTACCTCAAGGCGAACTACCCGGCCGAGTACATGGCCGCGCTGCTCACCTCGGTGAAGGACGACAAGGACAAGTCGGCGATCTACCTCAACGAGTGCCGCCGCATGGGCATCAAGGTGCTCCCGCCGAACGTCAACGAGTCGGTGCACAACTTCGCCGCCCAGGGCGACGACGTGATCCTCTTCGGTCTGGAGGCCGTGCGCAACGTCGGCACCAACGTGGTCGAGTCGATCATCAAGTGCCGCAAGGCCAAGGGGAAGTACACCTCCTTCCCCGACTACCTCGACAAGGTCGACGCGATCGTCTGCAACAAGCGCACCACGGAGTCGCTGATCAAGGCCGGCGCCTTCGACGAGCTGGGGCACACCCGCAAGAGCCTCACCGCCCACTACGAGCCGATGATCGACAACGTGGTCGCGGTCAAGCGCAAGGAGGCCGAGGGGCAGTTCGACCTCTTCGGCGGCATGGGCGAGGAGGAGACCAGCGAGCCCGGCTTCGGCCTCGACGTCACCTTCACCGACGACGAGTGGGACAAGACCTACCTGCTCGCCCAGGAGCGCGAGATGCTCGGCCTCTACGTCTCCGACCACCCGCTGTTCGGCCTGGAGCACGTGCTGTCCGACAAGGCCGACGCGGGCATCTCCCAGCTCACCGGCGGCGACTTCGGCGACGGCGCGGTGGTCACCATCGGCGGCATCATCTCGGGCCTCCAGCGCAAGATGACCAAGCAGGGCAACGCCTGGGCGATCGCCACCGTGGAGGACCTCGCGGGCTCCATCGAGTGCATGTTCTTCCCGGCGACGTACCAGCTCGTCTCGACGCAACTCGTCGAGGACGCCGTGGTGTTCGTCAAGGGCCGGCTCGACAAGCGGGAGGACGTGCCGCGGCTGGTCGCGATGGAGCTGATGGTCCCCGACCTGTCCAACGCCGGCACCAACGCGCCCGTGGTGCTCACCATCCCGGCCACCCGCGTGACCCCGCCGATGGTCAGCAGGCTCGGCGAGATCCTCACCCACCACAAGGGCGACAGCGAGGTGCGGATCAAGCTCCAGGGGCCGACGAAGACGACGGTGCTGCGCCTGGACCGGCACCGGGTGAAGCCGGACCCGGCCCTGTTCGGTGATCTGAAGGTCCTTCTCGGACCGTCCTGCCTGGCGGGCTAGCGGGCACGTCCGGCCGGCGCGCGTGAGGGGCGCACCCTGTGGTGGGTGCGCCCCTCTTCATGTGCCTGGGCCTTCACACGCCCGGGGCTTCATGTCCCCGGGCCGCGACGGGCCGTGGTGAGGACGTCAGTTGTGGCCGAAGCGCTTCTGCCGGCCCTTGCCCCGGCCGACCTCGCCGGGCACGGCCTGTGTGGTGCGCTGTTCGTCCGGCGTCTCCATCGTGGACGCCTGCGCCGCCCGCTGGGCGCGTTCGGCCTGCGGCTGCTTACGGTCACGGTTCTTGTTCTTGGCCATGGTGATGCCTCCTGTGGGGGACTAGGGGCCAGGGCCGGGACCAGATTCACACAGCCTGATAACAGACGCATGTCGGACAATGACCGTGTGTGACCGGGGTGATCGGGGAGGAAGTGTGGAAACGCCACGCCGAAGATCGAGTTCGGGCCGTTAACCCCGGTGTGGTCGGGCAGACTCGAAGCAAGCCCGAAGCAAACCTCCCGGAAAGAGGGTGGATCGCGTGGACCGCTGCATCGTCCTGGTGGACGCCGGGTATCTGCTGGGGGCCGCCGCCAGTCTCCTCGCCGGGGAACCGTCGCGGTCCCGCATCACCGTCGATCACGCGGCCCTCATCCAGGGGCTGCGGGAACGCGCCGAGTCCGACACGCGTCAGCCGCTGCTGCGCATCTACTGGTTCGACGGCGCCCCCGACCGCGTCCCGCAGCCCGAGCACCGCAGGCTGCGCGTGATGCCCCGGGTCACCGTCCGGCTCGGCGCGCTGACCCGCAGCGACGGCCGCTGGGCGCAGAAGGGCGTCGACGCCGCGATGCACGCCGAGCTGACCGAGCTGGCCCGCAACCGGGCCTGTTCCGACATCGTCCTGGTCACCGGGGACGGTGACCTGCTGCCCGGCATGATGGCCGCCAAGGAACACGGTGTCGCCGTGCACCTGTGGGCCGTGCAGGCCGCCGACGGCGACTACAACCAGTCCGAGGACCTGGTCGCCGAGGCCGACGAGCGCCGGGTGCTGGACCGGGCGTGGATCACCCGGGCCGTACGGGCCAAGGAGCACACCGGGGTGTGCGCCCCGCCGCCCGTGCCGCGGCCGGAGATCGCCGCGATCCTCTCCGCCCCGCTGCCGGAGTCCGCGCCCGGTGCGACGGCCGAGCGGACCGTCGAGGAGCCGCGGCACCCGGCCGCCGCCGGGCACAACGGCACCGCCGAACGGGCGGCCGCGGCCAAGGGCGTACCCACCCCCAAGGACCTGGCCGCGCTGCGCGGCCCCGGCCCGCACCCGCCCCAGCAGCCCGCCTCCGCGACCCTGCGCTGGTCCTCCGACAAGGGCTGGGTCGACCGGCCGGCCGCCGAGCCGCCGGACGCGGCCTCCCTGCCGACGCTCGCCCAGCTGACCACGGCGGAGCAGCGGTGGGCCGACCGGGAGGAGGACATCACCACCGTCGGCGGGGACCCCTTCGAGGTGGGGCAGGTGTTCGCCCGGCGCTGGGTGGAGCGGCTGGGGGACCAGGGGCACATCCAGAAGCTGTCCGGGATGTATCCCCGGATTCCGCACCGTGTCGACGGGGAGCTGTTGCGGTACGCGGCGCGTTTCGGGCTGCTCGCGCACAAGGACGATCAGATCGACGAGCGTGATCGTTACGCCATTCGGGCGGGGTTCTGGCGTGAGCTGGATCTTCGTACCGGTACGGAAAGGGCTCCCGTCGGGGAGTAGACGGGGTGCCCCCGTGCCCCGTGTCGGAGGGGCTGCCCCCGTGCTCCCGTGTACGGGGGCTCCGCCCCCGCGCCCCCGCCAGGGGCTCCCGTCCCCTGGACCCCCGGCCTGTGCCCACCCACCACCCGACTCGGTGGGCTGGAAGGCGGGCCACGGTCTGGCTCGGTGGGCCGGGGGTGGCTGTTGTTCCGGGGCGTTGGGTGGTTGGGGTGGGTTTGTGGGTGGTGGGGTGACCCGAGGGCGGGGCGGGGTCCGGGACCCCGTAGGCTCGTGCCTTGTGAGTACGCGCGCGGCACAGGGATCCCGGCACGGCGGTGATGTCGTGTGTGCGGTGCGCGGGCTGACCAAGACCTATCCGGCGGTGCGCGGCCGGCGCGGGGCCCCCGCCACGCCCGAGGTCCGGGCCACCGACGACGTGGGACTCGACATCCGGCGCGGTGAGATCTTCGGCCTGCTCGGGCCGAACGGCGCCGGCAAGTCCACCCTCGTACGCCAGCTCACCGGGCTGATGCGGCCCGACCGCGGCAGCGTCGAGATCCTCGGCCACGACATCGTGCGCCACCCCGAGCGCGCCGCGCGCATCCTCGCCTACCTCGGCCAGGAGTCCAGCGCCCTCGACGAACTGACCGTGTCCCTCGCCGCCGAGACCACCGGCCGGCTGCGCGGGCTCGACGCGCGGCGGGCACGGGCCGAACGGGACGACGTGCTGGACGAACTGGGGCTCACCCCGATCGCCGGGCGCCCGCTGAAGAAACTCTCCGGCGGCCAGCGCCGGCTGGCCTGCTTCGCCGCCGCGCTGGTGGGGGAGCGGCCCCTGCTCGTCCTGGACGAACCCACCACCGGCATGGACCCGGTGGCCCGGCGCGCCGTGTGGTCCGCCGTCGACCGGCGCCGCGCCGGACACGGCACCACCGTGCTGCTGGTCACCCACAACGTGATCGAGGCCGAGACCGTCCTCGACCGGGTCGCCGTGCTCGACCGCGGCCGGGTCATCGCCTGTGACAGCCCCGCCGGACTCAAGGAGCGGGTCGCCGGAGAGGTCCGGGTCGACCTGGTGTGGCGCGAGGCGGCCCCCCTGCACGTGCCCGAGGTCGCCGCGCTGCGGGACCGGGCCGTCGAGTCGGGCCGTCGCTGGACCTTGCGGCTCGCGCCCGAGGAGGCCCGTACGGTCGTCGCCACCGTCACCGGCGGGGCCGCCTTCGCCGCGCTGGACGACTTCACGCTGGCCACGCCCAGCCTGGAGGACGTCTACCTGGCGCTGGGCGGCGCCGTACGACAGGGACTGGTGAAGGCGTGAGCACACGGGCCGCGTCATCCGTACGGAACAGGGCGACCGCCGCAGCGGATCCGGGCGGACCTCCGACCGAAGGAGAGCAGCACGACGTGAGTGTCGTACCCGCCGATGTCGTGCCGGGCGGCGCCCTGGCCGTGGAGGAGGCCGCGCCGCGACCGGCCGGACTCGGCCCCCGCGCGCGGCTGTGGCCGTCGATGGCCGCCGTGTACCGGGCGCAGCTCTCCCGGGCCCGGGTCGCGCGGATACCGCTGCTGTTCGTGGCGACGTTCCAGTCGGTCGGCATCATGATCCTGATGCGCGGCGTCGTGGACGGCGGCGGTGAGGCGCAGGCCGTGGTCGCCGGCTCGGCGGTCCTGGTCGTCGCCTTCGTCGCGCTGAACCTGCTCGCCCAGTACTTCGGGCAGCTACGGGCCAGCGGCGGGCTCGACCACTACGCGACCCTGCCGGTGCCGCCGGCGGCGGTGGTGCTGGGCGCGGCGGGCGCGTACGCCTCGTTCACCGTGCCGGGGACCGTGGTGACCGCCGTCTTCGGATGCGTGCTGTTCGGGCTGCCGCTGGCACACCTGTGGGTGCTGGCCGCCGTGATCCCGCTCGCCGGGGCCGCGCTCGCCGGACTCGGCGCGGCGCTCGGGCTGCTCGCGCCCCGCGCGGAGCTGGCCACGCTGCTGGGGCAGCTCGGCATGTCGGCCGCGCTGCTGCTCGGTGTGCTGCCGGCGGAGCGGATGCCGGAGGCGGTGCGCCTCGCCCGGGACCTGCTGCCGTCGACGTACGGCGTCGAGGCCTTCGCACGGACCTTCGGACCGCACCCCGACTGGGCGCGGGTGCTCGGTGACCTCGCGGTGTGCGGAGTCGTCGGTGTCCTCTCGCTGGCCGTCGCGACCTGGGCGTACCGCAGGGCGGCCGTCCGGTGACGCGCCGCACAGCCGGGCCTGGCACGATGGCAGGGTGAGCGCACCTCTGACACCACCACCGCCTCCGCACGACCATGAGCAGGCCGCCGCCTCGTATCCGTACGGGAAGGCCGGCGACGCCGCGTATCCACGGCACGGCTGGTGGGACGAACAGGACGGCCCCGGGATGAAGGCGGAGATACGTGAGGCCGCCGTGACCGTGGTGGCGGTGGCGCTCGGCGGGGTGCTGCTCGGGGTGCTGTGGTGGTGGCTGGCGCCGCACGTGCCGCTGGTGGGCGACGTGGCGGGCGACAACTGGGCCGTGTACCTCAAGGACTCCGAGGGCGAGCAGGGCATCGGGGTGGACGGGACGTTCTCGCTGCTCGCGCTGGGGTTCGGGGCGGTGAGCGCGCTGGCCGTGTTCCTGATGCGGCGGCGCGGGGGTGTGCCGTTGGTTGTGGCGCTGGCGGTCGGCGGGCTGCTGGGGTCGTTGCTGGCCTGGCGGGTGGGGGTGTGGCTCGGTCCCGCGCAGGACGTGATCGCGCACGCGCGGAGTGTCGGCAAGGGGGTCACGTTCGACGCGCCGTTGAAGCTGAGTGCGAAGGGGGCGTTGCTGGCGTGGCCGTTCGCGGCGCTGGTGTTGCATCTGGGGCTGACGGGGTTGTTCGGCCCGCGGGATCCGGAGCAGTTTCCGCCGGCTGACTGCGCTCGAGCGGGAGGTACCCCCATCGCCCACCCGTGCCGCCCTGGGGGTACCTCCCAGGCCCTTGAGGCACTGGGGGAGGCACGACTGCCCGCGGAAGCGGCGGGGCGGCGGGACGACTGTCCGTGGCTGCGGGCTATGCGCGGCTGATCGGGGCCAAGGACGCCGAGGTCAGGGTGGTCAGGTCGGTCGGGGTGAGTTCCACCTCCAGGCCGCGGCGGCCCGCCGAGACGCAGATCGTTTCGTGCCGGGTGGCCGACTCGTCCAGGACCGTGGGGAGTCTCTTGCGCTGGCCCAGCGGGGAGATACCGCCCCGCACGTAGCCCGTGGTGCGTTCCGCCAGGACCGGGTCGGCCATCGTGGCCCGCTTGCCGCCCACCGCCGACGCGAGGGCCTTCAGGTCCAGTTGGCCCGCCACCGGCACCACCGCCACCGTCAGCGTGCCGTCGACGTCCGCCACCAGCGTCTTGAAGACCCGGTCCGGCGAGACCCCCATCGCCTCGGCCGCCTCCTCGCCGTACGACGGGTGGGCCGGGTCGTGCTCATAGGAGTGCACCGTGAACGGCACCCCGGCCGCGGTGAGCGCCACCGTCGCGGGCGTGCCTCCCGGCTGCTGCTGCTTCTTGGACTTCTTCGCCATCCCCGCCTGTACCCCGGTCGATTTCGTACGTCAGTTGAGACTCGTCGGACCGCGCGTCAGCTCCGCGGCCGGCAGCGACGGCAGATGACGGATGACGGCCGTCTCCGCGCGCAGCAGCCTCAGCTCGTCACGGAGCCGGGACGCGGTGTCCGGCGCCTGGAGCAGCCGCTGCTTCGTCGGCGTGTCCAGCATCATCGCGGCGGCGACCAGGTAGGAGACGACACCCGGCTCGTCCGGCAGCTCCGCGCCGGTCGTCAGCGACCGCTCCCGCGCCCCCGCCAGCCGCTTCTGGTACTGGCGGAAGGACCGCAGCACCCCCTCGGCCAGCGCCCCCGCCTCGTCGCCGGGATCCTCGGCCAGCGGCTCCGTCTCGGCCGTCAGATACGGCCCCGAGGCGTCGACGGACAGCAGCCGCACCCGGGTCGTACCGGTCGCCAGCACCTCGAAGGTGCCGTCGGCCCGCTCCCGGACCGTCGCCGCGTCCGCGACACAGGCCACCTTGTGGAAGGCGCGCAGCGGATCGGTGCCGAAGCCCGCCGCCGGACCGCGCGCGGGCACGGCCGTCGGATCGGGCATGCCGGGCGCGCTCGGCGCCACCTCGTGCCCGTCGCGGATCGCCACGACGGCGAACCGGCGCGGCTCGTCCTCCGGGGTCTTCAGCAGCTCGCGCATCATGGCGCGATAGCGCTCCTCGAAGACGTTGAGCGGAAGCACGAGCCCCGGGAACAGCACCGTGTTCAGGGGGAAGAGCGGGAGCCGGACGGTGGTCACGGGTCAAGAGCCTAATGGTCGCCGGAGCGGAGCCGGCCGCCCTGTTCACTCCTCGGCCGGTCCGAGGCCGCCGCCGGGGAGCCGGATCCCGGCTAGGGACAGCCGGACGCGACCGCCGCGCGCACGTTCTGACGGACCTCCAGGAACCGGCCGAGGGGATCGTCCGCCTCCCGGTCCCAGGGGAAGGACGTGGCGTACGGGCCGGTCAGCCGCAACTGCTCCAGGGCGTCCCGCCGGCGTTCCAGCCGGACCAGGACGTACGTCAGCAGATTGCGCAGCTCGGCCGGCCAGGGCTGGCCCGCCGGCAGCCGGGCGGACAGGGCGACGGCGCGGTCGGCCGCCGCTTCCAGCCGGGCGCGCGGCACGTCGGGACCGCAGCGGTCGGTCAGGTAGCCGAACGCCGCCCGCAGCGGCAGCGCCTGCGTGAGCGAGTCCTCCGGCGCGTCCTGCGCGGCCAGGTCCGCGAAGGTGAAGCACTCCTGGTGCGAACCGTGCCAGGAGGACGCCAGGTAGCGCAGGGCCGCCACATGGCAGCCGTGGTGGTGCGGGGCCCGCCGGACCGCGGCCTCCCACAGCTCCTCGAAGTAGGTGTGCCCGGCGCGCGCGCCGCGGGCGTGGTCCAGGGCGAGCCGCCAGGGCACCGGGTCGCGGTTGTCCGCCCGGGCGGCAGCCGTGATCAGCGGGCTCACCTCGCGCAGCAGCTCGGCGCGGGCCGGTGAGGCCCAGGCGCGGTCCACCGCCCGCTGGGCGTCCACCAGCAGCCCGTCGGGGTCGCGCGGGTCGCGGGCGCGCCAGGTGTCCAGCCACTCGGGGCGCGAACGCGCGAAGGCGGCCAGCCGCCGCACATACCGGTCGCGGTGCTCCCAGGCGCCGCCGCGCCGGGTGGCGGCGAGCAGTTCGGCGACGGGCGCGGGGTCACCGCCCGCGGCCCCGACCAGCGCCGGGCCCAGCAGATCGTCGGGTGCGTCGAGCAGCACCTCGTCGTCGGCGGGCAGCACGACGGCGACGGGGGACGTCGCGCCCGTCGTCTTTCCTCGCACCCGGGATGTACGGGTGAACCCGTGCAGCAGAGCCATGGTGTCGACCATTGAAAGACCGCAGGTCACAGGCGCGCCAGAGGCGACACGGAAGTCATGGAAGGTTGTACGGGGCTCGGTCAAGGCCCGGCAAAAAGCAGAGCGCTTTTCCTTTCGTGTGAGCCTTTCGCGCCCCCGGTGACCAGTGGGACGCCGGGGGCGAGTCCGTCGGACGGGCGCCGGGCACGCGTCAGGCACCCGCCCCGGCACCACGTCGGGAGGAACGCTCTCCTCGCCGAACGGCGGCGGGACGTGCCGACGGCGTCACCGGCGGCAGCGGGGACCCCTGCGTACGGCTACGTACGGCGCAGTGTCCGTGTCGCCCCCGCCGCCACCGTCGTCGCCAGGATCCAGCCCAGCAGGATGAACGCGGCCGACAGCCACTGCCAGCCGCCGCGCAGCTGCCAGAAGCCGACCTGGCCGAGGTCGATCACCGGCAGCAGCAGGTCCAGGGTGAACAGGGGCGGGTTCCACGCCGGGTGCTCACCGCTCTTCAGGGGCGGGGCGTCGGCCCGCGCGAAGGCCAGCGAACCGGCCGCCCACAGGACCGCCATCCACACCGCCGCCCGGCCCGGACGGTATCCGTAGGCGACCGTCCAGTCCTGCGCGTACCCCCACAGCTTGGCCGCGACCGGCAGGCTCTCGCGGCGCCGGCGCTGCTTGGCGAGCAGCACCTCGCGGGCGTCCTCGTCCTCCCCGCCCTCCCGCAGTACGGCGGCCAGCCGCTCGTACGGCTCCGGGTTGTACTCGGCGCTCGCCGCGTCCACCCAGCGCAGCCGCAGCGCCAGCGGGAACGGCCCGCGCGGCACCAGGTTCTCGTAGGTGAAGCCGCCCATGTGCAGCCGGCCCGGTCCGGGCCAGCTGTCCGCCTTGTCCATCAGGTTGACCACCTTCGCCCCCGACAGCACGACCCTGCCGCGCACCGGCCGCTCCCCGAGGAAGCGCAGCTCCGGCGTCTGCACCCGGCGCAGCGACAGCTCCTGCTCGTCGGTGAAGGTGAACCGGGCCCCCTCGAAGTCGACCGCGTCCCCGAACCGCCCGTCGTCCAGGCGCACCCCGCCCTGGCACTCGAAGCGCTGGATCCGCGTCCCGCGCGCCGGTGTCATCCCGCTGCGCGCCTGGGCACCCACCCCCGCCGGGGTCAGGTACAGCGAGCGCTCCACGGTCAGCTGCGGCGCGTTCAGCGCGAGCCGGGTGTACGGGTTGACCAGCCGGGCCCCGCGCAGGCTCAGCGACACGCCGATCGTCGCGCTGCGCAGGCTCAGCTCGCCGTGCGACTCCAGCATCTCCGCCTGGAGGTCCTGGCCCACGTTCATCCCGTCGGCGGCTATCGAGCGGCCGCTGCGGTCCCGGTGCACGATCGCCTGGTTGAGCAGCAGATCCGTGCCGATCCGCGCGTCGGTGAGCCGTATGCCGCCCGTGAACCGGCAGCGCGGCAGATGCAGATCGCCCTCGGTGTGCAGCCGGGCCGCCTCCAGGCGCGGTATCGAGCAGTCCACCATCCGCACGGTCGTGAAACGGGCCTCCGGCAGCAGCACGTCCCGCTCGAAGCGGCAGGCCCGCATCTCCAGGTACGGCACCACCGTGCCGCCCGCCAGGTCCAGCACGCCGCTGATCCGTACCCCGACCAGCTTCAGCGACGAGACCCGGCCGGCCAGGGCGGGTGGTCCGTCCAGCAGCAGCCAGCACACGACGCGCGCCCGGACCGTCCGCTCGGGACCCCACGGATGCCCTCCGTGCGGATCGTCGACGGTCGTGTCCCCGCTGCTCAGGTCGTACACGCTGCCGTTGCGGAAGGCCTGCCACATCCCGGCCTCCGTGGCGGTCAGATCCTCCGGCGGCTCACCGCCGCCCGGTCCCACCCCCTCGGTCACGGAGCTCCCCCTCCTCCTCATCTACTCGCCGGTTCGTCCCTTCGTACAACCGTTCATGCCCGGTACGGTGACGTGTTGAACACGGAAAGTGAAGAGGATCTCGGAAATGTGCGCGCACCGTCACCGAGGGCGTGACGTATCAGCCATTGGAACGGGCGGACGGCCCACCGTGCGGGTCTGAGAGAATTGTGCATGTGATCTCCCGAATCGATCTGCGCGGCGACGCCCTCCCCGAGGGCCCCGCCCTGCGCGACCTGCTGCCCCGAGCCGACTTCGACGTCGCGGCCGCCCTGGAGAAGGTGCGGCCCATCTGCGAGGACGTGCATCATCGGGGCGACGCGGCGCTGATCGACTTCGCCGAGCGGTTCGACGGCGTGAAGCTGGAGCGGGTACGGGTCCCGGCCGCCGCCCTGGAGCGCGCGCTGGAGGAGCTCGACCCTGCCGTGCGCGCCGCCCTGGAGGAGTCGATCCGCCGGGCCCGCCTCGTCCACCGCGCGCAGCGCCGCACCACGCACACCACCCAGGTCGTGCCCGGCGGCACGGTCACCGAGAAATGGGTCCCGGTCGACCGCGTGGGCCTGTACGCGCCCGGCGGCCGGTCCGTCTACCCGTCCTCCGTGATCATGAACGCCGTGCCCGCCCAGGAGGCCGGCGTCCCGTCCCTCGCGCTCGCCTCCCCGGCCCAGGCCGAGTTCGGCGGGCTGCCGCACCCGACCATCCTCGCCGCCTGCGCCCTGCTCGGCGTCGACGAGGTCTACGCGGCCGGCGGCGCCACCGCCGTCGCGATGTTCGCGTACGGCACCGAGTCCTGCCCGCCCGCGAACATGGTCACCGGTCCCGGCAACATCTGGGTCGCCGCCGCCAAGCGCTACTTCACCGGCATGATCGGCATCGACGCCGAGGCCGGCCCGACCGAGATCGCGATCCTCGCGGACTCCACGGCCGACCCGGTGCACGTGGCCTCCGACCTGATCAGCCAGGCCGAGCACGACCCGCTGGCCGCCGCCGTCCTCGTCACCGACTCCGCCGAGCTCGCGGACGCCGTGGAGAAGGAGCTGGAACCCCAGGTCGAGGCCAGCAAGCACATCGACGAGCGGATCGTCCCGGCCCTGTCCGGCCGCCAGTCCGCCATCGTCCTGGTCGACGGCCTCGAGGAGGGCCTGCGGGTCGTCGACGCCTACGGCGCCGAGCACCTGGAGATCCAGACCGCCGACGCCGCCGCGGTCGCCGACCGGGTGCGCAACGCGGGCGCGGTCTTCGTCGGCCCCTGGTCCCCGGTCTCCCTCGGCGACTACGCGGCCGGCTCCAACCACGTGCTGCCCACCGGCGGCTGCGCCTGCCACTCCTCGGGCCTGTCCGTCCAGTCCTTCCTGCGCGGCATCCACATCGTCGACTACACCGAGGACGCGCTGGCCGAGGTCGCGCACCACGTGGTCACGCTGGCGGAGGCGGAGGACCTGCCCGCGCACGGCGCGGCGATCAAGGCAAGGTTCGGCTGGAAGGTGCCCGAGAACAAGTGAGCGACGTGAGCATCGACGACCTCCCCGTACGGGACGAGCTGCGCGGCAAGTCCCCCTACGGCGCCCCCCAGCTGGACGTCCCCGTACGGCTGAACACCAACGAGAACCCCTACCCGCTGCCCGAACCGCTGGTCGAGCGGATCACCGAGCGGGTTCGCGAGGCGGCCCGGCACCTCAACCGCTACCCCGACCGGGACGCGGTCGAACTGCGCACCAGGCTGGCCGAGTACCTGACGAAGACGTCCGGACACCCGCTCGGCGTCGAGAACGTGTGGGCCGCCAACGGCTCCAACGAGGTCATCCAGCAACTGCTGCAGACCTTCGGCGGACCGGGCCGCACCGCCATCGGCTTCGAGCCGTCGTACTCGATGCACGGCCTGATCTCGCGCGGCACCGGCACCGGCTGGATCTCCGGACCCCGCAACGAGGACTTCACGATCGACCTCGCCGCCGCCGAGAAGGCGATCGCCGAGCACCGGCCCGACGTCGTCTTCGTCACCACCCCCAACAACCCCACCGGCAACGCGGTCCCCCCGGAGACGGTCCTCGCGCTGTACGAGGCCGCCCAGGCCGCCAAGCCCTCGATGGTGGTCGTCGACGAGGCGTACATCGAGTTCAGCCACGGCGACTCGCTGCTGCGGCTGCTCGACGGGCGCCCGAACCTGGTCGTCTCCCGCACCATGTCGAAGGCGTTCGGCGCGGCGGGCCTGCGCCTGGGCTACCTCGCCGCGCACCCGGCGGTCGTCGACGCCGTCCAGCTCGTCCGGCTGCCGTACCACCTCTCGGCGGTCACCCAGGCGACCGCGCTGGCCGCCCTGGAGCACACCGACACCCTGCTCGGCTACGTCGAGCAGCTGAAGGCCGAACGCGACCGCCTGGTCGCCGAACTGCGCGCCCTCGGCTACGAGGTGACCGAGTCCGACGCCAACTTCGTCCAGTTCGGACGGTTCGAGGACTCCCACGCCACCTGGCGGAGGATCCTCGACCGGGGCGTCCTGGTCCGGGACAACGGCGTACCGGGATGGCTGCGGGTCACCGCGGGCACCCCCGCCGAGAACGACGCGTTCCTCGACGCGGTCCGTGACATCAAGAAGGAGCAGAGCGCATGAGCCGCGTTGGACGCGTGGAACGCACCACCAAGGAGACGTCCGTCCTCGTCGAGATCGACCTCGACGGCACCGGGAAGACCGAGATCTCCACCGGGGTCGGCTTCTACGACCACATGCTCGACCAGCTCGGCCGGCACGGCCTGTTCGACCTGACCGTGAAGACCGACGGCGACCTGCACATCGACTCCCACCACACCATCGAGGACACCGCCCTCGCGCTTGGCGCCGCCTTCAAGCAGGCACTCGGCGACAAGGTGGGCATCTACCGCTTCGGCAACTGCACGGTCCCGCTGGACGAGTCCCTCGCCCAGGTCACCGTCGACCTGTCCGGCCGCCCCTACCTCGTGCACACCGAGCCCGAGAACATGGCGCCGATGATCGGCGCGTACGACGTGACGATGACCCGGCACATCCTGGAGTCCTTCGTCGCCCAGGCCCAGATCGCGCTGCACGTGCACGTGCCCTACGGGCGCAACGCGCACCACATCGTGGAGTGCCAGTTCAAGGCCCTCGCCCGCGCCCTGCGCTACGCCTCCGAGCGCGACCCCCGCGCGGCCGGCATCCTGCCCTCCACGAAGGGCGCGCTGTAAGCCATGAACGGACTGTCCACCGTCCTGATCGTCGTCGGCCTGTTCTTCGTCGGCGGGATCATCTCCTTCGTCAAGCAGAAGATGCCCACGAGCCTCATCGTGCTGCTCTCCATCGGTGCCGTGATGTGCCTCGGCACGGGGCTCCTGAGGCTGGAGGTGTGAACCCTTGAGCACCACCAAGAAGGTCGTGGTCTTCGACTACGGCTTCGGCAACGTCCGCTCCGCCGAGCGCGCCCTCGCCCGCGCGGGGGCCGACGTCGAGATCACCCGCGACTTCGACGCGGCCATGAACGCCGACGGGCTGCTGGTGCCCGGCGTCGGCGCCTTCGCCGCCTGCATGAAGGGCCTCAAGGAGGCGCGCGGCGACTGGATCGTCGACCGCAGGCTCTCCGGCGGCCGCCCGGTGATGGGCATCTGCGTCGGCATGCAGATCCTCTTCGCGCGGGGCATCGAACACGGCGTGGAGAGCGAGGGCCTCGACGAGTGGCCCGGCTCCGTCGAGCCGCTCCAGGCCGACGTCGTGCCCCACATGGGCTGGAACACCGTGGACGCCCCGGCCGGCTCCGAACTGTTCGCCGGCCTCGACGCGGACTCCCGCTTCTACTTCGTGCACTCCTACGCCGTCCACGACTGGACGCTGGAGACCGCCAACCCGGCGATGCGCGCCCCGCTGGTCACCTGGTCCACCCACGGCAAGCCCTTCGTGGCGGCCGTGGAGAACGGCGCCCTGTGGGCCACCCAGTTCCACCCCGAGAAGTCCGGCGACGCCGGTGCCCAGCTCCTCACCAACTGGATCGGAACCCTGTAGAGACATGGCCAAGCTCGAACTCCTCCCCGCCGTCGACGTCCGCGACGGCCAGGCCGTCCGCCTCGTGCACGGCGAGTCCGGCACCGAGACGTCCTACGGCTCCCCCCTGGAGGCCGCCCTCGCCTGGCAGCGCTCGGGCGCCGAGTGGCTGCACCTGGTCGACCTGGACGCCGCGTTCGGCACCGGCGACAACCGCGCGCTGATCGCCGAGGTCGCCGCGGCCATGGACATCAAGGTGGAGCTGTCCGGCGGCATCCGCGACGACGACACCCTCGCCGCCGCCCTCGCCACCGGCTGCACCCGCGTCAACCTCGGCACCGCCGCCCTGGAGACCCCCGAATGGGTCGCCAAGGTCATCGCCGAGCACGGCGACAAGGTCGCCGTCGGCCTCGACGTCCGCGGCACCACCCTGCGCGGCCGCGGCTGGACCCGCGACGGCGGCGACCTCTACGAGACGCTGGACCGCCTGAACAAGGAGGGCTGCGCCCGCTACGTCGTCACCGACATCGCCAAGGACGGCACCCTCCAGGGCCCCAACCTGGAGCTGCTGAAGAACGTCTGCGCCGCCACCGACCGCCCCGTGGTCGCCTCCGGCGGCGTCTCCTCCCTGGACGACCTGCGCGCCCTCGCCGGCCTCGTGCCGCTCGGTGTCGAGGGCGCCATCGTCGGGAAGGCCCTGTACGCCAAGGCGTTCACCCTGGAAGAGGCCCTGGAGGCTGTGTCGCGATGACGTCCGATGCCGTACGGCGCGTGCAGGGCACGAATCCCTGGGAGGAGATCCTCGGCTCCGCACGTGCCGTGGCGGCGGGCGACCGCGTCCTGGTGGCGGGCACGACCGCGTTCCGGGGCGATGTGCTGTACGGGGAGGGCGACCCGTACGAACAGGCCAAGGTGGCCTTCACCAGCGCGCTGGAGGCGATCGGCGCGTTCGGGCTCGGCATCGAGTCCGTGATCCGCACGCGCCTCCACCTCGCCCACGCGCGGGACGTCGACGCGGCCGGACGCGCCCACAAGGAGCTGTTCGACGCGGTGCGCCCGGTCACCACCCTCCTGGTGGTCGAGGGCTTCGTCGACTCGCGCGTCCTGGTCTCAGTGGAACTCGAAGCATTCAGAGGAGCCGTGGATTCATGACCCTGGCGGTCCGAGTCATTCCCTGCCTGGACGTGGACGGCGGCCGGGTCGTCAAGGGCGTCAACTTCCAGAACCTGCGCGACGCGGGCGACCCCGTCGAGATGGCCAAGGTGTACGACGCCGAGGGCGCCGACGAGCTGACGTTCCTGGACATCACCGCCTCGTCCGGCAACCGCGAGACGACCTACGACGTGGTACGCCGCACCGCCGAGCAGGTGTTCATCCCGCTCACCGTGGGCGGCGGCGTCCGCACCACCGAGGACGTGGACAAGCTGCTCCGCGCGGGCGCCGACAAGGTGGGCGTCAACACGGCGGCCATCGCCCGGCCCGACCTCATCCGCGAGATCGCGGAACGCTTCGGCCGGCAGGTGCTCGTCCTCTCGGTCGACGCCCGGCGCACCGACTCCGGCTCCTTCGAGGTCACCACGCACGGCGGCCGTCGCGGCACCGGCATCGACGCCGTCGAGTGGGCGCACCGGGCCGCCGAACTGGGCGCCGGCGAGATCCTGCTCAACTCCATGGACGCCGACGGCACCAAGGACGGCTACGACCTGGAGATGATCGCCGCCGTCCGCAAGCACGTCACCGTCCCCGTGATCGCCTCCGGCGGCGCCGGCAAGCTCGCCGACTTCCCGCCGGCGGTCGCGGCGGGCGCGGACGCGGTGCTGGCCGCCTCCGTCTTCCACTTCGGCGACCTGCGCATCGGCCAGGTCAAGGAGACGCTGCGGGGAGCCGGTCACCCGGTGCGGTGAGGCTCAGCCGGCCGGCTGGGCCAGCTGGACGAGATTGCCGACCGTGTCGTCCAGGACGGCGGCGATCACCGGCCCCTGCTCCTGCGGGTCCTGGACGAAGTGGACACCCTCCCCGCGGAGCCGTTCGAACTCCGCGCGGAGGTCGTCCACGGAGAACACGATCGCGGGCAGCCCCGCCTCGCGCACCGCCCTGCGGTACGGCTCCGCTATGGGCCCCTGCCCCGGTTCCAGCAGCAGCTCCAGGTCCCGCTGGGCGCCGTCCTTCGCGCCCACGGTGACGAACAGCGTGCCGTCGCCCAGATCCATGTGGGTGCGGGTCTCGAAGCCGAGGACATCGGTGTAGAAGGCGTGCGCCTTCGCCACGTCGTCGACGTACACACTGGTCATGGCCACTTTGATCACGAGTTGTGCCTTTCGGGTGCGGTTCAGATGCCGAGCTGTCCGGTCTCGCGCGCCTTCGCGATCGCGTCCTCGTCGCCGTCCAGCTCGACCTTGGCGGCGCTCTGCCGGCCGTAGGCGAACAGCACCAGCTCGGACGGCTCCCCGGTCACCGTGACCACCGGGGTGCCACGGTGGGCCACCACCGTCCGGCCGTCCGGACGGCGCAGCACCAGACCCGTCGGCGCCCCGCGGCCCATCAACCGCGCGGAGCGCTCCAGACGCGACCACAGGGCGTCCTGGAACACCGGGTCGAGCGCACGCGGCGTCCAGTCGGGCTGGGCGCGGCGCACGTCCTCGGTGTGGACGTAGAACTCGACGGTGTTCGACAGCTCGTCGACCTGCTTGAGCGAGAAGGGTGAGAAGCGCGGCGGACCCGTCCGGATGAGCTGGATCAGCTCCTCGTACGGCTTGGCGGTGAACTCCGCCGTCACCCGCTCCAGACGGGCCGCCAGCTGCTTGACCAGCATGCCGCCGGCCGCGTCGGGCCGGCGCTCGCGCACCACCACGTGGGCGGCGAGGTCCCGGGCCGTCCAGCCCTCGCACAGGGTCGGGGCCTCGGGACCCGCGGTCTCCAGCAGATCGGCCAGGAGAAGTCGTTCACGCTTGGCATGGGTCGACATGCATGCCAGCCTACGGCCGGGCGGGAAGTCCGCCCACCCAATCGCCTCTCAACGACGCGCTGTACGCCGCTGTTTCCACACCGTGGACATCCGCGCGGACGTGACCGCCCCGCGCGGCACAATGGTCGGCATGACCAGCAGCACCTCCCGGCCCAGCCGCCTCGACCCGGAGATCGCCGCGCGGCTCAAGCGCAGCCCCGACGGCCTCCTGCCCGCCATCGCCCAGCAGTACGACACCGGAGAGGTGCTGATGCTGGGCTGGATGGACGACGAGGCGCTGCACCGCACGCTCACCACCGGCCGCTGCACCTACTGGTCGCGCAGCCGCCAGGAGTACTGGGTCAAGGGCGACACCTCCGGACATTTCCAGTGGGTCAAGTCGGTCGCCCTGGACTGCGACGCCGACACCGTGCTGGTCAAGGTCGACCAGGTGGGCGCCGCCTGCCACACCGGCGCCCGCACCTGCTTCGACGCCGACGTGCTGCCGGCGCACACCCCCGCCCCGGATCAGTAAGGTCTGCCGCCATGGACCTCGAGACGTTCCGCAAGCTCGCCACCGACCGCCGGGTCATCCCGGTCACCCGCAAGCTCCTCGCCGACGGCGACACCCCGGTCGCGCTCTACCGCAAACTCGCCGCCGAGCGCCCCGGCACCTTCCTGCTGGAGTCCGCCGAGAACGGCCGCTCCTGGTCCCGCTACTCCTTCGTCGGCGTCCGCAGCGCCGCCACCCTCACCGAGCGCGCCGGACAGGCGCACTGGGAGGGCACCCCGCCCGTCGGCGTCCCCGTGGACGGCGACCCGCTCGCCGCGCTGCGCACGACCCTCCAGACCCTGCACACCCCGCGCGACCTCGCCCACGACCTGGGCCTGCCGCCCTTCACCGGCGGCCTGGTCGGCTACCTCGGCTACGACATCGTGCGCCGCCTGGAGAAGGTCGGCCCCGGCGAGCGGGACGACCTGAGGCTGCCCGAGCTGACCATGCTGCTCACCAGCGACCTCGCCGTCATGGACCACTGGGAGGGCGCCGTCTGGCTGATCGCCAACGCGATCAACCACAACGACCTGGAGACCGGCGTCGACGAGGCGTACGCCGACGCCGTGGCCCGGCTCGACGCCATGGAGACCGACCTCACCCGCGCGGTCGCCCAGCCGCCCGCCGTGCTGCCGCCCTCCGAGCTGCCCGAGTACACCGCGCGGTGGGGCGGCCCCGACTTCCGGCAGGCCGTGGACGACATCAAGGAACGCATCCGCGCGGGGGAGGCCTTCCAGGTCGTCCCCTCCCAGCGGTTCGAGACGCCGTGCACGGCGAGCGCCCTCGACGTCTACCGGGTACTGCGGGCCACCAACCCGTCCCCGTACATGTACCTGTTCCGCTTCGACGGCTTCGACGTGGTCGGCTCGTCCCCCGAGGCGCTGGTGAAGGTCGAGGACGGGCACGCCATGGTCCACCCCATCGCCGGCACCCGGCACCGCGGCGCCACCCCGCAGGAGGACCAGGCCCTCGCCGACGAACTCCTCGCCGACCCCAAGGAACGCGCCGAGCACCTCATGCTCGTCGACCTGGGCCGCAACGACCTCGGACGGGTCTGCGAACCCGGCTCCGTCGAGGTCGTCGACTTCATGTCCGTCGAGCGGTACTCGCACGTCATGCACATCGTCTCGACGGTCACCGGCCGGGTCGGCGCCGGCCGCACCGCGTTCGACGTGCTCACCGCCTGCTTCCCGGCCGGCACGCTCTCCGGGGCGCCCAAGCCCCGCGCCCTGCAGATCATCGACGAACTCGAACCGTCCCGGCGCGGACTGTACGGCGGCTGCGTCGGCTACCTCGACTTCGCCGGCGACTCCGACACCGCGATCGCGATCCGTACCGCCCTGCTGCGGGACGGCACCGCGTACGTGCAGGCCGGAGCGGGGATCGTGGCCGACTCCGATCCGGTCGCGGAGGACACCGAGTGCCGCAACAAGGCGGCGGCGGTGCTGCGCGCGGTGCACACCGCGAACCGGCTGGGAACGGTCTGAGGGGCGTCCGAGGCGAACCCCGGGTGTCGGTTCGCCCGGGGTTCAGGCGATAGTGGAGGGCGTGACTGCTGTACCTACCCCCCGTTCCGAGGCCGCCGGCTCCGCCCGCGGCGGCCGCCTCAGCCTCGCCGTCGCCCTGCTGAGCGGCGCCCTGGGCGCGGCCGTGGCCCTGCTCGCCACCCGGCAGCAGTGGTCGGAAGGCACCGCCACGGTGGCCGGCGGCGCGTTCCCGCTGACCGCGAAGGGCAGCGACGTGACGGGCGTGCCCGCCGCCCTGGCCGTCGTGGGTCTGGCGGCGCTGGTCGCGGTGTTCGCCGTGCGCCGGGCCGGCCGCCTCGCCGTCGCGGCGCTGCTGGCGCTGTCGGGGGCGGGCACGGTGGCGGCGGCGCTGTTCGGGGCGTCGGACAGCGGGGCGCTCGACGAGAAGGCGGCTCAGGCGTCGGGTGACACGTCCGCGACCGTGGCGGCCCTGAGCCACACGGCGTGGCCGTACGTGGCCGCCGTGGGCGGTGTCCTGCTGCTGCTGGCCGGCCTGCTCGCCCTGCGCTACGGCCGCCTCTGGCCGGCCATGTCCGGCCGCTACGAACGAGGCGGCACCCCCCGCCCACGCCGCAGGCCCGCCTCCGTCGACCCCGACCGCCCGGAGGACCTCTGGAAGGCCCTGGACAGGGGCGAGGACCCGACGAACGCGTAACACGCCCTCTGCCCGCGGTGAGCGGGGGAGGTGCGGTACCCCCGCTCACCCCCGGCGCACGCGTGCGGGACAATGAGAAAGAGCGTCTGCTCAGACAGGTACACAGCAACGAGGAGCAAGCAATGGCGGGCAGCAGCCACGGTCACACCCCGGCCGCCTGGACCGGTGTCATCATCGCCTTCATCGGCTTCTGCGCCGGTGGCGCGTTCATGGTGATGGACCAGCCCGTGGGCTTCTGGGCGAGCATCGGCGTCGTACTCCTCGGCGGTGTCGTCGGCGCCGTCATGCGCTCGATGGGCATGGGCCAGCCGAAGAGCAACCACCCCGTGCACCAGGTCACCGGCGACAGCGCGCCGGCCCGCGCCCAGGGCTGAGCACGGCGGAGCACTCCGCACGGGGGCGGTCCGGCACGACGCCGGAACCGCCCCTGAGCCGTGTCCGGGGCACAATGCACGACGTGAACGCTCCCACCCCCGGAACGCCTCCCGGCAGAGCGGCCCGACTGGCCGTCCCCGCGGGGCTGCTCGCCGCCGTCGCCGGGGCCTTCGCCTACGTCGGGGCCGTGGACCCCAACGAGCCCGGCCACTACCCCGCCTGCCCGCTGCTGCGCCTCACCGGCCTGTACTGCCCCGGCTGCGGCGGGCTGCGCAGCGCGCACGCCGTCGTCCACGGCGACCTCCCGGCCGCCCTCCAGGCCAACGCGCCCGCCGTCCTCGGCTACGCCGTCTGCGCCGTGCTGTGGACCGTCTGGGTGGTCCGCGCGGCACGCGGCGGGCCGCCGCCGCGGATCGATCCGCCGCCGGTGCTCCTGTGGTCCCTGGGAGCACTGCTCCTGGTGTTCACGGTTGTCCGGAACCTGCCGTTCGGTGGCTGGCTGCATCCTTGATCGACCAGCGAAAGTCCAGGTGGGGAGAGGGGCGTCAACCTGGATGCGAGGCATCCGCCCCGCTGCGGATACCATCGCAGTGACCAGTGAAGACCGACCGCAGGGAAGGGGGCCGCTCGCGTGAGTGTGCTCGACGAGATCATCGACGGAGTCCGTGCCGACCTCGCGGAGCGGCAGGCGCGCGTCAGCCTCGACGAGCTCAAGGAGCGTGCGGCGAAGGCTCCCGCGGCCAAGGACGGCGCGGCCGCCCTGCGCGGTGACGGCGTCAAGGTGATCTGTGAGGTCAAGCGCTCCAGCCCGTCCAAGGGCGCGCTGGCCGCGATCGCCGACCCGGCGGGACTCGCCGCCGACTACGAGGCGGGCGGCGCCGCCGTCATCTCCGTCCTCACCGAACAGCGCCGCTTCGGCGGCTCGCTGGCCGACCTGGAGGCCGTCCGCGCGCGCGTGGACATCCCCGTCCTGCGCAAGGACTTCATCGTCACGTCGTACCAGCTCTGGGAGGCCCGCGCGTACGGCGCCGACCTCGCCCTGCTGATCGTCGCGGCCCTCGACCAGCCGGCCCTGGAGTCGCTGATCGAGCGCGCCGTGTCCATCGGCCTCACCCCGCTCGTCGAGGTGCACGACGAGGACGAGGTCGAGCGCGCGGTCGACGCGGGCGCCAAGGTCATCGGCGTCAACGCGCGCAACCTGAAGACGCTGAAGGTCGACCGCGGCACGTTCGAGCGGGTCGCCCCGGAGATCCCCGCGCACCTCGTCAAGGTCGCCGAGTCCGGCGTCCGCGGCCCGCACGACCTCATCGCCTACGCCAACGCCGGCGCCGACGCCGTCCTGGTGGGCGAGTCCCTGGTCACCGGCAGGGACCCGAAGACGGCCGTCTCCGACCTGGTGGCGGCGGGCGAACACCCGGCCCTCCGCCACGGCCGCGGCTGATCCACCGGTAGGCTGACCCCGATGACCCTTTCGCCGACCCCGGCCCGGGACCCGTACGCCCGCCTCGCGCGCGGCTGCCGGCCCCGTGGCTGCCGTGCCCCCGCCCGCCGGGTCCACGGCCGCAGGGTTCGCTACGTCATCGGCGACGAGCCGGGACAAGTGAACGGGCGGCGATGGCAGCGCGCCCCATAGGGGCGCGGGGCTGTACTGAATATGCGACTCCGTCGCGTGAGCGCGACCAGCCACAACCGGCCGGCGACCGACTGACGACCCCGCCCCCACGGCGATTAGTCCCAACGACACTCACCGTGAGGTACCCGCATGCCCAGCACCTTCTTCATCCCCGACCCGGAGGGTCAAGTCCCCTCGGCCGAAGGCTACTTCGGTGCCTTCGGCGGCAAGTTCATCCCCGAGGCCCTCGTCGCCGCCGTCGACGAGGTCGCCGTCGAGTACGACAAGGCCAAGCACGACCCCGAGTTCGCCCGTGAACTCGACGACCTCCTGGCCCACTACACCGGCCGTCCGAGCGCGCTCACCGAGGTCCCCCGCTTCGCCGAACACGCAGGTGGAGCAAGGATCTTCCTCAAGCGCGAGGACCTGAACCACACCGGCTCCCACAAGATCAACAACGTGCTCGGTCAGGCCCTGCTCACCAAGCGCATGGGCAAGACCCGCGTCATCGCCGAGACCGGCGCCGGCCAGCACGGCGTGGCCACCGCCACCGCCTGCGCCCTCTTCGGCCTCGAGTGCACCATCTACATGGGTGAGATCGACACGCAGCGCCAGGCCCTCAACGTGGCCCGGATGCGGATGCTCGGCGCCGAGGTCATCGCCGTGAAGTCCGGCAGCCGCACCCTGAAGGACGCCATCAACGAGGCGTTCCGCGACTGGGTCGCCAACGTCGACCGCACCCACTACCTCTTCGGCACCGTCGCGGGACCGCACCCCTTCCCGGCGATGGTGCGCGACTTCCACCGCGTCATCGGCGTCGAGGCCCGCCGCCAGCTCCTGGAACGCGCCGGACGCCTGCCCGACGCCGCGATCGCCTGCGTCGGCGGCGGCTCCAACGCCATCGGCCTCTTCCACGCCTTCATCCCGGACACCGGCGTACGCCTCATCGGCTGCGAGCCCGCCGGACACGGCATCGACAGCGGCGAGCACGCGGCCACCCTCACCGCCGGCGAGCCCGGCATCCTGCACGGCTCCCGGTCGTACGTCCTCCAGGACGACGAGGGCCAGATCACCGAGCCGTACTCGATCTCGGCCGGTCTGGACTACCCGGGCATCGGGCCCGAGCACTCCTACCTCAAGGACAGCGGCCGCGGCGAGTACCGCGCGGTGACCGACGACGCCGCCATGCAGGCCCTGCGCCTGCTGTCGCGCACCGAGGGCATCATCCCGGCCATCGAGAGCGCCCACGCCCTCGCCGGCGCCCTGGAGGTCGGCAGGGAGCTGGGCGAGGACGGGCTGATCGTGGTCAACCTGTCCGGCCGCGGCGACAAGGACATGGACACCGCCGCCCGTTACTTCGGGCTGTACGACACCGACGCCGAGGTCGCCGCCGACGAGGCCGGCACCGCCGAGATCGAGGGGGACGCCAAGTGAGCGGGAACGTGCGGCTGCTGGACGACACCCTCGCCGCGGCGAAGGCCGAGGGCCGCTCCGCCCTCATCGCCTACCTCCCGGCCGGGTTCCCCACCGTGGACGGCGGCATCGAGGCCGTCAAGGCCGCCCTGGACGGCGGCGCCGACGTCGTGGAGGTGGGTCTGCCGCACAGCGACCCGGTCCTCGACGGCCCGGTCATCCAGACCGCCGACGACATCGCCCTGCGCGGCGGCGTGAGGATCGCCGACGTGATGCGCACGGTCCGCGAGGCGCACGCGGCCACCGGCAAGCCGATCCTCGTCATGACCTACTGGAACCCCATCGACCGCTACGGCGTGGAGCGGTTCACCGCCGAGCTGGCCGAGGCGGGCGGCGCCGGGTGCATCCTGCCCGACCTGCCGGTCCAGGAGTCGGCGCTGTGGCGGGAGCACGCGGAGAAGCACGGGCTCGCCACGGTCTTCGTGGTCGCGCCCAGCAGCAAGGACGAGCGGCTGGCCGAGATCACCGCGGCCGGCAGCGGCTTCGTCTACGCCGCCTCCCTGATGGGCGTCACCGGCACCCGTGAGTCGGTCGGCGCGCAGGCCGAGGACCTGGTGGGGCGCACCCGCGCCACCACCGACCTCCCGGTCTGCGTCGGACTCGGCGTCTCCAACCCCGCCCAGGCCGCCGAGGTCGCCCGCTTCGCCGACGGCGTGATCGTCGGCTCGGCCTTCGTCAAGCGGATGCTGGACGCCCCCGACGCCGCCGCCGGCGTCGAGGCCGTCCGCGCACTCGCCGGTGACCTGGCCGAGGGCGTACGCCGGAAGGCGTAACCGGCAGGGGGATCCGCGGATAGTCGTACGGGTCCCTCGTACGAGTGGTCCTGGGACCGGGGAGGCGCTGTGCGCCTCCCCGGTTCGTTCTGCGGGTGTGAGCGAGAAGAACCGTGAGGGAAAGCGCACCGCCCGGGAGCGGATGGCGGACGAGCGAGAGAAGCGGAAGAAGGCGGAGAAGCGACGCCGTGCCCTGATCGTGGGCGCGAGCGTGCTCTGTGTCCTGGGGCTCGCGGCGGTGATCGGTGTCATCGCCGCCAGTTCGGGCGGGGACGACGAGAGCGAGGCGTCCGGCCCCGTCGTGGCGCCCTCCGGGGCCCTGGGCAAGGACGGCCTCGCCATCCCGGTCGGCAAGGAGAGCGCCAAGGCCACCCTCACCGTGTGGGAGGACTTCCGCTGCCCGGCCTGCAAGGTCTTCGAGCAGAACTACAGCCCCACCATCCACGAGCTGACCGGATCCGGGCAGCTGAAGGTGGAGTACCACCTGGTCACACTGATCGACAACGGCCTGGGCGGCACCGGCTCCCGCAACGCGGCCAACGCCGCCGCCTGCGCCCAGGACGCCGGGAAGTTCGCCGCGTACCACGACGTGCTGTTCGAGAACCAGCCGCCGGAGAGCGACGACGCCTTCGCCGACGGCGGCAAGCTGATCGAGCTGGCCGGCAAGGTCGACGGACTCGACACCCCCGCCTTCCGCACCTGCGTCGAGGACGGCACGCACAACAGCTGGGTCGCCAAGTCCCACGAGGCGTTCCAGAAGGGCGGCTTCAGCGGCACGCCGACGGTGCTGTACGAGGGCAGGAACATCAACCAGGACCGCTCGATGACCCCCGAGAAGTTCAAGCGGATGGTCGAGGAGGCCAACAAGGGACAGTGACGCCCCGGACCGACGATCCGACGGTCCTGTTATGGAGCCGTAGCCGGGCTGCCTGCCGTGCGGCCGGTCCGGCACGGTAGCGTCGACCCTGCCATGGAACTTGCCTACATTCCCAGCCCGTCGAGCGGGGTGCTGTACCTCGGCCCCGTTCCGCTGCGCGGCTACGCGTTCTGCATCATCATCGGCGTCTTCGTTGCCGTCTGGCTCGGCAACAAGCGCTGGATCGCCCGGGGCGGGCGGGCCGGCACGGTGGCCGACATCGCTGTCTGGGCCGTGCCCTTCGGCCTGATCGGCGGCCGGCTCTACCACGTGATCACGGACTACCAGCTGTATTTCAGCGAGGGCCGTGACTGGGTGGACGCCTTCAAGATCTGGGAGGGCGGCCTCGGCATCTGGGGCGCGATCGCCCTCGGTGCGCTGGGCGCCTGGATCGGCTGCCGGCGCCGTGGCATCCCGCTGCCCGCCTACGCCGATGCCATCGCGCCGGGCATCGCCTTCGCCCAGGCGATCGGACGCTGGGGCAACTGGTTCAACCAGGAGCTGTACGGGCGGCCCACCGACGTGCCGTGGGCCGTGGAGATCACCTCCTCCGCCGCCGGGCGGGAGCCGGGGACGTACCACCCGACGTTCCTGTACGAGTCGCTGTGGTGCGTCGGTGTGGCGCTGCTGGTGATCTGGGCGGACCGGCGGTTCAAGCTCGGGCACGGGCGGGCGTTCGCGCTGTACGTCGCCGGGTACTGCGCGGGGCGGTTCTGGATCGAGTACATGCGCGTCGACGAGGCGCACCACATCCTCGGTCTGCGGCTGAACAACTGGACGGCGCTCCTGGTGTTCCTGCTGGCGGTGCTGTACATCGTGCTGTCGGTGCGGAAGCGGCCGGGGCGGGAGGACGTGGTGGAGCCGGGTGCCTCCGGCGGTGAGGGTGCCTCCGGCGGTGAGGCGGATGGGGCCGAGGGCGACTCCGCCGAGGGCGTGGAGAAGGCCGAGGGCGACTCCGCCGAGGGCGTGGAGAAGAAGGACGAGGGCGAGTCGTCGGACGCGGGCGAGGACGCCAAGGACGGGGCCGGGTCGGCGAAGAAGAGCTGACGGTTCGCTGTACGACACCGAGGGCGCCCGGGTTTTCCGGGCGCCCTCGGCGTGTGTGGGGCGGGGGCGGTTCACGCAGCCCGGCGTTCGCGGGGTGCCTCCCCCAGAGGGGGGACCCCCAGCCCACCCGTGCCGCCCTGCGGCACGACTGCCCGCGGATTGCGAGGATGGGGGCGGCGCGGCTGTCCGCCGTTTATGGGTAGGTCAGGGTCTGGTGGTCAGGGAGAGGGTTCTCTGGGCTGCTTTCACCACTGCCGTGTCGATGAAGGTGCCGTTGGGGAGGGCCTGGGCGCCCTGGTCGGAGGCTGCCGCCTTGAGGATGGTCTCCGCCTGTTCGATCTCCTCCTCCGTGGGGAGGTAGGCGCGCTCGATGACCGGGAGCTGGCGGGGGTGGATGGCGGCGCGGCCCAGGAAGCCCAGGGCGCGGCCGTGGGCGCAGGAGGCGGCCAGGCCGTCCAGGTCGCGGATGTCGGGGTGGACGGACTGGGTGGGCGGGGCCAGGCCCGCCGCACGCGCGGCGACGACCACCCGGGAGCGGGACCAGTCGAGGCCAGCGTCGTCGCGTACGCCCAGGTCGGCCCGTAGGTCCGCCTCACCGATGGCGATACCGCGCAGGGACGGGTGGGCGGTGGCCACGGCATGGGCGCGTTCGATGCCGAGGGCCGTCTCCAGGAGGGCGTACAGGGGCAGTGCGCCGCCGTGGGCGGACACGGTGCGCCGGGCGACGCGTACGACGTCGGACGGGGACGACACCTTGGGCAGGCGCAGACCGGACAGGCCGGGGGCGTGCGCGACGGCCGCGAGGTCGGCGCGGCCCCAGGGGCCGGACAGGGCGTTGACGCGGACGTGGACCGGGACCGGCTGGGGGTCGCGCAGCAGCTCGGCGGTGGCGGAGCGGGCGTAGGCCTTGCGGTCGGGGGCGACCGCGTCCTCCAGGTCGATGACCACCACGTCGGCGCCGGAGGCGAGCGCCTTCGCCACCACGGGAGGACGGTCGCCGGGGGCGTACAGCCAGGTCAGCGGGGAGCCCGTCACAGGGCGCCCTCCGCGCGGAGCTCAGCGAGGTCGTCGGGCGTGAGGCCCAGCTCGGTCAGGACCTCCTCGGTGTCCGCGCCGTGCGGGCGGCCCGCCCAGCGGATCGCCCCCGGGGTGCCGGAGAGCCGGAAGAGGACGTTCTGCATGCGCAGCGGGCCCAGCTCGGGGTCGTCGACCGTGGTGATCGTGTCCAGGGCCTGGTACTGCGGGTCCGTCATCACGTCCCGTACGTCCTGGACGGGGGCGACGGCCGCCTCCGCCTTCTCGAAGGCGGCCAGCACGTCGGCGCGGGTGTGCCGGGAGATCCAGCCGCCGACCGCCTCGTCCAGCACGTCCGCGTGCCGGGCCCGGTCCTCGCCGGTGGCGAACCAGGGTTCGTCGAGCAGGTCGGGCCGGCCCACCAGCACCATCACGCGCTCGGCGATCGACTGGGCCGAGGTGGAGACGGCGACCCAGGTGCCGTCGGCGGTGCGGTAGGTGCCGCGCGGGGCGTTGTTCTGGGAGCGGTTGCCGGTACGGGGCTGGACGTGGCCGAGCTGGTCGTACCAGGTGGGCTGGGGGCCGAGCGCGGTGAGGATCGGCTCGATCAGCGCCATGTCGACGACCTGGCCCTCTCCCGTGCGGTCCCGGCCGGCGAGCGCGGTCATGACGGCGTACGCCGTGGTCAGGCCCGCGATGGAGTCCGCCAGGCCGAACGGGGGGAGGGTGGGCGGTGCGTCCGGTTCGCCGGTGATCGCGGCGAAGCCGCTCATCGCCTCGGCGAGGGTGCCGAAGCCGGGGCGGTGCGCGTACGGGCCGAACTGGCCGAAGCCGGTGACCCGGACCAGGATCAGCCGGGGGTTGACGGCGGACAGCTCGGGCCAGCCCAGGTCCCACTTCTCCAGGGTGCCGGGGCGGAAGTTCTCGATGATCACGTCGGCGGTCCCGGCGAGGCGCAGCAGGGTGGCCTGTCCGCCGCGCGTGGACAGGTCGAGGGTGATGGTGCGTTTGTTGCGGCCGAGCATCTTCCACCACAGGCCGATGCCGTTCTTCGACGGGCCGTGGCCGCGGGAGGGGTCCGGTTTCCTCGGGTGCTCGACCTTGACGACCTCCGCGCCGAAGTCGCCGAGCAGGGTCGCGGCGAGGGGGCCGGCGAAGAGGGTGGCGAGGTCCAGGACGCGCAGTCCGGTCAGCGGGGGGCCGGTCGGGGCGGGGGCGGGATCGTCGTACGGCGTCATGGGCGGGTGGCCTCCAGGTGGGTCAGATGGGCCAGGGTGTCGAAGCCGGTGCCGTGGAAGTCGCCGACGGAGGTGGCCAGGCGGTTCTTCAGCGGGGCCGTCCAGCGTTCGGGGAGGGCACGGGGCGAACCGGCGAGCAGGCCGGCGATGCTGCCGGCCGTCGCGCCGTTGGAGTCGGTGTCCCAGCCGCCGGACACCGCGCGGCGGATCGAGCCGGTGAAGTCGCCGTCGGCGTGGGTGAGGGCGGCGGCGATCAGAGCGGTGTTGGGGACGGCGTGCACCCAGTGGTGGGTGGCGGCGTAGGTGCTGTGCAGGACGTCGACGACGGTGTCGAAGTCGGTGTGCTCGTGCGCGAGCCGAATGGCCCGGTGGACGGCCCGGGCGAGGCGGGAGCGGGGCGGGACGACGGTGAGGCCGGTGCGCAGACAGGCGTGGACGTCGTGGTCTCCGGTGGCGGCGGTGGCGATGACGGCCGCCGTGAACATCGCCGCGTAGACGCCGTTGGCGGTGTGGGTGAGGGTGGCGTCGCGGTGGGCCTGCTCGGCGGCGGCGGCCGGGTCGCCGGGATTGGTCCAGCCGTGCACGTCGGCGCGGATCAGGGCGCCGATCCACTCGCGGAAGGGGTTGTGGTGGCGGGCGGTCAGTGGCGGTTCCAGACCGCTGAGGAGGTTGCGGTAGGCGACGCGTTCGGCGGTGAAGGTACGCCCTGCGGGGAGTTCGTCCAGCCAGACCCGGGCCACGTCGGTGGGGGTGAAGGCGCGGCCGTGGCGTTGGAGGACGAGGAGGTTCAGGAGGGGGTAGTTGAGATCGTCGTCCTCGGGCATGCCGTCGATGTTCTCGGCGAGGGAGGTGGTCGCGGAGCGGCGGTTCCAGGGGTGGCGGGTGAGGAGGTCGTCCGGGACGCCGTGAGCGGTGAAGTACGTGGTGAGGGGCCAGTTGCCGGTGGCCCGGGCCAGTTGGCGGATGGCGGTGAGGGGGAGCTTCTCCACCGGTTTGCCCAGGAGGCAGCCGACCGCTCTGCCGAGCCAGGCGGCTTCCAGGGCGGCGGGGGACGCCGGGCGGGGGCGGGTCGCGCGGCCCGGCGTTCGGGGGGTGCCTGCCCCGCTCTCGGCTCCGCTCGGGCGGGGGGACTCCCGTCGCCCGCCCTCCCCGGCTCTCGGCTCCGCTCGAGTGAGGGGACCCCCATCGCCCCGGGCGGGACGATCGCCCGCGGTCACGGGCCAGTCGGGGCACAGGGACTTGATTCTGGTCAGGTCGGTCGGTTCGTCGTCCGCCAAGGCGCTGGGGAGGTCGGCGAGTTCGTCGAGGAGGTCGGTGGCCAGGAGGCGGAGGTAGGGGGAGGCCGGTTCCGGGGACGCGCCCGCGTGGAGCGGGGCCTCGGGGCCGCCCGCCGCGTGCCAGCGGGCGGCGACGGCGGAGGGTTCGCGGCCGTCCTGGGACGCCTGGCGCAGCTCGTGGCCGATCAGGTCCTCCGGCTGGACCCAGGTCAGTCGGAGCATCCGGGGCCTCCCAGGTCCGCGAACGCCCGCTCGTGCGCGCGGCGGCGCTGGACGTCGCGTACGAAGATCTCGCGCGTCACGGCGGTGAGGGTGGCCGCCGGTTCCCACAGGTCGAGGCGGCTGGCCTCCGCCACCGTCTTGGCCCAGCTCTCGGGGACCGGTGAGCCGAGCGCGCCGGCCACCGCGCCGGCCATCGTGGCGATGGAGTCGCAGTCGCGGCCGTAGTTCACCGCGCCGAGGACCGCATGGCGGAAGTCGCCGCCGGCCACCACCAGCATGCCGAGCGCCACCGGGAGCTCCTCGACGGCGTGCAGCCGCGACGGGCGGCGGGCGCCCAGGGAGGGGGAGCGGTAGTCGGGGCCGACCGTGTCGTACGGCGCCACCGCCTCCCGCAGCGGACCCAGCGCCGACTCGAAGTCCGTGTACCGCGAGGCGACGTCGCAGACCTTCTCGATCGCCGCCCGCGTGCCGTCCTTCGCCGACGACAGACACGCGGCGACCACCGAGTCCGCCGTCGCGCCCGGCGCGCACGCCGCCGCCACGGCCGCCGCGAGGACCCCGGCCGCCTCCCTGCCGTACGACGACTGGTGCGCGCCCGCGACATCCAGCGCCTCGGCGTAGGCGGCGGCCGGGTGGGCGGCGTTGACCAGGCCGACCGGGGCCATGTACATCGCGGCACCGCAGTTGACGATGTTGCCGGTGCCGGCCTCGCGCGGGTCGACGTGGCCGTAGTGCAGGCGGGCCACGAGCCACTTCTCGGCGAGGAAGATCCGCTGCAGCGGGAGCGCCTCCGCCTCCAGCTCCGGGATCCAGCGCGGGTTCGTCATCAGGTCCGGGACCAGGTGGTCGGCGACGGCGTAGGCGTCCAGGTGGTCGCGGACCGTCGCGTACACCCGGATCAGCGCGTGCGTCATCAGGGTGTCGTCGGTGACGTGGCCGTCGCCCTTGTGGTACGGCGCGATGGGGCGGGCGGTGCGCCACGCGTCGCCGTTCCACGGGCCGACGACGCCGTGCACGCGCCCGCCGTGGCGCTCGACGATCTGCTCGGGGGAGTACCCCTCGACCGGCCCGCCGAGGGCGTCGCCGACGGCCGCTCCGACGAGAGCACCGGTGATCCGCTCGTCCAGGGGCGGGCCCTGGTCGCTCTTTTCCGCCTTTTCGCGCGTCATGACCGAATCATCCCCCCGCCGGGGCCGGTTGTGCGGCTTCCAGGAGTCCGGCGAGTTCCACCAGGTCCGTGCCGGTGAGCCGGGGGAGTACGCAGCCGGAGAGGGTGCGGCAGCTCTCCCGCCACGTCCCCGGGATCGCGGCCCCGCCGCCCAGCGCGCCGGTGAGGGCGCCGACGAGCGCCGGGGCGGAGTCCGCGACCCGGGACAGACAGGCCGCCGCGGGGACCGCCTCCGCGATCCGGCCGTGGGCGGCGGTGGCGAGGGCGAGGGCGACGGGGACGGTCTCGGCGGCGGCGACGCCGTAGCTGTAGACGTGGTCGACGATCTGGTGCTCCAGCGGTGGTACGAGGGCGAAGGCGCTGTCGGCGTCCGCCGCGAGCTTCAGGGCGTACCGGGCGTTGCGGCCGATCTCCGTGTCCTCGGGCAGCTCGGCGCAGGCCGCCGCCACGCAGGTGTGCGGGTCCGCGCCGGTGAGGGCCAGGGAGACGGCGGCGGCCATGGCGCGGGCGCCGTGCACGCCGTCGCCGTCCTGGGTGTAGCGGGCGTCGAACTCCGCGAGGTCGGCGGCGGCCCGTGGGTCGCCCGGGTGGGCCACGGCCAGCACACAGGCGCGTACGCAGGCGGCGTCGTCGAAGTAATGGGGATTGTCGTGGCCGGTGGCGGGCGGGCGCAGGCCGGTGGCGAGGTTTCCGAGGCCGGCCCGGACGGAGATGCGGGCGCGCAGGGGGAGTACGGCGGACTCCGTCTCGGGGGCGCGGTCCGCCGCCGCGGCGACCTCGCCGGCGACGGTGTTCCAGGTCAGGTCGATCGCCGCGCGGGTGCGGCGCTCCCGGCTCAGGTCGCCGAAGGCGGTGTCGTCCCCGGCGCGGAGGACGGCCTCCGCGGCGAAGGCCGCCCATTCGGCGTCGTCGGAGGGGCCCAGGCGCAGGGGTTCGGAAGGCTGGTTGAGGGCGATGGGGACGGGGAGGGTGGTCGTCGCGTTCTGCTCCGCGAAGGTGTCCAGTTCACGGGTGAGGCGTCTGGTCCACTCGGGCATCCGTGCCGCCCGGTGGCGGGCGGCGGGCCAGCCGGCGGCGTCGCCTGCGGCGAGGCCGAGGAGGAGGCCCTCGATTCTCGCCCGCGGCGCGGTCTCGACGGCCTCGGTTCGTGCCTGCGGCGGTCGGGCGGGGCTTTCGGCCTCGGTTTCGCCTTCGGCCCGGATGTTCCCACCCGCACCACCCGTGCGGCATTCGTCGTCGGGTGCGGGTGGCCCCTGTGGGGTCGTCTCGCCGTCGGCGGCCTCGGGTGGGGTGCTCTTCGTGGGGGTGGGTTGTGTCTCGGTCAGGGGGATCATCTGGGCGCCTCCGGCGTCAGCAGGTCCGCGATGTCCAGGATGTGGTGGCCCGCCATGGTCGGGAGGCAGGTGCCGCGGGCCGGGGTGATGGCGGACGACCAGGCCGGCGGGATCGCCGCGGCGCCCCGGGTCGCGCCCGCCAGGGCGCCGGCCACCGCCGCCGTGGTGTCCGCGTCGCGGCCCATGTTGACGGCCGTCAGCACCGCCTGTTCGAAGTCGCCGTCGGCCGCCGCGTAGGCGCCGAAGGCGAGGGCGACCGCCTCGGGGGCCAGGTCCGTCCACGGGTAGCCGCCGATCACCACCGCCGCGCGGACCGCGCGTTCGCCCAGGTGGGCGGCGGTCACGGCGCGGCGCAGTGAGCGGGCGGTCCAGGAGTCGTCCGGGACGACCGCCAGGGCCGAGGCCACGACCGCGACCACCGGCGCCCCGGCCATCGCCGCCGCGACGCCCGCCGCGACCGCCTGGCCGCCGTAGATGCCCTCGCCGTCGTGGCTGACCGAACCGTCGATCGCCGCCAGCCGGGCCGCCTCGTCGGGACGGCCGGCCGCGAACACCCCGTGGGGAGCCGCCCGCATCGCCAGCCCGTCGCTCCAGGCGTGCCGGTGCTGGGCGGAGATCGGCGCCGCCAGCCCCCGGCGCAGGTTCTCCAGCGTGCCGCGCTCGCTGAAGCCGGCGCCCCGGAAGGGGCCCTCCGCGCGGTCCGCGATCCACTCGTGCCAGGCCGCGTCGACGTGCGCCGGGGTGAGCGCGGAGCCGTGCCGGGCCAGCAGCAGGCCGGAGAAGATCGCGTACTCGGTGTCGTCCGTGCCCGCCGGGTGCTCCGTCACGTACCCCGTGATGCGGCCCCACCGCGCGCGGATGTCGGAGGGCTTCATGTTCTCGGCCGGGGCGCCCAGCGCGTCGCCGACGGCCAGGCCGAGCAGCGCGCCGCGCGCCCGCTCACGGCGCCCGAGGGTGTCCCCGGGCGCCGGGCCGGTCGGAACAGGCGGGCCGGCCGGGCCGGTCGGGACAGCCGGGACAGAGGGGATGCGGGCGGTCGATGCCATACGCGGCTCTCCTCTCAGGTGCGCCCCGAGAGGCGCGGAGCCCTTTGCGCATCTGTCCCCGGCTCGGTGCCCGGCGCAGCCTCACCGGCCCCAGCGTCACCCGGTCGACATCTGCGCACCCATCCACGCAAACGAGCAAACCATGCAAAACCGCAGGTTAGCCCAGCCTTTCCTTGCTGGCGGGACGGAATGAGGAGGCGTACGTTGGGTGTTGTCGAATAATAGAACTTGTCCAAAGAGGAACTGTGGGGGACACAGGCATGGCCATCATCGAGACCGAGGCGACGCTGCACGAGGCGCACCGCGACAACCACACGCACCGGGACGTGAACGGCGGCTGGCTGCGCCCCGCGGTCTTCGGCGCGATGGACGGACTGGTCTCCAACCTCGCCCTGATGACCGGTGTCGCCGGAGGGGCGGTCGGTCAGCAGACCGTCGTGCTCACCGGCCTCGCCGGTCTGGCCGCCGGCGCCTTCTCCATGGCGGCCGGCGAGTACACCTCCGTCGCCTCCCAGCGTGAGCTGGTCGAGGCCGAGCTCGACGTCGAGCGGCGTGAGCTGCGCAAGCACCCCAAGGACGAGGAGGCCGAGCTCGCCGCTCTCTACGCGTCGCGCGGCGTCGAGCCCGGGCTGGCCCGCGAGGTCGCCCGGCAGCTCTCCCGGGACCCCGAGCAGGCGCTGGAGATCCACGCCCGCGAGGAACTCGGCATCGACCCCTCCGACCTGCCCTCGCCCACCGTCGCCGCCGTGTCCAGCTTCGGCTCCTTCGCGCTGGGCGCCCTGCTGCCCGTACTGCCGTATCTGCTCGGCGCGAGCAGCCTGTGGCCCGCCGTGCTGCTGGCGCTGCTCGGGCTCTTCCTGTGCGGTGCGGTGGTGGCCAAGGTGACGGCGCGGAGCTGGTGGTACAGCGGCCTGCGGCAGCTCGCCCTCGGTGGCGCGGCGGCCGGTGTGACGTACACCCTGGGCACACTGTTCGGAACGGCCGTAGGATAATGCGACTCGCACTTATGCGTTGGGCCGCATAAGTAGTCGTAACGTGCTGGTTTCGGGCGCATGGCCACTGGGCATGAGCCGTAAGCGCTGTGGGCAAAGAGGCCGACAGCGCGCCCCGCGGGTCGGGCGAAGGAGCCTTTTCCCGCCACCGGACCGCGAGGGACATCGATCTGTCCGACCGGTCCCCATGGCTTCCACCATCAGGCGCGGAACCTCACCGCGACCCATGTGGTGTCCGCATGCTGGAACGGATTATCCCGGTTTCCGAGAACCGCTCCATCATGTAACCTGCACGAAATTTTGCACCACGCAGAGGGCCAACGTCGTCCCTCGGCACCTTGCACATGCCACATGACGACGACGGGAGAGCCGATGCGTACGCCGCGCCAGCCGTCCCAGCATTCCGCGAACGACCGCCTGAGCTGGTCTTTCATGGATGCTCGCCCTGCTGCGCAGGGTATGTACGACCCCCGCAACGAGCACGACGCCTGCGGCGTCGGCTTCGTCGCCACCCTCACCGGCGAGGCGTCCCACACCCTGGTGGACCAGGCCCTCACGGTCCTGCGCAACCTCGAACACCGCGGTGCCACCGGTTCCGAGCCGGACTCCGGCGACGGCGCCGGAATCCTCTCCCAGGTCCCGGACGCCTTCTTCCGCGAGGTGGCCGGATTCGACCTGCCCGAGGCCGGCGGCTACGCCGTCGGCATCGCCTTCCTCCCGGAGGACGGCGCCGACGCCGCCGTCGCCCGCATCGAGGAGATCGCCGCCGACGAGGGCCTGACCGTCCTCGGCTGGCGCGAGGTGCCGGTCGCGCCCGAACTGCTCGGCGCCACCGCCCGCTCGACGATGCCGCTCTTCCGGCAGATCTTCGTCACCGCCGGCGAACTCAAGGGCCTCGACCTCGACCGCAAGGCGTTCGTCCTGCGCAAGCGCGCCGAGCGCGAGGTGGGCATCTACTTCCCGTCGCTCTCCGCGCGGACCATCGTCTACAAGGGCATGCTGACCACCGGCCAGCTCGAGCCCTTCTTCCCGGACCTGTCCGACCGCCGCTTCGGCTCCGCGATCGCACTGGTGCACTCCCGCTTCTCCACGAACACCTTCCCGTCGTGGCCGCTCGCACACCCGTACCGCTTCGTCGCGCACAACGGTGAGATCAACACCGTCAAGGGCAACCGCAACTGGATGCGCGCCCGCGAGTCCCAGCTCGTCTCCGACCTGTTCGGCACCGGCAAGGAACTCGAGCGGATCTTCCCGGTCTGCACGCCCGACGCCTCCGACTCCGCCTCCTTCGACGAGGTCCTGGAGCTCCTGCACCTGGGCGGGCGCTCGCTGCCGCACTCCGTGCTGATGATGATCCCGGAGGCGTGGGAGAACCACGACTCCATGGACCCGGCCCGGCGCGCCTTCTACCAGTACCACTCCACGATGATGGAGCCCTGGGACGGCCCCGCCTGCGTCACCTTCACCGACGGCACCCAGGTCGGCGCCGTACTCGACCGCAACGGCCTGCGCCCCGGCCGCTACTGGGTCACCGACGACGGTCTGGTCGTCCTCGGCTCCGAGGTCGGCGTCCTCGACATCGACCCGGCGAAGGTCGTCCGCAAGGGCCGCCTCCAGCCCGGCCGGATGTTCCTGGTGGACACCGCCGAGCACCGCATCATCGAGGACGACGAGATCAAGGACGGGCTCGCCGCCGAGCACCCCTACGCGGAGTGGCTCGAGGCCGGCGAGATCGAGCTGCCCGACCTGCCCGAGCGCGAGCACATCGTGCACACCCACGCCTCGGTCACCCGCCGCCAGCAGACCTTCGGCTACACCGAGGAGGAGCTGCGGGTCCTGATCGCGCCGATGGCCAAGGCCGGCGCCGAGCCGATCGGCTCGATGGGCACCGACTCGCCGATCGCCGCGCTGAGCGAGCGCCCGCGCCTGCTCTTCGACTACTTCACCCAGCTCTTCGCCCAGGTCACCAACCCGCCGCTGGACGCGATCCGCGAGGAACTGGTCACCTCCCTGCGCTCCCCGCTGGGCCCGTCGGGCAACCTGCTGGAGCCGACCGCAGCCTCCTGCCGTAGCGTCGTCCTGCCCTTCCCGGTGATCGACAACGACGAGCTGGCCAAGCTCATCCACATCAACGCCGACGGCGACATGCCCGGCTTCAAGGCCGCGACCCTCTCCGGCCTGTACCGGGTCTCCGGCGGCGGCGACGCGCTCGCGACACGCATCGAGGACATCTGCGCCGAGGCCGACGCCGCCATAGAGAACGGCGCCCGGCTGATCGTCCTGTCCGACCGGCACTCCGACGCCGAGCACGCGCCGATCCCGTCGCTGCTGCTCACCGCGGCCGTCCACCACCACCTCATCCGCACCAAGCAGCGCACCCAGGTGGGCCTGCTGGTCGAGGCCGGCGACGTCCGCGAGGTCCACCACGTCGCCCTGCTCATCGGCTACGGCGCCGCCGCCGTCAACCCGTACCTGGCGATGGAGTCCGTCGAGGACCTGGTCCGCGCGGGCACCTTCCTGCCGGACATCGAGCCCGAGAAGGCCATCCGCAACCTCATCTACGCCCTCGGCAAGGGCGTCCTGAAGGTCATGTCCAAGATGGGCATCTCCACGGTCGCCTCCTACCGCGGCGCCCAGGTCTTCGAGGCCGTCGGCCTCGAGGACGCCTTCGTGGAGAAGTACTTCAACGGCACCGCCACCAAGATCGGCGGCGTCGGCATCGACGTCGTCGCCCAGGAGGTCGCCGCCCGCCACGCCAAGGCCTACCCCGCCTCCGGCATCGCCCCCGCGCACCGCGCGCTGGAGATCGGCGGCGAGTACCAGTGGCGCCGCGAGGGCGAGCCGCACCTGTTCGACCCGGAGACGGTCTTCCGCCTCCAGCACTCCACGCGCTCCGGCCGCTACGACATCTTCAAGAAGTACACCGAGCGGGTGAACGAGCAGTCCGAGCGCCTGATGACGCTGCGCGGCCTGTTCGGCTTCACGTCCGACCGGCAGCCGATCCCGGTCGACGAGGTCGAGCCGGTCTCCGAGATCGTCAAGCGGTTCTCCACCGGCGCCATGTCGTACGGCTCCATCTCCCGCGAGGCGCACGAGACCCTCGCCATCGCCATGAACCAGCTCGGCGGCAAGTCCAACACCGGTGAGGGCGGCGAGGACCCGGAGCGCCTGTACGACCCGGCCCGCCGCTCCTCCATCAAGCAGGTCGCCTCCGGCCGCTTCGGCGTGACCTCCGAGTACCTGGTCAACTCCGACGACATCCAGATCAAGATGGCCCAGGGCGCCAAGCCCGGCGAGGGCGGCCAGCTGCCCGGCCACAAGGTCTACCCGTGGGTGGCGAAGACCCGGCACTCGACGCCGGGCGTGGGGCTCATCTCCCCGCCGCCGCACCACGACATCTACTCCATCGAGGACCTCGCCCAGCTCATCCACGACCTGAAGAACGCCAACCCGAAGGCGCGCATCCACGTCAAGCTGGTCTCCGAGGTCGGCGTCGGCACCGTCGCCGCGGGCGTCTCCAAGGCGCACGCGGACGTCGTCCTGATCTCCGGCCACGACGGCGGCACGGGCGCCTCCCCGCTCACCTCGCTGAAGCACGCCGGCGGCCCCTGGGAGCTCGGCCTCGCCGAGACCCAGCAGACCCTGCTGCTCAACGGCCTGCGCGACCGGATCGTCGTCCAGACCGACGGCCAGCTCAAGACCGGCCGTGACGTGGTCATCGCCGCGCTGCTCGGCGCCGAGGAGTTCGGCTTCGCCACCGCCCCGCTGGTCGTCTCCGGCTGCGTCATGATGCGCGTCTGCCACCTGGACACCTGCCCGGTCGGCATCGCCACCCAGAACCCCGTCCTGCGGGACCGGTTCTCCGGCAAGGCCGAGTACATCGTGAACTTCTTCACGTTCATCGCCGAGGAGGTCCGCGAGCTCCTCGCCGAGCTGGGCTTCCGCTCCATCGAGGAGGCCGTCGGCCACGCCGAGGTGCTCGACGTGACCCGCGCGGTGAACCACTGGAAGGCGCAGGGCCTGGAGCTGGCCCCGCTGTTCCACGTGCCCGAGCTGCCCGAGGGCGCCGTCCGCCACCAGGTCGTCGCCCAGGACCACGGCCTGGAGAAGGCGCTCGACAACGAGCTGATCAAGCTCGCCGCCGACGCCCTCGCCGCGTCCGGCGCCGAGGACGTCCAGCCGGTGCGCGCCCAGGTCGCCATCCGCAACATCAACCGCACGGTCGGCACCATGCTCGGCCACGAGGTGACGAAGAAGTTCGGCGGCGCGGGCCTGCCCGACGACACCATCGACATCACCTTCACCGGCTCCGCCGGCCAGTCCTTCGGCGCCTTCGTCCCGCGCGGTGTCACGCTGCGCCTGGAGGGCGACGCCAACGACTACGTCGGCAAGGGCCTGTCCGGCGGCCGGATCGTGGTCCGCCCGGACCGCGCGGCCGACCACCTCGCCGAGTACTCGACCATCGCGGGCAACACGATCGCGTACGGCGCGACCGGCGGCGAGCTGTTCCTGCGCGGCCGGACCGGTGAGCGGTTCTGCGTCCGCAACTCCGGCGCGACGGTCGTCTCCGAGGGCGTGGGCGACCACGGCTGCGAGTACATGACCGGCGGACACGCGGTCGTCCTCGGCGAGACGGGACGCAACTTCGCGGCCGGCATGTCCGGCGGCATCGCCTACGTCATCGACCTCGACCGCGACAACGTCAACGCCGGCAACCTGGACGCCGTGGGCCCCCTGGACGACGCCGACAAGCAGTGGCTGCACGACGTCGTCCGCCGCCACCAGGAGGAGACGGGCTCCACCGTCGCCGAGAAGCTGCTCGCCGAGTGGGACACCGCTGTGGAGCGCTTCAGCAAGATCATCCCCAGCACGTACAAGGCAGTGCTCGCCGCCAAGGACGCCGCCGAGCGAGCCGGTCTGACCGAGACCGAGATCACCGAGAAGATGATGGAGGCGGCGATCAATGGCTGACCCGAAGGGCTTTCTGAACCACGGCCGCGAGGTCGCCAGGTCCCGTCCGGTCGAGGAGCGGAAGAAGGACTGGAACGAGGTCTACGTCCCCGGCTCCCTGCTGCCGATCATCAGCAAGCAGGCCAGCCGCTGCATGGACTGCGGCATCCCGTTCTGCCACAACGGCTGTCCGCTGGGCAACCTCATCCCCGAGTGGAACGACTACGCCTACCGCGAGGACTGGGGCGCCGCCTCCGAGCGGCTGCACGCCACCAACAACTTCCCGGAGTTCACCGGCCGCCTGTGCCCGGCTCCGTGCGAGTCGGCGTGCGTGCTCGGCATCAACCAGCCGCCGGTCACCATCAAGAACGTCGAGGTCTCGATCATCGACAAGGCGTGGGAGACCGGTGACGTCGCCCCGCAGGTCCCCGAGCGCCTCTCCGGCAAGACCGTCGCGGTCGTCGGCTCGGGCCCCGCGGGCCTGGCCGCCGCCCAGCAGCTGACCCGGGCCGGCCACACGGTCGCGGTGTACGAGCGCGCCGACCGCATCGGCGGCCTGCTGCGCTACGGCATCCCCGAGTTCAAGATGGAGAAGCGGCACATCAACCGCCGCATCGAGCAGATGCGCGCGGAGGGCACCAAGTTCCGCACCGGCGTGGAGATCGGCCGTGACATGCCGGCCACCGCGCTGCGCAAGCGGTACGACGCCGTGGTCCTCGCCGTCGGCGCGACGACCGCCCGCGACCTGCCGGTGCCGGGCCGCGAGCTCAAGGGCATCCACCAGGCCATGGAGTACCTGCCGCTGGCCAACAAGGTGCAGGAGGGCGACTACGTCTCCCCGCCGATCACCGCCGAGGGCAAGCACGTCGTCGTGATCGGCGGCGGCGACACCGGCGCCGACTGCGTGGGCACCGCCCACCGCCAGGGCGCGGCCTCCGTCACCCAGCTGGAGATCATGCCCCGCCCGAACGAGGAGCGGGACCCGGCCTCCCAGCCGTGGCCGACCTTCCCCATGCTCTACAAGGTCACGTCCGCGCACGAGGAGGGCGGTGAGCGGGTCTACTCCGTCTCCACCACCCACTTCGAGGGCGACGAGGACGGCAACGTCCAGTGGCTGCACCTGAGCGAGGTCGAGTTCGTCGACGGCAGGCTCACCCCGAAGCCGGGCACCGAGCGCAAGATCCCGGCCCAGCTCGTCACCCTCGCCATGGGCTTCACCGGCACCGACCGGGACAACGGCCTGGTCGAGCAGTTCGGCCTGGACCTCGACGAGCGCGGTAACATCGCCCGTGACGCCGACTTCCAGACCAACGTGCCGGGTGTGTTCGTCGCCGGTGACGCCGGCCGCGGCCAGTCGCTCATCGTGTGGGCGATCGCGGAGGGCCGCTCGGCCGCCCGCGGCTGCGACCGCTTCCTCACCGGGGCGAGCGAGCTGCCGGCCCCGATCCGCCCGACGGACCGCTCGCTGACGGTCTGACGAGCGGTGCACAAGGTGACCTGACGGTCCCTCACATGCGTCCCGTACAACGGCGTACGGAACACCTGGTGGCGCCTGCCCCCCAGTCCCCGACCGGACGACCGGGCAGGCGCCTCCGCATGGTCAGGGGAGCCGGTAGTGGTCCCCGTACATCTCCCATACCAGCGGGGTGTCCAGGCCCAGGTTCCCGGCCTCCAGGAACCGGCGCTGGGCCGTGTCGACGCGGGAGGTGTCGCCGTCCGGGTACCGGGTGAGCATGGCCTCGCGGCGGATGTCGAGGAAGGCGTTCAGGTACTTCTTCTCGAAACCGCCCGCGGCGGGCGTCTTCGCCTGCTTCAGGGTGCGCTCGCGCAGGGCGTAGAAACCGTCCGCGTCGGTGTCGGGGCCGTGGAAGACCATCGCGTCGAAGTAGACGAACTGGCCCAGCGTGCCGAGGCCGTCCAGCTTGGCGAGCCGGACCGCCGGCTCGAAGTAGAGGCGGTCCCGCACCGCTTCCTGCGCCTTCCGGAAGGCGGGCACCTCCGCCTCCGCCTCCCAGGCGGCCGGGAAGCCGGGGTCCAGGCCCTCGTGGGAGTCCGTGCCGTCGACCTCGCGCAGGGCGGGCAGATAGGACGCCAGCCCGTTGTCCGGGTGGTCCTCGGTGTAGCTCTCGACCAGCATGAGCAGGTCGTGGGTGCCGGTGCAGAAGCCGATGATGCCCGCCGTGTAGCCGCAGCCGTCGCCCTCGTCCTCGACGGCGCCGTAGGTGGCGCGCCAGTCGGTGGTGGAGTGCTCGGCGCTCGCCACCAGCCGCTGGGCCAGCTCCTTCTTCGCGGGGGCGGCCAGCCCGGCCGGCAGACCGGCGATGACCGCGTCGTCCTCGGCCCGCTCCTCCTCGGCCCGGTCCTTGGCGTCCTCACGGGCCGACCGGGCGGTGGCCGCGGGCGGCGCGGACGCCGGGGTGTCCGCCGAGTCCGCCGGCATGACGAAGTACACCCCCGTGACGATCACAGGAACGGCCGCGAGGAGCAGCACACCGGAACGTTTCACTGGGGGATACCTCCACCTGTCAGTTCGGACACCTTGACCACCGCGGCCACCCCCAGCACCACCACCAGCGCCACGCACACTCCCACCTGGACCACCGGCCGCCACCCGTTCCTGGGGGCGTACGCGAACGCGAACGCCACCGTGCCGCCGGCCAGCAGCCCGCCGAGGTGCCCCTCCCAGGACGTGACGAACGCGGAGAGCACCAGCCACAGCAGCAGCCCCGCCATGAACCGGTTGACCCGGCTCATGTCGGCCCCGACGCGCCGGGCCATCACGTAGTACGCGGCCCCCACCCCGAAGATCGCGCCGGACGCGCCGACCACGGAGTCCCGGGGCGCGATCAGCAGCACCAGCACCGAACCGCCCAGCGCCGACAGCAGGTACAGGGCGAGGTAGTGCACCCGGCCCAGCATCGGCTCGACCAGCCGGCCCAGGTTCCACAGCGCCAGCATGTTCATCACGACGTGGGCGATCCCGAACGTGCCCTCGGTGGGCGGCAGGTGCAGGAACGCGCCGGTCAGCAGCCGGTACCACTCCCCGCCCACCAGCCCCTCCGGACTGAAGCCCGCGGGGTACGGGTCCATCCACAGGTAGTGCCCGCCGTCCGGCCCGGCCAGCCCCGCGCCCACCATCGCGAACCGGTCCACGACCTCCGGCCGCGCCAGCTCCGCCAGGTACACCAGCACATTGAGGACGATCAGCACGTACGTCACGACGGGCACCGCCGAGACCCGGCCGCCCACCAGGGTGCGGGCCTGCCGCACCGACCGCGCGCCCTCCTTCACGCACTCGGGGCACTGGTGGCCCACGGCCGCCTCACGCATGCAGTCCGGGCAGATGTACCGCTCGCAGCGGGTGCAGCGGACGTAGCACTCCACTCGGGGATGGCGGTAGCAGGTGGTGACGGTGGACTCGGAATCCACGGGCCGGCTCCTCGGGAGGGACGGGACGGAAGTGAGCCGGTGGGGACGGCGGCGAACAAAATATCGAACGCGGGTGGCATGGGCGAATGCCGGGGTGATGTGCCGTACGCTCAGGCCCAGTTCACGACCGAGGGGGAGCCGTATGGCCGCGATCAGTCTCAGCAGGATCGAGGCGACGGCGCCCGCGCTGGTCAGCCTCTACAAGACCGCCGGGGTGTCCCTCGCCAAGCACGGACTGGACGGACTGCGCGCCGCAATCTACCTGGTGGTCGACTACTCCGGATCGATGAAGCCGTACTACAAGGACGGCAGCGTGCAGGCGCTCGCCGACCGGGTGCTGGGCCTGTCGGCCCACCTCGACGACGACGGCACCGTGCCGGTCGTCTTCTTCTCCACCGACGTCGACGCCGTCACCGACATCGCCCTCGCCGACCACCGGGGCCGGATCGAACGGATCGTCTCCGGCCTCGGCCACATGGGCAGGACCAGCTACCACCTGGCGATGGACGCCGTCATCGACCACTACCTGGACAGCGGCTCCACGGCCCCCGCCCTGGTGGTCTTCCAGACCGACGGCGGCCCCGTCAACAGACTCGCCGCGGAGAAATACCTCTGCAAGGCCGCCCGCCTCCCCCTGTTCTGGCAGTTCATCGGCTTCGGCGACCCGCACAGCAAACAATTCGACTACCTGCGCAGACTCGACGACCTGGCAGTCCCGGCCAAGCGCGTGATCGACAACGCCGGCTTCTTCCACGCGGGCGAGAACCCGAACAAGGTCACGGACGCGGACCTCTACGACCGCCTGGTGGGCGAGTTCCCGCACTGGCTGGCGGCAGCACGGTCACAGGGAATCGTGGGGCAGGGGTAGCGCCCCCGCAGGGACGCGGGACTGTACCGATGCGCGGATCCGCCGCGCGGGCGCGATCACCCCCTCACGTACCCGCACCCGACACCGCTAGGTGTCACACTCCAGCACCGTCCGGCACAACCCGCACCGCGCCCGCACACGCCCCCGCACCGGCACACGGATCCGCTGGTGACACGTGGGACACGGAAACGCCACCCGCAGGGAGCCGTGCTCCGCCGGAGTGAAGCTGTACGGAACATCCGGCCGCCCCGCGGACACCCGGTGATCCTGGGCGTGCCGCCGGTCCCGCGCGTACCGCCTGCGGCCGGCCCACCCGGCGGAGACCAGCGGAGGCTGCCGCTCGTCCCGGCGCGCCAGCGCCAGCCCCTCCGTGTACGCCGTATACGCCTGCGCACTGGTGAACCACACCGACGGATCCTCCCCGAACGCCAGCGCCCGCTTCGCCAGCACATACCCGAACTCCTCCGGAGTGAGATACCCCAGCTTCTGCGACGACGCCCCGTCCTGACGGAACGCGTCCAGCAGCAGCCACCCCGCCCCCAGGTACGTCGCCACCGTGTCCGTCAGGATCTCGTTCTCCCGCGTCCCCGGCAACGACAGGTCCAACCGGTGCAGATACACATGCGCCACCTCGTGCGCCAGGGCCGCCCCGATGTCCCGCCGATGCGTCCGGAACCGGTCGTTCAGCTCGACGAAGTACTCCGGCCCGGCCGCCAGCTCCACGTTCGCCGCATGCGTCATCTCACGGAACCCGACGATCAGCCGCGCATCCGGCAGCCGGTAGTGCCGCACCAGCTCGCGCGCCACCCGCTGCGCCCCCAGATGAAGATCGTCCGTGTCGCAGAACGCCACATCGGCCGGCGCCACGCTCACCGAGAACGTGCGGACCGTGTCGCACGACAGCCGCCGGTACAGCGCGGTGACGGCCGCCCGCACCGTCTCCAGATGCGGATAACCGTGCTCGACCGGCCCGCCGTTCGCCACGTCTCACCCCCGGACGCCCTGAACCCGGTTCCACTGTACGGGCCTGCCCCGGCCGGTGCCCGCCCCGTAAGGTGACCCACCATGACCACCAGCAACACCACCACCGGCGACGCCGCCCCCGCCGTCCGCGAGGAGCTCGCCCGGCTGCGCGACAGCATCGACAACATCGACGCGGCCGTCGTCCACATGCTCGCCGAACGCTTCAAGTGCACCCAGCAGGTCGGCCGCCTCAAGGCCGAGCACCGGCTGCCGCCCGCCGACCCGGGCCGCGAGGCACGCCAGATCACCCGGCTGCGCGCCCTCGCCGAGAACGCCAAACTCGACCCGGCCTTCGCGGAGAAGTTCCTGAACTTCATCATCGCCGAGGTGATCCGCCACCACGAACGCATCGCCGAGGACACCGCGGGCGGTGCCACGCCCTCGGCGAACCGCACCACGGCACCCTCCCCCGGGGAGTGACAGAACCCCCCGCGCGGAGCATGCTGCCCTGTGCACTCCTTGTCGGCCGGCGAGCACCACCCGCCGGCTCCCGGACAGCCATCCGGTCCCTTGCGAGGAGGGACGCGCCGCATGCCGCCGAACGCCCGCATCCTCATCGTCGACGACCACGAGGACACCCTGTACGCCCTGGAGAGCGCCCTGGCCCCGCTCGGCCACCTGCTGGGCCGGGCCACCAGCGGCGACGAGGCCCTCAAACAGCTGCTGCGCGGAAACGTCGGCCTGCTGCTCCTCGACGTCCACCTGCCGGGCACCGGCGGACTCGACGTCGTGCGCTACATGCGCCGCCTGGAACAGACCCGGCTCATCCCCGTCGTCCTGCTCACCGGCTTCGCCCGCGACCCCCAGCTCGGCGCCGCCGCGTACGCCCTCGGCGTAGCCGATCTCGTCACCAAACCGGTCGACCCGTGGGCGCTGCGTACCAAGATCCGTCATCTCTACGACGCACACCAGCGCCGGCTCGCCCTGGAACACGAGATCCGCGCCCTGCGCGCCCGCCTCGAGGAACGCACCCCCACCCCCGGACATCCCGCCCTGCCCCACCCGCACGCGCACACACCGCCCTCAGGGCCCGCCGGGGCGCACACCGGGGAGCTCGAACGAGACCGGACATAGGGTGCGTACCCGATCCGCCCCTGTGGTTCGGCGACCGCATCAGGCAGCATGGCCCGCATGTCCGTACTGACGCGCGACGAAGCGCAGAACCGAGCACAGCTCCTCGACGTCCACCGCTACACGATCGAACTCGATCTGACCACCGGTGACGAGACGTTCGACTCCCGCACCCTGATCAGGTTCAGCGCCCGCACGGACGCGGACACCTTCGTCGAGCTCAAGCCCGCCGAGCTGCGCTCCGCCACCCTCGACGGACAGCCCCTGGACACCGGCACCCTCGACGGCAACCGGCTGCCGCTGAGGAACCTCACCGCCGGCGAGCACGAACTGCGCGTCGACGCGAGCATGCGCTACTCCCGCACCGGCGAGGGCATGCACCGCTTCACCGACCCCACCGACGGCGAGACCTACGTCTACACCCAGCTCTTCCTCGACGACGTGCAGCGTGTCTTCGCCGCCTTCGACCAGCCCGACCTCAAGGCCGTCTTCGAGCTGACCGTCACCGCTCCCGAGGGCTGGACGGTCCTCGCCAACGGCATCACCGAGCACACCGGCGAGGGCGTGTGGAAGGCCGCCCCCACCCCGCTGATCTCCACCTACCTCGTCGCCGTCGCCGCCGGCCCCTGGCACTCCGTGCGCACCGAACACCGCGGCCTGCCCTTCGGCATCCACTGCCGCCGCTCACTCGCCCCCTACCTCGACACGGACGCCGACGAACTCCTCGACATCACCCGCGCCTGCTTCGACCGCTACCACGAGAAGTTCGAGGAGCCCTACCCCTTCGACTCCTACGACCAGGCCTTCGTGCCCGAGTTCAACGCGGGCGCCATGGAGAACCCCGGCCTGGTCACCTTCCGCGACGAGTTCGTCTACCGCTCCGCCGTCACCGACACCGAACGACAGACCCGCGCCATGGTCATCGCCCACGAGATGGCCCACATGTGGTTCGGCGACCTCGTCACCCTCCGCTGGTGGGACGACATCTGGCTCAACGAGTCCTTCGCCGAGTACATGGGCTACCAGACCCTCACCGAGGCCACCCGCTTCACCGACACCTGGACCGACTTCGGCGTCACCCGCAAACCCTGGGGCTACGACGCCGACCAGCGGCCCTCCACCCACCCCGTCGCGCCGAAGGACGTCGAGGACACCGCCTCCGCCCTGCTCAACTTCGACGGCATCTCCTACGCCAAGGGCGCCTCCGCCCTGCGCCAGCTCGTCACCTGGCTCGGCGAGAAGGACTTCCTCGCCGGCATCAACACCCACTTCGCCCGGCACCGGTTCGCCAACGCCGCACTCGCCGACTTCATCGACTCCCTCGCCTCCGCCACCGAACGCGACGTCCACGCCTGGGCCGACGCCTGGCTGCGCACCACCGGTGTCGACACCCTCACCGCGTCCGTCGGCTCCCGCCCCGGCCAGTGGACCCTCGCCCTCGACCGCACCGGCGAACGCCCCCACCGGGTCACCGTCGGCGTGTACGACCGCGACCTCCACGACGGCCGCCGCCTCCTGCTGCGCGAGCGCTACGAGACCGACGTGCCCCAGGAAGCGGCCCCCGAGCCGCACACCGGCACCCGCCCCGCCCTGGTCGTCCCCAACGACCTGGACCTCACCTACGCCAAGATCCGCCTCGACGACACCTCCCTGGAGACCGTCCTGCGCGGCCTGTCCGGCATCCCCGACACGCTCACCCGCGCCGTCATGTGGAACACGCTGCGCGACATGGTCCGCGACGGCGAACTCGCCCCCGCCGACTACCTCGCGACCGCCGCCGCCCACCTGCCGGAGGAGACCGACCTCGCCCTCGTCCAGGGCGTCCTCGCCTTCGCCTCCACCCACATCGCCGGCCGCTACCTCACCCCCGACCGGCGCCCGGCCGCACTGGCCACCCTCACCGAGCTGTGCCGCGACCTCATCCGCCGCACCGAGGACGGCGACCACCCCGGCCTGCGTCTGATCGCCGTACGGCACCGCATCGACACCGCCGCCCACCCCGACACCATCGCCGCCTGGCTCGCCGACGGCACCGTCCCCGGCGGCCCCGAACTCGACCCCGAACTGCGCTGGCGGATCCTCGCCCGGCTCGCCGTGCTCGGCGCCACCGACGAGGCCGCCATCGCCGACGAACTCGCCCGCGATCCCAGCGCCACCGGCCAGGAGGGCGCCGCCCGCTGCCGCGCCGCCCTGCCCGACGAGGACGCCAAGGCCCGCGCCTGGGACGCCATGTTCGGCTCCGACGACCTGTCCAACTACCTGTTCACCGCCACCGCCCAGGGCTTCTGGCAGCCCGAACAGGCCGACCTCGTACAGCCCTACGTGTCCCGCTACTTCAAGGCCGCCGTCGCCGTCGCCGCCCGCCGCGGCCCCGCCATCGCCGAAGCCGCCGGACGCTGGGCCTTCCCCGCCCACGCCGTCGACACCGAAACCCTCAAGCTCGGCGAGAAGTGCCTGCGCAAGGCCGACCCGATCCCCGCCCTGCGCCGCAAACTCGTCGACCAGCTCGACGACCTGGCCCGCGCCCTGCGCGTGCGGGAGGCGTAACCGGCGCGCGGGGCCCCGCCCCCGTCCGCCCGGTGGGCACGGACGGGGGCGGGGCCCGGCCTGTCCGGAGCCCGTGCTCCGATGCGCGCCGGTCACCGCTCACCGCCGGGCGAGGACCGCGGCCAGGCCGTGTTCGAAGCGCTCGTCGAAGGCCTCCGGGACGAGATGGCCGAGCACGCGGTGGAGGGCGGGATGGGCCGTCTCCGAGACCGTGTCCGCCAGGGCGGCGCCCGGCGCCCGGTGCCCGGCCGCCTGTTCCTCCTGGGCGAGACCGAGGGTGAAGTAGACGGCCGTCCACGAGGTCCAGGCGGCCTCGCGCTCGTCCCGGCCGCCCTCCAGGAGCGCGCCGACCAGGGCGTCGGCGAAACGCAGGGTGTGCGGTTCGGCGGCATGGGTGCCGACGACGAGCGCGGCGCCGTCGCGGTGGGCGAGCAGGGCGCGGCGGTAGCGGCGCAGCAGTTCACGGGCGCGCTCGTCCGGCGCGGCCGGCAGCCCGTCCAGCGGGATCTCGCCGAGCACGGCGTCCGCCATCAGCTCCAGCAGCCGGGCCTTGGTCTTCACGTGCCACAGCACGGTGTTCATCCGCACGCCGAGCCGGTCGGCGACCGCACGCGTGGACAGCGCGTCGAGGCCCTTCTCGTCCAGGAGGTCCAGCGCGGCACGGGTCACGGTGCCCGGATCGAGCCGGCCACCCGCTTGCCTATTGGTCATTGACCTAGTTTACTGCGGCCTCAAGGAATTGGTCACCGACCAAGGAGGGTGGGTTCATGGAACAGCAGCAGGTGATCATCGCCGGAGGAGGCCCCGTCGGACTCTGGCTCGCCGCCGAACTACGGCTGGGCGGCATCTCCGTGACCGTCGTCGAGGAACGCGCCGGGATCGACGGACGCTCCAAGGCGCTCACCGTCCACCCGCGCACCATCGAGGTGCTGGCCTCGCGCAGGGCGCACCGGCCGTTCCTCGCCGAAGGCCTGCCGATCCCGAGCGGTCACTTCGCGATGCTCGACGACCGGCTCGACTTCCAGGCACTGGACACCCCGTTCCCGTACACCCTCGCCCTGCCCCAGGCCCGTACCGAGGAACTGCTCCAGGAGCGCGCCCTGACCCTGGGCGCGCGGATCGTACGAGGCCACCGCCTCACCGGATTCACCGAGCACCCGGACGCGGTGACCGTACACGTGACCGGCCCCGAGGGACCGTACGAGATCCGGGCCTCGTACCTCGTCGGCTGCGACGGCACCCGCAGCACCGTGCGCACCACCGCCGGCATCGACTTCCCCGGCACGCCGTCCACCGTCCTCGGCTGGCTCGGCGACGTCACCCTGGACCGCCCGCCACGGCCCGGCTTCAGCGCCTTCACACTCCGCGGCGGGGTGATGGTCGCGCCGCTGCCCGGCGACAGGTTCCGCGTCGTCGGCGTCAGCCCCGACAGTCTCACCACCGAACGCCCCGGCGACCTCACCCTGGAGGAACTGCGGGAGAAGACCCTCGCCGTCACCGGGGACGACTTCGGTATGCGCGACCCCTCGTGGCTCTCCCGCTTCGGCAACGCCACCCGACTGGCCGCCACATACCGGCGCGGACGCGTCCTGCTCGCCGGCGACGCCGCCCACCAGCACTTCCCCGCCGGAGGAGTCGGCATGAACGTCGGCATCCAGGACGCGCACAACCTCGGCTGGAAACTGGCCGCGACACTCAACGGCCGGGCCCCGGACGGCCTGCTGGACACCTACCACAGCGAACGCCACCCGGTCGGAGCACAACTGACGGAACACAGCCGCGCCCAGACCGCCCTCATGACCACCTTCACACCCGAGGGCCTCGACCTGCGAGCCGTACTGAGCCGACTGATCGCCACACTCCCCGAGCTCAACCGCGCGCTGGCCGAGCGGCTCACCGCCCTCGCGGTCACCTCCCCCCACCCCGAACCGACGGACCACCCGCTCACCGGCACCCGCGCCACCGACCTCGCCCTCACCGGCACGGACGACACCCTGTTCACCCTGCTGCCCCCGAACGTCCCCCTCCTGCTCGACCTCACGGCCGACCGCACCCTCGGCGACCGCACGCCGCGAGGGCTCACCGTCCGCACCGGCACCCTGGAAGAACCCCCGGACGCCTGGACCGGGGTACGCGCCGCCCTGATCCGCCCCGACGGGCACATCGCCTGGGCCGGCACCGACCGGGACGACACCACCCTGCGCGCGGCCGCGGACAGGGCCATCGCCACCGTGCACCGAGCCACACCCCGTCAGCGGACGACGGACAGCCCCGCACCGGGCGGCCGGTAGACACGACGGCCCCGGAAGACGCGCCCACTCCCGCCCGGCGCCCGGCCTACCCGCCGCACACCGACCGGACCTCCGCCGGCAGCACCGCACAGTGCTCGCCGTACGTGCCCACCGCGTGCCACACCGCGTCCAGAGCCGCCTCGAGCGGATCGGACCCGGCGGCGGCGAGCACGGCGGGAAGCGCGAAGTGCGGCTGCGAGATCCGCAAGGGTTCACGCGGGCGGCCGGAGACCGGGCCCACCACGACGGCACAACGCTCCGTCTCCGCCGCCGCGCTCCCGCCGACGGGCACCGCCGGCACAGGCGCACCCGGAACCCGGCCGGGACCCGGCCGCCTCGCCCTGCCGGCCCCCGCCTTTGCCGCCGGGACCCGCTTCCACCCGGCCTCCTCCGACGACGTGGGCGGCCGGTACGACGGCCGCTCCGGAGGTATCGCCTCGAGCACCGACCGGTCCGGCACACACGGCCCGGAACCCGCCACCGGACGGACCGTCACCTCCCCGCATCATGCCGCAACCCACTGACAACAGGCCGGTGACCACAACCACCGGACCCACCCCACACCCCGGGAAACCGCCCCGGCGGAAGAGGACAGAGAACACCCCGCACACACCTCACCAATGCGGACGTACCCCCTTTCGGGTCTGATTCCCCAACCTTCCGGGCGCGTCGCCCTCCCGCGCCCACAAGCTGGGACCCCGCCACCCGCCCCGGCGACCTCGCAGGCCCCCTCACCCCCGCCCACCGGGCCCACGCGGAAGGACCCCGATGACCCCCACACCCCCCGACACACCCCACGACCTCGTCGGCATCGGCATCGGCCCCTTCAACCTCTCCCTCGCCGCCCTCGCCCACCCCCTCACCACACTGCACACCGCCTTCTACGACCAGCACCCCCACTTCACCTGGCACCCCGGTCTCCTCCTCGACGACGCCACCATCCAAGTCCCCTTCCTCGCCGACCTCGTCACCCTCGCCGACCCCACCAGCCCCTGGACCTTCCTCAACCACCTCAAAGACCGCGAACGCCTCTACCCCTTCTACTTCACCGAGCACTTCCACATCCGACGCACCGAATACGACACCTACTGCCGCTGGGTCGCCGACCACCTCCCCGCACTCCACTTCGGCCACCGCGCCGACACCGTCCACTGGAACCCCCGACACGCCCTGTTCCAGATCGACCTCACCCGCCTCGACCCGAACGGACAGCCCACCTCGGCAGACCGCGTCCACGCCCGCCACCTCGTCCTCGGCATCGGCACCGAACCCCAGGTGCCCGAACCGCTACGACCCCTCACCGACGACCCCGACCTCCCCGTCATCCACTCCGACGACTACCTCACCCACCGCGACACCCTCCTCGCCGCCGGCCACATCACCGTCGTCGGCACCGGACAGTCCGGCGCCGAGGTCTTCCTCGACCTGCTGCGCCACCGGCCCCCCGGACGAGAACGCCTCCACTGGATCGGCCGCACCGGCGCGTTCGCCCCCATGGAGTACTCCAAACTCGGCCTCGAACACTTCACCCCCGACCACACCCGCTACTTCCACGCCCTGCCCGAACCCGTCCGCGACCGGCTCGTCCCCGCTCAATGGCAACTCCACAAAGCCATCGACACCGGCACCATCGCCGCCATCCACGACGAGCTCTACCGGCGCACCCTCCACGGCGGCTGGCCCGACACCGTCCTCACCCCCGCCGTCCACGTCCGCACCGCCGGACGCCTCGGACCCGGCCGCATCGAGCTCCACATCGAGCACACCGTGCAGCACACCCGCACCCGCCTCACCACCGACGCCGTCGTCCTCGCCACCGGCCACCGCCCACGCCCCCTCGACCACCTCCTCGCCCCCCTCGACCCCCACCTGCGCCGCGACCACGCCGGCCGGCCCCGCGTCGACACCCACTTCCGCCTCGACCTGGACCCCACCGTCACCGGCAACATCTACGTCCAGAACGCCGAACTCCACACCCACGGCGTCGGCACCCCCGACCTCGGACTCGCCGCCTGGCGCAGCGCCACGATCCTCAACCACCTCACCGGCCGCCAGACCTACCCCCAGCCCACCCGCACCGCCTTCACCACCTTCGGCCTCCACCCCCACACACCACAGATCCCGCCCGCCCGGCGAGCCATACGGCTCACCCCACTGGCGGACGGGACCTGACCATCACCCGTACAGAGCAACGAGGATCAGAACACCGGCGTACCGTCCCGCGTCAGCCTCCAGTCCACCGACGCGAAGTCCCTCGGGTCCAGCACACCCTTCGCCGTCACCCACTCCGCGATCCGCGTCCGGATCTCCGTCGACTCCGACCACAGCTCCTTCGCCGACGCCACATGCGGGAACGCGCCACCACCGTTCGCCCGGTAGTTGTTCACCGCGAACACGAACCGCGCCGCGTCGTCCAGCGGGGCGCCGCCGAACGTGACGTTCCTGATCCGCGAACCCGCCGGCTGCGCGATGTCGATGTCGTAGGAGAGCCCCGACACGTAGTCGTAGTTGTAGTCCGGGCGGCCGCCCGCGTTCGTCAGCTTGTCCACGTCCACCACCGCACCGGCAGCCGTCCGCACGAAATACTCCGCCGAGTACTCCAGGTACGCCCGCACCTGCGCACCCGTCATCAGCTTCGCCACCAGCGTGTTGTCATACACGTACAGGCTCGACAGGTCCCGGATCGTCACCTCGCCCGCCGGAATCTCCGAAGTACGCGAGAACGGCGACGCCTGCGACAGCACCGGCAGCGACGCGTACTCGGTACCCGCCAGGGCCGCCCGCACCACGTCCTCCTGCACCTTGCCGATCAGGTCGATGATCGGCGCGTCCTTGTAGCGCGCCTCCACCGTCGTCAGCGTCTCGGTCGCCGACCCCACCACCTGATTGACGTACTCCACGACCCGCGCGTGCTCGTCACGCAGCAACCGGGTGATCCTCGGATCGTCCTCCACCGTCGCCGCGTCCCGCAACGACGCCCTCACCGACTCCACCCGCCACCGGCCCCGCTCGAAGGCCAGCTCGAAATCGAACAGCGTCAGCCGCTCCGCGTAGCACAACGGCTCCGACAGCACGACCTCCCTGCCGGTCTCCTCGTTGACGACCCGCAGCTCCGCGATCTCCTGATGCGCGTGCCCCACCAGGATCGCGTCGATCCCCGGCACCTGCCGCGCCACGTTCGCCGCCGCGTTTTCCACGTACGGCAACTGGTCACCGTACGACGACGTGCCCGACGACCCCGAGTGCGCCGACACCACCACCACGTCCGCACCCATCGACCGCAGCCTCGGCACCCACTTCGCCGCCTGCTCCTCCAGACCCGGGAACGTCAGCTTCCCCTGCACGTACGCCTTGTCCCAGATCGCGATACCGGGATTGGTCAGCCCGAGAACCGCCACCTTCACCGGGGGAGCGCCCTTCACGTGGAACTTCTTGATGAAGTACGGCGGAAAGGCCGGCTTCAGCGTCCTCGCGTCCAGCGCGTTGGCACCCAGCAGCGGGAAGTCACACTGCTCCTCGAACTTCCGCAGCGTCTCGATGCCGTAGTTGAACTCGTGATTGCCGAGCGCCACCGCGTCGTACCCGATCGCGTTCATCGCCTGCGCCATCGGATGCACCGGACCACCCTCGGCGGTGATCGGGTCCACCTTCGCGAAGTAGTACGTCAGCGGGGTGCCCTGGATGGTGTCACCCGCGTCCAGCAGCAGCGTGTTGCGCCGGCCCTTCTCCTCACGCACCTGGTCCACCAGCGTCGACACCCGCGCCAGCCCCTGCGCGTTACCGGCCGCGTCCGTGTACTCGGCGTCCTTGAAGTAATCCCAGTTGAAGACATGGCCGTGCAGATCGGTCGTGCCCATCACGGTCAGCGCGTACCGCTTCACCGGCTTCCTCCCCCGCCCCACCCCGGTGGCCCCGGCCGCCTCGGCCGCGGGAACCGCCGCCGTACCCGCCAGCGCCACCCCCGCCCCCGCCACAGCGGACCTCTTCAAGAACTTCCGGCGGTTCAACGGCATAGCAGGCTCTCCTCGGACAACAACGGAACAACGCGCGTAGATTCGCCCGATGATTCTGACCTGAACACGCCCACGCACAACAGACCCCCCAGGTTGCGATCCGGTGTCCCACACCCTCCCCCCACCCGTACGACCGATGACACAGTGAGACACATGACCACCCCCCACCCCCACGGCACACCCGACACACCCCACCTCACCGTCCGCGGCGAAGCCCACCTCGACACCACCCCCGACCTCGCCCGCATCACCATCACACTCACCGCACGCGACCGCGACCGACGCACCACCCTCGACGACCTCACCCGCCGCAACACGGAAGCCCTCGACCTGCTCAAGTCCTACGGCGACACCGTCGAACACCTCGAAACCGGCACCCTCACCATCACCCCCGAACTCAGCCCCCACAGCCGCGGCGAACGCATCCGCGCCCACCACGGCACCGTCCACCTCACCGCCGACCTGAACGACTTCACCACCCTCGGCACACTCATCACCCGACTGGCCGACCTCGACCTCACCCGCATCGACGGCCCCTGGTGGACCCTCCGCCCGGAATCCCCCACCCACCGCGAAGCACGACGACTCGCGGTGCACGACGCCCTCCGCCGCGCCCGCGAATACGCCGAAGCACTCGGCACCACCCTCGCCGCCCTCATCGAACTCACCGACACCTCGGCAGGACCCGAACCCTTCCCCCGCACCCGCTCCATGGCATTCACCGCGACCACCGACAACACCCCGCCCCCACCCCTCGACCTCGAACCCCAACGGCAGCACGTCCACGCCGAAGTCAGCGCCCGCTTCACCCTCCAACCACCCCGCCTGTAGAACCGGCATTCGAGAACAAGGAGCGCGCACGCTCATCGGAGCGACCCCGCGCACAAACCAACACTTCTTGTCAACAACCCTTCATCCACTGGCCGTTGAGTCGTCACACGCCACCAAGTCGCTACCGACCGGTAAGCCCTAGGCTCGAAACATGCGCCGAGCGAAAATCGTCTGCACCCTGGGCCCCGCCACCCACAGCTACGACCAGATCAAAGCCCTGGTCGACGCCGGAATGGACGTCGCACGCCTCAACCTCAGCCACGGCGAACACGCCGAACACGAGGAGCGCTACCGACGAGTCCGCAAAGCAGCCGACGAGACCGGCCGCAGCGTCGGCCTCCTCGCCGACCTCCAAGGCCCGAAAATCCGCCTCGGCCGCTTCACCGAAGGCCCCGTACTCCTCGAACGCGGAGACACCTTCACCATCACCGTCGAAGAAGGCACCGAAGGCGACCGCGACATCTGCGGCACCACCTACGCCGGCCTCGCCACCGACGTCACCACCGGCGAACGCATCCTCGTCGACGACGGCAAGGTCACCCTCGAAGTCACCGCCGTCGACGGCCCCCGCGTCCACACCACCGTCCTCGAAGGCGGCATGGTCTCCGACCACAAAGGCCTCAACCTCCCTGGCGTCGCCCTCTCCGTCCCCGCCCTCTCCAAAAAGGACGAAGACGACCTCCGCTGGGCACTGCGCACCGGCTTCGACGTCATCGCCCTCTCCTTCGTCCGCAGCGGACGCGACATCAAGGACGTCCACCGCGTCATGGACGAGGAAGGCCGCCGCCTCCCCGTCATCGCCAAGATCGAAAAACCCCAGGCCGTCGAGAACATCGACGACATCGTCGCCGCCTTCGACGGCATCATGGTCGCCCGCGGCGACCTCGGCGTCGAAATGCCCCTCGAACAGGTACCCATCGTCCAGAAGCGCGCCATCAAACTCGCCAAGCGCAACGCCAAACCGGTCATCGTCGCCACCCAGATGCTCGACTCCATGATCGACAACGCCCGCCCCACCCGCGCGGAAGCCTCCGACGTCGCCAACGCCGTCATCGACGGCACCGACGCCGTCATGCTCTCCGGCGAGACCAGCGTCGGCAAACACGCCATCGAGACCGCACGCACCATGGCCCGCATCGTCGAAGCAGCCGAAGAGGACATCCTCGCCAAGGGCCTCCCACCCCTCACCGAACGCAACAAGCCCCGCACCCAGGGCGGCGCGGTCGCCCGCGCGGCCGCGGAGATGGGCGACTTCCTCGGCGCCAAGTTCCTCGTCGCCTTCACCCAGTCAGGCGACACCGCCCGCCGCCTCTCCCGCTACCGCAGCCCCATCCCCCTCCTCGCCTTCACCCCCGACCCCGCCACCCGCTCCCAGCTCAGCCTCACCTGGGGCGTCGAGACCTTCCTCGGCCCCCACGTCGACACCACGGACGCCATGGTCGCCCAGGTCGACGAACTGCTCCTGAAGTACGCCCGCTGCGCGAAGGGCGACACGGTCGTGATCACGGCCGGCTCCCCACCGGGCGTCTCCGGCTCGACGAACATGGTCCGCGTCCACCACATCGGCGAGGACGACAGCCCCAAGTAGCAGGGCCGGGCCCCGGGGCGGTCAGTACTTGGGGCCCACGTGGAGATCCATGAGGGCTACGGAGGCCTTGCGGGCGACGGAGATGTTGAAGGGGTCGCTGCCGCGGGTCAGCGTCGTCCACTCGACGCTGACCTTGTCCAGCGTGTCCGTGAAGAGCTTCCTGATGTCGTCCGACTTGTTGGTGAAGAAGTACCGCGGATACTCGTAGCGCTTGCGCTCCCCGGCGACCATGCGGGTCGTCCAGTTGGTGATCCGGCAGCCGTCCGAGTGGATCAGCCCGCGGATGAACTCCCAGGGGTGCTCGTCGACGATGGCCTGCTGCCAGGGTTCGAGGGCGATCTTGCGGGTGTGCTTCATGCCGGGGCCGTGCTGGGGGAACATGCACACCCAGTGCTTGGTGTACGACTTCACTTCGATGCAGCCGGGCTTGTAGTGGCGTCCGACGCTGGGTAAAAGCATCACCTTGCGCATCGCGTCTTCGGCAGCCGCGATCAGTCCTGTTTGTTCTGCGTTGCAGAAGATCGACAGGTGATGCTGCTTCGGCTTCGAGACGATGTGGCCGTCGCCGAGGTAGAGGCCCAGCAGATACGAGTACGCCACTTCGTCGAAGTCGCGGCCTGTGCACTTCGGGCAATCCGTTGGCTGCCGGTACACCTCACCGCGTAGTTTGCGGTCCTCGCAGCGCCACCAGCCGATGGTGCCTCGCGGAATGTTCAGTTGCTCCGCCACCACACGGTTGGGAACGCCCTGCCGCATGAGTGCGACAGCATGTGCGCGGATCGAAGGACTGTGCTGTTCCATACGGACACTGTGCGTGAGCGATCGTGACGCCATGCAGTAAAAAGCGGAGAACCACGCGAACGTGATCCTCCGCTTCAGGAGTGCCGGGTGCGGGATTCGAACCCGCAAGCCCTCTCGGGCAGATGTGTTTGAGACATCCGTGTATGCCATTCCACCAACCCGGCAGGACTGGCTCACGGAATCATACCGGGTCACCCTTGGTCGCCGCCTCTAGGTACGCTGCTTCTCAGCAGTACCGGCCTGCCCCGCACCAAGGAGCCCACGTGAGCGCCCCCGAGTCGCCCCAGCCCGCAGACGTGCCCGACGACGACAAGTCGCACGTGCCTCCGATGACGACCCGTGTCGTGATCGCCGAGGACGAGGCCCTGATCCGGCTCGATCTCAAAGAGATGCTGGAGGAGGAGGGCTACTCCGTCGTCGGTGAGGCCGGTGACGGTGAGCAGGCCGTGGAGCTGGCGCGTGAGCACCGGCCCGATCTGGTGATCCTCGATGTGAAGATGCCGAAGCTGGACGGTATCTCGGCGGCGGAGAAGATCGCCGAGGAGAGCATCGCCCCGGTGCTGATGCTGACCGCGTTCTCGCAGCGTGACCTGGTGGAGCGGGCGCGGGACGCGGGTGCGATGGCGTATCTGGTGAAGCCGTTCAGCAAGAGTGATGTGGTGCCGGCGATCGAGATGGCGGTGTCGCGGTTCACGGAGCTGAAGGAGCTGGAGCGTGAGGTCGCGGATCTGAGTCTGCGGCTGGAGACGCGGAAGCTGGTGGACCGGGCGAAGTCGGTGTTGCAGACGCAGTACGGGCTGACGGAGCCGGCGGCGTTCCGGTGGATCCAGAAGACGTCGATGGACCGGCGGATGTCGATGCAGCAGGTGGCGCAGGCGGTCATCGACGACGCGGAGGAGAAGAAGGCGTCGAAGGGCTGAGGTCCCGCGATACGGCGAGAGGCCCGCGCTCCCTGCACGGCAGGGGGCGCGGGCCTCGTCGTGCGGCTCAGTCCTCGCCGAGGTAGGCCTTGCGGACGGATTCGTCGTGGAGGAGGTCCTGTCCGGTGCCGGAGAGGACGATGTTGCCGGTTTCCATGACGTGACCGTGGTCCGCGAGGGAGAGGGCGGCCTGGGCGTTCTGCTCGACGAGCAGGATGGTGGTGCCCTGGGCCTTCAGCTCGGTGATGGTCGCCATGATCTTCTGCATCATGATCGGTGAGAGGCCCATGGAGGGCTCGTCGAGCATGAGGAGCTGGGGCTGGGACATCAGCGCCCTGCCCATGGCGAGCATCTGCTGCTCTCCGCCGGAGAGGGTGCCCGCGGCCTGCTTGCGGCGTTCCCCGAGGATGGGGAAGAGGTCGTAGGCGCGCTGGATGTCCTTCTCGATGCCTGCCTTGTCGTTGCGGAGGAAGGCGCCGAGGCGGAGGTTGTCCTCGATCGTCATGCGGGGGAAGATGTGCCGCCCTTCGGGGGAGTGGGCGAGCCCGAGGGAGACGATCTTGTGGGCGGGGATCTTCTTGAGTGACTTGCCGTTGAACTTGATCTGGCCGCCGACGGGCTTGAGGAGTCCGGAGAGCGTGCGCAGGGTGGTGGTCTTGCCGGCGCCGTTGGTGCCGATGAGGGTGACCACTTCGCCGGCGTCGACGCTGAAGGAGATGCCTTTGACGGCCTGGATCTTGCCGTAGGCGACTTTGAGGTCCTCGACTTCGAGGAGTGCGGTCATCGGTCGTTCTCCTTGCCGGGCGCGGCGTCCGTGGCGGCTTCGGCCTGGGCCTCGGCCGCGGCTTCGGCGGCCTCGACTTCGGCGGCTTCGGCGGCGCCGGGGTCGTTCTCCATGGGTTCACCGATGTAGGCGGCGATGACGCGTTCGTCGCCCTGGACGGTGGCCGGGTCGCCTTCGACGAGTTTCTGGCCCTGGACAAGGACGGCGACGCGGTCGCAGAGGTTGAAGATGAACCGCATGTCGTGCTCGATCACGAGGACGGCGATGCCCTGGTCGCGGATGGCGAAGATGAGTTCTTCGGCTGCCCGGGTCTCCTGGGGGTTCATGCCGGCGGTGGGCTCGTCGAGGAGCAGCAGGCCGGGTTCGCTGGCGAGGGCGCGGGCGATCTCGAGTTTGCGCTGTTCGCCGTAGGGGAGGTTGCGCGCGAGGTGGTCGGCTTTGGTGTCGAGGCCGACGAACTCCAGGAGTTCCATGGCTCGTTCGCGGGAGGCGGCCTCGGCCTTGTGGAAGCCGGGTCCGCGCAGGACGGCCGACCAGAAGCCTTCTTTGGTCCGGGTGTGGCGGCCGACGAGGACGTTCTCCAGGACGGTCATGTTGGCGAAGAGCCGGATGTTCTGGAAGGTCCGGGCGATGCCGGCGGCGGTGACCTTGAAGGACTTGGGCGGCAGGACCTTGCCCTTGTAGCGGACTTCGCCCTCGGTGGGGACGTAGAGGCCGGTCAGGCAGTTGAAGAAGGTGGTCTTGCCGGCGCCGTTGGGGCCGATGAGGCCGACGATCTCGCCGCTGCTGACGGTGAGGTCGACGTCGCGGACGGCGGTGAGTCCGCCGAAGCGCATGGTGACGCCGCGTGCGTCGAGGACGGTTTCGCCGGGGGCGGGTGTGCCCGGGGTGGTGTCCTTGGTGGTGGTGTCGGTGGTCATGGTGGTCAGGCCCCTGTCTTGCTCAGGACTGCGGGCGCGTCGTCCTCTTCGTGGAACTCCAGCTGGCGGCGGCGGTTGGGGATGAGGCCCTCGGGGCGGAAGCGCATCAGCAGGACGAGTGCGAGTCCGAAGGCGAGGAGCTGGTAGTCGCCGAGGAACTGGAGTTTGTTGGGGATCAGGAAGAGCAGCGCGGCTCCGATGAGGGGTCCGGCGATGGTGCCCATGCCGCCGAGGACGACTGCGGCGAGCAGGAAGGCGGAGTTGGGCGGGGTGGTGCCGGCGAACAGGTACTGCTCGGGGGTCACGGTGTAGGTGACGTGTGCCTGGACGGTTCCGGCGAGGCCGGCGAGGGTGGCGCCGACGGCGAAGGCGATGAGTTTGACCCGGAAGCCGTTGATGCCCATGGCGAGTGCCGCGGTCTCGTCCTCGCGGATGGCGACCCAGGCGCGGCCGATGCGGGAGTCGCCGCTGCGTCGGAAGACGAGGACGACGACGGCCGTGATGAGCAGCATCAGGAAGAAGTAATTGGCGAACCGGCCGATGGTGAAGCCGGCGATGTCGTGCTGGATGCCGAGGTCGAAGCCGAGGATCTTCAGGTCCGGGATGGACGCGATGCCGTTGGAGCCGTTGGTGAGGTCCGGGCCGGAGGTGCCGTCGGTGTTGTTGGCCGCGATGCGGAAGATCTCACCGAAGCCGAGGGTGACGATGGCGAGGTAGTCGCCGCGCAGTCGTAGTGTCGGGGCGCCGATGAGGACGCCGAAGACGAGGGAGGCGAGGGCTCCGACGAGTACGGCGGCCCAGAAGGGGAAGTGGACGCCGAACGGTGAGCTGGGGGAGCCGGAGACGAGTGCGGCGGCGTAGGCGCCGACGCCGAGGAAGGCGACGTATCCGAGGTCGAGCAGGCCGGCGAGGCCGACGACGATGTTCAGGCCGAGGGCGACCGTGGCGAAGATGAGAATGTAGACGCCGAGGGTGGCGTACTGGTCGTCGGTCTGGGTGAAGGGGAAGCAGGCGGCCGCGACGAAGGCGCCGCAGACGGTGATGTTCGTGTGCCGCGCGGTGATCTGCGAGGCGTGGGCGATCAGGCCGGAGCGGTTGAGGGCGGCGAATCCGAAGCCGGCGGTGATGAGGAAGCCGACGAAGAGTTCGTCGTACTCGGTGCCGATGCCGTAGGTGAAGACGACCAGGGCGAGTGCCAGGACCGCGACGATGATGAGGATCTCGGCGTAGGACGGCAGGGCGCGCACGGGGCGCGGGCTGCCGGAGGCGAAGGCCGCCCGGAGGACGGTCATGCTGTGGCCGGTCCTGTGCTTGAACTGCTCCCAGCCGGTGTCGTCGGGGTCGAAGGGGTCGGGTTCGGGCCGTTCGAAGGGGAGGGCGAGGGCGCCGAGGAGGGCGGTCAGCGTGGCGACGGCGACGACGTAGCCGCCGGGTTCGAGGTTGACGAGGCCGCCGAGCTGGAAGCTGATGGCGAGGATCGTGTACCAGGCGGTGACGAAGGTGCCGAGTGCGGCGTACTTGACGGCCGCGTCGGCGCCGGCCGGGGTGAGCCAGCCCAGTCCCTTGACGCCGTAGGAGGCGAGTCCGAGCAGGGTGGTGAGTGCGCCGCCGATGAGGACGAGGACCTGGAGTCCGCCGGGGTAGCCGTAGAAGGTGAGGTCGCCGGGGAATTCGGCGGTCCAGGTCCAGGCGAGGAAGGTGGAGACGATGGTGAGGACGCTGCCGCCGGTGGCGAGGGCCCGGCCGGTGTGCGGGGGTATGCCGATGAGGCCGGTGGAGGCGTTCGTGGTGGGGGCGGCTGCGGTGGTCGAAGCGGTGGTCTGTGTGGTCATCGGTGTCACGCCCTGTCCGCGACGCGCTCGCCGAGCAGGCCCTGTGGCCTGAACAGGAGTACGAGGATGAGGAGGATGAAGGCCCAGACGTCGGCCCAGGACTGGCTGCCGAACTTGTCGAGTCCGGGGATGTCGGCGATGTAGGCGGTGGCGAGGGTTTCGGCGACGCCGAGGACCACGCCGCCGATCATGGCGCCGTAGATGTTGCCGATGCCGCCGAGGACTGCCGCGGTGAAGGCCTTGAGACCGAGGATGAAGCCCATCTTGAAGTCGATCTGGCCGTACTTGAGGCCGTTGGCGACGCCTCCGACGGCGGCGAAGACGGCGCCGAGGGCGAAGGCGACCACGATGATGCGGTCGGTGTTGACGCCCATGAGTTTGGCCGTGTCCGGGTCCTGGGCGGTGGCCTGCATGCCGCGTCCGGTGCGGGTGCGCATCACGAAGTAGGCGAGGAAGGCCATGCTGATGGGGGCGGCGACGAGGAGGAAGATGTCACCGGTCTGGAGTGTGGCGCCGCCGATGGTGAAGGGGCCGCCTTCGATCTGGGGGAAGGGCAGCTTGGACTTCGCCTCGGGGTAGAAGGCCCAGATGGCCTGTTGGAGTGCGAGGGAGAGTCCGATGGCGGTGATGAGGGGGGCCAGGCGGGGCGCGTTGCGCAGGGGGCGGTAGGCGAACCGTTCCGCTCCGATGGCGACCAGGACCGAGACGATCACGGCGCCGAGCAGCATCAGGGGCAGTGCGACCCAGATGGAGGTGCCGTCGGGCAAGATGTACAGATGTACGGTGAGCGCGCCGAAGGCGCCGACCATGAAGATCTCGCCGTGGGCGAAGTTGATGAGCTGGACAATGCCGTAGACCATTGTGTAGCCGATGGCGACGAGGCCGTACATGGATCCCAGTAGCAGGCCGTTGACCAGCTGCTGCGGCAGTTCGTTCACCGCATGTCCTCCGAGACTTTCGGAATGTTCGACGGATGGGGCCGGATGCGAGTCCGCGCGGGGCGCCTGTGGAACAGCGCCCCGCGCGGCTCGTGGGCTGTGGTGCGGGGTCGGTCAGCCGGTGTAGGTGCCGGACTTGACGTCGTTGAAGGCCCCGTTCTCGACGGCGTAGACGGTGAGCTGCTTGTTGGTCGCGTCACCGAACTCGTCGAAGGAGACCTTGCCGGTCACTCCGTCGAAGGAGACGTTCTGCATGGCGTCGACGACCTTGGAGCGGGCGTCGTCGGGGAGCTTTCCGTCGTTGTCCTCGACGACCTTCTTGACGGCCTCGATGATCGCCCAGGCGGAGTCGTAGGAGTAGCCGCCGTAGGCCGCGTAGTCCTCCTTGTAGCCTTCCGCCTTGTAGTCGGCCACGAACTTCTTGGCCGAGGGGAGTTCCTCGACGGGCGAGCCGACGGAGGTGGCGAGGTCGCCGTCGGCGGCGGAGCCGGCCAGCTTGATGAAGGTGTCGTCCTTGATGCCGTCGCCGCCGACCAGCGGGATCTTGGCGCCGGCTTCCTTGATCTGCTTGCTCAGCGGGCCGGCCTGCGGGTACTCGCCGCCGTAGTAGACGACGTCGGCGCCGGAGTTCTTGACCTTGGTGGCGACGGCGCTGAAGTCTTTGCTGTCGGGGTTGATGTGCTCGGTGCCGACGACCTTGCCGCCGAGCTTCTTGAACTCCTCGGTGAAGGTGGCGGCGAGGCCGGCGCCGTAGGTCTTCTTGTCGTCGATGACGAAGACCTTCTTCTTCTTGGCGTCGTTGTAGACGTACTGCGCGGCGAACGGGCCCTGGATGGCGTCCGTGGTCGCGGTGCGGAAGTACGACTTGTACGGCCGGGCCTGCTTGGTCTGCCAGTCCACGCCCTGGGTGAGGGCGGGGTTGGTGTTGGCGGGGGAGACCTCGACCAGCTTGGCCTGGTCGAAGACCTGCTGCATGGCCTCGCCGACAGAGGAGTTCAGCGGGCCGACGACGCCGAGGACGTCGTCGTTGGCGACGAGCTTGGTGGCGTTCTGCTGGCCGACGGAGGCCTGGCCCTGGTCGTCGAGGGCTTCGATCTTGAAGGTGACGCCCTCGACGTACTTCTCCTTGTTGGCGGTCTTGGCCGCGAGGTCCACGGAGTTCTTGATGCCGAGGCCCAGCGCGGACAGGTCGCCGGTCATCGGCGCGTCGACGCCGATGACCACGGTGGTGCCACCGTTGCCGGAGTCCGAGCTGCCGCCGCCGTTCTCGTCGCGTGAGCCGCAGGCGGTGAGGGTGAGTGCTCCCGCCGCCAGGGCGGCGGTGATGGCGATGAGCGAACGTTGACGCACGATCCAGTCCTTTCCCCTGACGGTCGCTTCCCGGTGGAAACGGCCGAGTCGAGCGCTGGGCCGACGTGTGAATCGGACGGCGCGGTGACTGGCCGTGACTCTAAGCGGGGGTGGGGAATGCGGAGGAGACTCTGGCCAAGGCTGTGACGCTCTTGTTATGACACGACGTATTGCAGAGCGGTACTGAGTGGGGGGAACGGCGGAATTCTCGCCGTTTTGCCCTGTCCGGATGGTGAGAAACCGCAGGACCCGGCCGCGTTGGTTCAGGTGTATCAGGCGTTTTGGTGATTACCTGAAGTTGTTGCTGCAGGCTACTTGCAGGGCGTGGGAGAGGTCCTGTGCGTACCGTGGCCCGAGGATGAAGCTGTGCGTCTGTATTGCGCGCGGATTACGCAAAGTTACGTCCAGGAAAGGGAGTCCGACGTTCCATGGCACTTTTCCGCATTCCGTCACCCGTGCGGTGATCGTGATCTTGCGGGGAGATCCTGTTTTTGTCCGAAAAGGTGTGCGCGGGCTGGATGACACGGAGAGTCCCGCGTACGGCTGCGCTATCCGGGTGACGGTAACCGGATGATCGGATTCCACGGTCACCGTCACGTCGAAGGAGAAAATCCGCGGATCGGCCGCGGCGCCCGTGGCTCGCGGGGCCAGGTACGCGACGGTGGTCACCTGACTCGGGTACGGCGGCGGAGGCGGCGGCTCCGGCCGGGGCCGGGTGACGTAGAGGTAGCCGCTGCCCGCGAGGGCGGCGGTGGTGAGGAGCGCGCCCAGCGCGGCCCTGCGGTGCCGCTCGAAGGGCTGTGCCATGAGCCCGCGTTGAGGGCGGGGCGCGGAGAGAACGGTCCGGGCGTGAGTGCCCTCGCCCGGTTCCACCGGACCGACCCCGCTCACCCCCAGGGCCCCTTGCCCGGCCCGCCGGCGCGGTACCACTCGGCGCACCCCTCGCGCGCCTCACGGTCGATCGACTGACCGAGATCCGCCGCTCCCTGGCGTTCGGCGGCCCGGGCGGAATCGACCACCTCGCGCAGGATGTCGTACTGTCCGCCGGACAGCCCCATGGACTGGTAGTCGCCGTAGGCGCGGCCGTTCAGCACCTGGCGCGCCCAGTGGCCGACGAGCTTCGCGCACAGGTCCTCGTCGGACGTCACTCGCGGTGACGGTGACGTCGTGCGCCCGCCGTCCGCCCCGGCCGGGGACGCCCGGTCCGCGGTGCCGGAATCCGTCGCGCCGCAGCCGGTCACCGTCGAGCCTGCCAGGAGCGCCGCCGCGAAGGACACGGCCCACGTCCGAGAGGTGCCTCCCCGTCCCATGCCCGCACCGTAGGGCGGCCGCCGCCCCACGGCAACGGGGTGCGGAGCCGCGGACGCCCTCCGCACCCCCGGCGGCCGTCAGCCCGCCGCCTGCTCCCCGTCGCCGGGCCGGACGTCCCGCAGCAGGCAGGTCAGGCGCGCGGTGCACACCCGCTTGTCCGCCTCGTCGGTGATGACGATCTCGTACGTCGCCGTGGACCGCCCCCGGTGCACCGGAGTGGCGACCCCGGTGACCAGGCCGGAGCGGACACCGCGGTGGTGCGTGCAGTTGAGGTCGACACCGACGGCGATCTTGGAGCTGCCGCCGTGCAGCATCGACCCCACCGACCCCAGCGTCTCGGCCAGCACGGCCGAGGCGCCGCCGTGCAGCAGCCCGTACGGCTGGGTGTTGCCCTCCACCGGCATCGTCCCGACGACCCGCTCCGCCGACGCCTCCAGGATCTGCACGCCCATACGCGTGCCCAGGTGGCCCGCCGAGAACAGTGCCGGCAGGTCCACGCCGAGCGCGGCGTACTCGTCGATGACCTCCTGCGGGAACGTCACCTGCTGCTGCTCTCCCATGGGCCCGGCTCCATTCGTCCTGCGTCGGTACGGCTGTCTGCTGAGCGAACGCTCAGTCGGTCGCCGATTGTTCCAGACGCACCACCACGGACTTGCTGGCCGGGGTGTTGCTGGTGTCCGCGGTGGCGTCCAGCGGCACCAGGACATTGGTCTCCGGGTAGTACGCCGCCGCGCAGCCCCGCGCCGTCGGATAGTGCACGACGCGGAACCCGGGCGCCCTGCGCTCCACGCCGTCCTTCCACTCGCCGACCAGATCGACGTAAGCGCCGTCCGCCAGCCGCAGCTCCCGTGCGTCCTCGGGGTTGACCAGCACCACGCGGCGGCCGTTCCTGATGCCCCGGTAGCGGTCGTCGAGACCGTAGATCGTGGTGTTGTACTGGTCGTGCGAGCGCAGCGTCTGCAGCAGCAGCCGGCCCTCCGGCAGTTCGGGGTACTCCACCGGCGCGGCGGTGAAGTTGGCCTTGCCGGTGGCGGTGGGGAAGCGGCGTTCGTCGCGCGGGGCGTGCGGCAGCGCGAAGCCCCCGGGACGCGCCACGCGCGCGTTGAAGTCCTCGAAACCGGGGATCACCCGCGCGATGCGGTCGCGGATCGTCGCGTAGTCCTTCTCAAACTCCTCCCACGGCACCGTGTCGTCCTCGCCGAGGACGCGGCGGGCCAGCCGGCACACGATGGCCGGCTCGGACAGCAGGTGCCCGCTCGCCGGTTCCAGGCGCCCGCGCGAGGCGTGCACCATGCCCATCGAGTCCTCGACCGTCACGAACTGCTCGCCGCCGCCCTGGACATCGCGCTCGGTGCGGCCCAGCGTCGGCAGGATCAGGGCCCGCGCGCCCGTGACGGTGTGCGAGCGGTTCAGCTTGGTCGACACGTGCACCGTCAGCCGCGCCCGGCGCATCGCCGCCTCGGTGACCTCCGTGTCGGGGGAGGCGGAGACGAAGTTGCCGCCCATGGCGAAGAAGACCTTCGCCTTCCCGTCGCGCAGCGCCCGGATGGCCCGGACCACGTCGAAGCCGTGCTCGCGCGGCGGTGCGAAGCCGAACTCCCTCTCCAGGGCGTCCAGGAACGCGGGCGCGGGCCGCTCGAAGATGCCCATGGTGCGGTCGCCCTGCACGTTGGAGTGGCCGCGCACCGGGCACACGCCCGCACCCGGACGGCCGATGTTGCCGCGCAGCAGGAGGAAGTTGACGACCTCGCGGATGATCGGCACCGAGTGCTTGTGCTGGGTGAGCCCCATCGCCCAGCACACGATGATGCGCTTCGATTCGAGGACCATCCGCAGACACCGCTCGATGTCCCCGCGCGTGAGACCGGTCGCGGTGAGCGTCGCGTCCCAGTCGGCGGCGCGCGCGGCCTCGGCGAACTCCTCGTAGCCGTGCGTGTGTTCGCGCACGAACTCCTCGTCGACCGCGCCCGGCGTCTCCAGGATCAGCTTGTTGAGGAGACGGAAGAGGGCCTGGTCGCCGCCGATGCGGATCTGCAGGAACAGATCGGTCAGGGCGGCTCCGGTGGTGAGCCCTTTGGGGGTCTGCGGGTTCTTGAAGCGCTCCAGGCCCGCCTCGGGCAGCGGGTTGACGCTGACGATCCGCGCGCCGTTCGCCTTGGCCTTCTCCAGGGCGGACAGCATGCGGGGATGGTTGGTGCCGGGGTTCTGGCCGGCGACGATGATCAGGTCGGCCTTGTGGAGGTCCTCCAGCAGGACGCTGCCCTTGCCGACGCCGATCGTCTCCGACAGGGCCGAGCCGGACGACTCGTGGCACATGTTGGAGCAGTCCGGCAGGTTGTTGGTGCCGAGCCGGCGGGCGAAGAGCTGGTAGAGGAAGGCGGCCTCGTTGCTGGTGCGCCCGGAGGTGTAGAAGACGGCCTCGTCCGGGGAGGAGAGGGCGGCGATCTCCTCGGCGACGATGCCGAAGGCGCGTTCCCAGGTGACCGGCTCGTAGTGCTCGCCGCCCTCGGGCAGGTACATGGGGTGCGTCAGCCGCCCCTGCTGCCCCAGCCAGTAGCCGCTGCGGCCGGACAGGCCGGCGACGGAGTGCGCGGCGAAGAACTCCGGGGTGACCCGGCGCAGGGTGGCCTCCTCGGCCACGGCCTTCGCCCCGTTCTCGCAGAACTCCGCGCGGTGCCGGTGCTCCGGCTCCGGCCAGGCGCACCCCGGGCAGTCGAAGCCGTCCTTCTGGTTCACGCTGAGCAGGGTCAGCGCGGTCCGCTTCACGCCCATCTGCCGCTGGGCCATCCGCAGGGTGTGCCCGATCGCGGGCAGCCCCGCGGCCGCGTGCTGCGGTCCGGCGACCTGCGGCGCGTCCTGGACCGGATCACTCTTGGGCGGCTTCGCTGCCATCGCGCACTCCTGTTCCACATACACGTATGAGGTGGACCCCCGATCCTGCCACGCCCTTCCGGTCCGTCCGGCGCTTGAGGACGAGGCGGTCACCCCCAGCCCGTCCGGCGTTTGAGGGCGAGGCCCGTTCAGGGCCGAAAGGGGGTCCGGGGGCACCGCCCCCGGGGACGGGACGGGAGGGGGCGAATCAACCCCACGGCACACGCCCGCCCCCCACTGTCAGTGTCACGTGGCAGGATCGGACACGTGGCAGACACAGCATCGAAGAAGACCGACCAGCCCCCCACCGGCACCCGTCCCCGCCTGATGCTCATGGACGGGCACTCCCTCGCGTACCGCGCGTACTTCGCGCTGCCCGCGGAGAACTTCACCACCGCGACGGGCCAGCCGACCAACGCGATCTACGGCTTCGCGTCGATGCTGGCCAACACGCTCCGTGACGAGGCCCCCACCCACTTCGCCGTCGCCTTCGACGTCTCCCGCAAGACGTGGCGCTCGGAGGAGTTCGCCGAGTACAAGGCGAACCGCTCCAAGACCCCGGACGAGTTCAAGGGCCAGGTCGAGCTCATCGGCGAGCTCCTCGACGCGATGCACGCCGACCGCTTCGCCGTCGAGGGCTTCGAGGCGGACGACATCATCGCCACCCTCGCCACCCAGGCCGAGGCCGAGGGCTTCGAGGTGCTGATCGTCACCGGCGACCGCGACTCCTTCCAGCTCGTCTCCGAGCACACCACGGTGCTGTATCCGACGAAGGGCGTCTCCGAGCTGACCCGGTTCACCCCGGAGAAGGTCGTCGAGAAGTACGGCCTGACCCCCGCGCAGTACCCCGACTTCGCGGCGCTGCGCGGCGACCCGTCGGACAACCTGCCCGGCATCCCCGGCGTCGGTGAGAAGACGGCCGCGAAGTGGATCAACCAGTTCGGTTCCTTCGCCGAGCTGGTCGAGCGCGTCGACGAGGTCAAGGGCAAGGCCGGGCAGAACCTGCGCGACCACCTGGAGGCGGTCAAGCTCAACCGCCGCCTCACCGAGCTGGAGCGCGCCGTCGAGCTGCCCAAGGGCGTCCTCGACCTGGCGCGGACCGCCTACGACCGCAAGGCCGTGGCGATGATCCTGGACACCCTGGAGATCAGGAACCCGTCACTGCGCGAGCGGCTGTTCGCCGTCGACCCGGGCGCGGAGGAGGCCGAGGCCACCCCGGTCGTCGCGGAGGGCGTGGAGCTGGACGGCGCGGTGCTGGGCACCGGTGAGCTGACCGGCTGGCTCACCGAGCACGGCACCGGCCCGCTCGGCGTCGCCACGGTCGACACCTGGGCCCTCGGCACCGGCTCGGTCGCCGAGGTCGCGCTGGCCACGGCCGACGGACCGGCTGCCTGGTTCGACCCGTCCGAGCTGGACGAGGCCGACGAGCGGTCGTTCTCGGCCTGGCTCGCCGACGCGGACCGGCCCAAGGTGTTCCACAACGCCAAGGGCGCGATGCGGGTCTTCGCCGAGCACGGCTGGACCATCGAGGGCGTCACCATGGACACCGCGCTCGCCGCGTACCTGGTGAAGCCGGGCCGCCGCTCCTTCGACCTGGACGCGCTGTCCCTGGAGTACCTGCACCGCGAGCTGGCGCCCGCCACCGCGCCCGACGGCCAGCTCGCCTTCGGCGCGGACGACGGAGCGGAGGCCGAGGCGCTGATGGTGCAGGCCCGCGCCGTCCTCGACCTGGGCGGGGCCTTCGAGAGCCGCCTGGCGGAAGTGGGCGCGGCGGACCTGCTCCGTGACATGGAGCTGCCCACGTCCGCGCTGCTCGCCCGCATGGAGCGGCACGGCATCGCGGCCGACCGGGACCACCTCCAGGCGATGGAGCAGATGTTCGCGGGCGCCGTGCAGCAGGCGGTGAAGGAGGCGCACGCGGCGGCGGGGCACGAGTTCAACCTGGGCTCGCCCAAGCAGCTCCAGGAGGTCCTCTTCGGCGAGCTGGCCCTGCCGAAGACGAAGCGGACGAAGACCGGCTACACCACGGACGCCGACGCCCTGGCCTGGCTCGCCACACAGACCGACAACGAACTGCCGGTGATCATGCTCCGCCACCGTGAGCAGGCGAAGCTGCGCGTCACCGTCGAGGGCCTGATCAAGACGATCGCCACGGACGGCCGGATCCACACCACGTTCAACCAGACCGTCGCCGCGACGGGCCGGCTGTCCTCGACGGACCCCAACCTCCAGAACATCCCGGTCCGCACGGACGAGGGCCGCGCGATCCGCCGCGGCTTCGTGGTCGGCGAGGGCTTCGAGTCGCTCCTGACCGCCGACTACAGCCAGATCGAACTGCGCGTGATGGCCCACCTCTCCGAGGACGCCGGCCTGATCGAGGCGTTCACCTCGGGTGAGGACCTGCACACCACGGCGGCGGCCCAGGTGTTCTCGGTCGAGCGGTCCGCGGTCGACGCGGAGATGCGCCGCAAGATCAAGGCGATGTCGTACGGGCTGGCGTACGGGCTGTCGGCCTTCGGCCTCTCCCAGCAGCTCAACATCGAGGCGGCGGAGGCCCGCGCCCTGATGGACGCGTACTTCGAGCGCTTCGGCGGCGTACGGGACTATCTGCACCGGGTCGTCGACGAGGCGCGGGCGACCGGCTACACGGCGACGCTCTTCGGCCGCCGCCGCTACCTGCCCGACCTCAACAGCGACAACCGCCAGCGCCGCGAGGCCGCGGAGCGCATGGCGCTGAACGCGCCGATCCAGGGCACGGCGGCGGACATCGTCAAGATCGCCATGCTGAACGTGGACCGCGCGCTGCGCGAGGCGGATCTGCGCTCCCGCATGCTCCTCCAGGTCCACGACGAAATCGTCCTGGAACTGGCCCCCGGCGAGCGCGCCGCGGTGGAGGACCTGGTCCGCCGCGAAATGGCGTCCGCGGTCGAGCTCCGGGTCCCCCTGGGTGTCTCGGTGGGCGCGGGCCCGGACTGGGAGTCGGCGGCGCACTAGCCCTTCCGGGGGCGCAGTCCCCGTGCCATCGCTCCTCACACGCCGGACGGACCGATCCCGGCCCGTCCGGTATGTGACGGCGAGGCCCGTCGCCCGGTCCGTCCGGTCCGTCCGGTGCTCGAGGACGGAGCCCGCCCAGGGCCGAATTTCGGTCCGCCCGGTGCTTGAGGGCAAGGCCTGTCGTTTCAGCCCGTCCGGTGCTTGAGGGCAAGGCCCGTCCAAGGCCGGAGGGGGCGGCCCCCGGGGCCGGGAACCTTCACTCGCGTGGCCCCCGCGGGAAAGCCCCCGCCCGCAGGGCCGGACACCATGCCATGCATGGGTATACGCATGCTTCACCGCGCAGCGGCAGGCAACGCACCCCCGCGCCCCGGCGGACGCGCACCGTATCCGCCGGTCCCGGTCTTCGCGGCCTCCGCAAGTACCGTCCGCATCCCCGCCACCCTCGTGACCGCGCTGCGCAGCGTCACGGCGGGCCTCGGCCGCCGTATCGCCGGCGGCCGCCGGCGAACCGCCCGCACCCCCGCCGCCGGGATCCTCACGGCCGAGCAGCCGCCGTGGCGGCTGTGGGCCGAGCTGGCCCGCGCCCACCTCACCCTCGTGCTCACCCTGCTGCCCCGCCCCCGCCCGGTCCGCACCGTCACCGTGTTCGTCGCGGCGAGCGACACCCTCAGCGTGCGCCCGTACGGTCCGGCCGCCGCGTACCGGCGCGCGCAGGGACCCCCGTGGCCGGACGCCACACCCTGACAGCCACCGCGTACAGCGGCAGCGCCAGGACCAGTCCAGCGCCCGCCCCGAAGCACACCGTCGGAATCAGTTCCCAGGGCTTCGCGGACGAGCCCCAGTGGGCCCACCACCGCGAGGCCCGCTGCACCGCCCCCACCACCGCGCACCCGCCGAGCAGCGCGACGGCCCACCACCGGTCCCCGGCGGACAGCACGGGCACCCCCGCCGGCTCGCCCCCGGGGGCCGCCCGCCGCAGTGCCCGCGCCACGAACAGCGCGATGACGACCGCGGCCACCGCCGAACCGCCGTACTGCAGATACCAGTACAGCGGCGACCCCGCCACCTTCTCGCCCAGCACGGGAAACACCCGCGTCCCCCACCGGTCGAGATGCGTGAACGCGTCCCAGACCACATGCGTCAACGCCCCCACCACGGCCGAGAGATACCAGCGCGCCACCAGCGACGGCCGTATCCGCGCACGCGGCGCCCCGCAGCGCAGCAGCGCCGCCGCCCGCCCCTGACGGGCCCGCGGCACCAGCGCCACCAGCGGTTCGCGCACCAGCAGCCACAGCCCCACCAGCGCCCAGGCGATGAGCACGTCGACCGTGAACACACCCCCGAACGCGTGGGTGACGTCACCGAACTCCATCGCCCCGGACAGGACACTCGCCGCGTAATAGGTCATGTCGGGAGCGAAACTGCCCGCGACCAGTACGGCGGGGACCAGGGGGCCCCGCCCGCTTCCGTCGGCGCGCACGGCGGGCAGCACCGCCGCCGCATGGCTCAGCGTGAACGGCAACGCGGCTCCTCGTGGCAGTGGCTGACCGGGCCCGCGGGCCCACCTGATCGGCAGGCCCCAGTATGCGGGAAACCCCGCGGCGACTCCCGCCCCACGGGAACGTGGTGAACCGGTGAATATCGGGCATGAACAGGTGTCCGCGCAAAGGAAGTTGCCGTAGGGTCGCGAGGGCCGTCGTGCCGGATGCCCTCAGGAGGGCAACCAGTGGGGCGGGTAGATCGTCACAACAGGGCGAACACAACACAGGCTGACGGACGTCACGGCGTTCAGGGGAGGGGCTCACTCTATGGCGGCGCAATTCGGCAGGAGGCTGCGCAAGGGAGTGACGACCACCGCCGTCGCCGCGGCGGCGGTGGCGGCCCTGGCCGCGTCCCAGGCCCCCGGCGCGACCACCGACGGTCAAGGGGGAGGGCAGACCACCTCGGACGCCACGCCCTCGCCCGAGGAGGCCGCCGGCGCGACCGGCAACTCGCCGTACTACACGGACCTGCCGCCGCTCAACAGCCCCAACCCCGCCCCGTCCGCGAGCACCGGGACGGACACGTCGGGCGTGACCGAGGCCGGCATACCCGCGACGGTCCTCGACGCCTACAAGCGGGCCGAGGCGACGCTGCGCGAGAAGAAGCCCGGCTGCAACCTGCCCTGGCAACTCCTCGCCGCCATCGGCAAGGTGGAGTCCGGTCAGGCCCGCGGCGGACGCGTCGACGCCGACGGCACCACCCTCTCACCCATCCTCGGCCCCCAGCTCGACGGCAACGGCTTCGCCCTCATCAAGGACACCGACAACGGTGCCTACGACGGCAACAGCTCCTACGACCAGGCCGTCGGCCCCCTGCAGTTCATCCCCTCCACCTGGGAGTGGGCGGGCCGCGACGGCAACGGCGACGGCCGTGAGGACCCCAACAACATCTACGACGCCGCCCTCGCCGCCGGCCACTACCTGTGCCGCAACGACTGGGACCTGTCCGACCAGCGGGACCTCGACAGGGCGATCCTCAGCTACAACCAGTCGACGGAGTACCTGAACACCGTCATGTCGTGGCTGGAGTACTACCGCAGGGGCACCCACGAGATCCCCGACGGCACCGGCACGCTGCCCAGGGACCGCAGCGACAGCACCGTCACGGTGCCTCCCTCCCCGAGGGTGCCGAGCGCGCCGCCGAGCACGTCGCCGTCGCCGAAGCCCAGCCCGAAGCCGGACAAGCCCGCCGGCTCCGGCAGCCCGAGCACGCCGCCGCCCACCACTCCGCCCACCACCCCGTCCACCCCCACCGACACGGTGGACCACCTGGAGAACGCCGGTACCGCGCAGTTCACCGCGATGGCGGGCGACGCGTTCACCGAGCGGATGAGCGCCCGCGCGGAGACGGACGCCGGCAAGGCCGTGGCCAAGGTGCGGATCCGGTTCACCATCGCCGGTGACACCGACACCACCTTCGCCGGCGGCGAGAGCGTGGCCACCGTCGTCACCGACGGCTCGGGCGTCGCCGTGGCGCCCGCGCTCCAGGCGGGCGAGAAGACCGGCTCCGTCACCGTCCGGGCCGCCGTGGTCGGCCGTACGGTCAAGGGCGTCACCTACCGGGCGACCGTCACCGAGCGCGCCGCCGACACCCTCGTCCGCACCAGTGTGAAGGAGCTGACCTGCACGCCGGGCGGCGCGTTCGCGGACGCGGTCGAGCTGAAGGCCACCTACAAGGGCGCGGTCGCCGACAAGGTCGCCGCCACCGCGACGCTCGTCACGTCGGCCGAGGACGGCACCGAGAACGACAAGGGCCCTTACTTCAAGGACGCCGACGGCAAGGCCGTACGCACCCTGAGCGGCCTGACGACGGACGCGGACGGCCTGCTGAAGCTGCCTCAGCTCTACGCGGACAACACCCCGGGCACGTTCCAGCTCCGCGTCACCACCGCGGGCGGGGCGACCATCACGGTCGAGCTGACCGTGGCGGCGCCGGCCGAGACGGAACCCCCGGCCGAGACGGAACCCCCGGCCGAGACGGAGACGCCGGCTCCGTCGGAGACCCCGTCCACCAGCCCGTCGGCGAGCCCTGCCGTCTGACGGAACCGGAACGAGACGGATGGATCACCGCCGGAGCCGCGCGTTGGTGTGCCGGGTCGGCTCGGCGGTGGCCGGATCCTCCGGCCAGGGGTGCTTGGGGTAGCGTCCGCGCAGTTCGGCCCGTACGCCGTGGTAGCCGTCCCGCCAGAACGAGGCGAGGTCGGCGGTCACGGCGGCGGGCCGCCCGGCCGGGGACAGCAGGTGCACCAGCAGCGGCACCCCGGCCACCCGCGGTGACTCCTGGAGCCCGAACATCTCCTGCAGCTTCACGGCGAGCACCGGCCGCTCCGGGTCGGAGTAGTCGATCCGGATTCCGGACCCACTGGGTACGGTGATCCGCTCGGGGGCGAGCTCGTCGAGCCGTACGGCCTCGCCGGAGGCCCAGGGCAGCAGCCGCGCGAGCGCCTGCCCGGCGTCGATCCGTCCGAGGTCGGCCCGTCGCCGCGCCCGGCTCAGTTCCGGCTCCAGCCACTCCGCCACGCGCGCGTGCAGCGCCTCGTCGGAGACATCGGGCCACGGCGCACCGAGCCGGCTGTGCAGGAACGCCAGCCGCTGCCGCAGTACGACGGCCCCGGCCGGCCACCGCAGCAGCCCGAACCCCTCCTGCCGCAGCCCGTCCAGCAGCGCGTCCCGGACGAGCGAGGGGCCGGCGTCGGCATACGCCCGCACGGCCACCTCCACCGCCCCGAGCCGCTCGACCCGCCGCGCGACGACGTCCCCGTCGGCCCAGCCCACTTCCTCCCGGTGTTCCAGCAACGCCCCCGCCGCGGCCCGCGCGACCCCCTCGTCGACGACGCCCCCGAGCCGCACGCGCGCGTGCCCCCGCCCCACAGGCCGGTCGGCCACGGCGACGGCGATCCACTCGGCCCCCCGCAGCCGCGACCCGGCCCCCGTCTCGGCCCGCGTCCCGCCGACCATCAGATACGACCCGCCCTCCACCCGGGCGACCCGCTCGGGAAAAGCCAGCGCGACGACGAACCCGACCCGCCCGTCCTCACCGTCCCCGGCCACGGGCGGGAAGCCGGCTCCGTCCGTCCACCGGGGCCGGGAGCCCTCGGCCGCCCGCGACGCCCCCGGCCCGGCGCTCCCGTCCCCAGGCCCTCGCGGGGTGCCCGGGGCGGACGTGTCCGCGCCGCCGACGGCCCGGGTGCCGCCCCGGTCCGCCGGTGCCGGTGGGGAGGTCCGTGCGGGCTCCGAGAGGAGAGCACGGAGGCGGGCGGCCTCCTTGCGCCACCGCGCGGTGTACGCGTCGCCGCCGCGCCGGGCGGCGTGCAGCGCGGCGGTGAGGTCGTCGCCGTACTCGCGCGGTGGTTCCTCGCCGATCAGGGCGACCACCTCGGCCGCGAGGTCCGGGCCCACCACCGGTGCCGCGTCCAGCAGGGCGCGGCCCAGACGCGGGTGCAGGCCCAGGCGGGCCAGCCGCGCCCCGCGCTCGCCGGCCCGTCCGTCGGGGCCCACCGCCCCGATCGCCGTCAGGACGGAGCGGGCCGCCGCCATCGCCCCGGCCGGCGGGGGATCGAGCAGCGCCAGCCCCGAGGCGTCCGGATCGCCCCAGCAGGCCGCCTGGAGCGCGAACGCGGTCAGGTCGGCCACCTTGATCTCGGGGGAGGGGAACCGCGGCAGACGGGCGTCCTCCGCCTCCGCCCAGCACCGGTACACCGTCCCCGGCGCCTCACGCCCGGCCCGGCCCGCCCGCTGGAGCCCCGCCGCGCGGGAGGCCCGTACCGTCGTCAGCGCGCTCAGCCCCCGCGCGTGGTCCACGCGCGGCTCGCGCGCCAGCCCGGAGTCCACGACCACCCGCACCCCGGGAACCGTCAGCGACGACTCCGCGACCGAGGTCGCCAGCACCACCCGGCGCCGCTCCCCGGCCGCCAGCACCGCGTCCTGCACGGCGGCCGGCGCCCGCCCGTGCACCTGGAGCACGTCGACGTCCCCGAGGCCTCCGAGCTGCCCGGCCACCCGGGCGATCTCGCCGACCCCCGGCAGGAACACCAGCGCGTCCCCGTCCCGCTCCGCCAGCGCCCGCCGCACCACCGACGCCACATGCGTCAGCAGCGCCGGATCGACCCGCGTCCCGTGCGGCGGCCGTACCGCACGCGCGGGAGGCGCCCACACCATGTCCACCGGGAACGCGGCACCACGCGCCTCGACCACCGGCGCGTCCCCCAGCAGCCGGGCCCAGCCCTCCGCGTCCGTCGTCGCCGACGCGGCCACCAGCCGCAGCTCCGGGCGCAGCGCCTCGCGCACGTCCCACAGGAACGCCGCCGCCGTGTCCGCGTCCAGGTGCCGCTCGTGGCACTCGTCGAGCACCACCACGTCCACCCCGGACAGCTCCTGGTCGCGCTGGAGGCGCTGGAGGAGCACACCGGTCGTGACGACCTCCACGCGCGTGTGTCGCCCCACCGCCCGCTCCCCGCGCACGGTGAAACCGACCGACCCGCCGACCCGCTCGCCCAGCAGCCACGCCATCCGCCGGGCCGCCGCGCGGGCCGCGATCCGCCGCGGCTCGGCGACCACCACCCGCCGCGCGGGCCCGTCCCCGAGCAGCCCCGCCAGCGCCAACGGCACCAGCGTCGTCTTGCCCGTGCCCGGCGGCGCCACCAGGACGGCGGTGCCGTGCGCGTCGAGCGCGCCGGTCAGCCCCGGCAGGGCCTCGCGTACGGGAAGGGCGTCCAGGGCGTCGTGACGGATCACGCACTCAGTCCCGTACGCACACGAAGATCGCCGTCCCCGGGATCAGGTTCCCGCGCAGCGGCGACCAGCCGCCCCACTCGGCGGTGTTCCAGGCCGGCCACTCCGGCTCCACCAGGTCCACCAGCCGGAACCCCGAGGCGACGACGTCACGGACGCGGTCCCCGAGCGTCCTGTGGTGCTCCACGTACACCGCGCGGCCCTTCCCGTCCTGCTCGACGTAGGGCGTGCGGTCGAAGTACGACGCGGACACGCTCAGCCCCTCCGGGCCGGGCTCGTCGGGGAACGCCCAGCGGATCGGGTGCGTGACCGAGAAGACCAGCCGGCCGCCGGGCCGCAGCACCCGCCGCACCTCGCGCAGCACCAGCCGCGGATCGGCGACGAAGGGCAGCGCCCCGTACGCCGAGCAGGCCAGGTCGAAGGAGCCGTCCGCGAACGGCAGCGCCCCCGCGTCGGCGCACACCAGCGGGACCGGTCCGCCGATCCGCAGCGCGTGCTGCAACTGCCGGTGCGAGATGTCCAGCGCCACCGGCCGCGCCCCCTGCGCGGCCAGCCAGCGCGAGCACTGCGCCGCGCCGGCGCCCAGCTCCAGGACGTCCCGCCCCTTCAGTTCCTCCGGCGGGCCGAGCAGCTCCGCCTCCACCTCGTCCAGACCTTCGGGCCCCCACACGAAGCGGTCGTCGCCGAGGAACGTGCCGTGCTCGATCTGGTACTCGTCCGCGTTGCGGTCCCACCATCCCCGGTTGGCTCGGGAGCTCTCCGTGACACCGGCCTGCCGCCGGGTCGCCTCCGGTTCGGGCGCTTCGGGCTCTTGGATGATCGGCTCCCTCGTCGTACTCTTCCGTCCAACCAGCCGGTCCCCGGCGTGTCGCAGAAGGGGTCTCATCACCCCTGCGTGGCCTCGAGAGACCGTGATTGTGCCGGTTATGCGGCGATCCGCCCCGGGTGGGCGGCTTCGCGCATTGACCATGCCCGGCAGTCCCCGTATGCTACAAGTTGCGCTGCGAGCCTGCGCACCTCAGACGTAGCAGGCTGCGCTCGCATCTGTTGTATGTCCCCTCGGTTCTCGAGGTGTCATCACTGGTCATACGGTGAGGCGCTTCCTTGGCTGTCCGGCTTCTGCAGAGCGAAACGGGCTCCGGCGTAGCAGTACCTACGACTTCAATGTCCGTACCGGAGCCCTTTCCCACATGACGAGCAGCACCGAGACCACCGCCACCACCCCGCAGGTTGCGGTCAACGACATCGGTAACGAGGAAGCATTCCTCGCCGCGATCGACGAGACGATCAAGTACTTCAACGACGGCGACATCGTCGACGGCGTCATCGTGAAGGTCGACCGGGACGAGGTCCTGCTCGACATCGGTTACAAGACCGAAGGTGTCATCCCGAGCCGCGAGCTCTCGATCAAGCACGACGTCGACCCCAACGAGGTCGTCGCCGTCGGTGACGAGATCGAGGCCCTCGTCCTCCAGAAGGAGGACAAGGAAGGCCGCCTGATCCTCTCGAAGAAGCGCGCCCAGTACGAGCGTGCCTGGGGCACCATCGAGAAGATCAAGGAAGAGGACGGCATCGTCACCGGTACCGTCATCGAGGTCGTCAAGGGTGGTCTCATCCTCGACATCGGCCTCCGCGGCTTCCTCCCGGCCTCCCTGGTCGAGATGCGCCGCGTCCGCGACCTCCAGCCCTACGTGGGCAAGGAGCTCGAGGCGAAGATCATCGAGCTGGACAAGAACCGCAACAACGTGGTCCTGTCCCGCCGTGCCTGGCTGGAGCAGACCCAGTCCGAGGTCCGCCAGACGTTCCTCACCACCCTCCAGAAGGGTCAGGTCCGTTCCGGCGTCGTCTCCTCGATCGTCAACTTCGGTGCCTTCGTGGACCTGGGTGGCGTCGACGGTCTGGTCCACGTCTCCGAGCTGTCCTGGAAGCACATCGACCACCCCTCCGAGGTCGTCGAGGTCGGCCAGGAGGTCACGGTCGAGGTCCTCGACGTCGACATGGACCGCGAGCGCGTCTCCCTGTCGCTGAAGGCGACCCAGGAAGACCCGTGGCAGCAGTTCGCCCGCACCCACCAGATCGGCCAGGTCGTGCCCGGCAAGGTCACGAAGCTGGTTCCGTTCGGTGCGTTCGTCCGCGTGGACGAGGGCATCGAGGGTCTGGTCCACATCTCCGAGCTGGCCGAGCGCCACGTGGAGATCCCGGAGCAGGTCGTCCAGGTCAACGACGAGATCTTCGTCAAGGTCATCGACATCGACCTCGAGCGCCGTCGCATCAGCCTCTCGCTGAAGCAGGCCAACGAGGCCTTCGGTGCCGACCCGTCGGCGGTCGAGTTCGACCCGACCCTGTACGGCATGGCCGCGTCCTACGACGACCAGGGCAACTACATCTACCCCGAGGGCTTCGACCCCGAGACCAACGACTGGCTCGAGGGCTACGAGACCCAGCGCGAGGCGTGGGAGACCCAGTACGCCGAGGCGCAGCAGCGCTTCGAGCAGCACCAGGCGCAGGTCATCAAGTCCCGCGAGGCGGACGAGAAGGCCGCTGCCGAGGGTGGCGAGGCCGCCGCTCCGGCCGCGTCCGGTGGCGGTTCGTACTCCTCCGAGGGTGGCGACCAGTCCGGTGCGCTGGCTTCGGACGAGGCGCTCGCCGCGCTGCGCGAGAAGCTGGCGGGTGGGCAGAGCTGACGCTCTCCACTGACGCCTAGCCGTTGACTGAGGGGCCGCACCTTTCCGGGGTGCGGCCCCTCAGTGCTGTGTTCCGGGCCGTGCCCGGTGGGGGTTCTCGCGCCCGGGCGGCGGAGCCGCATACCGATACGGTCCCGCGCCTCTGGGGAGTCGCCCGCGGCCCCGATGAGGAGTCCGCCGCGCCCGCGTGCCCCCGAGGGAGACCCCCGTGCCCTCCGGGGAGCTGTCGGCGGCTCCGATGAGAAGATCCACACGATCCCCGGGGAGTTGCCCTCGCCGGGGAATGTCAGTGGTGCGTGCCATGTTGTGGTGTACGGACATGAGGAGGAGCGGTCACTGTGCTTGATCCGCAGGGTTTGTACGCGTGGGAGCCGAAGGGGCTCGGTGTCGTCGACGTGGCACTGGCCCAGGAGTCGGCCGGACTTGTCATGCTCTACCACTTCGACGGATACATCGACGCGGGGGAGACCGGGGACCAGATCGTCAGCCGGCTGCTCGACTCGCTGCCCCACCAGGTCGTCGCCCGGTTCGACCACGACCGGCTCGTCGACTACCGCGCCCGCCGCCCGCTGCTGACCTTCACCCGCGACCGGTGGAGCGACTACGAGGTGCCCGCCATCGAGGTGCGCCTCGTCCAGGACGCCACGGGAGCGCCCTTCCTGCTGCTCTCCGGGCCCGAACCGGACGTGGAGTGGGAGCGCTTCGCCGCCGCCGTCCAGCAGATCGTGGAGCGGCTCGGCGTGCGTCTGTCGGTGAACTTCCACGGCATCCCCATGGGCGTCCCGCACACCCGGCCCGTCGGCCTCACCCCGCACGGCAACCGCGCCGACCTCGTCCCGGTGGCCGGCAGCGTCTTCGACGAGGCACAGGTGCCGGGCAGCGCCGAGGCGCTCGTCGAGTACCGGCTCATGCAGGCCGGGCACGACGTCCTGGGCGTCGCCGCGCACGTGCCGCACTACATCGCCCGTTCCCCGTACCCGGACGCGGCACTGACCGCCCTTGAGGCGATCACCGCCGCGACGGGACTGGTCCTGCCCGGCGTCGCGCACGCGCTGCGCACCGACGCCCACCGCACCCAGACGGAGATCGACCGCCAGATCCGGGAGGGCGACGACGAACTCACCGCCCTCGTCCAGGGCCTGGAGCACCAGTACGACGCGGCGGCGGGCGCGGAGAGCCGGGGCAACATGCTCGCCGAGCCGGTGGACATCCCGTCGGCGGACGAGATCGGCCGCGAGTTCGAGCGCTTCCTGGCGGAGCGCGAGGGCGACGGCTGACGCCCTAGGCTGTCCCCATGCTGACAGTGGGGCTGACCGGCGGGATCGGTGCCGGCAAGAGTGAGGTGTCGCGGCTGCTCGTCGAGTGCGGGGCCGTGCTGATCGACGCGGACCGGATCGCGCGCGAGGTCGTCGAACCGGGCACGCCCGGTCTCGCGGCGGTCGTGGACGCCTTCGGCGCGGAGATCCTCACCGAGGACGGCAGGCTCGACCGGCCCAAGCTGGGCTCCGTCGTCTTCGCCGACCCCGAGAGGCTGGCCGTCCTCAACTCGATCGTCCATCCCTTGGTGGGTGCCCGCTCCCGTGAGCTGGAGGAGGCCGCCGCCGAGGACGCCGTCGTGGTCCACGACGTCCCGCTCCTCACGGAGAACGGCCTGGCCTCCCTCTACGACCTCGTGATCGTCGTCGACGCGAGCCCGGAGACCCAGCTCGACCGGCTCGTCGGCCGGCGCGGCATGACGGTGGAGGACGCACGCGCGCGGATGGCCGCCCAGGCGACCCGCGAGCAGCGCCGGGAGATCGCCGACATCGTCATCGACAACGACGTCCCCCTCGACGAACTGCACCGGCGCGTCAAGGAGGTGTGGGCCGACCTCGTCCACCGGGAGCGGGCCTCCCACCCGGAATAGCGGGTGCCGGGCGGGGCGTTGAACCCGTTCAGCAAGGGAAGGATTCCGCCGTGCCCGAGACCAGCGGTTCGACCGGACGTACGCCGGAAACGCATGTCATCGACTTCCGTGCCGCCGAGCACCTGCTCGCCTCCCGGGACCCCAGGGGCGCGGTGAAGCTGCTCGACGGCGTCATAGACGTCCACCCGGAGAACACCGCCGCGCGGCTGCTGCGCGCCCGTGCCTTCTTCGCGGCGGCCCAGCTGCGCCCCGCCGAGCTGGAGTTCTCCCTGGTGCTGGAGCGCGAGCCGGACAACGCCTTCGCCCACTTCGCGCTCGCCCGCACCTACCAGCGGCAGGGCCGCCCGCACCCGGCCAAGCGCCACTTCCGGCTGGCGGCCGCGCTGGACCCGAACCCGGAGTACCTGAAGGCGGCCCGCTTCGACGAGTGAGCGGCGGCCGGCGCTACGGGCGGCCCCCCGGCGGCTGGTACGGGGGCACATCGCGCCCCGGCTGGTAGTGCGGGCCCTGGCGGATGTGCCGCAGGACGACGGCCAGGTCGACCGTGACGACCAGCCACAGCAGCCCGCAGGCGAGTGCCCAGCCCGGATGCCCCGCGAGCGCGAACGCCACGGTCCCGGACACCGTCCAGACCACGCCCCACACGCTCAGCCAGAACCGCATCCGCAGAGCACTGCGGGCGGTCGTCGGCTCACTGCCCGTACGCATCCCGGTCACCACCTCGTCCACGCCGCTCCCACGTGCTCCGGGTTCCCCGAACCGCCTCCAGGACCGCGTGTCACTCGGTCGGGTGAACCGACGAGGGAGGGGAACGGGCGTGCGGCCGCCGGCCGTTTCACGGGCATGGAACTGAGAATGCGCGAGGGCCATGAGGGGACGGGTCCCGGGGCGATCACCCCGGACGGCTGCGCGGTGGAGCTGTACGCGCGACTGCCCGTCGGGGACGAGCCGGACATCATCGCCGCCGCGGTGCCGGCGGGGGCGCGGATCCTGGAGCTGGGCAGCGGCGTCGGGCGGATGACCCACGCGCTGCTGGAACGCGGCTTCGAGGTCACGGCGGTGGACGAGTCCGCTCGGATGCTGGAGCGGGTGCGCGGGGCACGGACGATATGCGGCCCCATAGAGAAGCTCGACCTCGGTGAGACGTTCGACGTGGTGCTGCTCGCGTCGTTCCTGGTGCACGCGGGGGACGTGGAGGTGCGGCGGGGCCTGCTGCGCACCTGCGCGCGGCATCTGGCGAAGGGCGGGTGCGTGCTGATCCAGCGGGAGGGCGAGGACTACCACACCGATGTGCCGCGCGAGCGGGTCGACCCGGCCGGCTTCACCGTGCGGATCGTGTCGGCGGAGCCGGTGGGCGACGGCGTCGACTCGGTCCACGCGGAGTACGTGTTCCCGGACGCGACCTGGACCCAGACGTTCCGCGCCCGCCCCCTGACGAGGGAGCAGTTCGAGGAGGCGCTGGCGGAGACGGGCCTGACGGTGGACCGGTACCTGACGGAGGACAGGATGTGGGTGAGGGCGGTGCCGATGTCCGACACCTGATCACGCGCCCCGCGCTCACGGCCGTGCCGCGCCCCCGGTCCCCCTGCCGCGGTCCTTGCGTCCACCGGCCGTCTCACGTCCGGCGGATCCACCGCGCCCCCTGCCGGTTCCACCGGACGCGGCGCCCGGGGCACCGCTGCCGCCCGGCCCGCCCGGTCCCGCGTGTCCGCCGAACAGGGCGGGGCCGCCCAGGCCGCGCAGCCGTTCCATCTCCCGGCGGTCGCGTTTGGTGGGGCGGCCGGTGCCGCGGTCGCGGATGCCGGCGGGGGCGACGGCCTCGCGGGGCGGGGGCGGCGGGGAGTTGTCGATGTAGCACTGGACGGCCACCGGGGCGCCGACCCGCTTGCGGATCAGCCGCTTGACGACGACGATCCGCTCCCGGGTCTCGGCCCGCAGCCGCACCTCGTCACCGACCCGGAGGGAGTGGGAGGGCTTCACACGCTCGCCGTTCACCCGGACGTGTCCGCCCTTGCAGGCGGCGGCTCCGAGGGAGCGCGTCTTGACCAGCCGCACCGACCAGATCCAGCTGTCGATCCGTACGGACTCACCACTCGGCGGGCCGGCCGCCTCGGCGGCGGCCACGGCGGCGGCGACCTTGGGGTCCTCGGCACTCTCAGAAGCCATGGTCCCGACCCTAACTCCTGACCCCGGCCGGTGGTGCGGGGTTTTCGCCCGCCCCGAACACCTACGGTGGAACCATGGACCCCCATGGCCTCGACCGGCTCGACCAGCGCATCGCCGGCTGCCGTGCCTGCCCCCGGCTGGTCGACTGGCGGGAGGAGGTCGCCCGGACCAAGCGGGCCGCGTTCGCGGACTGGACGTACTGGGGGAAGCCGGTGCCCGGATTCGGGCCGGCGGACGCCCGGCTGCTGATCGTCGGCCTGGCACCCGCCGCGCACGGCGGCAACCGCACCGGGCGGATGTTCACCGGGGACCGCTCCGGGGACGTGCTGTACCAGGCGCTGTACGACGTGGGGCTCGCCTCACAGCCGGGTTCCACCCATGCCGGGGACGGTCTGGAGCTGTACGGCGTGCGCGTCACCTCGCCCGTGCACTGCGCCCCGCCGGCCAACAAGCCCACCCCCGAGGAGCGGGACACCTGCCGGCCCTGGCTGGTACGGGAGCTGCGCCTGCTGCGGCCGACGGTACGGGCCGCGCTCGTGCTGGGGGCCTTCGGCTGGCAGGCCGCGCTGCCCGCGTTCGCCGAGGCCGGCTGGACCGTGCCCCGGCCCCGGCCCGCCTTCGCGCACGGCGCCCGCGTCACCCTGGACGCCCCCGACGGCCCCGGCCTCGACCTCTTCGGCTGTTTCCACGTCAGCCAGCGCAACACCTTCACCGGCCGCCTCACCCCCGAGATGCTCCGGGAGGCGCTGCGCACGGCGGCCGGGGCAGCGGGACTGAGTACACAGGGAAGGGGATGAGCGGTCCAGGACGACGCCGGTACGGTGCTCCGGCGAGCCGGCATCCATGGAGCGAACCCGTACGACGACGCGCCGGCGGCGGACCGGGACGCCCGGTCCCGCGCCTGACACCTCACGGCCGTCACACGTACCGCACGTCCGGCTTCCGCTCTTCGTCCCCGGACCCGTCCGTCCACTCCACGGCTGTGAAACCGTGCGCTCGGAGAAGCGGTGCGCGGGTGTGCTGACCGGAAGGTCCACAGCGCGAGTCCTTCGGGGCCACGTTCCCTGGCCAGGGGGACGGGCCGGTCACCGGTTCCGTGCCCGCGCCACTCGGAGCGAGGAGGCGGAGCCGGTCCGCCTCCTCGCCCTCCGGCACCGGCACGCCGGCCGCATTCCGGCCCGCCGCCCGTAGAGCCCCGCCCCCGCATCCGCGTTGCTCCCGCGGCGCCGGGGCTCTACGGGCGCAGCACCACCTTCGTGTAGCCCTCGATGCGCTTGTCGAACTTGTCGTAGGCCGACGGCGCCTGGTCCAGGGGCAGTTCGTGGGAGACGACGAAGCTGGGCTTCGCCCTGCCCTGGATGATCATGTCGCGCAGTTGCCGGTTGTAGCGCTTCACGTTGCACTGCCCCGTGCCCAGCCGCAGGCCCTTCTCGAAGAGCTTGCCGACCGCGACGAGGAGCATGCCCTGCTTGGACTGCTCGTCCGGGGCTCCGGGGTCGGACGGCACGTAGAGCCCGGGAACACCGAGCATTCCGGTGGCGCGCACCGTGCGGATGAGCGAGTTCAGGACGGTCGCCGGTTCCTCGCGGTCCGTGCCGCCCGCCGTGGCCTGGTAGCCGACCGCGTCGATGCCCTTGTCGGTGCCCATGCCCTCGGTCTGCTCGTGGATCTGCTCCACCGGGTCGCCCTCGGCGAAGTTGACCGGGACCGCGCCGATCTCCTCGGCCTTCCGCAGCCGCTCGGGGACCCGGTCCACGACGAAGACCTTCTTCGCGCCGCGCAGCAGTGCCGAGTAGGCGGCCATGAGACCGACCGGTCCGGCGCCGTACACGGTGACGCTCTCGCCGGGGCGGACCTGGGCGAGTTCACAGCCGTGGTAGCCGGTGGGGAAGATGTCGGCGAGCAGCACGAAGTCGTTCTCGTGCTCCTTTCCCGGCGGCAGTTTCAGGCAGTTGAAGTCGGCGTAGGGGACGCGCAGGTATTCCGCCTGGCCGCCCTTCCACGGTCCCATCGCGACATAGCCGTAGGCGCCGCCGGGAAAACCGGGATTGACGGTCAGGCAGTACCCGGTGAATCCCTCGGCGCAGTTCCGGCAGAATCCGCAGGCGACGTTGAAGGGCATGACCACACGGTCGCCCTCCTTGAGCGAGGTGACCCCCGGGCCGGCCTCCGTGATGACGCCCATGTTCTCGTGACCGAAGGTGATACCGGGCTCGGCGGCGGTACGACCCTCGTACATGTGCAGGTCGGAACCGCAGATCGCGGTCGAGGTGACCTTGACGATCACGTCGTTCGGATGCTGGACGGCGGGGTTGTCGACCTCTTCGACGGCGACCTCGAACGGTCCCTTGTACACGACGGCCTTCATGGTTACGACCTCCACTCGGTGACGTACGGGTCCGGTGGCGCGCCTCTCCCGATGGTTCCGCGTGACCGATTTCTCATGGTTCTCCGGTCTGGCCGACAGGGCAAGCCGGTAATATCCGGACGCATATCGTCCGGCGTTCCGCGGACGACGCATGCCGTAACCGAGAACGGAAAGAGGCCGCCATGGCAGCGCAGCGGCTGGGGACCCTGCTGGTCGCGGTGCCCGGACTGTCCGGCACCACCTACCCCCCGGGCACGACGGTGACGGTCCGTGGCCGTGGGGCCACTGTCGACGGGTTCGTGAACGGCGACTGGCTTCCGCTGTCGTGGTGGGAGTTCTCCGACGGCCTCCGCGAGGACATCGCCGACCGCTGACCGAGGCGCCCGTCACCCGTCGGCCGGCACGGAACCCACCGGCCGGTGTCAGTCGTCACTGACCTTGACCCAGTCCAGGGTCCGCTCCACCGCCCGCTTCCAGTCCTGGTAGCCTTCCTGGCGCCGCTCCTCGCTCCACTGCGGGGTCCAGCGCTTCGACTCCTGCCAGTGGGTGCGCAGCTCGTCGGTGTCGCGCCAGAAGCCCACGGCGAGCCCGGCGGCGTAGGCGGCGCCCAGCGCGGTGGTCTCGGCCACCACGGGACGGCTGACCGGCACGCCCAGCACATCGGCCTGGATCTGCATGCACAGATCGTTCGCGGTGACGCCGCCGTCGACCTTGAGCACGTCCATGCGCACACCGGAGTCCTGCTCCATGGCCTCGACCACGTCGCGGCTCTGGTAGCAGATGGCCTCCAGTGTGGCCCGCGCGATGTGGCCGCCGGTGTTGTACCGGGCCAGCCCCACCATGGCGCCGCGTGCGTCGGAGCGCCAGTAGGGGGCGAAGAGACCGGAGAACGCCGGGACGAAGTACATCCCGCCGTTGTCCTCCACCGAACGCGCCAGCTGCTCGCTGTCCGAGGCGCTCCCGATGATCTTCAACTGGTCGCGCAGCCACTGCACGGCCGCGCCGGTGACGGCGATGGAGCCCTCCAGGGCGTAGACCGCGGGGCTTCCCGCGAACCGGTACGCCACCGTCGTCAGCAGCCCGCTGCGTGAACGCACCAGCTCCGTACCCGTGTTGAGCACGAGGAAGTTGCCGGTGCCGTAGGTGTTCTTGGCCTCGCCGGGGGAGAAGCAGACCTGGCCCACGGTCGCCGCGTGCTGGTCGCCGAGCACACCGGTGATCGGGACGGCGGCACCCAGCGGCCGGGAGGTGCGGGCCTGGCCGAACGCCTCGGGGTCGGACGAGGCGTGGATGTCCGGCAGCATCGTGCGCGGGACGCCGAAGAGGTCCAGCAGCTCGTCGTCCCAGTCCAGGGTCTCGAGGTTCATCAGCATGGTGCGGCTGGCGTTGGTCACGTCCGTGGCGTGCACACCGCCGCTGGGCCCGCCGGTGAGGTTCCACAGCACCCAGGCGTCGGTGTTGCCGAACAGGGCGTGGCCCGCCTCGGCGGCCTCGCGCAGGCCGTCCACGTTCTCCAGCAGCCACTTGATCTTGCCGCCGGAGAAGTAGGTGGCCGGCGGCAGACCGGCCTTGTGGCGGATGGTGTCGCCGTGACCGTCCCGCTCGAGAGCGGCGGCGATGCGGTCGGTGCGGGTGTCCTGCCAGACGATGGCGTTGTAGTACGGGCGGCCGGTGCGCGGGTCCCAGACCACCGTCGTCTCGCGCTGGTTGGTGATGCCGATGGCCCGCAGGTCGGCGGCGGTCAGGCCGCCGTCGCGCAGGCCGTTCTGGATCACCGTGTTGGTGCGTTCCCAGATCTCCACCGGGTCGTGCTCGACCCAGCCGGACCGGGGCAGGATCTGCTGGTGTTCGAGCTGGTGCCTGGCCACCTCGTTCCCCGCGTGGTCGAAGATCATGAAGCGGGTGCTGGTGGTCCCCTGGTCCACCGCGCCGACGAATTCGGGCATCGCTGACACCTCCTGGTTGACGACAGGGGCCTGACGGCAGGGTCCTGACGGCAGGGTCCGGGGACCTACGGTTCCTCGGTGGCCGGGCCTTTCTCCTGCTCCTCCAGCGCCCTCGCCCTGGCGGTGATCACCGGTTTGATGAGCAGGTCGTACACGCCGACACCGACGATCCCGCCGATCAGCGGGCCGACGATGGGGATCCACCAGTAGCCGCTGAACCAACCGAAGGTGCCGGGCAGGGCGATGTCGCCCCAGCCTGCGAAGAAGGTGAACAGCCGGGGTCCGAAATCACGCGCGGGATTGATCGCGTACCCGGCGTTGGTGCCGAAGGTCAGGCCGATCACGACGACCACCAGACCGATGATGAACGGGTGGAGATTCGCCGTCGGAGCCGTATTGCGGGTGTCGATGACGGCGCAGATGAGCAGCAGCAGGACCGCCGTTCCCACGATCTGGTCGAGCAGCGGGCCCCACCAGGAATTCCCGAAGTATTCGGCGGGGAACGTCGCGAAGATGGAGTAGGTCGCCAGCGACTCGTCCCGCGGGATTCCGGCCTTGGCGTCGGCCGCGTCGATGGCCCACCGGTAGCACGCGTAGACGAGCGCGGCGGCGGCGAAGGCGCCCACCACCTGCGCCAGCCAGTACGGCAGGACCTTCCGCCAGGGGAAGTCCCCGCGCACGGCGAAGGCCAGCGTCACCGCGGGGTTGATGTGGGCGCCGCTGACACCGCCGGCCACGTAGACACCGAACACCACGGCGAGGCCCCAGCCCCACGAGATGATGAGCCAGTTGGCCGGCCCGAATTCCACGATCTGCCGTCCCGAGCCGGGAAGACCGACGACGGCGACGGCCACCGACCCGGCGCCCAGCAGGAGCAGGACGAACGTCCCCAGGAATTCGGCGATCATCTCGCCGCCGAGATCTTCTCGGTAACCACGACGACGTGGGCTGCTCTCCGCCTTGATGCGTTCAGCCATCGGCTCTCCTCGGCAGGAATGGCACAGGCCTTCCCCTCCCTCATCGGCAGCGTATGCGCATCGCCGTGAGAGGGCGCCCGGAGCAGGACGTTTCCTTCCAATGGAGCAAGGCGCCGGGCGTCAGCCGCCGGGCAGGAACTCCCAGAACGGGCCCTCAGGCGCGCGATCGCGGGAACACAACGTCACGTCTCTCCCCTTGAGGTAATCCAGCAACCATTCGCTGAACGTCATCTCGTAGAGGGTCCAGGCCGGACTGTCGAACTCCTGGACCACGACGCGCCAGGGCGACGAGGGAGCGTCGGGGACGCGGAGGAAGACCGCCTCCCCCGTCGCGGCCGTCGCCACCGGCATCAGTTCGCCGGGGTTCGCCCCTACCGGACTCGGCAGGAATTCCGCCATGTCCTCCTCGCGCCAGAGGCCGAGGTCCATCCGGATCAGCGTCCCCAGATCGTGCAGAAGGTGCGCGGCGGGATGCTTCAGATACAACTGTCCGTTGATTTCGATCGAACCGTAGGCGTCCACGATCTCGCGGAAGTCCGACGGGAATCCCATGCCGAGTTCCTGCTCCAGCGCGATCCATGGTGGTGAGGGTGACGTCGACGGTGTGGGCGGAGTCGGGCGTCATCCGGGCCGGCGTGCCCGGCACGTGGTACATCGGCTCCGGGCTCCGATGGCGGGGCCGCGTACGCGACCTGCGGCAAGAGCGATCCCGCTGTCGCCGCCACCACCGGACAGGAGAGATGTCTCCTGTGCGGCACCTTCACGTCATGACCTTTCGACATCGGCGGCCTGTCCCGCCGGACGCGAAATGGGCACGCCGAACGAGCCGTTGCGGAGAATTCCGAACGGCGGCCGGATTGTTGACCAGTTGAATGACGGCGTGTCGAGCGATGGGACATTTGGGGTCACTGAAGCCCCGGAATGTGGTTGCTTCACCCCCGTTTGTCTTCTCGGTGGCGCCGCGTGTTCCGCATGGGGTATAACCGCCCGGTTCCGCACCGGAAGTACGCGCGGAAATTGCGCCCGACGAAATCCGGCCCCATGCCAACGACCGAAAGCGCGGCGGAAACAACGGAAAAGGACGCCCCGGCCGACAAGCGCCGGGACGGGTTTCCCGGACGGCCGTCACCGGGGCGCACTATGCCGCCCTCGGTCCCGGTGGAGCTGTCGCAGTGCCCCGTGACCGCTGACGTGGTCACGGGGCACCGGCGTGTTGACGGCCGGCTGCGATCCGGCGTTCAGGCGGGCCCGGAAGTGGGTGCGGGCGGCGAGCATCCGGATCCGCGCGGGGTGGCCGCGAGCGTCCCCACCGCCCGGCCGCGGTCCCCGCCGGGTGGGAGCCGTGCGTGGGTCAGTTGCAGTTGGTGACGTTCTTGGCGACCCGGTTGATGAGGTAGGTGGAGGAGGACGACGACGACTTCATCAGGGCCGTCACCGTGCCGCAGCCTCCCGGCTTCTGCCACACGGGACCGGCGTACGAGCTGAACGTGCCCTCGTCGACGGCGCACGGGGTGGACGTGAAGTTGTCACAGAGCTGCAGCTTCATCCACTTGGCGCCGCCCGTGTTGTTGTCGAACATGGAGCAGGTGTTCTGGTCGCTGGCGGCACCGTTGCCCCCGTAGACCCACAGTGTGCCCAGCCGGTTCGTGTCGGTGGGCAGACGCAGGGCGAGGGTGATGGTGTCGTACTCCGCCCCGCAGAGGTTGGCCATGGCCGCCACCTTCTCGGGGTGGGCCTGCGCGTAGGCCGCGGATTCGGCGTCCACGCCGGGCCCGATCCGGATGTCGTCGGCGGCGTGGGAAGAGGTCGCGAACGGGCCGGCCGCCGTGATCGCGAGGGCGATCGCGGCGGTGGTTATCGTCCTGCCCACAGTGCGCGGCACTCCGTACATGGAAGACCCTCCTGAAGTCATTTCCGGATCATCTTGCGGCGGCGTCTTTCACCTGCCGGAAGCATCCATGATCAAGAGCTGCCCGGTGTAAACATTTTTTGGAAAGAATGCGGGTGCAGAAGATCTGCCGGTGACGAATCGCTCGGTGTCGGATTTTCCTGGAACGTATTCTTGTGGGTGGTGGGTTTTCCGCCAGGAAGGTGATGGTGGCTCATTCGCTCGACGATGATGTGAATGGCCTGCGGGTGACCTCGCCCCGATCCATGCGTGGCGGCGCGGAACCGGCGGCACCTGCCGAGTGACCGGCCACTTCCCGGCCGTCCCGCCCGCCCGGTTCACGCCGGGCCACGACCGCGTCGTACGGTGAACGACGCCGCCCGGCCGCCTACGGCCGCCACACGTACCGGACGTCCGGCTCCCGCTCCTCGTTCCCGGAGCCGTCCGTCCGCTCCACGGGCGCGAAACCGTGCCGCTCGTAGAAGCGGTGCGCGGGCGCGTTGACCTGGAAGGTCCACAACGCGAGCCCGTTGGGGCTGCGTTCCTTGGCCAGCGCGACGAACCGGTCACCGATTCCGTGCCCGCGCCATTCGGGGGCGAGGTAGAGCTGGTCCAGCTCCTCGCCGTCCAGCACCATCACACCGGCCACGCCCCCGCCCGCCTCCGCCACCCACGTCTCCCGTACGGGTATGAGTACGTGCCGGAAGTGGTCCCGCACCTCGTCGTCGGACCGGGGCCGGACCACGCCCGGCAGCGCGGCGGCGAAGGACCGAAGCCAGACACCGGCCGCGGCCCCGGCGTCGGAGGGCAGCGCCCGGCGCAGCTCCACCGTCCGGTCGCCGTCCCTCACGATCCGGCGTCGGTGTCCGGCACGACCGCCGTCGCCGTGATCTCCACGAGCTGCCCGGTGTATCCGAGGCAGGCCACACCGATCAGGGTCGACGAGTGGGGCCCCGTGCTCAGCCCGGACGCCTCGACCACGTCCCATACTGAGGTCAGCACCGCGGACTCACCGCTCACGACGTACACGTCCGTCGCGACGACGTGCCCCAGGCCGGAGCCCACCGCCCGCAACTGCTCCTCGAGATTGGCGATCACCTGCCGGGCCTGTCGCACCGGATCCCCCTCGCCGACCAGCTTCCCGTCGGCGTCCAACGGGACCGACCCGGCGAGAAACGCCAGCCTCGTGCCCGCCTCGACGACGGAGGCGTGGGAGTAGGTGGGCGGCGGGAAGAGAGCGGGGACGGTGACGCGCCGGATCACGCGGACTCCGATCTGCGGGGAGGACGGACAACCCCCGATCCTGCACGACACACCGAGCCACCGCACCCGTATTTCGCTCGCACCCTCGACCACCTCCCCGTACCCTGCCCGATGCCTCCCGCACACCGCCGATCACCAGGAGCCCCGTGCCGTCCGCCCTCCCGGACCAAGCCTTCCTCGACCGTACGGCCGACCGCCTCGCCGGCCTCCCCGGTGTCCGGGCCGTCGCCCTCGGCGGCTCCCGCTCCTCGTTCCCGAACCCGTCCGTCCACTCCACGGGCGCGAAACCGTGCCGCTCGTAGAAGCGGTGTGCGGACCCGTCGACCCGGAAGGTCCACAGGTCGTCACAGCCGCCGGAAAGGTTCCCGGGCCGGATGAACCCGGTTCCGGACGCCAAGGGTCCGGGGAGACCGGCGGGACGGCTCCCGGGGCCGGTCGCGGAGCGCCGTGTACGCGGCCCACGCGTCCAGCAGCGGCGGGACGACCGAATGCCGTCGGCCGGGTCCATGGGTGACCGCGTACCGTACGGCCGCCGGAGTGGCCTCCGGGAACGCCGAGCACAGCAGGGCGACCGCACCCGTGACGAACGGCGCGGCGGCGCTCGTGCCGTTCAGGACGAAGGGGCGGTCGCCGGGCCCCGGCGCCGGGACGCGGTCACCGGGGGCGCCGACTCCGCGGCGGCCGATGGACACGCCGAGATTGGACTGGGGCATGGGGCGCCCGGCGCGGTCGTACGCGGTCACCGGGATGACCCAGGGATGCCCGGTGAGGGCGGAGGAGCCCGGTCGCCCCTGGTTCCCGGCGGCGACCACGAGGATCACGCCCCGGTCGGCGGCGTGGTCGAGGGCCGCTTCCAGCGCGGGGTCGCGGGCCCCGGAGGGCGCGGGCTGGGCCATGCTGAGGTTCAGGACGAGGACGCCCGCGTCGACGGTCTCCACGATCGCCTCGGCCAGCTCTCCCGTCCGCACGCCGGAGAGGCAGGTCGCGGGCCCGCCGTCGGCCGGCCGGTCCGTGAAGAGGGGCCGGGACACCAGAGTGCAGCCGGGGCAGACGCCCCCGGCCCCGGCGATGGTCCCGGCGACGGCGGTGCCGTGCGCACAGCAGACGTCGGCACGGTGACAGGCCCCCGCACCGGCGGCCGGGCGCAGCTCCCGGACCGGGCGGCCCGCGAAGGCGGGGTGGTGCGGGTCGACGCGGCCGTCGATCAGGCCGACGGCGACCGAGGGCCGACCGGAGGTGCGCGCCATGAGCGGCGTGAGGCGGACCAGGTCCCTGGGATCCACGGAAGCCCTCCCGCCTCCGGCCACGGGGCGGGCGCGGCCGGTCACCGTCCCGCGGCCCCCGCCGGGCGGGGGCACGTCCGGGACGTCATACGGAGTGCCGCTTCGCCGGGCGGGGAGCGGCGTGCGGCCGGACGGGGCGGACGGGCGGGGTCACCACCGCTCCGGCCCGGGGCCCAAGCAGTACCGGTTGATGCACTTGCGGAAGCAGCGAGGGTCCCAGGAGTCCTCGCACACGTTCTCGCAGATCGACTGGTACTCCTCCGCGCAGGTGATCTGCTGCGGCACGAACCGGTCGCCGGGTGCCGGTCCGGAGCCGCCCCGTGGCTCCCGCCGGCGCTCGAATCCAGGGATGCTCATCCTGCGGTCACCACTTCTCCGAGCAGAGCCTTGTCAGGCAGTTCCGCACGCACACACGGACGTTGTGGGCGCCCCGGCACTGGTTGCGGCAGACCGGAGCCAGTTCCTCCTCGCAGGTGAACTGCTGAGGGAGGAACAGATCACCGGGGTTCACTCCACGTGCCGCCCGCTCGACGGCGAATCCGGGGATACGCATGTCCGTTCGCCTCTTTCTCTCTCGTGGTTCACCGGGCGTAGTAGGGCTGGAGCGAGGTCACGTGGAAGGGGAAGAGCCCCGCGAGACCGACGCGGACGAACCACTGCTCGGTGACATTGGTCTGACGGTGGGTGTAGGAGAAGACGACCGTGATGACGGTGTGCGATCCGGAGCTGAGCCGGGAGGGCCCGGCCTCCACCGCGGAGAGCGCGTAGCCGTCGGTGGACTTCTCGTGGGTCTTCCGGTAGATCTCCTGGTCCCTGACCGTCAGGTAGTTGAGGGCCCGGTCGACGGGTTCGGTACCCGCGTTGTCGCCGAGCTGGAGCAACCGGTCGAGCAGGGCTCCGGCGGCCCTCTGGAACTCCTTGCGGGGGGTGTCGTCGGGGCGGTCGATCGCCCGGATCAAATCCTTGCTGTCGAAGGCCCAGATCTTCTCGACGCGGACGACCGGGACGGAGAGCCCCTGGCAGGCGCCCGGGGGCGCGACCGGGCCGAGACGGCCGACGACCACGGCGAGGTCGCGCCGGTCGGCGACCGGGCGCAGGGCCTCCACGATGTCGTCCAGACCGGTGGGGTCGGCGGGCTCCAGGATGTAGGCGTCGACGCCCTGCACGGAGAGGACGTAGCACATCTGCCGGGCGATGTAGCGGTTCTCCGGGTCGGACAGGACCCGGTGGAGCGCGTCGGCGTCGGTGACGTCGGTGGCGCCGTCGGCTCCCGCCACCTGGAAGAACTCATGCTGAACGGAGAGGTCCGGGAAGACGGCGTGGACACGGCCCAGGACGTAGACGTAACCGGCGCCGATGTCGCCGCCGGTCTCCCGGCCGCCCTCGCAGGAGGCGACCGTACCGCAGCCGCACGAGGCGTGGGCGACGGCGGGCTCGCCGGGCAGGGGGCGGGGATCCTCGGGACCGGGAACAGGAGTGGGCGCGGGCCGTGTTCCGGCCTCCGCCAAAGGGCCCGTGGCGGTGACGGCGTCGGTGGTCTCGGGGTCCATCGGTCACTCCTCACACATGCTCGGCCGGGGCTCTCCGGCCACAGCGGGTCGCGCGCCGACCGTCCTGACCGCGTACGCGCCCCCGCGGTGCCTCAGCGGTCCCGGCCGCCGCCGATCGCCATCCACCGGTTCAGCGCCTCGGCCCTGCGACCACAGCCGCCGCAGGGCCGGAGACCCACGGCCGTGGTCACCCGGGCGACGGCGTCGCCCAGTCCGATCTCCGCTCCCTCACGCGCGAATCCCGGGATACGGGCCCGGTGGCGGGGCCGGTCGTGACGGCGGGCACTCCGGGGGCCACGTGCCTCCCCGTCGCCGGCCTCACGGCCGCTTGTTACACCGTCAACCATCCTGCTCACATCCCGGTGTCGGACCACTCCCCGGGTTCCCCCGCCCCTTCCCATCCTCTTCCCGGGACGCTCCGCGCGCACCTCAGGCGGACCGGCCCCGAGCCCGTGGACCGCACGGCAACGTCGTTACTGTGAGCGAGGATCGGGCTACGGTGGGAGCAACGGCGCGGGAGTTCCGCGGCACTGCCCAGTGAACATCCGCAAGCCGCCGAAGAGTTGCGGGACCTGGTGGAAGAGCGTCGGCGCCGGGCGGCCGGCGGCCAGGAGATCCGCGGCGACGTGCGGACGGAGGCGCGGGCCGACGTCGTCGGCCAGGTGCCGACGTGTGCGGTGGGGGAGCGGGCGGACCGCTGCCAGGAACCGGAGGAACGGGTCCGGCAGGCCCGGGGCGGACGGGCACGCCGAGGCGCGGGCCGAGTCCGCCGAGCGGCCGAAGGACACCGAACTGCGCGTCACGGCCCGGTCGACGCTACGGCGGGCCGGGCCGGGAACCCGTCCGGGCGGAGAAACCGCTCGCCCGGGCACGGATCCCCGGCCCGGCCCGCCGTCCCGCTCCCGTCCGCACCGTCACATTCCGGAAACGCGGCCGTTCGCTCCCCTTCCACCCCACCGACTACCGTGGACCGTACGTTTCCCCTCGCCCGGTCACCGTCGCCCGTGAGCCCGCCCCGTTCCCGACGCGACGACTGGAGCCCCGTGACCCGACCCGCCCGTGCCGTACCCCCATGGCTGGCCCACGCCCTGCGTGCCCAGCGCGGACCGGTCCCGTGGAGCGCCGTCGCGCGCGGCGCGCTGGGCGGCGGGCCGCTGCTGCTCGCCGCCGTCCTCGCCGGGCGGCCCACGCTCGGCGTCGTCGCCGCCATCGGTGCCATGTTCGCCGGGATCAACGACCGGCCGGGCAGCCGTCGCGCCTCCGTCGGACGCGTCGGCGGGCCCGCGCTCGCGGGGGCGGCCGGGCTGGTCGTCGGCACGTACGGCGGGGACCACGTCCCCGCCGTACTGCTCACCCTGCTGCTGACCGGGCTCGGTCTCGTCGCCGGCGCGGTCAGCGCGCTGGGGCCCGTCGGATCCTCCGTCGGGACGCAACTCCTGGTCGGCGCCGCCGTCGGTGCCGGGATGCCGCTGCCCGAACCGGGCTGGCAGCGGGCGCTCGCCTTCCTCGCCGGCGCGGCCTGGCTGCTCCTGCTGCGGCTGGCGCTGCCCACCCCCGGCTCGCTCGCCGGGGGCTTCCGGTTCGACGGGGAGCGGAACGCCGTCGCCGGGGTGTACGACGCCATCGCCGGCCTGCTCGACGCCACCGGGTCGGAGACCGCCACCGCACGGCGGGCCGCGCTCACCGCCGCGCTCGACCACGCGCAGGACGCGCTCGCCGGCCCCCGGCTGCGGCGCTACGCCTCCTCCTCCGCCGAACGCCGGCTGCACGCCCGGTACGCCGCCGCCCTCCCGCTCGCCGAGGCCGCCACCGCGCTCGCCTGGGCCGGGGACCCCGTACCGGCCCGCGCCGCCGAAGGCCCCCGGCGCCTCGCCACCGCCGTACGGGACAGCACTCCCACCGGCCCGCTGCCCGCCCCCTCCCGCACCGTCCCCGCCCTGCGCGCCCTCGACGACGCCCTCCTGCGCGCCGCCGAGGCCTTCGACCGGGGAGACGGCGGCGACCTGCACGGCCGCAGCCGCTCCCGGACCGCCGCCCTGCGGACCGTCCTCGGCGCCCGCGGCCGGGAGTACGGAACGCGGGTCGCCCTCTGCTTCGGGGTGAGCGCCGCCCTCGCCCAGGCCCTGCACCACACCCGCTGGTACGGGCAGCACGACCACTGGTACTGGCTGCCCGCCACCGCCGTCTTCCTCGTCAAACCCGACCTCGGACCCCTCGCCTCCCGCGTCCTGTCCCGGGCCGCCGGAACCGTCCTCGGGGCGCTCCTGTTCGCCGGGCTCGCCGCCGTGCTGCCCCGCCCGGAAGGACTCGTCGCTCTGGTCACGGTCAGCGGCGCGCTGATCCCCGTCGCCACCCGGCACTTCGCCGCGCAGACCGCCGTCGTCACCGTGCTCGTCCTCGCCCTGGTGATGGCCGGCGGCGAACCCCAGGCCTCCGCCGGACGCATCGGTGAGACCCTGCTGGCCTGCGCCCTCGTCCTCGTCGCGGGACACCTTCCGATGCCGGGACAGCGCGGCGGCGCCGCCATCCGCGCCCGCCTCACCGAAGCGGCCGGCGCCGCCCAGGCGTACCTCGACCACGTGCTCGGCGGGTCCGACGACCGCGCCGCCCGCTGGGCGCTGCGCCGCGAGGCCTACCGCACCCTCGCCGAGGCCCGCGCCGCCATCGCCCTCGCCTCCGCCGAACTCCCCCCGCTCGCCCGGCACGCCGACGGCACCGACGAGACCGCCGCCACCCTCGAGCTCCTCGTCGACACCGTCACCGCCGGCGCCGTCCACCTCGACGACACCGGCCGCCTCGACCCCCGGCACGTCCGGCGGCTGACCGAGCTCGCGGACCGCCTGGGGAGCCGGGGCGATGTGGCGGTTCGGCTCACACCGGACCGCGACCGCGTCGTACGTTGACGGGATGACACCCGCTGCCACGGAGAGTCCGGCCGACCTCGTCATCACCGGATGCGCCGTCCTCACGCACGACGACCGGGAACGGATCGGCTTCGCGGAGGACTCGGCGATCGTCGTACGGGGCGGGGTGGTGGAGGAGGTGACCGGTGCCGGGGCGGTCACGGGGCGGACGGCCCGGGAGTGGATCGACGCCCGGGGGCAGGTCGCGCTGCCCGGTCTGATCAACTGCCACACGCACGCCCCGATGGCCGCCCTGCGCGGCATCGCCGAGGACCTGCCGACCGAGGAGTGGTTCAACGACGTCATCTGGCCGGTCGAGTCCAACCTCACCGGGCGGGACGTCGAACTGGGCGCGCTGCTCGCCTGCGCCGAGATGATCCGGGGCGGGGTCACCTGCTTCGCCGACCACTACTTCGCCATGGACGCGGTCGCCGCCGTGGTCACCGGGTGCGGGATGCGGGCGCTGCTGGGGGAGGCGTTCTTCTCCTCGCAGGGGGCCGAGGGGCGGGAGCGGTCGCTGGCGTTCGCGCTGCGGCACCGGGGGGCCGCCGACGGCCGTATCACCACCGCCCTCGCCCCGCACGCCCCCTACACCGTCGACGACGCCGACCTCGCCGCCACCGCGCGGCTGGCGCGCGAGCACGGACTGCCCGTGCATCTGCACGCCGCCGAGAACCGCGACCAGACCGAGGCCAGTCTCGCCCGGTACGGTGTCACCCCCGTCGAGGTCCTGCACCGCACCGGCGTCCTCGACACCGACGTGCTCATCGCCCACGGCACCGGCATCGTCGAGAGCGACCTGCCGCTGCTGGAGCGGGCGAGCGGCCGTACGGCCGTGGCCACCGCGCCCCGCGGCTACCTCAAGTTCGCCTGGCCCCACACCACACCCGTACGCGCCCTGCGCGACATCGGCGTTCCGGTCGGACTCGCCACCGACGGCGCCGCCTCCAACAACTCCCTCGACGTGTGGGAGTCGATGGCGCTCACCTCCCTGATCCAGAAGTCGACCGAGAACGACCCCCGCTGGCTGACCTCCCGGCAGGTCCTGCACCACGCCACCCTGCAGAGCGCCCGCGCGGTCGGCCTCGGCGGCAGCGTCGGCAGCATCGCGCCGGGCCACCGCGCCGACCTCGTCCTCGTCGACCTCACCGGGCCGCACACCCAGCCCGTGCACGACCTCGCCGCGACCCTGGTGCACAGCGCCCGCGCCGCCGACGTCCGTACGACGATCGTCGACGGCCGGATCCTCATGCGGGACCGGGAACTGCTCACGATCGACGTGCCCGAGGTGGTGCGGGAGCTGGGGGAGCGGCTGCCCGCGCTGGTCGACCGGAGCCATGGACGGCGGATCCAGGAGTACGGCACCTGACGGCACGATCGGTGCGGCGGCCGGTACGGAGGGTGACCTTCTGGTGCGATCGGTCGAGAGTCCGGTCACACTTGGCGGTGAACGGGTGTCAACTACGTCTCAGTACCGTCACTGAGCAAGGCGTTCACCCCATGGTTGGCGTTTAACTCTACGAGTACAACGCAGCATGGAGGTGGCAGGGTGAACGGGCGAACGGTGCTCGAACGCTTTCCCGCAGGTGGACCGCGTGGCTCATGGCCGGCGGAGGAGTTCGCCCACGCGCGCCGCCTGGAGGGTCTGCCCGCCGAGGTTGTCATGGACCTCGCGACCGACATGTTCCTGGTGATCGTCCGGGGGAACGGCGGGGGTGGCGACGCCACGGCGTGACCGTGCCGGGCTGCCCGGTTACGCGGTGACGGGGCGTGACCAGGCGGGGGGCGTTCCCGTCAGGCGGCACAGGGCGAGATAGAGCGGTATCGGCGGCGTATAGGGGAGCGTGCCGTCGGGGCGGTGGATCAGGCCGGGGAGGCCCGGGGCACCGCCGGGGGCCTCCGAGGGAGCGGGGAGGACCGCGCCGGTGGCGTAGTGGGCGGGGGCCGGCCACTCCATGGCGTAGTCGGAATCGGACGGGACCAGCCACCACCAGTGCGCGTCATCGGCGTACACGCAGCCCACGCGGGGCAGCCGGGGCATCACCAGCGGGCCGAAGCGGGCGGGCACCGCCACCGCGTCGCAGCCCATGGGCGCGGTCATGCCGTCGGGGACGGGGAGCCGCCGGGGGGCGTGGGCGCCGAGGGCGTGCCGTTCGCGCTGGAACCGCACCAGTGAGTTCAGGCCCAGCACACGGGTGCCGGGTGCACCGCCTGTCACGCCCGGCTCCAGGGGCGGGGGGTGCGCTGGTGCGGGGGGAGTGGCGGGGCCGGCGGGGTGGGGGTCTGGTCTCCGGCCGTCGGGCCGGGGGTTTCCGCCGCCGGGCCGTGGTTTCCGGCCGCCGGGGCGTGGGGGCGGTCCGGTTCGTCCGCGGAGTCGTCGTCCGGAGTGCCGGGCGGGCCCGGCTTCGGGCGGGCGCCCCAGCCCAGGTCGTCGGTGGGCTCCACGGGACCGTGCCCGGTGCCGCCGGCGTCCGCCGTGCGGGGGAGGTCGGCCCAGACCAGCAGTCCGGGGCCGTTCTCGTGCGCGCCCCACGAATGACACAGGGCGTCGATGAGGAGCAGTCCCCTCCCGTGCTCGTCCTCCGGCTGCTGCCGGGTGTTCGCCCGGGGCTGGCCCGGCGCGCACCCCTCGTCGCGCACGGCTATGCGCACCAGCTCGCCACCGTCGTGCAGCTCGCAGACTATGTGGCTGCTCGCCGTGTGCACGATGGCGTTGGTGACCAGTTCGGAGACGACGAGAGCCGCGGTGTCACAGGTGTCCTCGCACACCGACCAGCCGGTCAGCCGTGCCCTCGTCAGGCGTCTGGCCTGAGCCGGGGAACCCGGATGAGCGGCCAGTTCGAAACGGAACCGGCGCTCGGCGGCGACCCCCGAGGGGGCGGACACCGAGGCGGCGCCGAGGCCGATGGACCCTGCGGCGGCGTCTGTTCCTAAGGGCGCGGACGGAATCACGCTTGCCACTATCGCCCCGCCGTGAACACTTGGCAAGTGTCACTCTGAAAAATGCAGAGTGCGGTGTGACGTTCTGGACGGGCGTGGCACACTGCTCGCAACAGCACCCCGCGCGGCGCCAGTTGGGATCGCCGAAGATCCGTTCGAATGCGAGTTCGGGCAGAGTGGATCTTCGGATGGATCTTCGAGTGGCGCCGCCGGGCTGTCGGCTTTTGTTCGAGGGAGGTGGAGAGTGAGCGAACCCCGGTCCGCGCCGACGGTGGGACAGGTCGTCCTCGGCCGGCGCCTGCTGGACCTGCGGGAACGCGCGGGACTCAAGCGTGAGGAAGCGGCCCGCATCCTCCGTGTCGCGCCCGCCACCGTCCGCCGCATGGAGATGGCCGAGGTCGCGCTCAAGATCCCGTACCTCCAGATGCTGCTGAAGGAGTACGGCGTCTCCGACGAGGAGGCCGAGGCCTTCGTGCACCTGGCGGAGGACGCCAACCGGCCCGGCTGGTGGCAGCGCTTCCATGACATCCTGCCCGGCTGGTTCTCGATGTACGTCAGCCTGGAGGGTGCGGCCTCCCTCATCCGCAGCTACGAACCCCACTTCGTCCCCGGACTGCTCCAGACCGAGGACTACGCGCGCGGCGTGCTGCGCTCCGGGGCCGTCGGGCAGACCCGGCCCGAGGACATGGAACGCCACGTCGACCTGCGCATGCGACGGCAGGAGCTGCTCACCCGCAAGGACGCGCCCCGGGTGTGGGTCGTGATGGACGAGACCGCGCTCCGCCGCCCGGTCGGCGGCCCGGAGGTGATGCGCGCGCAGATCGACAAGTTGCTCGAGGCCACGAAGCTGCCCAATGTGACGCTGCAGATCGCCACGTTCGCCGGTGGGCCCCATCCCGGCACGTACGGGCCGTTCGTGCTGTTCCGATTCGCCATGCCCGAACTGCCGGACATGGTCTACAGCGAGTACCTGACCGGCGCCGTCTACCTGGACGCGCGCGAAGAGGTGGCGACCCACCTCGAGGTCATGGACCGCATGGCGGCGCAGGCCGCTACGGCACATCGCACGAAGGAGATCCTCAGAGATCTCCGCAAGGAGCTGTGAATGGAACTCGTGAAGCCCCTGGACCCCCTGAAGTCCCCGCCCCGCCCGCGGGCGCGCACCGGAAGGATCTACAACGGCATGCCCGCGCGGGAGCTGGGCAGCGAGGGCTGGCACAAGCCGTGGAGCGGCGGCAACGGAGGGAACTGCCTGGAGGCGATGAAGCTCGAGGACGGCCGGATCGCCGTACGCCAGTCCACCGACCCGGACGGGCCGGCGCTCATCTACACCTCCGCCGAGATGACGGCCTTCATCGAGGGAGCGAAGGCGGGAGAGGCGGATTTCCTGCTGTCCTGAACCTTGTTGTCCGCTCTACCTTTGTTCCCCCTTCTGGCTTGGCACCGACTTGATCCCTAACCGTTGCAATTGCAGGCGCAGAGACTTATGGAGTCCTTCATGACCGGGCAGCACCCCGTGGAGATCGACACGAGCAGGCCCCATCCCGCGCGGATGTACGACTGGTATCTCGGAGGCAAGGACAACTACCCGGTCGACGAGGCCATGGGGAAGCAGATGCTCGCCCTCGACCCGCGGGTGCCGGTGATGGCGCGGGTGAACCGCGCGTTCATGCAGCGGGCCACGCGCTGGCTGGCCGGGCAGGGCGTACGGCAGTTCCTCGACGTCGGCACGGGCATCCCCACCGAGCCCAACCTGCATCAGGTGGCGCAGGGGGTCGCGCCCGACGCCCGTGTCGTGTACTGCGACAACGACCCCATCGTGCTGGCCCACGCGGCGGCCCTGCTGCGCGGTACGGACGAGGGAGTGACCGAGTACCTCCAGGCCGATGTGCGTGATCCGGACGTCATCCTGGAAGGCGCGCGGAAGATCCTCGACTTCGACGAGCCGATCGCGCTGTCGCTGATCGCGCTGCTGCACTTCGTCTCCGACGAGGACGGGGCGCACGAGCTGGTCGGGCGGCTGCTGGACGCGCTGCCCTCGGGCAGCTACCTGGTCGTCACCCACGCGACGTCCGACTTCACCCCGGAGGAGTCGAAGGCGGCCACGGAGAAGCTCAAGGCGGCGGGCGTCACCCTGGCGCTCCGCTCCCGTGAGGAGTTCACCCGCTTCTTCGACGGCCTGACCCTCGTGGAACCGGGCGTCCAGGTTCCCCACCACTGGCGCCCCGAACTGGGCGACCCGATTCCGGGCCAGGACGACGACATCATCCCCGGCTACGGCGCGGTGGCCCGCAAGCCGTGACCCCGGAGGCGGCGGCCCGCCCCCACAACACAGCGGGCCGCCCCCTTCACACCCGCGGTCCCCCACACGCCGCATCCCCGCCCTCCGCGGGCAGTCGTGCCTCCCCCAGTGCCTTAAGGGCCTGGGAGGTACCCCCAGGGCGGCACGGGTGGGCGCGACGGCACCCCGCAAGCGCCGGGCCGCGCGAACACCCCCGGCCCGAACCAACCCCGGGTGCCCCGCATGACGCCAGACCGCCCCGGGACACACAATCCGCAGGACCGGCTCATACCGCCATCGGCCGGTCATAGGGACCGATCGGCGCCGGCAGCCGACTCGCCGCACCCGTCAGATAGCGGTCGACCGCCGCGGCCACCGCCCGCCCCTCGGCGATCGCCCACACGATCAGCGACTGCCCCCGAGCCGCGTCCCCCGCCGCGAACACCCCCGGCACGTTCGTGCCGAAGCCCGCATCCCGTGCGACCGTGCCACGAGGCGACACCTCCACCCCGAGCCGGGCGAGGAGCCCGTCCCCCCGTTCCGGCCCGGAAAAGCCCAGCGCGAGCAGCACGAGATCCACCGGCAGCACCCGCTCGGTCCCCGGCACGGGCCGACGTCCGGCGTCCACCCCCACCAGGTGCAGCGCACACACCCGTCCGTCCCCGTCCCCGGTGAAACGCACCGTGGACGCCGCGAACAACCGCGCGTCAGCGCCCACGCCCGCGTCCACGCCCGCCCCCACCGCCGGCGCCATCCGCGACACCCCGGCCTCCTCATGCGCCGCGGACATCCGGTACACCCTCGGATACGTCGGCCACGGCTCGGCGTCCTCATCGCGCTCGTCCCCCGGCCGGCCGTAGATGTCGAGCTGGGTGACCGACGCGGCCCCCTCCCGCACCGCCGTACCCAGACAGTCCGCCCCCGTGTCACCGCCACCGACGATGACGACATGCCGCCCCGCGGCCGACAGCGGCGACGACTCCAGATCCCCCTCGCACACCCGGTTCGCGAGCGGCAGATACTCCATCGCCTGGTGAATCCCCGCCAGTTCACGCCCCGGCACGGCAAGCTCCCGCCACGCCGTGGCCCCCGTCGCGATCACCACCGCGTCGTACCGCGCCCGCAACTCCGCCGCGTCCACGTCCCGCCCGACCGTCGTGGACGTACGGAACTTCGTCCCCTCGGCCCGCATCTGCTCCACCCGCCGCTCCAGATGCCGCTTCTCCATCTTGAACTCGGGGATGCCGTACCGCATCAGTCCGCCGACCCGGTCGTCCCGCTCGTACACGGCGACCGTGTGCCCCGCCCGGGTGAGCTGCTGGGCCGCGGCCAGCCCGGCCGGGCCCGAACCGATGACCGCGACCGTCCGGCCGGAGAGCCGCTCCGGCGGCGCCGGCGGGGTGAAGTCCTCCTCCCAGGCCCGGTCGGCGATGGCACACTCGACGTTCTTGATGGTGACCGCAGGCTGGTTGATGGCGAGCACACACCCCGCCTCGCAGGGCGCCGGACACAACCGGCCGGTGAACTCCGGGAAGTTGTTGGTGGCATGCAGCCGCTCCGCCGCCGCCCGCCAGTCCTCCCGCGAGACCAGCTCGTTCCACTCGGGGATGAGATTGCCGAGCGGGCAGGCCTGGTGGCAGAACGGCACACCGCAGTCCATGCAGCGGTCGGCCTGCGCACTGACGATGGGCAGCAGCGCCCCCGGCACGTACACCTCGTTCCAGTCGCGGACCCGTTCCTCGACGGGCCGGCGCGGCCATTCCTCGCGGGGCGTGGTCAGAAAACCCTTGGGATCGGCCATGGCCGTGTTCCTTGCGTGCGCGGGTGACAGGCCGTGCGTCGTCGGGCGGCACTCCTCGGGCCACGATACGTCCGCTCACCCGCCCCCGCAGAGCGCCGGGACAGCGCTTTCCCGGGAGCCCGTCGGCCGGGCCCCTCAGACGAGGGCCAGGAGGTACGCCACCGCCGCCCCGGCTGAGGCGAGCGCGCGGACGTGGTTCCACCTCGTCCACTCGCGCACATAGGCCGGCCAGTACGCGGCCGCCTCCGGGCCGTCCGGTCCGAGCCGGGCCAGCGCCTCGTTGCGCGGTATGTTCGCGGCCACGGTCAGCCCGAACGAGCCGACCAGATACAGGGCACCGCCCACCAGGAGCTCGACCGTCCCCTCGTCCGGCCACAGCACGCACGTCACCACCGTGACCACCGCGCAGAGTATCGCCGTACCGAGGAACAGCAGCATGAAGGCCGGCCGCACCGCCGCCACGTTGACCGCCTGCATGGCGGCCACCCCCTGTGCCGGCGGCAGCGCCGCGAGCCCTCTCATCACGAACGTGGAGAAGGCGCAGAAGACCCCGGCCGTCAGCCCGGTCCCGAGCACGCCCAGCACCGTCAGCACGAAGTACGGCCCGTCGATCATGTCGTCACCCCCGTCCCGGCCGGGACTCCTCCCCGGCCACCACCGTCATCGCCAGTGAAAGCGCCCCTTGGCGTCCCCGGCCATGGCCCAGGAGCGCGGGCGCATGCGCGAACGTCCAGGGACGTCGAACACCCCGGGCGCCACCCGCTCCTCCGGGCATCGGGCCCCGAATCCGTACAGCCGGGAGATCTGTACCGTCAGGAGGCCCACGCGGCCGGACGGACCGCGGGCGCATCATGGCCGTGTGCGACTCGAAGCGATCACCTGGGACCGGCTCGGCGACCTCCTCGCCGAGCGCCTGCTGGAGCTGAAGACGGCCGACGGCGGACCCTGGCCGCGGGTCGCCCTCGACGGCGCCCCCGCCGCGCGTCCGGGAGACCTCGCTGAGCGGGTCGCCGAGGCGCTGCGGATACGCGGCCGGCCCTCCCTGGTCGTCGGCACCGAGGGCTTCCTGCGGCCCGCCTCCGTCCGGCTCGAATACGGCCACCGGGACCTGGAGTCCTACTACGGCGGCTGGTACGACACCGGCGCCCTCTGGCGCGAGGTGTTCGGCCCCCTCGAACCCGGCGGGAGCGGACGCGTCCTGCCCGACCTGTGGGACCCCGTCACCGACCGCGCCACCCGCAGCCCCTATGTCCCCCTACCTCCCGGCGGCGTGCTGTTGCTGCACGGCCCCCTCCTCCTGCGCCACTGGTTCCCCTTCGACCTGAGCGTCCATGTCCTTCTCTCCCCGGGCGCCCTGCGCCGCCGTACCGCCGAGGCCGAGCACTGGACCCTCCCCGCCTTCGAGTGCTACGAGCAGGAGACCGACCCCGCCGGCACGGCCGACGTACTGGTACGGGCCGACGACCCCCGCCATCCGGCCTGGCGTGGCTGACCCCGCCTCCCCGCCCGGCGGTGGAGGGCAGCGGGTCTCAGAGCCAGCGGCTGCGCCGGAACGCCCGGTACAGCAGCAGGCACGCCACGGATATCACCCCGATGACCATGCCGTAGCCGTACCGCCAGTGCAGCTCCGGCATGTGGTCGAAGTTCATGCCGTACATCCCGCAGACCATCGTCGGCACCGCCACGATCGCCGCCCAAGCGGTGATCTTGCGCATGTCCTCGTTCTGCGCGACCGTGACCTGCGCCAGATGCGCCTGGAGGATGGAGTTCAGCAGCTCGTCGAAGGCCGCTATCTGCTCCTTCGCCCGCAGCAGATGGTCGGAGACGTCACGGAAGTACGCCTGTATCTCCGGGGGGACCACCCGGATCGGCCGGGTGGCGAGCTCCTCCAGCGGCCGGCCCAGTGGCACCACCGCCCGCTTCAGTTCGAGGAGTTCGCGCTTGAGCTGGTAGATGTGGCCCGGATCGACCCGCGCGCCGTGCTCCGCGAACACATCCGTCTCGACCTGGTCGATGTCCTCCTGGACCGAGTCGATGACGGTCAGATAGTCGTCGACCACATGGTCCGCGATCGCGTGCAGCACCGTGGACGGGCCCTGGGCGAGCTGCTCGGGATCGGACTCCAGCCCCTCGCGCAGCGGTCCCAGCGAGCCGTGCCGGCCGTGCCGCACCGTGACCACGAAGTCCTCGCCGAGGAACACCATGATCTCGCCGGTGTCCACCACCTCGCTGTTCGCGGTGAGTTCCTCGTGCTCGACGTAGCAGACCGTCTTGAACACGGCGAACAGCGTCTCCCCGTACCGCTCCAGCTTGGGCCGCTGGTGGGCCTCGACCGCGTCCTCCACCGCCAGCGGGTGCAGGTCGAACAGCTCCGCGATGCCGGCGAACTCCCGGGTGGTCGGCTCGTGCAGCCCCAGCCAGACGAAACCCTCGCCGCTCTTGCGCACCTGCCTCACCGCGTCCACCAGGTCCCCGGGCGCGCCGGTGCGGTGACCGTCCCGGTACGTCACGCAGTTGACCACCGAGGAGCCCAGCGGGGAGCGGGCCGGATGGCTCAGGTCCACACGGGGCCGCCGCCGCGCCAGCCGTGCCACCCGGCGCAGCCCGCCGACCTTGCCGAGATTCGTGACCTTCCGCAGATTCCCTGCCATGGACATCCGCTTCTCCTTGCGTGGTTCCCCCGTGCGCCGTCCTGCGTCCCGCGCTCTGGACCGCCAGTCTGCCAGTCCCGGACGAGTCGTGTGCGAGCCTGTGGGAAGAGGGAATTCCGCTTTGTTCCCTCCTGTGGACAAAGGGAGTTGACCCGTCGTGACACCCGTTCGTCAGACGGGTGCCGACGGGCGGCCCCCTATGTGTTCCACCGCCTGCGCGCCCGCCCGGCAGCCCTCCCGCGCCGCCTGCTCCGGGCCGGCTCCCGCGAGCAGGGCCGCGAGGAACGCGCCCGTGAACGCGTCACCGGCACCCGTGGTGTCCCGGGGCACCGCCGGCACGGCCGGGACGCGGGCGTACACCTTCCCGGACCGCGCGAGCAACGCGCCCTCGGCACCCTGCTTGGCCACCACCAGCGGAACGTGCCGGCTCAGCCGTGCCGCGGCGTCCGCGACCTCGGACACCCCCGTGAGCAGGCACGCCTCGTCACGGCTGGGCAGCAGGACGTCCACGCCCTCGGCCAGCGACAGGAACCGGTCGACGCCCAGCCGCACGAGGAACCCCGCCGACGCCGGATCCAGACTCACCGGCACCCCACGGGCCCGCGCCGCCTTCGACGCCACCGAGGCCAAGGCCCTGCCCGGCTCGGTGAACAGCAGGTAGCCCGACAGATGCAGCCGCGCCACCCCGTCCAGCAACGCGTCCGACCAGTCACCGGGGGCCAGTCGCAGCGACGCGCCACTGTCCGTGAGGAACGTCCGCTCGGCCGCCGCGCCTCCGTCGACCAGGCAGATCACCGTTCCCGTCGGTGCCTGTCCGTCCACGACCAGCAGCGGACGGACCCCGCAAGCGGCCAGCTCCCGCTCGTGCCAGGCCGCCGCGTCCTCGCCCACCCGCCCGAGGAGCCGCACCTCCGTGCCGTCCCGGCGCGCCGCCCAGCAGGCCACGTTGGCGCCCGCGCCGCCCGGCACCGTCCGGATCGCCGCCGCCGTGTCCGTACCCGGCGCGAGCGGACCCCGGTGCCGGACGACCACATCCGTGATCACATCGCCGACGACCAGCAGCGCCCCGCCCCGCACGGTGTCCGTCACTCCCCGGCGGCCCAGGACGCCGCGACCCGCGCGGCCAGCCGTACGTTGCCCCGGACCGCCGCCAGGTTCGCGGCGAGGGAGGCGCCGTCGGTGTGCCGGACCAGGTGATCGAGCAGGAAGGGCGTGACGGCCTGGCCGGTGACGCCCTCCGCCTCGCACGCGCGCAGCGCCTCGTCGAGCACCCGCGCGTGCAGCCCGGGATCCAACTGCTCCTCCTCGGGAACCGGGTTGGCCACGATCAGCGCCGACTCCGGTCCGCCCAGCGCGTCCTGTGCCCGCATGACCTGCGCCACCTGCGCCGGAGAGTCCAGCCGCCAGTCCACGGGGTGTCCGGAGTCGGACAGGTAGAAGCCGGGGAAACGGTCCGTGCCGTATCCGGCGACCGCCACCCCCAGCGTCTCCAGCCGCTGAAGGGTCGCGGGCACGTCCAGGATCGACTTCACGCCCGCGCACACCACGGTGATCCGCGTCCGCGCCAGCAGGCCGAGGTCGGCCGACTCGTCCTGGCTCACCGTCCACTGCCGGTGCACACCACCGAGCCCTCCGGTGGCGAACACCCGTATGCCCGCGAGCGCCGCCAGCAGGGCCGTGGCCGACACCGTGGTCGCCCCGCTCGCCCCGGCGGCCACCGCGAGCGGGAGATCCCGGTGGCCCAGCTTGCGGATGCCGTCCTCGCTCGCGACCCGCTCCAGCTGCTCCTTGTCCAGGCCGACCCGGGGCCGCCCGTCCAGCACGGCGATCGTCGCCGGTACCGCGCCCTCCTGCCGTACGGCCGCCTCCAGCTCCAGCGCCACCCGGAGATTGCGCGGCCGGGGCAGCCCGTGGGCGATGATCGTGGACTCCAGGGCCACCACCGGGCGGGCCGCGGCGATCGCCTCCCGTACCTCTTCGGACACCATGAGCACCACGTGCCTGTCTCCTGTCTGCCGGTTCTCCCCTCATCTCTGGCGGGCCGGGCACCGGGCCAAACCCCCTTGCGCGCCGTCATGGGTGTCGCGGAGGCTGGGGACCATGACGGACAACACGACCCGCCTCGATCACATCGTCCTGTGGGTGGACGACCCCATCGTCGCCGCCGGTTTCTACGAGAAGGCCGTGGGCCTGGAGCCCGTCAGGCTCACCGACTATTCCGTCGGTGAGGCGCCGTTCCCCTCGGTGCGGGTGAACGAGGAGACGATCCTCGATCTCATGCCGCGGGCGAAGGCGGAACGCATGGGCATGGTTCCCGGCGCCGCCGAAAGCTCGGGGCATCCCGTCAACCACGTCTGTCTGTCCCTGCCGGCCGACGCTTTCGACACCCTCCGCGACCGCCTGGAGGCGAGCTCCGTACCGGTGTCAGACGTCTCGCGCGACTCCTTCGGGGCGCGCGGCCTGGCCAAGCGCAGCTTCTACTTCCGCGACCCGGACGGCAACGTCTTCGAGGCCCGCCACTACGACTGACCCGAGCCCTCGCGATCCGCGGGCCGTCGTGCCTCCCCGGTGCCCCGAGCCCGAAAGTCACCTCGGGGCGGCACGGGCGGGCGCGACAGCGCCCGGCGAGCACCGCGAGCGGGTCTCCGAGCCGTCAGAACAGCGGCTCGGGGAGGACGCCCTCCAGGACGAGGAGGTGGCGCTTGGTCTCCAGGCCGCCGCCGAACCCGCCGATGCCCCCGTCGCTCTCCACCACCCGGTGGCACGGCACGACCACCGGCAGCGGGTTCGCGCCCATCGCCATCCCCACGGCCTGGGCCCCGCCGGGCCGGCCCACCTGCCGGGCCAGATCGCCGTACCCGACGACCGAGCCGAACGGCACCCCGGCGGCCAGCTCCCGCAGCACCTCGCGGTTGAAGCCCGAGACCAGCGACCAGTCCAGCGGCAGCTCGAAGTCCCGCCGCTCACCCGCGAAGTACGCCTCGACCTGCCGTATCGCCTCGGCCAGCAGCGGGGAGCCGGGCTCCTCGACGGGTTCGGTGCCGAGCCGCGACGCCAGCCGCTCCAGCGCGCTGCCGCGCACCTCGTCGGTGGCGTGGAACACGACGTTGACCAGGCCCTCACGGGTCGCGGCCAGCAGCAGCGGGCCGATGCCGGTGCCGACGACGGCCCACACCACCCGCTGCTCGCACTGCCCATGGCTGTCCATGCGCACCACCGTACGGCCCGCCACTGACAACGCCCCGGGCGGACGCCTCAGCCGCGCACCGCGTCCCGCACCACGTCGGGCGTGTTGGTGATGATCCCGTCGACCCCGAACCCGGCGACCCGCCGGGCGGCGGCCGCGTCGTTCACGGTCCAGGCGCACACCTCCAGCGGCTTGCCGCGCGCCCCCTTGAAGGCGTGCACGGCGGCGACGTAACCGGCGGAGAGGGAACCGTGCGAGGGATTGATCTGGTCGGTGAAGGCCGCGTACGCGGGCAGGTCCGACACCGGCGGCGTCCCGAGGAAGCCCGTCTTCACCGCGGGCCGCAGATCGTGGACCGTCCGTACGCTGTCCGCGCTGAAGCTCTGTACGACCAGCCGGTTCCGCACATGCCGGCGGTCCAGCCAGCCCTCGTTGCCCAGCACCTTGACGATCTGCCGCTCTATGCCGGGATACAGCTGAGGGTTCTTGATCTCCAGCAGCAGCTTCTGCCGGTGCCGCTCGACGCGGTGCACGAACTGCTCCAGCGTCGGCACGCGCGCGCCCGCGTACGCGGCGCCGAACCAGCTTCCCGCGTCCAGCCGGGCGATCTCCGCGGCGGTGAAGTCCTTCACCTTCCACGGAGCCCGGTCGGGGAAGACCTCCTCGACGTCGGTGGTGCGCCGCAGGCTGTCGTCGTGCAGGACGACGAGCTCACCGTCCCTGGTGCGCTGGACGTCGTTCTCCACCCAGTCGACACCGAGCGCGGCGGCCCTGTCGACGGCCTCCAGGGTGTTCTCGGGCGCGTACGCGGACGCGCCCCGGTGGGCTATCACCAAGGGCCGCGCGGAGTCCTCCGCGGCCCGCACGGGGGACAGCGGGAGCAGGAGGGAGGCGGTGCCCAGGAGCGCGGTGGTCGAAGCAGCGACAGCGCGTGCGTGCATGCGTACTCCTCGCGTCGAGCGGTCACGGTCAGTCCCACTGTGACAGCAGAGGGTCGACGCGAGGCGAGTGCGGGATGGCCGCGGATTGAACGATGCCGCCCGGACTTCGCACACTGATGCCACACACCTGGGGCAAGGACGTGTTTCTTTGCCGGAAAGTCGTTCGACCATTCCGGTGGGGTCATACTCTCTGCGTCATCCCTGGCCGCCGTCACGGCGCCAGGAGGGGGGATATCGGGACATCACGAGACACGCAGGTCGGGAGGGAGGCCGCGCATGCAAGGCACGGTCGACGGATTCAGCTACGGCCTGGTCACACCGGTGGTGGCCTTCCTCATGGCCTGCCTCGGCGGCGCCCTGGGCCTGCGCTGCACCACCAGGGCGATCAGGATGTCCGGCTCCTGGCGCCCGGGCTGGCTCGCCCTGGGGGCCGCGACCATCGGCTCCGGCATATGGACGATGCACTTCGTCGCGATGACGGGCTTCACCGTCGAGGGCACGCCGATCCACTACGACCGGCTGATCACGTTCGCGAGCCTGGCCGTCGCCGTCGTCATGGTGGGCATCGGGGTCTTCATCGTCGGCTACAAGGGCGCCTCCGGAACGGCCCTGTTCACCGGGGGCACCATCACCGGCCTCGGCATCGCCTCGATGCACTACCTCGGCATGGCCGGGATGAGCCTCGACGGATACCTGGAGTACGACATCCCCACGGTCGCCGCGTCCGTGGCCATCGCCATGGCCGCCGCCAGCGCCGCCCTGTGGGCGGCCGGACGGGTGCGGGGCTTCCTGTGGAGTGTGGGCGCCAGCGTCGTCATGGGACTCGCGGTCACCGGGATGCACTACACCGGCATGGCCGCACTCGAGGTGCACGTCCACGGCACGGCCGAGCCCGTTGCGGGGGAGCCGGCGGCCGCCCTGATCGGGCCGATGATGGTCGGCCCGCTCGCCTTCCTCGTCCTCGCGGGCGTCGTGGTGATCTTCGACCCGCTGATGGTCGCCGGCGGGCCCGCCGCACCCCCCGCCGAGCACAAGCCCGGCGTCCCCGCCCACTCCCCGGCCCGCCACTCCCCGGCACGCCCGCGGCTGCGGGCCCGCGGCCCCGTGGAACACCGCTCCCGGACCCCGCAGCGCCGCTGATCCGGACCTGTTGTCAGTGGGGGGCCGTACGGTGGATGGCATGCGGCCCGTTTCCCAGATCGAACGCACGGTGGCGCCCTTCGAGGTCGTCAGTCCCTACCAGCCGAGCGGTGACCAGCCGGCGGCCATCGCCGACCTCGCCCGGCGCATCCAAGCAGGTGAGAAGGACGTCGTCCTGCTCGGCGCGACCGGCACCGGCAAGTCCGCCACCACCGCGTGGATGATCGAGAAGCTCCAGCGCCCCACCCTGGTCATGGCGCCGAACAAGACCCTGGCCGCCCAGCTGGCCAACGAGTTCCGCGAGCTGCTGCCGAACAACGCGGTCGAATACTTCGTCTCGTACTACGACTACTACCAGCCCGAGGCGTACGTCCCGCAGTCGGACACCTACATCGAGAAGGACTCCTCGATCAACGAGGAGGTCGAGCGGCTGCGCCACTCAGCGACCAACTCGCTGCTCACCCGCCGCGACGTCGTCGTGGTCGCCTCCGTCTCCTGCATCTACGGCCTGGGCACCCCGCAGGAGTACGTGGACCGCATGGTCCCCCTCCGCGTAGGCGACGAGCTCGACCGGGACGAGCTGCTGCGCCGCTTCGTGGACATCCAGTACACGCGCAACGACATGGCCTTCACCCGCGGCACCTTCCGCGTCCGCGGCGACACCATCGAGATCTTCCCGGTCTACGAGGAGCTCGCCGTCCGCATCGAGATGTTCGGCGACGAGATCGAGGCGCTGTCCACGCTCCACCCGCTCACCGGCGAGATCATCAGCGACGACCAGCAGCTGTACGTCTTCCCGGCCTCCCACTACGTCGCGGGCCCCGAGCGGCTGGAGCGCGCGGTGGGCGACATCGAGAAGGAGCTCGGCGAGCGCCTGACCGAGCTGGAGAAGCAGGGCAAGCTCCTGGAGGCCCAGCGCCTGCGCATGCGCACCACGTACGACATCGAGATGCTCCGCCAGATCGGCTCCTGCTCCGGCGTGGAGAACTACTCGATGCACTTCGACGGCCGCTCGCCCGGTTCCCCGCCGAACACCCTGCTGGACTACTTCCCGGACGACTTCCTCCTCGTCGTCGACGAGTCGCACGTCACCGTCCCGCAGATCGGCGCCATGTACGAGGGCGACGCCTCCCGCAAGCGCACCCTCGTCGACCACGGCTTCCGGCTCCCCTCCGCCCTGGACAACCGGCCGCTGAAGTGGGAGGAGTTCCAGGAGCGCATCGGGCAGGCCGTCTACCTGTCGGCCACCCCCGGCCAGTACGAGCTCTCCCGCGCGAACGGCTTCGTCGAGCAGATCATCCGCCCCACCGGCCTCGTCGACCCCGAGGTCGTGGTCAAGCCCACCGAGGGCCAGATCGACGACCTGGTGCACGAGATCCGCACCCGTGTGGAGAAGGACGAACGCGTCCTGGTCACCACACTCACCAAGAAGATGGCCGAGGACCTCACCGACTACTTCCTGGAACTCGGCATCCAGGTCCGCTACCTGCACAGCGACGTCGACACCCTGCGCCGGGTCGAGTTGCTGCGGGAGCTGCGCAGCGGCGAGTACGACGTCCTCGTCGGCATCAACCTGCTGCGCGAGGGCCTCGACCTGCCCGAGGTGTCCCTGGTCGCCATCCTCGACGCCGACAAGGAGGGCTTCCTGCGCTCGGGCACCTCCCTGATCCAGACCATCGGCCGCGCGGCGCGCAACGTCTCCGGCCAGGTCCACATGTACGCCGACAAGATCACCCCGGCGATGGAGAAGGCCATCGACGAGACCAACCGCCGCAGGGAGAAGCAGGTCGCGTACAACAAGGCGAACGGCATCGATCCCCAGCCGCTCCGCAAGAAGATCAACGACATCGTCGCGCAGATCGCCCGCGAGGACATCGACACCGAGGAACTGCTCGGCTCGGGCTACCGCCAGACCAAGAAGGAGGGCGGCGGCACCAAGGCGCCCGTGCCCTCCCTGGGCGCCAAGGCGGCCAAGGGCGCGAAGAGCGCCAAGGGCACCAGGGGCAAGGCCGCCGAGACCGCGCCGACCGACCGCCCCGCCGCCGAACTCGCCGAGCAGATCGAGGAGCTCACCACGCGGATGCGGGCCGCCGCCGCCGACCTGCAGTTCGAGATCGCGGCCCGGCTGCGTGACGAGGTCTCCGAGATGAAGAAGGAGTTGCGGCAGATGCAGGAGGCTGGACTGTCCTGACGGCCGCGTACGCGATGTGTTGCAAGAACGACACAAAGTGCGGTCCCGGGTACGTCGCTGTCAGTGCCCCTGCGTAGGGTTCTGGTCAACCGCGATCGCGCGGTAACAGGGGAAGTTCGAGAGGGGAATCAGCGCGTGACCGTCAACATGACCAAGGGTCAGGCCATCAGTCTGCAGAAGAACGACGGTGGCAGCCTGACCGCGGTGCGCATGGGTCTCGGCTGGCAGGCGGCTCCCCGTCGCGGCCTGTTCGGCTCGCGCACCCGGGAGATCGACCTGGACGCCTCGGCCGTCCTGTTCGCGGACAAGCAGCCGGTCGACGTCGTCTTCTTCCGCCACCTGGTGAGCGACGACGGCTCCGTGCGCCACACGGGCGACAACCTCGTCGGCGGTGTCGGCCAGGGCGGCGACGACGAGGCCATCCTCGTCGACCTCGCGCGCGTCCCGGTCCACATCGACCAGATCGTCTTCACCGTGAACTCCTTCACGGGCCAGACTTTCCAGGAGGTGCAGAACGCGTTCTGCCGCCTCGTCGACGAGACCAACGGCCAGGAGCTCGCCCGCTACACGCTGGCCGGCGGCGGCGCCTACACGGCCCAGCTCATGGCGAAGGTGCACCGCACGGGCACGGGCTGGACGATGACGGCCCTCGGCAACCCGGCCAACGGCCGCACCTTCCAGGACCTGATGCCGGCGATCCTGCCGGTCCTCTAGGCACCACGGGCGATACGAGCAGCCACCACCGCGACACAGGGGGACGAAGGCGATGACGGCCGAGCTGGTGCGGGGACAGAACCACCCGCTCTCCCAGTCCCGTCTGGAGATCAGGATCTCGGCCGGCACGCCGGTCGTGGCCGCGGCCGCGCTCGGCGACGAGAACGGCCGGATCCACGGAGTGGAGTGGGTGGCCCACCCGGGCGCGCCCACTCAGCCCGGCCTGGAGGTGTCGCGTCAGGCGGCCGCCGACCACCGTCTCGCGGTGGACCTGGACGCCATGACGGACGCGGTGCACCGCGTCAGCGTGCTGCTCGCCCTGCCCGCCCCGGGCGGCGGGCCGGGACCGGCCCGGTTCGGCGCCGTGGCGGCCCCCTTCGTCGCCGTCACCGGCCTGGACGGCGACGAGATCGCCAGCTACACCATCACCGGCCTGGAGACCGAGTCGGCCGTCATCGCGCTGGAGCTCTACCGGCGGCAGGGCGCCTGGAAGGTGCGCGCCGTCGGCCAGGGCTACGCGGGCGGCCTGGCCGACCTCCTCACCGACCAGGGCCTGCCCGAGGCCGTACCGCTTGCGGACACCATCAACGAGGCGGTCGCGCGGGGTCTCGCCCGCTCCGTGCAGGCACCCCCGCCCCGTCCGGCCGACGGTGACCGCTCCCGTCAGCCGGCCGCCCCCGCCCTCGGCTCCGACCAGGGCGGCACCGCACCGCAGGGCGCTCCCGGCCCCGTACCGCCGTCGTACGGAGGGCCGGGACAGACAGGGCCGCAGCCGGCGTACGGCGGAGCCGGTGCCGCGGACCCGTCCGCCACCACCGGCGGTCCGATCGACTACAGCCACCCCGGCCGGCGGAACTCCGCCCCGCCGCCGCCCCCGCCCACCGCACCGCCGGCGCAGCCCGGACAGCCCGCGCAGCCCGTCGCGGGGGACGCGACCGGCTGGTCCATGGAGGAGCGGCTCTACAACCAGGTCTGGGGCATGTTCGAGGACCTGGCCCGTACCACCGCCGCCTACCGCAGTGCCGTCGACTTCGCCGAGTCCCGCATGGACAAGGAACTGGAGCAGACCCTGTCCGACCCGCGCAGCCGGATCGGCGGTCAGGGCGACGCCGCGCGCGAGGCCGCCCGGGCCCGGTACACCCACCTCGTCGACCAGGCGCGAGAGGCCCTCGACCGGGACCTCGTCCAGCTCGTCGCCGAGGCCGACGTCGTCGAACCCGCGCTGCCCCCCGCCTTCGCCCGCTGGGACAACCCCGCCTGGCACGCCTACCGGGTGCCGATGGAGATACCCATGGCGCTGCGCCTGGGCGACCTGCGGCTGCCCGAGGCCGACCGGATCCGCATCCCGATGCTGCTCCGGCTGCCGCTGGAGCGCGGTCTGTGGATCGACAGCGGGCGGGCCGACTCGGCCGACGGGTCGTTCACCGACTCCCACGACATGCGGCGCCTCGCCATGGAGACGGCGGTGGCGCACGCGGCCCGGCTGCTCGCCGTCTACCCGGCGGGCGAGTTCACCGTGCACGTCATCGACCCGGCCGGATCCGGGGCGCAGCCGCTGGCACCGCTGACGCGGACCGATGTGCTGGCGGCCCCGCCCGCCCAGGGCGCCGCGGGGGTGGCGGAGGTGCTGGGCCGGCTCACGCAGCGGGTCGACCTGGTGCAGATGGCGCTGCGCGGAGGTGCCCCGGACGCGCTGCCGCCCGGCTTCGACACCTCCCAGCAGCTACTGATCGTCAACGACTTCCCGCACGGCTTCGACGACCGGGCCGTGAACCAGTTGCGTTACCTCGCCGACGAGGGCCCGGCCGTCGGGGTCCATCTGATGATGGTCGCCGACCGCGAGGAGTCCGCGGGCTACGGTCCGCTCCTCGACCCGCTGTGGCGTTCGCTGCTGCGACTGACCCCCGTGCCCGACGACCATCTGGCCGACCCGTGGGTCGGCCACGCCTGGACGTACGAGCCGCCGCTCGTGCCGCCGGGCAGCCAGGTCCTCCACCAGGTGCTCACCCAGGTCGCGGCGGCCCGCCGCGCATGGGGCAGGTGACGTCCCCGCGCCTTTGACCAAGTTCGCGTAAACCTTTCCCACCTGGTGCTTTGTATCTTTCTTTACCCGCCTCTTTACCAATCCTTGGTGGTTGGGTACTGTTGACCGCACGGAGGGGAGTACTCCCTGTCTGTGCGGCGACCCCGTCAATACGGATCAGGCCAGATCCCGGGGCGTCGGCCCGATGGACCGTCCGGACGCACTCGAGCGCCGGCGACCCGGGTGGAAGAGACCTCCGGCAGCGACGACGCTGACATTTGCCGTGTGACGTATCTGCCGGAGGCGCAGTGGATGTTTCCCCGACCCTATGGGTCCTGACGATCGTGGGCCTCGGTGTCCTCATCGCGGTCGACTTCTTCATCGGCCGCAAACCGCATGACGTGTCCATCAAGGAAGCCGGAATCTGGACCGTCGTCTGGATCGTCCTGGCCGCGCTCTTCGGATTCGGCCTGCTGATCTGGGGCGGAGGCCAGGCCGGAGGCGAGTTCTTCGCCGGCTACATCACCGAGAAGTCGCTGAGCGTCGACAACCTCTTCGTCTTCGTCCTGATCATGGCGAAGTTCGCGGTCCCGTCGCAGTACCAGCAGCGGGTGCTCCTCATCGGCGTCCTCATAGCCCTGGTACTGCGCGCGATCTTCATCGCCGCCGGCGCCGCGATCCTCGCCAGCTTCTCCTGGGTGTTCTACCTCTTCGGCGCCTTCCTGATCTGGACGGCCTGGAAGCTCATCCAGGAGGCCAGGGCCGACGAGGAGGACGAGGAGTACGAGGAGAACAAGCTGCTCAAGGCCGCCGAGCGCCGCTTCGGCGTGGCCGACCGGTACCACGGCACCAAGCTGTGGATCGAGCAGAACGGCAAGCGGGTCATGACCCCGATGCTCGTCGTCATGCTCGCCATCGGCACCACGGACGTCCTGTTCGCGCTCGACTCCATCCCCGCGATCTTCGGCCTGACCCAGGACCCGTACATCGTGTTCACGGCGAACGCGTTCGCGCTGATGGGCCTGAGGCAGCTGTACTTCCTCATCGGCGGCCTGCTGAAGAAGCTGGTCCACCTGTCCTACGGCCTGTCGATCATCCTCGGCTTCATCGGCGTGAAGCTGGTGCTGCACGCACTGCACGAATCCGGGGTACACGTCCCCGAGATCAGCATCCCGGTCTCGCTGGGCGTCATCTGCGCGGTCCTGGTCGTCACCACGCTCACCAGCCTGCGGGCCTCCCGCAAGCAGGCGGAGGCCGAGGCGGCGGCGGGCCGGGGCGAGAACCCCGTGAAGAACGACATCGACGTCTGACCCTGTCGGACACCGGGACGCCGGTACCGGGAGCGGAGGCCGGCACATCGCCGGCCTCCGCTCCCGGTCTGTTCGCTCCCACTCCGCGCCGCCCGTCGGCGCCGACCGAACACGACTCGTACGAGGAGGCCATGCGTGACCATGATGACCCCGAGACGATCAGGAACACGGAGCGGAGGGGTACACCGTGCGGCGGTGACACCCCCCGCGCCCCCCACGGTCGGCCGGTGGTCGGAGGGCCGCGGTGAGGTGCGCCGCCCGTTCACGTCTGCGACGATCGCCCCATGACCGCTCGGCTCAGGTCACTCACGGCACAGTGGACGACCCTGGTGCCGGTGCTCGCCGTGGTTCTGCTGGCCCTGACCTGGGGACGCGAACTGCCCGGCTGGGTCGTCGTACTGGTGACCGCGGTTCTCGCGGGATCCGTGCTGGCGGCCGTGCACCACGCCGAGGTGGTAGCGCACCGGGTCGGTGAGCCCTTCGGCTCCCTGGTCCTCGCGGTCGCCGTCACCGTCATCGAGGTGGCGCTGATCGTCACACTGATGCTCGACGGCGGGGACAAGAGCGCGACCCTCGCCAGGGACACCGTGTTCGCGGCCGTGATGATCACCGTCAACGGCATCCTCGGACTGAGTCTCCTGGTGGGCTCACTGCGCCACGGCACGGCGGTCTTCAACTCGGAAGGCACCGGCGCGGCCCTCGCCACGGTCGCGACGCTGGCGACCCTCAGCCTCGTGCTGCCGACGTTCACCACGAGCAAGCCGGGCCCGGAGTTCTCCACGGTCCAGCTCACGTTCGCGGCGGTCTCCTCGCTGATCCTCTACGCCTTGTTCGTGGCGACCCAGACCGTCAGACACCGCGACTACTTCCTGCCGATCGTCAAGCAGAGCGAAACGGCGGCCCCAGAGGAGGAGCACGCCGAGGCGCCCTCCACGCGCACCGCCCTGATCAGTCTCGGGCTGCTGGGCCTGGCCCTGATCGGAGTGGTCGGGCTGGCCAAAGGGGTCTCGCCCACGATCGAGTCCGGAGTGGAGGCGGCCGGGCTGCCCCACTCCGTCGTCGGTGTGATCATCGCCCTGCTGGTCCTGCTCCCGGAGACCATCGCCGCGGTGCGCGCCTCACGCCGCAACCAGGTGCAGACCAGTATGAACCTCGCGCTCGGCTCGGCGATGGCCAGCATCGGCCTGACCATCCCCGCCGTCGCGCTGGCCTCCCTCTGGCTCCCCGGCCCGCTCGTCCTCGGCCTCGGCAACACCCATATGGTGCTGCTCGCCCTGACCATGGTGGTGGGCGCGCTGACCGTGGTCCCCGGGCGGGCCACACCGCTCCAGGGCGGTGTGCACCTGGTGCTGCTCGCGGCCTATCTGGAACTGGCGCTCAACCCCTGACGGGGAGCACGTCGCCCGGTGGCACAGGCTGTGACCGTGCTCCCCGGAGCCCGTGGGCCGCCCGGAGACCTGGTTCTCCGGGCGGCCCACGAGCAGTGCCGAAAAGCGCCCCGGGCGCGGCCACGCGGTCGCCCGGTACGGGCCGGGGCCGGGCTCAAGGGCCGTGCGGCGCAGCGTGATAAACCGGGTCCGAGCAGCGGTTCCGGTGAGGACCGCCCCACCCCGACGGACCGGAGGAACCGTGCCCCGCGATCTGGCCAACGCCCCCATCATGATCCTCAACGGCCCCAACCTGAACCTGCTGGGACAGCGCCAGCCGGAGATCTACGGCTCCGACACGCTCGCCGACGTGGAGGCGATGTGCGCCGAGGCGGCGGCCGCGCGGGGCGGCACCGTGGACCTGCGCCAGTCCAACCACGAGGGTCAGCTGGTGGACTGGATCCACGAGGCGCGGCTGAACCACTGCGGGATCGTCATCAACCCCGGCGCCTACTCCCACACCTCCGTCGCCATTCTGGACGCCCTCAACGCCTGCGACGGCCTGCCCGTGATGGAGGTCCACATCTCCAACATCCACCGGCGCGAGTCCTTCCGGCACCACTCCTACGTCTCCCTGCGCGCCGACGGAGTCATCGCGGGGTGCGGGGTGCAGGGGTACGTGTTCGCGGTGGAGCGGATCGCCGCGCTGGCCGGCCCCGGAGTGGCCCAGGCGTGAGCTGCGTCTCACCAGCCCCGCGCGCGCCACTCCGGCAGGTGCGGGCGCTCCGCGCCCAGGGTGGTGTCGTCGCCGTGCCCGGGATAGACCCAGGTCTCGTCCGGGAGGACATCGAAGATCTTGGTCTCGACATCGTGGATCAGACGGGCGAACGCCTTCGGGTCCTTGTGGGTGTTGCCCACGCCGCCCGGAAACAGGCAGTCCCCGGTGAACACATGCGGATGCCCGTGAGGATCGTCGTAGACCAGGGCGATCGAGCCGGGTGTGTGGCCGACCAGATGGCGGGCGGTGAGTTCCACCCGGCCCACGCGGATGGTGTCGCCGTCGTCGACCGGCACGTCGGTCGGCACGGGGATGCCCTCGGCGTCCTCCCGGCCCGCGTGGGTGCGGGCGCCGGTGGCGGCGACGACCTCGGCGAGCGCCTGCCAGTGGTCGCCGTGCCGGTGGGTGGTGACGACGGACACGATGCCGTCGTCACCGATCGTCGCCAGCAGGGCCCTCGCGTCGTTGGCCGCGTCGATCAGCAACTGCTCGTCGGTGGCCCGGCAACGCAGCAGATAGGCGTTGTTGTCCATGGGGCCGACCGCGACCTTGGTGATCATTAGGTCCTTGAGTTCGTGCACGTCGGCTGGGCCGCCGACCGTCACCCGACCGCTGTACGTCATGACCGCCAGCCTATAGCGGGAACCCGCGCCGGACAGGTGCTACAGCGGGGGAAGCGACGGAAGATCGCCGCCCTTGACCGTCAGGGCGGCGCCGTCCCGGCGGCCGGCCAGCCAGCCCAGCAGGTCGGCGGCCGTCCCCTCGACCGAGACCGGGTCGCCGTCCGCCCCGCCGCCGGTCGTCCAGGTCCCGCCGTCCACGGTGGCCAGGGTGGCCGGCGGCACGTCCCGGTGGCCGGCGAACCGCGCCGCGAGGAAGTCGATCTCCCGCTCCGTGAAGTCCGCCGGCAGGTCCTCCAGCTCGTAGCCGATCCCGAGGTCCACGTGGTGCAGCTCCACCTCGATCCACCGGCGGAACGGCACCCGCTCCGCCCGGTCCGTGATCCCGTTGCGCAGCTCCACCGTGCGTGACCAGTCCGCCGGGGCCGCGCCCGCCGCGCGGAAGCGCTCCCCGCTCTCCCGCAGGTCGGCGAGGTGCACGTCGAGGGGGCGCGGCGCGTCCCGCTCGATGTCGGCGTCCCTGGCCTCGGCGGAGACATACATGGGGCGGCCCTCGAAGACGTTCACCAGGGCGTCCGCGTTGCGGGCCAGGTGGGCCAGGACGTGGCCGCGGGTCCAGCCGGGCAGCCGTGACGACTGGGTCACAGCCGCGTTGTCCAGTGCGGCGACCGCGGTGAGCAGCCGGTCGGTCGCTGCTTGTACAGACGCCAGGTCATCAGCGTGATCAATCATGGTGCTGACCCTAGTCCCATCACACCATCGGGTGAAGGTGGTGAAGCCGCACCCTGAATCGAATGTACGTGCTATATGGTCGTGTTCGGCGTCGGGCATGCTGGAGAGCCGGGGTTTGTTGACAACCCGTGAATCCGAACCGGCGTTGTCAGTGGCTCCCCCTAGTCTGGGAAAGACGGGGGCCCCGCCCCTGTCACTTCTCTCAAGAAAGGTGCGGACCGGCGTGGCCGACCGTCTCATCGTCCGTGGAGCGCGCGAGCACAACCTCAAGAACGTCTCGCTCGATCTCCCGCGCGACGCGCTCATCGTCTTCACGGGCCTGTCGGGGTCGGGCAAGTCCTCGCTGGCCTTCGACACGATCTTCGCCGAGGGACAGCGGCGCTACGTGGAGTCCCTCTCCTCGTACGCCCGGCAGTTCCTCGGCCAGATGGACAAGCCGGACGTCGACTTCATCGAGGGTCTGTCCCCGGCGGTCTCCATCGACCAGAAGTCGACCTCCCGCAACCCGCGCTCCACGGTCGGCACCATCACCGAGGTCTACGACTACCTGCGCCTGCTCTTCGCGCGCATCGGCAAGCCGCACTGCCCCGAGTGCGGCCGCCCGATCGCACGCCAGTCGCCGCAGGCCATCGTCGACAAGGTCCTGGAACTGCCCGAGGGCAGCCGCTTCCAGGTGCTCTCCCCGTTGGTGCGCGAGCGCAAGGGCGAGTTCGTCGACCTGTTCGCCGACCTCCAGACCAAGGGCTACTCCCGCGCCCGGGTGGACGGCGAGACGATCCAGCTCTCCACCCCGCCCACGCTGAAGAAGCAGGAGAAGCACACCATCGAGGTGGTCGTCGACCGCCTCACCGTCAAGGACAGCGCCAAGCGCCGCCTCACCGACTCCGTCGAGACCGCCCTCGGGCTGTCCGGCGGCATGGTCGTGCTCGACTTCGTCGACCTCCCCGAGGACGACCCCGAGCGCGAGCGCATGTACTCCGAGCACCTGTACTGCGCGTACGACGACCTGTCCTTCGAAGAGCTGGAGCCCCGCTCCTTCTCCTTCAACTCGCCCTTCGGCGCCTGCCCCGAGTGCACCGGCATCGGCACGCGCATGGAGGTCGACCCCGAGCTGATCGTCCCCGACCCGGACAAGAGCCTCGACGAGGGCGCCATCCACCCGTGGTCGCACGGTCACACCAAGGACTACTTCGGCCGCCTGATCGGCGCCCTCGCGGACGCGCTGGGCTTCCGCACCGACATCCCGTTCGCCGGTCTGCCGCAGCGTGCCAAGAAGGCCCTGCTGCACGGCCACAAGACCCAGGTCGAGGTCCGCTACCGCAACCGCTACGGCCGCGAGCGCCGGTACACCACGGCCTTCGAGGGCGCCGTCCCCTTCGTCAAGCGCCGGCACAGCGAGGCCGAGAGCGACGCCAGCCGTGAGCGCTTCGAGGGCTACATGCGCGAGGTGCCCTGCCCCGCCTGCGAGGGCACCCGGCTCAAGCCGGTCGTCCTCGCCGTCACGGTCATGGGCAAGTCCATCGCCGAGGTCTCCGGGATGTCCATCAGCGACTGCGCGGACTTCCTGGGCGAACTGAAGCTCACCGCCCGCGACAAGAAGATCGCCGAGCGCGTCCTCAAGGAGGTCAACGAGCGGCTGCGGTTCCTGGTCGACGTCGGCCTGGACTACCTTTCGCTCAACCGCGCGGCCGGCACCCTCTCCGGCGGCGAGGCCCAGCGCATCCGCCTGGCCACCCAGATCGGCTCCGGACTCGTCGGCGTGCTCTACGTCCTCGACGAGCCCTCCATCGGCCTGCACCAGCGCGACAACCACCGGCTGATCGAGACCCTGGTCCGGCTGCGCGACATGGGCAACACGCTCATCGTCGTGGAGCACGACGAGGACACCATCAAGGTCGCCGACTGGATCGTCGACATCGGCCCCGGCGCCGGCGAGCACGGCGGCAAGGTCGTGCACAGCGGCTCCCTCAAGGAGCTGCTCGCCAACACCGAGTCGCAGACCGGCCAGTACCTGTCCGGCAAGAAGGCCATCCCGCTGCCCGACCTCCGCCGCCCGCACGACCCCTCGCGCCGGCTCACGGTGCACGGCGCCCGCGAGAACAACCTGCGGGACATCGACGTGTCCTTCCCGCTGGGCGTCTTCACCGCGGTCACCGGTGTCTCCGGCTCCGGCAAGTCCACGCTGGTCAACGACATCCTGTACACCCACCTCGCCCGTGAGCTGAACGGTGCGCGCAGCGTCCCCGGCCGGCACACGCGCGTGGACGGCGACGACCTGGTCGACAAGGTCGTCCACGTCGACCAGTCGCCCATCGGCCGCACCCCGCGCTCCAACCCGGCGACGTACACCGGCGTTTTCGACCATGTCCGCAAGCTGTTCGCCGAGACCACCGAGGCGAAGGTCCGCGGCTACATGCCCGGCCGCTTCTCCTTCAACGTCAAGGGCGGCCGCTGCGAGAACTGCGCGGGCGACGGCACGATCAAGATCGAGATGAACTTCCTCCCGGACGTGTACGTCCCGTGCGAGGTCTGCCACGGTGCCCGCTACAACCGGGAGACCCTGGAGGTCCACTACAAGGGCAAGTCCATCGCCGACGTCCTGAACATGCCGATCGAAGAGGCCATGCACTTCTTCGAGGCGGTCCCGGCCATCTCCCGCCACCTGCGGACGCTCAACGACGTCGGTCTCGGCTACGTCCGCCTCGGCCAGTCCGCGACCACCCTGTCCGGCGGTGAGGCGCAGCGCGTGAAGCTCGCCAGCGAGCTGCAGAAGCGCTCCACTGGCCGCACGGTCTACGTCCTGGACGAGCCGACCACCGGTCTGCACTTCGAGGACATCAGCAAGCTGCTGACGGTCCTGTCCGGCCTGGTCGAGAAGGGCAACACGGTCATCGTCATCGAGCACAACCTCGACGTGATCAAGACCGCCGACTGGGTCATCGACATGGGCCCCGAGGGCGGTTCCGGCGGCGGCCTGGTGGTCGCGGAGGGCACCCCGGAGCAGGTCGCCGGCGTCCCGGCCAGCCACACGGGCAAGTTTTTGCGCGACATTCTGGGGGCGGAGCGGATCAGCGACGCCGCGCAGGCCCCGGCCCCGCGCAAGGCGGCGAAGAAGACGGTCGCGGCCAAGGCCGGCACCAGGAGGACGGCCACCAAGTCGATCGACGGTACGGCCCCTGCGAAGGCGTCCGCCAAGAAGACGGCCACCAAGGCCGCCGCGAAGAGGACGACGCGGGCGCCCAAGGCCTGACCGGCCCGCACTCGCATGCGCCGTGCCGCACGGAACCCCGTGCGGCACGGCGCGTACGTACGTCAGGCGGCCTCCGGCTCCAGCGGCTCCAGTTCATGGGCGTACGGCGGTTCCGCGCCCGCGCGTGAGCAGGTGACCGCCGCCGCGCGCGCCGCGAAGCCGAGCAGGTCCGCCCAGCCCTCGCCGCCCAGCGCGGCCACCCCCGCGTCACTGAGCGCGTCCCGCACCGCCAGGCCGTGCAGCAGCGCCGCGTTCACCGTGTCACCGGCGCCGATCGTGTCCACCACCTCGACCCGCTCACCCGGCACGGCGTACTCGCCGCCGTCGCGGGTGAACACGGTCAGCCCGTCCCCGCCCCGGGTGACCACGACCGCCGCCGGACCGGCCGCCAGCCACTCCTTGGGGGACCCGCCGAGCCACTCGGCGTCCTCCGCGGACAGCTTCAGCAGCGACACCGACGGCAGCCAGCTCCGGAACCGGGCCCGGTAGGCGTCGCCGTCAGGGATGAGACCCGCCCGGATGTTGGGGTCCAGCGCCGTGAAGACGCCCTGCGCGCGGGCGGTGCGCATCAGCTCCTCGTACGCGCTCGCGCCCGGTTCCAGCACGAGGGAGCAGGTCCCGAAGGACACCGCGCGGGTGCCGGCCGGCAAGGCGCCGGAGGCCGTGAACAGGCGGTCCGCGGTCCCCTCCACATAGAAGGTGTACGCCGCCGAGCCGTCCGTGCCGACCGTGGCGACGGCCAGCGTCGTCGGCTCGTCGCCGCGCTGCACCGACGACACGTCCACGCCGGTCTCCCGCAGCCGGTCCAGCAGCGCCGTACCGAAGGCGTCGCGCGACACCCGGGAGCAGAACGCGGTGGGGGAGCCGAGGCGGCCCAGCGCCACCGCCGTGTTGAACGGGCCGCCGCCGAGCGCCGGCGTCAGCGGCGCGAGCGCGCCCGCGCCGCGCGGTACCAGATCGATCAGTGCCTCACCGGTCACGACGATCACGAGGGGTTCCCTTCTCCGAAGGTCTCCGAAGGACCGGGCTTCACGACCTGCCGGCTCCGTACAGCCGCGCACCACGTGCCGCCTCTCGGGTGGGGACCGTATCCCATTCGCCGGACGTGCGTAAACGCCTGCCGGGCCGCCTCGCGACAGCCCCGCCCACAGCCGGAACGATCACTCCCGGTATCGTCCCCGATGTCCACCCGCGCACCGTCGTCCCACCCGTGGAGCCCTCATGCCCGCCCGCCGCCCCGCCGCGACCCGCCGCACCGTCCTGCGAGGCGTGGCCCTGACCCCCGTGGCCGGACTGGGCCTCACCGCGTGCGGAGGCACCGAGGAGGGCGCCGCCCCGCTGACCGGCCCCGTCGAGCTGGGCCCCGAGAGCGAGGTCACCGAGGACGGCGCGAAGCTGTACCGGGACCACAACGTCGTGGTCAGCCGGAGCGGGGACGGCACCCTCAAGGCGTACGACACCGTCTGCACCCACGCGGGATGCCCCATCAACAAGCTCGAGGGCACGAAGCTGATCTGCCCCTGCCACGGCAGCGAGTTCGACGCCACCACCGGCAAGGTGCTGCGCGAGCCGGCCGTGGCACCCCTGAAGAAGCTGGCCGTCGAGGTGAGGAACGGCACGCTGGTCGTCAGGCCGCAGACCTGACCGGGGTCACTCCCAGTCCCAGGCGATCCCCACGTAGCCCGACCGCATACGCGGTTCCACCAGGTGCACCGAGCGGTGCCGCCCGCTGAGCAGCAGCTCCTGGTGGCCGCCGCGCGGTGCCGCCGCCGAGTGCTGGGTGAACCGGTGGCAGCGCACCGGGAGCGTCCCGGAGCCGAAGCACACCTGGAGCGCGTACTGGCCGCCCGGGGGCTCCGCCCCGCGCACGTACTCGCGCGAGACGCCCGCCGTGCCGTCCTCGACGGCGTAGCGGAAGAGGAAGGTGTCACCGGCCCGCAGCCGGGTGTCGAAGAGCAGCTCGGCCGCGAGCACCCCGGTGTCGTGGTGCCGGAGCACGCGTCCGGTACGGCAGTTCTCCAGCGCCCGCACGGTCATCCGCTCCGGCACGGCCCCGGGATCGCCGTGGTGGACGGCCACATAGCGGTCGACGCCGTCCCGGTGGGCGCGCACGATGTGGTGCGACTCGCGCTCCGCCAGTTCGCGGCGCGCCCCGATCCGTATCCGTTCGTGGTGCCCCAGGGTGTGCAGCCCGCCGTCGCGCGGGGCGCCGAATTCGGCCAGCAGCCGTTCCCGTACGCCCGAGGCCTCGACCAGGGAGCGGTAGGACCGCCGGGGGGAGTGGCGGTCCGCCGTGTGCTCGTCCGGTTCGGCGAGCAGCCGGATCAGCGACTCCTCCGGCAGCTGCAGGATCTCCTCCAGCGCCCGTACGGCGCGCAGCGACTCCGGGCGCTGCGGGCGGCGGGCTCCCTGCTGCCAGTAGCTCAGACTGGTGACGCCGACCCTCACGCCGTGGCGCGACAGATGGTGCTGCACCCGCTGCAACGGCAGCCCCCGCGCGGCGATCGCCGCGCGCAGGGCGACGTGGAAGGGGCCGCCTCGCAGGGCCGAGTCCAGTTCCGCGGTGACGGGGTCCGCGTGCGGTGTGGCGTGCGGCATGCAGGGGCCTTTCTGTGAAGTCCGCGACGGCTGGTCGGGCCGTCGCGCGGGCACCCCGGAACCGTCCCCCGCCGGCGCGGCGGAGTCTTCACATCCGTACGCCGCCGTTCAGGGCCCGGAGTTCCCCCGCATTGAAGCGTGTTGACCAAGTCCCGACAACACCTGACGCCCGACAGCGGCCCACGACGGCGGTACGCGCCCTCCCTACGACGCGCCGGCCCCGGCCCCGCCCGCCGGCCGCGCCCGCAGGCGCTTCGCGCGCACGATGTCGGGATCGCGGGGGTCGAGGGAGTCGGCGAGGCCGGACGTCTCGTCCGCGTACCGGCGGGTCCGGGCCGGCCGTCGTGGTTTCTCGATCCGCGTCTGTCGCATCCGACCAGCCCTCCGACTCGTGACCGCCCTCGTGACCGCCCTCGTGGCCGTCCGCCGATCATCCGGGGGACGGAACCCCCACCTTCCCGCTTCCCGCACGCCGTAACCCCTCCGGACCCGGCCGGGCCCCGCCGTCCACAGGCCCGCCGCGGTGTCGGTCCCCGCCAGTAGGGTGTGAGACATGGCCGACCCCTCCAGCTACCGCCCCAAACCAGGTGAGATCCCCGACTCGCCGGGGGTCTACCGGTTCCGCGACGAGCACCGCCGGGTGATCTACGTCGGAAAGGCGAAGAGCCTGCGCCAGCGCCTGGCGAACTACTTCCAGGACCTGGCCGGGCTGCACCCGCGCACCCGCTCCATGGTCACCACGGCCGCGTCCGTGGAGTGGACGGTGGTGTCCACGGAGGTCGAGGCGCTCCAGCTGGAGTACTCCTGGATCAAGGAGTACGACCCCCGCTTCAACGTCAAGTACCGCGACGACAAGAGCTACCCGTACCTCGCGGTGACGATGAACGAGGAGTTCCCGCGCGTCCAGGTGATGCGCGGTCACAAGAAGAAGGGCGTACGGTACTTCGGTCCGTACACGCACGCGTGGGCGATCCGCGACACCGTGGACCTGCTGCTGCGCGTCTTCCCGGTGCGCACCTGCTCGGCCGGGGTCTTCAAGAACGCCGCCCGCACCGGCCGCCCCTGCCTGCTCGGCTACATCGGCAAGTGCTCGGCACCGTGCGTGGGCCGCGTCTCCGCCGAGGACCACCGCGCGCTGGCCGAGGAGTTCTCCGACTTCATGGCCGGCCGTACGGGGGCCTACCTGCGCCGTCTGGAGCGGCGGATGGCGGAGGCGGCCGAGGAGATGGAGTACGAGCGGGCCGCGCGCCTGCGCGACGACATCGGGGCGCTGAGGAAGGCCATGGAGAAGAGCGCGGTCGTGCTCGCCGACGCGACCGACGCCGACCTGATCGCGGTCGCCGAGGACGAGCTGGAGGCGGCCGTCCAGATCTTCCACGTACGCGGCGGACGCGTGCGCGGCCAGCGCGGCTGGGTCACCGACAAGGTCGAGGAGATCACCACCGGCGCCCTCGTCGAGCACGCGCTGCAGCAGCTCTACGGCGAGGAGACCGGCGACGCGGTCCCCCGGGAGGTCCTGGTCCCCGCCCTGCCCGACCCGGTGGAGCCGGTCCAGCAGTGGCTGACGGAGCGGCGCGGCTCCGGCGTGTCCCTGCGCGTCCCGCAGCGCGGCGACAAGAGGGCCCTGATGGAGACCGTGGAGCGCAACGCCCAGCAGGCGCTCGTGCTGCACAAGACCAAGCGCGCCTCCGACCTGACCACGCGCTCGCGCGCGCTGGAGGAGATCACCGACGCCCTGGAGCTGGACAGCGCCCCGCTCAGGATCGAGTGCTACGACATCTCACACCTCCAGGGCGACGACGTGGTGGCCTCCATGGTCGTCTTCGAGGACGGACTGGCCCGCAAGAGCGAGTACCGCCGCTTCCAGATCAAGGGCTTCGCGGGACAGGACGACGTCCGCTCGATGCACGAGGTGATCACCCGCCGCTTCCGCCGCTACCTCGCGGAGAAGGAGCGCACGGGGGAGTGGACCGACGGCGAGGACCCCGGCGCCGAAGGGCCCCCCGGAGGCCTCGCCGAGCCGCCCGGGAACACCCTCACGGAGGACGACGGCCGCCCCAGGCGCTTCGCCTACCCGCCGCAGCTCGTCGTCGTCGACGGCGGCGCGCCGCAGGTCGCGGCGGCCCAGCGGGCGCTGGACGAGCTGGGCATCGACGACATCGCCGTGTGCGGCCTCGCCAAGCGGCTGGAGGAGGTCTGGCTGCCGGGCGAGACCGACCCGGTGGTGCTGCCGCGCACCAGCGAGGGCCTCTACCTGCTCCAGCGGGTCCGCGACGAGGCCCACCGGTTCGCGATCACCTACCAGCGCGCCAAGCGGGCCAAGCGCTTCCGCGCCGGCCCGCTGGACGACGTGGCCGGCCTCGGCGAGACCCGAAAGCAGGCGCTGATCAAGCACTTCGGTTCGGTGAAGAGGCTGCGGTCGGCGACAATCGACCAGATCTGCGAGGTTCCGGGCATAGGCCGCAAGACGGCCGAGACGATCGTCGCGGCCCTCGACCGGGCGGCACCCGCCGCCCCCGCCGTGAACACGGCGACGGGCGAGATCATGGATGACACGGAAGAACCCGGGCAGGCGACGGGTTCTTCCGGGGAGCCCGTCACCACGGGCGCCCCGGACGGACGACGGGGGCAGGAGCGATGACCGAGCACGAGACGGGACCCGCGCGGGACCGGACACCGCAGGAGGCGGGCGGGGACGGCACCGGCCGGACCGCCCGCCAGGACGACGGAGCACAGGTGAGTACGGGCAAGGAAAAGGCCGGGGTGCCCGAGGCGGCCATCCCCGAGCTGGTGATCATCTCCGGCATGTCCGGGGCCGGCCGTTCGACGGCCGCGAAGTGTCTGGAGGACCTCGGCTGGTTCGTCGTGGACAACCTGCCGCCCGCGCTGATCCCCACCATGGTGGAGCTCGGCGCGCGCTCCCAGGGCAACGTGGCGCGGATCGCGGTCGTCGTCGACGTCCGCGGCCGGCGCTTCTTCGACAACCTCCGCGAGTCCCTCGCCGACCTCGACGGGCGGGGCGTCACCCGGCGGACCGTCTTCCTGGAGTCCTCCGACGACGCCCTGGTGCGCCGCTTCGAGTCGGTGCGCCGCCCGCACCCCCTGCAGGGCGACGGCCGCATCGTCGACGGCATCGACGCCGAGCGGGAGCTGCTGCGCGAGCTGCGCGGCGACGCCGACCTGGTGATCGACACCTCCAGCCTCAACGTGCACGAGCTGCGCGCCAAGATGGACGCCCAGTTCGCCGGCGAGGAGGAGCCCGAGCTGCGGGCCACCGTCATGTCCTTCGGCTTTAAGTACGGCCTGCCGGTCGACGCCGACCTGGTCGTGGACATGCGGTTCCTGCCCAACCCGCACTGGGTCCCCGAGCTGCGCCCGTACACCGGACTCAACGAGGAGGTGGCGTCGTACGTCTTCAACCAGCCCGGCGCCAAGGAGTTCCTCGACCGGTACGCGGAGATGCTGCGGCTGGTCGCCGCGGGCTACCGCCGTGAGGGCAAGCGCTACGTGACCATCGCGGTCGGCTGCACCGGTGGCAAGCACCGTTCGGTCGCCATGTCGGAGAAGCTCGCCGCCCGGCTCGTCGCCGAGGGCGTGGAGACGGTGGTGGTCCACCGGGACATGGGACGGGAATGACACCACGTACTCCGCGGCTGAGCCGGCTGCGCCGAGCGGTCCCCGAGGGACGCGCGAGCCGGCCGGCCGAGACCCGTGGCGCGAGACCGCGCCGCCGGGGCACCCAGCCCAAGGTCGTCGCCCTCGGCGGCGGCATGGGCCTGTCCGCCTCGCTCGCCGCGCTGCGCCGGATCACCGGTGATCTCACCGCCGTCGTCACCGTGGCCGACGACGGCGGCTCCAGCGGGCGCCTGCGTGACGAACTGGGCGTGCTGCCGCCCGGTGACCTGCGCAAGGCCCTGGCCGCGCTGTGCGGCGACGACGACTGGGGCCAGACCTGGGCCCGCGTCATCCAGCACCGCTTCCAGTCCCAGGGCGATCTGCACGAGCACGCGGTCGGCAATCTGCTGATCGTCGCCCTGTGGGAGCAGCTCGGCGACCACGTCCAGGCCCTCGACCTGGTGGGCCGGCTGCTCGGCGCGCACGGGCGGGTGCTGCCGATGTCCGCCGTGCCGCTGGAGCTCCAGGCCCTGGTCAAGGGCCACGACCCCGAGCGGCCCGACGAGATCGGCACCGTCCGCGGCCAGGCCACTGTCGCCCTCACCCCGGGCGAGGTGCAGTCCGTGCACCTCGTGCCGAACGACCCGCCCGCCGTCCCCGAGGCGGTCGCGGCGGTCCTCGACGCCGACTGGGTGGTGCTCGGCCCCGGCTCCTGGTTCTCCTCGGTCATCCCGCACCTGCTCGTGCCGGAACTGCTGGACGCCCTCATCGAGACCAAGGCGCGCCGGGTACTCTCCCTTAACCTCGCGCCGCAGCCAGGAGAAACCGAGGGCTTCTCCCCGCAGCGTCATTTGGAGGTTTTGGGACGACACGCCCCTAAACTCGCCCTGGACGTGGTGCTGGCCGACGAGGCCGCCGTGCCCGACCGCGACTCCCTGACCGATGCCGCCGAGCGGTTCGGCGCCGCGGTCGAGCTGGCCCCGGTGGCCAGGCCCGACGGAAGCCCCCGGCACGACCCGGAGCTGTTGGCCGCCGCGTACGACCGTATTTTTCGGATGCATGGAAGGATCGGCCCATGGCGATGACGGCAGCGGTGAAGGACGAGATCTCCCGGCTCCCCGTCACCCGGACCTGCTGCAGGAAGGCGGAGGTCTCCGCCGTCCTGCGGTTCGCCGGCGGCCTCCACCTGGTGAGCGGGCGCATCGTGATCGAGGCGGAGCTGGACACCGCGATGGCGGCCCGCCGCCTCAAGCGGGACATCCTGGAGATCTTCGGCCACAGTTCCGAACTGATCGTGATGGCCCCGGGCGGGCTGCGCCGCGGCTCGCGCTACGTCGTCCGGGTGGTGGCCGGCGGCGACCAGCTCGCCCGCCAGACCGGCCTGGTGGACGGCCGCGGCCGGCCGATCCGCGGCCTGCCCCCGCAGGTGGTCTCCGGCGCCACCTGCGACGCCGAGGCGGCCTGGCGCGGCGCCTTCCTGGCCCACGGCTCCCTCACCGAGCCCGGCCGCTCCTCTTCCCTGGAGGTGACCTGCCCCGGCCCCGAGGCCGCGCTCGCCCTGGTCGGCGCCGCCCGCAGGCTGTCGATCGCCGCCAAGGCGCGCGAGGTGCGCGGCGTGGACCGGGTCGTGGTCCGCGACGGCGACGCGATCGGCGCGCTGCTCACCCGGCTCGGCGCGCACGAGTCGGTGCTGGCCTGGGAGGAGCGCCGGATGCGCCGCGAGGTGCGCGCCACGGCGAACCGGCTGGCCAACTTCGACGACGCCAACCTCCGCCGCTCCGCCCGCGCGGCCGTCGCCGCCGGCGCCCGCGTCCAGCGCGCCCTGGAGATCCTCGCCGACGACGTCCCCGAGCACCTCGCCGCGGCCGGCCGGCTGCGCATGGAGCACAAGCAGGCCTCCCTGGAGGAGCTGGGCGCGCTCGCCGACCCGCCGCTCACCAAGGACGCCGTGGCCGGCCGGATCCGCCGGCTGCTGGCGATGGCCGACAAGCGCGCCGCCGACCTCGGCATCCCGGGCACGGAGGCCAACCTCGGCGAGGAGCTGGACGACAAACTCATGGTCTGACCCGCCGTCAGAAGACCGGCGTCGGCGCCCACCCGGGTGACCGGCGCCGGTTTTCGCGTGTCGCGGCGGCGCCCTTGACTCGATCATGTTGTGTCATGAGCCTGGCATCTGTTCGCCACTGTGGCGGACCACTTCGAGGGGGGCTCATGAGACACAGAGCGAGATCGATCCTCGCTGTCGGCACGCTCCTGATCGGCGGAGCGAGCTTGGCGCCCATCGCCCAGGCACAGCCCGCGAACCCCGCGGCCTCCGACACCGACGAGGTCAAGGTCTTCCGCGCCGACGTCACCAAGCGGCAGGTGTCCCTGCTGCTCGCGGCGGGGCAGGACGGCCACGAACTCGGTGAGCGGGTGCCCGACAAGGGCACGGCCACCGTGGAGGTCTACCTCACCGAGGGGCAGGCCGAAAAGCTGGAGGAACAGGGCGTCGACCTCACCGAGCACGCGCTCTCCGCCCGCGCGGAGACCCGCGTCGAGGACGCCGCCGAGGGCGTGTTCCGCCCGTACAGCGGAGCGGGCGGTCTGCGGGAGGAGATCCTGCGCACCGCGCGGGAGAACCCCGACCTCACCAAGGTCGTCTCCATCGGCAAGACGGTCAGGGGCCAGGACATCCTCGCCTTAAAGCTCACCAAGAAGGCCAGGAAGACCGAGGACGGCTCCAAGCCCTCGGTCCTCTACATGTCCAACCAGCACGCGCGCGAGTGGATCACGCCGGAGATGACCCGGCGGCTGATGCACCACTACCTGGACTCGTACCGCACGGACAAGCGGATCAAGAAGATTGTGGACACCACGGAACTGTGGTTCGTCCTCTCCGCCAACCCCGACGGCTACGACTACACCTTCGCCGACGACGACAACCGCCTCTGGCGCAAGAACCTGCGGGACGTCAACGGCGACGGCGTCATCGGCACCGGCGACGGCGTCGACCTCAACCGCAACTTCCCCTACAAGTGGGGCTACGACGACGAGGGCTCGTCCCCCAACCCCACCAGCCAGACCTACCGCGGCGCGAGCCCGGGTTCCGAGCCCGAGACCAAGGCCATCGACGCCTTCGAGAAGCGCATCGGCTTCACCTACGGCATCAACTACCACTCCGCGGCCGAACTCCTCCTCTACGGGGTCGGCTGGCAGGTGGCCACCCCCACCCCCGACGACGTCCTCTACGAGGCCCTCGCCGGCACGCCCGGCAACTCCGCGATCCCCGGCTACCACCCGCAGCTCTCCTCCGAGCTGTACACCACCAACGGTGAGGCCGACGGCCACGCGGCCAACGTCAACGGCATGGCGATGTTCACCCCCGAGATGTCGACCTGTCAGACCGTCTCCGAGGCCGACCCCGACGACGAGTGGAACGCGAGCGACTGCCGGTCGGGCTTCAACTTCCCCGACGACGAGAAGCTGATCCAGCAGGAGTTCGTGAAGAACATCCCGTTCGCGCTCTCCGTCGCCGAGACCGCCGCCCACCCCGACCGGCCGTCCTCCTCGGTCGGCCTGGAGGCCGCGGACTTCACCCCGGCGGCCTTCGGCACGTCGTACGCGCGCGGCGCCGACCAGGAGGTCTCCGTCGTCGTCCGCAGGGCCGTACGCGACAAGGAGCTCAAGTACCGCGTCAACGGCGGCCGTACGCACGACGAGGACCTCAGGCGGTGGAAGGGCGGCGAGCGGTACGGCGGTGAGGACAACCTCTACTTCGACGAGTACCGGGCCAGGGTGAGGCACGCCGACCCGGGCGACAAGGTCGAGGTGTGGTTCACCGGCGAGACCCGCGGAGGCCGGGACGTCTCCAGCGGGCACTTCACCTACACCGTCGCCGAACGGCCCCGCGCGGACGTCCTCGTCGTCTCCGAGGAGGGCGCGAAGGCCACCCAGACCCAGAAGTACGTCGACGCGCTGAAGGCCGGCGGCCGCCGCGCGGCGGTCTGGGACGTCGCCGAGCAGGGAGCCCCGGACGCGCTCGGCGTGCTGAGCCACTTCGACACGGTCGTCCACCACACCGGCGCCGCCACCCCGGGCATCGCCACCCAGCTCCAGCTGCGGGCCTTCCTCAACGAGGGTGGCCGGCTGATCGAGGCGGGCGAGCAGGCCGGCGGCAGCGTCGACCTCGGCGGCGGCACCCTGTCCGACGACTTCAGCCAGTACTACCTGGGCGCCTACTCCCGCACCTCCACCTCCGGGGCCACGGCGTTCGCCGGCTCCGGCGGCCTGGGCGGCTTCACCGGCCCGCTCGGCGACGCGCCCGGCAACCCGCTGGACAAGGCCGGCACCTACGGCGTCACCTCCGACGAACTGCCCGCAGGCACCTACCCGCAGTTCGCGAGCGCGGGTGCCGGAGAGTTCCCCGGCACGGTCAACCCGTACGGGCCCTATGCCGGTTCCTTCATGGCCGCCGCCGTGCACACCGACGACGGCTACAAGCGCCTCACCCGCACCATCGACCTCACCGGCACCGCCGCGGCCGACCGGCCCGCCCTGCGCACCCAGCTCCTGTGGGACACCGAGCCGGGCTACGACCACGTCGTCGTCGAGGCGCACACCGCCGGCGCCGACGACTGGACGACCCTGCCCGAGGCCGGCGGCGCGACCCGCACCACCGTGCCGGCCGAGTGCGCCGCCGGGTTCTACATGGGCGAGCACCCCTGGCTGGAGCACTACCTGACCCTGGGCGACGACGGCTGCGCCGCGACCGGCACCACCGGCTCCTGGAACAGCCTCACCGGCTCCTCCGGCGGCTGGCGGCAGGTGGAGTTCGACCTGAGCGCCTACGCCGGGAAGACGGTCGAGGTCTCCCTCGCCTACGTCACCGACCCGGGCAGCGGCGGCCACGGGGTCCTCGCCGACGAGGCCTCGCTCGTGACCGGTGGCACCGCGGCCGGCACCGAGGGCTTCGAGAGCTCGCTCGGCGCCTGGACGGTCTCCGGGCCGCCCGCGGGAAGCCCGGCCGTCCTGAAGGACTGGACGCGTACCGGGGCGCTGTTCCGGACCTACGGAGCGGTCACCACCGGCGACACCGTGCTGCTGGGCTTCGGCCTGGAGCACCTCACCTCCGCGGCCGACCGGACCGCGCTGCTGAGGAAGGCGCTGGCCGCCCTGGACGGGTGACACCTCGCGTCAACGCACGCTGACGATCCGTGACGAGATCGGGTGACGACGGAGCGTCGGACGGGGCGGTCCGCACCCTACTGACGGGTACGGGCCGCCCTGCCGGGTATGGGGCAACTCGATGTCACGGCTGGGGCCCCGGAGAGGTAGGGTCGGCAGTGGTCGGGGACATCCCAAATACAGCTCGCCGGCACATCGGGCCGGCGTACCAACGAGGAGATCGGTTCGTGACGATCCGCGTAGGCATCAACGGCTTTGGCCGCATCGGTCGCAACTACTTCCGCGCGCTGCTGGAGCAGGGCGCGGACATCGAGATCGTGGCTGTCAACGACCTGGGTGACACCGCGACCACCGCCCACCTGCTGAAGTACGACACCATCCTGGGCCGCCTCAAGCAGGAGGTCACCCACACCGCCGACACGATCACCGTCGACGGCAAGACGATCAAGGTGCTCTCCGAGCGCAACCCCGCCGACATCCCGTGGGGCGAGCTGGGCGTCGACATCGTCATCGAGTCGACCGGCATCTTCACCAAGAAGGAAGACGCCGAGAAGCACATCACCGGCGGCGCCAAGAAGGTCATCATCTCCGCCCCGGCGAAGAACGAGGACATCACCCTCGTCATGGGCGTCAACCACGAGCAGTACGACGCGGCCAACCACCACGTCATCTCCAACGCCTCCTGCACCACCAACTGTGTGGCGCCGATGGCGAAGGTGCTCGACGAGAACTTCGGCATCGTCAAGGGTCTGATGACCACGGTGCACGCGTACACGAACGACCAGCGCATCCTGGACTTCCCGCACAAGGACCTGCGCCGCGCCCGTGCCGCCGCCGAGAACATCATCCCGACCACCACCGGTGCCGCCAAGGCCACCGCCCTGGTGCTCCCGCAGCTCAAGGGCAAGCTGGACGGCATGGCCATGCGCGTCCCGGTCCCGACCGGCTCGGTCACCGACCTGGTCGTGGAGCTCTCCCGCGAGGTCACCAAGGAAGAGGTCAACGCCGCCTTCCAGAAGGCCGCCGAGGGCGAGCTGAAGGGCTACCTCGAGTACACCGAGGACGAGATCGTCTCCTCCGACATCGTCAACGCCCCGGCGTCCTGCACCTTCGACTCCTCCCTGACCATGGTCCAGGAGGGCAAGAGCGTGAAGGTCATCGGCTGGTACGACAACGAGTGGGGCTACAGCAACCGCCTCGTCGACCTGACGGTCTTCGTGGGCAACCAGCTCTGATCGCGGAGCGGGCAGCCTGATATGAGTGCAGGGCTCGGCCGGTGCGGCAACGCGCTGTCCGAGCCCTGACGCACGTATCGGAACGGTCGCCCTCTTTCGATCACGAGCGATCACGAGCGAACACGTCGCTGGGCACGTCGCTCCAGCCAGCTCTAGCCAGGGAGCCCCTATGAAGACGATCGACGAACTCCTCTCCGAAGGCGTCGCGGGCAAGCGGGTCTTCGTCCGCGCCGACCTCAACGTGCCGCTGGACGGCACCACCATCACCGACGACGGCCGTATCCGCGCCGTACTGCCCACCGTGAAGGCCCTCGCCGAGGCGGGCGCCCGCGTGGTCGTCGCCTCCCACCTGGGCCGCCCCAAGGGCACCCCGGACCCCGCCTTCTCGCTCGCCCCGGCCGCCGCGCGCCTCGGTGAACTCCTCGGCGCCGACGTCGCGTTCGCGACCGACACGGTCGGCGAGTCCGCGACCGCCACCGTCTCCGGCCTCGCCGACGGACAGGTCGCGGTCATCGAGAACCTGCGCTTCAACGCCGGTGAGACGTCCAAGGACGACGCCGAGCGCGCCGCCTTCGCCGACCGGCTCGCCGCCCTCGCCGACCTGTACGTGGGCGACGGCTTCGGCGCGGTGCACCGTAAGCACGCCTCGGTCTTCGACCTCCCGGCGCGGCTGCCGCACTACGCCGGCCACCTCATCGCCACCGAGGTCGGCGTCCTGAGGAAGCTCACCGACGACGTCCGGCGGCCCTACGTCGTGGCCCTCGGCGGCGCCAAGGTCTCCGACAAGCTCGCCGTCATCGACGAGCTGCTCGGCAAGGCCGACCGCATCCTCATCGGCGGCGGCATGGCGTACACCTTCCTCAAGGCCCAGGGCCACGAGATCGGCACGTCGCTGGTGCAGGAGGACCAGATCCCGGCCGTCCTGGAGTACCTGGAGCGCGCCGAGAAGAACGGTGTGGAACTGCTGCTGCCGGTCGACACGCTGGTCGCCGCCGAGTTCCCCGACATGAAGGCCAAGGCGCCGTCCCACCCCGCCAACGTCGCCGCGGACGCCATCCCGGCCGGCCACATGGGCCTGGACATCGGTCCGGAGACCCGCAAGCTGTACGCCTCGAAGCTCGCCGACGCCGCCACCGTCTTCTGGAACGGCCCCATGGGCGTCTTCGAGCACCCCGATTACGCCGAGGGCACCAAGGCGGTCGCCCAGGCCCTCATCGACTCCCCGGGCTTCACCGTGGTCGGCGGCGGCGACTCCGCCGCGGCCGTCCGCATCCTGGGCTTCGACGAGCAGGCATTCGGCCACATCTCGACCGGCGGCGGCGCCTCCCTCGAATACCTCGAGGGCAAGACGCTCCCCGGCCTCGCCGCACTGGAGGACTGACCCCGATGACCACCCGCACGCCGCTGATGGCGGGCAACTGGAAGATGAACCTCAACCACCTCGAGGCCATCGCCCACGTCCAGAAGCTCGCCTTCGCCCTCGCCGACAAGGACTACGAGGCCGTCGACGTCGCCGTCCTGCCGCCCTTCACCGACCTGCGCTCCGTGCAGACCCTGGTCGACGGCGACAAGCTGAGGATCACGTACGGCGCCCAGGACATCTCGGCGCACGACGGCGGCGCCTACACCGGCGAGATCTCCGGCCCGATGCTGGCCAAGCTGAAGTGCACCTACGTCGCCGTCGGGCACTCGGAGCGGCGCCAGTACCACGCCGAGACCGACGAGATCGTGAACGCCAAGGTGAAGGCCGCCTACAAGCACGGCATCACCCCCATCCTCTGCGTCGGCGAGGAACTGGAGGTCCGCGAGGCGGGCAACCACGTCTCCCACACCCTCGCCCAGGTCGAGGGCGGTCTGAAGGACCTCCCGGCCGAGCAGGCCGAGACGGTCGTGATCGCCTACGAGCCGGTGTGGGCCATCGGCACCGGCAAGGTCTGCGGCGCCGAGGACGCCCAGGAGGTCTGCGCGGCCATCCGGGGCAAGCTCGCCGAGCTGTACAGCCAGGAGCTGGCCGACAAGGTCCGCATCCAGTACGGCGGCTCCGTCAAGTCCGGCAATGTCGCCGAGATCATGGCGCAGGCCGACATCGACGGCGCCCTGGTCGGCGGCGCCTCGCTGGACGCCGACGAGTTCGTCAAGATCGTTCGTTTCCGCGACCAGTGAGTATGCGCTAGCAGCGATCCGTCGTACCCTTGCGGGGTCCAGCACTGTGCTGGACCCCGCGTCGTCCATCCGAATCCGAGGAAGTTGGTCCAGCCGTGGTTATGGGGTTCTCCATCGCCCTGATCGTCTTCAGCCTGCTGCTGATGCTGCTGGTGCTGATGCACAAGGGGAAGGGCGGCGGCCTCTCCGACATGTTCGGTGGTGGCATGCAGTCCTCCGTCGGCGGCTCCTCGGTCGCCGAGCGCAACCTCGACCGGATCACCGTCGTGGTCGGTCTGCTCTGGTTCGCGTGCATCGTCGTCCTCGGCATCACCATGAAGATGAACAACTGATCCGAGGGCGCGTCCGCCCCCATTTCCCCAGCATTCCGCACGTAAGGCCCCATGTTCGGTACGCGCAGCAGAGCGCGGCCTATCATGGGGCCTGCGTCTGGATACGGGGCCGGTAACTCCCCACACTGGACGTGCGTTGGGCCTTACGTAGACTGAGGCGCTCGCAGCGAAGCGGCACGCCGACTCGCTTCGCGGCACCATCACGCAGGGAGTTACGACCGTGGCAAGTGGCAACGCGATCCGGGGAAGCCGGGTCGGGGCGGGCCCGATGGGCGAGGCCGAACGCGGCGAGTCCGCGCCCCGGCTGCGCATCTCCTTCTGGTGCTCCAACGGGCACGAGACACAGCCGAGCTTCGCGAGCGACGCGCAGGTGCCCGATACCTGGGACTGCCCCCGCTGCGGATTCCCGGCCGGGCAGGACCGCGACAACCCGCCGGACCCGCCGCGCACCGAGCCCTACAAGACGCACCTCGCCTATGTGCGGGAGCGGCGCAGCGACGCGGACGGCGAGGCGATCCTCGCGGAGGCCCTCGCGAAGCTGCGGGGCGAGATCTGAGCGCCCCGCGGGGCGGTACGGCGTCCGCGGCGCCGTCGCGGCCGGCCGCGCCCACACGGCGGTAGCCGCACGCCGGTACGGTCCGCGCCCCTTCGGAGTACCGCCGAACCGCTTCGGATTCCTTTCGCCTTCCTCTTCCGTTCTGTTCACCGCTGATCAATTAGGTTGGACGCAGCGGGGCCACCCAAGGAAGAAGGCTGAAGTCCGAGATGAACGCAGACGGTCGTACCAGGCTCAACCAGACGCCCGAGTGGACCGCACTGGCCAAGCACCGTGAGGAGCTCGGCGAGGTGCGGCTGCGCGAGCTGTTCGCCGCCGACCCCGGCCGCGGCACCGGGTACACGCTCCGGGTCGGTGACCTGTACATCGACTACTCCAAGCACCTGGTCACCGACGACACCCTGCGGCTGCTGCGTGAACTGGCCGTCGCCACCGACGTGTTCGGGCTGCGTGACGCCATGTTCCGCGGCGAGAAGATCAACACCACCGAGGACCGGGCCGTGCTGCACACCGCGCTGCGCGCCCCGCGGGACGCGGTGATCGAGGTCGACGGCGAGAACGTCGTCCCGGCCGTGCACGCCGTGCTCGACAAGATGGCCGACTTCGCCGGCCGGGTCCGCTCCGGGGAGTGGACCGGTCACACCGGCAAGCGCATCCGCACCGTCGTCAACATCGGCATCGGCGGCTCCGACCTGGGCCCCGCCATGGCGTACGAGGCGCTGCGCGCCTTCACCGACCGCGACCTCACCGTCCGGTTCGTGTCCAACGTGGACGGCGCCGACCTGCACGAGGCGACCCGGGACCTGGACCCGGCCGAGACGCTGTTCATCATCGCGTCCAAGACCTTCACCACCATCGAGACGGTCACCAACGCCACCTCCGCGCGGACCTGGCTGCTGAACGCCCTCAAGGACGAGGCCGCCGTCGCCAAGCACTTCGTCGCCCTGTCGACGAACGCCCAGAAGGTCGCCGACTTCGGTATCGACACGGCGAACATGTTCGAGTTCTGGGACTGGGTCGGCGGACGCTACTCCTACGACTCGGCGATCGGCCTGTCGCTGATGATCGCCATCGGCCCGGACCGCTTCCGGGAGATGCTCGACGGGTTCCGGACCGTCGACGAGCACTTCCGCACCGCCCCGGCCGAGTCCAACGTGCCGCTGCTGATGGGCCTGCTGGGCGTCTGGTACAACAACTTCCACGACGCGCAGTCGCACGCGGTGCTGCCGTACTCGCACTACCTGTCGAAGTTCACCGCCTACCTCCAGCAGCTCGACATGGAGTCCAACGGCAAGTACGTCGGCCGGGACGGGCGCGAGGTGGACTGGCAGACGGGCCCGGTGGTGTGGGGCACGCCCGGCACCAACGGGCAGCACGCCTACTACCAGTTGATCCACCAGGGCACGAAGCTCATCCCGGCGGACTTCATCGGCTTCGCCGAGCCCGTCGCCGAGCTGGGCGACGAACTGAGGGCCCAGCACGACCTGCTGATGGCTAACTTCTTCGCCCAGACGCAGGCCCTCGCCTTCGGCAAGACCCCCGACGAGGTGCGCGGCGAAGGGGTGCCGGAGGAACTGGTCCCGCACAAGACGTTCAAGGGCGACCACCCCACGACCACGATCCTCGCGCGCGAGCTCACGCCGTCCGTGCTCGGCCAGCTCGTCGCGCTCTACGAGCACAAGGTGTTCGTGCAGGGCGCGATCTGGAACATCGACTCCTTCGACCAGTGGGGCGTCGAACTCGGCAAGGTCCTCGCCAAGCGCGTCGAACCCGCCCTCACCGAGGGCGCCGACGTCCCCGGCCTGGACGCCTCCACCAAGGCCCTCGTCGCCACCTACCGGGAGCTGCGCGGCCGGCGGTGAGCACGGTGCGGGAAGCGGGCGGCGCGATGCCGTCCGCTTCCCGTAGAATCCCCCGCGATCATCACGGCGAGCGCTCGGGGGAGCACAAGGTGACACGTACGTCCGGGAGTTGGACCGGCGGCACGCTGAGGGTCCGTACCTTCCTGAAACCCCACCACGTCGCCAGGGCGGTGTTCCACCCCGCGTGGATCCCGCAGCCGCTCGACCCGTCCATCGAGCGGCTGAAGCGCTTCAGGGTCATCGCCGGAGCGGTCGCCTCCGTCGGCGTCTACACCGTCGTGGAGGGCGGCTTCGAGATCACGGAGCTGCTGGAGAACGCGCTGACCGCCTCGGCGGTGCTGCTGGTGCTCACCCCGCTGACGGTCGGCGTGATGCTCTTCGTCTGGCGGCGCACCGGCACCGTGCGCCAGCTTCGGGTACCGCTGCTCAACTCCCTCAAGCTGCTCCTGCTGTTCATCGGCTGCGTGGTGGCGACGGTGGTGCTGGTGCAGTGGACGAACGGCTCGAACAGCATGCTCACGGTCATGGGCGTCGGCCTGACGATGATGTGGATGGCCGTCTTCCTGGTCTCCGGAGCCATCCGGGTCTCCGGCAACTTCTTCGGCACGGCCGCCGTGCACCGCTGTCTGCCGGCGCTGCTCGCCACGGTGACCAGTTGGCTGATGGCGATCCCGGACCTCGTCACCGGCGATCTGCACGGGCTCAGTCTCACCCTGGGCATCGTCTTCATCCTGGGCGCACCGGTGACCGTCACGGCGATCGCCCTGGCGGAGGCGGGCCGGCTGAAGCGGCGCTACGGCATCCGGCTGGAGGTCCACCCGGCGAGCCTCCCGCCGGTCCCGGGACCGGTCCCCCCGATGCCTCCGGTCATGCCGCCGACGGGACTGCCTCACGTACCGCCGCAGGGGAATCCCTACGTCCGCGGCAGCGGCTGACGCCGCGTCGCACGGGGTTGTTTCGCCCCCGCCGCTCAGGCCACCGCGCTCAGCGTGTCCGCGAGGCGCCGCCGGGCCGCTCGCGCCGCCGGGAGGGCGGCGAGCCCCGCGGCACCCAGCACCGCCGCCGCCCCGAGCGGCACCAGCAGCGCGGGGGAGGGCAGCCGGGCGATCCCCGCGCCGATGCCGCTCGACCTCCCCTGGGCGTCGATCAGCCAGCGCGCCAGCGGCAGCCCCAGGGCCATGGCGAGGAGCACGGCCACCAGAGCCGTACCGGCCGTGGCGGTGACCGTGACGGCGGTGATCTGCCGAGGGGTCAGGCCGACGGCCTTGAGCGCCAGCAGATCGCGTTCACCCTCGCGGACCGTGCCGCCGATCGCCGTCAGCAGCTCGATCAGTCCGATCAGCGCGAGGACCACGATCAGCCCGAGGACCACCGCGCGCAGCGGGGACAGCCCGTCGGCCGGGTTGGCCACGGCATGCACGTCCAGATGGCCGCGGCCCGCCGCCGTCAGCCGATCGGCGACCGCGACCGGGTCCGCGCCGGGGTCCAGCCGGAGCTGGTAAAGGGCAGGGCGCAGGTCCGGGTCGTTGGCGCGGAGGGTGTCCAGCGAGGTGGAGACGGTCCGTCCGGCGTTCTCCGGTTCGATGCTGCGGCCGACGATGTGCAGGATCTGCGGCCGGTCGCCGACGGTCATCCGCACCCAGTCGCCCACCCGCACGTGCAGCAGGTCGAGCAGCCCCTGACCGGCCACCGCCTCGTCCGGGCCGCGCGCGGGACGCCCCTCGGCCAGCGTGAACGGGTACGGCTCCGCACGGGTGCCGAGGCCGCGCAGGGCGATGGTGGCGGTCTGGCCGGGAACCAGCGCGGCCACCTCCACACCCGGATAGGCGGCGGCGACCTGAGGGTCGCGCTCCAGCAGCGCGCGGGTCTCCCGGTCGCCCAGCGAGGCGTCCGCGCGGACACCGAGCGCGGTGGGCAGCCCCACCTGCTCCGGACTGCTGTGAAAGCGGTCGAGGGTGGTCCACGCGCTCAGTGCCACCACGATCAGCAGCAGCGGCAGCGCCAGCCTGCCCACCGCGCCCAGCGAACGCGACCGGCGGGTGAACGCCTTGTGCCAGCCCAGGACCAGCGCCGGCGGCACCCGTGCCCCCAGCGCCCGCCGCGCCACACCGGTCAGCCGCCCGGCCGGGGGCGCCGCCGGGCGCGGCACCGGCACCGGCGGCACCCGCCCCGCCCGCCAGGCGGCCAGCCCGGTGGTCGCGCCGATGAACAGCACCGCCCCGGCCGGTACGGCGAACAGCGCCGCGGTGTGTCCGGGCAGCCCCTGCCACACGTCGACCGCGTCCCCGAGCCGCCCCGGCACCGCGCCGCCCAGCGCCTCGGTGAGCACGGCGGCGGCCACGGCACCGAGCAGGGCGTAACCGAGGTGCTGGATCAGGAAGACGCGGACGACCTGGCCGGGCGTGAAGCCGATCGCCTTGAGGACCGAGATGTCCCGCAGGTGCCCCCGGATCCGGGTGGCGATCGCCCCGTGCACGGCGAACCCGGCGGCGGCCAGCGCGCCCAGGCCGAACAGGCCGAGCACCTGCCCGAGCAGCCGGTTGTCGCCCTGCGCCTCGGCCCGCGCCTGCTGCCAGGTGGCCACCTCGCCGATCGCCCCGGCGCCCAGCTCGGTCACCGCCCGCTGCACGGCGTACCCGGTGTCGCCCGGGTCGGTCAGCCGCAGCCCGACCACCCGGCCGCCCGGGTCCGGCACCGCCGACGGCAGCGCCCACACCAGGCCCGCCCGCTCACCCGGCCGGTAGCGCGGCTCGGCGCTGTCGGCGACGCCCACCACGGTCAGTTCCCGCGCGGTGCCGGGCACGGTGAGCGTGTCACCGGGGGCCGTGAACAGCGCCCGCGCGAGGCGGCTCTCCAGGACCACCCCGTCGGGGGTGGCCGGGTCCAGCCAGTGCCCGGAGGTGATCAGCGGGCGGCCCACCTCGGGCTCGGCGGGGGTGCCGCGCAGCTCCACGGAGGCCCGGCCGCCCGCCGAGGCGAGGGTGAGCGAGGCCGTCGGGTAGGGGCCGGCGACGGACTCCACGCCGTCCAGCCCGGCCAGCCTCCCCGCGTCGGCGGAGGCGGTGGTGTGCAGCGTGACGTGCGCGCCGCGCGCCTGCGTGAAGACCCGCTGCCAGGGGTTGGTGGCGTACCCGAACAGGGCCGTGGCCAGCAGCAGCGACGCGACGATGCCCGCGGTGGCCAGCACCAGGAACAGCGCCTCGCCGCGGTGCGTGCGCAGATCGGAGTGCGCCCAGCGCAGAGTGGCTCGCACGGGCGCTCAACCCCTCGGCGCGGGGCGGTCGTGGACGCGCATGTCAGTCCTTGAGCTCCAGCACACCGGACGCACCGGTCCGGCGCGGCGGGACGCCGCCGTCGAGCGCGGCGTCGTCGGCGATCCGGCCGTCGAAGAAGCTGATCACCCGGTCCGCCGCGCTCGCCAGCCGCGCGTCGTGCGTGACCAGCAGGATCGTCTGCCCGCGCTGGTGGAAGCGGGACAGCAGCCGCATCACCTCGCGGGTGCCCTTGCTGTCCAGGCTGCCCGCGGGCTCGTCGGCCAGCAGCAGCGGCGGGTGGTTGACCAACGCCCGGGCGAGGGCGACCCGCTGCTGCTCACCGCCGGACAGCTCGCCCGGCATGCTGCGTTCCTTGCCCGCGAGCCCCAGTTCGGCCAGGAGTTCCTCCCGCCCGGCGCGGGCCTTTCTCGGCGGCACCCCGGCGAGCAGTGCGGGCAGTTCCACGTTGTCGGCGACCGACAGGCCGGAGACGAGGTTGAAGAACTGGAAGACGATCCCGATCCGCTTGCGGCGCTCCACCGCCCAGCGGGCCTCGCCGTAGCCGTCCGTGCACACGCCGTCCAGCCAGACGCTGCCCGCGTCGGGCCGCTGGAGCCCGCCGAGCAGGTGCAGCAGCGTCGACTTGCCCGCACCGGACGGGCCGGTGATCGCCACGAACTCGCCGCGCGCCACCCGCAGGTCGACCCCGCGCACGGCGTGCGCCGGGGCGCCCTCGCCGTGGTGCGTCTTGACCAGGCCCTCGGCGCGCAGCACTTCAGCGGTGCGCTCGCTCACTGAAGCTCCTCCAGCTCCTCCTGGCACCGCTCCAGCCAGTCGAGGTCGGCCTGCAGATGCAGCATGGCGCCCTCGATCAGCAGGTGGGAGATGCGGTTGTCCCGGTCCTCGGCGGCGGCCAGCTTCGACAACTGCCGCATGGTGTTCAGGTACTGGCGCCGCTGTCGGTTGATCAGCGCGATCCGGTCGGCGAGACCGGTCTGCGGGGCCAGGGCCAGCTTCATGAAGAACTCGTCCCGCACCCGCGGCTCGTCCGCCGTCTCCTCGTACCAGGCGCGCAGCGCCTCCCGCCCGGTGTCGGTGAGGTGGTAGACCTTCTTGTTGGGCCGGCTCGACTGCTCGACGTCCTCGCCCTCGATCAGTCCCGTTTTCTCGAGGCGGCCGAGGGTGACGTAGATCTGGCCGACGTTCGGCTGAGGGTACGCGGAGCCCAGCAGTTGCTCAAGGTCCTGCTTGAGCTCGTAGCCGTGGGCCGGGCCACGGGCGAGCAGCGCCAGGAGGGGCAGCCGCACTCGTGCTCTCCTCCTCGCGTCCTGGGGGGCAATGTGCCGCAGGGCCTAGTATCGCGCATACCTAACGGGTATACATGGCCTCTGACCCCGGACGATGGTGCCCGGGTGCCGGTGTACAGGGAGGAACCTATGCGGTGGATCCATGCCGCGGGTAGGGGCCTCCTCGTCCTGGTCGTCGTCCTGACCGGTTACGTCGCCTCCGGGGCGCGGGCCGACGAGGCCGGCGGGGGCGGTCGTGGACCGCTCACCCTGGCCACCGCCGGTGACCTCACCGGCTATCTGGGTTCCGTGCTGGAGGGCTGGAACCGCACCCATCCCGGCGAGGAGGTCACCCTCGTCGAGCTGCCCGACTCCGCCGACGAGACCCGCGCGCAGATGATCACCGATCTGCGCGGCGGCGAGCGCGGCCGGTTCGACGTGCTCAACATCGACGTGAGCTGGACCTCGGAGTTCGCCGCCGCCGGCTGGATCCGCCCGCTGTCCCGCGACCGCTTCCCGCTCGACGCCTTCCTGCCCCGGGTCGTGGACACGGCGACCTACGACGAACGCCTGTACGCCGTCCCGTACGTCACCAACGCCGGACTGCTCCTGTACCGCAAGGACGTCCTCGACGCCGAGGGCGTCCCGCCCCCGCGCACCTGGGCCGATCTCGAACGGGCCGCGAGGACCCTCGCCCCGGAGCACGGTCTCGACGGCTACGCCGGCCAGTTCCTGCCCTACGAGGGCCTGACCGTCAACGCGGCCGAGGCCGTCTACTCGGCCGGCGGCACCATCCTCGGCGACGAGGGCGAACGCGTCACCGTGAACTCACGGGCGGCCAGGGACGGCATCGGCTTCCTCGCGCGCGGGGTCCGCGAGGGCTGGATCCCCCGCGAGGCGCTGACGTACAAGGAGGAGGAGTCCAAGCGGGCCTTCCAGGACGGCCGGCTGCTCTTCCTGCGCAACTGGCCCTACGCCTACGTCGCCGCCTCCGCCCCGGGCTCGAAGGTCGCCGGCAAGGTCGGCGCCGTACCGCTGCCGGGACCGGACGGTCCGGGCACCAGCGTCCTCGGCGGCTCCAACCTGGCCGTCGCCGGCCACGCCCGGCACCCCGACTCGGCCGCGCGCCTGATCGCGTACCTCACCAGCGAGCGCGTGCAGCGCCAGGTCCTCACGCGCGGCGCCCTGCCGCCCGTACGGGCCGGCCTGTACGACGATCCGGAACTGGTCCGGCGGTTCCCCTACCTGCCGACCCTGCGCGAGAGCGTGCTCGCCGCCGCCCCGCGCCCCAAGAGCCCGCACTACGACCAGGTGAGCCTGGTGGTGCAGGCGGTGGTGCACGACGCGATGACCGGGCGGCAGACGCCCGGGGCCGCGGTGCGCCGGCTGGCGGCCGAGCTGGCCGCCGTCTCCTCGCGATAGAACCCTCCCTAGTTACATGTTAGGTAACGCGGACGTCTCGAATGTGTCCGCTATACCCACTTGAATACCTGTCTGGACCGGCCAACTCCACGGTAGCTCGCGCACGTTCATTGACACCCTCGCGACTCCGCTACCTAACATGCATGCATAACGAGCACTCCTCACAGACAGGTCAATGGGGTGAACAGGCACCACTGGTGGCGTGACGCGGTGATCTACCAGGTCTACGTCCGCAGCTTTCTGGACAGCACCGGCGACGGCATCGGCGATCTCGCCGGCGTCAGGGCCGGGCTGCCGTATCTGAAGAAGCTCGGCGTGGACGGGATCTGGCTGAGCCCCTTCTACCCCTCGCCGCAGCACGACCACGGCTACGACGTCGCCGACTACACCGGCGTCGACCCGGTCTTCGGCGACCTCGCCGAGTTCGACCTGCTGGTCGACGCAGCCCGGCGGCTCGGCGTCAAGGTGCTGCTGGACATCGTCCCCAACCACTGCTCCAGTGAGCACCCCTGGTTCCGCGCCGCCCTCGACGCGGCCCCCGGCAGCCCCGAGCGCGCCCGCTTCCACTTCGCCGACGGCCGCGGCCCGGACGGCGCCGAGCCGCCCAACAACTGGCACGCCATGTTCGGCGGCCCCGCCTGGACCCGGATCACCGAGCCGGACGGCCGGCCCGGCCAGTGGTACCTCCACATGTTCACGCCCGAACAGCCCGACTGGAACTGGCGCGATCCCCAGGTCGCCGCCGAGTTCGACCGGATCCTCCGCTTCTGGCTGGACCGGGGCGTCGACGGCTTCCGCATCGACGTCGCCGCCGGCCTCTTCAAACACCCGGAGCTGCCCGACTCCCCGGACCCGGAGGCCGACGCCCGCACCCGCGACTCGGTCAACCCGCTCGCCTGGAACCAGCCCGAGGTGCACGACGTGTGGCGGCACTGGCGCGCGGTGTGCGAGGAGTACACCGCCCGCGACGGCCGCGAACGCCTCCTGGTCGGCGAGGTCTCCGTCCCCACCGCCCGCGAACACGCCCGCTACGTCCGCCCGGACGAACTCCACCAGGCCTTCTTCTTCGACCTCCTCGGCGCCCCCTGGGACGCCGACGCCTTCCGCAAGGTCATCTCCGAGGCCATGCAGGACATCGCGGGCACCGGTTCCACCGTCACCTGGGTCCTCAACAACCACGACCAGGTCCGCACCGTCACCCGCTACGGCGAACCCGCCCCGGACGGCAGCGGACTCGGCCCGGCCCGCGCCCGCGCCGCCGCGTTGCTGATGCTGGCGCTGCCCGGCGCCGCGTACATCTACCAGGGCGAGGAACTGGGCCTGCCCGAGGTCGTGGACCTGCCCGACGACGTGCTCACCGACCCGATCTTCCGCCGCACCGGCAGCCGCGCCCGGATACGCGACGGCTGCCGGGTGCCGCTGCCCTGGTCCGGACAGGCCTCACCGTTCGGCTTCACCTCCGGCGCCGAGGGCGTACGGCCCTGGCTGCCGCAGCCCGAGTGGTTCGCCGAGCACGCCACCGACCGGGCGCTGGCCGACACCCGCTCCTCCTGGCACCTGTACCGCGACGGCCTCCAACTACGTTCCGCCCTGAATCAGTTGGGCGAGGGAACGCTCCGCTGGCTGGACACCCAGCCCGGCGTCCTCGCCTTCACCCGCGGCGACGACCTGGTCTGCGCCGTCAACTTCGGTACCGCCCCCGTACCCGCCCCGGCCGCCGGCGCCCCGCTGCTCGCCAGCGGCCCCTGCCCGCCCGGGACGCTCCCCGGCTCCACCGCCGCCTGGTGGATCGACGGCTCCTTGAAACCCCGTACCGACTGAATCTCCGTACCCACGAAGGGACATCGACGATGATGCGACGACGTACCACCCTGCTCACCGGCTGCACCGCCCTCGTCCTCGCGCTCGGCGCGACCGCCTGCGGCAGCGGCGACCCCGTCACGGCCGGCGGCGGCGACAAGTCGCTCGGCGGCCAGACCGTCACCGTGGCCGGCGTCTGGTCCGGCAGCGAGCAGAAGAACTTCCAGAAGGTGCTGGACGCCTTCACCGAGAAGACCGGTGCCGAGACCGCCTTCGTCTCCACCGGCGACAACGTCTCCACCGTCGTCGGCAGCAAGATCGAGGGCGGCAACGCCCCCGACGTCGTCATGGTCCCGCAGGTCGGCGTGCTCAAGCAGTTCGCCGAGAAGGGCTGGCTCAAGCCGCTCGACGAGAAGGTGCGGTCCACCGTCGACGGCAACTTCGCCGAGGTGTGGCGGAACTACGGCAGCGTCGACGGCACCCTGTACGGCCTCTACTTCAAGGCCGCCCACAAGTCGACCGTCTGGTACAGCCCCGAGGCCCTGGAACAGGCCGGCGTCACCCCGCCGAAGACCTACGACGAGATGCTGAAGAACGGCCGCACCGTCTCCGACTCCGGTCTCGCCGCGTTCTCGGTGGCCGGACAGGACGGCTGGACCCTCACCGACTGGTTCGAGAACGTCTACCTCTCCCAGGCCGGACCCGAGAAGTACGACGCCCTCGCCGCCCACGAGATCAAGTGGACCGACCCGACCGTCGTCGAGGCGCTCACCACCCTCGGCAAACTGTTCAAGGACGAGCAGCTCGTCGCGGGCGGCCGGAAGCAGGCCCTCAACACCGACTTCCCCGGCTCCGTGGAGAAGGTCTTCGGGCCCAAGGCCGAGGCCGCCATGGTCTACGAGGGCGACTTCGTCGCCGGTGTCGCCAAGGACCAGTTCGGCAGGAGCATCGGCACCGACGCGAACTTCTTCCCCTTCCCGCCGGTCGGCGACGGCAAGGCCCCCGTGGTCAGCGGCGGTGACGCGGCCGTCGTCCTCAAGGACGGCAAGAACAGCGAGGCCGGCATGGCACTCGTGGAGTACCTCGCCAGCCCGGAGGCCGCCGCCGTATGGGCCGAGGCGGGCGGCTTCCTCTCCCCGAACAAGAAGCTCGACCTCTCCTCCTACGGCGACGACGTCACCCGCGCCACCGCCGAGTCCCTCGTCGAGGCGGGCGACTCGGTCCGCTTCGACATGTCCGACCAGGCCCCCGCGGCGTTCGGCGGCACCAAGGGCACCGGCGAGTGGAAGATCCTCCAGGACTTCCTGCGCGACCCGGCCGACCCGGCGAAGACCGCCGCCGCACTCGAGAAGGCCGCGGCCAAGGCGTACGGGAACTGACCGCCATGACCGACACCCTGGTGAAAGAGGCGAGCCCGCCGGCATCCGTGCACCCCGACGGCGCGGGCGGCCGACGCCTGCGCCGTCGGGGCCGCGTCATCGCCCTGCTGTTCGTGTTCCCCGCGCTGCTCCTGCTGGGCGCGCTGGTCGTGTACCCGGTGCTGTTCTCCGTCGGCCGCAGCTTCTTCGACGCCTCCGGCAACGAGTTCGTGGGCGGCGAGAACTACGCCGAGATGTTCCGCGACCCGGTCACCCTCAAGGCCATCCGGAACACCGCGATCTGGGTCGTCGTGGCGCCGACGCTGCTGACCGGGCTCGGGCTGATCCTGGCCGTCCTGGTCGAGAAGGTCCGCTGGGCCACCGCCTTCAAGCTGCTGCTGTTCATGCCGATGGCGGTGTCCTTCCTCGCCGCCGGCATCATCTTCCGGCTCGCCTACGACGACGACCCGGACAAGGGGGTGCTCAACGCGGCCGTCGTGTCCGTGCACGACGCTTTCAAGGGGTCCTCCTCGTACCCGACCGCCCGTGCGCGGGACGGGGAGGGGCTGACCGAGGAGAAGGACGGGTCGTACGTCACCGGGGCGGAGGTGTCGCCCGGGGGGACGGCGGCGGTGCTGGGGCTGGTCGGGGTGGCCCCCAAGGACCTGCCGGGGGACGCCGAACCCGCCGCCGTCGCCGGAAAGGCCGGTTCCGGCGAGGTGCGCGGTGTGGTGTACCTCGACTTCACGCCCGGTGGGGGAGGGAAGCCGGGAGTGGTCGACCGGGAGGAGAGCGGACTGCCCGGGGTCACGGTCGAAGCGGTGCGTGACGGGGAGACGGCCGCCCGTACGACCACCGCGGCCGACGGGTCGTTCCGGTTCACGGGGCTGGACGGCGGCCCGTACGCCCTGAAGCTGCCCGCGTCGAACTTCGCCGCACCCTACGACGGCGTCTCCTGGCTCGGCCCCACGCTCGTCACCCCCGCGATCATCGGGGCGTACCTGTGGATCTGGACCGGGTTCGCGATGGTGCTCATCGGGGCGGGGCTGTCCACCCTGCCCCGGGACGCGCTGGAGGCCGCGCGGATGGACGGGGCCAACGAGTGGCAGATCTTCCGGCGGATCACCGTCCCGCTGCTCGCGCCCGTCCTCACCGTGGTGTTCGTGACCCTGGTGATCAACGTGATGAAGGTCTTCGACCTCGTCTACATCATCGCGCCCGGTCCCGTGCAGGAGGACGCGACCGTGCTCGCGACGCAGATGTGGCTGGTGTCGTTCGGCGGCGGCAACAACCAGGGGCTGGGCAGCGCGCTGGGCGTGCTGCTGCTGCTCCTGGTCATTCCGGCCATGGTGTTCAACGTCCGTCGTTTTCGGAGGAGTCAGCGGTGAGCGCGGTACGGCGTGTGCTGGGCAACGCGGTGGTGCAGGCGTTCCTGGTGGTGATCGGGCTGGTGTGGATGACCCCGCTGGCCGGGCTGTTCCTGTCCTCGCTGCGGTCGGCCGAGGAGACGGCGGAGGGGGGCTGGTGGACCGTGTTCACCAGCCCGGGGGAGTTGTCCTTCGAGAACTACTCGGCCCTGCTGGGGAATGCGGGGATCACGCAGGCGTTCTGGAACACCGTGCTGATCTCGGTGCCGACCACGGTGCTGGTGGTGGTCGTCGCCGCGCTGGCCGGATACGCCTTCGCGTGGCTGGACTTCCCCGGGCGTGAGCCCGTCTTCCTGGTCGTCGTCGCGCTGTTGGTCGTGCCCGTGCAGATCGGGTTGCTGCCGGTGGCGAAACTCTTCGGGCAGCTCGGGCTGTTCGGGACCATTCCGGGTGTCGTGCTGTTCCACGTCGCCTACGGGCTGCCGTTCGCGGTGTTCCTGCTGCGGAACTACTTCGCCGAGATGCCGAAGGAGATGCTGGAGGCCGCGCGGATGGACGGGGGGAGCGAGTGGCGGATCTTCACCCGGCTGGTGCTGCCGGTGGGGCGGCCGGCGATCGCCAGCCTCGCGATCTTCCAGTTCCTGTGGGTGTGGAACGACATGCTGGTCGCGCTGCTGTTCGCGGACAGTTCCGCGCAGCCGCTGACGGTGCAGCTTCAGTCGCAGATCCGGCAGTTCGGCAGCAACATCGATGTGCTGGCGCCGGGGGCGTTCCTGTCGCTGGTGGTGCCGGTCGTCGTGTTCTTCGCGTTCCAGCGGCACTTCGTGCAGGGGGTCATGGCGGGGTCCGTCAAGTAGGTTTCTTCGCCCCCGTCGCCCCTTCCCGTCCCGAAACCGGGGCTCCGCCCCAGACCCCGCTCCTCAAACTCCGGAGGGGCTAAATCTCAGCCCCTCCGGCGTTTGAGGAGCGAGGGTCCGGGGGCAGCGCCCCCGGAGGACGGGAACGGGAAGGGGCGGCGGGGGCGAATCAAACGGCTCGTTCCCCACCGCCGGACCGGGCTATGCCGACGCCGCCGGATACAGATCCCTCGGCAGCCGTGACGCCGCCGCCCTGTCCAGGAGCCACAAGGTGCGGCTGCGGCCGTACGCACCCGCCGCCGGGGCCTGGATCTCCCCCGCACCCGCCAGGGCGATCTCCGCCGCCTCCGCCTTGTCCTCGCCGGCCGCCAGCAGCCAGACCTCCCGGGCCGCCCGGATCGCGGGGAGGGTCAGGGTGACCCTCGTCGGCGGGGGCTTCGGGGCGCCGTGGACGCCCACCACCGTGCGTTCCGTCTCCCGGACCGCCGGGAGTTCCGGGAAGAGGGACGCCACGTGTGTGTCCGGGCCGACGCCCAGCATCAGGACGTCGAAGGTCGGGACCGGGCCATGGTTCTCCGGGCCGGCCGCCGCGGCCAGTTCCTCCGCGTAGGCCGCCGCCGCCGCGTCCACGTCCGTGCCGTGCGGGCCGTCCGACGCGGGCATGGCGTGCACGCGCTTCGGGTCCAGCGGCACCGCGTCCAGCAGCGCCTCACGGGCCTGGGTGACATTGCGCTCCGGGTCGCCCTCCGGCAGGAAGCGTTCGTCGCCCCACCACAGGTCGAGCCGGGCCCAGTCGATCGCGTCCCGCGCCGGGGCGGCGGCCAGCGCGGCCAGCAGGCCGTTGCCGTTGCGGCCGCCGGTCAGGACCACGGACGCCGCACCCCGCGAGGCCTGCGCGTCCACGATCCTCGTGATCAGCCGGGCCGCCGCGGCCTGCGCCATCAGCTCCTTGTCCCGGTGCACGACCAGCTGCGGTGCCGTACTCACTTCGCCGCCGCCTTCTTCACCGGGGCCTGCGCCGTCGCCTCGGCCGCGGGAGCTTTCGCAGCCGACTCGACGGGAGCCGGGACCGCTTCCCGTTCTCCTTTGGCCGGTGCGTCAGCCCTCTCCGGCTCCGACGACTTCAGGCGTTCCACGCCGTAGCGCAGCGCCGAGGCGTACGTGTCGTCCGGGTCCAGACGGCGCAGCTCCTCCGCGATCAGTTCCGCCGTGTCGCGGCGCTTGAGCGCCACCGCACGCTTCGGCTGGCCCTGGATGGACAGCGTCGCCAGCGAACCGTCGGCGCGGTCCAGCACGATCGGGCCGCAGTCGGTGTCCATGCGGACCGCCGTGAGCCCCGGGCCGCCGGAGTGGGAGCGCTTGACGGGGACGTCCAGCCGGTCCGCGAGCCACATCGCCAGCAGCTCGCAGCTCGGGTTGAACTCCTCGCCCTCCACCTCGACGCCCTGCACCTCGCAGGCGATCTGGTCCAGCGCCGCCGCCAGCATCGAACGCCAGGGCGTGATGCGGGTCCACGACAGGTCCGTGTCGCCGGGGGTGTAGGCGTCGGCGCGGGCGGCGAGCTCCTCCACCGGCTTCTCGCAGGCGTAGGTGTCGGTCACCCTGCGCTGGGCCAGCGCGCCCAGCGGGTCCTTCGCCGGGTCCAGCGGGGCGTTGACCGGCCACCACACCACCACCGGGGCGTCCGGCAGCAGCAGCGGCAGCACCACCGACTGGGCGTGGTCGGCGACCTCGCCGTACAGGCGCAGGATGACGGTCTCGCCGGTGCCGGCGTCCACGCCCACCCGGACCTCGGCGTCGAGGCGGGACTGGGTGCGGTCACGGGGGGAGCGGGAGACGCGCTTGACGACGACCAGCGTGCGCGAGGGGTGCTCGCGCGAGGCGTCACCGGCCGCCTTCAGCGCGTCGTAGGCGTTCTCCTCGTCCGTGACGATGACCAGCGTGAGCACCATGCCGACGGCCGGAGTGCCGATGGCCCGGCGGGCCTTCACCAGCGCCTTGTTGATCTTGCTGGCCGTGGTGTCCGTGAGGTCTGTCTTCATGGCCGGCGCCAGCTCCGTCCGTCTCGCTCGAGCATTTCGTCCGCCTCGACGGGTCCCCACGTCCCGGCCGGGTACTGGGCCGGCCTGCCGTGGGTGTCCCAGTACTCCTCGATCGGGTCGAGGATCTTCCAGGACAGCTCGACCTCCTCCGTGCGCGGGAAGAGGTTGGAGTCGCCGAGCAGGACGTCCAGGATCAGGCGCTCGTACGCCTCCGGGCTGGACTCGGTGAACGACTCGCCGTAGGCGAAGTCCATCGACACGTCCCGGATCTCCATCGACGTGCCCGGCACCTTGGAGCCGAACCGGACCGTGACGCCCTCGTCCGGCTGGACGCGGATGACGATCGCGTTGGAGCCCAGCTCCTCGGTGGCCGTCGTGTCGAAGGGGGAGTGCGGCGCCCGCTGGAAGACCACCGCGATCTCGGTGACCCGCCGTCCCAGCCGCTTGCCGGTGCGCAGATAGAAGGGGACACCCGCCCAGCGGCGGTTGTCGATGCCCAGCTTGATCGCGGCGTAGGTGTCGGTCTTCGAGGAGGCGTCGATGCCCTCCTCCTCCAGATACCCGACCGCCTTCGCGCCACCCTGCCAGCCGGCCGCGTACTGCCCGCGCACGGTGTCCCGGCCCAGGTCCTTCGGCAGCCGCACGGCACCGAGCACCTTGGTCTTCTCCGCCGCCAGCGCGTCCGCGTCGAAGGAGGCCGGCTCCTCCATCGCGGTCAGCGCCATCAGCTGGAGGAGGTGGTTCTGGATGACGTCACGGGCGGCGCCGATGCCGTCGTAGTAGCCGGCCCGGCCGCCGATACCGATGTCCTCGGCCATGGTGATCTGCACGTGGTCGACGAACGACCGGTTCCATATCGGCTCGAACATCGTGTTGGCGAAGCGCAGCGCCAGGATGTTCTGGACCGTCTCCTTGCCCAGGTAGTGGTCGATGCGGAAGACCTGGTCCGGGGCGAAGACCTCGTGGACGATCGCGTTCAGTTCCTCGGCCGACCTCAGGTCGTGCCCGAACGGCTTCTCGATCACCGCGCGGCGCCAGGAACCGTCCTTCTGGTCGGCCAGCCCGTGCTTCTTCAGCTGCTGGATGACCACCGGGAAGGAACGCGGCGGCACCGACAGGTAGAAGGCGAAGTTGCCGCCCGTGCCCTGCGCCTTGTCCAGCTCCTCGATCGTGTCGCGCAGCCGCTCGAACGACGCGTCGTCGTCGAAGGTGCCCTGCACGAAGCGCATGCCCTGGATGAGCTGCTGCCAGACCTCCTCGCGGAAGGGGGTGCGGGCGTGCTCCTTGACCGCGTCGTGGACCTCCTGGGCGAAGTCCTCGTTCGCCCACTCCCGGCGGGCGAACCCCACCAGCGAGAAGCCCGGCGGCAGCAGGCCCCGGTTGGCGAGGTCGTACACGGCCGGCATCAGCTTCTTGCGGGACAGGTCGCCCGTCACGCCGAAGATGACCAGGCCCGACGGCCCCGCGATACGCGGGAGCCGTCGGTCGGCGGGGTCACGCAGCGGGTTGCTGCTCGACAAGGTCTCAGCCCTCCGCGGGGGCGAGGCGCTGAAGCTCCGCCTCGGTCGACTTCAGCAGGTCGTTCCAGGAGCCCTCGAACTTGTCGACGCCCTCGTCCTCCAGAAGCTGCACCACCTCGTCGTACGAGATGCCGAGCGCCTCGACCGCGTCCAGGTCGGCGCGGGCCTGCTCGTAGGTGCCGGAGACGGCGTCGCCCCGGATCTCGCCCTGCTCCTCGGTGGCGAACAGCGTCGCCTCCGGCATGGTGTTCACCGTGTTCGGCGCCACCAGCTCGTCGACGTACATCGTGGCCTTGTACGCCTTGTCCTTCACACCGGTCGATGCCCACAGCGGACGCTGCTTGTTGGCGCCCTCGCGCTCCAGCGCGTTCCAGCGGTCCGTGGAGAAGACCTCCTCGTACGCCTGGTAGGCCAGGCGCGCGTTGGCGATGGCGGCCTTGCCGCGCAGCGCCTTGGCCTCGTCGGTGCCGAGCGCGTCGATCCGCTTGTCGATCTCGGTGTCCACGCGGGACACGAAGAAGGACGCCACGGAGTGGATCTTCGACAGGTCCAGGCCGCGCTCCTTGGCCTTCTCCAGGCCGGTCAGGAACGCGTCCATGACCTTGCGGTAGCGCTCCAGGGAGAAGATCAGCGTGACGTTGACGCTGATCCCCAGGCCGATGACCTCGGCGATCGCCGGGATGCCGGCCTCGGTCGCCGGGATCTTGATGAGGGTGTTGGGCCGGTCCACCAGCCACGCGAGCTGCTTGGCCTCGGCGACCGTCGCCTTGGTGTCGTGCGCCAGCCGCGGGTCGACCTCGATCGAGACCCGGCCGTCCTGGCCGCCGGTGGCGTCGAAGACCGGCCGCAGGATGTCGGCGGCGTCGCGGACGTCCGCCGTGGTGATCATGCGGATGGCCTCTTCGACGGTGACCTTGCGGGCGGCGAGGTCGCTCAGCTGCTGGTCGTAGCCGTCGCCCTCGGAGATCGCCTTCTGGAAGATCGTCGGGTTGGTGGTGACGCCCACGACGTGCTGCTGGTCCATCAGTTCGGCGAGGTTGCCGGACGTGATCCGCTTGCGCGACAGGTCGTCCAGCCAGATCGCGACGCCTTCGTCGGAAAGGCGCTTGAGTGCGTCCGTCATGGAAATTCCATCTCCTACGTGTCGTGTATGGGCGTCAGCGCTGGGCCGCGGCGATCGATTCCCGGGCCTGGGCCGCCACGTTCTCGGCGGTGAAGCCGAACTCCTCGAACAGCACCTTGCCGTCGGCGGAGGCGCCGAAGTGCTCCAGGGAGACGATCCGGCCGGCGTCCCCGACGTACTTGTGCCAGGTGAGACCGATCCCCGCCTCCACGGCCACGCGCGCCTTGACGGCCGGCGGCAGGACGCTGTCCCGGTACCCCTGGTCCTGCTCCTCGAACCACTCCACGGACGGCATGGACACCACACGCGTGGGCACACCGTCGGCCTGGAGCCGCTCGCGCGCCTCGACGGCGACGTGCACCTCGGAGCCGGTCGCGATCAGGACGACCTCCGGCTCACCGCCCTCCGCGTCGAACAGGACGTAGCCGCCCTTCGCCGCGTCCTCGTTGGGCTCGTACGTCGGCACGCCCTGGCGGGTCAGCGCCAGACCGTGCGGGGCGCCCTTGCCGAACTCCTTCGTCCAGCGGGTGAGGATCTCCCGCCAGGCGATCGCGGTCTCGTTGGCGTCCGCCGGGCGGACCACGTTCAGACCGGGGATGGCGCGCAGCGAGGCCAGGTGCTCGACCGGCTGGTGGGTGGGGCCGTCCTCGCCCAGACCGATGGAGTCGTGCGTCCACACGTACGTCACCGGCAGGTGCATCAGCGCCGACAGGCGTACCGCGTTGCGCATGTAGTCGGAGAACACCAGGAAGGTGCCGCCGTAGATGCGCGTGTTGCCGTGCAGCGCGATGCCGTTCATCTCCGCGGCCATGGCGTGCTCGCGGATGCCGAAGTGGATCGTGCGCCCGTACGGGTCCGCCTCGGGCAGCGGGTTGCCGGCCGGGAGGAACGACGACGTCTTGTCGATCGTGGTGTTGTTGGAGCCCGCCAGGTCGGCCGAGCCGCCCCACAGCTCCGGGATCACCGCGCCGAGCGCCTGGAGCACCTTGCCGGAGGCGGCACGGGTGGCCACGCCCTTGCCCGGCTCGAACACCGGGATCGAGTCCTGCCAGCCCTTGGGCAGCTCACCTGCGGCGATCCGGTCGTACTCGGCGGCACGCTCGGGGTTGTTGTCCCGCCACTGCTGGAAGGACTTCTCCCACACCGCGCGGGCCGCCTGGCCCCGCTCCAGCGCCTTGCGGGTGTGGCCGATGACCTCGCCGGTGACCTCGAAGGACTTCTCCGGGTCGAAGCCGAGGACGCGCTTGGTGGCCGCGACCTCGTCGTCGCCGAGCGCCGAGCCGTGCGCGGCCTCGGTGTTCTGCGCGTTCGGCGCGGGCCAGGCGATGATCGAGCGCATCGCGATGAACGACGGACGGTCGGTGACCTTCTTGGCCTCCTGGATCGCGTCGTAGATCGCGTTCACGTCCAGGTCGCCGTCCGGCTTCGGCGCCACACGCTGCACGTGCCAGCCGTACGCCTCGTACCGCTTGACGGTGTCCTCCGAGACGGCCGTCTCGGTGTCGCCCTCGATGGAGATGTGGTTGTCGTCCCACAGCAGCACCAGGTTGCCCAGCTTCTGGTGGCCCGCGAGGGAGGACGCCTCGGCGGAGATGCCCTCCTGGAGGCAGCCGTCACCGGCGATGCAGTAGACGAAGTGGTCGAACGGCGACTCGCCCGCGGCGGCCTCCGGGTCGAACAGACCGCGCTCGTAGCGGGCGGCCATCGCCATGCCCACGGCGTTGGCGACACCCTGGCCCAGCGGGCCGGTCGTGGTCTCCACGCCCGTGGTGTGCCCGTACTCCGGGTGGCCCGGCGTCTTCGAGCCCCAGGTGCGGAACGCCTTCAGGTCGTCCAGCTCCAGGCCGAAGCCGGCCAGGTAGAGCTGGGTGTAGAGGGTCAGGGACGAATGGCCGGCGGACAGCACGAAACGGTCGCGCCCGACCCAGTCGGCGTCCGCCGGGTCGTGCCGCATCACCTTCTGGAAGAGGGTGTAGGCGACGGGCGCCAAACTCATCGCCGTACCCGGATGGCCGTTACCGACCTTCTGTACGGCATCGGCGGCCAGGACGCGGGCGGTGTCGACGGCCCGCTGATCCAACTCGGTCCACTCGAGGTCTGTGGTGGTCGGCTTGTTGCTCACCCTGAGTCAGGGCTCCTCTCCACATGGATTCGGACGGCCGGTGACTGCCCACCGGCGTGGTCGAGCCTACCCCCGTAGGACGTGCCTTTTTCCGTGTCGTTCCAGAGTGCGGTCACTCTTGTGGATCCGCCTCCTGACCGGTTCGTTTTCCCATTCGGCAGATGAATACGGAGCCGCTCATCCGGGTGCTCAATCGAGCTTCCGGGCGCACCTCGGAGGGTGCCGGCCAACACGAGCGGACCCCCGCGGATGTCCGGGTCTGGGCAACGTCTACAGTGGCGTGGTACGCGCGAGCCTTTACCCCCGCTTCACGCGGGGAGGCTTGCTGGAATCTCTGTAGGGGTGTGCGTGACGGCCGTTGAATCCCGTCCAGCGGGGGTGCTGGGGACGAGTCAGAGCCCTGCCCATCGGCCGTTCGGGGCCCGCGTGATGGCATTCGTGGCTCTCACCAAGCCGCGGATCATCGAGCTGCTGCTCATCACCACCGTCCCGGTGATGTTCCTGGCGCAGCAGGGCGTGCCCGACCTGGGGCTGGTGCTGCTGACCTGCGTCGGCGGCTACCTGTCCGCGGGCGGTGCGAACGCGCTCAACATGTACATCGACCGCGACATCGACGCGCTGATGGACCGCACCTCCCAGCGTCCGCTGGTGACCGGCATGGTCAGCCCGCGCGAGTGCCTGGCCTTCGGCATCACCCTGGCGGTCGTCTCGACGCTGATGTTCGGGCTCGCCGTCAACTGGCTGTCCGCGTGGCTCTCCCTCGGCGCGCTCCTCTTCTACGTCGTCGTCTACACGATGATCCTCAAGCGGCGCACGTCGCAGAACATCGTGTGGGGCGGCATCGCCGGCTGCATGCCGGTGCTGATCGGCTGGTCCGCGGTCACCGACTCGCTGTCGTGGGCACCGGTCATCCTCTTCCTCGTCATCTTCTTCTGGACGCCGCCGCACTACTGGCCGCTGTCCATGAAGGTGAAGGACGACTACGCGCGCGTCGGCGTGCCGATGCTGCCGGTCATCGCCGGCAACAAGGCGGTCGCCAAGCAGATCGTGCTCTACAGCTGGGTCATGGTCGCGGTGTCGCTGCTGCTCACCCCGCTCGGCTACACCGGCTGGTTCTACACGGCGGTCGCCCTCGCGGCGGGCGGCTGGTGGCTGTGGGAGGCGCACGCGCTGCTGAACCGCGCGAAGGCCGAGGTGACGGGCGGCAAGCTGAAGGAGATGCGGCTGTTCCACTGGTCCATCACCTATGTGTCGCTGCTCTTCGTGGCCATCGCGGTGGACCCGTTCCTGCGGTAGCCGCTCCGTGCTCGCCGACCGGGCGGGGTACGTGGTCAAGGCCACGGACCCCGCCCGTCGCCGTTCGATCTACCCGTCGGTAGCATCCTGGTCATGGCAGACACGCAGCAGGTGGACCCGAAGGCCGAGCAGAAGGCGGCCCGGCTCGCCAAGCAGATCAGCGGCTTCGCCACGGCACACGGCGGCGCCGAGGGACAGATCGCGTACCTCGGACAGCGCGGCGCCCGCATCGTCCTCGTCGGCGAGGACGGCGCCTGGGGCGACGTCTTCGCCCCTTCCATGGAGATCGCCGGGAAGGCCGTGGAGAAGGCGGGCATCACCGTCCACGAGAACTTCGACGGCGAGTTCGCGGCGAAGGTGAGGACGGGGCCGTACGAGTGGAGCCGCATGGCGGGCATCCAGGTCGGCGGCCCGTCCGACGGCTGAACGGCGGCCGGCCCGGCGGCGCGGGACCGTACCGGTGTGCGGTTTCGCCGCGTGGGCGCGAGCGGCCACGGACAGCCCGTACCCGGCGGACGCGCGACCTCTTCCGGGGTTCACCCGTTAGGACCTGTGACGCACACGGTCCACGACGGGGAGCCCCGGATGATCGAAACGCCCTCACTCGTGGACCAGTACTGCCACGGAGTACTCCGCACGGAGCTGGGCCTGGGCACCTTCGAGGCCCAGCTCGCCGCCACCGAGGGACCGCCCGCCCCCGGCACCACCCTCTTCGACACCCAGACCGGCTTCGCCGTACGCCGCTGGTGTCCGCCCCTGCTCGGTCTGGAACCGCACTGCCCGCCCGCCCGCTACCTCGCCCGGCGCCGTGAACTCGGCGTGCTCGAGGCCGGGCGGCGGCTGCTGCGGGGCAGCGGCATCACCGCCTACCTCGTCGACACCGGGCTGCCCGGCGACCTCACGGGACCCACCGAGCTGGGCACGGCCGGGGACGCCGAGGCGCACGAGATCGTCCGTCTGGAACAGCTCGCCGAACAGGTCGCCGACACCTCCGGCACCGTCGAGTCCTTCCTCGCCAACCTCGCCGAGTCGGTGCACGCGGCCGCCGCGCACGCCGTCGCCTTTACCTCCGTCGCCGGCGTACGGCACGGTCTGGCGCTCGCCCCCGAGCCGCCCGGACCGGGGGAGGTGCGGGGTGCGGCGGGGCGCTGGCTGGCCGCCCGCCGGGCCGGGGACGAACTGAGCGACCCCGTACTGCTCCGGCACCTGCTGTGGATCGCCGTCGCCTCGGGCCGACCCCTCCAGCTCCATGCCGGTCTCGCCGCACCGGGCGCCCGCGTCGACCGTACCGACCCGGTCCTGCTGACCGACTTCGTCCGGGCCACCGCCGGTCTCGGCACCGATCTGGTGCTGCTGCACGGCTACCCGTACCACCGTCACGCCGCCCATCTCGCCGGTGTCTTCCCGCACGTCTACGCCGACTGCGGCGCCGCCCTGGTGCGCACCGGCGCCCGCGCGGCGACCGTCCTCGCGGAGATCCTGGAACTCGCCCCCTTCGGCAAGATCCTCTTCTCCAGCGGCGCCCGCGGCCTGCCCGAGCTGCACGTCGTCGGCGCCCACCTGTTCCGCGAGGCGCTCGGCCGGGTGCTGGGCACCTGGGTCGCCGAGGGCGCGTGGTCGCTCGACGACGCCCAGCGGGTGGCCGGCCTGATCGCCTCGGGGAACGCGGGCCGGGTGTACGGACTGGCCTGAGAAGGCCGCCGTCAGCCGGCGGCGGGCTCCAGCCGTCCGGCGGGGCCGGGAGCCGGGACGGACGTCCCGCCGGCCGGGCGCTCGCGCAGCGACAGCAGGACCAGGAGCACCCAGATCCACATCACGCTCGAGCCGAACATGTGCAGACCGACCAGGACCTCGGGAAGGTCGGTGAAGTACTGCACGTAGCCGACGGCACCCTGCGCGAGCAGGATCAGGAACAGCTCGCGGGTGCGGGCCAGCGGGCCCTTGGGGGCGTCGACCGCCTTCAGGACGAACCACAGGGCGAACGTCAGCGTCACCACGACCCACGCCAGTACGGCGTGCAGCTTGCTGACCGTCTCCCAGTCGACCGGCATCCGCGGGACCTCGCTGGAGTCACCCGCGTGCGGACCGGCGCCGGTGACCACGGTGCCGACCAGGATGAGCAGCACGGAGACGCCGGTGAGGACCCACACCAGCTGCTGGACGGCCTTGCCGACCAGGGGCCGCGGGGCTCCGTCGCCCTCCCGAGTGCGGTACCACATCACCGTGGCCACCGCGAGGAGGGCCGCCGTCGCCACGAAGTGCGCCGCGACCGTGTACGGGTTGAGGCCGACGAGCACGACGATGCCGCCGAGGACGGCGTTGCTCATCACGATCCAGAACTGCGCCCAGCCCAGCCGGGTCAGGCCGCGCCGGTACGGCTTCTCCGAGCGGGCGGCGATGATCGCCCAGCCGACGGCGGCGCAGAGCACGTACGTCAGCAGGCGGTTGCCGAACTCGATGACGCCGTGCAGGCCCATCTCGCTGGTCGTGGTGAGCGAGTCGTCGGTGCACTTGGGCCAGGTCGGGCAGCCCAGGCCGGAGCCGGTCAGGCGTACGGCACCGCCGGTGACCACGATGACGACCGTCATGACGAGCGCGGCGAGGGCCGCCCGGCGGACGGTCCGGGGATCCGGGGTCCAGCGTGTGGCGATGAAGGCGAGCGGGTTGCGCAGGGCCGCCAGGGCGTCGGCGCGGGTCACGTTTGGCACGCGTCCCATCGTAGGACGTCGCTTGTGCACGCTTTCACGAGGGTCCGTCTCGGCCATCGCCCCTACTCCCAGCGGAAGAACTTCCCGGCCGCCGCGAGGCCCGCCACCGCCCACACGGCGAGGATCCCGAGGCCGGCCCACGGCACTCCGGCCCCGTGCTGGAGCACGTCCCGCAGGCCTTCCGACAGTGCGGAGATCGGCAGCAGGCCGAGCACGTCCTGGGCCGCGTCCGGGAACTTGTCCAGCGGTACGACCACCCCGCCGCCGACGAGCAGCAGCAGGAAGACCAGGTTGGCGGCGGCGAGCGTCGCCTCGGCCTTGAGGGTGCCCGCCATCAGCAGGCCGAGCCCGGAGAAGGCGGCCGTGCCGAGGACCAGCAGAGAGAGCACCGCGAAGGGGCCGCCCTGCGGGGACCAGCCGAGCGCGAGCGCGATCACCGTGACGAGGATCACCTGGAGGACCTCGGTGACCAGCACCGACAGCGTCTTCGCGGTCATCAGACCCCAGCGCGGCAGCGGTGACGAGGCCAGCCGCTTCAGCACGCCGTACCGGCGCTCGAAGCCGGTCGCGATGGCCTGCCCGGTGAACGCCGTCGACATCACCGCGAGCGCGAGAATGCCGGGGGCGAGGAAGTCCACCGCTTCGCCCTCACCGGTGTCCACCACGTCCACGGTGCTGAAGAGCACCAGCAGCAGCGTGGGGATGATCACCGTCAGCAGCAGCTGCTCGCCGTTGCGCAGCAGCATCCTCGTCTCGAGCGCGGCCTGCGCGGCGATCATGCGGGCGAGGGGTGCCGCGCCCGGCTTCGGTGAGTAGGCGCCGGTGGCGGTCACGAACGCAGCTCCTTGCCGGTCAGCTCCAGGAAGACGTCTTCGAGAGTGTGCCGTTCCACCGAGATCCGGTCCGGCATCACCCCGTGCTGCGCGCACCAGGACGTCACCGTGGCGAGCAGCTGCGGGTCGACCGTGCCCATGACCCGGTACGAGCCCGGGGCCACCTCGGCGCCCGAGGAGCCGGGGGGCAGCGCCTTCAGCAGGGACGCCATGTCCAGGCCCGGCCGTCCGGAGAAGCGGAGCGTGTTCTCGGCGCCGCCCCGGCACAGTTCCTCGGGGGAGCCCTGGGCGATGACCCGGCCGGCGTCGATGACCGCCACGTCGTCGGCGAGCTGTTCGGCCTCGTCCATGTAGTGGGTGGTGAGGATGACGGAGACGCCGTCCGCGCGCAGGTCCCGGACCAGGTCCCAGGTGGCGCGGCGGGCCTGCGGGTCGAGGCCGGCGGTCGGCTCGTCCAGGAACACCAGCTCCGGGCGCCCCACCACGGCCATCGCCAGCGCGAGCCGCTGCTGCTGGCCGCCGGAGAGCCGCCGGTACGACGTACGGCCGCAGGAGCCGAGCCCGAGGCGCTCGATCAGCGCGTCCACGTCCAGCGGGTGCGCGTGCAGCTTCGCCACGTGGCGGAGCATCTCGTCGGCCCGTGCGCCCGAGTAGACGCCGCCGGACTGGAGCATCACCCCGACGCGGGGCCGCAGCGCCGCCGACTGCCGCACCGGGTCGAGGCCCAGGACGCGCACCGTGCCGGAATCCGGCCGCCGGTACCCCTCGCAGGTCTCGACCGTGGTCGTCTTGCCCGCCCCGTTGGGGCCGAGCACGGCGGTCACGCCGGGCCGGGCCACCAGGTCGAGGCCGTCCACCGCGGTCTTCGTGCCGTACCGCTTCACCAGGGCCTGCACCTGGACCACGGGCTCACTTCGCATGGGTCACGAGTCTAGGGAGGCGGCCGGGGCGTCGGGGCGCCGGGTGCGGGAACTCCTCCCCGCGTGGCAAGAGGGCCGGTCGGAGGGGGCGCGGGCGGGGCCACCGGGTGCTCCGGAGGTGGCACCCGGCCTCGCCGATTTGATCGATCAAAGATCGTTTCCGCAGGTCACGTTAGGTATGCCTAAGTGATGCAGCGCACCTTCGGGCCGTCCGGACGCGGCTTGCCCGGCTCGGATGAATTACGCAACAATGGCGTTGTGAAAAACGTCGGCGAGGCTCCTCACGAGGAACTGGCGACCGGTGAGCGGTCCACCCGCAACCGTGTCGCCCGCTCCATCCTGGACCACGGCCCGTCGACCGTCGCCGAGCTCGCCGAGCGGCTCGGGCTCACCCAGGCGGCCGTACGCCGGCACCTGGACGCGCTGACCGCCGACAACGTCGTGGAAGCCCGCGAGCGGCGCGTCTACGGCGCGCGCACGCGCGGGCGTCCGGCCAAGGTCTTCGCCCTCACCGACTGCGGGCGGGACGCCTTCGACCAGTCGTACGACAAACTGGCCCTGGACGCCCTGCGGTGGATCGGTGAGCGGGAGGGCGGCGGCGAGGCGATCGCCGCGTTCGCCCGCGCCCGGATCGCGGCCCAGGCGGACGCCTACCGCAAGGCGGTCGAGGCCGCGGCCCCCGAGGAGCGGACGGAAGCGCTGGCCAAGGCCCTGAGTGTGGACGGGTACGCTGCGACTGCGCGCAGCGCGCCGGTCGGTGAGCAGCTCTGCCAGCACCACTGCCCGGTCGCCCACGCCGCCGAGAAGTTCCCGCAGCTCTGCGAGGCCGAGACGGAATTTTTCGCCGAGCTTCTCGGTACGCATGTGCAGCGCCTCGCGACCATCGCGCACGGCGACGGCGTCTGTACGACGTTCATCCCCAAGATTTCCCACCACGCATCTGAAAGCACGTCCGGGAGGAACCCCGCATGACTCTCCCCACGGAGACTGCCCACCCCGAGCTGGAGGGTCTGGGCACCTACGAATACGGCTGGGCCGACCGTGACGAGGCCGGTGCGTCCGCGCGCCGCGGCCTGAACGAGGACGTCGTCCGGGACATCTCCGCGAAGAAGGACGAGCCGGAGTGGATGACCAAGCTCCGCCTCAAGGGCCTGCGCCTGTTCGAGAAGAAGCCCATGCCGAACTGGGGCTCCGACCTCTCCGGCATCGACTTCGACAACATCAAGTACTTCGTGCGCTCCACGGAGAAGCAGGCGGAGTCCTGGGAGGACCTGCCCGAGGACATCAAGAACACCTACGACAAGCTGGGCATCCCGGAGGCCGAGAAGAAGCGCCTCGTCGCCGGTGTCGCCGCCCAGTACGAGTCGGAGGTCGTCTACCACCAGATCCGTGAGGACCTGGAGGAGCAGGGCGTCATCTTCCTCGACACCGACACCGCGCTGAAGGAGCACCCGGAGCTCTTCAAGGAGTACTTCGGCACGGTCATCCCGGTCGGTGACAACAAGTTCGCGTCGCTGAACTCCGCCGTGTGGTCGGGCGGCTCCTTCATCTACGTCCCGCCGGGCGTGCACGTCGAGATCCCGCTCCAGGCCTACTTCCGGATCAACACCGAGAACATGGGCCAGTTCGAGCGGACCCTGATCATCGTCGACGAGGGTGCCTACGTGCACTACGTCGAGGGCTGCACCGCGCCGATCTACAAGTCGGACTCGCTGCACAGCGCCGTGGTCGAGATCATCGTCAAGAAGAACGCCCGCTGCCGCTACACGACCATCCAGAACTGGTCGAACAACGTCTACAACCTGGTCACCAAGCGCGCCGTGGCCTACGAGGGCGCGACCATGGAGTGGGTCGACGGCAACATCGGCTCCAAGGTGACGATGAAGTACCCGGCCGTCTACCTGATGGGCGAGCACGCCAAGGGCGAGACGCTGTCCATCGCCTTCGCAGGCGAGGGCCAGCACCAGGACGCGGGCGCCAAGATGGTCCACATGGCCCCCAACACCTCGTCCAACATCGTCTCCAAGTCGGTGGCGCGCGGCGGTGGCCGTACCTCCTACCGCGGTCTGATCGAGATCGGCGAGGGCGCCCCGGGCTCCAAGTCCAACGTGCTCTGCGACGCGCTGCTCGTCGACACCATCTCCCGCTCGGACACCTACCCCTACGTGGACGTCCGCGAGGACGACGTGTCCATGGGCCACGAGGCGACCGTCTCCAAGGTCTCCGAGGACCAGCTCTTCTACCTGATGAGCCGCGGCCTGAGCGAGTTCGAGGCGATGGCGATGATCGTGCGCGGCTTCGTCGAGCCCATCGCCAAGGAACTGCCCATGGAGTACGCACTCGAGCTCAACCGGCTGATCGAGCTGCAGATGGAAGGCGCGGTCGGCTGAGCACCACGCCGTTCCGTCAAGCCCCTTACGCACAGGAAAGCGAGCACTACGACAGCCATGGCTGAGGCTCAGAACATCCCCGTGGGTTCCACCACCGCGGGCTCGATCGCGGTCGCCGCGGAGTCGACCGTCGCGACCCGCATGAGCGCGCCCCCCTCCTTCGACGTGGCGGACTTCCCCGTCCCCCACGGCCGCGAGGAGGAGTGGCGGTTCACCCCGCTGGAGCGGCTGCGCGGTCTGCACGACGGCACCGCCACCGCCACCGGCGAGGGCGTCAAGGTCGCCGTCGAGGCGCCCGAGGGCGTCACCGTCGAGACGGTCGGGCGCGACGACGCCCGGCTCGGCCGCGCGGGCGCCCCGGTGGACCGCGTCGCCGCCCAGGCGTACTCCGCCTTCGAGCGGGCCTCGGTCGTGACCGTGCCGAAGGAGACCGTCCTCACCGAGCCGATCCGCATCGCGGTGCACGGCGAGGGCGGCACCGCCTACGGTCACCAGGTGATCGAGCTCGGCGCCTTCGCCGAGGCGGTCGTGGTCATCGACCACACCGGCGACGCGGTGCTCGCCGCCAACGTCGAGTACCTGCTCGGCGACGGCGCCAAGCTGACCGTCGTCTCCGTCCAGGACTGGGACGACAAGGCCGTCCACGTGGGCCAGCACAACGCCCTCGTCGGCCGCGACGCCTCCTTCAAGTCGGTCGTCGTCACCTTCGGCGGCGACGTGGTCCGGCTCCACCCGCGCGTCGTCTACGCCGGCCCCGGCGGCGAGGCCGAACTGTTCGGCCTGTACTTCACCGACGCCGGCCAGCACCAGGAGCACCGCCTCCTCGTCGACCACAACGTCCCGCACTGCACGTCCAACGTCGCCTACAAGGGCGCGCTCCAGGGCGACGACGCGCACGCCGTGTGGATCGGCGACGTCCTCATCGAGGCCAAGGCCGAGGGCACCGACACCTACGAGATGAACCGCAACCTGGTCCTCACCGACGGCGCCCGCGTCGACTCCGTGCCCAACCTGGAGATCGAGACCGGTGAGATCGTCGGCGCCGGCCACGCCTCCGCGACCGGCCGCTTCGACGACGAGCAGCTCTTCTACCTGATGGCCCGCGGCATCCCCGAGCAGGACGCCCGCCGTCTGGTGGTCCGCGGCTTCTTCGCCGAACTCGTCCAGCAGATCGGCGTCCCGGACATCGAGGAGCGCCTGATCGCCAAGATCGAGGAGGAGCTGGAGGCCGCGGTCGCATGACCTTCGTACGCGCCTGTGGACTGGGCGAGCTGGAGGAGGACACCCCGAAAAGGGTGGAACTCGACGGCACGCCGGTCTCCGTCGTGCTCACCGAGGGGGAGGTGTTCGCGATCCACGACATCTGCTCGCACGCGAACGTCTCCCTCGCGGAGGGCGAGGTGGACGACTGCCACATCGAGTGCTGGCTGCACGGCTCGCGTTTCGACCTCCGTTCCGGCAAGCCCGACGCCCTCCCGGCGACGCGCCCCGTCCCCGTATACCCCGTAAAGATCGAAGGGGACGACGTGCTCGTCTCCCTCACCCAGGAGTCCTGAGGCACCCATGGCAACGCTTGAAATCCGAGACCTGCACGTCACCGTCGAGGCCGACAACGCCACGAAGGAGATCCTCAAGGGTGTCGACCTGACCGTGAAGCAGGGCGAGACGCACGCCATCATGGGCCCCAACGGCTCCGGCAAGTCGACCCTCGCCTACTCCCTCGCGGGTCACCCCAAGTACACGATCACCGGCGGCACCGTCACCCTCGACGGCGAGGACGTCCTGGAGATGTCCGTCGACGAGCGCGCCCGCGCCGGCCTCTTCCTCGCCATGCAGTACCCGGTCGAGGTCCCCGGCGTCTCCGTCTCCAACTTCCTGCGCACCTCCGCCACCGCCGTCCGCGGCGAGGCCCCCAAGCTGCGCACCTGGGTGAAGGAGGTCAAGGAGGCCATGGAGCGCCTCAACATGGACCCCGCCTTCGCCGAGCGCAACGTCAACGAGGGCTTCTCCGGCGGTGAGAAGAAGCGCCACGAGATCCTCCAGCTCGAGCTGCTCAAGCCGAAGGTCGCCATCCTCGACGAGACCGACTCCGGCCTCGACGTCGACGCCCTGCGCGTCGTCTCCGAGGGCGTCAACCGCGTCCGCGAGACCGGTGAGGTCGGCACCCTGCTGATCACGCACTACACGCGCATCCTGCGCTACATCAAGCCCGACCACGTCCACGTCTTCTCGGCCGGCCGCATCGTCGAGTCCGGCGGTGCCGAGCTCGCCGACAAGCTGGAGGAAGAGGGCTACGAGGCATACACGAAGGGTGGCGCATCCGAGTGACACAGCTGCCGGGCCTCCTCGACACCGAGGCGATCCGCAAGGACTTCCCCGTCCTGGACCGGCAGGTCCACGACGGACGGAAGCTCGTGTACCTGGACAACGCGGCGACCTCGCAGAAGCCGCGCCAGGTGCTGGACGCCCTGAGCGAGTACTACGAGCGCTACAACGCCAACGTCCACCGCGGTGTGCATGTGCTCGCCGAGGAGGCCACGGCGCTGTACGAGGGCGCGCGCGACAAGGTCGCGGAGTTTGTCAACGCGCCCTCGCGCGACGAGGTGATCTTCACCAAGAACGCCTCCGAGTCGCTCAACCTCGTGGCCAACATGCTCGGCTGGGCCGACGAGCCCTACCGGGTGGACCACGAGACCGAGATCGTCATCACGGAGATGGAGCACCACTCCAACATCGTGCCGTGGCAGCTGCTCGCGCAGCGCACCGGCGCGAAGCTGAAGTGGTTCGGGCTGACCGACGACGGCCGGCTCGACCTGTCCGACATCGACGAGATCATCACCGAGAAGACGAAGATCGTCTCCTTCGTGCTGGTCTCCAACATCCTGGGCACGGTCAACCCGGTCGAGGCGATCGTGCGCCGCGCCCAGGAGGTCGGCGCGCTGGTCTGCGTCGACGCTTCCCAGGCCGCCCCGCACATGCCGCTGGACGTGCAGGCACTCCAGGCCGACTTCGTGGCCTTCACCGGCCACAAGATGTGCGGCCCGACCGGCATAGGGGTGCTCTGGGGCCGCCAGGAGCTGCTGGAGGACCTGCCCCCGTTCCTCGGCGGCGGCGAGATGATCGAGACCGTGTCGATGAGCTCGTCGACCTATGCGCCGGCCCCGCACAAGTTCGAGGCGGGCACCCCGCCGATCGCCCAGGCGGTCGGTCTCGGCGCGGCGATCGACTACCTGTCGGCCATCGGCATGGACAAGATCCTCGCCCATGAGCACGCCATCACCGAGTACGCGGTCAAGCGCCTGACCGAGGTCCCGGACCTGCGCATCATCGGTCCCGCCACGGCCGAGGACCGGGGAGCGGCGATCTCGTTCACGCTCGGCGACATCCACCCGCACGACGTGGGCCAGGTCCTCGACGAACAGGGCATCGCCGTCCGGGTCGGCCACCACTGCGCACGGCCGGTCTGCCTGCGGTACGGAATTCCCGCGACCACGCGAGCGTCGTTCTATCTGTACTCCACGCCGGCCGAGATCGACGCACTGGTCGACGGCCTGGAGCACGTACGGAACTTCTTCGGATGAGGAGCTGAGGCGTGAAGCTGGACTCCATGTACCAGGACGTCATCCTGGACCACTACAAGAACCCGCACGGGCGTGGTCTCCGGGACGGCGACGCCGAGGTGCACCACGTCAACCCGACGTGCGGCGACGAGATCACGCTCCGCGTGAAGTACGACGGCACGACGATCAGCGACGTCAGTTACGAGGGGCAGGGCTGCTCCATCAGCCAGGCCTCCGCCTCCGTGCTGAACGACCTGCTGGTCGGCAAGGACCTCGCCGAGGCGCAGCGGATCCAGGGGACCTTCCTGGAACTGATGCAGTCCAAGGGGAGGATCGAGCCCGACGACGCGATGGAGGAGGTCCTGGAGGACGCGGTCGCGTTCGCCGGGGTCTCTAAGTACCCGGCCCGGGTGAAGTGCGCCCTCCTCAGCTGGATGGCGTGGAAGGACGCGACGGCCCAGGCGCTGGGCGCCGACGCCGAAAGGACTACGGCATGAGCGAGACCCTGGAGACGAAGCCGGCCTCGGAGGAGGAACTCCGCGAGGCTCTGATGGACGTCGTCGACCCCGAACTGGGCATCGACGTCGTCAACCTCGGCCTCATCTACGGCATCCACGTCGACGACTCCAATGTGGCGACCGTCGACATGACCCTGACCTCCGCGGCCTGCCCGCTGACGGACGTCATCGAGGACCAGGCCAAGTCCGCCACGGACGGTCTGGTCAGCGAGCTGCGCATCAACTGGGTGTGGATGCCGCCGTGGGGCCCCGACAAGATCACGGACGACGGCCGTGAGCAGCTGCGGGCGCTGGGCTTCAACGTCTGAGCGAGCGGTTCGGTCGAGTGGCCCCCGGCATCCTGCCGGGGGCCACTCGCATGTGATCGTCCCTGGCTACGATCGCCGTCATGGGGTACGTACTGCTCGCCGGAGCCATCGCAGCGGAAGTGGTCGGGACGACCGCCATGAAGTACAGCGAGGGATTCACCCGGCTGTGGCCCTCGGTCGTCACCGTCGCCGGGTACCTGGTGGCGTTCGCCCTGCTCGCACAGACCCTGAAGACCCTGTCGGTCGGGACGGCGTACGCCATCTGGTCCGGGGTCGGGACGGCCGCCATCGCGGTGATCGGCACGATGTTCCTGGGCGAGGGACTCACCGCCGCCAAGGCCGGTGGCATCGCGCTGATCATCGCCGGGGTGGTGGTGCTCAACATGGGCGGGGCGCACTGACGGCGGTGTGCCGCCTCGGACGGGGCCGTTCGACGGCGTGTGTGCCGCTCCGGGCGGGGTTGTCCGGCGGTGGTGTGCGTCGCGCTCCGGGCAGGGCTGTTCGGCGGTGGTGTGCCGTTCCGGACGAGGGTTGTTTCGCGAGTGTGTCCGCTCCGGCCGGGCTGTCCGGTGCTGGTGTGCGTCGCGTTCCGGGCGGGCTGTCCGGTGGTGCGCGTGCCGTTCCCAGCCGGGCTGTCCTGTGGCCGTGCGTCGCCCCGGCGGGGCGACAGACGGTGGGGCCGCCGTCCGCGTGGACCGCACGCTGAGACGTGCTCCGCACCGGTTCGCGTCCGTGGCCGCCGGTTGGTTAGGTTGCCCTCATGACCGACACGACTGCTCACAGCACCTCCGGCGCGGTGGCCGCCGGCCTCGCCACCGTCGCCGCCGACGGCACCGTTCTCGACACCTGGTTCCCCGCCCCCGTCCTGGCCGACGAGCCCGGCCCGTCCGGCACCGAGCGGCTCTCCGCCGAGCAGGCCGCCGAACTTCTGGGCGGCGGCGCCACCGCGGCGGTCGGTCCGGACGCCCGCCGCGGCGTCGAGGTGGTCGCGGTCCGCACGGTCATCTCCTCGCTCGCCGAGAAGCCCGTCGACGCCCACGACGTCTACCTGCGCCTCCACCTGCTCTCCCACCGCCTGGTCCGGCCGCACGGCCAGAACCTGGACGGTATCTTCGCCCACCTCGCCAACGTCGCCTGGACCTCCCTCGGCCCGGTCGCCGTGGACGACCTGGAGAAGGTGCGGCTCAACGCCCGCGCCGAGGGCCTGCACCTGGCCGTCACCTCCGTCGACAAGTTCCCCCGCATGACGGACTACGTCGCCCCCAAGGGCGTCCGCATCGCCGACGCCGACCGCGTACGGCTCGGCGCGCACCTCGCCGAGGGCACCACCGTCATGCACGAGGGCTTCGTCAACTTCAACGCCGGCACGCTCGGCACGTCGATGGTCGAGGGCCGTATCTCGGCCGGTGTCGTCGTCGGCGACGGCTCCGACATCGGCGGCGGCGCCTCCACCATGGGCACCCTCTCCGGTGGCGGCAACGTGCGCATCACCATCGGCGAACGCTGCCTGGTCGGCGCCGAGGCGGGCGTCGGTATCGCCCTCGGCGACGAGTGCGTGGTCGAGGCCGGCCTGTACGTCACCGCGGGCACCCGCGTCACCCTGCCCGACGGTGAGGTCGTCAAGGCCCGTGAACTGTCCGGCGCCTCCCACATCCTGTTCCGCCGCAACTCCGTCACCGGCGCCGTCGAGGCCCGCCCGAACAACGCGGTCTGGGGCGGCCTGAACGAGGTCCTGCACAGCCACAACTGAGCCGGCCGTCACCCCCGTACGCTCTCGTACGGGTTACTCCCCGTGACTTCGGGGTCGTTTTGGCAGATGAACGGGTGGACACAGGGTCCGATCAGAAGCCGGGACGACTGACATACAGAAATGGGGACGAACGGGCGATGACGAACGAGTGGGTGTGGGGCGTGTTCCGCTGTGCGGTCGGAGTGATGGGAGTGGTGGCCGTGCTGATGCTGTGCGGCACACTGGCCGGTTCCGCACACGCGGACGAGACCAACACGGCCTCCCACAACGGTCACCGCGTCGGACTGATCAACGCCAACGTCGGTCAGATCGACGACCCCGCCGAGGACGTACTGGAACACACCCTGCTGTTCGGGGACGGGTACGCCTGGGACTGAGGGCCGCTTCGGCGGGCCGGACCGCAGCGCGTGGAAACGTGACGCGGTCCGGCCCGCCTTTTTCTGTGAAGTCGCTGCGCGGTGGCATAGCGGGAGCCGCCCGCGCGCGTCCATAGGGGCGCGGGGAGCGGACACAGGGGCCGCTCCCGGGTGAAGAGAAGGTGACGATGGATGACCAGGCGCAGGAGAGTTTCCGGGAGTTCGTGGCGAACCGGTCGTCCGCGCTGCTGAAGACCGCGGTCCTGCTGAGCGGCGGCGACCGGCACGCGGGCGAGGACCTGCTGCAGAACGCGCTGATCAAGGCGGTGGGCCGCTGGCACCGCATCGACGAACCCGAGGCGTACGTACGGCAGATCCTCTACCGGCAGCAGATCAGCCGCTGGCGGCTGAAACGGCGCGGGCGGGAACTCAGCGTGGCCCAACCGCCGGAAGCGGGTACGGACGGGGGCGCCGTCTCGGCCGACGCGGAACTGCGCCTGCTGATGCGGGGCGCGCTGGCCCGGCTGACCGCGCGCCAGCGCACCATGCTGGTACTGCGCTATTTCGAGGACCTTCCCGAAGCCGAGGTGGCCCGCATCCTGGGCTGCTCGGTGGGCACGGTGCGGTCCACCACCCACCGTTCCCTGGCCCGGCTGCGCGCCCTCGCGCCCGAACTGCGCTCCCTCGGCCGGTCCGAGGCCGGGCGACGGCCGTCCGGTGACCACTCACCCGTGGAGGTGCGGTCGTGAACGTCGACGAACTCGTGCGTGACGCGTTGCGTGAACAGGCGGCGGAACTGACCGCGCCCGGACCGGGATTCGCCGACCGGGTGCTGGCGGTACGGCGGCGCCGGGTCCGCGGGCTGGTCGCCGTCGCCGCCGCCGTGGCGGCCGTCGTCGCGGTCGCCGTCGGAGTACCGCTGCTGGACACCGGGAAGGAGGACGTCCGCCCCGCGTCCGTCCTCGACGGGAGCGGTGTATCCGCGCACCCGGACCAGTCGCCGCCGCGCGACGCGATCGCGGCCGGGCGGTCCGTGCTGGCCGCCTACTACAGGGCGGAACCTGTGGCCCGGTCGGGCGACCGAGGGGTGCTGACCCGTACCTACTGGCTGCTCGACCCGGAGACCGGGACGTACGAGAAGGACGACCGGTGGTCGTTCGTCGCCGTGGCGCCCGGTGCGCGTACCGCGGCCGTACTGGAGCGGACGTTGCCCGCCCGGCGGATCGGCATCCTCGACCTGGCCTCGGGACGCGTCGACCGGTGGATCACCGTCGACCGCGGAGTCGGCGGCCTCGCCTACTCGCGCGACGGGAGCAGGCTCGTCGCCACGACCTACGGTGAACACCCCGATCTGATCACGCGGGTGAAGGGTTCTTCCGGAGACATGGCCTGGGTGTCGCCGTTCGGCAGCCACTCGTCCCGGAGCGGCTTCTACGTCCTGGACGCGGCCGACGGCAGGGGCGACTGGAGCCCGGTCGCGGACCGCCGGGACATCAACGGGCGGCAGGACTTCTCGTTCTCCCGGGACGGCCGGCTCGTGTACTCGCAGGTCATCGGGGGCAAGGACGGACTGCAGCAGTTCCACGACCTCGACGGGGACACGGTTCCCGCGCCCGCGAACGAACGGCACCTGCGGTCCGACGTCTCCGCGCGGCTGTCACCCGACGGCAAGCTGGCCGCGCTCGGTCTGACGGCCGAGGCCAAGGACACGTCCTGGTCCGGGATCCGTGATCCGTACACGGGCGAGGAGATCGCCCGGGTGCGCGGGGCGCAACTGCTCGCCTGGGTGGACGACCGGCGGCTCATCGCCTGGGAGCGGGCTCCCGGGTCGGAGGAGTACCGGCCGCGGCTGGTACTGGTCACCATCGGCAGCGAGAAGGTCGTACCGCTCAGCGGGGTGCGTGAGCCGGACGAGGCGTTCGGGACGGTGGAGTGGGAGCCGGTCTTCGTCGAGCGTCGCTCCTAGCCGGGTTCCGTCAGGAGCGCGTGTGCCGCCCTGAGCCCGTCGGTCGTCCTCCGGTCGGCAGGCCTCAGCGGTGGGCGGACCGGGCCTGCGGGGAGACCCAGGGCGGTGAGGAGGGCCTTCGCGGTGACCGTGCCGGGGAGGCCGTCCGCCATCATCGCCTCGATGAGGGGGGTGGCCCGGTGCTGGAGGCGGGCCGCCCTCGTCGTGTCGCCCGCGTCGAAGGCGTCCAGTACGGCGCGGATGCGGGCGGGGGCCACGTTGGCGACCGTGCTGACGCAGCCGGCGGCGCCCACCGCGTAGAGGGCCAGGTTGTGTTCGTCGCAGCCCGCGTAGTACGCGAGGCCGGTGCGGGACATGACCTTCTGGGCGGCCAGGAAGTCGTACGAGCAGTCCTTGACCGCCTGGACGCGGGGATGTTCCGCCAGGCGGAGAAGGGTGTCCGGCTCGATGCGGACTCCGGTGCGGGACGGGATGTCGTACAGGGCGAGGGGGAGGGAGGTGGCCTCCGCGACGTCGAGGAAGTGGGCCTCGATCGCGTCCTGCGGGGGTCTGCTGTAGTACGGGGCCGACACCAGGAGGGCGTCCGCGCCCGCCTTCTCCGCCTCGCGGGCCAGTCGTACGGTGTGGGCCGTGTCGGGGGTGCCGACGCCCGCGACGATCGTCGCCCGGGTGCCGACGGCCTGGCGTACCGCCCTGATGAGGGACGACTTCTCCGCGTCGGTGGTGGTGGGGGACTCGCCCGTGGTTCCCGAAAGGACCAGGCCGTCGCAGCCGTGGGTGACCAGGTGGTCGGCCAGGTGCTGGGCGCCGTCCGGGTCGAGTGCGCCGGCGGGGGTGAACGGGGTGATCATCGCGCACAGGGTGCGGCCGAGGGGTGGGGTCATGGGGGTAGTGTCCGGCGAGGAGCGGTGAAGGTCTACTTACATGTTGTGCCTGTTACCGGTAAGCGTTGCTTTATGGATAGCGCCGGTGTGGTGGGGGTACCCGGGGTTCCCGACCCGAGAGGAGGCGCATCGTGACCGGAACCATCGAGCGACGGCCGGTTCGCGACGAGCACAGCGTGGGTGAGCTCGTCGGACAGGCCACCGAGCAGATCTCCCGGCTCGCACGGCAGGAAGTGGCGCTCGCCAAGGAGGAGCTGGCGGAGAAGGGGCGCCGCGCGGGGCGCGGCGGCGGGATGCTGGGTGCGGCGGGGGCGTTCGGTTATGCGGGGCTGCTCGCGCTGGCCGGTACGGGTGTCGCCGCGCTGGACCTGGTGCTGCCGCTGTGGGCGGCGGCGCTCGTCGTCACGGGACTGCTGTTCGCCATCGCCGGTGTGCTCGCTCTCGCCGGTCGTGGACAGTTGCGCCGGGCCACGCCGCCCAAACCCGAGCGGACGCTGGGCAGCGTGAAGGCCGATGTCGAGGAGATCAAGGGAAGGGCGCACCGATGACGCACGACATGAGGCGCGCGGGGTCCCATGTGGATGCGGACGCGGAGGCCGCGGGGCGCGGGGCCAAGGGACCGGACGAGCTGCGGCGGGAGATCGAGCGGACGCGGCATGAACTCGGCGACACCGTGGAGGAGTTGGCCGGGAAGATGGATGTGAGGGCACGGGCGCGGGCGCGGGCCGACGACCTTCGGGACCGGGCCGGGGCGATGACCGTGCAGATGCGGAGCGGTGCGGCCCACGCCGGGGAGGTCGGCATGCGGCATCGCAAGCCGGTGATGATCGCCGGCGCGGTGGCCGCGGTCGTGGCGGGTGCGGTGATGGTGCGGCGCCATCGGCATTGAGCCGTCCGTACCCACGGCGCGGCGCCTTCGGCGGCGTGGGGGCGGGGACGGGCCGGGAGTACCCGTCCTCGGTCCGGCGCGGCCCGGGCGCCCTCAGGCGCCCGGGCCGACGCGCCGGCCGCGGCGGGCGGACACCTCCGCCCCGTCCCCTCACCGCCGTGGGCGGCTGTTCCTCCCTACGGGCGGAAGCGCAGCACCTGCGGGTCGTGGTCGCTGATCTGGTCGTGGAACTCCGCGTTGATGTGCACGCTGTCGTACGTGAAGGCGCCGCGGCGGATGGACGGACTGATCAGGATCTGGTCCAGGGCCTGGCTGTTGCCCTGGTAGACGTAGGAGTAGCGCTCGGACCGGGGGAGGGACTTGACCGCCGACCAGAGGGTCCCCCTGCCTTCGAGGATCTCCGTCGTCTCCGAGAACTCGAAGTCGTTGATGTCGCCCAGGGCCACCACGTCGGCGTTCTTCTGGGTCTTGAGGATCTTCGCCGTGAAGTCGTGGACGGCCTTCGCCTGGAGATGGCGCTGGGTCTCCGAGCCGCGGACCGGGGGCTGGTACTGGGAGGTCAGGCCCTGGTCGCCGCCCTTCGAGGCGAAGTGGTTGGCGATGACGATGACCGTGCGGCCCCGGAAGGTGAACTCGCCGGCGAGCGGCTTGCGGCTGTCGTCGAAGGCCTCGGACGTCGGGTCGACGCGGCCGGGGGAGAGGGTCAGGGCCGCCTTGCCGCGGATCTTCGTGACGCCGGTGGCGGTCGTGGCGTCACCGCCGGCACGGTCCGTGAAGGAGACCCGCGCCGGGTTGAAGAGGAAGGCCTGGCGGATGTTGCCGCCCGGTTCACCGCCGTCCTGCTTGTCGGCGGGGTCGATGGAGCGCCAGTCGTAACGGGGACCGCCCGCCGCCTCGATGGCCTCGATCAGCCTGGCCATCGTCAGGTCGGCGGCGACCGTACCGTCGTCGGTGGCGCCGTTGTTGTCCTGGATCTCCTCCAGGGACACGATGTCGGGCGACCTGAGGTTGTTCACGATCGCCGCGGCGTGGGCGGCGAAGGTGTCGTCGCCCGGGTCGAGGTTCTCGACGTTGTAGGTGGCGACGGCCAGTTCGGTGCCGCGCTGCTCGCGGGTCGTCTCGCGCCGCAGACCCGCGCTCTCGAGCGTGCCCAGCTCGCTCGCCACGAGGGTGTAGCCGCCGTACTGGTTGTAGTCCAGGGGGCCCGCGGTGGTGCCGGCGAGGGTGTCGCCGACGTTCGCGTCGGGGAAGTCGGACGCCTTGCCCAGCGACTGGATCTGGAGGCGGCCGGTGTTCTGGGCGTCGTAGGAGCCGTAGACCGTGCCGCCCCGGCGGTTGCGGTGCTCGTACGGCTTCACCGTGACCCAGAGTTCGGTGTACGGGTCGGTGGCGCCCACCACGCGCGTGTCGGAGACCTGGACGGTCATGCCCTCCAGTGACTCGTAGAGGTCCAGGGCGTACCGGGCGGGGCGCAGGGGAAGCGCGTTGACCGAGCCGTTCGGCTCGGGGGTGTAGGCGGCGGGGACGGAACGCGCGTCGAGGGTGGTGGCGGCCGGCAGCGGGTTGCCGCTGGAGGTGACCGTGAACGTGGGGCGGGTGATCTCCGTCAGGGACTGGTTGCCCGAGGACGTGCCGCCGGGGACGTACTCCGAGACCGTGCCGGAGACGGTGACGGCGTCGCCGACCGCCACACCCTTCGGGGTGGAACTCGTGAAGACGAAGACGCCCTCGCTGGTGGCCGGGTCGGCGTCCGGGGCGGGATCCTGGATCCAGAAGCCGCGGGACGAACCGTAGGTACGGACGCCGGTGACGATGCCGGTCACGCCGGTGACCTGCTGCCCGGCCAGCGGTGAGGTGCGGGTGTCGCCCTGGATGTCATGGACGCGCACCGTGTCGGCGTGCGCGGGCGACGTGAGGACGACGGCGGACGCCGCGGAACATGCGGCGGCGACGGTGAGCGCGGCGAGACGCGCGGACTTTCTCGGCAACGGATTCCCTCCCGGGACGTGTGACCCACCCTCTTCTACGCGCGTCAATCTCCAGCCGGGCCCCGCCACTTGTCAAGGTTCCGGCCATGTACGCCCGCTGAAGAGGAGATGAAGCGGGCGGCATGGGGGGAAATCCGTCTAGGCTGAGTGGCCGAGTCGTGAGAGGCCTAGGAGAAACAGCCGATGTCAGACAGCTCCATCCTGCCGCCTGCGCGGCTGCGCCCCGAAGCGGAGCTGGCGCACGACGCCCTGTCCACCCCGGTGCTCTCCCGGGCCGCCCGGCTCGCCCGCTGGGCCGGACCGGACACCAGGGTCGACGCCGGCGCCGGGCTCGTCGACGAGCAGCTGCCGGCGGCCGCCGCGGAGCTGGGGCTGACCGGGGAGGACGCCGCCGCCGACGCCAGTGAGGCCTGGCGCGTCGCCGTGGACACCGGGCTCGTCGAGGTGGTCGACGAGGAGGAGGGGACCGTCACCGCGGGGGACGGGCTGGGGGTGCTCACCGGGGGGTCGCCGCAGGACGTGCTCGGAGTGTGGCTCGCGGCCCTGGAGACGGTGCTCGATGACGCGAGCGTTCCGGACCTGGACGGACTGGCCGACGCCCTCGCCGAGGGGGAGGGGCCCGGGGAGATCGACTTCGACGCGCTGGGCTGGGACCCGGAGGCCGAGGCGGAGTTCCTCGACGGCGTGCTCGGGAACCTCTACCTGCTGACCGTGGGCGGGGAGGACGCCGACGGGACGATGGTGCCGTTGCCCGCGCTGGCCGCGTCGGTGATCGTGCCCGAGGACATGGCCGAACCCACCGACGACGTCCTGGAGCGGATCTCCGACGCGATGATGCGGCTGGACGACCAGTTCCGCATGCTGGAGCCGGCCGGGCTCGTGGAGTACCGGCCGGTGGACGAGGCGCTGATGGCCGACGCCGACGAGGAGCCCGCCGCGCCGGTCGACGACACCGACGTCGCCCGGTACGGCATGGTGCGGCTGACCCCGCTCGGACTGTACGGACTGCGCGCCCGGCTGCTGGAGGCCGGGTTCGAGGCGCCGGCCGTCGGCGACCTCGTGGACAAGGGCGCGGACGCGCTGCTCGACGGCACCGCGGACTTCCCGCCGGCCGCCGCCCACGCGGAGACCGCGCAGTGGCTGGACCGGCGTGATCCGCTCCAGGCCGCACGCGAGCTGCTGGCGGCGGCACGCGGGGCGGACCAGGGCGCGCCGCTGCGGCGGCTGCGGTGCCAGCAGGCGCTGTCACTGGTCGGTACGGCGGCGGAGCCCGCGCTGCGGGAGGTGCTGGACGATCCCGAACTCGGCGGGCTGGCCCGGGTGTGGCTGGCCGAGCACGGGGCGGCCGACGTGCCGCCGCCGTCCGAGGCCCTGATCTTCTGGCTGACCATCGACACGGTCGCCGCCCAGCTCGCCGCCGAGGGCAACTCCGAGGAACTGCGCTCCCTGGTGGAGGGGCTGGCGCGGCAGCACGGCGGCTTCTTCGACACGGCCTGGCGGGTGGAGCACCCGGCCACCGCGGACGTGCTGGAGGCCATGGGGCGGCTGCACCCCGACAAGCGGATCGCGAAGGAAGCGAGGAAGGCGGCGTTCAAGGCGCGGTCGCAGCACGGGAGCTGAACGCCGCGCCGCTCGCGCGCGCGTGACCGAGCCGGCGGCCGCTCAGCGGGCCGGGCACCTGCGCCGTGCCGTTCGCGCTCGCGTGACCGGCGGCCGGGCGGCGCGATGTGCGCGGGGCCGTGCCGGCATGCGGCTTTGCCGTGTGGGCGCAGCGGGGGGCCGAGGGGCCGGCTTCCAGGGACGGGAAAGGACCGGAGGGGGGCGGGAATTCTCCGCGCCGCGACAGCGGCATGCGCCCGGTGCCGTGCGGGGGCCGGGTGGTTCACGCAAGGGAGAACCACCGTGACTCCTGGTGTTCAACCGGCGTTCAGGCATGGGCGGGAGTGTGGCGGGCGCACGAGGTTCGCCACCCTCCACGGACCGGCCACGCCACAGGAGACAGCATGTCGCTCACCCGCAGGGACTTCACCAGGACGTCCGCGCTCGCCGGTGTCACGCTGGCGGGCAGTGTGGCCGCCCTCGCCTCCGCGCCCCACGCCCTCGCGGTCACCGACACCGAGAGCGTGGACGAAGGCGCCGGGGCAGCGGCCGGACGGCACGACGGGGTCGGGTACGGGCCGCTCGTCGCGGATCCGGCCGGACTCCTCGCCCTGCCCGCCGGGTTCACCTACCGCGTCCTCACCCACACCGGTAGAACCCGCCTGGAATCGGGGGAGTTCACGCCCGCCGACCACGACGGCACCGCCGCCTTCCCCGGACCTCGCGGCAGCACCCTCCTGGTCAACAACCACGAGATGGACGGCCCGCGCGACGAACGGGAGTTCCCCGTCCCGCTCGCCGAGGGCCTGGTCTACGACCCGGCCGCCCCCGGTGGCTGCACCGTCGTCGAGGTGCGCCGCGACGGCAGCGTCGCCGAATGGGTCGGCATCGCCGGCACCGCCAACAACTGCGCCGGCGGCAGCACCCCCTGGGGCACCTGGCTCACCTGTGAGGAGAACTCCGACCGGGCCGGCCAGAACGGCATGACCAAGGACCACGGCTACGTCTTCGAGGTCGACCCCGCCGACCGGCGCGCCAACCGCGACCCCAAGCCGCTGAAGTTCTTCGGCCGTTACGACCACGAGGCCGTCGTCATCGACGTCAAGCGCGGCCACGCCTACCTCACCGAGGACGCCGACGAGCCCAACGGCCTCTTCTACCGCTGGACCCCGCCGGAGGACTTCCGCCACGGCCCCGGCAGGTTCCGCACCCTCGCCGACGACGCCGGCGTCCTCCAGGCGCCCAAGTGCTACGACTCCGGCGGCCGGTACGTCGACGACCTCTCCCGCGCCACGAGGACCGGCACGGTGTACGGCGTCGACTGGGTGGACGTACCCGACCGCGACGCGCGGACCGTCGACGTGCGTGAGCAGTTCGCGGAGGGCGAGGTCACCCGCGCCCGCAAGCTGGAGGGTATGTGGTGGGGTGACGGCGGGGCGTACATCGTCTCCTCGTACGCCCGCGAGGAGAGCCCCGTGCGGCACGACGGCCAGGTCTGGTTCTACGACCCCAGGCGCCGCACGCTGACCCTGAAGGTCCTGCTCGGCGCCGACCGGGACCCGTCCGGGGACGGTGCCTTCGACGGCCCGGACAACATCACCGTCTCGCCGTACGGCGGCCTGATCATCGCCGAGGACGGCGAGGGCGCGCAGCACCTGTTCGGCGCCACCGACAGCGGACGCACCTACCCCATCGCCCGCAACGAACTGAACATCGGCACCGAGGAGGAGCCCGAGTTCAGCGAATTCACCGGCGTCACTTTCTCCCCCGACGGCAAGACCCTGTACGCCAACATCCAGGAACCCGGCATCATGCTCGCCATCACCGGGCCCTGGAAGCGGCAGAAGCGCCGCTGATTAATTCGCTCGCCCGGCCGAGGGCCGCCCTCCTAGAGTGATGCACGTCCAGGTGCGAAGGCAGGACCTACTTCCACTCATCATGGGGCGGTCACGGGTTCGAGTCCCGTCACCGGCACAACGCGCCGGTGTAGCTCAGGGGTTAGAGCACCATCGTTGGTTCCGCCGGCCTCGATCTCTGGACACCACAACTTCACGTACCTCCCGGTGCGCGGGCGACGGCTCCTTCGCCGCAGACGAATCCAGGCCGCCGCCGACTTGATCTCGGGAGGTGCGGCATTTGGTGGGTGCCCGGTGCGCAGGCAGCGGGTACTTCTCGGATCGGGTTCACTGCGGGTTCGAATCCCGTCATCGGCTTCGGGCCGGTGTGGCGGAAGTGGAAGACGCGCCCGACTTGTTCCGCGGCCGACTCGTTTCTCGGGCACCCTCCTTTGTCGCGCCTCCCTCCGACAGCGAAAAGAATTCGGGGGAATTCACCATGGCGCGATTCAACATCCGGACCGCCAAGGCGCAGCCGGCGTCGCGCGTGACGTCGACCGGCCGTGTGCTGCGTACCTACGAGGGCGGCCGGGGCCGCGAGCGGGAGCCGCGCTCCGAGCTTTTCCTGCTCGCCGTGTCCCATTTCGTGACGCAGCGGGCCTTCTACGAGACCGGTGACGACCGCGACGACCGGTTCGCGAAGCTCGTGCGCGAGCTCGCCGTGAGCGACCCGTCCTGGACGGCCGGGCTGCTCGGCTGGCTGCGCGGCGAGGGCAACCTGCGGACCGCGTCGATCGTGGGCGCCGCCGAGTACGTCAAGGCCCGCCTGGACGCCGGCGCGACCGGCGGCCCGTCGAACCGGCAGGTCGTGGACTCCGTACTGCGGCGCCCCGACGAGCCCGGTGAACTCCTCGCGTACTGGACCGCCCGGTACGGGCGCGGCATCCCCAAGCCCGTCAAGCGCGGTCTCGCCGACGCCGTACGACGGCTCTACGGCGGCAAGTCCCTGCTGAAGTACGACACCGCGTCCAAGGGCTACCGCTTCGGCGACATCCTCAACCTGGTGCACGCGGCCCCCGACCCGGACAAGCCGTGGCAGGGAGAGCTGTTCCGGTACGCCCTCGACCGCCGGCACAACCCGGACACCGCGGTGCCACCCGCCTCGGACCGTGTCCTCACCGCGCACCGCGAGCTGATGGCACTGCCCGTCGCGGAGCGGCGCGCGGTCGTCACGGCACCCGACGGGGCCGAGCGGCTCGCGGCTGCGGGCATCACCTGGGAGGCGCTGGCGGGCTGGCTCCAGGGGCCGATGGACAAGGCGGCCTGGGAGGCCATGATTCCCTCCATGGGGGCGATGGCGTTGATCCGGAATCTGCGGAACTTCGACGAGGCCGGGGTCTCCGACGAAGCAGCGGCGCGGGTCGCCGCCCGCATCGCCGACCCGGCGGAGGTCGCGAAGTCCCGGCAGTTCCCCTTCCGGTACCTCGCCGCGTACCGGCACGCGCCGTCGCTGCGCTGGTCGTACCCGCTGGAGCAGGCGCTCGGCCACTCGCTGGCCAACGTGCCCGCGCTGCCCGGCCGCACCCTGGTGCTCGTCGACCGCTCCGGCTCGATGTTCTACTCGCGGATGTCGGACCGCTCCGAGCTCACCCGCGCGGACGCGGCGGCGGTCTTCGGCACGGCGCTCGCGCTGCGGGCCCGGAAGGCGGACCTCGTCGAGTTCGGCTCGACGAGCAGGCCGGTGCCGTTCCGCCGGGGCGAGTCGGTGCTGAGGATCCTCGGCCGGTTCGGCGACCTCGGCGGCACCGACACCACCGGGGCGGTGCGCCGGCACTACCGGCGGCACGACCGGGTGCTGATCGTCACCGACGAGCAGTACGCCCACAGCCACCACGGCGACCCGACCGAGCAGGTCCCGGCGGACGTGCCGGTCTACACCTGGAACCTCGCCGGGTACCGTGCGGGCCACGGCCCGTCGGGCACCGCGAACCGGCACACCTTCGGCGGTCTCTCCGACGCGGCCTTCCGGATGGTTCCGCTGCTGGAGGCCGGCCGGGACGCCGACTGGCCGTGGGCCGTGTGAGGCGGTGCTCCGTTCCGGGACCCTCCCCGCTGCCCGCTCGGTAGGGTACGGGGAGGGTTCCCGGGGTGAGGAGTGGCTGATGGCGCAGGTCAGGTCCATGCGCGCGGACGCCCGCCGCAATCGCGAACTGCTGCTGGAGGCCGCGGTGGAGGCGTTCGCCGCGCACGGTGAGGGCGCCTCGCTCGACGACATCGCCAAGCGGGCGGGCGTCGGGTCCGGCACGCTCTACCGGCACTTCCCCACGCGGCAGGCGCTGCTGGAGGCCGCGTACGTCGACCGCATCGAGTCGATCGCGGCGCGGGCCGGCGACCTGGCCGGGCGGCTGCCGCCGGGCGAGGCGCTGGTGGAGTGGCTGAACGAACTCGGCGCCGGGATGCTCCGGATCCGGGGACTGCGGGCGCTGCTGGGCGCCGCCGTCGGGGACGGCGGCACGGAGTGCTGCGATCCGCTGAAGAGCGCGGTGGACCGGCTGGTCGGGGCGGCGCGGGAGGCGGGCGTGCTGCGGCGCGACGTCGAGCCCGTCGACGTGCTGCGGCTGGCCCACGGGGTGGCGACGGCCTCGGAGCTGGCGGGCGGGGAGGGCACGCAGATCCGCCGGTACCTGGAGCTGCTGATGACCGGACTGCGGGCCCCGGACGCCCCCTGAGCGGGGGCGCCCGACGGCTCGCGGAGTGGTCACAGCGCCTGGGCGGCCGGCTTCACCATCCCCCGTACGGTGCGGGACTTCACGAAGTCGCCCATCGCGGTCATCTCCCACTCGCCGGAGTACTGGCGGATCAGCTTCGCCATCATCACGCCCGTCTGCGGTTCGGCGCTGGTGAGGTCGAAGCGGACCAGCTCCTCGCCCGTGGTGGCGTCCAGGAGGCGGCAGTACGCCTTGGCGACCTCGGTGAACTTCTGGCCGGAGAAGGAGTTGACCGTGAAGACCAGGCCGGAGACGTCCTGGGGGAGGCGTCCGAGGTCGACGGTGATCACCTCGTCGTCGCCGCCGCCCTCGCCGGTGAGGTTGTCGCCGGAGTGGCGGATCGCGCCGTTGACGATCTGGAGCTTGCCGAAGTAGCAGCTGTCGATGTGGTTGCGCTGCGGGCCGTAGGCGATGACCGAGGCGTCGAGGTCGATGTCCTTGCCGCGGTAGGCCGGCTCCCAGCCGAGCCCCATCTTGACCTGGGAGAGCAGCGGCCTGCCGCCCTTCATCAGGGAGACGGTCTGGTTCTTCTGGAGGCTGACCCGGCCCTTGTCGAGGTTGATCTTCCCGGTGCCGGGGGCGGCGGCGGGCGGGGCCGGGGGAGCGGCGGGCGCGGCGGGTGCCGTGGGAGCGGCGGCCGGCATGGGGGGTGCCTGCGGGGCGGCCGCCGGCTGGGGCGGGGCGGCGGCCGGTTCTTCGACCGTGACGCCGAAGTCGGTGGCGATGCCGGCCAGGCCGTTGGCGTAGCCCTGGCCGACGGCGCGGGCCTTCCAGGCGCCGTTGCGCAGGTAGATCTCGACGACCACCAGGGCCGTCTCGGTGCCGAGGGCCGGGGGTGTGAAGGTGGCCAGGACCGCGTTGTCGTCCGCGTTGCGGAGGGTGGCGGTGGGCTCGATGCCCTGGAAGGTCTGGCCGGCGGCGTCGGGGCTGGCGGTGACGACGATCTTCTCGATGCCGGGGGGTACGGCCGTGGTGTCGACCGTGATGGCGTCGGGGGCGGTGCCGCCGCCGGACCGGTAGGTCACGCCCGGGCCGGCGGGCTGGTTGTAGAAGATGAAGTCGTCGTCGGAGCGCACCTTGCCGTCGGCGGTGAGCAGCAGGCCCGATACGTCGAGCCGCACGGGCGCGGAGACGTCCACCGTCACTCGGGCGGCGGGGAGAGGGATGTTCGAGCCGGGGGTCATTGCGGTCATGCCGGGTGAACGAGCGGGGGCGTTTTGCCGTTCCCTTACCTCCGGCCCGATCGGGCCGGAGGGATCTCGCCCCCGCCGCCCCTTCCCGTCCCGAACCTGGGGCTCCGCCCCAGACCCCGCTCCTCAAACGCCGGAGGGGCTACATCTCAGCCTCTCCGGCGTTTGAGGAGCGGGGGTCCGGGGGCAGCGCCCCCGGGATGGGACGGGTAAGAGCGGCGGGGGCGAAAACCTTTACGGCACCACCACGATCTTCCTGCCGACGCCGGACGCGAACTGCTCCAGCGCCTGCGGGTACTGGTCGAGCGGCAGACGGTCGCTGATGAAGACGTCCGGGTCCAGGACACCCCCGGCGAACAGCTCCGCCGCCCGCTCGTAGCTGTGCAGCACGGCCATGGACCCCGTGATGGTGATCTCCTGGTTGTAGATCCGGTACGGGTCGATCGTCACCCGCGTCGCGTAGTCGGCCACCCCGAACTGGAGGAACGTACCGGCCTTGGCCACCCGGTCCAGGCCGTCCTGGATCGCCGCCGCGTTGCCCGTCGCGTCGATGACGAGGTCCCAGCCCTGCGGCCGGTCCAGCTCGTCCGGCGACGCCGCCGCCGCGGAGACCCCCAGCTGCCGCGCCGTCTCCAGCCGCGCCGGGTTCAGGTCCACCACGTCCACGCTCGCGGCGCCGGTCCGCTTCGCCAGCTCCAGCATCATCAGGCCCATGGTCCCGGACCCGTAGATCAGCACGTGCGCGCCGAGACGCGACTGGAGCACGTCGTAGCCGCGCACCGCGCACGACAGCGGCTCGATCAGCGCCGCGTCCTGGGTGCGGACGTGCTCCGGGAGCTTCACACAGTTCGCCACCGGCGCCACCGCGTACTGGGCCGCGCCGCCCGCCGTGGTGACGCCGATCGCCGCCCACCGCTCGCACATGTTGTTGTGGCCGACGCGGCAGTAGCGGCACTCGTGGCAGTACAGGGAGGGGTCGACCGCGACCCGGTCGCCGAGCGACACCTCGGTGACCTGGGAGCCGATCCCGACCACCTCGCCGGCGAACTCGTGCCCCGGCACGATCGGCAGCTTCGGCGCGAACTCGCCCTGGAGGATGTGCAGGTCCGTGCCGCACAGCCCGCACGCGGCGACCTCGACGACGACGTCGCGCGGCCCTGGTGTCGGGTCCGGGACCTCGGCGACGACGGCCTTGCCCACGGACTCGATGACGGCGGCCTTCATTTCACGGCTCCCAACGACAGGCCCTGGACGAGTTTGTCCTGGGCGGCGAACCCCGCGGCGAGCACCGGCAGGGAGATGACGAGCGACGCGGCGCACACCTTGGCCAGGAACAGGCCCTGGCTGGTGATGAAGCCGGTCAGGAAGACGGGGGCGGTCTCGGCGACCACGCCCGTCAGGACCCGGGCGAAGAGCAGTTCGTTCCAGCTGAAGATGAAGCAGATGAGGGAGGTGGCGGCGATGCCGGGGAGCGCGATGGGCGCGACGACCCGGGCCAGGATCGTCGGCAGTTTCGCGCCGTCCACCCGCGCGGCCTCGATGATCGCGACCGGGACCTCGGCGAGGAAGGACTGCATCATCCACACCGCGATCGGCAGGTTCATGGAGGTGTAGAGGATGACCAGCAGCCAGATGTTGTCCAGCATGTCCGTGTTCTTGGCGAACAGGTAGATCGGCAGCAGGCCGGCCACGACGGGCAGCATCTTGGTGGAGAGGAAGAAGAAGAGGACGTCCGTCCACTTCTTCACCGGGCGGATGGACAGGGCGTACGCGGCGGGCAGTGCCAGGACCAGGACGAACAGGGTCGACACGATCGACGCCACCGCGGAGTTGATCAGCGCAGGCCAGGGGCTGGCGCCGCCGTCCGCGCCGAAGAACTCGCGGTAGCCGTCGAGGGTGAGGGCGGCGGTGAAGGACGGCGGGTTGGTGGCCGCGTCCGTCTCGGAGTGGAAGGACGTCAGCGCCATCCAGGCGATGGGCAGGAAGAACACGATGCCGGCCAGCCAGGCGACCAGGCCGAGACCCGCTCCGCCGCGGAACCGGCCGCCGGTGCGTACGGTGGTGCTGCTCATGCGCGGGACACCTCCTCGCGGAACAGGGACGAGACCACGCGCAGGGCGAAGGTCGCGATGATGATGGAGCCGATGACGACCAGGACGCCGGCGGCCGAGGCGAGGCCGTTCTCGTGGGCCTGGTAGAAGGTCTGGTAGACGGTGTAGGGCAGGTTGGCGGTGCCCAGGCCGCCGGACGTGATGGTGAAGACCGCGTCGAAGTTCTGCACGATGTAGATCGAGCCGAGCAGGGCGCCCAGTTCGAGGTAGCGGCGCAGGTGGGGCAGGGTGAGGTGGACGAAGATCTGCCAGTCGCTCGCGCCGTCGACGCGGGCGGCCTCGATCTGCTGCTGGTCCCGGCTCTGCAGTCCGGCGAGCAGGATCAGCATCATGAACGGGGTCCACTGCCACACCAGTGAGGCCTCGACGGCGAGCAGCGGAGTGTTGGAGATCCAGTCGGGCTGAGGGCCGCCGACGTAGTGCAGCAGGCCGTTGAGGAGTCCGTACTCGGGGTTGTAGAGGACGTGTTTCCACAGCAGCGCGGCCGCCACCGGGACCACCAGGAACGGGGCGATGAGCAGGGTGCGGACGATGCCCCGGCCGCGGAACTTCCGGTCCAGCAGCAGGGCGAGCAGCAGTCCGAGGACCAGGCTGGCGAGGACGACCGCGACGGTCAGCAGGATCGTCGTCCAGACCGACTTGCGCAGGGCCGCGTCGGTGAGGACCTCCTGGTAGTTCTCGAAGCCGGCGAAGTGACGGGCGTCGGGATAGAGGGAGTTCCAGTCGAAGAAGGAGATCACCAGCGTCGCCACGAAGGGCAGCTGGGTCACCGCGATCATGAAGATCAGGGCGGGCAGCAGGGGGGCCCGGGTGGCCCAGGCGCGCAGCCGGGCGGAGGGCGGGCGGAGGGCGGAGCGTGTCTCCGGCGCGGCCACGGGGGCCGTTGTCGTGGCGGTCATCGTCCCTCGTACTCCTCGGCGATCTCTTCTGCGAGCTGCTGGGACTTCCTCAGGGCCGACTCGACGGACTGGCGTCCGGCGATGGCCGCGCTGATCTCCTGGGAGACCTTGGTGCCGAGATCGGTGAACTCGGGGATGCCGACGAACTGGATGCCGGGGGCCGGACGGGGCTGTACGCCGGGGTCGTCGGGCCGGGCCTGCTCGATGGCCTCCTTGGTCATCTCCTGGAAGGCGGCGGCCTCCGCGCGGTAGTCGGGGTTGGCGTAGGTGGAGGCGCGCTTTCCGGCCGGGATGTTCGACCAGCCGATCTGGTCGCCGACCAGCTGCTCGTACTCCTTGCTGGAGGCCCAGGAGACGAACTTCCAGGCGTTGTCGGGGTTGCGGGAGGCGTGCTGGATGCCCCAGGCCCAGGTGTAGAGCCAGCCGGAGGACTCGGTCTTCTCGACGGGCGCGGGGGCGTAACCGACCTTGCCCTTGACGGGGGAGTCGGCGGCCTCCAGGGAGCCGGCCGCGGAGGTGGCGTCGTACCACATGGCGACCTTGCCCTGGGTCATGTTGTTCAGGCACTCGGCGAAGCCGGCCTGGGGGGCGCCGGACTCGCCGTGCTCGCGGACCAGGCCGACGTAGAACTCCACGGCCTCCTTCCACTCGGGGGAGTCGAGCCGGGCCTTCCAGTCCTTGTCGAACCAGGTGCCGCCGAAGGTGTTGACCACGGTGGTCAGCGGGGCCATGACCTCGCCCCAGCCGGGCAGCCCGCGCAGGCAGATGCCCTTCATGCCCGGTTCGGCGCCGTCGAGTTCGGCGGCGAGGTCGGCCACCTGCCGCCAGGTGGGCTCGGCGGGCATGGTCAGGCCCTCCTTCTCGAAGATGTCCTTGCGGTACATCAGGAAGGACGACTCGCCGTAGAAGGGCTGGCCGTAGAGCTTGCCGTCGTCGCCGGTGAGGGACTGGCGCATCGGCTTGAGGACGTCCTGCTCGTCGTAGGAGGCGTCCTCACCGACGTAGGAGTCCATCTCGTGGAGCCAGCCGTTGCGGGCGTAGATGGGGATCTCGTAGTTGGACAGGGTGGCCACGTCGTACTGGCCGGCCTGGTTGGCGAAGTCCTGGCTGATCTTGTCGCGGACGTCGTTCTCCGGCAGCACGGTGAAGTTGACCTTGATGCCGGTTTCCTCGGTGAAGTGGTCCGCGGTCAGCTTCTGCAACTCGACCATCTGCGGGTTGTTGACCATCAGGACGTTGATGGAGTCACCGCCGGATCCGGCCCCGCCCGCTCCGACCCAGCAGCCGGAGAGCAGCGGGGCGAGCAGCGTCCCTGCGGCGGCCGCGGCGAGTGTGGCTCGCGGCGGCCTCCGTCGGCTCTGGGTTCGCATGGATCGCTCCTGGACATAGAGGGAGATAACGGGCGTGATCCGGTGTGGATCGGCCCGAGGGGGACGTGGAACGGTGTGCTGATCTGGTTCAGACCCGGATGACCTGCGGCCCCAGCAGGGAGTAGCGATGGGCCTCGGCCGCCGGGAGCAGGGTGCTCGTGACGATCGCCTCCAGCGCGCCGACCTCGGCGAACCGGCAGAAGCTGACCGCCCCGAACTTGGTGTGGACACCGGCGAACACCACCCGGCGGGAGGCCCGGACCGCCTGTGCCTTGACCTCGCTGACCGCGGGGTCGGGCGTGGTCAGTCCGTGTTCGCGGGAGATCCCGTTGGCGCCGATGAACGCCAGGTCGATGACGAAACCGGAGAGCATCCTCGTCGTCCAGTGGTCGACGGTGGCGAGGGTTCCGGAGCGGACCCGGCCGCCGAGCAGCAGGACGGACGTGGTGCCGGTCTCCGCGAGCGCGCCCGCGACCGGCAGGGAGGCGGTGACCACGGTGAGCGGCCGGTCGGTGGGCAGGGCCTCGGCGATGAGCTGGGGGGTGAAGCCCTCGTCGACGAAGACCGTCTCGGCGTCCCCGATCAGCTCGGCCGCGGCGGCCGCGACCCTGCGCTTCTCGGGGACGTGGCTGGTGGCGCGGAAGGCGAGCGTCGTCTCGAAGCCGGCGCTCTCCACGGGATAGGCGCCGCCGTGGGTGCGGCGCACCAGACCGTGGTCCTCCAGGGCGCGCAGGTCCCGTCGTACGGTCTCCTTGGCCACGCCCAGGTCGGCGGCGAGCGCGCTGACGTCGACCGAGCCGGTGGTGCGTGCCACCCGTACGATCTCCCGCTGGCGTTCTTCGGCCGTCCTGTTGCTCATGGCCGGACTCCCGTTTCCTGGTCTCGCTGCCCGTTCGGGCCCGGTGGGACCCATGCAGGAAGTTCTACAGCGGGCTTTCGGAGCTGACCAGGTCTGTCGCGAGTCCGTTGCTGCCCGGTTGTGCCCGTTCGGATCGTCCCGTGTCCGGCTCGGACCTGGGAGGGTGCGGGGGAGCGGGTGGGAGCGGGCAGCGCGGATGCCCGAATACGGCGGCGGGCGGGCCCGTTCGCTGCCCGCCCGCCGTCGGATGCGTCGATTTTCCGCCGGAGTTGCTCCGTCAGTACGGCCAGACGGGCGGGTCGGTGACGAAGTGGCCGCCGAGGCGGGCGTGCGCCGGGTTGTCCGGGTCCAGCTCGCCCTGCTCGGCGATCAGCTTCTCGGCGTACGGCTCGGAGTCGTCCTGGGGGTCGTAGCCGAGCGCCCGCGCGGAGGAAAGGTCCCACCACAGGCGGGTGTTGGCGGAGGAGCCGTGGACGACGGTGTGGCCGACGTCCTCGGCGGTCAGGGCGGCGTGGAAGAGGCGGGCGCCGTCGGCGGGGCTCATCCACACCGAGAGCATGCGCACGCTGGTCGGCTCGGGGAAGCAGGAGCCGATGCGCACGGAGACGGTCTCGATGCCGTGCTTGTCCCAGTAGAGCTGGGCGAGGTCCTCGCCGAAGCACTTGGACAGGCCGTAGAAGGTGTCGGGACGGCGCGGGGTGTCGACCGGGATGAGGGGGTCGTCGCCCCGCGGGCGCGGGGTGTAGCCGACGGCGTGGTTGGAGGAGGCGAAGACGACGCGCTTGACGCCCTCCTCGCGGGCGGCCTCGTACAGGTGGTACGTGCCCTCGATGTTGGCCTTCAGGATCTTCTCGAACGGGGCTTCCAGGGAGATGCCCGCGAGGTGGATGATCGCGTCGACGCCGCGGACCGCCTCGCGCACGGCGTCCCGGTCGGCGAGGTCCGCGACGATCGCGTCCGGTTCGCCGTCGATCGGGCGCAGGTCGAGCAGGCGCAGTTCGTAGCCGAGGTCCGGGAGCAGGTCCCGCATCAGCGTGCCGAGGCCGCCGGCGGCGCCGGTGAGCAGAACGGTGCGGGGAGCGGGCATCCTCGGGTCTCCTTGCCTCGCCGACCGTGTCACCCCTGCACATGGGTGCACGATGTTCATATTCTTGGACACGCTAAGAAGGCGGGGCGTGGTGCGTCAAGTATCCCGCGACTTCCCGTGGAACGAAAGAATTCGCTGGTGCGTGACGGGATGCGGTGCTTGACCGGGACCTCCGGGGCGTCTTAGCGTGAACATGTTCAAATATGGGGACGTGAATCAGAAATGTGGACCAGGGAGAGCTTGTGACGTCAGCCCCTCTCGCCGCCCGACTCGGTGTTCCCAGCGGGCCGCTGTTCTTCCCGGTCACCGCCTACGGACCGGACGGCTCCGTCGATCTCGACACCTACCGCCTCCATGTGCGGCGCGGGGTGGAGGCCGGAGCCGCCGCCGTGTTCGCCTGCTGCGGCACCGGTGAATTCCACGCGCTGACGCCGGAGGAGTTCGAACTGTGCGTCACGGCCGCCGCGGAGGCCGCCGACGGGCGCGTCCCGGTCGTCGCGGGCGCCGGATACGGCACCGCGCTCGCGGTCCGCTACGCCCGCCTCGCCGAACGCGCCGGGGCCGACGGACTGCTCGCGATGCCGCCCTACCTGGTCAGGGCCGCGCAGGAGGGACTGCTGCGGCACTACCGGGAACTGGCCGCGGCCACCTCCCTGCCGGTCATCGTCTACCAGCGCGACAACGCCGTCCTCACCCCCGAAAGCGTCGTCGAACTGGCCCGTACGGAAGGGATCGTCGGCTTCAAGGACGGCCTCGGCGACCTCGGCCTGATGCAGCGGATCGTCAGCGCCGTACGCACCGAGGGCCCCGCCGACTTCCTGTACTTCAACGGGCTGCCGACCGCCGAACTGACCCAGCCCGCCTACGACGGCATCGGCGTCATCCTCTACTCGTCCGCGGCGTTCTGCTTCGTGCCGGAGATCGCCCTCGCCTGCCACACCGCCTTCCGCACCGGCGACACGGCCACCGCGCACCGCCTGATCGACGGCTTCTACCGGCCGTTCGTCGAACTGCGCGACCGGGGCAGCGGCTACGCCGTCTCCCTCGTCAAGGCCGGCGTACGCCTGCGCGGCCTGGACGTGGGGGAGGTCAGGCCGCCGCTGCACGAACCGGCCGGGGACCATGTCAAGCAGCTCGCTCGGCTGATCGAGCGGGGACACGCACTGCTGGAGGAGAGCCGGTGAAGACGTCGGCGTTCGTCTACCCCTGGGACGTCAACGGGGACCCGGAGGCACCCGCGCGGATCGCCGCGCTCGGCACGGCGCAGGTGACGCTCGCCTCCGCCTACCACTCCACCCGCGCGCTGACCCCGCGCCACCCGCGCCACCGCGTCGTCACCGCCGAACACGCGGCCGTGCTGTACCCGGCCGGGGACCACTGGTCCGGCCGCACCCCGCGCCCGTACCCGGCCGGCGACTGGGCACCCGGCGACGCCTTCGGCGAGGCCGCCGCCGCCCTCACGGACGCGGGCCTGGAGGTGCACACCTGGGTGGTGCTCGCGCACAACTCCCGCCTCGGCGCGGAGCATCCGGACACCTCGGTGGTCAACGCCTACGGCGACCGCTACCCCTGGGCGCCGTGTATCGCCCAGCCCGCCACCCGCGCGTACCTGACCGGCCTCGCCGCCGAGGCGGCGGTACGCCCCGGGGCGCGCGGCACCGAGCTGGAGTCCCTCGGCTGGTACGGACTGGCCCATCTGCACGCCCACGACAAGACCGCCGGGGTCGGCCTCGGGGACGCCGGACAGTACCTGATGTCCCTGTGCTTCTGCCCCTCCTGCCGGGAGGGCTACGGGGCGCACGGCCTGGACGCCGACGGACTCGCCGCCGCCGTACGCGCCGCGCTGGAACCGGTGTGGCGGGGGGCGCCCTCCGACGGGGGCTGGGCGGGCGTCGAGAAGCTCCTCGGCGAGACACCGGCGAACGCCACGCGCGCGTGGCGCGACGCGACGGCCCGCACGCTCCAGGAGGCCGCGGTCCGGGCCGTACGGGAGGCCGCGCCCGAAGGCTTCCAGGTCCTCCTGCACGCGGACCCGGTCTCCTACCACTGCGGCGCCAACGCCGGCGTCGACCCGGCCCACATCCTCTCCGTCGCCGACGGAGTGGTCGTGCCCTGCACGGGAGGCGCCGGCCTGCTGACGCCGTTCGCTCGGGAGGCCCGCGCGGACACCGTCCTCGCCGCCAACTTCACCGTGGTCTCCGGCATGGGCGGCAGCCCCGGCACGCTGGCGGCGGACGCGACGGAGGCCCGCCGGCTGGGCGCGACGGAACTGCGGCTGTATCACGCGGGGCTGGCGTCGGACGGGGACCTGGAGGCGGTGCGGTCGGCGCTCGCCGGCCTGTGAGACAGCATCGCCGACGTCACCGCCAGGACACCCCCGAGCACGGCCAGCAGCAGCCGGTGGTCGACGAGTTCGACCAGGGCCGCGCCCGCCGCCAGGCCGAGGACGTTCGGGGCGAACACCAGCGTGCCGGCGGTGGCGGTGACCCGGCCCAGCAGCGGCGGCGGGGTCTCGCGCTGCACGGCGGTCAGGGTGGCGATCAGCACGGCGGGCAGGCCCGCGCCGATCGCCGCGCTGCACACCCACGCCAGCGGGTCGTCCGGCACCGCGCGCAGCGCCACCGCGACCGCCAGTACGGCGATGCCGTACGCCGCGAAGCGCCGTTCGCCGAGGCGGCGCAGGGCCGGGCCGGAGAGCAGGCCGACCGCCACCGACCCCGCGCCCTGGACGGCGTACAGCACACCGGCGTACGCGGGGGAGTGGCCGAGGGCGTCGACCACGGCGTAGAGCAGCGCCCCGCTCAGGCCCGCGCACAGCATCGTCGTGCCGCCCGCCAGCACCAAGGGGCGCAGGAGCGGATGCGCCCACAGGTGGCGGGCGCCCTCGGCCGTCCGCTTCCGGCGGTTGCCCGACGGGGGCGCCGGCCGGTCCTCCCGTACCCGCAGGAACGCGTACACGACCGCGGCGAGCAGGAAGGTGACCGAGTCCAGTACGGCGACACCCGCCCCGCCGTACGCCGCGTACAGGCCCGCGCCCGCCAGCGGGGCCAGCAGCTTCATGCCCTCGCCGGCGGTCGTCCGCAGCCCGTTGAAGTCACCGAGCAGGGAGCGGTCCACGGCGGTGGCGATCAGCGCCGACTCGGCCGCGTCGTGGACGACGCCCGTCGCGCCGTACACGAACAGCACCGCGTACAGCAGCCACAGCCCGCGCGGTGAGTCGACGGCGCAGAGGGTGAGCAGCAGCACCGCCATCAGCAGGCTCGCGGCGATCAGCAGCGGCCGGCGGCGGAACCGGTCGGCCAGGGTGCCCAGCAGCGGGCCGGCCAGGGTGGGTGCCCACATCGCCAGCAGGCACAGGGCCGCGAGACCGTCCGAGCCGGTGAGGTCCTTGACCCACACCCCCGAGGCCAGCCACAGCGCGGAGGTGCCGAACCCGGAGATCACCACCCCGGCGAGGCAGAGCCCGGCGTTGCGGTCGCGTATGACGCGGGCCGTCGTCCATGTCGTCGTCATGCCTGGCCATCGTGGGGCTAAGGACGGGCCCCGGGGATCGGGCAGATGCCTTAGAGACGAGGCGGCCGGGCGATGAGTTCCGCCGCCGGGATCGGTCTACCACCCAGGAAGACCCTCAGGAGGGCAGCCCGATGACCGACACCACGCTCGACCTCGGACCGCAGACCCGGATCGTGGCCCGCCTCGCCGAAGGCGTCACCGACGAACAGCTGGCGGACGGGACGCCCTGCCCGCGGTACGCGGTACGGAACATGCTGGGCCACCTCCTCGGGCTGGCCGTCGCCTTCCGGGACGCCGGCCGCAAGAAGCCGGGTGCCACCACCGACACCGGCCCGGAGACCGCCCTGCCGGACATCGGGCCCGGCTGGCGCGAGGAGCTGCCCGAGGTGCTCGACGAACTCGCCGGGGTCTGGCGGGACCCGGCGGCCTGGACCGGCATGACCCGCGCGGGCGGCCTGGACCTGCCGGGCGACGTCGCCGGTGCCGTCACCGCCGACGAGCTCGTGATCCACGGCTGGGACCTGGCCCGCGCGACCGGCCAGTCGTACGCGCCCGATCCCGTCCTGCTGCGGGCGTCGTACGACTTCCTCCTGGCCGCCGCCGCGGACTCCGACCGGGACGGCGGCATCTTCGGCCCCGTGGTCCCCGTCCCGCCCGACGCCCCGCTCCTGGACCGGACGATCGGGCTGAGCGGCCGGGACCCGGGCTGGACGCGGCCCGCGTAAAGGGCGAGGACCGCGTAAAGCAGGAGCGCGGGCCGAGGACCGAGTTAAAGCAGGCGCGCGGGCCGGGCAGCGCCTCATAGCCTCCCCGCATGACTTCCGATCTCGCACTCACCGTCCTCGGCACCGCCTCCCCGCACCCCGGCCCCGACCGCCCCAGCTCCGGGTATCTCCTGCGCGGTGGTGGCGCCGAGGTGTGGGTCGACGCGGGGTTCGGGACGTTCGCCGAGTTGCGGCGGCACACGGACCCGGCGCGCATCGACGCCGTGTGGATCTCCCATCTGCACGCCGATCACAGCGCCGATCTGCTCGCCGCCGTGTACGGCCTCGCGTACGGCGGGCTCACCCCGCCCGCGCCGATCCCCGTCCACGCGCCGGCCGGCTGCGCACAGCGGCTCGCCGGGTTCTTCGGGCGCCCGGACACCGACTTCCTCAGCGGCGTATTCGACTTCCGGCCCCTGTACGACGGGCAGACCGTCCGGCACGGCGGCCTGTCCCTCACCTCCACCGCCGTCGTCCACGACGTCGAGGCCTACGGGCTGCGCGCCGAGTGCGCGGGGCGGGTCCTCGCCTACTCCGGGGACAGCGGACCGTGCGACGCGCTCACCGGACTCGCCCGCGGCGCCGACCTGTTCCTCTGCGAGGCGGACATCGACGAGCATCGCGAAAGCGAACGGGTCCACCTGACGCCCGAGGACGCCGGCGACACCGCCCGGCGGGCGGCCGTGCGCGCACTCCTCGTCACCCACGTCGGCCCCGCGCTCACCCCCGAGGCCGCGACCGGCCGGGCCGCCTCCGCCTTCGGCGGACCCACCGCCACCGCCCGGGAGGGCCGCACGTACACCGTGTGAGGCAACAGAAACTTTCTGTGTCAGAAGCATTGACGAAACTCTGGGCCGCTCCTACGGTCATCGGCGTCGTACTTCGTACGTCATATATGAGACGCGATACGCGAGATCCGATACGCGAGATCCGACGCGACATCCGAGAGGCGCGCATGACCTCTGTGCCCACGCCGATCCCCTCCCGCACGCAGTACGTGCTGGAGGAGATCAAACGCCGCATCCTCACCGGCCGGTTCACACCGGGCCAGGCCCTGGTCGAGACCGACCTCGCCGCACAGTTCGGGGTGTCCAAGACCCCGGTGCGCGAGGCGCTCAAGACCCTGGCCGGCACCGGTCTGGTCGTGATGAGCCAGTACAAGGGCGTCACGGTGCGCATGGTCGACGCGGACATGGCACGCGAGGTCTACGACGTGCGGCTGCTCCTGGAACCCGAGGCGCTCAGGCGCGCCGTGCGCCGCGGCGCCTCCCTGGACGCCGCACGTGACGCGCTGACCCGCGCCGACGAGGCCGGCGACACCGCCGAACGGTCGCTCGCCAACCGCGCGTTCCACCGTGCCCTCTACGTGCCCTGCGGCAACCCGCTGCTCGGCCGGATGCTCGACGAGGTCCGCGACCAGGCCGCCCTCGTCTCGGCCGTCGCCTGGGCCGCCGACCCCTCCTGGGAACAGGAGGCGAGCGAGCACCGCGAGATCCTGCGGCTCGCGCTCGACGGGGACGCGGACGGCGCGGCGCGCGCCCTGCACTCGCACATCGCGTCGTTCGTGCGACGGGCCTTCCCCGAGGTCGAAGCGGACTTCGAGGCGGCCCCGGAAGCCCAGAAAGAGGACGGTCAGGCATGACAACGACGTTCGAGACCCAGCGGGCGGCCCTGGCCGGCGTGGTGGCGATCCCGGTGACCCCGTTCGCCGAGGACGGCTCCGTCGACCCGGACACCTACCGGACCCTGCTGCGTCGTCTCCTCGACGGTGGCATCACGACCCTCACCCCCAACGGCAACACCGGCGAGTTCTACGCCCTCACCCCCGACGAGCGCCGGCTGGTCACCGAGCTGACCGTCGAGGAGGCCGGCGACCGCTCGGTGATCCTGGTCGGCGTGGGCCACGACGTGCCCACCGCCGTCGCCTCCGCGCGGCACGCCCGGGAACTCGGCGCGCAGATGGTGATGGTGCACCAGCCCGTCCACCCCTACGTCTCGCAGAGCGGCTGGGTCGACTACCACCGCGCGATCGCCGAGGCCGTGCCCGAGCTCGGCGTCGTCCCCTACCTCCGCAACGCCCAGCTCACCGGCGCCCGGCTCGCCGAACTCGCCGACGCCTGCCCCAACGTGATCGGTGTGAAGTACGCCGTGCCGGACGCGGCGAAGTTCGCCGCCTTCGCCCGCGACGCGGGCCTGGAGCGGTTCGTGTGGGTGGCGGGGCTGGCCGAGCCGTACGCCCCCTCCTACTTCTCGGCCGGCGCCACCGGCTTCACCTCGGGCCTGGTCAACGTCGCCCCGTCCGTCTCGCTGAACATGCTCGAGGCGCTGCGCTCCGGCGACTACCCGACCGCCATGAAGGTGTGGGAGCAGATCCGCCGCTTCGAGGAACTGCGCGCCGCCAACGGCTCCGCCAACAACGTCACCGTCGTCAAGGAGGCCCTCGCCTCCCTCGGCCTGTGCCGCCGCGAGGTCCGCCCGCCGAGCAGGCCGCTGCCGGAGAGCGAGCGCGCCGAGGTCGCCGCCATCGCCGCGGGGTGGTCGATATGAGCACCGGGAAGTCCCCCGAGCAGCTCCGCAGCCACCAGTGGTACGGCACCGACGGCCTGCGCTCCTTCAGTCACCGCGCCCGCACCCGCCAGCTCGGCTACCTCCCCGAGGAGCACCTGGGCAAGCCGGTCATCGCGATCCTGAACACCTGGTCCGACATCAACCCCTGCCACGTCCACCTGCGTGATCGCGCGCAGGCCGTCAAGCGGGGCGTGTGGCAGGCGGGCGGCTTCCCCCTGGAGTTCCCGGTCTCCACCCTCAGCGAGACCTTCCAGAAGCCGACCCCCATGCTCTACCGCAACCTCCTCGCCATGGAGACCGAGGAGCTGCTGCGCTCCTACCCGGTCGACGGGGCCGTGCTGATGGGCGGCTGCGACAAGTCCACGCCCGCCCTGCTGATGGGCGCCGCCAGCGCCGACCTGCCGGCCGTGTTCGTGCCCGCCGGGCCCATGCTGCCCGGGCACTGGCGCAACGAGGTCCTCGGTTCCGGCACCGACATGTGGAAGTACTGGGACGACAAGCGGGCCGGCCTCATCGGCGACTGCGAGATGCAGGAACTGGAGAGCGGCCTGGCCCGCTCGCCCGGCCACTGCATGACCATGGGTACGGCGTCCACGCTGACCGCCGCCGCCGAGGCCCTCGGCGTCACCGTCCCGGGCGCGTCCAGCATCCCGGCCGTCGACTCCGGGCACGACCGGATGGCCGCCAGGGCGGGGATGACCATCGTCGACCTGGTCCACAAGGACCGCAAACTGAGCGACATCCTCACCGCGGACGCCTTCGAGGACGCGGTGACGACCGTCCTCGGACTCGGCGGCTCCACCAACGCCGTCATCCACCTGATCGCCATGGCCGGACGCGCGGGCGTCAGGCTCACCCTCGACGACTTCGACCGCATCGCCCGCACCGTCCCGGTGCTGGCCAACGTGCGGCCCGGCGGACAGACGTACCTGATGGAGGACTTCCACTTCGCGGGCGGACTGCCCGGGTTCCTCTCCCGGATCCCGGACCTGCTCCACCTGGACCGTCCCACCGTCTGCCACGACACCCTGCGCGAACAGATCGCCGGCGCGCGGGTGCACGACGACGACGTCATCCGGCCCCGCGACAACCCGGTCGCGGACGAGGGCGGGGTCGCCGTACTGCGCGGCAACCTCTGCCCGGACGGCGCCGTCATCAAGCACATCGCCGCCGAACCGCACCTGCTGAAGCACACCGGCACCGCCGTCGTCTTCGACGACTACAAGCAGATGCAGCGCACCATCAACGACCCGGCGCTGAACATCACCGCCGACAGCGTGCTGGTGCTGCGGGGCGCCGGACCCAAGGGCGGCCCCGGCATGCCCGAGTACGGGATGCTGCCCCTGCCCGACCACCTGCTCAAGCAGGGCGTACGCGACATGGTGCGGATCTCCGACGCCCGGATGAGCGGGACGAGTTACGGCACGTGCGTCCTGCACGTCGCCCCCGAGTCGCACGTCGGCGGACCGCTCGCCCTGGTGCGCACCGGGGACTCGATCACCCTCGACGTCGAGAACCGCCTCCTCCGGCTCGACGTCGACGACGAGGAGCTTCAGCGCCGCCGCGAGCAGTGGACGCCACCGCCCGTGCGCTACGAACGCGGCTACGGCGCGCTCTACAACGAGCAGATCACGCAGGCCGACACCGGCTGCGACTTCGAGTTCCTCGCCCGCCCGGGCACGGTCCAGGACCCGTACGCCGGCTGACCGGCCGCGGGTCCAGGCCCCCGCACACCTGTGAAGAAAGCGCTTCCCCCCCCGCACACGCGCCACACAGCACGACGTACCGAGAAACGGAGAACAGTCATGGCCCATGCCGCAGCCGTGGCGAAACCGCCCAGGCCACCCCGGCGGCGCCGTGCCTCCGCCACGCCCCGCAGGCTCCCGTACCTGCTGATCGGGCCGGCCGCCCTGCTCATGCTGGGTTTCATCGCCTACCCGGTCATCAGCGTCTTCTACTACAGCCTGCAGAACTACAACCCCACCAAGCCCTGGCGGAACGGTTACGCGGGCTTCGACAACTTCACCCGCATCTTCACCGACGACCCCCTGTTCTGGGACACCCTCGTCTTCAGCGCCAAGTGGGTCTTCGTCGAGGTCGGACTGCAGCTGCTGTTCGGCCTGGCCCTCGCCCTCATCGTCAACCAGACCTTCGTCGGCCGCGCCCTGGGCCGCGCCATGGTCTTCTCGCCGTGGGCCGTCTCCGGCGTGCTGACCTCCGCGATCTGGGTGCTGCTCTACAACTCCCAGACCGGCATCACCCGTTACCTCGCGGACATGGGCATCGGCGACTACGGCGTGAGCTGGCTGTCGGACACCTCCACCGTCTTCCCGGCGGTGGTCGTCGCCGACCTGTGGCGCGGTGTCCCCTTCTTCGCGATCCTCATCCTCGCCGACCTCCAGTCCGTCTCGAAGGACCTCTACGAGGCCGCCGAGGTCGACGGCGCCAGCCGCCTCAAGCAGTTCTGGCACATCACGCTGCCGCACCTGAAGGACGCCATCATCCTGTCCACGCTGCTGCGCGCGGTGTGGGAGTTCAACAACGTCGACCTGCTCTACACGCTGACCGGCGGCGGACCCGCGGGCGAGACCACGACACTGCCGCTGTACATCGCCAACACCTCGGTGGACGCCCACAACTTCGGCTACGCGTCGGCCCTGACCACGGTCGCGTTCCTCATCCTGCTCTTCTGCTCGATGGTCTACCTGCGGCTGAGCAAGTTCGGAGGCGAGAAGTGATCACCAAGGAGGCCACCGTGGCCGCCCCCGCCCCCACGCGCACCGCCCCCGCGCCGCCGCGCCCGGACAAGAAGCGCCGGGCCTGGGACGAGGCCCCCCGCTGGCAGATCTACCTGCCGCTGGGCATCTACCTCGTCTTCACCCTCATCCCCTTCTACTGGATCCTGCTCTTCGCGCTCCGCCCGGCCGGCTCCACCTCGCTGGTCCCCTGGCCGATGACCTTCGTCCACTTCGAGAAGGTCTGGACGGACCGCAGCTTCGGCACCTTCTTCTACAACAGCGTGCTGGTCGGCGTCGCCACCCTGATCATGACGACGCTGGTCGCCCTGGCCGGCGGCTACGCCCTCGCCCGGTTCGACTTCAAGATCAAGCGGGGCTTCATGCTCGCCCTGCTCTGCTCCCAGTTCGTGCCCGGCGCGCTGCTGCTGGTCCCGCTGTTCGAGATCTTCGCCGAACTGCAGATGATCAACTCGCTCGGCAGCGTCATCATCGCCGAGACGGTCTTCCAGCTCCCCCTGTCGATCATCCTGATCAGCAACTTCATCAAGAACGTGCCGTACTCCCTGGAGGAGGCCGCCTGGGTCGACGGCTGCAACCGGTTCAAGGCCTTCCGGGTGGTCGTCCTGCCACTGCTGCGGCCCGGCCTGATCGCCGTCGGCTCCTTCGCCTTCGTCCACTCCTGGAACCACTTCCTGTTCGCCCTGATGTTCCTCAACAACCAGGAGAAGCAGACCATCCCGGTCGGCCTCAACACCCTGATGAGCGCGGACAGCGTCGACCTCGGCGCGCTCGCCGCGGGCGGCATCATCGCGGCCGTCCCCGTCGTGATCGTCTTCGCCTTCATCCAGAAGTGGCTGATCACCGGGTTCAGCGCGGGGGCGGTGAAGGGATGACCGCACCCCGGACCACGCCCCGGACCGTGCCCGGCACCCCGCTGCCCGTCGTCCTCGCCGGTGCCCGCGGCCACGGCCGCTGGCACGTGGCGAACATCCGCCGCCTCGAAGCGGAAGGACTCGTCCGGCTCGCCGGGATCTGCGAGCTCACCCCGCTCACCGAGGACGAGTTCGGCGGTGAACTCCCCGAGCAGTCCGCCGACTTCGGCGCGCTGCTGGAGTCCACCGGCGCCCGGATCGCGGTGATCTGCACCCCGATCCCGACCCACACCGACCTCGCCCTCGCGGCGGCCGGGCGGGGCGTGCACATCCTGCTGGAGAAGCCGCCCGCGCCGTCGTACGCCGAGTACCGCCGGATGGCCGACGGGGTCGCCGCGGCCGGGGTCGCCTGCCAGATCGGCTTCCAGTCGCTGGGCTCGCACGCCGTGCCCGCGATCCGCGAGCTGATCGACGGGGGCGCCGTCGGCCGGGTGGTGGGGATCGGCGGAGCCGGTGCCTGGGTGCGGCCCGAGGAGTACTTCCGTAGGGCGCCCTGGGCGGGCCGGCGCCGGCTGAACGGCGTCGACGTCGTCGACGGGGCGCTGACCAACCCGCTCGCCCACGCCGTCGCCACCGCCCTCGCGCTCGCCGGCAGCACCCGCGCCGAGGACGTCGCCGGCATCGAGACCGAGCTGCTGCGCGCCAACGACATCGAGTCCGACGACACCTCCTGCGTGAGGATCACCACCACGCGGGGCGGTTCGGTCACCGTCGCCGCGACCCTGTGCGCCGAGCGGGCCGACGAACCGTACGTCGTGGTGCACGGCACCGGCGGACGCATCACCTTCTGGTACAAGCAGGACCGCGTCCTGCTCCAGCGCGCCGGCCACGGCCCCGAGGAGACGCGGTTCGACCGCACCGACCTGCTGGAGAACCTCGTCGCCCACCTCACCGACGGCACCCCCCTGCTGGTCACCCCGGACGAGACCGGCGCCTTCATGCAGGTTGTCGAGGCGATCCGTCAGGCCCCCGACCCGGCCCCGCTGCCCGACGGGGCCTGGCACCGCGTCCCCGGCGAGAACCGCCGGGTCGTGCCCGGCGTCGACGGCCTCGTCGCGGCCGCCGCCGACACCCTGTCCCTCTACTCCGAGCTGGGCGCCCCCTGGGCCCCGCCCGCCCACCACCTGCCGAAAGAGGTGAGCACCCGATGACCGGAAACGACTCCGTGGTGCTGCGCGTCGCGGGCCGGCCCGTCGGCCGGTACGTCACCCGGCCCGAACTGCCGGCCCGGCTCTCCCCGCGGCCGTACCTGCACCCCGTCACCACCCTGGCCGGCACGGCGGTCACCGAACTGAGCCCCGCCGACCACACCCACCACCTCGGCGTCGGTGTCGCCGTTCCCGACGTCGAGGGGTTCAACTTCTGGGGCGGACGCACCTACGTCCGCGACCAGGGGCCGACCGAGCTGGACAACCACGGCTCCCAGCGGCACACCGCCTACCAGCTGCGCGACCCCGACGGGTTCGTCGAGGAGCTGCGCTGGATGGCCGCGCCGGGCGAACTGCTGCGCGAGCGCCGCACGGTCGCCGCCACCGAACTCACCGACACCGCCTGGGCGCTGGACTTCACCTTCTCCCTCACCAACGTCACCAGTGCGCCGCTCTCCGTCGGCAGCCCCGCCACCAACGGCCGCCCCGGAGCCGCGTACGGCGGCTTCTTCTGGCGGGCCCGCAAGGAGGAGACGGCACCGGACGTCTTCACCGCCCACACCGAGGGCGAGGGCGAGGCGCACGGACGGCCGGCCGACTGGATCGCGCTCGCCGGATCCACCTGGACGCTCGTCTTCGCGGGGGCCACCGAACAGACCCGGCGGGACCCCTGGTTCGTGCGCACCGCCGAGTACCCGGGCGTCGGCTCCTCCCTCGCCCACACCGACCGGCTGCCGCTGCCGCCCGGCGAGACCGTGGTCCGCCGGATCGTCACCGTCGTCGCCGACGGCCGCCTCGACCGGAGCGCGGCCGCGGCCCTGGTCCGCAAGGCGGTGAGCCCGTGACCGCCGAGCAGACCGATCTCACCTACCGCAACCCGGTCCTGAACGCCGACTGGTCCGACCCGGACGTGATCCGCGTCGGCGACGACTTCTACCTGACCGCCTCCAGCTTCGGCCGCGCCCCCGGACTGCCCCTGCTGCACTCCCGCGACCTGGTCAACTGGACCCTCGTCGGCCACGCCCTCGAACGCCTGGAACCTGAGAGCGAGTTCACGACCCCCCGGCACGACTGCGGGGTCTGGGCCCCCTCCCTGCGCCACCACGACGACCGGTTCTGGATCTTCTGGGGCGACCCCGACCAGGGCGTCTTCCAGGTCAACGCCCCCGAGATCCGCGGCCCGTGGACCCGCCCGCACCTGGTCAAGGCCGGCAAGGGCCTGATCGACCCGTGCCCCCTGTGGGACGACGAGACCGGCGAGGCCTACCTCGTGCACGCCTGGGCCAAGTCCCGCTCCGGCGTCAAGAACCGCCTCACCGGCCACCGGATGCACCCCCACGGCACCGAACTCCTCGACGAGGGAAAGGTGATCGTCGACGGCGACCGCATCCCCGGCTGGTTCACCCTGGAAGGCCCCAAGCTCTACAAGCACGACGGCTGGTTCTGGATCCTCGCCCCCGCCGGGGGAGTGGAGACCGGCTGGCAGGGCGCCTTCCGCTCCCGTACGTTCTTCGGCCCGTACGAGGAGAAGGTCGTCCTGGAACAGAAGGACACCGACGTCAACGGCCCCCACCAGGGCGGCTGGGTGCGCACCCCGTCCGGCGAGGACTGGTTCCTGCACTTCCAGCAGCGCGGCCCGTACGGCCGTGTCGTGCACCTTCAGCCGATGAGCTGGAATCCGGAAGGCTGGCCGGTGCTCGGGGACGACGGCGCCCCCGTCGCCGTGCACCGCCGCCCGGACCTGCCGCCGCAGCCGCCCGCCGCGCCGGCCACCGACGACGACTTCCCCGGCGGACGGTTCGGCCGCCAGTGGACGTGGACCGCCAACCCGAAGGAGGGCTGGGCCACCCAGCACTCCGCCGACGGGCTGCGGCTGACCTGCGTCCGCTCCGCCGACGCGCACGACCTGCGCCGGCTGCCCCACGTCCTGACCCAGCGGCTGCCCGGCGACCCGTGCACCGTCGAGGTGGAGCTGCGGCTCGACGGCGAGGAACCCGGGGCATGCGCCGGGCTCGCGGTCCTCGGGGACGCCTACCGCTGGATCGGGCTCCAGCGAGGCGCGGACGGCACGGTGCACGTGGTGCACCGGTTCGCCGAGACGGTCGCGGACCGGGAACGCGACGCCGACCACCCGAGGCCCGCTCCCGGCGGCCGGGCCCGCCTCCGGGTCGAGATCGGCGCCGGGGCCCGCTGCCGCTTCTCCTGCGACACCGGGGACGGCTTCCGCCCCTCCGGCCAGGTCTTCGCCGCCACCCCCTGGCGCTGGGTCGGAGCCCTGCTCGGCCTGGTCGCCGTGGCGCCCACCGGCCAGGGACACGCCGGCACCGCCACGTTCACCCGGTTCAGGATCAGCGCCCCGGCGCACGGCTGAACACCGCCGGACGGTCCTGACAGACCCCCCACAACTTCACAGTCCGTTGGATCCAGAAGAAGAGAGCCGACCAATGAAGATCAGCATTCTCAGAAACAGCACCGGCAGGCGCCGGACCTCCACCGCCGTCGCCCTGGGGGCCGTACTCGCCCTGACCGCCACCGCCTGCGGCGACGACGGCAGCGGCGGCGGGGGCGGGGCCGAGGGCGACGGCAAGGGCAAGATCGTCTTCTGGGACAACAACGGCGGTGTCCGCACCGAGATCTGGAAGGAGATCATCGCCGACTTCGAGAAGGCGAACCCGGACATCGACGTCCAGTACGTCGGCATCGCCTCCACCGAGTACCAGTCCAAGGTCGACACCGCCATCCAGGGCGGCGGCCTGCCGGACGTCGGCGGCGTCAGCGCCTCGATGCTCGCGGGCTTCGCCGCCCAGGGCGCGCTCGACACACTGGACTTCCGGCTGGCCAAGTCGCCGCTGAACGGCAAGCTCAACAAGGACATGATCGAGTCGCTGCGGGCCGCCGGCGGCGGGGACGACAAGCTGTACTCGATCCCGACCTCGGCGAACAACGGCGTGCTGTACTACCGCACCGACCTGTTCGAGAAGGCGGGGCTGGAGGAGCCGACCACCTGGGACCGGTTCTACGAGGCCGCCGAGAAGCTGACGAACAAGGGCAAGAACGAGTTCGGCTACACCATCCGCGGCGGCGCCGGCTCCATCGCCCAGGCCCTGGACGCGATGTACGGGCAGTCCGGCATCACCTCGTTCTGGGACGCCTCCGGCAAGAAGACCACGGTCAACGACCCGAAGAACGTCGAGGCCCTGGAGAAGTACGCGGGCCTGTTCAAGAAGGTCACCCCCGCGGCCGACCTGAACAACGACTTCACCAAGATGGTCGCGCAGTGGGACTCCGGCACGATCGGCATGCTGAACCACAACCTCGGTTCGTACCAGGACCACGTCAAGGCGCTCACCGCCGAGAAGTTCCGTGGCATTCCGCAGCCGATCGGACCCGGCGGCAAGCGGGTCCAGGTCTCCAACCCGGTCGACGGTGTCGGCATGTTCAAGACCTCCAAGAACAAGGAGGCCGCCTGGAAGTTCATCGAGTTCGCCACGTCGGCGCAGTCGAGCTCGAAGTTCAACGAGTCGGCCGGCCAGGTGCCGGCGCACACGGACGCGGCCAAGGACGAGTGGATCGGCAAGGCGGAGCCCACGAAGCTGGCGGCCGAGGCGCTGAACGACGGTTCCACCACCATCGTCCAGCTGCCGTACTACCTGCCGGACTGGAACACGATCTCCAAGGCCGACAACGAGCCGAACTTCCAGAAGGTCCTGCTCGGGGACATGAGCGCGAAGGACTTCCTGGACACGATGGCCGAGCAGCTCAACGAGGCGCAGGCCGAGTGGCAGGAGCAGCGGGGCTGACGTCAGGTCCTTCTCGCCGTGGGACGGCCCGGTCCGCTTCGGGCCGCGGACCGTCCCCGGCCGGCCGCGGCCCGAAGCGGACCGGGCCGCGTCCCAGGTGAGTCCGTCCGTTCCCAGTCGAAAGGGTCACCGGCGTGTCGCTCAGCCGCAGACAGGTCACTTCCGCCGCCGTCGCCTCCGTTCCCCTGGCGTTCGCCGCGACCGGCACCGCCCGTGCCGGCGGACGCCGTCACCGCACCCTCTACATCGCCGGTGACTCCACCGCCGCCCAGAAGTACGCCGACGCCGCGCCGGAGACCGGGTGGGGGATGGCGCTGCCGTTCCTGCTGCACCGGCATCTCACGGTCGCCAACCACGCCGTGAACGGGCGGAGTTCCAAGAGCTTCGCCGACGAGGGGCGGCTCGAGGCGATCCTCTCCTCGATCCGGCCCGGTGACCTCCTCCTCGTCCAGTTCGCGCACAACGACGAGAAGTCCGCCGATCCCACCCGCTACACCGAGCCCTGGTCGACGTACCAGGAGTACCTGCGGAGGTACGTCGAGGGGGCGCGGGCCCGCGGGGCGCGGCCCGTGCTGGCCACCGCCGTGGAGCGGCGGCGGTTCGACGGGGACGGGCGTGCCGTGCCGAGTCACGGGGAGTACCCGGCGGCGATGCGGGCGCTGGCCGCCGAGGAGCGGGTCGCGCTGCTCGACGTCCAGGCCCTGTCGCTGGCGCTGTGGCAGGAGCTCGGGGCCGAGGAGACCAAGAGGTACTTCAACTGGACGGCGGCCGAGCAGGACAACACGCACTTCAACCCGCCGGGCGCGATCGCCGTGGCACGGCTGGTCGCCCGGGAGCTGCTGCGCACCCGGGTGCTCGCGCCGCACGACGTGCGCCGGCTGGACGACGAGATCCCCCAGGAGTGGATCACCTGGCCGGAGGCCGTCGCGTAACACCCCCTGGACCACGAGAAGGAGAGCCGCACCATGAGCACATCTGGATGGCATGGGCATGCCACGCTGAGAGCCGCGTCGCTGGCCGGCTGCACCGCCCTCGTGCTGGCCCTGACCGGCACCGGCGCCCAGGCCCACTCCCCGTCGCACCACCACCGTGACCCCGCCCGGCAGACCCTGGGCGCGGGCGACGGCTGGGCCTCCTACGGCACCGGCACCACCGGGGGCGCCGGCGCCGGCCGCGCACACGTCCACACCGTGCGCACCTGGGCCGAGTTCAAGGCGGCCCTGGCGGACGGCGGGGACGCCCCGAGGATCATCAAGGTGAAGGGGACCATCGACGCGGTCTCCGAGGGCTGCGAGGCGTTCGCCGCGCCCGGCTACGACTTCGACGCCTACCTGGAGGCGTACGCGCCGGAGACCTGGGGCCTGGAGCAGGACCTGAGCGCCGAGCCCGACGACAGCCCGGAGGGCCTGCGCCGGGCCTCCGCCGCCGCCCAGGACACGGCGATCAAGGTGAACGTCCCCTCCGACACCACGATCATCGGGGTCGGCCGGAACGCCGGCATCAAGGGCGCCAGCCTCCAGATCAAGGACGTGGACAACGTCATCGTCCGCAACCTCACCCTCGAGAGTCCGGTCGACTGCTTCCCCCAGTGGGACCCGACCGACGGCGACCGGGGCAACTGGAACTCCGAGTACGACACCGCCGTCGTCCACGGCTCCACCCACGTCTGGCTGGACCACAACACCTTCACCGACGGCGAGCACCCCGACAGCGAGGCCCCCACCTACTTCGGCATGCTGTACCAGCAGCACGACGGCGAGCTGGACATCGTCAAGGGCGCCAACTACGTCACCGCCTCCTGGAACGTCTTCACCGAGCACGACAAGACGATCCTCATCGGCAACAGCGACAGCGAGTCCACCGCCGTCGGCGACCGGGGCAAGCTGAAGGCGACCTTCCACCACAACCTGTTCTCCGGCCTGGTCGAACGCGCGCCGCGCGTCCGCTTCGGCCAGGTCGACGTGTACAACAACCACTTCGTGGCCACCGAGGGCTACTCCTACAGCTTCGGCATCGGCAAGGAGTCCCAGCTCGTCGCCGAGCACAACGCCTTCACCCTGGCGAAGGGCATCAGCCCGGCGAAGATCCTCAAGAAGTGGAGCGAGGCACCGCTCACCGCCGCCCACAACGTGGTCAACGGCAAGCGCACGGACCTGATCGCCGTGCACAACGCGGAGATCCCGGCCGAGACCCTCCGGTCCGGCGCCGGCTGGACGCCCACCCTGCGCACCGCCGTCCACCCGGCCCGCGCCGTCCCGTTCCTGGTCGGGCACGGAGCGGGCGCCGGCCGCCTCCGCTGACACCTCCCTCCCGGCAGCCGGGCCGGTGCGGCCCGCCCCCACTGCGGCCCGCACCGGCCCGGCCCCGTCCCCCAAGGAGCACCCGCATGCCCTCACCCCTGTCCCGAAGGACCTTCCTGCTCGCCGGCGCCACGGCCTCCGCCGCGCTCACCCTCTCCGCCGCCCCGGCCCACGCGGGCCACCGGCCCCGCCGCCCGTTCGGCCGGTACGGCTCACCGTCCGCCCGCCTCACCCCCGGCACCCTGTACGTCCACCCGCGCGGCGCCGGTGACTTCACCTCCGTCCAGGCCGCCGTCACCGCCGCCACCGGCACCGGACGCACCCTCGTCATCGCTCCGGGCACCTACCGCGAGACGGTCTCCGTCGATGCCGACCGCACCGGCATGACCTGGCTCGGCGCCTCCGAGGACCCCCGCGACGTGGTGATCGTCCACGACAACGCGGCCGGCACCCCCAAGCCCGACGGCTCCGGCACCCACGGCACCTCCGGCTCCGCCACCACCACCGTGCGCCCCGACGGCTTCACCGCCCGCTGGATCACCTTCGCCAACGACTGGCTGCGCACCGACCTCCCCGGCACCAGCGGCACCCAGGCCGTCGCCCTCAAGGTGCAGGGCGACCGCAGCGCCTTCACCCACTGCCGGTTCCTCGGCCACCAGGACACCCTGTACGCCGACACCCTCTCCCTCGACACCTTCGCCCGCCAGTACTTCGCCCACTGCTACGCCGAGGGCGACGTCGACTTCGTCTTCGGCCGGGCCACCGCCGTCTTCGACCACTGCCACTTCCGCACCCTGGTCCGCCCCGACCTCACGGCACCGCCGTACGGCTTCGTCTTCGCGCCCTCCACCGCCGGCGCCAACCCGCGCGGCTACCTGGTCACCCGGAGCAGGATCAGCAGCGAGGCCCCCGACGGCTCCTACAAGCTGGCCCGCCCCTGGGTGCCCAGCTCCGACCCCACCGCCCGCCCCATGCTCACCGTGCGCGAGACCCACCTCGGCGCGGGCATCGACGCCGTCGAGCCCTACGCCGACATGCGGGACGCGTACCCCTGGCAGGACCAGCGCTTCGCCGAGTACCGCAACACCGGCCCCGGCGCGGTCGTCACCGTGCCCGAAAACCGGCCCCGGCTCACCCGCGCGGAGGCCGCCTCGCACACCCGGGAGGCGTACCTCGGCGACTGGCGGCCCTATGACCGGCACCGGTGACCTGCCCGCCTTCCACACGGCGCTCAAGGACGAGCTGACCTTCCCGCTCGCCTGGGGCACCTCACCGGTCCGGGACTTCGACGCGTGGCGGCGCACGGCCCGCGCGGTGGTCGAGGAGCACCTCCTCGTCGGCCGGCAGGACGGGACGCCGTACGCCCCGGAGTTCACCGCCCGCTCGGACGGCGACGGGTACACGCGGGAGCTGGTCACCCTCTCCCTCACCCGCTACGGACGGGTCCGCGGCGCCCTGCTCACCCCGCGGGGCGCCGGCCCGTTCCCGGCGGTGCTGCTGCTGCACGACCACGGGTCCCGGTTCGACATCGGCAAGGAGAAGGGCGTCCGGCCCTGGTACGACGACACCCGCCTCGCCTCCGCCGAGGAGTGGGCCGGCCGCTACTTCGGCGGGCGCTTCGTCGGGGACGAACTGGCCCGGCGGGGGTACGTGGTGTTCTGCGCGGACGCCCTCGGCTGGGGCGACCGCGAGCCGCTCGCCTACGAGCGGCAGCAGGCCCTGGCGAGCACCCTCTTCCACCTCGGCGGCTCCCTGGCCGGCCTGCTGGCCCGGGAGGACGTGCGCGCCGCCGGCTTCCTGGCCGGTCTCGACCGGGTGGACGCCCGGCGGATCACGGCCCTCGGCTTCTCCATGGGCGGCTACCGCGCCTGGCAGACGGCCGCCCTCAGCGACGACGTCGCCGCCGCCGCGAGCGTGTGCTGGATGACCGGGCTCAAGGAGATGATGGTGCCCGGCAACAACACCCTGCGCGGGCAGTCCGCGTTCCACACGCTCCACCCGGGGCTCGCCCGGCACCTCGACCTCCCCGACGTGGCGAGCGTCGCCGCGCCGAAGCCGATGCTGTTCTTCCACGGCGGGCTCGACACCCTGTTCCCCGCCGACGGGGTGCGCGTCGCGTACGACAAGCTGCGGTCCGTGTGGCGCGCGTGCGGTGCCGGGGAGCGGCTGCGGCTGAAGACGTGGCCGGGGCGCGGCCACGTCTTCGACGCCGGGATGCAGGACGAGGTCTTCGCCTGGCTGGAGTCGGTCAGCGGCGCACCGGCCTGACCGACTCCAGGGTCGGCACCACCGGCTCGATCGTGCCGTCGGCGGCGAACTCCAGCCGGTCGACGGTGGTCTCCCGGTGCGTGCCGGCCCCGCCGGACCTGCCGGGGCCGTTCAGCGCGAACCGGTGGTAGACGATGTACCAGTCGTCGGTGCCGGGGGTGTTGACCACGGAGTGGTGACCGGTGCCGAGGATGCCGTACTCGGGGCGCTTGGACAGGATCGTGCCGCGCTTCGTCCACGGGCCGAGCGGGGACGGGCCGGTCGCGTAGGCCACGTGGTAGTCCTCGCTGCGGGTGTCGTCCTCGGACCACTTGACTTCCTTCCCCTCCTTAAGGAGGGGAAGTTCTACGGCTCGCGCCGTAGGGGTTTCTGCTTCATCGCCGACCGCCCGCCCGGAGTTCTCCGTTGAGGTCTTACACCAGCTCCACAGACAGACGCCGTCAGCCCGACGGCCAGGATGTTCTTCGCCGCGTTCACGTCCCGGTCATGGGTCGTCCCGCAGTCACACGTCCACTCACGGACGTTCAGCGGCATCCTGTCCTGCAAGGTGCCGCAGACGGAGCACAGCCTGGAGGAGGGAAACCAGCGGTCGATCGCGATCACTTCGCGGCCGTACCACTGGGCCTTGTACTCCAGCATGCTCCGGAAGTCGGCCCACGCCGCGTCGCTGATGGCGCGGGCCAGGCTGCCGTTCTTCACCATGTTCCGAACGGCGAGGTCCTCGATCACGATCGTTTGGTTCTCACGAACGAGCCGAGTGGTGAGCTTGTGCAGTAGGTCACGCCTGCGATCGGCGATGCGGGCGTGGACCCTGGCGACCTTCCGGCGGGCCTTACGGCGGTTGGCGCCCTCGCCTTTGGCTTTGCGGGCAAGCTGCCGCTGGGCCTTGGCCAGACGGGCACGGTCACGCCGCTCGTGCCGGGGGTTGGAGACCTTCTCACCGGTTGAGAGGGTCAGCAGGTGGTCGAGCCCGACGTCGATGCCGACGGCCGTACCGGTGGCCGGCAGCGGCTTCACGGTGGGGTCCTCGCACAGCAGGGACACGAACCAGCGTCCGGCCGCGTCCTGCGACACGGTCACCGTGGACGGCGACGCACCCTCGGGCAACGGACGGGACCACACGATGTCCAGCGGCTGGGCCATCTTCGCCAGGGTCAGGTTCCCGTCTTTGAACCGGAACGCGCTGGTGGTGTACTCCGCAGACTTCCGCGACTTCTTCCGCGACTTGAACCGCGGGTACTTGGCCCGCTTGCCGAAGAAGTTCGTGAACGCCGTCTGGAGGTGCCGCAGCGCCTGCTGGAGCGGGACGGAGGAGACCTCGCCCAGGTACGCGAGTTCCTCGGTCTTCTTCCAGGCCGTCAGCATCGCCGACGTCTGGTTGTAGTTCACCCGCTCCTGCCGCGCCCACGCCTCCGTGCGGGCGGCCAGGGCGAGGTTGTAGACCTTCCGCACGCATCCGAACGTGCGGGACAGCTCGGCTGCCTGCGCATCGGTCGGATGGAAGCGGTACTTGAACGCCCGCTTCACGTGAGTGGTCTTCACGGTTCACATACTAGACCATCAGTTTGTGAAGGGCTGTCGGCGGTTGTGGGTGAACGCCGGTCCGCTCTGACGGCGAACCGGCTTTCCCTGCCCTGCTCCGCAGAAGCTTCGTTTCTCCCCCGCAAGCGGGATGTGCTCCCACCCCGCTCTGAAGGACGGGGTATCCACGAAGGAGAGCATCGATGAAGTAGTACGTGCCGTCGCGCTTCACCACGAAGGAGCCCTCGCGGAAGCCGTCCGGGGTGATGTCCTTCACCCGGGAAGCGTCGAAGGACACCATGCCGTCGTCGAGCGGGACCACGTAGCCGTGCCCATTGCCCCAGTACAGGTACGACTGCCCGTCGTCGTCCGTGAACACGGCCGGGATGTGTGTCCGGTGCATTCCGCGCACACCATCATGGACTGCGCCAGGTGCGGAGCGAGAGCCAAGCACGCCCTGCCACTGTTCGAACGTACCTACACCTGCACCGCGTGCGGAGCCGTCTCCCCCAGGGACAAGAACTCCGCCCGCGTGATGCTCCTCCGGGCAGGTCTGAACCCGGCTGGTGTCGAGGACGCAAGACCTCCCGGAGCGCAGCTCCGGGAGGCAGCCTGAGCCAGGAATCCCCTCCTTTCAAGGAAGGGGAGCGGTCAGTTGTAGGTGATGTCCGAGGAGGAGAACTTGCAGTACTTCCCGTCGGCGCCGGAGCCGAGGTCCTTCGGCTCCTTGCCCGTGTTGTTGCCCTGGTAACGGGTGCACGTCTTGATCTTCTTCTTGCTGTCGCCCTGGATGCGGATCTGCGACAGCGTGGCGGTGTCACCGTAGTTGGTGTTGATGCCGACGAGCGACTTGCCGGGCGCGACGACGTCGATGTCCTTCAGCACGATCGTGCGCTTGTACTGCGTCTTGCAGTTGCCGCAGGAGCGCACCAGCTTGCCGAAGTCCTCGACCCGGAAGCCGCTCACGGTCAGCGTGCCCGCGCCGTTGAACTGCAGCACCTTGTCGTCGGCCTTCTTCGCGCCGCCGCCGATCACCTTGTACTGGGCCGACGAGGACTTCCCCTTGAAGCTGGCGGCGTCCTCGCCGACGTCCAGCCACCAGACGTTCTGCAGGGTGCAACTGCCCTTGCAGTGCACGCCGTCGGCGGCCGGGGTGCCGATGATCACGTTCTTCAGCGTGGCGCCGTCGGCCAGTTCGAAGACCGGGTCCTGGCCCTCGTCCTGGCTGTCTCCGCCGAGGGAGCCGGTGCCGTAGAACTTCTTCATGCCGCCGTCGTACGTCCCGGAGACCGGGATGGTCTTCGACACCGGCTTGCTGCCGGTGTCCGAGGGCCAGGACGAGGCGGCGCCCGCCGTGGAGAGCATCGACGTGGTGACGATCGCCGCCCCCGTGATGCCGAGCGCGGAGACTCCGGCGATCACGGCCCGCCGCCTGGTGGTCCGGCGGCGGTGGGAGACGGGCTGTTCGGGTCGTGCGGTCATGCGCGATGTCCTTGCGTGGAGAGGGTTTTTACGTCTCCTGGTCGCCGCCGCCCCGGAAAGGGTTGCCGTCCCGGACGATCTTTTTCACTCGTCCCGGTCGTCCGCCGCGTCCTCGTCGTCCCGGTCGTCCCGCGGCGCGAAGTCACCGCCGACCGCGAGCTCTCCGGAACCGGTGCCGGCCCGCGCCGTGTAGGTGTCCTCCCCGGCGTCCCGCCCGCCGCGCTCGTGGTCGTACTGCCCCGCGAAGATCCACTCGCCGGGCTCGACCGTCAGGCCGTCCTTGAGCGTCCAGACGTAGACGAGGAAGCCGTCCCGCTCGTCCACCGAGAGCTCGAAGTCGTCCTCGGGCAGCGAGCGCCAAGCGCCCGTGGAGGTCACCCCGCCGGTCTGCGCGATCCGCAGTTCCACGGTGAGCGAGGTCAGCCGCTCGGTGGTCTTCAGGGTGACGTTGCTCTGCGCCCAGAACTCGTTGCTGTGCGGGTCCACCGAGCCGTCCGACCACAGCGGCCCGTCCTCGACCCCGGCCGGAGGCTTCTCGGGGCTGCCGGACGGACGCGGCGTCCCCGCGGGCGGGGTGGCCGTGTTCCGGGGCCGCTCCGGGGGGTCCGGCGTGGGGTCCGCCGACGGCTCGGGCGGCCGGCTCGTCGCCTCCGGGGACCGCGTGGGCGTCGGTGAGGCGGCCACCTGCCGCTGCGGCGGCTTCTCGTCCCCCACCGAGGACGCGACCGCGTAGCCCCCCACCGCCAGCACCCCGGCCACCGCGGCCGTCGCGCCCGCCACCCGGACCCAGCCGAACACCGGCCGGCGCGCGGCCCGGTGCTCGGGGCGGGCCGGTCCGGCCATGCCCCGCTCCACCCGGGCCAGCATGCGCTCCCGGTCGGGCTCGTGCGCCCCGGCCGCCTCGTGCAGCCGGGCGCGCAGCTCCTCGTGCACGTCCCGCCGCATCGTCATCGGTTCCTTCCCCTGGCCCCGGTGGGGCGTTTCCGCGCGTCTCCGGCCGCTTCCCCGCCCGCGGCGGCCGCCACCGCCGCGTGCACCTGGCGCGGTACCTCCCGCGTGCCCAGCAGCCGCTGCAGTTCGGCCATCCCCTTCGAGGTCTGGCTCTTCACCGTACCCACCGAGACGCCCAGCGCCAGCGCGGTGTCCTTCTCCGACAGGTCGAAGGCGTGCCGCAGCACCACACACGCCCGCTTGCGGAACGGCAGCCGGCGCAGCGCCTCCTGCACGTCCACCACCCCCGGCACGTCGGGGTTCTCGGTCCGTTCCTCGCGCGGCGACCAGAACAGCGCGATCCGCCGCCGTTCGCGCACCGCGCTGCGGATCCGGGTCCGGGCCAGATTGGCCACCACGCCCCGGGCGTACGCCACCGGATGGTCGGCGGCACGCACCCGGTCCCAGCGGTGCCACAGCGCCAGCAGCGCGTCCGCCGCCAGATCGTCGGCGGCGTCCGCCTCACCCGTCAGCAGATGGGCCAGCCGGGACAGTTCGGCGTAGTGGCGTTCGAAGAACGCGTGGAACTCCACGGAGGCGGCGTCGTCGACGACGGTGCCCACGGGCGCCCTCCCCTCACAGCGGCGTCGGGCGCCCGACGGGCACCGGTGACAGTGTGCGTGTCATGTAGATGACACGTGAACATCCGGAGTGACCGGCGTGAGTTCCGGAGCGTAGCAGTGATCATGCACGGACTCGTGCGGAGGGTCGAACGGTGTCTGGCCGGCCGGTAACCGCATCCGTACCACGGGCCGCCCCCGGGGGGAAGGGGACGGCCCGTGGCACGGACGACCTGCCGGCCGGTGGGACCTCAGTCCCGCAGCGCCGCCTCCATCGCCGCCTTGGCGACCGGGGCCGCCAGACCGTTGCCGCTGACCTCCGAGCGGGCCGCGTCGGACTGCTCCACCACGACCGCCACGGCGACCTCCTCACCCGAGGAGTCCGACGTCGCGTACGAGGTGAACCAGGCGTACGGGGTCTTGCTGTTGTTCTCGCCGTGCTGCGCGGTGCCCGTCTTGCCGCCCACGGTGGCGCCGGAGATCCGCGCGTTCGATCCCGTGCCCTCCTCGACGACCGTCTCCATCGCCGACCGGAGCTGCTCGGCGGTCGAGGCGCTGACGATCCGCTCCGTCCCGGCCCCGTCCTCGTACTCCTCCAGCACGTCGCCGCCGCTGTCGGTGACACGGCTGACCATGTGCGGCGACACCAGCTCCCCGCCGTTGGCCAGCGCCGCCGACACCATCGCCATCTGCAGCGGTGTCGCGGTCACGTCGAACTGGCCGATCCCGGTGAGCGCGGTCTGCGACGGCTCCATGTCCGAGGGGTACACGCTGGGGTAGGCGCGCACCGGCACGTCCTGCTTCTCGTCGTTGAAGCCGAACTTCTCCGCCATCGCCCGCACCTTGTCCTGGCCCAGGGCGACGGCCATCTTCGCGAAGACGTTGTTGCAGGAGTACTGCAGCGCGACCCGGATCGAGGCGTCCGCACAGGGCGCGTCCGGGTTCTCGTTGGTCAGGTCCGTGATCGTGCCCGGCAGCGTGTACGGGTCGGGGCTGTCGGTCTCCTCGTCCACCGACCCGTACAGCCCGTCCTCCAGCGCCGCCGCCGCGACGACCAGCTTGAACGTCGAACCCGGCGGCAGCGGCTGCCGCAGCGCCCGGTTGGTGAGCGGCTTGTCCGGATCCGCGGTGAGCTTCTTCCACGCCTCGCCCGCGGTGTTGGCGTCGGTCAGCGACGCCGGGTCGTACGACGGGGTCGACACCACCGCGAGGATCCGGCCCGTCTTCGGGTCGATCGCGACGGCCGCGCCCTTCTTGTCGCCGAGCGCCTCGTACGCCGCCTTCTGCACCGCCGGGTCGATGGTCGTCACCACGGTGCCCGGCTCGGCGCGCCGGCCGGTGACGGTGTCCGTCACCGTCTTCAGCCGGGGGTCCGTGCCGTTGAGCAGGTCCTGGTAGATGCCCTCGAGCTGGGTCGGCGCGTACGCCTGCGAGGCGTAACCCGTCACCGCCGCGTACAGCGGGCCGTTCTCGTACGTGCGCTTGTACGCGAGGTCGCCTCCCTCCGTCCGCGCCGAGCCGGTGACCGACTCACCGGCCACGACGATGTTCCCGAGCGGCTCCGCGTACGTCTCGATCGCGTTGCGCCGGTTGTCATGGTCGTCCGCGAGTGCCCGGCCCTCGTAGAACTGCACCCAGGTCGCTCTGACCAGCAGGGCGAACACCAGGAGCAGGATGAGGACGGAGGCACGCCTGATCGTCTTGTTCATTCCGTCCGGACAGACGAACGGGAGGGGACGGATCGTTCCCTCCCGCCCCGTTTCTCATCGGATGTTCATCGGCCGGGGGCCGCCGGCGGCGGTCAGCGGTCCAGGGTGAGCACCAGCTCGTCGATCTCCTCGCCCCGCGCGGGCGCGTATCCCCTCTCCCGCGCGGAGACCGTGAAGCCGCAGTGCTCCAGCACCCGCCGCGAAGCGGCGTTGTCCGCGGCCGTACGCGCGTACAGCGGGCGCTCGGCCGTCTCCGCCAGCAGACCGCGCAGCGCGGCCGTGGCGATGCCCTTGCCCCAGTGGGCACGGTCCACCCAGTACGTCACCTCGCGCTCGCCCGGCTCCCCGTACACCGCCGCGTGGCCCACCACGTCGCCGTCGTACAGCACCGTGCGCACGACGATCTCCGGCGAGCTGCGGATCTTCACCCAGTGGGCGTCGAAGCGGTCCCGGTCGGCGGGGTCCTCGGGGGTGAAGGCCGCCATGCGCAGCGCCTCCGGGTCGTTGAGCTGCCGGTAGAAGACCGGCAGGTCGCTGTCGTGCACCGGCCGCAGGGCGATGTCCACGGGTCAGAGCCTCCGGGTGGCGAGGGTCAGCCGGTCGCGGGCGTCGAACAGGGCGTCCTTGACCATCTGCTCGTGCGCGGGCGTGAGCCGCGCCACCGGCACCGAGCAGCTGATCGCGTCCCGCGCGGGGGTGCGGTACGGGATCGCCACACCGAAGCAGCGCAGCCCCAGCGTGTTCTCCTCGCGGTCCACGGCGAAGCCCTGCTCCCGCACCAGGTGCAGCTCCTCGATGAGCTTCTCCCGGTCCGTGATGGTGTGCTCGGTCAGCGCGGGCAGCGTCTCCGGGAGCATCTTGCGCACCTGCTCGTCCGGGTACGTGCTCAGCAGCGCCTTGCCCAGCGACGTCGAGTGCGCGGGCAGCCGGCGGCCGACCCGGGTGAACGGGCGCAGGTAGTGCTGCGACTGGCGGGTGGCGAGGTAGACCACGTTGGTGCCGTCGAGCCGGGCGAGGTGGATGGTCTCCGTGGTGTCGTCGGAGAGCCGGTCCAGGGTGGGGCGGGCCGCCGCGACGACCTCGTCGCCGTCGATGTACGACGTGCCCACCAGCAGCGCCCGCACGCCGATGCCGTACCGCGTGCCCGTCGCGTCCGTCTCCACCCAGCCGAGGTCCACGAGGGTGCGCAGCAGCATGTAGAGGCTCGACTTGGGGTAACCGACGGCCTCCTGGACCGCCGCCAGGGAGTGCATGCCGGGGCGCCCGGCGAAGTATTCGAGCAGTTCAACGGTCCGCACCGCGGACTTGACCTGCGCCCCGCCGCCCGTCTCGCCAGCCGACATCGCCCTTGACCCCTTCGTTCGCCTGGAAATAGTCTCCAAAGTACATTCACCCACAGAGACAGTGTTCAGTATATCGAACAACCCTGTGGGGTGACGTACATACTGCGGCATTGCATGCGGCAATCAAGTGGAGGGACCCGCGGTGGCAGCAGCACCAGTCTGGAGTGTCGACCCCCGAACCGGGAAGCAGCGTGAACAGGTTGCGGTGGAGGCCACAGCCCAGGAGGTCGACGCCGCCGTCCGCGCCGCGCACGACGCGCGCGGCGCGCTGACGGACCGCACCGTCCGCGCGGCCTTCCTGCGCACGGCCGCCGACGAGCTCGAAGCGGCCAGGGACCAGCTCGTCGAGGCCGCCGACGCGGAGACCGCGCTCGGCCCGGTCCGGCTCACCGGGGAACTCGCCCGCACCTGCTACCAGCTGCGGGCCTTCGCCGGCATCGTCGAGGAGGGCGCGTTCCTCGACGTCGTCATCAACCACCCCGACGACACCGCGACCCCGCCCGTCCCGGACCTGCGCCGCTACAAGATCCCGCTGGGCGTCGTCGCCGTCTACTCGGCGTCCAACTTCCCCTTCGCCTTCTCCGTGGCCGGCGGCGACACCGCGAGCGCCCTCGCGGCCGGCTGCCCGGTCGTCGTCAAGGCCCACCCCGACCACCCCGGACTGTCCGAGCTGGTCGCCAAGGTCCTGCGCCGCGCCGCCGCCCGCCACGACCTCCCCGAGGGCGTGCTCGGCCTGGTGCACGGCTTCGAGGCCGGCGTCGAGCTCATCAAGCACCCGCTGGTCTCGGCGGCCGGCTTCACCGGCTCCGTCCGCGGGGGCCGCGCCCTCTTCGACGCGGCCGCCGCCCGGCCCGTCCCGATCCCCTTCCACGGCGAGCTGGGCTCCCTGAACCCGGTCGTCGTCACCGAGGCCGCCGCCGCCGAGCGCGGCGAGGCCATCGGCGCCGGGCTGGCCGGTTCGATGACGCTGGGCGTCGGCCAGTTCTGCGTGAAGCCGGGCCTCGTCCTCGCGCCGGCCGGCGCGGCCGGTGACGCGCTGGTCAAGTCCCTGACGGACGCCGTCAGCGACACCGACGCCGGCGTCCTGCTCGACCACCGCATGCGCGACAACTTCGTCGCCGGGGTCGCCGAGCGCGCCCAGCTCCCCGACGTCGAGTCCCCGGTGACCCCGGGCGCGGGCGGCGAGCACACCGTCAGCGCGGGCTTCCTCACCGTCCCGGCGAGCCGGCTGGCCCAGGAGGGCGAGCACGACCTGCTGCTCGAGGAGTGCTTCGGGCCGGTCACCGTCGTCGCCCGCTACGAGGACGACGCCGAGGTGCGCAGCGTGCTGTCGCGGCTGCCGGGCAACCTCACGGCGACCGTGCAGCTCTCCGCCGGGGAGGCGGCCGGGGAGGGCCGCGGGGCGGAGCTGGTGCGGGAGCTGACGCCGCTGGCCGGGCGGGTCCTGGTCAACGGCTGGCCGACGGGCGTCGCGGTCGCCCCGGCCCAGCACCACGGAGGGCCGTACCCGGCGACCACCTCCACCTCCACGTCGGTGGGCGGCACGGCCATCGAGCGGTGGCTGCGGCCGGTCGTCTACCAGGGGACGCCCGAGGCGCTGCTGCCCGCGGAACTCAAGGACGACAACCCGCTGGGGCTGCCCCGCAGGTTCAACGGCAGGCTGGAGCGCTGAGGCTCACCCCGCGCTCGGCTCCAGGCCCGCGTCGCGGGCCAGGAGCGCCGCCTGCACCCGGTTGTCGCAGTCGAGCTTGGTCAGGATGCGGCTGACGTACGTCTTCACCGTCGCCTCGCTCATGTGCAGGCGGGCGCCGGCGTCCGCGTTGGACAGGCCCTCGCCGAGCAGGGCCAGCACCTCGCGTTCGCGTGCCGTCAGCCCGGCCAGGCGGCGGCGCGCCTCCTCGCCGCGCACGGTGGCGGCGGGGGAGGCCAGGGAGTCCACCACGTGCCGGGTGGCGGCCGGGGACAGATAGGCGTCGCCGGCCGCCGCCGCGCGGACCGCGTGGATCAGTTCCTGCGGCGCGGAGTCCTTCAGCAGGAAGCCCGCGCTGCCGTGGCCGAGCGCCCGCAGGACGTTGTCGCGTTCCCCGAACGTGGTCAGGATCAGCACGCGCACCCCCGGCGCGGCGCGGCCCAGCTCGGCCAGCGCGGTCAGCCCGTCCATCACGGGCATCTGGATGTCCAGCAGGGCCACGTCGACCGCGGTGCTCCGGGCGGTCTCCACCGCCTCCCGGCCGTCCCGCGCCTCGGCGACGACGTCGATGTCGTCGGCCGAGGTGAGGATCATCCTGATGCCGGCCCTGATGAGCGGCTCGTCGTCGGCGACGAGGACCCGGATCACACGGCCTCCTGCGCGGTGTCGGTGGGACGGGCGGACGGTGGGGCCCGCCCATCATGCCCGATCCGGCCGCGGGCACGGCCACGGACGGCCGGTCACACCTCGTGCGGGTAGGACTCCTTGGCGGACAGCTTCCCGTCACGGAAGCAGAACCGGTAGACGATGTCGTCCTCGTCGTCCACGAAGTGCTCGCAGACGGCGTCCTCGGGCAGCGGCGGGCCGTCCTTCTCCACGCCGTCGGTGAGCAGCGAGCCGCCTTCCGGGAACTTCTTCCGCAGTTCCGCCTCGTCGTCGCCGACCCGGGCCGACTCGTACACGCTCGCCGGGATGAGGCCCTTCTCCACCTCGTCCATCAGTTTCCACACCCCCCACACCAGGAGGGCGCCGGCGCCCACGACGAGGACCACGGCGCTGAGGGCGCATCCCAGGGCGGTGTTCTTCTTGCTGCTCATGATGGTGGTGAACTCCTTCTGCGGATCGGCGTGTTCGACGTGGTCACCACCGTCGCCCGCGGAGCCCCCGCCGATCTGCCCCCGGAAGTCGTCGTCCGCGGCGACCGAAGTCGCGCCGTCCGGACGGGACCGCCGCTCGCCGTCGCCGTACGGCAGCACACCGGCGAGCCGGAAACCCCCGTCGGGGGTGGGGCCGGTGTGCACCATGCCGCCGACCAGCCGGGCCCGCTCCCGCAGCCCCGTCAGCCCCTGGCCGCCGCTGATCGCGGGCGGCCCGGCCGGCGCCCCGGCCGGCACCGGCCCGTTGGCCACCTCGACCACCAGGCTGTCCGGCTCGTAGCGCAGCGCCACGGTGATCGGGGCGCCCGGCGCGTGCTTGTGCGCGTTGGTCAGGCCCTCCTGGGCGATGCGGTACGCCGCGCGGTCGGCGGCGGGCGCGAGGGCCCGTTCGGTGCCGGACCGGCGCAGTTCCACCGTCGCGCCCGCGGCCCGTGACGACGCGACCAGCGTGTCGACGGAGGCCGCCGTACGGTCCGCCGAGGACCCGGCCCCCTCCTCCGGGCCGGGCACGGACGCCTCCACGCCGTCCCGCAGGATGCCCACCGCCTCACGCAGCTCCCGCATCGCCGACCTGGCGGCCTCCCGGAGGATGCCCACCCCTTCCCGCTGGCGGTCGTTCAGCTCCGGGTCCACCTCCAGGGCCCCGGTGTGCACGGCGATCAGGGCGAGCTGGTGGCCGAGGCTGTCGTGCATGTCCTGGGCGATGCGCTGCCGTTCCAGCAGCCGGGCCTGGCGCGCCACCATCGCCTGCTCGCGCACCAGTTGGGCGTTGTGCCGCCGCAGGGCGTCGAGCAGGGCGCGGCGCTGGGCGCGGTAGCGGGAGGCGAGCCCCGGCATGACCGCCAGCACCAGGAACGGGCTCCCGCCCAGCACGGCCGTCATCAGCGGCGACAGCCCGAGCCCGTCGTCGCCCACGGTGATGACGCCGAGGACGAGGTGGAGCACGAGCCCGGCCGCGTACGCGCCCAGTGCGCGCGCCGGACGCTCGATGCGGCCGCCCGCCGACCAGCCGGCGCAGACCAGCAGCGGAAACGTGCCGACGACCGCTCCGGCCAGCGCCGACGACACCATCAGCACCGTCGCCGGCAGGGCACGGCGGGCCAGGGACAGCACGGCGACGAACAGGGCCAGGGCACCGCCCCGCGCCACGGATCCGGTCTCCGTCGTGTGGAGGAGGCCCGCGATCCCGGAGAGCGTCACGGCGAGTACGGCCTCCCCGGCGATCCGTTTACGGGGCCAGGGGGAGGCGGCGGCGAGCCGGGAACGGAGCGGCAGGCCGGTGCGGGGTGTCTCTGCTACGTCCACGCGCAGACGATAGAGGGCCGCCCCCGGGCGCCCGCATCCCCCCTTCGGTGCGGTCCCGGACGACGAAAGTGGACTCCCGGCCGCCAAGAGGCTTGTCCTCTTTGGTCGTTGCCGGTGACGACTTACGGAGACTGCTCCGGGGCGGGGCACACGGCGACGATGGCTCCGCCGGACGCACACGGGCGACGGCGCGGGACCGAGAGCTTGGGGAGCGAAACGGTGGACAGCGTGAAACAGCGGACCGGCGGCTCGGGGAACGGAACGGCGGACGGCGTGCAGCGGTGGACCGGCGGACGTTTCACCGTCCGGCAGGAGATCGCCCTCACGACCGACCGGTACACCGTGAGCGAGCTGCTGCCGGACGGTTCCGACGGCAAGATCCTCGCCTTCGCCGAGCTGAAGCGGTTCTCGCTCAAGGAGGAGGTGACCTTCTACACCGACGGGTCCAGGACGCGGGTCTCCTTCACCGTCAAGGAGCGCAGCCTCTCCGACCTCGACGACGGCTATGACGTACGGGACGCGGAAGGCAACCCCATCGGCGCGTTCGAGAAGAAGACCTTCGCCTCCCTGCTGCGCTCGACGTGGGTGCTGGACCAGCCGGGTTCGCCCGCGGCCGTCGGACGGGAGCGCAACCGGTTCGTGGCCGTGCTCCGCCGCGTCTGGGACTTCCTGCCGGTGGACCTGGTGCCGTTCCTCTGGCCGTACCACTTCGACTTCGAGACGGACGGCAAGCCGGTGATGAAGGTCGACAAGAAGTTCGGGCCGCGCGACCGCTATGTGGTGGACGTGATCGCGCCCGGTCTGGACCCGCGCCTGGCCATCGCCCAGGCCGTGGCCCTGGACACGTTCCAGGACCGCTGACCGGGACCACCCCCGGGCTCCCGGCACCGGGCCCGGCCTGGAAGACTCCCGGCATGGACCTGGACATCCCCGAACTGCCCTTCTCCCTGCGCACCTACGGCCCCGACGGCCACTGGTCCCACGAGGACGGCGTCCTCACCGGATGGGCCGGGCCCCGGCAGGACCGTTTCGTGCCGCCCACCGGCGAGGCCCTGGATCCGGCCTCCGACGCGCCGCGTCTGCTGGGCGCGCCCGAGGGGGACTTCCAGCTGATCGCACGCGTCACCGTCGGGTTCGCCGGGGCCTTCGACGCCGGGGTGCTGTACGTCCATGTCGGTGAGCGGGCGTGGGCCAAGCTCTGTCTGGAGTACTCGCCGGACGTGCCCACCGTCTGCACGGTGGTCACCCGGGGGCACTCCGACGACGCCAACTCCTTCACCGTCGACGGCAGTTCCGTCTGGCTCCGGGTGAGCCGCACCGGGCGTGCCTTCGCCTTCCACGCCTCCCGGGACGGCGAGCGCTGGACCTTCGTCCGGCTCTTCACCCTCGGCGACGAGAAGGAGACCGGGGCCGCGCTGGTCGGCTTCATGACCCAGTCGCCGATGGGGGAGGGGTGCGTGGTGACGTACGACCACATCGAATACCGGCCCCACTGGCCGCGTGACCTGCGGGACGGAAGCTGAGGGAAGGGAATGAAGGCGGCTCGTTGAATGTTCACGTAGCCGCCGGAGGGAGTCTCCGTACCCGTACGAGCTGGAGTGCCGATCACGATGCGCGTCGAAATCTGGTCCGATATCGCCTGCCCCTGGTGCTATGTCGGAAAGGCCCGCTTCGAGAAGGCGCTGGCCGCCTTCCCGCACCGGGAGCAGGTCGAGGTCGTGCACCGTTCCTTCGAGCTGGACCCGGGCCGCGCCAAGGACGACGTCCAGCCGGTGCTCTCGATGCTCACCAGGAAGTACGGCATGAGCGAGGCGCAGGCCGAGGCCGGTGAGGACAACCTGGGTGCCCAGGCCGCCGCCGAGGGCCTGCCCTACCACACCCGGGGCCGCGACCACGGCAGCACCTTCGACATGCACCGCCTGCTGCACTTCGCCCGCGAGCGGGGCCGCCAGGTGGAGCTGCTCGACCTGCTGTACCGGGCGAACTTCGCCGAGGAGCGGTCCCTCTTCAACGACGACGAACGGCTCGTCGAGCTCGCCGTCGCCGCCGGCCTCGACACCGGCGCGGTGCGCGAGGTCCTCGCCGACCCGGAGGCGTACGCCGACGAGGTCCGCGCCGACGAGCGGGAGGCCGCGCAGCTCGGCGCGAACGGTGTGCCGTTCTTCGTGCTGGACCGCACGTACGGCGTCTCCGGCGCCCAGCCCGCCGAGGTGTTCACCCAGGCGCTGACCCGGGCCTGGGGCGATCGTCCGCCACTGACCCTGGTCGACGGCGACGCGGAGGCCTGCGGCCCGGACGGGTGCGCGGTGCCGCAGCAGTAGAACGCGCAGGTCAGCGCGTACACATAAGGGTTCCTTTGTGATATCGCGCAGAATTAAGCAATGGACGGGGAGATCCCGAGGCCGCACAGTGGTCCCGTGGAGACCTTCGAGAACCTCGTCCGTGCCGAGTTCACCCCGAAGAACACCTACCTGAACACCGCGAGCAGCGCCCTCCTGCCCGCCCGCACCGTGGCCGCGCTCCAGGACGCCGTACGGCTGCGCGCGGAGGGCCGTGCGCTGGATCCGCTCTTCGCCGACGTCGAGGCGTGCCGGGCCGCGTACGCCCGGCTGGCCGACGTCCCGGTCGAGCGGGTGGCGGCCGGGGCCACGGCCGCTCTGCACACCGCGCTGATCGCCGCCTCGCTGCCGCCCGGTGCCGAAGTCCTCACCGTCGAGGACGACTTCGCCTCCGTCCTCAACGCCTTCCACACCCGTGGCGACCTCAAGGTGCGGGCCGTGCCGCTGGAGCGGCTCGCCGACTCCGTCCGGCCCGGCACCGCGCTGGCCGCGGTCAGCGCGGTGCAGTCCGCCGACGGCCGGATCGCCGACCTCGCCGCGCTGCGCGAGGCCGCCCGGGACCACGGGGCCCGCACCTACGTCGACTTCTCCCAGGCGGCCGGCTGGCTGCCGGCGTGGGCCGACGCGTTCGACTACTCCGTCGCCATCGTCCACAAGTGGCTGCTCGGCCCGCACGGGGCGGCTTTCCTGGTGGTGCCCGAGGACCTCGGCGATCTGCCGTCGGTGCAGGCGAGCTGGGTCGCGGCGGAGAACCCCTGGGACAGCTGCTACGGACCGGTCGCCGAACTGGCCCGCTCCGCACGGCGGTTCGACTCCAGTCCCGCCCTGTTCACCTACGCGGGACTGCGCGCCTCCCTCGAACTGCTCGAGGAGATCGGCGTGGACACCGTCCGCGCCCACGACCTGGCCCTCGCCGACCGCTTCCGCGCGGGGCTCGCCGCCCTGGGCCACACGCCCGTGCCCGCACCCGGTTCACCGATCGTGTCCGTGCCCGGACTCGGGCACCTCCAGCCGGAGCTGGCCGAGGCGGGCATCGCGGTGTCGAACCGCGCGGGCCACCTGCGGGCGTCCTTCCACCTCTACAACACGGCCGCCGACGTGGACCGGCTGCTGGACGCGCTGTCCGGCTGACCCGGCGCCGGGCACACGGCAGCGGGCCGGTGCCTCCCTGTCCCACACGAGGAGGCCCGGCCCGCGGTCCTGCGGCGCGCCTACTTCACCGGGGTGAAGTCCCGAGCGCCGATGAACTCGGGCCGCCGGATCGGGGCCGCGAACGGCTCGACCGCCGTGTTCTCCACGCTGTTGAACACGATGAACACGTTGCTGCGCGGGAACGGCGTGATGTTGTCGCCGGAGCCGTGCATGGCGTTGCAGTCGAACCAGGTCGCCGAGCCGGCCTTGCCGGTGAACAGCCTGATGCCGTACTCCGACGCCATCCTCGTCAGCGCCTCGTCGGACGGCGTCCCCGCGTCCTGCATCTGCAGGGACTTCTTGTAGTTGTCCTTCGGCGTGGCCCCCGCGCATCCGAGGAACGTCTTGTGCGACCCCGGCATGATCATGAGACCGCCGTTGGTGTCGTAGTTCTCGGTGAGCGCGATCGAGACCGAGATGGTGCGCATGTTCGGCAGGCCGTCCTCGGCGTGCCAGGTCTCGAAGTCGGAGTGCCAGTAGAAGCCGCTGGCACCGAAGCCGGGCTTGACGTTGATGCGCGACTGGTGGACGTAGACGTCCGAGCCGAGGATCTGCCGGGCGCGCCCGACCACCCGCTCGTCGCGCACCAGCTTCGCGAAGACCTCGCTGATCCTGTGCACCTCGAACACGGACCGGATCTCCTGGGACTTCGGCTCCACGATGGAGCGTTCGTCCGCGCGGATCGCCGGGTCGGTGGTGAGCCGCTCCAGCTCGCGCCGGTACTCGCCGACCTCGTCCGGGCCGATGAGCTGGTCGACGGCGAGGAAGCCGTCGCGGTCCAGGGCCTCCAGGTCACCGGCGGAGACGGGACCGGGCGTGTCCGGGCCGCCCCACACCACCGGGTCCTGCCGGGGCGTCGCCACCTCGGTGGCGCCGCGGGTGGGGTAGAGGTCGGTGATGTTCGTGGTCGTGGTGGTCACGGTGACTCACACCTCCTCGGTGAGCAGCGGGTAGACGCCGTTCTCGTCGTGGTCCTCCCGTCCGGTCACGGGCGGGTTGAACACGCAGATGCAGTGGAAGTCCTCCTTGACCTTGAGCGTGTGCCGCTCGTGGCCGTTCAGGAGGTACATGGTGCCGGGGGTGATGTGGTACGTCTTCCCGGTCTCGCGGTCGGTCAGCTCGGCGTCGCCCTGAGTGCAGACGACGGCCTCGATGTGGTTCGCGTACCACATCGACGTCTCCGTACCCGCGTACAGGATCGTCTCGTGCAGGGAGAAGCCGACCTTCTCCTTGGCGAGGACGATGCGCTTGCTCTCCCAGGTGCCGGACGCCGATTTCACGTGCCGGTCGGTGCCTTCGAGCTCCTTGAACGAACGGACGATCACGGTGTTGCGATGCCTCCTCGGCTCGGTGGGTGTGTCAGGCGGTTTCCCGGACGGCGCGGGCGAGGGTCCTGAGGCCCTCGTCCAGCTCGTCCGGGGTGATGGTCAGCGCGGGGAGCAGCTTGACGACCTCGCTCTCGGGGCCGGACGTCTCGATGAGCAGCCCGAGTTCGAAGGCGCGCTTGGCGATGCGGCCCGCGCGGTCCTTGTCGTGGAACTCCATGCCCCACACCAGGCCGCGCCCGCGGGACTCCTTGACGTCGGCGGGGTTCTCCTCGGCGATGGCGATCAGCGCCTGCTCGACCTGCTCGCCGCGCGCACGGGTCTGCTTCTCCATCGCGGAGCCGTCGGCCCAGCGCAGCCACTCGGGCCGGGCGACGTTGATGCCGCCCTCGCCCTGCACGGTCTCGACGATCACGGCGGCGGGCTTGTTGAGGCCGGAGCCCTGGTCCTCCAGGAGCCGCTCGAACCACAGGAAGTCCTCGACCTTGCCGTCGAAGTAGTTGTCGAACGGCATCGGAGTGCCGTGCACCAGCGGGACGCCGGCGCCGGCCCGCTTGAAGGCGTTGCCGGTCACGGCGAGCGAGCCCAGCGACATGCCGTGGAAGGCGTTGGTGAACGACACGATCGCCTCGCGCCCCTTCACCTTCCGGGCCAGCTTCAGCGCGGACTCCACGGCGTTGGTGCCCGTCGGGCCCGGGAACATGACCTTGTACGGCAGGTCGCGCGGGCGCAGGACGTAGTTCTGGAAGGACTCCAGGAAGGCGCGCTTGGCCGTCGTCGACATGTCGAGGCCGTGGGTGACGCCGTCCCGCTCCAGGTAGTCGATCAGGGCCCGTTTCAGCACGGGGTTGTTGTGCCCGTAGTTGAGTGAGCCGGCTCCGGCGAAGAAGTCGAGGTACTCGTGGCCGTCCTCGTCGTACATGCGGCTGCCGTGCGCACGGTCGAAGACGGTGGGCCAGCCGCGGCAGTAGCTGCGTACCTCGGACTCGAGGGTCTCGAAGACACTGAGGTCGGGCTGGGTGATGGTCACGACGAATCGCTCCTCGGTGGCGTGGGAGGTCAGAGGGAGTCGGAAGAAGTCGGAGGATCGGGGGCCGGGCCGGGCGGTCAGCGGGTGAGCGGACCGATGCGGTACAGCACCTCGGGGTCGTGCGGCCCGTCGGGGAACTGGCCGGCGTCGAACAGCACCTCGCGCTCCAGCAGGGCGCCGTGACGCTCCGCGAACGCGGTGAACAGGCGCTCGGAGGCGGTGTTCCCCGGGGCGATGGTGGTCTCCACGGTGTCCACCGCGTGCTCACCGGCGGTCCGGGCGGCCAGTGCGTCGAGCATCGCCGCGGCGAGGCCGCGGCCGCGGTACGACGCGTCGACCGCGACCTGCCAGACGAGCAGGGTGCGCGGGCTGTCCGGCCGCAGGTATCCGCTGACGAAGCCGATCGGCTCTCCGTGCTCGTCGCGGGCGACGGCCGAGGTGGCGGCGAAGTCACGGCACCACAGCAGATAGCTGTACGACGAGTTCAGGTCGAGGACCTTCGAGTCCCTGGCTATCCGCCACAGCACGGCTCCGTCCGCCACGGTGGGGCGGTCGATTTGCAGGTCTGCTTGTGCGGCAGTCATGCGAATTGAACTTACCCAGGTAAATTCAAAAATACATCGCCTGTCGGGGTTACGTGCGCGCTCGATCTGTGTTATCGCGCGGGCGGGCGGGTCCGCGCGACAGGTCGGCAGGATGCCCCATTTTTCCCGGTACATAGGGCGCGAAGCGGACGCGATGTGGAACCGGTCACAACTGTGTAACTCCCGTGACGCCCCGCGGAATGCTCGCGAAATCGTGGCGTTTAAGGTCGTTGAAACCGGGCAGAAGAATACGGGAAGATGCCCCGAAAGGTCATCGGGAAATAGGGCCGAGAATGCTTGGGGAGGGATTTCCATAATCCCACGGAATTCACGGACCGGTCACCCCGTCGATACGCCCCCGCCGCCCCTTCCCGTCCCGAACCCGGGGGTGCTGCCCCCGGACCCCCGCTCCTCAAACTCCCCCAGAGGGGGTACCCCCAGAGGGGGTACCCCCAGAGGGGCTGAGTTTCAGCCTGTCCGGCGCTTGAGGACGAGGCCCGAAGGGCCGAAAGGGGGTCTGGGGCGCAGTCCTCAGGGACGATGGGGGTCCCCCGCTCGAGCGAAGCCGAGAGTGGGGGAGGGAAGGGGCGGCGGGGGCGAAGAAGAACGAACGGCCCCGGCCCGGGCTCAGCGCCAGGCCTTCTCGGCCGCGCTCAGCGCCGCCGGCAGGTCCACGACCGCACCCGCCTCCGCCAGTGCGGTTCCCAGTCCCGTCAGACACGCCCGCACCGCACCCGGCGTCGCCTCGGGACCGTAGTGGTTGACCCTGATCATCTCCTGGGCGAGCGCGCCCCCGCCCGCGGCCAGCGGAAGCGCCGGGTCGACGGCCAGGGCGCGGGCCACCAGCTCCGACGCCACCGTGCCGGACGGCGCCCGCAGGGTCGTGGCGACCGGCGCCGCCTGAGCCGCGTCACGCACGTACGGCTCGAGACCTCCGCCCAGCGCGACCGCCCCCGCCCGCGTCGCCGCCGCGGCGGCCGCGTGCCGCGCCGTCACCGCGGCCGGCCCCGCCGCCTCGATCCGCTCCACGCACGCCTCGAGCGCCAGCATCTCCAGCTGCGCCGGAGCGTGCGGCAGCGCCTTGCGGCCGCCGCCGATCCAGCGTTCCTTCCAGTCCAGCAGCGACAGGTACGAGCGGCGCGGCGCCCGCGGGTTCGCCGCCATCCGCGCCCACGCCCGCTCGCTCACCGACACCGCCGACACCCCGGCCGGGCCGCCCATCGCCTTCTGCGCCCCGATCACGCACAGGTCCACGCCCCACGCGTCCGGCAGCACCGGCTCCGCCCCGATCGACGCCACCGCGTCCAGGTAGAACAGCGCCCCGTGCGCCCGCACCACCTCGCCGATCTCCGCGACCGGGTTGGTGTTCCCGGTCGCCGCCTCCGCGTGCACCAGGGACACGAAGTCGATCTCCGGGTGCTCCGCGAAGGCGGCCCGGACCTGCTCGGCCGTCACCGCCGTGTGGAACGGCACCGCCAGATCGATCACGGTGGCGCCGCAGTCCCGCAGCCAGTCGCCGAAGGTCTGCCCGTAGGGGCCGGTGATGACGTTCAGCGCGGTCGTGCCGGGACCGGCCGTCGCGCGGATCGCGCCCTCCAGCGGCAGCAGCGCCTCACCCTGCATGATCACGACGTCCTGCCCGGTGCCCAGCAGCCGTGCCACCCGGTCCTCGATCGAGGCGAAGCGCGCGGCGTCCAGCGGGGGCAGATCGAGGAGGAGGTGGGTCACGGCGGTGCTCTCTTTACTTCACGACTGCGCGGGTACGTACGACGGAGTCGAGGGTAAACCTTCGCCCGGGATGCGGACCGACCACAGGGTTCTCAGGCCGGACGCCCTCGCGACCATCGGTTTGGTTTGAGGCCCTCAAACCTCTCCTTATAATCGGAACTCACAGTTCCCTGACAGGAGGCTCCCGTGAAGACGCTCCTCGGCCGCCGGACCCGTGTGCTGGCCGCCACCACCGCGACGGCCGGGCTGGTCCTCCTGTCCGCCTGCACCTCCAGCGACGACGGAGGCAGCGGCTCGAAGACCGCCGCCGGCGGGGTCGAGGTCGTCAAGGCGGGACAGCTCACCACCTGCACCCATCTCCCGTACCCGCCCTTCCAGTCGGAGATCGACGGCAAGGTGCAGGGCTTCGACGTCGCGCTGATCGACCTGGTCGCCGAGGACCTGGGCGTGAAGCAGGAGATCCTCGACACGCCCTTCGAGAACTTCAAGACCGGTGCCTTCCTCAACTCCGGCGAGTGCGACCTGGCCGCGGCCGGCATGACCATCACCGAGGAGCGGAAGAAGAACGTCGACTTCTCCGACCCGTACTTCAACGCCACCCAGGCCGTCCTCGTCGACAAGGACAGCGGGGTCACCTCCCTCGCCGACGTGAAGGCGAAGAACGTCAAGCTCGGCGCGCAGGCGCAGACCACCGGCGAGGACTACGTCAAGGGGCAGGGCTTCGACCCGGTCTCCTTCGAGTCCTCCGACGCCGTCCTCAACGGCCTGCGCACCGGCCAGGTCAAGGCCGTCGTCATCGACTACCCCGTCGTCCAGGGCTGGCTGAAGGACAAGGCCAACGCCGACGCCTTCACGGTCGCCGAGCAGATCGACACCGGCGAGGAGTACGGCTTCACGGTGAAGAAGGGCAACACCAAGCTGCGCGAGGCCGTGAACAAGGCCCTCGCGGACGCCAAGGCCGACGGCACGTACAAGAAGCTGTACGAGCAGTGGATCGGCCCGTACGACGAGTCCGCCGCCTCGCCGGCCGCGTCCTGATCCCATGGCCGACACGGAGAAGCCCGACCTCCAGCCGAAGAGGAAGGGCCTGACGCGGCGCCAGAAGCGCAGCCTGTCGCGCGGCATCCAGTACGCCGTGTTCGTCGCGGCCGTGATCGCCTTCGCGGTCACGGCCGACTGGGGACGGCTGCAGAACCAGTTCGCGCAGGCCGACATCGGCGAGCGGATGTTCCCCGAGGTCATCACGCTGGCGCTGAAGAACACCGTGCTCTACACGGTCACCGGCTTCGCCGTCGGGCTCGCCCTCGGCATGGTGATCGCGCTGATGCGGCTGTCGTCCGTCGGCCCGTACCGCTGGCTGGCCGGCGTCTACATCGAGATCTTCCGGGGTCTGCCCGCCCTGCTGATCTTCATCTTCATCGGCGTCGCCGTGCCGCTCGCCTTCCCCGGCACGGAGATCGTCGGCGGTACGTACGGCAAGGTCGCCCTCGCGCTCGGCCTGGTGGCCGCCGCCTACATGGCGGAGACGATCCGGGCCGGCATCCAGGCGGTGCCCAAGGGGCAGATGGAGGCGGCCCGTTCGCTGGGCTTCTCGCCCGCCCGCGCCATGGTCTCCATCATCATCCCGCAGGCCTTCCGCATCATCCTGCCGCCGCTCACCAACGAACTCGTCCTGCTCTTCAAGGACTCCTCGCTGGTGCTGTTCCTCGGCGTCACCCTGGAGGAGCGCGAACTCTCCAAGTACGGCCGCGACCTGGCCAGCCAGACCGCCAACTCCACCCCCATCCTGGTGGCCGGCCTGTGCTACCTGCTGATCACCGTCCCGCTCGGCTTCGTCGTGCGCCGCATGGAGGCCAAGGCCCAGGAGGCCGTGAAATGAGCACGAGCCGACCGGAGATCCGCGTCAGCGGTCTGCACAAGTCCTTCGGCGACAACCAGGTGCTGCGCGGCATCGACCTGGAGATCGGCCAGGGCGAGGTCGTCTGCGTCATCGGCCCGTCCGGGTCGGGCAAGTCGACCCTGCTGCGGTGCGTGAACCTCCTGGAGGAGCCCAGCAAGGGGCAGGTCTTCGTCGGCGGGACGGAACTCACCGACCCGGACGTCGACATCGACGCCGTACGCCGCCGCATCGGCATGGTCTTCCAGCAGTTCAACCTCTTCCCGCACCTCACGGTGACGGAGAACCTCACGCTGCCACAGCGCAGGGTGCTGCGCCGGGGCAAGGCCGAGGCGGCGAAGGTGGCCGCGGAGAACCTGGGGCGCGTCGGCCTCGCCGAGAAGGCGGACGCCTACCCGTCCTCCCTCTCCGGCGGCCAGCAGCAGCGCGTCGCCATCGCCCGCGCGCTGGCCATGGGCCCCGAGGTGATGCTGTTCGACGAGCCGACCTCGGCGCTCGACCCCGAACTGGTCGGTGACGTCCTCGCGGTCATGCGGATGCTCGCCGACGAGGGCATGACGATGATGGTCGTCACCCACGAGATGACCTTCGCCCGCGAGGTCGCCGACCGGGTCGTCTTCATGGACGGCGGAGTGATCGTCGAGGACGGCACCCCCGAGGAGGTCATCGGCCGGCCCCGGCACGAACGCACCCGCCACTTCCTCTCCCGCCTCCTCGACCCCGCCATGGCGGACGTCGAGGAGGAGACCTCCGACCAGGTGGGCAAGTCCGGGTAGCGGGTCATTAGGGTGCGGTGCATGAGCGAACGCGCGGTGCTGCACGTGAAGGGGCGGATCCTCGTCGGCCCGGACGAGGTCCGTGACGAACTGTGGGTCGTCGGCGGGCGGATCTCCTACGACCGTCCCGCCGGCGCCCGCGACGTCCGCACCGTCACCGGCTGGGCGCTGCCCGGCCTGGTCGACGCCCACTGCCACGTGGGCCTCGACCGGCACGGCGCGGTCCCCGCGGACGTCGCCGAGAAGCAGGCGCTCACCGACCGCGACGCCGGCGCCCTGCTGCTGCGCGACGCGGGCTCGCCCTCCGACACCCGCTGGACCGACGACCGCGACGACCTCCCGAAGATCATCCGGGCCGGGCGGCACATCGCCCGCACCCGCCGCTACATCCGCAACTACGCCTGGGAGGTCGAACCCGACGACCTCGTCGCGTACGTCGCCCAGGAGGCGCGGCGCGGCGACGGCTGGGTGAAGCTGGTGGGCGACTGGATCGACCGCGACCTGGGCGACCTGTCGGCCTGCTGGCCGCGCGGCGCGGTCGAGGCGGCGATCGCCGAGGCGCACCGGCTGGGCGCCCGCGTCACCGCGCACTGCTTCGCCGAGGACTCCCTGCGGGACCTGGTCGAGGCCGGCATCGACTGCGTCGAGCACGCCACGGGCCTGACCGACGACACCATTCCGCTCTTCGCCGAACGGGGCGTCGCGATCGTCCCGACCCTCGTCAACATCGCCACCTTTCCCGCGCTCGCCGACGGCGGCGAGTCCAAATTCCCCCGTTGGTCGGCCCATATGCGCCGGCTCCACGCGCGCCGCTACGACACCGTGCGCTCCGCGTACGACGCCAGCGTCCCCGTGTTCGTCGGTACGGACGCCGGCGGCACCCTCCCGCACGGCCTGGCGGCGGACGAGGTCGCGGAGCTGGCCAAGGCCGGGATTCCGCCGGTCGAGGCGCTGGCCGCCGGGACCTGGGCGGCCCGCGCGTGGCTGGGCCGTCCCGGCCTGGAGGAGGGCGCGCCGGCGGACCTGGTGGTCTACGGCTCGGACCCGCGCGCGGACGTCCGCGTGCTGAAGGCTCCGCGCCGGGTGGTGCTGAACGGGCGCGTGGTCGGGTGACGGCGGCCCGGCGGGGGACCGAGGGTTTCCTCGCCCCCGCCGCCCTTACCCGTCCCATCCCGGGGGCGCTGCCCCCGGACCCCCGCTCCTCAAACTCCCCCAGAGGGGGTACCCCCAGAGGGGCTGACTTTTAGCCCCTCCGGCGTTTGAGGAGCGGGGTCTGGGGCGGAGCCCCAGTTTCGGGACGGGAAGGGGCGGCGGGGGCGGATCAAACTGTCCTCAGAGCCTCCCCCAGCGCGCCCAGGAACCCGTCCGCCGTCCCCCGTCCCCGCACCGCCACCCGCAGCCACTCCTCGTCCAGCCCCGGAAACGTGTCCCCGCGCCGCACCGCGTAACCGAGCGCCCGCAGCCGCCGCCGTACCGCCGCCGCCCCCGGCAGCCGGACCAGGACGAAGGGCCCCTCCGCGGGTTCCACGACCCGCAGACCGCGGCCGGCGAACTCCCGCAGCCTCGCGACCAGATACGCACGGTCCACCGCGACACGACGGGCCGCGTCGGCCGCCTCCGCGAGGCCCCGCGCCCCCACGCACGCCTCCGCCGCCGCCAGCGCCGGCGTGGACACCGGCCACAGCGGCTGCGCCCGCTCCAGTTCCGCGACGGTCTCCGGAGCCGCCAGGACGTAACCGATCCGCAGCCCCGCCAGCCCCCACGTCTTGGTGAGGCTGCGCAGGACGACGAGACCGGGCACGTCCGTCCGCCCGGCCAGCGCCTCGCGCTCGCCCGGCACCGCGTCCATGAACGCCTCGTCCACCACCAGCGTCCGCCCCGGCCGGGCGAGCCGGGCGACCGCCCCGGCCGGGTGCAGCACCGACGTCGGGTTCGTCGGGTTGCCGATCACCACCAGGTCCGCGTCCTCCGGCACCGCCGCCGGGTCCAGCCGGAACCCGTCCGCCGCCCGCAGCAGCACCCGGCCGACCGTGTGCCCGGCGTCCCGCAGTGCCGCCTCCGGCTCCGTGAACTGCGGATGCACCACCACCGGGCGGCGCACCTCCAGCGCCCGCGCCAGCAGCACGAACGCCTCCGCCGCCCCGGCCGTCAGCAGCACCCGCTCCACCGGCAGCCCGTGCCGCGCCGCCACCGCCGCCCGCGCGGCCCGCCCGTCCGGGTAGGCGGCCAGCCCCGACAGCGACCCGGCGATGTGCTCCCGCAGCCACCCCGGAGGCGTGTCCGCGCGGACGTTCACCGCGAGGTCGACCAGCGCGGAGCCGTCGTCGCGGACCTCGGCGTCCCCGTGGTGCCGCAGATCGTGCCCGCCGGCCGCCGGCTCAGTGCGCATGGGAGTGCGCGTGCCCGTGGCCGTGTCCGTGATGGTGGTGGCCGTCGTCGTCCGGGTGGAAGTGCGGCTGCTGCGGCTGCCCCACCTTGTCCTCGAAGCCCGGCAGCGCGATCCGGTACACGCACGAGTCGCAGTTCATCCGCAGATCGCCCCGCACGGCCTCCTCGTACCGCTCCCACACCAGATCCAGCAGCTCCGGTTCGGGTCCGATGACGTCCGCCGACCGCACCTCGGTCTCCGGGTGTGCCGCCGCCCACTCCTCGGTCTGCCGCCGCACCCGGTCCGGCAGGATCCCGGTGAACAGGAAGTACGGCAGCACCACGACCCTGCGCGCCCCCAGCCGCGCACAGCGCTCCAGCCCGGCCGGCACGTCCGGCGCCGCCAGCGACACGAACGCCGTCTCCACACCGGCGTACCCGCGACCCTCCCACAGCAGCCGCGCCGCCTTGAACACCTCGGCGTTGGCGTCCGGGTCCGTCGAACCGCGCCCCACCAGGAGCACCGTCACCTCGGCCGGGTCCCAGTCCCTGAGCACCTCCGCCAGCCGCCGCTCCAGCACGCTCAGCAGCGCGGGGTGCGGGCCCAGCGGACGGCCGTAGGTGTACGAGATCCCGGGGTGCCGTTCCTTCTCACGGGCCAGCGCCGCCGGGATGTCCCCCTTGGCGTGCCCGGCGGACACCAGCATCAGCGGCACGGCGGCGAACCGCCGCGCCCCCCGCTCCACCAGCTCGGCGACGGCCTCGCCCAGCGGCGGCGGGGACAGCTCGATGAAGCCGCCCGCGACGGGCAGTCCGGGGTGGCGGAGCCCCAGCTCCCGTACGAAGTCGCGGAACGCCTCCGCTCCGGCGTCGTCCCGGGTGCCGTGGCCGGCGATGAGCAGGGCGGGCGGCGGGGTGGTCACAGGTTCTCCTCAGGTGAGATCGGGTGGTACAGCAGGGCGTTGAGCGCGGCGGCGGCGACCGCCGACCCGCCCTTCTCGGACACGTTGCTCACGGCGGGCAGCCCGCTCTCCCGCAACGCGGCCTTGGACTCGGCCGCCCCGACGAAACCGACGGGCAGCCCGATGACGAGCGCGGGGGAGGCGTCCAGGATCAGCAGTTCCTCCAGGGCGGTCGGCGCACAGCCGATCACCCACAGGGCGCCGGGCCCGACCTCCTCGTACGCCAGCCGCACGGCGTGCGCCGAACGCGTCAGCCCCGGCCCGGACCTCGCGTCCTTCAGCCGGCACACGGTCTCCCGCCGGGTGATCCCGGCCGCGACCATCTCCACGTCCGCCACGACCGGCGCCCCGGCGTGCAGCGCGGCGTGCGCCTTCGTCAACTCGCCCTCGTCCATGACGAGATCGGACGCGTACTCCAGGTCGGCCGCGGAATGAATGACCCGCTCCACCACCGCCCGGGTCAGCGGCGGGAAGCGCGAGGTGTCGAGGCGGGCGCGCAGCCGCCGGAAGGACTCCTGCTCGATGGGGTGCACCACACGGTTCACCGTGCCTCCTCCTGCCAGCGGTAGCCGCGCGGGGTGACCATGCGCCCCGCGATCTCACGGGTCGCCGTGTTGCCCACGGTCACGACCGTCATCATGTCGACCGTCGCCGGGTCCAGTCCGGCCAGCGTGGTCAGCCGGCTCGACTCGTCCGCGCGGGACGCGTTGCGCACCACCCCGACCGGCGTGGCCGGCTCCCGGTGCTCCGCGAGGATCGCGAGCGCCTTCGGCAGCTGCCAGTCACGGCCCCGGCTGCGCGGGTTGTAGAACGTCACCACGAGGTCCGCCTCGGCCGCCGCCCGCACCCGCCGCTCGATGACCTCCCACGGCGTGTGCAGGTCGGACAGGCTGATCGACACGTGGTCGTGGCCCAGCGGCGCCCCCAGGACCGCCCCGGCCGCCAGCGCCGCCGTCACGCCCGGCACCCCGACCACGTCGATGTCGTCGGACGCCTCCGCGAGCGCCGGGGACGCCATGGCGTACACCCCGGCGTCCCCGCTGCCGATCAGCGCGACCGCCCGCCCGCGCCGGGCCTCGGCGACGGCCGTCCGGGCCCGCTCCTCCTCCGCCCCGAGACCGGACTCCAGCACCCGCGTGCCCGGCCGCAGCAGATCGCGGATCTGGTCGACGTACTGGTCGAGCCCCACCAGCACGGAGGCGCGCCGCAGTTCGGCCTTCGCCCGCGGGGTGAGCAGGTCCCGGGCCCCCGGCCCCAGCCCCACCACCGCGAGCCGCCCGCGCCCCGGCCGCCGTACGACGGCACAGGTCGCCATCGCGGGCCGGGCCGCCGACTTCCGCTTCGGCACGAGGAGTTCGCCCCCGCCCGCCAGCGCGGCGGCCTCCGCGACCGAGGGGGTGCCGACGGCGGCGAGCGGCGCGTCCGACGGGTTGGGCACCTCGACGCGCGCCAGTTCCTCGGCCGCGTACGTCACCAGCGGCACCCCGAGCCGCCGCGCCGCCTCCACGATGCCGGGCTCGCCGGCCTTGGCGTCCACGGTGGCCAGCGCGGCGACCGACGCCGCCGACAGCCCGGCCCCGCGCAGGGCGTCCTCGACCAGGCCGAGCACCTCGTCCACGGGGGCGCTCTTCGAGGCGCCGACGCCGACGACGAGGGTCGGCGGCCGCAGCACCGCCTCCCGCTCGCCCGGCTCGACCAGCCGGTCCGTGACCCGGATCGTGTACGCGCCCTCGTCCGCGACCGGGAGCGGCGGCAGCGGCCAGGCCACCTCGGCGCGCAGCGCCACCGCCTCGCCGTCCAGCAGGGCCCGCGACACGGCGGCGACGTTCCCCTCCACCGGCAGCCCGAGGGTGTCCAGACCCGGCAGACCGGCCGCGTCGGTCGCCGTCGTCACCACCGGCTCGGCGCCCAGCACCTCGCCGACCGCGCGGGCCAGCTCGTTCGCCCCGCCGCCGTGCCCGCCGACCAGCGACACCGCGAACCGTCCGCCCTCGTCGACGCAGACGACACCCGGATCGCTCGCCTTGCCGCCCAGCAGCGGCGCCACCAGCCGCACCACGGCCCCCGTGGCGAGGAAGCACACGAGCTGCTCGCACTCGGCGAACGCGGCCCGTACGGCGTCCGGCACGGGACCCTCGTACACGCGTGTACGGTCCGGCCACACGGCGGCCAGCCGGTCCCGCGCGGCCGCTCCGGCGGCGGTGGCGGAGATGAGGCCGATCACTCGTCGACTCCTTCGTTGTGCGCCGGGAGCCTGACGCCCCACAGCAGGAAAACAGGATTGGTCGCCGCGAGCCGGGTCACGTCCCCGGGCAGCGGCGCGAGCCTCGACGACTGCACCAGCACGCCGTCGCAGGAGAAACCGGCGTCCGTCAGCGCCGCACGGGCCGCCGGCACCCGGTCGAGCGCGGCCATGGCGACGACGACCGTCCGCCGGGCCCGCCGCGCGCACGCCGTGACGACCGCCGGCAGCTCCCGCCCGCCCCCGCCGACGAACACCGCGTCGGGTTCCTCGCCGAGACCGGCCAGCACGTCCGGCGCCGCCCCGTGCACCACGCGCACGTCGACCCCGTGCGCGGCGGCGTTGGCGCGGATCCGCGCCACCCCGTCCGCCGCCTTCTCGACGGCGGTGACGGCGGCCCCGAGCCGCGCGCACTCCACGGCCACGGACCCCGACCCCGCGCCGACGTCCCACATCAGCTCACCGGGGCGCGGCCCGAGCCGGGCCAGGGCCAGGGCCCGCACCTCGAACTTGGTGATCATGGAGTCGCGGTGGTCGAACTCCGCCTCGTCCAGCGCCCAGCCGGCGGGCCGCCCCGCCCCGCCCGCGACGGTCCGTACGGGCCCCAGCGCCCGCGCCTCGTCCAGGCACAGCACCACGCTCACCGCCGCACCCCAGTCCCGCACGGCGGCCTCGGCGGGCGTCACCCGCTCCACCCGCTCCTCGGCGGAACCCAGAGCGGAGGCGACGACCAGCACCCGCCCGGTGTCCCGCAGCGCCGCCCCCAGCTCGGCCGGACCGGCCCCGGGGCCCGTCAGCACGGCGACCTTCGGATGCGCCCGGCACAGATGCACCGCCGTCCGCGGATCCCGCCCGTGCGCGCTCACCACCACGGCGTCGTCCCACGTCAGCCCGGTCCGCGCGAACGCGGCGGCGACGGAGGAGACACCGGGCCGCACATCGAGCCGCTCCGGCCCGAACCGCTCGGCCAGCGCCCGCACGATCCCGAAGAACCCGGGGTCCCCGGAGGCCAGCACCACGACCGGCCGTTCCTCGGCGAGGTACTTCTCCACGGTGTCGAGCGCGGGCGCCAGCGGCCCGAGCACGACCCGCTCGGCCCCTTCCGGCAGCCGTACGGCGTCCAGGTGCCGCCGCCCGCCGACGACCAGCTCCGCCCCCGCCGCCACCTCGGCGTCGACCGTCGCCCCGGCCCCCATCCCGACCACGGTGATCATGTGCTCGCACCCCGCGAACGCAACGCCCGCCGCGCCTCCGGATCGGCCTTGCGGAAGCCGTGGAAGTGACCCGGGTGGTACAGGTGCGAGCGGGTGCCGTGCGCGTCGAGCGCCGGACCGACCAGGAACAGCGTGTGCTTCCACAGCTTGTGCTCCTTGACCGTCTCCTCCAGCGTGCCGATCGTGCACTTCACGACCAGCTCCTCCGGCCAGGTCGCCTGGTAGGCGACGACGACCGGTGTGGACGTCGGATAGCCGCCCTCCAGCAGCTCCCGCACCAGCTGCCCGCTGCGGGCGGCCGACAGGAAGACCGCCATGGTGGTGCCGTGCCGCGCGAACTCGCGGACCTCCTCACCCGGCGGCATCGGCGTCTTGCCGCCGCCGAGCCGGGTCAGCACCACGGACTGCGCCACCTCGGGGATGGTCAGCTCGCGCTGCGCGAGCGCCGCGACGGCCGAGAAGGACGACACCCCGGGCACGACCTCCGTCGCGATGCCGAGCTCCGCGCACCGGTCGACCTGCTCCTGCGTCCCGCCCCACAGCGCGGGGTCGCCCGAATGGATCCGCGCGACCCTCAGCCCCTCCGCGCGGGCCCGCTCGTAGACGGCCACGACGTCCTCCAGGGACATCGTCGCCGAGTCGAGGATCTCCGCGCCCTCCCGGGCGTGCTGGAGGACCTCCTCCTGCACCAGGCTGGCGGCCCAGATCACGACATCGGCCTCGGCGATGGCGCGGGCGGCGCGGAACGTCAGCAGATCGGCGGCGCCGGGCCCGGCCCCGACGAAGGTCACCTTGCCGGTGGGGGCGTCGGCCATGGAAATCGGTCCTCTCCTGTGCGTGGTCACATTCGGTGGGTGGTGAGCGGCTGTCACGCGTGCGCGAACGGGCGCCGATCGGATACGAAGAACACATGGCGGTCCTCGTAGCGCTCGGCGCGTTCCTGATGACGCTGGCCGGCGGCTGGTCGGCACACCGCGTGACCGACCGCCGTCACCTGGTGCTGGGCCTGGCCGGCGGCCTGATGCTCGGCGTCGTCGGCCTCGAACTCCTCCCGGAGTCCCTGGAGGCGGCCGGCACCGAGGTGTACGGCGTCCCCGCGGCCCTGCTGCTCTTCGTCGCCGGCTTCCTGCTGGCCCATCTGGTGGAACGCCTGCTGGCGCACCGGCAGGCCGCGCACGGCGCCGAGGAGACGAACGGCCGCACGCCCGAGGTGGGCCTCACGGCCGCCGCCGCGATGGTCGGCCACAGCGCCATGGACGGCGTGGCGATCGGCGCCGCCTTCCAGGTCGACGAGGGCATGGGCGCCGCCGTCGCGGTGGCCGTGATCGCCCACGACTTCGCGGACGGCTTCAACACGTACACGCTCACGCGCGTCTACGGAAACGCCCGCCGCCGCGCGCTGACGATGCTGTTCGCGGACGCGGCGGCACCGGTCGCAGGAGCCGCGTCGACGCTGTTCTTCACCATCCCCGAGCCCCTGCTCGGCGGCTACCTCGGCCTGTTCGGCGGCGCCCTGCTCTACCTCGCGGCCGCCGAGATCCTGCCCGAGGCCCACCATGAACACCCGGCCCGCTCCACCCTGCTGTGCACGATCGCGGGCGCGCTGTTCATCTGGCTGGTGGTGGGCACCGCGCACTGAGCACGACCCGGCCCGGCTCACAGCTTGCCGCCCCGCCCGCCGTCCCGCCGCGGCGGCGCGATGAGCGTCGACAGGTACGGCAGCGGCGCCCCGTCCAGCTCGGCGGCCGGCCGCACCGACTCCTCCGGCAGCCCGAGCGCCGACCCCCACACCGCGTCCCCGATCCGCCCGGTCTCCCGCAGCGCCTCGGCGACCTCACCGGCCTGCCGCCCGAACTTGTACGCGACGACGGTCCCGGGCCCGGCCAGCGCGTCCTTGAGCACGGCGGCCCCCGCGGTCACCGGAACCAGCGTGAGCGGCTCGGTCCCCTCGGTCAGCACCGCCCCGGAACGCGCCGCGAGGTCCTGCATGGCGGTGATCCCCGGAACGGTCTCGACGACGGTGTCCGCCACCAGCTCCACGAGGGTCTGGGCGAGATACGTGAACGTCGAGTACACGTTGGGGTCCCCGATGGTCGCGAAGGCGACGGACCCGTGCTCCCGCAGCAGCCCGGCGACCCGCTCACCGGCGGCGTCCCAGGCGGCCTCGCGCCGCGCCCGGTCGGTCCGCTCGTTCAGCGCGAACACCACCCGGACGACCTTCTCGGCGGGCACGTAGTGCAGCACGGTCGCCTCGGCCCGCCCCCGCTCACCGCTGTCCAGCACCGGTACGACGACGACGTCCGCGGCCCGCAGCGCGTTGACCCCCTTGACGGTCACCAGCTCCGGGTCCCCGGGCCCGACCCCGACCCCGATCAGCCTGCTGCTCATGATGTCCGGCACCTCTCCACGAACCGACGGGCGACACCGGGCTCGGACGCCCAGTGCGTGTGCAGATAGCTCGCGTGCACACCGCGCTGTACGAATCCCTCGACGCGCCGCTCGGGCGCCCGCATCCCCCAGGCGGGGGCGTCGCCCGCCCCCGGTTCGACGACGGTCCGGTGGAACTCGTGCCCCCGCATCCGCGTCCCGGCGGCGGCCAGCGCGCTGTCGCTCACGGCGACCGCGTCCCGGTACCCCAGCGTCAACCGCTCCGACATCCGCGCGGAGGCGTCCAGCACCCCGCACATGGGCAGCCCGTCCAGCTCCCGGCACAGATACAGCAGTCCGGCGCACTCGGCGGCGACGGGAGCACCGCTGAGGGCGAGTTCGGCAACGGCCTTGCGCAGCGACTCGTTGGCGGACAGCTCGGAGGCGTACACCTCGGGAAACCCCCCACCGATGACCAGCCCGGCAGTCCCCTCCGGCAGCTCCTCGTCCCGCAACGGATCAAAGGTGACGACCTCGGCCCCGGCGGCGGAGAGCAACTCACCATGCTCGGCATACGAGAACGTGAACGCAGCCCCACCGGCAACAGCCACAACCAGCCCGTCTGGGGGTACCCCCTCTGGGGGAGCTTGAGGACGAGGCCCGTCCAGGGCCGAACGGGGGTCCGGGGGCGCAGCCCCCGGGGACGATGGGGGTCCCCCCGCTCGAGCGAAGCCGAGAGTGGGGGAGGGAAGGGGCGGCGGGGGCGAGGAAACCAAAACCTCACCCGCATCCCACCCCGCACCCGCCAAGGGCCCCGCACTCCGAGCAAGCGAGACCAACGCCGACAGATCACACCCGCCGGCCACCTGCGCGGCCATCGCGGAAACGGCCTCGACAGCCACAGCACCCCGCTCAGCCACCGGCACCAGCCCCAGATGCCGAGACGGCGTCTCCACCTGAGCGGCCCGCCGCAGAACCCCCAGCACCGGCACCCCGACGGAGTCCAACGCCTCCCGCAACAACCCCTCATGCCGGTCCGAGGCGACCTTGTTCAGGATCACACCCCCGACCCGCACCTCCGGATCCCAGCTCACGAACCCGTGCACCAGCGCCGCCACCGACCGCGACTGCGACGACGCGTCGACGACCAGCACGACCGGCGCCCGCAGCAGCTTCGCCACCTGCGCGGTCGACGCCAGCTCCCCTTCCCCCGCGGCCCCGTCGTACAGCCCCATCACACCCTCGACGACGGCGATGTCACACCCGTCCGCACCGTGCGCGAACAGCGGAGCCACCAGCTCCGGCCCGCACAGATACGCGTCGAGGTTCCGCCCCACCCGCCCGGTGGCCAGCGCGTGGTACCCGGGATCGATGTAGTCGGGCCCCACCTTGTGCGGAGACACGGCGAACCCCCGCGCGGACAGCGCGGCCATCAACCCCGTGGCGACGGTGGTCTTGCCGCTCCCCGACGAGGGCGCGGCGATCACCAGCCGTGGGACGGAACTCACCACTCGATGCCCCTCTGCCCCTTCTGCCCGGCATCCATGGGGTGCTTCACCTTGGACATGTCGGTCACGAGGTCGGCGAACCCGACCAGCTTCTCCGGCGCGTTCCGCCCCGTGATCACCACGTGCTGCGTCCCCGGCCGATCCCGCAGCACGGACACGACCTCGTCGGTGTCCACCCACCCCCAGTGCATCGGGTAGGCGAACTCGTCGAGCACATAGAGCTTGTACGTCTCGGCGGCGAGGTCCCGCTTGACCTGCTCCCAGCCCTCGCGGGCCTTCTCCTCGTTGTCCATCTGCGCGTCGCGCTGGACCCAGGACCAGCCCTCGCCCATCTTGTGCCAGTCGACGGTCCCGCCCTCACCGGAGGCACCCAGCACCCGCAGCGCGTTCTCCTCGCCGACCTTCCACTTCGCCGACTTGACGAACTGGAACACCCCGATCGGCCACCCCTGGTTCCAGGCCCGCAGGGCGAGCCCGAACGCGGCGGTCGACTTGCCCTTCCCGATGCCCGTGTGCACGACGACCAGCGGACGGTTGCGTCGCTGTCGCGTCGTCAGCCCGTCGTCCGGTACGACACTCGGCTGTCCCTTCGGCACTACGCGGCCCTCCTCTGCACGTCCTTCACCAACCCGGCGATCGAGTCGGCCCGCAACTCGTCCAGCGTCACGGCACTGCCGCCCAGCTCACCGGCCAGCCGCCCGGCGAGCCCCAGCCGCACCGGCCCCGACTCGCAGTCCACGACCACCGACGCGACACCCTCGGCGGCGAACAACCGCGCCGCACGCGAGGCCAGCGCCACCGGCTCCGTCCCACCCGCCGCCCGACCACCGCCCCGGCCGGAGGCGCTTCGCGCCGCCCCTCCTTCGGTCGCCCGCCCGTCCGTCACCACCACGACCAGCGCCCGCCGCGCGGGGTCCCGCAGCCGCTCCACCCGCAGTACGTCGTGCGCCTTGAGCAGCCCCGCCGCCAGCGGGGTCCGCCCACCGGTCGGCAGTGACTCCAGCCGCGCCGCGGCCGCGTCCACCGACGACGTGGGCGGCAGCGCCACATCGGCTGCCGACCCCCGGAAGGTCACCAGCCCCACCTTGTCCCGCCGCTGATAGGCGTCCAGCAGCAGCGACACCACGGCACCCTTCACGGCACTCATCCGCTGCCGCGCCGCCATGGACCCGGAGGCGTCCACGACGAACAGCACGAGGTTCGACTCCCGCCCCTCACGCGTGGCCTGCCGCAGATCGTCCCGCCGCACCACCAGCCCCGGCCCGGACCGGCCCCGTGCCCGCTGATGCGGAGCGGCGGCCTGGACGGTGGCGGCCAGGTGCAGCTTGGTCAGCACACCGCTGGGCCGTCGCGCCCCCGTCGTCCGCCCGTGCTCGGTCCGCGCCCGCGACCGCCGCCCGGCGGCACCCTCACCGATCCCGGGCACGCTCAGCACCTTGGTACGGAAGGGCTCGCCGGCACCCACCGGGGACCGCTCACCGGAACCGGCCCCCGCGGGCTGCCCGGCCTCCCCGGCTTCCCCGGCCTCGGCCGACGCCTCCACGTCACCACCGCCGTCCGGGCTCTCCGGACCCTCCGCGGGCGGCTGCCCGCCACCCCCGTCGGGCCCGTCCGGCCCGTCCGGATCGGTGTCGGGATCGTCGTCGCCCCCGAACTCCTCCAGCGTCTCGTCGAGCTTGTCCTCGTCCAGACCGGGCGCGTCGAACGGGTTCCGCCGCCGTCGGTGCGGCAGCGCCAGCAGCGCCGCCTGCCGCACGTCCTCGGCGAGCACGTCCGTCCGCCCCGCCCAGGCGGCCAGCGCGGTCGCCGTACGCGCCATCACGATGTCGGCCCGCATGCCGTCGACCTCGAACGCCGCACAGGTCGCCGCGATCTGCCGCAGCGCCCCGTCCCCGAGCCGCACCTTCGGCAACAGCTCCCGCGCCGCCACGATCCGCGCCCGTACGGCGGCCTCCTCGTCGGCCCACCGCGCGGCGAATCCGGTCGGATCGTCGTCGTAGGCGAGCCGCCGCCGCACGACCTCCACCCGCTGGTCGGGTTCGCGCGAGGCGGCCACCTCGACGGTGAGACCGAAGCGGTCGAGGAGCTGCGGCCGCAGCTCGCCCTCCTCGGGATTCATGGTCCCCACCAGCAGGAACCGCGCCGCGTGCCGTACGGAGACACCCTCGCGCTCGACGTACGAGGCACCCATCGCCGCCGCGTCCAGCAGCAGGTCGACCAGGTGGTCGTGGAGAAGATTGACCTCGTCGACGTACAGGATCCCCCGGTGCGCGTCGGCGAGCAGCCCCGGCTCGAACGCCTTGACGCCCTCACTCAGCGCCCGCTCGATGTCGAGCGCGCCGACCAGCCGGTCCTCGGAGGCGCCGACGGGCAGCTCGACCATCCGCGCGGGCCGCGCGGCACCCCCGCCGCTCTCGTGCGGCCCGTCCGGGCAGGCGGGGTCGGGGGAGGCGGGGTCACAGGAGAACCGGCACCCGGGCACCACGGCGACCTCGGGCAGCAGCGCCGAGAGCGCCCTGACGGCTGTGGACTTGGCGGTGCCCTTCTCACCTCGGACGAGTACTCCACCGACCGCGGGACTCACCGCGTTGAGAAGCAGGGCCAGCCGTAGATCGTCCTGGCCGACGACGGCCGTGAACGGAAAGGGGGTGGTCACTGGTCGTCGCCCTCCAGATCGCCTTCGAGTTCCAGATAGGTGGCGCGCAGCCGCTCCAGCGTGTCCGCGTCGGGCTCGGCCCACAGCCCGCGGTCGGCGGCCTCCAGCAGCCGCTCGGTGATGCCGCGCAGCGCCCAGGGGTTGGACTTCTTCATGAAGTCCCGGTTCTGCGTGTCGAAGACGTACTCGGCGCTGAGCTTCTCGTACATCCAGTCGTCCACGACCCCGGCCGTGGCGTCGTAGCCGAAGAGGTAGTCGACGGTTGCCGCCATCTCGAAGGCACCCTTGTAGCCGTGCCTCCTCATGGCGCTCATCCACCGGGGGTTGACCACGCGGGCCCGGAACACCCGGTGGGTCTCCTCGCTCAAGGTCCGCGTCTTCACGTGGTCCGGAGTCGCCGAATCCCCCACGTATGCCTCAGGGCTGGCCCCCGTCAGATGCCGCACCATGGCGACCATGCCGCCGTGGTACTGGAAGTAGTCGTCGGCGTCGACGAGATCGTGTTCCCGTGTGTCGACGTTTTTCGCCGCCACCGCGATCCGTCGGAACGCCGTCTCCATGTCCCCGCGTGCCGCCCGCCCGTCGAGTCCGCGCCCGTAGGCGTAGCCGCCCCACACCGCGTACACCTCGGCGAGGTCCGCGTCGGAGCGCCAGTTCCGGGCGTCGATCAGCGGGAGCAGACCCGCGCCGTACGCGCCCGGCTTGGAGCCGAAGATGCGGGCCGTCGCGCGCCGCCGGTCGCCGTGCTCGGCGGTGTCCTCGTCGGCGTGCGCCTTCACGAAGTTGGACTCGGCCGGCTCGTCCAGCTCCGCCACCGCCCGTACCGCGTCGTCGATCAGCCCCACCACGTGCGGGAACGCGTCCCGGAAGAAGCCGGAGATGCGGACCGTGACGTCGATGCGCGGCCGGCCCAGCTCCTCCAGCGGGACGACCTCGAAGCCGGTCACGCGCCGCGAGGCGTCGTCCCACACCGGACGGCAGCCGAGCAGCGCCAGGATCTCGGCGATGTCGTCGCCCTGGGTGCGCATGGCCGACGTGCCCCACACCGTCAGGCCGACGGACTTCGGATACTCACCCGTGTCCTGCAGATACCGCTGCACCAGCGAGTCGGCGAGCGACTGCCCGACCTCCCAGCTCAGCCTGGACGGAATCGCCTTGGGGTCGACGGAGTAGAAGTTCCGCCCGGTCGGCAGGACGTTGACCAGCCCGCGCGTGGGCGACCCCGACGGTCCCGCCGGGACGTAACCGCCGTCCAGGGCCCGCAGGATGTGCCCGATCTCGTCCGTCGTCCGGGCCAGCCGGGGCACGACCTCCTCGCACGCGAACCGCACCACGGCCACCGCGTCGGGCAGTTCCGTGCCCAGCACCTCGCGTACCAGCGCGGGGACCGCGTCGGCCGCCCAGTCGCGTTCCTCCATGCCCTCCGCGATCCGCCGGCAGAGCTGCTCCAGCAGGTCGATCGCGTCCGCCGCCGACCGCGCCGGGCCGTCCACCAGGTCCGTCAGCTCCACCGGCGCCTTCACCGGCGCGCCCGGTTCGGCCAGCAGCTCCTTCTCCACCAGCCCGAAGTGTTCGGCCAGCGCCGCCCGCAGCCCCGGCAGGGCGTTCGCCTGCCCGCCCCACACCTGCGAGGCGCGCAGCACCGCCAGCACCAGGTTCACGCGCGGCTCGCCGACCGGGCCGCCGCCGAGGACGTGCAGGCCGTCGCGGATCTGCACGTCCTTGATCTCGCACAGATAGCCGTCGATGTGCATGACGAACTCGTCGAAGTCGTCGTCGTCCGGCTGGTCGTCCACGTGCAGGTCGTGGTGGAGTTCGGCGGCCTTCACCAGCGTCCAGATCTGCGCGCGGACCGCCGGTGCCTTCGTCGGGTCCAGGTCCGAGACGAGCGCGTACTCGTCGAGGAGCTGCTCCAGCTTCGCCAGGTCGCCGTAGGTGTCGGCGCGCGCCATCGGCGGCACCAGGTGGTCGACCACCGTCGCGTGCCCGCGCCGCTTGGCCTGGGTGCCCTCGCCGGGGTCGTTGACGATGAACGGGTAGACCAGCGGCAGCTCGCCCAGCACCGCGTCCGGCGCGCACCCGGCGCTCAGCCCCAGCCCCTTGCCCGGCAGCCACTCCATCGTGCCGTGCTTGCCCATGTGCACGATCGCGTCGGCGCCGAAACTGTTCTCCAGCCAGCGGTAGGCCGCCATGTAGTGGTGGGAGGGCGGCATGTCGGGGTCGTGGTAGATCGCGATCGGGTTCTCCCCGAAGCCGCGCGGCGGCTGGATCATCACGACGACGTTCCCGAACCGGAGCGAGGCGAGGACGATGTCCTCCCCGTCGACGTACAGCGACCCCGGCGGCTCGCCCCACGCCTCCTGCATCCCCTCCCGCAGCTCCGGGTCGAGCTTCTCGAACCAGGCCCGGTAGTCCGCCAGCGGCACCCGTGCGGGCGCGGCGGCCAGCTGCTCCTCGGTCAGCCACTCGACGTCGTGCCCGCCGGCCTCGATGAGCCGGTGGATCAACTCGTCGCCGCCGGAGGGGTATCCGTCGACCGCGTATCCCGCCTCCCGCAGCGCGTCCAGCACCCGTACCGCCGAGGCCGGGGTGTCGAGCCCCACCGCGTTGCCGACGCGCGAGTGCTTCGTCGGGTACGCGGTGAAGACGAGCGCCAGCTTCTTCTCGGCGTTCGGCTTGTGCCGAAGGCGGGCGTGCCGTACGGCGATCCCGGCCACCCGCGCGGCCCGCTCCGGGTCGGCGACGTACACCGGGACGTCGTCGGGGCCCTGCTCCTTGAAGGAGAACGGGACGGTGACGATCCGGCCGTCGAACTCGGGGATGGCGACCTGCATCGCCGCGTCCATGGGGGACAGGGCGGCGTCGGACTCCTCCCACGCGGCGCGCGACGACGTCAGGCAGAGCCCTTGCAGCACCGGCACGTTCAGGTCGGCGAGCGCCCCGATGTCCCAGGCCTCCTCGTCACCGCCCGCCGACGCCTGCGAGGCGTGCGTGCCGCCCGCCGCGAGCACGGTGGCGACCAGGGTGTCGGCCTTCGCCAGCAGCTCGTACAGCTTCGGGTCGGCGCCGCGCAGCGAACCACAGTAGACGGGCAGGGCGTTGGCGCCCCGCGCCTCGATCGCGTCGCACAGCGTGTCCACGAAGGCGGTGTTGCCGCTCAGTTCGTGCGCCCGGTAGAAGAGCACGCCGACCGTCGGGCGGCCGTCCACGAGGTCCCGGGAGCCGTGGACGCCGTACTCCGGCATCGTGTGCGGCGGTTCGAACCCCTCGCCGGTCAGCAGCACGGTGTCCGACAGGAACCGGGCCAGCTCGGTCAGGTTCTCCGGGCCGCCCTCGACGAGGTACCGCAGTGCCTCCGCGACCACGCCGGCCGGCACCGTCGACTCGGCCATGAGCTCGGCGTCCGGCACGCTCTCCCCGCCGAGCAGCACCGCCGGGATCCCGGACGCCTTCAGCGCCGCGAGCCCGTCCTCCCAGGCGCGCTTGCCGCCCAGCAGCCGTACGACGGCGAGGTCCGCCCCGTCCAGCAGCGCGGGCAGCTCGTCCGCCACGTCCACGCGGGTCGGGTTGCCGATCCGGTAGGAGGCGCCGGAGGCACGGGCCGCCAGCAGGTCCGTGTCGGCGGTCGACAACAACAACACAGTGCTCATGCGGGTGCTCCCGGTGGAATGAAGGGCAGTCCTTGCGGCGCGCCGGACTCGATGAGCCGCCACAGCGCGTCCGTGTCCGCGTGCTGTTCGATCAGGTCGCCGAGCCGGTCGAGCTGCTCCTCGCGCAGCGCGGCGAACGAGGTGTCGGGGGCCGGGACGAAGCGGCGGCCCGCGGCCCGCGCCACCTCGCGCAGGAAGGCCCGCCGGAAACCGTCCGACTCCAGCGAGCCGTGCCAGTGCGTGCCCCAGGTCTGCCCGACCCGGCAGCCGTCCAGGAAGGTGTCCCCTCCGAGGACTTCGGCGACCCCGTGATGGATCTCGTACCCCTCGACGGGCTCCCCGAGGGCTTCCCCAGTGGGCCGGGTGAGGGTCTTCTCGCGGGCGAACCGCACCCGTACGGGCAGCACGCCGAGCCCGTTGACCTGCCCCCGCCGGCTCTCGACGTCGTCCTCGATGTGCTCGCCGAGGACCTGGAAGCCGCCGCAGATCCCCAGCACGGGCCGTCCCTCGGCGGCCCGCCGCTTCAGCGCGTCCGCCAGGCCGCGCTCCCGCAGCCACTCCAGGGCCCGTACGGTGCCGCGCGTCCCCGGTACGACCACGAGGTCGGCGTCGGCCAGTTCCTCGGGACGGTCCACGAACCGCACCACGACGCCCGGTTCGGCGGCGAGCGCGTCCACGTCGGTGAAGTTGGACATCAGGGGGACCGCGCACACCGCGACCCGCAGCACGTCCTCGCCGACCGGCGCGGCGACCACCGACTCCCGTACGGTGCCGCGCAGCGACACGCGCAGTCCGTCCTCCTCGTCGATGCCGAGCCCGTGCCGGAAGGGCAGCACGCCGTACGTCCGCCGCCCGGTCAGGCCGTGCAGCATGTCCAGCCCCGGCTCCAGCAGCGACACGTCGCCCCGGAACTTGTTCACCAGGAATCCGGCGACGAGCTTCTGGTCCTCGGGGGAGAGCAGCGCGACGGTGCCGAAGAAGGACGCGAAGACGCCGCCCCGGTCGATGTCGCCCACCACGAGGACCGGAAGCCCCGCACCCCGGGCGATCCCCATGTTCACGATGTCGGTGCGCCGCAGATTGATCTCGGCCGGGCTGCCGGCCCCCTCACAGATCACCGCGTCATACGTGCCCCGCAACCGCTCCAGACAGTCCAGCACGGTGCCGAGGAGTCGCTGTTGCCGCCCGCCGTGGTAGCCGCGGGCGCTCATCTCCCCGACCGGCTTGCCCAGCAGCACCACTTGGCTGGACCGTTCGCCGCCCGGCTTGAGCAGCACCGGGTTCATCAGCGCGGTCGGCTCGACGCGGCAGGCCTGGGCCTGCATGGCCTGCGCCCGCCCGATCTCCGCGCCCTCCCGCGTCACGAACGAGTTCAGCGACATGTTCTGCGCCTTGAACGGCGCGACCTTCACACCCTGCCGCACCAGCCACCGGCAGATCCCGGCGGTCACCACGCTCTTGCCGGCGTCCGAGGTGGTCCCGGCGACCAGCAGCCCCCCACCGCTCACGATGCACGTCCCTTCATGACGTTCCGTGCGAGGACGCCGGCGCCGAGCGCGAGCCAGCCGACCCGCCGCGAGAGCCGTACCGCCCGGTCGATGTCGGACACGGCGACCGCACGCCCGCCGCCGTTGAGCACGGGCCGGTGCTCGACCCGCCCGCCGTAGGAGAGGGTGCCGCCGAGGCGTACGCCGAGCGCGCCCGCGAAGGACGCCTCGACGGGCCCGGCGTTGGGGCTGGGATGCTTCGCCGCGTCCGCGCGCCACGCCCGTACGGCCCCGCGCGAGTCCGGTCCCGCGAGCGCGGCGAGTACGGCGGTCAGCCGTGCCCCCGGCCAGCCGGCGACGTCGTCGAGGCGGGCGGAGGCCCAGCCGTAGCGGAGGTGGCGGGGGGACTTGTGGCCGACCATCGCGTCGAGGGTGTTGACGGCCCGGAACCCGAGGAGGCCCGGCACCCCGGCGACGGCGCCCCACACCAGGGCGCCCACCACGGCGTCGGAGGTGTTCTCGGCGACGGACTCGACCACCGCGCGGGCGACCCCGTCGGCGTCCAGGGCCTGCGGGTCCCGGCCGCACAGGTGGGGCAGCCGGGCCCGGGCCGCCTCGACGTCCCCGGCCTCCAGCGCCCGCCCGACGGCGCGAGCCTCACGGGCCAGCGAGGTGCCGCCGACGACGGCCCAGGTGGCGACGGCGGTCAGGGCCGTGGAGGCGGCGGGGGAGGAGCGCACGCAGCGGGAGGCGAGGGCGCCCAGCGCGACGGTCCCGCCGACGCACACGGCGGTGTGCACCGCGCCCCGGCCCCGGTCGTCCCGCCACAGCACCCGTTCCACGGCAGCCGCGGCCCGCCCGAAAGCGGCGACCGGATGCCCTCGGCGGGGATCGCCGAACAGCAGGTCGCCGAGGAGGCCGGCGGCGGCGCCGTACGCGAACACGCGATCGGCACCCATGGGGTCAGCCGGTGACGGATCCGGCGGGAGTGGCCCCGGAGCGGGGCGGTGTGTCGCTGATCGACCTCGGCGGGCAGCCGCGCATGGCGTTATGTCCTCACTCAGGGTGTCCACGCCCTGGTTCGACGAGACCGGCGGTGAGAGTTCCTGGCTCCCGGGGTGTCTACCCCGGTGACAGTGGCGGGACCGCGCCGGAATCGCACCGGCTTCCTCTCCTGCCGCCGTAATGGCTGAGGCAGTCCACCACGGCTCCGGAAGGGCCGTCAACTTGCCGTTGACCTGCGAGGCTGAAGTGTGCTGAGGCCCACAGAGGGGTTCCGGTGGGGGAACCCGCGCACGGGGGCGCGGAGGTGCGCGCACGCGAGCGGGCGGTGCGGGAGCCGAGGCTCCCGCACCGCCCGCCCGTACGGATGCGGCCTGTGATCAGGCCATGATCAGATAGATGCCGTACCCCACCGCCGCCGCGCACGCCGCGAAGCAGGCGTAGGCGCCGGTGACCGCCAGGGCCGCGGACTGGCCCTGGGCGGCGGCCCGCTCGCGGCGGGACAGGCCGTTGATGCCGAGGGTGAACAGGCCCACCAGGGCCACGGTGACCACGAGGCTGACGCCGAAGACGGAACCGAGGGCCGCCCAGTCGATCTTCATGGTGCTCTTCTTCCTTCGTACCGGGGCTACCGGGTCGCGGTCAGACGGTGGTCGCGGCCGGCGGGGCCGCCGGGGCCGCCGGGTCGGTGGGGGCCGGCGCCGGGATGGTGGCCGAGAGGTCGTCGGTCACGATGCCCGCCGGGGGCGGGGTCACCGCGGCCATCGCCTGCGTCACCACACCGGACGGCTCCTTGTCCGGCGCCTCGTCGTGCTCGTTGACGTTGGTGTGGTCGACGACCTCGCGCCGGGAGATCTTCCAGATGGCGGCGCTGGAGGCGACCAGGAAGACGGCCACGAGGGCGGTGCCCCAGTCGCCGAAGCCGCAGACCCACTCGGCGAGCGCCGCGACCAGGGCCGCCGCCGGCAGGGTCAGGCCCCAGGCGACGAACATCCGGGTGGCCGTCGACCAGCGGACGACACCGCCCTTGCGGCCCAGGCCCGCGCCCATCACGGAACCGGAAACGGAATGCGTGGTGGAGAGCGAGAAGCCGAGGTGCGAGGAGGCCAGGATGACCGTCGCGGCGCTGGTCTGGGCGGCGAAGCCCTGCTGCGGCTGGAGGTCGGTCAGGCCCTTGCCCATGGTGCGGATGATGCGCCAGCCGCCGAGGTAGGTGCCCATCGCGATGGCGAGGCCTGCGGAGAGGATGACCCACAGCGGCGGGTCGGAGTCGGGGGAGACGGCGCCGCCGGCGACCAGGGCGAGGGTGATGATGCCCATCGTCTTCTGGGCGTCGTTGGTGCCGTGGGCCAGGGAGACCAGGCCGGCGGAGGCGATCTGTCCGGCGCGGTAGCCCTTCTCGGAGGCCTTGCCGTCGGTGTTCCGGCCCAGCCGGTAGCTCAGCCGGGTGGCGAACATCGCGGCGACGCCGGCCACCAGCGGGGCGGCGATCGCGGGGAGCAGGACCTTGGTGACGAGGACGTCGCCGTGGACCGCGCCGAAGCCGGCGGAGGCGACGGTGGCACCGATCAGGCCGCCCATGAGGGCGTGCGAGGAGCTGGACGGCAGACCGACCAGCCAGGTCAGGAGGTTCCAGAGGATCGCGCCGACCAACGCGGCGAAGATGACCTCGGGACGGATGCCGGACTCGTCGACGAGTCCTTTGGAGATCGTGTTGGCGACCTCCACCGAGAGAAAAGCGCCCACAAGGTTCAGCACGGCGGACATGGCCACCGCGACCTTGGGTTTGAGAGCACCGGTCGAAATGGTCGTTGCCATCGCGTTCGCGGTGTCGTGGAAACCGTTCGTGAAATCGAACGCGAGTGCGGTTACCACCACAATCGCGAGGATCAGCGAGAAGCTTTCCATTTACCCAGGCAATCGTTCGAGGTCATTGGCTGGTCGACCGTAGGTAACCAGGGTGAACGGAAGATGAACTGGAACGGGCATCACGGTGACCGTAAGAGGGGGCGGGCCCTCCGCCGGATGGCCGCCTGGCAGGATCGCGGCATGACTGAGCGGCCAGGGGACGGACGGGAAGCGGAAGACACCCGGAGCGTGCGCGAGGAGGAGGCGCGCGCCTGGGCGGAACTCGTCGGGACCGCGCGCCGGACCGTCGCCGACGGACTCGTCGTCGGCACCTCCGGCAACGTCTCGGTACGGGTCGGCGAGACCGTCCTCGTCACACCGTCCGGAGTGCCGTACGACCGGCTGACACCGGACGACGTGACCGGTGTCGACCTCACCGGCCGGCAGGTCCTCGGCAGGCTCGTCCCCACCAGCGAGCTGCCCATGCACCTGGCCGTCTACCGCACCACCGGCGCGCGCGCCGTCGTGCACACGCACGCCGTGCACGCCACGGCCGTCTCCACGCTCGTCGACGAGCTGCCGCCGATCCACTACATGGCGGCGGCGCTCGGCGGGCCCGTCAGGGTCGCCCCCTATGCGACGTACGGCACGGACGGACTGGCCGGGCACATGCTCCGCGCCCTCGACGGCCGCACCGGCTGCCTCCTCCAGAACCACGGCACCGTGACCTACGGCACGACTCTCACCCAGGCCTACGACCGCACGGCTCAGCTCGAATGGATGTGCCGCCTCTGGCTGACCGCGGCATCGGTCCCGGGCCTGTCCCCCCACCTGCTGACCCCGGAGCAACTGACGGAGGCGGGGGACCGCATGCGGGGCTACGGGCAGCGTCCCAGCCCGTCCGGCACTTCCAGCACCTCGGGCACTTCCGGCCCGTCCGGCGTTTGAGGACAAGGGGATCCGGGGGCGCAGCCCCCGGGGACGGGACGGGAAGGGGCGGCGGGGGCGAAAAACCCCACCCCCGCGATGACGGCACCCCACCCCCGTGAGGGCGGCACCCCACCCCCGTGAGGGCGGCACCCCACGCCCGGAAAAGCCACGGGCGCGGCCCGGCTGTGCGGCGCCCACTGGCCGGGTACCCGTCCCCCCATGACACTGGAGAACGTGCGCACTGCCAGAGCGACGGCCGCAGCCGTCACCGCCGTGATAGGGGCCGCCGCCACCGCGGTGGCCGCCGGCCGGCTCGCCAGCGACGCCGCGCTCAGAATGCCCCCCGGCGGCCCCCTGCCCACCGAACCCGGACTCACCGTCCACGCCACCGCCGCCGGCCGGATCACCCTCACCAGGGACTTCGCCGCGCTCCGCCCCGGACGCCACGGTCTCACCGGCGACGGCTTCCACGCGGTCGTCGGCCCCGTACTGCCCGACGCCCCGGACACCGCCGACACCGTCCTGCGCCGCCTCGAACGCGTCACGTACGGCACCCCGGAGCCCGGCGACCGGGCCAGGCTCACCCCGAACCTGTACGTCGGCGACCCGGGCGGCGCCCTCGGCCTGGACCACACCGACCTCGACGTTCCCGGCGAACTCGGCCCCCTGCCCGCATGGTTCGTACCGGGCGCCCGGGACACCTGGGTGATCGCCGTCCACGGCCTCGGCACCACCCGGGAACACACCATGAACCTCATGGAGTTCCTGCACCGCCACCGCTTCCCGGTGCTCGCCCCCGCCTACCGGGGCGACCCCGGCGCGCCGCGCTCCCCGGACGGCCTCAACCACCTCGGCGAGACCGAGTGGCGCGATCTCGACGCGGTGCTCCACCACGCCGTGGACTCCGGCGCCCGGCGGGTCGTCCTGTACGGCTGGTCCACCGGCGCGACCATGGCGCTGCGCACCGCCGCCCGCTCCGAGGTGCGCGCACGCGTCGCCGGTCTCGTCCTGGACTCCCCGGTGCTCAGCTGGGAGGCGACCCTGCGGGCCCTCGCCGCGGCCCGGCACACCCCGGGCGCGCTGCTGCCGCTCGCGGTCCGCGCCGCCCAGGGCCGCACCGGCCTGTACGGCGACCGCGGGCCCCGCGCCCTCCATCTGGACCGGATCGCGATCCCCACGCGGATCTTCCACGGACCCGACGACACGGTGGCGCCCTGGCGGTTCTCCCGCCGCCTCGCCGCCGACCACCCCGACACCACCACCCTGCACACCGTCAGGGGCGCCCCGCACGGCGCGATGTGGAACGCCGACCCGGAGGCCTACGAAGAGGCGCTGCGGCGCTTCCTCACCCCCCTGATGTGACCGCGCGGAGGGAGCGCCGAACAGCCGGTTCCGAGGATTCCGTTTAGGGCCGTACCAGTGGCCTGAATCCCTCCCCCGACCGCGTCCGGGGCCGGGACACCGGCCGTCCCGGCGCCGCCGTCGGCATTCCGTTTGGGTTTTCGGACCGTCAACAGGAAGACTGCACTCGTGACGTCCCGTATCCCGCGCGACTCCAGGCTCCGAATCGTCCGCCCGCGACCCCTGGCCGCCGCCCCCACAGCGATGAACCAGCGGCGCTCGCGCCGCCCCGCGCCACGCCCCCCGGAGGGCACACCGGCCCCGGCGGAGCTGGCCAGAATGGCACGCTCCGGTCTGGCCGCCGCGGCCCGCGTCGCCCGCTGGGCCGACGCCGCCCTCGGCCCCGGCGGGGACAGCGCCACCGCCGACGGCAAGGCCACCCTCTCCGACGCGACCGCCGAACGGGCGGCCCGCGACCTGGACCTGACCCCCGAGCAGGTCCGCGCCGACTGGGACACCGCCCGGCTGGCCGGCCTCATCGAGGTGCACGGCGACACCGCCCGCCCCGGCTGGCGGCTGCGCGCCTGGAACCGCGACGACAGCGCCGTGCTGCGCGGCTGGGTCGCCCTCTGCGACGCCTGGTCGCTCGCCTACCCGGAACCCGAGGAGTACGAGGCCGCCGCCGTCGCCGAGGTCGTCACGGCGATGCCGCAGGTCCTCTCCTTCCTCCAGCTCTCCGCCGGCCCGGTCCCCGTGCCCCAGCTCCTCGACCTGCTCCAGCAGCGGGTGACGGAACTCCGCACGGAACGCTGCGAGGTCGACTACGTTCCGCAGCCCGAGGCCGCCGGGTCCGACGCGGCCCGGCCGGACGCACCGCGGGCCCACACCTCCGGATCCGCCGGGGCCCGGTCCGGGACCGGGACCGGGCTCAGACCCAGGGTGCCGCTCCAGCGGCCCCGGCCCGCGCCCGCCGTGCCCGCCGAAGCCGACGCCCCGCTCGAGCCGCTGCTCGACTGGGCGCTGCGCGCCCTCGCCTCCGTCGGGGCCCTCACCTACGGCGACGGACAGGCCACGCTCACCCCGCTCGGGAGCTGGGCGGTGTGGGTCAAACTGGAGCAGATCTGCGTCGCCGCGCAGAGCCCCGCCGGGAACATCGAGCAGGGCGCCGAGGACATGCTGCGCGGCTGCGCCCAGTTGCGCCCCAACGCGGCCCGCGCCGAATACCGCGCCTGGCTCGCCGCCCGGCCGGTCGGCAGCGCCGTCACGGAGCTGATCGAGGCCGCCCGGGGCGAGGACGCCCTGCTGCGCGGCCTCGCCTTCGAGGCGCTGCGCGTGGTCGGCGCCCCCGCCGAGCCCGAGGTCCGCACCGTGCTCGACGAGCCGACGCTGCGGCCGTACGCCCTGCTGTGGCTCGCCGAGCACGACGGTGCCGACCCCGAGGACGCCCACGAGGTCCTCACCCGCGAGGAGGCCACCTGGCTGTGGGTGGACACCGCGGCCGCCGTCGCCGACCACGGCGAGGCCCCGCTGCTGGTCCGCCACCTGGAGTCCGCGGTCCAGCCGACCGTCCCCGCGCTGCTCACCGAGGTGCGCGCCGTCGGCCACCCGCGCACCGTCCAGGTCCTGGTCGCCCTGGCCGCCGCCCACCCCGACCCGGCCCTGGCCAAGGCGGTCCGCCGCGCCGCCTTCCAGGTCCACACGGGCGGCTGACACCGGGCCCGCCGCCCCGCGGGCGCCCGGCGTCCGAACCCCGCCCCCGGGCACGCGCCCGGCGGCCCACGGCGCCCGGGCCCGCCGTCCGGAGGCCCGGCCGGGCGCGCGTCCGGCGGCGGATCCGGATTCCGGACGCGCGCCCGGCTCCTGCCACCCGTCGGAGCCCGCCCGGTGACGGGACCGGGATGCCGGGCTTCGGACCGCCGTCCCGGGCGCGTACGCGCCGAGGCTCCAGCCGCCGCCCTCGGGGCATCAGGACCCCCGCGCCCCGGAGGTGTGCGCCGGCCGCCGTCCACGACGACGTACACCCCGGCCGGGCCCCTTTGTGTCCGACATCACCATGCCGTCGCCCCGCGCGGGACCGCCGCCGCGCGTGCGCGCACGACGGCGACGGCGCCGGTCCCCGGCGACCGCCGGGTGCGTCCGCGCCCAGGAAAAGTGGTTGCACGGCCCCGTTAGAATGGCTCGCATGGCCATTCTCCTCGCGCATTAGACGGCGGGAACGCCCTCAGCCGTCCACCGCCACCCACACCTGCCCTGGAGTCTGTCCGTGATCTCCGCCTCCGGCATCGAGCTGCGCGCCGGTGCCCGCGTCCTCATCGAAAACGCCACCTTCCGCGTCGCCAAGGGCGACCGCATCGGCCTCGTCGGCCGCAACGGTGCGGGCAAGACCACCCTCACCAAGGTCCTCGCCGGCGAGGGCATCCCCGCCGGCGGTGCCGTCACCCGCTCCGGCGAGGTCGGCTACCTGCCCCAGGACCCCCGCACCGGCGACCTCGACGTCCTCGCCCGCGACCGCATCCTCTCCGCCCGCGGCCTCGACGTACTGATCCGCAAGATGCGCGAGAACGAACAGCGCATCGCCAACGGCCAGGGCGCCACCCGTGAGAAGGCGCTCAAGCAGTACGAGCGCCAGGAGACCGAGTTCCTCACCAAGGGCGGGTACGCCGCCGAGGCCGAGGCCGCCACCATCGCCGCCGCGCTGAACCTGCCCGACCGCGTGCTCGGCCAGCCCCTGCACACCCTCTCCGGCGGTCAGCGCCGCCGCGTCGAGCTCGCCCGCATCCTGTTCTCCGACGCGGACACCCTGCTCCTCGACGAGCCGACCAACCACCTCGACGCCGACTCGATCGCCTGGCTGCGCGACTACCTCAAGACCTACCGCGGCGGCTTCATCGTGATCTCCCACGACGTCGACCTGGTCGAGACGGTCGTCAACAAGGTGTTCTACCTGGACGCCAACCGCGCCCAGATCGACGTCTACAACATGGGCTGGAAGCTCTACCAGCAGCAGCGCGAGGCCGACGAGAAGCGCCGCAAGCGCGAGCGGCAGAACGCCGAGAAGAAGGCGGCCGCGCTGCACTCGCAGGCCGACAAGATGCGCGCCAAGGCCACCAAGACCGTCGCGGCGCAGAACATGGCCCGCAGGGCGGACAAGCTGCTCTCCGGCCTGGAGGCCGAGCGGAAGTCCGACAAGGTCGCCAAGCTGCGCTTCCCCGAGCCGTCCCCGTGCGGCAAGACCCCGCTCATGGCGGAGGGACTGTCGAAGTCCTACGGCTCGCTGGAGATCTTCACCGACGTCGACCTGGCCATCGACAAGGGCTCCCGCGTCGTCATCCTCGGCCTCAACGGCGCGGGCAAGACCACCCTGCTCCGCCTCCTCGGCGGGGCGGAGAAGCCCGACACCGGCCGGGTCGTCGAAGGGCACGGCCTCAAGCTCGGCTACTACGCGCAGGAGCACGAGACCCTCGACCCGGAACGCACGGTCCTGGAGAACATGCGCTCCGCCGCCCCCGACCTCGACCTCGTCGACGTCCGCAAGACGCTCGGCTCGTTCCTGTTCTCCGGCGACGACGTCGACAAGCCGGCCGGTGTCCTCTCCGGCGGTGAGAAGACCCGTCTCGCGCTGGCGACGCTCGTGGTCTCCTCGGCCAACGTGCTGCTCCTCGACGAGCCGACCAACAACCTCGACCCGGCCAGCCGCGAGGAGATCCTCGGCGCGCTGCGCACGTACAAGGGCGCGGTCGTCCTCGTCACGCACGACGAGGGCGCCGTCGAGGCGCTCCAGCCGGAGCGGATCATCCTGCTGCCGGACGGCGTCGAGGACCTGTGGGGCGCCGACTACGCGGACCTGGTCGCCCTCGCCTGAGAGACGTCAGCCGGGGTTGATCGAAGGTGTGATCCCCTGAGTATGGATCATTCGGCCCATCGGTGATCCATCAATCGTGTGAGATCTCCTCACCCCGAGGTGTGTCCTACACGGATTTCGCGGCCGAGCTCCCGGTGAACCGGGGCTCGGCCGTCGCGCCTTTCTGACCTGGCATTTCACGGAGGAACCCGTTCGGAGGTACCGCCGGTACATCCTGGAATCTCTCATTCCGTATGTGGGGACGCGCTCCCGTCGTCACAACCTTGTCCCATCGACCTTGCCGAATGGGTGGCCATGAGGGCCCGGAGGGGTGATCATGAGGAGACCAGAGCGCACTTCCCATGAGGAGGCACGGGTGGCCGAGACTCTGAAGAAGGGCAGCCGGGTGACCGGCGCCGCGCGCGACAAGCTCGCGGCAGACCTGAAGAAGAAGTACGACGCCGGTGCGAGCATCCGGGCATTGGCCGAGGAGACCGGCCGCTCGTATGGCTTCGTGCACCGCATGCTCAGCGAATCGGGAGTCACGCTGCGAGGGCGTGGCGGGGCGACCCGGGGCAAAAGGGCCCCTTCGGCCTGACCCCGGGCGTCCGGGAACCCGATGGTGACCACCCGGTCGGCCGACCGACCGGCCGGGTGGTTACTGTGCAGTCACTTACGTTGACCGCACCCATCGGAGGCGCCCCATGGCTTCGTCCGCCCAGGACCTCGGTCCCGTACTCGACAAGGACGGCGTACGGCTCATCGTCGACGACGCGATCGCCACGGTGACGCTGACCAACCCGGCCAAGCGCAACGCGCAGAGCCCCGCTCTGTGGCGGGCGCTGACCGAGGCGGGCAGGCTGCTGCCCGGCTCCGTCCGGGTCGTGGTGCTGCGCGGGGAGGGCAAGTCCTTCTCCGCCGGGCTCGACCGGCGGATGTTCACGCCCGAGGGGATCGAGGGCGAGCCGTCGTTCATCGACCTGGCGCGTCGCGACGACGCCACGCTGGACGCGACCATCGCCGAGTACCAGGAGGCGTTCACCTGGTGGCGGCGCAGCGACATCGTGTCGATCGCGGCCGTCCAGGGACACGCCATCGGGGCCGGGTTCCAGCTCGCCCTCGCCTGCGACCTGCGTGTCGTCGCGGACGACGTGCAGTTCGCCATGCGCGAGACCAGCCTCGGTCTCGTCCCCGACCTGACCGGTACGCATCCGCTGGTCGGCCTCGTCGGATACGCCCGCGCGCTGGAGATCTGCGCGACCGGGCGTTTCGTCACGGCCGAGGAGTCCGTGAACACCGGCCTGGCCAACCTCGCCGTCCCCGCGGCCGACCTGGACGCGACGGTCCAGGACCTCGCCGCGGCCCTGCTGGCGGCCCCCCGCGACGCGGTCATCGAAACCAAGGCCCTGCTCCGAGGCGCCCTGACCCGCACCTACGACGACCAGCGCACCGCCGAACGAGCCGCCCAGTCCCGCCGCCTGCGCGACCTGGCCGGCCTCGGCGAATAACCCCCGCCGTTCCCGCGCCCGCCCACCCCGCCGTTCCCGCGGGCACCCGCGCCCCCGTTCCCGCGGGCAGTCGTGCCTCCCCCAGTGCCTTAAGGGCCTGGGGGTACCCCCAGGGCGGCACGGGTGGGCGGTGGGGGTACCTCCCGCTCGAGCGCAGCCGAGAGTGGGGGAGGCACCCCGCAAGCGCCGGGCAGCGCGAACACCCCCGGCCCGCACCAACGCCGGGGCACCCGCAAGGCGCCGGGCCGCACGACCTCCCGACGGTTCAGTCGACCGCCGTGATCAGTACAGCCACGCTGGGACGGTCCGGCAGCGATCCGGTCACCGCCGAACGGACCCTCCGGGCCACCTCCAGCGGACGGGCGTCCGCCGCGACCGCGAGGTCCACGCGCGCGTGGCGACGAGACAGGCCGGTGTCCCCCCGGTGCTCGGTCAGGTGAACCGACCGCCCCAGCACCCCCGTCAGCCGGCTCACCCCCGGCACGGCGAGCGCCGCCGCAGCGACACGACCCACCTCGGAGTCGCCACCGTCCGAGGACGGTGGCGACTCCGCCTCCCGCTCCCGCTCCGGCTCAGGCGCAGGCCCGACCTCAGCCTCCGTATCCAACAGATCCACCACCCGCAGATCCACCTCCCCGACGGCCAACCCGACCTGCTCCACCACCACTTCCGTCAACACCTCCCGTAGAAGCGACGCAGTCACCGGCACCGGCCGCGCCGCAGTGGCCGCGAACTCGACGGTCAGCCGCAGCACCCCCGGCGGCACCGCCCCCGGCGGAGGCGGCACGGCCGGCTCGCCCGTCACCCCCTCCGGACCGGCGAGCCCGATCCGTACACCGTCCAGGCGTACGCCCGGCGCGTCCCGTACCACCGCGCGCCGCAGCACCGCCTCCGCCGCCCGCTCCGCGATCCACGTGCCGTCGTGCGGCCCTCCCAGGGCCAGGATCCTGCCCAGCCCGACCTGCTGCCGCACCGCCCGAGCCCACCGGTCCGCCGTCATTCCTCCAGCCTGACGCATCTTTGGCGCGGTACCGGGCAACCACGCATACCGTGGTCGGTGGAGGACGACCGAAGGGACGTACGGCGATGACCGACATGACCGAGGGAGGCCCGGTACGGGCCCCCGACCCGGAGAAGAACCTCTTGGAGACCGCCCCCCGCAAGGGCCAGGGAACCCGGCGCGGCGGCGGTGACCCGGCGACCCGTGGCCGCACCACCATCGCCGACGGTGTCGTCGAGAAGATCGCGGGGCTGGCCGCGCGGGACGTGCTCGGCGTGCACGCCATGGGCAGCGGCCTGTCACGGACCTTCGGCGCCGTACGCGACCGGGTGCCCGGCGGTTCGAAGTCGGCGACGCGCGGAGTGAAGGCCGAGGTCGGCGAGGTGCAGACCGCGCTCGACCTGGAGATCGTCGTCGACTACGGCGTGTCCATCGCCGACGTCGCCAGGGCCGTACGGGAGAACGTCATCGCGGCGGTCGAGCGGATGACCGGACTGGAGGTGGTCGAGGTCAACATCGCGGTGAGCGACGTGAAGCTGCCCGAGGAGGAGGACGAGGAGCCGGAGACCCGCCTTCAGTGAGGCTCGGTGAGCGGAGGAGCACACCATGAACATGGCCGTGGTCGGCATGATCGCCGGCATGGCATTGGGCTTCGCCGGATACTTCGGCGGATTCGGGGCGTTTTTGCTGGTGGCGGCCCTGGGCGCCGTCGGGTTCGTCGTCGGGAGGTTCCTCGAGGGAGACCTGGAACCCGGTGACTTCTTCCGCTCCCGTGACGAACGGCGGCGGTGACGGCGGTGAGCACGGTCGTCGAGCCCGGCCGGGGCCCGGCCGCCGTCGCGCCGGGTGAGCGCGGGGCGACCAGGATCGCCGACCGGGTGGTCGCGAAGATCGCCTCGCAGGCGGCCCGCGAGGCGGCCGGCCCCCTGCCGCCGGGCGCCGCCCCGCCGCACGCCACGGTGGTGGTGCGCCACGAGGCCGCCCGGGTCCGGGTGCACATCGAACTCGGCTACCCCGGCGACATCGGCGGCCGGTGCGCGCGGGTGCGGCGCCAGGTGGTCGACCGGGTGCGCGCCCTGGCGGGGATGCACGTACCGGAGGTCGTCGTCCTGGTCGAACGGCTGCACCTGACGGCCGCGCCGGAAGCGGACCGGGGGAGGACGTGATGAGCGGACCCGAGGGCACGGTCCTGGAGAAGGACCCGCCGCCCGCGGAGGCACCCGGCGGCTCCGGCGTCCACCGGCGCTTCTGGTCGGCCCGCCGGGTCCCCGCGGGCCTGGTCGCGCTGTCGGCCCTGGTGGTCTCGGGCGCGTTCCTGTACGACGTCGTCGCGGTGCGGGCCCACCGCGCCGCGCTGGGCTGGCGCCGGGAACTGGCCCGGCAACTCGCCGAACGGCCCCTGGACGACATCTGGGTGCTGACCGGCGCCGGGGTCGCCTGTGCCCTCGGACTCTGGCTGCTGGTGCTAGCCCTGACCCCCGGTCTGCGCGCCCTGCTGCCGATGCGCCCCGTGGATCCCGACGTCCGCGCGGCACTGCACCGGGACGCCGCCGCGACGGTGCTGCGGGACCGGGCCCTGGAGGTGGCCGGCGTACGGTCGGTGCGGGTCAGGGTGAAACGCGCCCGCGCGGACGTCCGCGTGGTGTCGCACTTCCGTGAACTGGACGACGTACGGGCCGACCTGACCGCGACGCTCGACGACGCCGTGGCGGGGCTCGGCCTGGCCCGGCCGCCCTCGCTGTCGCTGCGCGTACGGCGGCCCGGCCGGAAGGGGCGGTAGGGATGCTCAAGGGCGTCAACCGGGTGCTGCTCGGGATCACGGGGCTGGTGCTGTTCGTCCTCGGCGGGTCCGTGCTGGCGGTCGGGCTGGGGGCTCCGGTGCCCTCCTGGTGGCCGCACGACGGGCGGCACGACGTGCTGCTGGACGAGGCCGAGCGGACCCGGTGGCGGGACGACGGCTGGTGGTGGCCGGTCGTCATCGCCGTGCTCGCCGTCCTGGTGCTGCTCTCCCTGTGGTGGCTGCTCGCGGTGCTGCGCCGGCGGCGACCGGCCGAGGTGCTGCTCGACACCGGCGACGACGAGGGCGCGTCACTGCGTGGAAGGGCTCTGGAACAGGCCATCGCCGAGGAGGCGGGCCACCTGGACGGCGTGGACCGGGCCCATGTCCTCCTCACCGGCCACAGGAACGCCCCCAGAACCCGCGTACTCCTCCGCCTGCACCCCCACATCGACCCGGTGACCGCCCTGCGCGCCCTGGCGAAGGGCCCCCTCACCCACGCCCGGACCTCCACAGGCCACCCCACCCTCCCCACGGAGGCCCGCCTGCAATCCGTGAAACACCCCCCGGAACGAGTAACCTGACCGCGCCCCCGCGTCCCCGCGTCCCCGCGTCCCCGCGTCCGCGGGCAATCGTGCCGCAGGGCGGCACGGGTGGGCGCGACGGCACCCGCAAGCGCCGGGCCGCGCAACCCACCCCCGCCCGGCACCGGCACCGGCACCGGCACAGCGCACCAGCAAGCCGCCCGGCACAGCGCCCCAGCGTCACCGCACCCACCGAACCGGCCGTCAGAACCCGTGCCGCACCCCGCCGTCCACCGGCACCATCACCCCGGACAGATACGACGCCGCCGGCGACAGCAGGAACGCGGCCGTACGGCCGAATTCCCCCGGCGTCCCGTACCGCCGCAACGGAATCCGGGACTCCGCGGCCCGCCGCGTGGCCTCCGGATCCGCCGACAAGGCGTCCAGCTCCCGCACCCGGTCCGTGTCGATACGCCCCGGCAGCAGCCCCACCACCCGGATCCCCCGCGGCCCCAACTCGTCCGCCAGCGACTTCGCGAACCCGGCCAGTCCCGGCCGCAGCCCGTTGGAAATGGTCAGCCCGGGAATCGGCTCGTGCACCGACCCCGACAGCACGAACCCGATGACACCCCCCTCACCCAGCTCCGCCGCGGCCGCCCGCGCCATCCGCACCGCACCCAGGAACACCGACTCGAACGCCGCCCGCCACTGCTCGTCGGTGGTGTCGGCGACGAACCCCGGCGGCGGACCGCCCACGCTGACGAGGATGCCGTCGAAGCGCCCGAACCGCTCCCGCGCGGTGGCGATCAGCCGCGCCGGCGCCTCGGGATCGGCGTTGTCGACGGCCACCCCGACCGCGTCCGGCCCCAGCGCGGACGCCGCCTCGGCGACGGACTTCTCCTCCCGCCCCGTGACGACCACCTTCGCGCCGTCGGCGACGAGCTCCCGCGCGGAGGCGTTGCCCAGCCCGCGGGTCGCCCCGGTGACGACGTACACCCGGTCCTTCAGTCCAAGATCCATGGCCCTATCCTGCCCCCTCGTCCCCGAACAGGGCGAGCGCGGTGTTCACCAGGCCGATGTGGCTGAACGCCTGCGGGAAGTTGCCCAGCAGCCGCCCGCCCGCCGGGTCGTACTCCTCCGCCAGCAGACCCACGTCGTTGGCGAGCCCCAGCAGCCGCTCGAACAGCGCGCGCGCCTCCTCCGTCCTGCCGGTCATGTGCAGGGCGTCCGCGAGCCAGAACGAACAGACCAGGAACGTGCCCTCCCCGCCGGGCAGCCCGTCGACGGCCGTCGCGTCCGGCGTGTAGCGGCGTACGAACCCGTCCTGCCCCAGCTCCGCGCGGACCGCCTCGATGGTGCCGAGCACCCGGGGATCGTCGGGCGGCAGGAAACCCACCCGGGGGATCAGCAGCAGCGCGGCGTCGAGTTCGCGCGAGCCGTACGACTGCGTGAACGTGTTCCGCGCGGGGTCGTAGCCCTTCTCGCACACCTCCCGGTGCACCTCGTCGCGCAGCTCCCGCCAGCCGTCCAAGTCGCCCTCGAGGCCGGGGGATTCCTCCAGTGCGCGCACCAGGCGGTCGGCGGCCACCCACACCATCACCTTGGAGTGCACGAAGTGCCGCCGGCCGCTGCGCACCTCCCACAGCCCCTCGTCCGGCTGCCGCCAGGCCGTGTGCAGGAACTTCAGCAGCACCGACTGCAGCGCCCACACGTCCGGCTGCGCGGACAGCCCCGAACGCCGGGCCAGCGCAAGGGAGTCCACGACCTCTCCGTACACGTCGAGCTGGAGCTGGTTCACGGCGTCGTTGCCGACCCGGACCGGCCTGGCGCCGCCGAAGCCGGACAGCCACGGCAGTTCGAACTCCGGCAGCCGCCGCTCGCCCGCGAGCCCGTACATGATCTGCAGGTCCGCCGGATCGCCCGCCACCGCGCGGAGCAGCCAGTTGCGCCAGGCCTCCGCCTCCTCCTGGTACCCGGCGGCCAGCAGCGCCTTCAGGGTCAGGGTGGAGTCGCGCAGCCAGCAGAAGCGGTAGTCCCAGTTGCGCACCCCGCCCGGCTCCTCCGGCAGCGAGGTGGTGGGCGCGGCGACGATGCCGCCGGTGGGGCGGTAGGTGAGCGCCTTGAGGGTGATCAGCGACCGGACGACCGCGTCCCGGTGCGGGCCGTCGTAACGGCACCGCGCCGCCCAGGCACGCCAGTCCTTCACGCTGTGCCGCAGCGAGGAGTACGGGTCGACCAGCGGGGGCCGCGGCTCGTGGGAGGGGTGCCAGGTCAGCACGAACGCGACCCGCTCGCCCTCCCGCACCGTGAACTCCGAGACGGTGGCCAGGTCCTCGCCCCAGGTGTCCACCTCCGGGACGCTGCGCAGCCACGCCGAGTCCGGCCCGGCCACCGCCACCCGGTGGCCGTCCGCCCGGCGCACCCACGGCACGACCGAGCCGTAGTCGAAGCGCAGCCGCAGCGTGCTGCGCACGGTCACCTCACCCCGTACGCCCTGCACGATCCGCACCAGGTCCGGCGCACGGTGCCGCTGCGGCATCAGGTCGGTGACCAGCACCGCCCCTTCGGGGGTCTCCCACTCGGTGTCCAGGACGAGCGTGTCCTCGCGGTACGAGCGGCGGGCGCACCGGTCCGCGCCGGCGGGGGCGATGCGCCAGTGCCCGTTGTCCTCGTCCCCGAGCAGCCGCGCGAAGCAGGCCGCCGAGTCGAAGCGGGGCAGACAGAGCCAGTCGACCGAGCCGTCCGCGCCCACCAGGGCAGCGGTCTGTTCGTCGCCGATGAGCGCGTAGTCCTCGATACGGTGCACGGGGTGCGGGTTCCCGGCCATCGGGGGCGGCAATCAGGGTCGGAGCCGGGGGAGTGACGGGCCGTCGGCCGCCGCGCCGTCGCCGGAGAAGATGACACCGGGGTCCGAGGGGGCCTGGTTGAGCACCCACAGGCCGATCAGCGTGGCCAGCGCGAAGACGACGGCGACGAGCACGGCGAGGACGAGCCGCCGCCGGCGTTCGCGGCGCAGCCACGCGCCGCGCGCGGTGCGGTAGGCGTCGGGGTCGGGCAGCACCCCGCCGGCCAGGGCCTGGAGGGCGTCGCGCAGTTCCCGTTCGGTCCGCTCCGCGTCCGGCGGACGCGGCCCGGCCGGCTCGTGGTCCGTGCGGTCCGGGCCGGTGCCACGCGACGGAGTCGCGTCTCGGTGCGTCATCGCCGGGCCTCCATCGCCTGGGTCAGCGCGGAGATACCGCGCGAGGTGTGCGTCTTGACGGAACCACGGGAGATGCCCATCGCGTCGGCTATCTCGCTCTCCTTCAGCCCGAGCCAGTGGCGCAGCACCAGCGCCTCGCGCTGCCGGGCCGGAAGACGCTGGAGCGCGTCGATCAGCACCCGCTGGTCGTCACGGAGCAGCGCGGTGTTCTCGGCGGAGGCCACGGTCTCGTCCGGCGGGGCCGCCGGACGCTCCTCGTGCCGGCGGGCGGCCTGGAGGTGGCCGGTCCGCGTCCGGGTCAGGTCGCAGACGGTGGAGCGCAAGGACGCCTCCGCCGCGGCCACGTCCTTCAGCCGCCGCCATCTGCGATAGATCCGGTAGTACGCCTCGGCCACCACGTTCTCCGGGTCGTCCGCGCCGAGCAGCACGGCGAGCCGCAGCATCGAGGAGTAGTGCAGTTCGAAGAGGCGGGCGACACCGGCCTCCCGCTCCACGTCGTCCGGGCCGGTGACGGGGGCCCGAGCGGCCTCGGCGGCACCGCCGCGGGCGCCGGGGCGGGTGGCAGGGTGGTCCGGGGGTGCTGTCCGCGTCTCACGTGTCCGCTCCCGTCTGTGGACGTCGCCCGGCCGTCAGGCGGGACGGCAGGCCGGTGGCGTCGGCGCCGCGCGGGACGCCGAGGCCGGCGAGGACGGCGGTGCCGGCCACCGCGACGGTCAGGTTGAGCAGCAGGGCGGCGATCCCGGCGTAGATCTCCAGCGGTCCGGTGCCGGTGCCGAGCGGCACGATCGAGGAGAACCCCTCGCGCACCACCAGACACGTCCCGGCCACCATGCCCACGGCCCACCCGGCGAGCAGCGCCCGCGGATGCAGCCACCGCGTGTACAGCCCCACCGCCACCGCCGGGAAGATCTGCAGGATCCACACCCCGCCGAGCAACTGGAGGTTGATCGCGTCCTGGTCGCGCAGCCCGAACACGAACGCCACCGCCCCGAGCTTCGCGGTTAGCGACACCGCCCTGGCGACCCGCACCTGTCGCTTCGGCGTGGCCGTCGGATGCACGTACTCGACGTACACGTTCCGTACGAAGCTCGTCGCCGCCGCGATCGACATCACCGCCGCGGGCACCAGCGCGCCCACCACGATCGAACCGAACACCAGCCCGGCGAGGGGGCCCGGCATCAGCCGGTCGACGAGCATCGGCACCGCCGCCTCGGCGGTGCCCGCCGGAGCCCGCACCCCGGCCGCCAGGGCCGCGATGCCGAGGAACCCGAAGAGCGCCAGCAGCGCCGTCCAGGCGGGCAGCCCCGCCGACACCTTGCGCAGGGTGCGCGTCCCGTCGGCGGCGAACCCGGCGGTGAGCACGTGCGGATACATCAGCAGGGCCAGCGCGGAGCCGAGCGCCAGCGTCGCGTACGCCGGCTGCTGCCCCGGCGCCAGCAGCAGCGGGGAGTGCGCCGTGTCCGTGCCGCCGAGCGCGCGGGCCGCCCCGTCGAAGACCGCGCCCGGCCCGCCGAAGCGCCGCAGCACCAGCCAGCACACGGCGGTGAGCGAGACGAACACCGCCGCCGCCTTCAGCGCCGCGATCACCGTGGGCGCCCGCAGCCCGTGCCGGTAGGTGGCCACCGCGAGCCCCGCGAACACCGCCACCATCACCAGGTCCCCGGTCGCCCCGTGCGGATACAGCCCGCCCGCGGTGAGCACCGCGCGGATGCCGAGCAGTTGCAGCGCCAGATACGGCATCGTCGCCAGGATCCCGGTCAGCGCGACCACCAGCGCCAGCGGCGGCGACCCGTACCGGCCGCGCACGAAGTCGGCGACGGTGATGTAGCCGTGCCGCCGGGCCACGCTCCACAACCGGCTCAGCAGCACGAACGCGAGCGGGCAGACGATCACCGTGTACGGCACCGCGAAGAAGGCGGGCGCCCCGTTGCCGTACGCCAGACCCGGTACGGCGGTGAAGGTGTACGCCGTGTAGACCGTCCCGCCGAGCAGCAGCCAGGTCCAGCCGCCGCCGAGGCTCCGGTCGGCCAGCGCCCAGCCCTCCAGCGAGGGCAGCCGGTCGCTCGGCCGCAGCCGCCGCGCGGTGACGGCGAGCAGCGACGCCCCGCCGATCACGGCGAGGAACGTCGCGGTCATGGCGCCATCGGCCATGCATCACCGTCCTCGCTGTGCTGGATGCCCTCGGGGAGAGCCGCGCGCACGGCCCGTCCGGTACGCCGCGTCACTCTCGCACAGAACGCCCCGAACCGGGAGAGGAGCGCAGGTCACAGCACGGACCGGTCATTCCCGGCTACGGCGCGTGTCCCTGAGGCGCGCCCCGGCGCGGGTCCCCGGTGGGGCCGTGGGGCCCGCTACACCGCCGCCGGCTCCGTCTCCTCGGCGTCCGCCGCCTCGGCTGCCGCGCGGGCCCGCTCCCGGGCCTCGCGACGGGCCAGCACGAACCAGCCGACCGGTACGGCCGCCGCGAACAGCCACCACTGGACGGCGTACGCGTAGTTCAGCGCGGAGTTCTCCTTGCCGGGGTCCCCGAGCCGCTCCGGGGTGCCGTCCTTCGGCTCGGGCGCCGTCTGCGCCACATAGCCGCCGAGCACCTGGGCACCGAGACGCTCCGCCTCCCGCTCGCTGTTGATCAGCATGATCTGCCGGTCCGGCAGCCCCTCGAGGTCCTTGATGCCGCTCGCCTCGGTCGTCTCGTCGGGCATCAGCCGGCCCTTGATCGTGACCTCGCCGCGCGGCGGCGCGGGAACCTCGGGGAACGCGGTCTGGCCCGCCTCCGAGGGGATCCAGCCCCGGTTGACCAGCAGGACCTTGCCGTCGTCGAGGACGAAGGGGGTCAGGACGTGGAAGCCGACCCGGTCGTCGGCGTTGGTGCGCCGGCGGACGACGACCTCGTCATCGGTGTCGAAGCGCCCCTTGGCGGTCACGGTGCGGTACCGCTCGGCGCGGGTCACGGCGTCCCCCGGCGCGGCCAGCCGCTCCACCGGCACCGGATCGGCGGCCAGCGCGTCGGCGACCAGCCGGTTGCGGGCGTCGCGCTCCCCGTAGCGGTCCATCTGCCAGAAGCCCAGCCAGATCATCGTGGGGATGAGGAGCAGGGCGACCAGCGTGATGATCACCCATTGGCGGGACGACAAGAAGCGGTACACCCCACGACCGTACAACTCGGCCGAGGGGTGCTTTGAGGCGGGTACGTCCATTCAGACCCGGTCGACGATCCCCGCCTTTCCCTCCGCGCGGGCGCAGTGCGCGCCGCAGAACCAGTGACCGTCGGCCTCGACGCCCTGGCCGATGATCTGCACCCTGCAGTGCTCGCAGATCGGGGCCATGCGGTGGATCGCACAGGAGAAGCAGTCGAAGACGTGCACCGCACCCTGTGCGTGCACCTCGAAGGTCATTCCGTAGCTGTTGCCGCAGACTTCGCATGTCGCCATGGGTCACAGGGTGGGCCGTCGGCCCGGCGCGGGCGAGCGGGCGGCGGGCGAGTCGCCCGCCGATCACCCGTCCGTACGGTCGTGCCCGGCGCCCCGGTCAGTCTTCCGGCGCGGCTTCGACGTCCCCGAGGAGCTGGCCGAACGCGGCCTCGTCGACGACCGGGGTGCCGTACTGCCGGGCCTTGACCACCTTGGACGTGCCCGAGTCCGGGTCGTTGGTGACGAGGAGGCTGGTGAGCCGGGACAGGCTGCCGGCGACATGCAGGCCCGCCTCCGTCGCGCGGTCCTCCAGCAGCTCCCGCTCGACCGAGGTGTCCCCGGAGAACGCCACCCGCATGCCCTGCTTGAGCCGCCCGCCCGGCTCGTAGCGTCCGGGGTTGGGGTACGGGCACGCGGGCCGCTTGCGGGACGGGCGCCAACCGGCCGGCCGGTAACCGCCGGGACTCGCCTGCTGCCCGGTGCGGGGACGGTCCGTCCACTCGGTCAGCGGCAGGCACTCGTGCAGCGGCAGCCGTAGGCCGCTCGCCGCCGCGGCCCGCAGACTGGGCCGGAACGCCTCCGCCAGCACCCGCGCGTCGTCCAGCGCGTGGTGCGCCCGCTCCTGTACGACACCGAAGTGCGCGGCGAGCGACTCCAGTTTGTGGTTGGGCAGCGGAAGCTTCAGCTCCTTGGAGAGGGCGATGGTGCACAGCCGCTGCTTCACCGGCGCCTCGCCGCGCGCGCGGGCGTACTCCCGGGCGATCATCTGCCAGTCGAAGACCGCGTTGTGCGCGACCAGCACCCGCCCCTCCAGCCGGGCCGCGAACTCCGCGGCGATGTCCTGGAAGAGGGGCGCCCCCTCCAGTACGTCGCTCGTCAGGCCGTGTATCCACACCGGGCCCGGGTCCCGCTCCGGATTGACCACCGTGTACCAGTGGTCCTCGACCTCGCCGCGCGCGTCCAGCCGGTAGACGGCCGCGGAGATGATGCGGTCGTCCCGGGCCAGCCCCGTGGTCTCCACGTCGACGACCGCGTACCCCTGCAGATACGCGGCCGGCCACACGGCGGGGGAGGAGGCTGCGGTCGTGAGGTCATCGAGCATGGTTCACGAGGATACGGGCCGGGACCGACACCGCCGTCCGTCAGGCCCCTCCGCGCGGCCCGCGCACCCGGTCGACGGGAAGGCCCGTACGGGGCGCGCACGCCCGTTCACCAGCGGATCGGCACCGGAAGCGCCGTCAGCAGCCCCGACACCGCGACCACCACGCCGAGCGCGTACACCTCCGCCCGCGCGGGGGAGCAGGCGGTCAGCGGATCCTCCGCGCGGGCCAGCCGGATCCGGGCCCACAGGGCGAGGACGGCGACCCCGGCCATCAGGATCACCTTGGCGAGCAGGACCCGCCCGTACGCCGTGTCCGTCAGCTGCTCCAGGATCGTCTCCGGCGGCATCCGGCGCAGCGAACTGCACACGCCCGTCGCGGTGACGGCGGCGAGCAGAACGACCGCCACGCGCGCGTAGCGCCCCAGCAGCACGGCACCCGCCTCCGCGCCCCGCCACCGCCGCAGGGTGCGCAGCGCGTGCAGCAGGCCGCCCGTCCAGAGCGACGCGCAGACCAGGTGCACCAGGGTCAGCCCGGAGCCGACGAGCGGGCTGTACTCGGTCGTCGGATGCGCGCGCAGCGCCTCCGCGGCCATCACCGCGGCCAGCGGCCACACCTGGGTACCGGGACGGCCGGACGCGGCGCACAGGGCCGCCGCGAGGAAGGCGTTGACCTCCAGGAGGGCGAGTTTGCCGTCCCCGGAGTCGTAGAGACCGCCGACGTCGATGTCGGCGAGGCCGTCCGGTACCAGGTTGCCGGTGGCCACCACGGAGGCCAGTCCGAGGGCGGCCACGAAGCCGGCGGAGTTCGCCGCGGTCGACCAACTACGGGGCTCGGTGGGCGGAGCACCGGGCACGGAACGCGTCAGCCGCCGCACGAACAACTCGCCGACGGGTATGGACAACGCCGCGAACAACACCGCCCGCAGCAGGCCGATCCCCCCGGTACCGGGCGCATCGGCCTCCCCGGTCCCCCGCAACGCGGCCGAGGGTCCGAACAGCGGTATCACCGCCCCGAGCGTCACCAGCACGAGCACGGCAACGGCCCGCCCCCGCCCGCTCCTTCGCGCACCGTCCACCCCGGCCCCGGTTCTCATCAGACTCACCCCAGGATCTTCACAAGGCCCCACAGAAGCGGGCAAGCCCGCGCCCCGCCTGCGAGCAGCCGTACCACTGGACCGACGCCCGCTTCCCCGACTGCGGTCAGTCGCGCGGCTGGGCCGGCGCCCGCCCTCCCGACTGCGGTCAGTCGCGCCGCCGCAGCCGCGGGCAATCGTGCCGCCGTAGCTGCGGGCAGTCGTGCCTCCCCCCAGTGCCTTAAGGGCCTGGGAGGTACCCCCAGGGCGGCACGGGTGGGCGGTGGGGGCACCTCCCGCTCGAGCGAACCGAGAGTGGGGGAGGCACCCTGCCGACGCCGGTAAGTGAAACTCCGCGCGGTACCTCAGACCCACCGAGCCGAATCGGCTCCCCAACGCCCCGGCGTCCGCGCCCAGTCACGCGGCCCGCCCTCGAACACCACCGGCGACAGCGCGTACCGCAGCCTCCCCAGCGGACCGTCCCGCTCCGCGAGCCACTGAGCCGCAGGCACATCGGCGGAAGCCCCGCCGCTTCGGGGCCCCTCCAGCAACCACCCCGCCGTCCGCGCCAACGCCACCCGCACGACCCTGCTCCCGCCCTCCTCCCCCTGCTCACCGAGCGCCCGCAGCACCCCCGCCGCCAGCAAGTACCCCGTGCCATGGTCGAGCGCCTGTGCCGGCAGCACCCCCGGCCGCCCCTCCGAGGACCCTTCGACCGCCGCGATCCCCGTCGCCACCTGCACCAGACTGTCGAACCCCCGCCGGTCCCCCCACGGCCCGTACGCCCCCCACGCCGACACCTGCGCCACCACCACCCCCGGCCGCCGCTCCGCCAGCGCCCGGGGTGTCAGCCCGAAACGGTCCAGGGCCCCCGGCCGGTACCCCGTCACCACCACGTCCGCCGACGCGAGCAACTCCTCGAACACCTCCCGGTCGGCCGTGAGATCCAGTAGCGCCGACCGCTTCCCGAACCCCGTGTCGGCGTGCTGGTCGGCGATCTCGGGCAGCCCCGGCGCGTCCACGCGCAGCACGTCCGCGCCCAGCAGCGCGAGCGTACGGGTGGCGACCGGCCCCGCGAGCACTCGCGTGAGGTCCAGTACCCGCAGCCCCGCCGCGGGCAGCAGCGGATCCCGGCCCACCGGGGCGAACACCCGTGCGGGGGCCGCATCCAGCCGCTCGCGCTCCACCAGGGGGCGCCCGGCGACCTCCACGCCCTGCGCGTGCGCCGCCCACTCCCCGGGCGTCCGCAGGGCGACGGCGAGCCCTCCGGCCGTGCACACCGCCTCCTCGACCTCGAGCGCGGAGCGTTCCGCGAGCGCCGCCGCCACCGCGTCCGGGGCCTCCGGCACGCCCAGCGCGGCCCGCAGCCGGGCCCGGTGGTGCGGATAGTTGGCGTGCGTGCGCACCCACCCGTCGGCCGTGCGCCAGAACCGCGACAGCGGCGCGAACGTCTCCGGGGCCCGCCCGTCGACCCGCAGATGCCGCTCGCTGACGAACGCCGTGGCCACCGCCCCGTCGTCCACCCGCACCGCCGGCACCTCGCCGCCCGCCCGCCGCGCCCCCAGCTCGGCGGCGGCCAGCGCGCACGCGCCCACACAGGCGCGCGCCAGTTCCCGTACCGGCAGCCGGGCGTTCAGCACACCGGGCCGTTCGACGGCCGACACGCGCGGAAGGAGGGCGGGATCGCCGCCCAGGGCGGACCATACGGACGCGAGATCAGTCATGACCGCACTATGCCGTGAGAGGGGCCGGGCGTGATCGCCCGGCCCCTCTCACCTCACACGGCTCCCGCGGGAGCGACGACTACCGCGTCACCGCGTCACCGCGTCCAGCGCGTCGGCCGTGCCCCAGCCGTAGAAGCCGTTGCGGTTCTTCGGGCCCTCGCACACCGCGTCGACCTTGCCGTCGCCGTCGATGTCGTACGGGTCCGTGCACGCGGTGGCGTCGGCCTCCGCGTACAGCAGGGCCTTGACCAGCGCCGGCGAGGCGTGCGGGTGCGTCGACTTGATCAGTGCGGCGACGCCCGCGACGTGCGGGGACGCCATCGACGTACCCGCCATGTAGCCCCACGACCCGCCGGGCAGCGTGCCCAGGATCAGACCGCTGGTGGCGGGCGCTTCCGGCGCCTGGTACGCCGTCGAGTCGCCGCCCGGCGCGGCGATGTCGACGACGCCCCGGCCGTAGTTGGAGAACGACGACTTCAGCCCCTTCGCGCCGGTCGCCGCGACCGTCACCACGCCCGGGAGCTGGGTCGGGATGTCGAGGCACTCGTCCGGGTCGATCACCCGGTCCGAGGGGGTGGAGTCGTTCGGCGAGACTGGGTCGGTGATCTCGTCGGAGGCGAGGTCGTAGTTCTCGTTGCCGGCCGCGGCCACGTTCACCGCGCCCTTGCGCTCCGCGTACCGCGACGCCCGGGTGACGGCCTCGACGAGCGCCTTCTGGTCCGGGTCGTCCGTGCAGTTGAAGTACCAGGGGTCGGTGTAATAGCTGTTGTTGGTGACGTCGACCCCGTGCTCGGCCGCCCACACGAAGCCGCACACCACGGCCTCGGTGTAGAAGAAGCCGTCCGGGTTGGACACCTTGATGCCCGACACCTTCACGCCCGGCGCGACACCGGTCATGCCGACGCCGTTCTTCGCGGCGGCGATCTCACCGGCGACGTGCGTGCCGTGCGGGCTCTCCTGCGCGCCCGGCCGCCAGGCGCCGTCGCTGGTGTCCGGCTTGCCCGACACGCAGTTGACCGACGCGGCCCGGTCGAAGTTGGGCGCGATGTCCGGGTGGGTGTCGTCCACACCGGTGTCGATGACGGCGACGGTCACCTTGGAGCTGCCCAGGGACTTCTCGTGCGCCTTGTCCGCCTTGATGGCGGGCAGGTCCCACTGCAGGCCCTGGAGCGGGTCCTGGCCCTCGGCCGCCGCCGACTCGGCCCGGGCGATCTCGGAGGCGCTGAGCGCCTTCGGGGTGACCGTGTCCGCGGTGGCCGCCGACGGCAGCGGCGCGGTGCGGGTGGCACCGGCCGACTGCACTCCGCGTACCTTGCGGATGGTCTTCGCGAAGTCGGCGTTCGAGGAGTGGACGACGATGACGCCGATCGTGTCGTACGACGTCACGATCGTCCCGCCGGCCTTGCCGATCGCCTTCTTCACGTGCGCCGACGTGCCGTGCCCGCCCTTGACGTTGACCACGTAGCTGAGCGGGGTCGCGTCGGCGGAGGCCGCGGCCGGCTGCTCGGCGGCCGGGGCGGCCGTGGCCGCGGTGTTCGGCAGGAAGGCGAGTGCCGTCGCCATGGCCATCCCGGCCGGGATGGCGAGCGCGCGGCGGTGACGCGGGTGGGACGCGGTCATGAAGTCTCCAGTTCGTTCACGGGTGCGGTCGGACGGTCGGGCGGGAAGTGCGGTGCGGCGTGGGTCACTTGACGGCGCGCAGCGCGTCGACGATGCCGAAGCCGTAGAAGCCGTTGACCCGGCGGCCGCCCTCGCAGGTCGCGTCCTGCGCGCCGTCGCCGTCCTGGTCGTAGGTCTCGGGGCAGCCCGGGTTGTCCGCCTGGGCCTTCAGCAGCGCCTGCAGCTGGGCGGGGGAGGCCCACGGGTGCTTGGACTTCAGCAGTGCGGCGACACCGGCGGCGTGCGGGGAGGCCATCGAGGTGCCCTGCAGCCAGGCGTACTCGCCGTTCGGCATGGTGGACAGGATGCGGCCGTCCTTCGACGGCGTGTCCGGAAGCTGGTAGCGGCGGTCGCCGCCCGGCGCGGCGACGTCGACGACGCCCTTGCCGTACGTGGAGTAGTACGACTTGAGGTTCTGCACGCCCGTCGCGCTGACGGTGACGACGCCCGGGAGCTGGGTCGGCACGTCGAAGCACTCGCTCGGGTCGATGGTGCGCGTCACCGGCGTGGAGTCGTCGGGGCTGGAGTCGTCGACGATGGCGTCGGAGGCCAGGTCGTGGTTGTCGTTGCCGGCCGCGGCGAGGTGCAGGGTGCCCTTCTTCTGCGCGTACAGCTGGGCACGGTTGACCGCGTCGACGATCGCCCTCTGGTCGGGGTCGTCCATGCAGTTGTAGAGCCACGGGTCGACGTAGTAGCTGTTGTTCGTGATCTCCACGCCGTGGTCGGCGGCGAACACGAACGCGCAGACGACGTTCTCCGGGTAGAACAGGCCGTTGTCCGGGTCGCTGACCTTGATGCCGGCCACCTTGACGCCGGGGGCGACACCGGCGACGCCGACACCGTTGCGGGCCGCGGCGATCTCACCGGCCACATGGGTGCCGTGGTAGTCGTCGGCCGTGTACGGACGCCAGGCGCCCTCGCTGGTGTCCGCCTTGCCGCCGACGCAGTTGGCCGACTGGGAGGCGGAGAAGTTCGGGGCGAGGTCCGGGTGGGTGTCGTCGACGCCGGTGTCGATCACGGCGACGGTCACCCTGCGGCTGCCGTCGTCGATCTTCGCGGCCTTGTCGGCGCCGATCGCCCGCAGGTCCCACTGGTCGGCCTCGAGCGGCTCGCTGCCGGGGGTCCGCGCGGAGGCGGCCTCCGTCCGCGCGGCCTCGGCGGCGGTCACGAAGTCGGCGGCGCCCTCGTCCGTCGTCCCGGCCGCGGTCAGCGGCGCGGTGCGGGTGGCGCCGGCGGACTGGACCCCGCGGGCCTTACGGATCTCCTTGCCGAAGTCCGGGTTGGCCGAGTGGACGACGATCACACCGATCCTGTCGTACGTGACCACGACCTTCCCGCCGGCCGCGGCGATCGCCCGCTCCACCGACGCGATCGTGCGGCGGTCCGCCCTGGTGTTGACGACGTACGCCAGGGCGGGCGCGTCCGTCGCCTGCTCGGCCGGCACCGCCCGCGGGGCCGCCGAGGCCGCCGCCGGCAGGAAACCGAGCGAGGCGGTCAGGGACAGCACGACGGGCACGGCGAGAGCGAGCCGGCGTCTGGAACGCAGATGAGCCATGGGGTCTCCACATCATCCGGAAACGAAACCGGCCCGATACACGGGTGGTGCTCGGGCAGGTACATGACGGGGTGGTGCAGGGTGAAGCTATCCCGCGCTCTCGCTGGCCAGCAATGTTTTGCCGGTTACGTCTTCGGAAAACGGCAGAGGAAAAGAAAGAGCCGACCGGTTGAACCGGTCCTCGCGTGGCGCCGTGCCCTTGGGCAGGAAGCGCGAGGACACTCGCCTTTCGTCCCCGCCCGAACCGAACCGCACCGCGAGGAGACCCCGTGGCCGCCGAAGCACCGCCCCCCTCGACAGGACAACACAAACTCCCCACCCCCGAGGAGTTCACCGAGGTGCAGGAGAGCGCTGAGTTCGGTGAACTGCGCCGCTCCTACCGCTCCTTCGCCTTCCCGCTGACCGTCGCGTTCATCGTCTGGTACCTGCTGTACGTCCTGCTCTCCAACTACGCGGGCGGCTTCATGGGCACCAAGTTGTTCGGCAACATCAACGTCGCCTTCGTCTTCGGCGTCCTGCAGTTCATCACCACGTTCCTCATCGCGTGGTGGTACTCCCGGCACGCCGCCGCCCAGCTCGACCCCAAGGCCGAGGCCATCAAGACCCGTATGGAGGGCGGCGCATGAGCCCCTCGATCACCCATGTCACCCTCGCCGCGAGCGAGGCGAGCGAACACCGCGCGCTGATCATCACCTTGTTCGTGCTGTTCGTCCTCGCGACCCTCGGCATCACCGTCTGGGCGGGCCGGCAGACCAAGGACGCCGCCGACTTCTACGCGGGCGGACGTCAGTTCAGCGCCTTCCAGAACGGGCTCGCGGTCTCCGGCGACTACATGTCGGCCGCCTCCTTCCTCGGCATCGCGGGCGCCATCGCCCTCTTCGGCTACGACGGCTTCCTGTACTCGATCGGCTTCCTGGTCGCCTGGCTGGTGGCCCTGCTGCTGGTCGCCGAGCCGCTGCGCAACTCCGGCCGCTACACCATGGGCGACGTCCTCGCCTACCGCATGCGCCAGCGCCCGGTGCGCACCGCCGCCGGCACCTCCACCATCGTCGTGTCGATCTTCTATCTGCTGGCCCAGATGGCGGGCGCGGGCATCCTCGTCTCACTGCTGCTCGGCATCACCTCCGACGCCGGCAAGATCCTCATCGTCGCCCTCGTCGGCGTCCTGATGATCGTGTACGTCTCCATCGGCGGCATGAAGGGCACCACCTGGGTCCAGATGGTCAAGGCCGTGCTGCTCATCGGCGGCACGATCCTCATCACCTTCCTGGTGCTGCTGAAGTTCAACTTCAACATCTCCGACCTGCTGGGCAGTGCCGCCGAGAACAGCGGCAAGGGCGACGCCTTCCTCGAGCCCGGCCTCCAGTACGGCGCCGACGGCACCACCAAGCTGGACTTCATCTCCCTCGGCATCGCCCTGGTGCTGGGCACCGCCGGCCTGCCGCACATCCTGATCCGCTTCTACACGGTGCCCAACGCCAAGGCCGCCCGGAAGTCCGTGAACTGGGCCATCGGCATCATCGGCGGCTTCTACCTGATGACCATCGCCCTCGGCTTCGGCGCCGCCGCGCTGATCTCCCAGGACGAGATCATCGCCTCCAACCCGTCCGGCAACACGGCGGCCCCGCTGCTCGCCCTGCACCTGGGCGGCGTCGACTCGGCCTGGGGCGCGATCCTGCTCGCCACCATCTCGGCGGTCGCCTTCGCGACGATCCTCGCCGTGGTCGCCGGACTCACCCTCGCCTCGTCGTCCTCCTTCGCGCACGACATCTACGCCAACGTCATCCGCAAGGGGCAGGCCACCGAGAAGGAGGAGATGCGGGCGGCCCGCTGGGCGACCGTCCTCATCGGCGTCGTCTCCATCGCGCTGGGCACCCTCGCCCGCGACCTGAACGTGGCCGGCCTGGTCGCGCTGGCCTTCGCGGTCGCCGCCTCCGCCAACCTGCCGACCATCCTCTACAGCCTGTTCTGGAAGCGGTTCACCACCCAGGGCGCGCTGTGGTCGATCTACGGCGGTCTGATCGTCGCCGTCGGCCTGGTGCTGTTCTCACCCGTGGTGTCCGGCGACCCCAAGGCGATGTTCCCCGACGTCGACTTCGCCTGGTTCCCGCTGAAGAACCCGGGCATCATCTCCATCCCGTTCGGGTTCGCGATGGGCTGGCTCGGCACCGTCCTGTCGAAGGAGGAGCCCGACGCCAAGAAGTACGCGGAGCTGGAGGTCCGGTCCCTGACCGGCACCGGCGCCCACTGATCCGCGGCATCGCGCGGCCGCGTCGTACGGACCCCTGGAGGTCCCTGCGACGCGGCCGTCGCGCATCTTCGTCACATCCGGTCGCCGGGGTTGTCGGTGGCGTCACGTAGGCTCGGAGGCAGCCGGGCACGAGTGATCCGCGTCGAGGGAGGGGGCCCACGTGCTCATCGACACCTACGGCCGAGTGGCCACTGATCTGAGGGTCTCGCTCACCGACCGCTGCAATCTGCGCTGCACCTACTGCATGCCCGAGGAGGGCCTGCAATGGCTGGCCAAGCCCGACCTGCTCACCGACGACGAGATCGTCCGCCTCGTCGGCATCGCCGTCACCTCCCTCGGCGTCGAGGAGGTCCGCTTCACCGGCGGTGAGCCGCTGCTCCGCCCCGGCCTGGCCGGCATCGTCGAGCGCGTCGCCGCCCTGGAACCCCGCCCGCAGACGTCCCTCACCACCAACGGTATCGGGCTCCGCCGTATCGCACCCGCCCTGAAGGAGGCGGGCCTGGACCGGGTCAACGTCTCCCTGGACACGCTCCGCCCGGACGTCTTCAAGACCCTCACCCGCCGCGACCGCCACCAGGACGTCCTCGACGGCCTCCACGCGGCCCGCGAGGCCGGTCTGACCCCGGTGAAGGTCAATTCGGTCCTGATGCCGGGGCTCAACGACGACGAGGCCCCCGACCTCCTCGCCTGGGCCGTGGAGCACGACTACGAGCTGCGCTTCATCGAGCAGATGCCCCTGGACGCCCAGCACGGCTGGAAGCGCGAGGGCATGATCACCGCCGGGGACATCCTGGCCTCCCTGCGCACCCGCTTCGAGCTGACCCCCGAGGGCGACGAGGCGCGCGGCTCCGCACCGGCCGAGCGCTGGCTGGTCGACGGCGGCCCGCACCGCGTCGGCGTCATCGCCTCCGTCACCCGCCCCTTCTGCGCGGCCTGCGACCGCACCCGCCTGACGGCCGACGGACAGATACGCACCTGCCTGTTCGCCACCGAGGAGACCGACCTCCGCGCGGCCCTGCGCTCCGGCGCCCCCGACGAGGAGATCGCCCGCATCTGGAAACTGGCGATGTGGGGCAAGAAGGCGGGAGCGGGCCTGGACGACCCGGCCTTCGTCCAGCCGGACCGCCCGATGTCCGCCATCGGCGGCTGACCAGCGCTCGCGCCACCGACGGCCGTCCTCCGGGTGCCCACGCCAGTTCGCCGACGGCCCTAGGCGGCAAGCGCTGGAGGCGCCTAGAGTGCTGCACGACACGTGGGGCCGCGTCCTGGCAGACGCGACCCCACTGCCGGCCCGCCCGGAGGGCGAGCCGGCCGACCGCTGCAACGGTCGGACGGTGTTACACCGGTGCTCGGCTACAGGCTGTGCCGGTCGTTCCACCAGGAGCTGAGTGCGGCGCCGGCAAGGCGCCCCAGAAGCCCCATCAGGAACGGCCACACCGCCTGGGCCGAGCGTTTTACCCTTTCGCGCCGTCCGTCGTCCATCGCGACCTCCTGGGCATCCGTGTGCGCGGCCTGCTGCCGCGAACTCTGGCGCCGAAGCCCGGAGTTGCTCGGTGAGGGGGGCGAAGAGCACCAGAAGCATGCCATGGGCCACCCCGCCCCCGGCACCGGAACATAGCGATTGATCTGAGCTTTTCTTGAGCTCGGCGGCCGGCCGCGCCCGAGGTCAGTCCTCGGGTGAGGCCCACTCGGGGAACGGCACGACGTCCTTCAGGAAGCCGCGCATCCCGAGGAACTGCGACAGGTGCTCGCGGTGCTCCTCGCAGGCGAGCCACGTCTTGCGGCGCTCCGGCGTGTGGATCTTGGGGTTGTTCCACGCCAGCACCCAGGCGGCGGCGGCACGGCAACCCTTGGCGGAGCAGATCGGGATCTCGGGATCAGGCGTCATCACACCGCCGACCCTAACCCGGTCGGCCCAGCCCGAAGTCCTCGGAAAAGGCGACGCCGAGCAGCCACGGGGGGAGCTGCCCGGCGTCGGTCCGTCGCTCCGACGGGGGATGCGGAGCGCGTACGAAGTATGTCACGGGTCACCCCGCCCCCGGCACCGGAACAACATGATTGATCTGAGGTTTTCCTGAGCTTGGCGGGTAAGTGCCTTCCGCTTGCCGCGGTCCGCGCTCACGTCCCGATCTTCACGACCCCGCGGGCCGCTCCGTTCGTGCGCCCGGCACCGTCTGTGACGTCACATCTTCCGCATCGGATTCCGCGGAACCGTCATTCGTCCGCGACGGCGCGATCATCGGCTTCATCGGCATCGTCACGAAGGTCGACGGCAGAGACGGCGCGTTCTCGCGCCCGGCGTTGGCGATCACCACCGCGATGTACGGCAGGACCGCCCCGAGCACCAGCGCCACGATCGCGACGTGCCGCTCCACGTTCCACAGCGTCGCCGCGAGGATGACCGAGACCGTACGGACGGCCATCGAGATCACGTACCGGCGCTGCCGCCCCCGTACGTCCTCCTGGAGGCCCGTCCGGGCACCGGTGATCCGGAACACCTGGGCGCTGCCACCGCCATGCTGCTTCCGCATCACATTCCACCATCCGCCCGCATCGGACCTTTTTGTATCTGACCGGCCGCCGCCCCGTTCCGTGGCACCGGGTCCGGACATGTCCACGTTACGCCGCGCCCGGCCGGGCCACGAGGGTGGGTCACCCCGCCCCGTGGCGCGTACGGCATGTCCGACATGCGGCGTACCGCGTCTCGGCCGACACTGGCCGTAATGCTCGCGTCAAGCCGTACGAGGAGGCAGCCATGGGCTGGTTGTGGGCGATCATCGTGGGATTCGTGCTCGGCCTGATCGCCAAGGCGGTGATTCCCGGCAAGCAGCACCTCCCGCTGTGGCTGGCCACCATCTGCGGAATGATCGGCGCCGTCGTGGGCAATGCCATCGCGCGGGGCTTCGGGATCGAGGAGACACGGGGCATCGACTGGGGCCGGCACATCTTCCAGCTGGGCGCGGCGATCGTCGTCGTCCTGCTCGCGGAGATGCTGTACACCGCGATGCAGCGCAGGAAGCACCAGCGGCAACGGGCCTGACCCGGCACATGCGGCGGCGACGACGGCGTACGACGAGGCGGTTTCCGGCGTACGGCGAAGGGGCGGCCCCCGGCGCATGCCGGAGACCGCCCCGCACCAGCCCGTCGGCTCAGCCGGCTGTGACCTCCACCGCCGCCAGGTTCTTCTTGCCCCGGCGCAGCACCAGCCAGCGCCCGTGCAGCAGGTCCTCCTTCGCGGGGACGGCGTCCTCGGCGGTGACCTTGACGTTGTTCACGTAGGCGCCGCCCTCCTTCACCGTGCGCCGCGCGGCCGACTTGCTCGGCACCAGACCGACCTCGGCGAACAGGTCGACCACCTGGCCCAGCTCGGCCACCTGGACGTGCGGTACCTCGGAGAGCGCCGCCGCCAGCGTGCGGTCGTCCAGCCCGGTCAGCTCGCCCTGGCCGAAGAGGGCCTTGGACGCGGCGATCACGGCGGCCGTCTGGTCCGCGCCGTGCACCAGCGTCGTCAGCTCCTCGGCCAGCGCGCGCTGCGCGGCCCGGGCCTGCGGACGCTCCTCCGTCTGCCGCTCCAGCTCCTCCAGCTCCTCACGGGACCTGAAGGACAGGATCCGCATGTAGCCCGAGATGTCCCGGTCGTCCACGTTCAGCCAGAACTGGTAGAACGCGTACGGTGTCGTCATCTCCGGGTCGAGCCAGACGGCGCCGCCCTCGGTCTTGCCGAACTTGGTGCCGTCCGCCTTCGTCATCAGCGGCGTGGCGTAGGCGTGCACGGACGCCTCCGGCTCCAGCCGGTGCAGCAGGTCGAGACCGGCCGTGAGGTTGCCCCACTGGTCGCTGCCGCCCTGCTGCATCGTGCAGCCGTAGCGCCGGTAGAGCTGGAGGAAGTCCATCGCCTGGAGCAGCTGGTAGCTGAACTCCGTGTAGCTGATGCCCTCGGAGGACTCCAGGCGCCGGGCGACCGAGTCCTTGGTCAGCATCTTGTTGACGCGGAAGTGCTTGCCGATGTCCCGCAGGAACTCGATCGCGGACAGGTTCTGCGTCCAGTCGAGGTTGTTGACCATGACGGCCGCGTTCTCGCCCTCGAAGGACAGGAACGGCTCGATCTGGCCGCGCAGCCGCTCCACCCAGCCCGCGACCGTCTCCGGCGAGTTCAGCGTGCGCTCCGCGGTCGGCCGCGGGTCGCCGATCTGGCCCGTGGCGCCGCCGACCAGCGCCAGCGGCCGGTGACCGGCCTGCTGGAGCCGGCGCACGGTGAGCACCTGCACCAGGTGCCCCACGTGCAGCGACGGCGCGGTCGGGTCGAAACCGCAATAGAACGTGACGGGACCGTCCGCGAGCGCCTTGCGCAAAGCGTCCTCGTCGGTGGACTGGGCGAACAGCCCGCGCCACTTCAGCTCGTCGACGATGTCCGTCACGGTTCTCGTGTCTCCTCGATGATCTTCGGCCGGTCGGGTGACGGCCGCTTGCGAACGACTACGAGGTTATACGCCCTGGCTGACAGAGCTCATATTGAAATCGGGGACGCGCAGCGCGGGCATCGCCGCCCTGGTGAACCAGTCGCCCCACTCCCTGGGCAGCGTCTTCTCCGTACGGCCCGCCTCGGCGGCCCGGCCCAGCAGATCCACCGGCGACTCGTTGAACCGGAAGTTGTTCACCTCACCGGTGACCTCGCCATTCTCGACGAGGTAGACGCCGTCCCGGGTCAGCCCGGTGAGCAGCAGCGTCGCCGGGTCGACCTCGCGGATGTACCACAGGCAGGTCAGCAGCAGCCCCCGCTCGGTGGCCGCGACCATCTCCTCCAGGGAGCGGTCGTCACCCCCGTCCAGGATCAGATTGTCGATCGCGGGCGCCACCGGCAGCCCGGTCAGGCCCGCGCCGTGCCGGCTGGTGGTCAGATGCCTCAGCTCGCCCTCGCGGATCCACTCCGTCGCCGTCAGCGGCAGCCCGTTGTCGAACACCGACTGGTCGCCGCCGGAGGAGTGCGCGATCACGAACGGCGCCGACTCCAGGCCCGGCTCGTCCGGGTCGCTGCGCAGGGTCAGCGGCAGCCCGGCCAGTTTCTCGCCGACCCGGGTGCCGCCGCCCGGCTTGGAGAACACCGTGCGGCCCTCGGCCGCGTCCCGCCCCGACGCCGACCACAGCTGGTAGATCAGCAGGTCCGCCACCGCGGTCGGCGGCAGCAGCGTCTCGTACCGGCCCGCGGGCAGCTCCAGGCGCCGCTCGGCCCAGCCCAGCCGTACGGCCAGCTCCGCGTCGAGCGCCGCGGGGTCGACGTCCTTGAAGTCCCGCGTGGAGCGCCCCGCCCACGCCGACCGCGTACGGTCCGGCGACTTGGCGTTCAGCTCCAGGGTCCCGTTCGGCTGGTCGTGCCGCAGCCGCAGCCCCGTCGACGTGCCGAGGTAGCTGGAGACCATCTCGTGGTTGGCGAAGCCGTACAGCTCCCGGCCGCCGGCACGCGCGCGTGCGAACGCCTCGCCCAGCGCCGGCGCGAAGTCCGCGAACACGGCGGACGACGTCTCGGCCGGCGCCTCCGTGAACTCGGGCGACGGAGCCACCCCGGTGACCAGCGGCTGCGCGTCCTCGGCCGGGCCCGCGCCCCGCGCGGCGGCCTCGGCGGCCCGCACCAGCGGCTCCAGCTCGTCCACGGTCACCGCGGACCGGGACACCACCCCGGAGGCCGTCCCCTGCGCCCCGTCCACCGTGGCGATCACGGTGAGCGTGCGCCCGCGCGTGACACCGTTCGTGGTGAGCGCGTTGCCCGCCCAGCGCAGATTGGCGGTGGACTCCTCGTCGGCGATCACGACACAGCCGTCGGCCCGGGACAGGTCGAGGGCCCGCTCGACGATCTCGTACGGCTTGCTGATCCGCGCACTCATCGCCCGGCCTCCTGCGCGTGTTGAGACTGTGCTTTCCCGGGGGGCGACCCCCGGACCCCCAGCCGGTTCCGGTGCTGACGCTCATCGCCCGGCCTCCTGCGTCGTGTTGAGGATGTTGACTCCCTTGAAGAGGGCGGACGGGCAGCCGTGCGAGACCGCCGCGACCTGCCCCGGCTGGGCCTTGCCGCAGTTGAAGGCGCCGCCCAGGACGTACGTCTGCGGACCGCCGACCGCCGCCATGGAGCCCCAGAAGTCGGTGGTCGTGGCCTGGTAGGCGACGTCCCGCAGCTGCCCCGCGAGCCGTCCGTTCTCGATCCGGTAGAAGCGCTGCCCGGTGAACTGGAAGTTGTACCGCTGCATGTCGATCGACCACGACCGGTCACCGACGACGTAGATGCCCCGGTCCACGCCCCCGATCAGGTCCTCCGTCGACATCCCGGCCGGATCGGGGCGCAGCGACACGTTGGCCATGCGCTGCACCGGCACATGGCCGGGGGAGTCCGCGAACGCGCACCCGTTGGACCGCTCGAACCCGGTCAGCCTCGCGATCCGCCGGTCGAGCTGGTAGCCGACCAGCGTGCCGTCCTTCACCAGGTCCCAGGACTGCGCCTCGACGCCCTCGTCGTCGTAGCCGACGGTGGCGAGCCCGTGCTCGGCGGTGCGGTCACCGGTGACGTTCATCAGCTCGGAGCCGTACTTCAGCTTGCCCAGCAGATCGAAGGTGGCGAACGAGGTCCCGGCGTAGGCCGCCTCGTAGCCGAGCGCGCGGTCCAGCTCGGTGGCGTGCCCGATGGACTCGTGGATGGTCAGCCACAGGTTGGACGGGTCCACCACCAGGTCGTACAGCCCCGCCTCGACGCTCGGCGCCCGCATCTTCTCGGCGAGCAGCTCCGGAATCCGCCCCAGCTCGTCGTCCCAGTCCCAGCCGGTGCCCGTCAGGTACTCCCAGCCGCGCCCGACGGGCGGCGCGAGGGTCCGCATGGAGTCGAACTCACCGCTGGAGTCGTCGACGGACACGGCCGTGAACACCGGGTGCAGCCGCACCCGCTGCTGCGTGGTCACGGTCCCGGCGGTGTCGGCGTAGAACTTGTTCTCGTGCACGGTGAGCAGCGAGGCGTCGACGTGGTCCACCCCGTTCGCCGCCAGCAGCCGCGCGCTCCACTCGGCCAGCAGCCCGGCCTTCTCCTCGTCGGGCACGGCGAACGGATCGATCTCGTACGACGACACCCAGGTCTTGTCGGCGTGCACCGGCTCGTCCGCCAGCTCCACCCGCTCGTCGGACCCCGCCGCCCGGATCACCTGAGCGGACAGCTTCGCCATCGCCACCGCCTGCGAGGCGACCTTGGCGGCGGCGTCCGGGGTCAGGTCCACCCCGGAGGCGAACCCCCAGGTCCCGCCGTGCACCACGCGCACCGCGTAGCCGAGGTCGGTGGTGTCCGACGACCCGGCCGGCTTGGCGTCCCTCAGCCGCCAGGACGCGCTGCGCACCCGCTCCAGGCGGAAGTCCGCGTGCTCCGCCCCCAGTGCGCGCGCGCGTGCCAGCGCGGCATCGGCGAGCGCGCGCAACGGCAGCGCAAGGAATGACTGATCGACCTCATGGGCCACGAGCGGCCTCCCCTTTTTCTCACCATCCGAGATGTGTTCGTCCGTCAGCAGTGAATCATGCGGTGTCCCGGGAGGCGTGGCGGACGACGGGCCGTCCGGCGTCATCGCCCCGGTGCCGACGAGCGGTTCGGCCGCCGGGGCCGCGGGCGCCCGCCGTGGCGCTTCACGCCCACCCGTGGATCCCCAACTGCTCCTGAAGTAACGGTTGTTCACCAACCGGTATATATCCCGTCACTGTCCGTGCGTGGAGTCACCGTACGTTCGGAAGCGCCGGTCCGGACGATCACCGGACGGCCTGACACAAGGAGTGCGTATGCGTATGCGTCGTGTGGCCGCCCTGGCGGCCGCGACCGCCGGTCTCCTCACGGTCCTGTCCGCCCCCGCGGCGGTCGCCGACGAGCCCTTGACCAGGGGTGGGCTGACGGCCTGCAACCACCGCGCGCAGTACCTCACCGTGGAGTTCCCGCTGCGGGGCGGCTTCAGCACCTACGTCATCAACCCCGGCACCTGCCTGGACACGGGTCTGGGCGGCTGGCGGGGGGGGGGGGGGGGGGGCGCCCGGGGGGGGGGGCGGGGCCCCCCCCCCCCCCCCCCCCCCCCCGCCGGCGTCACGTACGACGCGGACTCAGCCGTCCAGGGCCGCGCCCGCCGCGAGTGCCGCGAACGCCGCCCATGCGGTCGGCGTGACGGTGAGAGGCCGGATGCTCTTGTCCTTGGAGTCACGGATGTGGACGGTTCCGGGGCGCACGGCGACCTCGACGCAGTTGTCCCCATCTCCGCCGCTGTAGCTGCTCTTGAACCAGTTCAGATCGGTGGTGGTGCTCATAGCGCTCCTCGCATCCGTTCCAGCAGGTTCACCGTAGCCCGGCGGTCCAGGGCTTGGGAACGCAGCTTGCCATAACGTTGATGGAGGACACTCACCTCGCCGGGATCAGCAATCAGACTGCTCGATCGATGTCCCTCGATGTAACCGAACCACTGGTGTCCCGGTGTCTCGGCCATGTACAGCTGACCATCCACACCGCAGTGGTCCTGCTGGTGGAGAGGCATGATCTGAATCTCGACATTGGTCCTGTCGCCCATATCCAGCAGGTGGTCGATGACGGCGCCGGTGACCGATGCCCCGCCGACCCCACGCTCCGGAATGGCCTGTTCGATGATGAATGTGAAGGCGGTGTTCGGCCGCTCGGTCAAGAGCGTCTGCCGCTCAAGCCGTGCGGCCACCTTGCGATCGATCTGTTCCTGAGTGAACGGCGGAAGCTGACGTACGAAGACCGCCCGCGCGTACCCCTCCGGCTGCAACAACCCGGGAACCGCCCGGCACTCATACGCGTACAGGGAGATCGCCTCCTCCTCGATCCCCGCCCAATGACGGAACCACGACGCCAGCCCCACCCTCCGCGTCAGGCTCTTCGCCGCCGCCGTGAGGACCTTGACCGCGACCGGCCCCAGGACCTCCTCCGCCCGCGCGGGCAGGTCCGCCGGCGGGAACCGCTTCCCCTGCTCGATCTTGGCCTCGCGGTCGGCTGTGCCACGGTGGCCGGGCTGGAGGCCCACGCCGAAGCGGCCGGCGGTTCCGCCGATGCCCCGGCAACCCGGTCCGCGTATGCGGCCGAACTCGCCCGTCGCGGGCAGGCCCCCGCCTGGCCGCCGCCGCGCAACGGCCCCTGCTGGTGCGGCTCGGACCGCAAGTACAAGAAGTGCTGCGGAAACCCGGCTCTGGTCTGATGCAGGAACAATGTCTCTGCCGCAGGGTGGTGAGTTCCGTCACCGCCGCCGACCGCCACGACATGCCGCACTACGAGGTGCCGGAGGACGTCGACCCTCTGGCGGTACTCCTTGCCGAGCGCGAGGAAGACGACCGCAGGATGCCCGCGACCGCTCGCGCCGAAGGGCTGTCGGCCCGCGCACCCGGTATGGCGGACTGACCGGGGCCACGAACTGTAGGAACCCGACAGGAGGCCACGAGAGCCACTGTCGGTGCCCGAATGTCCCGGGCGGGGGCCGGACCGATAGGTTTTCGGGGTAGCCGCCTGTCATCCAGGTGTCCGGGCGGTGCACCAGACCGCTATCGAAAGGGTGATCCGTTGAGCCGCTCGGTTCTCGTCACCGGAGGCAACCGGGGCATCGGCCTCGCCATCGCCCGCGCGTTCGCCGACGCCGGCGACAAGGTCGCCATCACATACCGCTCGGGGGAGCCGCCGGCCGGCTTCCTCGCCGTCAAGTGCGACATCACCGACCCCGAGCAGGTGGAGCAGGCCTACAAGGAGATCGAGGAGGCACACGGCCCCGTCGAGGTGCTCGTGGCCAACGCCGGTGTCACCAAGGACCAGCTCCTCATGCGCATGTCCGAGGAGGACTTCACCTCGGTCGTCGACACCAACCTCACCGGCACCTTCCGGGTCGTCAAGCGCGCCAACCGCGGCATGCTGCGCGCCAAGAAGGGCCGCGTCGTGCTGATCTCCTCGGTGGTCGGACTCCTCGGCTCCGCGGGGCAGGCGAACTACGCCGCCTCCAAGGCCGGCCTGGTCGGCTTCGCGCGCTCCCTCGCCCGTGAGCTGGGCTCGCGCAACATCACCTTCAACGTCGTCGCGCCCGGCTTCGTCGACACCGACATGACCAAGGTGCTCACCGACGACCAGCGGGCGAACATCGTGTCGCAGGTGCCGCTCGGCCGGTACGCGCAGCCGGAGGAGATCGCCGCCGCGGTGCGGTTCCTCGCCTCGGACGAGGCCTCGTACATCACTGGAGCCGTCATTCCTGTTGACGGCGGACTGGGAATGGGTCACTGAACGACATGAGCGGAATTCTCGAGGGCAAGCGCGTCCTGATCACCGGTGTGCTGATGGAGTCCTCCATCGCCTTCCACACCGCCAAGCTGGCCCAGGAGCAGGGCGCCGAGATCATCCTGACCGCGTTCCCGCGGCCCACCCTGACCGAGCGCATCGCCAAGAAGCTCCCCAGGCCCACCAAGGTCATCGAGCTCGACGTCACCAACGACGAGCACCTGGGCCGGCTGGCCGACGTGGTCGGCGAGGAGCTCGGCGGCCTCGACGGCGTCGTGCACTCCATCGGCTTCGCGCCGCAGGACGCGCTCGGCGGCAACTTCCTGAACACGCCGTTCGAGTCGGTCGCCACCGCCATGCACGTCTCGGCGTACTCCCTGAAGTCGCTGACCATGGCCTGCCTGCCGCTGATGCAGAACGGCGGCTCGGTCGTCGGCCTCACCTTCGACGCGCAGTACGCCTGGCCGCAGTACGACTGGATGGGCCCCGCCAAGGCCGCCCTGGAAGCCACCAGCCGTTACATGGCCCGTGACCTGGGCAAGCAGAACATCCGCTGCAACCTGATCTCCGCGGGCCCGATCGGCTCCATGGCCGCCAAGTCCATCCCGGGCTTCAGTGAACTGGCCTCCGTGTGGGACCACCGCTCCCCGCTGGAGTGGGACCTGAAGGACCCCGAGCCGGCCGGCCGGGGCGTCGTCGCCCTGCTGAGCGACTGGTTCCCGAAGACCACGGGCGAGATCGTCCACGTGGACGGCGGTCTGCACGCCATCGGCGCCTGACCGGACGCCTCACGAGGGCCCGCATCCCGTACGGGGTGCGGGCCCTCGCGCTGTCACCCCCGGCGCGCGTCAGCCGGCGGAGGGCGGACCGAACAGCCCCGGACGGCACATGAACGGATAGGCGGCGGCCTCCTCGGCCGCCGTCGCCGCGTCCCCCGCGCGGATCGCGTCCACCAGCCGGCCGTGGTCCATGTGCGTCTCCGGGGTCATCCCCTCGCCCACGTCGTCGCGCAGCCAGTCCCGCAACACCTCGCTCAGATCCGCGTACATCGCGGTCATCACGTCGTTGTGCGAGGCGGCCACGACCGCCAGGTGGAACGTGGCGTCCGCCGCCACGAACGCCTCCGCCTCACCCGACCCCCAGGCCTCCTCCCGGCGCAGCAGCAGGGTGTCGATCTGCTTGAGGTCCTTCTCCGTGCGCCGCTCGGCGGCCAGCCGCGCCGCCGCCGACTCCAGGGTCGAACGCAGCTCGGCGATGTGCCGGGGGTCGGCGTCGGCGAAGCGGCGGTGCATCACGCCCGCCAGCTCGCTCGTGGCCACCACGTACGTGCCCGAGCCCTGCCGGATGTCCAGCAGCCCGTTGTGCGCCAGCGCGCGGACGGCCTCACGGACCGTGTTGCGGGCCACCCCCAGCTGCTCCACCAGCTCCGGCTCGGTGGGGATGCGCGTGCCGACCGGCCACTCGCCCGAGGTGATCTGGGCCCGCAGGGCGGCGATGACCTGCTCGGACAGGGCCGAACGACGGGGATGGCTCAGCGGCATGACACACCTTCGCACGACAGGGGCGCCGCACGGCGACCTCGGCATGGACAACCAATCATCCCATGATTCTATGATGGGTGTCATGGCTAGCGAGGAAACCCGGACACCCACGTCCACGACCGTACGCACACCGGCCGCGTCCGAGGCCCGGACCGTCCGCCGGGCCGGTGCCGCGCACGCTTGGCGGACGCGACTGCTCGTCGTCGGCATCGTGCTGGCCGCGCTCAACCTCCGCCCCGCCATCACCAGCCTGGGCGCGCTGCTGGAGGAGGTCCGCGACGGGCTCGGCATGAGCGGGAGCGTGGCCGGACTGCTCACCTCCGTGCCCCCCTTGTGCTTCGCCGTCTTCGGCGTCACCGCGCCGCGGCTGGCCCGCCGGTTCGGCGCGGGCGCGGTGGTCTGCGCCGGCATGGTCGCCATCGGCACCGGCCTGCTGATCCGCCCGTACGTGGGCGGCACGGCGGCGTTCCTGGCCACCAGCGCGCTGGCGCTGATGGGCATCGCCGTCAGCAACGTCCTGATGCCGGTCATCGTCAAGCGCTGGTTCCCCGACCGGGTCGGCTCCATGACCGGCCTGTACTCCATGGCCCTCGCCCTGGGCACCGCCACGGCGGCGGCCGTGACCGTGCCGCTGACCGACGCGCTGGGCGGGAACTGGCGCTCGGGCCTCGTCCTGTGGGCGGCCCTGGCGGCAGCCGCCGTACTGCCGTGGATCCCCTTCGTACGGGCCCGGGAACCGGAGCACGACGGGGCGCGTGCCGGACGGGACGCGCCCGCCGAGGCACCGGTGCGGCTGCGCATGACCCGCAGCCGCACCGCCTGGGCGCTGGCCGTCTTCTTCGGGCTCCAGGCCACCGCCGCCTACATCACCATGGGCTGGATGGCGCAGATCTTCCGGGACGCCGGCGTCCCCGCCGGCACGGCCGGGCTGCTCCTCGCGGTCACCATGGTGATGGGCGTACCGCTGGCCTTCGTCATCCCGCGCCTCGCCACCCGGCTGCCCCACCAGGGCCCGATCGTGCTCGCGCTGGGCGTCAGCGGCCTCGTCGGCTACGCGGGCCTGTACCTCGCCCCGGCCGCCGGTGCCTGGGCCTGGGCGGTGCTGCTGGGCATAGCGAACTGCGCCTTCCCGCTGGCGCTCACCATGGTCGGGATGCGGGCCAGGACCGGCGCGGGCGTGGCCCAGCTGTCGGCCTTCGCCCAGAGCACCGGCTATCTGATCTCCATCCCCGGCCCGCTCCTGGTGGGCGTCCTCTACCAGCACAGCGGCGGCTGGGGCCTGCCGATCGCCCTGATGGCCGGCCTGATGATCCCCCAGATGATCGTGGGCGTCCTGGCAGGCCGCGACCGCACGGTGGAGGACGAGGCAACGGCCTCCTAGGGGCGCGGGGCTGTGCCGACGTGCGGCTCAGCCGCGCGGGCGCGAAGGGGGGCGGGCCATAGGGGCGCGGGGCTGTGCCGATATGCGGCTCCGCCGCGTGGGCGCGAGGGGGCTGGGCGTATAGGGGCGCGGGGAACTGCGCGAGGGGGTCTGGGGGCGGAGCCCCCAGGGACGGGAAGGGGCGGCGGGGGCGAAACAAACGGCCCCTCCACGGCCGTAAACCACCCCGGCGAACCGGCCGACGAAGCCATGACGCCGAAGGCCACGGCCCTCAGGCCACCTGCCCGGCCGCCAGGCCACCCACGCCGTACGCCCCCGAAGCCCGCCGCAGGCGACCGAGGTGCGAGACTTGCCCCATGCCAGTCCTCGACCCGAACCCGCAGAACAGCCAGAAGAAGATGCTCCTCGTCTTCGGCGCGTTCTTCGCCATCTTCATCGTCATCGGCGTGATCGCGACGATCCTCGCCCCGTGACGCCCCATGGTGGTGCTGGCACCCCTATCCCCTAGGGGGCCAGGCTCAGGGTCAAGTGGGTGGATCACCGGATGGGCCGGGCCCTCGGAAATCCGTACCTTCGAGATGTGGCCGCGAGACGCGAGACGCGGGCCACGGACCACGGACCACTCGAAGAGCGGAGGCCCCATGTCGGCGCGCACGCACACCCCGCCCCACCCGGCTCCCCGGGGCGCCGTCACCACCCGGCTGCCGTGGTGGGCCCTGGCCCTGCCCACCCTCGCCTTCGTCGCCCTGCTCACCCTGGTCCTCAACCCCGCCGACGCCCACGCGGCCGTGGGCGATCCCGCGCTCACCCACCTCGTCGAGCGCGCGCAGCAGCTCATAGCCCGCTGACCCCCCGGAAGCGCCGGTCAACTCCCTGCGCCCCATGGCCTGTTTCATGCGAAGCTGGGTCACATGAGCGTCGCAGAACCCCGCAGGATTGTCCTTTTCCGGCATGCGAAAGCCGACTGGCCCCCGGTCTCCGACCACGAGCGCCCACTCGCCGAGCGGGGCCGCATGGATGCCGCCGTCGCCGGGCGCAAGCTCGCCGACACCGGCATCGCCTTCGACCTGGCCCTGTGCTCCACCGCGGTCCGGACCCGTGAGACCTGGAAGCTCGCGGTCCACGAGTTTCCCGAGCGGCCGAAGACCGTCTACGAGGAGCGGATCTACGATGCCTCGCCCGGCGAGCTGATCGCCCTGCTCAACGAAACCCCCGACGACGCGCAGAACGTCCTCCTGGTCGGCCACAACCCGGGCGTCCAGGGACTCGCCGACATCCTGGCCGGCGCGGCGGAGGGCGACGCCCGCGAGCGCATGAGCCGGCTCGGCTACCCGGCCGCCGCCTTCGCCGTCCTGTCCTTCACCGGCTCCTGGAAGACCCTCGAACCCGGCGTCGGCACGCTGGTCGACTACTGGGCGCCCACCGAGTGACACCCGGCACGGCTGAGGCCCGGCACCGACGTCCGCCGGTACCGGGCCCGCGCGTCTCCGTGGCCCGGTCCGGGCGGCTCAGTCCACGTCGAGCGTGTCCGCCGCCTCGACCTCTTCGCGGGTGACGCCGAGCAGGTAAAGGACCGTGTCCAGGAAGGGGAAGTTCACCGCCGTGTGCGCGGCCTCGCGCACCACCGGCTTGGCGTTGAAGGCGACACCGAGCCCCGCCGCGTTCAGCATGTCGAGATCGTTCGCACCGTCACCGATCGCCACCGTCTGCGACAGCGGCACCCCCGCCTCGGCGGCGAACCGGCGCAGCAGCCGGGCCTTGCCCGCCCGGTCCACGATCTCGCCGGTGACCTTGCCCGTCAGCTTCCCGTCGACGATCTCCAGGGTGTTGGCCTGGGCGAAGTCCAGCCCCAGCCGCTCCTTCAGATCATCCGTGACCTGGGTGAACCCGCCCGACACCACACCCACTTGGTAGCCGAGGCGCTTCAGCGTACGGATCAGGGTGCGGGCGCCCGGCGTCAGCCGCACCTCGCTGCGGACCTTGTCCACCACGGAGGCGTCCAGCCCTTCCAGCAGTGCCACACGCGCGTGCAGCGACTGCTCGAAGTCCAGCTCCCCGCGCATCGCGGCGGCCGTCACCTCGGCGACCTGGTCCTCGCAGCCCGCGTGCGCGGCGAAGAGTTCGATCACCTCGTCCTGGATGAGGGTGGAGTCCACGTCCATGACGACCAGGCGCTGCGCCCGCCGGTACAGCCCCGCCCCGACCACGGCGACGTCGACTCCGAGCCTGGCGGCGTCGGTCACCAGCGCGGTCCGCAGTGGTTCCGTCTCCACGCCGGACACCGCGAACTCCACGGCGGTCACCGGGTACTTGGCGAGCCGGAAGATACGGTCGATGTTGCCGCCGGCCTGGGTGATCCGTGCGGCGATCGCCGCCGTGGCCTCCGAGGTGAGGGGATGCCCCAGCACGGTGACCAGGGAGCGGCCGAGCCCGCGCGGACGGTTGTCGCCCTTGCCGGAGATGATCTCCGCCTGCATCTTCATCGACTCCGCCCAGCTGTGGACGGTCGCCCGCAGATCCCCTTCCAGTCCCTTGGGCGGCTGGGTCACGAGCGCGCAGAGCACGATGCGGCCACGGGTGACGACCTGCTCGATGTCGACCACGTCGACCGAGTAGGCGGCGAGGGTGTCGAAGAGGCCGGCCGTGATGCCCGGCCGGTCCTTGCCGAAGATCTTGACAAGGAGGGTGGGAACGTCGGTGGTCTGCGATGCGCTCATGGTGTTCCCACCGTATCCGGCACCCAGTGCCTCGCGCCTCCGAGGTCCGCCAGCCGGACAGCGAACACCGTCTGTCGCACCGGTGTCCCGCACATGGCGGACCAGAGACCTCCCATAGGTCACCTGCCCTTTCTCCCACGCGTCCGTGTCCTGCGGGGCCGCCTCCTCCCCGTCCGGTCGCCGGCGTGGCCGCCTTCCGCGGCGCGGGCTCATCGTCCGTCGGTCTCCCGCCCGTCCGGCTGTCGTGGCGGCGGCTTCCGCGGGGCCGGGGGAGGCGGCGGAGGCGGAGGCGGAGGCCCCTCGTCCGGACACAGCGACCGCCTGCCCCCTCCGTCTTCGCTCCCGCCCCGCTCCCCGGCCCCTCGCCGGGTCCCACGCCCGGGTGGCCGGATCACGGTGGGCGCCCCGTAGATGTCGCCGCTCCCGGCGCCGTCCTCGGGCGCCCCGGTACTCCCACCGGCCGACGGTTCCCGGGCCTGGCCCGGCGCGTCCTCAGGCCTCCGCGCTCCGTGCGCCTCCCCTGGCCCCCGTTCCCGCGATCCCGGGGGTCCCTGCCTCCACGGTGCCCGTCGTTCCTGCGGTTCGGGCCCGGCCGGTCCAGCGGCGCCCGGCGGGCCCCCGGCCCCCCGAGGCGTGTCCTCGGGGCTCCACGCTCCGCGCGTCCCCCACGGCCCCCGCTCCCGCGACGCGTGCGGTTCCGCTGACGCACGGGGCGCCCACGTCTCCCGTGACACCCGCAGATACGGATTGGTGTCCGGGTTCGGCGGGCGGTAAGGGGTCCCCGGCTCGTAGGGCCCGGGGGCCGTCCCTCCGCCCGGGCCCCCGACGGCCGACGCCGCCCGCCATTCCCCGGCCGCCTTGATGTCACTCCGTGCCAACGGTGCCGCCCGCACCCCCGCCGCCCCGCTCACCCGGGCCAGCAGCGCGCCCGCCGCGCCCGCGCCCGCGCCCCACACCGCGCCCAGCAGAAGCGCCGTGCCGAGCCGGCCGCGCAGTTCGATACCGGCACCGAACGCGTCGAAGCCCAGCACGGACAGCGAGGCGTTCGCCGACACCTCCGTCAGCCAGGCCAGCAACGGCAGAGCCAACGCCGTGGCGGCACCCAGCCGCAGCGCGCACCGCCCGGCGAAGCCGGCCGGTCCCACAGGCCTCGTCCCCGCAGGCCCCGTCCCCACCGGCGTCCGTACCCCCGTCAGCACCCCCGCCAGCAGCATCATCAGCGCGGCAGCCACCGCCAGCAGCCACACCCGCCCGTCGAGCTCCGCCAGCCGCCCCAGCGTGACGGACCGGTCCGCCCCGGTCCGCAGCAGGTCGTCCACGGGGTGCGGCAGCACCCCGAGCAGCGCCCCGCTCGCCCGCCCGTCCCACGGCACGAACAGGCCGAGCGGTACCCCGGTCCACACCCCGTTCGGTGCCCCCAGCAACGCCGCCCCCACGATCCGCCGGGGACGGTCGTCGCCGATCGCCGCGTACCCCGCCGCCGCGAGCCCCGCCGCCACCGCCACCAGGAGCACCGTGACGAGGGCGGACACCGCCGGCCGTACGGCACGGTGCACGGCGTCCCAGCCACGCGGCAGGGGGGTGCGGCGGGACGCCAGCAACGCGACGAGCAGGACGCCGGCCGCCCAGCCGAGCCCCCCGAGCAGCGTCGGCGCCGTGTCGACGGTGAACCCCACCGCCGTCCGCGCGTCGACGAGATCACCCACCCGGTCCGGCAGCAGCCCCCCGACATCGCCCAGCCCCGGGATCCCGACCCCGCCACCACCCACCCCCGGCAGGTCGTCCAGTCCCAGCGAGCCCCCGTCGATGGTGACGACGTCGTGGCCCGCCCAGACCAGCCCGCCCGTCATCGCCGCGAACAGCGCGACCACCGCACCCGCACGCGCGAGGAGTTCGGTTCCGGAGACCACGACTCCCGCCGCTCGCAGGGACCGCAGAAAGAAGTACGACAGCAGCAGCGCACCCACCAGGCTCACACCCAGCGGCGTGACTTCCACGGCCGTACCGGCCTCCGCACCCGACAGCCCGAAGGCGGACACGTCACCGGACGGCGTGACCGAACCGCCCGCCCCCAGAGCCACCACCGCGGCGGTCATCGGCCCCAGCGACCCGGCCGCGTCCGCGTCGAGCAGGTGCAGCCCGAGCGCCGCCGTCCCCGCCATCCCGATCAGCGCCCAGCTCACCGCGGCGACCGCGGACATCACCACATCGCCCCACGGCACGCGCGCACCGTGCTCCGCCGCTCCGGCACCCGTGGCAGCACTCATGGCAGACCCCCCGATCCGCGACGCGGCGTGACGGCCGCACATGTCCCCCTCGCGTGGTTTACCACTCTCCGGGCCGATTTCAACCCCGTCGACGAAAGCCGGTGAACACCTTGGTGCGCGCTCGTGACAAGGCCCGACTTTCGGTCAGGGGGCCGGGCCTGAAATAGTTCCCCCCGATGTTCGACATCCCTAGACTCCCTGCGATGGGGGAAATTCGGGGGACAACTCAGTGGGGCATGGAGTGCCGGAACTCGTACTGGAATCAAACGGACGGACCTGGACGCTCGATCCGTCCAGGGCATACACCCTCGGACGCGATCCGCAGGGGGACGTCGTGCTGGACGACGCCAGGGTCTCCTGGCGTCACGCCACGATCAGCTTCAACGGGCGCAGTTGGGTCATCGAGGACCACGGCAGCACCAACGGCACGTTCGTGCAGGGGCAGCGGATCCACCACCTGGAGTTCGGCTCCGACACGGTGCTGAACCTGGGCAACGCGAACGACGGCCCGCGCGTGACGCTGTCCGGTGCGGGCGCAGGCGCGGGTGCGGGCGCCGCGGCTCCGGCCGCCACGCCGCAGGCCCAGCCGCAGCAGCCGTACGCCGCCCAGGGTGCGAACGCCGGCTGGTCCCAGCAGGCGCCGCAACAGCAGCCGCCCGCCCAGCAGCCCGGCTGGCAGCAGCCGGCACCGCAGCAGTCCGCGCCGCACATCCCGCAGCAGCAGGGCGGCCCGGGCGGCGGCGCGGGCGCGCCGGTCTACGGCGACCGCAGCCCCACCACGTTCCACCAGTTCTCCCTCGGCCGCGTGATGCGCATCGGCCGCGCCCTGGAGAACGACCTGGTCGTCTCCGACCTCCAGGTCTCCCGCAACCACGCCGAGTTCCACTCCACGCCCGACGGCCGTATGGAGATCCGCGACCTCGGCTCGCACAACGGCACGTACGTCAACGGTCAGCCGATCGCCAAGGGCGGCACCCAACTGCTCGGCCCCACCGACATCGTGGGCGTCGGCCACTCGACGTTCCGGATCGTCGGGGACCGGCTCGAGGAGTTCGTCGACACCGGCGAGGTGTCCTTCTCCGCCCGCCACCTGACGGTCACCGTCGACGGCGGCAAGCAGATCCTCAAGGACGTCTCCTTCGGCGTCCCCGAGAAGTCGCTGATCGCGGTCATCGGCCCGTCCGGCTCCGGCAAGTCGACCCTGCTCAAGGCCCTCACCGGCTACCGCCCGGCCAACCAGGGCGAGGTCCTCTACGACAACCGGAACCTCTACAAGCAGTTCGCCGAGCTGCGCCAGCGCATCGGTCTGGTCCCGCAGGACGACATCCTGCACAAGGAGCTGACCGTCAAGAAGGCCCTCAAGTACGCGGCCAAGCTCCGCTTCCCCGCCGACACCACGGCCGCCGAGCGCGAGTCCCGCATCGACGAGGTGCTGCGCGAACTCAAGCTGGACATCCACAAGGACAAGAAGGTCACGTCCCTGTCCGGCGGCCAGCGCAAGCGCGTCTCCGTCGCCCTGGAGCTGCTCACCAAGCCGTCCCTGATCTTCCTGGACGAGCCCACCTCCGGCCTCGACCCGGGCATGGACCGCGACGTCATGCAGCTCCTGCGCGGCCTCGCCGACGACGGCCGCACCGTCCTCGTTGTCACGCACTCGGTGGCCGAGCTGGCGATCTGCGACAAGCTCCTGGTGATGGCGCCCGGCGGCTCCGTCGCCTACTTCGGCCCGCCCGACGAGGCGCTGAACTTCTTCGGCTACGACACCTGGGCCGACGTCTTCTCCGCCTTCGAGAACTACCGCGACTACGACTGGGCGGGCCGCTGGAAGGGCTCGCAGCACTACCAGATGTACGCCGCGGACATCGACGCGGTCGCACCGCAGTCCGTACAGGTACCGCCGATGCAGGCGATGCGGCCACCGAAGCCACAGGGCTGGATGTCACAGTTCGTGACCCTGGTGCGCCGCTACATCTCGGTGATCGTCTCCGACAAGGGCTTCCTCGCCCTGATGGTGATCCTGCCGGCCGTCCTGGGCGCGGTCAGCCTGCTCATCGACGCGGACAAGGGCCTGCTGCCCAACCCGCCCAACCCGCAGACCGGCCGGATCATCCCGAACGGCACGGCGACCACGGTCCTGCTGATACTCGCGGTGGGCGCCTGTTTCGCGGGCGCGGCGAACTCCGTGCGTGAGCTGATCAAGGAACGGGTCATCTACGAGCGGGAGCGCGCCACCGGCCTGTCCCGCTCGGCGTACCTGATGTCCAAGGTGTTCGTGCTCGGCATGATCACCGTGCTGCAGGGCCTGCTGGTCGGCGTGATCGGCTTCTCCAGCCGGGAGATCCCGGAGGAGGGCCTGGTCTTCGGGAGCCTCACACTGCTGGAGCTCTCCGTGCCGATCATGGCGCTCGGCTTCACCTCGATGATGTTCGGCCTGATCATCTCCGCGCTGGTGAAGACCGCCGAGAAGACCATGCCGCTGCTGGTGATGTTCGCGATCATCCAGGTCGTCTTCACCGGCTGCCTGTTCACCCTGCACGGCTCGATCGGCGTCAACCAGTTCTCGTTCCTGATGCCGTCGCGCTGGGCGGTCGCCGCCTCGGGCGCCACGCTGGACTTCAACAAGATCAGCCCGCCGGAGACGGCCGGCGACACCGACCCGCTGTGGGAGCACACGGTCGGCGCCTGGGCGATGGACATGGGCGCACTGCTCGCCCTCGGCGTGATCTGCGGCTTCTTCGTGGCCCGCTTCCTGCGCCGCCACGAGCCCGAGGTCATGCGCAAGTAGTCCGCGCCGTACGGCCCCGAAGGGCGGCACCCCGTCAGGAGGGTGCCGCCCTTCGGCGTCCTTCGGTTCGCGAGAAGAGGTCCGCGCCGACCTCTCAGTACGCGCTGTCGACGTTGTCCATGGTGCCGTACTTGTCGGCCGCGTAGTTGCAGGCGGCGGTGATGTTGGCGACCGGGTCGTAGATGTCCTTCGGGGTGCCCGGGACGTGGTAGGCCTCGAAGGTCGGCGGGATCACCTGCAGCAGGCCCTTGGACGGGATGCCGTTCTGGGCGTTGACGTCCCAGAGGTTGATCGCCTTCGGGTTGCCGGAGGACTCCCGCATGACGTTGCGGTGGATGCCCTCGTAGGAGCCCGGGATGCCGTGCTTCTTCATGATGGCCAGGGACTCGCGGATCCAGCCGTCCAGGTTGTCGCTGTAGCTCTTCTCCGGGGCGGCCTGCTTCACCTCGGCGCGCTCGGCGGCGCGGCTCGCGGCCTCCTCGGCCTGGCGGGCCTTCTCCGCCTTGGCCTCCGCGGCAGCGGCGGCGGCCTTCTTCTCGGCGGTGGCCTGGGCCGCGGCTTCCTTCTTCGCCGCGATCTGCTCGACCTTGACGCTGGAACCGGCGACCTGGTCGGTGACGCTCGCCTTGACGCCCTGGATCGGCTCGGTGCTGTACGCGACCTTCGCCGTGGGGGCGGCGACCTCGGCCGTGGTGGCCGTGGACGCGTTGCTCGGGACGGCCGAGAAACCGATGGCGGCGGCGCCGAGGGCCGCGACACCGGCGACGGCGAGCTTGTGGTGACGGGTCAGGGCACGACTATGACCACGGGTGAGGATGTTCTTGGACATGCGGGATGGACCTCTTCGAATAGCGCGGAGGTCGCTCGACGTCCGGTGGGGACAGGGTGCTTTCGGCACAAACGCCGCGGGGAGATACCCACGGCGCTGAGCGACGCAGCCATTCTTAGCGGCCGCAAAATGGTGGGGCAAAGGTGTGACGTACGAAGCCGGGTAGTGGATCGGGGAGGGCTAAACCAGGGCAGAAGGGGCCATACGCCCCGCTCATGCGGGCGTTATGTCTCTCCTAATCCCCTTCGTACGTGACGTACGCCCTATGCCCGGCCTCACACCGGCCACCCCTCACCCTCACCAAAAGTTGCTCAAGCAATGCTCTGTGTGACCGGCTCCGGTCACTCCGGCAGAACCAGATGCACATCACCGAACTCGTGCCACAGATAGCGCCCGCGCAGCGCCTCCTCGTACCCCCGGCCGATCGCCGCCCGCCCCGCGACCGCCTCCAGCATCAGCAGGTGCGAGGCCTCCGGCTCGTGCAGCCCGGTCAGCAGCCCGTCCACCACCCGCACCCCGCGCTCAGGGGTCACCACCAGGTCGGTCCACCCCGCGCGGGCCCGCACCACGCCGTCCGCACCGGCCGCCGACTCCACCGCCCGTACGGCCGTCGTCCCCACCGCGATCACCCGGCCGCCCCCCGCCCGCACCGCCCCGATCAACCGCGCCGACGCCTCCGGCACCGCGAACCGCTCCGGATACGGCGGCTCGTGCGCCTCCGCCGACGCCACCCCCGTGTGCAGCGTGACCGGGGCGAACCACACCCCCCGGCTCACCAGCTCCGCCACCGTCCGCGCGGTGAACGGACGCCCCGCGCTCGGCATCTCCGCACTCCCCGCACCGTCCGGCGACGGCAGCGCGAACACCGTCTGGTACGCCGACAGCGGCTGGTCCCGCTCCGTGTACGCGTACCGGATGGCCCGCCCGTGCTCCCGCAGCACCCCGAGCACGTCCCGCGACACGCGCGCCCACCACAGCCGCTCGCCCCGCGCGCTCAGCGGCTCCTCCAGCACCAGCCGCGCGCCCCCGGCCAGCCGCACCTCTGTACCCGCGGGCGCGCCCGCGCGCGGGCGCGTGGTGCCGCGCCCGTCCGGCTCCCGCAGCTCGACCGCCCACCGGCCGTCGTCCCCGCGCGTGGAGAAGTGCACCACCACGCGCGCGTGCCCGATCCACCCCCCGACCGCCGCCGCCAGCGTCGGCGAGGTGTTCACCACCAGCAGGTCCCCGGCCCGCAGTAGTCGCGGCAGCTCCACGAAGGCGTGGTGCGACACCGCCGTGCCCCGCGACACCAGCAGCCGCACCGAGTCCCGGTCGAGCCCCGGTCCCCGCCGCTCCACCGGCACCCGCGCGGACAGCTCCTCGGGCACCTCCACGGCCACGGTCATCGCCGCTCCTCCAGCAGCGCCGGGGCGGCGTAGCGACCGCTCGCCGGCCGCTCGTCCAGCAGCCGCAGGAAGGCGGGCACCACACCGGCCGGCTCAGGACGCGGATCGTCGTCGTCCGGTACGGCCGCCGCGTACAGGTCCGTCGCCATGTCGCCGGGATCGACCGACCACACCCGCAGCCCCGGCTCCTCCACCGCCAGCACCGCCGCCAGCTGGTCCAGCGCCGCCTTGGACGCCCCGTACCCGCCCCACGTCGGATACGCCTCCACGGCGGCGTCCGAGCTGACCACCAGCACCGCCCCGGCCGCCGCCGACCTGAGCAGCGGCAGCGCCTCCTGCACCAGGCCCAGCGCCGCCACCAGGTTCACCTCCAGCGCCCGCCGCAGCCCGTCCAGCGGCAGCTCCTCCAGGCGCACCAACGGCTCCGCGCCCAGCGCGCTCGCGTTGTGCACCACCAGGTCCACCCCGCCCAGCCGCCACGCCGCCGCCACCAGCTCCGCGCGGTGCGCCGCGTCCGTGACGTCCCCCGGCAGCGCCGTCACGCGCGTGCCGTGCGCCGACACCAGCCCCGCCGCCTCCGCCAGCGGCACCGGGTCCCGCGCGTCCAGCACCAGATCCCAGCCACGCTCCGCCAGCCCCCGGGCGAGCGCCTCCCCGAGCCCCTTCGAAGCCCCCGTGATGATCGCGACCGGCATGGCAACCGTCCCCTCGTCTTGTCCTCGCACGCCGCTCGACCGGCGTGCCCTCAACCTAGGGACCGGCCCGCCACGCCGCCTCGGGCCCGGGACGCAGCACCCCGGGGCCCTTCGCCCTACGCCACCGACCCCGGTCCCGAGGTCCTACGCCCCGACCGGGACGGGGGACCTTCGGCCTAGGTCCCGCGGCCCGCCCGAGGGCCGCCGCACGCCCGATCCCGCTGTCACCGCCCGCCGGTACCGTGAGGACATGAGCCACGGCCCCCGGTCCGGCCTCGCCGCGGTGAGCTCCGCGTTGCTGGCCATGAGCAGGCACCTCGAGGTGCGCGACGTCCTCAAGACGATCGTCGCCTCGGCCCGCGAACTCCTCGACGCGCAGTACGCCGCGCTCGGCGTGCCCGACGACCACGGCGGCTTCGCCCAGTTCGTGGTCGACGGCGTCAGCGACGACCAGTGGAAGGCCATCGGCCCCCTCCCGCGCCGGCACGGCGTCCTCGCCGCGATGCTCGACGAGGCCGCCCCGCAGCGCCTCGCCGACGTGCGCCGGGACCCCCGCTTCGAGGGCTGGCCCAGCGCCCACCCCGAGCTGGCCGACTTCCTCGGCCTGCCCATCCGCGACGGCGACGAGGTCCTCGGCGCCCTGTTCCTGGCCAACAAGAGATGCCCCAAGCCCGAAGGCACCTGCGGCTTCACCGAGGACGACGAGGAACTGCTCGGCATCCTCGCCCAGCACGCCGCCATCGCCCTCACCAACGCCCGGCTCTACGAACGCAGCCGCGAACTGACCATCGCCGAGGAACGCTCCCGCCTCGCCCACGAGCTCCACGACGCCGTCAGCCAGAAGCTCTTCTCCCTGCGGCTCACCGCCCAGGCCGCCGCCCGCCTCGTCGACCGCGACCCCTCCCGCGCCAAGGGCGAACTCCAGCAGATCGCCGCCCTGGCCGCCGAGGCCGCCGACGAACTGCGCGCGGCGGTCGTCGAACTGCGCCCCGCGGCCCTCGACGAGGACGGCCTCGTCGCCACGCTCCGCACCCAGATCCAGGTCCTCGACCGCGCCCACACCGCCCGCGTGACCTTCACCGGCCACGGCGTACGCGCCCTGCCCGCGGCCCAGGAGGAGGCGGTGCTGCGCGTCGCCCAGGAGGCCCTGCACAACGCGCTGCGGCACTCCGGCGGCGACCACGTCGACGTCACCCTGGACCGCCGCGGCGGCGGAGCGGTCCTGCGGGTCAGCGACGACGGTGACGGTTTCGACCCGCAGGCCGTCCGCCACGCGGGCCGCCATCTGGGCCTGGTCTCCATGCGGGATCGCGCGAGCGGGGTCGGCGGCAGGCTGACCGTGGAATCGGCGCCCGGCAAGGGCACCACGATCGAGATGGAGGTCCCTGGTGGCTGACGCAATCAAGGTGCTGCTGGTCGACGATCACCAGGTGGTACGCCGGGGGCTGCGCACCTTCCTCGAGGTGCAGGACGACATCGAGGTCGTCGGCGAGGCCGCGGACGGCGCGGAAGGGGTCGCCCTGGCGGAGGAGCTGGGGCCCGACGTCATCCTCATGGACGTCAAGATGCCCGGCATGGACGGCGTGGACGCGCTGCGCCGGCTCCGTGAACTGGACCACCCCGCGCGCGTGCTGATCGTCACCAGCTTCACCGAGCAGCGCACGGTCGTCCCCGCCCTCCGCGCGGGCGCCGCCGGGTACGTGTACAAGGACGTCGACCCCGACGCGCTCGCCGGAGCCATCCGCTCCGTGCACGCCGGGCACGTCCTGCTCCAGGCGGAGGTGGCCGGCGCGCTGCTGTCCCAGGAGGAGACCGGACCGGGCACGGGGCGCGCGGGCTCCCTCACCGAACGGGAGCGCGAGGTGCTCGGGCTCATAGCGGACGGTCGCGCCAACCGGGAGATCGCCCGCGCCCTGGTGCTGTCCGAGAAGACCGTGAAGACCCACGTCTCGAACATCCTGATGAAACTCGACCTCGCGGACCGCACCCAGGCCGCCCTGTGGGCCGTACGCCACGGTCTGAGCGGCTGACCCGTGACGCCTCGGACCGGCCGGAAGGTTCCCCTCCGATCCGAGATTCATACCGTAGGGGGAATGTCCCTCGGATGGCCGTATCCATGGCCGGCATCGGCCGTTCTCCAGTGCACGCCGCGGCGCCTGCCGCGGTCATCGCAAGGAGGGCTCGGAAAGTGAAGAACCTGAAGAAGGCAGCGGCTGTGACGATGGTGGCCGGCGGTCTGCTCGCGGCCGGCACGGGGATGGCCTCCGCCACCGACGGCAGCCACGCCGACGGCACGGCCGTGGGCTCCCCGGGCGTCGTCTCCGGCAATGTCGTCCAGGTGCCGGTCGACGTCCCGGTCAACGTGTCCGGCAACAGCGTCAACGTCATCGGCCTGCTGAACCCGGCCTTCGGCAACACCGCCGTCAACCACTGACGCGCACCCACCCGAGCCCCGGCCGCCCGCCCCCCACCGAGCGCCGGGGCTCCCGCCTTCCCACGACCCCGGGCAGCCGCACTGCCGCAGCTGCGGGCAGTCGTGCCGCTGGGGCGGCACGGGTGGGCGCAGCGGCACCCCTTCCAGCGGGGCGAGCGCAAGCCCACCCCCGCCCAGCAGGTGCCGGGGGCAGCTGAGCGGGGGGTGTCACGCAGCCCGGCGTGAGCGGGGTGCCGTCGCGCCCACCCGTGCCGCCCTGCGGCACGACTGCCCGCGGAAACGCACACGCTCCTCCCCGCTCACCCCGGAGGAACCCTCACCCCGCCCCCCGCTCCTCCACAACGGAGTTGTACGCGGCCACCTGCGCCCGCCGGGCCGTCCGCTCGACGGGCCGCAACGCACCGGCCCGCGCCGCCATCTCCGACGCGCTCACCGCACCCCCGTGCCCACCCGCCCCCGCCAGCGACACCAACGCCCCCACCCGCTGCGCCAGCTCCAGCACCCGCACCGCCCGAGGCGGATACCCCGGCGCCAGCACCTCCCGCCCCCGCGACCCCGAGGCCCGCGCCCGGTACGCGTCGATCGCCGCCTCCGCCACCGGTCCCGACCCGGCCACATCCAGCCGCGTCAGCACCTCCGTCGCCTCCCGCAGCGCCTCCGCCAGCTCCCGCTCCGCCTCCCCGAGCGACGGCACATCCGCCGGCGGTGCCTCCCGCACCGGCAGGCAGTGCCACACCACCTCCACGTGCACATCACCCGCGGGCCCGGCCTCGGACACCTCCGGCACCAGCCCGACCGCGGCCCCGGAACAGACCACCGCCTCCTCCGCCTCCAGCGCCCGCGCGTTGAACTCCGGCGGCCCGCTCAGTCCCAGCGGATGCCCCGGCGCCGGCAGCGCCACCCGCAGCCCGGTCACCCCCAGCGCCCGCAGCCGCCCCAGCGCCAGCGTGAGCCCCACCGGCGCCGGCTCACCCGGCACCCCCTCCACCCGGTGCACCGCGTCCTCCCCGACGATCGCGAGCACGGCGTCATCCGGTGAGACAAGTCCGGCAAGAAGGGCGTTTCCCCAAGCGGCAAGGCGTCCAGAGCGAGGTTCCGAGAGCATGCGTACACCCTAGACAGAGCCCGAGAACCGGACCGGAGGAATGTCCGGGTCGACCAGTGGCGTAGATTTCATGAAGGGCTGCGCCCACGGGTGCGGCGGACCCACCCACAGGCGTACGCGACAGCCGAGACCGGCCACACTGCAAGGGGAGACAACGCGCTCATGAGCGATGTTCTGGAGCTTCAGGACGTATCCGTGGTCCGTGAGGGCCGGGCTCTGGTGGACCAGGTCTCCTGGTCGGTCAAGGAGGGCGAGCGCTGGGTCATCCTCGGCCCCAACGGCGCCGGCAAGACCACCCTCCTCAACATCGCGTCCAGCTACCTGTACCCCAGCAAGGGCACCGTCAGCATCCTCGGCGAGACCCTCGGCAGGCCCGGCACCGACGTCTTCGAGCTGCGCCCCCGCATCGGCGTGGCCGGCATCGCCATGGCCGACAAGCTGCCCAAGAAGCAGACCGTCCTGCAGACGGTGCTCACCGCCGCCTACGGCATGACCGCCGGCTGGCAGGAGGAGTACGAGGACATCGACGAGCAGCGCGCCCGCGCCTTCCTCGACCGCCTCGGCATGTCCGAGTACCTGGACCGCAGGTTCGGCACCCTCTCCGAGGGCGAGCGCAAGCGCACCCTCATCGCCCGCGCCCTGATGACCGACCCCGAGCTGCTGCTCCTCGACGAGCCCGCCGCCGGACTCGACCTCGGCGGCCGCGAGGACCTGGTACGCCGCCTCGGCCGGCTCGCCCGCGACCCGATCGCCCCCTCCATGATCATGGTCACGCACCACGTCGAGGAGATCGCCCCGGGCTTCACCCACGTCCTGATGATCCGCCAGGGCAAGGTCCTCGCCGCCGGCCCGCTGGAGCTCGAACTCACCTCCCGCAACCTCTCCCTCTGCTTCGGCCTCCCGCTCGTCGTCGAACAGGTCGGCGACCGCTACACCGCCCAGGGCCTCCCGATGTCCTGACCCCTTCCGCAGCCCAAGACCCGGAGCCGCACGGCGCGTTCGAACCGATCGGCGCCCTGTCGGCGACCGGGTGCGCGGTCCTACCATGACCACGTGGACATCGACGCATGGCTGTGGTGGCTCATCGGCGCGGCGGTACTCGGCATCGGGCTCGTGATCACCGCGATGCCCGAACTCGGCATGCTCGCGGTGGGCGCCGTCGCCGCGGCAGTGGTCTCCGGCATCTTCGGCGGCGGTGCCGTCGCCCAGGTCGTGGTCTTCGCCGTCGTCTCGACCGCCCTCATCGCCGTCGTACGGCCCATCGCGAACAGACACCGCGCCGGGCGGCCCCAACTCGCCACCGGCGTGGACGCCCTGAAAGGGAAACAGGCCGTCGTCCTGGAGCGCGTCGACGGATCCGGTGGCCGGATCAAGCTGGCCGGCGAGGTCTGGTCGGCACGCGCACTCGACGCCGGTCGTGCCTATGAAGTAGGTCAGGAAGTGGACGTCGTGGACATCGAGGGAGCCACGGCCATCATCATGTGACCGGGCACGACACAACTGGGGCGAACAACCACCCAGTTGCACCGATGGTCTGTCAGACTCGACCAGCAAGATCTTCAACAACGAGATCTTCCGCAGGCACGAGAGCTGCCGCAGGCGCCGAGGCTAAGAAGGGTTCGGGGAACCGACGATGCAACCGATCATCATCGTCCTGATCATCCTGGTGGTGCTGGTCTTCATCGCCCTGATCAAGACGATCCAAGTCATCCCACAGGCCAGCGCCGCCATCGTCGAGCGCTTCGGCCGCTACACGCGGACACTCAACGCGGGCCTCAACATCGTCGTCCCGTTCATCGACACCATCCGCAACCGCATCGACCTGCGCGAACAGGTCGTCCCGTTCCCGCCGCAGCCGGTGATCACCCAGGACAACCTGGTCGTCAACATCGACACCGTCATCTACTACCAGGTGACCGACGCCCGGGCCGCCACCTACGAGGTGGCCAGCTACATCCAGGCCATCGAGCAGCTCACCGTCACCACGCTCCGCAACATCATCGGCGGCATGGACCTGGAGCGCACCCTCACCTCCCGCGAGGAGATCAACGCGGCCCTGCGCGGCGTCCTCGACGAGGCCACCGGCAAGTGGGGTATCCGCGTCAACCGCGTCGAGCTCAAGGCCATCGAACCGCCCACCTCCATCCAGGACTCGATGGAGAAGCAGATGCGCGCCGACCGCGACAAGCGCGCCGCGATCCTCCAGGCCGAGGGTGTCCGCCAGTCCGAGATCCTGCGCGCCGAGGGCGAGAAGCAGTCCCAGATCCTGCGCGCCGAGGGCGAGGCCAAGGCGGCGGCCCTGCGCGCCGAGGGCGAGGCCCAGGCGGTCCGTACGGTCTTCGAGGCCATCCACGCCGGCGACCCCGACCAGAAGCTCCTCTCCTACCAGTACCTCCAGATGCTCCCCAAGATCGCCGAGGGCGACGCCAACAAGCTCTGGATCGTCCCCAGCGAGATCGGCGACGCCCTCAAGGGCCTCTCCGGCGCGATGGGCAACTTCGGCGCGATGGGCGGCGGCAACAGCCCCTCGGGAACCGCCAACGTCCCCTCCCAGGAACGCCGGGAAAAGCCCTCCATCGACTGAAACCCCTGGGGGCGCGGGGAACTGCGCGAACAACCACGCACAACCCGCGCCCGGGGAACCACCCGAACCCCTACGGCGAAGCCCTCACGCCGCATCCAGCGTCAGCCACTCGGGCAACGCCTCGAAGTCCTCGGCGCCCAGCGCCAGCAGCATCGCATCGGCCGGCGTGGGCTCGAACGGCCGCCGCAACAGCGGCATCCCCGCCTGCTCGGGCGTCCGGTTCGCCTTGCGGTGGTTGTCCTCCGCGCACGACGCCACCGTGTTCAGCCACGTGTCCTGCCCGCCGTGCGACCGCGGCACCACGTGGTCCACGGTCGTCGCCCGCCGCCCGCAGTACGCGCACCGGTGCCGGTCCCGCACCAGGACACCCCGCCGCGACCACGGCGCTTGTCTTCGGAACGGCACCCTCACGTACTGGCAGAGCCTGATCACCCGGGGCGCCGGTATGTCGACCGCGGCTCCGCGCATCCGCAGTTCGGGGTGGGCCTGCTCGACGACGGCCTTGTCCTGAAGCACCAGAACGACGGCTCGGTTCAGCGTCACCGTCGACAACGGCTCGAAGCTCGCGTTCAGTACCAGCGTGTCCCGCATACCAGCCCACCTCCCGTGTGCACCGGCCCACCCCTCGGCGGGCTGGGATCAACTCTGGCCGGGCACGCCGAGATGGACAACGCAATATCTGCTGCTCCTGCGGGAGGTGACCCCCGCGACCCCCGGCAACAAAAATGCCCGCCCCTGATCAATTCCAAGACCAGGGGCGGGCAAACGTTCCATGAACCCTCGGAGCCGCGCGGGAGACCGCTCAGGACTCCGCGGGCACCTCGTACTCACCGATCAGCTGGGCACGCGCCAGCGTGTGGAACCGCAGGTTGAAGCCCACCACGGCGGGAGACGCGTCCGCGTCCGGACCGAGCTTCTCCTGGTCCACGGCGTACACCGTGAACACATACCGGTGCGGCCCGTCCCCGGGCGGCGGCGCGGCACCGCCGAAGTCCTTGCCGCCGTAGTCGTTGCGCGCGTGGACCGCGCCCTCGGGCAACCCCTCGAACGTGCCGCTCCCCGCACCGGCCGGCAGCTCGGTCACCGTGGCCGGGATGTCGAACACCACCCAGTGCCAGAACCCGCTGCCCGTCGGGGCATCGGGGTCGTAGCAGGTCACGGCGAAGCTCTTGGTCTCCGGCGGGAACCCCTCCCACCGCAGGTGCGGCGAGGTGTTGCCGGCCGCGTGGACCTGAGCGTCCTTGAGCGTCGCCCCCTCCCGCACGTCCTCGCTCGTCACCGCGAACGACGGCACGGGCGGATGGAAGTCGTGGGGGAGCGGCCGCCGCTTGAGCTCGGTCACCTCGGTACCTCCTGATCGATTGCGTTCAGTGAGAACCGAGCCTAGAACCAGTTGCGCTTGCTGCCGACCTCCGACAGCCACTGGTTGAGGTATGCCGTCCAATCGGTCCCCTGGTAGTCGTTCAGCCCCACCTTGAAGGAGCGGAACGTGTCGCTGCCCTCGCTGAACAGACCCGGCTTCTTGTCCATCTCCAGCACCACGTCCATGGCCTGCTCGTCGGCCACGAAGCTCAGCTCGACCTGGTTCAGCCCCCGGTACTGCTGCGGCGGGAAGAACTCGATCTCCTGGTAGAACGGCAGCTTCTGCCGGGTGCCCCGGATGTGGCCGCGCTCCATGTCCGCGTTCTTGAAGCGGAAGCCCAGCTGGATGAACGCGTCCAGGATCGCCTTCTGCGCCGGCAGCGGGTGCACGTTGACCGGGTCCAGGTCACTGGAGTCCACGGCCCGCGCGATCGCCAGCTCGGTGCTCACCCCGATGTTCATCCCGCGCAGCGGCTGCCCGTCGATCATCGTGATCGGCGTCTCCCACGGGATCTCCAGCCCGAACTGCACGGCGTGCACCGCACCCGCCTGGAGCTCGAAGGCACCACCCAGGCTCGACTTGGTGAACTCGATGTCCTGCTTGTACTCCTGGTCGCCGCTCTCCACCTCGACCTTGGCCTGCAGCCCGACCGACAGACCCTCGATCTGCTGGTTCACGGACCCGCCCTGGATCCGCACCTCGCCCTGGACGACACCGCCCGGAACCACGTTGACCTCGTGCAGCACCGTCTCGACCGAGGCCCCGCCGGCACCCAGACTCGCCAGCAGCTTCTTGAACGCCATGTCTCTCCCTCTCCAGGCGACCCCCGTGGGCCACACCTGATCCGTCGTCCTGCGTCGAGTCGTACGTATGGACCCTTGATCCCTAACAACGCGATCCGGCCGTGGCCGGTTCCGTGTTCCACACCCTGGCAACCACGGAGCCCGCTGACCACCCCGTGGTGCCGACCGGCTCCAGTACCCTCGGACGGCATGATCGCGACCCCCGACCGTACGCCCCTGCCCAGAGAGTTCTTCGACCGCCCCGTCCTCGAGGTCGCCCCCGACCTCCTCGGCCGGATCCTGGTCCGCACCACCCCGGACGGTCCGATCGCCCTCCGCCTCACCGAGGTCGAGGCCTACGACGGTCAGAACGACCCCGGCTCCCACGCCTACCGCGGTCGCACCGCCCGCAACGACGTGATGTTCGGTGCGCCCGGTCATGTGTACGTCTACTTCACCTATGGCATGTGGTTCTGCATGAACCTCGTGTGCGGCCCCGAGGGACGCGCGAGCGCCGTGCTCCTCCGCGCCGGCGAGATCATCGAGGGCGCCGAGCCGGCCCGCAGCCGCCGCCTCTCGGCCCGTAACGACAAGGAACTCGCCAAAGGTCCGGCCCGCCTGGCCACGGCCCTCGGCGTCGACCGCGAACTCAACGGCACGGACGCCTGCGCCGCCGGCGACACCCCGCTGCGGATCCTCACCGGCACTCCCGTGCCCCCCGGGCAGGTGAGCAACGGCCCGCGCACCGGAGTCTCCGGTGAGGGAGCCGTCCACCCCTGGCGCTACTGGATCACCGACGACCCGACGGTGAGTCCCTACCGGGCCCACGTACCGCGGCGCCGTCGAAGTTGACTCGACCTTGGAAGGTGCGTAATGTGGCCCGAGCCGCTTGAACCGGGTACGGCGATCGCCTGCAGCCGGAAGCGGCCAACCCACTACCTACGATCACCCCTCAGCGGGGTCGAATTCGTCATGTCCGCATGTCTGAATTCCGAACCGCGGAGCCCGATTATGAATCGAGCAGGGGAATCGGTTAACGTGGTGAATGTCGAAAGGGCGACGGGCGAAAGCCTAGAGCTTAACGACATGGCCCGCCGACCGGGAATCAGGCCCGAAAGGATCTGATAGAGTCGGAACCGCCGGAAAGGGAAACGCGGAAGCGGAGTCCCGGAAAGCACCGAGGAAATCGGATCGGAAAGATCTGATAGAGTCGGAAACGCAAGACCGAAGGGAAGCGCCCGGAGGAAAGCCCGCGAGGGTGAGTA
>NZ_JOIZ01000004.1 GCF_000721605.1 Streptomyces sp. NRRL S-37 | reverse complement strand
CGAACGCGGGCTACCAGAACGCCCAACACCGTTCGGGGCGTTCGGCCGAGCATGAGACCTGGCGACAGGACTCACTCCCGCTCAGTCTTTAGGAACGGTGCGGGAAAGCCGGACGGCAGTTAACAAGAAATTTGTTAAAGTCACCTCCATGACCGATTCTCCCGGCCCCACTCCTGGCGAAGGCCCCGTCCGTCCGGTCTCGGTGTCCCTTCACGAAGGCACCATCGCCGCCCTCAAGGCGCGCACGGGCAGGCGGGGCATGTCCGCCTACGTCGAAGCGCTCATCCAGCGCCAACTGGAGCGTGACCGGCTGCACGAGCTCATCACGGAGGCGGAGGCCGAACACGGACCGGCCGATCCCGCTGCCGTCGAGGCCAAGCGGGCAATCCTGCGCGGTGACGCGGCCGGCTCAGCGGACGCCGCATGAGCGGCACCCTCGTGCTGGACTGCGAGGGCCTGTCCAAACTGGTACGCCGCGCGCCCGAGCTCACCGAATGGCTCGCGGCTGCCGAGGCCGAGGACATCCGCGTCATCACCAGTTCGGTCACCCTCGTCGAAGCCCGCGACCCCGGGACGAACCAAGCCCGCTTCGACTACGCCGTCTCCCGGGTGAACATCGTCCCGCCCACCGAGGCCGTCGCACGGCATGCCAGCAAGCTCCTCGCCACGGCGGGACTCCACGGTCACAAGTACGCCCTCGACGCCATCGTGGCCGCCACCGCCCTGGCCTCCCCCACACCCGTCACCCTTTTGACTTCGGACCCCGAGGACCTCGTCATATTGTGCGAACCGGGCGTCCGCGTCATCAAGATCTGAGGCCATAGAGGCCGACGCCGACCCATCACACCGCGCCGCAGCGGAGAGTTACCTTCCGGTCACGTAACGTTCGCATCACGAGTTCCTCGTATCCCCCACGCGTCACAGGCTCCCCAGTAACTTCGGGCACCTCGCACCAAGTACACGCAATAACCCGATCTGGGGGACTCTTCGCCATGCATCCGTTCCGTACCTCCGCCGCCGCGGTCCTCGCCGCGCTCGCCCTGGCCGCCGTACCGGCCACCGCCGAGGCGCACGGCGGCAACACCCCGTTCGAGAACTGCACCGAGGCGTACGAGAACGGGCACGCCGACATCCCCGAGACCAGCGCCCACTACGGCGAGCACCTGGACCGCGACGGCGACGGCATCGGCTGCGACAAGCCGCCGGCGGACTTCAAGCCCTACCAGGAGACCGCGAGCGACACCGGGAACACGAAGAACACGGAGAACACCGGCTCCGACAGCAAGGAGCAGGGCGGCGGCACCGACCTCGCCGAGACCGGCGGCAGCAACGCCACGCCGTACATCGCGGCCGGCGGCGCGGCCGTCGTCCTCCTGGGCGGCGGCGTGATGATCGCGGCCCGCAGGCGCCGCGGCGACTCCGACTGACGTCGTCCCGCGCGAAGCCCGGCTCCCTTGCTTACAGGGACAGCAGCAGGGAGTCGGTCTTCCCGCGTCGGCGGCGCACATGCCCGCGTCGTCCGGCGAGGACCGCCATCAGTGTCCACGCCGCAAGCCCGCCGATCACCACGCTCTCGCGCACCCCGCGCACCTCCAGCGCCGCCTCGGGCGCGTACTGGACGGCCCCGACGGGGACGAACAGCCCCGGCACGAAGGACAGCAGGGCGATCCACCCCGCACGATGGAGCAGCATCAGGAACACGGCGAACGCCAGACACAGCAAAAACCCCACCGCGCTGGGCACCCACACCCAGCGCAGCGCCAGGTAGGACGCCCCGGCGGTGACGGCCGCGGCGGCCCACCCGAAGAGCACCACCCCGACCGTGCGCCGGAACGACCGCCAGGGGTCGACGGCGTACCCGTCCATGGCGCTCAACGGCCTGATGCCGCTCCTGCGTATCCGAAACGGCACCGCGTTCCCCGTGTTCCCCGCCGTGGCGGCTGTGCAAGTCCGGCACGGGACACTACATCGGGACCTGCCGTCGAAGGACGGCAGCCCGAGCGAACGCACCGGGGTGACCGTCGGTCTCCGTGTGCCTGTGGGATACGCCGATCCGTGTTCGGGGGCGCCGAATGAAGAGATGCACGGCACGCAAGGTGATCAGCGAGTTGCTGACGCGGGGGATTCTGGAGATCCGCCTGTCGGCCCGCTCCGGAGTCGCCGTCACCACTGATGACCCTGCCCAGGCGGACCGTCTGGGCGAGATCCACCTGATCGCGGACATCTGCCATGGGTTCGTGAACGCTCTGGGCGGCAGCGTGTTCACACGTGAGCGCCGTTCGCGGCATGCGCTTTCCTGGCGTTGGAGCGTGCTCGACGAGTCCGGGAGGCGCTGGATCAGATCCCGGCTGGAAGATCTCGGGCCTGAGTACCTCCGCGTGCTGGACTCGTGCGTGGGGGACGAGCCCCTTGTATGAGAGGGCGGCACCCCCGCACGGGTGCCGCCCTCTCTTTCGTGGTCCGGAGCCGTCGCCGATCGGTGAGGGTGGTCGGGTGACAGGCGGCGGCTCCGGGGTTCAGCGGTGGTCGCTGCCCGTCGACGTGACGGCCGCGCGGCCGGCTTCCAGGCGGGCGACCGGGATGCGGAACGGGGAGCAGGAGACGTAGTCCAGGCCGACCTCGTGGAAGAAGTGGACCGACTCCGGGTCGCCGCCGTGCTCGCCGCAGACGCCGAGCTTCAGGTCGGGGCGGGTGGCGCGGCCGGCCTGCGCGGCGGCGGCGACCAGCGAGCCCACGCCGTCCTTGTCGATCGTCTCGAACGGGGAGACCCCGAAGATGCCCTTCTCCAGGTAGGCGGTGAAGAACGAGGCCTCCACGTCGTCGCGGGAGAAGCCCCACACCGTCTGGGTGAGGTCGTTGGTGCCGAAGGAGAAGAACTCCGCCGCCTCGGCGATCTGGCCGGCGGTCAGCGCGGCGCGCGGCAGCTCGATCATCGTGCCGATGGCGAGCTTCAGCCTGGTGCCGGTGGCCTGCTCGACCTCGGCGATGACCTGGTCGGCCTCCTCGCGGACGATCTCCAGCTCCTGGACCGTGCCGACGAGCGGAATCATGATCTCCGCGCGCGGATCGCCCTTGGCGGCCTTGCGTTCGGCGGCGGCCTCCGCGATGGCCCGCACCTGCATGGTGAACAGGCCGGGGATGACCAGGCCGAGGCGGACACCGCGCAGGCCCAGCATCGGGTTCTGCTCGTGGAGGCGGTGCACGGCCTGGAGCAGGCGCAGTTCGTTCTCGTGCGGCTCCTGCCGGGACTCGGCGAGGGCGACGCGGACCGACAGTTCGGTGATGTCGGGCAGGAACTCGTGCAGCGGCGGGTCGAGGAGGCGGATGGTGACCGGGAGGCCGTCCATCGCCTCGAAGAGTTCCACGAAGTCCCGCTTCTGCAGCGGGAGCAGGGCCTTGAGGGACTCCTCGCGCTCGGCCTCGGTGTCGGCGAGGATCAGGCGTTCGACCAGTTCGCGGCGGTCACCGAGGAACATGTGCTCGGTGCGGCACAGGCCGATGCCCTGGGCGCCGAAGCGCCGCGCGCGCAGCGCGTCCTCGGCGTTGTCGGCGTTGGCCCGCACCCGCAGCCGGCGCTTGCGGTCGGCGAAGGCCATCATCCGGTGCACGGCCTCGACGAGTTCGTCGGCGTCGTCGGCGCCCGGGTGCATCCGGCCCTCGAAGTACTCCACGACCGGGGACGGGACGACCGGGACCTCGCCCAGGTAGACCTTGCCGGAGGAGCCGTCGATGGAGACGACGTCGCCCTCCTCGACCACGTGTCCGCCGGGGACGGTCATCCGGCGGCGCTTGGTGTCGACCTCCAGCTCCTCCGCGCCGCAGACGCAGGTCTTGCCCATGCCGCGCGCGACGACGGCCGCGTGGGAGGTCTTGCCGCCGCGCGAGGTGAGGATGCCCTCGGCGGCGATCATGCCGTCCAGGTCGTCGGGGTTGGTCTCGCGGCGGATCAGGATGACCTTCTCGCCGGAGCGCGACCACTTCACGGCGGTGTACGAGTCGAAGACCGCCTTGCCGACCGCCGCGCCCGGGGAGGCGGCGATGCCGCGGCCGACCTGCTCGACCTTGGCGTCCTCGTCGAAGCGGGGGAACATCAGCTGGGCGAGCTGGGCGCCGTTGACGCGGGTGAGCGCCTCGGCCTCGTCGATCAGGCCCTGGTCGACGAGCTGGGTGGCGATGCGGAAGGCCGCGCCCGCCGTGCGCTTGCCGACGCGGGTCTGGAGCATCCAGAGCCGGCCGCGCTCGATGGTGAACTCGATGTCGCAGAGGTCCTTGTAGTGGTTCTCCAGCGTCTCCATGATCCGCAGGAGCTGGTCGTACGACTTCTTGTCGATCGACTCCAGCTCCGCGAGCGGGACCGTGTTGCGGATGCCCGCGACGACGTCCTCGCCCTGCGCGTTCTGGAGGTAGTCGCCGTAGACGCCCTGGTGGCCGGAGGCGGGGTCGCGGGTGAAGGCGACGCCGGTGCCGGAGTCGGGGCCGAGGTTGCCGAAGACCATGGAGCAGACGTTGACGGCGGTGCCGAGGTCGTGCGGGATGCGCTCCTGGCGGCGGTAGAGCTTGGCGCGGTCGCCGTTCCAGGAGTCGAAGACCGCCTTGATGGCGAGGTCCATCTGCTCGCGCGGGTCCTGCGGGAAGTCCCGGCCGGCCTCGGTCTTGACGATCTTCTTGAACTTGGTGACGAGTTTCTTGAGGTCGGCCGCCTCCAGTTCGGTGTCGACGGTGACCTTCCTGGCCGCCTTCGCCGCCTCCAGCGCGTCCTCGAAGAGCTCGCCGTCGACGCCGAGGACGGTCTTGCCGAACATCTGGATGAGGCGCCGGTAGGAGTCCCACGCGAACCGCTCGTCGCCGGCCTGCTTGGCCAGGCCCTGCACGGACGTGTCGGAGAGGCCGATGTTGAGGACGGTGTCCATCATGCCCGGCATGGAGAACTTCGCCCCGGAGCGGACCGACACGAGGAGGGGGTTGTCGGCCTGGCCGAGCTTCTTGCCCATCGTCGCTTCGAGGGCATCGAGGTGCGCACTCACCTCGTCACGCAGTGCCGCCGGCTCCTCGCCACTGTCGAGGTAGGTCTTGCACGCCTCGGTGGTGATGGTGAAGCCGGGCGGGACGGGAAGGCCCAGGTTGGTCATCTCGGCGAGGTTGGCGCCCTTGCCGCCCAGCAGGTCCTTCAGGTCCTTGTTGCCCTCGGTGAAGTCGTAAACGAACTTCGCTACGTGGGGATCTTTGTTTTCCGACACGGGTCTCGACTCCTCGAGGACGCGGTGGCTGCCCTGACGGCGAGAATGTACCCAGATCAAAGGCTTCTGGGTACGTCCACTCGTGCGTCATGCGCCTGTAACCGGTCGTCCGCCAGCGGATCGAAAGTCAAAGCTTGGCAAGCCGCGACGGCCGAATGTTTTCACCTCTTGAACGCATCCACCTTCCCGCCACCCTTTAGGCGCTCACATGAGCGGCAATCGCCACGCTTGATTTCGCTCGATGAACGATCAAGGGATGGCACCGAGTGCCACCCTTTGAGAAGTGCAGTCGCCCATGATCCGCTCATCTGAGCGCAACCCTTATCAGGGGTGGCGAGAATCACGCTGCCACAGCGCATCGGGTTCCACCATGCGGACCGGGTGAACACACCGTCCCCGCCGCCCGTACGGAAGGACGGCGGACCCGGACCCCCACGCCGGGTCCGCCTCCCACCGGGCTCGGTACGGAAGGAACCTCCGGGTTGCCTGTCTTCACACGCCTGCGCCTCCCGCGCGTCCGCACCCGCCTGCGCGACGCGCGGGAGGCGCACCCCGTCGCCGCCCGCGCCCTCCGCCGGACGGTCCACGTCCTCGCCGCCGCCCTCGTCGTCGGCGCCCTCCTGATGCCGAACACCGCTCCGGCCCTCCGGCCCGACCGGTTCACCCGGATACCGGCGGAGGCGGTCGTCGGGGCCGTCCTGCTGCTCGTCCTGCCCCGCCGGCCGCGGATCGTCGTGGCGGCGCTGTACGGGGCGGGCATCGGCGTCCTGACCGTGCTGAACCTGCTGGACATCGGGTTCACCGCGTATCTGGGCCGCGGCTTCAACGTCGTACTCGACTGGGGGCTGCTCGACGACGCCCAGTCCTACGTCGCGGACTCGATGGGCTCCGCGGCCGCGACCGCCGCCACCGTCGGCGCGGTCGTCCTCGCCCTGCTCCTGGTGACCGTCATGGCGCTGGCCACCGTCCGGCTCGGCGACCTGCTGGCCCGGCACCGCGCCCGCGCCGGCCGGGGCGTGCTGATCGCGGGGACGGCGTGGGTCGCCTGCGCCGCGCTCGGGGTGCAGGTCTCCGGTGTGCCGGTCGCCTCCGACCGCGCCGCGGGCGCCCTGAAGGGGCAGACGCGGCGGGTGGTGGACACGCTGCGCGACGAGGCGGCGTTCGCGAAGGAGGCGCGGGCGGACGCCTTCGGCGCCACTCCGCCCGACCAGCTCGTCCCGGACCTGCGCGGCAAGGACGTCGTCTTCGCCTTCATCGAGAGCTACGGCCGCACCGCCGTCGAGGACCCCCTGATCGGCCCCGGCGTCACCCGCGTCCTCGACACCCGCACCGCCGCGCTCGCGCAGGCCGGCTACCACGCCCGCAGCGGCTGGCTCACCTCGGCGACGTACGGCGGCAGCAGCTGGCTCGGCCACTCCACCGCCCTGTCCGGCCTGTGGATCGACAACCAGCAGCGCTACCGCACCGTCACCTCCGGCGACCACCTCACCCTCACCAAGGCGTTCCGGAAGACCGGCGCCTGGGACACCGTCGGCGTCATGCCGGGTGTGCAGAAGGCCTGGCCGGAGGCGAAGTGGTACGGCCTCGACAAGGTCTACGACGCCTTCGGCCTCGGCTACCGGGGACCGAAGTTCAGCTGGTCGACCATGCCGGACCAGTACGCCCTGGAGGCCTTCCAGCGCCTGGAGCACGGCCGCGAACGCGACCGGCCGCTGATGTCGGAGATCATCCTCACCTCCAGCCACCAGCCCTGGGCACCGGTCCCCGAGCTGGTCGACTGGGACGACCTCGGCGACGGCTCGGTCTTCGACGCCATCCAGAAGGCGGGGAAGAAGCCCTCCGACGTCATCGCCGACTCCACCGCGTCCCGACGGGAGTACGGCAGGTCGGTCCAGTACTCGGTCACCAGCCTCACCCAGTGGCTGGAGCGCTACGGCACCGACGACACCGTCCTCGTCTTCCTCGGCGACCACCAGCCCATCGCCCGCGTCAGCGGCAACGGTGCGAGCCGGGACGTGCCGGTGACGGTCGTCGCCAAGGACCCGGAGGTACTGGAGAAGATCGACTCCTGGAACTGGACGGAAGGGCTCCGCCCGGCGGAGGACGCGCCGGTGTGGAAGATGAGCGCCTTCCGCGACCGCTTCCTGACCGCCTACGGCTCCACCCCGCACCCCACCGGGGAGTGATCAGCCGCCGGAGGTATCCAGTTCCGCGTCCTCGCCGACGCCCGCGCAGTCGTACGGGTCCTTCAGCCAGCCGTCCGGCAGCACCACCCGGTTGTTGCCGGACGTACGGCCGCGGGGCCCGTCGGCGCCGGCCGGCCAGGGCTGGTCGAGGTCCAGCTCGTCCAGCCCGGACCGCAGCTCCTCCAGCGAGGAGGTGACCGCGAGCCGCTTGCGCATCTCGGAGCCGACCGCGAAGCCCTTCAGGTACCAGGCCACGTGCTTGCGGAAGTCGATCACCCCGCGCGACTCGTCGCCGATCCACTCCCCCAGCAGCGTGGCGTGCCGGACCATGACGTCGGCGACCTCGCGCAGGGCGGGCCGTACGAAGGCGTCGGCGCGGCCTTCGAAGGCGGCCACCAGGTCCGCGAACAGCCACGGCCGCCCCAGGCAGCCACGCCCCACGACCACCCCGTCGCATCCGGTCTCGCGCACCATCCGCAGCGCGTCCCCGGCCGACCAGATGTCGCCGTTGCCGAGCACCGGGATCTCCGGGACGTGCTCCTTCAGCCGGGCGATGGCGTCCCAGTCGGCGGTGCCGCCGTAGTGCTGGGCGGCGGTACGGCCGTGCAGCGCGATGGCGGTGACACCCTCCTCGACGGCGATCCGGCCGGCGTCCAGGTAGGTCAGGTGGTCGTCGTCGATGCCCTTGCGCATCTTCATCGTCACCGGCAGGTCCCCGGCCCCGCTGACCGCCTCACGCAGGATCGACCGCAGCAGGTTCCGCTTGTACGGGAGGGCCGAGCCGCCGCCCTTGCGGGTCACCTTGGGAACCGGGCAGCCGAAGTTGAGGTCGATGTGGTCGGCGAGGTCCTCCTCCGCGATCATGCGGACGGCCTTGCCGACGGTCACCGGGTCGACGCCGTAGAGCTGGATGGAGCGCGGCTTCTCGGTCTCGTCGAACCGGATGAGCTGCATGGTCTTGTCGTTGCGCTCGACCAGCGCCCGGGTGGTGATCATCTCGCTGACGAACAGGCCCTTGCCGCCGCTGAACTCCCTGCACAGGGTGCGGAAAGGCGCGTTGGTGATCCCGGCCATGGGGGCGAGCACGACGGGCGGCTGAACCGCGTGCGGGCCGATACGCAGGGCCGTGTCCGTGGTCGGCGACGAAGTGGGCATTCCCCCATTGTCCCGCATGCCGAGGGGTACCCGACACGTCACCGCACGAAGACCGTGTAATGGTCATTAGTTAACCGCACTATCGAAACGCGCGTACGATGGCACCCATGCCCGAGCTCAGCCATGGCCGACGCATGCTGGTGCTCGCGATCTGCTGCATGAGCCTGCTGATCGTGAGCCTGGACAACACGGTCCTCAACGTCGCCCTGCCCGCCATGCAACGGGAGTTCCACGCGAGCACCTCGGGGCTGCAGTGGACCATCGACGCGTACACGCTCGTCCTGGCGTCCCTGCTGATGCTGGCCGGCTCCACCGCCGACCGGACCGGCCGCAGACGGGTGTTCATGGCGGGCCTGGTGGTCTTCACCCTCGGCTCGGTGCTGTGCTCCCTGGCACCGGACCTGTCGTGGCTGGTCGTGTTCCGGATGGTGCAGGCGGTCGGCGGCTCGATGCTCAACCCGGTCGCCATGTCGATCATCACCAACACCTTCACCGACCCCCGCGAACGGGCCCGCGCGATCGGCGCGTGGGGCGCGGTCGTCGGGATCTCGATGGCCGCGGGACCGCTGGTCGGCGGGCTGCTGGTGGAGTCGGTCGGCTGGCGCTCCATCTTCTGGATCAATCTGCCGGTGGGCCTGGCCGCGCTGCTGCTCACCTGGCGCTTCGTCCCGGAGTCCCGCGCACCGAAGGCCCGCCGCCCGGACCCGGTCGGCCAGTTCCTGGTGATCGTCCTGTTCGGCTCCCTGACGTATGCGATCATCGAGGCCCCGCACGTCTCCCTCGCGGCGACCGCTCCGTACGCCGTCCTGGCCCTGGCCGCCCTCGCCGCCCTCCTGTACTACGCGCCCCGCCGCCGCGAACCCCTCATCGACCTGCGCTTCTTCCGCTCCGCTCCGTTCAGCGGGGCCACGGTGACAGCCGTGAGCGCGTTCGCCGCGCTCGGCGGCTTCCTGTTCCTGTCCACGCTGTACCTGCAGAACGTGCGGGGCCTGAGCGCCCTGGACGCGGGCCTGTGGATGCTCCCGATGGCCGTCCCGACCTTCCTGTGCGCCCCGCTCTCCGGCCGCCTCGTCGGCAGCCGGGGCCCGCGCCTGCCGCTGCTGATCGCCGGCGGCGCGATGACGGCCGGCGGGCTCCTCTTCGCCCTCTTCGAGGCCGAGACGTCGAACGTCACCCTCTTCCTCGGGTACGTCCTCTTCGGCGTCGGCTTCGGCTTCGTCAACGCCCCCATCACCAACACCGCCGTCTCCGGCATGCCGACCGCGCAGGCGGGGGTGGCCTCGGCGGTCGCGTCCACCAGCCGCCAGCTCGGCCAGGCGCTGGGCGTCGCGGTGATCGGCGCGGTGCTGGCGGCGGGGGTGGGCTCGTCGTCATACACGGACACGTTCGTGACGGCGGCGCGGCCCGGCTGGTGGATCCTCGTCGTGTGCGGGCTGGTGGTGCTGGTCGTGGGCCTGCTGACGTCGGGCCGCTGGGCACGCCGCACCGCCGAGCGGACGGCGGAGCGGCTGAAGACGGCGGAGATCCGGCAGGACGCGGACGTGCCCGCCTGATCAGCCCGGCGGGAGCAGTGCGGGGAGCGGGGGCCACCATGCGGGGTGTGCCCGCACCAGGTCACGCATGACCGGACTGTTCGCCAGGGTGTGCCGGCAGTAGTCGCTCCACGGATGGGCGCTTTTGCTGTCGGGTACTTCGGCGTGGACGAGGAGGCCGCTGCTCATCACGTCCGCCAGCAGCTCGGCGATCGTGGTGATCGCGTCACGCTCGTCCTGGTGCTCCGGCAGCGGTTTGCCGCCGTAGAAGTACGCTCGGGAGCCGGGGCGTTCGAGCATCAGGAGATGCACCTCCCGCAACGCGCGCAGGACCATGTCGTTCGCCGAGATGGAGGCCACCGTGTTGCTGATCCCGGCCTGCTCGGCGGCGGCCTTCGTCTGTCTGGCCGCATACAGGACCGACCACACCGACACCACCAGCGCGATCGCGGCCACGAAGGCGCTCACCACATCAGCCATTCCGCCCGCCCCTCCCCCACGGCACCGGTGGAACCGTACCGTGATGGAACTCCCTCCGGGAGAACACCTGTTGATGTCGTTCTTGCCTCATGCTCCTTACCGTCCCCGATGCGGGGCAGAAGAACGGCGACACCCGCCCCGGCCACCGGAGAAACCATGCCGCGGATCGACACCAGCAAGGTCAGCCGCTGGGACCTGCACGGCCGTGCGCACACCGTGCGCCTCCAGCGCACCGGCGTGCAGCGCACGCTCAGGTGCGACACCTGCGGCTGGCGCGCAAGCGCCCGGTTCCTGCCCTGGCCCAAAGCACAGGAGCACCTGACACGGGCGCACCAGGCGACGGTGGACCCGTCGAACCCGAACCGACGAGTACCAAGGGTGCCGAGGGTGCCGAACGCAAGACCCCCGGTACCGGACCACTGAGTGATCCGGCACCAGGGGCCTGAAGCGAGCCCGCGCAGCGGCTACGCGCCGATCAGCCGGGAGGCGAGGTACCCCTCGATCTGGTCCAGCGACACCCGCTCCTGCTTCATCGTGTCGCGCTCGCGCACGGTCACCGCGTTGTCGTCCAGCGTGTCGAAGTCGACGGTGACGCAGAACGGCGTACCGATCTCGTCCTGGCGGCGGTAACGGCGCCCGATCGCACCGGCGTCGTCGAACTCGACGTTCCAGTGCTGCCGCAGCGCCTGCGCGAGCCCCTTCGCCTTCGGCGACAGCTCCGCGTTGCGGGACAGCGGGAGCACCGCGGCCTTCACCGGGGCCAGACGGTGGTCGAGCCGCAGCACGGTCCGCTTCTCCAGCTTGCCCTTGGCGTTGGGCGCCTCGTCCTCGACGTACGCGTCGAGCAGGAAGGCGAGCATCGCCCGGCCGACACCGGCCGCCGGCTCGATGACGTACGGCGTCCAGTGCTCGCCGGCCTCCTGGTCGAAGTAGGCGAGCTCCTGGCCGGAGGCCTTGGAGTGGGCGGAGAGGTCGTAGTCGGTGCGGTTGGCGACGCCCTCCAGCTCACCCCACTCGCTGCCGCCGAACTGGAAGCGGTACTCGATGTCAGCGGTGCGCTTGGAGTAGTGGGAGAGCTTCTCCTTCGGGTGCTCGTACCACCGCATGTTCTCCTCGCGCAGGCCGAGACCGGTGTACCAGTTCCAGCGCTGCTCCATCCAGTACTCCTGCCACTGCTCGTCCTCGCCCGGCTTGACGAAGAACTCCATCTCCATCTGCTCGAACTCGCGGGTGCGGAAGATGAAGTTGCCGGGCGTGATCTCGTTGCGGAAGGACTTGCCCATCTGGGCGATGCCGAACGGCGGCTTCTTGCGCGAAGAGCTCTGCACCTGGGCGAAGTTGGTGAAGATGCCCTGGGCGGTCTCGGGGCGCAGGTAGGCGATGGAGCCGGAGTCCTGCGTGGGGCCGAGGTGGGTGGAGAGCAGGCCCGAGAACTGCTTGGGCTCGGTGAAGGTGCCCTTGTTGCCGCAGTTGGGGCAGCTGAGGTCGGCGAGGCCGTTCTCCGGGGCGCGGCCCTTCTTCTCCTCGTACGCCTCCTCCAGGTGGTCCGCGCGGAACCGCTTGTGGCAGGAGGTGCACTCGGTCAGCGGGTCCGTGAAGGTCGCCACGTGACCGGAGGCGACCCACACGTCCGGGGCGAGGATCACGGACGAGTCGAGACCGACCACGTCCTCGCGCGAGGTGACCATGTAGCGCCACCACTGGCGCTTCAGGTTCTCCTTGAGCTCGACACCCAGCGGTCCGTAGTCCCAGGCGGCACGCTGACCGCCGTAGATCTCACTGCAGGGGAATACGAAGCCACGGCGCTTGCTCAGGCTGACGATGGTGTCGATCTTGTCGGCGGCCACGGTGCTCTCTTCATTACGACGACGGGCGACGAAGCGAGATTGCTTCCAGCGAAGCCCTCAGGCTACCGGCGCGGCCTGCCCCGCGACCAATTCGGTGTCCCCTACAGCGCCCTCACGTGCTTTGTTGACAACGGTTTCCATATTTGTTGAAAATGACTGTCATGAACGTACGACGACCTCACATATCCACGGCCGCTCTGGCCGCGGTCACCGCCCTCGGTCTCGGCACCCTGACCGCCTGTTCCTCCGACAGCGCCGCCGCGGGCAACACCGAAAAATTCGACGTCGTCGCGTCGTTCTACCCGATGGCCTTCCTCGCCGAGCGGATCGGCGGCGAGCACGTCAGCGTCACCAGCCTCACCGAGCCCGGCCAGGAGCCGCACGACCTGGAGATCAGCGCCAAGCAGACCGCGCAGCTCGAGGAGTCCGACGCGGCGCTCTACCTCAAGGGCCTCCAGCCCACCGTCGACGAGGCCATCGGCCAGTCCCCGGTGAAGACGAAGATCGACGCCGCGACCCTGACCTCCCTGGAGGAGCACGGCACCGAGGCCGGCGGCCACGAGGAGGAGCACGCCGAGGAGGAGCACGCCGAGGAGGAGCACGGCCACGAGCACGAGCACGAGGGCGGCAAGGACCCCCACATCTGGCTCGACCCGGTCAAGTACGCCGAGGTCGCCGAGGGCGTCGGCAAGGCCTTCGAGAAGGCCGACCCGGACCACGCCGCCGACTACGAGAAGAACACCGCGGCCCTGGTCGGCGAGCTGAACGACCTCGACGAGAAGTTCAGGGCCGGCCTCGCGGACAGGAAGAACAGCGTCTTCCTCACCACGCACGCCGCCTTCGGCTACCTCGCCGAGCGCTACGGCCTGACCGAGGAGGCCATCAGCGGCCTGGACCCCGAGTCCGAGCCCAGCGGGGCCCGCGTGAAGGAGCTCCAGGAGATGGCGAAGGCCGACGGCGTCACCACCGTCTTCTACGAGACGCTCGTCAGCGACAAGACCGCCAAGACCCTGGCCGGCGACACCGGACTGAAGACGGACGTCCTGGACCCGGTCGAGGGCATCACCGACGCCTCCCGCGGCGACGACTACTTCCAGGTCATGGAAGCCAACCTGAAGGCCCTGCGGACGGCCCTGGGAACCAAGTGACCGACGAACCACCGGAGGACGGCATGACGACCGAGCCCGTCATTTCCCTGCGCGGCGTCCGCGCCGAACTGGGCTCGCGCCCCGTCCTGCGCGGCATCGACCTCACCGTGCGCCGCGGTGAGGTCGTCGCCCTGCTCGGCGCCAACGGCTCCGGCAAGTCGACGGCCGTACGCAGCGTCATCGGCCAGGTACCCGTCAGCGCGGGCGAGATCGAACTGTTCGGCACCCCCCGGCACCGGTTCCGCGACTGGGCGCGCGTGGGCTACGTCCCGCAGCGCACCACCGCCGCCGGCGGCGTGCCTGCCACGGTCACCGAGGTCGTCTCCTCCGGCCGCCTGGCCCGTACCCGCTTCGGCCTCTTCCGCAAGGCCGACCACGCGGCCGTACGCCACGCCCTGGACCTGGTCGGCATGGCGGACAGGGCGAAGGACTCCGTCGACGCCCTCTCCGGCGGCCAGCACCAGCGGGTCCTGATCGCCCGCGCGCTCGCCGCCGCCCCCGAACTGCTGATCATGGACGAGCCGATGGCGGGCGTCGACCTGGCCAGCCAGGAGATCCTCGCCGAGACGCTGAAGGTCCAGGTCGCCGGGGGCGCCACGGTCCTCCTCGTCCTGCACGAACTGGGCCCGCTGGAGCCCCTGATCGACCGGGCGGTCGTGCTCCGCGACGGCTGCGTCCTGCACGACGGCCCGCCCCCGAAGGCCGTCGGCCAGCACGCGCTGCCCGGCCACGACCACGTCCACCCGCACGCCCCCGCGGGTACCGAACCGATCCGCACGGGACTGCTGAGCTGAATCCGATGGACATCCTCGACTACGCCTTCATGCAGCGGGCACTGCTCGCCGCCGTCCTGGTCGGCATCACCGCCCCCGCCATCGGCATCTACCTCGTCCAGCGCCGCCAGGCCCTCATGGGCGACGGCATCGGCCACGTCGCCATGACCGGCGTCGGCCTGGGCTTCCTGCTCTCCTGGTCCCCGGTGTGGATGGCGACGCTCGTCTCCGTCCTCGGCGCCGTCTTCATGGAACTGGTCCGCTGGTACGCCAGGACCCGCGGCGACATCGCCCTCGCGATGCTCTTCTACGGCGGTATGGCCGGCGGCGTGATGTTCATCAACCTCGCCCCCGGCGGCTCCACCACCAACCTCTCCTCGTTCCTCTTCGGCTCCCTGTCCACGGTCTCCGAGTCCGACGTGACCGCGATCTGCCTGCTGGCCGCGTTCGTGGTCCTGGTCACCGTCGGTCTGCGCCGGCAGCTCTTCGCCGTCAGTCAGGACGAGGAGTTCGCCCGGGTGACCGGCCTGCCGGTGCGGTTCCTGAACCTGCTCACGGCGGTCACGGCCGCGGTCACCGTCTCCGTCGCCATGCGCGTGGTCGGCCTGCTGCTGGTGAGCGCGCTGATGGTGGTGCCCGTGGCGGCGGCCCAGCAGCTCACCCGCAGCTTCGCCGCCACCTTCGCCATCGCCGTCGCGATCGGCGTGAGCGTGACCATCGGCGGCACGGTCACCTCGTACTACCAGGACGTGCCGCCCGGCGCGACGATCGTGCTGCTGACCATCGCCGCGTTCATCGCGCTGACCGCGCTGGCCGCCCCGCTGGCCCGCCGCCGCGCCCGGGCCCTGGCCGCCGCGCACCCCGGCGGCGATCCCGCGGAGTGCACGATTCCGGCCAGCCGCGAGGCCGGCGACGCGGTCGGCGCCTGACCGCCCTCGGCCCGGGCTGGCACAATGGCCCGGGCAGACGGGGCCAGATGTGAGGAGGCAGTCCGGTGACGACCGCAGGACCACCCGTGAAGGGCCGCTCCACCCGGCAGCGTGCCGCTGTGGCGGCCTGCCTTCAGGAGGTCGACGAGTTCCGCAGCGCGCAGGAACTCCACGACATGCTCAAGCACAAGGGCGACTCGGTCGGGCTCACCACGGTCTACCGCACCCTCCAGTCCCTCGCCGACGCCGGCGAGGTCGACGTCCTGCGCACCGACGACGGCGAGTCCGTCTACCGCCGCTGCTCCACCGGCGATCACCACCACCACCTGGTCTGCCGCAGCTGCGGCAAGGCGGTGGAGGTGGAGGGCCCGGCGGTGGAGAAATGGGCGGAGGCCATCGCGGCGGAACACGGCTACGTCGACGTGGCCCACACGGTGGAGATCTTCGGCACGTGCGCGGAGTGCGCGGCGGCATGACGTAACCGCGGGCACACGCGCCGCGAAACTGCGGGCAATCGCGCCTCCCCCAGTGCCTTGAAGGCCTGGGAGGTACCCCCAGGGCGGCACGGGTGGGCTGGGGGTACCCCCTCTGGGGGAGGCACCCCTAAAGCACCGGGCAGCGCGACCCACCCCCGCCCGGCGCCACCCCGCAGGCACTCGTCACACGCGGGCCAGATGCCGATCGAGCAGCGCCCGCAACCGCTCCCCGCCCCGCTCCCCACGGACCCCCTGCTTCACCAGCACCAGCGCACAGTTCCCCGCCCGGTCGGGACTGCGCAGCACGAAGACCCGCCCGGACTCCGCGTAACTGCCGAAGTTGGCCCACCCCATGCGCAGATCACTGTGCTCGCTGACCATGCGCACGCCCCCGGATCCGACGGTGATCCGGATCAGGCCGTGGTGCCTGTTCGCCTCGAGCATGCGGCCGGCCGAGATGCCGGGGCTCAGGAACACCGCCACCGCCCACACGGTGAGGCCCACACCCCACCCCACCCCCGCCGCCTCACCGTTCAGGACGCCGAGGACGCCCAGGACGATCCCCGCCGACACGGCGCAGGCGAGGAAGGCGGGGTGGTGCAGCAGACGCGTGACGCCGCCGCGCTTGCGGATCACCAGCCGCACGGCGTCCGCCATGTCCTCCCGGAGCTGCATGAACTCCAGCTCGACGGTCCCCTCGTCCAGCGCCACGGCCTGTTCCGTCACGGCCCCTCCCCGGTCCTTCGGCGACGAGCCGTGATCGTAACGCCGGCTACTCCTGCCTGCCCTCCATGGCCAGCAGCTCCTCGTTCGGGATCGCCCCGCCGAACCGCCGGTCGCGGGAGGCGAACTCCAGGCACGCCCGCCACAGGTCACGCCGGTCGAAGTCCGGCCAGAGCACGTCCTGGAAGACCATCTCGGCGTACGCGCTCTGCCAGAGGAGGTAGTTGGAGGTGCGCTGCTCCCCGCTGGGCCGCAGGAACAGGTCCACGTCCGGCATGTCCGGGTAGTACATGTACTTCTGGAGGGTCTTCTCGTCGACCTTCGACGGGTCGAGCCGCCCGGCCCGCACGTCCTCCGCGAGCGCCTGCGCGGCGTCCGCGATCTCCGCCCGCCCGCCGTAGTTCATGCAGAAGTACAGCGTCAGCCCGTCGTTGTCCTTCGTCTGCTCCTGGGCGACCTGGAGCTCCTTGGCCACCGACTTCCACAGCTTGGGCATCCGCCCGACCCACCGCACCCGGATGCCGAGCTCGTCGAGCGTGTCGCGCGTCTTGCGGATGAAGTCCCGGTTGAAGTTCATCAGGAAGCGCACCTCGTCCGGCGACCGCTTCCAGTTCTCGGTGGAGAAGGCGTACAGCGAGATCGCGCCGACCCCCATCTCGATCCCGCCCTGGAGCACGTCCAGTACCCGCTCGGCGCCGACCTTGTGCCCCTCGGTGCGCGGCAGCCCCCGCTCCTTCGCCCACCGCCCGTTGCCGTCCATGACGATCGCCACATGCTTCGGGACCAGTTCCCCGGGGATCTTCGGAGGCCGCGCGCCGGACGGGTGCGGTTCCGGCGTCCTGTACTCCTGGCGCCGACGCCCCAGGAACCCGCGTACCACCATGTGTCTCTCGTCTCCTCGTGCTTACTTCTCGACGTACCTCAGCGAGCGCAGCCCGCGCTCCAGATGCCAGTGCAGGTAGGCGGACACCAGCCCGCTCCCCTCCCGGACGTACCGCGCCTCGCACGCGTCCGCGGTCTCCCAGTCTCCCGTAAGCAGCGCTCCGAGGAGTCCCAAGGCCTGCGGCGAGGGTACGACGCTGCCGGGCACCCGGCAGTCGGCGCAGACGACACCGCCCGACCCGACCGAGAAGAACCGGTTCGGACCGGGCATGCCGCACTTCGCGCAGTCGGTGAAGCTGGGCGCGTACCCGTTGACGGCGAGGGAGCGCAGCAGGAACGCGTCGAGCACGAGATGCGGCGCGTGCTCGCCCCTCGCCAGCGTCCGCAGGGCCCCGACCAGCAGCAGGTACTGCTGCACCGCCGGCTCGCCCTCGTGATCGGTGAACCGCTCCGCCGTCTCCAGCATGGCCGTTCCGGCCGTGTACCGCGCGTAGTCGGTGACGATCCCGCCACCGTACGGCGCGATCGTCTCGCTCTGCGTGCACAGCGGCAGGCCGCGCCCGACCAGCTCGCTCCCCTTCGAGAAGAACTGCACGTCCACGTGCGAGAACGGTTCGAGGCGCGCACCGAACTTCGACTTCGTCCGGCGCACGCCCCTCGCCACCGCGCGTACCCGTCCGTGACCGCGCGTGAGCAGGGTGATGATCCGGTCCGCCTCACCCAGCTTCTGGGTGCGCAGCACGATGCCGTCGTCGCGGAACAGACTCATGGCATCCATTGTCGCCCACGTTCACGGCACCTCCCCCCGGCTCCGGGCATTGGCGTACGCCGTCGCCGCGCGCAACCGCTCGGCGGGCGTGGCGCGCCGTACGGCACGGGGGTCGGCGTCCCACTCCCGGCCGCCGCCGAACGGTCTCAGCTGGACGTAGGGTCCCTCGTGCCCCATGACGACGCCGATCCGCTCGGTCCTGGTGTCCACGACATACGCGCCGACGGGCGGCTTCACCGCATCACCGCCGCCGCGATCCGCCGCGCGGTCTCCACCGAACACCGTCCCAGTTCGATGAGCGGACAGGGCGCCTCCCGCGCAAGACTCACCGGGTCCATCCCCAGTGACGGCAGGGAAATTCCGGCCTTCGCGAGCGCCGCCCGCAATTCCTTCACCACTTCCTCCGCTTCTTCGACGCAGAGCGCCGAGTGTCGTGCCTTCACCGTGCTCCCCTTTCCTTTCGGCTTTCACTCTTCGTACCCCAAGGGTGACATTCCGTGTCTACACTCGGGAGGGGCTCGCGCTCTACAAGTGCGAGTCAGCACAAGGGGGTTGGTTATGGCCAACGGTTCACGTCAAGCGGCGTGGGAGTTCTTCGGCGCGGAACTGAAGCGCCGGCGCGAGGACGCGGGGTTCACGCAGGTGGATCTGGGTACGCGCGTGTTCGTGTCGGGCGGCTACATCGGCCAGTTCGAACAGGCGATTCGTAAGCCACAATTGGATGTGGCCCAGCGGATCGACGACGCGCTGCAAACCGACGGTATTTTCGAGCGGATGTGGCGCAAGCTCATCAAGGATCAGACCTATACGGAGTACTTCGCGCACGCGGCCGAACTGGAACGGCTGGCGACGGAAATCTGCGAGTACGCGCCGGCTGTGATCCCAGGGCTCCTGCAAACACGGGAGTACGCACAGGCGATGTTCCTGGCGGGCAATCCGTTCGCCGCCGACGAGTACATCGAAGAACTCATCAAGGGCCGGATGGAGCGGACGCGGGTCCTCAAGGACGCCACACGGCCCGTGTATTGGGTGGTGCTGCACGAGACGGCACTGCGCGTCCCCGTGGGCGGTCCGGCGGTCATGGCGCACCAACTGGACCACATCGCGGCCATGGCGCGCGAGCGCAAGGTGCTGCTCCAGGTGCTCCCGTTCTCCGCAGGGGCGCACCCGGCCATGGGCAAGATGATGTGGCTCATGGAGTTCGAGGACGCGCCACCGACCGTCTATACAGAGGGCGTGTTTTCGGGCAGCCTGCTGGACGAACCGGCGCTGGTGAAGCGAATCCGGGCGTCCTACGATCACATCAGGGCCGCCGCGCTGTCGTCGGAGGCGTCCCTGCCCCTGATCGAGTCGGCTGCGGAGGACTACAGACGATGCGCGAGTTCGACCTGAGCAACGCAGGCTGGCGCAAGAGCAGCTACAGCGGCGGTGACGGCGGCGAGGCCTGTGTCGAAGTCGCGTATGACTTCCCCGGCGCCGCACGCTGGCGCAAGAGCACGTACAGCGGCGGCGAGGACTGCGTCGAAGTCGCCGCCGGACTCCCCGGCGTCGTCCCCGTCCGGGACAGCAAGGTGGACGGCGGTCCGGTGATCGTCGTCGGGCCGGTGGCCTGGGCGGAGTTCATAGGCGGCATCGGTCGCTAAGAGGCCCTGGTCACAGGCTAATTGACGTGGACGGCTACTCGCCGTCCGACGTATCGTGCGTCCGCGCGCGATCTTCCGCGGGTGATCTCCGTTCTACCGCCCGTGGGGGGCCGTCATCATGCTCACATCCAAGGATGGGCTCAGCCCGCGTCCACCGCTGCCCGGCAACACTCCGCCACTCGCTCCACACGGCCTCCTCATCGCCGTGGTGGCGGCGTTCGCGGCCGCCGCGCTCGGCGACCTGTTCGCCGTGTACACCGGCGTCCGGCTCCGCGCGGTGGTCGACGGCGATGTGACCGCCACGACCGTGTCGAACCTGGAGTCCGCGTACTCGCTGTACGAGAACGCGGGGCGGGTCCAGGTGGCCACGAGCCTGCTCTGCGCGGCGCTCTTCATCACCTGGTTCTTCCTGATGCGCCGCCGCACCGGGCCCCTGGCGCCGGACCGGTTCCGCATGGGGTCCGGGTGGGCGATCGGCGCGTGGTTCGTCCCCGTGGCCAACCTGTGGCTGCCGTACCGCGTCGCGGTCGACATGTGGGGTGCCTGCACACCGCTGCCGACCGAGGGGGAATCGCACCGGGTGCCGACGTGGCCGGTGAACCTGTGGTGGACCCTGTTCGTCGGAACGGTCCTGCTCGGCCGGTACGCCTCCGCACGCCTCGACATGACCGACTCGCTCACCGGGCTCAGCGACGCCGTGACGCTGTACCTCGCCGTCGACCTCCTGTACGCCGTCACCGCCGGCGCCGCTGTGCTGTTCGCGGTACGGCTGACAGCCCTTCAGCGGCTGAAGGCGACCCAGGGACCGTACTGGACGCCGGTCGGGGCGTGACCGTCGGCCGGGGCGTGTTCCTGGCCGGAGTTCACACGCACCGTCGGTCCACTGGTCAGCGCACCCTGGGGTAAACCCCCGTAGAAATCCGCCCGTTGCCCGGATGGGAGCGGGGGCGAGTCGCCGCGAGGCTCGTGGGCATGTCGCTGACCACATCACGCACCCTCGCCCTCACCGCCGTACCCGCCGCCCTCCTCGTCGCCCTGCTCCCACCCCTGACCGCCCAGGCCGTACCCGCGTCCCTCGCCTGGGGACCCTGCGCGGACACGACCGGCGCCGACCCCCGCCAGGAGTGCGCCACCCTCCGGGTCCCCATGGACCACGCCGACCCCGACGGCCCGCAGATCTCCCTCGCCGTCTCCCGTATCCCCGCCGAGAACCCCGCGTCCCGCCGCGGCACCCTCTTCCTCATCCCCGGGGGACCAGGCGGCTCCAGTCTCGACGACCCCTCCGGCAAAGGGCAGAAGCTCCCCCAGCGGGTCCGCGACCAGTACGACCTGATCGGCTTCGCACCCCGCAGCGTCTCCCCCTCCACCTCCGTCGACTGCGGGCTGGACCGCGCCGACCTCGCCACCTCCAAGCTGCGCCCCTGGCCCGCGCCGGACGGCTCGATCGACGGGAACATCGCCACCGCCGAGCGCATCTCGACCACCTGCGTCCGCAACGCCGGTGAGCTGATCCGCCACATCAGCACACGCGACAACGCCCGCGACCTCGACCGCCTCCGGGCCGCGCTCGGCGAACGGAAGATCTCCGCGTGGGGTGTCTCGTACGGGACGTACGTCGGAGCCGTCTACAGCCAGCTGTTCCCGCACCGCACGGACCGGATCGTGCTGGACAGCAACGACGACCCCGACCCCACCCGGGTGGCCCGCGCCTGGCTCGCCGGACACGAGCGGGGTGTCGAGGACACGTTCCCGCACTTCGCGGCGTGGGCGTCGGCGCCCGGCAACCCGGACCGCATTGCGGACATGGCCGCCGAGGTGCGTCCGCTGTTCCTGCGGCTCGCCGCCCGTCTCGACCGTGAGCCGCTCCCCTGGCCCGGCGCCAACCCGGAGGAGCTGAACGGCAACGTCCTGCGCCAGACCCTGCTGGACAGCCTCTACCGGCCGAGCAGTTACCCGGCCCTCGCCAAGCTGATGCTGGCCGCCCGGCAGGGCACCGTACCGCCCGCGCCGTCCGCCCCGCCGGAGTCGGTGCTGCAGAACGTGACCGCTGTCGGCGTGGGGACGCTCTGCAACGACGTGGCCTGGCCCAGGTCGGCCGCCGTGTACGAGAAGGGCGTCGCGGAGAGTCGCGCCAAGTACCCGCTCACCGCCGGGATGCCGCGCAACGTGATGCCGTGCGCCGCCTGGCCCTACCCGCCCCGTGAGGCACCCGTGCGGATCACCGGCCGGGGACCGTCCGACATCCTCCTGATCCAGAACGAACGGGACGTCGCCACCCCGCTCAGCGGCGCGCGGAAGCTCCGCGAGGCGTTCGGCCGGCGGGCGGTCATGGTCACCGTGAACTCCACCGGCCATGACGCCTACCTCGCCAACGGCAACGAGTGCGGCGACCGCACGGTCTCCCGCTTCCTCGCCACCGGTGACCGGCCCCGGCAGGACACGTACTGCCGCTGAAGAGGAGCCCCTAGCATCACCCGTCATGGCTACAGTGATCGTGACCGTCGGGCTGGCGTTCATCGGCTATCTCGCGACCTACCTGAACGGAGTGCGCCTTACCCAGAGGCAGGCCCGGCTCACCCGCGTCAACCAGCAGCTGAGCGACTTCTACGGGCCGCTGTTCGCCCTGATGGAGGCCAACAGCCGTACCTACGAGGCCTTCTCGGAGAAGTACTCCCGCGCCGACGGTGGCGGTCCCTTCTACCGCGACACACCCCCTACCGAGCAGGAACTCACGGAGTGGCGCACCTGGGCCAGCACCATCTTCATCCCCAACATCCAGGCCATGCGTGACGTGGTGGTCACCAAGACCGACCTCCTCATCGAAGAGGAGATGCCCGAAGCGCTGCTCCAACTGTGCGCCCATGTCTCGGGCTACGAGATCACGGCCGCACGCTGGGCCCAGGGCAACTACGAGGAACACCTGTCCCTCATATCCTTCCCCGGCCAGGAGCTCAAGGAGTACATCCATGACCGGTTCACCCGGCTCAAAAGCGAACAGGCACGTCTACTGGGACACAGGCGAACTGCGTGACGGGCGGGGCGGTCGGAGCAGGCGGCGTCGAAGGTCCTCAGAAGCGTTCATCCGACCGGCCGATGAGATGCCGATGACTCCGTTGGCGTGACGTTTCACCACGGTCGCAACCGGAGCGCCCACGACCCGGCTCCTGTCCTGCAGAACCGACACCCCTTGGTGAGGAGACCGACATGACCGCGACTGCTTTCGAGTACGGCCCGAACCATGCCTTCGTCGACCCCTACGCCGTCGCGGACGGCACGGCCGCCCGCTGGTGGCCTGCGGCCGCCGGACAGCCGGAGAGCGACTACCTGCTGGCCCCGCCCAACCCGGCCGACCGGCTCGGCACCGGAATCGCCCCGCGCGACCGGCGTCGGCTGGAGCTTCACGCCGCCTTGACCGCCGCCGGTATCCCGCCCCGGCCCGAGGACCGTGAGGCCATCGAGAGTCTGAGCGCCCTGTCCGGCAGCATCAACAGCACCGTTCAGCGGTGGCTGCACCACACGCTCTAAAACCTGCCGGCTCACGGACTCCCCGGTGCCACCAGCCCCGACTCGCTGGATACGGGCCACCTGAGTGGAGTCGGCGCTGTCGGGCAGGTAGTCGACGGCCCGGTTCTGCTGGACCTCGCCGAACGTGCCGGCGAGCGGTCCGACGAGCACGAGCGCGGCCAGCCACAGCCCGACCACCGCCCAGGGCACGAGGCGCCGTCGCCGTGCGTGTGTCCTTGCGTCCCCCATGAGTCGGGGCTCCCCTCCGGTCGGGTGTCTGGGTCGGTTCCCAGACTCCCGGCGGAAGGGGCGCGGGTCGTCGGACGTGGGATCGAGTCGCGGAGTACTGCGTGGGGCGGCACGGGGGCGCGGTTACTCCCCCGGGAGTAACCGCCCGGAGGCTACGCCCGGTCGACCATCCAGGTGCCGTCCTCCTCGTCGTCGACCCGTACCTCCAGTTCGCGGATGCTCATGCCCGCCTCCCACAGTTCCCGGAAGCGTTTCATCCGGTCCTGGACGTGGTCGCGTCGCGCGATGAGCCGGGTCCTGACGTTGACGTCGCGCAGGTCCTGCTCGATCTCGAAGGAGACCTCCTCGTCGTAGACGATGAAGTCGTCGGTGGTGCCGCGCTGGAGGTGCGGCGGCAGTTCGGGCAGCACCGCCACCCGGACCTCGATGCGCAGCGCCTGCTGTTCGTCGCACAGCCGCAGCAGCCGGTCGTCGAGTTCGCGCGCGCTCGCCAGCAGGAACAGCCGCCGTACCGGCACCCCGTGTTCCTCGATCGCCTCCCGCTGGGCGTCGAGGTAGCGGCTGGCGGGCTCGCTGTTCCAGAACTCGCGGTCGACGGAGGTGCTGATGGCGTCGACGGAGCGCTCCGCGGCGTGGGTGAGGCTGAGCATCCAGTCGTGGTTCTCGCCGTGGCACTCCACGCTCATGCTGGTGAGCGCCGCCATGTGGCCGATCACCCGCTGCATCTCCAGGCGGACGAACGTGTGGAGGATCGACGGTCCGGGTGCGAGGGCCTCGGCGAAGCGCTCGGCCAGTTCCGGTACGCCGTCGGTGCGGACGCGGTCGAGCGGCGGGTAGGACTCGGGGGGCGGGGCCGGCTGGGGGAGGCGGCTCTCGACGAGCTGCCGGATGTCCTCGGTGTGCCGGGCCAGGCCGGTCCGCAGGTCGGCGTCGTGCCGCTCCAGGCCGTCCCGCACGGTAGCAGCGGTCTCGGCGAGGACGCTCTGGGTGCGCAGGGCCTGTTCGTCGGGTCCCCGGTCCCGGGCGAGGAGGGAGGGGACGGCCACCGTGGCGGCGGCGCAGAGCGCGGCGGCGGCCAGCTGCCGGAGCGCTCCGGCCCCGGGGCTCAGCAGTGCGGCGACGCCCCAGACGGCGAGGCCGGCGGTGAGGCCGGTCAGGAGTCTGCGCGTCCACTCGGTCCGGTCGGGTGACGGTGCCGGGGAACGTACGTCCGCGCCGGGCGGGGATGCCGTGTCCTCGGGCTGGGGTGACTGTGCCGTGCTCATCTCGCTTCTCCCCCCGTTGGGATGCGCGTCGGATCGGGGTGCGGGGATGTGCGTGGGGGCCGTGACGGCGTGCTCAGGGGCTCAACTCGCCTCCTGGAGGGGAATCGCGTGCAGGGCGAGCTGGTCCCGGATGCGCTGTACCAGGGTGCGCCACTGCCGGGTGAAGCCGGGGCGGTCCTCCAGCGCCTCCCAGAGGGGGGCGAGGCCGTGCGCGACGCGGGCCCGTGGCATCCACAGGTGCAGCAGGTGGTCGACGGCGGGCCGCAGCGCCGTGACGACGGCGGGGCGGTCCTCGCCGGTCCGGGGCCGTGCCCGGGCGGGCGGTTCCGCGAGGCCCAGCCGGATGCCGTCCAGGATGCGGACGACGGTGGTGAGCAGCCAGTCGTGCAGGGCGAGGTCCTCGCAGAGCCCGGCGATCTCGTCGGCGGGCGTGCCCGGGGGGACGCGGAGCCGTACGGTGCGCAGCTCGTCCTCGGCGAGGGTGAACCGCTCGATCGACGGCCCCTCGCCGGGTTCGGCGGGCAGGGCGGCCCAGCGCAGCCGGGTGGGGCGGGACTTCAGGGGCGGTCGGTGGTCGAGCAGGGGGTGGCGCAGCAGGCGGGTGAGGAGCTGGTCGGCGATCAGCCCGACGTCGAGCTCGCCGTGCCGCCCGCCGTTCAGCAGGCCCTGGGCGACCGCCTCGTAGGGCAGTTTCCCGAACGGTTCGACCGTCGCGGGCCGTACCAGGTACTGGCCCCAGGGGCGCCGGTGGTCGGGGCCGGAGGCGGGGACGCGGAAGTAGGCGGAGCTCTGCAGGACGCGCCCCTCGGTGAGGGAGGCGCGGGCGGCGACGGTGCCGACGGCGCGGATCCTGGCGCCGTCGGCGCTGGGCAGGGGGCAGTCGACGCCGGTGAGGGTGTCCGGGGAGCGGCCGTAGAGGTTGGGGCGTTCGGAGAGCAGGACGCGTTCGTCGGCGCGCAGTCCGAGGAGCTGGGCGGCGGCGCGGCTGTCGAGGGCCTGCAGGGCGGGCAGCAGGCAGGTGCGGACCTCGCCGCAGGCGAGCACGACGGGCGGCCACGTCTTCCCCGGCGTCATGTCCCCCGGCGCCATGTCACTGCCCCGCGTAGAAGACGTAGGAGATGCGGTCGGCGACCGAGTCGGGGACGGCCGCGTTCTCGCGGGCGGAGCGCTCGGCGGTCTGGGCCAGTGCTCCGGGGTCGACCTCGATCTGGTCGAGGATCACGCGGACGGCGTGTTCGACGGGTAAGAAGCGGCTGGGGATCACCGAGCAGGTCCGGTAGGCGGTGAACGGGTCCGCGCGGGGGTTGAGGCGGAGCAGCGGGGGCAGTTCGTCCCAGTCGTCGGGGAAGGCGTCGGCGGTGTGCGGCTGGGGCACGAGGACGGCCTCGCCGTCGTCGCGCAGCAGGCCGAGGCGGGCGAGCTGCCACACGGCGGCGAGGAAGGGGCAGGACCAGGTGCGGTGCCCGTCGGGGCCGTCGTCCCAGAGTTCGACGTCGAGGAAGACGGAGTGGCGGCGGGCGGCGGTCTCCTTCGGCGGCTGCCAGGCGGTGGCCTTCTTCATGGCCTGCGGGGCGCGTGCGACGGGGCCGCGCTCGCCGTTGGCCAGCCAGCCGGTCTGTGTGGCCGGCGGGCGCAGGCCGTAGCTGCCGGGCGGCGGTTCCTCGACGATCCGTCCGGCGACGGCCTCGGCGACGGGCACCTTGCCGGCGACGGCGCAGCCGGACTCGCGGGCCAGGTAGTCGACGGCGAGCCCGGCCCGGCCGGCCTCCTCCAGGAGCATGGGGACGACGTCGGCGGGGGTGGAGAAGCGGGTGAAGTAGTCGTCGATCAGGAAGCAGGTGCTGATCCGGGGGCGTTTGCCGCCGGTCGCGGCGGCGGTGGCGCGGGCCGCCTCCGCCCAGGGCCGTACCCGCTCGAAGTGCCGCCGCAGGTGTCCGGGGCCGGCCTCGAAGTCCTCCATGTAGAGGTGGCCGAGTTCCAGGGAGAGGTGGGACAGGGGCACCGCCTGGGTGCGTGGTTCGGCGGCCGTCTCACGGAACACCGCTTCCGTCATGGCCGCCCCCAGTGGTCGTCGTCGGTGAGCCGTCGCGCGATCTCCTCCAGCGCCTCCAGTGTCTCCTTGTTGGCGATCTGTGTGGAGAGGACGTCCTCTTCGGTGATGAGCTGTTCGCGCCACTGCAGGATGGGTTCCAGGGGGACGATGCCGAGCACCACGCTGTCGCCGATGCGGTGTTCGGCGGCGAGCCGGCGCAGCGCCTCGTCGCAGGACTGCATCCAGGCGGCCTGGGCGGGCGAGCCCTGGGACCACAGCGGCGAGTCCGGATCGGGTACGGCGGCCCGGACGAAGCGGACGGCGCCCCGCAGCGCCTCCTCGTCGTGGCCGCGTTCGACGCCGCCCCTGATGATGCCGTGGTCCCGGTGGACGAGTCCGGCGGCGGCGATCACGTGCTGCCGGGTCCAGCGGTGGAAGACCAGCCAGCGGAACGGGACGTAGCGCATCCGGGGGTGGGCGGTGGCGGCGAGGACCATGTCGACGGCGTAGCTGCGGCCGGCGCTGAGGTCGACGACGATCAGGTCGAACTCGCCGTGCAGCCGCAGCAGGAGGTCGACGCAGCGTTCGAGGGCGTCCTCGCCGACGGCGAACTCGCCGCCGCCGGCGTCGCCGGGGAGCAGCACCAGACGGCCGGCCTGGTTCGGGCGGGCGCGCAGCTGGGGGTGCTCGGTCTGCCGCCAGACGTCGATCCTGGCCGGTTCGGTGACCGAGCCCTCCAGGTAGGAGTGCAGGCCGCGTTCCTCGGTGCCGCGCATCGCGCCGGGCACGTCGAAGACGGCGGCGGCGGTGGGCGAGCCGAAGTCGAAGTCGACGTAGGCCACGTGGTCGCCGGTGAGGGCACGCTGGTAGGCCAGGTTGGCGCTGGTCACCGAACGGCCGGTGCCCCCTTTGTCGGAGGCCGCGAAGACGAGCACGGCTCACACCTCCTGGGCGGCCGCGCCCCGTGCCTGGGCCAGGGTGTCGAGTTCCTGGAGCACGGGCAGGGCCAGGGCGAACGCGGTCGCGGGCCGCTCGTCGACCAGGCTGCGGGCGTGGTCCAGGCGGCTTTCTATGCTCCGCATGGCCCGGCCCCGGCTGCCGTCGGGGCTCGCGGAGGCCTCCAGCTGTTCCTTGCCGAAGAGGTGGGTGGCCTCGCTGAGCAGGTCGCGGGCGAGCTGGGCGAGTTCGGGGCTGCGGATGGGCTGTTGTTCGTAGAGGTTGCGGGCGGCGACCAGGCACTCGGTGACGCGTTCGGTGATGCTCCAGGAGAGGCGCTTGCCGACGCGCGTGTCCGGGAAGACGGCCCCCGCGTGGTCCCAGAGGCCCGCTCCCTCGCCGTCCTCGATCCGCCGGTTCCACAGGTGCTCGAACGCCTGCTCGCCGAGGCGGAGCAGCCGGTCCTGCGCGTCGATGTTCCGGGAGAGCTCCGCGAGCTGGATGATCCGCTTGAGGAGCTGGGCCGAGAAGTCGGTCATCCGCCACAGCAGCGGGGAGCCGGACCGTTCGGAGCCGGCGAGCGGCATGGTGACGCCCGGGCTGTGCAGCTCGATGACGGGATCGTTCCTGGTCATGCGGCTGGTGACGCGGCCTCGGTCGGCGAGGCGCTCCATGATGGCGACGGTGCGGGTGAGGTCGTCGTCGGTGGCCTTCCGGCGGACCAGGTCGTGGACGAGGATGGCCGCGACGGTCAGGGAGAAGTACTCCGACTCCAGCCGCAGTCCGGTGGTCTGCCAGGGCAGGTCCTCCAGGGGCCAGCGCTCACTGCCGAACCGGGCGATGGCCGACCAGTACTGCTGGCTGAGCTCCCAGCGCAGGCGTAACGCCTCGGCGAGTTTCTGCTGGTCGGCGTCGAGCAGTCCCAGGGTGAGGGTGCGGTCGGAGAACAGGTCCTGGATGCCGTCCAGGGCGATGACGGTGAAGTACACGTACGGCAGCCGGTCGGCGATGCCGTCGGGCTGGCCGGGGACCTGGACGTCCAGGTCGGTGATGGTCGGCGCGTCCTTGACCACGCCCCAGGCCCAGCCGCACTCGAAGAGCTGGCTCTCGTCGCGGATGGACTCGTCGACCTGGATGCCGCGGCTGAGGCTTTCGATGATCGTGGCGCGCAGCGGGCGGAAGCGGCGGGAGAACTGCTGGAGGACGGCCCGGTCGGACTGTCTGTCCTGGCCGATGACCTGGATGAGCCGCCGGCCCTGTTCGGACTCGGCGTCGAAGACGTTGACGGTGAAGGAGCGCAGCAGGCTGATCATCGCGGCGGTCAGCCGGGTGTTGGTGGCCTCCCTCAGCTCGGCGAGGGCCTTGCGCACGTCGGGGCGGGTGGTGCTGGGCTCGTAGACCTTGAGGAAGCCGAGCGTGGCCAGGCAGAGCGTGACGGACATGGAGTAGGAGTCGACCACGCCGAGCTGGTACTGCTCGTGGGTGAGTCTCTGCTGGGGTTCGGCCGGCCTGAAGTAGTGTCCGCCGGCGAAGGTGGGGCTGTCGTCGGGGCCGGTGTGGCTGCGCATGAACTGGGAGAGCGCGGTGATCAGGTTGGGCGGGATCTCCAGCCGGCTGCCGACCCCCTCCAGCGCGCGCAGCACGTCCCGTTCGGTGGTGTCGGGCTGGTCGAGGCGGAACGCGGGGACCTCGGTGGCGGGGTAGAGCAGGCAGAGCAGCCGCTCGGCGTCGGCGACGCTGCTCAGCCCGTCGGTGTCCTCCCAGACGAGCTTCCCGTCGTCGAACGAATGGCGGGCCATGGCCCGCCAGATGTCCAGCATGTGCTGCCGCGGCTTGATCTGCATCCCCGCACCCCTCGTACAGATCTCGTTGCCCTGTGTTCAGACATGGTCCCCGTTCCTACGGGGTGGCAATCGCCGAATTCCGCCGTCCCAGGGCGAGAATCATTCCCTCGTGTCCCGGCCGCACCATGTGGTCCATGTCGTGGATTTCCAGTGCGGCGGCGAAGGGTTCCAGGCTCTCCCGGATCCGGTTGGCGTTGACCCGGTAGGCGGGGTACTTGTGTGCGCCGACCTGGTATCCGAGGGATTCCTTCATGAAAGCGGCGGCGAAGGGGGCTCCCCCGTTGAGCGCGTCCATGAAGCACTCCACGCCCCGCTGGAACTCGTCGGCGCACTCGGACATCGAGTCGGCGACGAAGAACATCGTGCCGATGTCCCAGCGGCGCTGTCCGTCGAGGTCCAGCAGGTTGGCGCGCTCCACCCGGACGATCTCGCCGAACCGGCTCCGCGGCTCGACGTCCCGGTAGGCGGGAGCCTCGGCCAGTACGTCCCAGAACGCGTCCCACGCCGTGTCGTATCCCCCGCCGGACGCCTGTTTCTCCAGGTATTCGACATTCGGAGTCGCGTATTCCAGAAGGAGGATCTTCTCGCACCAGGGCAGCATGGAAAGGGCCGGATAGAGATTCGCGCCGGCGCCCACGTCGACCCCCCGGACCGATGCCGGAACACCCTGCGCGTAGCAGCGGCTGAAATAGTCGCGCATGAGCCGCACGATCAGCAGATCGACCTCGAGCGGGGTGCGGTAATTGAGGTCGACGTACGCCTCCGGATCGAACTGCGACCATGGCGCGTCGGCGTTGCGATCCATCATCACCCTGCCAAGTTCCATTCAGTGTCGGACAAGACCGTGTGCCCAGCGCACGAGTCCCCAGCGGACGAAGAAGCGGCCCCGGTGCTCGCACGGTAAGCCCGGTCGGCACGCGGAGACAGCCAGGAACACGCCAGTCCTCCGTGACCGGGCGCACATCAGGCGCACGCCAGCACAGTCCTGTCACACCTGAACTCGCCCTTGCGAGAGGCGAGTTGGACGCTCACTCTAGCCAGAAGCAGTCACCGGCCGCCACCGGGGTCCCCATTCCCTCCTTCGTGTGAACGGCGGCCCCGGCTGCCGTGTTGACGTCTCACGTCCCGACTGGGGGTGGCATGACCGCCGAACCGCTTGAGCGCGCCCTGGACCACGAGCAGCGCCTCACCCGGCCGACGCCTCTACCGGAACCACCACCCCCGCTGCTGCGGCCGGCACGGGAGTCCGATCTGCCCGAACTGCAACGGCTCGACGAGGAGGTCTTCCGGGAGGTCGCCTATCCGGCGTTCCTGCTGCGGCAGCTCCACGACCTGTACGCCGGTCCCGCCGGCCACCTCCTCGTCCTCGACGACGGTGACGGCCGGCTGCGCGGCTACGTCCTGGCGGCCACCGCGGCGTTCCACCGGGACAGCTGGATACTCGGCCTGTGCGTGGCCGAGGACCGGCGCCGGCACGGCCTGGGCCGGGAGCTGATGGTGGAGGTCCTGGAGCGGCTGCGCCGCTGCGGGACCGAACGGGTCCGGCTGACCGTGGAGCCCGCCAACGACGCCGCGATCCTGCTCTACCGCTCCCTGGGTTTCCGCCCGGAGCCGCCCGACGGGGGGATGCGCCGGGACTACTTCGGTCCGGGTGAGGACCGCGAGGTGATGTGCCTCGTGCTGTGACACGCCCCGTGCCGTGACGCGCCCCGCGCCGCCCCGGCGCCGCATCAGGACGGGGTGCGCGCCGCCGCCAGCAGGCGGGTCACGTCGTCCGAGCAGATGGTGAGGGCCGCGCCCACGGTGGCCAGGGCGTCGCGTTCGGCGGGGGTGTAGGGGCCGTCGGCGAGGGCGATACGGGCGCCCTGGAGGAGGATCGACTCACGGCCGGGGGCGGCGAGGTGCGGGGCGAGGGGGTCCAGGGCCTCGTGGAGCTCGATGGCGAGGCCCGCCGTGCAGGGCTCCCCGGTGAAGCGGCCGGTGTCCGCCTCCAGCGCCTCGACGAGCGCGGCGAGCTGTTCCTCCGTGCAGTCCTCGAAGCCGGCGGCGCGCACCCCGGCCGCGGCCGTCTCCAGGGAGGCGCGCGAGCAGGTGCCGCCGGCGGCCAGCACCGCGAGGGCGACGGTGTGGACGGCGTCGCGGAGCATCGCGGAGAAGCGGGTGGTGGTGGGGTGGTCCAGGACGTCGGTGCCGAAGTGGCGGCGGCAGGCGGCGCATTCGACGACCGGCCCGGTCCCGCCGCGCGGCAGCACGGGCACGCCGAGGAGGGCGAAGCGGCGGTGTCCGGTCAGCCGCTGGTAGTTGCGGTCGCCGCCGCAGCCGGGGCAGAAGAACTCCCCGTCACCGACGGCCGTCCACGCGGTGCGGGTGCCCAGCAGGCGCGACAGTCTGGTGGCAGCGGAACGGCCGTTGGGTCCCCGTCCTGGCAGCACGTCGCACCTCCATAACCGCCACAGCCTCGTCGCCGCGCTTGCGTGATGTTAGCCACATCGGGGAGGCGGAGTCAGTACCCAGGACGAGACCTTTCCGTGACCATCACAGATATATGGCCGGTATATGACGGGACCCCGCCCGCCGTTTTCCGGCGGGCGGGGCCTCAAATCGCCGATTCGGCTGGTCAGCGCGCTGCGCGGTTGACGGCCGAGACGACCGCCTTCAGCGAGGCCCGCGTGGTGTTCGCGTCGATTCCGATGCCCCACAGCACCTTGTCGCCGATCGCGCACTCGATGTAGGAGGCGGCCTGCGCGGAGGCGCCCTCGCTCATCGTGTGCTCCTGGTAGTCCAGCAGCCGTACGTCGATGCCGATGCCCTGCAGCGCGTGGAAGAACGCCGAGATCGGACCGTTGCCGGAGCCGACCAGGGTGGTCTCCGTGCCGTCGACCGTGGCCTCGACGGTGAGGGTGTCCACGCCGTCGCGGTCGGTGGTGGACTGGCCGTTGGCGACCTGGATGCGGCCCCAGGGGTTCTCCGGGTTGGGCAGGTACTCGTCCTGGAAGACGTCCCAGATGGCGGCCGGGGTGATCTCGCCGCCCTCGGCGTCCGTCTTCGCCTGGATGATCTTCGAGAACTCGATCTGCATCCGGCGCGGCAGGTCCAGCTTGTGGTCGTTCTTCAGGACGTACGCGATGCCGCCCTTGCCGGACTGCGAGTTGACGCGGATGACGGCCTCGTAGGAGCGGCCGACGTCCTTGGGGTCGATCGGCAGGTACGGGACCGCCCACTCGATGTCGTCGACGGTGACGCCCTTCGCGGCCGCGTCGGCCTCCATGGCGTCGAAGCCCTTCTTGATGGCGTCCTGGTGGGAGCCGGAGAAGGACGTGTAGACCAGGTCGCCCACGTACGGGTGGCGCGGGTGGACCTCCATCTGGTTGCAGTACTCCCACGTACGGCGGATCTCGTCGATGTCGGAGAAGTCGATCTGCGGGTCGACGCCCTGGGAGAACAGGTTCATGCCCAGGGTGACCAGGTCGACGTTGCCGGTGCGCTCGCCCTGCCCGAACAGGCAGCCCTCGACGCGGTCGGCGCCGGCCATCAGCGCCAGCTCGGCCGCCGCCACCGCCGTACCGCGGTCGTTGTGCGGGTGGACGGACAGGCAGACGTACTCGCGGCGGGACAGGTGGCGGCCCATCCACTCGAAGCGGTCCGCGTGCGTGGAGGGGGTGGAGCGCTCGACGGTGGCGGGCAGGTTGAGGATGATCTCGCGGCCGGGACCGGGCTGGTAGGTGTCCATCACCGCCTCGCAGACCTCCAGCGCGAAGTCCAGCTCGGTGTCGGTGAAGATCTCCGGGCTGTACTGGTAGCCGAACTCGGTCTCCGGGCCCAGCAGCTTCTCGGCGTACTCCATCACCAGGCGGGTGCCGTCGACGGCGATCTGCTTGATGTCGTCCTTGGAGCCGCGGAAGACCACGCGGCGGAAGACGGGGGCGGTGGCGTTGTACAGGTGGACGGTGGCGCGCCTGGCGCCCTTGAGGGACTCCACCGTGCGCTCGATCAGGTCCTCGCGGGCCTGGGTCAGTACGGAGATGGTGACGTCGTCCGGGATGGCGCCGGGCTCCTCGATGATGGAGCGGACGAAGTCGTAGTCGGTCTGGCCGGAGGCCGGGAAGCCGACCTCGATCTCCTTGTAGCCCATCTTGACCAGCAGGTCGAACATGGCGCGCTTGCGGGCGGGCGACATGGGGTCGATCAGGGCCTGGTTGCCGTCGCGCAGGTCGGTGGAGAGCCAGCGGGGGGCGGTGGTGATCCGCCGGCCGGGCCAGGTGCGGTCGGGAATGTCGACCTGCTCGTAGCGGCCGTACTTGTGGATCGGCATGGGGCTGGGCTGCTGGCGGTTCGCCATGATGCGAGGGCTCCTCGGTGTGTCCTGGTGGACGGCCGACGGCGCAGCGCCGAACTCCGCGGGGAGGGGGTCGGCCTCTACTGCGGACCCTCACCGCGGCAGCTAAGGAGAAGCAGCCCGAAACGCATGATGCGGAGCATGCTAGCCGAGCTTTCCCTGACGCGGGCCGTATGTATCAGTATGCGGGACCGCGGCACCCCCGAGGGGCGCGGGGAACTGCGCGATAAGCCACAAACCACCCGCAGAGATAACACACGGCTACCCACACGACGGCCAAATACCAATATTTCACCCAACCAAGGTCGCCCCTAGTGACATGCGGCCAACGCGGTGTCATCGTGCCGGACATGACCAAGAACGGGGGCTTCGAGCCCGTCTTCTGCACGATCGTCCCGCCGCACGTCCTCGACCGGCTCGCGCAGGCCGAGGACCCCGTGCTCCACGGTCCCGCGCGCCGCACCATCCAGCGCGACGCCTACGAGCGCACCCAGCGCCACCTGACCACGGTCGCCGGCGCCCCGGCCGTCGCCGTGCCCGCCGAGGCCGAGGCCGGCAAGCCGCAGCGCACCGTGTACGACGCCCGGCACGGCACCCGCCTGCCGGGAACGAAGGTGCGCGGCGAGGGCGACGAGCCCGGCCAGGACGCCACCGTCAACCGCGCCTACGCCGGCCTCGGCGCCACGTTCGAACTGCTGCTGAAGGCGTACGGCCGCGACTCCATCGACGGCAACGGGCTGCCGATGGACGCGACCGTGCACTACGACGAGGAGTACAACAACGCCTTCTGGAACGGCGAGCAGATGGTGTTCGGCGACGGGGACGGCGAGATCTTCCTCGACTTCACCCTCCCCGTCGACGTCATCGGCCACGAACTCGCCCACGGCGTCACGCAGTACACCGCGAACCTGACCTACTTCGGCCAGCCGGGCGCGCTCAACGAGTCGGTGTCGGACGTCTTCGGCGCGCTCATCAAGCAGTACACGCTCGGCCAGACCGCCGACGAGGCCGACTGGCTGATCGGGGCCGGGCTGCTCGCCCCGCGCGTCACGGGCACGGCGCTGCGCTCCATGAAGGAGCCGGGCACGGCGTACGACGACGACGTCCTCGGCAAGGACCCGCAGCCCGCGACGATGGACGGCTACGTCCGCACCGGCCGGGACAACGGCGGCGTGCACATCAACTCGGGCATCCCGAACCACGCCTTCTACCTGGCGGCCACCACCCTCGGCGGGCACGCCTGGGAGCGGGCGGGGCAGGTCTGGTACGACGTGCTGACCGGCGGGGAGCTGGAGCAGGACGCGAAGTTCACGGACTTCGCGACGCTGACGGTGAAGGCGGCGCGCGCCCGGTACGGGGAGGGCGAGGAACTCCAGGCGGTGTCGAAGGCCTGGGAGCGGGTGGGGGTGCGGACGCTGTAGTTCCGTACTAGACACGGACCCATGCGTATTCAGGTGCGGCGTACGGGCGGGTTCGCGGGGATCGAGCGGCGGGCCGAGGTGGACACCTCGGGGCGGGCCGACGCCCACGAGTGGCACGCCCTGGCCGAGCGGGTCCTGGCCACCGGCCGGGACACGCCCCCGGCCGGGGTGCCGGACGGTTTCGGCTACCGGATCACGGTGGACGGGAGGTCGGTGTACTGCGCGGATCCCCGGCTGACGGACGAGCAGCGGGAGCTGATCCGGAGGGTGCTGAAGGAAGGCGCGTAACGCGCTTGTCGTGCACGGGCGTTGACGTGGTCCGGCTCGGGTGCGGATGATCCGGGCCATGGCGACGACGAACCCGCTCCCCCGTTTCCCGGCCGGTTTCCTGTGGGGCGTGTCGACCTCGGCGCACCAGATCGAGGGGGCGGCGGACACGCGCGAGCCGTCCGTGTGGGACGTGTTCACGGACGGTCCGGGGCGGGTGCGGGACGGCTCGACGGCGGCGGTGGCCTGCGACCACGTCCACCGCTACCGCGAGGACGTGGCGCTGCTGGCCGGGCTGGGCGTGGACGCGTACCGCTTCTCGGTCTCCTGGCCGAGGGTGCGGGCGCGCGGCGGCCTGGACTTCTACGACCGGCTGGTCGACGAGCTGTGCGCGGCGGGCGTACGGCCGGTGCCGACGCTGTTCCACTGGGACCTGCCGGCCGGGCTGGACTGGCTGGAGCGGGGGACGGCCGGGCGGTTCGCGGAGTACGTGGCGGAGGTCGCCGGACGGCTCGGCGACCGGGTGACGAAGTGGATCACCCTCAACGAACCCGCCGAGCACACCCTGCTGGGGCACGCGCTGGGCGTGCACGCCCCCGGCCGGAAGCTGCTGTTCGACGCGCTTCCGGCGGCCCACCACCAGCTCCTCGCCCACGGGCTCGCGGTACGGGCACTGCGGGCGGCGGGGGCCGGCGACATCGGCATCGCGAACTCCCACGCGCCGACCTGGCCGGTCTCCGGGGACGAGGCGGACGTGGCGGCGGCCGGCTTCTACGACACCCTGCTGAACGGGATGTTCGCCGACCCGCTGCTCCTCGGCCGCTACCCGGAGGGCATCGGCGAGCTGATGCCGGGCGACGTCGAGGCGGACCTGAAGGTCATCGCGGAGCCGCTGGACTGGTACGGGATCAACTACTACGCGCCGACGAGCGTGGGCGCCCCGCGGGACACGGAGACCGACTTCGGCGGGGTCCGGATGCCGGCCGGACTCCCCTTCTCGGTGCGGGAGACCGAGGGGTACCCGGTGACGGACTTCGGCTGGCCGGTGGTCCCGGAGGCCCTGACGGAACTCCTCACCGGCTTCCGCGCCCGGTACGGCGACCGCCTCCCGCCCGTGGTCGTCACCGAGAACGGCTGCGCGTACGACGGCCTGGACGACCGCGACCGCATCACCTACCTCGACGGCCACATCCGCGCGCTGCACCGGGCGGTGGAGGCGGGCGTGGACGTGCGCGGCTACTTCGTGTGGTCCCTGATGGACAACTTCGAGTGGGCGGAGGGCTACGCCCGCCGCTTCGGCCTGGTCCACGTCGACTTCGGCACGCTGGAACGGACCCCGAAGGCGTCGTACGGCTGGTTCAGGGAGCTGCTGCGCGAGCAGCGCGCGTGAGGAATCAGAAGCCGAGGCGCCGCAACTGCTTCGGGTCGCGCTGCCAGTCCTTGGCGACCTTCACGTGCAGGTCCAAGAACACGGGGGTGCCGAGGAGGGCCTCGATCTGTTTGCGGGACTTGATGCCGACGTCCTTCAGGCGCTTGCCCTTGGGGCCGATGACGATGCCCTTCTGGCTGGGGCGCTCGATGAACAGGTTGGCGTGGATGTCGAGGAGGGGCTTGTCGGCGGGGCGGTCCTCGCGCGGGAGCATCTCCTCGACGACCACGGCGATGGAGTGCGGGAGCTCGTCGCGGACGCCCTCCAGGGCCGCCTCGCGGATCAGCTCCGCGACCATGACCTGCTCGGGTTCGTCGGTGAGGTCGCCCTCGGGGTAGAGGGCGGGGCCCTCCGGCATCAGGGGGATGAGGAGGTCGGCCAGCAGGTCGACCTGCTGGTTCGCGGTCGCCGAGACCGGGATGATCTCGGCCCAGGTGATGCCCAGCTCCCGGCCGAGCTGGTCAACGGCGATGAGCTGCTCGGCCAGCGCCTTGCCGTCCACCAGGTCGGTCTTGGTGACGATCGCGATCTTCGGGGTCTTCTTGATCCCGGCCAGTTCCTTGGCGATGAAGCGGTCGCCGGGGCCGATCTTCTGGTCGGCGGGGATGCAGAAGCCGATCGCGTCGACCTCGGCCCAGGTGGTGCGGACCACGTCGTTCAGCCGCTCGCCGAGCAGGGTGCGCGGCTTGTGCAGTCCGGGGGTGTCCACCAGGATGAGCTGCGCGTCCTCGCGGTGCACGATCCCGCGCACGGTGTGCCGGGTGGTCTGCGGCCGGTTCGAGGTGATCGCCACCTTCTGCCCGACCAGAGCGTTCGTGAGGGTGGACTTGCCCGCGTTGGGGCGGCCCACGAAGCAGGCGAAGCCGGCCCGGTGGACGGCGTCGGCGGGCTGCTCGGATGACTGGGTACGAACACTCATGCCGCCCATTCTCCCTGATGCGGGAGACCCCGCCGTACCACCCGTCCGGGACGGGGGCCGGACCGGGCACCCGTGAGGGCCCGGTCCGGCCGTCCGCCCGGTGAGGTCAGTCGAAGACGAACGGGCCCGGCGCCTGCGGTGCGGTCGCCGTGCAGGTGATGGTGATGAAGCCGAACGCGGTCACCCTCAGGGTGCCGCCGAAGGCCTCCAGGCTGTCGCCGGAGGCCACGGTGCCGGTGAGCGGGCCGACCTCGAGGGCGTCGCCGGTCGCCATGGCCGGGTTCTCGGTGCCGCTGAAGGTGACCGTGCCGCCGCCGGCCTTCACCAGGGTGAGCCGCGAGACCAGGGAGTCCTGGCCGATCGCGAGGGGCGCGGTCACCGCGGAGGTGGTGAGGGTGACGGTGGCGGACGTGCCGTTCTGGGTGGCGGTGAGGGTGGCGTCGCCGCCGCCCCAGGTGCCGCAGTCGGCGTTGACGGTCGCCGACCCGGGGGCGACGGCGGCGGCGGTGGGGGCGAAGGCCAGGCCGCAGACGGCGAGAGCGCCGGCCGCCAGGGACACACCTGTTCCGAATCGCTTGCCTCTCATGAGATTCCGGTCCCTTTCCGTGGGGGGAACTGCTCGGCAGCGTGGGTCCGGACCCGCCGCGATCACGCCGGCCGACGTGTCGTCCGTACCGGCGGGTTCCATTGATGCGCGGGAGGCGGCGCGCGACAAGGGAGGATTCCGGCCTACTTACCGTCGGTAACAAGTGCGTGCTCAGCCCGCGGTGACCGTCTCCCGGACCGTGCCGTCCGTACCGGCCACCAGGACCGGGGTGGAGGGGCCGCCGAGGTCCCGTACGGCCGCGCGGTCCTCGGGCGACGCGGACTCCGCCTCGGTCACCACGGCCGCCGCCTCCAGCGACGTCGCCCCGGACGCCACGGCCATCGCGACCGCCGTCTGCAGGGCGCTGAGCTTCAGGGAGTCCAGGGCCACGGTCCCGGCGACATACGTCCGGCCGGTCTCGTCGCGTACGGCGGCCCCCTCGGGCACGCCGTTGCGGGCCCGCGCGGAACGGGCCAGGGTGACGATCTTGCGGTCCTCGGGGTCGAGCGCGGTGGTGTCGGTCATGATCCGAGCATAAGGGGGCGTGCCCTGGGCCTCAGGGCCGGTCGAGACGGAGGCGGTCCGCTCGCGGCAGACCGGCCACGACCAGGTCGTAGGAGTCCTCGACCAGCTCCCGGACCAGACGGTCCGGGAGGGTGCCGTCGACCGTCACCGTGTTCCAGTGGCGCTTGTTCATGTGCCAGCCGGGGACGATCAGGTCCGGGTGCTCGGTGCGGAGGCGGATCGCGTCGTCCGGGTCGCACTTGAGGTTGACCGTGAGGGGCTCGGCGTCGAGGGCGGTCAGGGCGAAGAGTTTACCCCGGACCTTGAAGACGGAGGTATCCGGGTTGAAGGGGAACTCCTCCACCGCCGCGTCGAAGGAGAGGCAGAGGGCGCGCAGCTCCTGCGGGGTCACTCCGGCTTCTCCTCCGCGTCCTCACCGGCGGGCGGGTCCGCGGGGGCCATCGGCTCCACCAGCACCGTCACGATCTTGTTCCGGCGGCCGGCCGCCGCCTCGGCCGTCAGCCGCAGCTCACGGGCGTCGGGGAGGGCGACCAGGGACGAGGCGCCCGCGATCGGCACCCGGCCGAGGTGCTTGGCGAGCAGCCCGCCGACGGTCTCCACGTCCTCGTCGTCGAACTCCTCCAGGCCGTACAGCTCGCCCAGGTCGGTGATGTCGAGGCGGGCGGTGACCCGGTAGCGGTCCTCGCCCAGCTCCTCCACGGGCGGCAGCTCACGGTCGTACTCGTCGGTGATCTCGCCGACGATCTCCTCGAGGATGTCCTCGATGGTGACGATGCCGGCGGTGCCGCCGTACTCGTCGACGGCGACGGCGACGTGGTTGCGTTCCTTCTGCATCTCGCGCAGCAGGTCGCCGGCGTTCTTGGTGTCGGGCACGAAGAACGCGGGCCGCATCGCCGTGGACACCAGTTCGCTCTCGGCGTCCCGGCTGATGTGCGTCTTGCGGGCCAGGTCCTTGAGGTAGACGATCCCGACGATGTCGTCCTCGCTCTCGCCGGTCACCGGTATGCGGGAGAAACCGGAGCGCAGGGCGAGGGTGAGGGCCTGGCGGATGGTCTTGTACCGCTCGATCACCACGAGGTCGGTGCGCGGCACCATCACCTCGCGCACGAGCGTGTCGCCGAGCTCGAAGACCGAGTGCACCATGCGGCGCTCCTCGTCCTCGATCAGCGACTCCTTCTCCGCGAGGTCCACCATCGCGCGCAGCTCCGCCTCGGAGGCGAAGGGGCCGCGCCGGAAGCCCTTGCCGGGGGTGAGCGCGTTGCCGATGAGGATCAGCAGGTTCGGGATCGGTCCCATGACCCGCGCGAGCGGCACCAGGACGTACGCGGCGGCCGTGGCGGTGTTCAGCGGGTGCTGGCGGCCGATGGTGCGCGGGGAGACCCCGACGGCGACGTACGAGACGAGGACCATGATCGCGATGGCGATCAGCAGTGCCTCGGCGGTCCCGTCGAACTCGCGCAGGCAGCCGTAGGTGATCAGGGAGGCGGCGGCCATCTCGCAGACGACGCGGACCAGCAGCGCCACGTTGAGGTAGCGGGTGGGGTCGCCGGCGATCTGCGCGAGCCTGGCGGCGCCCCGGCGGCCGGAGCGTACGGCCTCCTCGGCGCGGAAGCTGGAGACGCGTGCGATGCCGGCCTCCGCGGAGGCGGCCAGCCAGGCGACGACGACCAGGGCGATCGCGCCGAGGACGAGTGCCGGACTCATGACACGGTCGGGGCCGGGGACGGGCCGGTGAGGCCCTTCTCCGCGCGCCAGCCGTCCACGATGGCGGCCTGCAGGCCGAACATCTCGGCCTTCTCGTCCGGTTCCTCGTGGTCGTAGCCCAGCAGGTGCAGCACACCGTGGACGGTGAGCAGTTGGAGCTCCTCGTCCATGGTGTGCCGCGTCTCCGCTTCCTGGCCCTGCCTGGCGGCGACCTCGGGGCAGAGCACGATGTCGCCGAGCAGCCCCTGCGGGGGCTCGTCGTCGTCCTTGGACGGGGGCCGCAGCTCGTCCATCGGGAACGACATGACGTCCGTCGGGCCGGGCAGGTCCATCCACTGGATGTGGAGCTGCTCCATGGCGCCGGCGTCCACGACGATCACCGAGAGCTCGGAGAGCGGGTGGATGCGCATCCGTGCGAGCGCGTAGCGGGCGATGTCGAGGATCGCCTGCTCGTCGACCTCGGTTCCGGACTCGTTGTTGACGTCGATCGACATCTGGTGCTCGGTCTACTTCCCCTTGTGCCCGGACTTGCCCCGGCCACCCTTGTGGGTGCCGTTCTGGGTGCCGTGCTGGCTGTCGTACTGCTCGTACGCGTCGACGATACGGCCCACCAGCTTGTGCCGGACGACATCGTGGGACGACAGCCGGGAGAAGTGGACGTCGTCCAGACCCTCCAGGATGTCCTGCACCTGCCGCAGACCGGACTTGGTGCCGTCGGGCAGGTCGACCTGCGTGACGTCACCCGTGATCACTATCTTCGAGTCGAAGCCGAGGCGGGTGAGGAACATCTTCATCTGCTCGGGGCTGGTGTTCTGGGCCTCGTCGAGGATGATGAACGCGTCGTTGAGCGTGCGTCCGCGCATGTACGCGAGCGGTGCGACCTCGATCGTGCCGGCCGCCATCAGCCGGGGGATCGAGTCGGGGTCGAGCATGTCGTGCAGCGCGTCGTAGAGCGGGCGCAGGTACGGGTCGATCTTCTCGTAGAGCGTGCCCGGCAGGAATCCGAGCCGCTCGCCGGCCTCGACCGCGGGGCGGGTCAGGATGATGCGGTTGACCTGCTTGGACTGCAGGGCCTGCACCGCCTTGGCCATGGCGAGGTACGTCTTGCCGGTGCCGGCCGGGCCGATGCCGAAGACGATGGTGTGCTTGTCGATCGCGTCGACGTAGCGCTTCTGGTTGAGCGTCTTGGGGCGGATCGTGCGGCCGCGCGAGGAGAGGATGTTCTGCGTGAGCACCTGGGCCGGGGTCTCCTGGCCGTCGCTCTCCCCGTTGTCGCTCGCCTTGAGCATGGCGATCGAGCGTTCCACTGCGTCCTCCGTCATCGGCTGCCCGGTGCGGAGCACCAGCATCATCTCGTCGAACACGCGCGAAATGAGGGCGACCTCCGTGGCGTCGCCGACCGCGCTGATCTCATTGCCCCGGACGTGGATGTCGGCCCCCGGGAAGGCCTTCTCGATCACGCGCAGGAGGGAGTCCCCTGACCCCAGCACGGTCACCATGGGGTGCTGGGCGGGGACGGTGAGCTGCACTCTCGCCTGTCCCTGCGCGGGGGTGTGAGCTGTGGGTGTCTGAGTCATGGGCCGGCTCTGAAGGCCTGCGGATCCTCCTCGTCACGGCCGCACAGCGGAGGGCGGCCTCGCGATTCCCAGGGTACGACGGAGGGGTGACAACCCCGTAGGCCTTTTACGTGCCCTCTCGCCCCACCGATCCGGCCCTGTGCCCCGGCCGGGGTCCGCGTCCCGGCCCACCGAGTCAGACCGGCACCCGGGCCCGCGGCCCGCATCTCGAACCCGTCGAGTCGGGCCGGCGTCCGGGCCCGTGCCCCACACCCCGGCCCACCGAGTCAGACCGGCCCCGGGCCCGTGGCCCGCTTTCCAGCCGGCCGAGTCGGGTGGTGGGCGGGCATAGGCCGGGGGTCCAGGGGGCGGGAGCCCCCTGGCGGGGGTGCGGGGGCGGAGCCCCCGGAACGGGGCACGGGGGCGGAGCCCCCGCTGCGGGAGCGTGGGGGCAGGCCCTCACACGGGGCCACGGGGGCGGGCCCCCGTGTCAGGCCGGCCGGCGGAAGCCGATCGTCGGCACCGCCCGCCGCAGCGGCCACGGCCGCACCAGCTCCCCCGAGACCAGCCCCGCCAGGAACGCGTACCGCCCCAGCGCCGAGGGGTCCTGCCCCTCGACCGACCGCACCCGCCGCCACCACGCCCCGATCTCCGTCCACCCCGGCGCCGACAGCGACCCCCCGAACTCCTGGACGGACAGCGCCGCCGTGAGCCCCGCGAAGGCGAGCCGGTCGGCGAGCGGCCACCCCGCCAGCGATCCCGTGACGAACCCGGCGACGAACACGTCCCCCGCGCCGGTCGGATCCAGCGCCTCCACCTCGATCGCCGGCACCGACGCCGTCTCCCCCGTACGCCGGTCCACCGCGTACGCGCCCTCCGCGCCGAGGGTGACCACCGCGACCGGAACGTGCTCGGTGAGGGCGTGCGCCGCCGCGCGCGGGCAGTCCGTGCCGGTGTACCGCATCGCCTCCTCCGCGTTCGGCAGGAACGCCTCGCAGTGCCGCAGGTCGGGCAGCGCGGCCAGGTCCCACGCCCCGGTGTCGTCCCAGCCGACGTCACCGAAGATGCGCGCCCCCTTGCGCGCGGCCTGCGCGATCCACGGCGCGCCGCGGCCGGGCGTGAGGGAGGCCACGGCGGCACGCGCGCGGGGCGGGCAGTCGGGGGCCGGTTCCTCGGGCGGAGGTTCGTGGCCGTGGGAGACCATCGTGCGCTCACCGTCGTACGCCATGGAGACGGTGACCGGCGAGTGCCAGCCGGGGACCGTGCGCGAGGGCGAGAGGTCGATGCCCTCACCCTGTTCCAGCGCGTCCCAGCAGTACTCGCCGTAGTGGTCGTCGCCGAAGGCCGCCGCGAGGGAGGTGCGCAGACCGAGGCGGGCCAGGGCGGTGGCCATGTTGGCGACGCCGCCGGGGCTCGACCCCATCCCGCGCGCCCAGGACTCGGTCCCGCGCACCGGGGCGGAGCCGAGCCCGGTGAAGACGATGTCGAGGAAGACGGTGCCGGTGAGGTAGACGTCCCAGGGCGGGTCGTCCGGTGCGCGCAGGGCGGCGAGGGGATCGACCTGGGACGAGCAGGGCGGTCCCTCGACGCGTGCCTTCCCGGTAAACGCCATCACGGTGCGCTCCCTGACGTGGTGCGGTTCAGGCCAGTGTGCACCACACCACCGACAGCGTGACGGCCGTCACTCCAGGTTCACCCCTGGGAGGATCACCAGCGCGGCACGGCCGGGGTGACCCACTCCGGGTTGGCGACGCGCATGGCCGCCGCGTCGTCGCGGTCCCGCAGCGAGCCGTCGTCGTCGAGCCACCGCTGGTGCAGGGCCTCCAGCCGGTCGCGGTCGAGCTCGACGCCGAGGCCGGGCGCGTCGGAGACCCTCATGGTTCCGTCCTCGAAGGTGAGGCGCTCGGTGAGGACGTCCTCCGACTGCCAGGGGTAGTGGGAGTCGCAGGCGTGGTGCAGGTTGGGCACGGTGGCCGCCACGTGGGTCATCGCGGCGAGGCTGATGCCCAGGTGGGTGTTGGAGTGCATGGAGACGCCGACGCCGAAGGTGCGGCAGATCGCGGCGAGCTGCTGGGTGTTGCGCAGTCCGCCCCAGTAGTGGTGGTCGGAGAGGACGACCTGGACGGCGTCCCGCGTGAACGCCTCCTTGATCTCGGCGAACGTCGTCACGCACATGTTGGTGGCGAGCGGCACCGAGGTGCGGGCAGCGACCTCGGCCATGGCGGGGGTGCCGAGCGCGGGGTCCTCCAGGTACTCGAGGACGTCCCCGAGCTCCCCGGCCACCTTCAGCGAAGTCTCCACGGACCAGGCGCCGTTGGGGTCCAGGCGCAGGGGGTGTCCGGGGAACGCGGCGGCGAGGGCGCGTACGGCGGCGATCTCCTCGTCGGGCGGGAAGACGCCGCCCTTGAGCTTGAAGGAGGTGAAGCCGTACCGCTCCGTGAAGATCCGGGCCTGCTCGACGACGCCGGCCGGGTCGAGGGCGGCACCCCAGTCGTCCTTCTCCGCCGGCACGCCGTCCGGGTGGCCGGCCCACTTGTAGAAGAGGTACGCGCTGTACTCGACGGCGTCGCGGACCTTGCCGCCGAGCAGGGCGTGCACGGGCAGGCCGAGGCTCTTGCCGAGGGCGTCGAGGCAGGCGACCTCGAGGGCGGAGAGCACGGACAGGCGCAGCTTGTCGGCGGTCTGCACGCCGCGCAGTCCGCCGACGTCGACTTGTCCGGAGACCTGGGAGCTGTCGACGGCCACGTCGTCGGCCTCGGTGAACAGCCGGTTCAGGTCGCCCGCCTGACGGCCGACGAGCCGGTCGGCGAGGGGCCGCGCCAGGTCCAGGTACTTGGTGTCGCCGTAGGTCTCGCCGAGGCCGGTGGTGCCGTCGGCGGTGACCACCTCGACGATCAGGCGGGGGGTGTACGGCTGGTGGACGCCCTGGGTGTTGAGCAGGGGCGGGTCGGCGACGAGGATCGGCGTGAGGCGGACCTCGGTGACGGTCAGGTCGCGGGACGTCGGCGTGGTCACAGGGCGGCTCCTACGAGGTCGAGTCCGGCGGTGCGGAGAGTGCGCAGGTCGGCGAGGTCGCCGGGGGCGGGGTCGGTGAGAGGGGCACGGAAGCCGTCCGTATCGGGACTCACCCTCACCCATCTCCCCATGTAGACGTCATCCATGTATGAAAATGAAGGTTAAGTAGGCGAACGAGAACCGTCAATGGCCCGTCCCGGACCTCGTCGGGCCGGTCTACGATCGGCGCATGCCGGAGACAGGGGGCGTGCGCGAGGTCAAGTCCGCCGCGCGCACGATGGAGGTACTGGAGCTGCTCGCCGCGCGCGGTGACCGTCCGGCGCGCCTCCAGGAGCTGGCGGACACGCTGAAGGTGCCGCGCAGCTCGATGTACGCGCTGCTGCAGACCCTGATCGCGCGCGGCTGGGTCCGCACCGACGTCACCGGCTCGCTGTACGGCATCGGCATCCGCGCCCTGCTCACCGGCACCAGCTACCTCGACTCGGACCCGCGCGTGCGGGCCGTACGCCCGTATCTGGACGAGGCGTCCGACGCGCTGGGCGAGACGATCCACCTGGGGCGGCTGGACGGCCACGACGTGGCGTACCTGGCGACCCGCGAGTCGCACGAGTACCTGAGGACGATCAGCAGGGTGGGGCGGCGGCTGCCGGCGCACGTGGGCGCGCTCGGCAAGGCGCTGCTGGCGGAGCGGCCGGACGAGGAACTGCCCGAGGGGCCGTACGAGGCGGCCACGCCGAACACGCACACCTCACGGGAGTCGCTGGCCGCCGATCTGGCCGGGGTGCGGGAACGCGGTTACTCCGTGGACCGCGAGGAGGGCGTGCCCGGGATCGTCGGCTTCGGCTTCGCCCTGCGGTACGCCTCCCCGGCGCAGGACGCCATCAGCTGCTCGGTGCCGGTGGCCCGGCTGACGCCGGAGCGGGAGGAGCGGATCGTCGCCGTGATGCGGGAGATCCGGACGAAGGTGGAGACGACGATTCCCGCAGGTGGCGGGGCCGTTCACTGGCGATAGCGGACGCTGTTACCCAGTCCCGCCGAACCCCAAACGCGATAGTGACCTAGATCACACCTCGCGCGCTCCCGCTGCCCTCCCCCCGCTTGATACAAATTGCCCGCGCGCTCCCGTCGATCGACGGTCGTCGCCCCCTCCCTCCCCACGGTCCTCGCACCGTCCCTTCCGCACGCCCTGGGAACGCCCGTGTTCGCCCCCCGCACCACCCCCTGGCCCCTCGTCGCCCTTTTCACGGCCGGGTACCTCGCCCCGTATCTGCTGCCGACCACCGTCGGCCGGCTGGAACGCGGACTCGCCCTCTCCGCCACCCAGGCGGGGGCCGTCGGCAGCGCGCTGCTGCTGAGCTCGGCGACCGCCGGGTTCCTGCTGGCGTCGCGCGTGGAGCGGGCCGGGGCGCGGACCCTGGCCCGGCTGGGCCTGCTGCTGGCCGCCGTCGGCTACGGCGGGGCCGCCCTCACCACCTCCGTACCGGCCGTCGTCGCCGGCGCGGTGATCGGCGGGTTCGGCTCCGGTACGGCCACGACGGTCGCCGCCACCCGGATCGCCGCCGAACGCGATCCGCACCGGGCGTCCGCCCTCGGGCTGCTCAGCGTCTCCGCGCTCGCGGGGGTGGTGTACCTGACGGTGCCGCGGCTGCCGGGACACGGGCTCACCCTGGCCGCCATCGCCCTGACCGCGCTGGCCGTGTGGCCGCTGACGTCCCGGCTGCCGGCCGGCACGCCCGGTCCGCGCCGCACCGGGGCCGGCGACACCGCCGCCGCCCGGCTGCCGCACCGGCGTTCCGGCGCGGTCCTGGCCGGCACCATGCTGCTGTGGTCGCTCGCCCAGAACGCGCTGTGGGGCGTGAGCGGGCGCATCGGGGTCGGCCAGGCGCACCTGTCCGAGCCGACCGTGGGGGTCGTCTTCGCGGTGGCGCTGGGCGCCGGACTGCTGGGCGTCCTGGGCGCGGGCGCGCTGGGATCGCGGCTGGGGCGGGCGCTGCCCATCGGCGGCGGCACGGTCCTCATCGCCGGCTGCATCGCGCTCAGCGCCTCCGCGACCGGTCTCGGCGGCTTCGCCACTGGTGAGATCGCCTGGAACACGGTCTACCCGGTGGTGCTGTCGTACCTGATCGGGCTGGCGGCCTCGCTGGATCCGCGCGGGCGGTGGGCCGTGCTGGTCGGCTCGGCGTCGTCCCTGGGGACCGCCGCCGGGCCGCTGACCGGCAGCGTGCTGTCCGCGCAGGCCGGGTTCCCGGTGATGGGCGCGGTGCTCGGAACCGGTCTGCTGCTGGTCGCGCTGCCGATGACCGCGGTCGCGCTGCACACCGGGGGGCGTCCGCTGCTGCCGGGCGCGGTCCGCCGCCGCGGTGGCCACCCGGCGGCGGTGGTCGCCGCGGCCACCGGCACCCCGACGGGCGCGGTCCCCGAGGTCGGCGCCCCGGAACAGCCGGTGGTCGAGATCCCCCTCGACGGCACCCCGGCCCCGGCCCGGCGCACCTACGACACGGCGGCGGCGACCCGGGCACCGGGCGCCCCCCACTGAAGCCCGCGGCTACACGGTCGAGAAGTCGTACGCCTCCACCTCGGCGAGGTACCGGGCCCGCAGCGCCTCGTCGTCCTCCAGGAAGGAGGCCAGGAAGGAGTTGCGGGCCAGCTCACGCAGGCGCTCCGGGCCGAGACCCAGGGTCTCGCGCACCGCGTCGAAGGTGTCCCCGGCGTAGCCGCCGAAGTACGCCGGGTCGTCGGAGTTGACCGTGCACATCAGACCGGCGTCGAGCATCGCGGGCAGCGGGTGGTCGGCGAGGGTGTCCACGGTGCGCAGCCGGACGTTGGACAGCGGACACAGCGTCAGCGGCACGCGTTCCCGCACCAGCCGTTCCACCAGCGCCGGGTCCTCCACACACCGCAGCCCGTGGTCGACCCGCTCCACGCCGAGGACGTCCAGCGCCTCGGTGATGTACTCCGGCGGCCCCTCCTCCCCCGCGTGGGCGACCCGCCGCAGCCCCAGCGCGGCGGCGGCCTCGTACACCTCCCGGAACTTCGCCGGCGGATGCCCGACCTCCGCCGAGTCCAGGCCGACCCCGGTGATCCGGTCCAGGTACGGCTTCGCGGCGTCCAGCGTGGCCAGCGCCGACTCGGCGGACTCGTCCCGCAGGAAGCACATGATCAGCCGGGTGGAGACCCCGTGCGTCTCCTGGCTCCGGCCCAGCGCCCGCCACAGCCCCTCGACGACGGTGCCCATGCCGACACCGCGCGCCAGGTGCGCCTGCGGATCGAAGAAGACCTCCGCGTGCCGCACGCCCTGCGCGGCGGCGCGGGCGAGGTAGGCGTCGGCGAGGTCCTCGAAGTCCCGCTCGGTGCGCAGGACCGCCATGAGTTCGTAGTACAGGTTCAGGAAGGACTGCAGGTCCTCGAAGCGGTACGCCTCACGGAGCGCCTCGGTGTCGGCGTAGGGCAGCTCGACACTGTTGCGGGCGGCGAGGGCGAAGGCCAGCTCGGGCTCCAGGGTGCCTTCGATATGAAGGTGCAATTCGGCTTTTGGTACGGGCATCGAAATATCGTACGGCGTTTTCACCGACGCTTCGGAAGTGCCACCCGTTGCAGGTCCCGTGCCACGGTCAGCTCGCCCTCGTACCCGGCCGCCCGCGCCTGCCGTTCGAACTCCTCGGGGTCGGCGTAGCGCTGGCTGAAGTGGGTGAGGACGAGGTGCCGTACGCCCGCGTCGCGCGCGACCCGGGCGGCCTGTCCGGCGGTCAGATGGCCGAAGTCGACGGCGAGCGCCTCGTCCTCGTCGAGGAACGTCGACTCGATGACCAGCATGTCGCAGCCCTCGGCGAGCGCGTACACCCCGTCGCACAGCCGGGTGTCCATGACGAACGCGAACCGCTGCCCGCGCCGCACCTCGCTGACCTCCTCCAGCGGGACCCCGTCGAGCACGCCCTCGCGCTGGATGCGGCCGATGTCCGGGCCCTTGATGCCGTGCGCGGCCAGCCGGTCGGGCAGCATGCGCCGGCCGTCGGGTTCGACCAGCCGGTAGCCGTACGCCTCGACGGGATGGGAGAGCCTGCGTGCCTCCAGCGTGTAGCCGGGGGTGCGGTCGAGGGGGCCGTCCGTGTCGACCGGGGCCTCGGTGAGGACGACGGTCTCGCGGTAGGCGGTGGCGTAGCGCAGACGGTCGAAGAAGCGCCGGCCGGAACGCGGGTAGTGGGCGGTGATCTGGTGCGGCACCTTGTCGAGGTTGATCCGCTGGATCACTCCGGCGAGGCCGAGGGAGTGGTCGCCGTGGAAGTGGGTGACGCAGATCCGGTTCAGGTCGTGGGCGGCGACCCCGGCGCGCAGCATCTGGCGCTGGGTGCCCTCGCCGGGGTCGAACAGGATGCCCTCGCCGTCCCAGCGCAGCAGGTAGCCGTTGTGGTTGCGGTGCCGGGTGGGGACCTGGCTGGCGGTGCCGAGCACCACCAGTTCACGTACGGACAAGGCTGCTTATCCCGGGGGCCACTGGAGACCGCGGCCGCCCAGGACGTGGGCGTGCGCGTGCCAGACGGTCTGGCCAGCGCCGCTGCCGGTGTTGAAGACGATGCGGTAGCTCTCCAGCTTTTCCTCGTCGGCGACGGCCTGCGTCTCCCGCAGTACGTCCGCGGCGAGTTCGGGCGCGGCGGCGGCGAGGGCGGCGGCGTCCTTGTGGTGCGCCTTCGGGATCACCAGCACATGGGTGGGCGCCTGGGGGTTTATGTCACGGAACGCGACGGTGGTCTCGGTCTCCCGCACGATCGTCGCCGGAATGCTCCCCGCGACGATCTTGCAGAACAGACAGTCGTCCTGAGGCTCCCCAGCCATGAACCCTCCTCAAGCCACCTGATCACGTACGAAGCATCGTACCCGCGCCCGGCGTTCCCGCGGGCAGTCGTGCCTCCCCCAGTGCCTTAAGGGCCTGGGAGGTACCCCCAGGGCGGTGGGGGTACCTCCCGCTCGAGCGAAGCCGAGAGTGGGGGAGGGTGGGCGCGGCGGCACCCCGTAAGCGCCGGGCTGCGCAGACACCCCCGGCACACACCAACGCCCCCGACTCACCCGACCTCCGGAGGAACCTTCGCCGGCGTCGACTCCAGCGCCTCCAGCGCCAGCCGAACCGCCTCGTCCAGCTGGACGTCCCGCCCCGCCGCGTAGTCCTGCGGCCGCTGCACGACCTCCACGTCCGGATCGACCCCGTGGTTCTCCACGTCCCACCCGTACCCCTCCAGCCAGAAGGCGTACTTGGGCTGGGTCACCAGCGTCCCGTCGACCAGCCGGTACCGGCTGTCGATGCCGATCACGCCGCCCCACGTACGGGTGCCGACCACCGGCCCGATCCCCAGCGCGCGGATCGCCGCGTTGACGATGTCCCCGTCGGACCCGGAGAACTCGTTGGCGACCGCCACCACCGGCCCCCGGGGCGCGTCCCGCGGATAGCTCTCCGCCCGCATCCCGCGGGGCAGGTCCCATCCCACGATCCGCCGGGCCAGCTTCTCCACCACGAGCTGCGACGTGTGCCCGCCCCGGTTCTCCCGCACGTCCACGATCAGCCCCTCCCGCAGCACCTCCACCCTCAGGTCGCGGTGGATCTGCGCCCACCCGGGCGCCTGCATGTCGGGGACGTGGATGTATCCCAGCCGCCCGCCGGACTTCTCCAGCACGTACGCCCGCCGGTCCGCGACCCACGCGTGGTACCGCAGCGGCTCCTCGTCGGCGAGCGGCACCACCACGGCGTGCCGCGGCTCACCGCCCCCCGCGGGTGACACCGTCAGCTCCACCGGCTTCCCCGCCGTCCCCACCAGCAGCGGCGCCGGCCCGGTCACCGGGTCGACCGGCTGTCCGGCGACGGCGACGATCGCGTCCCCGACCCGTACGGCGGCCCCGGGCGCGGCGAGCGGCGAGCGGGCGTCCGGGTCGGAGGTCTCCGCGGGCAGGATCCGGTCGACCCGCCAACTTCCGTCCTCGTGGCGGGAGATGTCCGCTCCGAGCAGTCCCTGCCGGGCCCCGTCGCCGTAGCCGCCGCGCGGGATGACGTAGGCGTGCGAGGTGCCGAGTTCGCCGTGCACCTCCCACAGCAGGTCCACCAGGTCGTCGTGGGTGGCGAGCCGGTCGAGCACGGGCCGGTAGCGGTCCAGGACCCCGTCCCAGTCGACGCCGTTCATGTCGGGACGCCAGAAGTTGTCCCGCATGATGCGGCCGTTCTCGTCGAACATCTGCCGCCACTCGACGGCCGGGTCGACGAACTGGCGTACGCGGTCCAGGTCGACGGTGATGTTGGTGTCGCTGTCGTCGTCGCCGGAGGCGCGCCGGTCGCTGGGGACGACCTTCAGCCGCCCGTCCGTCCACAGCAGCACCCGCTTGCCGTCGCCGCTGACCTCGAAGTGGTCGGCGTCCACGGCCAGATGCTCGATGCGCTGCTGGGCGAGGTCGTAGCGCTCCAGGTCGGTCTTGGGGTCCGGGTCGTCGGGCGTGGCGCGGGAGGCGCCGAGCACGCCGCGCACCGGGTGCCGCAGCCACAGCACGCCGTCCTTGGCGGCACGCAGGTTGGTGTAGCGGGCGGCCTCCACCGGGAACGGCACGATGCGGTCGGCGAGGCCGTCGAGGTCGATCCGGGTGGTGGGAGCGCCCTCGCTGTCGGGGGTCTCGTCGCGGTCCGGGGTCTCGAAGGGCCGCCCGTGCCGCTGCGGGCCGAACGGCGACGGGGTGGTCGCCGCGAGGGTGATCAGGTACGGCCGTACGCCCTCGACGAAGGCCAGGTCGAAGACGTGCTCGTCGTAGACCGGGTCGAAGGAGCGGGTCGACAGGAACGCGAGGTGCCTGCCGTCGAGGGTGAAGGCGGGCGCGTAGTCCCGGAAGCGCAGCGGGGTCGCCTCGGTGACCGACAGGTCGGTGGTGTGGGCGAGTTTGAGCTGGCTGAGCGGGCGCGGTCCCGGGTGGGACCAGGCGAGCCAGGAGGAGTCGGGTGAGAAGACCAGCCCGGAGACGTCGCCGTTGTCGCTGCGGTCGACCTCGCGGACCTCGCCGCTCTCCCGCTCAACGAGGAGGACCCGGCCGTCGTGGGAGGCGACGGCGGCGCGGCTGCCGTCGGGGGCCATGGCGAGCCCCACGACGCGGCCCAGCCGCCCGGCGGCGATCCGGCGCGGGGTGGCGCCCGGGGCGAGTCCGGTGGCGGGGGCGAACTCCAGGGCGTCGTCGCCCTCGGCGTCGGTTACCCACACCACCCACTCCTCGCCGTCCGCGCGGAAGGTGCGGGGCCGCCGGGCCCGTACGCCCGGGGTCGCGGCGAGCGCGCGGGCGGGGCCGGCACGGTGGGTGACCCAGTGGACGGTGCCGCGCACGCAGACGGCGCTGCCGCGCGCGGTGTGGTCGGGGGACGCGGCGCCGAACCAGCGGGCGGCGTTCACCGGGAACGGCTGGAGGTCGACGCGCTGCCCGCCGAGCCGGATGTCGAGGCGGCGCGGCTCCGCCCCGTCGAGGTCGTCGAGGAGCCACAGTTCACCGGCGCTGGAGTAGACGACGCGGGTGCCGTCGCCGGCGGCGTGCCGGGCGTAGAAGCCTCCGAGGGGGGTGTGCCTGCGGAGGTCGGAGCCGTCGGCGAGGGAGGAGTACAGGGCGCCGGTGCCCTCGTGGTCGGAGAGGAACGCGATCCTCTCCCCCACCCACAGCGGGCACTCGATGTTCCCGTCGAGGTCCTCGTGCAGCCGTACGAACTCGCCGTCGCCCTCGCGGTCGATCCACAGCTTGCCCGCCGTACCGCCCCGGTAGCGCTTCCACCAGGCGGCCTCGCGGCTCATCGGCGCGGACAGCAGCACGGTGTGCGGGCCCTGGGCGACGTCGCCGACGGGGCCGTAGGGCAGGGTGGCGGCGGGGCCGCCGTCGAGGGGGACGGCGCGGGCCCAGGTGCGGCGGAAACTGGCCTGGCCCTGGGAGCTGGTCACCAGGACCCGGCCGTCCGCCGTCCAGCCGCGGGTCCGGGTGGTGGTGCTGCCCCAGTGGGTGAGGCGTCTGGCGGGGCCGCCGTCGACGGGCGCGACGTGCACCTCGGGGGCGCCGTCGCGGGTGGAGGTCCAGGCGACGGTGGTGCCGTCCGGCGAGATACGGGGCCGGGTCACGGGCACGTTGTCCGCGCTGACCCGCCAGGCCCGGCCGCCGTCGAGCGGGGCGAGCCACACGTCGTCCTCGGCGGTGAAGGCGACCAACTCGCCGTGCAGATGCGGGAACCGGAGATAAGCGGCGGATGCGACCGATGCGGGCTGTGTCACCCGATCACCCTATGCACGGGGGAGCCGCCTGGACAGGGGTTTGGATCACTTGCCCTCGACGGGGCGACAGGAGGGGTACTGCTCGCACCACACGGTCGTCGTGACGGTCACGGTGACGGTGGGGTTCGGGCCGCGGTGCGTGGGTTCGCCCACGCGCGGGGGGCTGGTGGAGTCGCAGTCGCCCAGGCCGTCGACCTGGAAGAGCCGCTTCCCGTCGACCTTCGCGGTGAGATTGCCGCGTACGCAGGCGCCGTTGACGGCGTGGGTGATCCTTCCGGTGACGGTGATCTCCTTGCCGTCCCGGGTCTCGCCCTGGCAGTCGACGGAGGCGACGGTGTCCTGGCTTCCCTTGTCCCCGAAGGATCCGGTGCAGCTGAGCCAGCGCACGTCGGTCTTCCGCCGGTCGAGTTCCTCGGTCACGGTCGTGTCGGTCGTGAACGCGACGGCCGCGGAGCTGAGTCCGCCGCCCTCGCACGCGGTGATCCCGGCCACGGCGGCCACGGCGAAGCCGGCGGCGAGTGCCTGTCGTCGCCACTGACGCGGAACCCTGTTCATCGCCCCCATGGACGGCAGCCTGCCACCGTCACCGGCGGGACGGTAGGGCGCATATGGTCACTTGGTTGTCCGCCCCCGCCGCCCCTTCCCGTCCCGAACCTGGGGCTCCGCCCCAGACCCCGCTCCTCAAACGCCGGAGGGGCTAGGAGTCAGCCCCTCCGGCGTTTGAGGAGCGGGGGTCCGGGGGCAGCGCCCCCGGGATGGGACGGGTAAGGGCGGCGGGGGCGAAGAAACCCTCAGGTCAGGACCAGCGCCCGGTACGCCCGAGCAGCAGCGCCGCCGCGGCCGTTCCCGCCGTGGACGTACGCAGCACACTGGGTCCCAGCCGCACGGCACGCGCGCCGGCCTCTTCGAAGAGCGCCAACTCCTCCGGAGAGACACCGCCTTCCGGCCCGACGACCAGCACGATGTCCCCGGAGGCGGGAAGTTCGGCGGTCGCCAGGAACTCCGTAGCGCTCTCGTGCAGCACGGCAGCGAACTCCGCTTCGGCCAGAAGTGACGCAACCCGCTTGCTCGTCGCCGCGTCCGCGACCCGCGGAAAGCGCACCCGGCGGGACTGCTTGCCGGCCTCCCGCGCCGTCGCCCGCCACTTGCCGAGGGACTTCAGCCCCCGCTCGCCCTTCCACTGCGTGATGCAGCGCGACGCCGCCCACGGCACGATCGCGTCCACGCCGACCTCGGTCATCGTCTCCACGGCCACCTCGCCCCGGTCTCCCTTGGGCAGGGCCTGGACGACGGTGAGCCGGGGGAACTCCTCGGGTTCCTCCACCACGTGACCGAGCCGCACGATCAGCCGGTCCTTGCCCTCGGCGGCATCCACCTCGCCCTCCGCCCAGCGGCCCGCGCCGTCGGTGAGGACGACGTCCTCGCCGGCCCGCAGCCGCTTCACGGAGACGGCGTGCCGTCCCTCGGGTCCGTCGAGCACGTAGCGGCCGGAGCCGTCCGTGTCGAAGTGGTCGACGACGAACACCGGCGCGGTCATCGGGCACCTCCCGCCGACAACGCCGTCCGGGCGGCGGCCAGTTCGGCGGCCAGCACCTCCACCAGCCGCCCGGCGGGCAGCTCGCGGGCCATCCGGTGGCCCTGCCCCGCCCACAGCGCCAGGCCCTGCGCGTCGCCGGCCGTGGCGGCGGCCTTGCGCAGGGGCGCGGTGAGGTGGTGGACGTCCGGGTAGGCGGCGGGCGCGTACGGGCCGTGCTCGCGCAGGAAACGGTTGACCAGGGCGCGGGCCGGGCGGCCGGAGAAGGCGCGGGTCAGCTCGGTGCGCGCGTACAGGGGGTCGGTGAGGGCCCGCTTGTGCAGGGCGTGCGCGCCGGACTCGTGGGTGGCGACGAAGGCCGTGCCGAGCTGGGCCGCGGCGGCGCCGGCCGCGAGGACGGCGGCGATCTGGCCGCCGCGCATGATGCCGCCGGCGGCGACGACCGGGATGCCGACCGAATCCCGGACCTGGGCGACGAGGGAGAGCAGTCCGACGCCGGAGCCGTCCGTCTCCGGGACGTCCCGGTGGGTGCCCTGGTGGCCGCCGGCCTCCACGCCCTGCGCGATCACCGCGTCCGCGCCGGCCCGTTCCACGGCCTGGGCCTCCTCCGCGGTCGTGGCAGTGACCAGCGTGAACGTACCGACGCGGCGCAGGGAGTCCAGGACCTCGCGGGCCGGCACGCCGAAGTGGAACGACACCACCGGCACCGGGTTGTCCAGCAGCACGGCGAGTTTGGCGTCGTAGCCGTCGTCCCGGCCGCTGTCGGGATCGCCGAGCCGGGTCTCGTACCAGGCGGCCTCACCGGCCAGCTGGTGGGCGTAGACGCCGACGGCGGCCGGGTCGGCCGTCTCCGGCTGCGGCAGGAAGAGGTTGACGCCGAAGGGCCGGGAGGTCAGTCCCCGTAGCTGCTTGATCTCCTGGTACATCCCGTCCGCGGTCTTGTACCCGGCGGCCAGGAAACCGAGCCCGCCCGCCTCGGACACGGCCGCGGCGAGCTGCGGCACGGCGACACCGCCCGCCATGGGTGCCTGCACGATCGGGTGCGGGCAGATATCGGTCAGTACGGAGGACATGACGGCATGTTGTCACGTCCCCCGCCCCACACCGAATCTGCCCTTCCCCTTGGCATAAGCCACTTTTCGACAGGCCGGTGGAGACAGCGTCAGCGCCTGCCGAACACGTGCCTCAGCGCCCGTTGAAGGCATCCTTCAACCGCGAGAACAGCCCCTGCTGCCCCGGCTGACACCCCCGGCAGCAGACCACCACCCGTGCCCGGCACCAACCGGTCAGCGCCCGTTGAAGGCATCCTTCAACCGCGAGAACAGCCCCTGCTGCCCCGGCTGGAACTGCCCCGTGGGCCGTTCCTCGCCGCGGAGCTTGGCCAGTTCGCGGAGCAGGCGTTCCTGTTCCGGGTCGAGCTTGGTCGGGGTCTGGACCTCGACGTGGATGATCAGGTCGCCCCGGCCGCCGCCGCGCAGGTGGGTGACGCCCCGGCCGTGGAGCGGGATCGACTGGCCGGACTGGGTGCCGGGCCGGATGTCGACCTCCTCCATGCCGTCCAGCGTCTCCAGCGGCACCTTGGTACCGAGGGCCGCCGCCGTCATCGGGATGGTGACCGTGCAGTGCAGGTCGTCGCCGCGCCGCTGGAACTGCGCGTGCGGCAGCTCGTGGATCTCCACGTACAGGTCACCGGCGGGACCGCCGCCGGGCCCGACCTCGCCCTCGCCGGCCAGCTGGATCCGGGTGCCGTTGTCGACACCGGCCGGGATCTTGACCGTGAGGGTGCGCCGGGAACGGATGCGGCCGTCGCCCGCGCACTCCGGGCACGGGGTCGGGACGACCGTGCCGAAGCCCTGGCACTGCGGGCAGGGACGGGACGTCATGACCTGACCCAGGAAGGACCGCGTGACCTGCGAGACCTCACCGCGGCCCCGGCACATGTCACAGGTCTGCGCGGTGGTGCCCGGAGCCGCGCCCTCGCCGCTGCACGTCGTGCAGACGACGGCCGTGTCGACCTGGATGTCCTTGGTCGTGCCGAACGCGGCCTCGTCGAGCTCGACGTCGATGCGGATCATCGCGTCCTGGCCCCGGCGGGTGCGCGAGCGCGGCCCGCGCTGCGACGCCGTGCCGAAGAACGCGTCCATGATGTCGGAGAAGTTGCCGAAGCCACCGGCCCCGAAGCCGCCCGCGCCACCGCCGCCGGTCTGCGAGAGGGGGTCGCCGCCGAGGTCGTAGACCTGCTTCTTCTGCGGGTCCGACAGCACCTCGTAGGCGGCGTTGATCTCCTTGAACCGCTCCTGCGTCTTGGGATCAGGATTGACGTCCGGATGCAGCTCGCGGGCGAGCCGCCGGAAGGCCTTCTTGATCTCCTCCTGCGACGCGTCGCGGCGTACGCCGAGTACGGCGTAGTAGTCCGTGGCCACTACGACTCCGCCAGGATCTGTCCGACGTACCGTGCCACTGCGCGTACCGCTCCCATCGTTCCCGGGTAGTCCATGCGGGTCGGTCCGACCACGCCGAGCTTGGCAAGAGCCTCGCCGCCCGAACCGTAGCCCACCGACACGACGGACGTGGAGTTGAGTCCCTCGTGGGCGTTCTCATGACCGATACGGACGGTCACGCCCGGATCCTTCGCCTCACCGAGCAGCTTGAGGAGCACGACCTGCTCCTCCAGCGCCTCCAGGACGGGCCGGATCACCAGAGGGAAGTCATGTCCGAAGCGGGTGAGATTGGCGGTGCCGCCGATCATCAGCCGCTCCTCGTTCTCCTCGACGAGCGTCTCCAGGAGAGTGGAGAGCACCGTCGAGACCGTACCGCGGTCGTCCGCCTCGAAGGCCTCGGGGAGGTCCTCGACCAGGCTCGGCACATCGCTGAACCGGCGGCCGGCGACCCGGCTGTTGAGCCGCGCCCGCAGATCCGCCAGCGACGACTCGCCGAACGGCGCCGGGCAGTCGACCATCCGCTGCTCGACCCGCCCGGTGTCCGTGATCAGCACCAGCATCAGCCGCGCGGGGGCGAGGGACAGCAGTTCCACGTGCCGCACCGTGGAGCGGGTCAGCGACGGGTACTGCACGACGGCGACCTGCCGGGTGAGCTGCGCGAGCAGCCGCACGGTCCTGGCCACCACGTCGTCGAGGTCGACGGCGCCCTCGAGGAAGTTCTGGATGGCCCGCCGCTCGGGCGGGCTCATGGGCTTGACGCCGGCCAGCTTGTCGACGAACAGCCGGTAGCCCTTGTCGGTGGGGATGCGCCCGGCGCTGGTGTGCGGCTGGGCGATGAAGCCCTCGTCCTCCAGGGCCGCCATGTCGTTGCGCACGGTGGCCGGGGAGACGCCGAGGTTGTGCCGCTCGGTGAGGGCCTTGGAGCCGACGGGCTCCTCGGTACCCACGTAGTCCTGGACGATGGCGCGCAGCACCTGGAGCCTGCGTTCACTGAGCATCGCGCACACCTCCAGAAGCCTTCCGCGCGCTACCTTCCCTGTCCGCCTGGCACTCTTCGCACGCGAGTGCCAGACCTCCCCGCCCAGTGTACGGCCGGGGGGTACGCACCGGGCAAGGGCGGTCCCCGCGCCGTCGCGCCGGACGGCGTCGTCCCCGATAGCGTCCCGTCATGACCGTGACTTGGGAAGAGTCGGGATGGGAGCAAGTGGCGCCCGGGGTGGGACGGTACCGGCTGCCGGGGTGGGACTGCACGGCGGGGCTCGTCGTGGGCGCGGAGGGCCTGCTGCTCGTCGACGCGGGTTCCGGGCTGGGCGAGGGCGCGTGGTTGCGGGCACAGGCGCAGGCGCTCACCGGTCGCCGTGTGACGCATCTCGCGCTCACCCACCCCCACTTCGACCACGTTCTCGGGGCGGCGGCGTTCGCGGGCGCGGAGGTGTTCGGCGCGGTGGGCATGGAGACGGTCCTGACGGCGCGCGGGCGTGCCGAACTGCGCGCGGACGCGGTGCGGTGGGGGCTGGACGCGCGGGTGGCGGAGGAGGCCGTGGAGGCCCTGGTCCCGCCGCGGCACGCGGTGTCCGGTGAGTGGACGCTCGACCTCGGCCCGGCCGGCGGCCGGCAGGTCCTGCTGGCGAACGTGGGCCCCGGGCACACCGCCCACGACCTCGCGGTCCTCGTCCCCGGCGATCCGGAGGTGGTGTTCTGCGGCGACCTGGTCGAGGAGTCGGGCGAACCGCAGGCCGGCCCCGACGCCGTACCGTCGCACTGGCCGGCCGCGCTGGACCGGCTCCTGGAGCTGGGCGGTGAGGACGCGCGGTACGTCCCCGGTCACGGAGCGGTGGTGGACGCGGCGTTCGTACGCCGTCAGCGTGACGCCCTGGCGGCCCGTTTCGGCGTGTCGGACTGATCACGGCGGGCGGGATCCTCGTATCGTCGTCAGAATGCGCCAGTACTCCGCCGATCTCACCCCTCCGTGGAAGAAACCGCAGCCGGTCCCCGAGGTCGCGGCCGAGCCGGGCCTGGTGGTGGAGGAACCCGGCACCGGCTTCTGCGGCGCGGTGATCCGCTGCGAGGCGGGCACGGTGACGCTGGAGGACCGCTTCGGCAAGCACCGGGTGTTCCCGCTGGAGCCGCGCGGTTTTCTGCTGGAGGGGCGCGTGGTGACGCTGGTGCGGCCGGCCGCCGGCCCTCGGCGGCCCGCCCGTACGGCGTCCGGGTCCGTCGCCGTGCCCGGCGCGCGGGCGCGGGTGGCCCGCGCGGGGCGCATCTACGTCGAGGGGCGGCACGACGCGGAGCTGGTGGAGAAGGTGTGGGGCGACGATCTCCGCATCGAGGGTGTGGTCGTCGAGTACCTGGAGGGCGTCGACGACCTGCCGTCGATCGTCGAGGACTTCTCCCCCGGCCCGGACGCGCGGCTGGGCGTCCTGGTGGACCACCTGGTGCCGGGCTCGAAGGAGTGGCGGATCGCGGAGGCGGTGACGAGCGAGCACGCGCTGGTGGTGGGCCACCCGTACGTCGACGTCTGGGAGGCGGTGAAGCCGGCGTCGGTCGGCATCGAGGCGTGGCCGCGGGTGCCGCGGGGTCAGGACTGGAAGACGGGGGTGTGCGCGGCGCTGGGCTGGCGCGTGGCGAACACGGGCGAGGCGTGGCAGCGGATCCTCGGCTCGGTGCGGTCGTACAGGGACCTGGAGCCGCAGCTCCTGGGCCGCGTGGAGGAACTGATCGATTTCGTCACGGCACCGTCCTGAGCGGCATGGTTCTTCGCCCCCGCCGCCCCTTCCCGTCCCGTCCCTGGGGGCTGCGCCCCCAGACCCCCCTTCGGCCCTGAACGGGCCTCGTCCTCAAACGCCGGACGGGCTGACTTTCAGCCCCTCTGGGGGAGTTTGAGGAGCGGGGGTCCGGGGGCAGCGCCCCCGGTTCGGGACGGGAAGGGGCGGCGGGGGCGAGAAAAAGGTCAGTCGACCAGATCCCGCACCACCGCGTCGGCGAGCAGCCGCCCCCGCAGGGTGAGGGCCGCACGGCCCTCCTCGTACGGGCCGGGGGCCAGCAGCCCGTCCGCCAGGGCCCGGCGAGCCGCCGCAAGCCCCTCCGCACGGAGGAGCGAGAGAGGAACCCCTTCCTCGAGCCGAAGCTCCAGCAGGATCCGCTCGACCCGCCGGTCCTCGTCCGACAGGACCTCGCGCCCCGCCCCCGGCGACCGCCCCTCCGCGAGCGCCGCCGCGTACGCTCCCGGATGCTTGACGTTCCACCAGCGCACCCCGCCCACGTGCGAGTGCGCGCCGGGCCCCGCGCCCCACCAGTCGGCGCCGCGCCAGTACAGCTCGTTGTGCAGGCAGCGGCCCGCCTCGGAGGTGGCCCAGTTGGACACCTCGTACCAGTCGAAGCCCGCCGCCGACAGCGTCTCCTCGGCGATCAGGTAGCGGTCGGCATGGACGTCGTCGTCCGTCATCGGGACCTCGCCGCGGCGGATACGGCGAGCGAGCTGGGTGCCCTCCTCCACGATCAGCGCGTACGCCGAGACGTGGTCGGGACCGGCGCCGATCGCCGCGTCCAGGGACGCCCGCCAGTCGTCGTCGGACTCCCCCGGGGTGCCGTAGATCAGGTCGAGGTTGACGTGCTCGAAGCCGGCCGCGCGGGCCTCGGCGACGCAGGCCTCGGGGCGGCCGGGGGTGTGGGTGCGGTCGAGGACCTTCAGGACGTGCTGCCGGGCGCTCTGCATGCCGAAGGAGATCCGGTTGAAGCCACCCGCGCGGAGGGCCGCCAGGTAGGCCGGGTCGACCGACTCCGGGTTGGCCTCCGTGGTCACCTCGGCGTCCGCCGCCAGCCCGAACTCCTCGCGGATCGCCCCCAGCATCCGTACGAGGTCGTCGGCGGCCAGCAGGGTCGGCGTACCGCCCCCGACGAAGACCGTGCGGACCTCGCGCGGGTCGTCGCCCAGCACCTTCCGCGCCAGGCGGACCTCGTCGACGAGGGTCCCGGCGTAGTTGTCGCGGGAGGCCAGAACGCCGCCGCTGCCGCGCAGCTCGGTCGCGGTGTACGTGTTGAAGTCGCAGTAGCCGCAGCGGGTCGCGCAGTAGGGGACGTGCAGGTAGAAGCCGAGGGGGCGGTCGGCGGCCCCGGCGAGCGCGGACGCGGGCAGCGCGCCGTCGGCGGGGACGGGCTCGCCGTCGGGGAGTGCGGAAGGCATGTGCTCCATTGTCCCGCACCGGCCGTGTCACTCCGCTTGGAGGACGAGGAGCGCGAGGTCGTCGGCGGGCGGGCGGGCCCCGAACTCGTGCACGAGCTGGGTGATGCGTTCCGCTATCAGCTCCGCGTGCATCCCCGCGCATCCGGAGAGGGCCAGCGCCAGCCCGTCGCCGTCGTCGAACTGGCGGGAGCCGGAGCGGCGCTCGGTGACTCCGTCGGTGACGCAGAGCAGGGTGTCGCCGGAGTACATCTCGAAGGTCTCACTGGTGTAGGTGGCGTCCTCGACGACCCCGAGCAGGGTCTGCGGCTGGGCGACGGCACGGACCGAGCCGTCGGGGGCGAGCAGCAGGGGCAGGGGGTGTCCGGCGGAGGCGAGGGTGCAGCGGACGCCGCCGTCGAAGGGGACGAGTTCGCCGTAGAGGAGGGAGAGGAAGCGGGTCTGGGGGCCGTCGCCGGGGGCGGTCGGGCGGGCGCCGGCGGCCACCAGGGCGCGGGCGGCGGCGTCGGCGGCCTCGGTGGCGTCGTCGAGGAGGAGCTGGTTGAGGCGGTCGAGGACGTCGGCGACGCGGTAGCCCTCGCGTGCGAGCAGCCGCAGCCAGGGGCGGACGAGGCCGATGACGACGGCGGCCTCCGGCCCTTTGCCCTGGACGTCGCCGACGGCGAAGCACCAGCGGCCCCGGCCGGCCGGGAAGAGGTCGTAGAAGTCGCCGCTGGGGCCGCCCTTGTCGCAGGGTTCGTAGACGAGGGCGCTGCGCACGCCGGGGATCTCGGCGACGGCGCCGGGCAGCAGTCCGCGCTGCAGTACGGCGCTGATGGTGGCCTGGCGGGAGTACTGCCGGGCGGCGCCGATGGCGAGGGCTACGCGCCGGCCGAGGTCCTCGACCAGGCCGGTGATCTCGTCGGGGAAGCGGTCGATGCCACCCCGCCCGATCACCAGCGTGCCGAGCGGGCGCCCGCCGGCGACGAGCCGGTAGGCGAGGGCGGTGCCGTGGGCGCCGTCGGCGGAGGCGTCGGGCCCGTCGGCGGAGGCGTCGGGCGCGTCGGCCGGCTCGTCGACCGCGTCCGCGGACCCGCCGGCCCTCCGGTCCGGCCCCTTCGGCTTCGGCCCGCCACCGGGTGACCCGCCCGGCCCGCCGGACCCCGTACGCCACCCGTCGAACGCGTCGCCCGGCCCGTGGACCGCCCCGCCCAGCCCGTGGACCGCGTCGGCCGGCCCGTCGAGCGCCCCGCCCGGCCACGGATAAGGCTCGGGTCCCGGGTGCAACGGGTCGCCGGGGTGGGGCGGGTTCCGCTCCAGGGCCCGGCTCAGGTCCTCGATGCGGTTCTCGCTGGCGTGCCAGACGCGGGCGAGGCGGGAGCCGTCGGTCCGGCTCCCCTCGCCCCAGCCGCCGCCGCGGCCGGTGGTCTCGTCCTCCAGCCACACCGCGCACCAGTCGGCCAGCCGCGGCACGATCAGCTGGCCGGTGAGCGAGGTGACCAGGTCCTCGTCCAGTTGCCCGGCGAGTAGGTCGGAGGCCTCGGCGAGGAAGGACAGGGCGCCGCGCCCCAGCCAGGTCCCGTCCCGGCCGGGCCGGCGGGCGAGCCAGTCGTCGCCGTACGAGCCGCCGCGCCAGGTGTCCCGGGCGGGACCGGGTGGGCGTCGGGGGGCCGGTGGATCGAGTGCGTCCAGGGGGCCGGGGGCGCTCTGCTCCGTCCGGGGCGGCTCCGGCGCGAGGATCTCCGCCACGCGCAGGTCGCGCGCCAGCGTGCGCTCCCCGGCGTACGCCTCGATCCGGTCGTCCGCCGTGCACTCCCCTGCGGCCAGGCGCGCCCACACCGTCTTCGTGCCCGGACGGTAGGTGATCCCCCAGGCCTCGGAGAGCGCAGCGACGAGGCGCAGGCCGCGCCCGTACTCGGGGGTGTCGTACGGCGACCCCTCCGGTTCGCTGCCGCGCGGCGCGCGGGAGGGGTGCTGGTCGGCGACCTCGACGACGAGCGCGCCGGTCCCCTCCTCCAGCCTGCACGCCACCCGCACCTCGGTACCGGCGTGCACGACGGCGTTGGTGACGAGTTCGCTGGCGATCAGCGTGGCGTCGTCGCCGACGCGGCCGGTGAGGTGTTCGGCGCCGGGCAGGGCGAGCTCCGCCCACTCGGTGAGCGCCTTGCGCAGCAGGGCGCGTGCGGCGCCCGGTGCGAGGGGGCTCCCGGCCAGGGTCGCGTCCACCCACGCGCACTCCCGCGCGCCGGAGGCGCACGAGGCGGTCTCCCGTTGGGTCGGAATGGCCCCCATGGGCAGCTCCCCGGGCAGTTCGTACGAAGAGAACTCGATCGTTGCCGACAGGGTGACAGACCGGACCCGCCCATAAGCGCCGAGTCACCGAAGTGGACCGCCAAGGGTGAGCACAGCGTCAAGTGTGCGGTCAGGAACGGACAGGAAGCCGCTGCGTTCCGGTCATCACGGAAACGCGACAAGAGGGGCGGGGTCCCGGCCGTACCGGCCCGGAACCCCGCCCCTCCGCAGTCACACCGTGACGGTCACGCCTCGCGCGTGCCCTCGTACATCTCCTCGATGAGGTGCTTGTACGTGCGCTCCACCACCGGGCGCTTCAGCTTCAGGCTCGGGGTGACCTCGCCGTGCTCGATGTCGAGATCGCGCGGGAGGAGGCGGAACTTCTTGATGGTCTGCCAGCGCTGGAGGCCCTCGTTGAGCTGCCTGACGTAGCCGTCGACCATCTCGACCGTGGCGGGCGCGGCGACGATCTCCGCGTACGTCTTGCCCTCCAGGCCGTTCTCGGCCGCCCAGGGCGCGAGGGCGGCCTCGTCGAGGGCGATGAGGGCGGTGCAGTAGTTCCGGTCGGCGCCGTGGACGAGGATGTTGGAGACGTAGGGGCAGACCGCCTTGAACTGGCCCTCGACCTCGGCCGGCGCGATGTACTTGCCGCCGGAGGTCTTGATCAGGTCCTTCTTGCGGTCGGTGATGCGGAGGTAGCCGTCGGGCGAGAGCTCGCCGATGTCGCCGGTGTGGAACCAGCCGTCCTCCTCCAGGACCTCGGCGGTCTTGTCGGGCAGGTTGTGGTAGCCCTGCATGATGCCGGGGCCGCGCAGCAGGATCTCGCCGTCGTCGGCGATGCGGACCTCGGTGCCGGGCAGCGGCTTGCCGACGGTGCCGGTGCGGTAGGCCTCGCCGGGGTTGACGAAGGAGGCGGCGGAGGACTCGGTGAGGCCGTAGCCCTCCAGGATGTGGACGCCGGCGCCGGAGAAGAAGTAGCCGATCTCGGGGGCGAGGGCGGCGGAGCCGGAGACGCAGGCGCGCAGGTTGCCGCCGAAGGCCTCGCGGATCTTGGCGTAGACGAGCTTGTCGGCGACGCCGTGCTTCGCCGTGAGGCCGAAGGGGGCGCTCGCGGTGCCGGTGCGGCGGAAGTTGTCCTGGGTGACCTTGGCGTACTCGCGGGCGACCTCGGCGGCCCACTGGAAGATCTTGTACTTGGCGCCACCGCCGGCCTTCGCCTTGGCGGCCACGCCGTTGTAGACCTTCTCGAAGATGCGGGGCACGGCCGCCATGTAGGTCGGCCGGACCACCGGGAGGTTCTCGATGATCTTGTCGACGCGGCCGTCGACGGCGGTGACGTGGCCGGCCTCGATCTGGCCGGAGATGAGCACCTTGCCGAAGACGTGGGCGAGCGGCAGCCACAGGTACTGCACGTCGTCGGCGCCGACCAGGCCGGTGGCGGGGATGGCCTTGGCCATGTACGACCAGCAGTCGTGCGGCAGGCGTACGCCCTTGGGGCGGCCGGTGGTGCCGGAGGTGTAGATGAGGGTGGCGAGCTGGTCCTTGGTGATCGCGGCGACCCGCTCCTTGACCAGCTCCGGTTCCCGCTGGAGCCGGGCGGCGCCGAGCTTCTCCAGGTCGGCGAGGGTGATCACGAAGTCGTCGGTGTCGGCGCCGGCCGGGTCGACGACCACGACGTAGGTGAGCTCGGGCAGCTCGGCGCGCTTCCCGACCGCCTTGGCCGCCTGCTCGGCGTTCTCCGCGATCAGCACCCGACTCTGGGAGTCGGAGAGGATGTAGGCGGATTCGTCGGCGTTGGTCTGCGGGTAGATCGTGGTGGTGGCGGCGCCGGCGCAGAGGATGCCGAGGTCGGCGAGGATCCACTCGACCCGGGTGGAGGAGGCGAGCGCGACCCGCTGCTCGGACTCGACGCCCAGCTCGATCAGGCCAGCCGCGATGGCGTGGACCCGCTCGGCGGCGCCCGCCCAGGTGAGGGACTTCCAGTCGTCCGGGCCCTCGCCGGAGGCCGCCGGGACCGGATAGCGGTAGGCCTCGGCGTCCGGTGTGGCCGCCACGCGCTCCAGGAAGAGGGTCGCCACGCTCGGCGGACGGTTCTCGATCAGTGTCTGTGGGTCGCTCACGACATCCTCCGGGGCCCGCGACGGTGCGGCTGGCTCAGTGCGGCTGGGGTTTCCTCGCGCCGTTGTTTAACTCGCGAGTAACTATCGAGCACGGACAGAGTAAAGGGCGACCGGCCACGGCGTAAGGGGTCACGGCCTGTCACTTCACACAGGGACAGCTACCCCGTGAACGCGCGGGGCCCGTCGTACGCGAGTACGACGGGCCCCGTTACGCCCGGTTCGCGGAGTGACCCGCGGTAACCTCCGGTTACTTCTTGCCCTTGCCCGATCCCGCGCTGTCGTCGCTGGAGAGGACGGCGATGAAGGCCTCCTGGGGAACCTCCACGGAACCCACCATCTTCATCCGCTTCTTGCCTTCCTTCTGCTTCTCCAGCAGCTTCCGCTTGCGGGAGATGTCACCGCCGTAGCACTTGGCGAGGACGTCCTTGCGGATGGCGCGGATGGTCTCGCGGGCGATGACCCGCGAGCCGATGGCGGCCTGCACCGGCACCTCGAAGGCCTGCCGCGGGATCAGCTCCTTGAGCTTGGCGACGAGCCGCACGCCGTACGCGTACGCCTGGTCCTTGTGGGTGATCGCGGAGAACGCGTCCACCTTGTCGCCGTGCAGCAGGATGTCGACCTTGACCAGGCTGGAGGTCTGCTCGCCGGTGGGCTCGTAGTCCAGGGAGGCGTAGCCGCGGGTCTTGGACTTCAGCTGGTCGAAGAAGTCGAAGACGATCTCCGCGAGCGGGAGGGTGTAGCGGATCTCCACCCGGTCCTCGGAGAGGTAGTCCATGCCGAGCAGGACACCGCGCCGGGTCTGGCACAGCTCCATGATCGAGCCGATGAACTCGCTGGGCGCCAGGATGGTGGCGCGCACCACCGGCTCGTACACCTCGCCGATCTTCCCCTCGGGAAACTCGCTCGGATTGGTGACGATGTGCTCGCTGCCGTCCTCCATGACCACCCGGTAGACCACGTTCGGCGCAGTGGCGATGAGGTCGAGGCCGAACTCGCGCTCCAGCCGCTCACGGATCACGTCGAGGTGCAGCAGGCCGAGGAAGCCGACGCGGAAGCCGAAGCCGAGGGCGGCGGAGGTCTCCGGCTCGTAGACCAGGGCGGCGTCGTTGAGCTGGAGCTTGTCGAGGGCCTCGCGCAGCTCCGGGTAGTCGGAGCCGTCCAGCGGGTAGAGGCCGGAGAACACCATCGGCTTGGGGTCCTTGTAGCCGCCGAGCGCCTCCTCGGCGCCCTTGTGCTGGCTGGTGACGGTGTCACCGACCTTCGACTGGCGGACGTCCTTCACACCGGTGATGAGGTAGCCCACCTCACCGACGCCGAGGCCGTCGGCGGGCAGCATCTCCGGGGAGTTGGTGCCGATCTCCAGCAGCTCGTGGGTGGCGCCGGTGGACATCATCCGGATCCGCTCGCGCTTGTTGAGCTGGCCGTCGATGACACGGACGTACGTCACGACACCGCGGTAGGAGTCGTAGACCGAGTCGAAGATCATCGCGCGGGCGGGGGCGTCCGCGACGCCGACCGGGGCCGGGATCTCGGCGACCACCTTGTCCAGCAGCGCCTCGACGCCCAGACCGGTCTTCGCGGAGACCTTGAGCACGTCGTCGGGGTCGCAGCCGACCAGGTTCGCCAGCTCCTCGGCGAACTTCTCCGGCTGCGCGGCCGGCAGGTCGATCTTGTTCAGTACGGGGATGATCGTGAGGTCGTTCTCCATCGCCAGGTAGAGGTTGGCGAGGGTCTGGGCCTCGATGCCCTGGGCGGCGTCGACGAGGAGGATGGTCCCCTCGCAGGCGGCGAGCGACCGCGAGACCTCGTAGGTGAAGTCGACGTGCCCGGGGGTGTCGATCATGTTGAGGATGTGCGTGTTGCCCTGGTCGTGGGTGGGAGCCCACGGCAGACGCACCGCCTGGGACTTGATCGTGATGCCGCGCTCACGCTCGATGTCCATGCGGTCGAGGTACTGAGCGCGCATCTGCCGCTGCTCGACCACTCCGGTCAGCTGGAGCATCCGGTCGGCGAGCGTGGACTTGCCGTGGTCGATGTGCGCGATGATGCAGAAATTGCGGATCAGCGCGGGGTCGGTACGGCTCGGCTCGGGCACATGGCTGGGGATCGCGGGCACGCAGGGTCCTGATTCTTGAGGCGTCCGCATACGTGTGCTTGTGCGTCTGCGGTCTCGGGTCGGATCGATACGTAGCTTCCATCGTCCCACGCGCGGCGACCGGAGACGGGTTTGGGCCACTGAACGGGCCGCTGGTAGTGTGGGGGGCTGTGTCTCATGCCCTCTCAGCACGAGGCACACCTTCGGAAAATCACCGGTACGCGTCCCGTGCGGGCTCGTGCCAGAACCTGTAGAGGCTCATTCGTGGCGAACATCAAGTCCCAGATCAAGCGGAACAAGACCAACGAGAAGGCCCGGCTGCGCAACAAGGCCGTCAAGTCCTCTCTGAAGACCGCGATCCGCAAGGCCCGCGAGGCCGCCGCCGCGGGTGACGTCGAGAAGGCCACCGAGTACCAGCGCGCCGCCGCGCGTCAGCTCGACAAGGCCGTCTCCAAGGGCGTCATCCACAAGAACCAGGCCGCCAACAAGAAGTCGGCGCTGGCTCAGAAGGTCGCGGCCGTCAAGGGCTGAACCACCCTCTGATCTGACCGCCGACCGGACCCCGGGCGGGCCCTCTCTCATCCGCCCCCGGCCGGCATCCCGAGCTCGTACGCGGCCTGCGTTCGCCACGCGGGTACGGGCTCACACGCTTCATCCGAAGGCCCCGCCCTCACACCCTTCCCCGGGTGGTGGGCGGGGCCTTCGGCCTCTTCCGTGCCGTTACGCCCGTCCCCGCGAGCGGGCCGCGCGGGCGATGGTGACGACCGCCTTCTCCAGGGCGTACTCCGGATCGTCCCCGCCGCCCTTCACGCCCGCGTCCGCCTCGGCGACCGCGCGCAGCGCGACGGCCACGCCGTCCGGGGACCAGCCGCGCATCTGCTGCCGCACCTGGTTGATCTTCCAGGGCGGCATGCCGAGATCGGCGGGGCGCGCGTTCGGCGACGACTGGAGCTTGCCGATCGCCCGTACGCCCTGGGCCAGCGCGCTGGTGATCAGCACCGGGGCCACTCCGGTCGACAGCGACCAGCGCAGGGCCTCCAGGGCCTCCGCCGCACGTCCCTCGACCGCGCGGTCGGCGACCGCGAAGCTCGACGCCTCGGCCCGCCCGGTGTAGTACCGCCCGACGACCGCCTCGTCGATCGTGCCCTCGACGTCCGCGACGAGCTGGGTCACCGCCGAGGCCAGCTCCCGCAGATCACTGCCGATGGCGTCGACCAGCGCCTGGCACGCCTCCGGGGTGGCCGACCGGCCGGCGGTGCGGAACTCGCTCCGTACGAAGGCCATCCGGTCCGCCGGCTTGGTCATCTTCGGGCACGCCACCTCCCGCGCCCCCGCCTTGCGCGCCGCGTCGAGCAGCCCCTTGCCCTTGGCGCCGCCCGCGTGCAGCAGGACGAGCGTGATCTCCTCGGCCGGCGAGCCGAGGTACGCCTTCACGTCCTTGACGGTGTCGGCGGGCAGGTCCTGCGCGTTGCGTACGACGACGACCTTGCGCTCCGCGAAGAGCGACGGGCTGGTCAGCTCGGCGAGGGTGCCGGGCTGGAGCTGGTCCGGTGTCAGGTCGCGTACGTCCGTGTCGGCGTCGGCGGCCCTCGCGGCGGCCACCACCTCCCGCACGGCACGGTCGAGCAGCAGGTCCTCCTGGCCCACGGCGAGCGTCACCGGGGCGAGGAGGTCGTCGGATGCGGTCTTCCTGGCCATCGCGACAAGCATCCCACGCGCCACTGACATCCCCGTCCGGCCGGCGGCCGCCGGGTGCGGCCGCCGGGTGCGGTCGCCGGGTGCGGTCGCCGGGTGCGGCCGCCGGGTTACGGCTCCTCCCGCCAGCCGTCCCACTCGGCCACGAACTCGTTCAGCTCCCCGGGGTCCAGCCGGGCCGGCTCGTCCCGCAGGACGACGAGCCACTGTGCGTCCTCCGCGTCGTCCTCACCGGCGAGCGCGTCCCGCACCAGCCGGGGCTCCTCGTCCACGCCGAACCGTTCCCCGAGGGCCTCGGCCACCTCCTCCGCCGCATCACGGTCGGGCAGCACCAGCACATGTCGCACATCACTCACACGGGTCATTGTCCGGCACCGGGTCAGCCGCCCGTCCCGGTGCCGGGTCAGCCGCCCGTCCTGGTACCTGGGTCAGCCACCCGCCCCGGTACCGGGATCAGCCGCCCGTCCCGGTGCCGCGCGCCGTCGGCACCGTGTCCAGCACGATCCCGAACCGGTCCCGGTAGAGCGCGAGCGCCTCCTCGTCCGTCCCGGCCTCGTGCTCCCGCCGCGTCCCGTCCGGCGCGGTGACCGTGAGCCGCCGGCCGCTGAGCGTGATCCGGCCCCCGTCCCCGGTGATCCGCGAGCACACCGGCGACCGCGTGAAGTGGGAGGCCGGTGAAGTGCTGTGCCACCACGCCCCGGCCATGAAGTCGGCGAGCACCCGCGGCCGGACCTCCAGCCGGTACACCGGCCGCCCGTTCCGGCTCACGTCCAGGTCCGCCACCTCCACCCGGTCTGACCCACCGCGCACCCCGGCCGCATCGGCACCCGCCTCGGCGATCCGGAACGCACCCCCGGGATCCTCCTGCTCCCCACGCTCCCCGAAGGCCAGCGGGAGGTGGAAGTGGGCGCCGAAGCCGACGTCGGCCAGCCAGTCCCCGCCGTCCACCGTCCGCACCCGCAGCGCGAGATGGTCGTACGGGATGCCGAGCCGGCCCCCGTCGCCGTACACCCGCGCCGCGAGCATCTGGACGTCGTAACCGAGGGCGGCGAGCAACGCCCCGAACACCCCGTTGAGTTCGTAACAGAACCCGCCCCGCCGCGCCTCCACCACCTTCTCCAGCAGCCGCTTCTCCTCCAGCACGATCTCCTCGCCGAGGTGAATGGACAGGTTCTCGAACGGCACGGTCTCCAGATGCCGCAGATGCAGCTCACGCAGCGCGTCCACGGTGGGCCAGGCGGGCTGCCCGACGCCCAGGCGGCGCAGGTAGGCGTCGACTTCCGCGGTGCTCATTCCCTCGTTCATGTCCTCAGTGTCGCGCCCCCCGGCCCGCAGGACGGTGACCGTGCCCGGTGCCGGGCGGGAGAAGGCCCCGCCCGTCCGCCACGGGGGCAACGGACAGGCGGGACCGGTCTGTGAGGGCTACGCGCAGCCCTTGCTCTTCCCGGTGTCGGTGCAGGCGACCAGCACACGGGTCACGAACTGTCCGCGTGCGGACCAGTAGCCGTACCACACGTCCCTGTTGACCCGTTCGCGCAGCCGGGCCCGCGAGTACTCCAGGCGTGTGGTGATGGGGAACGAGGCGGCGTCCACCGGAACATGCTCGTTCAGCTCCTCGTCCAGCCAGGCCACGGCCTCGTCGATCTGCTGTTCGGTGAAGACGCGCAGGCCGGGCCGTCGGTCCAGCCACTGGGCGAGCTCGACCGGTGGGAAGGAAGGCGGGGCGAGGCCCTTGCCGACCTCGCTGTCGGTGTAGCCCTTACCGGTGTACGCAAAGGCGTGCCAGTGGACAAATGCGGCGGTCACGGACGCAGACCGTAGCGCAGGCGAGGGGCCGGCAAGGGCTCCTCGGTCAGGGCCGCACGGCGGAGTGTCGCGGCCATCTCTTCCGTGTCCATGGTCAGCAGGGCGCCCACGAGGATCTCGCGGACGTCCACGGTCACCGCGCGGCTTCGTTCAGCGCCTCGTAGTGGTCGCACAGGGCGTTGAGGGCGCGGGCCAGGCGCCGGGCGTAACCGGGGGCGCCGCCGAAGCGAGGGGACGGCTGTGTCTCCAGTCGGCTGCGGGCCTCCCACACGCACCCGAGGACGGTGTAGCGGTGGACGCTGTTCTCCTCCAGCGTGCGGGCCGCTGCCTCCACCTCGGGGACCAGCAGCGCAAGGTGGCCGCGCACGAGGGCGGTCAGTGCCTGGAGCTCGTCGCCGGTGGGCGGCAGCGCTTCGGGGACGGCGTCGGGATCCAGCAGCCGGTTCACGGTCTCGCGCATCGTGGCGATGTCGACCGGTGTGGTCCGGGTGTTCGGGCGGGTGGTGTTCACCGTGTCACCGCCCGGCGGGTGCGGTGGCGGGGGCACCGGCAGGGCGGGAATCCGAAGGAGCCGGGGGCGAGCGCGGCCGGGTCCTCCCCGAACCCGACGGCGACCACGGTGCCCCGGTCCTCGATGACGGACCCCTGCGCGTTCACGGTGTAGACCCGGATCGTCATCTTGACGCCGGGCTTCGGCTTGACGCCAGGCTTCAGTGGGGCTGTAGCGTTCATGGTGTTGACGCTCCTTCTCACGGTTTGAGCGTTGGCCGGCCCCGGAGTCGTTCGCGCGGCTGCCGGGGCACACCGAGCCAGACGACCGCTGGGGCTGCGCTCTGCGTCACTCTGACCCGGTGTGAGTACAGCGTGACCCTGTGAGAAGGGCGGAACGCTCACAGTTCTGTGAGCGTTGTGAGCGTGCTACAGGCCGATCCAGGCCGCCATGTGGTTGAGCGTGTCCGGCGTACGGCGAGCCAAGTGCACCAGTCCAGTGATCGTCTCCCGGGCGGCCGGGTGGTACCGAGTCTGCTCCGGCGCCGCACGGCGCGCTTCCACCAGCGTCTTCAGCGCAGACTCGGTGTGCCCCGTCTCCATCTCGGTGCGTGCCTTTTCGATCAGGAAGTGCGCACGGCGGGAGACCGCCAGCTGGTGCGGCACCTTCATCTTCCGGGCCTGCTTGAGGGCGTCGTCGTACTGGCGCATTTCGACAGCGGCGGACATCTTGTGCAGCGCCACGTTCGTCGGCCCGAAGGACAGCCAGTGCACGTCGGAGGCGTCACCGATCCGGTCGGCGATCTTCCGGGCCTCGCCGATGTGTACGGTCACCCCCGAAGGGTCCTCCGCGCGCGCCGCGATGACGGACTCCCCGAGATGGAGCTGGCCCGCGACGGCCAGCGCCTCCCGGGTGGACCCAGCCTGGTCGACCACGCTGCGCCCAGCGGTGACCAGGCGCTGCCCGATCCGGTACTCGCCCTCCCGGAAGTACACCAGGGCCCGCATGTACTGGCGGACGGCGGCCAGGCACGGGTCGGAAGCCCGCTGCGCCGCCCAGTCCATCCGGTCCAGCGCGACCGTCGACAGGTCGTAGTAGCCGAGCTTCACACTGATGTCGTGCGCGGTGCGGTACGCCGACGCAAGGGCCTGCCATACCTCGGTCGTCGGCATCGACCACGCGGTGTGCGTCAGCTCGGCAATCACATCCGGCAGCTCACGGGCCGCGTTGCGCAGGTGCGTGGCACGCACCTCGGCACACAGGTGGTCGGCAGCGGCGATGAGCCGATCCGTCGGCCGCACGCTGATATCCGGGTCGGGGCCGAGGTCGTACAGGTCCAAGGACTCCCGGATGGGTCTTACGAGTTCAGCAAGCCGGTCCCGCTGCAATTCGGTCACATACGGCTGCCCGGTCAGCACGGTCACGTCGATGGTCAGGGCCTTTGCACACGCGGCCACGAAGGCCGTTGTCGCCGGTCGGGCGCCGCACTCCACCTGATTGAGGTAGCTGTACGAGTACGGCAGGAGGTCGGCCATCTGTCGCTGCGTCAGCCTGGCCAGTCTGCGCTGCTCCTTGATGCGCGCGCCCGTGTGGTCGTCGTCCAGTGTTGTCATACTGGTCCCCGTTCCAAGCACCCACTTGGTTTGGGACAGTACCCCCGGCCGACGGCCCGGGTGTGCCTTTCCGCTCCCGACTCCTCCATAAGAGGGGGCGGTTGTGTGATCGGATGGCCGCATGACCACAGCTGAACGCGTGCTGTACCTGTTCGGTTCGGCCGCCCCGCCCGTGTTCGACATTGCTCAGGTGGTCCGGGACGCCCAAGCCCGAGGCTTCGACGTGTGCCTGGGACTGACCCCGACCGCCGCACGCTGGCTCGCCCCCCAGCAGGCCGAGCTCGAACAGCTCACCGGCCACCCGGTCCGGTCCGATTACAAGCTGCCGGGCGAGCCCGACGTATGGCCGAAGGCAGACGTCATCGCTGTCGCGCCGGCCACCTTCAACACGATGAACGCCTGGGCGCTGGGCATCACCCGCGACTTCGTCGTCGGGGTGGTGGCCGAGGGTATCGGCAAGGGCATCCCGCTCGTGGCGATGCCCTGCGTCAATGCGGCCTACGCGCGGCATCGGCAGTTCGAGCGGAGCGTGACCGAGTTGCGCGACATGGGTGTGCGCGTCCTGTACGGCGAGGACGGGTTCGTACCGAACCAGCCGGGTCAGGGCCGACCGGAGGAGTACCCGTGGCACGCGGTACTTGACGCCGTGGAGGACACCAGCGTCCGATAGGCAGTCACGCGAACCGGATGCGGGGGTTACAGCTCGCGCAGCGCGTCCACGGTGGGCCAGGCGGGCTGTTCAACGCCCAGGCGGCGCAGATAGGCGTCGACTCCCGCGGTGCTCACATCCCCCTCAGCCATGCCCTCAGTGTCGAGCCACCCGCATTTCCTCACCCCCGTTCTCGCCGGCGGCCACCGCCAGTGCGCCGTCCCGGTCCGTGCGCAGCACCGTCGCTCCCCCGGCCCGCAGGGCGGCGAGCGTGTTCGGGGCGGGGTGCCCGTACGTGTTGTCCTCCCCCGTGCTGATCAGCGCCAGCCGTGGGGCTGCGCGGCGTATGAGGTCCGGATCTCGGTATGCCGAGCCGTGATGGGCGACTTTGAGGACGTCCACGTCGGTCAGGCTCCCGGCCGCCGGTGATCTCGCCAGGGCGCGCTGGGACGGGGGTTCCAGGTCCCCGAGGAGGAGCAGGCGCAGGCCGGCCGTGCGGACCAGCATGGCGACGCTGGCGTCGTTCGGGCCTTCCGGCGCGGAGTGGGCGCTCGGTGGGGGCCACACCACCTCCCAGGACAGATCTCCCGTGCGCCGTGCCTCGCCGGCCGCGGCGTGCGTCACCGGGATGTGCCGGGCGGCGGCGAGTCTCCGGACGAACGCGGCCTGGTCGGTGGGTTCTTCGAAGGACGTCGTCTCGACGGCGCCCACCGCGCGTCCGCGCAGGACGCCGGGCAGGCCCGCCACGTGGTCGGCGTGGAAGTGGGTCAGGACCACCAGGGGGACGCTGGTGATGCCGAGGGAGCGCAGGCAGTGGTCGACGAGGGCCGGGTCGGGGCCGGCGTCCACGACCACGCCGGTGTTCTCGCCCGCCGCCAGTACCAGCGCGTCGCCCTGGCCGACGTCGCACATCACCATCCGCCAGCCCGGCGGGGGCCAGCCCGTGATCGCCCGGGTGAGGGGCCGTGGCTGCAGCACCACCAGTACCAGCAGGAGTGCGCAGGCGGCACACCACCAGGGGTGGCCGAGCAGGCGGCGGCCCACGAGCAGCGCGGCCAGGGTGACCGCGCCGAGTGCCGCCGCGCCGGTCCAGCTGCCGGGCCAGTCCACTCCCGCGCCGGGCAGCGCGGCGCCCGTTCTGGCGACCTGTGCGATCCACTCCGCGGGCCAGCTCGCGCACCAGGCCAGTGCCTTCGCCGCCGGCATCACCAGCGGTGCGGTGGCCAGGGCCAGGAAGCCCAGCACCGTGGCCGGTGCGAGCGCGGCCTCCGCGAGCAGGTTGCAGGGGATCGCCACCAGGCTGACCCGCGCCGCCAGCACGGCGACCACCGGCGCGCACACGGCCTGTGCGGCGCCCGCGGCGGCCAGCGCCTCCGCGAGGCGGGGCGGCACACCGCGCCTCCGCAGTCCCGCGCTCCAGCGTGGCGCGAGGGTGAGCAGCGCGCCGGTGGCCAGCACGGAGAGCAGGAAGCCGGGGCTGCGGGCCAGCCAGGGGTCGTAGAGCACCAGGAGCAGGACCGCCGTCGCCAGCGCCGGGATCAGTGATCTGCGGCGGCCGGTGGCGAGCGCGAGCAGGGCGACGGAGCCGCAGGCGGCGGCCCGCAGCACGCTGGGGTCGGGCCGGCACACGATGACGAAGGCGAGGGAGAGCGTCGCGCCGAGGAGTGCGGTGGTCCGCAGGGGGATGCCGAGGCGGGGTGCGAGTCCGCGTCGCTCGGCCCGCTGGGCCAGGCCGGGCGGGCCGAGGAGCAGGGCGAGGAGGATGGTGAAGTTGGCGCCGGATACGGCGAGTGTGTGGGTGAGGTCGGTCTCCCGGAACGCCTCGTTCAGTTCGGGGGTGATCCTCGCGGTGTCGCCCACGACCAGGCCGGGCAGCAGCGCCCGGGCGTCCGCCGGCAGTCCGGCGGTCGCCTCCCGCAGTCCGGCCCGCAGCCGTCCCGCCAGTCGCTGCGGGCCCGACGGCCGGCCCACGGTCTCGGGGCCGTCGCGGCCCTTCACTCGCAGTACGGCGGCGAACCGGTCGCCGCCCGCCCTCGCCGGGGCGAGCCGTGCCTCGACGCGGAGGCGGGTGGAGGGCAGGAGGGTGAGCCAAGGGGAGCGGTTCGCGGCGTCCGGTGCGGTGCGTCCGGAGGGGCCCGGGTCGACGATCAGCAGGACGGGCGTGCGGGTCGTCTCCGCCGTGCCGCCGGCCCGCTCCACCCGTCGTACGTCGGCCTCGATCAGTACGGAGGTGGGGGCCATGCGGTTGCCGCTGACCCTGGGCCGGGTGAGCCGGGGGTCGGTGGTGATCTCGACCTCGGCGGTCACCGGGGCGTACTCCCGCGCCAGTGCGGGCACGGGGCCTCGTCGCAGGTCCGCGCCGTGCAGTCCCGCCGATCCGGCGGCCGCGGCGACGCAGAGCAGTGCGGCGGCGGTGGCATGGGCGGTGGCCCGTCCGCGTCCGGTCAGGCGGCTGCGCGCCAGGAGGAGGGCGCCGGCCGTCAGCAGGGCGGCGATCACCGTGCCCGCCACCCGGCCGGGCGGGGCGTGCAGCAGCACGGCGGCCGTGGCCCAGGCGGCCAGGGCGGGCGGGACCAGCCGCAGGTCCGTCGGTCCCTCCTGCCTCGGGTGCGCGGCGCCGAGCCGCTTGCCGGAGGCGGCGTGGACGTGCTGCCGGGCGGTGGGCCGCGGGGGCGGTGGTGCCGTCGTGTCCGCCGGTTCGGTCCTCATGGCCGTACGAGGTTCCGCAGCTCCGCGAAACGGCGGTCGCCGATGCCGTTCACCTCGCGGAGTTCGTCCACCGAGCGGAAACCGCCGTTGCGGGTGCGGTGGTCGACGATGTGCTGGGCCAGCACGGGGCCTACTCCGGGGAGGGCGTCGAGCTGGTCGAGGGTGGCGGTGCTGAGGGACACCGGTGCGGTGGGGCCGGCTCCCGCCGCCGTACCCGTACCGCCGCCGGGGGCTGCCGCGGCCGGTGCCGGGCCCCCTACGACCACCTGCTCGCCGTCGACGAGGAAACGGGCGCGGTTCAGGGTGTCGGTCCTGGTGCCGGGCCGTACTCCGCCGGCCGCCCGCAGCGCGTCCTCGACGCGTGAACCGGCGGGCAGGCGGTGGATTCCCGGGTCCCGCACCTTGCCGCTGACGTCGACCACGATCTCGGTCCCCGCCGGTCCCGGGCCGCCGGGCCTCACCGCACCGTCCGGCGCGGCCTCCCCCTTCACTGTGTCCTTGCCGTGCTCCCCGTGCGGAACCGTCGCCGCCCGCACCACCTCCGGCGCCCGTACCGGCTGGGTCCGTCCGGTCCAGAAGTGCTGTACGGCGAACCCCACGGCGATCACGAGCAGTACCGACAGCGCGGCCACGCTCCGCCGCTCCATGCCGCACCGCGTCTGCACCCATAACGGCAGGCGCTCCCGCAGCGCGAGCCCGGCCCGCTCCCGTCGTCCCCGTGCGGACGCTCCACCGGCTTCCTCCGGGTTCGTGGTACCGCCCTCGTCGTCCAGCGCGACCGCGCCACCACCGGGCCCCGCCGCGAGAAAGTCCCCGGCGGCCGTCGACCGCCCCGGCGCGGCCCGCAGGTCCACAGCCGCCGGCCGCCCCGGCTCCGCCGACCGCTCAGGAACCACCGGCCGGCAGACATCCGCCCACCGGTCCCCGGACCCCGGCCGGCCCGTGTCCACCGCCCGGTTCCCAGCCATCGCCGCGTGCTCCCCGGCGCCCTGGTGCTCCACCGCCGCCGAGCGGCCCTGGTCCGGCACGCGGTCCGCGGCCGTCCCACGGTCCGCACCGCCCGCGCAGTCCGCACCGCCCGCGCGGTCCACCGCCCCCGGCCGGTTCCCGGCCGCCGAGGAACCGGCCCGTGTGATGCGGCGGGTGCCGGTCAGGGCCCAGGCCGGGGGGCGCCTGCCGTGCGCGGTGTGGTCGTCGCCGTCGAACAGTGATTCCGCCCGGCGGCGGATTTCCTCCGCCGTCGCCCGGCGGTCCCGGCGCGGGGGCCGGCCGCGGGGCTCGGCCGGCCTGCGGTGGCGGGCACGGCCGTCGGAGGCGGGTGGGCGGCCCGGGCCGCTGGTCGCTGTCCCTGTGCGTGAGCGTGATCGAAGTGCCATGCCACGAGGATCCGGCACCTCGGCCCATTCGTGATGATCTTGCCTGTTTTCCGGGGACTACCGCCCGGTTGTGGACAACTCCGTCACCCGTACGAGCACACCGGCCTCACCGGGCCGAGACCACGACCCCCAGCAGTCCGGGCCCCGTGTGCGCCCCGATCACCGCGCCCACCTCGCTGACGTGCAGGTCGGCCAGGCCCGGCAGCCGGGTCCGCAGCCGGTCGGCGAGGGCCGACGCGCGCTCCTGCGCGGCGAGGTGGTGGACGGCGACGTCGACCTCCGCCCCGCCCGCCCGCTCGGCCGCGATCTCCTCCAGGCGGGCGATCGCCTTCGACGCCGTACGGACCTTCTCCAGCGGTTCGATCCGGCCGCCCGCGAGCTGCAGCAGCGGCTTGACCGCGAGGGCCGAGCCCAGCAGGGCCTGCGCGGCGCCGATCCGGCCGCCCCGGCGCAGATAGTCGAGCGTGTCGACGTAGAAGTAGGCGGACGTGTCCGCCGCCCGCTTCTCCGCGGCCGTGACCGCCTCGTCCACCGTGCCGCCCGCCTCCGCGGTCTCCGCCGCCGCCAGCGCGCAGAACCCGAGCGCCATCGCGATCATGCCGGTGTCCACCACCCGTACCGGCACGGGCGCCTCGCGGGCGGCGACGACCGCCGCGTCGTAGGTGCCGGAGAGCTCGGCGGAGAGGTGGAGGGAGACGATGCCGGTGGCACCGGACTCGGCGGCCCTGCGGTAGGTCTCGGCGAACACCTCGGGGCCGGGCCGTGAGGTCGTGACGGGGCGCCGCTTCTGCAAAGCCTGGGCGAGGGAGCGGGTGGAGATCTCGGTGCCCTCTTCGAGCGCGCGGTCGCCGAGGACCACGGTCAGGGGTACCGCCGTGATGCGGTGCCGCTCCATCGTCCGGGCCGGCAGGTAGGCCGTTGAATCGGTGACGATCGCGACATGGCGGGACATGAGCTGGAGGTTACCTGCCGTAGTGCCCGTGCGGCAGCCCGGCCTCGCGGGGCGGGGCCGACGGTGGCCGGATCAGGGGGTGCTCACGTGGTACTCACGTGGTGCTCTCGGGGCGGGGCTTCTTCTGCCAGGAGTAGGTGGGGCGCGGTGCCGGCGGGGTGATGGCGGGCCGGTCGGTCCGCTGCTCCGGTTCCTTCGCCGGGGCGGGCTCCGGGGCGTCGGCGGCGGGGGTCTCGGGCCAGGGCGGGGGTGCCGGGTGCCGCTCCGTGGTGGTCCAGTGGCGCAGGGCCCCGGCCTCCATGTCGATCTGCTCGCTCAGCGAGTCCAGGTCGTCGGAGGCGAAACGGCGGGCGCGGTCGCGGGCCGCCCAGCGCAGGGAGTCCGCGGCGCTCGTGATGCGCTCGGTGCGCTCGCGCAGCTCGGGCAGCCGGGCGGCGAGGGTGGTGCGGTCCGGTTCGGACTCCAGGCGCCTGAGCTCGCCGTCCAGTTCATGGCCGTGCGCGCTGAGCCGCTGGAAGAGACCGAGGGACTCCTTGAGGGACTCGTCCTCGGTGACGGCGGCCTCCAGGGCGTCCTGGGTGGCCCGCATGGAGGTGCGCAGCCCCAGCCGGAGCTGGGCGATCTGGCCGGCCGGGCCGGGCTGGGCGAAGGCCTTGGCCCGCAGGGTGTGGTCCTCGACCGTGCGGCGGGCCTGGGTGAGGTGGCGGTCCGCGCTGCGCTTGGCGGCGCCGACGACCTTCACCGTGGCGTAGGCGCCGAGCGCGACGAAGAGCACGAAGAGCAGGGCGACCACTGCGAACACCGTCTCCACGAAGCTCCTCCTCCGGGCCTTCCGGCCTGTCCCGGCGCACTTCGCGCCGCTCTTCAACGGTAAACGCAGCGGGCAGGTCCGGAGTTCCTGAACAACCCCGAACCTGCCCGTAAGGGACTACCCGGATCACCGGACCACCGGACCACCGGACGCCCTGAAGCCCGGGGCCCGTCCGGCGGATCGCACCGGACGGGCCCCCGAAGCGCTCACCTCACGCCGGGACGATGTTCACCAGCTTCGGCGCCCGGACGATCACCTTGCGGATCCCGGCGCCGTCCAGCGCCGCGACGACCCGCTCGTCGGCCAGCGCGACCTTCTCCAGCTCGTCCTCGGCGATGTCCGGGGACACCTCCAGGCGTGCCTTGACCTTGCCCTTGATCTGTACGACGCAGGTGACGGTCTCGTCGACCACGTACGCCGGGTCGGCGACCGGGAAGTCCCGGTGCACCACGGAGTCCGTGTGCCCCAGCTTGCGCCACAGCTCCTCGGCGATGTGCGGGGCCAGCGGGGCGACCAGCAGCACCAGGGACTCCGCGACGGTGCGCGGCAGCGCCTCTCCCCGCTTGGTCAGGTGGTTGTTCAGCTCGGTGACCTTGGCGATGGCGGTGTTGAAGCGCATGCCCTCCAGGTCGCCGCGCACGCCGTCGATCGCCTTGTGCAGGGCGCGCAGGGTGTCCTCGTCGACGTCGTCGGTGTCGACGACGGTGACCTCACCGCTCGCCTCGTCGACGATGTTGCGCCACAGCCGCTGCAGCAGCCGGAACTGGCCGACCACCGCGCGGGTGTCCCACGGCCGGGAGACGTCCAGCGGGCCCATGGCCATCTCGTACAGGCGCAGCGTGTCGGCGCCGTACTCGGCGCAGATCTCGTCCGGGGTGACGGCGTTCTTCAGGGACTTGCCCATCTTGCCCAGCAGGCGGGTGACGCGCTCGCCCTGGTACCAGTAGCCGCCGTCGCGCTCCTCGACCTCGGCGGCCGGTACGGCGATGCCCCGGCTGTCGCGGTAGACGTAGGCCTGGATCATGCCCTGGTTGAACAGCTTGTGGAACGGCTCCGCGGACGACACGTGTCCCAGGTCGTACAGCACCTTGGACCAGAAGCGGGCGTACAGCAGGTGCAGTACGGCGTGTTCGGCGCCGCCGACGTACAGGTCGACGCCGCCGTGCGGCATGCCCTCGCGCGGGCCCATCCAGTACTGCTCGACGGCCGGGTCGACCAGCCGCTCGCTGTTGTGCGGGTCCAGGTAGCGCAGCTCGTACCAGCAGGAACCGGCCCAGTTGGGCATGGTGTTGGTCTCGCGGCGGTACTTCTTCGGCCCGTCGCCCAGGTCCAGGGTGACGTTGACCCAGTCCTCGTTGCGCGACAGCGGCGTCTCGGGCCGGGTGTCGGCGTCGTCCGGGTCGAAGGTGCGGGGGCTGTAGTCCTCGACCTCGGGCAGCTCCAGCGGCAGCATCGACTCGGGCAGGGCGTGGGCGACGCCGTCCTCGTCGTAGACGATCGGGAAGGGCTCGCCCCAGTAGCGCTGCCGGCTGAACAGCCAGTCGCGCAGGCGGAAGTTGACGGTGCCCTCGCCGTGGCCCGACCGCTCCAGCCACTCGATGACGCGCGCCTTGGCCTCGGCGACGCCCAGGCCGTCCAGGGAGACCTCGTCGTTCGACGAGTTGATGATCTTCGCGTCGTACGAGGAGAAGGCGTCCTCCCATGTGGAGGTGTCCGTGCCGCGGCCGTCGGTCGGCTCGACGATGCAGCGGATCGGCAGCTCGAAGGCGCGGGCGAACTCGAAGTCGCGCTGGTCGCCGGCCGGGACGGCCATGATCGCGCCGGTGCCGTAGCCCATCAGGACGTAGTCGGCGATGAAGACGGGGACCTGCTCGCCGTTGACCGGGTTGGTGGCGTACGCGCCGATGAAGACGCCGGTCTTGTCCTTGGCCTCGGCCTGCCGCTCGACGTCGGACTTGGCGGCGGCCTGCGCGCGGTAGGCGGCGACGGCCTCGGCGGGCGTGGCGTGCCCGCCGGTCCACACCGCGTGGGTGCCCTCGGGCCACTCCTGGGGCGTGAACTTCTCGACCAGGGGGTGCTCGGGCGCCAGCACCATGTAGGTCGCACCGAACAGGGTGTCGGGGCGGGTGGTGAAGACGGTGATGCTCTCGCCGTCGATCGGGAAGCCGACGCGGGCGCCCTCGGAGCGGCCGATCCAGTTGCGCTGCTGCAGCTTGATGGCCTCGGGCCAGTCCAGGGCGTCCAGGTCGTCCAGCAGACGGTCGGCGTAGGCGGTGATGCGCATGTTCCACTGGCGCAGCTTGGCCTTGAAGACGGGGAAGTTGCCGCGCTCGGAGCGGCCCTCGGCGGTGACCTCCTCGTTGGCCAGGACGGTGCCCAGGCCGGGGCACCAGTTGACCGGCGCGTCGGAGGCGTAGGCCAGGCGGTACTCGCCCAGGACGTCGGCGCGCTCGGCCTCGGTCAGCTCGCTCCAGGAGCGGCCGCCGGGGACGGCGCGCTCACCGGACGCGAACTGCTCGGCCAGCTCGGAGATCGGGCGGGCCCGCTTCGCCTCGTCGTCGTACCAGGAGTTGAAGATCTGCAGGAAGATCCACTGGGTCCACTTGTAGTACTCGGGGTCGATCGTGGCGAACGAGCGGCGCTTGTCGTGGCCCAGGCCCAGCCGGCGCAGCTGGGACTTCATGTTCTCCATGTTGGCCTCGGTCGACACGCGCGGGTGCGTGCCGGTCTGCACCGCGTACTGCTCGGCGGGCAGGCCGAAGGCGTCGAAGCCCAGGGTGTGCAGGACGTTGTGCCCGGTCATGCGCTGGAAGCGGGCGAAGACGTCGGTGGCGATGTAGCCCAGCGGGTGTCCGACGTGCAGTCCCGCACCCGAGGGGTACGGGAACATGTCCATGATGAACTTCTTGGGCCTGGCGGCCGTCTCCGGATCGCCCGACAGGTCGCCGCTCGGGTTGGGAGCGGCGTAGGTGCCGTCGGCGTCCCAGAAGTCCTGCCAGCGTGCCTCGATCTCGGCGGCCAGGGCGGCCGTGTAGCGGTGCGGCGCGGCCTCCGCGGCTGCGGGGTTCGTCTCGCTCATGATCCTCAATGCTCCATCGATCGTCTCTGCCTGCTGCTGCGGACTTCCCGGAAATGAAAAATCCCCTCGCACAGGAGGGGACGCCGCGCCGATTCCGGCCTGCCGGTCACCGGCGGTCGGGACTGATCAGCGCGGCCCGCTAAGCAGAAGGCGTACGGCACGCATGGCGCCAGGGTACCGCAGCCGCCGATCCGGCCGCGACGCGCTTCCGCGACACGTTGACCCGAGGTCAAAGATTACTTCGCGTAACGACCGCTAAGGGGCATCACAGCGGCCTCATCGTCATTTGATAACAGCGCAATAACTCAAACCTCGTACTCATCGGTATGACGCCCCTTAGAGTTCGGCAGCGGGACCGCTTTACCGAACCTTCGGAGTCGCCCCATGAACCCTCGTCCAGACTGCAGCCCGCCCCCCGCTCGGGGCCGGTCGGCTGCGGCTCCGTCGTGCCCGCTCCGCGCCGGGACGCCGGGAGGCAGGTCGTGAGGCCGGACGACAGCACGGCGGACGACTGGCTCGTCGAGTTCCTCAGCTTCGGTGCGGGCGTGCTGTCCCTGGTCTCCCTGAGCTGCTCGGTGATCTGGGGACTCGTCGCCCAGGACCGCATCCTGCTCGGCCCCCGGCAGCGGATCCTGGCGCAGGCGGTGCACCGGACGACCGCGGTCGCCTCGATCGTCTTCCTGCTGGTGCACATCGTCGTCAAGCTGCTGCAGGAGCACACCACCTGGATCGCCGCGGTGATCCCCTTCGGACTGCTCCTCACCGACGACGAGGCCGTCGCCGGCAGGGGGGTCCTCATCGGGCTCGGCACCCTCGCCGGGATGCTGATGATCTTCGTCGGCATCACCGGTGTGCTGCGCAACCGCTTCGCCTCCCCGGCGCCGGTCGCGGCCCGCTGGCGGGCGATGCACATGCTGGCCTACCCGGCCTGGTGCGCCGCGCTGGTGCACGGGCTCTACGCGGGTCGAGCGGCGAAGCCGATCTTCACGATCCTCTACGGGCTGTCCGTGGTCGGCGTCATGGCGGCCCTCGCCGTGCGCGCCTCCCCGCCCCGCGTGAAGCGCAGGATCTCCGACCGTCTCACCGCGCTGCTCGGCGCCGCCGACCAGCAGCGCGGCCGTGAGGAGCGGCTGGAGGAGAGCAGGTCCCGGGCGGCCGGGTCCGCCCTGCCGGGATACGGCGGCGAGCGCGACTCCGCGCGGGGCGACGGACGTCCGCGCGGGGACGGCGACCGGCGGGGCGAGAGACCGCGCGGCGGGCGCCCGCTGTACGAGACCGCCGGGCCCGCGCCCGCGCCGGAACCGGCGAACGGCTTCGCGGCCGCCTACCGCGCGGTGTCGGCCCCCGGCCGGCCGCCGGCTGGACAGACCCCCCTCACCGACGCGACCTCCCGCATGGAACTGCCGCTGGACATGCAGCCCACGGAGGCCATCCCGCGCGTGGACGGCCCCTCCAGCACCTCGGGCAACTGGCCGATCCCGTCCCCGCCGCCGGTCGGCGAGGCCCCGCCGTCGGCGTACGACCCGCTCCAGGACACCGGATACACCATCCCGGCCTATGACAATCCGGCCGCTTCCGGGTTCGGTTCACGTGATGTGTACGACACCGGTGAGACGAACGGCCTCTCCAGCACGTACAACCCGAGTGACACGTACAACAGCGGTCCCGTCCCCGCACCGAACCCCGGCGTGTCGTCGTCCTACGACTTCGACGCGCCGGGATCGGGCGAACCCTGGAACACACCGAACACGCCGTCCGGAGGCTTCAATTGAACCCTCCCCCAACAACAGCAACGGAAGAGTCGCGCGTGCCTGGCTCTCACGACGCACGGCGGCCGGGCCACCCGGCCACGTGGTCCGTCCGCCGTCCTCGGGGTGAAACCCCGTTTTCCGCCCTGCCCCGCAGAAGCCCGATTCCTCTCCCGGCCGGAGCCGGGGGCATCCTCGGAGGTCGCCGGTGAACGAGGCCCTGCCCGACGTACCCGAAGTCCGCGTGGTCGGACTTCCCCAGCTCACGTCGGGCTTCGACCTTGTGGACCGGCTCGATCTGCCCATGCACCTCAAGGTGCACGGGCCGCTCGAGCCGCTGGGCGGTGAGCAGCTCGCGCAGCTCGCCGAACGCATCAACCTCAGGGGCCGCGGCGGCGCGGGGTTCCCCTTCCACAAGAAGCTGCGCTCGGTCGCCGAGACGGCGATCAAGCGCGGTGTGCGGCCGGTCGTCGTCGTCAACGGCAGCGAGGACGAGCCGGCCTGCCGCAAGGACACGGTGCTGATCAACCGTGCCCCTCATCTCATCCTGGACGGCGCGCTGCTGTGCGCCGAGGCCATGGGTGCCCGCACGCTCGTGGTGGGGGTCACCCGGGAGTCCACCCAGCGCTCCATGGAGGCCGCGCTCGCCGAACGCGGCCTGAACAACAGCCGCCGCTCCGCGCTGCGCGCCCGTGTGCAGCGCAACCCGGTCCGCATGGTCACGGGCGCGGCGGCCTCCCTGATCCGCTCGATCGACGGCGGTCCGGCGATCCCGCCGGGCCGCAAGACCAGCGCCTCGAAGAACGGCGTCGGCGGCGCGCCCACGCTGCTGTCCAACGCCGAGACCTTCGCCCAGCTCGCCATCGCCGCCCGCATCGGCCCGGAGCGCTACGGCAACACCGGCCTGTACGACGAGCCGGGCACCGTGATGCTCACGGTGTCGGGGGCGGTGGCCCGCCCGATGGTGATCGAGGCGCCGACGGGTGTGCCGCTGCGCTACATCCTCCAGCTCGCCGGGGCTCCCCCGGTGCCGCAGGGGGTGCTGACGGGCGGCTACCACGGCAAGTGGATCGACGCGGCGACCGTCAACGAGGCGATCGTCTCCCGCAACTCCCTGGACGCCGTGGGCGGTGCGCTCGGCGCCGGGGCGATCCTGCCGATCAGTCAGGACACCTGCCCGCTGGGCGAGTCGCTGATGGTGGCGAAGTGGCTGGCGGAGGAGAGCGCCGGCCAGTGCGGTCCCTGCTATCTGGGGCTGCCGGCCGCCGCGCGCGGCTTGGAGGACATTCTCAACGGCGGCGGTCCGGCCGCCCTGGAGGCGGTCAAGCAGGTCGCCAAGAACGTGAAGCGGCGCGGGGCGTGTTCGCACCCGGACGGCTCCGCGATGTTCCTGGAGTCGACCCTCAAGGCGTTCACCGACGACCTCGCCGCGCATGTCCTCGGCAACGGCTGCGGACGGCCCGTGGCGGGCGTCCTGCCGCTCTTCGAGGGGGGCAGGGCCCCTACGGGCATCCCGGGCGGCGGAGGCGAGGAGAACGGGCCCAGCCGCCAGAAGATCTACGTCGACTGGACGCTGTGCCGGGGCCACGGCCTGTGCGCGGACATCCTCCCGGAGGTGTTCCAGCTCGGCGCGGACGGCTTCCCGACGGTGGCTCAGGCGCAGGTGCCGCGTTTCGCGGAGGCGAAGGCGCTGCGGGCGGTGCGCCGCTGCCCGGCGCTGGCCCTGCGCATCGAGGACGAGTCGCCCCAGGCGAAGGCGCCGTCCCGCAATCTGCCGGTGCTCTCGCAGGGGCGCGGCCGGCGCGCCCTGGGCCGCTGAGACGGGTCCGATACGGGTCCCGGGCCGCCACGGCGGTCCGGGACGACCGGGACAGGCACAGCAAGGACCGGAACAACCGGCGAGGACCGGAACGGACAGCGAGGTCCCGGACAACCAGCGAGGGCGGACCATCCGTTCGGATGATCCGCCCTCGACTTCTGTGGAGCTAAGGAGAATTGAACTCCTGACCTCCTGCATGCCATGCAGGCGCTCTACCAACTGAGCTATAGCCCCTTGCATCGATCCGCCCGGTTTCCCCGGCGGCGACGCCAACTTTACACGGTCGACCCGGGCCAACACCAAATCGGTTTCGCTTCGCTCGCCTATGTCCCGAATTTCCCCTGCCGGGGGTCACGCGGTCACGAACGAATAGAAGCGCTTGAGCGTGCAGTGCTCCTCCAGCAGCCGGCCGTAGATCGGCTCCCCCTCGAGTTCGCGGTACGTCTCGATGGGGTCGCCTTTTATGATCAGCGCCCGCGCGCATTCCTCGCACCAGTACTGGTAGTCGGGGTTGAGCGGCTCCATGTCCCGGACGATCGGCGTCCCGCTGCCGCACCAGTCGCACTTCCGCCTGTGTGCACCCATCGGTCAGCTCCAGCTGTGGCCGCAGGCCGTGCACACGTAGGAGATCCCGCCGTTGTCGCCGAGCACCTGGGCGACGTGCGCGGAGCCGCAGGAAGGGCAGCTGAGGCGGGTAGAGGTCCGTCGCGTCGACACCGCTCCGAGGAGGTGGTCGACCTCCTCGAGGATGCTCGCAGGCATCACAACTCCCTCCCGTCGGGCCGCGCCCCCTTCCGGCCGTTTGATTCTGCCACGACCGGGCCGACACGGTCAGCGACGCCGGGGTACCGGTCAGGACACGGCTCGGCGCCTCACAGGGGTATACGCCCCCGAGAGCCGTCCTGCTCAACGGCGGACAACAAAAGATCCCGTCCCCTCGAGAGGGACGGGATCTTCGTCATGTGGAGCTAAGGAGAATTGAACTCCTGACCTCCTGCATGCCATGCAGGCGCTCTACCAACTGAGCTATAGCCCCTGGCCGCCGCGTGACGCGGCTTCCTGGTGTTCCTCCCGCTCGGCGGGGCGAACAAGAAGAACTCTAGCCTGTGACCTGCCGGAAAGTGAAATCCGGGTCCCGGGACGTCCCGGGGCCGGATCGAAGCACTCTCAGTCGTCGTCGCCGAGCACCGGTTCCGGCAGGGTGCCGGCGTTGTGCTCGAGCAGCCGCCAGCCGCGGGCGCCCTCGCCGAGGACGGACCAGCAGCAGTTGGTGAGACCGCCCAGGCTCTCCCAGTTGTGCGGGTCGAGTCCGAGCAGCCGGCCGATGGTGGTGCGGATGGTGCCGCCGTGGCTGACCACGACGAGCGTGCCGTCCTGCGGGAGCTTCTCGACGTGCCGCAGCACCACGGGGGCGGCGCGGTCGGCGACCTCGGTCTCCAGTTCGCCCCCGCCCCGGCGGACCGGCTCACCGCGCTTCCACGCGGTGTACTCGTCGCCGTACCTGGCGATGATCTCGTCGTGCGTCAGGCCCTGCCAGACGCCGGCGTAGGTCTCCCGCAGGGCCTCGTCGAGGGTGACCTCCAGGCCGGTGAGCGCGGCGAGCTCGGCGGCGGTGGCCGCGGCCCGCTTCAGGTCGGAGGCGACGATCGCGTCGGGCTTGAGCCCCGCGAGGAGGCGGGCGGACCGGCGGGCCTGGGCGACGCCGGTCTCGGTGAGGTCCACGTCCGTGGAGCCCTGGAATCGGCGCGCCACGTTCCAGGACGTCTGGCCGTGCCGCCACAGGATGATGCGGCGGCCCCGGCGGGCGGACCCGCCCACCTCACCGGTGGCGCTCACCACTCACCGCCGGGCTGCGCGGCCTCCTCGGCCTCCTGGAGCCTGGCGTGCTCGGCGGCCTTGCCGCGGGTGGCCTTGGCGTCCTCGGGCAGCTCCAGCTCGGGGCAGTCCTTCCACAGCCGCTCCAGGGCGTAGAAGACGCGCTCCTCGCTGTGCTGGACGTGGATGACGATGTCGACGTAGTCGAGGAGCACCCAGCGGGCCTCGCGGTCGCCCTCGCGGCGGACCGGCTTGGCGCCGAGCTCCTTGCTGAGCCGCTCCTCGATCTCGTCGACGATGGACTTGACCTGGCGGTCGTTGGGCGCGGAGGCCAGCAGGAAGGCGTCGGTGATGGACAGCACGTCACTGACGTCGTAGGCGACGATGTCGTGCGCGAGCTTGTCGGCGGCCGCCTGTGCGGCGGTGGTGACGAGCTCGAGGGAACGGTCGGTTGCGGTCACTGCGAGGCTTTCGGTCGGTGGACACTTGCTGTCAAGGGTCTCACGGACCGCCGGGCGCACCCTCCGTAATTACGGAGGGTGCGCCCGGAGCGCGCTACGAGCCGGGGTCGTAGTCCTGGCCGAGGACGACCGAGACGCGGGCGTTGGCGGAGACCTCGCCCTTGGTGACGGAGCCGGCGGGCAGTCCCAGGGTCTTGGCGACCTCGGTGGCGTTCTCCTTCTCGGCGGCGTCGGCGTAGACGACCTTCGAGGTGGTCTCGGCGGCGCCGGCGGTGCCCGCGTCCCGGAAGGTGAAGCCGCCGTTGAGGAGCACCACGCGGGCCTTCTCGGTGTTGTCCTTCGTCCCGGTGGCGTTGCGCACGGAGACGCTGACGGCGGCGTTCTTGTCGGGGCTCTTGGCGGTGCCGCCGAGGACGTCCTTGACGACGCTGTCGCTCGCCTGGGCGGTGAGCGTGCCGTCGTCCTGCACGGGCAGCACGGCGGTCTTGTGGTCGCCGCCCTTGGCGCGGTCGGAGAGCCGGGCGAGGAAGGAGCCGAGGTCCTTGTCGGTGAGCGGCGGCTCGATGATCTGCCCGAGGGTCTGGACGGTGACCGTGGCGGCGTCCGGGTCGGAGGTCATCTTGCGCAGGACGCCGTGCAGGACCTGCCCGAACCGCTCCAGCTGGGCGTTCTGGGACTCGCCGGAGCCACGGTGGGTGGCGTAGGCGACGGCCATCTTGCCGCTGAGGGTCTGGTCCTTGCCCTTCTTGACCAGGGGCGCCTCGCCCTTCTTCTCGGCGTCCGGGTCGGGCACGTCGGTGTCGGTGTCGACCTCGATGTTGCCGACGAGGTCGACGAGGGTGAGCAGGAAGGGGGTGTCCAGCCGCCAGGTGCCCTCGATGTCGGTGCCGAGGACGGTGTCGAGGGCGGTCCTGGTGCCCTCGGAGCCGTCGTCCTCGACCGACTTGGCGAGCGTGGTGGTGGCGCCGTCGTCGGCGGTCAGGGTGAGGGAGTTGGGCAGCAGGACGGTGGTGCCCTGCTCGGTGGTGGTGTTGTCGACGAGCAGGGCGGTGGCGGTGCCGCCGTTGGTGGTGTCGTGCAGGTGGACGACGATGACGTCCCGCTTCTGCGCGCCCGCGGCCGTCGTGGTGCCCGTGCCGGGACCGGAGTCGGACAGGCCCGGCAGCTTCCCGGCGTACCAGAGGTAGCCGACGCCGCCGGCCGCGACCAGGGCGAACACCACGACGAGGGCGATGATCCGGCTGCGGGCGCGGCGCTTGGCCTCCTCCCGGCGCTCGGTGCGGTTCTCCGTGAACTTCATCCAGTCGATGACGTCCTCGGAGTCCCCGTCGGGCTCCTCGACGAAGGCGAACTGCTCGGTGCGGTACTCCGGTGCGGGCTCGTCGGGGCCCTGCTCCTCGTCGGCCGGGCCGGGCTGCTGCGGGATGTGCGCGGTCTGCTCGGTGACGCGGGGCTGCTGCCCGGTGTGCGCGGACTGCGTGGACTGCGCAGTCTGGCCGTAGGGGTCGTACGGGGCGCTCCGGCCGCCCTGGCCGCCCGGCTGGGCGCCGTAGGGGTCGTAGGAGTCGTAGGACGGCGCCTGCGGCTGCTGCGGGGCACCGGTCCCGGCCCCGGTCCCGGTCCCGGTCCCGGTCCCGTAAGGGTCGTACGAGGGCTGCTGGTGTCCGCCCGTGTGGTACGGGTCGTAGCCGTAGCCCTGCTGCGGGTAACCGTCGTACTGCTGGTTCTGCTGGTCCGTGGCCTGGCGGTAGACAGGCCGGCCGTACTCGTCGTAGCCGACGAGCTCGTACGGGGCGCCGCCCCCGTCGGCCCCGTATCCCGCGTCGTATCGGTCGTTCACCGGTGCCCCTCTCGGCTCACTCGCCGCGGTACAGCTCGCGCTTGTCGATGTAGCGCACGACTCCGTCCGGCACCAGGTACCAGACGGGTTCCCCCTTGGCGACCCTCGCACGGCAGTCCGTGGAGGAGATGGCGAGGGCGGGGACCTCGACGAGCGAGACACCGCCCTCGGGCAGGCCCGCGTCGGTCAGGTGGTGGCCGGGCCGGGTCACGCCGATGAAGTGCGCCAGGGAGAACAGTTCCTCGCTGTCGCGCCAGGTGAGGATCTGGGCGAGGGCATCGGCGCCGGTGATGAAGAACAGGTCGCTGTCCGGGTTGAGCGCGCGCAGGTCGCGCAGGGTGTCCGTGGTGTAGGTGGGGCCGCCGCGGTCGATGTCGATGCGGCTCACCGAGAACTGCGGGTTCTCGGCGGTCGCGATGACCGTCATCAGATAGCGGTCCTCGGCGGCGGACACCGCGCGGTGGCTCTTCTGCCACGGCTGGCCGGTGGGGACGAACACCACCTCGTCGAGACGGAACTGCGCGGCGACCTCACTGGCCGCCACCAGGTGTCCGTGGTGGATCGGGTCGAAGGTGCCGCCCATCACGCCGAGACGGCGCCTGCCCTGCCGCGCCGGGCCGTTGCCGGGGCCGGTAGGCATGTCCTGCTCTCCCATGCGTGCAGACCCTACCGGCCCGACCTGAACACCCCGTCCGCCAGGGCGGCCGGCAAGAGGATCAGCGGTCGCGGTTGAAGCGGGTGGTGACCCACAGCAGGAGCAGCAGCACGAACAGGGCGCCGCCGCCGGTGAGGTAGGGGCTGAGGCTCTCGTGGTTGCCGCCGTGCTCTCCGCCCTCGGCGGCAAGGGTGGCGAACTGGGCAGCGGTGCTGTGGATGCTCATCTTCGGCAGGACCTATCGCGTGTGGGCGGGATAAAGACGTCGCCTCATCGTATGCGGGGGCCTTCCCGTCGATCACGCCGACTCCGCCGTTGCGGGCCCGTGGAGGGCGCGAGGAACCTTCCGCGCCGCTCAGTCGTCCTTCCGGCTGTAGCCGCGCACCAGGAACCACGCGGTGAGCGCACAGCCCACCACCACCACGATCAGAAGCACCCGGAGCAAGATCCCCGCACCTCCGGAGCCGGGCTTCGCCCCGGGGGACGCGAAGGGCCGTACAAGAGGCCGCGAAGGATCACTCAGACGCACATGGGGGACACATGTCCGACGGCCATCAGCACAACGGGCACGAGAGCGTGCCGAGCAGGCAGCGCAGGCGCTTCCCCGGGATCTCCACGCGGGCGTACGAGCATCCGGCGGACCGTTCCGCGCTGGTGGCGCTGCGCAGGCTGACCGGTTTCGACACGGTCTTCAAGGCGCTGAGCGGCCTGCTGCCCGAGCGCAGTCTGCGGCTGCTGTTCCTGTCCGACTCGGTGCGGGTCTCGGACCGGCAGTTCGCGCACCTCAACGACATGCTGCGGGACGCCTGCTACATCCTGGACCTGGAGAAGGTCCCCCCGATGTACGTCAAGCAGGACCCGAATCCGAACGCGATGTGCATCGGCCTGGACGAGCCGATCATCGTGGTGACCACGGGCCTGGTGGAGCTGCTCGACGAGGAGGAGATGCGGGCGGTCGTCGGGCACGAGGTCGGGCACGCCCTGTCCGGGCACTCGGTGTACCGGACGATCCTGCTGTTCCTGACGTCGCTGGCGGTCCGGGTCGCGTGGATCCCGCTCGGCAATGTCGCGATCATGGCGATCGTGACGGCGCTGCGGGAGTGGTTCCGCAAGTCGGAGCTGTCCGCGGACCGCGCGGGACTGCTGGTCGGACAGGATCCGCGGGCCTCGATGCGCGGCCTGATGAAGATCGCGGGCGGCAACCATCTGCACGAGATGAACGTGGACGCGTTCCTGGAGCAGGCCGAGGAGTACGAGGCGGGCGGCGACCTGCGCGACTCGGTGCTGAAGATCCTCAATGTGCTGCCGCGTTCGCACCCGTTCACCACGGTGCGGGCGGCCGAGCTGAAGAAGTGGGCGGCCTCCCGCGACTACCAGCGGATCATGGACGGCCACTACCCGCGCCGCGAGGAGGACAAGGACGCCTCGGTACGGGACTCCTGGCGGGAGTCGGCGAGCAGCTACGCGGACGAGGTGCGCACCTCCAAGGACCCGCTGATGAAGCTGGTCAGCGACATCGCGGGCGGTGCCGGAGATCTGGGCGGCCGGGTCCGCCGGGGCTTCAGCGGGTTCACGTCGTCGGAGCCGAAGCCGGGACCCGGGAAGTCGGGCACGGAGGACGACGGGCCGCCGCGCGACGGGGCGTAGGCCCGCCGCTGACAACGTGGATCGCCCCCGCCGCCCCTTCCCGTCCCGAAACTGGGGCTCCGCCCCAGACCCCGCTCCTCAAACTCCCCCAGAGGGGCTGAAACTTAGCCCCTCCGGCGTTTGAGGAGCGGGGGTCCGGGGGCGGAGCCCTCGGGATGGGACGGGTAAGGGCGGCGGGGGCGAGGGAACTCCCGGGCACTTGGCCGCCGCGCCGCCCGGCGTTCACGGTGTCGGCTGGGCGCCCGGCGCCAGGGCGCCGCACAGGGCCGGGGCGCTGCCCGTGGCGTAGGGGTCGGTGACGGTGGGAGTGGTCTCCTTCGCCTTCTGGCCCGCCAGCAGCGGGCGCAGCCGGGCGGCGGAGTCCTCGGCGCAGGAGAGCGGGCCGGCCTGGACCTGCGCGACGACGAGTTCCGCCTGGCGCAGGCGCAGATCGTCGCGGTCGAAGCGGAAGCGCAGCTCGCGCCGGACGGTGAACAGGGACGCCTCGGCGTCCGGGCCCGCGTCGGCCGGGCGCAGCGCGTAGACGAACGTGTGGTCCGTGGTGACCTCGAGGGTGGAGGAGTCGTTCTCGGTGGCCTGCATGGTGCCCTGGACCCGGATCTCGCGGTCGGCCAGCCGCACGCGTGCGGGGTCGAAGCGGACCAGCCATCCGGTGGGCGCGTGCCGTCCGTCGGCGGCGGGCCGGTCGAGGCTCCGGTCGAACTGGTCCAGCTGCCCGGGGTCGAGCAGTGCCCGCACGGGCCGGGTCTCGCCGCCGGTGAGCACGCCGGGGTCGAGGGCGGACCGCACGAGGTAGTCCTTGGCGGTGAGCAGCGCGGTCACCACCTGGCCGTCGGAGAAGTGCGCGGTGCGCCGGGACGCCGGGAGCGGCACCCCCTCGGCGCCGGGCCGGAACCGCGCCGCCGGACTGTGCGCGTACAGCCGTTCGACGTCGGCGGTGCCGGGGACCTCGCCCCGCGGGGCGAGCGGGATGACGGTCATCCGCAGCGGCTCGGCGGGTTCGTCGGCGGCGGGGTTGCGGTAGGGGTGGCGCAGACCCATGTAGACGGCGGTGCCGAAGGCCACGGCGATCAGCAGGACCAGGACCAGCGCCTGCCGGGTCAGGCCGCCGCGCCTGCGCGGCGGGCGGCGGCGCACGGCGGGCGCGTGGTCGGTGATGCGCTGCTCGGCGGAGTACTCCTGGAGCCGGGCAGCGCGGACGAAGGACTCGTCGAAGACGACGGACCTGTACTCGTCCTCGCCACCTCCGGGGGCTCCCTCGGGCGTCCCCTCGGGTGGGTCCGAAGGCCCTCCCATACCTTCAGGGTAGGTCCGGGGAGGTCCCGGTAAACGCCCGGCCAGGGCACAAGTTCTGACAGGTTCTCACCAGGTCGGCGGCCGGTCTCAGGAGCCGCCGCGCGGGATCACCGGAACGGCCGGCTGGGAGTAGTCGGCCGACGCGGAGGGCTCCGCGGAGTGCGCCGTCGCGCCGCCCTGCTCCACGCCGGTGGTGGCGGGTGGCGGGGCCGGTTCCTGGCGGCCCCCGGAGCCGCCCCGGTAGACGGCCGAGAAGGCGAGCGCGACCATGCCGACGCCCATCACCAGGGCGAGCATCCAGGCGACGGGACGGTGCCAGCGCACCTGCCTGCCGTACGGGCCCGGGGAGCCGTAGTCGTCCTCCAGGGCGTCCTCGTCGTCGTCCGGGTCGTCGTAACCGGAACCGACCCGGTAGCCGCCGTACCCGTCGTCGTACCGCTCGCCGCGCGTGCGGGCCCGGCGGGCCTCCGCCTCGGAGGCCTCGGCTCTGGCCTGCGCGGCGGCCAGGAGGCGTTCGACGGCGGTCGGCTCGTGGACCTCGGCCGCCCGTACGAAGGCCTCGTCGAAGACCACGGAGGCGAACTCTTCGTCCGACACCCCGCGGTCGTGGTCGTCGTCGGGCTCCCAGCCGTCAGGGAACGGCGTGCCCCCCACGTCCTCCGGCACAGACCCAGAGTAGACCTGGGGGGTCATTTTGGGCAGACGGTATGGAAATTCGTCCGTCCGCCGAGACGGTTCCGCCGCCGCGTCCTTCCCCCGTGCGCGGGTCAGCGCCGTACGTGACCGTCGCCGGTGACGATGTACTTCGTGCTGGTCAGCTCGGGCAGGCCCATCGGCCCCCGGGCGTGCAGCTTCTGCGTCGAGATGCCGATCTCCGCGCCGAAGCCGAACTGGCCGCCGTCGGTGAACCGGGTGGAGGCGTTCACCGCGACCGTGGTGGAGTCCACCAACTGGGTGAAGCGGCGGGCGGCCTGCTGCGAGGTGGTGACGATGGCCTCGGTGTGGCCGGAGGTCCACAGCCGGATGTGCTCGACGGCCCGGTCGAGGGAGTCGACGACGGCGGCGGCGATGTCGTGGGAGAGGTACTCGGTCTCCCAGTCCTCCGTGGTGGCCTCCACGACGGTGGCGCGGGAGTCCTTGGCGTACGCCATCACGCGTTCGTCGGCGTGCACGGTCACCCCGGCGTCGGCGAGGGCGTCCAGGGCGCGCGGCAGGAACTCGGGGGCGATGTCCTGGTGGACCAGGAGGGTCTCGGCGGCGTTGCAGACGCCGACCCGCTGGGCCTTGGAGTTGACCAGGATCTCGACGGCCATGTCGAGGTCGGCCGCGGCGTCGACGTAGACGTGGCAGTTGCCGGTGCCGGTCTCGATGACGGGGACGACCGACTCCTGGACGACCGTGTTGATCAGGGAGGCGCCGCCGCGCGGGATGAGCACGTCGACCAGGCCGCGGGCGCGCATCAGCTCGCGCACGCTGTCCCGGCTCTCGCCGGGGACGAGCTGGACGGCGTCGGCGGGCAGCCCGGCGCCGTGCACGGCGTCGCGCAGGACGCGCACCAGCGCGGTGTTCGACCGGTACGCGGAGGACGAGCCGCGCAGCAGGACCGCGTTGCCGGACTTCAGGCAGAGGGCGGCGGCGTCGACCGTGACGTTCGGCCGGCCCTCGTAGATGATGCCGACGACGCCGAGCGGCACCCGGACCTGGCGCAGGTCGATGCCGTTGGGCAGGGTGGAGCCGCGGACGACCTCGCCGACCGGGTCGGGCAGCGCGGCCACGTCCCGTACGTCGGCGGCGATCGCGCGCACCCGCTCGGGGGTGAGGGTGAGCCGGTCGATCATGCCCTCGCTGACGCCGGCCTCGCGGGCCCTGGCCACGTCCTGGGTGTTGGCCTCGACGATTTCACTCGTACGGACCTCCAGCGCGTCGGCGATGGCGAGCAGCGCGTCGTCCTTGGCGGCCCGCGGCAGCGGCGCGAGGGTGGCGGCGGCCCCCTTGGCCCGGTAGGCGGCCTGGCTGACCGGGGACATCGAGTCGTACGGCGAGAGCGTGGTCATGGGGGAAGGGTAGTGCGGGCGGCCGTCGTCGGCGGCACATGTTCCATACCCCGAGACAGTGGCTTTTGTCCCGTGGACACCGGATTGCGCCCCTCCTCCGTCTCCTCGTTCCCGGGAGGGAGGCGCCCCGGGTTCCCGGGAGGGAGGCGCCCCGGGTTTCCGGGAGGGAGGCGCCCCGGGTTTCCGGGAGGGAGGCGCCCCGAGTGCCTCTAGAAGGGATGCACGCCGACCGGTGTCGCCAGCGCGGGTCCGTGGCCCGCCGCGACGCGCTGGTGGTAGGTGGCCCGGTCGATGACCTCCAGGCCGACGATCTCCCAGGGCGGCAGGCCGGCGGTCCGGCGGTGTTCGCCCCACAGGCGCAGCGCCACGGCGGCCGCGTCGTGCAGGTCGCGGGCCTCCTCCCAGTAGCGAATCTCCGCGTGGTCGTCGGCGTAGCGGCTGGTCAGCAGGAAGGGGTGGTCGTGGGCGAGCTGTTCCAGCGCCCGCCGGACCTCCGTGACCGGGGCCGGCCGGCCGGAGACGCTGAGGGTGACGTGCCACAGGCGTGGCAGGTCACGGGGGTCGCCGCCGCCCTGGAACCGGTCACCGGCCGCGACACTGCTCAGGGCGCGCTCGCCGTCGGCCGCACGGGAGCCGGCACCGCGAGACGCTGTCGTCCCCGGGCGCACTCGTCTCACGACGGCCTCCTTCACGCGCGGACCCACCCGGTGGTCGGGCGGATGTGTCCTCGCAACAAAGTTGAGCAGGCCGCCGTGGCTCGCGGGGCACTTTCGCGGAACGTCCACCACCGCGGGCGGACGTTTCGGCGCATTACGGATGCAGGACCACCAGATCGTCCCTGTGTACGACCTCACGTTCGTACTCCGGTCCGAGGTCCCGGGCGAGTTCATGGGTCGAGCGGCCGATCAGGAGGGGGATCTCCTTGGCGTCGAAGTTGACCAGCCCCCGGGCCACCGCCCGCCCCTCGGTGTCCCGCAGCTCCACCGGGTCGCCCGCGCTGAACTCGCCCTCGACGCCCGCGATCCCGGCCGGCAGCAGCGACTTGCGGCCCTGAACGACCGCGCGGACCGCGCCGTCGTCCAGGGTGATGGAGCCCTGCGGGGTGGAGGCGTGCTGGAGCCACAGCAGCCGGTCGGCGGAGCGGCGTCCGGTGGGGTGGAAGTAGGTGCCGGTGTCGCCGCCGGTGAGGGCGTCGGCGGCGTGGACCGCGCTGGTCAGCACCACCGGGATGCCGGCGGCGGCGGCGATCGAGGCGGCCTCGATCTTGGTGACCATGCCGCCGGTGCCGACGCCCGCCTTGCCGGCGCTGCCGATCTCGACGTGGGCGAGGTCCCCGGGGCCCCTGACCTCGGCGATGCGGGAGGTGCCGGGGCGGCTGGGGTCGCCGTCGTAGACGCCGTCCACGTCGGAGAGCAGGACCAGCAGGTCGGCGTGGACCAGGTGGGCGACGAGGGCGGCGAGCCGGTCGTTGTCGCCGAAGCGGATCTCGTCGGTGGCGACGGTGTCGTTCTCGTTGACGATCGGGAACGCGCCCATCGCCAGCAGCTTGTCGAGGGTGCGGGAGGCGTTGCGGTGGTGGGCGCGGCGGCTCATGTCGTCGCTGGTCAGCAGCACCTGTCCGACCCGGACGCCGTAGCGCGCGAAGGAGGCGGTGTAGCGGGCGACCAGCAGCCCCTGGCCGACGCTGGCGGCGGCCTGCTGCCGGGCCAGGTCCCGGGGGCGGCGGCGCAGGCCCAGCGGGGCGAGTCCGGCGGCGATGGCGCCGGAGGAGACGAGGACGATCTCCCGCTCTCCCCCGCTGCGGGTCTTGGCCAGCACGTCGACGAGCGCGTCCACGCGGTCGGCGTCCAGCCCGCCCGCCGCGGTGGTCAGCGAGGACGACCCGACCTTGACGACGATCCTGCGCGCCTCGCCCACGGCCTGCCTTGCCCCTGTCACCCTGCCGCCCGTCCCTCACGTCGTTCGATCACCCGTCAGGCAATCTACGCGAAGCGGATCGTCGGGCGCTCGGCCGTTCCAGCCTCCGGACACGCGCACCGTGACCGTTCACTCACGCACCGCGCCGAGTGAAAAGGTTGCGCCGGACACCCATAGAAATCAAATATTCCGCAAACGTATGTTGAATGCCGTGTCACACAACGTTCGCGGCAAGAAACGCATCCTCCTGAGATCGGGGAAGAGTCCCTACGACGTCCTGTCCGTGGAGGAGGCCCTCCACCGTGACGTCATCGCCACCAACTCCGGCAACCTGATCTTCAGCGATGCCGCGCACAAGATCCTCGAGACGCCCCGCACCGAGGTGGTCTCGAACGAGATGCGGACCGAGGTGGCCGCGGCGGCACGCATCAACGAGGAGTACGACGCCTTCGTCGTCCCGCTCGCCAACGCCTTCCGCCCGTCCTTCGAGCCGGGCCTGAAACGGCTCACGCGGCTGATCGGCCGGCTGAGGATCCCCGTGGTCGTCCTCGGGGTCGGCGCGCAGACCGGGCTGAACTACAACCCGGACCGGCTGAAGCCGATGGAGCCGTCCGTGCGCGCCTTCGTCTCCGCGGTGCTCGACCGCAGCGCCTCGATCGGCGTGCGGGGCGAGTTCACCGAGAAGTACCTCAAGGACATGGGCTTCCGCGACGTCGAGGTGATCGGCTGCCCGTCGCTGTTCATGTACGGCAAGGAACTCGCCGTACAGAAGCGGACGCAGGCGCTGACCGCCGACTCGCGCATAGCGATCAACGGCTCGCACAGCGCCGTGCGCAGGAACGGCATGGGCCGGATCATCTCGCGCACCCACTCCCGCTACCCGAACCTGCGGTTCATAGGCCAGAACCTCAGTGACGCCAAGCAGTTGCACTGGCGGGACCTGTCCGACCCGAACGGGAAGGTCACCGCGATGCCGACGCATCCCGACCACCCGATGTACCGGGAGGACAAGGCCCGCGTCTACGTCGACCCGGTCACCTGGATCGACGACCTGCGGGACTTCGACTACTCCTTCGGCTCCCGCATCCACGGCAACATCGCCGCGCTGCTGGCCGGTACGCCCGCGACCGTACTGTGCGCGGACTCGCGGACGCTGGAGCTGTGCCGCTACTTCGAGATCCCGCACCGCCGGATCGACAAGCTGCCCGAGGACGTCGACCCGGCGCGGCTGTACGAGGAGACGGACCTCAGTGCGCTCACGGGCAACCACCACGAGCGGTTCGAGCGGTTCACGGCGTTCCTGGACCGCAACGGCCTGGAGAACACCTTCTCGCACGGCGACGGCGGCGCGGCCTTCGAGAAGAGGCTGCGCTCGCTGGACTTCCCGCCGGGCGTGCGCCCCTGGATCGACACCGACCTCGCTTCCCTCGCCTCCCGCATGGGCTGGCTGAACAACCGGGTGGACGAACTGACCCAGGAGAACACCCGGTTGAGGCGGGACCTGGACCGGGCGAGGTCCGGTGCGCGCGGGGGCGCGGCGGGGCCGGCGAGCACGTCGGTGTACCGCCGGGCCCGCCGTGTGGTGGGCGCTCCCCTGCGCCGGGCGCTGCAGGGAGGCCGGAAGTAGGATCCCGGGGGCCATAGCACCCCTGGTCACTCTCCACGACGAGGACACCCGCGTGTCGTCCGGAGGTGGGCGCGCGTTAACCCGGGCGCCCGCTTCTGCGTCGACCCTGGAGTGACCGCAGTGCCCGAACCCTCGTCCCCCCGGCGGCGGACCGCCGCCCAGTTGCTCGTCCTCGCCCTCCTGTCGGCCGCCGTCGCCGCGCAGGCCGTCGCCGCGCTGCGCCCCCATGTGCCGCTGCTGCTCGTCTCGACCGCCGCGTCGCTGGCGGTCGAGGGTGTGCTGTACCGGTGGCAGCCCGGCATGGTGTCGCTGTTCGCCAAGTCGCACGCGGACGTCACCGTCCGCCATGTGCTGCGCGATCTGCTGCTGGTGGTGGGCCTGCTGCGGCTCGGCGAGCAGCACCGGGAGACGCAGTACGCCCCGCTGGTCGCCGGGCTGCTGGCCTTCTACGCACTGCACTGCGCGGTCCAGGCGGTGTCCGTGCTGGTCCGCCGTACCCGCACGCTGCCGGTGCTGACCCGCAACATCGACGCCTCGGCGCTGCGGCTGTCCCCCGCCCCGCACGTGCTGCTGCGCCGCCCCGGCCACCGGCTGCTGGTGTTCGGCCTGCCGGCCACGGCCGGGCTGACGGCGACGGCGGTCACCGACGACGCCCGGTACGCGGCGGCCGGTGTCGCGCTGGCCCTGCTGCTCACGGCCGCGGGCCTGTGCGCGCTGCTGCTGCGGCTGCTGCCGGGGCGGCGTCCGGCGGGCGAGCAGGAGGTGCTCGACTGGTTCGACGCATGGCTGGCCGAGTACCGGCCCACGGTCGGCCTGTACTTCTCCGGCGGCCCCTCATCCGCCTACCAGGCGAACATGTGGCTGGAGCCGCTGGCGGGGCTCGGCGGGCGGCCGGTGATCGTGCTGCGCGAGCGGTTCATGGTGCCGAGGATCGCGGCGACCGACATCCCCGTCGTGTGCCTGCCGAAGGTGTCCACGCTGATGCGTCTGGAGCAGTCCACGCTCCAGGTGCTCATCCACCCGTCGAACTCCGGCAAGACCTCCCAGGTGCTGCGCATCCCCACGATCAAGCACACCTTCGTCAACCACGGCGAGAGCGACAAGCTGTCGTCCTGCAACCCGTACGCGAAGGCGTACGACGAGGTGTGGGTGGCCGGTCCGGCGGCGCGCGAGCGGTACGCGCTGGCCGACGTGGGGGTCGAGGACAAGGACGTGGTGGAGATCGGGCGCCCGCAGCTGGACGCCGTACGCCCGTACGCGGGTCCGCCCGCCGGGGCGTACACCACCGTGCTGTACGCGCCGACCTGGGAGGGCTGGGACGGCAACCCGGGCAACACGTCGGTGGTCGCGGCCGGTGAGAACCTGGTGCGGGCGCTGCTCGCCGACCCGGGGGTGCGGCTGCTGTACAAGCCGCACCCGCTGACCGGCTCGGTGGATCCGCGGGCGGGCGCCGCCGACCGGCGGATGCGGGAGCTGATCCGGGCGGCGAACCGGGAGCGGTCCGGGGCGCGTCCGGCGCCGTCGGGAGAACTGGCGCGCCGCACCGCCGAGCTGGACCGGCTCACCACGGCCGCGTTCCGGGCGGGTGCCGACCAGGTCGAGCGGATGCTGGTGCAGTCGGCCCCGGAGCCGGGCCGGGCGGAGGCGGTGGCGCGGGCGAAGGCGGCCTGGGAGGAGGCGTACTGGGCGTCGCTGCCGGAGTGGGAGCACCAGGTCGTCACGGACGCCCGTCCCGAGCTGTACTCCTGCTTCGACGTCGCCGACCTGCTGATCAGCGATGTGTCGAGCGTGATCAGCGACTTCCTGGCGAGCGAGAAGCCGTACGCGGTGGCGAACACCAGCGGGCTGCCCGAGGAGGCGTTCCGGGCGGCGTTCCCGACGGTGGCGGCGGCGACGGTGCTGACGCCGGACGCGGCGGGGGTGCCGGCGCTGCTGGAGGCGGTCCGTGATCCGGGCAAGGACGGATTCGTGGGCGCCCGTGCGGAGTTGAAGCGGCGGTTGCTGGGGCCGGCCGTGCCGACGTCCCAGCAGCGGTTCGCGGCGGCGGCGGAGGCTCTGTGCGCGGCGGCGCGGGAGCACAGGGTGCGTGCGGCTCGCCGCCTCACCGCGGAGGTTCCCGGCCAGCGTCGCGGCACGCTCATCCCGTAGGGGTTTTCCGCCCCCGCCGCCCTTACCCGTCCCATCCCGGGGGGGGCGCTGCCCCCGGACCCCCGCTCCTCAAACGCCGGAGAGGCTGACTTCCAGCCCCTCCGGGGGAGTTTGAGGAGCGGGGTCTGGGGCGGAGCCCCGGGTCGGGACGGGAAGGGGCGGCGGGGGCGAAAAAGGTTCAGGCCGTCGCCGGGGTCAGCAGGCGGCGGGCTCTGCGGGCGACCCGGCGCAGTGCGGAGCCCGTGCCGCCCGTGCGGTGGCCGGGGACCGCGCGGGCCTCGCGCGGGGTGGCCAGGTACACGGAGTCGGGGATGCCGGCCGCGCGGTCGCGGAAGTGCGGGTAGGCAAAGTAGACGCGGCGGCCCCGGCGCTCCAGCAGGGCCTGCGGCTGCTTCTTCTCCTGGACGAACCGGAGGACGTCCAGGAGGAGTTCCAGCCGCTGCCCGGCCACCAGGTGCAGCCGCAGCCGCTCCTCGGTCTTCAGCAGCCGGGCGACGCCCTCGGTCCAGTGGACGTCCATCAGCGGCCGCGCCAGCTCCAGTTTGCGCCGCCGGACGTCGTCGCTGTCCTTGAGGAACCGGGGGCCGAACTGGGGCAGCAGGGTGACGGTGAAGGGCCGCACCATGAGCAGGTCGCGGCGGGAGCCCTCGGGGACGAGGCCGGCGATCAGGTTCATCAGGGCGCGGGCGGAGTCGAACCGCAGGGTGTAGCCGCCGCTCCTGGTGACGTGCTTGCCGTCGTCGCGGCCCACCAGGTAGTAGCAGGTGTAGTCGGCGATCACGGAGACGCCGTCGGCCCGCAGATAGGCCTCCATGGTGAACAGCGCGTCCTCGCCGGTGAACAGGGACTCGTCGAACCGCATGCCGTGCCGGTCGAGCAGCGCGCGGCGGAACAGCTTCTGCGCGCTGAGCGTGAACTTGATGTGGGAGGAGTAGACGTCGGTCCGCTCCAGTGTCTTCCCCCACATGGACTTCGGCGCGCCCCGGTTGACGCCCTCGATCCGGCCCAGGACGACATCGGTGCCGGCCCGGTCGGCCATGGAGACCATCCGTTCCAGAGCCTCGGGGCCCAGCCGGTCGTCGGCGTCCAGGAAGAAGACGTAGCGTCCGGTGGCCCTGCCCAGGCCCACGTTGCGCGGGCCGCTGGGGCCGCCCGAGTTCTTCTGCCTCACCACGGTGACCTGCAGGGGCGTACGGGCCGCGAACTCCTCCAGGTACTCCCCCGTGCCGTCGGTCGAGCCGTCGTCGACCGCGATGACCTCGATGCGCTCCGGGCCGATGGTCTGTGCCTCCACGGAGGCGAGGCACTCGACCAGATACGGCATCGCTTCGTACGCCCCGATGATCACGGTGACATCAGGCTGCGCCACGGTCACGTTTCCCCCTGTTCATGTGGATGGCCCCCCGTATCGCCTCATTCGCTACTTGTTAGACGGGTGTTCGAGGCAGGGGGTTGCCTCGGACGCCTGTTTTAGTGGTCCACGTCACAGGGTCGCCGTCGCCCCGTCGGGTATATGAAAGGGCCCGGTCCCCGAGGATCAACTCCTCGAAGACCGGGCCCTGTCGAGCCCGCCGGGCGGGTCAGACGGCGTCGACGCCGTCCGCCTCACCGGCCGCCGACACCCGCGGCACGGGCACCGCGTCCGCCAGCTCCACGTCGGGGCCGCCGGTGGTGATCCGGGACTCCTGGCCGAGGTTGCGCGCCTCGGCCTTCAGCGCGAGCTGCCGGACCGCGGTGTTGAACTGGTCGATGGACTTCGGCTCGTCCGGGCCGAGCAGGTAGCGCTTGAGCTCCCCCCGGTCCCCGGCCAGCGGGTCGGCGGACGGGTCGCGGACCGCGTCGAGCAGCCCGTCGAGTTCCTTCGCGCCGTTGGACAGGATCACCGCGGCGCGCACCGCCGTGTTCTGCCGCTTGAACTCCTCCACGCCCAGTTCGGCGGAGTCCGTGACGGCGTACGGCTTGCCGCTGGCGATGAAGTCGGAGACCACGCTGGAGATGTCGGAGACCATCGCGTCGGAGACGTTGAAGCAGTCGTACAGGCGCGGCTCGGCGCCCGTGATGACGCGGTGCTCCCAGTCGGGGACGGAGCGCCAGTACGCGGTGTTCCACTCGGCGCGCAGCCGGGCGGTCTCCTCGTGCCGGGCCACGTCGGCCACCCCGTCGCGGGAGGCCTCGGCCTCGTCGCCCTTGTCGGTGCCGCCGGTCAGCTCCGCCAGCCGGGCCTCGATGCGGGCCAGCTCGGCCCTGGCCTCGCTCTGGGCGGCCGTGTCGACGGTGAAGCGCGGATCGGCGGCGCGCGCGGCGGCGGCCTTCTCGATCAGCGCGGTGATCCGCTGGTGGGCGGCCTTCGCCTTCGCGCTGCGGGTGCCGGTGAAGGGGTGCGGCTTGTAGAGGACCCGCACCGGCGGGTCGGCCTTGACCAGCTTCTTCACGATGTTCTCGCCGGCCAGCAGGATCGAGGTGTTGCCGGGGTTGTCGTCCCAGCCCTCCCAGGTGGGGGCGTACAGGACCGTCGGCATGCGGTCGTCGGGGACGCCCTGCCAGGTCTGGATCGGGGCCAGCTGCGGGCGGCCGACCTCGACGATGTCGTCGTCGCGGACACCGACGTCGGCGATGGCGTAGCGGTCGCGGCCCGCGCGGCCGGCCGTCCACACCTCGTCGTAGACCTTGCTGTACGGGTTGACGCTGGCGAGCTTGTCGCTGTCGCCGTGGCCGATGAAGACGTGCTTCATGGTGGGCACGCGCAGCATGTGGATGTTCTTGCCGACGTTCGCCGCGTACAGCGCGACCCGCACCGTGGACAGGTCCATGTTCATCAGGTGCACCCCTCCGGGCACGCAGACGACGGGGACCGTGGTGGGCGCCAGGTTCTGCAGGATGACCCGCTCGCGCAGGATGACCAGCGGACGGGTGTCCAGCTGCTCCATGGTCTCCAGCCACATGTTGACCTGGTAGGCGGAGTCCTTGGAGCCGGAGAAGTACAGCACGGTCTCCGGGCGGTACTCGCGCAGCCAGTCGTCGACCGCGTCCAGCACCTTCTCCGGGCTCGGCGGGGTCTTCCGGCCGCGTACGTAGGGCAGCAGGGCGAGGACGTACAGGACGCCCGCGGCGACCGTGACACCGATACCGGTGTAGCCGACGGCGGCCGACTCCAGGGAGGCGCCGAGCAGTATGCCGACGACCGCCGCGAGGTCGAGGTGGAGCATCTTCTCCGCGGCGCGGTTCAGCAGCACCTGCGGCGGCGCGTCCGGGATGCGGATGCGGGAGGCCAGGTCGACGTTGCGGGTGGCGACCGGCATCCGGCGGCGGTTGCGGATCAGCGTGGTGAGCGCGCCGTGCGGGGCCTGAAGACCGTAGAAGGCGATGAAGCAGGCGATCGCCCCGTAGTAGATCAGGTTGTCCGCGAGGGACAGGCGGGCCAGCAGCAGGATCAGCAGGAGCTGTCGGATCAGGAAGCGGATCGACAGGCCGGCCCGCACCTTGCTGAGACGGCTGACCAGGTAGCTGCCCTTGCGGTGCAGATAGTGGTCCGCCAGGTACGTCACTGCGGCCGCTGCCGCGAAGGCGGGGATGCTCGGGACGAGCGCGGCCAGCATGAGGCAGGGGAAGCCCAGCAACATGAGGACCGCCGCGGCCAGCTCGGCCGCGCTGCCCACCCGGGCGACGCGAATAGCGGTGGATATCACGGATAACCTGCTCTTGGAGGGGGGAGTGCCGGTTTTTGTGCCTGTGCGCAATTCGGGAGGTACGGATTCAGGCCCCCGCGAACTCCCGTCGACCGACTACGTGAACAGGAGGCCGCGGAGGCCTGAATTACGGAAGGCTATTTGGCGGCAATTATTACACGCCGTCCTGACGGTCCAGCACCGCGGCCAGCGCCTGCTCGAACCCGGTGGCCCGCGCCGCGCCCGCCGTCGGGTCCTGCTGCCGTACGTCGATGACATGGCCGGTGAGCTCGGACAACAGCACGTCGAGCGAGGTCCGGGCGACCGCCTCGGAGGAGAGCAGGCTGCCCGCCGGCTCCTGTCCGAAAGCCTTGGTGCGCATCGGCGTGGCGGTGCGCTCCGGGTTGATGCAGTTCACCCGGACGCCGTCACCGGCCCACTCGTCGGACAGGGCCTGGGTGAGGTTCACCATGGCGGCCTTGGTCGAGGAGTACAGGCTGTACTCGGCGCGCCCGCGGGTGTAGCTGCTGGAGGTGTACAGCAGCAGCTGTCCCTTGGTCTCGGCGAGGTACTTGTAGGCGGAGCGGGCGATCTGCACCGGGGCCAGGTAGTTGACCTTCAGCGCCTCCTCGATGGTGGCGTTGTCGGTCTCGGCGAGCTTGCCGATGCGCAGCACGCCCGCGGTGTTGACGACGTAGTCGATGCGGCCGGTCTCGCCGTACGCCTTGGACAGCGCGTCGTCGACCTCCTCCGGGTTCTCCACGTGGGTGCCGGTGGTGGAGCGGCCCAGCGCGTAGACGGTGGCGCCGTAGGACTCGGCGAGCTCGGCGATGTCCTTGCCGATGCCGTACGAACCGCCGAAGACCACCATGGTCCTGCCGGTGAGCAGCTTCCGGTAGGCCTCCTCGGAGACCTGCTCGGGCGCGGCGGTGGAGGCGAGCTGGAAGAGCTTGTCGGCGATGAAGACGTCGACGGGCTGGGTGACCTTCATGTTGTACTCGTCGCCCGCCACGACGTGGATCGGCACGTCCGGCAGGTACTTGAGCACGACCGAGCAGTCGTCCGTGGCCTGGAAGTTGGGGTCGTTCGCGGCGACCTCGTAGGCGCGGCGGATGGTGGACAGCTTGAAGGCCTGCGGGGTCTGGCCGCGGCGCAGCCGGGAGCGGTCCGGGATCTCCGTGATGAACTCGCCGTCCTCGCCGTGCGTGCGCGTGACGATGATGGTGTCGGCGGACGGGATGGCCACGTCGACGGCCTGGTAGCGCTCCAGCGCGCTCACGCAGTCGTCGATGACGCGCTGCGACAGCAGGGGGCGCACGGCGTCGTGGAAGAGGACGTTGCGGTCCTCGCCCTCGGCCAGGCCCTCGCCGAGCGCGGCGATGGCCCGCTCCGTGGTCTCGTTCCGGGTCGAGCCGCCCTCGATGACCTTGGTGACCTTCGTGAACCCGGCCTTGGCGACGATCTTCTCGATGTCGGGCACGTACCCCGGCGCCATCAGCACGATGATGTCGTCGATGGAGTCGGCCTTCTCGAAGGTGGTCAGGGTGTGCTCGATGACTGCCTTGCCGGCGATCTTCAGCAGCTGCTTGGGGATCGAGAGACCCACCCGCTGACCGGTACCGCCGGCCAGGATCACTGCGGTGGTACGGGGCTTGGCTATGTGCTGGGACACAGGTGACCTACCTTGGGGCGACAGGGAACTTCGAAATGGTCCCACTTGGGGTTACCGCAGTGCAAGGTGAGCGACCTCTGCCGCATATGTGCGCGCCACCTGTCATTCACCTAGGACTCCTGGCGCCCCGCAGGGGGTTCCAGGGGCCCGCGGTGAATTCTTGTGAGTAACTCCACAGGAGTTATGTCATTGCTGTGCGTGACAGGCGGGACACCACCCGGTCGGCTCAGCGCAGGCGCAGCCGTTTCAGGCAGCGGTGGCCGAGGACCTTCACCAGTTCCTTCGACGATGTCCGGTGAACAGTACGCCCTTTGCCGGTGCCGTTCGTCGCGGCGACCGCGGTGAGCATCCCGAACAGGGCCTGCGCGGCCACCTCGGGGGCGAGCCGCGGCTCGCCCGCCCGCTCCCCGGACGCCGGTACGCGGGACAGCGCCTCCGGGTCGCCGAGGATCCGCACGCCCAGGGAGCCGATCCGCGCGGCCGTCTCGGCGCCGATCCCGGCGGCGGCCTCCAGGGCCCATTGCGGAGTACGGATCTTCACGTCACGCGGGGTGGGACCGCACGCGTTCTTCATATGTGCGATCGCGCCGTGCCGTACCAGCCTCGAATACAGCTCTTCCGGAAGCTCATTGCCGCGGAATTCCTTATTGAGGTGCCGCAGCATTTCGGTCTCGGCGAGGGTGAGGGAACGGTTCGCGGTCTCCGGGACCGGCCGCAGCAGTCCCCCGGGCAGTCCGAGGAGCGCCTCGAAGGTGCGCATCAGCGCGTCCCGGTCGCGGTCGTCGACCACGACGACGGTCACCCGGCCGGGACCGGTCGCCGCGGCCCACCGCTCGACCAGCCGGTCGTGCCGGTGCCGGCGCCAGAAGCTGGGGGTGGGCCTGTCGTACGGGGCCCGGCGGAGCATGTGCTCCAGCCACGGCTCGTAGCCCAGCCGCAGCCCGTTCTGCACGTACTGCTGCCACTGCGAGGGCATGATCCGCGTCAGGGGCCGCAGGGTGACCAGGACGTGCACCCGGTCTCCGCCGAGCTGCTCGACGATCCGGGCGATCGTCGCGTCGTCCTCGGCGTCGGCGAAGAACTCGCTGCTGATCACGGAGGTGCGCTCCCCGGTGGCCACCACCTGGTCCAGCAGCCGCCGCCAGTGCCTCTCGGTGGGGACGGGGTCCCCCATCATCGCGGGCCGGGCGCAGGCGGCGAGGACGGCCTCGATCGGGTGCCTGCTGTGCGCCGGGAAGTCGACGCCGTGCCGCGCCATCTCCTCCTTCGCGGCGAACAGCGCGCCCTGGACGGCGGTGGTGCCGGTTTTGTGCGGCCCGATGTGCAGCAGCCGGGTACCGGCGGGGAGGGCGGGGACGCGGAGTTCTTCTCTCGTACAGTCGGTGTCCATGCCGAGGCACGGTAGGACGGCTCACTGAGGATCCCGTGAGAACAACCTGGGCCCCACCTGAGCACCCGCCCCCGCCCAGCCGCGGGCAGTCGTGCCTCCCCCAGTGCCTTAAGGGCCTGGGAGGTGCCCCCAGCGGCACGGGTGAGCGCGACGGCACCCCGCGAACGCCGGGCCGCGCGCCCCACCCCCGGCCCACACCGGCACGGGGCACCCCGTGAAAACGCCGGGCCGCGCCCCACCCCCGCCCCGCTCAGACCAGACGCACGCCCGGCCTCCCCGCCTCCACCCGCAGCGCGGCCAGCGTGCTGGACGTGGCCCGCGGCCGCAGCACCGTGTCCACCACCCGCACCCGCGCGTCGATGCCGTCGCGACGGATGTCGAACAGGTGGTACCCGCGGTGGGCGTCGAGCAGCTTCCAGTGCGGGTTGTCCGCACGCAGCGGGTCCCACTGCGCGCGGAACGCGGCGTGGTCCTGGTCACCGTTGCTGGAGATGGACGTACCGACGAACTCGGCGCCCACGGCCTCCGACCCCGGATCGGCGAAGTCCGCCTTGAGGTCGCTGATCATCGTCAGATGGCGGTCACCGGTGAGGACGACGGGGTTGCTGACCCGCCGGAACTCCTGGAGCAGCGCGTTGCGTTCGGTCTGGTAGCCGTCCCAGGCGTCGTAGTACCAGAGCTTGCCCTCACCGACCCGGATGTCGGTCTCGGCCATCATGATCTGCGAGGCGATCAGGTTCCAGCGGGCCGGCGAGTCGCGCAGCCCGTCGACCAGCCAGCGCTTCTGCGCGGCCCCGAGCATGGTCAGCGACGGGTCCTGGGCGCCTTCCTGGCTGGTGGCCTGGTCGCTGCGGTACTGGCGGGTGTCCAGCACGTTGAGCCGGGCCAGCCGGCCGAACTCCAGCCGGCGGTACATCCGGATGTGCGGGCCGTTCGGGACGGCGGTGGCACGGACCGGCATGTGCTCGTAGTACGCCTGGTAGGCGGCCGTCAGCCGGGCGACGAACGGGTCGTGCGCCTGCTTGTCGGGGTCCTGCGGGATCTCGCCGGCGAAGTCGTTGTCGACCTCGTGGTCGTCGAAGGTGACCACGAAGGGCGCGTTCGCGTGCATCTCCGCGAGGTCCGGGTCGGAGTGGTACTGGGCGTACCGGTTGCGGTACTGGGTGAGACTGTACGGCTCACCGGTGCCCTCGTGGCGGCGTACGCCGGTCGCCGAGGGCGTGGACTCGTAGATGTAGTCGCCGACGAACACCACGACGTCCGGGTCCTGGTCCAGCATGTCGGCGTACGGGGTGAAGTAGCCGTGCTGCCAGTTCTGGCAGGAGGCGAGCGCGACCTTCAGACGGCCGCCGGAGCTGTACGGGGCGGGCGCGGTGCGGGTGCGGCCGACGCGCGAGAGCTGGCCGCCGGCGCGGAAGCGGAACCAGTACGTGGTGTCCGGGCGCAGCCCGCGTACGTCCACGTGGACGCTGTGCCCGTACGCGGGCCGGGCCGGGGCGACGCCCCGGCGGACGACCTTCTTGAAGCGGGCGTCCCGGGCGACCTGCCACTCCACGGCCACGGTGCGGCCGGGCATGCCGCCGCCGTTCAGCGGGTCCGGGGCGAGCCGGGTCCACAGGACGACCCCGTCGGGCAGCGGGTCGCCGGAGGCCACCCCCAGGCTGAACACTCCGTCGGGCAGCTTCACTTCGGCCGTGTGCGCGGTGGCCGGCAGCCACAGCTGGGCGGATGCGGCGGCGCCGAGTACGGCGGCACCGGCGGTCAGGACGCGGCGGCGGTCGGGCTGGACTGCTCCGGACATCGGGCGAACTCCCCTGCGTCGTACGACACTCGGACACTGGGAAGCTCGCGGTCCGGACGGTCCGCCCGCTGAACACCGAGGTTCGCGCGCATGACAAGCAGGGGGACAACGGGAAACCCGCCGCGGCACGGGAACATCCCGTGGCCACGACGGGTCCGCCGGGTGAGCGGCGGGCGACGGCCGCCGGCGCCCGTACGGGTCAGCCGGTGAAGGCGGTGCCCAGCCCCGCCCCGGTCGCCACCGTGCCGAGGGTGCCCGCGCCGAAGGTCCCGGCGCTCCCCGCTACGGCCGTCGGGGTGGAGCGGAAGTACCACACCGACCCGGCGCCGGAGTTCTCCCCCGGCGCGCCGACGACGAGGTCGGCGAGCCCGTCGCCGTTGGTGTCGCCGAGGTGGGTGGCGCCGCCGAATTTGTCGTTCTTCTCGGCGGTGCCGGGCACGTTCGCGGTGTTCTGGGTGACCGTCAGGCCGCCGGTGCCGGTGAGCCCGTGCGCGGTGCCGCGCAGGACGACGACGGCGCCGGCCGCGGACACGCTGCCGAGGTCCTCGCCGGGGACTCCGGTGACGACGTCCTGGTAGCCGTCGCCGTCGACGTCGCCGATGTGGACGTCGGTGCCGAAGGCGTCGTCGTCCTCGGCCGTGCCCGGCACACCGGGGCGGTCCTGGTTGAGGAAGACGGCCTTCACCCCGTCGGGGCCCTCGGGGGTGCCGGGGATCCAGGTGACCCGGCCGCCCTTGACGTACGGGTTGTCGAGGTCGCTGTCGTAGCCGTCCACGGCCCGGCCGACCACGATGTCGTCGTACCCGTCGGCGTTCACGTCCCCGACGTCGAGGTTCTCACCGCCCTGGAGGCCCGCGCCGTCGATGTCGTAGACGAGGGTGAAGGGGTTGAGCGCGGTGCGGTCGCCCAGCCAGTACACGACCCGGCGGGCGTCGTACTCGTCGCCGTCGTTCTCGGTGGCGACGACGTCGGTGAGACCGTCGCCGTTGACGTCACCGGCGGCGAGGTCGAGGACCCGGCTGTCGTACACGTCCCTGACGGTCTGTTCGCCGCCCGTACCGGCACCGTCCCGGCCGAAGGGGCCCTTGAGGATCCGCAGGTCGTGCAGGTTCTCGACGGTCACGACGTCCGGGGCGCCGTCGCCGTCGACGTCCCCGGTGGTCAGGTGGCCGGCGGCTCCGAGGCCGTCGTACGCGTTTCCCCCCGAGGCGAGCGCGGCACCGCCGGACAGCCCCTGGGGGCCGCCCCACACCACCTCCACCAGCCCGGAGTCCTCGCCGCCGTCGGCGGTGTCCTCGCGGCCGACGCCGACGACGAGATCGGCGTAGCCGTCCTGGTCGAGGTCGGCGGTGGTGAGCGCGCTGCCGAACTCGTCGTCCGTCTCCACGCTGCCGGGGACACCGGCGGTGTTCTGGTGGAGGACCTGCCGGGTCGCGGTGCGCAGGCCGCTCGCCGACCCGTACACCACGGCGACGTAGCCGGCGCCCTTCTTGCCGGCGACGGTCGCGGTGGGGGCGGCGACGGCGAGGTCGGCGTAGCCGTCGCCGTTGAAGTCGTCGCGCGGCTGCGCGGCGCCGGCGGCCGGCCCGTCGGCGGGTGCCGCGTACGCGCCGGGCACCGCGAGGGTGCCGGCGACGACGAGTGCCGCACCGGTCGCGAGCGCGATCCGGGCGGGGCGGGTGAGGTTCCTGTGGCGTGGGGAAGGCGCGGCCATGGCGGGCGTCCTGTCGTAGAACCGGTCGGGTTGCCGTTCAGTACGACCGGCCGGAACACCCGTTGGTTGCCCGGGTGTTCACCACGACCTCACCCGCCGTCACCGCACCCGCCGTCACCGCACCGGCTAGAACGGCTCGAAGTCGTCGTACTCCCGCTCCGACTCGTCCCGTTCGGCCTGCTTGTCGCGGCGTCGCTGGGCGGCCGGGCGGGGTGCCTCGAAGCGGTGGTCCTCGCCGCGCCGGCCGAGCATCTCCGCGCCGGCCGTGACGGTCGGCTCCCAGTCGAAGACGACCGCGTTCTCCTCGGGGCCGATGGCGACGCCGTCACCGTTACGGGCGCCGGCCTTCATCAGCTCGGTCTCGACGCCGAGGCGGTTGAGCCGGTCGGCGAGGTAGCCGACGGCCTCGTCGTTGTTGAAGTCGGTCTGGCGGACCCAGCGTTCGGGCTTCTCGCCGCGCACGCGGAACAGCGGCTCCCCGTCGATGTCCTCGCGGGTGACGGTGAAGCCGGCGTCGTCCACGGCCTTGGGCCGGATGACGATGCGGGTCGCCTCCTCCTTGGGCCTGGCCGCCCGCGCCTGGGCCACCAGCTCGGCGAGCGCGAACGACAGCTCCCTCAGCCCCGTGTGGGCGACGGCCGACACCTCGAAGACGCGGTAGCCGCGCGCCTCCAGGTCGGGGCGGACCATCTCGGCGAGGTCCTTGCCGTCGGGGACGTCGATCTTGTTGAGGACGACGATGCGGGGACGGTCGCCGAGACCGCCGTACTGCCGCAGCTCCTCCTCGATGATGTCGAGGTCGGAGACGGGGTCGCGCTCGGACTCCAGCGTGGCGGTGTCCAGCACGTGCACGAGCACGCTGCACCGCTCGACGTGGCGCAGGAACTCCAGGCCGAGCCCCTTGCCCTGGCTGGCGCCGGGGATGAGGCCGGGCACGTCGGCGATGGTGTAGACGGTCGACCCGGCGGTGACGACACCGAGGTTCGGGACGAGGGTGGTGAAGGGGTAGTCGGCGATCTTCGGCTTGGCGGCGCTGAGCACGGAGATCAGCGACGACTTGCCGGCGCTCGGGTACCCGACCAGCGCCACGTCGGCGACGGTCTTGAGCTCCAGGACGATGTCCTGGAGGTCCCCCGGCTCGCCGAGCAGCGCGAACCCGGGCGCCTTGCGGCGCGCGGAGGCGAGGGCGGCGTTGCCGAGCCCGCCGCGTCCGCCCTGGGCGGCGACGTACGACGTCCCGTGCCCGACCAGGTCCGCGAGCACGTTGCCGGCCTTGTCCAGGACGACGGTCCCGTCCGGCACGGGGAGGGCCAGGTCCTGCCCGTCCTTGCCGCTGCGGTTGCCGCCCTCGCCGGGCTTGCCGTTGGTGGCCTTGCGGTGCGGGGAGTGGTGGTAGTCCAGGAGGGTCGTCACGGACTGGTCGACGGTGAGGATCACATCGCCGCCGCGTCCGCCGTTCCCGCCGTCGGGTCCGCCGAGCGGCTTGAACTTCTCACGGTGGACGGAGGCACAGCCGTGGCCTCCGTTACCCGCGGCGACGTGCAGTTCGACGCGGTCCACGAAGGTGGTCATGGTGGGGTGCCTCCAGAGACGTATCAGGGATGTGTTGTCTTAACACGCGAAAGGCGGACCCGCCTTCCCGACCGGGAAGTGAGGTCCGCCTCGCGAAAGCTTCCGATCAGGCGACCGGAACGATGTTCACGACCTTGCGGCCACGGTGGGTGCCGAACTGCACCGCACCGGCCTGCAGGGCGAACAGCGTGTCGTCGCCGCCGCGGCCGACACCGGCGCCCGGGTGGAAGTGGGTGCCGCGCTGGCGGACCAGGATCTCACCCGCGTTGACGGCCTGACCGCCGAAGCGCTTCACGCCGAGCCGCTGGGCGTTCGAGTCGCGACCGTTCCGGGTGGACGATGCGCCCTTCTTGTGTGCCATGTCTCCTCAGTCCCTTACTTCGCAGCCGCGGGGATCTCAGTGACCTTGATCGCCGTGTACTGCTGGCGGTGGCCCTGACGACGGCGGTAGCCGGTCTTGTTCTTGTAGCGCAGAATGTCGATCTTCTGGCCCTTGTGGTGGTCCACGACCTCGGCCTGGACCTTGATGCCGGCCAGCACCCACGGGTCGCTGGTCACAGCGTCGCCGTCGACGACGAGCAGGGTCGAGAGCTCGACCGTGTCGCCCACCTTGGCGGTGGAAATCTTGTCAACCTCAACGATGTCACCGACAGCGACCTTGTGCTGGCGGCCACCGCTGCGCACGATGGCGTACACGCGGATCTCACTCTCACTCGAAGAACGGCATCCCCGCAGGCCAGCCGTCCGGCCGAGAACACGGACGACCTCTCCCGGACACCGGAGCACCCGGAAGGAAGAGGTTTACGGGGACGTGGCGGCCCCGATGGACACGCCGACGGTCAAGGTTACGGGCCGTGGCCGAACGGGTCAAACCGGCCCCCGCGGAGGCCGGCCCGACCCGGACGGTTCAGCGGCCGAGGCCCTCCCGGTAGGCCACGCACGCCTCGTAGGAGGGAAGGAGGCCCTGGTCGCGGGCCTCGGCCAGGGTGGGGGCCTGCTCGTCCTTGGCGGACAGCAGCGGGGTGAGCTCGGCGGGCCAGTCGATGCCGACGGCCGGGTCGAGGGGGTGGATGCCGTGCTCCCGCTCGGGGGCGTACCCCTCGGAGCAGAGGTAGACCACGGTGGCGTCGTCGGTGAGCGCCATGAAGCCGTGGCCGAGGCCCTCGGAGAGGTAGACCGCGTGGTGGTCCCGGTCGTCCAGGCGGACCGCCTCCCACTGGCCGAAGGTGGGCGAGCCGGTCCGGATGTCCACGATCACGTCGAGGACCGCGCCGCGCACGCACTTGACGTACTTGGCCTGGCCGGGCGGCACGTCGGCGAAGTGGATGCCGCGCAGGGTGCCCCGGCTGGAGACGGACATGTTGGCCTGGGCGAGCGTCAGCGGGTGGCCCGCCGCCTCGGTGAAGACCGGGGCCTTGAACCACTCGTGGAAGCTGCCCCGGCCGTCGGGGAAGATCTTCGGCTCGTGCACCCAGGCACCGGAGAGGGAAAGGGGTCGCATCGAAGGTGTCCTCAGCTCTTCTTCTGCTTGTTCATCAGTGCGCGCTTGACCCGGCCGGCGGCCCGGCGCCACAGGGGGCGGGGCCGGGCGGACTGCTTCGGCGCGGGCTTCTTCCCGGCCGGCGGGGTGTGCCGGTCGATCACCCGGGCGGTGCCGTCGGCGGCGACCACCACGTCGACCGGGAGCCGGGTCCACTTCGCCTCGCCGCGGCCGGCCGACGGCACGCCGATCCGGACGGCCCAGCGCTTGCCGGTGAGCTTCTCCAGCGGCAGCGTGGCGGTCACGGTACGGCCGTCGGTCACGGCGTCGGCCGGGTACTTGCCCACGTTCTTGCGCTCGAAGCGGAGCCGCACCGGGTCCCCGGCGTCCGCCGTGCCGTGCAGCGGCAGCGGGAGCCGCACGGTGGAGCCCTCGACCACGGCCCGGGCCGGGTCCATCAGGGCCACCGCCTCGCGCTCCAGCTTGTTCGTGTGCTGGTCGACGTCGAGGGAGAGGTTGCCCGGCCCGTCGGTCCAGTACGGCAGCACCAGCCGCCGCGGCTCACCGGTGAGCGCGGCCAGCCGTCCGGCGTCCACGTCCTCGCCGCGCACCGCGCCGAGCCGGGTCTCCTTGCTCCAGCCGCAGGACTTGATGCGCAGGTGCAGGTCCCACAGGCCCTTGTCCAGGGGCTTGCCCGCGGCCGCCGTCTCCGGGTCGAGGACGGCGCGCGTGGTGATCCGCTGCCGGAAGGAGCCGTCCCCCGCGTCCAGGCGGTGCGCCTCGCACTCGACCGGGAGGTAGTACTGCGTGGCGGTCTCGCGGTGGCGGACCACCAGGTCCACGTCGCTCTTGTCGACCGGGGCGGCCAGGGAGATGTCCTGGTCGGCCAGCGCCTTGAGCGCCTTCTCGGAGAGCGGCAGGCCGAGCAGGTCGCGCCCGTCCTCCCGGCGGAAGGTCATCGGCTCGCCGTCGACCTGGTACTCGGAGGTGAAGCCGATGTTCAGGACACCGTCCTCCCAGGCCAGGGAGTCGAGTGTGCCGGTGGGCTTGATCCCGGCCTCCCAGTGGGCGAGGGCGCAGACGTCCTCGTAGAGGTCGGCGGCGACCAGTCCGGCCACCACCCGCTGGGTGGGGGCGACCCGCTGGAACACGCCCGGCCCGAAACGCTCGGTGACCACCCCGCGGATCTCGCGGTACAGCTCCTCGGCGTAGTCCTCGGGGAGCTTGAGCAGCCGGCTGCCGCGCAGCCGCTCGACCATCTCGTTGCGCAGCCAGCGGCTGAACAGCTTGTCGCGCAGCGGGCCGGGCTCGGTGAGCTCCTCGACCACGTCGAGGGCCTCGCGGAGGTTGGCGAAGTAGCCGACCGGGTCGAAGCGCTGGAAGCCGGCGTTGGAGCCGTCGTCACGGGTGATGTGGTAGTAGCACAGGTAGTCGCCCAGGACGGCGACGCTCTTCGCCCGCAGGTAGGCCTCGACGACGAAGACGTGGTCCTCCAGCCGGCGGCGGCCCTCCTTGAAGCGCATGTTGTGCTGCTGGAGGAACTCCCGCCGGAACATCTTGTGCGGGGTGAGGCTGTCGATCAGCGGCGCGTTCTCCACCGTCGCGCGCGGCCGGTTGACCCGGAACAGCTCCTGCGGGACCGGGCGGCCGATGCCCGCCATCTTGCCCACGACCACGTCGGCCTCGTTCGCCTTGCCGTAGTCGTACATCCGCTCGAGGGCTTCGTCGCCGAGCCAGTCGTCGTGGTCGACGAACATGACGTACTCGCCGCGGGCGGCGTCGATGCCGGTGTTGCGGGGCTTTCCGGACCAGCCGGAGGACTCCTGGTGGATGACGTGGAAGTGGGGGTGCTCGGCCGCCAGCTGGTCCAGCCGGGCGGGGGTCTCGTCGGTGGATCCGTCGTCGACGAAGAAGACCTCGAACTCGTCGGGGGTGAGGCTCTGCCGGAGCAGGCCGTTGACGCAGTCCTCGACGTACTTGCCCGGGTTGTAGACCGCGATGACGACACTGACCTTGACTGTCACGCCGGGTTCTCCTTCTTGTGGACCCGGTGGATCTCCGGGAACGCCTCGGTGAGGGCCGCGCGCCAGTCGCGCAGCGGCTCGATGCCGGCCGTGGCGAAGCGCTCGTGGCCGAGCACGCTGTAGGCCGGACGGGGGGCGGGGCGGACGAACGCCTCGCTGGTGGTGGGGCGGACCCGGTCCGGGTCGGCGCCGAGCAGGCGGAAGATCTCGCGGGTGAGGCCGTACCAGGTGGTCTCGCCGGAGCTGGTGCCGTGGTAGACGCCCGCCGGGGCGGTGCCGGCCAGGGCGCCCCGCCCCAGCTCGACCAGCAGACCGGCCAGGTCGGCGCTCCAGGTGGGCTGGCCGCGCTGGTCGTCGACGACGTCGAGGGTGTCCTTGAGACCTTCCAGCTTGATCATCGTACGGACGAAGTTGCCTCCGCCCGCTCCGTACAGCCAGGCGGTGCGCACGACGTAACCGCTGTCGGGGAGGGTCTTCAGGACGGCCTGCTCGCCGGCCAGCTTGGTGCGGCCGTAGGCGCTGCGCGGCGCGGTGGGGGCGTCCTCCGCGTACGGCGTCGTGGCGTCGCCCGCGAAGACGTAGTCGGTGGAGACGTGGAGCAGGACGGCGCCGGTGCGGGCGCAGGCGGCGGCGAGGTGGGCCGGGCCGTCGCCGTTGATCGCGAGCGCCTCGGCCTCGCGGGTCTCGGCGTCGTCCACGGCGGTCCAGGCGGCGCAGTTGACGACCACGGCCGGCCGGTGGTGTGCGAGCGCCCGCCGCACGGCGTCGGCGTCCGTGAGGTCCAGCGCCGCGCGGTCCAGGGCGGTGGCCTGCTCCCCGGCCGCGGCCAGCCGGGCCAGCACGTCCTGGCCGAGCATGCCGCCCGCCCCGGTGACCAGCCAGCCGGCCGGCGTGTTCCCCTGTTCCTCTGTCGGGTTCATCCCTCTTCCTGTCTCCTCCGTGCCGGATGGCGCGGGCCCCGGGCGGGGTCCGGGGCCCGCGGGAAATGCCTGAACGGGCCCGGGACGGTCCCGGGCCCGCGTGAGACGGGTGGCGGCGTCAGCTCAGCGCCGCGCGCTCCTTCAGCGGCTCCCACCAGGCGCGGTTGTCGCGGTACCACTGGACGGTCTCGGCGAGGCCCTGCTCGAAACTCTTGCGGGGCTCGTAGCCGAGTTCCTCGCGGATCTTCGTGCAGTCGACGGAGTAGCGGCGGTCGTGGCCCTTGCGGTCCTGGACGTACTCGACGCTGGTCTCCCAGTCGGCGCCACACGCCTTCAGGAGCAGCTCGGTGAGCTCCTTGTTGGAGAGCTCGGTGCCGCCGCCGATGTTGTAGATCTCGCCCGCGCGGCCCTTGGTGCGGACCAGTTCGATGCCCTGGACGTGGTCGTCGATGTGCAGCCAGTCGCGGACGTTGCCGCCGTCGCCGTACAGCGGGACCTTCTTGCCGTCGAGGAGGTTGGTGACGAAGAGGGGGATGACCTTCTCGGGGAAGTGGTGGTGCCCGTAGTTGTTGGAGCAGCGGGTGACGCGGACGTCCAGGCCGTGGGTGCGGTGGTAGGACAGCGCGATCAGGTCGCTGGACGCCTTCGCCGAGGAGTAGGGCGAGTTGGGCTCCAGCGGGTGGGTCTCGGGCCAGGAGCCCTCGTCGATCGAGCCGTAGACCTCGTCGGTGGAGATGTGCACGAAGGTCTCGATGCCGGCCCGGTGCGCGGCGTCGACGAGCGTGTGCGTGCCGACCACGTTCGTGCGGACGAACTCCGCGCCGCCGTCGATGGACCGGTCGACGTGGGACTCGGCGGCGAAGTGCACCACCTGGTCGTGCTCGGCCATCAGCTTGCCGACCAGCTCCGGGTCGCAGATGTCGCCCTGCACGAAGGCGAACCCGGGGTGCTCGCGCACCTCGTCGAGGTTGGCCGGGTTGCCCGCGTACGTCAGCTTGTCCAGGACGGTGACCGCGACGTCACCGGGGCCCTGGGGGCCGAGCAGCGTACGGACGTAGTGCGAGCCGATGAAGCCGGCACCGCCGGTCACCAGGATCCTGGTAGTCATGAGGAGATCTGCACCTTGCTGTGATCACCGAGCACGAGCCGGTGGGCCTTGGGGTTACGGGGGGCGGGCGTGACCTCGACGTCGCGCCCGATGAGCGAGGCCTCCACCCGGCGCACGCCGGTCACGGACGCGCCCCGCAGGACGATGGAGTACTCGATTTCGCTGTCCTCGATCCGGCAGCCCTCGGACACCGAGGTGAAGGGACCGATGTACGCGTCGTTGACCACCGTACCGGCGCCGATGACGGCGGGTCCGACGATCCGGCTGCCGCTGACCCGGGCGCCTTCCTCGATGCGCACCCGGCCGATGATCTCGCTGGTCTCGTCCACCGTGCCCGCGTCGTGGGGCTCCAGGGTCTCCAGGACGGACCGGTTGACCTCCAGCATGTCGGTGACGTTGCCGGTGTCCTTCCAGTAGCCGGAGATCGTGGTGGAGCGGACGTCGCGCTTCTCGTCGATCAGCCACTGGATGGCGTGCGTGATCTCCAGCTCGCCGCGCCAGGACGGCTCGATGGAGCGGACCGCCTCGTGTATGGCCGGGGTGAACAGGTAGACGCCGACGAGGGCCAGATCGCTCTTCGGCTGCTTCGGCTTCTCCTCCAGGCCCACCACGCGGCCGTCGGCGCCGAGTTCGGCGACACCGAAGGAGGTGGGGTTGGGGACCTTGGTCAGCAGGATCTGCGCGTCGGGCCGCTCGGTGCGGAACTCCTCCACCAGGCCGGTGATGCCGCCGACGATGAAGTTGTCACCGAGGTACATGACGAAGTCGTCGTCGCCGAGGAAGTCCTGGGCGATGAGCACGGCGTGCGCGAGCCCCAGGGGCGCTTCCTGCGGGATGTAGGTGACCTCGATGCCGAACCGGGATCCGTCCCCCACCGCCTCACGGATCTCGTCCGCGGTGTCACCGACGATGATCCCGACCTCGGTGATCCCCGCGTCGGCGATCGCCTCCAGGCCGTAGAAGAGCACCGGCTTGTTGGCGACCGGTACGAGCTGCTTGGCGGAGGTGTGGGTGATCGGACGGAGGCGGGTCCCCGCTCCCCCGGAAAGAACGAGAGCCTTCACGTGTGGCGCCCCAATACTGTGGACCTTGATAGGGACCGAAAGCCCCTGTTTGTCTGATTTCGCAGTCAATCTGTCGGCACATCATAACCACGTGGCGGGAACAACGATTCACCGGCCATTCACGTATTCGAACCCACCGTGGCCACTCTCACGACACAAATGATCCGCCCCCGGGCGGGACCGGGGGCGGATCACGATCACCGAACGATCCGGGGATCAGTCCTCTGTCGAGGCGGTCACCGACGACGACGGCTGCCGGGCCGCCGCGGTCTTCTTCGACGCCGCCTTCTTCGCGGTCGTCTTGGCGGTGGTCGTCTTGGTGGCGGCCGACTTGGTGGTCTTGGCCGCCGCCTTCTTGGCCGTCGTCTTCTTGGCGGCGGTCTTCTTGGCCGCCGTCTTCTTCGTGGCGGCCTTCTTCGCCGTGGCCTTCTTGGCCGCCTTGCGGGCGGTCTTCTTGGCCGGGGCGGCCTCGGTCCCGGCTACGGCCTCGGTCTCGGGCTCGGCTTCCTCGGCAGGCGCCGTGTCCGTCGCCGTCTCCGTCGCCGCCGACGGGACGACCACGACGGCCGTCTCCTCGGACGCGGTCGGCGTGCTCGGCTTGCGCACCGCGCGGCGGCGCGGACGGGCCGGGGCCGCGGTCCCGTCGGACGCCTCGGCGGGTGCCTCGGACGGGACCTCCTCGGGCTTCGGCGCGGGCGCCTCGGCGACCGGGGCCGCGGGCTCCGCGACCGTCACCACCGCGACCTCCGCCCCCGCCGGTGAACCGGCCGGCGCGGACACCTTGCGGGTGGCCCGGCGACGCGTACGGCCCTTGGGCGCGGCCTCCTCCGCGGCCGGCTCGACCGGCTCGGGGACCACCGCGTCCTCGACGGCCGCGGGCTCGGCCAGCGCCTCGGCGGCCGGCTCCGGCCGCACCGGACGCGCGGCCTCCTCGGCGGCCGTCACGTCCTGCGCCGTCGGAACCTCGGCCTCGGCCTCCTCGGCCTTCCGCCGCTCGGCCCTGGCCGACCGCTTCGGCGCGCCCGCCGGAGCCGACACCCGCCGGCTCGCCCGGCGGCGCGTGCGCCCACGGGTGGCCGCGGCCTCCGCCTCGGCGGCGCTGCTGTACAGCTCCTCGTCGGGGACGAACTCGGGTGCGGGGAGCGCGACCGGCTCGGCGGTCTCGGCGGCGACCTCGGCCGCCGTCTCCGTCTCCGCCTCCTCCTCGGCCGTCTCCACGCCCACGATCACCTCGTGCTCGTGCTCGTGCGGCTGGTCCGCCGCGCCGGCCCGCGCCCGCTTCCGGCGCTTGCCGCCGCCACCTGCGGCCGCGGGCTGGTCCAGGTGCACGATGACACCGCGCCCGTTGCAGTGGACGCAGGTCTCCGAGAACGACTCCAGCAGGCCCTGGCCGACCCGCTTGCGGGTCATCTGCACCAGACCCAGCGAGGTCACCTCGGCGACCTGGTGCTTCGTACGGTCCCGGCCCAGGCACTCCAGCAGGCGCCGCAGCACCAGGTCCCGGTTGGACTCCAGCACCATGTCGATGAAGTCGATGACGATGATGCCGCCGAGGTCGCGCAGCCGGAGCTGGCGCACGATCTCCTCGGCCGCCTCCAGGTTGTTCCTGGTGACCGTCTCCTCCAGGTTGCCGCCCTGGCCGGTGAACTTGCCGGTGTTGACGTCGACCACGACCATCGCCTCGGTCCGGTCGATCACCAGTGAACCGCCGCTGGGCAGCCACACCTTGCGGTCCAGCGCCTTGGCGAGCTGCTCGTCGATCCGGTAGGTGGCGAAGACGTCGACCTCGCTGGTCCACCTGGACAGCCGCCCGGCCAGGTCCGGCGCCACGTGCGACACGTACCCGTGGATGGTCTCCCAGGCGTCGTCACCGCTGACGACGACCTTGGAGAAGTCCTCGTTGAAGATGTCCCGCACGACCCGGACGGTCATGTCCGGCTCGCCGTACAGCAGCGTCGGCGCGCTGCCGGCACCGTTCTTGGCCTTCTTCTTGATCTCTTCCCACTGCGCCTGCAGCCGCTCGACGTCCCGGCGCAGCTCCTCCTCGCTCGCGCCCTCGGCGGCGGTGCGCACGATGACGCCCGCGTCCTCGGGGACGATCTTCTTGAGGATGGTCTTCAGCCGGGCCCGCTCGGTGTCGGGCAGCTTGCGGCTGATGCCGGTCATCGAGCCCTCGGGGACGTACACGAGGTAGCGGCCCGGGAGGGAGACCTGGCTGGTGAGGCGGGCACCCTTGTGGCCGATCGGGTCCTTGGTGACCTGCACCAGGACCGACTGGCCGGACTTCAGCGCGGACTCGATGCGGCGCGGGCCGCCCGACATGCCGAGCGCCTCGAAGTTGACCTCACCGGCGTACAGCACGGCGTTGCGGCCCTTGCCGATGTCGATGAAGGCGGCCTCCATCGACGGCAGCACGTTCTGCACCTTGCCGAGGTAGACGTTGCCGACGTACGAGGTCGCCTGCTCCTTGTTGACGTAGTGCTCGACGAGCACGTCGTCCTCCAGGACGCCGATCTGCGTACGGTCGCCGTGCTGGCGGACCACCATCACGCGCTCGACGGCCTCGCGGCGGGCCAGGAACTCGGCCTCGGTGATGATCGGCACCCGGCGGCGGCCCTGCTCACGGCCCTCGCGGCGGCGCTGCTTCTTCGCCTCCAGACGCGTGGAGCCCTTGATGGACTGCACCTCGTCCGACGGCTCGGCCTTCGGACGCGGCTCGCGGACCTTGACGACGGTGCGCTCGGGGTCGTCGGCGGTCGTCTCGGCCTCGCCGCCGCCGTCACCGGCGCGGCGACGACGGCGACGACGGCGCCGGCTGCTGCTGGACCCGGAGTCCTCGCGGTCCTCGGCCTGCTCGGCCTCCTCCTCGGCGTCCTCCTCGACCTGCTCGGCGGTGTCCTCGGCGTCCTGGGCGGCCTGCTCGGCGGAGACGTCCGCGGGCTCGCCGCCCTCGGCGTCGGTCTCGACGGAGTCACCACGCCGGCGGCGACGGCCGCCGCGGCGACGGCGACGGCGCGAACCGGCGGCCTCGCTGTCGTCCTGGTCGTCGTCGGCCTCGGCGTGGTCCTCGGCCTGCTCCTCGGTCTCCTCCGCCTCGTCCTCGGCGCGGGTCTCGGGAGCGGCCTCGGGCTCCTCGCCCCGGCGCCGGCGACGGCGGCGGGAGGCGGCGGGCAGCTCCTCGGCCGGCTCCTCGGCCCGCTCCGGCTCCGCCGCCGGTGCGGCGACCTCGGCGGCCGCTTCGGCGGCGGCCCGCTCGGGGGTCTGGAAGCGGGGCTCGGTGAACACCGGCGGCTGGAACACGGCGACGGCCGGACGCGCGGGGCGCCGCGACGGGGTCTCCGCCTCGCCGGACGCGGCGGGCTCGGCGAAGCCGGCGGCGGCCTTGCGGACCACCCGGCGCCGGCGCCGCGGAGCGGCCTCGTCGGTGACGGACCCGGGGGCCTGAACGGGCGTGGAGGCCTGCGCGGGCTCAGGGGCCTGCACGGGTTCGGGGGCCGGTGCGGGCTCAGGGGCCTCGGCCACCGGGGTCTCCTCGGCGGCGGGCGCGTCGGCACGCCGCGTGGCACGACGCCGGGAACGGCGCGGAGCGGCGTCCTCGGCCACGGCTTCCCCGGCCTCGGGGGCGGTCTCCGGGGCCGCGGGGGCCTCGGTCGTGGCCTCGGCGGTCTCGGTGGACACCTCCGAGGAGGTCACGCCGCGCGTGGCGCGACGCCGGGAACGGCGCGGAGCGGCGTCCTCGGGCACGGCTTCCCCGGCCTCGGGGGCGGTCTCCGGGGCCGCGGGGGCGGTCTTGGGGGTTTCGGTGGTCGCGGTGGTCGCCGTCGGCGAGGTCACGCTGCGGGTCGCACGGCGCCGGGTACGGCGCGGGGCCGCGTCCTCGGCCGTGTCCGCGGCGACGGCGGGCTGCTCGGGAGCGGGAGCCGTCCCGGGCGTGGCGGGCGTCGCCGGTACGACGGTCTCGGCGGCCTCCGCCGACTCGGGTGCCCCGGCCGGCGCGGCCGCGCGGCGGACCACACGACGACGCCGGGGCGCGGCGGCCGGGGCCTCGACGGGCTCGGCCTCCTGCTCCGCCTCGGCCTCGACGCCCTCCTGCTCCCCGAGCTCATCGGGCTCGGGGGCCTCCGCGGCCGGTATGGCCGGCGCGACGGTCTCGGCCGTCACCTCGGCCGCCCCGGCGGGCGGGCCCGCCGGGCGGGACGCGGCACGGCGCCGCCGCCTCGGCGGCAGGGTGTCGCTGGGGGTGTTCGGTTCGGAGCCCTCGGTGGGCTCGATCGGTTCGAGCATGCGGGCGTTTCTCCCGTCAGGCTCCCGGGCGCCGCACCTGGTCCGGCGATGCCGGTGACGTCCGCGGCTCGCGCGGTGCGCGATCGCCGCCGTCCGGGGCGCGGGCGCCGCACGGGAGCACTCTGTGTCCTGTCTCGCCGGTTCCGTACACCGAATGCGTACGGCCTGGCGAAAGTCTTGTGGTCGGTGCGCTGCCCGACCCAGGTGGCTCCCGAGTTCGAGGGCGGCGCTTACGACATCCGTCCCTTCGCGGGACCTTCCTTACGCCGGCGCCGTCGCGGTGGCAGTGGCGCCGGCCGGTTGCGGCTCGGTCGCTGCTGCCTCGCGGTCGGGCGCGAGCGGGTCGGTCACCGTGCCGGTCTCTTCATCGAGCAGCCCCTGCGCCAGCCTGGTCACCGCTGCGGGGACCGGCGGCGCCAGGTCGGCCACGGCGCGGAGACCGGACAGGACGTCGTCGGGTCGTACGGCAGGCGTCACGTGCCGAACAACCAGCCGCAGTATCGCACAGGGCCGGTCGGTCGGCCTATCAGGCCGCGACGAGTACGTCTCCGCGCTCTCCAGGCCCACGACCGCCGGGCGGGCGTCGAAGGTGCGGATGCCGTTCTTGGTCCGGCGCTGGACCTCGACGGTCTCGGCCGCGTTGAAGACGTCCACCGCGCGGCGGGCGTCCTCGGGGCCGACGCCGTCCAGCCGCAGCTCCCACACGGAAGCCGTCAGCCGGTCGGCCAGACCCGAGGTGCGGGCCTCGACCGCCTCGATGATGTCGAGTCCGGCGGGCATCGACTCGTCGAGGAGGACCCGGAGCCGCTCCGGGTCACGCGGCTCGGTGAGCGCGATCTCCAGATACTCCGCCTCACTGCCCGTGCCGGTGGGTGCGGCATTGGCGTACGACACCTTCGGGTGCGGTGTGAACCCCGCCGAGTACGCCATCGGCACCTCGGCGCGGCGCAGCGCACGCTCGAAGGCGCGCTGGAAGTCACGGTGGCTGGTGAACCGGAGGCGGCCGCGCTTGGTGTAGCGCAGTCGGATGCGCTGCACCGCGGGTGCGGGCGGCGGGCCTTCGGGCTGTCGCTTGCCCAGGGGAACTACTCCTTGTGTACGGCGGTCGGACCGAGCCGCATCCCCGCGTCGGCGGGAACACTTCACCCGGTCTTCTTTTCTAGAGTACGCGTTACCGCCGCCACAGGTTCCCGCCGGTGCGTGAGCTGCGGTTTCCCCGGTTCCGCGGCCGGTTCGCCGAACAGCGCCCGGCGGAGGTCGGCACGTGCCTGCCGCACCGACGCGCGGGCGGCGGCGAGGGCCTGCCGGCCGGCCCGGCCCACCGCGCGGGCGGCGTTCCCGACGGGCCGCAGCACCGCGTCGCGCACCACGTGCCCCACCGGCGTCAGCACACTCCAGTACACCCAGCGCACCGGCTCCACGAACACCCACCGGAAGAGCCTCCCCAGAAACCGCCCCACGGCGAGGGACACGTACCCGGCGATCCGCCAGGCATGCCCGAGGGCGTCCCCGGCCTCCCGCGCGACGACCGCGAGCACACGCCCGACGGGCACCAGCACCCACCGCCACACCGCGAGCGCGGGCAGCACCAGCAGGATCCGGGCGATCCAGTACAGCCCCGTACCGATCCCGGTGACGGCCGTCGCCACCAGCCGCACCAGCCCCTTCCCGCACCAGGCGACCACCCGCCCCACCGGCGCCAGAACCCACCGGTACGACCACAGCGCGGGCACGACGACGAGACACCGCCCCAGCCACACCACGGCCGCCCACGCCCCGGTCCCGATCGGTGTCAGCACACGCGCGTACAGCCATGCGGCCCCATGACCGAGGGGAGTCAGCACATGGCGGTAGAACGCGATGGCCGGAAGGACCAGCAGCACCTTCCCGAGCCACGCCAGCCCCTTGCCGGACGGCACCAGGACATACCGCCACAGCCCCACGGACGGCCACACGAACACCGCCCGCCCCACCCACAGCAGTGCCCGCCCGAGAGGCCGCAGCAGCGTGCCGTTCAGGAACCGTCCGACGACGACCAGCGCGTCCCACGCCATCCGCACCGGCACGACCAGCACCAACGCCACGATCCGCACGGGAACGCGGATCGCCACGACGAGACACCCCTCGCCCGCGGGCGCGGCGGCCGGCGGACCGGCCGGCTTCTCGATATCCATACCCACGAAGACGCAGGCGCGGCCCGCCCGGATCCCACCCGCACGATGTTGTTTACCTCATATGCTGAACGCCGATCCGACATAAGAATTCCGCGACTTATGTAAAGCGATTTTTCCTACGGCCGTTCACTCATTCGCCACGCATCCAAGCGAAACAGCCACCGTTAGTCGCTATATGACGAAGGCAAGCATGTCCGGGCTCATCAGGTCCGACGGGGGGAATTCATGGAAATCCGACCTCGCCGCCCACTGGATCGGCGAGGCCGCCTGACATGAATGACGAACGCTACGACCCTCTCGTCTACGCGGAGCCCATGGAAACGTCCGTACCGCACTGGGACCCGGCCGAGGAACTCGCCTATCTGCTCCAGGAAGCCCGCGGCGAGGAAGCCTCCGGCCTCACCATGCCCGGACCCCGCGAGGAGACCTCGGTCACCGCTCCCCCGGCCGGCAGCCCCATGGACAACCTGCAGGAGATCACGGCGGAACTGCCACCCCTGCGCGCGTCACCGCGCGGCCACCGCAAACCCCCGCGCAGACGCCCCGACGCACTGCGCCTCGCCAGCTACACCATCGCCGCCCTGGCAGCGGTCACCGTGTCGATGGTGAGCGTCTTCAGCGGCGTCGTCACCTACGAACCCCTGCTCCTCGTCACCACGGCCCACAGCAGCGGCAGTTCCTCGGCCTGGTGGCCCGTACTGGTCTACGGCCCCTGGCTGGCGGGCTCGCTGTCCATCCTCCGCGCGGCACTGCACCAACGGCGCGCCCTGCACTCGTGGTTCGTCGTCCTCCTCTTCTCACTCGTCGCCATCGTGCTCTGTGTGGCCCAGGCCCCCCGGACGCTCACCGACACGGCCGCCGCGGCCCTCCCGGGCGTGGCCGCCCTGGCCTGCTTCCAGCAACTCGTCCGCCAGATCACCCTCACCCGCCCACCCCGCCGCGCCTCGGCCCGCCACCGCCTGCGGTCCCCCATGGACCACCCCGCACCGCTCACCGATCCCGGCAAACAGGAACGTTTCCGGGCCCCGGCCCGCTCCTACCGGCGTGACACGCCCTCCACCCGGCACCCCGGACAGCACACCCTGTAGGCCCCCGCTGCCGACGGACCGGTACACCGCCGGCAGCGGAAAACCTCTCAGCGGCCCCCGCCGACGGCGGGGGCCGCGTCGTCCCGGGCGAACGGGGAAGGACGACGCCCTCCGTGACGGTCCCTCCGTCCCGTCGAAGGCGATCACGTCATGCCCCGTACGAAGGCAACCCCCCACGGCTCTGCCGGGTCTTACGGGCATGATCAGACACCTTGCCCGTACAGGTGCGGTGCTCACCCTCGCGTCCCTGCTCCTGACCGCCTGCTCCGGCGGTCAGGACACCTCCGCCGGGCACCCCGCCGCCAAGCACCCCGTCTTCGACCAGAAGCTCAGCCTCCAGATCTTCCACGCCCTGCGCCAGACACAGAAGGCGGGCAGCGCCGACTTCGTCCAGACCACGACCTTCGCGTCGAAGAAGGGCCGGGCGGTGCAGACCGTCAGCGGGCGGATGGACTTCGGGAAGGGAACGGGCGAGGTGACCACGGGGTGGAACCTGCCGAAGAAGCTCCCCCAGGACACGAAGGACACGCTCCTGGGCGTCACCCCGGGCAAGGGCAACGCCGCCACCTCGGCACGCGTCCTCGTCGACTTCCAGCACATCCACTACCGCGCCGGATCGGCGGCGTACTGGCTCCGGTACACGACGGACGACACCGGTCGGGACCTCGGCATCGACAACATCGGCCACCTGCGCGGAACCGAAGGACCCGTGGGCGGCACCCTCCTCGAAGGACTCGGCGCCGCGGAGGCGACATCCCGGCGGACCGACGGCTCCCAGCGCGTCTACGAGGCGGACATGCCCGCCGACGCAGCCAGGCACCTGTTCCCCGAGGACCTCACGCACGAACTGTCCGTCCCCTTCCCCGGCGGATCCTCCGGCACGAGCGCCCCGCTGCCGACGACCGTCTCCGTGGACGGCCGGGGACGCGTCACCCACGTGCGGACCGACCTCTCGACGACCCTGGGGAAGGAGGGCAGCGCGTTCGAGGACATGACCTCCCTGACCATCGACCTCCGGCTCTCCGGGCACGGTGCGTCGAAGCCCGCCGCGAAGCCCGACGGACCTGTCCGGCCGGCCTCCGAGGCGGTCCGCTCCGTCGACGCGGTGAAACCCGGCGGCTGCGTCGACTTCAGCACGGGCCAGCGGCTCATGGACACCGTCGTGGACGTGCCGTGCTCGGGCGCGCACGACGGCAGGATCTTCGCGCAGAGAACACTCGGCACGGGCCCCTATCCGGGCAGCACGGCCGCCCGGGAGGAAGCCGCCGCCGCCTGCCGCACCGCCTATCGCACCGCCCCCGGGCCATGGGTCTCCGGGACGGACCGGGCCGGAGAGTACTGGCACATGTGGTCCAAGCGGGAGCAATGGGAACAGAGTGGAGGACACGCCAGCTGTTACGTCGTCACCACCAAGGACGCCTCCTGAGGCAGGTGGCGGAAGTCCGTGACCGGGCGGCCCGAAGCAGGGCGGCCCGGTCACCCGGGTGAGAAGGGCGAGGCCGTGCCCCACCGGCCGCGCACGGCACGGCGGCCGCCTCGCCCTCACCCGCCTCCGGGGCCCCGATCACCCGATCGAGGCCCCGCTCACATCAGTGAACGTGCCCGCTCGTCGCGGGCGCGGCGTTCTTGACCGTCAGCGGCAGCAACTTCTTGCCGGTGGGGCCGATCTGGATGGACGTGTCCATCTGAGGACACACGCCGCAGTCGAAGCACGGGGTCCAGCGGCAGTCCTCGACCTCCGTCTCGTCGAGGGCGTCCTGCCAGTCCTCCCAGAGCCAGTCCTTGTCGAGGCCGGAGTCGAGGTGGTCCCAGGGGAGGACCTCCTCGTAGGTGCGCTCGCGGGTGGTGTACCAGTCGACGTCGACGCCGAAGGGGGCCAGCGCCTTGTCGGCGCAGTTCATCCAGCGGTCGTACGAGAAGTGCTCGCGCCAGCCGTCGAACCGGCCGCCGTCCTCGTAGACCGCGCGGATGACCGCGCCGATGCGGCGGTCGCCGCGCGAGAGCAGGCCCTCGACGATGCCGGGCTTGCCGTCGTGGTAGCGGAAGCCGATCGAGCGGCCGTACTTCTTGTCGCCGCGGATCTTGTCGCGGAGCTTGGCCAGGCGCTCGTCCGTCTGCTCGGCGGAGAGCTGCGGGGCCCACTGGAAGGGGGTGTGCGGCTTGGGGACGAAGCCGCCGATGGAGACGGTGCAGCGGATGTCGTTGGAGCCGGAGACCTCGCGGCCCTTGGCGATCACACGGGTGGCCATGTCGGCGATCTGGAGGACGTCGTCGTCGGTCTCGGTGGGCAGGCCGCACATGAAGTACAGCTTCACCTGGCGCCAGCCGTTGCCGTAGGCGGTGGCGACGGTCCGGATGAGGTCGTCCTCGGAGACCATCTTGTTGATGACCTTGCGGATGCGTTCCGAGCCGCCCTCGGGGGCGAAGGTGAGGCCGGAGCGGCGGCCGTTGCGGGTCAGCTCGTTCGCCAGGTCGATGTTGAAGGCGTCGACGCGGGTGGAGGGGAGGGAGAGGCCGATCTTGTCGTCCTCGTAGCGGTCGGCGAGGCCCTTGGCGATGTCGCCGATCTCCGAGTGGTCGGCACTCGACAGCGACAGCAGGCCGACCTCCTCGAAGCCGGTCGCCTTCAGGCCCTTGTCGACCATCTCGCCGATGCCGGTGATCGAGCGCTCCCGGACCGGGCGGGTGATCATGCCGGCCTGGCAGAAGCGGCAGCCGCGGGTGCAGCCGCGGAAGATCTCCACGGACATGCGCTCGTGGACGGTCTCGGCGAGCGGGACGAGGGGCTGCTTGGGGTAGGGCCACTCGTCGAGGTCCATCACCGTGTGCTTGGAGACGCGCCACGGGACGCCCGACCTGTTCGGTACGACGCGGGCGATACGGCCGTCGGGGAGGTACTCGACGTCGTAGAAGCCGGGGACGTACACCCCGCCGGTCTTCGCCAGGCGGAGGAGGAGTTCCTCGCGGCCGCCGGGGCGGCCCTCCTCCTTCCAGGCGCGGATGATCCGCGTGACCTCCAGGACGGCCTGCTCGCCGTCGCCGATGACCGCGCAGTCGATGAAGTCGGCGATCGGCTCGGGGTTGAAGGCGGCGTGGCCGCCGGCCATGACGATCGGGTCGTCCAGCGTCCGGTCCCTGGCCTCCAGGGGGATGCCGGCCAGGTCGAGGGCGGTGAGCATGTTGGTGTAGCCGAGCTCGGTGGAGAAGCTCAGGCCGAACACGTCGAAGGCCTTCACCGGGCGGTGGCTGTCGACGGTGAACTGGGGGACGTCGTGTTCCCGCATCAGCGCCTCGAGGTCCGGCCAGACGCTGTAGGTGCGCTCGGCGAGGACGCCGTCCTGTTCGTTGAGGACCTCGTAGAGGATCATGACGCCCTGGTTGGGCAGTCCGACCTCGTAGGCGTCGGGGTACATGAGCGCCCAGCGGACGTCGCAGCTCTCCCACGGCTTGACCGTGGAATTGAGCTCTCCGCCGACGTACTGGATCGGCTTCTGCACATGCGGGAGCAGAGCTTCGAGCTGCGGGAACACAGACTCGGCGGCTTCGGCAGGCATCTCGCGAACCTTTGTGTGCTGAGTGGGGTGACCATTCAGCGTAACGCGGCCGGAGGGGTACTCCCTACGTTGTCCAGGGCCGGAGGTCCTCGGTGATGGAGGTCCAGGCTTCGGGGAGGGCGGCCTCGGCGCGCTCCGCGCGGTGTTCCTCGCGGGCGTGGAGGACGCCGTAGGTGAAGGCGCTCTCACCGGCCGCGTGGGCGACGGCGGCGAGCTCGCGGAGGGTCCGGCGGGCCATGACGCTGTCCTGGTGGTCGCCGAGCAGGCCCTGGAGCGCCTTCATGTCCTTGACGAGGCCGTCCGCCGGTCTGCCGAGCGCGGGGGCGGCGGCCTCGGCGGCGTAGCGGGTGCGCTTGGTCTTCTTGCGGGCCTCGTGCAGGGCGACGTCGCGGTCGGTGCCGGGCGGGAGGTCGAGGGCGCGGGTGACGAGACCGGTGAGCTTGTCGAGGTCCTTGCGTACGGCCTTGGTGAGGGCCTTCTCCGGCTTGGCTCCGGCCTTCTTGCGCAGGGGCGGGTCGGCGAGCAGGGCGTCCAGGGTGTCGAGGAGGGTGAGGTACCGGCGGGAGTCGAGGATGCCGGTGAGGCGGCCGTGGGCTCCGGCGTGGCGGGCCTCGGCCCAGGTGGTGAGCCGGTGGCCGACGGGGCCGGCGACGAGGGCGTCGGGCAGGCCGGCGAGGGAGGAGCGGAGGCGTTCGGCGAGCACCTCCTGGTCGCGGTCCAGGCCCAGCTCGGCGGCCAGCCACTTCAGGTCGGCGCCGAGGGGGTCGGTCGCCTCACGGTCGAGGACGGCGCGGAAGGTGCGGAAGGTGCTGCGCAGGCGGCGGGTGGCGACTCTCATGCGGTGCACGGAGTCGGGGACGTCCTGGCGCACGGCGGGATCGAGCTCGACGAGGGCGTCACGCTGGGCTCGGACGTAGGCGAGGACGTGGTCGCCGGCGGTGACGGGTTTCCCGGCCGGCCGTGGCCGGTGTTTCCGCTTCGGGGCGGCCTCGGGTGCCGTGGCGGGTGTGCGGGGGGCCGTCGCGGCCGTGGTGGCGTCCGGTGCCGTGTCGGCGAGTGCTCTGGCCAGTTTCGAGGCCGAGGCCGAGGGGCGTACGCCGGCCTTGCGCAGGCGTTTGTCGACCTTGTCGAGGAAGGCGGGGTCGGCGTCGTCGGCGAGTTCGACCTCGATCTCGGTCCACCGGGCGGTGCCGCCGGTGCCGGTGAGGCGTTCGGCGTGGACGGTGTCGACGCTGACCTCGGCGAGCAGCCGGCCGTCGGCGTCGACGAGGTGGCGTACGTCGCGGTCGGAGCGCAGCCGGACGACGGGCAGCAGTGCGTGGTCGCGGACGCGGGAGCGGACGAGGGCGGCGAGTTCGTCCGGGAGGGTGTCGGAGAGCGGGGCGCGGATCTCGTCGCGCACTCCGGGGGCGACGGGGAACTTCAGATGCCAGCCGGCGTCGGAGCCGCCGGTGCGGCGGCGCAGGGTGACGGAGGACGCGGCGAGGCGTGTGTCGGCGGTGTCGTGGTAGGTGGCGTCGAGGTGGGTGACGCCCTTGTCGAGGACGGTCGCCACGCCGGGTACGCGGGTCAGGTCGGGCAGTCCGCTGTCGTCGGACTCGTACTTCCGCTCGATCTCGCGCTTGGTGTCCGCCATGAGGTGAATGTATCCGCCGCGGGCGAATCCAGTCGTGGATGCGGAGCGGCGGTGGGCCGCCGCTCCGCGCCCGGGACGGCATCCTCTACGCGGACATCGGCCGTTGTATCCGGATGGACTGGAGCAGGCCCACGGCCAGCCAGACGGCGAACATGGAGGAGCCGCCGTAGGAGACGAACGGCAGGGGGAGGCCGGTGACGGGCATGATGCCGAGGGTCATGCCGATGTTCTCGAAGGCCTGGAAGGCGAACCAGGCGACGATGCCGGCGGCGACGATCGTGCCGTACAGGTCGGTGGTGTCGCGGGCGATGCGGCAGGCGCGCCAGAGGATGATGCCGAGCAGGCCGATGATCAGTGCGCCGCCGACGAAGCCGAGTTCCTCACCGGCGACGGTGAAGACGAAGTCGGTCTGCTGTTCGGGCACGAACTGGCCGGTGGTCTGGGAGCCCTGGAAGAGGCCGGAGCCGGTCAGTCCGCCGGAGCCGATGGCGATGCGGGCCTGGTTGGTGTTGTAGCCGACGCCGGCGGGATCGAGCTCGGGGTTGGCGAAGGCGGCGAAGCGGTTGATCTGGTACTCGTCGAGGATCCCGAGCTGCCAGACGGTGACCGCGCCGGCGGCGCCGGCGCCGATCAGGCCGAAGACCCAGCGGTTGGAGGCGCCGGAGGCGAGCAGCACACCGAGCACGATGATGACCATGACCATGACCGACCCGAGGTCGGGCATGAGCATCACGATCAGCATGGGGACGACGGCCAGTCCGAGGGCCTGGAGGACCGTGCGGTGATCGGGGTAGGGCTTGTCGCCGGCGTCGACGCGGGCGGCGAGCAGCATCGCCATGCCCAGGATGATCGTGATCTTCACGAACTCGGAGGGCTGGAGGGAGAAGCCGCCGGGGAGCTTGATCCAGGAGTGGGCGCCGTTGATGGTGGAGCCCAGCGGGGTGAGCACCAGCAGGATCAGGAAGACGGAGGCGCCGTACAGCAGGGGCACGGCCGTGCGCAGGGTGCGGTGGCCGAGCCAGAGGACGCCGATCATCAGGGCCACCCCGATGCCGGTGTTGAGCCAGTGCCGGACCAGGAAGTAGTAGGGGTCGCCCTGGTTGAGTTCGGTGCGGTTGCGGGTGGCCGAGTAGACCAGGAGCGAGCCCAGCAGGGACAGGGCGAGCGCCGAGAACAGTATCGGCCAGTCGAGGCGCCGGGCCAGGGAGTCACGGGCGAAGACCCGTGTCCAGCCGGCCCGCTCCGGTCCGTATCCGGAGACCTGGAAGCTGTTGACTCCGCCGGTCATGACGCTGTCCTCCGGAGTGCCTTTCCGGTGCCGGTGCCGCCGCGTCGTCGCCGGTGGCGACGGCGGGTCCGGCGGTCGGTGTTCTCCGGTGAGGGGACCGTGCCCGCCTGCTGCGGGCCGGCGGGGTCGTCGCCCTGCGGGTTGGTGGCCTGGGCGTCGGGCGAGGGGGACACCCGGTCCTTGGCGGGGTCCTTGGAGATCTTCGGGGAGGTGATGGTGCCGTCCGTGCGGACCTTCGGGAGGCTCTTCTGCGGCGTGGGCAGCAGCGCCTTCTTCTTGTCGATCTCGCCGTCCTCGGAGACGCCGTACAGGGCGTTGTAGATGTTGCGCACGGCGGGGCCCGAGGCGCCGGAGCCCGTACCGCCCTGGGAGATCGTCATGACGATCGAGTAGTCCTTGGTGTACGTGGCGAACCACGAGGTGGTCTGCTTGCCGTGGACCTCGGCGGTGCCGGTCTTGGCGTGCATCGGGATCTCGTCCTGCGGCCAGCCCCCGAATCGCCACGCGGCCGTACCGCGGGTGGCGACTCCCTCGAGGGCTTCGTCTATCTGGGCGAGCGTCTTCTTCGACGTGGGCAGCTTGCCGTGCGCCTTGGGCTCGATCTCCGTGACGGTCTTGCCGTCGGGGCTGATGACGGCCTTGCCGACGGTGGGGTCGTAGAGGGTGCCGCCGTTGGAGATGGCCGCGTAGATGGTGGCCATCTGGATGGGGGTGACGAGCGTGTCGCCCTGGCCGATGGAGTAGTTGACGGAGTCACCCGCGCGCAGCCGGTTGCCTTCGAGGCAGTTCTCGTAGGCGATCTTCTCCGCGTAGGTGCCGTCCTTCTTCCCGTACTTGCACCAGGCGTCCTTGTTGGCCGTCCAGTAGTCCAGCTTCCACTGGCGGTCGGGGACGCGGCCGGTGACCTCGTTGGGCAGGTCGATGCCGGTCTCCTCGCCGAGGCCGAACTGGTGGGCGGTCTTGTAGAACCAGTCGTTGGCGTTCTTCTTCGGCTTGTTGCCGCCGTCGCGCTTCCACTCCTGGTGGGCGAGGGCGTAGAAGACGGTGTCGCAGGACACCTCCAGGGCGCGGCCGAGGCTGATCGGGCCGTGGTTCTGGGACTCGAAGTTCTTGAAGACCTGGTTGCCGATGGAGTACGAGCTGGAGCAGTTGTAGGGGCCTTCGAAGGAGTAGCCGGCCTGTATGGCGGCGGCCGTCGGGATGACCTTGAAGATGGAGCCGGGTGCCGACTGGCCCTGGATGGCGCGGTTGAGCAGCGGGTAGTTGGACTTCTTGCCGGTGAGGTTCGCGTAGTCCTTGGCGGAGATGCCGCCGACCCAGGCGTTGGGGTCGTAGGTGGGGTTGGAGGCCATGGCGACGACGCGGCCGGTCTTGGCCTCCATGACGACGACGGCGCCGGAGTCGGCCTCGTAGTTGCGGTTGGTGTTGTGGTCGTGGACCTTGCGGGCTTCCTTCATCGCCTCGTTCAGCTGGTACTCGGCGATGCGCTGGACGCGGGCGTCGATGCTGGTGACGAGGTTGGCGCCGGGCTGGGCGGGGTCGGCCTCGGCCTCGCCGATGACGCGGCCGAGGTTGTCGACCTCGTAGCGGGTGACGCCGGCCTTGCCGCGCAGCTGCTGGTCGTACTGGCGCTCCAGGCCGGAGCGGCCGACCATGTCGGAGCGCAGGTAGGGCGAGCTGGTGTCCTGGGCCTTGGTGATCTCCTCGTCGGTGACGGGCGAGAGGTAGCCGAGGACCTGGGCGGTGTTGGCCTTGCCGGGGCTCGGGTAGCGGCGCAGGGCCTGCGGTTCGGCGGAGATGCCGGGGAAGTCCTCGGCGCGCTCGCGGATCTGCAGGGCCTGTTTGGGGGTGGCCTCGTCGGTGATGGGGATGGGCTGGTACGGCGAGCCGTTCCAGCAGGGCTGGGGGGTCTCGGCGTCGCAGAGGCGGACCTTCCGCCGGACCTCCTCGGCGTCCATGCCGAGGACGCCGGCGAGTTTGGTGAGGACCGCCTTGCCGTCGTCCTTCATCTTCAGCAGGTCGGTGCGGGAGGCGGAGACGACCAGGCGGGTCTCGTTGTCGGCGAGGGGGACTCCGCGGGCGTCCAGGATGGAGCCGCGGACCGCGGGCTGGACGACCTGCTGGACGTGGTTGCCGGAGGCCTCCTTGGCGTACTGGTCGCCTTCGCGGATCTGGAGGTACCACAGGCGCCCGCCGAGGGTGCCGAGGAGGGAGAGGACGAGGACCTGGACGACGACGAGCCGGATCTGGACCCGTGGGCTGCGGCCGGTCTCGGGAATGTTGGTCACGCGGCTTCCTCCTTCCTCGGAGCGCGTACGGCGGTGCGGGTACGAGTGATGAACGGCCGGGCCGTGTGCCCGCGTTCCGCCGCCCGTTCACTCGTTCCGGTGAAGTTCTGCGAGGTCACAGGCGCTTGACCCCCTTGATGCGTCCGGCGCGGGCTCCCCGGGCGCGGGCCGCCTTGACCCGCAGTCCGTTGCGCTGTCCGCCGATGCGCAGTCCGGTGCCGCCGGAGATCAAGCCGGAGGCGATGTCGCCGGACTTGGCGGGGTTGGTCTCGGCGAGCGGGTCGTTCTCGGCGCGCCGGGCCAGGGCCATGACGCCGGGGACGACGAACGGCGCGAGCAGCAGGTCGTACAGGGCGGCGGTGAACAGCAGTCCGCCCAGGCCGACATGGCGGGCGGCGGTGTCGCCGACGAGGGAGCCGACACCGGCGTAGAGCAGGGTGGAGCCGACGGCGGCGGCGACGACCACGACCATCGGGCCGCTCGCCGACTTCACCTGGCCGCTCTCGGGCTTGACGAGTCCGGCGAGGTAGCCGATGACGCACAGCACGAGGGCGTACCGCCCGGCGGCGTGGTCGGCGGGCGGGGCGAGGTCGACGAGGAGTCCGGCGGCGAAGCCGATGAGGGCGCCGCCGACATGGCCGTAGACCAGGGCGAGGCCGAGGACGGTGAGCAGCAGCAGGTCGGGGACGGCGCCCGGGAGGTGGAGGCGGGCGAGGACGCTCACCTGGATCACCAGGGCGACGACGATCAGCGAGCCGGCGAGCAGGATCCGGTTGACGCGCATGGGGGTGTCAGCTCCTACTGCTCTTGCTGGTTGAGGCCGTCGGCGGGGGCGGAGGGCGTGACGGTCACCGTCACGGTCGGCGTGGGGGTCGGCTTCGGCTTCTCGGGCAGCACCGTGTCGCGCGGGTCCTTCTCGGGGGCCTGGACGACGACGCCGACGACGTCGAGCTTGCTGAAGCTGACGAACGGCGTGACGGAGAGGGTGCGGGTGAGGTCGCCACCGGACGGGTCGACGCGGGAGACGACGCCGACGGGGACGCCGGGCACGAACGGCTTGTCGGCCTGCGAGCCGAAGGTGACCAGGCGGTCGCCCTTCTTGATCTCGGCCTTGCCGTTGAGGAGTTCGACGCGCAGCGGGCGGTCGCCCTGGCCGGAGGCGAAGCCGAGTTCGTCGGTGGACTCCATGCGGGTGCCGACGGTGAAGTCGGGGTCGGTGGCGAGCAGCACGGTGGCGGTGTCCGGGCCGACGGTGGTGACGCGGCCGACGAGTCCGTCGCCGTTGAGGACGGTCATGTCGCGTTCGATGCCGTCGTCGGCGCCGGCGTCGATGGTGATGGTCCAGGAGAAGCCCTGGGCCGCTCCTATGGCGATGACCTGGGCGCCCTTGATTCCGTACTGGCCCTGTCCGGAGACCTTCAGCAGCTTGTCGAGCTGCTTGAGGCGGCTGCGGCCGCGGTCGTCGCTGCCGAGTTCGGCCTTGAGCGCGGCGTTCTCCCGCTCCAGCTCGGCGAGCCGGTCGTGCCGGTCGCCGGACTCGCGGACGGCGGTGACCGCGTTGCCGATCGGGTCGACCGCGCCGGACACGCCGTTCTCGATCGGGCCGAAGACGGTCGCCGCGGCCTGCCGGGCACCGTCGACCGGTGAATCCTCCCCGCCGCGGATGTCCACCGTGATCAGTGCGAACGCGATGGCGATCAGCAGCACCAGGAGCAGCCGGCTCTCTCGTGTGTCCCTCACGTGCGGCGGCCGTGCCTTCCTCGTCGAGAACGGGTATGAGGTGGGGGGGGTCTGTTCAGGTGTATGAAAAGTGCGTTGAAGGTGCGTCAACGGCATTTCGAGGCGTTATGGGGGGATTTTGTGCCTCTATATCAACGATCCGCCGTACGGAAGAAGGTCGTCCCGTACGGCGGTGTCGAGGAGGTGGGTCATCTGCGCGGCTGGGCGTCGAGCACCTGCTGAAGCGCCTCGAACTCCTCGACGCACTTGCCGGAACCGAGCGCCACGCTGTCCAGCGGGTCCTCGGCGATGTGGATCGGCATGCCCGTCTCCCGGCGCAGCCGCTCGTCGAGGCCGCGCAGCAGCGCACCGCCGCCGGTCAGAACGATTCCCCGGTCCATGATGTCGCCGGACAGCTCCGGCGGGCACTTGTCGAGGGTCGTCTTGACGGCGTCCACGATGGCGTTGACCGGCTCCTCGATCGCCTTGCGCACTTCGGCGGCGGAGATGACGACGGTCTTCGGCAGTCCGGAGACGAGGTCCCGGCCGCGGATCTCGGTGTGCTCGTCGGTGTCCAGGTCGTACGCCGAACCGATCGTGATCTTGATCTGTTCGGCCGTCCGCTCACCCAGCAGGAGGGAGTACTCCTTCTTGATGTGCTGGATGATCGCGTTGTCCAGCTCGTCGCCCGCGACGCGGATGGACTGGGCGGTGACGATGCCGCCGAGAGAGATGACCGCGACCTCCGTGGTGCCGCCGCCGATGTCCACCACCATGTTGCCGGTGGCCTCGTGGACAGGCAGACCGGAGCCGATGGCGGCGGCCATGGGCTCCTCGATGATGTGCACCTGGCGGGCGCCGGCCTGGGACGACGCCTCGATGACGGCGCGGCGCTCGACGCCCGTGATGCCCGAGGGCACACAGACGACGACCCGCGGACGAGCCAGGTACCGCCGCTTGTGGATCTTCAGGATGAAGTAGCGGAGCATCCGCTCGGTGATCTCGAAGTCGGCGATGACGCCGTCCTTCAGCGGGCGCACGGCGACGATGTTGCCGGGGGTGCGTCCGATCATCTTCTTCGCCTCGGCGCCGACCGCGAGGATGCCACCGGTGTTGGTGTTGATCGCGACGACGGACGGCTCGTTGAGTACGATCCCACGACCCCTGACGTACACCAGCGTGTTGGCGGTCCCGAGGTCGACAGCCATGTCACGGCCGATGAACGACATTGAGTTCCCCATCAGGATTCGGCTGGCCTTCCCACGAGCTTTTGAGGGCATCTCAGGTCGGCGAGGTGGGTGCGGTGACGTGAATGCTTCCATCGTAGACGCGCCTTCGCGAGCACCGCGCGAGGGTCTTCGCCATTGTCATCAGATGGCGGGCCCCGCTGCTTGTGGAGACGGTCCATCGGGGGCAACCGTTCCCCCGAACGCCACGCATATGCCAGAAAAGGTCCGGGGGCAAAGCCCCCAGACCGTCCGACAGGCGGCCAAACGCGCCGGCCGCCACCGCGATGTGATCGTTATGCGCGGGATTCGCGCACGTCCGGGTGCGCGGGTTACGCGCGGCCCGGGAAGAAGATCTTCACCTCGCGCTCGGCGGACTCCTCGGAGTCGGAGGCGTGGATCAGGTTCTCCCGGACGATCACACCGAAGTCGCCGCGGATGGAGCCCGGCGCGGCGGCGATCGGGTCGGTGGGACCGGCCAGTTGGCGCACACCCTCGATGACCCGCTCACCCTCGACGATCATCGCCACGACCGGCCCGGAGGCCATGAACTCCACCAGCGGCTCGTAGAACGGCTTTCCCTTGTGCTCACCGTAGTGCTGCTCCAGCGTGTCCTGGTCCAGGGCCCGCAGCTCCAGCGCGGTGATCTGCCAGCCGGCCTTGCGCTCGATACGGCTGATGATCTCGCCGGTCAGGCCACGACGTACGGCGTCGGGCTTGAGGAGGACGAGGGTGCGCTGGGTCACGACGGAACTCCTTGTACGGGAAGTGGTGCGGGAGGACGAGATTACCGGGCGTGTCGGGACATCTGTCACGCAGCGTCAAGCCGCTCCGCCTGCGCGGCGAAACGGGCCTTCGCTTCGTCCACCTTTCGCCCGAAGTGCACCGAAGCCCACCACAGCAGCGCGAAGAGCGCGCCCATGAAGAACATCATCGGGACGAAGACACCGGAGGCGATCAGGGCGATCTGCAGCGCCCAGCCGAGGGCCACCCCGCCGGGCCGGGTGACCATCCCGCACAGGACCACGGACAGGAACATCGCGACACCGCAGACCGTCCACACCGTGCCGGTGGACAGGTCCTGGTCCTTCATCGCGACCAGTCCGGCGAATCCGATGATGAAGAACTCGCCGATCAGGGTCGAGGAGCAGAGCGTACGCACGGGATCTCAGCCCTTCCCCAGGAGCAGTCGGGCCTCGCCGACGGTGATGACGGAACCGGTGACGAGCACACCGCCGCCCGCGAACTCGCCCTCCTCCTCGGCCAGCGTGATCGCGGCCTCCAGGGCGTCCGGCAGCCGCGGCTCGACCTGGACGCGGTCCTCGCCGAACACCTCGACGGCGATGCCCGCCAGCTCGTCGGCGTCCATCGCGCGGTGGCTGGAGTTCTGGGTGACGACGACCTCGGCGAAGACCGGCTCGAACGCCTCCAGCAGCTCGCGCACGTTCTTGTCACCGCTCGCGCCGACCACGCCGATGAGCCGGCTGAACTGGAACGCCTCCCCGATCGCCGCGGCCGCCGCCCGCGCGCCCGCCGGATTGTGGGCGGCGTCCAGGACGACGGTCGGCGACCGCCGTACGACCTCCAGCCGGCCCGGGGAGGCGACGGCGGCGAACGCCTTGCGCACGGTGTCGATGTCCAGCGTCCGGGCGTGCTGCGCGCCGACGCCGAAGAACGCCTCCACGGCGGCGAGCGCCACGGCCGCGTTGTGCGCCTGGTGCTCGCCGTGCAGCGGCAGGTACACCTCGGGGTACTCGCCGCCCAGTCCGCGCAGCGTGACCAGCTGGCCGCCGACGGCGACCTGCCGGGCCACCACCCCGAACTCCAGGCCCTCGCGGGCCACCGTCGCGTCCACCTCCACGGCCTTCTTCAGCAGCACCTGCGCGGCGTCCACCGGCTGCTGCGCCATGATCACCGTCGCGTCCCGCTTGACGATGCCGGCCTTCTCGCCGGCGATCTCGGCGGGCGTGGTGCCGAGCCGGTCGGTGTGGTCGAGGTCGATCGGCGTCACCACGGCGACCCCGCCGTCGATCACGTTCGTCGCGTCCCAGCTGCCGCCCATGCCGACCTCGACGACCGCCACGTCCACGGGCGCGTCGGCGAAGGCGGCGTACGCCATGCCGGTCAGCACCTCGAAGAACGACAGCCGGTACTCCTGCGCGGAGTCGACCATCTCGACGTACGGCTTGATGTCCCGGTACGTCTCGATGAACCGCTCGGCGGTCACGGGCGCCCCGTCGAGACTGATCCGCTCGGTGATCGACTGGACGTGCGGGGAGGTGTAGCGGCCGGTGCGCAGCTCGAAGGCGCCGAGGAGGGCCTCGATCATGCGGGCGGTGGAGGTCTTGCCGTTGGTGCCGGTGATGTGGATCGAGGGGTACGAGCGCTGGGGCTCGCCCAGGACGTCCATCAGCGCGGCGATGCGGGCGACCGAGGGCTCGAGCTTGGTCTCGCCCCAGCGGGTGGCGAGCTCCGCCTCGACCTCGCGCAGGGCCTTGTCGACCTCGGGGTCGGCGGGGCGGGCGGGCACGTCCGCCTGGGGCGGGCCCCCCTGGGTGCGCAGGGTGCGGCTGCCCGCCTCGATCACGGCGAGGTCGGGGTCGCGGGTGGTCTCCGCGTCGATGATCTCGTCGAAGGAGTCGAGAGGGTCTGGCTGATCGTTCTCGCCGGGGATGTCGCTCACGGGGACCAGTCTACGGAGGCCGGCCGACGGGACACCCATGGAGTGGGGCGGCCGGTGCTCCGCGGCGCGTGCGCGTGCGTCCCGGCCGGCCGCGTCCACGCGGCGGAGCCGCCCGTCGGTACGGCCCCGCGCCCCCGCGTACCCGAAGGCTCCCGGTACCGACAGGGCACCGGGAGCCTTCGTCGGCGTATCGGCGGCTACGCCTGCGGCAGCTTCTCGAGCTGCGCCTGGAGGCGTGCGATGTCCTCCTCCGCCTTGGCCAGACGGCCGCGGATCTTGTCGACCACGTGGTCCGGGGCCTTCGACAGGAACGCCTCGTTGCCGAGCTTCGCCGTCGCCTGGGCCTTCTCCTTCTCGGCGGCGGCGAGGTCCTTGGCCAGGCGCTTGCGCTCGGCGGCGACGTCGATCACACCGGACAGGTCCAGCGCGACCTCCACGCCCGCGACCGGCAGGGTCGCCGTCGCGGTGAAGGCGTCGCCCTCCGGCTGGAGGCGCAGCAGCTGCCGGATGGCCGGCTCGTGCGGGGCCAGTGCCGTGCCGTCGAGGGTCAGCCGGGCGGGGACCCGCTGGCCGGGCTGCAGGCCCTGGTCGGCGCGGAAGCGGCGGACCTCGGTGATGACGGACTGCAGCGTCCCGATCTCCCGCTCGGCGTCCGCGTCCCGGAAGCCGCTGTCGGACGGCCACGCGGCGATGACGACCGACTCGCCGCCCGTGAGCGTCGTCCACAGCGTCTCGGTGACGAACGGGACGACCGGGTGGAGCAGCTTGAGCGTGACGTCGAGGACCTCGCCGAGGACCCGCTTGCTGACCTCGGCCGGCTCGCCGCCCGCCTGGAACGTCGTCTTGGACAGCTCGACGTACCAGTCGAAGACCTCGTCCCAGGCGAAGTGGAACAGCGCGTCCGACAGCTTGGCGAACTGGTAGTCGTCGTAGTACGCGTCGACCTCGGCGACGACCGAGTTCAGCCGGGACAGGATCCAGCGGTCGGTCGGCGACATCGCCGACGCGTCCGGCAGCGGGCCCTCGACCGTCGCGCCGTTCATCAGCGCGAAGCGCGTGGCGTTCCAGATCTTGTTGGCGAAGTTGCGCGAGCCCTGGACCCAGTCCTCGCCGATCGGCACGTCGACGCCCGGGTTGGCGCCGCGCGCGAGCGTGAAGCGCAGGGCGTCGGAGCCGTACTTGTCCATCCAGTCCAGCGGGTTGACCGCGTTGCCGAAGGACTTCGACATCTTCTTGCCGAACTGGTCGCGGACCATGCCGTGCAGGGCGATGGTGTGGAACGGCGGGGTGCCGTCCATCGCGTACAGGCCGAACATCATCATCCGGGCGACCCAGAAGAAGAGGATGTCGTAGCCGGTGACCAGGACGGAGTTCGGGTAGAACTTCGCGAGCGACTCGGTCTGTTCGGGCCAGCCGAGCGTGGAGAACGGCCACAGGCCCGACGAGAACCAGGTGTCGAGGACGTCGGTGTCCTGGTGCCAGCCCTCGCCGGTCGGGGCCTCGTCGTCCGGTCCGACGCAGACGACCTCGCCGTTCGGCCCGTACCAGACGGGGATGCGGTGGCCCCACCACAACTGCCGCGAGATGCACCAGTCGTGGAGGTTGTCGACCCAGTCGAAGTACCGCTTCTCCATCTCCTGCGGATGGATCTTGACCTTGCCCTCGCGGACCGCGTCACCCGCCGCCTTCGCCAGCGGGCCGACCTTGACCCACCACTGCATGGACAGCCGCGGCTCGATGGTGGTCTTGCAGCGCGAGCAGTGGCCGACCGAGTGGACGTAGGGCCGCTTCTCGGCGACGATCCGGCCCTCGGCGCGCAGCGCGGCGACGATGGCGGAGCGGGCCTCCAGCCGATCCAGGCCCTGGAAGGGGCCGTGGGCGGTGATGACCGCGTGCTCGTCCATCACGGCGATGGACGGCAGACCGTGCCTCTGGCCGATCTCGAAGTCGTTCGGGTCGTGTGCCGGGGTGACCTTGACGGCGCCCGTGCCGAACTCGGGGTCGACGTGCTCGTCCGCGACGACCGGGATGGAACGGTCGGTCAGCGGCAGCTTGACGAGTTTGCCGACGAGGTGCTTGTAGCGCTCGTCCTCGGGGTGGACGGCGACGGCCGTGTCACCGAGCATCGTCTCGGCGCGGGTCGTGGCGACGACGATCGTCTCGTCGCCCTCGCCGTACGTCATGGAGACGAGCTCGCCGTCGTCGTCCTGGTAGTCGACCTCGATGTCGGAGATCGCGGTCAGACAGCGCGGGCACCAGTTGATGATGCGCTCGGCGCGGTAGATCAGTTCGTCGTCGTAGAGCCGCTTGAAGATGGTCTGGACGGCCTGGGACAGGCCCTCGTCCATCGTGAAGCGTTCACGCGACCAGGCGACGCCGTCACCGAGGCGGCGCATCTGGCCGGAGATCTGCCCGCCGGACTCGCCCTTCCACTGCCAGACGCGCTCGATGAACGCCTCACGGCCGAGGTCGTGACGGGACCTGCCCTCCTTGGCGAGCTCCCGCTCGACGACGTTCTGCGTGGCGATGCCGGCGTGGTCCATGCCGGGCTGCCACAGCGTCTCGAAGCCCTGCATGCGCTTGCGGCGGGTCAGCGCGTCGATGATCGTGTGCTCGAACGCGTGCCCGAGGTGCAGGCTGCCGGTGACGTTCGGCGGCGGGATGACGACGGTGTACGGAGGCTTCTCGCTCCCCGCGTCCGCCTCGAAGTAACCGCGCTCCACCCAGCGCTCGTACAGCGGCCCCTCTACATCGGCCGGCGCGTACTGGGTCGGCAGTTCGGTCGTGGGCGCTGGTGGCTCCTGCTGAGCGTTCTCGGTCACGGGGCTCAGTTTAGAGGCGTCACAGGCGTGTCCCGAAACGCGTTTCGTTTGTAACGGTGCCACCCCCGCCGGTCTGAACGTGTCGCTCCTGAGTCAGGATGTCAGCAACGCATAAGCACCTGGAGGGGGAACCCCGTAATGAGCTACAACCAGCCGGGCCCGTACGGCGGGCAGCCACAGCAGCCCGGACCGTACGGCCAGCCGGGACCTTACGGCCAGCCGCCGCAGGCTCCGCAGCCCGGCTACGGCTACCCCCAGCAGGCCCCGCAGCCCGGCCAGCAGCCGCCCTACGGCTACCCGCAGCAGCCCGGCCAGCCCGGCGTCCCGCCGCAGCAGCCCCCGTACGGGCAGCAGCCGCCCTACGGCCAGCCCCAGTACGGCATGCCGCCCCAGCCCCCCGCCTCCGGTGGCGGCGGCAAGAAGGCCGGGATCATCATCGGCGCGGTGGCGGTCGTCGCGGCGATCGGCGTGGGCGCGTACTTCGTGATCGGCGGGGGCGGCGGTGCGGACATCGCCGACGACGGCCCGCACAAGCTGACGACGCCGGCGACGGTGCTCGGCGGCGAGTACAAGAAGGGCGACGCCGAGGAGAGCGACGGCTTCGACAAGAACGACATGAAGGAAGCCGAGAAGCACGGCGTCAAGAACGCCAAGAACGTCGACGCGGTCTACCAGGCCGGGGACGAGAACAATCCGCTCGCCCTGAGGATGGTCCAGTTCATGGGCGTCTACGGCGAGATCGACGATCCGGAGAAGGTCGTCGACGCCATGTTCGGAGAGATGGAGAAGAACGCCTCCGAGGACAAGGAGACCGAGGGCGAACTCGTCGGCAGCCCGAAGGCCTTCGAGCCGAGCGCTCTGGACGGCGCTGTCCTGAAGTGCCAGGAGATCAAGATCAAGAACAGTGAGGCCTCATCGGGTGACGTGGCCTCCGGTCCTTCGGAGATCAGCATGCCGGTGTGCATCTGGGGTGACCACAGCACGGTGGGCGTCATCATCAACACGGTGGTGGCCGACGCCATGGCCGGCAAGGCCGCCGACCTGGAGAAGTCCGCCGAACTCACCGCCAAGTTCCGCACGGACGTCCGCGTCAAGGCCTGACGCGACGCGTGCACGCGCGAAAGGGGCCCCGGCCGGTGCCGGGGCCCCTTTCGCGTCGGTGCGGGACGTCTACGCCGTCTTCTGCTCGCCCGGCCCCCGGCCGCGGGCGTCGCGGGGGATGAGGGTCGGGTTGACGTTGGAGAGGACCACGTCGGCCGTGATGACCACGCGGGCGACGTCCTTGCGGGACGGGACCTCGTACATCACGCCCTGGAGGACCTCCTCCATGATGGCGCGCAGGCCGCGGGCGCCGGTCTGGCGGAGGATGGCCTGGTCGGCGATGGCCTCCAGCGCCTCGCGCTCGAAGTCCAGCTCCACGCCGTCGAGTTCGAAGAGTCGCTGGTACTGCTTCACCAGCGCGTTGCGCGGCTCGACGAGGATCTGGAGCAGGGCCTCGCGGTCGAGGTTGTGGACGCTCGTGATGACCGGGAGCCGGCCGATGAACTCGGGGATCATGCCGAACTTGACCAGGTCCTCCGGCATGACCTCCTCGAACTGGTCCTTGGCCTCCCGCTCCTGCTTGGAGATGATCGTCGCGCCGAAGCCGATGCCCTTGGCTCCCGCCCGGCCCTCGATGATCTTCTCCAGTCCGGCGAAGGCGCCGCCCACGATGAACAGCACGTTCGTCGTGTCGATCTGGATGAACTCCTGGTGCGGGTGCTTGCGGCCGCCCTGCGGCGGGACCGAGGCCGTGGTGCCCTCCAGGATCTTCAGCAGGGCCTGCTGGACGCCCTCGCCGCTGACGTCACGGGTGATCGACGGGTTTTCACTCTTGCGGGCGACTTTGTCGATCTCGTCGATGTAGATGATCCCGGTCTCGGCCTTCTTGACGTCGTAGTCGGCCGCCTGGATCAGCTTCAGCAGGATGTTCTCGACGTCCTCGCCGACGTAGCCCGCCTCCGTGAGCGCCGTGGCGTCGGCGATCGCGAACGGGACGTTCAACATGCGGGCGAGGGTCTGGGCCAGCAGGGTCTTGCCGGAGCCCGTGGGGCCCAGCAGGAGGATGTTGGACTTCGCCAGCTCGATGGCGTCCTCGCGGCCCTGCGCGCCGCCGTTCTCGCCGGCCTGGACGCGCTTGTAGTGGTTGTAGACGGCGACGGAGAGGGCCTTCTTGGCCGCCTCCTGCCCCACCACGTACCCCTCGAGGAACTCGTAGATCTCGCGGGGCTTGGGCAGCTCCTCCCAGCGGACCTCGCTGGTCTCGGCGAGCTCTTCCTCGATGATCTCGTTGCAGAGATCGATGCACTCGTCGCAGATGTACACACCGGGCCCTGCGATGAGCTTCTTGACCTGCTTCTGGCTCTTGCCGCAGAACGAGCACTTGAGCAGATCGCCGCCGTCACCGATGCGTGCCACGGTGTGCTTCCCCTTCGCCTGGGAGTCGTCTGGACGCGGGCGTCCGGCGGCTCCTGGTGCTGCCTTATGTCCGACGGTACCTTGCCTGGCCCCCCGTTCGGGCCCCCCTTGGCACGGTTCACTTTGACGTGGACCGTGCCAAACCGTGCCAAGGGGCGGCAGACGTCACACCCCGCCCCGCGTCAGCGCAGGCTGGTGTTGTCCATCTTCCGGGTGGTGATGATCTGGTCGATCAGGCCGTACTCCAGCGCGTCCTCGGCCGTGAGGATCTTGTCGCGCTCGATGTCCTCGCGGATCTTGTCGAGCGGCCGGGTGGAGTGCTTGGCCAGCATCTCCTCCAGCTGGCTGCGCATCCGCAGGATCTCGTTGGCGGCGATCTCCAGGTCGGAGACCTGACCGCGGCCGGTCTCGCTGTACGGCTGGTGGATCAGCACGCGCGCGTTCGGCAGCGCCATGCGCTTGCCGGGCGTACCGGCGGCCAGCAGGACGGCGGCGGCGGAGGCCGCCTGGCCCATGCAGACCGTCTGGACGTCCGGCTTCACGTACTGCATGGTGTCGTAGATCGCCGTGAGCGCGGTGAAGGAGCCACCGGGGCTGTTGATGTAGACCGAGATGTCCCGGTCGGGGTCCATCGACTCCAGGCACAGCAGCTGCGCCATGACGTCGTTGGCGGAGGCGTCGTCGATCTGCACGCCGAGGAAGATCACGCGCTCCTCGAAGAGCTTCGCGTACGGGTCGTACTCGCGGATGCCCTGGGAGGTGCGCTCGACGAAGCGCGGGATGACGTAGCGGGACTCGGCCGAGGGGCCGGTGTACCGGCCCTCGGAGGCGGCGGGCGTGCGGTCGTACAGGCCGCTGCCGGGGAAGCTGTTCACGGTGTCTCCTGAAAGGGGCTGAGGCGGTCGGCTGGGGCTGCTGGGGCTGTTCACCGGGCGCGGGGGCCCGGTGGGGCGTCCACGGGGCCGTGAGGGCCCCGCGAGGCCGCTCAGGCCCCGGTGCCGCCGCCGCCCGGCATGCCGGCGGCCGTGGCGATCACGTCGTCGATGAGGCCGTACTCCTTGGCCTCGAAGGCGTCGAACCAGCGGTCACGGTCGGAGTCGCGGGTGATCTGCTCGACCGTCTGGCCGGTGTGCTGGGCCGTCAGCTCGGCCATGCGCTTCTTGGTGTGCAGCAGACGCTCGGCGTGGATCTTGATGTCCGAGGCCGAGCCGGCCAGGCCGGCGGACGGCTGGTGGATCAGGATCTCGGCGTTCGGCAGCGCGAAACGCTTGCCGGGGGTGCCGGCGCTCAGCAGGAACTGGCCCATGGAGGCCGCCAGGCCCATGGCGATCGTCACCACGTCGTTCTTGATGTACTGCATGGTGTCGTAGATCGCCATACCGGCCGTGATGGAGCCGCCGGGGCTGTTGATGTACAGGTAGATGTCCTTGTCCGGGTCGGAGGCAAGGAGCAGCAGCTGTGCGGTGATCTTGTTGGCAATGTCGTCGTCGACCGGCTGGCCGAGGAAGATGATCCGCTCGCCGAGCAGCCGGTTGTAGACCTGGTCGCCGAGGCCACCACCGATGGAGGGCTCGCCGGCGGCTGAGGGCATCAGATTCGTCACGTATCCACCTGCTCGTCTTACGACGGCGCCGGGCCGTCTCACGTGTCCCTACGGGGTCGGAGCCGTATTCGGTGACTCGCGTCCCCTGGTATTCATGGACCCTAACGCGGTGACTCCGCCAGGGAATCCCGGTAACGGGGGTGTTCGCCGGGGGCGTAGAGGGGTGTACGTCGCGATGTGCTCCGCGATGCGCTCCGCGGGGAGCGCCGTTCGCCTTTCCGGCGGGGGCCGCCGGTTCGCGGGCGGCCGCGGGCCGGTGGGGGCCGGTCGCGCCCACGCGGCGGAGCCGCGCGCCGGCACGGCCCCGCGCCCCTGGGTGGGCTGCCCCGCCGCCCGGCACCAGGGTCCCGGAGCGATGCAGACCCCGCCGCCCGGCACCAGCGCCCCGGAGCGATGCACACCCCGATGCCCGGGAGCAGGGCCCTGAGTGACGTGCGTCCCGACGACCAGACACCGGGGCCCCGGAACGCTGTGCGTTCCGGGGCCCCGGTGATCATGTCAGAGGTGACGCGAGGATCAGTCCTCGGTCTTCTCCTCGGCCGGCTTCTCGGCGGTCTCGGCCGACTCCGTGGCGGTCTCGGCGGTGTCCGCCTCGTCCTCGTCCTCGAGGTCGACGATCTCGCCGTTGGTGTCCTTGACCGTGGCCTTCTCGACCACGGAGGCCAGGGCCTTGCCGCGGGCGACCTCGCCGACGAGGAGCGGGACCTGGCCCTGCTCGACGACGGCCTGGGCGAACTGGTCGGGGGACATGCCGGAGGAGGCCGCGCGCCGCATGAGGTGCTCGGTGAGCTCCTCCTGGTTGACGTTGAGCTTCTCCTGCTTGACGAGCTCGTCGAGCACGAACTGGGTCTTGATGCCCTTGATCGCGGCCTCGCGGGTCTCGGCCTCGAACTCTTCCTCGGTCTTGCCCTGGATCTCCAGGTACTTCGCGAGGTCGAGGCCCATCTGGCCGAGCTGGTGGTGCTCGAGGTTGTGCTTGCGGGTGTTGATCTCGTCCTCGAGCAGCTTCTCGGGGACCGGGACCTCGACCAGCTCGAGCAGCTTCTCCAGGACGCGCTCCTGGGCCTGCGTGGCCTGGTCGTACTCCTTCATGTTCTCCAGGCGCTTGCGGCTGTCCGCCTTCAGCTCCTCGAGGGTGTCGAACTCGGACGCGAGCTGGGCGAACTCGTCGTCCAGCTCCGGCAGCTCACGGGCGGCGACCTGGGACACCTTGACGGTGACCTCGGCCTCCTTGCCGGCCGCCGAGCCGCCCTTCAGCTCGGAGGTGAAGGTGGCCTCGCCACCGGCCTCCAGGCCCTTCACGGCGTCGTCGATGCCCTCCAGCAGCTCACCGGAGCCGATGGTGTACGACACGCCGTTCGCGACGCCGTCCTCGAGGACCTCGCCGTCGACCTTGGCCTCCAGGTCGATGGTGACGACGTCGCCGTCCTGGGCGGCGCGCTCCACCGGGGAGGTGGAGGCGAAGCGCTCGCGGAGCTGCTCGACCGACTTCTCGACGTCCTCGTCGGTGACCTCGACGGCGTCGACCTCGACCTCGATGCCGGAGTAGTCCGGGATCTCGATGGCCGGGCGGATGTCGACCTCGGCGGTGAAGTTCAGCGTCTCGCCGTCCTTCAGCTCCGTGATGTCGACCTCGGGCTGGCCCAGCGGGCTCAGCTCGGCCTCGTTCACGGCGTCGGTGTAGAACTTCGGGAGGGCGTCGTTGACGGCCTCCTCCAGCACCGCACCGCGGCCGAAGCGCTGGTCGATGACCCGGGCCGGGACCTTGCCCTTGCGGAAGCCCTTCACCGTGACCTGCTGGTTGATCTTCTTGTACGCCGCGTCGAGGCTGTCCTTGAGCTCCTCGAAGGGCACCTCGACAGTGAGCCGAACCCGGGTCGGGTTCAGGGTCTCCACGGCGCTCTTCACGGTTCGGTCTCCTTGTGGCTGACTTCTCGGGTTCTGCCGGGACCAGAGAGGCCCGGCCGATTCGCCGCCCGGAGGACTTCAGAGACACACAGGGCGTGCAGCTTGCATAGTAACGGCAGCGGCTACGGCACCCAAAAGGCGATCACCGGTGCGTGAGCAGGTGGCTGGTCGGGGTGGCGGGATTTGAACCCACGGCCTTCCGCTCCCAAAGCGGACGCGCTACCAAGCTGCGCCACACCCCGTCTGGTGCGACACGTAGGGTACATGCACCCGGGCGGAACGGCCGCCGTGTTTCACGGGCGCGGTGCCGCGCCGGGGCGGTCCGGAAACGGGGTGTGCGACGAGGGCGTACAACCCGCTACGATGCCTGTCAGTGCCGCGGTCACCGACGTGCGGCGCGCTCCGTGCGGGCGTAGCTCAATGGTAGAGCCCTAGTCTTCCAAACTAGCTACGCGGGTTCGATTCCCGTCGCCCGCTCTGTACGGCTCAGGGCCAGGCGGAGGATCATTCCTCCGCCTGGCCCTGAGTGTTTTCCTCACACCGTCCGCGGCGTCGGGCGGACAGGCCGGGCCGCCGTGCCGGGGAGTGGTCCCGGGCCGGCCCGGATCGTTTCCGCGCGGGGGGCGGGCGGGGTCAGAAGCTGATCGAGTTGATCATCTCGGCTATCGAGTCCAGGAACCGCTGGATGTCGTCGGCCATGCCGGTGGAGGCGAGGAAGAAGCCGAAGAGGACGGCGACGATCGCCGGGCCGGCCTTGAGGGAGCCGCCTCTCATCAGCACCACCAGGATGATCGCCAACAGCAGCACCACAGACAGTGAAATGGCCACAACTGATCACACCCTCGGTCGGTTCCGCTTCCCCGGCCCGGGCGACACGACCCCGCGCACCCCGCCAGAACCATCGTGCCACCAACACGGCCGCCCTATGCGGCGGCTGACGCATCATCCGTCCCGGTGCGGACGGTCCCGTCCGTGCGCGGCCGTCCGCACCGGCCGACGGCGCGGTGTCGCACGGCAATTCGAAGGGACACCCGCACAGGGAATTCAACCGGATCGTTTCCGTCTCCACACAACGCGTTCGCGGTTAATTCGAATTGTCGCCGCAGGTACTCCAACACCCCTTGGGCCGATACGGGAGAGACACCCCCAAGCCGGTACATACCGCCAGAGTCGCCTGCCGGGCTTATGCATGGCTTAGTCCGGAACAATCATGACAAGTAAGGCCCGGCCGTCGGCCAAGTCCCTTATACGCGGAACATGTTGGCCATCACGGCAATCATGCCGATCACTTTCCCCGATCCGGGGTACCCGAGCCGAATACCAGGAACAACGCCGGGCGTTTTACGAAATGCCGAAGACGACGCTAGGGTGCCTCAGATGTTCCACGCTGCCTCGTCCCCCGCAAGCGCAGCGAGCTCACCGATCGACTCCCCGATTTCCCGCCGGGAGGGTCAGTGACGAACTCGCAGCGACCGTACGGCAACCGCAGAACGCCGCTCCCCCCGGCACAGTCACCGGCACCCGCGGTGCCGAGCCCGCGCACGGAGAGCCCGCACACGAAGAGCCCGCACGGCAGACAGCGCGACGCGTTCTTCGACAACGCCAAGTACCTGGCGATCGTGCTGGTGGCGGTGGGCCACGCCTGGGAGCCCCTCAAGGGCGACAGCCGGGTCCTGGAAGCGGCGTACACGGTCGTGTACGCGTTCCACATGCCGGCCTTCATCATCATCTCCGGCTACTTCTCGCGCAGTTTCGACATGCGGCCCGACCGGCTGCGCCGGCTGGTCACCGGCGTCGCCGTGCCGTACATCGTGTTCGAGACCGCCTATCCCCTGTTCCGGCGGGTCGTCGACCACGCCCCCGAGCAGGAGATCAGCCTGCTCGACCCCTGGTACCTGACCTGGTTCCTGGTCGCGCTGTTCGTGTGGCGGCTGACCACGCCGATCTGGAACGCGGTGCGGCACCCGTTGCCGCTGGCCCTCGGCATCGCCGTGCTGGCCAGTGTCACCCCCGGGATCGGCGACGACCTCGACCTGCAGCGCGTGCTGCAGTTCCTGCCGTACTTCGTGCTCGGTCTGTGCATGCGGCCGGAGCACTTCCGCATGGTGCGCCGCCGGTCGGTGCGGATCGCGGCGGTGCCGGTGTTCGCGGCGGCGCTGGCCTTCGGCTGGTGGGCGGTGCCGCGGATGAACACCGCGTGGTTCTACCACCGTGACGCCGCGCAGGAGCTGGGCGCGCCGTGGTGGGCCGGTCCGGTCATGGTGTTCGCGATGTTCGGCTGCTCGCTGCTGCTGACCGCCTGCTTCTTCGCCTGGGTGCCGGGCCGCCGTATGTGGTTCACGGCGCTCGGCGCGGGCACGCTGTACGGCTATCTGCTGCACGGCTTCGTGGTGAAGGCCGGCGACTACCAGGGCTGGTTCGAGCACTCCGTGCTGCACCGGCCGCTCGGCGAGATCGCCGTGAGCGTCCTGGCGGCGGCCATGGTGACGCTGCTGTGCACCGCCCCCGTGCGGCGGGTGTTCCGGTTCGTGATGGAGCCGAGGATGGAGTGGGCGTTCAAGCGGGACGCCGCCGGACCGGCCCGCGAACGCGGGCGGCGGGAGGAGAGGGAGACCCGCGAGAAGGTCTCCGCCTAGGAGGTCCTCTCCTCTTCTCCCCCTTCACGGGACCACGAGATCACGAGATCGCGAGGCCGAGGAGTGCGCGCATCCGCGCGTACTTCTCGGTCAGTCGTGTGCGGGTCGGTCCGTCCAGTACGGCGAGGCGGGCCGGGTCGGCGTTGTGCGCCAGGTCCGCCTCCTTCACCAGCAGCGCACCGGGGGTGGCGAGGATCCGGGCCGCGTACGCCTCGGGCGGCTCCCCGGAGCGTTTGGTGACCGCGAGGACGATGTCCTTGGTCCGCCGGGTCAGCGCCGCCTCCTCCAGCCACCACCGGGACAGCTTGTCGTCCTCGACGGCGTCGTGCAGCCAGGCCGCCGCGATCTGCTCCTCGTCGCCGCCGCGGGCCCGTACCCCCTCGGCGACGGCCCGCAGGTGTTCGGCGTAGGGCCGGCCCGCCTTGTCGGTCTGGCCGGCGTGCGCGGCGCGGGCGGTGGCCTCGATCTCGGCCAGGGGCAGCGGTGTCGTCTCGGTCACCCGCCCAGTGTGCACGGGTCAGCGGGCCGCCGCGGCCGTCGGGCCCTCGCGGCAGATCAGCAGCAGCGCCCGGTCGTCGTTGACGTCCTTGGCGACCGCCTCGATGAGGTGCCAGGCGGCGCCGTGGAAGCCGCCCGCGACATAGCGGTCGGCCTCGCCGGTGAGGCGGTCGATGCCCTCGACGATGTCCCGGTCGGAGGTCTCCACCAGACCGTCGGTGAACAGCATCAGCACGTCCCCGGGGCGCAGCGAGCCCTTCACCGAGTCGAACTGGGCGCCGTCGTACACGCCGAGGAGCGGGCCGTCGGCCGCCTTCTCCTCCCAGCGTCCGCTGCCCGCGCTGAGCTGGAGGCCCGGCGGGTGCCCGGCGGAGTAGAGCTCGTAGTCGCCGGAGTCCAGGTCGAGCACCAGGTGGATGGAGGTGGCGAAGCCCTCGTCCCAGTCCTGGCGCAGCAGGTAACCGTTGGCGGCCGGGAGGAAGGCGTGCGGCGGGAGGCTGCCGAGGAGACCGCCGAAGGCGCCCGACAGCAGCAGGGCGCGCGAGGCGGCGTCCATGCCCTTGCCGGAGACGTCGGTGAGCACGACCTCCAGGGTGCGCCCGCCGTTGGTGCGGGCGGCGACCACGAAGTCGCCCGAGAAGGACTGTCCGCCGGCCGGACGCAGGGCCATCTCCCGGTGCCAGCCGTCGGGGAGTTTCGGCAGCTTGCTCTGCACCCGGATGCGTTCGCGCAGGTCGAACAGCATGGTGCCGCCGCGCCGCCAGGGCACGCCGACCCGGCTGCGGAACTGGGCGACGAGCAGTCCGAAGAAGCCGCAGGCGGCGACGGTGAGGACCACACCGGGTGTGACGCGGGCCGCGCCCTCGGTGTAGGGGCCGAGCAGCACCGACTCCACGATCAGCGCGGTCGCCGCGGCGGCGTACAGGCCGAGCAGGCTCGCCGGACGCAGCAGCAGGCCGCCGGCGACGATCGGTATGACCAGTGCGGACGGCGCGCACCACACCGAGTTGGCGAGGGTCCCGGCCGCGATCAGCGGGACGGTGAGGAACAGTCCGGCGAGCGCGACCCAGTCGGAGCCGTCCCCGCGGAAGTAGTCGACGGCGCTCCGGCGCATGCCGACGCGGGCCCGGTGCCACTGCTTCTTCCACCGGGCCGTGAACGTGTCGGCTTCCGCACGCCGCTCTCGTCCTGTTGCCATTAGTTCGGGACCCTATCCATCGGACCGGCCACTTGGCACGGGAGGTCCTGGTTGTCCCCGTGCCGGGGCCGACTTCCCAGTCAACTTCACCGGACGCCGTCGTGGGGCCGCGCGGGAGAAATTGTCTCGCCCGTCCGGTACGGCACTGGTAGGGATGGCTCATGACGACCGAGAAAACGGGCTCCACAAACGGACTTCACGTGCTGGATCCGGACGACTGGGACAAGTGGTACGCGACGCTGATCCGTGCCTTCGGCGGGGTTCCGGAGGCGGACGCGGAACGGGACCTGTGGAACTCGCTGACCGAGTTCGACCGTTCCCTCGGTGTGTGGGACGGGGGCGCCTGCGTGGGGACGGCGGGTGCGTTCTCGTTCCGGCTCACCGTGCCGGGCGGCGCCTCGGTACCGGCCGCGGGCGTCACGATGGTGAGCGTGGCCGCCACACACCGGCGGCGCGGGGTGCTGACGTCGATGATGCGACGGCAGCTGGACGATGTGCGGTCCTGGGGCGAGCCGCTGGCGGTGCTCACGGCGTCGGAGCCGGCGATCTACGGCCGGTTCGGGTACGCCGCGGCCACCTTCCAGGTCAACGCCGAGATCGACACCCGCCGGACGGGCCTGACCGTCCCGGCCGGCACCGACGACGTACGGCTGCGGTACGTGGATCCCGCCGACGTCCTCGACGCCTGTGAGGCGGTCTACGCCCGGTCGGTGCCCTGCCGTCCCGGGATGCTCGCACGCCTGCCCGGCTGGGAGCGGGTGGCCCTGCTCGACACGGAGCAGCAGCGGGGCGGGGCGTCACCGCTGCAGTGCGTGGTCGCCGAACGGGCCGGTGAGACGGTCGGGTACGCGCGGTTCCGGGTGAAGCCGGGCTGGAGCTCCGCCGGGGCCGACGGCACGGTGCTGCTGAGCACCCTGGCCGCGCTCGATCCGGCGGCGGACGGCGCGCTGTGGCGGTTCCTGTTCGGCATCGACCTGACGTCGACGCTGGTGGCGCGCGGCCGGCCGGTCGACGAGGCGTGGCAGTACCTGGTGTCCGACATCCGCCGGTGCCGGCCGGAACTCCGGGACTCGCTGTACGTACGGCTGGTCGATGTCGGTGCGGCGCTCCGGGCGCGGACCTACCGGGCGCCGGTGGACGTGGTGTTCGAGGTGGAGGACGCCTTCTGCCCCTGGAACGCGGGGCGTTGGCGGCTGAGCGGGGACGCCAAGGGCGCGTCCTGCGAGCGTACGGAGGATCCTGCCGATCTCGCCCTGTCGGTACGGGAGTTGGGCGCGGCGTATCTGGGCGGGGTGAGCCTCGCGGCGCTCGCGGCGGCCGGCCGGGTGCGTGAGCTGCGGCGGGGCGCGCTGGCGGAGGCGTCCCTGGCGTTCGGGAGCGACCCGGCGCCGTGGCTGCCGCACGGGTTCTGACGGCTCAGCGGCGCTGGCACTCCGGGCACCAGAACAGGTTGCGGGCGGCGAGATCGGCGGTGCGGATCTCGCCGCCGCAGATGTGGCAGGGCAGGTTCGCCCTGCGGTAGACGTACACCTCGCCGCCGTGGTCGTCGACGCGCGGCGGGCGGCCCATCGCCTCCGGGGTGTGTTCGGGGCGGACGGTGTCGATGCGGTTGAGGCGGACGCCCTCGCGCATCAGCGCGACCAGGTCGGCCCAGATCGCGTCCCACTCGGCCGCGGTGATGTCCCGGCCCGCGCGGTACGGGTCGATCCGGTGCCGGAAGAGGACCTCGGCGCGGTAGACGTTGCCCACGCCCGCGATGACCTTCTGGTCCATGAGGAGGGCGGCGATCGTCGTACGGCTGCGGCCGATCCTGCGGTACGCGAGGGCCGGGTCGGCGTCCGGGCGCAGCGGGTCGGGGCCGAGCCGGTCGTGGACCGCCTGCTTCTCGGGGTCCGTGATCAGGGCGCAGGTGGTGGGGCCGCGCAGGTCGACATAGGACGTGGCGTCGGCGAGGCGGAGCCGGACGGTGTCCGTGGGCGGCGGCGCCGGGGCCGGGCCGAAGGTGACCTTGCCGAAGAGGCCGAGGTGGATGTGGACCCACTCGGCGGGCCCGTCGTCGCCGAAGCCGAGGAACAGGTGCTTGCCGTGGGCGTCGGTGGTGTGCAGCGGCGTGCGGTCGAGGAGGGCGGCGGCGTCGGCGAACTTGCCCTGGGGGCTCGTGACGCGGAGGGGGGCGCCGGCGGCGAAGGCGGCGGCGTAGTCCTCGGCCAGCCGGTGGATGGTGTGGCCTTCCGGCACGGGGATGTCCTTCCAAGCTTGTACCCACCGCCCGGTCGGCCGGACGGCCCGGTCGGCCGGACGGCCCGGTCGGCCGGACGGCCCGGTCAGCCGGACGGCCCGGTCAGCCGGGGCGACTCGACTCACTCCGGGCGATCCAGCCCGCCCCGAGCGGCCCGGCTCGCCCGGGCAACCCGGCTCGCTCCAAGCGGTCCAGCTCGCCCCAGACGATTCGACTCGCCCCGGCCGACCCGAATCGCTCCAAGCAGCCCACCCCGCCCGGGCGATCCAGCTCGCCCCAGGCGGCCCGACTCGCTCCAGGCGAACCGGCTCACTCCAAGCGATCCAGCTCACCCCAGGCGACTCGACTCGCCCCGAGCGGCCCGACTCGCTCCGGGCGGCCCGACCCGCCCGGGCGATCCAGCTCGCTCCGGGCGGCCCGACTCGCTCCAAGCGGCCTGGCTCGCCCCGGGCGGCCCGGATCGCTCCAGGCGGCCGGCTCGTTCCGGGGGGCTCCGCCCCGGTCCCGGCGGGGGCCGTGTCCGCCGGGGTCCCGCCGGCGCCTCGGAGAGGGTGCCCCCCGAGGCCCTCGCCTCGGGGGGCCTGGTGGCGTTACTGCTGCGGGTGGTGCGGGGGGATGGGCGGGAGGTCGCCGGTGGTCTCGTAGGCGGCGAGCATGTCGATCCGGCGGATGTGGCGCTCGTCGCCGGAGAACGGGGTGCTCAGGAAGGTCTCGACGAACTTCGTCGCCTCGTCCCGGGTGTGCATGCGCGCGCCCACCGCCATCACGTTGGCGTTGTTGTGCTGGCGGCCCAGGGCCGCCGTCTCCTCGCTCCACGCCAGGGCCGCCCGTACGCCCTCGACCTTGTTGGCGGCGATCTGCTCGCCGTTGCCGGAGCCGCCGATCACGATGCCGAGGGCGCCCTCGTCCGCGGCGGTCCGCTCGGCGGCGCGGAGGCAGAAGGGCGGGTAGTCGTCCTGGGCGTCATAGATGTGCGGACCGCAGTCGACGGGCTCGTGCCCCGCCGCCCCGAGCCACTCGACGAGGTGGTTCTTGAGTTCGTAGCCCGCATGGTCCGAGCCGAGATACACGCGCATGGTCCGAGTGTGACACGGGGGTTCCCGGGAAGGCGCGTCGGGTGCCTTGCACAAAAACTGTGAGGAAATCCATAGAAGCTCAGGAAAAGCTCAAGTAACGATCCGGAATCAAAGGTTTCCGAATTCTTTCTCCTCCGTTTCACTGGTCCGGCTCGTACCCGTTCGTACGGGGACTGCCCCACCGGCGCAAAGGAAAACCACCCCATGACTTCGCAGCCGACCCTCACCAAGCCCGAGGACGATCCCGGAAAGCCCGGCGATCCCGGGACACCGGGAGATTCCGGACTCCAGGCCGGGCTCAAGAACCGCCATCTGTCGATGATCGCCATCGGCGGTGTGATCGGGGCGGGCCTCTTCGTCGGTTCCAGCTCCGGCATCGCGACCGCCGGCCCCGGCATCCTCCTGTCGTACGCCCTCGTCGGCACGCTCGTGGTGCTGGTGATGCGGATGCTCGGGGAGATGTCCGCGGCCAACCCGACCTCCGGGTCCTTCTCCGCGCACGCCGACCGGGCGCTCGGGCCCTGGGCCGGGTTCACCATCGGCTGGCTCTACTGGTTCTTCTGGGTCGTCGTCCTCGCGGTCGAGGCGACCGCCGGTGCCGCGATCCTCGAAGGGTGGATACCGGCCGTTCCGCAGTGGGGCTGGGCGCTCATCGTGATGGTGGTGCTGACCGCCACCAACCTGGTCTCCGTGGGTTCCTACGGCGAGTTCGAGTTCTGGTTCGCCGGGATCAAGGTCGTCGCCATCGGCGCGTTCATCGTCGTCGGCGGGCTGGCCGTCTTCGGCGTGCTGCCCGGCGTCGACAGCGACCAGGCGGGCCTGGCCAACCTCACCGAGCACGGCGGTTTCCTGCCGAACGGCGCCGGCGCCATCCTCACCGGCATCCTGCTCGTCGTCTTCTCCTTCATGGGCAGCGAGATCGCCACGCTGGCCGCCGGTGAGTCGGAGGACCCGCAGCGCGCCGTCACCAAGGCGACCAACAGCATCATCTGGCGGATCGGCGTCTTCTACCTCGGCTCGATCCTCGTCGTGGTCTGTCTGCTGCCGTGGGACAGCAAGTCCATCACCGAGGACGGCTCGTACGTCGCCGCCCTGGACTCCCTCGGCATCGCGCACGCCGGTCAGATCATGAACTTCATCGTGCTGACGTCCGTGCTGTCCTGCCTCAACTCCGGCCTCTACACGGCCTCCCGGATGGCCTTCTCGCTCGGCCGGCGCGGGGACGCGCCGAAGTCGTTCGCCCGGACCACGGACCGCGGTGTGCCGCGCACGGCGATCCTCGTGTCCGTGGTGTTCGGCTTCGTCGCCGTCTTCTTCAACTACAAGTTCCCGGACTCCGTCTTCCTCTTCCTCGTCAACTCCTCCGGCGCGGTCGCGCTGTTCGTGTGGCTGGTGATCTGCTTCTCGCAGCTGCGCATGCGGAAGATCATCGAGGCGGAGGCGCCGGAGAAGCTGGTCGTGCGGATGTGGCTGTACCCGTACCTGACGTGGGCCAGCGCCGCGCTGATCGTGTTCGTGCTCGGTTACATGCTGACCGACACCGAGCACGACGGGCGTACGACGATGCTGCTGTCGCTGCTGGTCGCCGCGATCGTGCTCGTCATCGCCGTCGTCAAGCAGCGGGTGGCCGGGCCTCTCGCCGTAGAACCCGGGAGATCACCGCTTGTTGGCGAACTTCCAGGCCGTCGGCAGCACGCCCATCGCCAGGGCCGCCTTCAGGGCGTCGCCGACGAGGAACGGGGTGAGGCCGGCCGCGATCGCGGCGGAGGCGGACATGCCGGTGGCGAGGGCCAGGTAGGGCACGCCGACGGCGTAGACGACCGCCGAGCCGAGCACCATGGTGCCCGCCATGCGCCAGGCGGAGCGGTCGGCGCCGCGGCGGGCCAGGGCGCCCACGACGACGGAGGCCAGCAGCATGCCGAGGACGTAGCCGAACGACGGCATCGCCGTCCCCGACCCGCCCTCCGCGAACCACGGCACGCCGGCCGCGCCCGCCAGCGCGTACACCGCGAGGGAGACGAATCCGCGGCGGGCGCCGAGGGCGGTGCCGACGAGGAGCGCCGCGAAGGTCTGGCCGGTCACCGGCACCGGGGAGCCGGGGACGGGCACCGCGATCTGGGCGGCGAGGCCGGTGAGCGCGGCGCCGCCGAGCACGAGCGCGGCGTCCCGGACACGGGAGGCCGGGACGAGGTCCGCGAGGACCTGGCCGGATCGGGCGGACGTGACGGTGGCGGTGCTCATGAGGTCTCCACGGGGTGAGGGCAGTTGGGGACACCGCGACGCTATACCGGCGCCCGCGCGCCGATCACCGTCAGCGCTCGACAAAGGCGCCGACGCGGTCTTGGTGGGCTCCTGACAAAGGGCGGGGAGGGGAGGGTCGCGAGGTGACACCGGTCACTGAGGTGACGTGGTTTCGCCGGTGCACGGCCGGGGAACGGCGGCTGTAGGGATCCGCCAAACGGGCCGGGCGGCATCCCGCGCGACGGCCGCCAAGTAACCGGAATATCACCCTCCGCATGACACGTGTCCACATGCCGGTCGGCCTCCCCGTGCACGGAGGAAGGCCGACCAGACTGGGGGACGTTTTGCCGTCTCCCGCATTGGACGAGTCACGCCCATGCCCCGCACCTCTGTCGAGACGCCCCCGCAGGCGGACGACGTCTCCCTCTCGCACGGCCTGAAGCAACGCCATCTGTCGATGATCGCCCTCGGCGGGGTGATCGGCGCCGGGCTGTTCGTCGGCTCCGGGACGGCCATCGCCGCCGCCGGCCCGTCCGTCGTCGTCGCCTACGCCCTCTCCGGTCTTCTGGTGATGCTGGTGATGCGGATGCTGGGCGAGATGTCGGCCGCGTACCCGTCGTCGGGCTCCTTCTCCGCGCACGCCGAGCGGGCGTTCGGGCCCTGGGCGGGGTTCACCGTGGGCTGGTCGTTCTGGGTGCTGCTGTGCACGGCGGTCGGCCTGGAGGGCATCGGCGCCGCGACGATCGTCACCGGCTGGCTGCCGGGCACGCCCGCGTGGGCGTGGGTGGCGCTGTTCATGGTGGTGTTCTGCGGGACGAACCTCGCGGCGGTGCGGAACTTCGGCGAGTTCGAGTTCTGGTTCGCGGCCCTCAAGGTCGGAGCGATCTCCCTGTTCCTGGTGCTCGGCGGGCTGGCGATCGCCGGCGTGCTGCCGGGCACGGACTCCCCGGGCACCTCCCACCTCACCGACTTCCTCCCCCACGGCGGCGAGGGCCTGGTGATCGGACTGCTCGCCTCCGTCTTCGCGTACGGCGGTCTGGAGACGGTGACCATCGCGGCGGCCGAGTCGCGGGACCCGGTCAAGGGCGTGGCGGGCGCGGTCCGTACGGCGATGTGGCGGATCGCGCTGTTCTACATCGGCTCGATGGCGGTCGTCGTCACCCTGGTCCCGTGGGACTCCCCGGCGGTGGTCGAGGACGGCCCGTACGTCGCCGCCCTGGACCGCCTCGGCATCCCGGGCGCCGACCAGATGATGAACGTCGTGATCCTGGTGGCGCTGCTGTCCGCGATGAACGCCAACGTCTACGGCGCCTCGCGCATCGGCTACTCGCTGGTCGAGCGCGGGCACGGCCCGAAGGCGCTCGGCCGGGTGTCGGGCGGGGTGCCGCGGGTCGCCGTACTGGCCTCCTCGGCCTTCGGCTTCCTGTGCGTGCTGCTGAGCTACTGGCGGCCGGACGACGTCTTCGCCTGGCTGCTGAACACCATCGGCGCGGTGATCCTGGTCGTCTGGATCTTCATCGCCGTCTCCCAGCTGCGGCTGCGCCGCCGGCTGGAGCGCGAGGCGCCGGAGCGGCTCACGGTGCGGATGTGGGCGTTCCCGTGGCTGACGTGGGTGGCGCTGGCCGGCATGGCGGCGGTCTTCGTCCTCATGGCCCGGGAGCCGGACACGCGGGTGCAGCTCTGCTCGACGGGCGCGATGACGCTGCTCCTGGCGGCCGGGGGATACGCCTGGCAGCGGACGCGCGCCCGGGACTGACGCCCGCCCCGACGGCCCTCGCGTGACCACGCGGGGGCCGTTTCGCGTCCCGGGGGCTCACGGACGGCCCTTTCCGCTGTTAGCGTGTAGTTGCAAGTCATGCGCAATAAGCGTCCTGCCTCGTGATCGTCTTCTCACCGTTCACCCGGCAGGCGGAAAAGAGGAAGCCCCCGCGAGGACAGGACTCGCGGGGGCTTCCGGTATGCGGCGATCCGGGTCATGGTGGCGCAATGGCGACACAGCGGACGATGAAGGATTACTGCTGGACCTGTGGCGGGGACCAGCAGCACCGTCAGCTCACCAGGAAGGAGGAGGACTGGCTCAAGGAACGGCTCGGCCGGTCCGGGGTCGGCGAGTTCTGGCTCTGTGTGAACGTGCTCGACCCCGACACCGGCAAGCAGTGCCGCAACCTGCGCACGGGCTTCAACAAGAAGCCCTTCGCCGCGCCGATCAAAGTGCCCGTGATCGACTGATCGTCACAGGTTGCTGAAGTCCGGCCCCTTCGTGCGGGTGCGCTTGATCTCGTAGAAGCCGGGGACCGAGGCCACCGCGAGGGTGCCGTCCCACAGACGGGCGGCCTCCTCGCCCTTGGGCGCGGGGGTGACGACCGGGCCGAAGAAGGCGATCTCCTCGCCGTCGGGTCCGGGGACCGCGATGACCGGGGTGCCGACCTCCTGGCCCACCTTCTCGATGCCCTCCTTGTGGGAGGCGCGCAGCTCGGCCTCGTAGGGGGTGGAGTCCCAGTGCTCCATGAGGGACTCGGGCAGGCCGACGTCCTTCAGGGCGGCGGCGACCGTCTCCTTCTCCGGGCCCTCGCCCTGGTTGTGGATGCGGGTGCCGAGCGCGGTGTAGAGGTCGTCGAGCACCTCCGCGCCGTGCTCCTGCTGGGCCGCGATGACCACCCGGACCGGACCCCAGGCCTTGGCCTCGAGCCACTCGCGGTATTCGGCGGGGAGCTCGTCGAGCTTGTCCTCGTTGAGGACGGCGAGGCTCATCAGGTGCCAGCGGACCTCGATGTCCCGCTCCTTCTCCACCTCCCGCACCCAGCGGGAGGTCATCCAGGCCCAGGGACATGACGGGTCGAACCAGAAGTCGACGGGCGTGGCGGTCGTCTTGTCCGGCATATCGCTCCTCGGAGAAGGAAAAGATCCTCTCCGGAAACAGCGTGAGGGACCCTGGCCATTCCCGCCCGCCCTGTATCAGGAGTGCATGGCAGGATCGGTCCTGATCATCCATGTCGACGACGCATGAGGAGTCCGCCCGTGCCCGGTGAGAACCTGACCCGCGACGAGGCCCGGGAGCGGGCAGCCCTGCTGTCCGTCGACGGGTACGAGGTGTCCCTGGACCTGCGCTCGGCGGTCGGCGAGCACAGCGGCGAAGGGCCGCGCACCTTCCGCTCCGTCACCACCGTCCGGTTCCGCTGCGCCGAGCCGGGCGCGAGCAGCTTCGCGGACCTGATCGCGCCGGCCGTCACGGCCGTCTCCCTCAACGGACGCGACCTCGACCCCGGCCAGGTCTTCGACGGCTCGCGGATCCTGCTGGAGGACCTGGCCGCCGAGAACGAGCTCGTCGTCGACGCGCGGTGCGCCTACTCCCGCACCGGCGAGGGCATGCACCGTTTCGTCGACCCCGAGGACGGCGAGGTGTACCTGTACACCCAGTACGAGCCGGCCGACTCCCGCCGCGTCTTCGCCAACTTCGAACAGCCCGACCTCAAGGCGCCCTACCGCTTCGAGGTGCGCGCCCCCGAGGGCTGGACGGTGTGGAGCAACGGGGCCGGTGAGCTCACCGACGGGGTGTGGCGGTTCGCGGAGACCAAGCCGATCTCGACGTACATCACGTGCGTGGTGGCCGGCCCGTACCACTACGTGACCGACTCCTACGAGCGGGTCTTCGAGGACGGCACCCGTCTGGAGATCCCGCTCGGCGCGATGTGCCGCAAGGGTCTCGCCCCGCACTTCGACGCCGACGACGTGTTCCTGGTGACCAAGCAGGGCCTGGACTTCTTCCACGACCACTTCGACTACCCGTACCCGTTCGGCAAGTACGACCAGGCGTTCGTGCCCGAGTACAACCTGGGCGCGATGGAGAACCCGGGGATGGTGACCTTCCGCGAGGAGTTCATCTTCCGGGGGAAGGTGACGCGGGCGTCGTACGAGGGCCGGGCCAACGTCATCCTGCACGAGATGGCGCACATGTGGTTCGGCGACCTGGTCACCATGGAGTGGTGGGACGACCTGTGGCTGAAGGAGTCCTTCGCGGACTTCATGGGCGCGTTCTCGCTGGTCGGGGCGACCCGCTTCACCGACGGCTGGGTCACCTTCGCCAACCGCCGCAAGGCGTGGGCGTACCGCGCGGACCAGCTCCCCTCCACGCACCCGATCACCGCCGACATCCGCGACCTCCAGGACGCCAAGCTCAACTTCGACGGCATCACCTACGCGAAGGGCGCCTCGGTGCTCAAGCAGCTGGTGGCGTACGTCGGCCAGGACGCGTTCCTGGAGGGCGCCCGGCGCTACTTCAAGCGGCACGCGTACGGCAACACGCGCCTCGGTGACCTGCTGTCCGTCCTGGAGGAGACCAGCGGGCGGGACATGGCCGCCTGGTCGCGGGCCTGGCTGCAGACGGCCGGCGTCAACTCCCTCACCCCGCAGGTGCTGCTGCGTGAGGACGGCCGGGTCGACGAGCTGGCGATCGTGCAGGAGGCCGCCGAGTCGCACCCCGAACTCCGCCCGCACCGGGTCGCGGTGGGCCTGTACCGGCGTGACGACTCCGGCACCCTGGAGCGGTACGCGCAGGCCGAGACGGACGTCGAGGGCGCGCGTACGGTCGTGGCGGAGCTGGCGGGCGCCGAGGCGCCGGACCTGGTGCTGGTCAACGACGACGACCTGACGTACTGCAAGACGCGGTTCGACGAGACCTCGCTGGCCACCCTGCGCGACGGCCTGGGTGACCTCACCGACCCGCTGGCCCGCGCCCTGTGCTGGTCGGCGCTGTGGAACATGACACGGGACGCGCTGCTGCCGGCCCGGGAGTTCATCGGCCTGGTGGTGAGGTTCGCGGGCCAGGAGACCGACATCGGCGTGCTGCAGATGCTGCATGCGTGGGCGGAGTCGGCGGCGGTGCACTACACCGCGGCCGAGCGGCGGGCGGAGGCCGGACGGGAGCTCTCCCGGAACGCCTCCGCCCGGATGCACTCCGCCGAGGCGGGCAGCGAGCACCAGCTCGCGTGGGCACGGTTCTTCGCGCGCGTGGCCGACGCGCCGGCCGACTTCGAGCTGCTGACCTCGCTGCTCGACGGCACGGTGACCCTGCCGGGCCTGGACGTCGACCAGGAGCTGCGCTGGGTGTTCCTCGAGCCGCTGGCCGCGCACGGCGCGGCGGACGAGAAGCGGCTGGACGCGGAGCTGGCCCGCGACGACACCGCGTCCGGCAAGCGGCACCACGTCCGCTGTCTGGCCGCCCGCCCGTCGGCCGCGGTCAAGGCGCGGTGCTGGGCGCAGGTCGTGGAGTCCGACGCGCTGTCCAACGCGCTGGTGGAGGCCACCATCTCGGGCTTCGCCCAGGCGTCCCAGCGGAAGCTGCTCGCGCCGTACACGGAGAAGTACTTCGCGGCGATCGAGCGGGTGTGGACCGAGCGGTCGATCCAGATCGGCATGGACGTGGTGCGGGGCCTGTTCCCCTCCTTCCAGGACTCGCAGGCGACGCTGGACGCGACGGACGCGTGGCTGACGTCCCACGAGGACGCGGCCCCGGCCCTGCGCCGCCTGGTCCTGGAGTCCCGCGACGACCTGGCCCGCGCCCTGCGCGGCCAGGCCTGCGACGCGGCCGCCGCCGGCCGCTGAGTGCCGCGAGAGGCCGTTCCGGCACCGTTACAACAGACCCGTAACCCCTGGCCCGCCCCCGGGCGGACCAGGGGTTCTCGGTATCCGAACACGCGTCCTTTAGTGCGCCCTTGTCCCCATTTGTCGACGAGCCTGTAACAGGGGTTCCAAGACGGCCCGGAGGCGGGAAATTGCCGGGCATGAACCACAACACCCCGCTCTCCCCCCGCCCCCTGCACCACCTCTCCACCAGCGCCGGACGCCGGGTGCTGACCCACGCGCAACTGCGCGCCCACGGCGTCTCGGCCGCGCAGGCGAGCGAGCAGTGCCGCCCCGGCGGGCCCTGGCTGCACCTGCTCCCGGGCGTCGTCCTGCTCCACCCCGGCCCGCCGACCAGCGAGGAGCGGCTGCACGCGGTGCTGCTGTACGCGGCACGGGAGCGGACCGCGGGCGTCCCCGTCCAGCCCGGTACGGAGGGCCCTCCCGCGTCCGCCTACGGGGAGGCGATGATCACCGGACTGGCCGCGCTGACCCTGCACGGCTTCCCGTCCGCTCCCCCGCTGCCGTCCCTGGACGCCTTCGACGTCCTGGTCCCGCGGCTGCGCCGGCTGCGCTCGACGGGCTGCGCCCGGATCGTCCGCACCCCCGAGCTGCCCGTCCCGGAGCAGGTCACAGGCCTGCCGGTGGCCCCGGCCCCGCGTGCGCTGGCCGACGCCGTGGCGGGCCTGCAGGACGCGGACACGGTACGCCGGCTGCTCACGGAGGCGGTGCGCGGCGGCTTCTGCGACCCGGCGGCGGTGGTGTGCGAGCTGACCGCCGCGAAGCTGCTGAACCGGCCGCACGTGGTGGACGCGGTGGACTCGCTGCTCGCCGAGGGGCGGACGCTGGCGGAGTCCCGGCTGTACCGGATGGTGCGCGAGTACGGCCTGCCCGACCCGTGCTGGAACGTCGACCTGCGGCTGCCGGGCGGACCGCACCTCGGCGGCGTGGACGCGTACTGGCCGGAGCACGCGGTGGCGGTGGAGCTGGACACCCGCGCGCCGCGTCCGGGCCGGCGGGCCGACGACGAGGCCGAGTGGTCGGAGTACGCCCGCAAGCGCGAGCACCTGGAGCGCCTCGGCATCACGGTCGTCCACATCACCCCGCGCAAGCTCCGGGACGCGATGGAGCAGCAGGCGGCGGTGGTCCGTACGGCGCTGATCGCCTCGGCCGACCGCGACCCGTCGGCGTATGTGGTGGTGCTGCCCCGGTAGAGGGGGCGGGGCAGCACCGTCAGGAGGGGGTCGGAGGGGGCCGCTGGAAGGAGGCAGGAGGGACCGCGGGCGGGCCGGCGGGGTCGCCGCCGGCCGCGGTGGTTGACCGGGTTTCGGCCTTTCCCCGGGGGGCGGCCCGGTGGCGCGGTCCTCCGGGCGCCGGCCGGGTCCGCGCACGCGCCTTTCCTACGCGGACTCCACCCGCCCCGCCGCCGGACGCTCCCGCCACAGCCGCAGCCCGATGTCGACCATGCGGACGCGGACCAGGTCCGGGACGGCGTCCAGGGGCTGCCAGGCGGCGAGGTCGGTGGAGCCGCCGATCTCGTTGCGCAGTTCGCCGCCGGTGATCCGGCCCTCGTAGACCAGCCGTACGCCGTGGTGGTCGACGGAGCGGCCGAAGCGGGCGGGGAAGGTGCGGCGGGTGGAGTTCACCCCGAGCAGTCCGGTGACCTCGATGCGGTAGCCGGTCTCCTCCTCGACCTCCCGCCGCACGGTGTCGTAGGGGTCCTCGCCGTGCTCCATGCCGCCGCCCGGCAGCACCCACTCGGGCACGCCGCCGGGACCCGGTGACCGGGCGAGCAGGAACTGTCCGTCGCGCACCACCACGGCGTAGGCCGCCACCCTCAGATTCCGTCGCATCCAGGGACGGTAACCCGGCGGCCGGTACCGCGCGGGCCACATGGGCGACTTGTCGCCTTCCGCACCTCATCTCCCCATAAGGGAACCGGGGGTTTTCCCCATACATCCATTTCGGCTCGGTCAACTCTCGCCAAACAGCCACCCCTTGCGTAAGGCTCAACGATCGTCCGGAATCGCGTTCCGGACCATCGCGACCAGGGCCGATCGGCTCCGGTCGCTCCACGATCGTTCCTTTACTTACAAGGGATGCCGATGACCCACTCCCCTCAGCGCGAACCGATACCGGGCGCCAGACGCGTGGCCCGTATCGCCGTGGCCGCCGGCCTCGTCGCCGCGCTCTCCGCGGCCGGGCCGATCCCCCTGGCCATGGCCGCCGACACCCCGCCCGCCGCGCCCGCCGACGCGGACGTCAAGTCCGCGCACGACAAGCTCGGCGCGGACGACGCGGACCTGCTCGCCGAGGCCAAGGCCGACGGCGCCAAGAACGTCACGATGATGATCGCCACCGCGCCCGGGAAGACCGAGCAGGTCGCCGAGCAGCTCGACGCGGTCAAGGGCGGTTCGGTCGGCCGCACCCACGACGAGCTCGGCTACGTCCGGGCCACCGTCCCCACCGGCAAGGCGGACGCGGCGATCGCCGCCGCCACCAAGCTCTCCTCCGTGCACGGCGTCGACCTGCGCGAGGAGATCCCGCTGGACGACCCGACGCCGAGCGCGGACACCGCGAAGCGGGCCGGCGGCAAGGACCGCGGGCACGGCGACCGCGCCTACCCGGCTCCCGGCAAGCGGACGCCCGCGAAGAACCCGTACAACCCGTCCTTCGAGACCGGTGCCGTCGAGTTCGTCGAGGACAACCCGAAGGCCGACGGCCGCGGGGTCACCATCGGCATCCTCGACTCCGGCGTCGACCTCGGCCACCCGGCGCTGCAGAAGACCACCACCGGCGAGCGCAAGATCGTCGACTGGGTGACGGCGACCGACCCGATCGTGGACAGCGACCAGACCTGGCGCCCGATGGTCTCCTCCGTCTCCGGTCCCACCTTCACCTACGGCGGCAAGACCTGGCAGGCGCCCGCCGGTTCGTACCGGATCAGCACCTTCCTGGAGTCGTACACCACCGGCGGCGACGCCAAGGGCGACGCCAACCGCGACGGCGACACCACCGACTCCTGGGGCGTCCTCTACGACGCCGCCGCCGGCACGGTCCGCGTCGACCTGAACAACAACCAGGACTTCGGCGACGACACCCCGATGAAGCCGTACAAGGACGGCTTCCAGGTCGGGTACTTCGGCACCGACGACCCGAGGACCGACATCGCCGAGCGCCAGCCGTTCGTCGTGGAGATCCGCAAGGACGTCCCGATGGACCCCTACGGCGGTGACTGGACCGGCAAGACGGCCGACTTCGTCAACATCGGTGTCATCGAGTCCGAGCACGGCACCCACGTCGCCGGCATCACCGCCGCCAACGGCCTGTTCGGCGGGAAGATGGACGGCGCCGCCCCCGGCGCGAAGATCGTCTCCTCGCGCGCCTGCACCTGGTCCGGCGGCTGCACCAACGTCGCGCTCACCGAGGGCATGATCGACCTCGTCACCGAGCGCGGCGTCGACATCGTCAACATGTCCATCGGCGGCCTGCCGGCGCTGAACGACGGCAACAACGCCCGCGCCGAGCTCTACACCCGCCTGATCGACACCTACGGCGTCCAGCTGGTGATCTCCGCGGGCAACTCCGGCCCCGGCGCCAACACCATCGGCGACCCCGGTCTGGCCGACAAGGTCATCTCCGTCGGCGCGTCCGCCTCCAAGGAGACCTGGGCCGCCAACTACGGCTCCGCGGTGAAGACCAAGTACGCCATGATGCCGTTCTCCTCGCGCGGTCCGCGTGAGGACGGCGGCTTCACGCCGACGCTGGTCGCGCCCGGCGCGGCGGTCAACACCATCCAGACCTGGATGCCGGGCGCCCCGGTCGCCGAGGCCGGCTACGACCTCCCGGCCGGCTACGGCATGCTCCAGGGCACCTCGATGGCCTCCCCGCAGGCCGCCGGCGCCTCCGCGCTGCTGCTGTCCGCCGCGAAGCAGAAGCGCATCGACCTCACCCCCGCGGACCTGCGCACCGCCCTCACCTCCACCGCCGAGCACATCAAGGGTGTGCAGGCCTACGAGGAGGGCGCCGGCCTCATCGACATCGAGGACGCCTGGGACGCCATCCGCGACGGCGCCACCGCGCACGACTACACGGTGAAGGCGCCGGTCGACACCGCGATCGACCAGTTCCTGAAGACGCCCGGCTTCGGCACGGGCCTCTACGACCGTGAGGGCGGCCTGAAGGCCAGGCAGAAGAAGACGTACGACATCACGATCACCCGTACGTCCGGCCCCGACCGTGCGATCCGGCACGAGCTCGACTTCGAGAACGACGGGGACCACACCTTCCGCATCGTCGGTGACGACGACGTCCGGCTGCCGCTGAACGAGCCGGTCACCGTCAAGGTCCAGGCCGCGCCGCGCTCGGCCGGCATCAAGAGCGCGATCCTGGAGGCCGACGACCCGCGCACCGAGGGCGTCGACCAGCAGATCCTCACCACCGTGGTCGTCTCCGAGCCGCTGGAGCACACCTTCTCCACGTCCGGCACGGCCCAGCGCAACGACACCACCTCCTACTTCGTCACCGTGCCCGAGGGCGCGAAGACGCTGGAGGTCGCGATGAGCGGGCTGAAGGACGGCAGCCAGACCCGGTTCATCGCCATCCACCCGTACGGTGTCCCGTCCGACAGCACCTCGACGCCGGACTGCTACAACAACTACAACGACGGCAACGGCTGCCGTCCCGACGTGCGGTCGTACCCGGACCCGCAGCCGGGCGTGTGGGAGATCGAGGTCGAGGCCCGGCGCACCTCGCCGCTGCTCGACAACCCCTACAAGCTGGACGTCGCCGTCCTCGGCGCGGCCTTCGACCCGGAGACCGTGACCGTGCCCGAGGCGAAGGTCGGCACCCCGGCCGCCGTCTCCTGGAAGGTGACGAACGAGTTCGCCGCGCTGGACGGCGAGCTGGTGGGCGGCCCGCTCGGCTCGTCGAAGACGGACCGTCCGGCCATCTCCACCGGTGACACCCGCACGACGACGGTCGAGGTGCCCGAGGGCGCCACCTCCCTCGACGTGGCCATCGGCAACGTCTCCGACGCCTCCGCCGACCTGGACCTGACGGTCTACGACGCCGACGGCAACCAGGTCGCCCAGTCCGCCGACGGCGACTCGGAGGAGTCGGTCTCCCTCGCCTCCCCGGCGGCCGGTACGTACACCGTGGAGGTCGTGGGCTACTCCGTCCCGGCCGGTTCCACGGACTACGACTACCGGGACGTGTTCTTCTCCGCCTCGCTCGGCTCCGTCACCGTCGACGGCTCCGCGCCGGTGGAGCTCGGCACGGGCGACTCGGCGACCGTCTCCGGCGACGTCACCGTCGCCGCGGCGGCCCCCGAGGGGCGTGCGTTCTTCGGACGCGTACAGCTGGTGAACGCGCGCGGCACGGTCGCGGGCGTCGGCAGCGTGGCGATCGAGAAGGTCACTCCGTAAGGAACCGGCCGGTTCGGTCAGGGGCGGGCGTCCGTTGCGGGCGCCCGCCCCTTCGTCGTGCTCAGCCGCAGGTGAGGGTGCGCGACTCGGGGAGCGAGGCGGTGATCCGGACCCGTTCGGGCGCGATGTCCGCCTCCCCGACGACCACCGTGTCCGGGTGGACGCCCTCGGCGGGCATACCGACCAGCACCTGGTCCCCCTCGTGCAGCGGGGCGTCACCGGCGGGGTCGTGGAGGAAGGTGACCTCGCCCTCGCCCTTGTAGTAGCGGCTCACCTTCAGCGTGACGCGTTCCACCCCGGTCCCCGGCATCCGGTCCGCCGTCAGCACGGTGCCCTCGGCGACGAGGCGGGCGCAGGCGAGGTAGCGGGGACTGCCGAAGGCGGCCCCGCCCGCGTCCTTCCCTCCCGCCTCCTGGGAGTCGGCCTGCGCGGCGGAGCTGCCCGCGTCCGAGTCGGCCGTTCCCCCGGTCTGCGTCACGAGCCACCCCATACCGACGACGACGGTGGCGGCAGCGGCGGCCACGAGGGCGCCGAGGGCGGCCTTGAGGGGCCGGCGCCGGCCGCGGTGCGGCCCGCGGGGGCCGCGGACGGTGCCGGGACGGCCGCCGGCCGGGTGCCTCACCGCCGGCCGGGCGGCCGGCGGCCCGTCCCCGGAGCGGGACCCGGCCTCCGGTTCCGGACCGGCCCCCGGCCCGCCGGCGAGCCGCCCGGCCCCGCCTCGCCCCGCCGGCGCACCGGCCCCTTCCCCGTCCGCCGTCTCCCCGGCGAGAGCGTCCCCGATCAACGCCAGCTGCTCCCGCAGCACGGCGACGTCGACGGCGGCCGCCCGGTGCGCGGCCACGACCCCCGGATCCTGCCGCGCCCGTACGGACAGAGGCTCGTCGAGAAGGACGGCCATCAACGCGTCCATACCGCCGGGGGCGGGACCGCCGCCGTCACGGCCCTCACGCACGGGGTCGCCGCCGCGACCGGCGGGCGCGGGGCCGCCGGCTTCGGGGTGGTCGTGCGTGGCGAGTTCTTCGTGGTTCGGGGTTTCGGGCCCGGCGGGGTTGCCGTGGGGCGGGTCCCGGTGTTCGTCGTGGGCCGGCATGTCAGACCACCTCGTCCTCGTGCAGGCGGGTGCGCAGGGCGCGTACCGCCGTGTGCAGCCTGCTCTTGACCGTGCCCTCCGGGACGCCGAGCTGCTCGGCGATGGACCGGACCGGCAGGTCGGCGTAGAAGCGCAGCACGACCACCTGGCGCTGCGCGTCGGGCAGCTCGTCCAGGCCGCGGGCCACGGCGAGGGAGAGCAGGCTGGTCTCCTCGCCGGAAGGGGCCGCCTCCGCCGGACGGAGCGCGGCGAGGCGCTCGCCCAGCCGCTCCTGGCGGCGCTTGGCCCGGTGCCAGTCCATGGCGAGGTTGGAGGCGACGACCGCCGCCCACGCCGAGACGTCCCGCGGCGCCTCCCGCCCGCTCGCGGCGCGTTCCAGCAGCCGCAGGCGGACCTGCTGCACCCCGTCCGGCAGGTCCGCCTGCGGTACCCCGCCCAGTGCGAGCACCGCCCGCACCCGGCGTTCCTGCGCCGCGTCCAGCGGGTCGTCGTCCGTGGCGACGTACGACGACCCCCGGCCGCGCCGGATCCTTCCGCGCAGCACCGGCCACCCCCTCACGCTGTTTCCCCTACGACGCCGCTTCCGCCCGGAACGTTCGGCCGGGCCCTCCGGAACCTGTCGAGGCGTACGTCACACCTTCGTGTGGGCGGGGGCGGGCCGGGCAGGGGACCTTGCGGTCAGCGACCCCCGCAGGCTGAATTCCTCCTGGTCAGCGGGGTGACGGCCGAAGGTCCGCAACCTCTGTGCACCGGTCCGTCGTCCCACTGTGCGGGCAGGACGGGCAAAGAATTGGACAGGCGGGCCGTGGTCGGCCGCATCATGGAAGAGCCTCGGCCAGGCATTCGGATACGAATCAGGACAGAACAGGGAGTCGCCGTGAGGGTCGGAATCGTCGGAGCCACCGGTCAGGTGGGCACGGTCATGCGCAGGATCCTCACGGAGCGGAACTTTCCGGTCACGGAGCTGCGCCTGTTCGCCTCGGCCCGCTCGGCCGGCACGGAGCTGGACGGCGTGACGGTGGAGGACGCGTCCACCGCCGACTACAGCGGCCTGGACATCGTGCTGTTCTCCGCGGGCGGCGCGACCTCGAAGGCGCTGGCCGAGAAGGTCGCCGCGCAGGGCGCGGTCGTGATCGACAACTCCTCCGCCTGGCGCAAGGACCCCGAGGTCCCCCTCGTCGTCTCCGAGGTGAACCCGCACGCGATCGCGAACCGCCCCAAGGGCATCATCGCCAACCCGAACTGCACGACGATGGCCGCGATGCCGGTCCTGCGTCCGCTGCACGCCGAGGCGGGCCTCGAGGCGCTGGTCGTCGCCACGTACCAGGCCGTCTCCGGTTCCGGCCTCGCGGGCGTGGCGGAGCTGCACGGCCAGGCGCGGAAGGTGATCGACGAGGCCGACAGGCTGACCCACGACGGCTCGGCGGTCGACTTCCCCGAGCCCGGCGTCTACAAGCGCCCCATCGCCTTCAACGTGCTGCCCTTCGCCGGGAACCTGGTCGACGACGGTCTGAACGAGACCGACGAGGAGCAGAAGCTGCGCAACGAGTCGCGCAAGATCCTGGAGATCCCCGAGCTGAAGGTCTCCGGCACGTGCGTGCGCGTCCCGGTGTTCTCCGGGCACTCCCTGCAGATCAACGCCCGTTTCGCCCGCCCGATCAGCGCCGAGCGCGCGACCGAGCTGCTGGCGGACGCCCCCGGCGTCGTCCTCACCGACATCCCCACCCCGCTCCAGGCCGCCGGCCAGGACCCGTCGTACGTCGGCCGGATCCGCCCCGACGAGACGGTGGAGCACGGCCTCGCGCTGTTCGTCTCCAACGACAACCTCCGCAAGGGCGCGGCGCTGAACGCCGTACAGATCGCGGAGCTGGTGGCGGCGGAGCTGAGCGCGTAACGCTCCGCGGGCATGACTGAGGGGGCGCCCACCGGTGGGCGCCCCCTCAGGGCGTTCAGAGCGCCAGGTGCCGCCGCGGCCGGCCCACCGGCTCCCGCATGGACCTTCACCCGAATGCGGGATCCCCGCCGGGCCCGTTCCGGCGGGGCCGACACAGGGGTATCCCCATGATCCGGCTCGGTCATCGCCTCATCCCGAGGTCGCGTGGAAGGATGGCGCAACCCACACATATCGAGGAGATGACCGCGTGCCTGGCACAAACCTGACTCGCGAAGAGGCGCGGCAGCGGGCGAAGCTGCTGACCGTTGACTCGTACGAGATCGATCTCGACCTCTCCGGCGCGCAGGAGGGCGGCACCTACCGGTCCGTGACCACGGTGCGCTTCGACGTCGCCGAGGACGGTGACGGCGCGGAGTCCTTCATCGACCTGGTGGCCCCCACCGTGCACGAGGTGACCCTCAACGGGGACTCCCTCGACCCCGCCGAGGTCTTCGCGGACTCCCGCATCGCCCTGCCCGGCCTGCTGAAGGGCCGCAACATCCTCCGGGTGAGCGCCGACTGCGCGTACACCAACACCGGTGAGGGCCTGCACCGGTTCGTCGACCCGGTCGACGACCAGGCGTACCTGTACACCCAGTTCGAGGTGCCGGACGCCCGCCGCGTCTTCGCGAGCTTCGAGCAGCCCGACCTGAAGGCGACCTTCCAGTTCACCGTGAAGGCGCCGGAGGGCTGGACCGTCGTGTCCAACTCGCCCACACCGGAACCGGTGGAGAATGTCTGGACGTTCGAGCCGACCCCGCGCATCTCGTCGTACATCACGGCGCTGATCGTCGGCCCGTACCACTCCGTGCACAGCGTCTACGAGAAGGACGGCCAGTCCGTCCCGCTCGGCATCTACTGCCGCCCGTCGCTGGCCGAGTTCCTCGACTCCGACGCGATCTTCGAGGTCACCCGGCAGGGCTTCGAGTGGTTCCAGGAGAAGTTCGACTACGCGTACCCGTTCGCCAAGTACGACCAGCTCTTCGTGCCGGAGTTCAACGCGGGCGCGATGGAGAACGCGGGCGCGGTGACCATCCGCGACCAGTACGTCTTCCGGTCGAAGGTGACGGACGCCGCGTACGAGGTGCGCGCGGAGACCATCCTGCACGAGCTGGCCCACATGTGGTTCGGCGACCTGGTCACCATGGAGTGGTGGAACGACCTGTGGCTGAACGAGTCGTTCGCCACCTACACGTCCATCGCCTGCCAGGCCGCCGCGCCCGGTTCGCGCTGGCCGCACTCGTGGACGACGTTCGCCAACTCGATGAAGACCTGGGCCTACCGCCAGGACCAGCTTCCGTCCACGCACCCGATCATGGCGGACATCCGCGACCTGGACGACGTGCTCGTCAACTTCGACGGCATCACGTACGCCAAGGGCGCGTCCGTGCTGAAGCAGCTCGTCGCGTACGTCGGTGAGGACGAGTTCTTCCGGGGCGTGCAGGCGTACTTCAAGCGCCACGCGTACGGCAACACGCGCCTGTCCGACCTGCTGGGCGCGCTGGAGGAGACCTCCGGGCGCGACCTGAGGACGTGGTCGAAGCAGTGGCTGGAGACGGCCGGCATCAACGTGCTGCGTCCGGAGATCGAGACGGACGCCGACGGTGTCATCACCTCCTTCGGCATCCGCCAGGAGGCCCCGGCGCTCCCGGCCGGCGCCAAGGGCGAGCCGACGCTGCGCCCGCACCGCATCGCGGTCGGCCTGTACGACCTCGACGAGGCGACCGGCAAGCTGGTGCGCGGCGAGCGCGTCGAACTGGACGTCGACGGTGAGCTGACGGCCGTGCCGCAGCTCACCGGCAAGCGCCGCCCGGCGGTGGTGCTCCTCAACGACGACGACCTGTCGTACGCCAAGGTCCGCCTGGACGAGGCCTCGCTGGCGTTCGTCACCGAGCACCTGGGCGACTTCGCGGAGTCCCTCCCGCGTGCCCTGTGCTGGGCCTCCGCCTGGGACATGACGCGGGACGCGGAACTCGCCGCCCGCGACTACCTGTCCCTGGTCCTGTCGGGCATCGGCAAGGAGTCCGACATCGGCGTCGTGCAGTCGCTGCACCGCCAGGTGAAGCTGGCGGTCGACCTGTACGCGGACCCGAACGCCCGCGAGGCCCTGCTGGCCCGCTGGACCGACGCCACGCTGGCCCACCTGCGGTCCGCCGAGCCGGCGAGCGACCACCAGCTCGCGTGGGCACGGGCGTTCGCGGCGACGGCCCGTACGCCGGAGCAGCTCGACCTGCTGGAGGGTCTGCTGGCCGGTACGCAGACCGTCGAGGGGCTGGCCGTGGACACGGAGCTGCGCTGGTCGTTCGTGCAGCGGCTGGCGGCGGTGGGCCGGTTCGACGAGGCGGAGATCGCGGACGAGTACGAGCGGGACAGGACGGCGGCCGGTGAGCGGCACGCCGCGACCGCCCGGGCGGCCCGCCCGACCGAGGAGGCCAAGGCGGAGGCGTGGGCCTCGGTCGTCGAGTCCGACAAGCTGCCGAACGCCGTCCAGGAGGCGGTCATCGCCGGCTTCGTCCAGACCGACCAGCGGGAGCTGCTGGCGCCGTACACGGACCGGTACTTCGAGGCGCTGGCGGACGTCTGGGAGTCCCGCTCGCACGAGATGGCCCAGCAGATCGTGGTCGGCCTCTACCCGTCGGTCCAGGTCTCGGGCGAGACCCTCGACAAGACGGACGCCTGGCTGGCCTCCGCCGAGCCGAACGCGGCCCTGCGCCGCCTGGTCTCGGAGTCCCGCGCGGGCGTGGAGCGCGCCCTGCGCGCCCAGGCGGCGGACGCGGCGGCGTCCTAGCCGGTACGCGCGTCGGGGGCGCCCGGTGCTTGTGCCGGGCGCCCGGGGCGGGTGCGGCCCGACGGGGTTCTCAGTGACCGTCGGGCCGCCCGCTTTCCGGGGTCAAACGGTTTCCGCCGAGGGAGTGGAGGGGTGCCGGCGCGCGTCCTCGGCGGTACCGCGCGGCGCGGCGCGGGAGGGCGCCGGTGCCGCGGGGGCCCTCCGGGCGGACGGGGCGGCGCTCTGGCCGGCCACCGTCGCGCCGAACGCCAGTGCCATGCCCGTCAGTTGCAGCGGTGTCAGGCTCTCGCCGAGGGCCGCCCAGCCGACCACCGCCGCCGTGAGGGGGCTGAGCGGGCCGAGGAAGGTGACCTGGGTGGCGCTGAGGCGGCCGATGCCCCGGAACCAGAGCCAGTACGCGATCGCCGTGTTCGCCAGGGCGAGGTAGAGGTAGCCGCCGGCCGCCGGGGCGTCCAGGGCCGGCGGGGCACCCTCGGCGAGGAAGGCGACGGGCGCGATCAGCAGGCCTCCGGCCGTCAGCTGCCAGCCCGTCAGGGCGAGCGGGCCGACGCCCTCCGGGCGGCCCCAGCGCTTGGTGAGGACGGTACCGGCGGACATCGAGGCGGTGGAGGCGAGGGCCGCGGCGACCCCCAGCACGTCCAGCGCGCCGGCCGCCCTCAGGACCACCAGGCTGACCCCGGACGCGGCCACGACGCCGGTGACCACATGGCGGGCCGTCGGCCGCTGCCCCAGCAGCAGCGCCGAGAGGCCGACCACGAGCAGGGGGCCCACCGAGCCGACCACCGCCGCCATGCCGCCGGGCAGCCGGTACGCGGAGAGGAACAGCAGCGGGAAGAAGGCGCCGATGTTGAGCGCGCCCAGCACCGCCGCCTTCCACCACCAGGCCCCGCGCGGCAGCACCCGGACGAGGGCGAGCAGGACAAGACCGGCGGGCAGGGCACGCATCAGGCCGGTGAACAGCGGCCGGTCGGGCGGGAGGAACTCCGTGGTCACGGCGTAGGTGGTGCCCCAGGAGACGGGGGCGAGGGCGGTGAGCGCGATGAGGGTGGCACGGTTCGCGGCCATGACGGGCACACCTCTTCCGAATAGATCGATGAAAAGTAGCTTACTTGCAAGCTACTTGCCGTCAATCTACTTTCTTGCGGGTGACCCGTTCCCGGCGGATACTCCTGTTCATGACCGCAGAGCAGCGCCCCCAGGACCCCGTCGACGCGATCACCGAACAGTGGGCGCGGGTGCGGCCCGATCTCGACACCGCCGGCATGGAGGTCTTCGGGCGCGTCTTCCGGCTCGCGCGCGCCATGGGCGACCGGATGGAGAAGGAGTACGCCAGGTACGGGATCTCCCGCGGGGAGTTCGACGTCCTCGCCACCCTGCGCCGCTCCGGGGAGCCCTACACCCTCTCCCCCCGCCGGCTCTCGGCCACGCTGATGCTCACCACCGGCGGGATGACCGGCCGCCTCGACAAGCTGGAGCGCGCGGGACTGCTCCGCCGCTCCCCCGACCCGCACGACCGCCGCGGACTGCGGGTCACGCTCACCGAGGCGGGCCTGCGTCTGATCGACGCGGCGGTCGGCGCGGGGCTCGCCGTCCAGACGGAGGCCCTGTCCGCCCTGGGCGGGGAACGGGCGGGGGAGCTGGCCGGTCTGCTCCGGGAACTGCTGCTCGCGACCGAGCGGTAGGAACCCGCCCCTCCTCAGCCGACGTGCGTGGCGAGCGCGGCCTCGATGCCGGCCGCGCCGGCGGAGTCCGACGCCCAGGCCACATATCCGTCGGGGCGCACCAGCACGGTCGTACGGCGGCTGCCGGACGCCCAGCGTTCCACCGCCAGCCGTTCCTTGCGGGCGCCCCCGTCGCCGTACGGCTCCGGTGTGATCAGGACGAAGCGGCCGCCGCGCAGCGCCTGGTGCAGGCGGCCGCCGCCCCCGAGCGTCACGTCGGGGACGCGCAGGCCGGTCATGCGGTGGGCGCCGAGGGGCGCGGCGTACCGGACGCCGACACCGGTGACCTGGCCGAGCGCCCTGCGGCGGACCGGGGCGGCGTGGGTGACCACCGCGGCCAGGGCCGCGCGCAGTGCCAGGGTCGCGGGGCGCCGGGCCATGGCGAGCCGGACGATGCCGCCGCTGCTGCGCAGCACCGTCCGGCCGACGGGGTGCCGTTCGGCGTGGTAGGTGTCGAGCAGGGAGTCGGGGGCGTGGCCGTCCAGCACCTGGGCGAGCTTCCAGCTCAGGTTGGCCGCGTCCTGCATGCCGGTGTTCATGCCCTGTCCGCCGGCCGGGGTGTGCACGTGCGCGGCGTCCCCGGCGAGGAAGACGCGGCCCACGCGGTAGGCGGGCGCCTGGCGTTCGTCGCTGTGGAAACGGGACATCCAGCGGGCGTCGTGCATGCCGTGGTCCCGGCCGAGGGCGAGGCGGGTGATCTCCTTGATCTCGTCGAGGTCGAGGGGGGCGTCGTCGGGGACGTCGCGGGCCCGGTTCCAGCCGATGACCCGGTGGTAGCCGTCGCCGAACGGCGCGAGGAAGGCGAAGGCGTCCCCGACGGCGTTCACGGTGAGCAGCGTCTCCGGCTGCTCGGCGAGCCGTACGTCCGCCAGGACCACGGACCGGATGACGGAACGTCCGGGGAAGGGCAGCCCGACCGCCTCCCGTACGGTGCTGCGCATTCCGTCGGTGCCGACGACGTACGCGGCCCGCAGTTCCCCGCGCTCCCCGCCGGGGCCCTTCGTCCCGACCGTCACGCCGTCCGCGTCCTGGGTCAGTCCGGTCGCCTCGGTCTCGTACCGGAAGTCGGCGCCTGCTTCGACGGCCCGCCGCAGCAGGGCCTTCTCCACCTCGTACTGCGGGATGACCAGGAGGTGGGGGAAGCGGGAGGGGAGGGCGCGGAGGTCGAGTTCGAGCCGGTCGTACAGGCGCAGCCGGTCGAGCGGGCGGCCGACCGCCTCCAGTTCGCCGGCCAGGCCCCGCACGTCGAGCTGTTCGAGGGTGCGGGCGTGCAGGACGAAGGCGCGGGAGAGGTTGCTGATCCCGCGGGCGCGCTTCTCGACGACGGTGACGGGGACGCCCGCGGCCGCCAGGTCACCGGCCAGCAGCAGGCCGGTGGGGCCGGAGCCGACCACGATCACGGTACGGGTGGTGCCGTTCATCAGGACCTCCTCGGTGCCACCTGTGAGGAGATCGTGCCGCGGCGGAACGCGCAAGGGCGCCTTTCGGCAGCGCAGAGGGCGCCGGCCCCGCGTACGGCGGTGCCGGCGCCCTCTGCACGAGCGGGTGAGCCCCGGGTCAGGCCTTGGCTTCGGCCTTGGTGCTGATGTTGGAGCTGGTCGTGTCCTTCTTCTTGTGCGACTTGTCGCCGACCATCACCAGAGCGGCGATGATCACGAACAGCGCGATCGGGGCCACGACATAGAGGCCCAGCGTCTCGATGACGCTCAGACCGGTGCCGGGGTCGTCGCCGTCGTCGCGGGTGAGCGCGAGCGCGGGGGACGACATGAGCAGCATCATCAGCGTCGTACCGGCTGCCAGGGCGCCGGCGCGCAGGGCGTTCTTCTTGTCCACGGTGCCCAAACTATCCAACGTGGTCGGGGTTCGCGCGGGCGGGGTGCCGTAAGCCGCCCGCGCAATCCGCGGGCAGTCGTGCCTCCCCCAGTGCCTTAAGGCCTGGGAGGTACCCCCAGGGCGGCACGAGTGGGCTGGGGGTCCCCCCTCTGGGGGAGGCACCCCGCCCGCGCCGGGCTGCGCGGACACCCCCGCCCGGCCTCAACGCCGTGAGCGGCCAAGCGGACGTCACGGGGGGCCGCCACCCCCGGACCCTGCTTCGGCCCTGAACGGGCCTCGTCCTCAAACGCCGGACGGGCTGCTGGTCCTCAGCACATCCATCAGTGCCCGCAGCCTCGCCGACGCCGCCAGTTCCTCCAGCGTCACCGGCCTTCCCCGCGCGTCCGCCACCGGCAGCCGCCAGTTCGGGTACTGGTCCCACGTGCCGGGCAGGTTCTGCGGGCGCCGGTCGCCGATGCCGTCGGGAAGCCAGACCCCGATCATCCGGGCCGGCGTGCGCAGCAGGTACCGGTGGACGGCCTGGATCTCGGCCTCCTCGGAGGCGTCCGCCCCCATCAGCCCCAGCCGTACGAACAGTTCCCGCCACTCCGCCGTGTCGGCCGCCGCCTCCGCCCGCTCCTCCGCCGGCGGCCGCGTGAGCAGCCCCAGGCTGTCCCGCAGTTCCACGTGCTCCCCGCTGAGCCGTGCGGCCGTCGGCGGCAGGTCGTGGGTGGTGGCGGTGGCCAGGCAGTCCGCGCGCCAGTCGTCCGGCGGCAGCGGGCGCCGGTCGCCGTCCCAGTCCCGTTCGAACCACAGCACCGACGTGCCGTACACACCCCGTTCGCGCAGCGCCTCGCGCACGCCGGGCTCGACGGTCCCCAGGTCCTCGCCGATCACCACCGCCCCGGCCCGGGACGCCTCCAGGACGAGGACGGCGAGCATCGCCTCCGCGTCGTAACGGACGTACGTGCCCTCCGTGGGCGGGTGGCCCTCGGGGACCCACCAGAGCCGGAACAGGCCCATCACATGGTCGATGCGCAGGGCGCCCGCGTACCGGAACAGTCCTCGCAGCAGGGCGCGGAAGGGAGCGTATCCGGAGGCGGCGAGCCGGTCGGGGCGCCAGGGCGGCAGGCCCCAGTCCTGGCCACGCGCGTTGAAGGCGTCCGGGGGCGCGCCGACGGACATGCCGGCCGCGAAGTACTCCTGCTGGGCCCAGGCGTCGGCGCCGCCGGGGTGGACGCCGACGGCGAGGTCGTGGACGATCCCGACCGGCATCCCGGCCTCGCGCGCGGCCCGCTGGGCGGCGGTGAGCTGGGCGTCGGTGAGCCAGACGAGCCGGGAGTGGAAGTCGACGCGGTCCGCCAGCTCCTGCCGGGCACGGGCGGTCCCGGGCGAGCGCGGGTCGCGCAGTGCGGCGGGCCAGCGGTGCCAGTCGGCACCGTGGACCTCGGCGAGCGCGCACCAGGTGGCGTGGTCCTGAAGGGCCTGACCCTGTCCGGCGCGGAAGTCGTCGTAGGCGGCGCGGCGGCCGGGGCCGAGCGGGACCCGGTGCACCAGTTCCAGCGCCTCTCGTTTGGCCTCCCACACGGCGTCCCGGTCGATCAGGGCGCCGTCGTCCAGCACCGCCTCGCGCAGCCGTCCGGCCCGCTCCAGCAGGGCGCGCACGTGGTCGCGGTCGTCGACGTACGCGAACTCGGGGACGTCCTCGATCCGCAGGTGGACGGGGTCGGGGAAGCGGCGAGAGGAGGGGCGGTAGGGGGAGGGGTCGGTCGGGGGGCCGGGGACGGCCGCGTGCAGGGGGTTGACCTGGACGAACCCGGCGCCGAGGGCGCGTCCGGCCCAGCCGGCGAGTTCGCCGAGGTCGGCGAGGTCGCCCATGCCCCAGGAGCGGCGGGAGAGCAGGGAGTAGAGCTGGACCAGGAGCCCGTACGCGCGTCCGGGCGGCGCGGGCAGCGTGGGCGGTGCGACGATCAGGTGGGCGTGGGCGGTGCGGCCGTCGGGAGTGGTGGCGGTCAGTTCGTGCACGCCGGGCGGGAGGTGCTCGGCCCGGTCGCGGGTCTCGCCCTGTTCGGTGCGGACGAGCAGCCGGGTGCCCTCGGGGAGCGCGGTGAGGGCGGCCGGGGTGCCGGCGCCCCAGCCGACCACGGTGGGGGGCAGCAGCCGCTCGCCGAGTTCCCGTTCGCGGGCGGTGAGGGCGGCGCGTACGGCCTCGGGGGTGGCCGTGTCCACGCCGAGGGCGGCCAGCGTGAGGGAGACGGCGGTGGCCGTGGCCGCGACCGTGCGGTCCGGGGAGGGGTGGTACGAGGTGGCGACGCCGTGCAGGGCGGCGAGCCGGGACAGGTCCTCGGAAGGGGGCTCGGCCGGCCGTGGCGCGCTCACCCTAGGGCTCCGGGCGGTACTGGGCCGGGAAGGAGTCGAGCCCGGAGGAGTCCGAGGTGTCCAGGAAGGCGTCGGACTCGCTGGTCAGGGGGGTGGTGTCGGCGAGCGGCGGTTCGCTGGTGAGGGGTTCGGCGTCGGGCAGCGGAGGTTCGCTGGTCAGCGGCGTCTCGGCGCAGGATCCTTCCGCGCTGAAAACGCAGAAGTGCGGTTCCTCGAGGTCGGCGGAGGGCTCCGCCACGGGTTTGGACAGGATCGGGGAAGGGACGTGAGCCGGTGCAGCCACAGGTGGCCTCCTCGTCGAGCACGGCGCGCGGATCACGCGGGGCGTGCGGGTCGTGCGGGTTATCCCGCAGCCCTACCCAGGGGGCGCGATGCCAGACGCACAAAGTCTTTCAACGTGGTCCTGATCACATTCTTCCCCCGCCCCCTTCCTCCACGGTGGGACAAACGCGCCACAACGGCCACTCTCATTGACACGTTCACCGCAGAAATGGTGGGCTCGGGTCTTCTCGGTAACGGAATGGACACGGCCGCACCGGCCACCGGGCCGGGCGGCCCGTCGAGCGACCAGGAGGGCCCCGTGCGGCTACGGCGTGGCAGGACGGCGAACACGACGGCGAGCGCCGGAAGGACCGCCCTCGCCCTCGCCGTCCTCGCCGGCACCCTGGGCGCCGGGACCCTGGGCACCGCGCCCGCCGCCGTGGCCGCGCCGCCCGCGCCGGGCACCACCGCGTCCCCGGCCGCCGACACGGCGCGGGCGGCGGAGCCGTCCGTGTGGCCGCGGCCGCACTCCCTGCGCGCGAACGGCGCCCCGGTCGCGGTGACCGAGGAGGTCGCCCTGGTCGTGGACGCGACGGCCGACCCGTACGCCCTCGACGCGCTCCGCGCGCTGCTGCGGGAGGCGGGCGCGCGCCGGTTCACCGCCCCCGGCGCACAGGTGCCCGAGGGGGCGCTCGTGGTGCGCGTGGACCGGGAACGCACCCCGGGCGACCCCCGGCACGCCCTCCCCGTCGGCGGTTACGCGCTGACCGTCGGCAAGGGTGCCGTCTCCCTGTCCGGCGCGGACGGCGACGGCCAGTTCCACGGCGTGCAGACGCTGCGCCAGCTGCTGCGCCCGGACGGCACCACGTTCACCGCGGCCGTCGTGCGCGACTGGCCCGGCACCGCCGTGCGCGGCATCACCGAGGGCTTCTACGGCACTCCGTGGACGCACGGACAGCGGCTGGCCCAGCTCGACTTCATGGCCCGCACCAAGCAGAACCGGTACCTCTACGCGCCCGGCGAGGACCTCTACCGGCAGGCCCGCTGGCGCGAGCCGTATCCGGCCGGGCGGCGGGCGGAGTTCCGGGAGCTGGCGGAGCGGGCGCGGCGCGACCACGTCACGCTCGGCTGGGCGGTGGCGCCGGGGCAGGCGATGTGCTTCGCCTCGGACGACGACCTGCGGGCGCTGACCCGCAAGCTGGACGCGATGTGGGCGCTGGGCTTCCGCGCCTTCCAGCTGCAGTTCCAGGACGTCAGCTACAGCGAGTGGCACTGCGGGGCGGACGCCGGCCGGTTCGGTTCGGGGCCCGGCGCGGCCGCCCGCGCCCAGGCGCACGTGGCGAACGCGGTGGCCCGGCACCTGGCGGAGCGCCACCCGGACGCCGCCGCCCTGTCCCTGATGCCCACCGAGTTCTACGAGGACGGTTCGACGGCGTACCGGCGTGCCCTCGCCGAGGAGCTGGACGCGGACGTCGAGGTGGCGTGGACCGGGGTCGGGGTGGTGCCGAGCACCATCACGGGCGGCCAGCTGGCGACGGCTCGGGAGGTGTTCGGGCATCCGCTGGTGACCATGGACAACTACCCGGTGAACGACTACGCCCCCGGCCGGATCTTCCTCGGCCCCTACCAGGGCCGCGAACCGGCCGTCGCGGCGGGTTCGGCCGCGCTGCTCGCCAACGCGATGGCGCAGCCCGAGGCGTCCCGCATCCCGCTGTTCACCGCCGCGGACTTCGCCTGGAACCCGCGCGACTACCGTCCCCGGGAGTCCTGGCGGGCCGCGATCGCCGATCTCGCCGGCGGTGACGCCCGGCGCGAGGAGGCACTGGCCGCGCTCGCCGGGAACACCGCGTCGTCGGTGCTGGACGGCGAGGAGTCGGCGTATCTGCGGCCGCTGCTGGAGGCGTTCCGGCGGGCCCGTACCACCCCCGGCGCGGACGGGACGGTGGAGGAGGCGCGGCTGCGGGCGGCCTTCACCGTCCTGCGCGAGCTGCCGGAGCGGCTGTCCGGGACCGGGCTCGCCGCCGAGGTCGACCCGTGGTCCCGGCGGCTGGCCCGCTACGGCGAGGCGGGCATCACGGCCCTGGACCTGCTGCGCGCGCAGCGGGCCGGGGACGCGGACGCCGCCTGGGCGGCGTACCGGCGGCTGGGCGAGCAGCGGGCGGGACTGGAGTCCTCCCGGGTGACGGTCGGCGAGGGGGTCCTTGACCCGTTCCTGAGCCGGGCGCGGCAGGCGTACGACAGCTGGGCGGGCATCGGCCACGAGCCGCCCGCGCGGTCCGGCGGCGACCGCGTCCTCGACCTCCCGCGCGCCCGGACGCTGAACGCCGTGACGGTGCTCACCGAGCCGGGCACGCGGGGGACCGTGGAGGTCCGTGTGCCGGGCGAGGGCTGGCGCCGGCTGGGCGCGCTGTCCGCGTCGGGCGCCACCGAACTGCCGTCCGGCGACGATCCGGTGGACTCCGTCCGGGTCACCGGCGCCGACGCCTCCCGGGTACACCACCTGGTCCCCTGGTTCGCGGACGCGCCCGCCGCCTCCGTGGAGCTGCCCGACGACCGCGCGGACACCGACATCGGCGGTGTCCGGCGGCTGACGGTCGCCCTCGGCTCGCTGCGCCCCGACGAGGTGCGCGGCAGGCTGACCGCGGACGCCCCGAAGGGCATCGGCGTGCGGGTGCCGAAGGACGCGCTGACCGTGCCGCGCGGTACACCGGTGGAGGTACCGGTCGAGGTGACGGTGGATCCGGGCACGCCCACCGGGTCGTACGGCGTCCGGCTCGCCTTCGCCGGCGCCACCCGCACGCTGACGGTCCACGCCGTCCCCCGCACCGCGGGGCCCGATCTGGCCCGCACCGGCCGGGCGAGCTCCTCGGCCGACGAGACACCCGACTTCCCGGCCCCGGCGGCGAACGACGGCGATCCGGAGACCCGCTGGTCGTCCCCGGTCGACGACGACGCCTGGTGGCAGGTCGAGCTGGAGCGTCCGGTACGGCTGGGCAGGGTCGCGCTGCACTGGCAGGAGGCGCACCCGTCGGCGTACCGCGTGGAGGTGTCGGCGGACGGCCGCACCTGGCGCACGGCGGCAGAGGTCCGGGGCAGCCGGGGCGGCCGGGAGACCGTCCGCATGGACGAGCCCGGCGTCCGGCACATCCGCGTCCAGGGCGAGAAGCGGGCGACGCGGTACGGCTACTCGCTGTGGTCGGTGGAGGCGTACGCGGTCGCCCGGTGACCGGGCCGGCCGGTGCCGTGAACCGGCGTCCCCGCGGCCGTCGATAGACGGGGTGTGAGACTGTTCCGCCCCATGGGGGGCCACCGGGAGAAGGACGCGGGGGACTCCGACGCGGCGCTGCTGAGGGCCGTCGCGGGCGGGGACCCGACGGCGCTGGCCGCGTTGTACGACCGGCACGCGGGCTGGCTGTACGCGCGGCTGAGCCGGCGCTGTGCCGACCCCGAGACCGTGCGGGAGGTGCTCCAGGACACGTTCGTCACGGTGTGGCGGTCGGCGGACGCCCACCGCGGCGAGCAGGCCGGCGGCTGGCTGTGGACCATCGCCGCGCGGCGGCTGGTCGACACGTACCGGGCGCAGGAGCGGGCCGCGCGGCTGCGCACGGCGCCGATGGAGGAGGCGTGGGACGGCCTCCCGCCGGCCGGGGCCGCGGCGCCGTCCGCCGAGGACCGGGTGCTGGCGGGTCTGGAGTACGGGGATGTGGGCACCGCCCTCGGCCGGATCTCGCCCGAGCTGCGGGAGGTGCTGCGTGCCACGGTCGTCGACGGGCTGAGCACCCGTGAGGCCGCGCGGCTGCTGGGCATTCCCGAGGGAACCGTCAAGTCCCGCGCGATGCGCGCCCGCGCCGAGCTGCGGGCGGTCCTGGCGCAGATGAGCCCGTCACCGATGGGAGGTCCGGCATGACCGGCTGGCACGCGTCCGACCACCTCGTCACCCGTTACGCCGACGGCTGCCTGCCGGAGGCGGACGCGTGGTCGCTGGAGAAACACCTGGAGTCCTGCGCCGGCTGCGCGCTGCGCGTCTCGCGGGCGGTACGCGCGACGGCGGCGGGTCCGGCCCTGGCCGGGATCCGCGAGGCGGTACTGGCCGAGGTCCATGAGGCGGTACTGGCCGACGCCCGCGAGACGGCCCGGCCCGACACCGGCACGGCGGCCCGAACCGACCTCCCCGAAACAGCCCGGCCCCACACCGGCACAGCAGCCCCAACCGACTCCCACGGCACCACACAGACCCACACCGGCGCAGCGGCCCGAACCGGCGTGTACAAGGCGGCGCCGGCCGGAGCGGTGCCGGCGGCGCCCGCGTGCGGTCCGGTCTTGGGGGTGCCGGTTCCCGCGCGGCCTGCCGGATTTCCGGGCCGGGCCGGGCTGAGGACGCTCCGGTGGCCGTCCGCCGGTCCGAGGACCGTGCGCGTGCTGTGGGCCCTGGGGCCGGCCGTGCGCGGTGCCTGGCTGCCGGCCGTGCTGCTCGTCGCCGTCGGTGCCGTCGCGCTCGCCCACGGGGCCGGCTTCGCCCACGCCCGGCCCTGGCTGCTGGCCCTCGCCCCGGTCGTGCCGGTCGCCGGGGTCGCCCTGTCCTACGGGCCGCACGCCGACCCGATGCACGAGATCACCGCGGCCACGCCCTCGGCCGGGCTGCGGGTGGTCCTGATGCGCACGGCCGCCGTGCTGGCGGTGAGTCTGCCGCTGCTGACCCTCGCCGGGGCGCTGCTGCCGTCCACGGGCGCCCCGAACGCCGCCGCCTGGCTGCTGCCCGGTCTCGCGCTGACCCTGGCCTCGCTGGCCCTCGCCGGGTACGTCGGCCTGCGCGCCGCCACCGCCGTGACCGGTGGTGGCTGGCTGTGCGCCGTCCTCGGCCCGGTGCTCGCCGCCCCCGGCGGGCCCACCGCCGAGCTGGGCCTGCGGCTGTCCTCGTACCTCGGCGGCGCCCCGGCGCAGGGAGGCTGGGCGGCCGCGGCCCTCCTGTCCGCCGCCCTGCTGGCCGCACGCCGCCCCGCCTTCCACTTCCTGGAGAAGAGTTGAGTACGGCTCCGCACACCGCTTCCCGCCCCGTGCCCGAGGCACCGGCCGCCACCGTCCGGACCACCGGCCTGCACGTCCGGCACCGCAGAACCGTCGCCCTGGACTCGGTGGACCTGGACTTCGGCCCCGGCGTGCACGGTCTGCTCGGCCCGAACGGTGCCGGCAAGACCTCGCTGATCCGCGTCCTCGCCACGGTCGCCGAACCGTCCGGCGGCCGGGTGGAGATCCTCGGCCACGACACCCGCGACCACCGGCGGCGCGGCGAGGTCCGCCGCCACCTGGGCTATCTGCCGCAGGACTTCGGCTACTACCCGGGTTTCACTGTGCGGGAGTTCGTCGCCTACGTGGCCTGGCTGAAGGAGATGCCCGCGGACCGCGTCCCGGCCGCCGTCGAGCGGGCCGTCGCCCGCGTCGGCCTGGCCGACCGCATCGACGCGAAGGTGCGCAGGCTGTCCGGCGGCATGATCCGCCGCGTCGGCATCGCGCAGGCCGTCGTGAACGATCCCCGGGTGCTGCTCCTCGACGAGCCGACCGCCGGCCTGGACCCGGAACAGCGGGTGGAGTTCCGCGAGCTGCTGCGCGAACTGGGCGCCTCGTCCACCGTCATCGTCTCCACGCACCTGGTGGAGGACGTGGCGGCGGCCTGCACGGAGGTCACCCTCGTCGACGCGGGCCGGGTCGCCTACCGCGGGACGCCCCCGGCGCTCGCCGCTCTCGGCGAGTCGGCGGGCGGCCCCGGCGACCACCCGATCGAGCGCGGCTACACGGCGGCGCTGCGGGCGCACCGTGCGCCACAGGCGCGGACGGGCCGGCCGTCGGCTTCCGAAGGGACGGCCCGATGACCCTCCTGACGGAACGGGCGCCCGGGAAGCGCGGTGCGCCGTCGCGCCCGCCCCGCGCCCGGCACCCCCTGCGGGCGGAGGCCGTGCGCGGTTTCGCCCCCTGGGCCGGGGCGGCGATGGCGCTCACGCTCGGGGTGGCGCTGGCGGCCGGATCGGAGCGGTGGCAGGGGGGCTGGGCGGAGACCCGTGACCAGGTGCACACGGCGGCGATGCTCCTCGGTGTCCCGCTGGCCCTGGCGGCCGGCTGCTGGCAGGGCGGCCGGGAGCGCAGGCGCGGGACGGGGGAGCTGCTGGCGACGGCCGTGCGCGGCCGGACGGCGGCGTTCCTCGCGTCGGCCCTGCCGGTCGCGCTGTGGCTGGTCGCCGGGTACGCCGTCGCGACGGCGCTCGCGCTGCTCGCCACCTGGTACTGCGCCATGGGCGACCGGCCCCACCTGGGCACACCGCTCGCGGACGCCGCCGTCCTGGCGTGCGCCGCGCTGACCGGGCAGGTCGTGGGCCGTGTGGTGGCCTGGCGGCTGACGGCGCCGCTGCTGGCGGCGGCCGGGTACGTCGTGCTCGGCGTCGTCGGGTACGACCACCACGGCTCCGTCCGTCACCTGTCGCCCTTCGTCGACACCTCGTCCACCTCGGTACCGGTGTGGTGGCAGCCCCTGGTGACGGTGGCGTGGACGGGCGGGCTCACGGCTGCCGCGGTCCTCGCGTACACCGCGCGCCGCCGCGCCCTCGCCCTGCTGCCGCTGGTGGCCGCGGCCGCCGCCGGGACGCTGCTCGTCCAGACCGGCGACGGCCTGTGGCACACCGATCCGCTCGCCCGGCGTCAGGTGTGCGACACCTCCACCACCCCGCAGATCTGCGTGAACGCCCGCTACGAGAAGCTGCTCCCCCGGATCACCGGGGCCCTGTCCGGGATGACGAGCCGTCTGGAGGGTGTGGAGAACCTGCCGGTGCGCTTCGAGGACCGGCCGGGACGGCCGGGACCGGACGAGGTGGAACTGCCGATGATCACACCGATCGGCTGGTCCGTCGTACGGGGGCGGCTCACGGATCCCGAGGAGTACGCGTGGGCTGCGGGGATGACACTGCAGGGCCGCGGGGACTGCGACGAGGTGGCGCCGCGGGTGGCCGCCGCGGACGACGCCGTCGAGTACTACCTGGCTCCCAGCCCGCTGCGGCGGCGGTTCGACGAGCAGTACGCGCGGGGCAGCGCCGCCGAGCGCGCCGAGCTCCGGGAACGGCTCGCGGCACGCGAGCGGCTGGTGTCGATGGGCGAGGAGGAGCGCCGCGCGTGGCTGTCGGCGTACTTCGCGACGCGGGGCGAGTGCGACGCGAAGGGGGTGCCGGCACTGTGACGCACGGCTTCCTGCTGTACGCCCGCGCGCGCACCGTTCCGCGCACCGTGCTGGTGCTCGTCGCGACCGCCGCCCTCGCCGTCCTGGGCGCCCGGAACCTGAACGCGTATCTGGACCCGTCCCGGCAGGTCCCGGTCGTCGCGCTGGCGCCGCTGTTCGCGGCGGCGGTGATCGGCACCGGTCTGCACAGCGCGTCCGACGAGCTGGACCGCACCGCGGTGCGCCCCTGGTGGCGCCGGCGCCTGGCCCATCTACTGGCGCTGACCGGCTGCGCCGCGCTGCTGCTGGCGGCGACCGTGTACGGGCATCCTTCCCCGTTCGGCCCCGCGGCCATGATCCGCAACACCCTGGGGTGCGCGGGCCTCGCCGCGGGCGCGGCCGCCCTGCTGGGGGCCCGGCTGAGCTGGCTGCCGGTCTTCGGTTACGTCAGTGCCGTGTACGTGGGGTCGGCGAACGCGCGCGGTCCTCTGGTCCCGGTGTGGGCGTGGCCGGTGCAGCCGGCCGGGCAGCACCTCGCCTGGGTGACCGCCGCCGTACTCCTGGTGGCGGGCGCGGCGCTGTACGCCGTACGCGGGGCGCGGCCCGAGGGACGGCGCGACTGACGAGCCGCGCGGGTGATCGCCACGGTCCCGGGGGAACGGGGGTTCCCCGGGACCGGGCCGGCGCGTCGCCCTGAGCGGTCGGAGGCGTGTGTCCTTTTGAAAAGCGAGAGCATTTCGACCTCCGGTGTTCAGAGTCCGCTCATTTGAGTGCGCGAATTACATTCGCCCACCAGATGCTCACGCTTTTCGGCAGAGGAGGTGTCATGAGCTCTCGGGGAATCATGTCCCGCCGAGTGGTCCAGCCGGTCACGTACAGGGAGTACGCAGGTCACCGCCGTACCGGCGCGGCCCGCCGGCCGCCGACGGCACCGACGTCAGACCGGCCGCGCGCGACGCCGGGGCCGTCGTCCCCCAGGGGTGGCCGACGTACGGCTCACCGGAACACGTCGGGCGGGATCGCTCACCCCACGAAGCGGGACACGATCCTCCTCGACACCCCGACAGACCTCCCGTGGGAAGCCGGTCACCACAAAGACCCGCCGACCTGCGGTATTGCCGGACACTCCTCCTGGCGGTACCCGACGGCTCAGCGGAGTCGGCCCTCTCGCCCCGTCGCGGCCCGCCCGGCCCGCTGCCCCGCGAACCACCGCATCCCCCACAGCGACCCCGGCGGCGACCGTGGCACTACGGTCGGCCTCACTACTCCGCGAACCACCGCATCCCCACAGCCTCGCGACGGCAACCATGGCACCACGGTCGGCCTCCCGTCCGCGGTCACCGGTCCCGCGGCTGATACCGGCTCCTCCTCTTCGCTCCCTCAGCGCAGTTCCGTAGCGCGGACCGTCCCCCGAGGCATCACATGACGTCCCTGCCGCACCGAGTCCTCCGAGCGCTCGACCGGTTCAACGCCGCCCATCCCTGGGACCACAACGCCCACTACCACCGGTGGATCCTGCGGCAACTCCCCCGTAGGTTCGGCCGTGCACTGGACGTCGGCTCCGGCAGCGGCGACCTGGCCCGGCTCCTCGCCACACGCGCCGACGAGGTCCGGGGCGTCGACTCCGACCCGGTGATCACGTCACGGGCGCGTGCGCTGACGCCTGAGGCAGCGCCGGTGTCCTTCGCGGTCGCGGACGCCCTGACGGGGCTCCCCGCCGGACCTCACGACGTCATCACCTGCGTCGCCACCCTCCACCATCTGCCGTTCACCGAGGCCCTCACCTCCTTCCGGCGGCACCTGGCTCCCGGCGGCACTCTGGTCGTCGTGGGTCTCTTCCGGCCGCAGACCGCCACGGACCATCTGCTCGGCGCAGCCGCCATCCCGCTGAACGCCGCCACCGGGTGGCTCAAGAACAAGGGCCGCGGAGCGCACCGGCCCGTCTCGATGAGCGCGCGGACCCGGCCGGCCGACATGACCTTCTCCGACATCGCCGGTGAGGCCCGCAAGGTGCTGCCCGGCGCCCGGCTGCGCCGCCGGCTCTTCTGGCGCTACACGCTCTCGTGGCGTCACCCCTGAGCGGGCAGCCGCCCCAGCGCCCCCGCGAACCGCGCCCAGGCCTGCGGCGCGAGGCGGACTATCGGGCCGTCGGCGGAGTCCTTGGAGTCGCGGACGGCGACGGTTTCGGGGACGTTGAGGGCCACCTCGACGCATTCGCCGGAGGTATTGCTGTAGCTGGACTTCACGAAGACGAACTCGGACACCGGTCAAATCTCCTGTCGAATAGCCTCGATGAGTTGGACGGAGTCACGCTGAGCAAGGCTCCGTCGTGCCGTGCGGTCGAAGAGGTCGCCGTAGGCGCTGCTCGTCACTTCGTTCTCCACCCACACGCTGGACGCGATGGTGTCGGCCTGGACCACGTCCACCGCCTCGTCCTCGTTGAACGACAAGATGGTGAACGGGCCCGTGACGCACGGGTGCCCGCCGGCGTGGAACGGCAGAACCTGGAGGCGTACGTTCTCCAGTCCGGCGATCTCCAGAAGTCGTTCCAACTGCCCGCGCATGGTCACAGAACCGCCGATCAACTGCCGCAACGCCGCCTCCCAGACGACGGCATACACCTTGAGCGGACGCTCCCCCGTCAGACGATCCTGCCGACGCATCCGGATGTCGACGACCCGCTCGATCTCCGCAGGGTCCTCCCAAGGACCGACACCCTCACTGACCGCCAGTGCTCGTGCGTACTCCGGAGTCTGGAACAGGCCCGGCACCAGCGAGAGCTGCCATGTACGCACACGACTGGCCGCGTCCTCCATGGCGATGTACTCGGTCAGCGCGCCAGGATGGGGTGAGTCCTGCCACCATCCCTTCGCCTTGCGCCTCTCACGGTCGAGCCTGGCCAGTTCCAGCAACTGGGTCACGGCTTTCCCATCCACCAGACCGTAGAACTCGCACAGCGCACGGATGTCCGGATCGCGCATCGGCACCCAGCCGCGCTCCATCTTGACGATCTTCGAGTTGGTCGCGCTGATGACCTCGGCGGCTTGTTGTTGCGTCTTGGCCGCGGCGTCCCTCAAGCGCAGGAGTTCACCACCGAGCCTGCGCCCGAGCACAGTTGACGTCCGGTTCCCGAGTTGTGTGGTTCGAGTCACCCCCACATGGTGCCGGACTCGACACACAGCGATACCACGGAGACAAATGTCTCCGATCCAGTTGCACCGAGCGCAATCCGGCCGCTACTTTCAGTGCCCAGCCGCTCACTCTGCGGTCCGCGCTCGGCGGAAGTGCACCGTCCTGTCTCCGCACAGGCACGGCAGAGACACCGCCGCCCCCCACTCGGAGGCATCCCCCATGGCAGAACCCGCGTCCTCGCCCGTACCGCTCCTCCACGAGGACCTGCTCGACTACACCCCCACCCAGCGCAGCATCCCCCTCGCCCGGCGGCGGGCCGCGCGGCTCGTCGCCGAGTGGGGGCAGCAGGGAATCGCAGGCGACGTCGCCCTCGTCGTGTCGGAGCTGATGACCAACGCCCTGCTGCACGGCAGCGTCCGGGGACGGCTCATCCGCGTACACGTCACCCTCGGTCACCGCATCCTGCGGGTCGAGGTGAGCGACCCGCGCGGTGAGCTGCCGCCGAGGCCGCGCCCGGCCGGGGACGGGGGCGCCGATCAGTTCGGACGGGGGCTTCTCCTGGTCGGGGCGGTCGCCGCGCGGTGGGGCTGGGAGCCGCGGACCGTCGGCAAGACCGTGTACGCCGAGTGGGACCTCCCCGGCCGGACACCGCCCACGCCGGATCCCGTGACCGCCGGTCCGTCCCCCGTGCATGCCGCCGGGGCAGCGGAAGGCGCGCCCGCGCTCCAGGATCCGCCGGAGACGGCGTGAACACGCGATGCCGACGTGTTCGCGCCTCCGCGGGGCACCCGGAGCGGAGCCCTCACCGCACGATGGCCCGGACCGGCGGCGTCAGGCGGAGATGCCGTCGATCCGGGCCAGCGCGTCGTCCGCGCCGTACGGCTGCAGGTAGGGCAGCCAGCGCGGGTCCCTGTGGCCGGTACCGATGATGCGCCAGGCCAGACCGGTGGGCGGGGCGGGCTTGTGGCGCAGGCGCCAGCCCAGCTCGATCAGGTGGCGGTCGGCCTTCACGTGGTTGCAGCGGCGGCAGGACGCCACCACGTTGTCCCAGACGTGCTTGCCCCCGCGGCTGCGCGGGACGACGTGGTCGACGCTGGTCGCGACGCCACCGCAGTACATGCACCGGCCCCCGTCACGGGCGAACAGCGCCCGGCGGGTGAGCGGAACGGGCCCCCGGTAGGGAACCCGCACGAAACGCTTGAGCCGGACCACGCTGGGTGCGGGGACGGTGATGGTCGCGCTGTGCAGGTGGGCGCCGGTCTCCTCGAGGCAGACTGCCTTGTTCTCGAGGACGAGCACGAGCGCGCGGCGGAGCGGTACGACGCCGAGCGGCTCGTACGACGCGTTGAGGACCAGGGCATGCGGCACGGACGGCCTCCTTGTACGCCGGCGGCGCGTGGCTCGCGCCGGGACGATCCGTAGTCAGTCTCCCCTCATGCCTGGTGGACGCGCCACCATGTCCCGGTAACGGGCTGGGAGTGTTTTCGACCACATCCCGATTCATCCCCAGGATCATGGCCTGTTCAAGCGCGGGTGAGGACGGTCTCTTCTTCACACATGGGGCCGATCCCCGCACAATGCCCCGTTAGTGTGGTGGTTCTGCCCGTCCGGTGACCCGATCGTGACCTTGAAGACCTTGACCGCCGCATCGGGGGCAGACATGCACCTGGAGGTACCTGCCGTGTCCTTGTCCGCCGTCCTGTCGGCCGCCGACCCGTCGCCGACGCCCTCGGAGTCCGGGACACCGCGGGTGCCCTCGCTCCAGGACGCCCAGGAGAGTGCCACGAACGCCGCCGGCTGGGTCGAGGAGAACTGGTCGACGTGGCTCGCGATCGGGCTCAGGGTCCTGCTGATCCTGGTGATCGCGACGGTGCTGAGAGTCGTGGTGCGGCGGGCGATCACCAAGCTGGTCGACCGGATGTCCCGGACCGGCCAGGCGGTGGACGGCACCGCGCTCGGCGGTCTGCTGGTCAACGCCGAACGGCGCCGGCAGCGCTCGCAGGCGATCGGCTCGGTGCTGCGCTCGGTGGCGTCGTTCCTGATCATGGGCACGGCCGCGCTGATGGTCCTCGGCACCTTCCAGATCAACCTGGCCCCGCTGCTGGCCTCGGCCGGTGTCGCGGGTGTGGCGATCGGTTTCGGCGCGCGCAACCTGGTGACGGACTTCCTCTCCGGCGTCTTCATGATCCTGGAGGACCAGTACGGCGTCGGGGACACCATCGACGCGGGGGTGGCGTCCGGTGAGGTGATCGAGGTCGGGCTGCGGGTGACCAAGCTGCGCGGTGACAACGGCGAGATCTGGTACGTCCGCAATGGCGAGGTCAAGCGCATAGGCAACCTCTCCCAGGGCTGGGCGACCGCGGGTGTCGACGTCACGGTCCGTTCCGACGAGGACCTGGACCGGGTGAAGGCCACGCTGAGCGAGGTCGCCGAGAAGATGGGCAAGGAGGAGCCCTGGAACGAGCTCCTGTGGAGCCCGATCGAGGTGCTCGGCCTGGACTCGGTGCTGCTGGACTCGATGGTGGTCCGCCTCTCCGCGAAGACCATGCCCGGCAAGTCCCTGACCGTGGAGCGGGAGCTGCGCTGGCGCGTCAAGCGGGCCTTCGACGCGCGGGGCATCCGTATCGTCGGCGGCGCCACGGCCACGGAGGACGTGGAGACCGCCGACCCGACGGCGGGCATGGCGCCCCCGTCGGTCTACGCCAGCACGGTCTCCCCGCAGTCGGTGGCCGCGTCCCCGCTGCCCCCGCCGAGCACCATGAAGTGACCGCCGGCCCCGAAGGGCGGCGCCCGGGACTCCCCGGGTGCCGCCCTTCGCCGTACCGCTCCTGACACTCCCCGCGCGGGAACCGAACTGATTTCCCGGGCGTGTTCGTGGGCAGGGTGGGGGCGGGGTTCTCGGCGGTCGCGCCGCGATCGGATCAAGATCGTGCCAAGGCCGGTGCACATGTCGGTCGCGGCGGCGATACTTGCCGCGAGGGATGACCATGGGGGAGGTCACATGACACACACGCCGAACGGCGCGGCGCCGCCCGGCGCCACCACGCCCGTGTCCGCGTCCGTGCCCGTGCCCACGCTGCCCGCGGTGCCGCCCCAGCCCACCCCCACTCCCGCCCCGCCACCGCAGGAGGCCCGCCGTACCGCCTTCGCCGAGGGCGTCGACCGCCTCCGCAGGGCCGCCACCACCGAGCCCGGCCGTCTCCGTATCATCGGCGCGCTCCTCGCCGCCCTGGTCGTCGCCTTCGGCGCGGTGACCGCCTGGCAGATGACCGACCGGGCCGCGGCCGCCGACGACGTCCTCACCAGCAGCCAGCCCCTCAGCTCGGACGCCGCCGACATCTACCGCTCCCTCGCCGACGCCAACACCGCCGCGTCCAGCGGCTTCCTGGCCGGCGGTCAGGAGACCGCCGCCTCCAGGGACCGCTACGAGAACGGCATCCGCACGGCCGCCGCGAAGCTCGTCAACGCCGCGGCCAACTCGGAACCCGGCTCCCCCTCGGCCAGGACCGTCACCGAGCTCAACCGCCTGCTCCCCGAGTACAAGGGCCTGGTCGAACGCGCCCGCACCTACAACCGCCAGGGCTTCCCCGTCGGCGGCGCCTACCTGCGGTACGCGAACGAGAAGATGCAGAAGGAGATGCTCCCGGCGGCGGAGGACCTCTACACCAAGGAGAACCAGCGCCTCCGCGACGACTACGCGGACGCGACCCCCTACCCCTGGCCCGCCATCGCCCTCGGCGTCGTCACCCTGGCCGCCCTCGCCTGGGCCATGCGCCGTAACTACCTGCGCACCAACAGGGTCCTCAACCACGGCCTGGTGGCGGCGACGGCGGCGGCCGCGGTCGTCCTCATCTGGCTGACGGCCGGTCACACCCTCGCCCGCTCGGGCCTGAACGACTCCTACGACCACGGCGTCCGCTCGCTCAACGTGCTGCACGACGCCCGGATCGCCTCCCTGAAGGCGAGGGGCAACGAGAACCTGACCCTGGTGGCCCGGGGCGCCGAGACGACGAAGGTCGGCGACGAGACGTTCGACGCCTACGACCACGACTTCGGCCGCGACATGGACACCCTCGCCAAGGGCCTGGCACAGGCGCGGCGCCTCGCGGACGACGCCGGCGGCGAGCGGCCGGTCGACTCGGCGGTGGGCAGCATGACGGAGTGGAGGAAGCGCCACGCGGCGGCCCGTGAGCGGGACGAGAACGGCGACTACCAGCAGGCGCTGGACATGGTGATCGGCGCGAAGGGCGCGACCGGCGAGTGCTTCGACAACGTCGACAAGAACCTGGCCACGGCGCTCGCGCACGAGGAGAACGAGTTCGAGCGGGCGGCCGGCGACGGCCGGGACGCGCTGACGGGCCTGCCGGCCGGCGCGGCCGTCCTCGCCCTCCTGGGCGCGGCCGGCGCGGTGCTGGGCATCGGCCGCAGGCTGTCGGAGTACCGATGAACGGACGCGTGGACGCACCGGAGGGGGCCATGACGACGATCGCACGACACCTGCGGGCCCGCCTGAAGGGCTGGGGCGGAGTGGGCGCGATGGCGACCGCCTGCGCCCTGGCCCTGGTCTTCGCGCTGGTACTGGCCTGCACCGGCAGCCCCTCGGGGACCACCGGCCGGACCGTGTCCCACGCCGCGCGGGCCCAGGCGGACGAGGACTGCACGGCCCCGGAGAAGCAGACCCTCTCCCCCTCCGGCGCCGACGGCCCCACCATCGAGGCGATCAAGAACCGGCGGGGGGAGAAGCGCAAGCTGATCGTGGGGGTCGACCAGAACAGCTACCGCTGGGGCTACCGCGACCCCAACAGCGGCGAGAGCGGCACCCTGGAGGGCTTCGACATCGACCTGGCGCACCGTATCGCCGAGGACATACTCGGCGACCGGGACGCGGTCCAGTTCAAGGCGATCCCGACCGACCAGCGCATCCCGGCGATCCAGGACGGCCGCGTCGACATGGTCGTCCGTACGATGACGATCAACTGCGCCCGTATCGAGGACGTGGCGTTCTCCGCACCGTACTTCAGGACCGGCCAGCAGGTCCTGGCCCCGAGGTCCTCACCGATCACGGGGTACGACGAGACGCTCGCGGACCAGGAGATCTGCACGGCGACGGGCTCGACCGCGTACACGAAGCTGGAGACGGACAAGGAGGCGGGCGACCTGCCGACGTCCACCGACATCCGCACCACCGTCCCCAACCAGCTCGACTGCCTGGTGCGGCTACAGCTCGGCGAGGTCGACGCCGTGGTCACCGACGGCGCGCTCGCGGCCAGCCAGGCCGCGCAGGACCCGACGGTCCAGCTCAAGGGGGAGGCCTTCACGACCGAGTACTACGGCGTGGCGATGAAGAAGGAGGCGGACGACCTGGTGCGCCGGGTCAACCGGATCCTGGTGGACTTCCGCGAGGACACCACGGACGGCTGGCAGGACGCGTACACCGAGTGGCTGTCGGCCACCCTGGGCGACGACTCCTCCGGGTCGAGGCCCCCGGCCCCGGAGTACCTGCGCGAGAACTGACCCCGAGCGGCCCCGGACCGACGCCCCCGGCCGGACACACCCCAACCGTCAACAACCCCCCAGCGAGAGGTGACCGATGGCCGACACGGATCCCACCGGGCCGGTGATGGACCGGGACGAGGTGGACCGTGCGCTGGCGCGGCTCGGCGCGGAGCACGAGGCGATCGAGACCTCGCTCCTCGCCCTGCAGGACCACGCGGGCCGAAGACTCCTGGAGGGCGCGCGGCTCACCGGCATCACCGAGGAGCGCTGGACGGCCACGGAGGCGTCGATCACGCTGCTGTGGACGTACTTCGACGCGTACACGGACGCGCTGCGCACGGCCCGGACCATCCGCTCCCGCCGCCGCTGGTCCAGCCATGAGGACCTGGTGGAGCTGACGGAGCTGCTGCGCGGCGACGCGGTGACCGTGGCCGGGGGTGCGGCGGCGACCGCGGGCGCGCCGACGCTCCACGCCGCCTCCGGGAAGCTCAGCGAGCGGTACTCGCTGGCCGCCCTCGTCGACCGCATGAACGAGCTGTACGCGACCTCGCTGGACGTGGTCGTCGCCGCCGACGCGGTGTGGTCGGCGCTGCCCGCCCGGATCGACCTGCTCGCCGCCGAACTCCAGCGCACCGCCCGGCTCGCGCACTCGGTCGGGGTACGTCCGGGCGAGCATCCGGCGGGCGACGACCTGGAGCGGATCACCCGCACGCTGACGAGGCTGCGCGAGCAGGTGGTGTCCGACCCGCTGGCGTACTGGAAGCGCGCGGAGGGCAGTTCGGCGCCCGGCGGCGGACGGCCCGACACCACGGTCTACGACCGTGAGGCACGCGCGCTGGAGGACGTGCGCCGGGAGATCGACGCGGTGCTGACGGTCCGCCAGGACGCCGAGAAACGGATCGTCAGACTGCGGGACGTGCTGTCCCGCGCCGACCGCACCCTCGCCGAGGCCCGCACCGCGCGCGGCGAGGTGCTGGCGAAGATCGCCGCGACGGAGGTGCCGGTGGTCAGCGGGCCGCCGACCGCGCTGCAGGAGCAGCTGTCGACGGCCGCGGAGTACCGCAGACACGCCCAGTGGCACCGCCTGTCCCCGCTCCTGGAGTCCCTCGAGCAGAAGGCGGAGGACGAACTGCTGCGCGCCCGCGAGTCGTTGACCGCGGTGACGGCACCGCTGGCGGTCCGTGCCGAGCTGCGCGGCCGGCTGGACGCGTACAAGGCGAAGGTGGCCCGGCACGGCCTGGCGGAGGACCCCGAACTGGTGGAGCGGTACGAGAAGGCGCGCCGCATGCTGTGGAGCGCGCCCTGCGATCTGCGCGCCGCCGACCGGGCGGTGCTGCGCTACCAGCAGGCCGCCGCGGAGGTCCTCGGCACGGCGCCCCGGGTACCGGAGCAGGGCGTGCCCGACGACCGGAGGGGGCCCGGCGCATGAGCGACGAGGGGGAGGCCGCGTCATGAGCGAACCGGAGAACCGGGCACCCGGGACCGGGTGCCAGCGCCCCGGGTGCGGGGGCGCGTACGAGGACGTCGGCGGCGGCGAGCTGTACTGCGACACCTGTGGCCTCGCCCCGGTGGTGTCGCCGACCGGCATGGTCGGCTCGGCCCCGACCGGCATCACGGCGGGCGGCCCCGGCTCGCGGGGTTCGGCGGGCAGCGGGCGTTCCAGCGGCCGCAGCGCCCGCAGCGCCCGGACGTCGTCCCAGTCGTCGAAGTCCCGCCGTTCGGTCTCCGGTCGGCTCTCCCGCTCGCTGTCGGGCCGGACCACGGGCCGTTCGGTGTCGGTGCGCAGTTCCGGCGCGGGCGCCGGCTCGTCCGGCCGGGGCCGTCTCGGTGCCGGTCTGGTCGAGGTGCCGCCGATCCCGCGCCCCGATCCGCGTGCGATGGTGCGGGAGAACCCCGAGGTGCCCGAGCGGAAGCGGTTCTGCTCGCGCTCGGACTGCGGGGCGCAGGTGGGCCGGGCCCGCGGCGGCCGGCCGGGGCGCACGGAGGGCTTCTGCACCAAGTGCGGCCACCCGTACTCGTTCGTCCCGAAGCTGCGGGGCGGGGACGTCGTGCACGGCCAGTACGAGGTGGTCGGCTGTCTGGCGCACGGCGGTCTGGGCTGGATCTACCTCGCCGTGGACCGGGCGGTCTCGGACCGCTGGGTGGTGCTGAAGGGCCTGCTGGACACGGGCGACCAGGACGCGATGGCGGCGGCGATCTCCGAGCGGCGCTTCCTCGCGGAGATCGAGCACGCCAACATCGTGCGGATCTACAACTTCGTGGAGCACCTCGACCAGCGCACCGGCTCCCTCGACGGCTACATCGTCATGGAGTACGTCGGCGGCAAGTCGCTGAAGGAGATCGCCAACGGCCGCCGCACCCCGGAGGGCAGGCGCGATCCGCTGCCGGTGGAGCAGGCGTGCGCGTACGGCATCGAGGCCCTGGAGGCACTCGGCCATCTGCACAGCCGGAACCTGCTGTACTGCGACTTCAAGGTCGACAACGCGATCCAGACCGAGGACCAGCTGAAGCTGATCGACATGGGCGCGGTGCGCCGGATGGACGACGAGGAGTCGGCCATCTACGGCACGGTCGGCTACCAGGCGCCCGAGGTCGCCGACGTCGGTCCCTCGGTGGCGTCGGACCTGTACACGGTGGCCCGTACGCTCGCCGTCCTCACGTTCGACTTCCAGGGCTACACGAACGTCTACGTGGACTCGCTGCCCGACCCGGACAACATCGAGGTGTTCCGGCAGTACGAGTCGTTCTACCGCTTCCTGGTCCGCGCCACCGACCCGGACCCGGCCCGCCGGTTCTCCTCCGCGCAGGAGATGGCCGAGCAGCTGACGGGCGTGCTGCGCGAGGTGGTCTCCCTGCAGTCGGGCCGGGCGCGTCCGGCGCTGTCCACGCTCTTCGGCCCGGAACCGCGGGTGACGGACACGGAGTTGTTCCCCGCGCCGGACGGGGACGTCTCCCGGCTGGGCGCCCGCCCGGCCCGTTCCCGCGCGTCCCGTGCGTCCCGTGAGGCCCGTGAGGCCCGTGGGGGCGCACCTCACGCGCTCCCGCCCGCCGCTCTCGTCAAGCCCGTCGACTGCGCCGCCGCCGCGCTCGCCCTGCCCGTGCCGCACGTCCACCCGGCCGACCCCAACGCCGGTTTCCTCACGGGGCTGCTGGCGTCCGCGCCCGGTGAGCTGATCAACGCGCTCGCCGCCGCGCCCGCCCCGTCGACGGAGACCCGGCTGCGTGAGGTGCGCGCCCGGCTGGAGACCGGCGAGTGGCCCGTCGCGCTGGCGGCGCTGAGCGCGCTGGAGGAACAGGACCCCGACGACTGGCGGGTGGTCTGGTACCGGGGGGTGGCCTCGCTGGTCACCGGCGACCACGAGGGTGCCGCGCTCGCCTTCGACGCGGTCTACGACGCGTTCCCCGGCGAGATCGCGCCGAAGCTGGCGCTCGGCGTGTGCGCGGAGGTGCTGGGTCAGCTGGACAACGCCGCCGAGTACTACCGCCTGGTGTGGTCGACCGACCCGAGCCATGTGAGCGCCGCGTTCGGGCTGGCCCGGGTGCGGTGGGCGGCCGGGGACCGCGGCGGTGCCGTGCGGGCGCTGGTGTCGGTGCCGGAGTCCTCCATCCACTACACGGCCGCGCGGGTGGCGTCCGTCCGGGCGCGGTTGCGCGGGCGTACGGCCGCCGCCGGTGACGTACCGTTCCTGGACGACCTGAGTGCCGCCGCCGGGCAGGTCGAGGCCCTGGAGGCGTACGGTCTGGATCCGGCACGGCGCGAGCTGTTGTCGGCCGAAGTCCTCGGTTGCGCGCTGGACTGGGTACTCTCCGGGGGCCAGGGTTCCGCCCCTCCCGCCGCCGGGGGACGGACGCTGCTCGGCAGCGGCCTGGACGAACGGGGCCTCCGTTTCGGCCTGGAGCGTTCGTACCGCACGCTGGCCCGGCTGGCGCGCAGCGGCGAGGAGAGGATCGACCTGGTGGAACGTGCCAATCGTTACCGCCCCCGGACATGGGTGTAGTTGATGTCGCAGATGCCTCAGCAGGCCGCTCTGTCGAAATGCCCGAGCTGCGAGGAACCCCTCGAGTCGGGTGATCGTTTCTGCGGTGCGTGCGGATACGACCTCTCCGTGGTCCCCGCACGGCCGCGGGACGAGCCGGCGGTCGCCGTGAACGGCTCGGTGCCGCCGCAGACTTCGGCGGACCGTGACCGGCCCCGCCCGCCGTCGGCCCCGCCCGCCGCACCGTCCTGGCCCGCCCCGGACGGCCCCGCCGCCCCACCGGCGCCCCTGTCCGCCCCGCCGCCCCCCGCCCCGGGCGCTCCCGTACCGCCGCCCCCGGCGGCGAATGCCCCCGCACCGTCGTCCGGGGTGCGGTTCGACCGGCGTGCGCAGCCGGAGGAGCGGGCCGCGCAGCCCGACGAGTACCCGCTCCAGGCACCGGATCCGCGGGTGGCGGCCGAGCGGGCGGCGCCCGGCGGTGGTGCCGCGGTGTGCGTGGCCTGCCGTACGGGGCGGGTCGACGACGACGGTTACTGCGAGAACTGCGGTCACGCCCAGCCACGCGAACGGGACCACATGGAGCAGGAGAGCGGACCGGTCGGCGCGGTCAGCGACCGCGGCCTGCGTCACCACCGCAACGAGGACGCCTTCGCCGTGAGCACCACGGCGCTGCCCGACGGTTCCCCCGCCTCCGTGGCGATCGTCTGCGACGGCGTCTCCTCCGCGACCCGACCCGACGAGGCGTCACTCGCCGCCTCCCGCGCGGCGAACGAGTCCCTGCTCGCGGCCCTGCCGCGCGGCACGCACCCGCAGCAGGCGATGCACGACGCGATCGTCGCCGCCTCCGAGGCGGTCAACGCCCTGGCCGACGAGCCGGCGGCGGCCCGTGAGCACGCCCCGCACCAGAACGCCCCGGCGTGCACCATCGTCGGCGCGGTGGTGACCTCCGGTCTGCTGGTGGTCGGCTGGGTCGGCGACAGCCGCGTCTACTGGATCCCGGCCGACCGCTCCACCCCGGCGGCCCGGCTCACCGAGGACGACTCGTGGGCCGCGCAGATGGTCGCCGCGGGTCTGATGGGCGAGGCCGAGGCGTACGCCGACCAGCGCGCGCACGCGATCACCGGCTGGCTCGGCGCGGACGCCTACGAACTGGAGCCGCACACCGCCTCGTTCAAGCCGGACCGGCCCGGTGTGGTCGTGGTCTGCACGGACGGCCTGTGGAACTACGCGGAGTCGGCCGACGAGATGGCCCGGGCCGTGCCCGCGGACGCGGCCGTACGACCGCTGCACGCCGCCCGGGTCCTGGTCGGTCACGCCCTCGACGGCGGGGGCCACGACAACGTAACAGTGGCCCTCGTGCCGTTCCCGGCCGTCCCGCAGGGGGCAGGATCGGCCTGAGGCCGCTTGCGGGACGCCTCGCACGGGGAAGCCTCGACGGACCGGAGGGGACCGGTCCGTCATCCGTCGTCGCCCCGCGCCGCCGGGGCAGCCAAGGGGGAGCGAAACAGGCATGGCCAATTTCTCGAAATCGAACGTGCCGCAGTTCTCGGTGGACGTGTACCAGAACGAGTACCTGCCGGAGGGCGGCCGCGAGGTCAACGCCATCGTCACGGTGACCGCGACCGGCGGCGGCACCATCGGCAGCGCGGTGGCGGCACCCCATCTCTACTCGCCCGGCCAGGGACCGTCGGCGGCCGTGGTCCTCATGGTCGACTGCTCGGGCTCGATGGACTACCCGCCGACCAAGATGCGCAACGCCCGCGACGCGACGGCCGCCGCGATCGACGCCCTGCGCGACGGCGTGCGCTTCGCGGTGGTCGGCGGCACGCACGTGGCCAAGGAGGTGTATCCGGGCGCCGGCGGCCTCGCGGTCGCCGACGCCTCCACCCGTGAGCAGGCCAAGCAGGCGCTGCGGAAGCTGAGCGCGGGCGGCGGCACGGCGATCGGCACCTGGCTGCGGCTGGCCGACCGGCTGCTGGCGCCGGCGGACGTGGCGATCCGGCACGGCATCCTGCTCACCGACGGCCGCAACGAGCACGAGTCGGCGGAGGACCTGAAGGCGGCCCTGGACGCCTGCGCCGGACGGTTCACCTGTGACGCCCGCGGTGTGGGCACCGACTGGGAAGTGAAAGAAGTCACAGCCATCGCCTCCGCCCTCCTCGGCACCGCCGACATCGTCGCCGACCCGGCCGGTCTCGCCGCCGACTTCACGCGGATGATGGAGACGGCGATGGGCAAGGAGGTCGCGGACGTCTCGCTGCGGCTGTGGACCCCGGCCGGTGCGACGGTGAGGTTCGTCAAGCAGGTCGCGCCCACGGTCGAGGAGCTGACCGGCCGCCGTACGGAGGCGGGTCCGCGCGCGGGCGACTACCCGCTGGGTTCCTGGGGCGACGAGTCCCGCGACTACCACGTCTGCGTCGAGGTGCCGCCCGCGGGCATCGGGCAGGAGATGCTGGCGGCCCGGCTGTCGCTGGTGATCCCGCAGCCGTCCGACGGCGGTGTGCGCAGCCTCGGTGCGCAGGGTCTGGTCCGGGCCGTGTGGACGGACGACATGGCCGCCTCGACGTCGATCAACCCCCAGGTCGCCCATTACACCGGGCAGGCGGAACTGGCGAAAGTCATCCAACAGGGTCTGGATCTGCGCAAAGAGGGGGATATCGACGGAGCGACGGCCAAACTGGGCAGGGCCGTGCAGCTCGCGAGCGCGTCCGGCAACGCGGATACTGCGAAACTGCTTTCGAAGGTGGTGGACGTGGTCGATGCCGCGACGGGTACTGTGCGACTGAAGGCGAAGGTCGAGGAGGCCGACGAGATGACGCTCGAGACTCGGTCGACAAAGACTGTTCGTGTAAAGAAGTGATCCGTAAGTAGTCGAGCCCGACCCCTCGGGGTGGGAGAAACCGGCCGGAACCGGCCGGACAAGGAGAGGGGGAAGCGCCGACATGCCGACCTGCCCGAACGGACACCAGTCGGGTTCCGACGACTGGTGCGAGGTGTGCGGTCACCGCATGGCGGGTGCCGTGCCCCCACCTCCTCCCCCGCCGCCCGCGCCCGGCGGCGGCTACGGCTTCCCGCCTCCGGGCGGCCCCTCCGGCGGTCCCGGTGGCCCCGGTGGTTTCGACGGTCCCGGCGGCGGCCGGACGGAGCTGTGCCCGCAGTGCCGTACACCGCGTGAGGGCGCGGCGCCGTTCTGCGAGGAGTGCCGGTGGAACTTCCTGACGAACACGGCGACCTCGTACACCCCGGCCGCCCCGCGTCCGCCGGCCCCCGGCCCGGGTCCGGGTCCGGGCGGGCCCTTCCAGCAGCCGCCCGGCGGACCGTCGTACGGCGGCGGTGACGCGTACGACTACCAGAGCTCACGCCCCTCGCAGGTGAACCGCCCCGCCGAACCGATCCCCCCGGGCCCGCCCGGATTCGGCGGCGACCCCTCACGCCCTGTACCGCCCCCTCCGGGCCCGCCCGGAGGGCCTGGTGGGCCTAACGGGCCTGGTGGCCCCGGTGGCTTCGGCGGGCCTGGTGGGCCCAACGGTCCCGGTGGCCCTGGCGGCTTCGGCGGTCCCGACGGACCTGGCGGTCCCGGCAGGCCTGGTGGCCCTGGCGGTTTCGATGGCCCTGGCGGACCCGGCGGACCGAACGGCCCCGGCGGTTTCGGCGGCCCGAACGGGCCGGGCGGCCCCGGTAGGCCGAACGGTCCCGGCGGACCCGGCGGACCGAACGGCCCCGGCGGTTCCGGCGGCCCGAACGGGCCGGGCGGCCCCGGTGGCCCCGGTGGCCCCGGCAGGCCGAACGGCCCCGGCGGGCCTGGTGGGCCTGGTGGGCCTGGTGGGCCTGGTGGGCCTGGTGGGCCGAACGGCCCCGGCGGTTTCGGTGGCCCGAACGGGCCGGGTGGGCCTGGAGGCCCCGGTGGGCCGAACGGCCCCGGTGCTCCGCAGGCGTTCCAGCCCGGGACGTCGGCCCCGCCCGGGTTCCCGCAGGAGACCGGCCGCCCCCAGCAGGGCGGGCCGTCCTTCGGCGGCGGTGACGACGACTGGGTGATCTCCCCGCCGACCGGCGGACCCGGTGGTCCGAACGGTCCCGGCGGACCGAACGGTCCCGGTCAGCGCGGCGGTTACGGCTACCCGCAGCCCGGCGCGACCCAGGCACCGCCCGGCCCCGGCGGCTTCCCGCAGCAGTCCCGTCCCCCGCAGGGCCCGGCGACCTGGACCGCGACCATCGGTCCGGACCGCGAGTACTTCATGGCGATGATGCAGCGCTCCGGCCCCGAGGCCGCGGGCCTGAACCTGCCCGCGTACTCGCCCGAGCAGCAGCGCACGCTCACCGGCAACCAGATCACCATCGGGCGCCGCCGCCACTCCACCGGCGACACCCCCGACATCGATCTGTCGACCCCGCCGGAGGACCCGGGCGTCTCCCACCAGCACGCGGTGCTGGTGCAGCAGCCGGACGGCACATGGGCGGTCGTCGACCAGAACTCGACGAACGGCACGACGGTCAACGGCTCGGACGAACCGATCCAGCCGTTCGTCCCGGTCCCGCTCCAGGACGGCGACCGGGTCCACGTGGGCGCCTGGACGACGATCACCATCCGCCGGGGCTGAACGCGGTCCTGAGGCCCGTCCGGCGGATCACGCCGGGGACACGGGGTCCGGCACGCCCGTCCGCGGCGTGCCGGACCCCGCTCACCCGGGCCGCCACGACAGGGCGGTCCTAGGCCTCGAGTCCTATGCCGGCGCGTCTGAGACCATGGACGGCGTGACAGAGATTCGGCGCGGCACGCTTCAGGAGCAGACCTTCTACGAGCAGGTCGGCGGGGAGGAGACCTTCCGCCGGCTCGTCCACCGTTTCTACCAGGGGGTGGCCGAGGACCCGCTGCTGAAGCCCATGTATCCCGAGGAGGACCTGGGCCCGGCCGAGGAGCGGCTGACGCTGTTCCTCATGCAGTACTGGGGCGGTCCGACCACCTACAGCGAGAACCGCGGCCACCCGCGCCTGCGGATGCGCCACGTCCCGTTCAAGGTCGACCGGGCGGCACACGACGCGTGGCTGAAGCACATGCGCGACGCCGTCGACGAACTGGGCCTGCCCGAGGAACACGAACAGACGCTGTGGAAGTACATGACGTACGCGGCGGCGTCGATGATCAACTCCCCGGACTGACCACACAGCCCCTCCGGCGTTTGAGGAGCGGGGGTTCAGGGGGCGGAGCCCCCTGGGACGATGGGGGTCCCCCCGCTCGAGCGAAGCCGAGAGTGGGGGAGGGAAGGGGCGGCGGGGGCGAAAAACCTCCCCACCCCGATCGCATTCCGGTACCCCGACCCCGATTTCCGATCACGATCCGATCAAACCCACCCCCCGAACGGTTACCTCCGGCCCGCCCCCTCTGACAACATCACCCGGAGGCCGGGGGACGACCACGGGGGGTTGTGGTGACAGCCGCAGGGGGATCGACGAAGCTGGTCCTCGCCCGCGCACAGGCTCACCGGCCGCTCCTCGCCGCCGCCCTGCTCACGGTCCTGCTGACCACGGCGGTCCTGGCGACCCTCACGGCCTACTCCGCCTCGATCGGCGACGCGGCCCTGCGCCGGGCCCTCGGGGACCCGCGCACCACCGCCGACACCGCGCTCACCGTCAGGGCCGACGTCCCCGCCGGCCGTCGCGCCGCGGCCGACGCCACCGTACGCGAGGGTGCCCGGAAGGCCTTCGGCGGACTGCCGGTGACCCTGCGCACCCTGACCCGTTCCGGCCCGTACGCCCTGCCCGGCTCCCTCCGCGCCCCGGGCGGCCGCGCCGGGACGGACGACCCCGGCCTGACGCACTTCGCGGCGCTGGACCGCACCCAGGTGCGGATCACCGAGGGACGGATGCCCCGGGCGGCCGCCGGAACGACGGTCGAGGCCGCCCTGCCGGAGACCGCGGCCCAGGCCCTCTCCCTGGAACCGGGCGCCCGCCTCACCCTGACCGACCGGCTGGGCGGACCGCCGGTGCGGGCGCGGATCACCGGGCTGTACCGGCCGGTGGACACCGCCGCGCCCTACTGGCGGCTGGACGACCTGGAGGGCCGCGGGGTCGTCGAGGTCGACTTCACCACGTACGGCCCGCTGCTCGCCCACCCCTCGGTGCTCACCGGAGACCTGGTCAGCGGCGGCACGACGGGCTGGCTGGCGTCGGCCGACTTCTCGGCGGTGGACACGCGGCGGATCGACGCGCTGCGCGAGACGGTGCGGCACGGCACCGCCGCCCTGTCCGAGGACGAGACGCTGGGCGGCGCCGCGACGGCGACGAGCGCGCTGCCCACCGTGCTGGACCGGGTCGAGCGCTCCCTGCTCGTCTCCCGCTCGACCCTGCTGATCATCGCCCTCCAGCTCGTCCTCCTGGCCGGCTGCGCCCTGCTGCTGGCGGCCAGGCTGCTGAGCGCCGAACGCGCGGCCGAGACCCTGCTGCTGCGGGCCCGCGGCGCCTCCCGCGCCCAGGTGGCCCGGCTCGCCGCCCTGGAGGCGCTGCTGCTGGCCGTGCCCGCGGCGGCCTGTGCCCCGCTGCTCGCGGGACCGCTCACCCGGCTGCTCGCCGGACAGGGCGCGCCGGCCCGGATCGGGCTGCACCTGGACACCTCCGTCGGCACGGTCGCCGGACGCGGCGCGGTGTGGCTGGTGGCGGCGGGCGTGGCGCTGGGCTGCGCGCTGGCCGTCGCGGTCCCGGCGCTCGTCTCCTCCTTCACCGCCGGCCGTGCCAGGCCGCTGCCGGGCGCGGTGCGCGCGGGCGCGGACGTGGGTCTGCTGGTGGTGGCCGGTGTGGCGTACTGGCAGCTGGCCCGCCGGCCCTCCGGTGCCGTCGGCCGCGACCTCGGCGTCGATCCGCTGCTCGTCGTGGCCCCGGCGCTGGCGCTGCTGGCCGGCACGGTGCTGACGTTGCGTCTGCTGCCGCCGGTGGCGCGGCTGGCCGAACGCCGGGCGGCCCGCGGCCGCGGGCTGCCGGGGGCGCTGGCGGGCTGGCAGCTCAGCCGCCGTCCGGCGCGCGGTGCGGGCCCGGTGCTGGTGCTGGTGCTCGCCGTGGCGCTGGGCATGCTGGCGATCGGCCAGGGCTCCTCCTGGGAACGCTCGCAGGACGACCAGGCTGACTTCCGGGCCGGCGCCCCGGTGCGGGTGCTCGCCGCCGGGGAGGCCGGGCTGGGCCGCACCCAGGCGTACGCGGCCGTCCCCGGCGTGACCGCGGCCGCTCCGGCGTACCGTACGCCGGTGACGCTGTCCGGCGACCGGACGGCGACCGTGCTGGCGCTGGACACCGCGGACGCGGCCGGGACCGTCCTCATGCGCCCCGACCTGGCCTCCGGGTCCGGGTCCGGGTCCGGGGGCACGCTCCTCGACGGTCTGGCGCCGAAGGGCGGGACCGCGGGCGTGCGGGTCCCGGCGGACACCGCGCGCCTGACGCTGGCGGCCCGGCTCCGGGGCGCGGCGGCGGGAACGGCGGTCGACGTCAGGGCCACCCTGGAGGACCGTTACGGGACGCCGTACAAGGTCACCTTCGGCCGGCTCCCCGCCGACGGACGCACCCACACGCTCATCCTCGGCCTGTCCGCCGTCGCCGAGGCGCCCCCGGGCGCGCTGACGCTGACCGGGCTGCGGCTCGACCTGGAGCAGCCGGCCGGCCGGGCCGAGGAACACCGCCTCACCGTGGCCTCGCTGACCGCCACGGACACCGGTGGCCGGACCCGGCCGCTGACGCTGCCCGACAGCCCCGCCGGCTGGGCCCTGTCCTCGCGGACCGACGACGGCGACACGGTGTCGTCCCCCGACGCGCGGACCGCCCCGACCCGCCCCCGGCTGACCGCCGTCTCCCCGCCCACCTTCGCCTACGGCACCGGATACGTGCCGCAGGACAGCTCCTGGACGATCCCGTCGCTCACCGTCCTGCTGCGGATAGCGCAGCCCGGGACGCCCGAGGTCGCCGGCGTGGCCACCGACCGCTACCTGGCCTCGACGGGCGCCCGCACCGGGCAGCGCGTGGACGTGACGGTCGACGGCTCCACCGTGCCGGTGCGGATCACCAGGTCGGTGCGGGAGCTGCCGTCCGTACCGTCCGGGGGGACGGGCGACGGCGGGGCCCTGCTGGTGGATCTGCGGTCGGTCAACCGGGTGCTGCAGGCCCGCCGCGGCGAGAGCGTGCCGCCCACCGAGTGGTGGCTGCGGACCGCGCCGGGCGCGTCGGCCGAGGTGGCCTCGGCGCTGCGGGACCGGCCCGACGTCGAGCCGTCCCAGGTGGTGGTGCGGGACGAGATCGCCGGCCGGCTGCGCGACGACCCGTTCGGCGCGGGGTCCGGGGCGGCGTTCGCCGCGGTGGCCTTCGCGGCGGCGGCGCTGGCGGCGGTCGGGTTCGCGGTGAGCGCGGCCGGGGCGCTGCGCGAGCGGTCCGCCGAGTTCGCGGTGCTGCGCGCCCTGGGCGCGTCACGCCGGCGGCTGGCCCGGGTGCTGGTCGTCGAGCACGGGGTGCTGGTCGGTCTGGCGCTGGCGGTGGGGGCGCTGCTCGGCGCGGTGCTGGCCCGGTCCGTGATCCCGTTGATCATGCTGACCTCGGAGGCCTCCCGGCCGGTGCCCGAGGTGCTGGTGGAGCTGCCGGCCGGGCGGGTGGCCGCGCTGCTGGCCGCCGTGGCCGCGGCACCGCTGCTGGTCACGGCCGTCCTGGCGGTGCGCCGTGCGGACCCGGTGACGTCGCTGCGGGAACGGGGAGGTGAGTGAGGTGAGCGTGCGGTCCCCGAGACCGATGACGGTCGCCCCCTGGGTGCGCACCCGGATACGGTCCGCCCCCGGCGCCGCGCTGGCCCTGGCCCTGCTGGTGGCGGTGACCGCGTTCCTGGCCGCCGCGCTGCCGCGCGCCGTCGACCGGTACGGCGACGCGGGCCTGCACCGGACCCTGCGGTCGGCCGGACCCGACCGCACCACGGTGCTGCTGGCCGACCCGCGGACCGGTGCCGACCTGCCCCAGGAGGAACGCGAGGCGGCCGTCCGCGCGGACGCGCTGCGCGCGGACCACTCCGAGATCCTCGCCCTGGCCCCCGGGCTCCTCTCCGTCGACCCGGACCAGTCCGCGTACGGGGTGCGCACCTTCGAGGAACAGGTGATGGACGAGCCCTGGCTGCCGCGGCCGGACGGCCTGCCCGCACGGCTCACGTTCGTCGCGCAGGGCGGGCTCGGCGACCACTCCCGCCCCCGCGAGGGCCGGCTGCCCGAGGCCCGGGGCACCGTCACCGCGGCGACGGAGAGCGTCGAGGGCGCCGTCACCGCCGACACGGCCCGGGACCTGCGCATCGAGGTGGGTTCCGTCCTGGACGTCCCCGGCGTGGAACGCGCGCCGCTCAGGATCCGGATCACCGGCATCGTCGAGCCGCGCGAGCCCCGCGGCGCGTACTGGTCGGCCGATCCCCTGCTGCGCACCCCGGGCCTGACCCCCCTGCCCGGCGACCCGGACCTGCGGCGGTACTGGCAGGGACGCGTACTGCTCCCGCCGGACGCCGCCCCGGCACTGCTCGGCACCGCCGCGAAGCCCCTGCGCTACTGGCAGCTGGCCCCGTCCGTCACCGCCCTGCACGGCTACGACGCGGCCCGGCTGAAGTCCGCCGTCGCTGCCCTGGAGTCCGGCCCGGCCCTCCAGCAGGTGCGCACGGCCACCTCGCCCGACGTCACGGCGAGCACCGAACTGGACGACGTGCTCGCCGAGTACAGCGGGCTGCGCTCCGCCATCGGCCCGATGGTCTCCGTCGCCGCCTTCGGCACCGGCACGGTCGCCGCCGTGGTCTTGGTCATGGCGGGCTCACTGGCCGCGGACCGGCGCCGCGCCGAGCTGACGCTGCTGCGCGCCCGCGGCGGATCCCTGCGCGGTGTCGCCGGCCGGCTGCTCGCCGAGACGGCGGTGGTCGCCGTGCCGGCGGCCGCCCTCGGGCTGGCGGCCGCCGGGCTCGCGTTCCCCGGCGCCCGGCCGGAGTACGCGGGGGCCGCCGCGGGCGCCGTCGCCCTCCTCGGCTGCCTGGCCCTGCCCCTGCGGGCCGTCGCCGCGCACCGGTCCGTGCGCGTGCACGGCGGCCGCGAGGACATCGTCTCGGCACGCCCGTCGCGGCGCCGCACGGTCGCCGAGGTCACCCTGCTCGCGCTGGCGGTGGGCGCGGTCGTGGCGCTGCGCACCCACGGCACGCCGAACGGGGCGACGGCCTCCGGTGACCAGCTGGTGTCCCTGGCCCCGGTGCTGGTGGGGACGATCGCCGCCTTCGTGCTCGTACGGCTCTACCCGCTGCCGCTGCGCGGGCTGGCCCGGGCGGCACGACGGCTGCGGGGCGCGGTCGGTCACCTGTCCCTGGCCCGCGCGGGCCGCGCCTCCGGCTCCGCGGTGCTGCCCCTGCTGGGGCTGCTGACCGCGCTGACCACCGCCGCCTTCGGCGGGTCCGTGCTCACCGGTGTGGACGACGCCCGGGAACGCGCGGCCGTGCTCACCGTCGGCGCCGACGCCCGCGTCGAGTCGCCCTACCCCCTGCCGTCCGGCCTGGCCGAACAGGTCCGCCGTGCCCCCGGCGTACGGGAGGTCACCGCGCTGAGCGTCACCCGGTTCGCCCGGCCCGGGAACGACACGCGGACGGTCCCGGTGGCCGGCGTCGACCCGGCCGGCTACGCCGCCCTCACCCGGCACACCGGGATCGGCGCCTTCGACCGGGAGGCGCTGAAGGCGTCCGGGGCGCCGGAGGCCCTGCCCGCCCTGGCCTCGCCCGAGGTCGCCGGCCGCCACGGCACCCGGCCCTTCCCGGTGCGCATGGAGGACGGCACCTCCGTCACCGTACGGATCGCGCTGGTGCGCGAACGGACCCCCGCGGTCGTCGGCGAGGAGTTCCTGGTCGTGGACCGGTCGGGGCTCTCCGCCCGGTCCGCCCGCCCGACCCTGCTGCTGGCGACCGGCGACCACCCGGACGGGGCCGCGCTGCGGGCGGCGGCGGGCAGCGGGACACCGGTCCTGTTGCGCGCCGAGGAACGCGCCGGCTACGTCGACTCGCCCCTGCAGTCCGGCGCCGAACGCGTCTACGCCGCGGCGGTCACGGCGGGCGCCGGCTACGCCGTGCTCGCGCTGCTGCTGACGCTGGTGCGCGCGGCCCCCGAACGGGCGGCGCTGCTCGCCCGGCTGCGCACCATGGGCCTCACCCGCGCCCAGGGGCGCCGTCTGCTCGTCCTCGAGTCCCTCCCCCAGGCACTGCTCGCGGCCCTGGGCGGGGTGCTCACCGCATGGGCCACCATCCGGCTGCTCGCCCCCGGCATCGACCTGACCGCCGTCGCCCTGCCCGCCACCGCGTCGTCGGCGGGGCGGGCGGCGCTGCGCACGGATCCGGTGTCGCTGCTGGTGCCGGCACTGGCGGTCGTGGCGCTGACCGTCGGGGTCGCGGTGGCGCAGGCATGGTGGACGGGGCGCCGCGGGTCCGTACGGGAGCTGAGGGTGGGGGACGCCCGGTGAGGCCGGACGGTGCGGGGCCCGGGACGAGGCGTCCGACAGGACCGGACGATCCGGGACCCGGGACGGGGGCGTCCGGTGGGGCCGGAGGGCGGCGGGCGGCCCCGACGCCCCCACCGCGTACCGGACGTCCGCGACCGCGACCGACCGACTCCCGCCCAGGAGGCGCCCGATGACCTCGCATCCCACTCCCACCCTGGCCGAGCTGGCCGGCCGCGTCGCCGCCGACCGCGACCGCCCGGCCTACGGCCATGACGCGCTCATCACCTGCGACCGCCTGGTCCGTGTCTTCACCGCGGACGGGGTGGAGGTGCAGGCGCTCCAGGGGCTCGATCTCCTGGTCCGGGAGGGCGAGCTGATGGCGCTCGTGGGCGCGTCCGGCAGCGGCAAGTCGACCCTGATGAACATCCTGGCCGGCCTGGACACCCCCACGGCCGGCGCGGCGCGCGTGGCCGGCCGTGATCTGCTCACGATGACCGCGAAGGACCGGCTCGCCTACCGCCGTGAGGTCGTCGGCTTCGTCTGGCAGCAGACGTCCCGCAACCTGCTGCCCTATCTGACCTCGGCGCAGAACGTCGCCCTGCCGATGCAGCTCGCCGGCCGCCGCGGCGGCCGCTCCCGGTCCGGACGCCGGGCCCGCGCCGAACGCGCGCTGGAACTGCTGGAGCTGCTGGAGGTGGCGGACTGCCGCGACCGCCGCCCGCATCAGATGTCCGGCGGCCAGCAGCAGCGCGTCGCCATCGCCGTGGCCCTCGCCGGCGACCCTTCCGTACTCCTCGCCGACGAACCCACCGGCGAACTCGACTCCCACACCGCGGAGCAGATCTTCGCCGCGTTCCGCACCGCGAACGAACGGCTCGGCACGACCATCGTGATCGTCACCCACGACCAGGCGGTGGCGAGCGAGGTCCGCCGCACGGTCGCCATCCGGGACGGCCGCACCTCCACCGAGGTGCTGCGGCGCAGCGAGGTCGACGCGGCCACCGGCCACGAGACCGTCGTCGCCCGCGAGTACGCCATGCTCGACCGCGCCGGACGCCTCCAGCTCCCCGCCGAGTACACGAAGGCGCTGCACATGCGTGACCGGGTCGCGCTGGAGCTGGAACCCGACCACATCGCCGTCCGCCCGGACGACACCCCCTAGCGCGCGGACCGGCCTCAGCGCACGCTGAGGCCCAGCGCCCCGAGGCCCGCCCGGCGCACGGCGACCGACCCGTAGGGCGTACGCAGCCGGAGCCAGGACCCCGAGGAGAACAGTCCCTGTTCGCCGCCCCGCAGGAACCCCAGCGACTGGGCGGCGTGCACCGCCCGCACCGGAAGTCCGGTCCCCGCGACCGTGCGGGACCAGATCTCCCGCCCGATCCGGTCGAGCTCGGCCCTGGTGCGCAGCTCGGGCGCCAGCTCCTCCGTACGGGAACGGAACTCCGCGACCGACGCGGCGACGAGCCCGCTCAGCTCCCGCGGCGCCGGCAGTCCGGGCTCGGCCCGCCAGCCGCCGCGCGGCGGCAGCACCCCGGCCCACGGCGGTCCGGTCACCGCGCCCGGCACGGCGGCCGTGGCGGCGGACTCGTCCACCGACTCCAGCAGCTCACCGGCGGACACGGTCACGTCCAGCGTGACGTCGAGCCCGTTCTCGTACGGCTTCACGAGCCGTACGGCGCGCACGGCGAGCACCTCGAAGGAGGGCGGCCGGCCGAAGACGGCGAGCGCCGTGCCGGCCGCCTGCAGCCGCACCGCGGCGGAACGGTCGTAGTGCAGCAGCCGGGAGAGGAAGGCCGCGAGGTCCGCGGCCTCCCTCTCGTCGGCGAGGTGGAGCACCGTCATGCGGCGACGGCCTCCTCCTCTTCACCGGCGGGGTCGTCCGTGTACTCCTGGAGGAACTCGCGCTCCTCGGCGGTGAGCCGGCGCGGACGCTGCGCCTCGAAGTCGAACGGCACGATCACCGTCGACGCGCGGACGTAGACGAGGTCGTCGTCCTTCACCTCGTAGGTGAGGGTGAAGGACGCCGCCCTGATCTCGGTGACCCACAGCTCGATGTCGACCGGGTGGTGCCGGTGGACGAGCTGCCGCTTGTAGTCGATCTCGTGGCGCGCCACCACGGACCCCTGCTTGAAGTCCTTCTCCGGGCGGAACAGGAAGTCGATGCGGGCTTCCTCCAGGTAGCGGAGGAACACCACGTTGTTGACGTGGCCGTACGCGTCCATGTCCGCCCAGCGCAGCGGGCAGCGGTAGAGGTGCCGCAAGAGATCAGCCCCGGGTCAGCTTCTTGTAGGTGGCACGGTGCGGGCGCGCGGCGTCCGGGCCGAGCCGCTCGACCTTGTTCTTCTCGTACGACTCGAAGTTGCCCTCGAACCAGAACCACTTGGAATCGCCCTCGTAGGCGAGGATGTGGGTGGCGACCCGGTCCAGGAACCACCGGTCGTGGGAGACGACCACGGCGCAGCCGGGGAACTCGAGCAGGGCGTTCTCCAGGCTGGAGAGCGTCTCGACGTCGAGGTCGTTGGTGGGCTCGTCGAGGAGCAGCAGGTTGCCGCCCTGCTTGAGGGTGAGCGCGAGGTTGAGGCGGTTGCGCTCACCGCCGGAGAGCACACCGGCCGGCTTCTGCTGGTCCGGGCCCTTGAAGCCGAAGGCCGAGACGTAGGCGCGGCTCGGCATCTCGACCTGGCCGACGTTGATGTAGTCGAGCTCGTCGGAGACGACCGCCCACAGCGTCTTCTTCGGGTCGATGTTCTCGCGGCTCTGGTCGACGTACGAGATCTTGACGGTCTCGCCGACCTTGATGGACCCGGAGTCGGGCTCCTCGATCCCCTGGATCATCTTGAACAGCGTGGTCTTGCCGGCGCCGTTCGGGCCGATGACCCCGACGATGCCGTTGCGCGGCAGCGTGAAGCTGAGGTCGTCGATGAGCACCTTCTCGCCGAAGGCCTTGCTGAGGTTGTTGACCTCGACGACCACGTTGCCCAGGCGCGGGCCCGGCGGGATCTGGATCTCCTCGAAGTCCAGCTTCCGCATCTTGTCGGCCTCGGCGGCCATCTCCTCGTAGCGGGCCAGACGCGCCTTGGACTTGGCCTGCCGCCCCTTGGCGTTGGACCGCACCCACTCCAGCTCTTCCTTGAGCCGCTTCTGCCGCTTGGCGTCCTTCTGGCCCTCGACCTTGAGGCGGGTGGCCTTGGTCTCCAGGTACTTGGAGTAGTTGCCCTCGTAGCCGTGCAGCCGGCCGCGGTCGACCTCGCAGATCCACCCGGCGACGTTGTCCAGGAAGTACCGGTCGTGGGTGACGGCCACGACGGTGCCCTCGTACTTGGCGAGGTGCTGCTCCAGCCAGTTCACCGACTCGGCGTCGAGGTGGTTGGTGGGCTCGTCGAGCAGCAGCAGGTCGGGCGCCTCGAGGAGCAGCTTGCACAGCGCCACGCGGCGCTTCTCGCCACCGGAGAGGTTGGCGACCGGCCAGTCGCCGGGCGGGCAGCCCAGGGCGTCCATGGCCTGCTCCAGCTGGGCGTCGAGGTCCCAGGCGTTGGCGTGGTCGAGCTGCTCCTGCAGCTTGCCCATCTCGTCCATGAGCTCGTCGGTGTACTCGGTCGCCATCTGCTCGGCGATCTCGTTGAACCGGTCGAGCTTGCCCTTGACCTCGGCGACACCCTCCTGGACGTTCTCCAGGACGGTCTTGTCCTCGTTCAGCGGGGGTTCCTGGAGCAGGATGCCCACGGTGTAACCGGGAGTGAGGAAGGCGTCACCGTTGGACGGCTGCTCCAGCCCCGCCATGATCTTCAGAACGGTCGACTTACCGGCGCCGTTCGGACCGACGACACCGATCTTCGCCCCCGGCAGGAAGCTCAGGGTGACGTCGTCGAGGATCACCTTGTCGCCGTGCGCTTTGCGCGCCTTGCGCATGGTGTAAATGAACTCAGCCAAGAGAAACCGTCCGGCAGCTTGAAATCAGGCAGTGGGCAGATACACCCCATCTTGCCCGACCGCCACCCCCGGGGGGAAACCCGTTCGGCCGGAGGGCTCTGACCTGGGGATTCGCTGCCGGTCGACGCCGAGCGCCTTCGGGCGCCCCGTCGGCGGCGCCGTCTCTCCTCACCCGGGCGGCACGGGCAGCCCTGTCAGCGGCGTCCCTGGAACGGCCGCGGCCGCGGCCGACCGGATTCCGGCCCCCGTTTCCCTCGTGCCGCCGGACACCGGCACACCGGGCACCGGGGATGTCTCAGTCGCCGGAGGGGGCGTTTCCGCGGCGGGTGAGGACCAGGCCCGCTCCGCCGAGGACGACCAGGGCGATCGCGGTGCCGGCGATCCACGGGGTGGCGCCGGAGGAGCCGGTCTCGGCGAGGTTGGTGTCGGTGGGGCCGGTCAGGGGGTTGGGGGCCGGGCCCGTGAGGGTGTGGGTGGTGGTGCCGGTCTCGGCGGCCCGGGTGAGGCAGTCGAGCATGCCGGTGAAGCGCCGCTCGAAGCCGTTCGGGCCCGTGACCGTGAAGTCGTAGGGCCGGTCCTCGCTCAGCGGGACCGTCACCGTGCGGGACTCGCCGCCCGCGACGGTGTGCTCCGCGCCCGCCACTTCGAAGGTGAACGGCTCGTCGTCCTGGTTGGCGACGGTGACGTCCACCCCGCCCTTGGCGCAGTTCTCGCGGACGGACAGCGCGGGTATCGCGCCCTTGAGCGCCCAGGTGGCGCTCGCCGTCGCCGAGACCGTCGACTCGCTGGAGCCGGCCAGGATCTGTGTCTGGCTCCTGCTCTCGGAGACGAAGGCACGACCGACCGGCACCGTCGTCGAGGCCTGCGCGGTCAGCTCGACGGTGCCCGCCGCCGCGTCCTCGGGCACCTCGAAGAAGACCTGGCCGCCGTCGGTGGCGGTGGTGACGGGCTCGCCGTCCTTGTCCACGATCCGTACCCCGCTCGTGGTGGCGTCCGCCGGCGGGGAGATGGTCACGCTGCGCGCGTCGGTGCGCACCGTCACCGGGCCGAGCCGCTCACCCGGGCGGCCGGAGACCGCCGGCGGGTCCAGGGCCAGCGACGCCTTCGGCTCCCCCTGATCGCGGGCGTGCTTCCGCAGGTAGTCGGCGAGCTGCTCGGCCTGGGGGTCGACGGCGTCCACGGAGACGTCGTCGGAGTACCGCCAGATGGCCACCTGCGTGCCGGCCGCCGCGTCCTGCTCGGTGAGCCGGCCGCGTACACCGGCCTTCTTCGCGAGTGCCGCGAGGTCGTTGACCTGCGGGTAGGAGTTCCGCAGGATCCAGCGGATCCGGCCGGCGTCCTTGTTGACGCCCAGTGAGGTCCCGCTCCAGGCGGTCTCGTGGTACTTGGCGTCCTGCTGCGTGGGCGTCTGGATGTCGACGCAGTACGTCTGCAGCATGCCGCCGCCCTCGACGGACATCTCGAACAGTCCCGCCGACACCTGCTGGTCCCCGGTGGCGCCGTGTATCACTGCCGCGCCGTAGGTCTTGAGTCCCTCTATGGTCGCGGCCGCCCCGCCATGGTCCGGCACCGTCTCCTCGTCGGCGGCCGCTCTCCCGGCACCGGCCAGTACGGCCGTGGTGACGAGTCCGGACACCAGCGCCCCTGCGGCGACGCGGACCGGCCCGCGTCCGCGCGCGGGCCCCGCGGAGAACGAAGCAAACACCGAAATCCTTCCCGGGCGGGACCCGTTGGCATGGGGGGCTGACGGTCCCACCAGCAGAATCACCGGCTCCGGGGGTGCCGGGAGCCATGCCCGGCATCCTAAGGAGGCGGCGATGCGCGCTTGCCGATGATCGCGTCGGAGGAGTGATCCGACTCGGAATCGTTATCGCGGAAGCCGTCTCGAGCAGGGCTTATCGACAAATCCACCCGGGATGTTCCGGTACGTATCCGCCGATAAGCCATGGTTCGGTCAGCGCCGGCACCGAGGCCGGATCACTGACCTCATGTCACCGTCGCCGGTTCCGGCTGCCGTTGGGACGTGTTTTCGTCCACGGCCACTGAATTTTCCGGCCCGTTCTCCCAGTTGGGTTCGGGGCGTTCCGGCACGGAGGCCTGCTCCGGTCGCTGCGCGCGCCGGAAGGCGGCCGTGCCCCGGGCGAGGTCGTGGCCGATCGACACCGCGTCGATGTCCGCCGACATCCACCCCGGCTGTCCCTCGCGCGTCTCCGTACGCACCTTCAGCCGGCCCTGCACGATCACCGGTTCGCCCACCGACAGCGACGACGCCGCGTTGGTGGCGAGCTGCCGGTTGGCCCACACCGTGAAGAAGTTGGTGTGCCCGTCCGCCCAGGCGCTCCTCTCCCGGTCCCAGTACCGGGACGTGACCGCGATCCGGAACCTGGCCGCGGGGCCGGTCGCCGTCTCCCGGTACACCGGCCGCGTCGCCACGTTGCCCACCACGCACACCATCGTCTCGTTCATCGTGTCCGCCTCCCTCGCCCGGACCCGCCGGCCGCGCACGGCGGATCCGGCGCCGGGCCGATACGCGCACGGGCCCGTCCCGTACGGCTGCCGTCCGGCAGGGCGGCCGCGGACCGTCCCGCGACCACCGCGAAGCCAGACTGCCTGCGCCGGGCCGGGTCCGCTGAGCGCTGTGGACCACCGCCGGCCTGTGGACACCCCCGCCACCCGAAGGAGGCGCTCCGCATCAGCCCCGGCCGGCCCCCGCCCCCGCTCCTGCCCCAGCCCCTGTCCCCGTGCCCACGACCCGCCCGTACTGCTCCCGTACCTCCTGGTACCGCAGCAGCTCCGCCGCCACCGGATCCAGGACGCGGGCCCGGCCGCACCCCGAGGCCGCCTCCCGCAGCCGTCTCTCCGCCTCCTGCCCGTACCGCCGGGCGGGCCCCCGGGCCGCCATGCGGCAGCCCCACTCGACGAGCGGGCCGCCGACGATGCCGATCGCCATCAGCAGCACCGGCACCCCCAGGTTCGGCGCCATGACCCCGATGATCTGCGCCAGCAGCCACAGCCCGCCGACGAACTGAAGGAGCGTCATCGACACCTGGACGAGCACGGCCAGCGGCCACCACCCGGGCCGCGGCGGCCTCCCCGGCGGCAGTCCCGCGTGTACGGCCAGCTCGTCCAGCGCCTCCGGCAGGCCCTGGGAGCCGCGTACGGCCGCCTCCCGCACGGCCAGCGCCCACGGCGCCGGCAGTCCGGCCGAGGCGCGGTCGGCCACCGTGCGCACCGCCTGTTCCACACGCTGCCGGGCCGTGGCCTCCTCCTCGTGCTGGCCACGCAGGGCGATCCGGCCGGTGGACGGCTCGCCCCGCTCCTGGCACCAGCGCCACAGCCGCAGCCAGGGCGTGCCGCACGCGCGGTTCGCGTTGCGCAGCCAGGCGCGTTCGGCCGCCTCGCCCGTGGCGGTGGCCCCCACGGCGTCCGCGAGCCGGTCGGCGAACTCCTCGCGCGCCTCCTCGCTCAGCCCGGTGCGCCGCCGGGTGGCGTAGACGGGCCGCAGCCGGGCCGCCGCGACGTCCACGTCCGCGGAGATCCGCCGGGCCGGGGCGCCGCGTTCGGCCACGAACCGGGCGAGGGATTCGCGCAGTTCGCCGACCCCGTCCCCGGTGAGCGCGGACAGTGCCAGCACGGTCGTACCGGGTTCGCCGTACTCCCCCAGGACGATGCCGTCCTCGTCGAGCAGCCGCCGCAGATCGTCCAGGACCTGCTCGGCGGCCTCCCCCGGCAGCCGGTCGGTCTGGTTGAGGACGACGAACATGACCTCCGCGTGGGCCGCCATGGGCCGCAGATAGCGCTCGTGCAGCACGGCGTCGGCGTACTTCTCGGGGTCGACGACCCAGATGACCGCGTCGACCAGGCCCAGGACGCGGTCCACCTGCTCACGGTGCTGCACGGCCGCCGAGTCGTGGTCGGGCAGGTCGACCAGGATCAGCCCGCGCAGCCGCTCGTCGGCGTCCGCGGTCGCCTGGAGGGGGCGCCGCCTGAGCCTGGGCGGGATGCCGAGGCGTTCGATGAGGCCGGCCGCGCCGTCGCTCCAGCTGCACGCGATGGGTGCGGCGGTGGTCGGCCGCCGTACGCCGGTCTCCGAGACGGGCACTCCGGCCAGCGCGTTGAAGAGCTGCGACTTGCCGCTGCCGGTGGCGCCCGCGATGGCGACGACGGTGTGCTGTCCGGAGAGCCGGCGCCGCGCGGTGGACTCCTCGATGACCCGGCCCGCCTGGGCGAGGGTCCGGTTGTCGAGCCGTGCGCGGGAGAGCCCCACCAGCTCGCGCAGCGCGTCGAGCCGCGTCCGCAGCCACGGGTCGTGGGCGAGCGGGGTCACGGCCTGCGGCACGGCTGTACGGGCCGCGGCCGCCCCGCCCTGCTCCTCGTCGGCGCTCCCGTTCACCCGGCGCGCGATCAGCCCGTCGTCCCAGGGGCTCGCGGTGTCCGTACGGGGTGGTGCTCCGGCGTCGCGGCCGGAGTGCTCAAGGTGTTCGGGATGCTCGGGGTGCTCGGGGTGCTCGGTGTGGTCCTGGTCAGTGACGGCGGTCACCGGTCACCTCTCCTTCTGCAGTACGGACAACGCGGCGATGAGTTCGGCCTGGGGCTCCGCGTGCACCTCCAGCGCGTCGAGCGGGGCGAGCCGGCGTTCGCGTTCGGCGTGCATGACCCGGTCCACGTACGCGACGAGCAGCCGTCCGCCCCGGTCGCGCAGCCGCAGCGCGCCGTGCGCGCCGATCCGCTCGGCGAGCCCCTCCCCGGCGGTCCGGGCCCGGCGGCCGCCCAGCAGCGCCGTGGCGACCAGCGCGGCGACCGTCTCGGGATCGGGCGCGGCGCTTCGGTCCAGCTCCCGCACCTCGTCCTCGGCGTACTCCTCGAGCTCGCGCCGCCAGCGCCGTACGGCCAGTCCGATGCGGTGCTCGGCGCTCTCGGGCGCGGCACCGCGCCCGGCGAGCTCGGGGGCGTCCGCCGCGGGCTCGCGCCGCCAGGCGTCGTCGACGCGCTCGTCGGCGGCGGCGACGGCGCACAGCAGCAGCGCGCTCAGGCTCTCCACCAGGGTGTCGAGGAGTTCGCCCGGGGTGCAGTCCAGGGGGAAGGCGCGCCACCGCCTGAGCGCGTCGCCGGCGAGTACGGCCCCGGCCTGCAGCCGGCTCCGTACGCGCGCGTGCTCGCTGTCGTACGCCCCTTCGACGGCGGCGGTGAGCCGCAGCGCGGCCGCGTACTGCGCGGCGGCGGCACCGGCCAGTTCGGGCATGCGGGTGTCGAGGGAGCCGAGGACGCCGTACGCGGTACGGGCCATCACGTACTGCCGGGCGGCGGGATCCAGCGTCTGGTGGACCAGCCAGGTCCGCAGCGCGGCCACGGCGGTGGCGGGCAGCAGTCCGCCGCCCCAGGCCGACTCGGGCAGTTCGGGCACGGTGAAGCGCGGTACGTGGCCGAGCCCGGCCTTGGTGAGCAGGGCGCCGTACTGCCGGGACACCTCCGCGACGACCTGGTGGGGTACGCGGTCCAGGACGGTCACCAGGGTGACGTCGTACTCCTTGGCCGTGCGCAGCATGTGCCAGGGCACGGCGTCGGCGTAGCGGGCGGCGGTGGTGACCATGATCCAGATGTCCGCGGCGCTGATGAGTTCGGCGGCGAGGACCCGGTTGTCGGCGACGAGGCTGTCGACGTCGGGCGCGTCCAGGAGGGCGAGGCCGGGCGGCAGGGTGTCGGCGGTCTCGACGCGCAGCACCCGCGCGGGGTCCTCGCCGGGCAGGAGCAGGTCGTCCGCGGGGTCCCGGTGGTGGGGCACCCATACGCGCGTGAGGTCGGGCAGCACCCGCATCCCGCTGAACCAGTGGTGATCCTCCGGATGGCAGACGAGCACCGGTGTCCGGGTCGTGGGCCGCAGGACGCCCGCCTCACTCACCCGGCGGCCCACCAGGGAGTTCACCAGAGTGGACTTCCCGGCTCCGGTGGATCCTCCGACGACGGCCAGCAGAGGTGCTTCGGGGTCTCTCAGCCGGGGCACCAGATAGTCGTCGAGCTGCGCGAGCAGTTCGTCGCGGTTGGCACGCGCGCGTGCGGCCCCCGCCAGGGGCAGCGGGAAGCGTGCGGCGGCGACACGGTCGCGCAGGGCGGAGAGTGCGTCGAGCAGCTGGGGCCGTACGTCCAAGGTCACCACATGCGAAGAATGCCCAATTTTGGGGGAATTCTGAAGCATATGAGTATGCCTGCGCGCCGACCGGACACAAGGGACGGAAGGGACGACCGTGACGCATGCACGCCCCAGGCATAACGAGTGCACAACACCCGGTGGCGCGAGAGACCAAAAGCGGTGCACGATTCGTACCTGCCTGCGATTATCAGGACCGCTTCACCGAACCTCCACATCGAGCCACGGAGGCGAGGCAACAGGGACAAGGATGCGGGAGCCCTATCCTTGTCTCCGGCGACGTCACGGACAGGCCCGGCCCCGGGCACCACGACGACAGGCCACCACACCGGCCCCCGTAGCTCAGTGGATAGAGCAGGCGCCTTCTAAGCGCTTGGCCGCAGGTTCGAGTCCTGCCGGGGGCGCACGTCTCCGCCCTCCCTTTAGGGAGGGCATTTTGCTGGTCAGACCCGGTGCCAGCCGCCACGACGAAGCCCCGGACGCCCTCTCGACGTTCAGGGGCGGACTCTGGGGCCGTTCGGCTGTCACCGGGTTTTCACGGATGGCCATACCGCACACGTGTCGAAGCTCCCGGCCGGAGGACCAACCGGCACCAGGTGCCTCGATGGCGTCCCGTCCAGGATCACGAACGCCTTGGTGGAGGCGGCGCAGGCCGCGCGGTCCGCAGGCCGGGAGCCGGCGCGGCGAGGACCGCACCCGCAGCAACCGCTGAACACTTAGCGAAGAACCCGCTGCAGGCTGTCGCGCGCCGGCAGGTCGGCAGGTCGGCAACGACGCAAAGCGGATCAGTGCGCCGGTTCGGACGTGCCTCGCGCCTGGTCGCGGCCGGCGACCACCACGTATCCATCGCTCTCGGGGTCGAAGGTGGTGGACCGCACCATGAGCCCGACGCTCCGCAACTGCGCCACGAGGTCCTCGTACCGGTAGGGCCAGATGGACAACCGCTCCGAGCAGGCTCGCACCGCCCCGTCCGGCTCGATCCGGGCGACCACGATCTCGAGGAAGTGTTCCTGCTCCCAGCGCTGCTCGATCTGCCAGGAGTAGCTGACGACCGCATCGCGGCCGTTGCGGCGGATGAGTCGATCGCGGACGTCCACCCGTGAGCCGGCGGAGCGCACCAGCTCCCAGTTGCGTGACGTGAGCACGAGGCGTCCGCCCGGATTCAGCAGCCGCGACATCGCGTCCAGTGCCGCCAGGCGCCCGGCTGCGCCCTCGGCGTGCCCGAGCGAGTTGCCGACGCAGAACACCAGATCGAACGTGGAGTCCTCCAGGTGGTCGGGCAGCTCGTCCCAGCTCGCGCGGAGGGCTCGAAGCGGGACACCCTGCTCGCCGGCGAGCCTCTCGGTCCGGCGAACCATCCCCGCACTGGCGTCCGCGGCGACCACGTCAAGGCCAAGACGCGCGAGACCGACGGCGAGCTGGCCGGTTCCACACGCGCAGTCGAGGACGCGCGCACCGGGCGGCACAGAGCCCACGACATCGGTGCAGTACACCGCGGCCGCCTCGGCGGGGGTCGACCTGTCGTCCCCGATCAGCCACTCGTACACGTCGGAAAGCACCCCATAACCAGCCACCGCGACCACTTCCCTCACTCGACGACACGCAGGCTGGACCACGCCTGCGATGCGAACCTCGCGCCTCGCGCTGTGCCGGGCCGTGTCGGCGAGGCATCGAGCAGGACCCAACCACTACCGGCCGCTGAGACTCCACCGGATTTCGCGGGAAACCACGACACACCGCACCGACGCAGGTCCCCGCTCCACCGGCGCCCCATCGACCACGACGGGGACCGCGGCCGGCACTGATCTCGTGACCGTGGCAATGGAGGCCGGCGTCATCACTGCCGAGCAGGGTGAGCAGATCAAGACTGTATGGGTCGGCCACTTGCAGAGCTGATGAGTGCAGCCATGCCGCCACCCAACAGGACGACCGCTCCGCCGGACGTACTACAGCGACCAGGGACGGCCCGTGGAGACGGCGGACATCGTGGTGCCCGCCGCTCACTGCGAGATCGTCTATGAGATTCCGATCAACCGTTAGCCGCTACTCGCAGGGCGGTTGATACACACCGGGCGAGGTTCAAAAGGCATGCGCCCCGTCGACGACACATGATCGCCAGCGAGGCGCTACTACGAGACCAGCGGCCCTCAAGCCACGGGTGATGGAGCTACTCTCCGAGCTGAGCGGCCAGGAACACCGCTGCTACCGAGGGGCGGACTGCGTACGTTGCGCCCGCACTTCCCTCAGGGGCCTCCCACCAGTAGAACGGATACCGCCGCCCACTGTTGCCGTGCCCCTTGCTCGTCCCGGACAGAACACCTGCCACGCGTCGCGCCGGATCACTCCCGTTGGGCCCACCCAGGGCCTTGTCCACCAACTCTGTGCAGTGGATCCTCCGGCCGGGGTTGCGTAGCAGGTACTCGAACATCTGCCGGGCCTGCGGGGCGAGCTCGGCCAGGAACACTGCGGCGCGTTCCAAGTCCTCGGGACCCCATTCCGGAGCTTCGTAGTGCCCCTCTTCCCCGGAATGCTCAGCCCACCGCGGATCAGCCTCAGCCAGATACGTCGTCACGTCCACCCCCACGTCTCGCCTTTGAGAGGCTTCATTCTGCCCCGTTCCAAGCCCGCCCCGGGACTGCTCCGTTCCCCTGACCGGCCCAACCTCCGGCACCGCAGACCATCGGCCGGTGTGCGTGACCTTCACACCGTACGGGCCGCCCGTACAGTGCATGCCGAATCCGTGTCAAAGCTCCACCGACATACCGCTCAGTCGAGGAAGAGCCACAGGTCATCAGGAGGGTGGGACACAACCCGCAAGGCGCTTTCCAAGCGTTTGGCCGCAGGTTCGAGTCCTGCCGGGGAGCGCCGACGCTCATGGGCCGGCGGAAACGCCGGTCTTTCCGCTTGTCCGCGCACCGCGGCTCCGGGCGGGCCGGGCCCCCTCACTCCGATCCATGATCAGGTATGACTGGATCGCCCACCTTGGAGTGATTGCGGCGGATTTGCTGGACTCCTGGTAATCATGGAACGGTTCGCTGTCTTTCGCCTTCCCGGAGCCGTTCATGCGCACTGCCGTCCCCGCCGCCCAGGACTCCGTGGAGGAGCGAGGGCTCGCCTTCCAGGGTTTCGCGTACACGTGCCGGATCGTCCATCAGAGCGCACCGCAGACGGCTCCGTTGCTGCTGCTCGGGGGGTCGTCGCAGAACCGGTACTCCTGGCAGGGCCACGAGAGGTGGCTGGCGCCGTTGTGCACGCTGATCACCGTGGACCTGCCCGGTTACGGCAGCTCGGACTTCCTGCCGGCCCGCTACGGCATCGACTTCCTCGCCGACGCCGTCCAGCACATGCTGACGGAGCTCGGTGTCCCCGAGGTGAACCTGTTCGGCGGCTGCTTCGGTGAGGTCGTCGGCCTCCGCTTCGCGCAGCGGCATCCGGGGTCCGTGCGGCGCATCGTCTTCGCCGGCGCGGCGATCCGTCTTCCCGGCCTCTACACCGACGCCGTACCGCGTGTGTCACACGCGCTCGAACAGGGTGACATCGAGGGGGCCGCCGAAAGGCTGGTCCAGTTGTTCATGTCGAACCCGGGCATCGGAAAGGTCCGCAGGCACGCGGCGGTGGCGCGTCTCCTCCGCCGGCAGTTCATGAACCAGACGCCGGACGAGCTCAGGAAGGCGGTCGAGCACAACACGAGGCTCGTGACGCACGGCTGCTACGAGCCCCTGCCCGTGCCCGACGTGCCCTCGCTGGTCTTCACCGGCGAGTACGACTCCCTGTGCACCCCTCAGATGGGCCGTGAACTCGCCGCGACGATGCCCTCGGCACGGTTCACCACCGTCAAGGAGACGGACCACCTGGTCACGGTCGAGCGCAGCCAGGAGTCCGCCGACCTGATCGGCCGCTTCTGCACCGACCGCCCCATCGACGGCCTGCCGTACTGCACCCCCGTCGAGTCGTCGTACGCCGCCCCTCTCACGGCGCCGCGGCCCTGCTGAGCGGGCCGGGACACACGGAACGGCCGGGACCCCTCGGGGGTCCCGGCCGTTCTCCGCCTCGCGGCAAGACCTGGGCGACAGCCGTGTCAGGCTTCCGATCCATGGGGACGGATGACGACAATGCTGTTGCAGGAGACCTCTCCTCCACCGGAGCAGGTCTGCGACTGGACGCAGCTGATGGTCTCGCCGTCGGCGACGCACGCGTCGGAACCGTCGTCGGCAAGGGCCTGCGAGGCGCCGAGACCGACCAGGGCGAAGCTCCCCAGGATTCCGGCTGCCGCTGTCGCTGCGATCTTCTTCGAGTTGAACATTTACCTGTTTTCCTTATGCGGTCGGCCCTCCACCACGGGCGGGAGAGCCGTTCCGATCAATGGGGTGCGGCCCGACAAGCCGAGGAGTCCCGGGGCTCGAACCACTGGGTTCGAGCCCCGAGACCTGCCTAGATCACTGGATCAGTGATCGTCAGCCAACACCGAGGATGGAGTTGCACTCCACGGAGGTGGCGCCCGCCGACGGGTTGCCGACGCCGATGACGTTGGCAGCCACGTTGGTGTCCTGCAGGCCGATCAGGGCCTGCTGGAAGTTGGCCTCACCCGTGCAGGAGTGGCTCTGCTCGCTGTCGAGCTTGAAGCTCGGCTCGTCACCGGCGTGGCTGACGCCCGCACCGAGGAAGCCAACGCTGCCGAGCATGGCCACGACGACCGCGGCCTTCTGGAACTTACGCATTACCTCTCCGTTTCTCGTTGTGTCGGCACGTTCCGTTATGGCCCGTTCACCGACAGTCATGACTATAAGGGATGTTTTGCGGCGCTTCGCAACCGAAACGTCCAATTGCGTAACTTTCCTGTGAATATGCAGGTCAGCGCGGTGCGAGGAGGTATCAGATGGCCGAACGGGAGGTGGGGGGCACGTCGTGTCACGCGTAGCGGTACGTCGCGCTGACGTCCTCCAGGTCGCCGGGGGTCACGTCCCACGGCGGCAGCTTCTCGTGGCGGGAGACGATCCGGCCGTGCTGCGCGTCGCCGGAGCCCGGCGCGGTCGCGGGCCGGTAGCGGGCCCCGCCGTGTCTGCGCTGCCAGCGGTACCACTGCAGGTCGACGAAGGCGTGGTGGAGCCAGAAGACGGGGTCGTTGACGGAGGCGGCGGTGAGCATGCTCCCGCCGACCCAGCGATGCACCCGGTTGTGGTTGCGCCACGAGACGCTGCCCCGGCCGGTGCCCCAGCCCTCCATCCGGTTGCGGAAGCCCCGCGTGACCGTCGAGTCCCAGGGCGCCACGTCGTAAGCGGACTCCTTCAGCGCCCACTCCAGGTCTTTCTTGCCCGGCAGGGCGATCGGATCGGCCCGGCGGCCGAGGTCCCGGGTGAGGAACTCCGTGTCGGTCACGTTCACCCGGATCGTCCAGTTGCCCTCCCGGTACGCGAACGGACCCGTCGTCACCTGGCGGTCGGAGCGGCGCCCGTTGCCGCCGAGCAGGTCCGCGGTCCACGGCGCGGAGCGGGTCGTGCGGTCGCGGGTCCAGTCCCAGTACGGCAGGGTCACCGAGGAGTCCACCCGGCGCAGGGCCTCCTCCAGGTCGAGCAGGAACCGGCGGTGCCAGGGCAGGAAGGAGGGTGCCATGTGCGCGGTGCGCAGCCCCCGTTCACCGTCGGAGGCGTAGTACGCGATGTGCGTGCGCACGAACTCGTCGTACTCGCCCCGCCGCTTGACCTCCAGCAGCGCGTTCACGAACCGGCGTTTCTCGGTCGCTGTGAGGGTGGCGGCGTCCTTACGCACGTACGCCATGCCGGCCTCCTTCGTGCCCGTGCCCGTGCCGCGGCTGCGTGCCCGCGTCACGCAGCCGCTCGCCGGGGGCGAGGGCGTCCGCGGCGGCGCGGGCGGCGTCGAGCGGTGTGCGGTAGGAGCAGTAGTGGTCGACCATGCTCAGCCAGGTGCCGTCGGCCCGCCGCATCAGGTGCAGGGGGCGGCCGTCGAGGGTGACGTGCCAGTGGCCGTCCGCGGTCCGCGTCCCCTGGATGCGGCGTCCCCGGTGCGTCCGGTCGAAGGAGGCGCGGCCGGGGGCCTCCCCGGGAGCGGCGGGGCGCGGGGCGCGGAAGGCGGCGAGCAGCGGTGCCAGGGCCGCGGCGAGCGCGCCGGTGCGCAGTCCGCGGGTCACGTCCCGCCGTGTTCTGCCCTCCGGGGCCGGTGGCGGTGGTGACGGCGGCTGTGTGTCTTTCGGGGTTCCGTCGATGTGGGTGACCATCGGTCCGACTCCCTTGTCCATACGGTTGTCCATACGGTTGTCCGTAGCGGCAAACGGAATCCGGCCCCCAGTGGGAACTGGGGGCCGGATCGCGCAGGGGTGTTTTTCAGGCGTGCAGCCCGAGGTCGCCGTGGACCGGCTTGGCGTCGTTCACCGTGGCCGCCGCTTCCTTCGTCGTGCCGAGCAGCGACGTGTCGTCGGTGTCGGCGAGCGTCTCCGCCTCGTGCGCCGGCATCAGCTCGAAGGGGACCGCGGTACGCAGGCCGGTGTCGACGCCGGTCTGCGCCAGGTCGATGGGCTCCGCGTACGCGGGCGCGGCGGCACCGGCGGCGATCAGGGTTCCGGCGAGGACGGCGGCAGCCTTCAGGGACTTCATCGTGTTCCTTTCTTCGGCGCCGCGGGGGCGGTCACCGGAGGGGAATTCTGTCGCCGTGCCTAACGATCCCCGGCCGGGGCGGAAACCGTGAAGCGGGAGATTGGCAAGTCCTCATATGAGAGTTTTTCGAGGACGGCCGGGTTTTACGAAGACGCCGCGGGCGGCAGCAGCAGCGGGGTGAACGCGGGGAACGTGGCGCCCGGGAGCAACGGCGCGGGCGCGGGCGCGGCCGGCGCGGGCAGGGTCGACGCCTGGGGCCCGGTACCGAGCAGGGCGTCGACGAGGTCGTGCACCCGGGCCGCCAACTCGCCGCCCAGTGCGGGGTCCTCGGTGGTGCTCCCGTCCGCGCCGGTGTCGGGCCGGAGCAGTTCGAGGAGGTTGTCGAGGGTTTCCCGCAGGGCGGTCATCTCCTCGTTCGTGAGGTCGTCCACGGAGACGGTCAGCTGCGTGTCGTCCGTCGTGACCGACGGCGACGGCTCGGTCGTGGCGGTGGTCTCGGTGGTGGCTTCAGTGGTGGTGGCCACCGGGTCCTCGTCGGCCGCCTTCGCCTGGGCTTCCTTCGCCAGGGCCTTCCTCGCCGCGTCGCCCAGTCTCCTGACCTCGGCGGAGGACGTCTGGCCACTGTCCGTCCCGAGCACGGCCTTCAGCAGGTCGACGACCGGGGCGAGTCCGTTCTCGTCCCCGTCGACGGTCCTGACCTGCGCGAGCAGCGCGGCGGAGGACGCCGCGCGGTCGTGTTCGGCGGCCGTGTCGGCTGCCATGGCGGCCGGGCCGGCGAGGCCGGCAAGAAGGGCGGCGCACAGTGCGCCGAGTGCGATGCGCCGGGCAGGCAGAGCGCGCATGGAGGGTCCTTTCGCAGGCTTCGGATCTTGAAGCCCACCGTGAGAGCACCCGAGGGCTCCCGCAACCGGGGGTGCGCCGTTCGGTTCCCCGCACCACACCGTCGCACGTTCCGCCCGCACCGCACCGTCGCGCGTTCCGCCCGGTGGGTCCCGGGAGGCGGCGGGCCGGGGCGCCAACCCCTTCTCCTTCCCCTGAACAGGCTTCACGATTCCAACACACTCACCCCCCTTCATCGATTTTCGGCGAATTTGTCCGTTTGATGACTAGAGTTGCGAACCTCCGAAGCACCCTCACGGGCGGCCGCATCGCACTCGTCCACGCTGCCTGCCACCGCCACCCTGTTCCGAAAGGCTCCGACGGTCATGCGTCAATCCCTGGGTCAGATGCTTCGCCATGCGGCGATGGGCGTCTTCTCCCTCGCGGCGATGTGGGTCCCCTGCGGCTCCGCGGCCGCCGCTCCGGTCGCGCCCTCCCCGGAGGCCGACGGCCTCGCCTTCTCCCAGCGGTACCGCGCGGTCCAGCACGGCGGCATCGTGCGGGCCGCCAACGCCTCCGCCACCTGCCGTGCCCAGGTCTCGTCGTGCCGGGACGTGCAGGCCGGAGCGCAGGGCGTGAACGGCGGCTTCGACATGTTCTACATCGACGTCGACAGCGACCCGAACACGTACAACTCCTCCCGCGCGGAGCTCCGCCTGCCGGCCGGCTCCCGGGTGACGTACGCCCGCCTGTACTGGGGCGGCAACCTGCTGGCCGGCGAGCAGAAGCCGTGGCAGGACAACGGGCGGGTGCTGATCGCCGAGCCCGGCGGGGAGTACAAGGAGCTGCTCGCCGACACGGTGGTGGGACACCGGGTGGCGGACGGCGCGGACGCCTTCCAGGCCTCGGCGGACGTGACGGAGCTGGTGCGGGACAGCGCGCCGGGCCTGTACACGGTGGCTCAGGTCAACGTGGCCATGGGCAGGTCGGCGGCCGGGACCTGGGGCGGCTGGACGCTGGTGGTGGCGTACGAGAACCCGGCGGAACCGCTGCGGCACCTCGCGCTCTGGGACGGCTTCGCCCCGCTGGGCGGCCGCTCGGGGGTCGAGATGCCGCTGCGCGACCTGCCGTTCCCGGCGGGCGCCGGGGGCCGGGCGGGACTGGTGGCGTACAACGGCGACCGCGGCACCGCCGGCGACTCGCTCGTCCTCACCGCCGGCCCCACCCCCACCGCGTTCACCGACCGGGCCAACCCCTTCGACGACGTCCTGAACTCCACCATCGCCGACCCCGGCGGCGCGTCCCCCGCGCGGGTGCCGGCGTACGCCAACACCCTGGGCTACGACTCCGACGTGTTCGACCTCGAAGGGGGCCTGCCGCACGCCGGTGACCGGGCGGCCTTCCGGCTCACGTCCGAGCGGGACGCGGCATGGGCGGGCGTGCTCTTCGCCGCCGTCGACGCCCGGCGGTGAACGCCGCCGGACCGGGCGCCTCCGGGCGCGAGGAGACCGTGCCCGTGGAACCGCCGGCCGCCGGCCGCGGACCACGGGTCCTGCACCTCACCCAGCCGGTGGACGGCGGAGTGGCGCGCGTCGTGACGGACCTGGTCCGGGCCCAGCTCGCGGACGGCCTGGACGTGGTGGCGGTCTGCCCCGACAGCGCGCTCTCCGGCCGGCTCCGGTCGCTCGGCGCGCACGTACGGCACTGGAGGGCGACGCGTGCGCCGGGCGCCTCGCTGGCGCGGGAGGTACGGCAACTGGCCCGGCTGATCGACGAGGTGCGCCCCGACCTGGTGCACGCGCACAGCGCGAAGGCCGGGCTCGCCGGGCGGCTCGCGGTGCGCGGGCGCATCCCCACGGTGTTCCAGCCGCACGCCTGGTCGTTCGAGGCGGTGGGCGGCGGCACGGCGGCCCTCGCACTGCGCTGGGAGCGGTGGGCGGCACGCTGGGCCGCGCGGGTGGTGTGCGTGAGCGAGGCGGAACGCGCCACCGGCGTGCACGCCGGGATCACCGGCCGCTGGACCGTCGTGCCCAACGGCATCGACCCCGACCGTTTCCGCCCCGCGCCCGCCGGACCCGTACGGGCCGGGCTGGCGCCGCTGGCCGGGCCGGCCGCGAAGGCGCCGCTCGCCGTGTGCGTGGGCCGGCTGTGCCGGCAGAAGGGGCAGGACGTCCTGCTGCGGGCCTGGGACGCCGTACTGCGCCGGGTGCCCGACGCCCGTCTCGTCCTGGTCGGCGACGGCCCGGACCGGGACCGGCTGCGCGCGGCCGCACCCGAATCCGTGCTGTTCGCGGGGGCCGTCGCGGACGCCTCCCCCTGGTACCAGGCCGCCGACCTCGTCGTCCTGCCGTCCCGCTGGGAGGGCATGGCGCTCGCCCCGCTGGAGGCGATGGCCTGCGGGCGGCCCGTGGTCGTCACCGACGTCGACGGCGCCCGCGAGAGCCTGCCGCCGTCCTTCGCCGCCTCGTGCGTGGTGCCGCCGGAGGACCCCCGGGCCCTGGCGGAGGCGGTCGGCGGGCTGCTGCTCGACCCGGCGCTGCGCGCGTCCCTCGGCGACCGGGGACGCCGGCACGTGCTGTCCCTCCACGACGTGCGGCACACCGCGCGGGCGGTCGCCGACGTCTACCACGACCTGCTCGGCACCCGGCCCGCCACGACGAGGACCCGCCCGTTCCGGGCGGCCCGGGACGCCGAGGCCGACCGGACGTCATCGCGTGTCGAGCCCCTCGATCACAGGGAGTCCATCCACTCGTGACCGCCGAACACACCGTGGCCTCCCCCGGCGTACCGCCGCGGGACCACGGATTCCCCCCGTCCGTCTCCGTCATCCCGCCGCGCGGCACCGACACCGGCCCCCGGCTGCCCGCCGCGCCGCCCCGGACCGCCTCACCGCTGCCGCTGCTCGTCGCGGACGGCGCCGCCGTCCTGCCCGCCGCGCTGGCGCTGCCCGGGGCCCAGCGCCATCCGCTGCTCGTCGCCCTGCTGATCGCGGTGTCGCTGCTGTTGCGCCCGCGTGACACCCGGCCACCGGTGCCTGGGCTGCTGGAGGAACTGCCCGCCGTGTGCGGCCGTGTCACGGTGGTCTGGGCGGCCTGCGCCGCGCTGTGGGCCGCGTACCGGCCGGAGCAGGCGCTGTCCGCCGGCACCGTGCTCGCGGGTCTCGCCGCGCAGGCGGCGGCAGCCTGTGCGCTGCGCGCGGCCGTGCACCGGCGGCGGCGGGCCGCGCTGCTGCGCCGACCGCACGCCGCGCTCGTCGTCGGGCCGACCGCGACCGCGCAGCGGGTGGCCGCCGCCGTGCTGCGCCATCCGCGCTGCGGGGTGCGGCCGGTGGGGATCGTCACCGGGCAGCAGGAGGGTGCCGAGGGCGTGCCGGTGCTGCGCACGGACGAGGAGGTCGAGCGGGCGGTCATCCAGAACGGGGTGCGGGCGGTGCTCGCCGTCCACCCCTCGGTACGGGACGAACAGGGGCCGCTGCTGCGGGCGCTGGCCGCGTCGGGCTGCGCGGTCTGGGAGGTCGACGCCGGCCCGGCGCCGTACCCGGCGCGGGAGCGGCTGGCCGGATTCCCCTGCCGGCGGCTGGACCTCGCCCCGGTGCGCGGCGGCGGCCTCGGCAAGCGGCTGCTCGACGTCCTGGTCTCGGGGACGCTGCTGCTGCTGGCCGGCCCGCTGCTGCTGGTGTGCGCGGTGACGCTGCGGCTCTGCGACGGGCCGGGGGTGGTGTTCCGGCAGGAGCGCATCGGCCGGAACGGGGAGCCGTTCACACTGCTGAAGTTCCGCACCCACCGGCCGGCCGACGAGCACGAGTCGGCGACCCGGTGGAGCGTGGCGGGCGAGCACGAGATGCGCTGGTTCTGCCGCATGCTGCGGCGCACCTCGCTGGACGAGCTGCTCCAGTTGTGGAATGTGCTCCGCGGCGACATGAGCCTGGTCGGGCCGCGGCCCGAACGGCCGTACTTCGTGGCCCAGTTCAGCCAGACGTATCCGGGTTACGCGGCCCGGCACCGGATGCGTACCGGCATCACCGGCCTGGCGCAGGTCCACGGGCTGCGCGGCGACACCTCGATCGAGGACCGGTGCCGGTTCGACAACGCCTACATCGACGACTGGTCGCTGTGGCGGGACGTCTGCATCCTGCTGCGCACCGCGGCCACACTGGTCCGTCCGACGGGGAGCTGACGTCACGTGAGCCACGCCCTCGCCCCGCCGCCGCGCCGGGCCACCGCCGCCGCTCTGCTGCCGGCCCTGCCGCCGGCGGCGGTGGTCGTCCTGGCGGGCCTGCCGCCGACGGGGGACGGCGCGGGGCCCGCCGACGTGGTGTCCGCGCTGCTGGTCGGATACTGCGTGATCCTGCTGCTGCGGGAACGGCGGCGTCCGCTGTCGCGGGTCGCGGCGGTGGTGCTGGGGCTGCCGGTCGTGGGGGTGGCGCTCGCCGCCATGGGGGCGGCCTCGCCCCAGGCGGCGTTCGGCGGGCTGGGCCGTTATCTGCAGGTCTTCGTGCTCGTCCCGGCCGCCGTCCTGGTGCTGCTCCGCGGCCGCGCCGACTTCCGGGTGCTGGCCTGGTCGTTCGTGGGGCTCGCCGGGTGGCAGGGGTCCGTCGGGGTGTACCAGTACGTCACCGGGACCGGTGCCTCGTACCAGGGCGAGACCGTCCGCGCGGTCGGCACCTTCGGGGCCTCGGACGTGATGGGCATGGCGACGGCGGTGTCGCTGGGCGTGGTGTGCGCGGCGGGGATCGCGCTGGGGCGGGCCCCGGTGCGGCAGCGGGCGGCCGCCGCCGGGTGCGCCCTGCTGCTGGTGCTGCCGCTGGCGCTGTCCTTCAGCCGGGGCGCGTGGATCGCGACCGCGCTGGCGTGCGCGGTGCAGCTGGCGCTGGCGGGACTGCGGCGCGCGCTGAAGGTGGCGGCGGCCGTGGTCGCGGCAGGCGTCGTGCTGGTGGGCGGGTTCGGGGTCGGTACGGCGATGCTGCAGGAGCGGATCGACAGCATCACGGAGGTCACCGGCACGCCCGACCAGTCCGTCGTCGACCGGTACACCCTGTGGGCGGCGGCGGCCGGCATGTGGCGCGAGCACCCGTGGACCGGGGTGGGGCTGAAGAACTTCCCCGAGTACCGCGACGGGCACGCCACCCTGGCCCTGTCCTCGGGCAGTGACATCGCGGGCGCGGGTACGGAGTACCACAAGCAGGCGCTGCTGTCGCCGCACAGCATGTACCTGCTGGTGCTGAGCGAGCAGGGCCTGGTCGGGCTGCTGTCGCTCGCCGGGGGCTGGCTGGCGCTGCTGGTGTGCGCGCTGCGGCGCCTGTCGCGGGCCCGCCGGGGCCCCGGCCTCGACTGCGCGCTCGTCGCCGTCGGCCTGCTGCTGTGGCTGCTCACCGACTTCGTCTACGGCGACATCGGCGGCCCCTCGACCGTCCTGACCGGCGTGGCCCTGGGCCTGACGGCGTGGTGGGCGCTGTCCCGCGACGGCCGGCCGCACACCGCCCGGCGCGATGGGGCATCCGAGCGGGCCGAGGAGGCCGCGACACGATGACAGTGCTGCCGTCCCAGACTCCCGGCTCCGAGGCCGCCGGCCCCGAACCCGGCGGCCTCAAGACCGGCGCCCCCGGGCCTGACCGGCCCGCGGAACCCGGTCCCCCCGGCCCCGCGGCCGGCACCCGCACGACGACCGACGGTCCCGCGGCCGACCGGCCCCGGACCGGAGGTCCCGTACCCGGACGGGCCACGGACCCCGGACTCACCGGCCCCGCGGCCGGCACCCGCACGACGACCGACGATCCCGCGGCCGACCGCCCCCGGACCGGAGGTCCCGTACCCGGACGGGCCACGGACCCCGGACTCACCGGCCCCGCGGCCGACACCCGCACGACGACCGACGATCCCGCGGCCGACCGCCCCCGGACCGGGGGCCCTGTACCCGGACGGGCTACGGCAGGCACCTCCACGACGGACGGATCCACGGTGAGCGCCCCCGTGACGGGCGGGCCCCCGCCCACGGCTCCCGGACTCACCGGCCACGCAACCGGCAGCCCCGCGCCCGGCGGGCCCGACACCGGTGGGTCCGGGGCCGGGGCGGTCGAGCCGGGTGAGGCGCCGGGCGGCGGGGGCGCGGACGCGGCCGGTGACGGGGGTGGGTCGGGTGGGGTGTCGCGGAGGTTTCTCGCGCGGGCCGCGCTGGGGACGGCGGCGCTGTCCATCGCCGGGTCGCTGCTCGGGCTGGTGCGGGACCAGTCGCTGGCGCGGCTGTTCGGGGCCGGGAGCGACACGGACGCCTTCCTGGTCGCGTGGACCGTGCCGGAGATCGCCGCGACGCTGCTGATCGAGGACGGGCTGGCGATCGCGCTGATCCCGGCGTTCAGCATGGCGCTGGCGCGCCGGGCCCGGGGCGTGCCCGGCGACCCGGTGCGCGAACTGGTCAGGGCCACCCTGCCCCGGCTGTGCCTGGCCTTCGCCGCGGTGACGGCGCTGGTCGCCGCCGGCGCCCCGTACCTGGTCCGCGTCCTGGCGCCCGGCCTGCCCGACCCCCGCCTCGCCGTCGACTGCACCCGGATCACCGCGCTCAGCCTGCTGGCCTTCGGGCTCGCCGGGTACTGCAGCGCCGCCCTGCGGGCGCACCGCCGTTTCTTCGCGCCGGCGGCGATCTACGTCGCCTACAACACCGGCATCGTGGCGACGATGTTCCTGCTGGGCGGGGAGTGGGGGGTGCGTGCGGCGGCCGTCGGGGTCGCGGTGGGCGGCTGTCTGATGGTGGCGGTGCAACTGCCGTCGCTGTGGCGGCGACTGGCGTCGCGTACGCCCGCGTCCGCGCCCGCCACCGGGCCGGCCGTCGAGGAGCGGCCGGTGCGTCTCGCCCTGATCGCCGCCGTGCTGCTGTTCGCGCTGTGCCGCCAGTCGCAGGTCCTCGTCGAACGGTTCCTGGCGTCGTCCCTGCCCGCCGGGTCCATCTCGCACCTCAACTACGCGCAGAAGGTCGCCCAGATCCCGATGACGCTGTCGCTGATGGTGTGCACCGTCACCTTCCCCGTGGTGGCGCGGGCGCTCGCCGACGGCGACACCCGCCGGGCCCGCGCCCGGGTGGAACGGGACCTGGTGCTGGCGTCCTGTGTGGTGCTGGCGGGCATGTGCGCGGTGATCGCCTGCGCCCCACAGATGATCGAACTGCTCTTCCAGCGGGGCGCGTTCACCGCGGCCGACACCGCCGCGACGGCGAACGTCATGCGCGTGTACGCCCTCGGCCTGCTCGGCCAGACCCTCGTGGGCGCCCTCGTCCGCTGCTACTTCTCCGCGGGCCGCCCCAGCTGGTACCCCCTCGGCGTGATGGCGGCCGGCATCGTCGTCACGTCCCTGACCGGCGCCGCGACCGTGGGCCGCTGGGGGGTGGCGGGGATCGCCGCCGCCAACGCCTTCGGCATCACCGTCACGGCCGTCCTGCTGCTGACCGGCCTGCGCGCGACCCGCCACGGCGGCACGGCCGGCGAACCGGCCGGTGTCCCGGCCGGTGTCTCGGTCGGTGTCCGTGAGGTGCTGGGCCGGCTGAGCCGGCCCGTGCTCGCCTCGGTCCTCGCCGTCGCCGCCGGGACGTTCGCCGCGAGCCGCTTCGAGTCCCCGGTGGCCGCTCTCGCGGCCGGCTGTCCGGCCGTGGCCGCCGTCTTCCTACCGCTCGCCCTGTCCGTCGCCCGGCGCTCCGTATCCGCATCCGCACTGCGCTCCGTACGCACCGTCACACGAAGGCTCACACATGGCCGCTCCCGTTGATTCCGTCGCCACCGGCAGACCCTCCGCGCCCCGTCCGGGCCCCGTCCCCTGGGTGGCGATGTACCACTCGGTGGGCGACTGCTCGGACGATCCGTACCGCATCACCGTCACCCCCCGGCGGCTCGAACGGCAGCTGGCCTGGCTGCGCCGGCGCGGGCTGCGCGGCGTGTCCGTCGCCGAGCTCCTCGCCGCGCGCGCCCGGGGCGAGGGCCGGGACCTGGTCGGCCTCACCTTCGACGACGGCTACACCGACTTCCTCACCGGGGCCCTGCCGCTGCTGCGCCGCTTCCGCTGCGGCGCCACCCTCTTCGTCCTGCCGGGCCGGCTCGGCGGCGACAACGCCTGGGACCCGCTCGGCCCGCGCAAGCCGCTGCTGACCGCGGACGGCATCCGGCGCGCCGCCGCCGAGGGTGTGGAGATCGGCTCGCACGGTCTCACCCACGTCGACCTGACCCGCGCGGACGACGCCACGCTCACCGCCGAGGTCGCCGGGAGCCGGGCCCGGCTGGAGGAGCTGACCGGCGTCCCGGCCGACGGGTTCTGCTACCCGTACGGCACGGTCGACGCGCGCGCCGTCGAGGCCGTACGGAAAGCGGGCTACACCTACGCCTGCGCCATCGACCCCGGCCCGCTGACCGGCCCGCACGCCCTGCCGCGGGCGCACGTCGGGCAGAACGACACAGCGTGGCGCCTGCACCTCAAGCTCCGGCTGCACCGGCTGCGCCGGCGCCCGGTGGAGGGCCTGTGATGAGGGCGCTGCACATCATCACCGGGCTCGGTGTCGGCGGCGCCGAACAGCAGTTGCGGCTGCTGCTGCGTCATCTGCCGGTCGACTGCGACGTGGTGACGCTCACCAACCCCGGCGCGGTCGCCGAGGGGCTCGGCACCGACGGCGTACGGGTCGTGCACCTGGGCATGGGCGGCAACCGCGATCTGGCCGCGCTCCCGCGCCTGGTCCGGGTGATCCGGGCCGGCGGCTACGACCTCGTGCACACGCATCTGTACCGGGCCTGCGTCTACGGCAGGATCGCCGCCCGGATCGCCGGGGTCCGCGCGGTCGTGGCGACCGAGCACTCCCTGGGCGACACCCAGATGGAGGGCCGCAGGCTGACGGCCGGGGTGCGCGCCCTGTACCTGGCGAGCGAGCGGCTCGGCTCGGCGACGGTCGCCGTCTCCCCGACGGTGGCCGACCGGCTGAAGCGCTGGGGTGTGCCCGCCCCCCGCATCGAGGTCGTCCCCAACGGCATCGACCTGGACCGTTTCCGCTTCGACCCGCAGCGGCGGGAGCGCACCCGGCGGCGCCTCGGCCTGCCTGAGGACGCGTTCGTCGTCGGCGGTGTCGGCCGGCTCGCCCGGGGCAAGCGGTTCGACGTCCTGGTCCGGGCGCTGGCCCTGCTGCCGGAGGACCACTGGCTGCTGCTGGTGGGCGGCGGACCCGAGGAACACGTACTGCGCCGCACCGCCCGTGAGGCCGGGGTGGCGGGGCGGGTCCTGTTCACCGGCGAGCGTCCCGTCGTCCCCGACGGCTCCCCCGGCCCCGACCTGCCCTCGCTGACGGCGGCGATGGACCTGTTCGCCTCCCCGTCCGCGGAGGAGGCGTTCGGCCTGGCGGCCGTGGAGGCGCTGGCGTCCGGTCTGCCCGTGCTCTACGCCTCCTGCCCGGCGATCGAGGACCTGCCCGCCGGGACCCGCGCCGGCGCCCGGCGGGTGCGCGGCGGCCCCGGGGCGTACGCCCGCGCGATCGCCGAGGCCCGTACGGCGGGCCCCGGACCGCGCACGGCCGGCCAGGCCGCGCACCACTACAGCATCACCCGCAGCACCGCCCGCCTGATGGACGTGTACGCGGCGGCCGTCGCCGGTCCGCCGCCGTCCGCCGCCGCACCGTAGGCCTCCGCCGTCGTCCGCCGTCCTCCGCCTCATTCGCCCTGTTTCGCCGCACTCCGCCGTACCTCCGAGGGAGCAAGCCCGTCATGACCGACACCCCGTCCCGTCGGCTCCGTCCGTCCCTGGACCGTGTCAGAAAGCTGCCGGCCTGGTCCGCGCTGGTGGCGGGCACGCTCCTCGGCGGTCTGTCCGGCGGCGCGTACGGCGCGCTCACGCCCCCGGTGTACACGGCCACCAGTTACGTCGTCGCCGTGCCGACCGACGAGGCGGCCCCGGAAGCGGCCCGCGGTTTCGCGCAGGCGTACGGCCGGGTCGCCACCCAGCTCGCGGTCCTCGGCGACGCGCAGGTGTGGGCCGGTGTGCCGGTGCGCACCCTGCGGGACAGCGTCCGCACGTCGACCTCGCCGGACGCGCCGATGGTCGCCGTCACGGCCACCTCCGCACAGCCCGAACTGGCCGTCGACATGGCCAACGCGGTCTCGCGCGCGCTGACCCGGCACGCCGAGGACACCAAGGGCAGCACCCAGGTCCGGCTGGTGCAGTTCTCGCGCGCGGTGACACCGGGCAAGCCGTCGTCCGCGACGTCGGAGGTGACCGCGCTGGTGGGGGCGAGCGCGGGCGGCCTGCTGGGCGGCCTGGTGCTGCTCGCCCGGCCGAGACGGACCGCCCGGGACGGCGACCCCGCCCCCGCCGCCTCGGTGCCCGGCCCGGCCACCGCCGCCGATGTGCAGCGGTGACGCGGCCGGGGCGGCCCTAACGGGTGCGCGACCACCAGTCGAAGCGGAGGCAGAGCCTTCCGCCGAGCCAGTACTCCACCCACTGGCCCAGGTCCAGCGGGGAGCAGTTCTCCGGCGGCAGCGGGGGCTCGGGCGTGGCCGGTGCGGGAGCGGGTGCCGGGGTCTGCGGCGTGGTGTCCGGTTCCTCCTCGTGGGTGCGGCCGGAGAGGACGGACCGGTAGACGCGGGACGAGTCCGGATTGTCGTCGCACTGCCACACCCCGTGCGGGCAGTAGTCGGTGAGCGTGTTGTAGAGCGGCTTGTGTTCGTCGATCCACGCGAGCATGCGCCGCATGTACTCGGGATTGTCGCCGTTGCGGAAAAGCCCCCATTCGGGATAGGAGATCGGTTTTCCGTGGGCCTTCGCAAAATCCACATGGGCCTGGAGTCCGTACGGTTCCCCCACCTGTTCGTCGAAGGAGTGCCCGGCCGGCTGGTCGTAGGAATCCATGCCGATGATGTCGACCGTGTCGTCCCCGGGGTAACAGCGGGTCCAGGGAACGGCGTCCCGGCCGCGGCTCGGTGTGAAGTCGAACCGGAATTCCTGTCCCGGTACCGCGCGCATGGTCCTGACGATCCGGTTCCAGTATTTCTTCCAGGATTCCGGGTCGGGGCCGCAGCGGTGGGTGTAGGTGACGCCGTTCATCTCCCAGCCGAGCACCAGGACCGTGTCCGGCACCTTCAGCGCGACCAGCCGCTCGGCGAGGGCACGGAAGTGGTGGTCGAACTCCCCCGCGGCGCCCCGCCGCAGCAGCTGCCGGACCTCGTGGTCGGGAACGCCCTCCTCGTTGCGCTCCTGCAGGGGGACGTTGAGGACGAGCATCCGGTCGTCCTCGGCGTTGCGCCAGCGCGCCCACGACTCGAGGAAGCCGATGTCCCCCTCGATGTCGCTCCAGTGGTTGCCGGGCAGGTAGGTGTGGCCGACGCGCAGCTCGGCACCGCCCAGCCAGTGGCTGAGCTGCTCCATGCGGGCCACTCCGCGCGCGTCGGAGGCGAGGAAGGCGCCGAAGGCCGGGATGTCGCGGAGCGGCACCGGCGGGGCCGGCACGGAGACCGACGGGAAGCCGACGTCCGGGACGTCTGGGACGTCTGGGACGTCCGGGGCCTTTGTGGTCACGGGGACCGCGGGGACCGTGGGGGTGACCACGGGCCCGCCCGGGGCCGGCACCGCCGGACGGGAGTCGTCGGCCGGCGCCGTCCCCGGCGCGGGACCGGCCGCCAGGGCGGCGGACACGGCGAGCGCCGCCGCGCCCACGGCCATCCCGCGGGACCGGACCCGCCTGTGCTGTGGGGCCATGGGCTGCTCCTCTTTCTCATTTCGTGTCCGCCTTCTGCCTGGCGTCCGAGCTCTTGACGAACAGTCATATGAATTCAGGCACAGGACATACGACGGTGCCAATATCACTGCGGCTTTCGAGTGCCGGGCTCGCCCGTGCGGGTGAGCCGGTACCAGAGGAAAGTGAGTTTTCGTGTCGCTGCTCGACACCCGTGTCCCCGCCGTACTGCTGCGGACCGACCGGAATCCCTTTCACCACGGAACACTGGGGGCCGTACGGTCGCTCGGCAGGGCGGGAGTGGAGGTGCATGTCGTCGCCGATTCCACGGGAAGTCCCGTTCGCCGCTCACGTTATGTCCACCACATGCATTCCCCGCCGCCACCGGGGGCATCCGCGCGGCAGATCCTCGACGTGCTGCGCCGGGTGGCCGGCCGGGTGGGGCGCCCCGCCGTACTGATCCCGCTGGACGACGCCACCGCGATCGCCGCGGGCCGGCTGCGGGACGACCTCGCCTCCTCCTATCTGCTGCCCGAGACGCCGGCCACGCTGGCCGAACGCGTCGCCGACAAGGCGGAACTGGCCGCCGTGTGCGCCGCCGCGGACGTTCCGCACCCGCTCACGCTCGTCCCGGACAGCCCGCGGCGGGCCGCCGACGACGCCCACCGGCTCGGACTGCCGCTGGTCGCGAAGTGGAGCCGCCCCTGGCTGCTGCCGGCCGGTGGCGGACTGCGCAGCACCCAGCTGGTGCACACCGCACGGCAGGCCCGGGAGCTGCACGCGCGCACCGCGGAGGCGGGCAGCCCGCTGCTGCTCCAGGCGTATCTGCCGCCGGGCGAGGACCGGGACTGGTTCTTCCACGGCTACGCCGACCGTACGGGCGCCGTACGCGCCGGCGGTCCGGGCCGCAAGCGGCTGTCCTGGCCGCGCGGCGCGGGACTGACCGCGGTGGGCCACTGGACCCCCAACCCCGAGGTCCGGGCGCTCGCCGAACGGATCACCGGCGCACTCGGCTACCGCGGCGTCTTCGACCTGGACTTCCGCCGCTGCGGCACGACCGGCCGCTACCACCTCCTCGACTTCAATCCGCGCCCCGGCGCGCAGTTCCGGCTGTTCGCGGACAGCGCGGGGCTGGACGTCGTACGCGCCCTGCACCTGGATCTGACCGGACGGCCGCTGCCGGAGGGGGATCCGGTGGCCGGGCGGTCGTTCGTGGTGGAGAACTACGCGCCGTTCGCCGCACTGCGTACACCGCCAGGCGGACGCGAACTGGCCTGGTACGCCAGGGACGACCGCGCGCCCGGATGGGCGATGTGGGCCCTGTGGGCCCGCCATGTGTCCGGCCGGCTGCGGCAGCGGCTGGGCACGGCGATCCCCGCACCGGCGCCCCGCTCGATCCCCCGGGCGGTCTCCCAGCCGGTCTCCCGGGTGGCCGCCCCCTCCCCGACCTCCCCGACCTCCCCGGCCGACAACGAGAAAGCGAGCAGCTGATGATGTACGACCTTCTGGTGGTGGGCGCCGGTCCGTACGGTCTGTCGATCGCGTCCCACGCCGCGGCCGCCGGACTGAACCTGCGTGTGTTCGGCCGGCCCATGGCGTCCTGGCGGGACCACATGCCCGGCGGCATGTTCCTGAAGTCGGAGCCGTGGGCGTCCAACCTGTCCGATCCCGGCGGGAGCTGGCGGCTGGACGTGTACTGCGCCGAGCAGGGCCTGACGGCGCGTCACGCACACCCGATCCCGGTGGAGGCGTTCGCGTCGTACGGCCTGTGGTTCGCCCGCAACGCCGTGCCGGAGGTGGACGAGCGCATGATCACCCGGATCTCGTCCGGCGCCGACGGGTTCACGGCGGTCACCGAGGACGGGCAGGCGCTGCACACGCGGACGGTGGCGCTGGCGGTCGGGGTGATGCCGTTCATCGAGGTGCCGCCGACCCTGCGCGGGCTGCACCCCACACTGGTGACGCACAGCAGTCACCACAGCGACCTGGGGCACTTCCAGGGCAAGGACGTCACGGTGATCGGCGGCGGCCAGGCGGCCCTGGAGACGGCGGCGCTCCTCGCCGAACAGGGCACGCGGGTACGGGTGCTGGCGCGGGCGGAGCGGCTGCGGTGGAACGATGTGCCGCCGGCCTGGGAGCGCCCGTGGTGGCAGTCGGTCCGCTCACCGCACAGCGGTCTCGGGCCCGGCTGGCGGAACTGGTTCTACGCCGAGCGCCCCGGCCTCTTCCGGCGGCTGCCGCAGACGTCCCGGTCGCGGATCGCGGCCACGGCGCTGGGTCCCGCGGGCGCGTGGTGGGTGCGGGACCGGGTGGAGCGGGCGGTGGACCTGCTGCCGGGCCAGGAGGTCACCGCGGCCGCCGCGGTGCCGGGCGGGCTGCGCCTGGACCTGACCGGCCGTGACGGCTCCCGGCGTTCCCTGGAGACCGAACACGTCATCGCCGCCACCGGGTTCAAGGCGCACCGCGACCGGCTCGGTCTGCTCTCCGCCGAGCTGCGCGGGGCGCTGGCGGTGCTGCCGGACGGTTCCCCGGCGCTCGGCCACAGCTTCGAGTCGTCGCATCCGGGGCTGTTCCTGGCGGGCCTGGTGACCGCGTCCGGCTTCGGCCCGGCGATGCGTTTCGTGCACGGCGCGACGTTCACGGCGTCGACGCTGGTCCAGGGGGTGCGCCGGCGGCTGGGGTCGACGCCGGTGCGCGGGACGGTCCCCGTGCCGGGCGGCGGCAGCCGCAGCGGGGCGCCATCACCGGTGAACGGCTGACGGGCGTCGACGACGCGTCCCCCGGACCGGTCTCGGTCCGGGGGACGCGTCGTCGTACGGGCACGGCTGCCGGGTGGGGCGGGCCCGGCGGCCGGCGGCTCAGCGCCTCAACGCCTCAACGCCTCAGTGACTCAGCGGCGGAAGGCGGTGCGGCCGCGGCTGCGGCGGTAGACCATCGCGCCGCTGGTGATCAGGACGGCGCCGGCCGCCGCGGCGGCGATCATGCCGTCGCTGCCGGTCTCGGCCAGGTGCGGCGGGTTGCCGGGCACTTCCGACTCCTCGGCCGGGGGCTTCTCGACCTCGTGGGCGGGAGGCAGCTTGACGTGGGTGGGCGGAGGCGTCTCCTTCTCGGGCTCGTCCTCCTCGCCGTAGCCGCCGTAACCGCCGTAGTTGCCGCAGCTGTTGCCGTAGGAGTCGTTGAACAGCGCGATCAGGGCAATGTCGTTGTCGCACGTGTTCACCGGCACGTGGACCGGGACACGGACCTCGTTCCCGTTCAGCGCTCCGTAGGAGCCCTCGGTGCCGTAGCCCGCGTCCTCGCCGTAGTGGCCGGTGGAGTCGTGGTGCGTGGCCCCGGACGACCGGTCCTCGTCCTGGTGCGAGGTGTTGCCGCAGGAGTTGTCGTGCGTCTCGTTGAACGCCGCGACACCGTAGAGCGCGTTGTGGCACAGGTTCACCGGCGCCGTGACCGGCACCTCGGCCTTGTTCCCGCTCAGCCATCCGGAGGAGCGCCTGCCGCTGTCGGCCGCGTTCTCACCGTCGTGGTCGGTGGAGTCGTGGTGCGCGGCCCCGGACGACCGGTCCTCGTCCTGGTGCGAGGTGTTGCCGCAGGAGTTGTCGTGTGTCTCGTTGAACGCCGCGACGGCACCGAGAGTGTTGTGGCACAGGTTCACCGGCGCCGTGACCGGCGCCTTGGCCTTGTTCTCGGCCAGCACGTTCGAGAGGCCCTCGGTGGCGCCCGTGTCGAACGAGTCGGCGACGGCGGGGGTGCCGTACAGGGACAGAATGCCCGTGGCGGCAGCCGCCGCGAACACTCCCCTGGTCATGGTCTGTCGCAATGTGGTCATCTTCCTGCTTGCAGTACTGGGAAAGCCGGCCGTGACACGGAGATCGACACCCCAAGACCGGCCTGAGCATGGCCGGAAGGCTCCGCAAGAGCTCCCGTCCATGCCCTGCCCTACTGCTTCATCAACCCGACACGGGGGAATCGGTTGCGCAGTTTCACCCGGTTGGCCCGCTCCGTACCTGGGAGGGGCCACCGGTCACGACACCACGTCCTTGCGGACGAACCCGCGGAACGCCAGCGCGAACAGCACCAGCGCGTACGTCACGGACACCGACGCGCCCTGGATCATGCCGGACCACTCCGGGGTCGGCTGGACGGCGTCCGCCCAGGCGAACTGCCAGTGCGCGGGCAGGAAGTGACGCCAGTCGCCGAGGGCGGTGACGGCGTCCAGGACGTTGCCGACGATGGTCAGGCCGACCGCGCCGCCGACCGCGCCCAGCGGGGCGTCGGTGCGGGTGGACAGCCAGAACGCGAGCCCGGCGGTGACGAGCTGCGACACGAACAGGTACGCCACGACCACCACGAGCCGCTGCGCCGCCGTGCCGGGGTCGAGCGCGCCGCCGGTGGGAATCTGCAGCGGACCCCAGCCGTAGGCGGCCGTGCCGACGACGAGTGCCACCACCGGCAGCAGCACCATCGCGGCCAGGCTCAGCCCCAGTCCGACGATCAGCTTGGACCACAGCAGCCGCATTCGGGGCACCGGCGCGGCGAGCAGGTAGCGCAGGGAGGACCAGCCGGCCTCCGAGGCGACGGTGTCCCCGCAGAACAGGGCGACGGGGATGACCAGCAGGAAGCCCGCCGACACGAACAGGTTCACGGCGGCGAAGTTGGCGCCGGACGCGGTGGCCGTGTCCATCAGGTTCACCCGGCCGCCCGGACGGTCCGGTTCGCCGCCGATCGCGAAGGCGACCACCAGCACGAACGGCAGGACGGCGAGGATCGCGCCCATCACGAGGGTGCGGCGGCGCTTGAGCTGGCGGACCAGTTCGACCCGGAGGGGCAGGGTGCGGCCGGCGCGGTAGCCGACGGCGGCCTCGGTCCGCTCGGTGGGCTCGGCTCGCTCGGTGAGCGTGCTCATGCGGAACCTCCGATCAGGGTGAGGAAGGCGTCTTCGAGGCGGCGGTGCGGGCCCACCGACGCCACGGGCACCTCCAGCCGGACCAGTTCGGCGACCAGGCGCGGGGCGGTGCCGCCGGCGTCGAGCCGGACCAGCAGCCCGTCGTCGGTGCGGACGGCGGAGGCGACGCCCGGCAGCGCGGCGATCTTCTCGGCGACCGGTTCGTCCACGGGCTCCTCCGTCCCGACGAGCAGGGTGTCGCCGGAGCCGATGATCTCCCGCACCGGGCCGGCCTGGACGAGCTGCCCGCGGTCCATGACCACGAGGTGGGTGCAGGACTGCTCGACCTCGGACAGCAGGTGACTGGAGACGATCACCGTGCGTCCGGCGGCCGCGTAGCGGATCATCACCTCGCGCATCTCGCGGATCTGCGGCGGGTCGAGTCCGTTGGTCGGTTCGTCGAGGATGAGCAGGTCCGGGAGGCCGAGCATGGCCTGGGCGATGGCGAGGCGCTGGCGCATGCCCTGGGAGTAGGTGCGCACCGCGCGGGCGAGCGCGTCACCGAGCCCGGCGATCTCCAGGGCCTCCTCCAGGTGGGCGTCCTCGGCCGGGCGTCCTGTGGCCCGCCAGTACAGTTCCAGGTTCTCCCGCCCTGACAGGTGCGGCAGGAAGCCCGCGCCCTCGACGAACGCGCCGACCCGGGACAGCACGGGGGCGCCGGGGCGGATGGCGTGGCCGAAGACGCGGATCTCGCCGCCGTCGGGCTTGATGAGCCCCATCAGCATGCGCAGGGTGGTGGTCTTGCCGGCGCCGTTCGGCCCGAGCAGTCCGAGCACCTGCCCCTTTTCCACGCGGAAGGACAGGTCCCGCACGGCGTACCGGTCCGAGGAGCGGGCGTACCGCTTGCTCAGGCCGGTGATCTGGAGCGGGACGTCGGCGAGTTCCGGGTCGGGTGCCGGGGCGGTGGTACGGCGACGGCCGGTGAGGAGCAGCGCGAGCGCGATCAGGGCGCCGGCGGCCGGCAGCCACACCACCCAGGCGGGCAGCGGGGCCGCGGCGGTGGTCACGCCGGGCGCGGTGGGCACGGTGAGGTCGCTCTTCAGGGAGACGGTGTACGTCGCCGGGGCGGCCGGGGAGGCGTAGCCGAGGTCGGTGGAGGCGAGGACGAGGCGCAGCCGGTGGCCCTTCCGGACCTCGTGGTCGACGGCCGGGAGGGTGAGCGTCACGTCCTTGCCGGACCTGGCGTCCTCGACGCGGACGGGGGCGACGAGCTGCGAGGGGAGCACCTGCTGCCGTCCGTCCGGGCCGACGTCGTAGACCTTGCCGAAGAGGACGGCGTCGTCGCCGGTCGACTGGACGTGGACGGTGACGGCCGGCGATCCGGTGATCCGCAGGTCGTCGGCGACCGGGGCGGACTCGAAGCGGGCGTACTGGCCCGGGAAGTCCAGGGAGATGCCCACGCCGAGCGAGGAGAGCTGGGCGAGTCCGCCGGAGCCGCCGAGGCCGGGCAGGGAGGAGATGGCGGGCGGGTTGGCGCCTGCCGGGTTGGCGAAGCTCTGTTCGCGTCCGGTGAGGGGGAAGGACCGGCCGTCGTTCGTCAGACCCGGGTAGGTGTCGGCGCTCGCGCCGTTCAGCACGGCCTCGCCGTCGGTGGAGTCGACTCCTCCGGTGCGGGTGACGCGGAAGGCGGGGCCGGTGTCGGCGCCCTTGTCGTCCTTCAGGTACCGGTCGAACCAGGTCCGTACGCGCTGTCGCACGCGGTCCGTCTCCGGGTTGCCGCCGTCGTGGCCGCCCGCGATCCAGTCGACGGCGACCGGGGCGCCGTTGGCGCGGATCGCCTTGGCGGCCGCGTCGGCCTGGCCGAGCGGGAAGAGGGAGTCGGTCTGGCCCTGCAGAAGGAGCGTGGGCACGTCGATGCGGTCGGCGACGGCGGACGGCGAACGCGCCTCGAGCAGTTCGCGCGCCTTGTCGTCGGGGGCGCCGGACTCGGCGACCCGCTGGTACATCGCGCACAGCGCGGGCTCGAACTTCTCGCAGCCGCCGCCGGAGTTGACGAAGACGCCGGCCCACAGCTTCTTGAAGACGCCGTTCGGGAAGAGCGCGTCGGCGAGGTCGAAGTAGGTGATCGCCGGGGCGATGGCGTCGACCCGGTCGTCGTATCCGGCGCCGAGCAGCGCGATGGCACCCCCGTACGAGCCGCCGGCCATCCCGACCCGCGGGTCGCCGTCCTTGTCAAGCCGGACCTCGGGCCGGTCGGCCAGCCAGTCGATCAGCCGGGAGACGTCGGCGACCTCGCCCTCCGGGTCGTTCAGCCCGATCTTCCCGGTGGACCCGCCGAAGCCTCGCGCGGACCACGTCAGCACGGCGTACCCGTCCCGCGCGAGGTCCTCGGCCTGCTCCCGCACGTCGTCCTTGCTGCCCCCGAAGCCGTGCCCGAGCAGGACGGCGGGGCGGCGGCCGTCGGGTCCCGCGGTGAAGTACGAGGTGTCGATGCGCACCCCGTCGCCCGTGCTCATGACCCGGTCGGCGCGGGTGACCGCGGGCGCGTCGTCGGAGGCGACGGCGCTCCACGTACCGGCACCGGCGAGCACGACGGCGGCGGCCGCGGCGGCGACGACGGTCCGTCGCGGCCTCCGTGACAGCGGCCGTCGTGACCGCAGCCACCGCGATCCGGGCAGTCGAAGATCCATGCGTCAACGGTACGGGGTCAACCTGTCGCCGCGATGTCGACCGGAGACCGAACCCGGGCACCTCCCACTGGTGTACGGGAGGGCCGCCGCGTACCGCGTCCGTGGTACGCGGCGGCCCGTCCACCCCAGGGCTTCGGCATGGCCGGCGGGCGTCCGTCTCGCGAGGCCGTCGAGTGGAACGGTGTTCCGGCCTTCTCTCAGGCTGAGACGGAAGGTGTGACGCCGTCTCAGATGGTCGGGGTGTCGTCGACGACCGGCTTGTGGATCTCGACGACCGGCTTCCATCCCGCGGAGAACTCGATGAAGTCCGCACGGGTGGGGTAGGTGTCGATCGCGCGACGGTCACGCTTGGGACTGTCGCTCGCCTTGCGCCCCCGGGGAACCTGCTCCTCGAAGATGTCGACCTTCACGTCGGGGACCTCCTTGAGGCCCTGGCGCCAGATCTGCACGACGTCGGCGCCGAACGCCTGCCGGACCGCGGCGTAAAGGGCCGTGAGGGACCCCTTGTCCCCGCCAGGGACGAAAAGTGCCAGGTCCAGCACGACACCGGCGGACTGGAGGACCTCGATGGTCACCGGGCCGCTCTCGTCGGCCACGTAGATCCCGGCTTCGTTCTCGTCGTCGGGAAGGCAGGAGACCTCTTCCTGGAATACGGTCCTCGCCGTGACCGAGCCGCCCTCGAAAAGCTCACCGGACTTGGTCAGAAAAGCAGGGACGTAGCAGTCGGGAAGTTTGAGTTCTGCCGTGTCGGCGGAAACGAAGATCCTGTCCTTCACGCCGAGCTTCGTCACCTCTTCCAGCGAGAGGCGGCGAGCGGCGATCTTCTCCGTGTTCACGATTTCCCTTTCAGTTCGCACTGTCCCTCCGAACCAGGACGCTACCACGAAACACCGAGGTCAACTGCCCAGTAATCCTTGAGTAGATGACCCCCGACGACCCGTACGAGAGGATACTGAAGCGAGTGCCACTCGGCCGGGAACGCGCATCCGCGGGGTAGTGTCCCTCGCTATGGCGCCGAGGACCAAATGGCGGTTGCATTTCGGTGCATCGGGTGGCACGGGGAACTAAAAGAGAGTTTACGGCAGATATCACCCATATCCTCTTCGAGGAGATGGCGACAGGGCGAGGCGAACCATTCGTCACGCACCCCGAAGAGCACGACGGAAACCAACCGGACCGTCCGGCGACGCGACAACCGCAGGACAGGACCGTGGGACCGGTCACGGCCGTCAAGAGATCCGCCGGCTGATTCGAGGGCACGGGACCGTCGAGGCCCTGCCGTCCACCCGGGCCGGGAGACATGTGTCTTCTCCCGAAGCGTGAACATCTCGGCCACCAGTGTTCACTGGCCGCTCGATTGAGCGCGCAAGTTACATTCGCTTGCCGAATGCTCGCCCTTCCGGACGGCCAGGGGGCAGGGGCCGCGAGAGATCGCGTCCCGTCGGCGTGCTCCGCGGGCGAGCGGCCCCGCATCAGGCCATCGGGGAACGGGACTCCTTGAGCTCGCCGAGGAAGGCCGTCCAGGCGGAGGCGGGGAAGCGCAGGACGGGACCGTGCGGAACCTTGCTGTCACGGACAGGGACAACGGTGAGGAGGGCCTCGGCGACCTCGACGCAGTTGTCGGCTCCGCCTTCGCTGTAGCTCGACTTGCGCCAGCTCACGGCACCGAGGTCGGGAGTGCGGCTCATGATCGGTGTTCCTCCAGGATGCGCTCGATGAACGTCACCGAGTCCCGTGGCGTGAGCGCCATATCTCGGATCCGATCGTAGGCCAAGCGGTACGTGAGGATGTCGTCCTGTTCATCAAGCAAATCACCTGACGAGCTGCCCTCCAAGTAGGCAACCGAGCTGCCGTCCGGTTGCCACAGCAGATGGAGGGAGCCACCCGGTACCGGCACAACTCCCGCACTGAACCGCAGCACTTGGACAGTGATCGATGGCTGCGCCGCCGCAAAGAGAAGGTGGGTCAGTTGGTCGGCCCAGGTCTGCGGATCGGCCACGCTACGCCGTAGCGCGGCCTCATCGATGATCGCGCGGACGGTCGGCCGGGGGTTGCGGTGCAGCAGCTCTTGTCGACCGATGCGGGCAGCGACCTGCTCCTCCAGTTCCTCCTCATTTCGCTGCGGCCACATGGAGAGCAGCACTCTGGCGTACGACTCGGTCTGCAGCAGACCAGGGATGACCGGGGTGTACATGTGCACCACGTTGGCCGTGGACTCAAGGCGCATGAATGCCTTGTAGTGGTCGACGAACGCGTCCATCCGCGCCAGTTTCCACAGCCTTACCAGCAGGTCACCGGTTTCGTAATACCTGTCCAGGTCCTCCATCACCGGACGCTTGGAGATGCGTTCGGCGGCTTCCAGGCGGTACAGGTAGCTCTTGTCGTAGTTGGTGTCGTCGGCGAGCTGGCTCAGGGACTTGCCCGCCTTCTCGCGGAGATAGCGCAGGGTGCTGCCGAGCGCGCCGCGCGCGGAGTCCTCGCCGGTGTCCTGCTGTCCCGGTCGCACGTCCATCGGTCTTCCCCCTCTGTCCCTCGTACCGCCTCCGCTGCCGTGCCGGGCGGCAACGCGTCGGGCCTGGTCACGCCATCCACGTGGCGTGACGATTCGAGTGCATTACGTGACCGGCGATCGGAGCGGGTGAATGACGGACAAGGAACTCGAAGCGGTGATGAACGGAATTCAGCGGGCGGAGGCCGTACGGGAGGAGTTGGGGGCGGCGCTGGCCGGAGTCGGGGTCACGTTGCCCTCGCCGGCGCTGGACGTTCCCATGGTCGCGGCGTGGCACGCCGAGCCGTTGATCGACCTCGGGCGGTGCAACCTTCCGACCGCCCGCAAGCTCGCGGCCGTTCTGCGGGGCGCCGCGCGGTGAGCGAGGAGGCACGGCCGCTCACGGCCGAGGAGTGCCGTCTCCTGCTGCGTCTCCTGGCCGGCTTGCGGGGCTGTCCCGCGCGTGAGGCCCCGTCGCGGGAGCTGAGCGAGCGGCTCCGGGAGCTCAACCGCTGGAGCAGTCATCGGGGCGGTCTGCGGTGACCGGGCGGCCGTCGGATACGCACTGGCTCGCGCCGCCGCGCGGTACGGACGCGATCCCGCGCGGGGCGCTGGTGGAGGATCCGGATTCGGGGCGGGTCGGAGTGCTTCAGGACGTCACCGCGTACGTGCCGCCCTGGCGAGGGGATCAGCGTCCGCGTCCTACCGCGTTCGTGCGTCCCGTCGGCGGGGGGGCGGGAGTGGACCGTGGCCCCGGAGCGGTTGCGTCCGGTGGATGGCGTGGACCGTCACCCCGGCCGGCCGGGGTGACGGTCCGTGCGGGCTCAGTGGTTGCGAGGGAAGCCCAGGTCGACGCCGGTGGGGGCGTCGGCCGGGTCGGGCCAGCGGGTGGTGACGACCTTGCCTCGGGTGTAGAAGTGCGTGCCGTCGTTGCCGTAGATGTGGTGGTCGCCGAAGAGGGAGTCCTTCCAGCCGCCGAAGGAGTGGTAGCCGACGGGGACCGGGATCGGGACGTTCACGCCGACCATGCCGGCCTCGACCTCGAGCTGGAAGCGGCGGGCGGCGCCGCCGTCGCGGGTGAAGATCGCGGTGCCGTTGCCGAAGGGGGAGCTGTTGATGAGGTCCAGGGCCTCCTCGTAGGTCTCCGTGCGCAGGACGCACAGGACCGGGCCGAAGATCTCGTCCTGGTAGGTCTTCGCCGTGGTCGGCACCTTGTCGAGGAGGGAGATGCCGATCCAGTGGCCGTTCTCGTGGCCGTCGACGGTGTAACCGGTGCCGTCCAGGACGACCTCGGCGCCCTCGTCGGCCGCGCCGGCCACGTAGGAGGCCACCTTGTCGCGGTGGACCTTGGTGATCAGCGGGCCCATCTCGGAGGTGGGGTCGTTGCCGGGGCCGATCTTGATCTTCTCGGCGCGCTCGCGGATCTTCTCCACCAGGGTGTCGCCGATCGCGCCGACGGCGACGACCGCGGAGATCGCCATGCAGCGCTCACCGGCCGAGCCGTAGGCCGCCGACACCGCCGCGTCGGCCGCCGCGTCGAGGTCGGCGTCGGGGAGGACCAGCATGTGGTTCTTGGCGCCGCCGAGGGCCTGGACGCGCTTGCCGTTCGCGGAGGCGGTGGTGTGGATGTAGCGGGCGATCGGGGTGGAGCCGACGAAGGAGACCGCCTTGACGTCGGGGTGGGCGAGGAGGCGGTCGACGGCCACCTTGTCGCCGTGGACGACGTTGAACACGCCGTCGGGGAGACCGGCCTCGGAGAGGAGTTCGGCGAGGCGGATCGAGGCCGACGGGTCCTTCTCGGACGGCTTCAGCACGAACGTGTTGCCGCAGGCGATGGCGAGGGGGAACATCCACATCGGCACCATCGCCGGGAAGTTGAACGGCGTGATGCCGGCGACGACGCCCAGCGGCTGGCGGATGGACGACACGTCGACGCGGCTGGCGACCTGCGTGGACAGCTCGCCCTTGAGCTGCACGCTGATGCCGCAGGCCAGGTCGACGATCTCCAGACCGCGCGCCACCTCGCCGAGCGCGTCGGAGTGCACCTTGCCGTGCTCGGCGGTGATCAGCTCGGCGATCTCGTCGCGGTGGGCGTCGAGCAGCGCGCGGAACCGGAAGAGGATGGTGGTGCGGGTGGCCAGCGAGGACTGGCCCCAGCTCAGGTACGCCTCCTTGGCGGCGGCGACCGCGGCGTCGACCTCCTCGACGGAGGCGAACGCGACCTTCGTGGTGACCTCGCCGGTCGCCGGGTCCGTCACCGGGCCGTACGTACCCGAGGCGCCTTCGGCGGTCTTGCCGCCGATCCAGTGGTTGACGATCTTCGTCATGACCGGGAACTCCTTCACAGATGGCGGCGACGGGTGGAGACGTGCCGTTCGTACAGCTCGTGCGGTTCGTGCGGTTCGGGTGGCTCGGCCACGGGTCCATCACACCAGGTGCGGGCAGCCGGACGGGCCCGACACAGTGTCGGCCGTTTCGGTTCCCGCTTAGACACCTGGGGCTTCGGCGGAACCTCCGGCGCGGGGCCGCGGCGGGCGGGGAGTCGTCGCTCGCTCTTCGCTCCTGCCAAAGCGAAGCGGCCTCCCGCGCCGGAGGCGATCGGTGGGGTGGTGCCGGTAGTGCCGGTAGTGCCGGTGGTACGGGTGGTGCGAGTGGTGCCGGTGGTGGCGCACCGGGGGACGTACGGGGTTGTCATGTGACGGCCCCGGCGGCGAGTGCCGCGTCGATCTCGTCGGGGGTGGGCATCGCGGAGGAGCACTCCAGGCGGGAGGCGACGATGGCCCCGGCGGCGTTGGCGTGCCGCATGGTCTTCTCCAGGTCCCAGCCGGCCAGCAGGCCGTGGCAGAGCGAGCCGCCGAAGGCGTCGCCGGCGCCGAGGCCGTTGAGGACGGTCACCGGGAGCGGGGGGACCTCGGCCGTCCGGCCGTCGCGGTCCATGGCCAGGACACCCTTCGGACCCTGTTTGACCACCGCGATCTCGACCCCGGCGGCGAGCAGGGCGCGGGCGGCGGCGTGCGGTTCGCGCTCGCCGGTGGCGACCTCCACCTCGTCCAGGTTGCCGACGGCGACCGTGGTGTGGCGCAGGGCCTCGCGGTAGAAGGGGCGGGCGGCGTCGGGGTCGGTCCAGAACATGGGACGCCAGTCGAGGTCGAAGACCGTGATGCCGGACCTGGCGCGGTGGGCGAGGGCGGCGAGGGTGGCGGTACGGCTGGGTTCCTCGCTCAGGCCGGTGCCGGTGACCCAGAAGACGCTCGCGTCGCGGAGGGCGTCCAGGTCGAGTTCGTGGGCGTCGATCTCCAGGTCGGGTGCCTTGGGCCGGCGGTAGAAGTAGAGCGGGAAGTCGTCCGGCGGGAAGACCTCGCAGAAGGTGACCGGGGTGGGCAGACCGGGGACGGGGGTGACCCAGCGGTCGTCGACGCCGAAGTCGCGCAGCGCCTCGTGGAGATAGGTGCCGAAGGGGTCGTCGCCGGTGCGGGTGATCACGGCGGTGCGGCGGCCGAGGCGGGCGGCGGCGACCGCGACATTGGTCGCCGAGCCACCGAGGAACTTGCCGAAGGACGTGACCTGCGGCAGCGGTACGCCCGTCTGGAGCGGATAGAGGTCCACCCCGATCCGCCCCATGGTGATCACGTCGTACGCCATCGCGTCCCCTTCGTACGGCTCCACGCCTGTGTGGTCCTCCCCGGTTTCTAGCCCCGGGCACGAAGCCCTGTCAATGTTTTGTCCGGACATTCGGACGAGATTTGCCGGGGCCTGTCCGGATGCACCGCCGTAAGGTCCGGACCCGCTGTCGTGAGGTCCGGACCGGCCGCCGCGAGGGAAGTCAACGCGCCTCGCCGACGGACCGGCGTGCGCCTGTGTGGCATCCCTGTCACAAACACTCCCGCGCTGTCACGGGCGTCACACGTGCGCGGGCCTTCCGTCACACCCGGCGCACAACCCCTGCCCTGCCGCCGACGGGCCTCGTTGACCGGGCACAACGCATGCCTGATCACCAGCGCACGCCCGGTTCCCCCCTGACGGCCGCCCCCGGCCGTCGCCGTGGTGCGCGCGGGGAGGTGCCCACCATGACCGACCGATCGCTGTGGTCCTACAAGGACATCGCGGCCCACATCAAGGTGCAGCCGGACACCGTCCGCTCGTACCGCAAGCACGGGCTGCTGCCCCCGCCCGACCATGTGGAGGGGGGCAAGCCCTACTGGTACGCCGACACCGTCCGGGCGTGGGTCGCCTCCCGTCCGGGCAACCGGGGCCGCGGGAACGGCTGAGGTCAGCTCCAGGGTTCGATGACGGTCACGCCCGCCCCCGCCCCCGCCCCGCCCATGGCCGCGAGGGCGGGCGGGGCGGCGTCCAGGGCGATGGTGGAGGTCACCAGCAGGTCGGGGCGGAGCACGCCGGCGCGCACCAGTTCCAGCATCGGGGGATAGGTGTGCGCGGCCATGCCGTGGCTGCCGAGGAGTTCGAGTTCGAGGGCGATGGCGCGGGCCATGGGGACCGGTGTGGTGCCCGTGGGTGAGGGCAGCAGGCCGACCTGGACGTGGCGGCCCCGGCGGCGCAGGCTGTCGACGGAGGCGGCGCAGGTGGCGGGCGCGCCGAGGGCGTCCAGGGAGAGGTGGGCGCCGCCGGTGAGGTCGCGGACCGCCTCGGCGGGGTCCCGTACGGCCGTCGCGTCCACGCACTCCGCCGCGCCGAACCTCCGTGCCAGGTCGAGGGCGCCCGGTGACACGTCGACGGCGACGACGCGCGCACCGGCCGCCGCGGCGATCATCACCGCCGACAGCCCCACCCCGCCGCAGCCGTGCACGGCCACCCACTCCCCCGCCGCCACCCGGCCCCGCTGCACCACCGCGCGGTAGGCGGTGGCGAAACGGCAGCCGAGCGAGGCGGCCGTCGCGAAGGACATCCCGTCGGGGACGGCGACGAGGTTCACGTCCGCGTGGTCCAGCGCCACGTACTGGGCGAAGGAGCCCCAGTGGGTGAAGCCGGGCTGGGTCTGGCGCTCGCACACCTGCTGGTCGCCGGCCGCGCAGGCGGGGCAGGAACCGCAGGCGCAGACGAAGGGGACGGTGACCCGGTCCCCGGCGCGCCAGCCGGTGACGCGGGCGCCGACGGCCTCGACGGTCCCGGCGAGTTCATGGCCGGGGACGTGCGGGAGGGTGATGTCCGGGTCGTGGCCCTGCCAGCCGTGCCAGTCACTGCGGCACAGGCCGGTGGCCTCGACGCGGACCACGACCCCGTGCTCCGCGGGCTCCGGGTCCGCGACCTCCCGCACCTCGGCCGGTTCCCCGTACCGCTCGAACACCACCGCCCGCATGACCCGCCCCGCCTTCCGTTCGGCCCGACCGTCGTGGATTTATACCCCCTAGGGGTATAAGCTGGGTGGCAGGAGGGTCTTGAGGTCCCCCGTGACCCGTGTGGGCCCGCACCACCCTCCACCCATCATCTACGCCTCGACGAGGAGCAATGACATGACCTCCCAGACCGACACCCAGGGCTCCGTCACCACCGTCTACAAGGTGAGCGGGATGAGCTGCGGGCACTGCGAGGGCGCCGTCTCCGGCGAGATCTCCCAGCTCCCCGGGGTCAGCTCGGTGCAGGCGGTCGCCTCCTCCGGCGAGGTGACCGTCGTCTCCGCGGCCCCGCTCGACGAGGAGGCCGTCCGCGCCGCCGTCGACGAGGCCGGCTTTGAGCTGGCGGGCACCGCCTGAGCCGGTCCCGAGCCCCCGCACGGCGTGAACCGGGCCGTACCGGCCACCCGTTCCCCGCGGCCCGGCACGCCACCGCCCCCGGAACCCCGGACCTCGTCCCCGGAACCGCGGACTTCGCCCCTGGAGATACGGACATGACCAGCACCACCGCCCCCGAGGCACCGGCCGCCGGGCAGCCGGCCCTCTCCGAGGTCGAGCTGCTCATCGGCGGGATGACCTGCGCCTCCTGCGCGGCCCGCGTCGAGAAGAAGCTCAACCGCATGGACGGCGTCACCGCCACGGTGAACTACGCGACGGAGAAGGCGCGGATCGCCTACCCGCCGGGCACCGAGGTCGCCGACCTGATCGGCACGGTGGTGCGGACCGGGTACACCGCCGAGGAACCCGCGCCTCCGCGGTCCCCGCAGTCCTCGCAGTCTCCGCAGGACGAGACGTCCGCCTCGCGGAAGGCCGACCCCGAGCAGGCCGCCCTGCGCCGGCGCCTCACCGTCTCCGCGCTCCTCGCCCTCCCCGTCGTCCTCCTGGCGATGGTCCCGCCGCTGCAGTTCGACAACTGGCAGTGGCTCTCGCTCACCCTCGCCGCGCCCGTCGTGGTCTGGGGCGCCGCCCCCTTCCACCGGGCCGCCTGGACCAACCTCCGGCACGGCGCGGCCACCATGGACACGCTGGTCTCCGTCGGCACGCTCGCCGCGTTCGGCTGGTCCCTGTGGGCGCTGTTCCTCGGCGACGCGGGCATGCCCGGCATGCGGCACCCCTTCGAACTCACCGTCGCCCGCACCGACGGCGCCTCCACGATCTACCTGGAGGTCGCTGCGGGCGTCACCGCGCTCATCCTCCTCGGCCGCTATCTGGAGGCCCGTTCCAAGCGCCGTGCGGGAGCGGCCCTGCGGGCGCTGATGGAGCTGGGCGCCAAGGACGTGACCGTGCTCCGATACGAGGAGGGCGAGCGCGAAGCGCTCTCGGTTGAGGGCGGTGGTGGGAGACGGGCGGGCGGGCGGGAGGTGCGGATCCCGGCGGAGCGGCTGGCCGTGGGCGACCTGTTCGTCGTACGGCCCGGGGAGAAGATCGCCACCGACGGCACGGTGGTGGAGGGCGTCTCCGCCGTGGACGCGTCCATGCTGACCGGCGAGTCCGTCCCGGTGGACGTCACCGTCGGCGACACCGTCACCGGCGCCACGGTCAACGCGGGCGGACGGCTCGTCGTCGAGGCGACCCGGATCGGCGCCGACACGCGGCTCGCCCGGATGGCGAAGCTGGTCGAGGAGGCGCAGAACGGCAAGGCGCAGGTGCAGCGGCTCGCCGACCGGATCGCCGGGATCTTCGTCCCGGTGGTGCTGCTGATCGCGGCCGGCACCTTCGGGACGTGGCTGGGCGCCACGGGCGACACCGTCACCGCGTTCACCGCCGCCGTCGCCGTCGCCGTCCTGATCATCGCCTGCCCCTGCGCCCTCGGGCTCGCCACGCCGACCGCGCTGATGGTCGGCACCGGACGCGGCGCCCAGCTCGGCATCCTCATCAAGGGCCCCGAGGTCCTGGAGTCCACCCGCCGCGTCGACACCGTCGTCCTCGACAAGACCGGCACCGTCACCACCGGCCGCATGACCCTGCTCGCCGTCCACACCGCCGACGGCACCGACGAGACCGAGGTCCTGCGCCTCGCCGGCGCCCTGGAGCACGCCTCCGAACACCCGATCGCCCAGGCGATCGCCGCGGGCGCCGAGGAGCGCGTGGGTGCGCTGCCTCGCGCCGAGCACTTCGAGAACGTCCCCGGCCGGGGCGTACGCGGGCGCGTGGGGGGCCACGAGGTGGCCGTGGGGCGCCTCTTCGACGAGGTGCCGCCGGAGCTGGCGCGGGCGAAGGAGGAGGCCGAGCGGGACGGGCGTACGGCCGTCGTGGCCGGCTGGGACGGGGTGGCGCGCGGTGTCCTCGCGGTCGCCGACGCCGTGAAGGAGACCAGCGCCGAGGCGGTGCGCGAGCTGCGCGCGCTCGGGCTCACGCCGGTGCTGCTGACCGGTGACAACAAGGCCGTCGCCGAGGCGGTGGCGCGGACCGTGGGCATCGACCGGGTGATCGCCGAGGTGCTGCCCGAGGACAAGGCCGACGTCGTACGGCGGCTGCGGGACGAGGGACACAGCGTCGCCATGGTCGGCGACGGCGTCAACGACGCGGCCGCGCTGGCCGTCGCCGATCTGGGTCTCGCCCTGGGCACCGGCACGGACGCGGCGATCGAGGCGGGCGATCTGACCCTGGTCCGCGGCGATCTGCGGGTGGCCGCGGACGCGATACGGCTGTCCCGCAGGACACTCGGCACGATCAAGGGCAATCTGGTGTGGGCCTTCGGCTACAACGTGGCCGCGCTGCCGCTGGCCGCGGCCGGGCTGCTGAACCCGATGATCGCCGGTGCGGCGATGGCGTTCTCCTCGGTCTTCGTGGTGACGAACAGCCTGCGCCTGCGGGCGTTTCATTGAGGTCTCAAGTTGGGGTGTACCCCTGTCGTCCGGTACGACCCTCACATAAGCTCTTCACACGGCTCGCGCATCTTCCTTACGCTTGAGTCCCGTGAGCGGTTTGCGGGCTCTTGCGTACCTTGAGGGGATGTGCAAGAGACGCAGATCACAGTGATCTGAACGTAACCATCGAAGGGGTTCGAAGGTCTAAGTTGGCGATGTCGGGCAGCGTCTTGGGGGGCGCTTCCTGACATCTGGGGAATGTCTTGGGGGACTTTCTCCGGAGATTGCGTTGCCGGGGCACGTACCCAGCGGGGAGCTTTGAGCGGCCCTCCCGAACGTGCGCTGTCCCGGCAGACCGCACACACCGACGAGTGCGGCGGGTTCAGGTCCGCCCGCACTCACACAGCGATTCAGGCGCTGTCCTCACAGACGCCCGGCCGGATCCCGTGGGGGGAATCCGCACCGGGACATGGGAAGGCGCCCCGGCTCGTCGGCCCGTGGGGGGACCGTCGGCCGGGGCGCCTTCTTCTTCGCGGTTGCGCAACACGCCTATAGGGACGCGGGCTCGTGTGCGGTTGTGCGACACACCCAGGGGCGCGGGACTGTGCCGATATGCGGCTCCGCCGCGTGGGCGCAACCAGCCACAGACCGGCCCGCAGTCGCCCACGCTCCTACAGCGACGAGCTGTTACGCGCCCTCAAGGGCACGCCCCCGCACCGGGCAGGTGTCAGCGCTCCTCGACCGGGACGAAGTCCCGCTCGACGACGCCCGTGTAGATCTGGCGCGGGCGGCCGATGCGGGAACCCGGCTCCTTGATCATCTCGTGCCACTGGGCGATCCAGCCCGGGAGGCGGCCGAGGGCGAACAGGACCGTGAACATCTCGGTCGGGAAGCCCATGGCCCGGTAGATCAGACCGGTGTAGAAGTCGACGTTCGGGTAGAGGCTGCGCGAGACGAAGTAGTCGTCGGAGAGCGCGTGCTCCTCCAGCTTCAGCGCGATGTCCAGCAGCTCGTCGGACTTGCCGAGGGCGGACAGCACATCGTGCGCGGCAGCCTTGATGATCTTCGCGCGCGGGTCGAAGTTCTTGTAGACCCGGTGGCCGAAGCCCATCAGGCGGACGCCGTCCTCCTTGTTCTTCACCTTGCGGATGAAGGAGTCGACGTCACCGCCGGCGTCGCGGATGCCCTCCAGCATCTCCAGCACCGACTGGTTGGCGCCGCCGTGCAGCGGGCCCCACAGGGCGGAGATGCCGGCGGAGATCGAGGCGAACATGTTCGCCTGCGAGGAGCCGACCAGGCGCACGGTGGAGGTCGAGCAGTTCTGCTCGTGGTCCGCGTGCAGGATCAGCAGCTTGTCGAGCGCCGCGACGACCGTCGGGTCGAGCTCGTAGTCCTGCGCCGGGACCGAAAACGTCATGCGCAGGAAGTTCTCGACGTAGCCGAGGTCGTTGCGCGGGTAGACGAACGGGTGGCCGACCGACTTCTTGTACGCGTAGGCCGCGATCGTCGGAAGCTTGGCGAGCAGCCGGATCGTGGAGAGGTTGCGCTGCTGCTCGTCGAACGGGTTGTGGCTGTCCTGGTAGAACGTCGACAGCGCGGAGACGACCGACGACAGCATGGCCATCGGGTGGGCGTCGCGCGGGAAGCCCTTGTAGAAGTTCTTGACGTCCTCGTGCAGCAGGGTGTGCTGCGTGATCTCGCCCTTGAACGCGGACAGCTCGTCGACGGTCGGCAGCTCGCCGTTGATCAGCAGGTAGGCGACCTCCAGGAAGGTGGAACGCTCGGCCAGCTGCTCGATCGGGTAGCCGCGGTACCGGAGGATGCCGGCCTCGCCGTCCAGATAGGTGACGGCGGATTTGTAGGCGGCGGTGTTGCCGTAGCCGCTGTCCAGTGTCACCAGACCGGTCTGTGCGCGGAGCTTCCCGATGTCGAAGCCCTTGTCGCCGACGGTGCTGTCGATCACCGGGTAGGTGTACTCGCTGCCGTCGTACCGCAGTACTACAGAGTTGTCGCTCACGTCTTCCCTCACCGACCTAGTGCCTCATCTTCGAGGTGCCCTGACTGTCTCCACCATCCCCCACTCGGCGCAGGAGAGTGCACTCGGGGTCGACCATCGGGCCTATCGGCGGCACTGAGTGCCGCCAACTTGCCCATACTGCCCCCTGTGTCCCCTGTCCGGAAGGGCTCTGTGACCTTCGTGACTCATTTGATCGATCATTTTTTGATGACGGGCCGCTCACAGGGGTCACGCGGGGGCCGAGAGACGGGAGCCGGCGAGGCGGAAGTCCAGCGCCGTGCACCGACGGCCCGCGGAGACCGTGCGCACCGCCTGTCCGATCGCCTTGCGGGAGCCGACGAGGACGACCAGCCGCTTGGCCCGGGTGACCGCCGTGTACAGCAGGTTGCGCTGGAGCATCATCCAGGCGCCCGTGGTCACCGGGATGACGACCGCCGGGTACTCGCTGCCCTGGGAACGGTGGATGGTCACGGCGTAGGCGTGCGCCAGCTCGTCCAGTTCGTCGAACTCGTAGCTCACCTCCTCGTCCTCGTCGGTCAGCACCGTCAGGCGCTGGTCGACCGGGTCGAGGGCGGTGACCACGCCCACGGTGCCGTTGAAGACGCCGTTCTCCCCCTTCTCGTAATTGTTGCGGATCTGGGTGACCTTGTCGCCGACGCGGAAGACCCGGCCGCCGAACCGCTTCTCGGCGAGGTCGGGGCGGCCGGGGGTGATGGCCTGCTGGAGCAGCCCGTTGAGCGTGCCCGCGCCGGCCGGGCCCCGGTGCATGGGGGCGAGGACCTGCACGTCCCGGCGGGGGTCGAGGCCGAACTTCGCCGGGATGCGCCGGGCGGCCACGTCGACGGTGAGCCGGCCGGCCTCCTCGGTGTCGTCCTCGACGAAGAGGAAGAAGTCCTTCATGCCGTCGGTGACGGGGTGCTGCCCGGCGTTGATCCGGTGCGCGTTGGTCACCACGCCGGACTGCTGGGCCTGGCGGAAGACGCGGGTGAGCCGCACGGCGGGAACGGGGCTGCCGTCGGCGAGGAGGTCCCGCAGCACCTCGCCCGCGCCGACGCTGGGCAGCTGGTCGACGTCGCCGACGAAGAGCAGGTGGGCGCCCGGAGGCACGGCCTTGACCAGCTTGTTCGCGAGGAGGAGGTCCAGCATGGACGCCTCGTCGACCACCACCAGGTCGGCGTCGAGCGGGCGGTCCCGGTCGTAGGCCGCGTCACCGCCGGGCTTGAGCTCGAGGAGGCGGTGGACGGTGGAGGCCTCGGCCCCGGTCAGCTCGGCGAGGCGCTTGGCGGCGCGGCCGGTCGGGGCGGCGAGGACCACCTTGGCCTTCTTCGCGCGGGCCAGTTCCACGATCGACCGGACGGTGAAGGACTTGCCGCAGCCGGGACCGCCGGTGAGGACGGCGACCTTCTCGCTCAGCGCCAGCTTGACGGCGGCCTCCTGCTCGGGGGCGAGGTCCGTGCCCGTACGCCCCTTCAGCCAGCCCAGCGCCTTGTCCCAGGCCACGTCCCGGAAGGCCGGCATCCGGTCCTCGTCGGTACGGAGCAGGCGCAGCAGCTGGGCGGAGAGGGCCAGCTCGGCGCGGTGGAAGGGGACGAGGTAGACGGCGGTGACGGGGTCGCCGCCGTCGGGGGCGGGCACTTTCTCCCGTACGACGCCGGGGTCCTCGCCGTCCTCCTCCGGTTCGGCGGCGAGCTCGGCGAGGCACTCGATGACCAGGCCGGTGTCCACCTGGAGCAGCTTCACCGCGTCGGCGATCAGCTTCTCCTCGGGGAGGTAGCAGTGCCCCTGGTCGGTGGCCTGCGAGAGGGCGTACTGCAGGCCGGCCTTCACCCGGTCGGGGCTGTCGTGCGGGATGCCGACGGACTGGGCGATCTTGTCGGCGGTGAGGAAGCCGATGCCCCAGACGTCGGCGGCGAGCCGGTAGGGCTGGTTCTTCACGACGGAGATGGAGGCGTCGCCGTACTTCTTGTAGATGCGCACGGCGATGGAGGTGGACACCTCGACGGTCTGGAGGAAGAGCATGACCTCCTTGATCGCCTTCTGCTCCTCCCAGGCGTCGGCGATCTTCTTGGTCCGCTTGGGGCCGAGCCCGGGGACCTCGATGAGGCGCTTGGGCTCCTCCTCGATGATGGTGAGGGTGTCGATGCCGAAGTGCTGCGTGATGCGGTCGGCGAAGACCGGGCCGATGCCCTTGACCAGGCCGGAGCCGAGGTAGCGGCGGATGCCCTGGACGGTGGCGGGCAGCACGGTCGTGTAGTTCTCGACGTGGAACTGCTTGCCGTACTGGGGGTGCGACCCCCAGCGCCCCTCCATCCGCAGGGACTCCCCCACCTGCGCACCGAGCAGCGCGCCGACGACGGTGAGCAGGTCACCGGCGCCCCTGCCGGTGTCGACGCGGGCGACCGTGTAGCCGTTCTCCTCGTTGGCGTACGTGATGCGCTCCAGCACGCCTTCGAGCGTGGCGAGCCGGCGTTCGCCGGGGGAGGCTGCTGCGGACTGGTTGGACATGATCCGACGGTACCCGTGGGGTGTGACAAGGGGCGCCCTGTCCGGGCGCCCCGTCCAAACGGCCTGGCTCTAGCAGCCCGCCTCGGCACCGCTGTCCACGAACGAGTCGGCGTTGACCGAGTAACCGGCCCCGGTGGTGAGGTCGGGGCGGCTTCCGTGGCCGTCCTCCGCGAGGCCCTCGGCGGTGAGGAAGACGACCCGCAGGGTCATGTCCTCCTTGACGAAGCACGGTTCACCGGACGGGGCCTCGGGGTCCGGATCCCATCCGTCCCGTACCGCTGCCGTCCGGTAGTGGGCGACGACGTCGGCCTCCGTGCCGGGGAAGGCGTAGGTCCGGCCCGCGTACACCGAGACGTCGCCGCTGTCCGCCCAGCAGCCTGCGTCGACCTTCTCGAAGCCGCGGGCGACGGTGGCCCCGGCGGGCCGGGAGTCGAGGATGCCGAGCGCGGCCATCTCCTTCACCCGGCCGTCGGTCCCCTCGCAGTCCCCGGCGAGCTCCCCCAGCGCGCAGCCGGTGAGCGTTCCGGCCGCGAGCACGGCCGACAGGAGCAGGGGTACGGGGCGGGTGGTCGTCCGTAAGGACAAAGCGGGCTCCAGGGTGAAAGCGCGGCGGGGGATCCGCCGGGCGGGACGGCTGTCCGTGCCGCTCCGGAACGGCACGGCCCGGTTCCACGGGATCGTGTTCAGCGGGGATGTCGGCCGAGGGATATCACGCCGGTTCCCGCCGGTCCGGTTCCTTCCGTGTCTCGAGGAAGCGAGCGAAGGCGATGGCCGGGAAGGCGGGGGCGGCCCGGGTGGGGGCATCGGAGTCGCGTACGGCCACGAGGGGGCGGGTGTGTACGGTCCCGAGGCACGAGTCGCCGTCACCGAGGCCCGAGCCGGAGGACCGGCGGGGCCCGGCGCCGGTACGGGCCTGTGCCGAGGTGCGGGGTGGCGGCCACTGGCCGGACAGGGCAGTCGGGGCGAGTACGCGCGGTGCGAGCCCGGCGCTGTCGGTGGTGCTCCGTAGGGTCGGCACACCTGATCAGCGAAGGAGCGCCGACCATGAAGTCCCCGGCCGAACTGGACACCGTCCCGTGGCAGACACTGGCCCACGCCTACGGCCCGGCCGTGGACGTGCCCGACCTGATCAGGGCGCTCCACCAGGACGACGACACGGCCGTCGACGAAGCCGTTCGCGAGCTGTACGGGAACATCCACCACCAGGGCACGGTGTACTCGGCGTCGGCGCCCGCCGTTCCCTTCCTCGCACACGCCGCCCTGCACGTTCCCGGCAGGCGCGCCGAGCTGCTGATGCTGCTGGCGACGCTCGCCGACCACACTCCCTCGGACACCGGGTCACCGCACTGGCCGCTCAGTCCGGTCGCCGAGGTATGCACGGAGCTGTGCCGGGTGCTTCCGGACCTGCTGCCCTGTCTGACGGACACCGAACGGCCGGTGCGCCGGGCGGCGCTCCGCGTGGTCGCGGCCGTGGCGGACGTGCTCCCCGCCGGGCTGTGGGCCTCCGTCGAGGAGCGGGTCGGCGAGCTGTACGCCGGTGACGCGGTCCCGGCGGTACGGGCCGACGCACTGGTCGTCCTGAACCAGCGCGGGCGGGAACCACTGCCCTTCGACAGCCCGTGGTCCGAGGTCAGGATGGCGGCGGCCACGCTCGCCGCCGAACGGTCCGGCCCGCCGTACCCGGCGGAGCTGGTGACGATCCTCGCCGAGGACGGGGCCGAACCCGATCCCGGGGAGGACGATTTCCCGTGGCCGGGCACCGACACCCCGGAGTCCCACCTCACCGGGCTGCTGACCGACGACCCGGACGCCGCTCTCGCCGTGGCGGCCCGCTGGATCGACGCGGGCGACCTGGGCTCACGCGGATCGTGGCTGGCCCGGGAGATCACGGAGAGCTGGCGCGACCGGGAACCGGAGGTACTGGATCTCCTGCTCGCCGCCCTGCCCCACCAGCGGGGCGCCCGCTCACTCGTCCACACGCTGGACGTCATCGGCCGCTGGGTCGGCCGTCTGCCCGAGCCCGGTGACGAGCTCCGGGACACCCTGTACGACTACGCCCGCACGGACGGGGAGACCGCACGGCCGGCGCTCCTCGCCTTGGTCCGGTCACGTGACCCCCGTGCGGTGGACGTGCTCCTGCGCCGCCCCGACGCCAAGGCGGTCCGGGCCGCGGCGACGGTCTTCCCGGAGGCGGGCGACGAGCTCACGGCGGTGATCCGCGAGGAACTGTCGGCGGGCGCCACCGGGAACGCGGCCGCCGCCCTGATCGCGGCACTGGAACCGCTCGGTACTCCCGCCCGGCAGGCCCGGCCCGAACTGGTGGAATGCCTCCGGACCCGCCGGGCGGCCGTCGCCGCCGCCCGGCAGCTCGGCCTCGACGGCATCCTGACCGGGGGGATCTCTTCCGCCCTGCGGGAGGCCGGACAGAGCAGTGACGCCTCGCTGCGGGCCGCGGCGGCCGTCGCCCACTACCGGTTGACCGGTGACGCCGTCCCGGCACTTCGCACCTTCGAGGAACTGCTCTCGGCGGCACAGGGCCCGACACACTGGCACCTGGGCAGTCTCCAGCCCCTCGGCGGTGCCGCCGCACCCCTGCTCCCCCTCGTCGAACCGATGCTGACATCGCGATACGAATGGACGCGGGCGACCGCCGCCGAGGCGCACCACTGGATCACCGGTTCCCCGGCCGACGCCGTCCCCGTCCTCGCCGAGCTGGCCGGTCCCAGCCCGGTCGGTCTTCACGCCCTCAAGGCCCTCGCCGTCATCGGCCGGACACCCGAGGGGCTGCGCCCGGCCCTTCGGGCCTGCGCCTTCTCCCCGCGCCGCCTGCTCGGCGCCACCCCCTTCTCCGAGGACCACGAGGACGAGGAACTCCGCGCGGTCGCCTGGAGCTTGCTCACCCTTGCCTGAAAAGCGGGAGCATTCCGGCCCGTGGTGTTCGCGCTCCGCTCATCCGAGTGCGCAGGGTGCGTTCGCCCGCCGGATGCTCACCGTTTGCGGTACGCGGAACCCGGTCGCCCCATGGGACACCGCCGCCCCGCGGTCACGATTCGGTTTCGGCCACCCCGCACCCTCTTGCCAGCCGCCCGTGTAATCGATTCCAATCCTCCGTGTAATCGATTCCACGAGGAGGTGGAACGGCGATGGCGAGCATCAAGGACGTCGCCGCGCGGGCCGGGGTGTCCGTCGCCACGGTGTCGCGCGTCCTGAACGACCATCCGTCGGTCAGCGCGGACGCCCGCACCCGCGTGCTGGCCGCCGTCGAGGCGCTGGGCTACCGCCCGAACGCCGTCGCCCGCTCCCTGCGCACCGACCAGACCCGCACCCTCGGGCTGGTCATCAGCGACGTGATGAACCCGTACTTCACCGAGCTGGCCCGCTCCGTCGAGGAGGAGGCCCGCGCGCTCGGCTACAGCGTGATCATCGGCAACGCCGACGAGCGGCCCGACCTCCAGGACCACCACGTGACGACGCTGCTGGACCGCCGTATCGACGGGTTGCTCGTCTCCCCCACCGACGGCGGGTCGCCGGGCATGCTGGACGCCGCCCGTGCGGGCACGCCCATGGTGTTCGTCGACCGGTGGATCCCCGGCGTGGACGTGCCCGTCGTCAGGTCGGACGGGCGCGGCGCCGTACGGGACCTGGTCGCGCACCTGTACGCCCTCGGGCACCGGCGGCTCGCGATCATCGCCGGGCCCGCCGCCACCACCACCGGCCGCGAGCGCGTGGACGCCTTCCGGGAGGCGCTCGGCGCGTACGGGCTCCCCCTCCCCGACGCCTACATCGGCCAGGGCGACTTCCAGGCCGACAGCGGGCGCCGCGTCACCGAGGGCTTCCTCGGCCTGCCCGAGCCGCCCGAGGTCGTGTTCGCCGCCGACAACCTGATGGCGCTCGGCGCGCTGGACGCCGTCCGCGCGCGCGGGCTGCGGGTGCCCGACGACATCGCGCTGGCCGCGTTCGACGACATCCCCTGGTTCGTGCACACCGATCCGCCGGTCACCGCGATCGCCCAGCCGACCGGCGCGCTGGGGCGGGCCGCCGTGCGCGCGCTCGTCGACCGGATCGAGGGGAGACCCGGCGCGTCCGTCACCCTCCCCGCCCGGCTCGTCGTACGCCGCTCGTGCGGTGAGCCGGCGCCCCCGCAGTCCCCCGCACCACAGTCCCCCGTACGAAGGAGTACGTCGTGAGCAGCCCGGACGAGTTGCTGCGCATCGAGGGCATCCGCAAGACCTTCCCGGGCGTGGTCGCGCTCGACAGCGTCGACTTCGACCTGCGCCGGGGCGAGGTGCATGTGCTCCTCGGTGAGAACGGCGCCGGCAAGAGCACGCTGATCAAGATGCTCTCCGGTGCCTACACGCCCGACGCCGGCCGGATCACGGTCGGCGGCGAGGAGGTGCGCATCCACGGTGCGCAGGACTCCGAGCGGCTCGGGATCGCCACCATCTACCAGGAGTTCAACCTGGTCCCCGATCTGACGGTCGCCGAGAACATCTTCCTGGGGCGGCAGCCGCGCCGCCTCGGGATGATCGACCGGAAGCGGATGGACGCGGACGCCGAGGTGCTGCTGAAGCGGGTCGGGGTGGACGTCTCCCCCCGTGCGCGGGTGCGCGAACTCGGCATCGCACGGCTCCAGATGGTCGAGATCGCCAAGGCGCTCAGCCTGGACGCGCGGGTGCTCGTCATGGACGAGCCGACCGCCGTGCTGACCTCCGAGGAGGTCGAGAAGCTGTTCGCCATCGTGCGGCGGCTGCGCGAGGACGGCGTCGGGATCGTGTTCATCACCCATCACCTGGAGGAGATCGCCGCCCTCGGCGACCGGGTCACCGTGATCCGGGACGGCCGCAGCGTCGGGCAGGTGCCCGCCGCCACGCCCGAGGACGAGCTCGTACGGCTCATGGTCGGGCGGTCGATCGAGCAGCAGTACCCGCGCGAGCGCGCCGAGGCCGGTGACGCGCTGCTGAAGGTGGAGGGGCTGACCCGGGACGGCGTCTTCCACGACGTGAGCTTCGAGGTGCGGGCCGGTGAGGTCGTCGGCATCGCGGGGCTCGTCGGGGCCGGGCGGACGGAGGTGGTCCGGGCGGTGTTCGGGGCCGACCCGTACGACGCCGGGACCGTGCACGTCGCGGGGACCCCCCTGCGCCGGCACGACGTGAACGCCGCCATGGCGGCCGGGATCGGGCTGGTGCCCGAGGACCGCAAGGGGCAGGGGCTCGTCCTCGACGCCTCCGTCGAGGAGAACCTCGGCCTGGTCACCCTCCGGTCCGCCACCCGCGGAGGGCTCGTCGACCTCAAGGGGCAGCACGAGGCCGCCGAGCGGATCGCCGGGCAGCTCGGCGTGCGGATGGCCGGGCTCGGCCAGCACGTGCGCACGCTCTCCGGCGGCAACCAGCAGAAGGTCGTCATCGGCAAGTGGCTGCTGGCGAACACCAAGGTGCTCATCCTCGACGAGCCGACGCGCGGCATCGACGTCGGCGCCAAGGTCGAGATCTACCAGCTGATCAACGAACTGACGGCCGCCGGTGCCGCCGTGCTCATGATCTCCAGCGATCTGCCGGAGGTGCTCGGCATGAGCGACCGGGTGGTCGTCATGGCGCAGGGGCGCGTCGCGGGCGAACTCCCCGCCGGCGAGGCCACCCAGGACGCCGTGATGGCCCTCGCCGTCAGCACCACCACTCCCCACAGCAACGGAACGGAGGCCTCCCGTGGCCACTGACACGCTCAAGGGCGCGCAGGGCGGCGCCACGGCCGGCCTGCGCCGCCTGCTCCTCGACAACGGCGCGCTGACCGCGCTGATCGTCCTCGTCATCGCCATGTCGGCGCTGTCCGGGGACTTCCTGACCGCCGACAACCTCCTCAACGTCGGCGTCCAGGCCGCCGTGACCGCGATCCTCGCCTTCGGCGTCACCTTCGTGATCGTCTCGGCGGGCATCGACCTGTCGGTCGGCTCGGTCGCCGCGCTGTCCGCGACCGTGCTGGCGTGGAGCGCGACCGAGGCCGGGATCCCGGTTCCCCTGGCGGTCCTCCTCGCCGTCGCGACGGGCATCGCCTGCGGTCTGGTGAACGGCTTCCTCATCTCGTACGGGAAGCTGCCGCCGTTCATCGCGACGCTGGCCATGCTGTCGGTGGGGCGCGGTCTGTCGCTCGTCATCTCGCAGGGCTCGCCCATCGCCTTCCCGGACTCGGTCTCCCACCTGGGTGACACGCTGGGCGGCTGGCTGCCGGTGCCGGTGCTCGTGATGGTCGTCATGGGGCTGCTCACCGCCTTCGTGCTCGGCCGGACGTACATCGGCCGCTCCATGTACGCCATCGGCGGCAACGAGGAGGCCGCACGCCTGTCCGGCCTGCGGGTGAAGCGGCAGAAGCTCGCCATCTACGCCTTCTCCGGGCTGTTCGCCGCCGCCGCGGGCATCGTGCTCGCCTCCCGGCTGGCCTCCGCGCAGCCGCAGGCCGCGCAGGGCTACGAGCTGGACGCGATCGCCGCCGTCGTCATCGGCGGCGCCTCCCTCGCGGGCGGCACCGGCAAGGCGTCGGGCACGCTGATCGGCGCGCTGATCCTCGCGGTGCTGCGCAACGGGCTCAACCTGCTGTCCGTCTCCGCGTTCTGGCAGCAGGTCGTCATCGGTGTCGTCATCGCGCTGGCCGTCCTCTTCGACACGCTGCGCCGCAAGGCGGGCGCGACCACCCCGGCCGCCGGGGCGTCCGGAGGCGGGAACAAGGGCAGGCAGGCACTGACGTACGTCATCGCGGCGGTCGTCGCCGTCGCCGTCGTCGGCGCGACCTCGTTGCTGCACAACGGGTCGTCGGCGGGCAAGACGCAGCGGATCGGCCTGTCGCTGTCGACGCTCAACAACCCGTTCTTCGTGCAGATCCGCGCCGGCGCCGAGGAGGAGGCGAAGAAACTGGGCGTGGACCTGACGGTCACGGACGCGCAGAACGACGCCTCCCAGCAGGCCAACCAGCTGCAGAACTTCACCAGCGGCTCGCTCTCCGCGGTCGTCGTCAACCCGGTGGACTCCGACGCCGCCGCTCCCGCCGTGCGCGGCGCGAACAAGGCCGGCATCCCGGTCGTCGCCGTGGACCGCGGGGTCAACGACGCGGACACGGCCGCGCTGGTCGCCTCCGACAACGTCGAGGGCGGCGCGCTGGGCGCGAAGGCGCTCGCCGAGAAGCTCGGCGGCAAGGGCACCATCGTCATCCTCCAGGGGCAGGCCGGCACCTCCGCCAGCCGCGAGCGCGGCGCGGGCTTCGCCGAGGGACTGAAGGACTACCCGGGCATCAAGGTCGTCGCCGAGCAGCCCGCGGACTTCGACCGCACCAAGGGCCTGGACGTGATGACGAACCTGCTCCAGGCGCACCCCGACATCGACGGTGTCTTCGCGGAGAACGACGAGATGGCGCTCGGCGCGATCAAGGCGCTCGGTTCCAAGGCCGGGAAGTCGGTCCAGGTCGTCGGGTTCGACGGCACTCCGGACGGGCTGAAGGCGGTCGAGGCCGGCACGTTGTACGCGTCCGTCGCGCAGCAGCCGTCGGAACTCGGCAGGATCGCGGTACGGAACGCGCTGCGGGCCGCCGATGAGGAGAAGGTGGAGAACATGGTGAAGGTGCCGGTGAAGGTGGTCACCCAGGACAACGTGGCCGGCTTCGAGGGCTGACGCCGGGATCGGGGAGCGATTTCATGTACGACTACGACCTCCTGGTCGTCGGATCGGCCAACGCCGACCTGGTGATCGGGGTCGAGCGCCGGCCCGGCGCCGGGGAGACGGTGCTCGGTTCCGACCTGGCCGTCCACCCGGGCGGCAAGGGCGCGAACCAGGCGGTCGCGGCCGCCCGGCTCGGTGCCCGTACGGCCCTGCTGGCGCGGGTCGGCGACGACGGGCACGGGCGGCTGCTGCTGGACTCGCAGCGGGCGGCCGGGGTGGACACGGTGGGCGTGCTGGTGGGCGGGGCGCCCACCGGGGTCGCGCTGATCACGGTGGACCCGTCGGGCGACAACAGCATCGTCGTCTCGCCGGGCGCCAACGGCCGGCTGACCCCGGCGGACGTGCGGGCGGCCGGAAGCCTGTTCCACGCCTCCCGGGTGGTCTCCGCACAGCTGGAGATCCCGCTGGAGACGGTGGTGGAGGTGGTGCGGAGCCTGGTGCCGGGCAGCCGGTTCGTGCTGAACCCGTCCCCGCCGCGCCCGCTCCCGGCGGAGGTGCTGGCGGCCTGCGACCCGCTGATCGTCAACGAGCACGAGGCGAAGGTGATCCTGGGCGACGACGCCGGGGCGGGTGACAAGCCCGAGGAGTGGGCGCGGCTGCTGCTGGCGAAGGGCCCGCGGTCGGTGGTGGTGACGCTGGGCGGCGAGGGCGCGCTGGTGGCCTCCGCCGAGGGCGTCCACCGCGTCGCGTCCGTCGAGGTGCGCGCCGTGGACACCACCGGCGCGGGGGACGCGTTCACCGCCGCGCTGGCCTGGCGTCTCGGCGCGGGCGAACCGCTCGCCGAGGCGGCGGCGTACGCGGCCCGGGTGGGCGCGGCGACGGTCACCAAGGAGGGCGCGCAGGTTTCCTTCCCCACGGCGGCGGAGATCGACGGGCTGTGCCGTACCGGTCCGGGGGACGGCCCCCGGACCCCCGGCCGGGGGCCGGACGGCGCATCCGGCGCCGACCCGGAAGGCGGCACCCGGTGAAGAAGCACGGGATCCTGAACAGGCACCTCGCCGGTGCCCTGGCCGAGCTCGGGCACGGCGACGGGGTGCTGGTGTGCGACGCGGGGATGCCGGTACCCGGTGGGCCGCGCGTGGTGGACCTCGCCTTCCGCGCGGGGGTGCCGTCGTTCGCGGAGGTGCTGGAGGGGCTCCTCGACGAGCTGGTCGTCGAGGGCGCCACGGCCGCGTCCGAGGTGCGGGACGCCAATCCGGCCGCGGCCGAGCTGCTGGCGGGCCGCTTCCCCGGCCTCGGCCTGGTCCCGCACGAGCGGCTCAAGGAGCTGAGCGCCGGCGCGCGGCTCGTCGTCCGCACCGGCGAGGCACGGCCGTACGCGAACGTGCTGCTGCGCTGCGGGGTGTTCTTCTGAGGCGACCCGCGGTACCGCCGTACGCGCTTCGAGGGGGCCCGGTCCGTCGACCGGGCCCCCTCGGTCCCTCCCCCGCCAGAACCCCTCAAGTCCCCCCGGGTCCCCTCCCAGGAGTCCTGACTCCAAGTACGACCCGCGAGGTGCGGGGAGGGTTGCACGGTCCCTCCGTAATTTTTCCGGCTCCGGTTCCGGTTCCCTACGATGTCCTCCTGGGCAGGATGCGGTCGTCCGGTACGCGTTGGGGGCGTGTGGCGATGCTGGTGCAGGAGTTCCGGACCGGAGTGGTGCCGCCCGCCGAGCGGTGGGACTTGTGGCAGGACGTCGCCACGCGGACGCACGTGCCCAACCTGCTGCGCAGTGAGCGCAGCGACGACTTCGAGGCCACGATGCGGGTCCTGCCGCTGGGGGACCTGCAGATCGCCGAGCTGGACCTGCCGCACCTGGACACCGTGCGCACACCGCGCACCATCCGGCGTTTCGACCCCGAGGTCCTCCAGATCAACTGTCATCTCTCCGGCGACGGCATGCTGGCGCAGGACGGCACCGAGGGGGTGTTCGGGGCGGGGCAGCTCATCGTGGCCGACACCAGCCTGCCGTACGACGTCCGCATCAACAGGACGTCGCAGCGGTCCACGACGGTGGTCGTCAGCCTGCCCCGGGCCCGGCTCCCGCTGCCGCCGCGCGCGGTGCGCCGCCTGCTGGCGGTGCCGGTCCCGGTGGACCGGGGCATGGGCGGCGCGCTGCACCGCTGGCTGGCCGACGTCGCCCGGCGGGCCGACGAGTTCACCGAGGCCGACGTGCCGGCGCTGGCCTCGGTGACCACGGATCTGCTCGCCTCCTTGCTCGGCCGCTGCGCGGACTCCGAGGACGCGCTGCCACCGGAGTCCCGCCGGCGCGCCCTGCACACCCGGATCCGGGACTTCATCGACCGGAACCTGGGCGATCCGTCACTGTCCCCGGCGACCGTCGCGGCGGCCCACGGCATCTCGGTACGGCACCTGCACCAGCTGTTCGCGGCGGAGGGCGAGGCCCCGGCGGCCTGGATCCGCCACCGCCGTCTGGAACGGTGCCGCCGCGACCTGGCCGACCCCCGGCTGCGGGGCCGCTCCGTCCACGCGATCGCCGCGCGGTGGGGCTTCACCGACGCGGCCACCTTCAGCCGCGTCTTCCGCCGCGCGTACGGCATGACGCCGACGGACCACCGCCATCACCACGCGGGCCGCGACCGGTAGGGGCGGTCCGGCGTCTCCTGCCGGAATCGACAAGATCCCTGCACGGACGGTCAAGGATTCAACCGCCCGGTGGGCGCATGCTGGTGCCCGTGCACGGTGGGGGCTGTGCACCAGCGGGGAACAGGGGGGAAGCAGCGTGCGGTGCCGGCGAACGTCGGCGTCCGATCCGGCACCGCACGGCTTGCGCTCCGCGCGAGCCGGAAGGAACCGTTCTCTCGCCCTCGTACGAGCCCGGTCCCGGCTCCTGTCCGCGTGCCCCACGAACCGTGCCGCCGTCCCGGCGAGTACCTCCCGCCGACGTGCGCAGGCATCGGCATTGTCCCCACCATGTCCGGATCGCGTCACACCGTGATCAACGGCGTTGCGTCCGCAACGGGTTGTGCGACAACATGTTCGAACAACTTTGTGATGCGTACGTGACGCACGGGGGTGACACACGTGAAGTTCGACATGGGGTCCACGACCCTGTCGGAACTGGGAAAGAACACGTCCGGTTCGAGCACCGACCTGGGCACGCTGATCCGCATGCTCATCCAGGCGGCCGAGCCGCTGGAGGGCAAGTTCAACGGTTCCGGAAAGGTCGCCTTCGACTCGTTCAAGACGCGCGCGGACGAGATCACCGCCGCGCTGAACGAGTCGCTCGGCGCGATCCTCGAAGGCCAGGGCGGTATGGACACCGCGTTCACCACCGGTGAGACCGAACAGCAGGACAACGCCCAGAAGAACATGGGCGCGGCCAACTTCGACGCGGCCCGCTTCGGCGCGCGCTAGACCGCCGGCCGGGGCAGAGGCCGACAACCACAGGGGGTTTTGACGATGGGCCAGAATCTGGACCGCCGCTCCTACGACACCGGCGCGTCGAGCGAGGTGCAGGGTGGTCTGCAGGGGATCGTCGGGCAGTTGGAGCGCGTACTGGCCGACCGCGACAGGGCCGTGAAGGCCGCCATGGCCGACTTCCAGGCCGACGGGGTCTCCGAGGAGTACCACGGCAAGGAAATGCGCTGGAACCGCGCGGCCGACGAGGTGCGCAACATCATCCGACTGGTGCGCACGACCCTCGAGGAGAACGACGGGACGGCCCAGTCGACGATGGCGAAGGCGCGGGCGGCGGTCGACAACATCGGCTGACGCGGACGCGTCGGCGGGGCGACGGCACACGGGAGTACGGGGAATCCACATGACGGGGTGGGACATATCGCCGTCGGGCGTGCAGCACGTCCTCACGGAGACGGCGAAGGCGGCCGAGGGCCTCTCGAACACCGGGAAGGCCCTGCAGGAGACCATGCCGAGCGCGGCGAAGTCCGCCGGCACGATCCAGCAGGGCGGCGTGGAGAAGAGCGGGGTCCAGGGCCCGGTCGCGGCGGCGCTGGGCGAGTTCTTCACCGCCTACCAGGAGAAGCTGATGTACGTCGCGGTGCGCACGTCGAACTCCCTCGACGGGGCGGCCGGCGCGACCAACGCGTACGTCAAGGGTGACCTGGAGATGGCCGCGCAGGCCCAGGCGAACGCGCTGAAGGAACCGAAGATCGACCTGCCGGGTGCGGGCGGTCAGCAGGGGGGCCGGTGAGCGCGGACCTCATCGACCCGCAGAACATCCCGCAGTTCACCGGCGACCTGGAGCAACTGGGCACGGACCACATGCTGCTGACGGCGGAGGCCATCGCCTTCCGCCAGTCGGGGTCGGACGTGCACACCCGCTTCCAGGGGCTGTCGGCGTGCTACACGGCGCCGGAGGCGGAGCAGTTGTTCGCCACGACGGCGCCGGTGGCGGCCAAGGCCGACGAGTTCGCCGACGACCTGGAGAAGGTGGCGGCGGCCCTCAGCTCGTACGAGACGGAGATCCAGCCGCTCGTGGCCAGACTGAAGAGCCTCAAACAGCGTGCGGAAACCTTCCGGCAGCAGATCGCGGGGGACGACGACTGGCGCGAGGACGACGACAACGTCCAGCTCAACAACGACCTGGTGTACGACGTCAACGCCACCGCGGAGGCCTTCTGGCTGGCGGAGATCTCCTGCCACAACAAGATCACCGCGCTGGTGGGCGGCTCGACGCTGATCATCGAGGACGGCGCCCAGCAACGGCTGATGAAGCTCGGCGACAGCACCTACGGCTTCACCGCCGACCTCCTGAACCAGTCCGAGGAACTGCCCTGGGGCAAGACCGTGGAGAAGGAGCGGCACGGGCTCGACTGGCTGGGCCACCAGCTGATGGAGTTCGGCAAGGGGTTCGTCGTCGACGGCGTGTGGGGCACGATACGGGGCCTCGGCACCCTCGTCGGTTTCGACGGCTGGGACGCCGCGGGCGAGGCGTGGAAGGGGCTCGGCAAGCTCGCGACCGGCGTGCTCATCACCGCGGTGCCCGTCGTCGGCGTCGCCTACTGGGCGATGCCCGAGGACAAGCTGCCCTCCTACCTGCGCGACTCCCGCAACGCGGTCAAGGAGACGGGCAAGGCGCTGGTCGCCTGGGACCAGTGGGGCGAGAACCCCGCACGGGCGGGCGGCGCGGTCACCTTCAACGTCCTGACGACGGTCTTCACCGGAGGCGCCGGAGCGGCGGCGAAGGGCGGCGCGGTGGCCCGTACGGTCGGCGCGCTCGGCAAGACGGCCCGGCTCGTCGATCCCATGACGTACCTCGGCAAGGCCGCGACGTTCGGCACGGTCAAGGTCGCCGACCTGTTCGCCGGCCTGCGGGGCGTGCACGCGGGCGCGTACGCCGACATCCTCTCCGGAACGGGACGGGTCCAGCCCGACGGCAGCGTGGTCCGGGTCGCCGACGACATGCCGGTCATCCGCGACAACGTCGTGGAGTGGCCGGACGGAACCCGGCTGAACCTGGACGACGGCTCGGTCGTCCGCGCGGACGGGACGGCTGCGCCGGCGAAGGTGGAACTGTCGGCGGCGGACCGGGAGCTGCTGGAGCGGAGCCTGCCGCACGAGGAGGGTGTGCTCGTCGGGGCGGGCGAGCGGGCGGGCGTGCACGCGGCCGGGGAGACGGCGGCCCACGTCGGCGGTGACGCGACGGGCCGGGCCGGCGGGAACACGGCACCGACCGCTCACGCCGGCGAGCACGCCGGGGCGCGCGGCACGGACACGGTGCCCGCACGCGACACCGGGGGCCATGCGGCGGGCGGTGACGGGCACGCGGGCGGCGGGGCCGACAGCGGCTCGGTTCCCGCCCAGCACGGCGGGACCGGTGGCGGTCGCGGTAGCGGAGACGGCTCGGGCGGATCGCCGTCCGGCAGCCGCGATCCGCTGGATGTCGAACGTGAAATCATGCGCCGGCAGGTCGAGCGGGCCAACAACGACCCCCAGTGGTTCAAGGAGCACTACCGCGAGAACGGATACCGGCGCTCCACGTCCGCCGAGGGCGGGTACGGCCAGGCCGTACCCCAGCTCACGCGCAACCCGCTCGCGCCGCCCAAGTGGATCGCGGCGAGTGACATGCCTCCGGCGATCAAGGAGGACTATGTGCGCCCGGATCCCATCAAGGGCAAGGCATCGGACCTCCCCGACAAGATCCTGGAGGACCTGAACAAGCAGGCCGCCAAGCGGGACGCGGCCATCAAGGCCGACAACGCGGCGGAGGGTGCCCTCGGAGCCGCGGAGAAGGCCTACGCGGCCAACCCCACGGACGAACTGGCCGCCGCGAGGGATCTCGCCGACAAGACGCACTCGCCGCTCCACGGCGACGCCCGCCGGCAGAGCGAACTGCTCGGCGAGCACGCCGCCGAACACCACGCGATACCCGAGCACTACGCGGGTGCGGTGCGCCTGGACGACGGGGCGTTCGGGAACAACCGGTTCGACCAGGTGTACCGGACGACGGACGGCCGGTATGTCGTCGTCGAGGCGAAGGGGTCCACGAAAGCATCCCTCGGAGTGCGCAAGGGGCACAGTGGGCGGTTGGTGACACAGGGGACAAAGGAATACTTCGAGACCATCCTCAAGGAAATGGAAAAGAGGGCCGCGAAGCTCCGCAAGGATGGTCACCTCGATCAAGCCAGAGCTGAGCGCACCTTGGCCCGTGACCTGAAAACCGCGCTGGGTGCGGGCAAGGTGGACTATGTCCTCGTGAAAGCCAAGCCCGACGGGGCTAAGTACGCTGGCTACGAAATGAAGCAGTTCGACCTCACGAAATGAGGAAGTAGTTCATGCCGACGCGCGTCTCCCGACCTGCGCAGGGAATCGGCCATCCGAACCCCGACGAACTCAGACAAGAACTCAACGAGGACACGCTCGAGGACATCGGGCGGCTCGAGGAGTGGCCTCAGAGTTTTGGCATGACCTTCAGTAGTGCCTTGCACACCGCCAAGCTCCAGTGCTCCCTCGACCCCACCGCGGACAAACTGGAGACGTGGGAAGCCTGGGTCATGGCCATGCAGGTCGGGTCCGCCCTGTTCGCGTCGGCGACCGCTCCCGAGGGCTCCACCGTCGAGTGCGTGATCGGCCACGAGGTACGGACGATTCCCGCCGTGGGAATCACGCATTTCGTGGATGCGGGTACCTGGCTGGAAGCCTTCTGGCTGGCGGTCGTCTGCCGGGACCAGGCGCGGATGACCCAGTTGTGCGAGGTGCCGGTCGAGACGCTGCGGGCCTCCGGCGCCGTCTTCGAGGAGTACATCTACCACTGGGTCGACGCCCTCCAGACGTACTGGCTGGAGCGGCCGGGGCTCGGGGACAAGCTCGTCGCCGCATTCGACGGGACCGATCCCGACCGGCTGCGGTTCATGGACCGCGAGACGATGCTCAAAGTTCTTTATCCGCCGATCAACCTCTTCTACCGCTTCGTCAGCCGGGACGCCGACCGGTTCAACGAGGCTCTGGCCCAGGCGCTCGAGCTGCACAAGGAGTACTGGACGGCGAACGAGGAGCGTCAGGAGACGAGTGACGGTGACATCCCCCTCGACGTCCTCGCCCTCGCCTGCCTCGCCCACGACGCCGGACTGCCCGTCGAGGTCGAGTCGGAGTACCTGCCCGAGAACCTGCTCGAGCGCAGCTGGCTGGGCGAATTCCCGACGTGACACGAGGTAACTGATCACCATGACCGCTCAGGACTACGACAGCCAGCTCCTCGAGTCCGTCTCCGTGCGGCGACGGCGGTTGCGGGACGCCCTGGTGTTCGGGGCGCAGCGGCAACGGCGGGCCGTGGACGAGCGGATGGGGAAGGCGGTCGCCGGGGTGGTGATCGCGGCCGTGCTGTGCGCGGGGTGTGTGGGGTGGTCGTTCGTGTCGCACCGGCTGATCGGGCAGAGCCCGTACTCCCCTGGCGTTTCCACGCCTTCCGACAGTCCTACGAGCCGGTGATAGGTTCGCGATCGTGATGTCTACGGGGGCCTTGAGCAGGGAAACGGCCGGTGGGCCGACGGTGTTGAGCCGGGTCACGCTCGTCGGTGAGCGGCGCCGCGTCGACCTGGTGCTTCCGGCTCGGGAGCCGGTCGGGCTGCTGCTGCCCGAGATCATGCGGTTGCTGGACGACCGTGTGGAGGGGCGGCCCGCGTCGCGTCACCTCGTCACGGTGGACGGCTCCGCGCTCGATCACGACAGCACACTGGAGACGGCGGGCGTCCGCGACGGCGCCGTGCTGCGTCTCGTCCGCGCGGAGGACGCCCCGCCCGCTCCCGTCGTGCACGACGTCACCGACGAGGTGGCGGAGGATCTCGGTCATCGGGCATGGGTGTGGGGGCCGGCCGCGCGCCGGGTCACGGCGGGTGCCGCGAGCGTGGGCTGGATGGTCGTCGCCGCTCTGTTCGCGCGTGCGCAGTACGACCGGACGGTCGTCGTCGGTGCCCTGCTCGCCGCGGCCGGCCTGGCCGCGGTCACGGGTGCGGTCCTGGGACGGCTGCGCCGGCACGGGCCGGCCGCGACCCTGCTGTGCGGCGCGGGCGCGCTCGGTGTGCCGGGTGTGTGGAGCCTGGTCGACGTCGTCGGCGGATCCTCGGCGGACGCCCTGCGGCTCGCCGGGGTGGCCGCCGTGAGTGTGCTGGTCCTCGCCCTGCTCGGGCTGTTCACGCCGTTGGGACGGGGCGGGGTCGTGGGCGCCGGTGCCGTGGCCGTGACCGCCGTCGGCTGGGAGGCCGTCGTGGCCGTGCAGTCCGGCGCCGGGACGGCGGAGCAGCAGGCCCGTGTCGGGGCCGTGCTCGGCGTCGTCTGCGTGGTGGTGCTCGGGATGCTGCCGCGGCTCGCGCTGATGGCGTCCGGGCTCTCGGAGCTCGACGACCGCCGGGCCGGGGGGATCTCCGTCAGCCGCCACCAGGTGTCCGCCGCCCTGGCCGCCGCCCACCGCGGGTTGGTGCTCGCCACGGTCACCGTGGCCGGATCGGCCGCCGTGGCCGCCGTACTGGCGCTGCGGGACCCCTCCGTGTGGACGGTGCCGCTGGCCGCGGTCGTCGCGGTGGTGCTGGCTCTGCGGGCCCGGGCGTTTCCGCTGGTCGCCGAGGTGGTCGTGCTGCTGGCCGCCGCGGCGGGCGTCGTCGTGCGGTTGCTGGTGGTGTGGGCGGAGCGGTCCTCGGCCGCGGCAGCGCCGGCCGTCCTCGCCGTGCTGGCGGTCCTGCCCCTCCTCGTGCTCGCCGTACAGCCGGCCGAGCACGTGCGGGTCCGGCTGCGGCGAGCCGGTGACCTGCTCGAATCGGTGGGGGTCATCGCGCTGCTCCCGCTGCTCGTCGGCGTGTTCGGTGTGTACGGGCGACTGCTCGACACCTTCGCTTAGGAGGCGCGGCGGTATGGCGCAGGAGCAGGGGGATCAGTGGCGGGAGCAGCCGTCGGCACACGGTGGTGGTGGCGACTGGCAGCGGGACGTGCTGCGGGAGCTGGGCGGCGGCTCCGGGAGCGGCCACCCGGGTACGGATGCCCGGCCCGGCGAGCCCGCGCTGCGGCTCGTGCACCCCGCACCCCCGCAGCCCGCGGCCACGGCGTCGGAGGCGGGGCCGGACACGGGCGGTGACGCGTCCGGCCCGCCCGACGCTCCGGGCGGCCCCGCGTCCCCGGCCCTCAGGTCCGGCGCAGGGTCCGCCGACGAGCCGACCCCGGAGCGGCCCTCTCCGCACGCCGCCCCTGCCCCCGCCCACGACC
>NZ_JOIZ01000003.1 GCF_000721605.1 Streptomyces sp. NRRL S-37 | reverse complement strand
AGTTCGGGGGCCGCCGGCAGGGTGTCGAGCCTGTCCAGCCAGTAGGCCCGCGCCTTCTCGTCCTCGCCGGCGGCTTCGACGGCCAGGCAGTAGTCACGGAACGACACGTCGACCGGCGGCAGCTCACACCCGGGATCGGCGTACAACTCCGCCCACTCCGACAGAAAGACCCGCACCGACGCCGCGTCCGCCACCAACATGTCCACACTCACATGCACCCGCGTCACCCCACCCGGCAGACGCTGCGCGAACACCTCGAACAACGGCCACTCACCCGCCGGCCGCACCTCGTGCGACAACCGCTCCCGCACCGCGGCCACCGCACCCTCCGCCTCCCCCACCGACAACCCGCTCAGATCCTCGAAACCGACCCCCACCTCACCCACATCCGCCAGCACCTGCTGACGCCCGTCCTCCCGCACCACCGCACGCAACATCCCGTGCCGCGCCACCAGACGCCCCAACACCACCGACGCACGCACCGGATCGAAGTCCCGCGACTCCAACTCCAGATACACATGCGTCGACACATCACCCAGCTCGAACAACCCCGACCGCCCCAGCCAGTACGCATGCTGCACATCGGTCAGACCGAACGGCTCACCCCACCCCGCCACATCGGGCCGCAGAGTCAGTTCCCTCTCGGCCTCGGCGAGCGGTGCCTCGGCGGAGGAGACGAGGGCGGCGTCGACGGCCGCGGCGAGGACGCGCAGGCTGGGCATGGCGACGAGGTCGGTGAGCGCGATGGGCACGTCCAGCTCGGCGTCGATCGTGATCTGGAGTTCGGTGGCCTGGAGGGATTCCAGGAAGACGGACTCGTCGAGGCCGGCGGGTGCCTCGTGGCCGGTGATGCGGCGGTAGCGGTCCCGCAGGTAGACGCTGATCTCCCGCATCCGGTCGGCCGGGGGGAGAGCGAGCAGGGCACCGCGGTCGAGAGTGGGTGTGTCGACGTTGCCGTTGCTGATCGGGGGCATCGGATCCTCCTGGAGGCGGTGCGGGGACGAACACCCGGGACCACGCGCCGGGTCCGGGCGGCACCCCGCGCGGCGTGCGGACATGCGGGCCTGCGGGTGCGAGTCCCGGCCAGGGTCACGTGCGGCGGAAGCCGGCCAACAGCCCTGAATGACTGGCGGGAAGGCCGGACGCCCGGGGACGCCCACCGTGCCCTTTCGAGGGGGCTAAGGGCACGGCTCTTCGGACGCGTCGTGCTGGGATTGGCCGGTCGGAGTCCCCGGGGGGACGGTGCAGGGGATTTTCCGACCCGTCGAAGGAGCGACTGTGGAAGGCCCGTCCCGCTCAACCAAATGGCAGGTGAGGCGCACCCTGCTGCGCCTGGTGCCGATACTGGCCGTGCTCGTCGCGGCCGGAGCGTTCATCGTCGCGAACCGCACCCAGGCCATCACCCCCGACGGAACGCGCGTCACGCTCGCCATGGCGCTCAAGGAATACCGCGATCATCCCTCGGCGCTCCGGAACGACCTGGGGCAGATCAAGAGTCCGGTCGCGCCGAGCGAGGAGATCAAGGGGTTCACCAAACCGAAGGCCGGCGTGTACACGTACCGGACCGACGGGGCGGACTCGATCATCTACGACGGGGACAAGTACGAGCGTCCCTTCCCGAAGGTGACCCACGCCCGCGTGCTGCACGCCTCCGGCTGCGTGTGGGAGTTGTACTTCACCCCGATCGAGGAGCACACCGACGCCCACCGGCAGTGCAGCGGCCAGGGCGAGTACCTGTGTCTGGCCCACATGCAGAAGGTGAGTTTCGCCGGTATCGAAGGTGACGAGGCCCACAAGTGCAACCCTGCCATGGTCCAGGTGGGCGGGGACGCGGTGAGGCCCGGCGGCAGGGAGGAGACCATCTGCGTCGCGCACGGTAACCGGGCCGCGATCAAGATCAAATACATCGGGGACGAGACGGTCAGGGTGGGCGGGGAGGAGAGGCAGGCCCACCACGTGAAGATCGACAGCTATGTGAAGGGCGACGGTCTCGACGGTGACGCCGTGGCCGACGTCTGGTTCGACAAGGAGGACGGCCTGTACCTGAAGGTCGTCAGGTCGGCGGACGTGAACGTGGACCGCGGCGGCGGCAACAAGGGCACCTACCGCGTCGAGGCGTCGTACACGCTGGAGTCCCGGACCCCCAAGGTCTGAGTGCCCCGTGCCCTCCGGGCCGTGCCCCGGCGCACGGCCGCCCCCGCCCGGACGGACAGGACAGCAGCGGGGCCACCCCGGCCGAAGGGGTGGCCCCGCTGCGGCGTCCGCCGGACGGATCACCGCGCCGGTGAGGCCGTCTCCTCGCGGATGCGGTCCAGCACCGGTTCGGGGTCGTCGGCGACGAAGAAGTGCCCTCCGGGCACCGTGTGCAGGTCGAAGCCGCCGGTGGTGTGCAGCCGCCAGGCAGCGCACCCGTCGGCGGGCGCCCGGTCGTCGTCGGCGCCGGCCATGGCCACGATCCGGCAGTCCAGGGGCCGTCCGGGGGTGTAGCGGTAGGTCTCGGCCGCGCGGAACTCCGCCCGCAGGCCCGGTTCGGCCGCCTCGCGCAGCTCGGCGTGGTCCAGCAGTTCCGGCGGGGTCCCGCCGAGCGCGCACACCTCCGTCCAGAACTCGCCCGTGGGCAGGCCGGCCAGTTTCCGCCCCGGTGACGGCAGGTGGGGGGCGACGTGGCCGGTGACGAACAGCACCTCCGGGCCCCGGCCGCCGCGGGCGCGCAGTGCGCGGGCGGTCTCGAAGGCGACCAGCGCGCCGAGGCTGTGGCCGAGGAACAGATACGGACGGCGCTCGGCGGCCAGGTGGTCGGCGCACGCCTCGGCCAGGGCGGTCACCGAGTCCGGCTCGGCCGGCGGCCGCCCCGGGAACCGGGCGCCGCGGCCCAGCACACGTATCTCGACGGAGGCGAGCCGGTCCCCCCAGGAGCGGTAGGGGGAGTCGGCGCCACCGGCGTGCGGGAAGCAGTACAGCAACATGGTGGGGTGCTCCTCTGTGCGGGCGGGCGGCGGGCCCGGCTCAGTCGTCCACCAGCCGGGCGAAGGCCGGGACGACGAAAATCTGGGTCACGACGGTGAGCCCGACGAGCACCGCCAGGGCCTTCAGCAGCGCCTCCGTGACCGTGCCGCTCTCCGGCCCCGTCATCAGGGCGCGGATGCCCTCGATGACGTAGGTGAACGGATTCCACGTGGTGAGCGAGGCCAGCCAGTCCTGCAGGAGGTACGGCGGAGCGGCGGCGGGACTGGCGAACAGCAGCAGCACCGACAGGGGCGCCATGGCGAGCGGGGCCTGCGGGTTGCGGGTGCGCAGGGCCACGACGTAGAAGATGCCGCCGTACGCCACCGACCAGAGCGAGGAGAGCACCAGCAGCAGGGCGACGCCGGCCGGACCGGAGTCGACGCGGGCGCCGAGCAGCACGCTGACCCCGAGCACCACGAGGCCGGCCGGCACCACCCGGATGGCGTCGAACAGGAGCCTGGACAGCAGCAGCGCCGAAGGGCGCACGGGTTGCAGCCGCAGCCGGTCGAGGAATCCGCTCTGCGCGTCGAGGACCAGGGCGGTGGCCGAGTAGCCGGATCCCATCATCCCGGTGAACAGCAGCAGGCCGGGCGCCATGTAGGCGGCGTAGGGGGTGACGGGAAAGCCCGGGATGAACGCCATGCGTTCGTAGCTGGACGCCACGAGGGTGATGAGGAACAGCGGGAAGAGGACGGGGAAGACGAAGGCGATCACGGGGCTGCGCAGGCCCTCGCGGAGGTTGCGGTTGAGCAGGGTCATGGTTCCCGAGAACGCGGTCATCAGATTCCTCCCCGGCCCGAGCCGACGGTCCTGGCGAGGGCCGCCGCGGCGACACTGCCGTTGTCCCCGGTCCTGCGCTCCAGCCCCTCACCCGTGAGGCGGATGAAGACCTCCTCGATGGTCGGATCGGTCACGGTGACCCCGGCCAGTGGGACGCCCCGGTCGTGCAGTCCCCTGAGCAGGGACGGCAGGACGTCGTCCCCCGCCGGCAGGTCGACCTGGAGGACGCCGTCGGCCGACCGGCAGGCGGCCTCGCCGACGGCGGAGACGGCCAGTTCGCGGGCCTCGGGTGTGGCCGGCAGGGTGAGGACCTTGCCGCCGATGCCCTTCTTGAGCTGCTGGGGGGTGTCGATCACGGCGACCGTGCCCTTGTCGAGGATGGCGATGCGGTCGCACAACTCGTCGGCTTCGTCGAGGTACTGGGTGGTGAGGAACACGGTGCCGCCACCCTGCCGGTAGGTGCGGACGAAGCCCCACAGGGCACGCCGGCTCTGCGGGTCCAGACCCGTGGTCGGCTCGTCGAGGAAGAGCAGCTCCGGACCGTGCAGCAGGGCGAGCGTCGCGTCGAGGCGACGCCTCATGCCCACCGTGTAGGTGGCGACGAGCCGGTCGGCCACCTCGGTGAGTCCGAACCCGGTGAGCAGTTCCTCGGTCCGCTCGGTGCGGCGGGCGGGGCTCATCCGGCGCAGGGACGCGACGAGGTGCAGATGCTCGCGGCCCGTCATGAGGGGGTCGAGCGCGGCCTGCTGGAGCGACAGACCGATACGGTCGCGCACCCGGGACCGGTGCTTGACGACGTCGAGGCCCAGGACCCGAGCCTGGCCCGATGTCGCGCGGGTGAGGGTGGTCAGGATACGGACCGTGGTGGTCTTGCCCGCTCCGTTGCGGCCGAGGAAACCGAACACTTCCCCCTCGGCCACCTCGAAGTCGACCCGGTCCACTGCCACCGTGCCGTCGTCGAACGCCTTGTGGAGGCCCTGGGCCTCGATGATGGACATGACGTTCAGCGTCTTGCCTCGGGTGCCCGCTGAACAGCGCTGTTTCGGAGCGTCGTTCGTGCCCCGCGCGGCACCCGTTCTAGGTGGCCGTTCGGGCCCGTCGGGCGTGCTGTGACTCGGGCGTCCCGTTGGCCCTGGGTCCCGCCGCCCCACTTCGGTACAACGGTGACACCGGACCAGACCGAGGGGATGTCGTGAGCGTCTTTCCCAGCGCAGAGTGGCTGAATTCGTATGTCGGGCTCATCAATTCCTCAGAGGAGTTCAAGGAGGCGGCACGCACGTTCCAGGCCGAGATCGCCTTTGTCTTCGAAGCGGAGGAGGAGCAAGGACTGCAGGACGACATCTGGTGCCACACCGAATTCGCCGACGGGGAATGCACATCCGCCGTCTACGACGTGGGACCGGAGGGATCGGGCGACACCACATTCGTGATCAGGGCGCCCTATACCGTGTGGAAAAGCGTCATCGAGGGCGAGATCGATCCCATCGAGGGGATGCTGGACGGCGACCTCATGGTGACGGGCCATTTGCCCACCCTGCTGAAATACGTACGGGCGACGGACGAGCTGGTGTCACTCGCCGCCCAGGTGTCCAGCAGCTTCGTCGACGAGATGCGCTGAGCCGCGGGGACCGTGGCTGAAGCCGCCCGGCCGGGTGTCCGCACCGGCGGGGCGGCTTCCGCGTGTGCGTCCTCCGCGGGGCGGCTCCGGCAGGTCAGCGCGCGGTGGCGACGACGTCGAGTTCACCCGCCAGGTACCGGTCGCGGCAGGTGCCGCGGCGCTTCTTGCCCGACGAGGTCTTGGGCAGGGTGGCGGGGCGGACCAGGACGACTTCGGCCGGGGCGTGCTGCGCGGCCCTGCGCAGCCGCTCGAACAGGTCGCGGGCGAGCCGGTCCTGACGCGTGGCGCCGCCGGTGCCCTCGGCGACCACCACCATGCGCTCGCGGTCGGGAAGGGAGAACGCGATGACGTTTCCGCCGCGCACGCCGGGGACCGCCTCGGCCGCGATCTCGTAGTCCTCCGGGTAGAGGTTGCGCCCGCCCACGATGACCAGGTCCTTGGACCGGCCGCAGATGTACAGCTCGCCCTCGTGCAGGAAGCCGAGGTCACCGGTGTCCACGTGTCCGCCGGTGAGACGCCCCATGCCGTCGAGGGGGGCGTCGGGGCCGGTCCAGTAGCCGTCGGTCACGCCGGGCCCGGTCACGCGCACCTCGCCGACCTGCCCGTCGGGCAGGGGCTCGCCGTCGGGGCCGTGCACCGTGACCCCGGTGCCGGGCAGCGGGCTGCCGCAGGAGACCAGCGGGCGGGCCGGGAGCTCGTGGTCGCCCGACTGGCGCGGCGCCCGGTCCGGGTCGAGCACGTGGACCGGGACCGCGGCGGAGGCCGCCGTCACGACGAGCGTGGTCTCGGCCATGCCGTAGGTGGGGCAGAGTGCCTCGGCGGGCATGCCGCTCTTGCCGAGGACCCGGACGGTTTCCTCCACCGTGTCGGCCGTCACCGGTTCCGCGCCGTTGATGGCCACCCGCAGCCGGGACAGGTCGAGCGCCGCGGGCCGCAGCTGCTGCGCCCTGACGGCCAGCCGGTAGGCCGAGTCGGGGGCGGCGATGATCTCGGCGCGGTGGGCGGTCACGGTCTCCAGCCAGCTCGACGGCCGGCTGAGGAAGTTCTCGGTGGGCATCACGACGGTGTGCACGCCCTGCACCAGCAGGCCGACCACCGAAACAATGCCCATGTCGTGGTAGAAGGGCAGCCAGCTGACGTAGGTGTGCCCGGGGCGCATGCCGAGCGCCGTCATGCAGGCGGACACGTTCCCGACCAGTTGCCCCTGGCGCACGGGAACGGCCTTGGACGACCCGGTGGTCCCCGAGGTGAACTGGAGCAGGCCGAGGGCGGAGCCGTCGGGCACCGGCGGCTCGGGCACCTGCGGACCCGACAGCGTCGTCGCGAGCCCCAGCACCCGGCATCCGGCCGGCACCCGTGCGTTCAGCCGGTCCGCGCGGTCGGTGAGCACGACGTAGGCCCCCGAGGTGACGATCCGGTGGGCGAGCAGTTCCCCGGCGGCCGTGTCGTCGGGCCGCTCGTGCGGCAGCACCACGGGCACGGCACCGAGCCGCCACAGTCCGAAGAGGTTCAGGAGCAGCTCCACGGACATGGGCGCGAGCACGCAGACGCGGTCCCCGGACCGGACGCCCGCACGGCGCAGCCGGGCCGCCACGCCGGTCGACGCGTCGTCGAGTTCGGTCAGTGTCAGGCGCGTCGGCCGCATGGTCCGGTCGAGCACGGTGAGCGAGCCGCCGTGCCGCGCCGAGCGGCGCAACGCGGCCGGTATCGACGGCTGTTCGGTTCCCAGGGAGTCGGCGGTCATGGGACGTGGCCCTCTCGGATAGCGGGAAGCACCGGCGCCGTCCCACGCTAGACGGATCGACACCGGCTCGCGTCCGTCCTTGGGAGAGGCCGTCCGAGGGTGCCCGAAAGGGCAGTGGAATCACTGCCCCCGCGCTCTGTATCGATCACGGAAAAGCGGAATGGCGTGATTCATTCGGGTGGATCCAGAGGCGGCGGTGGGCGGTGTTGCCCGTCACCAAGTCGTCATCTACTGTCTTCACGATCTACTAGCCCGGCGTAGTAGAACACGGGGTGAAGCGTCGCCGAAATCCTACCGGCAGCGTTCCGAACGATGTTGAGATCCGTCGGTTCCAACAGCGGCCGAACGAGGCAACCGGCCCCCTCGTCGGCTGTGATCAAGAATTCGCAGCACCTCTCTGTCCCCGCGATCGTTCAACGCGCAACTCCTTCCGAAGGAAAATTCCCGGACGAGAAACTCAGGAGAAAACTCATGACCGAGACAGCCCACACCGGCGCCCTCGAGTACTCATCCACGACCCACGACGGGCTGGACATCGCCCTCTTCGTCCCGAACGAGGTGGCGAGGTTCGGACTGCGCACGATGCTGGCATCGATCCGGGTGCGACATCTGATAGAAGCCGCCTCGTTCGAAGAACTCTCGGAACACCTGCGGCGTGCGCCCGTCGACGTCCTGATCATGTCCTGTCCGGGTCAGGAGGTCACCCAGCAGGAGGAACCGCTCCGCGAGATCTCCGCGATGAACGTCAAGGTGCTGTTCCTGCTGGAGAGCGCGTCGGAACGCATGATCATCCAGGCGGCCTCGCTGCCCGTCGACGGCTTCCTCGTGCAGTCGGAACTGACCAGGAACGCTCTGGCCGACGCCCTGCGCCGGATCAGCAACGGCGAGCTGTCCATGCCCTCGACGCTCGCGCGTGAGCTGCTGTCCCAGGTGCGCGAGCGCAACGGCGCCAAGGCGCCGCGTCCGGTGTCCCTGACCCCCCGGGAGCAGCAGGTGCTCTCACTGGTCGGGGACGGTCTGAGCAACAAGCAGATCGCCCGCAGGCTCAGCATCTCCGAACACGGCGCCAAGCGGCACGTGGCGAACGTCCTGGCGAAGCTGAACAGCCCCAACCGAACCCTGGCCGTGGTGACCGCGCTCAAGGAGGGGCTACTTCCGCCTCAAGCCTGAGCGGTGGCCCGCCGCGGACGCCACGACCTCAGCCGCAGGCTGTTGCCGACGACCAGCAGCGAGCTCCCCGACATGGCGACAGCGGCGATCATCGGGTTGAGCATGCCGGCCGCGGCGATCGGGATGAGAAGGATGTTGTACGTGAACGCCCAGGTCAGGTTGGAGCCGATGATCCCCATGGTCCGCTTGGCCAGCTCCAGGGCGTCCACGACCGCCAGCGCGTCCGTCCGCATCAACGTCACCGACGCCGCCCCGACGGCCACGTCCGTACCGGTGCCCATGGCCATACCGAGTTCGCATCCCGCGAGCGCGGCCGCGTCGTTGACACCGTCACCCACGACCGCGGCGACGCGGCCCGCCGCCTTCAGCCGTGCCACGAACTCGGCCTTGTCCTCGGGCGACGCGGAGTGCCGCACCTTCTCAATGCCCAGCTCGCCGGCGATCGCGTGGGCGGGCCCGGGGCCGTCCCCGGTCAGCATCACGACCTCGACGCCGAGCGTCCGCAGCCGCGCCACCAGTTCGACGCTGCCTCGCCGCAGCACGTCCCCGAGGGTCAGCACGGCCACGCACGCGCCGTCGATCTCCACCAGGACCGCGGTGCGGCCCGCGGCGTCGGCGCGGTCCCTGGCCTCCCCCAGCACGTCCGGCAGCCGGGTACCGGGAGGTATCCGGCGCACGCACAGGGCGTGACCCTCCACGGTCGCGCGCACCCCGGTCCCGGCCATGGAGGTGAACTCCGAGACGGCTCCGGGAGCGCGCCCCGCCGGAGGCGCGGCGGCGGCGATGGCACGGCCGACGGGATGCTCGGACAACTGCTCCACGGCCGCCGCCAGTCGCAGAACGGCGGCGGCCGGCCAACCGCCGGTGGTCACCGTGTCCAGCAGGCGCATCGTGCCCGAGGTGAGCGTTCCGGTCTTGTCGAGCACCACGGTGTCGACGGCCCGCAGTCTCTCCAGCACCTCGGGACCCTTGAACAGCACACCGACCTGCGCGCCGCGCCCCGTGGCCGCGAGCAGCGCGGTGGGAGTGGCGAGCCCGAGGGCGCAGGGGCAGGCCACCACCAGCACGGCGACGGCGGTGGTGACGGCGCCCTGCGCACTGGCGCCGGCACCCAGCCAGAAGCCCAGGACGGATGCCGCGAGGGCGAGCACCGCGGGCACGAACACCCCTGCGACACGGTCCGCGAGCCGCTGTATCCGGGCCTTGTGCGCCTGGGCCTCCCACACGAGCTGGGTCATCCGGGCGAGTCGGGTGTCGGCGCCCACCTCGGTCGCCCGTACGACGAGGCTTCCGCCGGCGTTCAGCGTCCCGCCGGTGACCCGGTCTCCCGGTCCGACCTCGCGGGGCACGCTCTCGCCGGTCAGCAGGGACAGGTCGATGGCGGCGCTGCCGCTGACGACCACGCCGTCGGTGGCCACCCGCTCCCCCGGTCTGACGAGGAACCGCTGTCCCGGCACCAACCGGGCGACGGGAAGGAGCCGTTCGGACGGCGGCTCGCCGGACGGCCCGTCGTCGAGGACGGAGACGTCCTTCACCACGAGTCCGGCAAGCGCGTACAGCGCGGAGCCCGTCCGGCGCCGTACCCGGTCCTCCATCAGCCTGCCGCACAGGACGAACAGGGGGATGCCGACGGTCGCCTCCAGATAGACGTGGTCATGTCCGCCGTCCGTGCTCAGGGAGAACGGCATGACCAGTCCCGGGGTGCCGGCGGTGCCCAGGAACAAGGCGTAGCACGACCACAGGTACGAGGCGACGACGCCCAGACTGACCAGCGTGTCCATGGTCGCGGTCGAGTGCCGCAGGGTGCGCAGCGCCCGGCGGTGGAAGGCCTCGGCACCCCACAGCGCCACCGGGGTGGCCAGCAGGAAGCAGACCCACTGCCAGTTGCGGAACTGCAGCGCGGGGATCATGGACACGAGCAGAACGGGCAGGGCCAGGACCGCGATCAGCGCCACCTTGACGCAGTCCTCGTCATGGCACCCGGACGCGGGGGGCTCGGGTGCGCCCTCGTCCGTGATCCGGTCGGCCGTGTATCCGGCGCGCCGCACCGCCTCGAGGAGGTCCTCCACGGGTACGGCGGCCGGGTGGACGACCCGGGCCCGGCCGGTGGCGAGGTTGACGCCGCAGGTGACGCCCTCGATGCGGTTGAGCCGTTTCTCGACGCGGGCCACACAAGCGGCACACGTCATCCCGCCGACGGCGATGTCCGTGGCGAGCGTCGGGCTCTCCCCCCGGGTCGTCATCCCGTCCGGCGAGGTGTTCGCGGGCGCCGCGGAACCCGTGCCGGATCCGGGGCTCATCGGGTGTGCTCCGCGCCGTGCGAGGCCTCGTCCCGGGGGTAGTGCCATCCCGGACGCAACTCCGGTGAAACCGGCCCCACCGTGCGCCCAACCATGTAGAACACGGCGCACAGCGCGCCCAGGGCCAGGACGAATCCGATCGCTCTGCCGTGGGTGAAGGAAGACCGCGGTCGCTGTTCTGCATCCATGGCCAGCTAGTCGCGTGCGCGGGGCGCGGGGTTCCCGCACATCCCCGATCGCCCCGGGCACGCTCACCCGCGGTCCCCGTCTCCCGGACAAGGTGACGGCGTCCGCCGCCGACGGCAACCGCCGGCGGCGGACTCCTCACCGGTCGGCCGCCGGCGCGCGCCGGGTCAGGCGGCGCGTCCCGCCTTGAGCGCGGCCGCGATCTCGACGGCACGGCGGGCCTGGTGGCGGGCCGCCTGCAGCGGCACCTCCCCGGGAGCGCCCTCGCCGACCACGTGGGAGGTGCCGTAGGGGTTGCCCAGCTGGTTCATGACCGGGTCGGTGTAGCCGGGGGGCACGATGACGCCGCCCCAGTGGTAGAACGTGTTCGCCAGCGCCAGGAGGGTCGATTCCTGGCCGCCGTGCGCGGTACCGGAGGTGGTGAAGGCCGAGTACACCTTGCCCTCGAGCTTGCCCTGGCCCCACAGCGGACCGGTGGTCTCGATGAACGCCCGCAGCTGGCTGGCCGGGTTGCCGAATCGGGTCGGGGTGCCGAACAGCACCGCGTCGGCCCAGTCCAGGTCGTCGTGGCTCGCCACGGGCACATCGGCGGTGTCCTGAAGGTGCTGGGCCCACTCGGCCCTGGAGTCGACCGCCTCCTGCGGAGCCGTCTCCGCGACCTTGCGCAGCCGCACCTGCGCGCCGGCCTTCTCCGCCCCCTCGACGGCCGCCTGCGCCAAGGCGTGCACATTGCCCGTGGAGCTGTAGTAGATGATCGAGACGTTCACGGATTCCGGCATCGGTTGCCTTCCTTCTTCATCGGGATACTGTTCCGTCCACCGGTTACGACGAGGCAGCCCCACGCAATGTGAGGTGCCGCGCCACCTCACAGTTCGCCGCGGTGTCTCGTCGGACCGAAGAGGGACACAGCGACCGAGGGAGTGGGCGACGACCATGACCGACCCGTCCGAGTCCGGGCACGGCCCGCCCGACGCGAGCCTGAGCGCGATCATCAGCGAGCGGCACCAGCTGATCAATCTCACGTACCGGCTCCTCGGCTCGCTGACCGAGGCCGAGGACGTCGTGCAGGAGACCTACACCCGCTGGTACGCCATGACTCCCGAGCAGCGGGAGGCCGTCGAGTCCCCCGGCGGCTGGCTGACGACCGTCGCCAGCCGCATCTGCCTCGACCTGCTCCGCTCGGCACGGGCCAGGCGGGAGCGCTACGTGGGTGAGTGGGTCCCGGAGCCCCTGCCCGCGGCCACGGAGTGGATCAGCGGGCGGTGGAGCGGCGGCACCACGAGCGATCCGGCCGACCGGGTCACCCTCGACGAGTCGATCAACATGGCCTTCCTCGTCGTGCTGGAGTCGATGACGCCGGCCGAGCGCGTCGCCTTCGTGCTGCACGACGTCTTCCGCTACTCCTTCGCCGAGGTGGCCGACATCGTCGGCCGGACACCGGCGGCCTGCCGGCAGCTGGCCTCATCGGCCCGCCGCCGCATCCGCGGGTCGCGGTCCGCCGCGGCACCGGCGGCCAGGAGCGCCGACCTCGTCAGGGCCTTCAAGGAGGCGTGGGAGGCCAAGGACATCGAGGCCCTCATCGGCCTGCTGGCCCCCGACGCCACGGCGACCGGCGACGGTGGCGGACTCGTGCGGGCCGTGATCCGCCCGGTCGAGGGCGCCGAGCAGATCGCGCGCTTCTTCGCCGGCCGGATGGAGGCGGTGCCCGACCTGACGCTGGTGGAGAGCACGGTCAACGGTCAGCCCGGCCTGGTCGCCCAGGTGGACGGCGTCCCCGTGTCGGTGCTGGCGTTCGACGTCGCGGAGGACCGGATCAAGCAGATCTGGTCGGTGCTCAACCCCGAGAAGCTCCGGGCCTGGCGGGAGGCCTGACCCGGGCCCCCGGTGACGGGGCCGGCCGACGCCCGCCGGGTGCGGCCGGCCTCACTTGCGGGCCATCAGCAGGTACTCGTGCGACCGATTCGTGCGCATCGGGTCGCCCTCGTCCTTGACCGGCCAGTCGTAGAGGTGGACGCGCTCGTCCCCCAGGGTCAGATGGCGGCCGAGCACGCGCGCGGCGTCCCAGGCCAGCGGGACGAACCGGTCCGCGATACGACGGTTCTGGACGGCGACGACCGCGTAGGCGCCCGGCCGCATCACCCGGGCGACGGCCGCGAAGGCCTCGTCGAGCGCCGCCAGGTAGGCGTCGTAGTCGCGCAGTGCGTACAGCTGGCCCGGGTCGGGCGCTTCGAGGTCCAGGTCGGTGCCGAAGTACGGCAGGTCGCACAGGACCAGGTCCACGGTGTCCGGGTCGAGCGGAGGTGTGCGGGCGTCGCCGCAGAGCATGCGCTGCTCCGGATAGCGCGCGACGCGCTCCCGTGCCTCCTGCGCGCGGGACGGGTTGATCTCGATGCCGATCCCGCGCCGTCCCTCGGCCGCGCAGGCCACCAGGGTGGTGCCCCAGCCGGCGAAGGGGTCGAACACCAGGTCGCCGGGCTTGCTCAACTCCGCGATCAGCGGCCGCAACTGACTGACGAGACCGCTCTGTCCCGCGGCCCCTTCCTGGACGAACTCCGGGTCCTCGCCGCCGAGTACGCGCCAACTGGACATCCCCATGGGGGTCACGCAACCTTTCTGGTCGGTCCGGTTCGGGAAGCGGCCGCTCCGGCTTCGGGCGGCACCGGGTGCACCGAGGCCGGCGGCAGTGCGCGCTCGAGGCGCAGCACGCCCAGGGCGGAGCCCGCCGTGGCCGCCGCGAGCAGCAGCCACATTCCGGTGGCCGACACCGACAGCAGGGCCGTGAACACGGTCGGCGCGAGCGCGATGGGCACCGCCCACGACAGCTGGTAGACCGCGAGGTGGCGGCCCCGGGTCTCCTCCGGCGCGGCCTGGGCCACCAGCGCGGAGGCCGTGGCCCCGTGCAGCAGCTCGCCCGCGGTGAACGCCGCGGTCGCGGCGAACACGCCGGCGATCAGTACGGCCCCGGTCGACAGGCTGCCGAGCACCGCGAAGCCGACGAAGGACAGCGCGAAGATACCCGCTCCGAGCGCCACCGCACGCGTCCTGCGGTACATGACCAGAACCCGGGTGACCGGGATCTGCAGCACCGCGATGCCGACCGTGTTGACCGCGTACAGGACGCCCACCAGCGATACGGGTGCGTCCAGTTCACGGGTGAGGTACACCGGGAGGGCCACGGACAGCACCATGTACCCGAAGGCCGTCGGAACGTTCAGCAGGGTGAGGCCCAGGAACGGGCGGTTGCGCGCCACCATCCGGTAGCCGCCCCTGCGGGAGACCCTGCCGTCCCGGGGCCGGGCCGGCGTGCCGGTGCGGATCGTGCTGAGCAGTCCGGCGGACAGCAGGTAGCCGGCGGCGGCCCCGAGCACGACGAAGGAGAACCCGGACTCGTCGAGGGCGAGGGCCGCGCCCGCGAGGAGGCCGCCCACGCCCAGCCCGGCGTTGCGCAGACTGCGCTGCAGGGCGAGCAGCTTGTCCCGCTCGGTGCCCCGCACGATCTCCGCCACGAAGGACTGGATGGCCGGCGGGTAGGAGGTGTCGCCGAGGGCCACCGGCAGCATCACCGCGAACATGGCCGCGCCGTTGTCGACCAGGGGGTAGGCGCAGAACGCCGAGGCCCGCAGCACGTATCCGCCCACCAGCACGGTGCGGGCGCTGAAGCGGTCGATGAGGACGCCGGTGACCGGGTTGCTCACCAGGCCGACGACCGCGGCCGTCGTCACGATGGCGCCGACCCGGGTGAGCGGCAGACCGGTGACGTGATGGAAGTAGAGGAGCGACAGCGGCAGGTACATGCCGCTGCCGGTCGCGTCGACGACCATGCCCAGCATGTACTTGAAGCGGACGGAGGACAGCTTCCGCGTCATGACGCCTCCGCCGGCTCGGCGTCGCGTCCGGGCCGGGTCCGGGCGGCGTCCCCGGGCAGCGCCACGATCTCCGTCCCGGCGACGATCCGGGCGCCGAGGTCGCGCAGCCGGCGCTCGCATTCGGCGCGGGTCGGGGCCGAACCCACGGCCGCCGTGAGGAAGTCCGCGGAGCCCGCGGCCGGGGCGATCACCTGGCCCTCCTCGGCGAAGAGCCAGAAGCCCCTCACCCACTCCTCGTCGGGGGCGGCGGGGAGCGAGCGCACCAGGCCGGGCCGCTTCATGGTGAGCACCTGTCCCGACATGCAGCGCGGCCGCAGCGGCGCCCCGTCGTCCGTGGCGCCCTCGATCACGGGCAGCGCGAGGCCGGCCTCCGCCCGGGTCACCTGCACGGCGAGCTGGATTCCGAAGAGAGTCTCGAAGACCTCCCGGATCTTCGCGCCGCCCGACCGGCCCGCGATCTCGCACAGCACCAGACGGTCGTCGGGCGTGTGGAAGACCTCCGCGTGGAAGGCGTGGGTGCGCAGTCGCGAGCCCTCGGGCCTCAGGGCCGCCAGGGTCCGCTCGACCAGCGCGAGCAGCCGGGGGGTGAGCGGGTCGTCCATGTCCAGGGTCAGGTCGACGCGCGGTCCGGGGTCGGCCCCGAACGAGGCCAGGTCGTACTGGTACTGGGAAGGCCAGGCGGCCACGGTGCGGCCGTCCACCACCAGCCCGTCGACGTGGCACATCCGCCCGGGCACGTAGGCCTCGATGAGCAAGTCCTCCCGCGGGCCGTCCCGGTAGGCCCGGGCGAGCCGCGCTTCCAGCTCGTCCCGGTCGGCGATGACGCTCAGGCCGATGGAGTTGTAGCCCGCCCGGTTCTTCAGCACCACGGGGAAGCCGTGCCGCCCGGTGAAGTCGCGGGCCTGCCGGGCGGTGCCCGGCACGGTGTACGGGGCGACCTCGACGTCGGCCTGCCGCGCCAGCCGCTTCATCAGGGCCTTGTCACGGAAGGGCGCGATGTCGGCGCTCCACGCCCCGTCGAGGCCGAGGCGCTCGCGCAGCCGGGCGGCGAGGGCCACGTCCGCCTCGTGGTGGGCGATGACATGGGTGATCCGGTGCTCCTCGGCGAGGGCGAGCGCGCGGGCCGGCACCGCCTCGTCGTCGAGGGTGTCGAAGAGCTCGAGGTGGGTGAAGTCGTGGTCGGCGGGTCCCGGGATCTCCTCGCCGGCCAGTTCGATCTTGTCGCGGGCGGCGAGGACGACGAGGGAGCCGGAGTACGGCGTGCGGCGGTCGAGGCCGGGGGTGTCGCCGTCCAGCCACCGGCGGTAGGGGAAGGCGGCGAAGGGGTTGCGGTGCAGGACGAGGACGCTCACGACCGGATCACCGTCCGTTCGCTCACCGGGGCGGCTTCGGCCAGGCCCGGCCGGCCGCCGGGGCTCCTCGTCCGGACCTTCAGCACGTCGCCGATGAGTTCGGCGCCGCGCCGGATCGCCGCGGTGGTGTCCTCACCGGTCACGGCGACCAGGCCGAGGCGGTCCCAGTTGTCCCGCAGGGGCCGCACCGTTTCCCCGGGCCTGGCGCTGATGCGCACCGCCAGGACGTCGGCGAGGGCCTGCGCCTCGGGCACGCCGTCGACCGACTCCACGATGTCGCCCGGCCGGCCCACCACCGACCGCACGGCGGCCCCGCCGTGCGCCTCGGGCCGGTCGGGGAGTTCCCCGGCCAGGCCGAAGGGCGCGGCGAGGGCGAGCGTGACGGTGTCGATGCCGTAGACGCTGTGCACCAGGTCGGTGATGGTGTCACCGGCGATCCGGTTGTGGCTCTCGATGACGCGGGGACCGCGGGCGCCGATCCGGATCTCGGTGTGGCAGACGCCGTCCTCGACACCGATCCGGTCCAGGAACCCGATGACGGCCGCACGGATCCGCTCGTCGACCGCGGCACCGATCCGGGCGGGGACCGCGTGTCCCAGTTCGGCGAAGTGCGCGGGGTCGGTGAACTTCTCGGTGACGGCGATGACGACATGACGTCCGGCGGAGCTGAAGGACTCCACGCTGTACTCCGGGCCGTCGAGGTACTCCTCCATCAGGAAGTCCTGGAGCAGCAGCAGCGTCGAGACCCGGTCCGTCCTGGTGCCGGACAGCCGCCGCACCTCGGCCCAGACCCGATCGGCGTCGGCGGGCCCGTCGAGGCGGTGCACACCGATGCCGGCGGTGGCGTCGGTCGGCTTCACAATGAAGGGGTAGCCGTGCCTCTCCCCGAAGGCGTCCAGGTCCTCGCGCACGCGCAGCGGTGCGGCACGGACCGCGTCGGGGTCGAGCCCGGCCAGGTGCTCGCGCATGACCGCCTTGTCGCGGAAGCGCCGGGTCACCTCGTAGCCGGTGCCGCCCAGGGCGAACAGGTCGTTGACGCGGGCCGCGTTCTCCAGGCCCGGTTCGGTGATCGAGGTGGCGGCGGTGAAGCCCGGGGCGTCGTGGAGCCGCTTGACCAGCGGCTCGACCAGGTCCCATCGGGTGTAGTCGACGACCTCCACGTGGTCGGCGAGGCGCTCCTGCTCGGCGGTGACCTTGGTGGGGTGCTGCAGCAGCAGGACGTGCAGGCCCAGTCGCCTGGCCTTGGCCACCGTTTCGTCGGTGGCGCCGATGAGCAGCAGCGAACGCTCGGGATTCATGTGTCGGTGGCGCTCCGTTCCTGTGTGCGGGCCGGTCGCCCGTGCGCGGTTTCTACGGGGTGGGCCTCGGACCACCAGCTGAGGTAGCGCTCTCCGGTGTCCGGGAAGACGGTGACGACCGTGGCACCGGTCAGGTCGTGCCGGCGTGCGAGTTCCACGCAGCCGTACGCGGCGGCGCCCGACGAGACGCCGACCAGCAGTCCGGTGGAGGCGGCGATGGAGCGGGTGGTGGCCGCGGCGTCCTCGTCCTCGACGATGATCACCTCGTCGATGACCGTGACATCGGTGACCGGGCTGGTGAACCCGCCGTTCAGGCCGGGGATGCGGTGCGGTCCGGGTTCGCCGCCGGACAGCAGGGGCGAGCCCGCGGGTTCCACGGCCACGACCCTCACCCGGGGGTTGCGCTCCCGCAGGAAGCGGGCGATCCCGGTCAGGGTGCCGCCGGTGCCGACGCCGCACACCAGGTGGTCGACCCGGCCGCCGGTGTCCCGCCAGATCTCCGGGCCGGTCGTCTCGTAGTGGGCCCGTACGTTGTCGGCGTTCACATGCTGGGCGGCGTACCAGGATCCGGGGATCGCGGCGTGCAGTTCCTCGGCGCGCTCCACACAGCCGGCGAAGCCGAGGGCGTGGTCGGTGAGTTCGACCTCGGCGCCCAGGACGTGCAGGGTCCGCAGACGTTCCCGCGAGGCGTTGTCGGGGAGCACGATCCGGCAGCCGTAGCCGCGGGCGGCGGCCAGCGCGGCGAGGGCGATACCCGTATTGCCCGAGGTGGACTCGATGATCGTCGCACCGGGGCGCAAGGTCCCCGCCTCCTCGGCAGCGCGCAGCATGAACAGGGCGGCGCGGTCCTTGATGCTGGACAGCGGATTCGCCGCCTCCAGCTTGGCCAGCACATGGGCGCCGGCGGGCAGCCCGGCAAGTCCCAGCCGCAGCATCGGGGTGTTGCCCACGAGTTCCTCGAGTGAGCCGACGACGCTGCCGGTGAACAGTTCGGTCACAGAGCCCTCCGGATCGGTTCTGTCCGGCATGTGCTGCGGGTGCGGTGCGCCCCGTGGGCACGTGCCGGTCCCGAATCTGCCGTGCCCCGTGCGCGATGACCACGCGTTCCATGGTTCGGGTTGCCGCACTGCATGGATTGCGGGGGTCGGCCGCGGCGCCGCCCGTGGCCCGAATCCGTACGTTCGAGCCGGAGGTCGAAGACCTATCCGATACGGGGATGCATTGATGAAGAGACAGGACACCGGCGGGACATGCCTGCCCGATCTGCTGAACGCCCAGGTCCGTGCCCGCCCCGGCGACATCGCCGTCATCGACGGGGGCGAGTCGCTCACCTTCCGCGAACTGGCCGACCAGGCCGACGACGTCGCCCGGTACCTGCACCACCTCGGCGTCGGCGCGGACGACTGCGTGGGACTGTTCGTCGAGCCGTCACTGGACCTGATGACCGGCGTCTGGGGCATCCTGCGCTCGGGCGGAGCCTATCTGCCGCTCCCGCCCGACTATCCGGAGGAACGCATCCGCCGCCTCGTGCGGGACGCCCGCACGGGCGTCGTCCTCACGCAGGGACTCCTGCGGAACCGGCTGGCGGATGTCCTCACCGCGGAGACCGTCGTCATCACTTTCGAGGACGTCGTGGAGTTCATGAAGGGCCGGTCCGGCGCGGACGCCGCCGAACTGCCCGACGGCCCGCGCCCCGCGGACCTGGCGTACGTCGTCTACACCTCGGGCAGCACCGGGGAGCCCAAGGGCGTGGCGATCGAGCACCGGTCCGTCGTCCACCAGATGCGCTGGCTCGCCGACGCCTTTGCGCTCGACGCGGCCAAGACGGTCCTGCAGAAGACCCCGGTCGGTTTCGACGCCGCCCAGTGGGAGATCCTGGCCCCCGCCTGTGGAAGCCGGGTCGTGATCGGGTCCGGTGGCATCCACCGGGACCCCCCGCGCCTCATCGAGGCCGTCACCCGTCACGCCGTCACGACCCTGCAGTGCGTGCCGACCCTCCTCCAGGCCCTCGTGGACACCGACGAGTTCGGCCGCTGCACCTCGCTCACCCACCTCTTCAGCGGCGGTGAGGCACTGTCCCGGACGCTCGCGAGGAAACTGACCCGGACGCTGCCGGGGACCGCCCTGGTCAATCTCTACGGCCCCACCGAGTGCACCATCAACACCTCGGCCCACACCGTCGACCCCGCCACCCTCGACGAGGGACCCGAGAGCCTTCCGATCGGCACGCCCGTGCCCGGTCTGAGCTATCACATCCTGGACGCCGAGGGCCGCTCCGTGGCCCACGGCACGACGGGTGAACTGCACATCAGCGGTGTCCAGTTGGCACGCGGCTACCTGCACCGGCCCGACCTCACCGCCGACCGTTTCCGGCCGCACCCGCGGCCGGGGGCGTCCGGGCACGACCGGCTGTACCGCACCGGTGACCTGGCCCACTGGAACCCCGACGGGAGCGTCCAGTTCACGGGCCGGGCCGACAACCAGGTGAAGCTGCGGGGCTTCCGGATCGAGCTGGACGAGATACGCCTGGCCATCGAGGCCCACGACTGGGTGAGGAACGCCGCCGTGCTCGTGCGCACCGATCCGCCCACCGGAGCCCGGAGCCTGGTGGCGTGCGTCGAACTCAGCCCCCGGGAGGCCGCGTTGATGGACCAGGGGGAGTTCGGCCGGCATCACGTGTCGAAGTCGTCCAAGCTCCAGGTCAGGGCCCAGCTGTCGGACCCGGGAGTACGGGACGCGGCCGGTCTGTCCGGGCGGCCCACCGTGCGTCTGCCCGGCGCCACCGCGGGCCCCGAGCAGCGGCGCCGGGCCTTCGCCCGCAAGACCTACCGCTTCTACGAGGGCGGCCCGCTCAAGGCAGCGGACGTGCTGGCGGCGATCGAACGGCGGACCGAGGGGGCCGGACCGCGTCGCCCCGAGGAGCTGACCCTGGACGAACTCGGCGTGGTACTCCGCGACTTCGGACAGCACCACAGCGACGAGCGACTGCTGCCGAAGTACGCGTACGCCTCCCCCGGATCCCTCTACGCGACACAGCTGTACCTGGAACTCGCCGGGATCGGCGGCCTGGCGGCGGGGCACTACTACTACCACCCGGTCCATCACGAGCTGGTGCTGGTCCACGGTCTCGGGGCAGCGGCCCGCCCGGGGGCCCGGGTGCACTTCATCGGCCGCAGGTCGGCGATCGAGCCGGTGTACAAGAAGAACATCCACGAGGTCCTGGAAATCGAGGCCGGGCACATGGCCGGCCTGTTCGACGAGGTGCTGCCCGCCCACGGCCTCGCCCTCGCCGAGGCGGCGCACGACGGCTCCCTGGTGCGGCTCCTGGGCTGCGACGAGGAGGACCACTACCTGGGCTCCTTCGAGCTGGTGCCCTGGTCCGCGGCACGGGCGCAGGCACCCGCACAGCGCTTCCTCGACATCTACGTGCAGTTCCATCCCGGCAGCGAGGCCGGTCCGCCCAGCGGTCAGTACCTGTACCGGGAGGGCCGGCTGCACCCGGTCAGCCGCGAGCTGATCACCAAACGGCACGTGGTCGCCATCAACCAGGCGGTGTACGACCGGTCCGGTTTCGGCATCACGCTCGTCAGCCGCGCCGCCGAGCGGGGCAGGGAGCGGATGGGCTACCTGGACCTGGGCCGCGAGGTGCAGCACCTGATGATGAACACCCGCCGCCTGGGCCTCATGCCCGCGGGTTACAGCTCGCGCACCGGAGACGACCTGCCCGCCGCCAGGCGCATGACGGCGATCCTGCGCGAGGCCCTACGGCCCACCGGACCGTCGTACTTCTGCGTCGGCGGCACGGTCAGCGAGAAGCAGCTCCGCCACGAGGGCATGGACGAGGACCAGGTGCACATGAAGGGGCCGGAGGAGCTGATCAGGGACGATCTGGCCTCGTCCCTGCCCGAGTTCATGCTCCCGAGCCGGATCCTGGTGGTGCCCGAACTGCCGCACACTCCCAGCGGCAAGCTCGACACCAGGGCCCTCGAAGGGTACGTCGAGGAGACGGCGGCACACTCCCCTCCAGTGGTGGAGCCGCGCAACCGGATCGAGGCGCGGCTGTGCGATCTGTGGCGGACGGCCATGAAACGGGACTTCGTCTCCGTCCACGACGACTTCTTCCAGCTCGGCGGGAACTCACTGATCGCGGTCGCCCTGGTCAAGCGGATCAACGAGGCGTTCGGCTGCAACATGCCGCTCCAGCTGCTGTTCGAGGCGACCACGGTGGCGAAGCTGGCCGAGGCGGTGAGCACCAGGGCCGCCGCCCACGCCTCCCGGATCACCCCGCTGCGGTCCGGGGGCGGCGGCCCGTCCGTGTTCTGCTGGCCCGGGCTCGGTGGGGTCACGATGAACCTGCGGCTGCTCGCGGCCCGCGCGCCCGGGGACCGCCCGGTCCACGGTGTCCAGTCGTACGGTGTCAACGAGGGCGAGACGCCGTTCGCGTCCGTCGAGGAGATGGCCGCCGCCGACGTGGCGGCGCTGCGGCGCGTCCAGCCGGAGGGACCATACACGCTGTGGGGTTACTCCTTCGGCGCGCGGGTCGCCTACGAGACGGCGTGGCAGCTGGAGCAGGCGGGCGAGCGGGTGGAGCGGCTGTTCCTGCTGGCTCCGGGATCGCCCCGGGTGGCCGGCGCCCCGCGGACGGCGCCGGCCCCGGCGGTGGCCGACTTCGCCGATCCCGTCTTCACCGCCATCCTCTTCTCCGTCTTCGCCGGGGCGCTCCCCGGCGGCCCGGACCTCGACGAGTGCCTGCGCCGGTCCACCGACGCGGAGAGCTTCGCGCGGTTCGTCGACCGCCGGTTCCCGCAGCTGGATCCCGGGCTGATCCGCCGCGTGGTGGCCGTGGTCTGCCGTACCTACGGGTTCACCCACGACCCCGTCGACCTGGCCGCACGCCGGGTCTCGGCGCCCGTGACGGTGTTCCGGGCGCGTGGCGACACGCCCTCCTTCATCGAACGCGCGCAGGACCGCGCGACGCCACCGCCCACCGTCGTCCGGCTGGAGACCGATCACTACGGGGCGCTGCGCGAGCCGGGCATCGGCGAGCTGGTCAAGGCCCTCCAGCGCGCCGCACCACGATCCGCGCCACACTTCACGACACGAAGGACGAGGACGCCCTGATGCCCCACGTGACCATTCGGCACTTCCCGAAATCCCTCACCGACGAGCAGCGGTCGCGCCTGGTGGAGCTGGTGACGACCGCTGTGCGGGAGGCGTTCGAGGTCGAGGAGGAGGTGATCTCCCTCGCGCTCGTCCCCGTCGCGCCCGAGGACTGGGACGTGGAGGTCCATCGGCCCGAGATCGTCGCACACCCGGAGAGGCTGGTGAAGGCGCCGGGGCATCGAACGGCCCCGCTCGACCCGCACGACTAGAGTATCGAGCCAGGATCGCTGGGGTGACCGGCGAACGGGGTTGCGACTTCCGGAGTGTTCACCAAAGATCTGACAGGGGGACCGTCGGCAGGGGGGCGGAGGACCTGCGGGCTGCTGTCGTCCCGGGGAGCCGGTCATGAGGGGCCGGGGATCGGGAAACAGGGGGAATCACATGCGCGTGCGCCGCTGCCGGGTGGAACCCGGGCTTCTCGTGGGGCCGTCGGAACCCGGCGGGCAAGCGGGTCCCCGCCGGCACGTGTCCTCGTCCCGCGGTCGCGCCCGTCGTCCCCGCGGACTTCCCACGCACCGGGCGGGCGCGGCGGGAGCGGGTACGGCCGACCGGCGGGTCTCCGCCCCGGCCCTGTCCGTGGTCCCGTCGCCCGCGGCCGGGTGACTCCCCGCCCGGTGGGCGCCGGTGGCCCGGTCGTCGCCGGGCCGGCCGCCGCCCGCGGTCCCCGCCCCGGGAGGGCCACCGCGCGACGGCCCGCTCCCCGTGCCGCCCTGCGCCCGCGGCGCTCCCGGGGCCGGCACGGCCGGGTCGAGCGGGCCCGTCGCGGCGCGGCTCCGCCGGGACACTCACGCCCTGCTGCCCCCGGGTACGGCCGCGCTGCTCCGGGAGCCCCTCGCCGGCCGGGGTCACGGGGTGCCCGTGGCCCCGGCCCCGTGCCCGGGTCGATTCCACGGAAAGGATGACGTCATGAGCACAGGCAGCAGCCGGACGCGGGAGACCCTGTCCTCCGCCGACTCACCGCTGGAGTCCCTGCTGCGGATCGCCGACACCCTCGGCAGTCTCGAACGGTACGCCACGAAGACCGCGGACCGGCTGCTCCTCGCCGAAGGCACCGGCACCGGGACGCCGGGCCCGATCCGGTACGTCGAGCGCCCGGGAGCCGTCCAGGAGGCGATCAGTGACGCGCTGTGGCGGGCGAAGCGCGAGATCCTCACGGCCCAGCCGGACGAACCGGGCCCCGGGGCCACGCCGGACTGGCTCCACGCGGCGGTGCACGCCCCGCTGACCCGTCGGGTCCCGATGCGGGCGCTCTTCCAGCACAGCGCCCGGTTCTCCGAGCCCACGAAGAAATACGTACAGAAGGTCATGGCGCACCAGGGCGTGGAGGTGCGCACGCTCCCGGAGTTCTTCGACCGGCTGATCGTCATCGACGACGAGGTCGCCTTCATCCCCGGTGCCGAACGCTCCCACAGCGTGGCGGTGATCCGGGACGGCGCCGTCCTCACGTTCCTCAGGGGCGTCTTCGAGAAGGCCTGGGTACGGGCCGAGCGGTTCCCGTTCCGGCCGGTGCGGGCGGCGGACGCGGCCCGCGAGGTGGTGCCCGACGTGCGTCGGGCCATCAAGGCACTGCTGATCGAAGGCCGCTCCGACAAGGCGATCGCGCGCCGCCTCGGCATGAGTCTGCGGTCCGTGCAGGGGCACATCGCCTCGCTGCGCAAGCAGTACGGCGCCGAGCACCGCTTCCAGCTCGGCTACCGGATGGCGCGCGGCGAGTACGCCGTCCCGGCCGATCCCGCCCCCGACTGCGCGCTGTCCGCCGACGAAGCCTGAATTCTTCCCGAACCGTCGCATGATCAGAAAATAGATATAGGCCTCACACACCGATGTCGACGCCGACCTTGACAGCAATCTATCCGATTAACATACTCAAGCATGCGTGGGGCCCGACGGGGGTTCGCCATTGCCTTCGCACCGTCGGGGGGGACGTCCGTGAAGCGCGACGCCTGCGTTCATGCAGTCCGTCTTCCGCAGGCGTCACCCCCTTCAGCCGCCCGCCTCACCCACCGGAATTCATGGCTCCCGTAGCCGGTGGCGGCACTCTGCCGCACCGCGCACCCGCTTCCCCGCCCTTCCCCGGCTCCGGCATGCCACGCATTCACCTCACCCCTGCCGGGGTGATTCATCGCCATACCTTCCCTGCCACCGTCTTGGAAGAATGAACGATATGAGTGACGTGGAATTATTTGCGACATCGTTCGACGCGCCGGTGGAATTCATCCGGTGGTCCGAAGCGCAGTCGCCGGAAATGCAGAGAATCGCCTCCCCCATGGTGGAGTTCCGGGCGCTGGGTCCACTGGAGGCGGTGGTCGCCGGCCGGCCGGTGGACCTGGGGGCTCCCAAACAACACAAACTGGTTGCGTTACTGGTCAGCCGGGCGGGCCGGCCGGTGCCGGTGGACGTCATACTGGAAGCCCTGTGGGCGCAGTCCCCGCCGTCCTCGGTGATGACCTCACTGCAGTCCTATGTGGCCAACCTCCGCAGGGCGCTGGAACCGGGCCGGGCGCCACGGACACCGCCGAAGGTGCTGCGCACCAGTGACCGCGGCTATCTGCTGGACGGCCGCGTCGTGGAGGTGGACGTCCACCGGTTCGAAAGACACGCCAAGGCGGGATGGCAGGCGTGGAACCGGGGGGATCCGCACAAGGCGCTGAGCGAGTTCGAGGCCGGGCTGGCCCTGTGGCGGGGCGAGGCCTACACGGAGGTGTCCCATTCCGTCCACGTGGCGGCGGAGGTGACCCGGCTGAAGGAACTGCGGTTGTCGGTCACCGAGGGGCGCTGCGCGGCGCTCTTGGCCGTGGGGGCCCACGAGGTGGCGGTCGCCGAGCTGGAGGCCTTCGTGCAGGCGCATCCGCTGCGCGAGTACGGTTGCGAACTCCTGAGCCTGGCGCTGTACCGGGCCGGCCGGCAGGCCGACGCCCTGGCGGTGCTGCGGACCAACCAGAGGCGGCTGGGAGAGGAGCTGGGCATCGACCCGAGACCGGCGCTGCAGCATCTCGAGCGCGAGATTCTCAGCCACGCCCCGGCACTCGACTGGCGTCCGCCCCCGGCCGGCCCGGTCATGACGGCGCCGGGCAGGCCCGGGACCGCACGGCAGGTCCGGGTGCCCGGCCCCCCGCGGCCCGGACCGGCCGCGGACGAGGAGGTCTTCGTGGGCCGCGAGCCGGCGCTGCGGCACCTGGCGGCGGTCTCGGCCGCGGCCGCACTCGGCCGGGGACGCGTGCTGACCGTGTCCGGTGAACCGGGTATCGGCAAGACCAGTCTGCTGCGGCGGTTCACCGGCATGACGGCAGAGGCGCCGGTGCTGTGGGGCGCCTGCCCCGGCCATGTCACCACGCCCCCGCTGTGGCCCTGGCGGCAGGTGCTGACCATGGCGGGCACCCACTGCCCGCGGCACCCGGTCCCGGGGCCCGTGGCCGAGGTGCTCGGCGGGGATCCCCGGCCGCCCCTGGACGGCGCGGACGCGGACACCACCCTGCGGCAGTTCGAGGCGATCGTCCACTACCTGACCGGCGCGTCCCGCACCACACCGCTGGTGATCGTCCTCGATCACCTGCACCGGGCGGACCCGGACTCACTGCGGCTGCTGGCCCACCTGGCCGAGTCGGTGCGGGCGAGCCGCCTGCTGGTGGCCGTGTGCTACCGGTCCGACGGGGCGGCGGCCCTGACCGGGACGTCGGCAGCGCTGGCCCGTGCGGAGACGATCCAGGTCGAGCTGAGCGGCTTGAACGTCGCGGAGACCCGGGCCCTGGCGAGCGCCATGCTCCGGCGGGAGGTCGGCGAGGCCACCGCCGAGGACCTGCGGGACCGCACCGGGGGCAATCCGTTCTACCTGCGCGAACTGATCAAGGTGTTCGACGACGACACGTGCCCGAGCCGGGTCCGTACGGCACCGGTGCCGGCGCCCGTGCGCGAGGTGGTGCTGGACCGCGTCGCCCGACTCGACCCGGTCGCGGCCGAGTTGCTGTCCATCGCTTCCGTCGCGGGCCGCAGCTTCGCCATCGACGCCGTCGCCGGGGCCTCGTCGATCGGGATCGACGAGGCGCTGAAGGCCGTCGACACCATCGTCGCGGCGGGCCTGATAGGGGAGGACCCGCAGCGACTGGGCTGGTACTTCTTCACCCATGCCCTGACCGCGGAGGTCCTGTACCGGACCATGGGGCGGCTGCGCCGGGTCCACCTGCTGCGACGCCTCGGCGGATAGTCCCGGGCGGGACGCGAGCGGGACCTTCCGGCGGCTCGGCGTCGGCTTGGCTTCGGCTCGGCGACCGGCCGCGGTCGCCGAGCGGTCACCAAGCCGGCGCCAAGCCGGCGAACAGTCCCGCTCAAGTCCCATGGACAACACTGATGGGCACACGCGGCACCGAAACGATCCGGACAGACCGGCGCTTCATGGTCCTGAGGTCCGCCGGTCCGTCTCCCGAGGCGCCGTCATGTTGTACGTGCCACGCAGCCTGGCCGGCCCTTTCACGCCCATCGTGGTCTGCCAAGAAGGACTCGAGGAAGCACGGGGGAAATATGAAAATTCAGGTACTGGGTACTTTATGTGCCGAGATCAACGAGAAATCCATTGTCCCGACGGCCGCCAAACCGCGGCAGATCCTGTCCCTGCTCGCCCTCTCCCCCGGACGGGTGGTGCCCGTCTCCACCCTCATGGAGGAGCTGTGGGGGACCGAGCCGCCGCAGAGCGCGCTGGCCACCCTCCAGACCTACATACTCAAGCTGCGCCGGCGCCTCGGCAGCGCCATGGGCCCCGACTCCCCCGGCGCGGTCAAGGAGGTCCTCACCACCCGGCACGGCGGCTACGCGCTGGAGACGCCCCCCGAGAGCGTCGACGTGCACGCGTACGAGCGCATGGCCGCGGAGGGCAGGTCGGCCTTCGACGCCGGCGACGACGCGGCCGCGGCCGACCGCTTCCGGCAGGCGCTGGCCCTGTGGCAGGGGCCGGCCCTGGTCGACGTGCGGACCGGGCCCGTCCTGAGGATAGAGGTCATGCGCCTGGAGGAAAGCCGCCTCGGTACCGTCGAACGGAGGATCGACGCCGACCTGCGGCTCGGCCGGCACAACGAACTCCTGCCGGAACTGGCGCAGTTGACGGCACGTCACCCGCAGCACGAGGGCCTGCACTCACAGGCCATGCTGGCGCTGTACCGGTCGGGCCGGCAGGCGTCGGCCCTCGACGTCTACCACCGGCTGCGCCTCCGGCTGATCGAGGGGCTGGGCGTCGAGCCCTCGCCGCGGCTGCAGCGGCTGCACCAGGCGATGCTGGTCGTCGACCCCCAGCTGGATGTCGTCGCCGGCCCCCGGCGCGGCTCGACGTTCGACCTCTACGCCGCCTGATGCCCTGGAGGCCGGCTGCTCCCACCGGGCGGCCGGCCTCCGGGGCCGGACGGCTCAGGCCCGCTTGGTCGCGCAGATGACGACGCGGTTGATGATGGCGTCCGGCGGGACGTCGGCGGGGTCCTTGGCGCTCACCTTCGTGACCTCGAACCCGCTCTCCTCCAGCCAGCTCCGGTAGGTGGACAGCTTCTGCAGTCCGCCGCGTCCCACCACGCAGCCGAGGATGTAGGCCGGGAAGAAGTCGGCCTGGTAGTCGTCGGTGTCCCCGATGTCCTCGGGGTACACGGGCGCGAGGACGACGATCCGCCCGCCGGGCTCCAGCGCCCGGTGGGCGTTTTCGAAGATGGTGCGGACCTCGTCCTCGTCGTACATGTCCACGAAGTGCTTGAGCAGCATCACGTCGAACCCGCCCGGAAGGGACTCCAGGACGTCACCGCCCATGAACGAGCAGTGCTCCGCGACGCCCCGCGCCTCGAAGTTCCGCAGGCACTCGGCCTCCAGGGCGGGCCGGTCGAAGGTGGTCACCCGCAGGCCGGGCGACCCCTTCAGCTGGTACGTCATGATCGCCCCGAGCCCGTTGCCGCCCTGCACGTCAAGCACCCGCGCCCCGGCCGGGACGTCGAAACTGCGGAAGAACCAGGGATAGACACTGGCGGTCTCGTTCCGGGCCAGCGGCCCCCAGGCGGCGCGCACCTCCTCGACCTCGGCCGCCGCCTCGAACATCGTTCCCTCGAACCCGTAGAGCTCCTTCAGGCCGACCACGCTGCCGGCCAACACGCTGTCGGAGAGGTAGTACAGCTGCCGCAGCATGCCCGTCTTGATCATGCCCATGAAGGTCAGGACGCGCTGGAGGTCCGTCTCGGCGACGTCCGCGAGCGCGTCGAGGGTGTAGCCGCCGGTGGTCTCGTCCCGGGCGACGAATCCCTCCTTCACCAGCAGGTGCAGCAGCTGCTCCACGGCATCGGGCTTCGCGCCCACCGCGGCGCCGATCCGGGCCGCGGTCAGGCCGGGCTCCTTGCGCAGCGCGTCCACCAGGCCGAGCTCGAAGCAGGTGTAGAGGTTCATGAACCGCGTGGGGCCCACCATGTACTCGCGTATCCGGGCGAGCACGGCTTCAGGATTGGACACAGGAATCCCTTCGCGTCGACATCCGGGAGGAGGCTCTTCGGCCCTGGAGCTCCCAGCGAGTATCGGCAGCGCTGCTGGAGCGCCGGTAGAGCGGCACTGTGGTGCGGCTCGGCGCCCGGCGGCACGGCGGCCGCCCGGGATCCGGGAGGCGCCGGGCTCAGGCGCTGCGGTAGGCGGCCCGCCGGGCCATGTCCGCCAGTTCACCGCGCCACACCTGGTCGATGGGCGCGTCGGCGATGGCCTTGCAGCCCCGCTCGACGAGACCGGCGATGTGCCTCTCGACGTCGGCGGGGACACCGGTGTCCACCAGGCGGCGGCGCACCTCGCCGGGTGTGTGGCCCGGCTCCGTGATCAGGCCGTGGACGCGCTCGTCGCGCTGCATCGCCCAGCCCAGCAGCAGCGTCATCTTGTGCTGGGTGAAGTCGAGGCCGGTGGGCTTGCCGGTGTCCGTGGAGTCGCCGAAGGCGTCCAGCAGATCGTCACGGAGCTGGAACGCCTCGCCCACCGCCTCGCCGTACTCCTCGAAGACGGGGGCGAGTTCGTCGCGGCCCGCGGCCTTCGCGCCCACCACGAGGGGCCGGTGGATGGTGTACCGGCCGGACTTGATCCTTGCGATCAGACGGGCGCTGCGGGGCGATGCGGAGAACTCGGCGGCCGCGTGGACGTCCAGGTACTGGCCGATCATCACTTCGGAGCGCAGCCGGTTCCACTCCGGGAGCACCTGCCTCGGCGCCTCGGTCATCAACGCGTCGGAGTAGACGAGCGCGAGGTCGCCGACGAGTACGGCCACGCCCTCGCCGTACCGGCGTGACTCACCCTGCCATCCGCGGCTGTCGTGCAGCGCCGCGTGCTTCGTGTGGACGGTCGGCAGCCCGCGCCGCCTGCTGGAGTCGTCCAGGACGTCGTCGTGGACGAGGGCGGAGATGTGCAGCATCTCCAGGGCCGCGCCGGCCGCCACGATCCCGGGGGCGTCGGGATCACCGCCGGCGGCGAGATAGCCGGTGACGCAGAAGGCGGGCCGGATGCGCTTGCCGCCCGACGCCATCAGCTCGGCCAGCGCGTCGACGGGGACGACCGCCCCCTCGTGCACCTCCGCCCACACCTCGCGCTCGGCCGCGAGGAGGGAACTCAGCCTGTCCTCGACGCGGCGGAGCAGGTCGGTGGTGATGCGGCGGGCGTGGGAGACGGCCTCCTGGCCGGTGTCACGGGTCGCGTCGGACGTCACAGGCATCTCCTCGGGTTCGGACGGCGGGGCACTCGGAGGGAGCGCCTGAGTGAATCTGGAGTTCCTCTGTAGCGGCGATCGACCGCGCATGCACGGCGTTGACACCCCGAACCGCACCATGGAAATCTCCCTGTGCGTCCGGGCCGGAGGGAAAAGGACCGCTGTTCGCCGGGCCACGGGTGAATCCTCCGCCGCGCCCCCGTTCCTCCCGCGGGCCGCCGGCCCGACCGCGACCGGGCGGTCCCCACAGGCAGCTCTTGTCATCCGTGACGGTCGCCGGGCAAGCCACCTCGGAATGGAGATCGAATTGGAGTCGCACGCCTGCCCAGAAACTCCGGACAAGGTCCCCGGCGAAGCGGCCGCGTCCGCCCTCAGCACCTCGCGCGTCCGGCAGTTGGAAAGCGACCTGCGCGCGCTCCCCGGCCTCTACCAGGAGAGCCTGCACCACGTCTCGCCCCTGTCCAGGCGCATGCACCACACGCGGGTGTCCGGGAGCCGGAGCCGGGACCACCTGAACGTGTCCGCGCTCGACGCCCGGCACCACATCCTCGCCGTTCTCGAGTCGTGGGCCGGGTTCGTCACCGACGAGCTCGGTGGCGTCGCACCCGCGCGCTCTGTTCCCCGCCTGGCGCATTTCCTGCTGCGCCACCTGGAGTGGCTCACGGAACAGCCGCCGGCGGCGGACTTCGCGGACGAGATCGACGCCCTGCGGCTGGATCTGCTGCGCACCATCGACCCGGAACCCGGGGAACCCCACGTGCTCACCTGGGAGTGCGTGGTGGCCGGCTGCGCCGGAAGGATCACCACGTCGCCGCGGCAGCGGACCGCGGACGGCACCAGCATCCGGTGCTCGTCGGGGCACACCTGGGAACTGCGCGAATGGATCACCCTGCGACCGCTCGTCGAACAACGGCGGAGGGCTGTCGGCGCATGAGGAAACCGCCGTCCCACCGTCTGGTACCGACCAAAGTGGCCGCGCTCGCCGCGGGTGTGTCCGAGGCGACGATCCGCAAGTGGGTGAGCCGCGGGAAACTCACCCGCTACGGCACACCGGGCCGGTCCGCGTTCGACATCGAGGAACTCACACGGATCGCCGTACGACGACGGCGTTAGGAGGTGTCGTCCGGATCAGGTCGGCTCCAGCGCGCGGTGCCCAGCAGCCGAGCCGAGCGGGGTCCGGTGACGGGGTACCTCCCACGCCCTTCAGGCAGTGGGGGAGCGGTGCCGGACCCCGCGACCCCGCCACCCGACAAGATTCAGACGACACCCCCTGCTCGAGACGTCGGAGGGGGGCCGGACGACGGCCGCACGCCGTGGCCGTCCCGGGATGCGCGCGGAGCACGTCCGGCGCGTCCGCGGGGACCACCGGGCCTCTCCTCCCCTGCCGCTTCCCCACGGAGGGCGGTGACCGGGACGGCGCGCGGTCCGTCAGCGGGCCCGCGGCACCGGTGCGGGCCTCCGGCTCGGACAGGCCGTCCGGGCGTCGGTGAGGACGCCCGACGCCCGGACGTCCCGCCGCGGGACGTCGGCCGGCGGCTCTCCGGTGCGCGCCGAGCGGGCGGACGCCGGCTTCACCACTCGACCAGCGCGAATCCCACGGCCATGCCCCCGCCGAAGCCGGCCAGGAGGATCAGCTCGCCCGGCCGGAAGGCTCCCGTGCGGGCGGCTTCCGCGAGGGTGATCGGGATGGAGGCGGCTCCCGTGTTGCCGTAGCGCGTGAGCGTGAGGTGCATGGTGGCCCTGGGCAGGGCCAGCTGCGCGAAGAGGGAGTCGAGCATGACGCCGTTGGCCTGGTGCGGGACGAAGTGGCCGATGTCGTCGGGACCGACTCCGCTCTCGTGGAGGAACTGCTTGGTCAGCAGCGGCAGGCGGTCCTCGACGAAGCCGCGCACCGCCCGGCCGTCCATCGTGAAGTACTGGAGGCCGGCGTCCAGGGCGGCCCGGTCGGCGGGCAGTCGGCTGCCGCCCGCGGGCACCTCGATCAGTCCCGACAGCTCGCCGAAGGTGTGGGCGGTGATGCCGCGGACGCGTGCTCCCCGTCCCGGGCCCAGAACCATCGCCCCGGCACCGTCGCCGAACAGTACGACCGTCCTGCGGTCGGCCGGGTTCAGGATGCGCGAGTACACGTCGGCGCCGATGATCAGTGCGTGTCCGCCCCGTCTGGTGAGGATGCCCTCGGCCGCGGCGAGCGCGAACACCTCGCCGGAGCAGACGGCGTTGACGTCGAACGCGGCCGCGCCGGCGGCGCCGAGCAGGTGCTGGACGTAGGCGGCGGTGGGCGGCTGGGGCCGGTCGGGCGTGGAGGTGGCCACGAGGATCACGGACAGCTGGTCGGCGGTGATGCCGGCCGACCGCAGCGCGGCCCGTCCCGCGGACGCCGCCAGGTCCGAGGTGGCCTGCTCGGGGGCGGCCCAGCGGCGTTCTCGGATCGCGGTCTTGCGGACGATCCAGGCATCGTCGACCCCCGCCGCCGCGCCGGCCTCGTCGTTGGAGACGACACGATCCGGCACATGGGCCCCCGTGCCGAGGATTCCGACTCCGGTCATGCGTCCGTCCTCCCCTCGGGTGGTCCTGGACGGGCCGTGCGAACGGCCCCGCGGCGGCGGGGCCGTCAGCGCGTCTCGTAGACGCGCTTGTGGTCGCGCAGGGCCGCCAGCCGGAAGGGGCCCGTGGTCTCGGCCGGGGTGCGGTGCTCCTTGCCGTCGGCCGGGAAGGAGTACTCGTGCAGCCCGCGGTAGCGGGCGTAGTCGATGGGCACGCGCCGGTCGATCGCCGCGCGGTGCGCCTCGGTGCGCAGGTGTTCGCGGTAACCGGGGACGACGGAGCCGGCGAAGAACTCGGCGACGCTGCCGGACCCGTAGCTGAGGAAGCCGACGGCCCGCCCGCTCATGTCGTCCGCCTGGTCCAGCAGCGCGGCCAGGGCCAGGTACACCGAGGCGGTGTAGCTGTTGCCGATGACGTTGTTGTAGGCCGTGGTCAGCCCGAGGTCCCGGGCGACGCGTTCCTCGTCGACGCCGTGCCCGCAGTGGTTCAGCAGGTGCCGGTGGGCCTTGTAGGCCATCTTGGTGAACGGCTGGTGGTAGCAGAACGCGGCGAACTCGTCGAGCGAGCGCCCGCCCTGCTCCGCGTAGTCCTTCCAACTGCCCTCCACCGCCAGCAGGTACGCGCCGATGGACTCCTGCCCGTCGACCAGCGCGGCCTCGCGGTAGTTCGGCCGCCAGAAGTCCATGACGTCGGCGGTGAACACGCCCGAGGGCTCCTCGACGTGTACCAGTGCGGGGTCGGCACCGACCAGCATGGCCACGGCGGCGGCTCCCTGGGTGGCCTCGCCCGGGCTGTCCAGCTCGTACTTGGAGACGTCGCCGGCGACCACGAGGACGCGCTGCGCCGGGTCGCGGCGCACCAGGCCGAGGGCGAACTGGAGGGCCGCCGTCGCCCCGTAGCAGGCCTGCTTGAGTTCGACGACCCGGGTGGCCGAGGGCAGTCCGAGGAGCGAGTGGACGTATATGCCGGCCGACTTCGCCTGGTCGATCGAGGACTCGGTCGCGAAGATGACCGTCCGGATGCCGTCGCTGCCGTGCCGCTCGATGACGGGCGCCGCGGCGGCCGCCGCCATGGTCACGATGTCCTCGTCGGCGGCGGGCACGCTCATCGACCGCTGGCCGATGCCCTTGTGGTACTTGGCGATGTCGGTTCCGTTGTGCCGGGAGAGGGCCGTGTGCGGCAGGACGAACTCGGTCGTCGCGAACGACAGGTCGTGGATTCCCGTGGGTGAGTCGTTGGCCATTTCCTCAGACACCGGCCTTCGCTGTGTTGTGGTCGCGTTCCATGTGGACGTGTGCGCGCATCAGTTCGCCCGGGTTCGTCTGGGCCGCGAGGAGGGACAGTTCGCCGCACAGCACCGTCGCCGCCGCGATGACGGCGAGCCGGCGCGCGTTCTCCCCGGGGGCGCGCTCGGCCCGGCAGCCGAGCCGGGTCAGGTTCGACTCCACGAAGTCGAGCCCCTTGCCGTTCCCGACGGAACCCACGATCAGGTTGGGCAGGGTGCAGGCGAAGTAGAGGTCTCCGTCCCGGTCCTCGGCCATCACGACGCCCTGGGAGCCCTCGACGATGTTGGCCGCGTCCTGGCCGGTGGCCAGGTAGAAACCGAGCAGCATGTTCGCGAAGTGGGCGTTGGCCGAGCGGATGCCGCCGGCGAGCAGGGTTCCGAGCATGTTCTTGCGGATGTTCAGCTCGACGATCGAGGCGGCCGTCGTGCGCAGGACGCCCCGCACCACCTCACGCGGCACGAGCAACTCGGTGACGACGTTCTTGCCGCGGCCGAGGATGCCGTTGATCGCGGTCGCCTTCTTGTCCGTGCAGTAGTTCCCGGAGATCGATCCGTAGGAGATGCCCGGGATCGTCTCCAGCAGGTGCCCCAGGAGCACGTCGGAGGCGAGCGTGGCCATGTTGTGGCCGGAGGCGTCGCCCGTGCTGAACTCGAACCGGACGAACAGCAGGTTGGCGTTGATCTCGTGGCGTACGCCGATCAGTTCGGCGAACCGGCTGCAGGTGCGCACGACCTCGCGCAGCTCGCCGATGCGCGCGTCGATGGTCCGTACGGCCGTCAGCGCGGTCTGCGCGTCCACCGCCTCCAGGAGCACCGACCGGGTCATCCGCTCGTCCACGAGGGTGGCGACGATGCCCTGCTCGGACAGCATGGACACCTTCGCGCCCCGGCCCACCGAGGGCCACAGCGGCGATTCGTAGGTGGCGAGCGGGACCGGGGTCTCGGTGGTGGCCACGTTCCCGGAGATGCGCAGGGGGCCCACCCATCGCATCGGGACCCCGGCGATCGCGTTGTCGGTCATCGTGTGTTTCCCGTCGTTTCGTGAGGGACGTCGAGGCCGCCGGAACGGCGGGCGAACGGCCGGGTGTCGACTCCCCGGTCGGCGCAGAAGTCGCGGAGCTCGCCGTGGATCAGCAGGTCGCAGCGCGTCAGGTCGGCGGGGGTGCGGGCGCCGAGCAGGGTCAGGAGCGCGGCCAGTTGGTCGAGCCAGGCCGATATCCGCGCGATCAGCGCCTCCACCCCGCCGTCGAGCAGGGTGCGCAGGAACGTGCCGGAGACGCCGACGCCGGACGCGCCGAGCGCCAGCGCACGGGCCACGTCGAGCGGGTTGCGCACCCCACCGGAGGCGAGGACGGGGATCGGGGCGTCCTGCGCGTCCAGCAGGCAGGCGGCGGTGGACTGTCCCCAACCGGTGAGGTAGGCGTAGTCGGCGAGTTCACGCCGGCCGTTCTCTATGCGGGCGAAGTCGGTGCCGCCCCGGCCGCCGAGGTCGGCGACCCGCACGCCGAGGCTCTCCAGCAGGCGGACGGTCTCGCGGCTCAGCCCGAAGCCGACCTCCTTCACGATCACGGGGACGCCGACGCCGGACGCGATCTTCTCGATCTGCGGGACCCAGGACGAGAACGACCGGTCGCCCTCCGGCATCACCGTCTCCTGCACGGTGTTGACGTGAATCTGGAGGGCGTCGGCCCGAAGCAGGTCGACGGCCCTCAGCGCCTGGTCGACGGAGGCCGTCGCATTGACGTTGGCGATGACGAACCCGTCCGGGTTCTCCTCGCGCAGCACGCTGAACGTACCGGCGCTGCCGGGGTCCTTGAAGTAGGCGCTCATGGACCCCGACGCGATGGGTACGCCGGTCTCGCGGGCGGCGATGCCCAGGTCCCGGTTGATGACGCCGGTCCGCTCGCTGCCGCCGGTCATCGCGTTGATGTACAGCGGCACCCGCCAGGAGACGCCGGCGAAGGCGGTGGCCAGTGAGACGTCCGCCCGGTCGAGGCCGGCCAGGGCGTGGTGGACGAACGACACCTCGTCGAACTGGTTGTGTCCGGGGTGCTGTTGCTGCTGCTCGACAGCGAGCCGGACGTGGTCGTCCTTGCGTTGAGCGATCATTCCTCGTTCCCTTCCGCGGCGGGGCGGACCGGCAGGGGCACCACCCCGGCCGAGGCCCACCGTTCGTGCAATCGGGCGGTGTCCCGCGGGGCGGTGGCGTCCAGCAGGGCGATGCCGCAGTCGCCGCCGCCCGCCCCGGAGGGCTTGGCCGCGGCCCCCACGGCCTCGGCGGCCTCGCACAGCGCCGTCAGCCGGGGAGTGAAGACGCCCAGAGCGACCTCGTCGTCCAGGAGGGCCAGCTCCCGCCGGGCCCGGCGGATCTGCTCCTGCAACCGCCGTCCGTCGCCCCGCTCCAGCGCGTCGATCGCCGTACGCACACAGTCGGTGGTGGTGCGGACGAACCTCTGGTGGGCGGCGGTGCCGCGCCAGGGCCGCCGGTGCGGGCCCGACACCAGGGCCGCGGTGGAGGCCGGGCTTCCGGTCCAGCCGACCTCCAGTGAGAGGCCCTCGGGCGCCGGCAGACGACGCACTCCGAAACCCGGCCAGGGCGCGCGAAGCGCCTCCTCGACACCGCGGTCGCGGGCAAGGTCCCGGACGGCGGCCCGGTCGGGCGCCCGGTAGGCGATCCAGCCGCCCCAGGTACTGGCGGCGAGGTCGCCGCCGGAGCCCTTGGGGTCGATTTCGGCGGTGGCGAGCAGGGCGAGGCGGAACCGCTCCTCGTCGGACAGCGTGAGGCCGCAGAACGCCGCGACGGCGGCCACCGTCGCCACCGTCACCGCGCCGCTGGAACCCAGGCCGTACTTGGTACCGGCGTCGTGCAGGCCGCTCTCGACCGACATGCCGAACACCGGTGCGGGAAGGCCGCGTTCGGTCAGCAGCCGGGCCACGGTCTCGATCGCGGACGTCACATGGGCGAGCCTCGCCCCTCCATCCTGCCCGTCGTCCGTGCCGTACGGCCCGAGCCGGCCGTCCCGCCACCGCAGGCGCGCGCCGCACGGGCCGAGGTCGGAGGTGATCTCGACGCCCTCCTCGGCGGGGCCGGTCACGGTGACGGTGACGTGGCGGTCGACCGCCACGAGGATCGCCGGGTTGCCGGGTTCCATCACCGCGTACTCCCCCGCGACGAACAGTTTGCCCGGCGCACGGCGGACGACGTTCCGCCGACGGGTCATCGGCCGTCCCCGTGCAGCAGGCGGGCGCCCGGCCCCGGCCCGGCGACGAGCACCGAGCCGCCCGGGACGGCGTCGCGTACCGCCCGGGCGACCCGGTCCGCGTCCGTACGACGGCACAGCACCTTGACGTTGGGGCCGGCGTCCATGGTGGCGTAGGCGGGGACGCCGTCCCACCGGAGCCGGAGCACACCGTCGAGGACGGTGAGCGTGGCGGGCGACAGGTAGCGCACGGCCGGCCGCGCCGCGAGCATGGTCGCGTGCATGCCGAGCGCATTGCGCTCCGTGATCTCCCCGACGGCCTCGATGTCGCCGGCGAGCAGTGCCGCCCGCATCTCGGTCAGGTCGCCCCTGCTGGAGACGGCCCACGACTCGTACAGCGGGGAGGTGTCGACGGTCCGCCGCATGGCCTCCCGGCTGGACACCGTCTTCGGGCCCGCGTCGACCACGGCGATGACCAGTGCCGCGTCGAGGTCCCCCACGGGCACGGGCTCGGCGTGGGAGCCGAGGTCGGCCTCCGCCGCGGTGCCGGAGTCCGGGCCCGCGTGCCACACGGCGAAGCCGCCGAAGACCGACCGGGACGCCGACCCGGAGCCGCGCCGGGCCAGCCGCGACAGGGCGGTGGCGTCCAGGTCGAGCCCGTACGCGGCCGCCGCGGCGACGGCGAGAGCGGCGAAACCGCTCGCGGACGAGGCGAGGCCCGCTCCGGTGGGGACGGTGTTCTCGCTGTCCACCACGGCCCGGTGCGCGAGCCCGGCCCGTTCCCGCACCAGGTCCAGGAACGCGACGACGCGGCGCAGTGCCTCGCCCCCGGCGGGCCGGCCGTCGAGGGTCACCTCGTCGTGTCCGGCTCCCGGGGCCAGCCGGACGCGGGTGGTCGTCGGAAAGACGTCCAGGGTCATCGACAGGCTGTCGACACGGGGCAGGAGCAGGTGCTCGTCGCGTTTGCCCCAGTACTTGATCAGCGCGATGTTCGGGTGCGCCACAGCGGTGGCACGTCCGGCGGTGCCCCGCTCCCGCGCGTGGACGAGGGAGGCCGGGCTCTCACGTCGCATTCTCGGCAAGCCCTCCCAGTGGTACGACCCAGCTCCGCACGGCGCCCGCCGCGTGCAGTCGCCGGACGACCTCCTCGGACCGCTCCGGCCGGGTCAGGGCGATGACGCAGCCGCCCAGGCCACCACCGGTGATCTTGGCTCCGAGGGCGCCCGCCGTGAGCGCGGCCCCGACGAGGGCGTCGATGCCGGGAGTGCTGAGCCCGGCCCCCCGCAGCAGGTCGTGGTAGTCCGTCAGCCGTGAGCCGAGCTCCTCCTCCCTGCCGTCGGCGAGGGCGTGCCGGGCCTCCTCTGTCAGCCGCGATGCGCGGTGCACGAATCTCTCCTTCGCTCCGTCGCGCCGCCGGAATCCTTCGCGCAGCAGCTCGACCGCGTCCTTGGTGCGGCCCACGACACCGCTGTCCGCGATGACGAACAGGCCGTGGCAGCCGATGCTCAGTTCCCGGGCCTCGCCCCGCTGGAACAGCAGCGGGGCGAACGCGCCGACGGCCCGTGCGTCGACGCCGCTGGAGCGGCCGTGCGCCACGTTCTCGGCCGTCTGCACCAGGTCGAACACCTCGGTCTCCGTGACCTCGCGGCCGTGGAGATCGGCGAGGGCGTGGACCACCGCACGTGCGCAGGCCGCGCTGGAGCCGAGGCCCCGGCCGTGGGGGATCGCGCAGTCGATGACCACGTCGAGGTGCTGGCCGTCGTCCACGCCCAGCGTTTCCGTGAACTCGGTGACCAGCCGGCGAAGCCCGTCGGACGCCTGCGTCACCACCGGCCGCGACGGGGAACCGCTCATCGTGAAGGACACGGTGCCCGGTCCGTCGCTCCCGCGGCAGGACCGGCGGGCGTCGGCCGTGACCGTCAGTCGCGGAAGGGGAAGAGCGAGTGCCGGAGCCCCGTACACGACGGCGTGTTCCCCGAGCAGAACGGCTTTGGCGTGGGCGCGACCGGTACCGGTGGAGCGGGGCCGGCGGTCCGTCGGCACTCCTTCCACCGACGTCGGCAGTGTCACAGTGGTCAACTCCCCTTGTCTTGTCTGCGGTGGGATCGCATCGTCCTCGCGGGTTACCGCGGCTGAGGAACCATGAGAAGGCGGCGGGGGTGGAGCGTGGTCTCCGGCGCTGTGCGGACGGGGCGGTCGGAGCCGGCGGTCAGTTTCCATTCCTGTGTCACCACGTCGAGGATGACTTCGAGTTCCTGCCAGGCGAACGGCTCCCCGATGCACCCCTTCGACCCGATCCCGAAGGGGATGTAGAAGGCGTCCGCCCTGTCGGGCCGGAAGGTCAGCCATCGGTCGGGGTCGAACCGGTGCGGATCCGGGTAGCGGTCGGGGTCCCGGTGCAACAAGTAGGAACTGAACACCACGTTCGTTCCCGCGGGGAGCGGGTGGTCGCCGAGCACGACGTCCGAAAGGGTTTTCCGGCACGAGATCCACACCGGGGGGTAGAGGCGCAGGACCTCCATCAGGAACCGGAGGGTGTAGCCGGGGGCGGCGTGGTCGCGGGCGGCGTCTCCGCTCCGTCTGAGCGTCATGTCCTTGAGGAGCCTCTCCTCGGCCAGGGGATTCCTGGAGAGCAGGTACAAGGACCACGACATGACGGAGGCCGTGGTGACCGTGGCCGCGGTCAGCATCATGGCCGCCTCTTCGCACACCTCGTCCGCCGTCAGGCGACGGTTCCCCCTGTCGTCGGAGTCCGTCAGGAGCGCCGAGAGGTAACCGCCCGCCGATTCCGGGGAGTCCATGAGGTCCGCGATGCACGCCGCCAGGGATTCCCGGAATTCCGTACGCGCCCGGGACAGCTTCCGGGACGCGCCCGGTCGCGCCGCTCGGGCCGCCGACTTCCCGTAGAGCGGTTTCCTGATCATTTCCCAGGCCAGACGGGAAAGACGCCCGCTCAACTCCTCCGTGGTCTCGGACGACAGCCCGGTGATGAGCGTCTCCACAGCGATACCGCAGGTGATCCGGCACATCTCCGCCTGGACGTCCACGGCGTTCCCGGCCCGCCACGAGGACACGACGCCGCGCACGATGTCACGCATGGCGGGAACGTATTCGTCGACCTTCGACGACCGCAGGTAGGGATTGGCCAGGCGCCGGTAGTGCCGGTGCATGGCCTCGTCCTCCGAGAGCATTCCCACCCTGCTGAGGTTCCTGGCCTTCCGGAAGAGTTCGCCCTTGCCGTAGTTCTTGCTCTCGCTCACCAATATTTTGCGAACCAGGACCGGGTCCTTGACGAACACGGCGTCGAGGCCGTCGACCGTCAGGCGGCGGAGCCGGTGTTCCCGAAGGAGAGCCTCCATACGACTGAACTGGAATACTGGACTGCCCTGTCCGCCCGGATCTTCCGGGCCCGAGGTCGTCCGACTCATTATTGAACTCACCTCTCGTACGCAATTCTGCGTGCGGTCCGTGACCGATCCACGTGAGAGCAGATCAAAAAAGGGAATCCCGCAAGGGCGGGATTCCCTGAGAGCCGGCCCCGCGGCCGGCGCGTGAACCGCTTCTGCGGTTATGCGGGTTCCTTGTCGCGAGCGGCGATGTAAGCGGCGTTCAACCGGCTGACGGAGCGCCAGCGGTAGTACGACTGGAGTTTGTAGTACTCCTCGCCGTCGGACGTCACGGCGGCGTAGACCATCTTGGGGTCGTCGACACCGTACGGAACGTTCATCACGAAGTGCTCGATCCTGGTGCCCAGCCGGGCGAAGTACGCCATCGGGTTGTCCGTCTTCACCCCGTAGGAGATCCGCTCGATCTCGCCGGATTCCCAGTTCTGGGTGGTGTAGAGCCCGAACGACTTCTCACAGAAGGTGAACATCCGCTCGCTCGGGTTCGGCAGCCCGATGTCCCGGTGCATCGCGAGGACGGTCTCCCGCTCGAAGCACTCCGGGGGCGCCGCGAGGTACGCGTTCATCGTCCGGCTGCGGTAGTCGATCCCGATCACGTCCACCTTGTCGGCCAGGCCGTAACGGGTGAAGAAATCGATGTTGCCGGCGAGGCTCGGCGGCATCGACGCCAGGCGGTTGAGTCGGTCCAGGGTCTCCTGCTCCCCCGCGGGGAAGTACACCCAGATCTTCTTGAACCCGGAGGTGACCCCGAAGTCGATGCCGTAGCTGTCGATGGGGCAGAGCTGCTGGATGTCCGAGAGCAGGTCGCCGATGGGGTGGTCCGTCCTCTCGATCAGCCCCTTCGACAGGGCGACCTCGTACGGATCCACCTCCTTGGGAAGAGTGAAGCGAGCGTCGAAGTCCCCTTCGTGCCGCGCGTTGGTGGCCACCCTGAAGGCGATCACGGCTTGGTCCAGCGCGTCCTCGTACGCGGTGAGGACGGGCAGGACAATGTCGCGCGAAGCGGTCACGTCCAGCAGAGCGGCTGACTTCTCGATGGCTGAGCAGACACTCGCCACATCGACGTCGACGGTACCCGGCATCATCACTCCCATGAGTCGGTCTCGGTTCCTGCGCGCGTCGCTCACACGGAGCTCGCGAGCCGCACGGCGGCGGTCCTCCGCCGCCGTGGCGGCCGGATGGTCGCGGGTCATTCCCGGTTCTCGAGCCTGTCCTTGAGCCGGTCGGCCAGCGCGAGGCGCTGCACCTTGAGCGTGCCGGTGCGCGGCAGTTCGGCCTCGGGGATCTGGACCGGGTCGGCCAGCTGCGGGAAGTCGGCGACGGCCGCGCGCCAGCGGTCCGGGTCCAGCGGCCGGTCACCGTGGGTGCAGAGCACCGGGACGGCCTCGGAGTCCGGGCCATGGACCACGACCAGCTCGCTCAGCTCCCGCAGCCTGGCGAGGACCAGGTCCTCGACCTCGAGGGAGCTGCGGACCCCGGGGATCATGTCGACCTCGCGGTCGAGCATGTGCAGGCAGCCGAACCTCGTGAAGTACCCCACGTCTCCGGTGCCCCACCAGTCACCGTCACGGTTGTCGGCGTAGCGCTCCTCCTCACCGAAGTACGTCTTGGCCAGGCCAGGCCAGGAGACCTGGATGCGGCCGGGGTTCCGCTCCGTCGGGCGCTTGCCGTCGCGGCTGACGACACGCACCTTCGCCGCGCCCAGGGGCATCTGCCAGCCGACGCAGCGGCCGTTGACCTTGTGGGCGGAGTGACGGAAGTAGGCGCGGCCGACGGCGGGTCCGACCTCGCTCTGCCCGTAGATCTGGAAGAACAGGGCGCCCCGCCGCTCGGACGACGTGAGCAGCCGGCTCATCGTCCTGGGATGGATCGCGTCGAAGGTGCTGCTGAAGCACTTCACCGAGGCGAACGGCTTGCGCGGGTCCTCGGTCAGGCCCTCCCACGCCATCAGCGAGTTGGGCAGCGCCTCGACGAGACCCGGCCGGTTCTCGAGGAACAGTTCCGCGACCGTGCCGGGGTCCGACTCCTTCATGAGCAGCACCGGCATCTCCCTCAGGAGGGCCAGGGCCATCGCCGCGACGTTCCGCGAGTGCACGAAGGGGAGGTGGATGGCGACGTTCTCCCGTTTCCGCATGAGGGAGAGCAGCCGCCACTGCGGCTTGAGCCGGAGGCCCTGGGTGCGGGGCGTGTGCACGACCAGCTTGGGCACCCCGGTGGTGCCCGAGGTGTGGGTGATCACGGCTGCCTCGTCGATGGGCCGCACCACGGGCCTGACCCGCGGCGCCCCGGCGACGGCGCCCAGCGACACGGTCCGCGGCCGCTCGCCGGACACGATGACCACCCGCCGGGTCAGCTCCGCCAGGGGCAGCCCGGCCAGCATGTCGAGCTTGGCCTCGTCGGTGAGCAGGGTGGGCCGGTCGACCCGCTCGAGCAGGGCACCGACCGTCACCGCGTCCAGGCCGGGCGAGAGCAGCACGGGCACCGCACCGATCCGGGACGCGGCACAGGCCAGCATCCACACGTCGGCGTTCGCCCTCTTGTGGAGCACGACGTGCTCGTCGGGCCGCACACCGACGGCCCACAGACGGGCCGCCAGGTCGTCGACCGACTCAGCGAGCCGGGAGACCGTCAGGTGCCTGCCGGTCTCGGGAAGAACGTCCAGGTCGTGGTCGAGCGTGATCGGCGTCGCCCCGTTGACGGCCGCGGCCATGGCCGGCAGCAGGCCGATGTGAAGACCGCGCTTCTGTATCGATCGATAGGCCACGGAACCCTTCATGGGGCTGTCTCCTCTGCGGGGATCAATGGGCATGCGGGCTGTACCGACGTCCGTGACGACCCTCCGGTCCGCCGCCTACCGGGCGATGACCAGGGTGGCGGGCGGCGCGGAGTGGAACGAGACGTCCGTGAAGCCGGCCTTGGCGAGCCAGTCGTGGTAGTCGGACCGCCGCCAGGTGCTGCCCTGCTTGCTCTTGAGCAGCATCTCGGAGGCGAACAGCAGGGGGAAGGCCGGACCGCTGCGGTCGTCGTCGACGACGTAGTCGTTGACGACGAGGGTGCCGCCGGGCCTGAGGGCCTGCCGGAGCCGGGTGAAGACCTCCACATTGCTCTCCGGCCCCTCCTGGTGGGCGATGTGGGAGTACACCGCGACGTCGTACGCGGCGGTGCCGAAGTCGGTGGTGTGGAAGTCGCCGTCGACGGTGGTGAACCGGTCGGCCACTCCGCGCTCCGTCAGCAGCCGGCGGGCGATCGCGTTGATCGGCTCCCAGTCGAGCTGGGTGGAGCGGGCGGCCGGGTTGGCCTCCAGCCAGATGCCCGAGTAGACGCCCGATCCGCCGCCCACGTCGAGGATGGTGATCTCGCCGGCCCCGGCCAGCCCGAGCAGCTCGGCGGCGAGCGTCGCGGCGGGCACCGACTGCGCGGCGATCGCCGTGACGATCCCCTCCCAGTGCGGGTTGTTGGCCACTTCCACCACCGGGTTCGTCACCGGCCCTCCGACGCGAACCACCTCGGCGAGGTCGGCCAGGCTGCCCATGTGGGTCAGTTTGAGCCTGGCGAAGCTGCTCAGCGAGCCGGGCTTGCCGTCGACCAGGTAGGCGGACGCCTCGGCGGTGTTGCGGTAGCGGCCGTCGTCCCGCTCGACCAGACCGATGCTGACGAGCCCGTCGAGGAGAGTCTGCGCGCCCCGTTCGGAGATCCGGGCGCGGTCGGCCAGCGCGGCCGCGGTGCCCGCGCCGTCCTCCAGGTGGTTGAAGAGCGAGTGAGTGGCCGAGACGGCGAGAATGCCGGTGGCCCAGTAACCGTTGATCAGCCGCATGACGGTGTCGGGCGACGGCTGGTGGTTCGTCATGCTGCCCCTCCTGTGGACCGGGTGGCCGTCGAGTGGGTCCGGACCGCGCCGCGCAGGGCGTTCACGACCCTCTCGACCTGGTCCGGGGTGAGTTCCGCGTGCATGGGTACGGCGAGGTTGCGCGCGAAGAGGTCCGCCGAGACCGGGCACTTCTGCCGCGACCGGAACACCGGCTGCACGTGGGTCGCCCACGCGCCCTGTCCGCAGCCGATCCCCTGGCCCCGCAGTTCGGCGGCGACCGCCGAGCGGTCCACGCCCGCGTCCAGCGTGACGACGTAGGACTGCCAGGCGTGGGTGCGGTCCTCCGGCACGAACGGCACCGTCAGGAGTTCCTCGTCGGCGAGGAGTTCGGTGTACTGCGCGGCGACGGCGTTGCGGCGGGCCAGCAGTTCGTCGACCCTGCCCAGCTGCACCTGCAGGATCGCCGCGGCGATGTCGGACAGCTTGTAGTTGTAGCCGATCTCGGTGAACTCCGGGATGGGCAGGCCGACGACCTTGCCCATGTCGAAAATGCTGCCGATGCCGAAGGAGGAACGCAGCCGCGCGTCCGCGCCGATCCTCGGGTCGCGCGCGAGCAGCGCGCCTCCCTCACCGCTGGTGGCTCCCTTGCGTCCGTGGAAGGACAGGCAGCCCACCTCGGCGAGCGCGCCCGCCTGGCGGCCCCGGTAGGTGGCGCCGACCGCGCAGGCCGCGTCCTCCACGAGGAACAGGCCGTGACGGTCGGCGATCGTCTGCAGTTGCCCGTAGTCGGCGGGGACGCCGAGCGTGTCCACCGCGATCACGCCGACGGTGCGGGGGGTGATCAGGTCGGCCACCGACCGCGGGTCGACGGTGCCGGTGTCGGCACGCACGTCGGCGAAGACCGGTACGGCGTCGACGTAGCGCACGGCCTGGGCGGGGGCCGGGAAGGTGTAGTCGGCGACGATCACCTCGTCGCCGGGTTCGACGCCGAGGGCGAGCAGCGCCAAGTGGAGCGCGGCACCGCAGTTGCTCGCCGCGACGGCGTCGGCGACTTCGTACCTCTCGGCCAGCTGGGCCTCCAGGGCCTTGCCCCTCGGGCCTTGTCCGGCGGGCCAGCCGGAGGAGAACACCTCGGCGACGGCGGCCAGTTCCTTCTCCCCGAGGCTCGCGTGGACCAGGGGAACGGGAGGGGGCGTCTCCATCGCGGTCACCTCTCGTTCCGCTCGGCGTCCGTTTCCCGGCCGGGGTTCCCGGCGCCGGACGGCGGCTCGAAGCGCAGCGGCGTGATCTGGCTGACGTCGTACCGCCGGCGCATCGCCTCCACGGCCGCGGGGTCCACCGCGGTGCCGCGTGACCAGATCTCGGCGATCTCCTCGAAGTAGGCCTCGTGTTCGGGCGAGGGATAGCTCTGGAAGAGCATCTTCACCGGCTTGTCCGTGGCGTTCCGGAACGCGTGCGGGGTGCCGGAGGGCACGAACATGCAACTGCCCTCACCGGCGCGGACGACACGGTCGCCCTTGGGTGACCGCCAGTGGTGCCAGGTGTCCGTCGTACGCTCGGCCGGCTCGAAGCACAGCAGGTCCAGCTCGCCCTCCAGGACGTAGAAGAACTCCTGGGACCGGTTGTGGACGTGCGCCCCGACGTCGAATCCGGGCGGAACGACCACCTCGAAGATCGATACGGAGGATCCCATCTCCTTCGTGGCCTTGAAGGTCACCTCCTGCGCGGGGGTGACCAGCTTGCGCCCGACACCGGCCGGGATGATGAGGTCGGTCATGTGCTCCGCTTCCTTTGATCGGTGCGTGGGCTCAGGCGAAGGTCCGCGGGACGCCGCCGGCCGCCCAGGTGCCGAGCACCATCTCGGCGGTGATGCCCGGGCCGAAGCCTGCGATCAGGCCGGTCGCGCCGGGCGCGGGCGCGTCCTCCTCGAACAGCCTGCGGGTGGCCTCGAGGACGACGGCGCTGGCGATGTTGCCGTACTCGTTCAGGGTCGACCAGCTGTGCCGGAACACCTCGCGGTCGACTTCGAGGAACTTCGCGAGGTCGTCGAGGATGCGCGGGCCGCCGGCGTGAATGATGTAGAAGTCGAGCTTGCCGACGTCCCAGCTGTGGTCCTTGGCCAGCTCGCGCAGGACCGGGGCGAGCGGCTCCATCGTGCCGGGCACGCGGCGGTCCAGCTGGAAGTGGAAGCCGGTGTCCTTGACCGCGTAGGAGATCCAGTCCTCGGTGCCCGGGATGAGGTAGGAGGCGTTGCGCTCCAGGTCGATGCCGACGCCCCCTTCGCCCCGTACGACGGCGGCGGCGACCGCGTCGCCGAACAGGCCGTCCGAGAGCAGTGAGCCGATGTCGTCCGCGTCGGGCTGGTAGCAGAGCGAGCACAGCTCGCAGGAGACGATCAGGACGTTGCTGCCGGGGTGGGCCGCGCAGAAGTCGTGGGCGCGGTTGATCGCCGCTCCGCCCGCCGCGCAGCCCAGCTGGGCGATGGGTATCTGCCGTGTGTCGGAGCGGAAGCCCAGGTTGTTGATCATCCATGCCGTCAGTGACGGCATCAGGAAGCCGGTGCACGACACGTAGATGATGGCGTCGATGTCACGGGCCTTCAGTTCGGCGTTGGTCAGGGCCTGTTCGACGACCTGGGGTGTGCGCTTCTTGGACTCGGCCTCATAGACGCGGTTGCGCTCCTCGAAGCCCGGATGGTGGAGCGTCTTCTCGATGGGCTGGACGATGTGCCGCTTCTTGACGCCGGTGTTCCGGATCAGGCGGAGCGCCAGGGGGAGCTGGGGCTTGCCGGCATGGGTTCTCGCGGCGAACTCCAGGGTCTCTTCCACGGTGATGACGTGTTCGGGCGCGTTCATCGCCGGCTTGCATAGCCTCGGCATATCGGGGATCCACTTCCTCAGGGTCTCGACGGCAGGGGCGGTGAGGGCGTCGCGCTGACGGCGGACCGTTCTCGCCGCCGTCCTCGGTGTGGTCGTTGACAGGTTCCACGCGGTGGTCTGTCACGCCCGTGGTGAACCGGGCGGGCGGACACCGCTCGCGGTCGGACGCCGCACGGCCCTGGCGGGCGGCCTCACGGACCTCCGGGAGCGCGGGCCGCTTCGTGACGCGTCGGCGGAGCGCTCCGGCCCCGTCCGTGGTCCGTGTCGCGTCGGCACGCGTGGTGCGCCTGAGGCTGACGCGGGACGGACCGCGGCCGGACTGCCGGACCGACGTGTTCGCCGGGGCGGCCGGGTCGGAGGGGAACGTCGACGGCGAGTCGCGTCCGCCCTTCGAGGGAGGGGAATTCAGCTGCTCGCATGCCCGAAGCAATGCGATCGACCACTGTGGTCCACAGGGGGTCCGGTCTCGCCTGCGGGGGATCGACGGGAGGGCGGCCGACCCCGGGAGGGCGGTCGATCCGCTGCCTCGCGACTGTTTTCGGGCAGGGAAGGTGTGCGGAAATCGTGACACGGGAGGAACCCCGGCGCCAAGAACACCATCGAGTGACACAGGTCACATCGATGGAGCGCCTCGTTCACCGTCCTGCCGCCACCGCCCGGACCGGCGGCGGCCCCGGACGGCGGGTCCGGGCCCCGCCCCACAGGTCCCCTCCGGCTCACGCGGGGCGCCGCGGGGGTTCGTCCACTCCTTCGCCCGTGCGGACGGACACGGCGGGTGCGCCGGGGTGGTCGCGCCGCAGCGCGGCCATGTGCTCGGCCCCCGCGCGGCCGCCCGCGTCCAGCGCCGGCGATCGCGGCCCGTCCCGGACGCCGATGTCGCACAGGACACGGCGGACGGTGGCGATGTGCCCAGTTCCGCGAGCCCGGGCGGGATCCCCCGCCGCCGTGTTCCCGCGCCGTCCGCGGAAGCCGTTGTCCCGGCGCGCGCACCGGTCGGCCGGGCACCCGGCGTGATCGCCCCCGTTCCCGCCGAAGGCCGTGCGGTCCGGGCCTGCGCGCTGCCGTACAAGGTGATGCTCCCGGGTCCCGCCGCCCACCGGACCGGGGTGGGCCGGGTCGCCGGGTACGGAGGTGAGCGCCTCGGCCGCGCCCGTAGCGAAGCCCTGGTCGCAGCGGCCGGACCGCGCGAGGCCGGGAATGCCTCGCGGACCGTCCGGCCCGGCGGGCGGTCGCCGAAGGTGTTCCGGTGGACGGCGCCCCTGTGCGCGAGCCGGTGTTCCGGCCCCCGCGTGAAGACGACGCCGATCGGGGCGGGGTCGGACGTCTCGGGCCTCATGGGGCCTCCACCTGCCCGTACCCGGGAGCGAACGCGGCGGGCGACGTGTGCCCCGTACCCCGCCCCCGGGTTCCGGCGCGTACGCGGTGGGTCAGCGTGCCGTCCGCGTGTGGACGTACTCCACGAGACGGGTCAGGGCGTCCGGGTCGGTGGACGGCATGACGCCGTGGCCGAGGTTGAAGACGTGGCCCTCCAGGCCGGCGGCCGTCTCCAGGACCTCCCGCGCCTTGGTCTCGACGGCCTCCCGGCCGGCGAACAGCACGGTCGGGTCCAGGTTGCCCTGGAGCGCCTTGCCGGGGCCGACGCGGCGGGCGGCCTCGTCCATCGGGACGCGCCAGTCGACGCCGACGACGTCCGCGCCGGCCTCGCCCATGAGCCCCAGCAGCTCGCCGGTGCCGACGCCGAAGTGGATGCGCGGGACGCCGTGGCCGGCCACCGCGTCGAACACCTTCGCCGAGGCGGGCAGCACCGAGCGCCGGTAGTCGGCGGGGGCGAGCGCGCCGGCCCAGGAGTCGAAGAGCTGGACGGCGGAGGCGCCGGCCTCGATCTGCACCTTCAGGAACGCGGCCGTGATGTCGGCGAGGCGGTCGAGCAGGTCGGCCCAGAGCTCCGGGTCGCCGTACATCATCGCCTTGGCGTTCTCGTACGTACGGGACGGGCCGCCCTCGACGAGGTAGCTCGCGAGGGTGAACGGGGCGCCCGCGAAGCCGATCAGCGGGGTGGGCCCGAGCTCGCGGGTCAGCATGCCGATCGCCTCGGTGACGTAGGAGACGTCCTCGGGGGTGAGGTCGCGCAGCCGGGCGAGGTCGGCGCGGGTGCGCACGGGCTGCTCGACGACCGGGCCGATGCCCGGCTTGATGTCGAGGTCGACGCCGATGGCCTTGAGGGGGACGACGATGTCGCTGAAGTAGATCGCCGCGTCCACCTGGTGGCGGCGCACCGGCTGGAGGGTGATCTCGGTGACCAGGTCGGGGCGCATGCAGGAGTCGAGCATCCCGATGCCCTCGCGGACCTTGCGGTACTCCGGCAGTGAGCGCCCGGCCTGCCGCATGAACCACACCGGCGTGTGCGGCACGGGCTCGCGCCGGCACGCCTTGAGGAAGGCGGATTCCTGGACTGCGTCGTTCCTGACGGGATCGGGGGTCGCGGTCGGCGTCTGGCCCGTCGGGCTTGCGTTGGCACTCACACCGGCAAGTCTCGCACGACCCTCCGGCACGTCCGGACCCCAGGGCTCACGGGGCGGGATCCGGACACCGCCGGGCGGCGCGGGTGTCCCTCCCCGCGCCGGGGGCCCGTTCCGCTTAATCTTCCCCGCATGGCTGCGGCTCAGGGACGACTGTCGGACGGCGCTGGCGGAATGGACGAACGGAAGGAGACCGGAGGGGACTCCGGTCAGGGGGGCGCGGGGGGCGCGGGGGGTACGGGGGGCGCGCCCCCGCCGCCCTTCCGGGCCGCCGTGGAGGCGCTGCGCGGCGCGCGGCTGCGGCCGCAGATCGAGGTGGATCCCGCGCCCGCCCCGAAGCGGCTCGCCCCGTACGCGTACGCGCTGGAGGCGGCGGTCGTCGACGGCGAGGAGGACCTGGCCGACGGGCGGCTGGTGCTGCTGCACGACCCGGCCGGGCACGACGCCTGGCGGGGCACCTTCCGTCTGGTGACGCTGGTGCGCGCGGAGCTGGAGCCGGAGATGGCGGCGGACCCGCTGCTGCCGGACGTGTGCTGGTCCTGGCTGACCGGCGCGCTGGCGGCGCGCGGGCTGACGTACGGCGAGCCGAGCGGCACGGTGACGCGGGCGAGTTCCCACTACTTCGGCGGGCTGTCCGCGCGGCCCGCCGCCTCGCAGATCGAGATCCGGGCGTCCTGGACGCCCCGGGAGGGGCTGGGCGGGGCCCCGGACACGGCCGCCCATCTGGGGGCGTGGTCCGATCTGCTGGCCCAGGTCGCGGGGCTGCCGCCGGCCGCCGCCGGGGACGCGTCCGTGGTGACGCTGCCGCAGCGGAGGGGGCCGCAGTCGCGCTGACGCCTCCCGCGCGGGGCTTCCGACGGTCACGCTCGCCCGTCACTTTGTCGACACGGCCACTTTCGGAAGCGTTGCGACGCGGATCGAAACCGTTCGATCTTCGAATGATCGCTCGTGCGTCCGAATTGCTCGGATTGTTACTCATCACTTCGTGATCATTCGTTAAAGGACACCAGGTTTATTGCCGAAGACGACTGTGACCTTGAAAGCACGGTTCGTCCCCACTGCACCCCCCACGAGCCGGCCCGTCCCGCACCCAGGAGGCCTGGTGTCCGTTCTCCTCGAGCAGCCCGCAAGCCTGGTCGCCTACCGCCCGAACAAGCCGACCGCCATGGTGGTCGTGGCCGACCCACGCGTCCGTTCCACCGTCACCCGCCATCTGTGGGCACTCGGTGTACGCGATGTCATCGAGGCCTCGTCCGTCGCGGAGGCTCGTCCCCGCATCGGCAACCCCCGCGACATCTGCGTCGCCGAAGTCCATCTGCCGGATGGTTCCGGCCTCACCCTCCTCTCCGAGACCCGCGCGGCCGGCTGGCCCAACGGCCTCGCCCTCTCCGCCGCCGACGACATCGGCGCCGTACGCAACGCGCTGGCCGGCGGAGTGAAGGGGTACGTCGTCACCGGCACCCGCACCAACCTCGGGCTCCCCACCCGCCCCGGTGCCGCCCCCATCGGCGCCGCCGCCGCCCGCCTGCACCGCCGCCCCCCGGGTGCCCCGAGCCACCCGGGCGGCTACCGGGAACTGTCCGGCCGCGAGGTCGAGGTGCTGCGACTGGTGGCGGAGGGCCAGTCCAACAAGGCGATCGGCGTCTCCATGGGCCTGTCGGCGCTGACCGTCAAGAGCCACCTCGCCCGCATCGCCCGCAAGCTCGGCACGGGCGACCGCGCCGGCATGGTGGCGGTGGCCCTGCGCACCGGCATCATCCACTGACCGCTCCCACCCGCCCCGTGCCGCCCCGCCCACGGGCTCACGCACCCGATCCCTCACCCTCCTGACCGGAATACGACCCACCGGCGCCCGTCACGGAACACGACCGTCGACGGGCGCCTTCCCGGCACGGATACCCTTGACAGGTGACCGACGCCCACGACACCGCAGCAGACCGTTCACTGCGCACCACCGGAGGCGCCCCTCCGGACGACGGCGGATCTTCTGCTACGGAGGCGCCGATCCCCTTGCTCGAACCGCGCGAGGGCATTCCGCCCGTGATCGCGGACGAGGCCGCCCTCGCCGAGGCCGTCGCCGCCTTCGCCGCGGGCAGCGGCCCCGTCGCCGTGGACGCCGAGCGCGCCTCCGGCTACCGCTACGGCCAGCGCGCCTACCTCGTCCAGCTGCGCCGCGAGGGTGCCGGGACCGCGCTGATCGACCCCGTCGCCTGCCCCGACCTGTCCGGGCTCGGCGAGGCGCTGTCCGGCGTCGAATGGGTGCTGCACGCCGCCACCCAGGACCTGCCCTGCCTCCGCGAGATAGGCATGGTGCCCACCCGCCTCTTCGACACCGAGCTGGCCGGACGCCTCGCCGGGTTCCCCCGCGTCGGACTCGGCGCGATGGTCGAGAACGTGCTCGGCTTCGTCCTGGAGAAGGGCCACTCCGCCGTCGACTGGTCCACCCGCCCGCTGCCCGAGCCCTGGCTGCGCTACGCCGCCCTCGACGTCGAGCTCCTGGTCGACCTGCGCGACGCGCTGGAGAAGGAGCTGGACCGGCAGGGCAAGCTGGACTGGGCCCGGCAGGAGTTCGACGCGATCGCCTCGGCCCCGCCGCCCGAGCCCCGCAAGGACCCCTGGCGGCGCACCTCCGGCATGCACAAGGTGCGCCGGCGCCGGCAGATGGCCGTCGTACGGGAGCTGTGGCAGACCCGCGACCGGATCGCGCAGCGCCGGGACGTCTCCCCGGGCAAGGTGCTCTCGGACGCGGCGATCGTGGAGGCCGCGCTCGCCCTCCCGGCCAACCTCCACGCCCTCGCCGCGCTCAACGGGTTCGGGCAGCGCGTGGGACGGCGCCAGCTCGAGCAGTGGCAGGCGGCCGTCGACCGGGCGAAGGCGCTGAGCGAGGCGCAACTGCCCCAGCCCGGCCAGCCGGTGACCGGCCCCCCGCCGCCGCGCGCGTGGGCCGACAAGGACCCGGCGGCGGCGGCACGGCTGTCCGCGGCGCGGGCGGGGGTCAGCGCGCTGGCCGAGCGGCTGAACATGCCGCCGGAGAACCTGATCACGCCGGACACGGTGCGCAGGGTCTGCTGGGAGCCGCCGAAGGCCGTCAGTGCCGAGACGGTCGCCTCGGCACTGACGGGACACGGGGCGCGTGCGTGGCAGGTCGAGCAGGTCACGCCGGTGCTGGTCGCCGCGCTGGCCTCGGCGGGTGCCTAGGCGCCGTACGGCGGGTGCCCCGTCGCCGTACGGCGGGTTTCGTCGTACGGCGGGCGCGGGCCGTACGCGGCTGGTCGCGCCCCTGAGGCTTACTTCGTCGCCCCCCTCATGAACCCGTTGTAGATGAAGCGCTGGAGGAAGAGGAAGACCAGCAGGGTGGGGAGGATGACCAGGACCGCGCCCGCCGAGATGGTCTCCCAGTGCGCGCCGAAGGGGCCCTTGAAGCGGAACAGGGACGTCGAGATCACGCCAAGATCCTCGGAGGGCATGTAGAGGAAGGGGATGTAGAAGTCGTTGTAGACGTTGATCCCCTTCACGATCACCACCGTCGCGATGGCCGGTTTGAGCAGCGGGAGGATCACCTTGCGGTAGACCGTGAAGGCGCCCGCGCCGTCCAGCCGGGCCGCCTCGTCCAGGGAGATCGGAATGGAGCGGATGAACTGCAGGAAGATGTAGATCGACACGATGTCCGTGCCCATGTAGAGCGCGATCGGCGCCCACAGGCTGTCGAACATGCCGAAGCTGTCCACGATCTGGAAGGTCGCCACCTGGGTGGTCACCCCGGGGACCAGCGCGGCGAGCAGGAACAGGGCGACGACCGATTTCCTGAAGCGGAAGTGGAAGCGGTCGATCGCGTACGCGGTCATCGAGCCGATGAGGATGGTGCCGCCGACGGCGACGACGAGGATGACCGCCGTGTTGCCGAACGCGGACAGCATCTGCCCGTCCCGGAACGCGGTCACGTAGTTGTCGAGGTTCAGCGGGTCGTCGGGCAGGGCGAGCGCCCCGCTGCCGTCCGCCATCTCCCCGGACGACTTCAGCGAGGTCAGGAAGACCACGGTGAGCGGCAGCAGCACGACGAGCGTGGCGAGGACCAGCGACAGGTACACGAGGGCGCGGGCCACGGTGCGGCGGGTCATACGAGGTCCACCTTCTCGTCGGGGACGACGCGCCGCTGCACCCAGGTGACCGCCAGGACGATCAGCAGCAGGACGACGGCGGCGGCCGAGGCGAGGCCCGTCTTGTTGAACTGGAAGGCCAGCTTCACGGTCTGGATCACGAAGGTCTCGGTGCCGGTGGCGCCGCCGGTCATGATGTACGGGATCTCGAAGACCGAGAGCGAGCCGGAGACGGAGAGGATCACGCTCAGGCTCAGGACGGGCTTGATGCCGGGCGCGATGATGTACCGGAACTGGTGCCAGCGGCCGGCTCCGTCGATCTCGGCCGCCTCGTACAGCTCGCCCGGGATGGACTGGATGGCGCCGAGGAAGAGGACGAAGTTCAGGCCCAGGTGGCGCCAGACGGAGACGCCGGCGAGCGAGGTGTTCGCGGAGAACGGCGTGCCCAGCCAGGCGTGGTCGGTCCCGACGCCGAGCAGGCTCAGTACGGAGTCGAGGGTGCCGCCGTCCTGGAAGAAGTAGAGGAAGACGAAGCCGATCGCCACCCCGTTGATCAGGTACGGGAAGAACAGCACGCCCTTGAAGAAGTTCCGGAAGCGGACGTCGAAGCTGAGGACCGTGGCGAAGTAGAGGGCGAGGACGATCTGCACCACGGAGGCGGCGAGGTAGTAGCCGCTGACGAAGAAGACCTCGAACAGCTCGGAGCGGGTGAGGAGTTCGGTGTAGTTCCCGGTGCCGGTCCAGTTCAGCTCCGGGCTGACGCCGTCCCAGTCGGTGAAGCTGTACGCGAGCATGTTGGCGATCGGCGCGTAGGTGAAGGTCAGCAGCAGGGCCAGCGGGGCGAGCAGGAAGAGCCACGGGGTGAGGCGGCGGGTCAGCCGGGTGCGGCGCGGGGCGGGCGCGGCCCGCTTCGGTCCGGCGGGCGTGGCCGGGACTGCCGGCCACGCCGCCTTGCGGGTGGTGTCCGTCATCAGGACCCCAGGGAGTTCCGCGCCTCGGCCCACCGTTCGCCGAGGTCGCCGAGGAAGTCGTCGAGGCCGCCCTCGCGGGCGCCGCGGGCGAGGTCGACGAGTTCCTGGCGGTAGTCGGGCTTGTAGATGCCGACCTCGGACTGGTTGTCGATGGACTTCACCTCGGCGCCCTTGCTGTCGTCGAGGTCGATGAGCTTGACGCCCTTCTCCTCGTACGGCTTGAGGATGTCGGGCAGGGGTGCGTCCTTCAGCGGGGACAGGGCGAGGTTGGCCGCCGCGTAGCCGGACTCGTCGGTGAACCAGTCGATCCAGGCGCGGGCGGCTTCCTTGTGGTCGGAGTGGACGTTGACGGCCTGCTGGTAGTCCGGGGAGGTCACCGCGCAGAAGGCGCCGTCCTTCTGCGCGGGGAAGGGCATGAAGCCGATGTCGGCGGGGTCGGTGCCGGCCTGCTCCGCGGCGTCCCGCATCTGGACGACGGCCCAGGAGCCGAGCCACATGGTGGCGATCTCCCCCTTGGCCAGCTTGGGTTTGGAGCCTTCCCAGTTGGTGGTGGTCGGGTCCTTCTCCGCGAGTCCGCCGCTGACGATGTCGTGGAGCAGGGTGTCGCCCACGCGCAGGTCGGCGCCCTCGGCCCAGGGGTCGCCCTCGGCGAGTTTCGTGGTGGCGTTCGTGTCGCAGCCGACGGAGCCGTTGACGTTGGTCCACTGGGTCAGCGGCCACATGTCCTTGAAGTTGGTGTAGTACGGCACCGCGTCGGTCCTCGACCTGATCGCCTTCAGGTCGTCGAGGAACTCGGCGGGGGTGGTGGGCCAGTCGGTGACGCCGGCCTCGCTCCACACCTTCTTGTTGTAGACGAAGCCGGGGACGACACCGATCGGGCTCTGGCCGTAGACCTTGCCGTCGACGGTGGAGTAGTCGGTGAAGCGGTACGTGGCGGCGCGTTCGGCCCGGGTGCCGAGGGAGGCGAAGAACTTCGGGTAGTCCTTCTTCTCGATGACCGCCGGGATCATGAGGACGTCGCCGTAGTTCTCCGTGTTCATGCGGATCTTGACCTCGCCCTCGTAGTCGGTGAGGCCGTCGAACTCGACCTTCACCCCGGGGTAGGTCTTGTTGAACTCGGCCGCGTACTTCTCCATCGTCCCGTCCTGCACCAGGTCGGTCCGGTGGGTGAGGACCGTGATGGAGCCTTCGGCCTTCGACGGGTCGTCGGGCGCCTCGGCGCCCGCGCCCTCGGCGGAGCCCCCCGAGCCCGTGCAGGCGGAGGCCAGCAGGGCGAGGAGGGCGATCGATCCGGCAAGTGCGGTGCGGCGGTACATGTGCATCAGCTCCGTTCACGGGGCGGACGAGCACGAGTGGGTTGGCTGGTTCGGCACTCTGACAGCCCCTCACTGAACCGGTAAAGTCTCTATCACGCCAACGATGCCAAAACGTTGCCCGGACATGGCTGGACCGGTTTAGGGAGTGTGCATGCGTCAGGTCACACCGCTCACCGAGGGATGGACCCTGCGACACCCGGACGGCACGGGGGAGGCGCTCCCCGCCTCGGTGCCGGGGTGCGTGCACACCGATCTGCTGGCGGCCGGGCTGATCCCCGACCCGTTCCTCGGCCGGAGCGAGACCGAGGTGGCGTGGGTGGGCCGGCGGGAGTGGACGTACGAGACGGAACTGACCGCCGAAGCGGGCGCGCACGAACGGACGGACCTGGTCTTCGACGGTCTCGACACCGTCGCCGAGGTCCTGCTCGACGGCCGGACACTGGGCCGGACGCGGAACATGCACCGCTCGTACCGCTTCGACGTGACGGGGCTGAGCGGGCGGCTCACCGTGCGGTTCGCGTCCGCCTACACCGAGGCCGAGGCGGTGCGCGGCGCGCTGGGCGAGCGGCCGGGAGCGTACGCCGAGCCGTACCAGTACCTGCGCAAGATGGCCTGCTCGTTCGGCTGGGACTGGGGGCCGACGCTGGTGACGGCCGGGATCTGGCGGCCGGTACGGCTGGAGCACTGGTCGACGGCGCGGATCGCCCGGGTGCGCCCGCTGGTGACCGTCGAGGACGGCACGGGGCAGGTCGAGCTGGCGGTCGACGTGGAGCGTTCCCGGGGCGGGGCACCGCTCACCGTGGAGGCGAGCGTCGGCGGCGTACGCGCCCGCGCGGAGCTCGACGGGACACGGGGGGCCGTACGGCTGCGGGTGCCGGACGTACGGCTGTGGTGGCCCCGGGGGTACGGCGAACAACCGCTGTACGACGTCGAGTTGACGCTGCTGCACGGTGAGGAAGCGCTGGACTCGTGGCGGCGGCGGATCGGGTTCCGGACGGTGGGGCTGGACACCTCGGCCGATGAGCACGGCACCGGGTTCACCCTGGTCGTCAACGGGGAGCGGCTGTTCGCGCGGGGCGTCAACTGGATCCCGGACGACGTCTTCCCGTCCCGGATCACCCGTGAGCGCTACCGGCGGCGGCTGGAACAGGCGGCCGGCGCGGGCGTGGACCTGGTGCGCGTCTGGGGCGGCGGGATCTACGAGAGCGAGGACTTCTACGACGCCTGCGACGAGCTGGGGCTGCTGGTCTGGCAGGACTTCCCGTTCGCGTGCGCCGCCTACCCCGAGGAGCAGCCGCTGCGCGGGGAGGTGGAGGCGGAGGCGCGGGAGAACGTCGTACGGCTGATGCCGCACCCCTCGCTGGTGCTGTGGAACGGCAACAACGAGAACCTGTGGGGGTTCCGGGACTGGGACTGGGAGCCGGGGCTGGCCGGGGACTCCTGGGGCGAGGGGTACTACCTGGGCGTACTGCCCAGGGTCGTCGCCGAGTTGGACCCCACACGGCCGTACACGGCGGGCAGCCCCTGGTCCGGTTCCTGGCGGCACCACCCCAACGACCCGGCGCACGGCACGCACCACTCCTGGGAGGTGTGGAACCGTACCGACTACGCCGACTACCGGCTCCATGTGCCGCGTTTCGTGGCCGAGTTCGGCTGGCAGGCGCCGCCCGCGTACGCCACGCTGCGCCGGGCGCTGCCCGGGGAGGAGCTCGCGCCGGACTCCCCCGGCATGCTGCACCACCAGAAGGCGGACGACGGCAACGGCAAGCTGGAGCGCGGGCTGGCCCGCCATTTCGCCGTTCCGGAGGGCGACTTCGACCGCTGGCACTATCTGACGCAGGTCAACCAGGCGCGTGCGATCGCCGCCGGGGTCGAACACTGGCGCTCGCACTGGCCGGTGTGCGCGGGCACGGTGGTGTGGCAGCTCAACGACTGCTGGCCGGTGACGTCCTGGGCCGCGATCGACGGGGACGGGCGGGAGAAGCCGCTCTACCACGAGCTGCGGCGGCTGTACGCGGACCGGCTGCTGACCGTGCGCGCGGACGTGGACGGGGGCGGCGGTGGTCTGGTGGTGGCGGCGGTCAACCAGTCCGCCGGGGACTGGCACGGCACGCTGTGGCTGCGCCGGATGTCCGTGGACGGCACGGTGCTCGGGGAGGCGGGCCCGGCGCTGGCCGCCGGGGGGCGGACGGTGGCGGTGACCGAGGTCCCGGCCGGCCTGGTCCCGGCCGGCCCGAAGGAGTTCCTGGTCGCCGACGCGGACGGCCTGCGGGCCGCGTACTTCCCGGTGCCGGACCGGGAGATCCCGTACCCGCGGCCCGAGTTCGAGGTGGCGCTCGCGCCCGGCGGGATCACGGTCACGGCCCGCACCCTCGTACGGGACCTGCTGCTCCAGGCCGACCGGCTGGACCCGGACGCGGTGGCCGACCGGGGGCTGGTGACCCTGCTGCCCGGAGAAGAGGTGACCATCGGGGTGCGGGGCTGGAAGACTCCGGACCCGGACACCGCCCGCCGCGCCCTGTACTGCGTGGAGCCCCCTCGATGACGGCAACGCCGGCCCCCCGCGTCACCATCAAGGACGTCGCCGCGCGCGCCGGTGTGTCCAAGGGGGCCGTGTCCCTCGCCTTCAACCGGAAACCCGGCCTGTCGGAGGCAACCCGCGAGCGGATCTTCCGGGCGGCGCGGGAACTGGGCTGGGCGCCGAGTCCGACCGCGCGCACGCTGGCCGGGTCGCGGGTGGACGTGGTGGGGCTCGCGGTGTGCCGGCCCGCCCGGCTGCTCGGCCTGGAGCCGTTCTACATGGAGTTCATCTCGGGGGTGGAGAGCGTCCTGGTCGAACGGTCCTGCTCGCTGCTGCTGCGGCTGGTGCGCAGCCCGGACGAGGAGGTCGGGCTGATGGAGTCGTGGTGGAGGGGCCGGCAGATCGGCGGATCGATCCTGGTGGACTTCCGGGCCGACGACCCCCGCCCGGCGGTGGCCGGGCGGCTCGGGCTGCCGACGGTGGCCGTCGGGCACCCGTCGCTGACCGGCGGGCTGACCTCCGTATGGACGGACGACGCCACGGCCGTGACCGAGGCGGTGCGGTATCTGGCGGCGCTCGGGCACCGGCGGATCGCCCGGGTGGGCGGCGCGGCGGCGCTCGGGCACACCGCGATCCGTACGACCGCGTTCGACGAGGCGGTCGGGGCGCTGGAGCCGCCCGCGCGGGCGTGGCAGGTGGCGACGGACTTCTCCGGGGACGCGGGCGCGCGGGCGACCCGCTCGCTGCTGGCCGCCGCGCCGGGCGACCGGCCGACGGCGATCGTGTACGACAACGACATCATGGCGGTGGCGGGGCTGTCGGTGGCGGCGGAGATGGGGCTGCGGGTGCCGGACGACGTGTCGCTGCTGGCGTGGGACGACTCGCAGCTGTGCCGGCTGACGCATCCGACGCTGTCGGCGATGAGCCATGATGTGCACGGGTTCGGGGCGGAGGTGGCGCGCACGCTGTTCGGCGTCATCACCGGCGAGGGGCCGGGCTCCCACCCGGTACCGACCCCGGTCCTGACACCTCGGGGGTCCACGGCACCGCCGTGAGGGGTTCTCGCCCCCGCCGCCCTTACCCGTCCCCTCCCGGGGGCGCTGCCCCCGGACCCTCGCTCCTCGAACGCCGGAGGGGCTGGAAGTCAGCCCCTCCGGCGTTCGAGGAGCGGGGTCTGGGGCGGAGCCCCAGGTTCGGGACGGGAAGGGGCGGCGGGGGCGAGGCAAACGTGTGATGTTCGCCGCTCCGGCCGACGGGACTGTGCAGTCACGTTACCCACAAGTAGCATGTCCCGTAAGCAAGCGCTCAGCGTCCCGCACCTGGAGGAGAGCCATCGTGCCTCGTACCGTCAGGGACGTCGTCTTCGTCGACGGCGTCCGTACCCCGTTCGGCAAGGCGGGCCCGAAGGGCATCTACCACGAGACCCGGGCCGACGACCTCGTGGTGAAGGCGATCCGGGAGCTGCTGCGCCGCAACCCCGGTCTCGACCCGAAGAAGATCGACGAGGTCGCCATCGCCGCGACCACGCAGATCGGCGACCAGGGCCTGACCATCGGCCGCACGGCCGGCATCCTCGCGGGCCTGCCCACCTCGGTCCCGGGCTACTCCATCGACCGCATGTGCGCCGGCGCCCTGACCGCCGTCACCACGGTGGCCGGCTCCGTCGCCTTCGGCGCGTACGACGTCGCCATCGCGGGCGGCGTCGAGCACATGGGCCGCCACCCGATGGGCGAGGGCGTGGACCCCAACCCCCGCTTCGTCTCCGAGAAGCTGGTCGACGAGTCCGCCCTCTTCATGGGCATGACCGCCGAGAACCTGCACGACCGCTACCCGCACATCACCAAGCTGCGCGCCGACGAGTACGCGGTCCGCTCCCAGGAGAAGGCCGCCAAGGCGTACGCCAACGGCAAGATCCAGGCCGACCTGGTCCCGGTCTCCGTACGCCGCACCAACGAAGAGGCCGGTGAGACGGGCTGGGGTCTGGTCACCGCCGACGAGCCGATGCGTCCCGGCACCACCCTGGAGAACCTCTCCGGCCTGAAGACCCCGTTCCGCGTCCACGGCCGGGTCACCGCCGGCAACGCGGCCGGTCTGAACGACGGCGCCACCGCCTCCCTCATCGCGAGCGAGGACTTCGCCCGCGAGAACGGCCTCCCGGTCAAGATGCGCCTGGTCTCCTACTCCTTCGCGGGTGTGGAGCCCGAGGTCATGGGCTACGGCCCGATCCCGGCCACGGAGAAGGCGCTGGCCCAGGCCGGCCTGTCCATCTCCGACATCGGCCTGTTCGAGATCAACGAGGCCTTCGCCGTCCAGGTCCTCGCCTTCCTGGACCACTACGGCATCGCCGACGACGACGAGCGCGTCAACCAGTACGGCGGCGCCATCGCGTTCGGTCACCCGCTGGCCTCCTCCGGCGTCCGCCTGATGACGCAGCTGGCCCGCCAGTTCGAGGAGCAGCCGCACGTCCGCTACGGCCTGACCACCATGTGCGTCGGCTTCGGCATGGGCGCGACGGTCATCTGGGAGAACCCGCACTTCGAGGGGGACAAGTGAGCACCACCACCGCAGAGCTGCTGAAGGGTGCGGCCGAGCTGTTCCCCGGCGAGGTCGTCACGCAGGCGCACGTACGCCACTTCGACCTGCCTCTGGGCGCGGGCCGTTTCGCGCTGATCACGCTGGACAACGGTCACGACCACACCAAGCCGACCACCCTCGGCCCGCAGTCGCTGGCGAACATCGACGCCGCGATCGACCAGGTCGAGAAGGAGGCCGCGGACGGCGACATCGTCGGCGTCGGCGTCACCGGCAAGCCGTTCATCTTCGCGGTCGGCGCCGACCTCAAGGGCGTCGAACTGCTGAAGCGTCACGAGGACGCGCTGGCCATCGGCAAGGGCGGCCACGACGTCTTCAAGCGGCTGTCGAAGCTGGCCGTGCCGACGTTCGCGTACTACAACGGCGCGGCGATGGGCGGCGGCGTCGAGATCGGCCTGCACTGCTCGTACCGGACGGTGTCGGCGGCCCTGCCCGCCTTCTCGCTCCCCGAGGTCTTCCTCGGCCTGGTGCCCGGCTGGGGCGGCTGCACGCTGCTGCCGAACCTGATCGGCGCCGAGAAGGCCGTCTCGGTCATCATCGAGAACAGCCTCAACCAGAACAAGCAGCTCAAGGGCGCTCAGGTCCACGAACTCGGCATCGCGGACGCGATCTTCGAGGGCGCGGACTTCCTGGAGCAGTCGCTGATCTGGACGGCGGCCGTCCTCAAGGGCGAGATCGTCGTCGAGCGTCCGGTGATCGACCGCGGTGAGGCCTGGGACCAGGCCGTCGCGCGCGGCCGGTTCATCGCCGACTCCAAGGTGCACGGCGCCGCCCCGGCCGCCTACCGTGCCCTGGACATCATCGCCGCCGCCAAGGACGGCGACCTCCAGAAGGGCTACGACGCCGAGGACCAGGCGCTCGCCGACCTCATCATGGGCGGCGAACTGCGCTCCGGCATCTACGCCTTCAACCTGGTGCAGAAGCGCGGCAAGCGCCCGGCCGGCGCCCCGGACAAGTCGCTGGCCCGCCCGGTCACCAAGGTGGGCGTGGTCGGCGCCGGCCTGATGGCCTCCCAGCTCGCGCTGCTCTTCCTGCGCCGCCTGGAGGTGCCGGTCGTCCTGACCGACATCGACCAGGAGCGCGTCGACAAGGGTGTGGGCTACGTCCACGCCGAGATCGACAAGCTGCTCGGCAAGGGCCGGATCAACCAGGACAAGGCCAACCGCCTCAAGGCGCTGGTCTCCGGCGTCCTGGACAAGGCCGAGGGCTTCGCGGACGCGGACTTCGTCATCGAGGCCGTGTTCGAGGAGATGGGCGTCAAGCAGAAGGTGTTCGCCGAGGTCGAGGCGGTCGCCCCGGCGCACGCGATCCTCGCCACCAACACCTCCTCCCTCTCCGTGACGGAGATGGCGTCGAAGCTGAAGCACCCCGAGCGGGTCGTCGGCTTCCACTTCTTCAACCCGGTTGCGGTCCTGCCGCTGCTGGAGATCGTCCGCGGCGAGAAGACCGACGAGGCCTCGCTGGCCACGGCGTTCGGCGTCGCCAAGAAGCTGAAGAAGACCGCGGTGCTGGTCAAGGACGCCCCGGCGTTCGTGGTCAACCGCATCCTGACCCGCTTCATGGGCGAGATCCAGAACGTCATCGACGAGGGCACACCGGTCGAGGTCGCGGAGAAGGCGGTGGAGCCGCTCGGCCTGCCGATGTCCCCGCTGGTCCTCCTCGAACTGGTCGGCCCGGCGATCGGCCTGCACGTCTCGGAGACCCTCAACCGGGCCTTCCCGGACCGCTTCACGGTCTCCCCGAACCTCGCGGCCGTCGTCAAGGCCGGTAAGCGCGGCTTCTACGTCTACGACAGCGGCAAGCCCGAGCTGGACCCGGAGGTCGCCGCGCTGCTGAAGCAGGGCGACACCGTCCTCACCGAGGAGCAGGTCCGCGCCCGCGTCCTGGACGCGGTGGCCCAGGAGATCGGCCTGATGCTCGACGAGGGCGTCGTCGCCGAGGCCCAGGACATCGACCTCTGCCTGATCACCGGCGCCGGCTGGCCCTTCCACCTGGGCGGCATCACGCCGTACCTGGACCGCGAGGGCGTCTCCGAGCGGGTGAACGGGAAGCGGTTCCTGGAGGCGGGGGTGGCTTCGGTTCCGGCGTAGCGCCGACCGCACCACGCGCCGATGGGCCGTACCGGACTCCTCCGGTACGGCCCATCGGGCGTTCGGCGCGGTACCCGGCGCCTACCAGTCGCCGGTGAAGGGACGGTGCTCACACACATCACCGCACGCGTGGCGCGAGGCGCCGAAGGAGCGGATGGGGCTGTTCTCCGGAACACCGACGACCTTGAACGTCGTGCTGGCCGGCGCCGACTCCGTCGCCCCGAAGAGGGCGATCGCCTGCACGGTGTGGGTGCCGGGACGCCAGGGATGACCGTGCCGGAACCCCCATTCGCCCTTCTCGTCGACACCGGTCGCCCCGATGAGCAGACCGTGTTCCATCAGTACGACCTTCGTGGCGCCGGGCTGGACCTTTCCGGAGAAACGGGGCCGGGGTCCGCAGAACGCTCCTTCCGAGGGCACCGAGATCACAGGCGGCAGCACCTCCGTCCGCACGGTGAACCGGCGCTCCAGTACCGGTGAGCAGCCGTCGCCGCGCAGTCCGACGCACTGGACGACGTGCTCCCCCGCCGTCCAGTTGACGGAACGGCGCCAGATCCACTGGCCGGCGCCGCCGACCTGGGTGCCGCCGATGTACTGGCCCTGTTCGAAGAACAGGATGTAGTCGGTGCCGGGCGCCGCGGTTCCGGAGAACTTCACCATGGGACCGGCCAGCGCGCCCGCCGCCGGCTTGGACACGGCGGGAGGCTCGCCGACCGGCTGCGCGTAGTGCAGCGCCGACTCGGGTGACTGGATGGTGAACTCGGTGGAGACGGGCGGCAGGGTCGGTGGCGTCATGAGCGTGGTGACGTCCACGTCCGCCTTGTCTAGGACGCCGAGGTTGCACAGTTCGGACACGACGACGCGGGCCACCTGGGAGGCGCCGGCGTGGTTCAAGTGGGAGGAGTCGATCTGCCCGTCCGGGTGGAGGGGGTGCTCCCCCGCATCGACCCAGGAGAAATACTGACGCAGGCGGGTCGGGCCGATCTGGGCCCACAGTTCCATGGTGCGGCCGGTCAGGTCGATCACCGGGGCGCCCAGTTCGGCGGCGACCTCCAGCATGGCCCGCGGGTACTCCCCCCGCGTGTTCAGCACCTCGCCGGTGGCCGAGAAGGCGTAGCGCGCGCAGGGGGTCACCAGGACCGGCACGCCTCCCTCCGCGTGGATGTACTGCACGAAGAGCCGGAGCAGCTCCTGGTACTCGGGCACGGGCACGTAGCGCATACCGTTGTGGATCATGTGGTCGACACCGCCGAAGCCGATGAGCACGATGTCGCCGCGCTTCATCCGGTTGAGCATCGCCGGGAAGCGTTCGGTGAAGTACTTCCGTGTGGTCATGGCGCTTCGGGCGTAGTTGGCCACGGCGACCGGCCCCACCAGAAGGTCCTCGATCTTCTGTCCCCAGCCCGCCATCGGGGCTTCTTCGTCCGTCCGCGGAGCGGGTACGGAGTCCCCGAGGACGAAGATGGTTCGGTTCACTGATTTCCCATTCCTAGCGGTCGACCACGTTCATGGCCATGGCTCCCGAAGCCGAGCAGTAGGGCCGCACCCACACCGGACGGACCGGGTGGACGACGGCGTACTCCGACGTCTCGTCCCCGACGAGCGGCAGGGACGGGTAGGCGTAGGCGCCCTTGACGTCGGGGAAGTCCTCCAGCAGGTGGCACACGCGCACCTTGTGCCGGTCCAGCGGGTCCGGCTGCAGCCACCAGTCCCAGTCCTCCCAGCGCTCCAGCCGGTGGTCGACGACCCGGCGCACCGGCACCTCGGCACGGAACGCCTGCCGGCCGAGCACCTGCACGGGCACCGTGAAGTTCTTGCCGTACCGGCCGCGGCGGCTGACGACGAACAGCGCTCCCGGCTCGATCCGCCGGCCCCCGCACAGCACGCCCCGCAGGGTGATGGCCCCGTCGCCGATCTCCACTCCAGTGCACTCGGCGTGCTCCTCTCGCAGCACCGTGCGCAGCATCAGCCGGCCGTTGGGCTGGGCGTAGGGCAGGTTCCAGGTGATCGGCCCGGCCGGCGGGCGGCCGACGAGGCGTCCGCGCGCGTCGATGAGCGCCCGTGTGTCGCGGAGACCGGCCTTCATATGGACGTGCGCCGACTTGGGTGAGCGCATCGTCACCTGCCAGCGTCCGTCGCCGAGTTCGTCCAGTGACGCGGGGCTGAGCGCGGCGGTGTAGCGGGTACCTCCGTTGTCCAGGTGCGCGCGGGAGGTGCGCAACGGAAGGTCGGGCCTCCGGTTGCCGTCCGAGGACTTGTGGCGCAGCACGTACTGCCAGCGGTGGCGGCCCTCCCCCGGGCCGTCGGTGCTGAAGTGCAGCCAGCCCGCGCCGTCGGCGGTGACGTTCACCGTCGCCGCGCCGAGGACGGTCGGCGGCACGGTGGTCTGGACGGCCGCGGTCTTGCGCGGACCGGCCGGTGCGCGGTAACCGCGGACGGCGGCGGCCCGGCGGCGGGCTGCGTCCTCGAACAGCTTCACGTAGCGGTCCGCCACGGCGGCCGGGTCGTAGCGGGCCGCGTTGCGCAGCGCGGCCTCGCCCATGGCGCGGCGCAGCGGCTCGTCGGCCATGAGGCGGCGCAGCCCCCAGGTGATCCCCTCGACCTCGCCGTTGGGCACCAGGAAGCCGTCCTCGCCGTCGCGGAGGATTTCCCGGGGGCCCACGGGGCAGTCGGTGGAGACCACGGGCAGTCCGCAGCGCATCGCCTCGACCAGGGTCATGCCGAAGGACTCGGCGCTGGAGGTGACGGCCGCGATGGATCCCTTGGCCCACTCGGACTCGATCGGCGAGAAACCGCCCATGAGCAGCGCGCGGCCGTTCAGCCCGAGTTCGGTGACCAGCGCCCGCAGCTTGCCGGCCTCGCCGCCGTCACCGTAGATGCGCAACTGCCAGTCGGGGAACTCCTCGGCCAGGCCGGCGAAGGCGCGGATCAGCAGGTCGTACCGCTTGATGCGGTGCATGCGGCCGGCGCTGACCACGATCTTGCGGGTACAGTCGGAGGGTTCCACGGTCGGCTGCGGCACGCTGTTCGGGATGCCGACCACGGAGATGCCGGGGATCGGGGTGTTCTCCATGAAGGAGCGTGCGTCGGCCTCGGTGACCGTCGTGATCGCGTCCAGCCGCGGGTAGACCCTGGCCATCTCGGCGCGCACGGCCGGCGGGATGGCCAGGTGGGTCATGTGCTCCTGTGCGACGCGCAGGGCGCCGTCCCTGGTGTGGGCGGCGACGAAGAGGTTGAGGCTGGGCCGGGTGCCGACGACCACGTCGGCGTCGGTCTTCTTCAGCTCCCGGATGATGCGCTCGTCGGTGAACCGGCTGTACTGGGCGTAGAACTCCTCCTGGCGGGGAACCACCTCGCTCGGTTCCTTGCTGCCCGCGGCGCCGCGGTCGGACGACCCGGGACGCAGGTCGACGAGGGCCCGGACCGTGATGCGCGGGGATATCTCGAACTTGGTGGTGTTCGCACGCCGGAAGACGGAGACGATCTCCACGTCGTGGTGGACGGAGAGGGCCTCGGCGAGGTTGATGACGGTTCTGTTGGTACCGCCGATGCCGTAGATGTTGTTGATGAGGAAGGAGATCTTCACCGGACCTCGCGCTCCTTCCGCTCGAAGGGACTGGGCACCGGGTAGTAGGACTCGAGGAACGCGCCGAGCATCGCCGTCTGACGGTCGGTGTCGTTGCCGTCGGAGAGGGTGTCGTTGATACAGAACGCCTGCCGGTCGCGACGGGCCAGCAGGATGCCCAGCCGGCGCTGGATCTCGGGCTTGGCGAGGTCGAGGTAGGCGAACTTGATGTCGGCCGGCACGGCCCGGCCGGTGAAGTAGGCGTAGTAGTGGTACAGCGAGGAGGGGATGGAGATGTCGGTGGGGCTGCGGAAGCGGCTGTGCGAGGTCTGCCAGTGCGCTTCCCGGTACTCGTGCTCGATCTCCTGCAGCACACTGCGGCGCAGGGCGTAGGGCGCGTGCCGGAGCTTCTGGACGATGACCGTGCCGAAGTTCTCCAGGAGCAGCCGCCGGTTGTTCTTCCCGGCGGCGTCGACCGGCCGGTCCACGGGGCTGGAGTCCCAGCGGGGCACCTGGGACGGCGAGAAGAAGGTCCGGGTCATGCCGTTGGACAGGAAAAAGTCCTGGGGTGTGACGGGGCGGCCGAGGAACATGTCGTCGTTGAGGTAGAGGAAGTGCTCCGCCAGGCCCTTGATGTGGTGCAGGCGGCTCTCGATGGCGTGCGAGTTGAAGGTGGGCAGCGCGGCCGGGTCGGCGAAGATCTCGGAGTGGTCGACGACGGTCAGGCGCGGATGGCTGTCGTTGAGCCAGGCCGGACGCTGCCGGTCCGTCACCAGGTAGACATGGCGCACCCAGGGGGCGTTCTGTTCCAGGGCCCGCAGGGAGTAGCGCAGTTCGTCGCGGCTGATGTACCGGGCCGCGTTCGCCGACTCGGTGTGGTAGCCGCCTCCGTAGACGCCGCGTCGCTGCTGCCAGGCGGGGTCGTTGCCGTCGACCCAGGTGTAGACGACATCGACGGGGAAGCGGACGTCCTCGGGCAGGGGGTCGGCGCACGCCTGGAGGGTGCGCACCGAGCGGGTGCGGCGAGTGTGCAGGGCGGCGAAGCCGGTCAGCCGGCTGACCGGCACGGTGACGCGGGCCTCGTACGGTGACACGTCCTCCGTGACACGGTTGGGGCGCGGCGCCACGAGGCGTCCGTCCTCCGGTCGCCAGAACTCGATGTCGCAGCTGTGTTCCAGGCCGAGTACGAGCGTGCCGGTGGGATCGCTCCACACCATGCCGATCTGCAGTACGGCCGCGTGCCGGGCCAGTTGCCGACCGGGGCGCGAGCCCGCCAGCACCGCCCTGCCCTGTGGCGTCTCCCCACGGCAGGCCCGCAGATACACGGGGCTGTGCCCGGCACAGCGTTCCAGCGCCCTGCCGACCCGGTCGCGATCGGCCTCGGACACGGCGAGGCAGGAACGGAAGTCGGAGGCTCCGCGGATCGCGAAGTAGTCGATGCCCGCCTCCTCCAGGGCGGTCACGACCAGTTCGAGGTTGGCCTCCCGCAGACCCAGCGGTGAGACGGTGGGCCGGACGAGGGCGATCCGGTCTCCGTGTCCGGCCAGTGCGGCAAGCCGCTCGCCCTCACCGAAGAGATGTGGCCAGCGGCGGCGGGCCCGGATGCCGCGGAACAGCCGGGGTACCAGGGAAAGCACGTGCAGTCGGCGGAGCACGTGCTTGAGCACCATGCGCAGCCGCAGGGGGACACGGCGTGCGATACGGCGTCTGAGGCCGGCCGGGACCAGGCTGCGGTAAGCCCCGACCGCGGCGGACGCCTCGGGGTTGCCTGTACTCACGAGTGGTTGTCCGGATCTGTGGAGGTCCCCGGGCGGTCGTGCTCGAAGACGCTGGGAACGGGGAAGTACTGGTGCAGAAAGCGCACGACGGCCTTGGTTCCACCGCCGGTTCGCGCTTCCTCGGTGCCCAGTCCGAAGAACTGCAGCTGTTGCAGGTCCCGGCGGACGAGCAGCCGCTCCAGGCGGGTGCCGATGCCGGGCAGCGCCGCGTGCAGCGCCACCGATGCCTCCCCCGACGGGTCGGCGAGGCCGGCGACGTACCCGAAGTGGTGGACCATGCCGTCCATCGGGTGGGTCCCCGGGACGGCGGGCAGCAACTGGTCGTCCGCGACAGGCAGCGGGTGCGCCCCCGTCTCCGCGAGCCGGGTGAGGGTGTCGGACCGGTAGGGCTGGGGGCCCGGGGCGTAGCCGTGTCCGGTGAGGCGGCCCGTGGCGGAGTAGCCGGCACGGACCCACTCGGCGAAGGACTCTGCCGCGTTCCACGGACCGCGCCGCGGACGGGTTCCGCCGCTGGGCGTGAAGTAGTCGAAAGGACGTACCGGGCGGCCGATCAGTGCCCCGGGACGCAGCAGGAGGAAGTGTTCGGCCACGTCGGGGAGCTGGTCCAGCTGCCACTCGGCGCCGGGCCGGGCACGGACGACGCTGAGCCGTTCGTCCGCCTTCAGCCAGGCGGGCGGCTCCGCCTGGGCGACGACGTGCACGACGTCGACCCACGGCGCGTACTGGTGCAGGGACCGCAGGGCGGCGCGCAGCAGCTCCTCTCCCCATGGCTTGGGGTGTTGCCACAGGAGCACCGCGTCCACGGGGAAGGTGATCTCCTCCAGCCGTACGACGTCGAAGTTCTCCAGGGTGATCGTCGGCTCCAGGTCACCGTCGATGTCGCAGTAGCCGGACAGCCGGTCGAGGCCGATCTCGATGCCGGGTGCTTCGGCGGGTACCGCGCGCTGGACCCGGTTGGGGCGTGGGCCGATGAGCCGTTCGTGGGGCAGGTCGGTGTTGGTGGTCCAGAACTCGATCTCGATGCCCTGGTCCTCGCCGAGCCACAGGTGTTCCGTGGGATCGGTGCGCAGCCAGGTCAGGCGGATCACCCTGGCCTTGCCGTAGTTCTTCCATGCCCTGATGTGGCTGCCCGGGATCTCGCGGGTGTCGCCCGCGGACGGGGAGACGGAGACGACGTAGCCGGTGTGTTCCTCCAGCAGCGCGCGCAGCACCCGGCGCACCGTGCCCTTGTCCCGCTGTTCCACGGCGATGCAGAGCCGGCGGTCGTCCAGGGCGGGCACGGCGAACCAGGGGACCTCGGCCGTGTCGAGCGCGTGGGTGACCAGGTCGTGGTCGAGCCGGCGGGCGAGGTCGACGGTGAGGCCGGTGTGCACGTGGGCGACCCTGCCGTCGGGTGCCTGCGTACGGCGTTCGGACTGTCCGAGCCCCGCTCGGCGCACGCGCCGCAGGGCCTTGCGGTGCAGTCGGGCCTCGCGGCGGCTCAGGGTGCGTGCGAGGCCGCCCTTGACCTTGCGCCGCACGCCCGCCGGGAGCGTGGTCGCTGCCGCCGAGCGCACCGGCTGGGGGACGAACCGCCGGTAGACGTGGGCCGCGGAGCTCATCGACGTCGGATGGGACACGTCATGAACTCCGTCTCATCGTTCGAAAGGACTGGGGGTGGGGAAGTAGGAGGTGAAGAAGTCGTCCAGCAGTTCCTGCTGCGCCTCGATGTCCTCGGGGGTCGAGAAGGCGTCGTTGAGACAGAAGGTGTCCTGGTCCCGGCCGTCGAGCAGCCGTTGCAGTCGGTCCGCCAGGTCCGGCACGGCCAGCTGGAGGTAGGTGAAGGGCATGGATCCCGGCTGTGCCCGTCCGGTCAGCGCCGCGTAGTACAGCGCGAACGACGAGGTGGGCGACAGGTCGGTCATGGCCCGGAATCTGCTGGCCGAGGTGCGCGCCCATGCCTCGGGGAACTCGAGTTCGGCCTCCTCCATCGCCGAGCGGCGCAGGGCGTAGGGGATGTGTTCCATGGGCTGGGTGATCACCTTGCCGAAACGTTTACTCAGAAGGGCCCGGTTGTTCTTGCACGCCGCGTCCACCGGCGTGTCGGTCTCGGCGACCGGACCCTGCGGGATGCGGTTGCGCGAGGGGAAGTAGCGGGCCGTTCCGTTCGGAGTGAAGAAGGCGTGCGGGGCCACCGGGCGACCCATGAACATGTCGTCGTTGAAGTACAGGAAGTGTTCGGCGAGCCCCTCGATGTGGTGGAGCTGGCTCTCGATCGAGTGCGAGTTGAAGGTCGGCAGATCCTCCGGGTCGCGGAAGATCTCCCGGTGGGTGGCGATACGGATCCCGGGCACGTCCTCGCGCATCCAGGCGGGGACCTGGTCGTCGGTGACCACGTAGATGTTCCGGATCCACGGCGCGAACATGTGGATGGACCGTACCGAGTAGCGCAGTTCGTCCCGGCTGATGAAGCGGGCGTCACTCGCCGACTCCGCGTGGTAGGCCTCACCCTTGGCCCGGGCCTTGCGCTCCGCCCAGACGGGGTCGTTGCCGTCGACCCAGGTGTAGACGGCGTCGACCGCGAAGGCGATGTCGTCCGCGCAGTTCACCAGGAACTCGGGCCGGGTGGGCAGTGCGGGCGCGAGGTGCCCCGGGGTCCAGTCCGAGACGAACCGGCTGAACAGCCGGGCGGCGCCCATGACGTTCCCGCCGTCGGCCGCCACCGCCCAGGTCGCCCGGTTGGCCCGGGGAGCGACGAGGTGCGTGCCGTGCCGCTGCCAGAACTCGATGGCACAGCCGTACTCGTGCTGGAGCAGCAGGTGCCGGCCCGGGTCGGTGCGGTACCAGCTGATCTGGAGCACACGCGCGTTGGCGACCTCTCGCCAGGCCCGGGGGTCGCGTGAGGAAACCGGCTTGGCGGGCCGGGGCGCGTCCGGGTCCACGACGGACAGATGGCCCGGGAACTGGCCCAGCCCGCGGAACACGGCCTGCAGCACGCGTTCCCGGTCCTCCTCGGCGACGCCGAGGACCGTGCCGTGGTCGACCGTGCCCCGGACGGCGAAGTGGGGGACGCCGACCGCGGTCAGCAGAGCGGAGAGCGCCGAGCGGTTGGCCTCGCGGGCCGCCAGCGGCGTCAGCCCCGGCTCGACGTAGACGTCGCCGTGCTCGGCCGTGAACGTCGTGGGCGCGGTCGCGGCGGCACGCCGCGGTCCGGCACCACCGTCCCGCCGCGAACCGTCCGGCCTGGCCGTTCGCTGGGCGGGGAAGTCAGATACGGTCGTCACGCCACTGCCCCTCACGGGACGACGCATGCAGCGGCACAGTCACCCACCCTCTCCTCACCCGGGACATGCCGCAGTGAGCACTGGTGGCCGTGAGCCCTCGTGCCCCCCGGCTCGATTCACGACCACATCCGGCACCGGCACACCGGCCGGCGCGGTTCATACCGTTGATTCAACCTTCACAGGACCGCCACAGTGTCACCAATGGTCCTGATAGCTGTCAACAGCAATCACTTATGACAGAAAATACACGGCTCCCTGACATGGGCCTGAACGTCGGACATCGGGTAGATGTCCAGGCCTGCCATCCGACTCGTCCGGCAATCGGTCTATAGTTCGGAAACGCTTCGGCGGCCATCGCCACGGCGGGGCCCGGCCTCTCCCCCCACGCGTGCCCTGCATCCCATGTCCGGACAGCGAGCCGGCAGACGAGAGAGGACCGAGGTCCATGACGCACGCCCCGACGGAGACGACGAGCCCCCGCCGGTCCAGACGTGCGCCCTCCGGCCGGCGGCCGACCTCGGGCCGGCGGCCGGTCCGGCCACCGCGACGCCGCCGCGTCTGGCGCTGGATCGCGCTGAGCCTGGTGCTGCTCGTCCTGGCCGCGGGGGGTGTCGGCTACTGGCTGTACAGCGACCTCAACGGCAACATCAAGGGCGTCGACATCAACGAAGCGATCGGCGACGACCGGCCCGAGAAGCTGCCGACCTCCGGGCAGAACATCCTGGTCCTGGGCTCCGACTCCCGCTCCGGGGACAACGCCGAACTGAAGACCGGCAAGGTCTCCGGCGCCCGCTCGGACACCGCGCTGGTGATGCACATACCGGAGGGCCGCACGGAGGCCGTCGCGGTCAGCATCCCCCGCGACACTCTCGTGACCCGGCCCGCCTGCTCGAAGCAGGACGGCTCCGAGGTGGCATCGGCCGAGCGTGTGATGTTCAACTCCATCTACTCGCAGGTCGGTCCGGCCTGCGTGGTCAAGACGGTGGAACAGATGTCGGGGATCCGCATGGACCACTACATGGAGATCGACTTCGCCGGCTTCAAGGATCTGGTGGACGCGATCGGCGGGGTGACCGTCACCGTCGAGGAGCCCATCAAGGACACCTCCAGCGGTTTGGACCTGGCCGCCGGGACGCACAAGCTGAACGGCACCGATTCACTGGCCTTCGTACGCACCCGGCACGGCGTCGGGGACGGCAGCGACCTCGGCCGCATCGGTCTCCAGCAGCAGTTCATGCTCGCGCTGCTGAGCGAGATCAAGCGCCAGGACCTGTTCGGCAGTCCCGCCAAGACCTACAAGATCGCCGACCAGCTCACCTCGGCGCTCACCACCGACTCCGAGCTGGCCTCCCTCACCAAACTCGCCGAGTTCGGCCGCAGCCTCAACGGCGTCGACCCGTCCTCCATGGAGACCATCATGCTGCCGGTGGCCTACGACACCCAGGACCCCAACCGGGTAGTGGCGGCCCAGCCGCAGGCGGACGACCTGTGGCAGGCGCTGCGCAAGGACGAGGACATCCCGGAGTCGGCCAAGAAGTCTCCCGCCACGGGCGGCGGCACTTCCTGAACCACCGGCCCTCACGGCACCAGGGGCCTCGACGCACGGATGTCCGGCAGGGCAGGAGCCGGGCTCCCCTCCTGCCGGACATCCATGCGTACGTCAGACACTCACCGCCGGATCGAGCGACAGGCCCGGACCCGCACCCTGCCGGGCGACGCGCGGCGCCCCGTCCGGGCCGATCACCGCGAGCACGACCCGGCCGCGGCCGTCCAGAGCCAGCGCCGGAGCTCCCACACCGAATTCACCAGTGGGCGACCACCACAGGCCCGCCCCCTCGTTCTCGGTACCGCACACAGCGAGCATGACCTGCCCGTCGAGTCCCCGGTGCGCCAGCACCGTGCAGTCGTACCCGTCGAGCACCACGCGCAGCACCGCGATCCGGTCACCGGTCGACGCGCCGCCGAGCGGGACCACCCAGCCGCCGGGGCGGTGGGCGAGGAGCTGCCCTGTCTCCTCGTCGGCCCAGTAGTACGTCGCCCGGTCCGGCGCCGTCTCCAGCAGGGCGAGGGTGCCGGGCGTCACCCGCAGCGCGATCTTCGGTTCCTGGGTCAGGTCACCGTCGGCCGCCGACTGGCACCACCTCATGGCGTGCGCCCGGTTGCCCGCGAGCACCTCGATGCGGCCGGAAGCATGGGCGACCGCCGCGAAACCGTCCCGCACACCACTGCCCTTGAGGTCCGCCCAGGGCTCCCACTTGCCGCTCGCCGCCTCCCTGCGGAGCATCAGTCCACCGCCCGCATTGGGTACGAGGACGTGCACCCGGCCGCTCGCGCTCACCGCGGCCACCGGTACCCCGAGCCGGGCGGCCCGCTCCCGGTCCTTGTGCGGATTGCCCAGCGACCGCCACTCGGTGACCGGGCGGGCGGTCTGGTACTGGATGGCGTGGACGATGTCGACGGCGGGCGGGCCGTCGCCCCCACGGGCACGCCGGCCCAGGAAGTGGACATAGGTGTCCGCGCCCTGCGTCACCGACAGATGGGTGAGACCCGGGACGGCGACGAACTCCGGCTCCGACCAGTGCGGGCCGCCGGGCCTGGTCTCCGTCCAGCGCAGCAGCCCGGCGCGGGTGCGGGCGTAGGCGGTGAGCCTGCCGTCCTTGCCGAGAACGAGCCAGCGACCGTCGAGGGTCTCCTCGGCGGCGTGTCGCTCACTCACGGCGCCGATGCCCCGGTCGGCCGAACTGCCGCGGGCCGTGCCGCGCCCGGATTTGGTCCGCATGACGTGACCTGCCCCTCCTGCCGCTGGATGCGACTGACCTGCCGTCCTCCCGAGCAGCTGTTCTACGCGGAGGCTGAGCGCAGACCATCATAGATCGAACATTTGACGACCATGATGTGACAACCACTGCACGGATCCGCCTTGGGTCAGGGCATCTTCAGACCTCCCGCCATGCCCGAAGTGCCAGCCCCGGCTCGTCCTTGCGGCGGGTGAGCAGGAGGGTGCCGGTGGACGGGGTGAGGGTGGCCGCGACGATCTCGTCGTGTTCGTCCAGGGCCACGGCCACCTCCGCGTCGGGTGGCAGCTGAGGGCCCGACCCGGTCCACCAGGCACCGGCCCGCTCCCGCTCGGTGGGGTACGCGGCGAACACGACGCGGCCGTTCGTGGAGCGCTGGGCGAGCACCGTGCAGTCGTGGCCCTCGATGACGCAGCGTACGGCCGATACGGGGCCGGGGCCGGCCGCGGTGATGAGGGGGACCGGATCGGACCCGGGACGCCAGGCGCACAGCTCCCCGCGTTCGTCGGTGAAGTAGAGGGTGGTGTGTTCCGCGGAGGTGGCCAGCGCGTGGAGGGTGTCCGGGCGTGCGGAGGCGCCGGTGTCCCCCGTCCGTACGGGCTGTTTGCCGGGCTCCTGCTGGCGCCAGTGCGCGATCCCGCCCGGGACGGCGGCGTACAGCTCGACCAGGCCCGACTCCCCGGTCACGGCCGCGAGCCGGTCCTGGACGCCCTCTCCCCCGAGGTCCTGCCACGGGTTCCAGCCGCCCTTCTCCTTCTGCGCGAGCAGGCTCACCCCGCCGCCCTTGTTGCGGACGAAGACGTGTGCGCGGCCCCGGTCGTCGACGGCGACGGCCGGGGTGCCGGTGCGGTCGCCTTTCTTGTCGGGGTGGCCGACGGGGGTCCAGTCCAGCGGGGCGAGGCGGGGGCGGAAGTGGGTGGAGTGCACCAGGACCGACCCGTCGGACCCGGTGGGCCGCCAGGCGACCAGGTGGGCGTAGCCGTCGGCGCCCTGCCCGACGGCCGGGCCCGGGTGGAGTCGCTGGTCGCCGCCGACCCTGCGGGGTGTCTCCCAGGGGCCGCCGGGGACGAGTTCCGCGCGGCACAGGACGGCGTCGTCCGACGGCAGGTAGACGGTGAGGCGGCCGTCGCGGCCGCGGAGGAGCCAGTCGCCGTTCACCGGTTCACCTTACGCAAACCTGTTCGTGGGGCGGGGCGGGTCCGGGCCTTGGCACGTGTTCGCCGTGTTGTCGTCGGTCGCCGGATCCCCACGGGCGGCTTCGCCCGCGTGCGGCGGGACGGGTGGGGCTCGCGTGGGACCCTGGCGCCATGGATGACACCGCCGCCCTGCTCGTGATCGTCGACGCCGCGAACGTCGTCGGGTCGGTGCCCGACGGGTGGTGGCGGGACCGGCGGGGGGCCGCGGAGCGGCTGCGCGACCGGCTGGCCGCGGACGGGGTGCCCGGTCGTCCGGGGCCGGTGGAGATCGTGCTGGTGGTCGAGGGTGCGGCGCGTGGGGTGGAGTCGGTGCCGGGGGTGCGGGTGGAGTCCGCTCCGGGCAGTGGTGACGATCACATGGTCGCGCTGGCGGCCGGGGCGGGAGACCGTCCCGTCCTGGTCGTCACGGCCGACCGTGAGCTGCGCCGCAGGGTGACCGCCCTGGGGGCGGAGGTCGCCGGTCCGCGGTCGGTGCCCCGCTGAGACCGGCGACGTCCGGCGCCCGCTACGTGTCGGCGTTCAGGTCCAGGCGCTGGTGGATCAGGCGGGCGAAGTGGGCCAGGGTGCGTCCGGTGGCCAGGTCGGCCGGGCCGAGGCGGATGCCGAACAGGTCCCTCGCCTGGAGCAGGAACTGCATGCCCAGCAGTGAGTCCAGTCCGAAGTCGGTGACGTTGCGCGTGGGGTCCAGGTCGGCCGGGTCGGTCTGCAGGACGTCCGCGAGGAGCTGGGTGATCGTCTCGGTGATCTTGTCGATCGCCTCGTCCGCCGGGAGGTCCGCCAGCGTGCTCAGGAGTTCGTCGCGGGCGTCCGGGGAGGCCGTGGCGGAGGACGGGGCCAGCGGGGCGAACCGGGGGGTGGCCAGGGCGGGCAGCAGGTGGCGTGCGGCTCCCCAGCGGTAGCGGCCCGCCCCGGCGACGTCGGTGCCGGCGGCCAGGAGGCGGTCGGTGGTGGCGAGGACCTCGGCGGGGGTGAGCAGTTCGAGGCCGCGTCCGGCCATGGCCGGGCCCATGCCGCTGCGGGCGACGTAGCCGGTCTCGCCGATCGGCCCCCAGGCCAGTGCCGTACCCGGCCGGCCGGTGTCGCGCCGGGCCCGTACGAGGGCTTCCAGGTAGGCGTTGGCCGCCGCGTAGGCGGCCTGGCCCGGGTTGCCGATGGCGGCGGAGACGGAGGAGCAGGTGAGGAACAGGTCCAGGTCGCGGTCGGCGGTGAGGCGGTCCAGGAGGGCCGCGCCGCCCGCCTTGGGCGCCAGGACGGCGGCGAACCGGTCGTCGGTGAGGTCGGCCAGCACCGCGTCGTCCATGTGCATCGCCGCGTGGACGACGCCGCGCAGGGGGTGTCCGGTGGCGTCGACGGCGTCGAGGACCCGGCGCAGCGCGGTTTCGTCGGTGACGTCGGCGGCGTGGGCGGTGGCGTGCACGCCGCGGTCGGTGAGTTCCCTCAGCAGGGCGGGTGCGTCGGGGGCGTCGGGGCCGCTGCGGGAGAGCAGGGCCAGGTGGCGGGCTCCGCGGTCGGCCAGCAGGCGGGCGGTGGCGGCGCCGAGTCCGCTCAGTCCGCCGGTGATCAGGTAGGTGCCCTCGCCGTCGAGGCGGAGGGTGCCGGGTGCGGGTTCCACGGGGACGGGTTCGTCGAGGGGGTCGAAGGTGACGACGACCTTGCCGGTGTGCCGGGAGTGCTGCAGGAGGTGGAAGGCCTCCTCGACCCGTGCGGCGGGGTGGACCGTGTGGGGCAGGGGGCGGTAGGTGCCGGAGGCGGCCTCCGCCTCGAAGTCCGTGAGGAGCAGGGTGCCGAGTTCCGGGTCGTCGATGACGGCGTCGAGGTTGAAGCCGATGAAGGTGAGGCTGCGGTCGAAGGGGCGCAGCCTGATCGGGTTGTTGAGGAAGATGTCCTTCTTGCCGAGCTCGATGAAGCGGCCGTTGGGCCGCAGGAGGCCGAGGCCGTGGGTGATGGCCTCGCCGCTGAGGGAGTTCACCACGACGTCCACGCCCCGGCCGCCGGTCAGTTCCCGTACGCGGGGGACGAAGTCCAGGCTGCGTGAGTCGAGTACGTGCTCGGCGCCGAGCGTGCGCAGCAGGTCCCGTTTGGTCTCCGTGCCGGCGGTGGCGATGACGCGGGCGCCCTGACGGCGGGCGCACTGCAGGACGGCCAGGCCCACCGCCCCGGCTCCGCCGTGCACGAGCACGGTCTCCCCGGGGCCGAGACGGGCCTGGTTGACCAGGGTCTGGTGGACGGTCAGGAAGGCGACGGGGAAGGTCGCCGCCTCCGTGAAGCCCAGCCCGTCGGGGATGCGGACGACGGCGGAGGCGGGGGTCGTCGCACGGGAGGCGAGGGCGGCGGGCACGAGGCCGCAGACCCGGTCGCCGGGCTTCAGGTCTTGTACGCCCTCCCCCACGGCGCGTACGACACCGGCGCCGTCGGTGCCCAGTCCGCGGCCGATCGGGCTGTTCTCCACCGCCTCGGGCGGCAGCAGGCCGTTGGCCCTCATGGGGTCGCGGTAGTTGAGGGCCACGGCCCGCATCTCCAGGGCCACCTCGCCCGGTCCGGGTGCGGGGAGGTTCGTCTGCCGCCAGATCAGCCGCCGGCGCAGGCCGGGGTCGCGGGCTTCCAGGATGTACGGCGTGCCGGCGGGGACGCCGGGGGGCTCGTCCGCCGGGTGCTGGACCTGCCGGGGGACGAACCTGCCCCGGCAGGTCAGGACGATCTCGTCCTCCTGGGCGTCCGGGCCGTCGTCGCCGGGGGCGAGGAGTTCGCCGGCCAGGCGGCGGGCGTCGGCGTGGGGGTCACCGGTGCGGTGGCAGGAGAGGCGCCGCAGGGAGAGGTCGGGGCGCTCGTTGGCGAGGGTGCGGCAGGCCGCCCAGACGGCCGCGTCGCCGGGGTGGGAGGGCTGCTCCGGGGCCGGGAAGAGGCCGGTCGGGCGGGTGACGAGCCATACGCGGGGGACGGCGGTGGTGCCGGTGGTGCCCTTCGGGCCGTCGCAGGCGGTGGCCAGGGAGCGCAGGAGGGCCGCCCGGCGGGTGGTCCGTGTGACGACGGTGTCGTACGGGCCCGGTTCGGCGAGCAGCAGGACGACGCGTGGATCGGGGCCCGTGGGCAGGGTCTCGCGCCAGGCGGCGGGCCGGTCGGGCGCGATGACGACGGTGGCCTTTCCGAGGAGGGCGGCCAGTGCCCGCGCGGTCGCCGTCTCGGTGTCGTCCTCGACGGCGATCGTCCAGGCGGCGCCGGGGATCACGGGCGGTGGTTCGGTGTCCGGATCGTGGTGGTGGTCCGAACTGTGGTCACGGTCGCGGTCCGGTCCACGGCCCAGATCATGGTCGCGGTCATGGCTCGTACCGCCGTCCTGGCCCGGAGCGTCGTCGTGGTCCGCCGCCGCGAGGAGGACGGAGCGGTCCTCGGGCCCGGTCTGGGCCACACCGGAGAAGCCGCACCGCCGCAGCAGCGGGGCCCACTGGTCGCGGGAGAGGATGCGGGACGCCGGGCGCAGGGTGTGGTCGCCGCGCTCCCAGAAGTCGTCCAGCGTGCCGGAGAGCAGGGCCTGGAGCCGGGCGTGGTGCGGTTCGGTGGCCAGCAGGTGTCCGCCGGGGGCCAGCACCGTGTGCAGCCGGCGCAGGGTCGCGGCCAGGTCGGTGGTGGCGTGCAGGGCGTCGCCCGCGAGGACGAGGTCGAAACCGGACCGGGGCAGGCCCTGGGCGATCAGGTCGGCGTCCGGGTCCAGGGTGCGGTGGTCGACGAAGTCGTGGGCGGCGAAGCGGTGTTCGGCGCGGGTGAGGCCGCTGCCGGTGGGGGCGGCGCAGGTGTAGCGGGTCCGGTCGGCCGGCAGTACGGGCAGGGCCGCGGCGGTCAGGGCTGTGGTGGCCGCGCCGACTTCCAGGACGCGCAGCGGACGGTCGGCGGGCCAGCGGGCGACGATGTCGCCGAGCAGCGCCTGCACGGCGCGGTGGGTGAAGCGGTGGGCGGGGCCGGTCTCGTGGAGTTGCTCGTATGCGCTGTCCCCGGCCGGCAGGAGGTCGCGTGCGTCGACGCGTCCCCGCACCACGTCGGGCAGCCGGCGCAGCTGCCGGTTGAGGAGCAGCGTCTCGGCGCCGAACCGGGGGTGGTCCTCCACCAGGCCGCGCAGCAGCTCCTCGGCGCGGGTTCGCGCGCCGGTCAGCTGCCAGGTCTGTCCGGTCGTCCGGGCGAGGCCGTGCTCGGCCAGCAGGGGCAGCATCAGTCGCACCACCCGCCGGTGCCGGGGCTGCAGTCCTCCGGCCACCAGGTCGCCCATGGAGAACGGGGCCGTGGGATCGGTGAGGAGGCCGTGCAGCGTCTCGGCCCAGCGGTGGGCGCCGGCCTGTTCGGCGGCGGCGGTGAACCGGTGGTGGCCGCTGTCGTCCAGGGCGGCGCGGGCGGCGGCGATACGCGGTCCGGCCGCGCGGAGGATCTCGGCGGGCGCGGGGAGCGGGGAGGGCGGGGCGGGGGTTCCCGGGTGGGGGGCGGCCCGAAGCACGGTGCGCTGGACGGTCAGCGGGGTGTGCTCGGTCAGGTGGCCGCGGCGGGTGCGGCAGCCGTCGATCTCGGCGGTGACCGTGCCGTCGGCGTCGGCGTAGGTGATGTCCCAGCACATCTCGTGGGCGCTACGGCTGCGTCGGCGCAGGTGGACGACGCCGGTGGGCGCGGGGGTGCGCCACACGCGTACGGATCCGAACACGGTCGGCAGGAACGCGGCGGATTCCGTGTTCTCCCCGGCGAGGGCCACGGTGGCCTGCAGCGGTGCGTCGATGAGGACCGGGTGGGCGGTGTAGGTATCAGCGGTGTGCGTCAGCCGGTAGGTGACGAGGGCCTCTTCGTCGCCGACGTCGACCCGGTCGATGAGCTGGAAGTCCGGCCCGCAGTTCAGGCCGATGCCGTGGCACGTCCGGTAGAAGTCGGGGCCGTCGACGCTCCGGTCGCAGCGGGCCCGGAGGGCGGCGAGATCGAGCGGGTCCGGTGCCGTGCCGAGCAGGGTGCGGACCTGGGCGCGTACGACGGGGTGGCACTCCCCCTGGTGTTCCTCGCGGACGCTGATGGTCACGGCGCCGTCGTCGGGGGTGACCGCGGTCTGCAGGGCGACCGGGGTCGGGTCGGGCCAGGGCACGGACAGCGGGCGGCCGATCTCCAGGTGCCGTACCTCGACCGGGCGGTCCAGGGCCCGGCGGCCGGCGCTCAGGGCCATCTCGACGTAGGCCGCGGCCGGCATGAGGACGTCGTCCCCGATCCGGTGGTCGCCCAGCCAGGGCACGAGTTGCGGTTCGACGGTGCCGTGCCACACGGGGTGCGGGGCGGGCATCCGCTCACCCACCAGCGGATGGTCCAGCAGACCGCTGCCGCTGGTGCCGGCGACCCGGTCCTGCGCGGTGCCGTGCCAGTACCGCTCGTGCTGCCAGGCGTAGGCGGGCAGGTAGACGACCCGGCCCGGCCGGGGGAAGTGGTGGCGCCAGTCGGTGGCGGTGTCGGCGGCGAGCACGGCGGCGACGGTCGCCGCGGTCTCGCGGGGGCCGTCCCCGTCGCGGTGCAGGGTGGCGACGCAGGTGGCGCCGGTGCGGCGCAGGTAGGGGCGCAGCACGGGGTGCGGGCCGATCTCGGCCAGGATGCCCGCGTGTCCGGCGGCGAGCAGCGCGGCGGCCTCGGCGAACCGGACGGGTTCGCGGATGTTGCGCCACCAGTACGTGGCGTCGAGTTCCGGTCCGTTCAGTTCGGTGCCGGTGACGGTGGAGACGAACGGGATCCGGGCGGGGGCGGGCCGGAGTCCGTCGAGGGCGTCGAGCAGCGGTTCCCTGATGGGGTCCATGGCCCGGCTGTGGAAGGCGTAGTCCAGGTCGAGTTCGCGGAAGAAGACGCCGCGGCCGGTCAGTTCGGCGCCCCAGGCGGCGAGTGCGTCGGCGTCCCCGGCGACGGTCACGTCGCTCTCGCTGTTGATGCCCGCGATCTCCAACGTGCCGTCGTGACGAAGGAGTTCCTCACGTGCCCGCGCTTCGGGCAGGCCGACGGCGGCCATGCGGCCCCGGCCGGCCGTGGCGCCCTGGGTGCGGCTGCGTGCGGCGATCACCAGGGCCGCCTGTTCGAGGGTGAGGGCCCCGGCGGCGTGGGCGGCGGCGACCTCGCCGACGCTGTGTCCGGCCACGGCCCGCGGGCGCACGCCGTGCGAGGCGAGCAGCCCGGTCAGGCCCACCTGGACGGCGAACAGGGCCGGCTGGGCCACCTCCGTACGCTGCCACTTCCGGGGGGAGGGGTGGGCGAGTTCCTTGGCCACCGACCAGCCGAGGTGGGGTGCCAGGGCCGCGTCGGCCTCCTCGACGGCCCGGCGGAAGGCCGGTTCGCGCTCCAGGAGGTCGGCGGCCATGCCCGGCCACTGGGAGGCGTTACCGGAGTACACGAACGCGGTCCCGTCCCGTTCGCCCGTGCGGACGACGGCCCCGCGGGCGGGTTCCGCGGCCGTCAGCCGGTCCAGTTCCCGGGCGGCGTCCTCCGGGCCGGTGGCCAGGACGGCGGCGCGGTGCGGGTGCGCGGTGCGCCGTACGGTGCTGGTGTGGGCCAGGTCGTAGAACTCGCCGGGTTCCGCGTCCCGCAGCCGCTGCGCCATGTGGGCGGTCATCCGCTTCAGCGCCTTGGGGGACCGCGCGGAGACGACCAGTGGCAGCGGGCGCCCGTCCGGCACCGGACTCGGCCCGGTCCCGTGGGCGGCGGGCGGCGGGGTGACGACGACGTGGGCATTGGCGCCGCCGAAGCCGAAGGCGCTCACTCCCACGGCGGACCGCTCCCCCACCTCCAGCGGGACGGGTTCGACGGCGGGGGCCAGTCCCAGGCCGTCGAAGTCGATGCGGGGGTTGAGGGGGAGGGCGTGCAGGGACGCCGGCACCAGCCGGTGGCGCAGCACCAGGATCGCCTTGAGCAGGCCGGCCATGCCGGAGGCGGGCTCCAGGTGGCCGAGGTTCGACTTCACCGAGCCGATCGGCAGCGGGCCGCCGCGCCGGTTTCGGCCCAGGGCCCGGCCGATGGCCTCGGCCTCCGCCGGGTCCCCGATCTGGGTGCCGGTGCCGTGGGCCTCGACGTAGACGACGTCGTCGGCGTCGATGCCGGCCTCCGCGTAGACCGCGTGGAGCAGCGCCTCCTGTGTCTCGGCGCTGGGGACGATCATGCCGGTGCTGCGGCCGTCGGTGTTGTTGCCGGTGGCGGCCAGTACGGCGTGGACGCGGTCGCCGTCCGCCACCGCGTCCGCGAGGCGCTTGAGGACGAGCACCGCGCCGCCCTCCGCGCGGACGAACCCGTCGGCGTCGGCGGAGAACGCCGCGCAGTGCCCGCGCCGGGAGAGCATGTTCGCGTAGGAGAATCCGGCGAAGGAGTAGGGGTTCGACAGCACGTTGACACCGCCGGCCAGGGCGACGCGGCCGGTGCCCTCGTGCAGGGTGCGGCAGGCCCGGTCGAGGGCGACCAGGGCGGAGGAGCAGGCCGTGTCGACGGCCATGCTCGGCCCGCGCAGGTCGAAGGCGTACGACATCCGGTTCGCCGTGATGGACAGGGTGGCGCCGGGCATGGTGTGCGGGCTGGTGTGGTCCTGCATCATCGACAGGTTGACGCCGTAGCCGGGGTCCGAGACGCCCACGTACACGCAGGTGTCCGATCCGGCCAGCGATGCGGCGGGGATGGCGGCGTCGTCCAGTGCCTCGGCGGTCATCTCCAGCAGCAGCCGCTGCTGCGGGTCGATGTGCCGGGCCTCCGCGGGGGACATGCCGAAGTAGGCGGGGTCGAACGAGGCGACGTCGTCGAGGAAGCCGCCGGCGGCGGTGTAGCTGCGGCCGGGGCGCACGGTGCCCGGGTCGACCGTACGGTCGCGGGGCAGCCGGTCGGCGGGCATCTCGCCGACCACGTCCCGCCCGTCGCGCAGCACGGACCACAGGCCGTCCAGGTCGGTGACGCCTCCGGGGAGCCGGCATCCCACGCCCACCACCGCCACGGCCCGTTCACGCTGCTGCATCACCAAGTACCCGCCCCTTCACGCCGATTACTGGCTCTCGTGCGGATTGAAGCGGATCGGAGGGGACGACGAGCGGGAAAATCCATCCCATATCACTCGTTAGGGTGGACATCCCCGTGTATGCGTCATGACGGTCATGCGGCGGCTACGGTGGCGCGGTGCCCGAAGCCATCCGTGCCCGTATCGCCGCCGTCTCCGCTCATCTTCCGTCCCGTTACCGGACCTTGGACGAGATCCGCGTCAAGATCACCGAGACGGGTGGCTACGCTCCGCCGCCCGGCCTGCTGGAGGACCTCACCGGGGTGCGCGGCGTCCATGTGCACGAGGACGGCGAGGACGCCTCCGACCTCGCCGTGACGGCCGCCCGCACGGCGCTCGACGAGTCGGGGCTGAAGATCGGCGACATCGGTCTGCTGCTGTTCGCCTCGACCTCGCAGGACCTGGTCGAACCCGCCACGTCCCACCTCGTGGCCGCCAAACTGGGCGCCTCGTGCCCGGTGTTCGACGTCAAGAACGCCTGCAACAGCTTCCTCAACGCCATGGAGGTGGCCGCGTCGTTCATCGAGACCGGCCGCTGCCGCACGGTCCTCATCGCCTGCGGTGAACCCTCCACCCTGGCCACCCGCTGGCACGCCCCCAGCCGGGAGGACCTGCTGAGGGCCCTGCCCGGCTACACCGCCTCCGACGCCGGCGCCGCGATGGTGCTCACCGCCGGCCCCGCGGGTGACGGCGATCCCGGCATCCTGGCCCAGCGGTTCGTCAGCAACTCCGCGGCCTGGAACGCCTGCACGGTGTCCGGCGGGGGCAGCATGCACCACCTCTCCGTCCACGATGACCACACCACCCTGCGGCTGAACGGGGACCTGCGCCGGGCCGCGCTCGACGTGCTCCCCCGGATCCTGGACACCGCCGGGGAGGGACTCGAGGCGGCGCGTTCCGGCGCCTACGCCTTCATCGCCTTCCACCAGATCGCCATGCCGCAGTACCGCGAGGTGATCGACTGGTTCTCCCTCCCCGAGGACCGCTGCCTGCCCGCGGTGGCCGAGCACGGGAACTGCGCGGCGGCCTCCCTCCCCCTGCAACTGGTCAAGGCGCGCGAGGCCGACCGCATCGAGAGCGGGGACCTGGTGGCGATGATCGGCCTGGCCAGCGGTTTCAGCTTCGGCCTGGCGCTCGTACGGTGGTGACCGCCCGAGCCGTGGACACCCCGGCCCCCGACCCCGTACCGGATCCCGCCACGCTGGAACGGCTGATGCCGGGCTACCCCGCGCCCCGGCACTGGCGGCGCGTGCCGGTCACCGGACAGCACTACCTCGATCTCGGCTCCGGGCAGCCGGTGCTGTTCCTGCACGGCAACCCGTCGTGGAGCTACGTCTGGCGGGGGCTGCTGCACCGGCTCGCCCCGCACGCCCGCTGCCTGGCCCCGGACCTGCCGGGCTTCGGGCTGTCCCGGCACCTGCGGCCGGCGGACGGGGTGCCGGACCCCTACGAGGCCCAACTGGAGGGACTGGACGGCCTCTACCGCCACCTGGTGCGGGACGAGGGGCTGCCCGAGCGGGGCTGGACGTTCGTCCTGCACGACTGGGGCGGCCCGCTCGGTGCCGCCTGGGCCCTGCGGAACCCGGGTGTCGTGGCCCGGCTGGTCTGCTGCAACACCGTGGCCTTCCCCTTCCCGGACGGCTTCCGGCTGCCGCTCCCCCTGCGGTGGATCCGTGACCACCGGCCGGTCGCCGAACTCGTCCACGCCACCAACGCGTTCGCCCGGGTCGCCGTGCGCGCCGGCGTCCACCGTCCGCTGCTCACGGCCGAACGGCGGGCCTACCTGCGGCCCCACGCCCGCCGCGCGGAGCGCCGGGCGCTCACCGACGCCGTCCGGGCGATCCCCCGCGGCCCTGCGGACCCGGCGTGGCGGCTGCTCGAACCTCCCGGCGACGGGGCCGGCCTGTCGGAACTGCCCCTGCTCATCGGCTGGGGCATGCGCGATCCCGTCTTCACCCCGGCGCTGCTGGAGGAGTGGGTCCGCCGCCACCCGCACGCCGTCGTCCACCGTTTCCCCGACGCGGGGCACTTCGTGATGGAGGACGCCGGCGCCGAACTCGGCGACCACGTCCGTGACTTCCTCCAGGGGGCACCATGACCGCCACCGTTCCCGGCATCGCCGCACGCCTGACCGACGGGCCCGACACCGTCGCCCTCGTCGAATGCCGGAAGGGGACCTCCCGGACGACCCGCCGTGACGAGCTGGTGCGGCGCTGCCACCTCCTCGCGCGGGCCCTGCGCGAGGCGGGCGTCCGGCCCGGTCACAAGGCCGTCGTGATGACCCGCGACGCCCACGACCTCACCGCCGTCTCGTACGCCCTCGGCCTCCTCGGCGCCGTCCCCGTCCTGATCGAACCGCGCGCCGAGGTCGGCCGCTGTCTGCGGGACGTCGCCCCGGACGTCTTCGTCGGGGAGCCGCTGGCCCACCTCGGGCGCCGGGTTCTGGGGTGGGGCCGCCCCCACGTACGGATCCCCCTGGTCACCGCTCCCGCGCCGTTCCCCCTGGGACGGCGGCTGACCACCCGCGCACCGGCCGGCGACGTCCCGGTCCCGCCGGTGCGGGAGCCCGACGGCGACGAGCCGGCCCTCATCGCCTTCACGTCCGGCTCCACCGGACGGCCCAAGGGCGCGGAGTACCGTCACACCACCCTGGCCGGGCAGCTCGACGCGCTGACCACGCTGATGGACCCCCGGCCCGACGACGTACTGCTCGCCGGGTTCCTGCCGGCCGCGCTGCTCGGTCCGCTGCTCGGCGTGACCACCGTCGTCCCGGCGGTGAACCACCTGGCCCCGGCCCGCACAGCGCCGGAGGAACTCGTCGGGCCGGTCCTGAAGCACCGGGCGAGCATCGTCCTGGCGTCACCCGCCGTGCTCACCCTGATCGCCCGTCACTGCGCCCGCCACGGCATCACCCTGCCCTCGGTCCGGCAGGTGCTGTCCTTCGGCGCCCCGCTGCGCGTCCGCCTCGCCGACGCCCTGCGCAAGGCCGTGCCGGACGACGCCGAGATCCTCAGCGTCTACGGTGCCACGGAGTGCCTGCCCGTCTCCGCGATCGGCGACCACGAGCTACGGGCCTCACGCGCCGCGCCGCCCGCCGGGCACGCCGGGACCTGTCTGGGCCGGCCGCTGCCCGGCATCCGCGCCCGGATCCTGGACGCCGACGCCACCGGGCTCGGCGAGATCGCCGTCACCGGCCCCACCGTCAGCCCCGCCTACCACGCGCGCCCCGACGCCGACGCCGCCGTCAAGAGCGCCACCGGCCACGGCGTGCTGCACCGCACCGGGGACCTCGGCCGGCTCGACGACGAGGGCCGGCTGTGGTTCCTCGGCCGCAAGGCCCACCTGGTCACCGGCGCCGGTTTCACCCTGACCACCGAGGACGTCGAGGCCGCGGCGGACACCGCCCCCGGCGTCCGGCGCACCGCCCTGGTCGGCGTCGGCACGGCCGTGTGCCAACTGCCCGTGCTGTGCGTGGAGCCCCTGCCGTCCACCCCGCACGCCGCCGCCCTGTCGGCTGTACGCGCCGTCCTGAGGGACCATCCGGACGGGCACCGCGTCGGCGCCCTGCTGATCCGTCACGGTTTTCCCACCGACCCCCGGCACAACTCCAAGATCGACCGGATGCGGCTGGCCGGCTGGGCCGCGAAGCGCCTGCGCGGGAGGGTCCGATGAGGGTACTGGTCACCGGCGGGAGCGGCTTTCTCGGCCTGGAGATCTGCCGGCAGCTCAAGGCGCGCGGCGACACCGTCTCCTCCCTGTGCCGCCGCCCCAGCGGCGCGCTGGAGCGGCTGGGCGTCCACCAGCACCTGGGGGACCTCACCGACGCCACCGCGGTCTCGCGTGCCGTCGCCGGGTGCGACGCCGTCGTCCACAACGCCGCGCTGGCCGGTGTCAGCGGCCCGCCGCGGCCCTACTGGGCCACCAACGTCGTCGGCACCCGCCAGGTGATCGGGCAGTGCCGCGTCCACGAGGTACGCACGCTCCTCCACACCTCGACCGCCAGTGTCGTCTTCCGGCCCGGCGGTGTGGAGGGCGTCACCGAGAGCCTTCCCCCCGTCCCCCGCCACCTGGCCGCCTATCCCGCGACCAAGGCCCGCGCCGAGGCCCTGGTGCTGGCCGCGCACGGTCCGGAGCTGGCCACCGTCTCGCTGCGCCCGCACATCATCTGGGGGCCGGGCGACCCCCATTTCGCGCCCGCCCTCGCGCGTGCCGTGCGGGCCGGCCGGCTGCTGATGCCCGGTGACGGCGGCAACCTCGTCGACACCACCCACGTCCGGACCGCCGCCCACGCCCATCTGCTCGCCCTGGACCGGCTGCGGCGGTCACCGCAGGCGGTGGGCGGCCGCGCCTACTTCATCGGCCAGGACGACCCGCGTCCCCTGCGCGAGCTCACCCGGCACTTCCTGCGGGCCGCCGGCACCGACGCCCGCTGGTGCGCCGTACCGCCCCGGCTCGCCACCGCCGGCGCCGCGGCCGGTGACGCGCTGCTGCGCGCGGTCCGCAGTCCCCGTACCCACGCCCTGAGCCGCTTCCTGGTCGCGGAACTGCTGCATCCGCACTGGTTCGACCTCACTGCGGCCCGCCGCGACCTGGACTTCGAGCCGCCGGTCTCGTTCGACGCCGGTGTCGCGGAGCTCATCCGGCTCGCCCCGTCCGCCCCGAACGACCGAGAGGAAACCCCGTGCCGGACACCTACGCCGCCGTCCGTTCCGTCCTGACCAGCGCCTTCCGGGTCCCGGAGGACGAGATCCTGCCCCAGCGCACACTGGGGCAACTGGACCTGGACTCGCTGGCCCTGACGGAGCTGGTGCTCGTCCTCCACGAACACCTCGGGGTGCGGATCGGCACCGAGGACCTCTCCCGCGGCACGACCCTCGCGCAGCTCGCCGGCCGCCTGGACGCACTGCTCGCGGACGGCACGAGCACGGTGGCGCCGTCGTGACCGAGCCCGTCGCCGTCACCGGTCTCGGCCTGGTCACGCCCGCCGGAGAGGACGCCGGCGCCACCTGGGAGGGGGTCTGCCGCGGGGTGGGCACCGCGTCCCGCGATCCGGCGCTGGCCGGGCTGCCGGTGGACTTCTCCTGCCGCGTCCCCCTGTCGCGCGACGCCCTGGACCGGCGCGTCGGGCGCACCGCCTGGCGCATGTCGCGCAACGCCGTCCTGGCGGTGCTCGCCGCCCGTGAGGCGGTGCGCGACGCCGGCCTCGACCCCCGGGCGTGGGACGGCGAGCGGGTCGCCGTCGTCATCGGCTGCGGGATGGGGGCGGGCGCGGAACGCGAGGAACAGGCCGGGCGGCTGCGGGACCTGGGCGCCGGCATGGTCTCCGCGCTCACCGTCCCCCAGATCATCCCGAACATGGCGGCCGGGGAGGTCTCCATCGACCTCGGGGCCCGCGGGCCCGGTCTCGCTCCCGCCACCGCCTGCGCCTCGGGGGCCACCGCCGTCGCCGTCGCCCGCGACCTGCTGGTCTCCGGCCGGTGCGACGTCGCGGTGGCCGGGGCCACCGAGGCCGCCGTCACCCCGCTGACGGCCGCCGGTTTCTGGCGTGCGGGCACCCTGTCCCGGCGCACCGGCGAGCCCGCCGGTGCGTCCCGGCCCTTCGCCGCCGACCGTGACGGCTTCGTCCTGGCGGAAGGCGCGGGCGTCGTCGTACTGGAGCGGACCGGGGACGCGGCCGCCCGCGGTGCGCGCGTCCGTGCCCTGCTGGTGGGCTGCGGCAGCACCTCGGACGCCCACCACCCCACCGCGCCCGCCCAGGACGCCCGGGGTGCGGAGGCGGCGCTGCGCACCGCCCTGGCGGACGCGGGCCTGGCCCCGCACGACGTCGACCACGTCAACGCGCACGGCACCTCCACTCCGCTGGGTGACGCCGCCGAGGCGGCCCTGATCGCCCGGGTGCTGCCGCACCGCCCCTGCGTCACCGCGCCCAAGGGCGTGCTCGGCCACAGCCTGGGCGCGGCGGGCGCCGTCGAGGCGGCGCTGACCGTGCTCACCCTTCAGCACGGCACGGTGCCGCCGGTCGCGAGCCTGGACGCCCCGGCGCCGGGGTCCGGCCTCGACTGCGTGACCAAGCGGCCCCGCCGGCAGGACGTCCGGGTCGCCGTCAGTCACTCCTTCGGCTTCGGCGGGCACAACGTCGTCCTCGCTCTGGCCAGGGCCTGACGGCGGGCCCGTACCGGTTCAGCGGGACGGCGGGGCGGCGGCCGGGTCCTCGTCGTGGCCCGGGGCCATCCGGCTGTGGCCGCGGCTGTAGAGGAAGTAGACGACGAAGCCGATCGCCATCCAGATGCCGAAGCGGACCCAGGTCTCGGCGGGCAGGTTCAGCATCAGCCACAGGGACGCGGCGACCGACACGATCGGCAGGACCGGCACCCAGGGGGTGCGGAACGACCGGTGCAGGTCGGGCCGGGTCCTGCGGAGGATGATCACGCCGATCGCGACGACGACGAAGGCGAACAGGGTGCCGATGTTCACCAGCGCGGCGAGCTCGTTCAGCGGGGTGAAGCCGGCGAGGACCGCGATGAGGACGCCGAGCAGGACGGTCGGCCGGTGCGGGGTCTTGAACCGGGGGTGGACCCGGGAGAAGAACCTCGGCAGCAGTCCGTCGCGGCTCATCGCGAAGAAGACCCGGGTCTGGCCGAGCAGCAGGATCATGCAGACGGTCGTCAGGCCGACGGCGGCGCCGAAGCTGATGAAGCCCGCGAACCAGGGATGCCCGGTGGCCTTGAAGGCGTCCGCGAGCGGGGCGTCCACGGACAGCTCGCTGTAGTGCTGCATGCCGGTGACGACGATCGACACCAGGACGTACAGCGTGGTGCAGATGAACAGGGAGCCGAGGATGCCGCGGGGCATGTCGCGCTGCGGGTTCCTGGTCTCCTCGGCGGCCGTGGCGACGATGTCGAAGCCGATGAAGGCGAAGAACACCACCGAGGCGGCGGTGAAGATGCCCATCACACCGAAGTTGGCCGGGGCCCAGCCGAACATGAGCTGGATGAGCGGGGCGTCGAGGCTCTGTCCCGCGGGTACGGGCTTGGAGTCCGGGATGAACGGGTCGTAGTTGTCGGCGGTGATGAAGAAGGCACCTGCGATGATCACCACGAGGACCACGGTCACCTTGATGGCGACGACGACGGAGGTGACGCGGGCGGACAGCTTCATGCCGAGGACGAGGATGCCGGTGAGCACCAGCACCAGGGCGGCGGCGAGGATGTCGAACCCGAAGACGTCGGCTCCCTCGCGGCTGCCCAGCGCCGCGGGCATCTCCCAGCCCGCGTTGGCCATGAGCGACTGGATGTAGCCCGACCAGCCGACGGCCACCACCGCCGTGCCGAGCGCGAACTCCAGGACCAGGTCCCAGCCGATGATCCAGGCCGGCAGTTCACCCAGGGAGGCGTACGAGAAGGTGTACGCGGAGCCCGCCACCGGGACGGTGGAGGCGAACTCGGCGTAGCAGAGCGCGGCGAGCGCGCAGACGACACCGGCCACGACGAAGGCCAGGGCGGTAGCGGGGCCGGCGTTGTTCTTGGCGACCGTACCGGTGAGGACGAAGATGCCGGTGCCGATGATGACGCCGACGCCGAAGACGGTCAGGTCCAGCGCGGACAGGGATTTCTTGAGCGCGTGCTCAGGCTCCTCGGTGTCGCGGATGGACTGCTCTACCTTCTTCGTCCGGAAGAGGGGGCTTGTCACGGGGACCTCCCACGCTTGTCGTCCTCGACATGATCGAGAGGGGGCGTAGCTCGTATGCCCCGGCGCGGGCTCTTTCACGCAGACGGGCCGCGCGCGCCACTCTTCACAGTGGCACGGGCGGCCCGTCCGGGCGACGCGTGAGGCGCGGGTCAGTCGCGGGCCGGCTCCACGGAGTCGACCGCGTCGGCGGTGGAGCGCTCGTACCTGCCGTCGAGCTTGGCGACCAGGCCGGTGACCTGGCGGGCGATGTCGGGGGCGGTCAGTCCGATCTCGGCCATGACCTCGGCACGGGAGGCGTGGTCGAGGAAGCGCGGCGGGATGCCGAAGTCGCGCAGCGGCACGTCCACGCCGGCGTCGCGCAGGGCCTGGGCGATCGTGGAGCCGACGCCGCCGACGCGGGAGTTGTCCTCGACGGTGACGACCACGCGGTGCTTCTCGGCGAGCGGGGCCATGGCCTCGTCGACGGGTTTGACCCAGCGGGGGTCGACGACGGTGGTGGAGATGCCCTGCCGGTCGAGGAGGGCGGCGATCTCCAGGCACATCGGGGCGAGCGCGCCCACGGAGACCAGCAGCACGTCGGGGGCGTCGGTGCCGGGCTCGCGCAGGACGTCCATGCCGCCGACGCGGCCCACGGCGGGTACGGCGGGGCCGACGGCGCCCTTGGAGAAGCGGACCACGGTGGGGGCGTCCTCGACGGCGACGGCCTCGCGGAGCTGGGCGCGCACCTGGTCGGCGTCGCGCGGGGCGGCGAGCCTGAGGCCGGGGACGACCTGGAGGATCGACATGTCCCACATGCCGTTGTGGGAGGCGCCGTCGGTGCCGGTGACGCCGGCCCGGTCGAGCACGAACGTCACGCCGCACTGGTGCAGGGCCACGTCCATGAGCACCTGGTCGAAGGCGCGGTTGAGGAAGGTGGCGTACACGGCGAAGACGGGGTGCACGCCGGCGTGGGCGAGTCCTGCGGCGGAGACGGCGCCGTGCTGCTCGGCGATGCCGACGTCGTAGACGCGGTCGGGGAAGCGCTTGGCGAACTTGTCGAGGCCGACCGGCTGGAGCATGGCGGCGGTGATGGCGACGATGTCCTCGCGCTCCTCGCCGAGCTTGACCATCTCCTCGCCGAAGACGCTCGTCCAGTCGGCGCCGGAGGTGGCGATCGGCAGGCCGGTGTCGGGGTGGATCCTGCCGACGGCGTGGAAGCGGTCGGCCTCGTCCGCCAGGGCGGGCTGGTAGCCGCGGCCCTTCTCGGTGAGGCAGTGCACGATCACCGGGCCGTTGAAGCGCTTGGCGCGGGCCAGGGCGGACTCCAGGGCCTCGATGTCGTGGCCGTCGATGGGGCCGACGTACTTCAGGCCGAGGTCCTCGAACATGCCCTGCGGGGTGATGAAGTCCTTCAGGCCCTTCTTGGCGCCGTGCAGGGTGTCGTAGAGGGCCTGGCCGACGACCGGGGTGCGCTCCAGGACCTCCTTGGTGCGGGTCAGGAAGCGCTCGTAGCCGTCGGTGGTGCGCAGGGTCGCCAGGTGGTTGGCGAGGCCGCCGATGGTGGGCGAGTAGGAGCGCTCGTTGTCGTTGACGACGATGACGAGCGGGCGGTCCTTGGCGTCGGCGATGTTGTTGAGGGCCTCCCAGGCCATGCCGCCGGTGAGCGCTCCGTCGCCGATGACCGCGACGACGTGGCTGTCGTCCCGCTTCATGATCTGGTTGGCCTTGGCGATGCCGTCGGCCCAGCCGAGGACGGTGGAGGCGTGGCTGTTCTCGATGACGTCGTGCTCGGACTCGGCCTGCGAGGGGTAGCCGGACAGGCCGCCCTTCATCTTCAGCTTGGAGAAGTCCTGCCGGCCGGTCAGCAGTTTGTGCACGTAGGACTGGTGGCCGGTGTCCCAGAGCACCTTGTCCTTGGGCGACTCGAAGACCCGGTGCAGGGCGATGGTGAGCTCCACCACACCGAGGTTGGGGCCGAGGTGGCCGCCGGTCTTGGAGACCGCGTCGACCAGGAAGGTCCGGATCTCCCCGGCCAGCAGGTCGAGCTCCTCCAGGCTGAGCCGGTCCAGATCGCGCGGTCCCCTGATGCGGGTCAGCAGCGGCACCCGTGCCTCCTTGCAGTAGAGCTGATCGAGCTGTTGCCGGGCGGGTCGAGTCTAATGTTCCGCTCAACCGATCGGCCCCCGGGCCGTGCGTCGTACATCACCCGGTCAGCGGTACCCACGGACAAAGAACTGTTGCCCGGCACCTGAAAGGCACCGGGCAACAGCAACACCCTCTACGGGGCGCGGAGCACTGCGCGGTCAGCCGCGGCGGACCGGCAGTCGCGGCGCTACGCGCGTCCCGCGGTCTTCTGCGTCTTGCGGGTGACCGCGTCGATGACGACGGTCGCCAGCAGCACGCCACCGGTGATCATGTACTGGACCGGCGAGGCGATACCCTCCAGCGCCAGACCGTACGTGATCGAGATGATCACCATCACACCGAGCAGCGCGTCCCACGTGCGGCCACGGCCACCGAAGAGCGACGTACCGCCGATGACGGCCGCGGCGATGACGTTCATCAGGAACTCACCGGTACCCGCGCCCTGGTTGGCGGAGGCGATCTTCGAGGCGACGAACAGGCCGCCGATCGCGGCGAAGGTGCCGGCGATCGCGAAGACCGAGATGCGGACCAGCTCGACGTTGATGCCGGCGCGGCGGGACGCCTCGACGCTGCCGCCGAGCGCGAAGACCTTGCGGCCGTACGCGGTGCGGCGCAGCACGAAGTCCGTGAGCACCAGGAACGCCAGGAAGATCACCACGGCCAGGGGCAGGCCCTTGTACTGGTTGAAGACGATCGCGGCGGCGAAGGCCAGGATCGCGAGCAGCACGGTCCGCACGATGATCTCGTTCAGCGGGCGGGACGGCACACCGGCGGCCTCGCGGCGGCGGTTGTCGAAGAACGCCAGGAGGAAGTACCCCACGGTCGCGACGAGCGCCAGGCCGTACGCGGCGGCCACATCGCTGAAGTAGTAGCTGGTCAGCTTGACGACGATGCCCTCGGAGTCGAGGTTGATCGTGCCGTTGTCGCCCAGGATCTGCAGCATGAAGCCCTGCCAGAACAGCAGTCCGGCCAGTGTCACGGCGAAGGCCGGGACGCCGATGCGGGCGAAGATGAAGCCGTGGATGGCGCCGGCCACCGTGCCGGTGAGGATCGCCAGCACCAGGGCCAGGATCTCGTTCATCCCGTTGGTGACGTTCATGACCGCGAAGGCCGCGCCCGCGACACCGCTGACCGAGCCGACCGACAGGTCGATCTCGCCGAGCAGCAGGACGAAGACGATACCGACGGCGATCATGCCCGTGCCGACCATGGCGACGGACATGTCGGAGAAGTTGCCGGCGGTGAGGAAGTTGGAGTTCAGGCTGGTGAAGATGGCCCAGATGATCAGCAGGCCGACCACGACGGGGATGGAGCCGAGGTCACCGGCCTTCATCTTCCGCTTGAACTCGTTCCAGTAGCCCAGCAGGCCCTGTTCGCGCACCAGCAGCCGGGGGTCGACCACGGTGACCGCGGCGGCGGCCGCCTCGGGGTTCTCCACGGCGTGGTCCTCGGCGGGGGTGGAGGTCTTCTCGGTGCTCACTTCTTGATCTCCCCATTGGTGCGCGCCGCACGACGGGTGACGGCGTTGTCCGTGGCGCCCGTGATGGCGGAGATGATCTCTTCCTGCGAGGTCGACTTGACCTCGAAGACGCCGTTGTTGCGCCCGAGACGCAGGACCGCGACCTTGTCCGCCACGGCCTTCACATCGGCCATGTTGTGGCTGATGAGGATGACCGCGTGGCCGCGCTCGCGCAGCCGCTCGACGAGGTCGAGGACCTGCGCGGTCTGCTCGACGCCGAGGGCGGCGGTGGGCTCGTCCAGGATCACCAGCTTGGGCTCGCCGAGCATGGACCGGGCGATGGCCACGACCTGGCGCTGACCGCCGGAGAGGGAGGCGATCGGGATCCGGACGCTGGGGATGCGGATCGACAGGGTGTCGAGGAGCTCGCGGGAGCGGCGCTCCATCTCGACCTCGTCCAGGACTCCGCGCCTGCGGATCTCCCGGCCCAGGTAGAGGTTGCCGACGACGTCGATGTTGTCGCACAGCGCGAGGTCCTGGTAGACCGTCGCGATGCCCAGGTTCTGGGCGTCGTGCGGCTTGCTGATCTGGACGGCCTTGCCGTCCCACTCGATGGATCCCTCATCGATGGGGTGCACGCCGGCGATCGTCTTGACCAGCGTGGACTTTCCGGCGCCGTTGTCGCCCACCAGGGCGACCACCTCACCGGCGTGGACCTCAAGCTCTACGTCGGTGAGCGCCTGGACGGCACCGAAACGCTTGGAGACCCCGCGCAACGCCAGCACGGGCGTAGCGGACACGTGAACCATCTCCTTCGCCGCCTGACCGGGCGGGAGGTTGTGCAGAAGTTTCTGAGGGGGGTGTTCCGTCCGGCGCCCCGCGTAGCTTGCGGGGCTGATGTGTGCGGGGCGCCGGCGGAGCGTGTGGCAGTCGGTCCCGTGCGGGGAGTCCGGGTCACGGATTCCCCGAGGCATCACGGGAGTCGGCGACTGCTTACTTGAGGCCGATCTTGTCGCAGGCGGCCTTGTACTTGCCCGTGCAGATCTCCTGGACGGTGTAGATGCCGTCCTTGATCACGGTGTCGTTGATGTTGTCCTTGGTCAGCGAGACGACCGGGACGATCACGGACGGGACACCCTTGGTGGTGGGGCTGTCGACCTTCTCCTTGGCGAGGGAGTCGAGCGACTTGCCCTGGGCCAGCAGCACGGCCATCTCCGCGGCCACGTCGGCCTCCTGCGGGTACGGCTTGTAGACGCTCATGTACTGCTCACCGGTGACGATGCGCTGCACACCGGCGAGTTCGGCGTCCTGGCCGGTGACCGGCACGTTGTCGAGGCCGGCGGCCTTCAGGGCGGTGATGATGCCGCCCGCCATGCCGTCGTTGGCGGAGTAGACGCCGACGATCTTGTCCTTGCCGATGGCGGAGATGGCGCCCTCCATGTTGGAGTTGGCGTTCTCCGGCTTCCACTCCTTGGTGTCGTACTCGCGGCCGACCTTCACCTTGCCGTCGAGGACGGAGTGCGCGCCCTCCTTGAACATGGCGGCGTTCGGGTCGGTGGCGGAGCCGTTCATCATGACGATCTGGCCGTCCTTGGCCTTGTCGCCCAGCGCCTCGAGCAGGGCCTCGCCCTGGGTCTTGCCGACGGTCACGTTGTCGAACGAGGTGTAGGCGTCGATCGGGCCCTCGGCCAGACGGTCGTAGGCGACGACCGGGATGCCCTGGTCCTTGGCCTTCTTCACCGAGCCGGCGATGGCCTTGGAGTCCACCGCGTCCACGATGAGCACGTCCACCTTGTTGGTGATCATCGTGTCGACCTGCTGGTTCTGCAGGCTGGCGTCCTGCTTGGCGTTGGCGTAGACGACCTCGCCCTTGTTGTTCGTGAGCTCCTTGACCTTCTTCTCGATCAAGGGCTTGTCGAGCTTCTCGTACCGCGCGGTCTGGTTCTCCGGCAGGAGCAGACCGACCTTGATGTCATCGCCCTTGGCGGCGGAGTCGCCGGAGTCCTTCTTGTCACCGGACTCGGCGGCGCTGCCGCAAGCGGCCAGCGAGACGGCCATCGCACCGGCGGCGATGGCAACGGCGGCACGACGCATACGCGTGTTCACTTCTACAAAACCTCCCTGACGAGGCCGCGTCGTTGCGGCCGAGGTGGCTGGAAGTCAACTCGGCCACACGTGCGACGTCAAGAAGTAAATCCTTAACGAGATGGCAACGGTGCCATCCGTTCTCTAAGTGAAGGCAGGGGTCGCCGCGGTGAGCGACCCGGTCGCCGTGCCGTCCAGAAGGGTCGAATCGCCCATCTCGCTCAGTGCGAGGGCGAGCGCTCCGAGCACCTCGGCACGGCCTCCAAGTGCCCCGGGGAGAACGGACAGTTGACGTGCCGCACTGGGGATCGCGTAGCGGCCGACGGACTCCCGGATCGGCCCGAGCACCAGTTCACCGGCCTCGGCGAGATCACCGCCGAGGACCACCCGGCTCGGGTTCAGCAGGTTGCAGAGATTCGCGACTCCACTGCCGATGTGGCGGCCGACGTCGGCGATCACCCGACGGCAGCCGGGGTCCCCGTCCCGCGCCAGCCGCACGATGCCTTCCATGGTGAGGTCGGTGCCGTGACTGGGCTGGAGCAGCGGCAGCACGTAGCGTGCGGCCGTGAAGGTCTCCAGACAGCCGCGGTTGCCGCAGCGGCAGACGGGGCCGGATTCATCGAGTGTAATATGTCCGATTTCTCCCGCGGTGCCGCCCGGACCGCGATAGATCTTCCCGCTGATCACCAGGCCGGCGCCGACACCGCTCGCGACCTTGATGTAAGCAAGATCACGCACCCCCCGGCCGCTGCCCCAGACCATCTCGCCGAGGGCGCCGAGGTTGGCGTCGTTGTCCACGTGCACCGGTACGCCGAGCCGCCCCCGCAGCTCCTCGGCGGGCCTGGTGCCGGTCCAGCCGGGCAGGATCGCGGTCGAGCCCAGGGTCCCGGACTCCACGTCGATCGGCCCCGGTACGCCGAGGCCCACCCCCGCGACCTTGGACGGGGCCACCCCGGTCGCCTCGATCAGCCGCTTGACCAGGTGTTCCGCCCGGTCGAAGCCCTCCGCCGAGGAGGCGTCCACATCCAGCGGCTCGGACTCCTCGGCCAGTACCTGATGGGCGAGGTTCCCGACCGCGACCCGCAGATGGGTGTGCCCGAAGTCGACCCCGATCACGATGCCGGCGTCGCCGCTCAGCGAGACGCTGCGCGCCCGGCGGCCGCCCGCCGAGGTGGGGGTGACCTCGACGGTTCCCCGGTCCTTCAGTTCCCGGACGATGTTGGAGACCGTGGCCGCGGACAGACCGGTCGTCCTCGCGATCTCGGCCTGGGTGAGGGAACCCGCAAGACGTACTGCCCGGACGACCCGCTCCAGGTTGGCTCGGTGCAGCGACGACTGCGACCCCGGAGTCTCCACGACGACCTCCTGCGCGCGGGGGCCGCTTCGGTGAGGCCCCTCTCATGTCCAACTAGTGAACTCTAAGATGAGCCGTTCGGGTTGCCTCCCGTCAAGAGGTTGAACCGTTTCCGGGTGCATGGACACAGGGACACGCGCCGCTCCCAGGGGCGGGAGCGGCGCGTGTGCGAGGCGTTCCGGTGCGTCACTTCAAGGCTGTACCAGGGCGTTACTTCAGGGTGGCGGAGGTGAGACCCGCCTGCACCTGGCGCTGGAAGGACAGGTAGACCACCAGCATGGGCACCATGGCGATCGTGACGCCCGCGAAGAGCACGGGGAGGTCCGAGGCGTAGCCCTGCTGCTGCTGGAGCTGGATCAGTCCCTGGGTCAGCACATAGCGTTCCGGATCGTCGCCGCTCTGCGGCTGCATCAGCACCGTCGGCAGGATGTACTGGTTCCACTGGCCCAGCGTGTTGAAGATGCCGACGCTCAGCAGACCGGGCTTGGCCATCGGCAGCATCACCTGGAAGAAGGTCCGGGTGTGCGAGGCGCCGTCGAGGACCGCCGCCTCGAAGACCGCCGTGGGCAGGGTCCGGAAGAAGGCGTGCAGGAAGAACACGGTGAACGGCATCGAGTAGGCGACGTACACCAGGGCCAGACCGTGGTAGGTGTTCAGCATGTCGAGCCGTTTGACCATGAAGAACAGCGGCACCAGGGCGAGGAAGACGGGGAACATGGCGCCCGCGACGAAGAAGTAGTAGAGCAGGCGGTTGCCCCGGAACTCGTAACGGGCCAGCACATAGGCCGCCATGGAGCCGAGCAGCATCGTCAGCGGCACGGACATGACGAGGACGATGACGGTGCTGGTGAAGTAGTCGCCGATACCCTTCTCCCAGGCGCGGGAGAACACGTCCAGGTCCCAGTTCCGCGGCCAGCCGAAGGCGGAGCCTCCGATCTGCGTGTCGGTCTTGAAGGAGCTGAGCACCAGCCACAGCAGCGGCAGCACGATCAGCACCGCCCACACGGCGAGGAAGCCGTGCGAGAAGACGTTCAGTACGACGCCTTCGCCGCGCCGGTCGCCGGGGCGGACGGTGCCCTTGGTCACCGGTGGCGGGGTGGGGCCCTGGGTGGGGGCGGTTTCCTTGAGGGGTGCGCTCATCGTCGTTACTCCGCCTCAGAACTCGATGCGCTCGCGACGGGTGGCGCGCAGCATGACCACGGACACGATCAGGGTGAGGAGCAGCATGACCACGCCCATGGCGCAGGCGTAGCCGCTGCGGCCGTACACGAGGAAGTTCCGCATCATCACGGTCGACATGACCTCGCTGGCGTGGTCGGGGCCGCCGCCGTAACCCCGGCCGGAGGTCATGGTGGAGACCAGGATGAACATGTCCATCGCCGCGATGCCGAGGTAGACCCAGGCGGTCTGCACGGAGTCCCACAGCAGCGGCAGGGTGATGCGGAAGAAGGACTGGGCGCGGCCGGCGCCGTCGATCAGCGCGGCCTCGTAGATGTCCCTCGGAATGGACTGCATGGCGGCGGAGAACAGCACCAGGTAGAAGCCGACGCCGTGCCAGACGACCACCGCGATGAGCGCCCAGAGCACGAAGTCCGGTTCGTTGAGCCATTCCACCGGGTTGTTCTTGTCGACGAGCCCGAGTTCGATCAGGACGCCGTTGAGCATTCCGCCGCCGTCGCTGCGGTACACCGCTCCGAAGAGCACCGCCATGATGGCCAGGGACAGCACCTGCGGAAAGAAGTAAATGACCCGGTAGTACTTGGATCCGGCGACTCCCGAGACCCCTCCAGAACGTCCGCGTCCGCCCGCGTTCAGCATGAAGGCGAAGAACAACGCGAGCAGAATGGTGATCACCGGGATGAACACCAGGAACAGGATGTTGTGCCAGATGGCACCCATGAAGATGTCGTCCTTGAACAACGCCGTGTAGTTGTCGAGGCCGACAAAACTGAAGGTCTGCGACTGGCCTTTCCAGTCGGTCAGTGAATAACCGAACGTCTGGATGTACGGCCAGATCACGAAGATCAGATAGAGCGCCACGGGAAAGAAGAGGAATCCCGCGACGAACCGGTGCTGCCCTTTGCGCATGGCGTTCCTGCCCCTGGGTGCGGCCGTTCCGGGCCGGGGCCGCCCCGGCCCGGAACGCGGTCGGTCGAGCGAGATCAGTCGCGGTGGTTCTTCTTCGAGTCCGGGTCCTTGGCCTGCTTGTCGACCGCGGCCTGGGCCCGCTTGAGCCACTCCTTGGGCTGGATGCGCTGGGCCATCAGCTCGTTGGAGGCGTTCTCGATGGCGGCGTTCATCTCGCTGTACCACTCGGTGTACAGGTAACGGAAGGTGTTGTCGCCAGCCGCTTTGGATGCCTCGACCGTGGACTGGGTGCCCGGCCGGAGCTGGACGTTCGGGTCGACGCCGTCCTTGAGGATGGTCAGCGAGTTCGCCTCCTTGGCGAACAGCGTCGACCACTCCTTGGAGAGCATCCTGCGCATGAACTCCTTGGCCGCGGGGAGGTTGTTCGCCTTGGACGGGATGATGAAGGGCTCACCGGAGCCGGCCCGGATCGCCTCGAACGGCAGCGCGCTGCCGGGCAGCAGCGGCATCGGCAGGAACTTCATGTCGAAGTCCTCCGGTGTCGTCTTGAGCTGCTCGTTCTCGAGCCAGGAACCGCTGGTGATGAAGGCAGCCTTGTACTGGTTCCAGCGGGTCTGCGACTCGGTGTGGGTCAGGCCGTTGGTCCCGGGCATCAGGTAGCCCTTCTCGACGACCTCGTAGACGGCCTCGACGGCCTCCTGCGCGGCGTCGGAGCCGGCGAACGCCTTGGGGTCGAGGTTGTCGATCGCCTTCATGGCGTCCAGGCCGCCCTTCTTGGCGATCAGGTCCATGATGGCGACGTTGATGTAGTACGGGTACTTGCCCTGGTGGGCGAGACCGCCGATGCCCTGGGCCTTGGCGTCCTTGCAGACGGCGAGGAAGTCGTCCCAGGTCTTGGGCGCCTCCCAGCCCTTCTCCTGGAAGAGCTTGCCGGAGTACCACAGGCCCCACACCGTGTAGATGTAGTTGAGGGCGACGACCTTGCCCTCCTGCATTCCGGCGTCGAGCGTGCCGGGAATCAGGGTGTCGCGGACCTTCTTGCCCGGGTCGTCGACCGAGGGGGCGTCCAGCACCTCGGCGAGGTCGAGGAGCTGGCCGTTCTTGGCGAGCACGTCGATCGGGATCTGCTGGTTGCCGGAGTCGTCCACGATGTCCGGCGGGTTCCCGGCGTTGAAGCGGGGCTGGAGCTTGCCCGTGATCTCCTGCGTTCCGGTGTGGACGGAGGTGACGCCCCATTCCTTCTTGAACGCGGCCTCCCACGCCTTGGCGTAGTCGTCGCCGTAACCGCCCTTGAAGATGACGACGTCGAGTTTGCTGCCTTCCTTGACACCGAACGGGTTGGACTCGGACGTCTCGCCTTTGTTCTCACCGGAGTTGTCGCCCCCGCCCCCGCTGGCACACGCGGACAGGAAGCCCATCGCCGGTACGGAGACCAGGCCGAGCGCGGCGGACCGCTTGATCAGTGCGCGGCGCCCCACGCCGGACGTGCCGTTCTCACCGTTGCCGGTGTTCTGCGCGAAACCGTCGCCGGCGTTCCCGGTGGAACCGGTGCCGCTGTTCTCGGCGGAAGTGGATCCCATGCTCAAGTCCTCGCCTTCTCCAGGACTCAGGCGGTGAACCGGATCCTCCCCGGCACCGCGTTCGGGTCAAGCTGGGTCGTGCAGGAAGTGCGGCCGTACAGGATCGGGTGCGGTGGAGATGCCCCGGAGTGCCGACAGGTATAGTCCACTTCCCGTCAACGGAGCAAGATCGAATGCAAGGTTCGCCTCTGGTCTTTTCCGAGTTGAGACCTCCCGGAAATATCCCCCTCCGGCGCGTTCCTCCGCGGAGGAATGATCGCCGTTGGACTGGAATGCCGCATTCAAGCCCCTTGACACCACGAGCAACTTGACCCACTACTAGATCTTGCGCATCTCATTGACAACGTTGTCCGGCGCAGGGAGGGTCCTCACTCATGCACAACAGGGTTCGGCACAGATGGGGTTCGGCGGTCGTCACGGCGACCGCCTTCGCCTTGGCCGCGGGCTCACAGGGCGTCGCGGTGGCGCTGCCTCAGGCGCCGCCGAAGGCGGACCGTGAGTTCGCGTCGTCGTTCGAGGCCGGGGAGCCCGCCCCGGACTGGCAGAACACCGTCGACACCACGCGAGGCGGCGAGAAGCGCGCCTCGGGCGTGAACGGCGGTTACAGTTCGGGCATTCCGGGCAATGTCACCGACCATGTCACGGACGTCCGCGCCAGCGCGGAGAACACCGGCGGCGGGGAGGTGAAGGAGAACCTCGTCGACGGCGAGCCGAGCAGCAAGTGGCTGGCCTTCGAGTCCACCGGCTGGGTGGAGTTCGACCTGGACGCCCCCGTCAAGGCGGTCCGTTACGCCCTCACCTCCGCCAACGACGCCGCCGAGCGCGACCCGCGGGACTGGACCCTCAAGGGCTCCACCGACGGCGAGGACTGGAAGACCCTCGACACCCGCTCGGGCGAGACGTTCACGGAACGCTTCCAGACCAAGCTCTACGACATCGACGCCTCCGCCGTCGCCGAATACCGGTACTTCCGGCTGGAGATCACCAAGAACGGCAGCGGCAACATAGTCCAGCTCGCCGACGTCCAGTTCTCCACCGGCGACGACGAGGCGCCGATACCGCAGGACATGCTCTCGCTGGTCGACCGCGGCCCGTCCGGCTCGCCGACGGCCAAGGCGGGCGCCGGGTTCACCGGGAAGCGCGCCCTGCGCTACGCCGGCCGGCACACCGCCGAGGGGCGGGCGTACTCGTACAACAAGGTGTTCGACGTCAACACGAAGGTCGAGCGGAACACCGAACTGTCGTACCGCATCTTCCCGTCGATGGCGGACGGCGACCTCGACTACGACTCCACCAACGTCTCCGTCGACCTCGCCTTCACCGACGGCACCTATCTGAGCGACCTGCGCGCCACCGACCAGCACGGCTTCCCGCTCACCCCGCAGGGGCAGGGCGCGTCGAAGATCCTCTACGTCAACCAGTGGAACAACGTGGTCTCCCGGATCGGCTCGGTGGCCGCCGGCAAGACCGTCGACCGGATCCTGGTGGCGTACGACTCCCCCAAGGGCGAGACCAAGTTCCGCGGCTGGCTGGACGACGTGGCGCTGAAGCCGGTCAAGCCCGAGCGGCCGAAGGCCCACCTCTCCGACTACGCGGTGACGACCCGGGGCACCAACTCCAGCGGCGGCTTCTCGCGCGGCAACAACTTCCCCGCGACGGCCGTGCCGCACGGCTTCAACTTCTGGACCCCGGTCACCAACGCCGGTTCGCTGAGCTGGCTGTACGACTACGCGCGCGGCAACAACGCGGACAACCTGCCGACGATCCAGGCGTTCAGCGCGAGCCACGAGCCGAGCCCGTGGATGGGCGACCGGCAGACCTTCCAGGTGATGCCGTCCGTCGCCTCCGGCACCCCGGACCTGGGCCGTGAGGAGCGCGAACTGGCGTTCCGGCACGAGAACGAGACCGCCCGGCCGTACTACTACGGGGTGCGGTTCGAGAACGGTCTGAAGGCCGAGATGGCGCCGACCGACCACGCGGCGGCAATGCGGTTCACCTTCCCCGGCGACGACGCGAGCGTGCTCTTCGACAACGTCACCGACCAGGCCGGCCTGACCCTCGACGAGGAGAACGGCACCTTCACCGGCTACTCGGACGTCAAGTCCGGGCTGTCGACGGGCGCGACCCGGCTGTTCGTCTACGGCGAGTTCGACAAGAAGGTCACCGAGGGCGACGCCAGCGGCGTCAAGGGCTACCTGCGCTTCGACGCGGGCAAGGACCGCACGGTCACCCTGCGCCTGGCCACCTCCCTGATCAGCGTCGACCAGGCGAAGGACAACCTGCGCCAGGAGATCGGCAAGCACGCCTCCTTCGACAAGGTCAAGCGTGACGCGCAGAAGCAGTGGGACAGGATCCTCGGCAAGGTCGAGGTCGAGGGCGCCACGCCGGACCAGCTGACCACGCTCTACTCCAGCCTCTACCGGCTGTACCTGTACCCGAACGCGGGCCACGAGAAGGTCGGCGGAAAGTACCAGTACGCCTCCCCGTTCTCGAAGATGGAGAAGGCCGACACCCCGACGCACACCGGCGCGAAGATCGTCGACGGCAAGGTGTACGTCAACAACGGCTTCTGGGACACCTACCGGACCACCTGGCCCGCGTACTCCTTCCTGACCCCGTCCAAGGCCGGTGAGCTGGTCGACGGGTTCGTGCAGCACTACAAGGACGGCGGCTGGACCTCCCGCTGGTCCTCCCCCGGCTACGCCGACCTGATGACCGGCACCTCCTCGGACGTCGCGTTCGCCGACGCGTACGTCAAGGGCGTCGACTTCGACGCGGAGGCCGCGTACGACGCGGCGGTGAAGAACGCCACCGTCGTACCGCCGTCCTCCGGTGTGGGCCGCAAGGGCATGGCCACCTCGCCGTTCCTCGGCTACACCAGCACCGACACCCACGAGGGCCTGTCGTGGGCGCTGGAGGGCTACCTCAACGACTACGGCATCGCCAGGATGGGCGAGGCGCTCTACAAGAAGACGGGCGAGAAGCGCTACAAGGAGGAGTCGGCGTACTTCCTCAACCGCGCCCAGGACTACGTCAACATGTTCGACCCCGAGGCCGGCTTCTTCCAGGGCAAGAACGCCAAGGGTGACTGGCGGGTCGAGTCCTCGAAGTACGACCCGCGCGTGTGGGGCCACGACTACACCGAGACCAACGGCTGGGGCTACGCCTTCACCGCCCCGCAGGACAGCCGCGGCCTGGCCAACCTGTACGGCGGCCGGGACGGCCTCGGCGACAAGCTCGACGAGTACCTCTCCACCCCCGAGACGGCCTCCGCGGAGTTCGTCGGCTCCTACGGCGGTGTCATCCACGAGATGACCGAGGCGCGGGACGTCCGGATGGGCATGTACGGCCACTCCAACCAGGTCGCCCACCACGCCCTGTACATGTACGACGCGGCCGGACAGCCCTGGAAGACCCAGAAGAACGTGCGCGAGGTGCTGTCCCGCCTCTACACCGGCAGCGAGATCGGCCAGGGCTACCACGGCGACGAGGACAACGGCGAGCAGTCGGCCTGGTACCTCTTCTCCTCGCTCGGCTTCTACCCGCTGGTCATGGGCAGCGGCGAGTACGCCATCGGCTCCCCGCTGTTCAAGAAGGTCACCGTGCACCTGGAGAACGGCCGCGAGCTGGTCGTCAAGGCGCCGAAGAACAGCGCGAAGAACGTCTACGTGCAGGGCCTGAAGGTCAACGGCAAGCGCTGGAACTCCACGTCGCTGCCGCACTCGGTGATCTCGAAGGGCGGGGTCCTGGAGTTCGACATGGGCTCGCGTCCGTCGTCGTGGGGCAGCGGCAAGAACGCGGCACCCGTGTCGATCACGCAGGACGACGAGGTGCCGACCCCGCGCAAGGACGCGCTGAAGGGCGAGGGCGCCCTGTTCGACGACACGTCGGCGACCGGCGCCACGGTCTCCACCGTGGAGCTGCCCGTCACCGGGGACACCGAGGCGGTGCAGTACACGCTGACCTCCTCGGACCACACCAAGGCGCCCACGGGCTGGGTCCTCCAGGGCTCGGCCGACGGCACGACGTGGACGGACCTCGACAAGCGGGCCGGCGAGTCGTTCCGCTGGGACCGGCAGACCCGCGCCTTCTCGGTCGGCGAGCCGAAGGCGTACGGCCACTACCGGCTGGTGCTGACCGGTGAGGCGGCGCTGGCGGAGGTGGAACTGCTGAGCTGAGCCGACTGCCGCTCACAGGGCGGGTCCGGGCGTCGCCCGGGCCCGCCTTTTCCTTGGATTCCCGCAGGCCGACAGGTACCTCTCCCGTCCCCGGTGCACCAGAATGGGGGCCGCCCCCGGTGCTCTCCGGGGACGGCGCTTCCACGGCAAGGGAGAGCACGGGCATGACCCACTCGGGGGACTTCGACGCGGCCTGGCTGCCGGCAGAGGCGTTCCGGGCGGTCGGCAGCCGGCGTTCGCTGATACGCGCCGCCGGCGCCGGGCCCCTGGCGGAGACGGTGTACGGCGAACTGGCCGACGCCTGCGCGCGGTTCGGCGGACGGGTCGTACGGGACGGCGGCGAGGACGCCGAGCTGGTGCTCGAACTGGCCGGCGGTGATCTCGGAGACGAGGGATTTACGCTCACGCGCCGGGACGGCGTCACGACCGTCACCGCGTCCGCCGGACGCGGGCTGCTGTACGGCCTGTTCCACGTCGTACGGCTCGGAGAGGACGCCTTCGCCGGTGAACGGGCCCACGAGGAGCACCGTCCGGCGTACGCCTCACGCATGCTGGACCACTGGGACAACGTGGCCGTGCACCCGGTCATGGGCCAGGTCGAACGCGGCTACGCGGGCGGTTCGCTGTTCTGGGCCGACGGACGGGCGCGCGAGGACGTCGACCGGGTGCGGGCGTACGGCAGGCTGCTCGCGGCCTGCGGGATCAACGCCGTCGCCGTCAACAACGTCAACGTGCACGCCACGGAGGCGCGTCTGCTCACCGACCGGATCGGCGAAGTGGCGGCGATCGCCGACGTGTTGCGTCCGTACGGCATCCGCACCCATCTGTCGGTCACCTTCGCCGCGCCGATGGTGCTGGGCGGGCTGTCCACCGCCGACCCGCTGGACGAGGCGGTGCGCGGCTGGTGGGCGGAGGCGACCCGGCGGGTGTACGAGGAGATCGGCGACTTCGGCGGGTACGTCGTGAAGGCCGACTCGGAGGGGCAGCCCGGACCGTTCGCGTACGGCCGCTCGCACGCCGACGGCGCGAACATGCTGGCCGCCGCCCTCGAACCGTACGGCGGCACGGTGCACTGGCGGGCCTTCGTCTACGACCACCGCCAGGACTGGCGGGACCGGAGCACCGACCGGGCGCGGGCCGCGTACGACCATTTCACCCCGTTGGACGGGGAGTTCGCGGCGAACGCGGTGCTCCAGGTCAAGCACGGGCCGATGGACTTCCAGGTGCGCGAGCCGGTCTCCCCGCTGATCGGCGCCATGCCGGGCACGCGGCTCGCGGTGGAGCTCCAGGTCACGCAGGAGTACACCGGGCAGCAGCGGCATGTGTGCTGGCTGGGTCCGATGTGGAGCGAGGTGCTGCGGTTCCGGCCGGACGGCGAGGTGAGCGCCGGGCGGCTGGCGGACGGGCTGGTGGCCGTGTCGAACGCCGGCGACGACCCGTTCTGGACCGGGCATCCCCTCGCCCAGGCCAACCTCTACACCTTCGGGCGCCTGGCCTGGGACCCGGCGGCGGATCCGCGGGCGGTCCTCGGCGAGTGGATCGCGCTGACCCACCCGGGGGCAAAGGAGCGGCTGGCCGACGGGCTGCACGCGGTGCTCGACGGCTCCTGGCGGACGTACGAGAAGTACACCGCGCCGCTCGGCGTGGGCTTCATGGTGCAGCCGGGGCACCACTACGGGCCGAGCGTCGACGGCTACGAGTACAGCCCCTGGGGCACCTACCACTTCGCCGACCGGGACGGCGTCGGCGTGGACCGCAGCACGGCGACCGGCACCGGGTACGCCGGCCAGTACGCCGAGCCGTGGGCCGAGGTGTACGAGTCGCCGGAGACCTGCCCCGACGAGCTGCTGCTGTTCTTCCACCATGTGCCGTACGGGCATGTGCTGCACAGCGGGAAGACGGTGATCCAGCACATCTACGACACCCACTTCGAGGGTGTGGAGGAGGCCGAGGAGGCCCGCCGGGTGTGGGCGGACCTCGCGGACCTGGTGGAACCGGCCCGGCACGCGCGCGTGGCCGAGCGGTTCGAGGAGCAGCTGCGCAGCGCCCGTGAGTGGCGCGACCAGGTCAACAGCTACTTCCTGCGCAAGTCCGGGGTGCCGGACGAGCGGGGGCGGACCCTCTACTGAAGGCGCAGGACCGCCACGCCGAGCGGGCCGAGGGTGAACGGCTCGTCCCGCTCGGTGTGTTCGCCGGTGAGCAGGTCGGTGGCGGGTGCGTGGGCCGTCAGGCGGGCCGGTTGCGGTGCGTGGTTGATGAGGAAGAGCAGGCGGATGCCGTCGGGGGCGACACGGGTCGCGGTCTCGACGGCGGGGTGGCCGGCGTAGGGGCCGACGAGGCCGTGGCGGCCGAGGATCCGGCGGACCACGTGGCCGACGCCCGGCTGGTCGAGGGCCGTGGCGACGTACCACGCCTCGCCCCCGCCGACGCGGTGGCGGGTGACGGCCGGGGTTCCGGCGTAGAAGTCGGCGCCGTACGTGCCGACCGGTTCGGCGCCGCGCGGTCGCACGATCTCGAAGACCAGGCGGGCGTCGGCGGTGAGGCCGTCCAGGTGGACGGGGTTCACGACCTCCTCCTGGCGCGCGTCCCACTCGTCGATCCGGATGCCCATCAGCGGGGCGAGAGGTCCCGGCACGTCGGTGGGGAAGGCCCGGTCGTGCTCGTCGACGCGGCCGGAGAGGAACGTCGCCAGCACGGTGCCGCCCCGCGCGGTGACGGCCTCCAGGCGGGCCGCCAGGCCGTCCTTGACCATGTGCAGCACGGGAGCGAGGACCACGTCGTACGGGGTGAGGTCGGCGGTGACCGGGACGACGTCCACGTCGGCGCCGGCCTCGCGGGCGGCGCGGTAGTAGGCGTGAACGGTGTGCTGGTAGCGGACCAGCCGGGAGGGGCCGTCGGACATCTCCAAGGCCCACCAGCTGTCCCAGTCGAAGAGGAGGGCGGTGCGGGCGGGAGTGCGGGCTCCGAGCGTCGCGCCGCCCAGGGTCTCCAGCTCCGCCCCCACCTCGGCGACCTCCCGGAAGACGCGGGTGTCGTCCCGTCCCGCGTGGCCGATGACCGCACCGTGGTACTTCTCGCAGGCGCCGCGTGAGGCGCGCATCTGGAAGTAGAGGGCGGCGTCCGCGCCGTGGGCGACGGCCTGGTACGTGGCCAGGCGCAGTTCGCCCGGGCGGCGCAGCGGGTTGACGTCGCGGCAGGCGGTGGTGGACGGGGTCTGTTCCATCAGCCAGAAGGGGGCGCCGTCCTTGAGGCCGCGCATCAGGTCGTGGGCGAGGGCGGCGACGGTGGGCGGGGCGTCCAGGGGCGGGTAGCTGTCCCAGGACGCGAAGTCGAGGTGGGGCGCCCAGCGGTGGTAGTCGAGGGGGCGGAACAGGCCCATGAGGTTGGTGGTGACGGGGGTGTCCGGGTCGTGGGCGCGGATCGCCTCCTTCTCGGCGAGGAAGCAGCCGAGCAGGGCGTCGGTGGTGAAACGGTGGTAGTCCAGGGTGATGCCCTGGAAGGCGGTGTGGTCGGGGCCGCGCCAGTGCTCGGTGAGGGCGCTGGGCGGCTCGATCTGGTCCCAGTCGGTGTAGCGGTGCGACCAGAACGTCGTCCACCAGGCGTCGTTGAGGGCGTCGAGGGTGCCGTGGCGCTCGCGCAGCCAGCCGCGGAAGGCGTCGGCGCACAGGTCGCAGTAACAGGCGCCGCCGTACTCGTTGTTGATGTGCCAGGCGAGCAGGGCGGGGTGTTCTGCGTAGCGTTCGGCGAGGCGGGCCGCGAGCGCGGTGGCAAGGCGGCGGTACGCCGGTGAGCTGGGGCAGAAGTTGTGGCGCTGGCCGTAGCGGTGGCGGCGGCCCTCGAAGTCGGTGCGGTTGACCTCCGGGTGGCGTTTCGCCAGCCAGGGCGGGAGGGCGGCGGTGCCGGTGGCGAGGCAGACGTGGCGGCCCTCGGCGGCGGCGCGGTCGAGGACGCGGTCCAGGACGGTGAAGTCGTAGGTGTTCTCGGCGGGCTGGGTGAGGGACCAGGAGAAGACGCCGACGGTGAGGGTGTCGATGCCGGCGTCGGTGAACAGGCGGTGGTCCTCGTCCCCCACCTCCTCGGGCCACTGCTCGGGGTTGTAGTCGCCGCCGTAGGGGATCTTCGGGGTGCGGGGCGCGGTCATGCGGTGAAGTGCTCCTCGGTCTCGGCGATCACCGGGCGGCCGCTGTGCAGCAGGGACAGCAGCAGGGGGGCGGCGAGCAGGGCGGGCAGGGCCTCGGTGAGCAGGGCGGTGCCGGCGGCCGTCAGGATCAGCAGGGAGAGGGCGCCGAGGGTGGCCCTGGGGTGGCGCAGCAGGAAGTAGGCGGCGAGGCGGGCGGTGTCGCGGGTACGGAAGGTGAACAGGGCGGTGAGGACCAGGGCGTGCGCGCCCCACAGGAGGGAGCCCGTGCCGATCAGCGCGAGGAGCGCCGCCCACCAGCCGGGGAGTCCGGTGGCGGAGAAGTGGGTGAGGGTGAAGGCGATCACCGTGAGCCAGGCGAGCAGCGGCGCCCACAGTCTCAGCACGGGCAGGGCGTTCAGCCGCCAGCCGTGCAGGAAGGCGCGGACCGGGTGGAGGTCGGTGAGGTCGCGGCCGCGGTGGTGCAGGGCGTGGAGGGCGGCGGAGGCGGCCGGGCCCAGGGGCAGCAGGCAGAGGGCGGCGAGGGGGAGGTTGGCGGGGTCGGGTGCGAGGAGGAGGAGGCCGGCGAGGCCCGGCGCCGCGGTGAGCAGCAGCAGGGCCTCGACGGTGACGAGCGTGTGGATCAGCGCGGTGGCCCGGGAGAGCGTCCCGGTGCCGAACGTGTCGGCCCGTGCAGTGCTCACGGCGCCTCCCGGCCGAGCAGCCGCCGCTCGTCCCACCAGGGCGGGGTCTCGTCGTCGACCGGGGTCAGCTCGACGAGGGTGATCTCGTGGCGGGCCAGGGTGAGGTCGAGGCCGACGCGGCCGCCCTCGACCGGCAGCCGGTGGTGGGCGCGGGCGGGCTCGGACGCCTCGTGCAGGACGTCGAGCTGTCCGGACCTCGGGGAGCGGGGGCTGCCCATGTGCCGCCAGGCGGCATACGCGTTGCCGCGCTCCTCGTCGACGGAGGAGCGGCGGACGAACACCGTGCCGTGCGGGGCGGTGCCGGCCGGCAGGGACAGGCGCAGGGTGTGCCGGTCCGGGCCGGATGTCCCGCCGGCCGGGTCGACGGGGGCCCAGGCGAGGACGGTGACCCGGCCGTCGGCGTGCCGGGTCACCAGGTGGTCGTCACCCCGCGCCAGTCGCTCCTGCCCCATGCGGGACATGAAGGCGTACAGGTGGTAGGTGGGTTTGCGCAGTCCGCGGTGGGTGAGCAGGCCGAAGCCGCCGTGGAAGAGCGCGGTGGGGACGCCGGTCTCCTCGAAGACGTCGCTGAACGTCCAGTAGGAGAAGGAGTCGGCGTGGTCGCCGCCGGCCGTGACGACCGGGGCCAGGTAGGCGGCGTGGAAGGCGGTGTCGTGGACGGGGTTGTCGGGGCGGTAGGAGGAGTTGAACTCGGTGATGTGGACGGGCAGGCCCTCCAGCCGGGTGCCCTCGAGGGACCGGCGCGGCTCGGCGAACTGGTCCAGGAGGTCGCGCGCCGGGGCGAGTGTCTGGTGGACGCCGAACGGGACGTGCTGGGCGGGTCCGGAGCTGTAGGCGTGCCGGGAGACGAAGTCGACGGGCACGTCCCGGTGTTCGGCGAATTCGGCGAACCGCTCCATCCAGCCGTCGGCGCCGGGTGAGAGTGCCGGGCCGCCCACCTTCAGTCCGGCGTCCACCTCCTTCACGGCGTGCGCGGTCGCCTCGTACAGCCGGTGGTAGGCCTGTTCGTCGGCGTTCGGCCAGAAGTCGGGCAGATCGGGCTCGTTCCACACCTCGACGGGCCAGGTGCGCACCTCGTCGGCGCCGTAGCGGTCGACGAGGTGGGCGAGGGTGGCGCGGACCAGGTCCGTCCACTCCTTCTCGTCGGCGGGCGGGGTGACGTTGCCCCGCCACCAGAACACCGTCTGCTCGCCCGAGGCCAGGGCGCCGGGCATGAAGCCGAGTTCGAGGAAGGGGCGGATGCCCAGGCCGAGGCAGGCGTCGAGCACCTGGTCGAGGTAGGTGAACGAGTGGTGGGTGCGGCGGGCGCCCTGCCACGTGTAGGGGCGGTGGATGCCCAGGCCGTCGCTGAGCAGGCCGTGGCCGCGCAGATACCGGAAGCCGATGTCGCGCTGGAGCAGGGCGAGGGAGTCCTGGTAGTCGCGGCGCAGGGCGAGGTCGAGGCGGCCGGTGCCGACGCAGGCCCGCCAGGCGTCGGACAGCCGGCCGTCCGGCGCGCCGGGGACGCGGATCACGCGTTCTCCTTCTTGAACCGTTCGTATGCCTGGTTGTGCAGGTCGATGAACCGGTCCATGTTCTTGGCCTTCAGCTCCGCGACGTAGTCGTCCCACTCGGAGAGCGGGCGCTTGCCGAGGACGAACTGGAGGGCGTTCTGGGTGACGTGGTCCTTCAGCGGGGTGTCCCAGAGGGTGGCCTGCTCCTGCTCCTCGGCGCGCAGCGGGTGCGGCGGGTCGGTGGGCAGCTGTTCGCGGGAGGCCATGGCGTCGGTGAACTTCTTCTCGTCGGGGCTGAAGGAGGACGAGACCAGGGCCCAGCTTCCGCCGTAGGTGAAGACGCCGTTGTAGAAGCCGAAGTCCTTCTGGAGGTCCTTCGGGGCGTCCGGGTCGGAGCCCATGAGGCTGATGCCGGGCTTGAGTTCGTACTGTCCGGGTCCGGAGCGGGTGAAGGTGGTGTTCTCCACGCCCCACTTGCACAGCTCCTGGCCGGCGTCGGAGTACCAGAGCCAGTCCACGAACTGCATCAGGGCGACGAAGTCGTCGCCGTCCAGGGCCTTGCTGGAGATCATCATGCCGTTCTCCAGGCGGGCACCGCCCAGCACCACCGGCCCGGCGGGTCCGAGCGGCACCGGGATCATCTCGATGGTGGCGTCCTTGACCTGCTTCCGGAGGTTGTAGCGGTAGTTCTGCACCAGCTCCTGCGGGTTGGCGCTGATCGCGAAGGACTTCTCCGAGAGGATCTTCCTGACCGCCTCGTCGTCGGTCTGGGTGAAGCTCTCGGGGTCCATCAGCTTCTCGGCGACCAGCTTGCGCAGGTACTCGACGACCTGGCGGAAGGCGTCCGTGGCGCCGGTGAAGACGAACTTCCCCGCCTTCGCGTCCCAGCTGGTGTTCAGGTACGACCAGCCGGCCCGGACGCCGTGCGCCTGGCCGAGGTACTGGAAGAGGGCACCGGCGGGGAAGGGGGTGTTGGTGCTCCAGCGGTCGGTGAACGGGTAGCGGTCGGGGTACTCCTCCTTGAGTGCCTTGAAGGTCTGGTACACCTCGTCCCAGGTGGTGGGCAGGCTCAGGCCGTGCCGGTCCAGGACGTCGGTGCGCAAGGACAGCGAGTAACCCTGCTTGACCTTCTCGTGCAGTCCGGGCAGCAGGTAGTAGCGGCCGTCGGACTGGCGCAGCGAGTCGACCTCCGGCTGGAGGTTCCATCTCTTCACCTTGTCGCGGAAGTTGGGCATCAGGTCGACGTACTCGCTGACCGGGAGGATCGCGCCCGAGGAGACGAACGCGGTCTCCGCGCCCGGGTAGGTCTTGGGGATGAGGAGGGGGGCGTCGCCCGCGCCGATGAGCAGGCTGCGCTTCTTCTCGTAGTCGCTCAGCGGGACCGGGGTGGCCTTGAGGGTGACGCCGGTGCGCCGGGTGACCTCCTTCCAGAACAGCCAGTCGTCCTTCATCGGGTAGACGGGGTTGTTGTTGTGCAGGAGGGAGAAGGTCAGTGGCTCGGTGGCCTTGAACTGTTCGCCGGCCCGGTACTTCTTCATGGCGCCGTCGCGCTTCTTCGACAGGTCCTTGGCGCCGTCGCCGCCGTCACCGCCGCTTCCGCAGCCGGTGAGGGCTGCGAGGCCGATGAATCCCGCGGCGCCGAGGAGCTGGCGCCGGGAGAGCTGTCCGGTGTTCTTCACGAGGAACTCCCTTGGTACGTCGGCGGGTCGAGCAGGGGGAAGGGGGTGCGGCTGTCAGCCCTTGACCGCGCCGAGCATCACGCCCGAGACGAAGTAGCGCTGCACGAACGGGTAGAGGCAGAGGATCGGCAGCGAGGTGAGCACGATCGTGACCGACTGGATGTTCGCGTTGACCTGGGTGAGCTGCTCGGTGGCCGCGCCGGCGCCGGTGCCTCCCGTGGCGCCCGCGAGCAGGTTGCGCAGATAGACCGTGACCGGCATCAGCTCGGTGCGGTCCATGTAGAGGAACGCCGAGAACCAGGAGTTCCAGAAGGACACCGCATAGAAGAGGATCATGGTCGCGACGACCGCCTTCGACAGCGGCAGCACGATCCGCAGCAGGATGCCGTACGTACTGAGGCCGTCGATCTGCGCGGCCTCCTCCAGCTCCGACGGCAGGCTCTCGAAGAAGGCCTTCATCACCAGCAGGTTGAAGACGCTGATCGCGTTCGGCAGGGCGATCGCCCACACGCTGTTCTTCAAGCCGAGGCTGGTGATCAGGACGTAGTGGGGGATCAGTCCGCCGGTGAAGAACATGGTGAAGACGGCGATCCCGACCAGGACGCCGCGCCCCTTGAGGTTCTTCTTCGACAGGACGTAGGCGTAGCAGGTGGTCAGCACCATGGCGACGGCGGTGGAGACCACCGTGTAGAAGACGGTGTTGCCGTAGTTGCGCCAGAACATCGAGTCGCTGAAGACGATCTCGTACGTGGTGAGGTTGAAGCCCTTGGGCCACAGCGTCACCTCACCGGCGCGGATCTGCCGCTCCCCGCTGAACGAGCGGGCGACGATGTTGACGAAGGGGTACAGCGTCACCAGCACGACGAGGGTGAGGATCACGCCGTTGACGCCCTGGAAGACGCGGTGGCCGCGGGTCGGCCGGTGGACGCTCACCACAGGCTCGTCCCCACCGTGCGGCGCGAGAGCTGGTTGGCCGAGGTGATGAGCACCAGGCCGATGACCGCCTCGAACAGGCCGATCGCGGCGGCGTAGCTGAAGCTGTTGGACTCCACACCGGTCCGGTAGAGGTAGGTGGAGATCACGTCGGCGGTGGGATAGGTCAGCGGGTTGTAGAGCAACAGGACCTTCTCGAAACCGACGGCCATGAACGTGCCGATGTTGAGGATCAGCAGCGTGATCATGGTGGGGCGGATGCCGGGCAGGGTGACGTGCCAGATCTGCTGCCAGCGGTTGGCGCCGTCGATGCGGGCGGCCTCGTACAGGTCCTCGTCGATGGTGGTGAGCGCGGCGAGGTAGAGGATCGTGCCCCAGCCGGCGGTCTGCCAGACCTCCGAGCCGACGTAGATGGTGCGGAACCATTCGGGTTCCTGGATGAACCGGATCGGGTCGTGCCCGAACCAGCCCAGGACGTGGTTGACCGGGCCGTCCGTGGCGAGCATCTGCAGCGTGATGCCGGCGACGATCACGATCGACAGGAAGTGCGGCAGGTACGACACCGACTGCACGAACCGCTTCAGGGAGTTCCTGCGCACCTCGTTCAGCAGCAGGGCGAGGACGACCGGGATCGGGAAGCAGAAGACGAGCGTGAGCCCGCCCAGCCACAAGGTGTTCCTGAACACCTGCCAGAAGGTCGGGTCGGACAGGAACATCTCGACGTAGCGCAGTCCCACCCAGTACTCGCCGAAGACCGAACCGCCCGGCTCGAACCGGCGGAACGCGATCACGTTGCCGATCATCGGCAGATAGCGGAACACCAGGAAGAACAGCAGCGGCAGTACGGCCAGCGAGTACAGCTGCCAGTCCTTGCGCAGCGCGCGCCGCCAGCCGGTGCGCGCCGGTGAGCGGGTGCGCCGCGGGGGTGTCTTCGCCGGAGGCGGGTCCTGCGTGCCCGGCGGTGGAACCGATGTGGTGGAGGTGCTCATTGCTCGGGCCTCCCGTGCGTAGAGCGCGGAGCCGAAAATTTCGCGCCCTTACCGGTAACTTCGCGGCAACCTATGAGCGGGGGTAAGCGGTGTCAATGGGTGGTGCAGAGCGGAAATTCAAGCGGTCGCGGTGGCGACGGATCCGGTACGCACGGCTGTGGAAACGGGACTTGATCTGCTAACGTCCCCAAAACTTTCTGGCGTGAGCCCGCAACGATCGGCCGTACCGGCCGTTCGACTCCGTTTCGACTCCGTTTCGACTCTGCGAGGTGCCCCGTGCCCGCGTTCGACCTGCCCCCGGCTGAACTGGAGCGCTACCGGCCGGAGATCGAGGAGCCCGCCGACTTCGACGCGTTCTGGGAGCGCACACTGAAGGAGGCGTCGGACGAGGGGGAGCCCCTGGTCTCGGTACGGCCGGTGGAGAACGGGCTGCGGCTCACCGAGAGCTGGGACGTGACGTTCCGCGGCTTCGCCGGCGACCCGGTGCGCGCCTGGTTCAGCCTCCCCGCGAACGCGGCCGGACCTCTTCCGGCGGTGGTGGAGTTCGCGGGCTACGGACGCGGACGCGGCCTGCCGCACGAGCGGCTCACCTGGGTGAACGCCGGGTACGCGCATCTGCTGATGGACAACCGCGGCCAGGGCGACCAGTACGGCTGCGGCGGCGACACCCCCGACCCGCACGCCCTGGCGCCGGGCGGCCCCGGTCCGGCGGTCCGCGGTCTGCTCGACCCGGGGGACTACCACTACCGCCGGCTGATCACCGACGCGGTGCGCGCGGTGGCCGCCGTACGCGCGCTGCCCGGGGTGGACGCCGGCCGTGTCGCGGCCGTGGGCAACAGCCAGGGGGGAGGACTCGCGCTGGCCGTGGCGGGCCTCGTCCCGGATCTGGCGGCGCTCCTGGTCACCGCCCCGCTGCTGTGCGGCATCCACCGCGCCCTGGACCTCACCGACGTGCCCCCGTACGGCGAGATCACCGCCTATCTCGCGGTGCACCGGGGCGCCGAGGAGGCCGCCCGCCGCACCCTCTCCTACGTCGAGGGCGTGTCCTTCGCCCGGCGCGCGCACGCCCCGGCCCACTTCGGGGTCGGGCTGCGCGACACGGTCTGCCCGCCGAGCGGGGCGTACGCGGCGTTCAACCGGTACGCGGAACGCACGGGCGGGGACCCGGCCACGGTGCTCCACGCCTATCCCTTCAACGGGCACGAGGGCGGGGACGCGGTGCACGTACGGCGCCAACTGGAGTGGCTCGCCTTGCTGTCGGGTGACTGACGGGGTGCGCGGGTGGCACCGATGACGGCCGGATATGTCATCGGGGCCGCCCGCGGGGCGGTTCAGCCGGTCCGGCAGGGCGGGGCCGGCGTGCTGTCACCGCCCGGGCCGTAGAGCACCTGGCCGAACACCGCGCTCTCCCCCGGATCGATGGAACCGTTGTGGACCGTCACGCCCTGGCCGACGTTCGCACCGCCCGCCGTCACGACCAGGCCGACGGCCGGGACGGTGGCGAGCAGGGAGACCAGGACGAGGAAGAGCGCCCGGGTGCGGGCGGGAAGCACTGATCGGGAAGCCGCCTCACTCCCCGGTCTTGTTTCGATCATGACACACCTGTCCCGACGGTGGGGTTGACGGAGCATGCGGGGGTGCGGGGAGAGGGCGAGGCGGGAGTGTCCCGACGGCGGGTTCCGGTCCACCTGAGTGTGGGAGCGCTCCCACCTCACCGTGAAGGGAAGGTAGCGCGGGGTGACGCCGTTGTAAACGGTTACCGCGGGGAGACTTGTGCCGCCGTCAGCCGGCGGTGGCGGCCGTCCGCTCGATCGCGTCGGCCGCCTCGTCCCCCTCGAAGATCCGGACCACATCCACCAGCACACGCTGTCCGCCCGGGATCTTGAGCGCGGCCCGCACCATGCTCGCCACGTCCTCGCGGAGACGGACGCCCCTGAGATCGACCGGACGGCCGAGCTGCTCCTTCAGCACCGTCGCGAACCGCGCACGGCCCTGCGCGTCCTCCATGCACGCCAGCTCGCACATCACCTCGGTGAGCAGCACCATCCGGGCGAGCGCGCCCGGGGGACGTTCCGCCCGGGGCCCGGTGTCCGCCGGGCCGGAGACGGCGTCGGGGCGTGGTGCCGGGAAACCGTGGCGGGGAGGTTCTCCCTCGGTACGCCGGCGGGGCCGCGTACCGGAGGGAAGGGCCGACCGCGCCACCACCACCCGCCGTTCCAGCTCGGCCCACATCTGCGGGCTCTGCCCGGCCCCGGCGGAGCGCAGTTCCTCGTACACGTAGTCGTACAGTTCGTGCACGTCGATCAGGCCGTCCTGGTTGCCGTCCGCCTCACCGGTGCGCAGGCCCCTGACGACGGCCCCGGTGAACCGCGAGGGTTCCGGGCCCAGTTCGGTGATCCGCTCGCCTTCCCAGGCGTATTCGGTGCGGTTGGTCGCGGTGAGGACCGCGCGGCCGTGTCCGGCCAGTGCGTCGTTCACGTGGACCGTGGTGTCGCCCTTGCTCCCGGCCAGGAAGGCGCCGCTGTAGCAGCAGTCCAGGAGCAGGACGACCGACCGGGCCCGGCAAGCGCGCATCCGCTGGTGCACGAAGAGGGCGGAGACGGACGTGGAGGCGAGCAGCCGCCGGTCGGTGTCCCCGGCGGCGAAGTGCAGTTCGCCGCTGTCGCTCTTGAGGCCGTGGCAGGAGATGTGCAGCAGGAGCAGATCGTCCCGGCGGCGGTCGAGGAAGAAGTGCTCGATGGCCCGGGTCACTTCACGATGGCTGCCGTCGACGACCATGCTCACCTCGAAGTCGCCGATCTCCGGGTCCTCGAGCACCTCCGCCAGCGCCTGGGCGTCCCCGGCGGGCGACCTCAGCCGCCGCAGCTCCTCGTGGTCGTACCGGCCCGTCGCGACGAGCAGCGCGTAGCGTCCCGCGGACACGGTCGTCCGTCCCTCACTCGCCCTGGCCGTCGGCCGGTTCCGCCTCGGGAGCGTGTGCGGCGAGGAAGGCGTCGACGATCCGCCGCTGGTCGGCGGAGGAGGCGGCCTCCAGTTCCAGGCTGTCGTCGCCCAGGGTGACGCTGACCGTGCGCACCGGTCGGTTCTCGATCCAGGTCCGCACCAGGTCGAGCACCGAGCGGAGCGCGAGGGGGGCGAGGGTCACGGCGAGTGCGCCGACGGCGATGGCGTCGGCCGGTTTGGCACCGTCGGGGACGTCCCCGGAGCGGACGGTCTCGACGTCCTCGACGTCCAGTTCGAGCAGCCGCTCACGCAACTGGAGGGTCAGCTCGTCGAGTTCTTCCTGGTCGCCGTCCCGACCGCCGGTCAGGACAAGACGCATGCGTTCCGTGCGGTCCACCGCCACCCCCGTCATCCGGTGAGGCTCCAGCGTACAACGGCGGCAACGGTGAGGGCCGTATCCCCGACGCCGGGGATACGGCCCTCAACTGCCCTGCCGGACCGCTTACTTGCGGATCAGGCTGCGCAGCACGTACTGCAGGATGCCGCCGTTGCGGTAGTAGTCGGCCTCACCGGGGGTGTCGATGCGGACGACCGCGTCGAACTCGACGCCCGTGTCGGTGGTGACCTTCACCGTGCGCGGGGTGGTGCCCTCGTTCAGCTCGGTGACACCGGAGACGGAGAAGGTCTCCTCGCCGGTCAGGCCGAGGGAGGACGCGGTCTGGCCCTCCGGGAACTGGAGCGGCAGGACGCCCATGCCGATGAGGTTCGAGCGGTGGATGCGCTCGTAGGACTCGGCGATGACGGCCTTGACGCCGAGCAGCGCGGTGCCCTTGGCGGCCCAGTCGCGGGACGAACCGGAGCCGTACTCCTTGCCGGCCAGGACGACCAGCGGGATGCCCTGCTCGATGTAGTTGCGGGAGGCGTCGTAGATGAACGACACCGGACCGCCGTCCTGGGTGAAGTCGCGGGTGTAGCCGCCCTCGGTGCCCGGCGCGATCTGGTTGCGCAGGCGGATGTTGGCGAACGTGCCGCGGATCATGACCTCGTGGTTGCCGCGGCGCGAGCCGTAGCTGTTGAAGTCGCGGCGCTCGATGCCGTGCTCCGTGAGGTACTTGCCGGCCGGGGTGTCGGCCTTGATGGCACCGGCCGGGGAGATGTGGTCGGTGGTGACCGAGTCGCCCAGCTTGGCCAGCACGCGGGCGCCGGAGATGTCCTCGACCGGGGCCGGCTCCATGCCCATGCCCTCGAAGTACGGGGGCTTGCGGACGTAGGTGGACTCGGCGTCCCACTCGAAGGTGTCGCCGGTGGGGATGGGCAGCGCCTGCCACTGGGCGTCACCGGCGAAGACGTCGGCGTAGGACTTGGAGAACATGTCCTCGCCGATCGCGTTGGCGACGACGTCGTTGACCTCGGCCTCGGAGGGCCAGATGTCCTTCAGGTAGACCGGGTTGCCGTCGGTGTCGGTGCCGAGGGCCTCCGTGGTGATGTCCACCTTCATGGAGCCGGCGATCGCGTAGGCGACGACCAGCGGCGGGGACGCCAGGTAGTTCATCTTGACGTCGGGGTTGATCCGGCCCTCGAAGTTGCGGTTGCCGGAGAGCACCGAGGTGACGGCGAGGTCGTGGTCGTTGACCGCCTTGGAGACCTCCTCCGGCAGCGGGCCGGAGTTGCCGATGCAGGTGGTGCAGCCGTAGCCGACGAGGTTGAAGCCGACCTTGTCGAGGTACGGGGTGAGGCCCGCCTTCTCGAAGTAGTCGGTGACGACCTTGGAGCCCGGGGCGAGGGTGGTCTTGACCCACGGCTTGCGGGTCAGGCCCTTCTCCACCGCCTTCTTGGCCACCAGGGCGGCGGCGACCATGACGTACGGGTTGGAGGTGTTGGTGCAGGAGGTGATGGCCGCGACCGTCACCGCGCCGTGGTCCAGCTCGTAGGTCGTGCCGTCGGCGGCGGTGACCGGGACCGGGTTGGACGGCACGCCGTTGGTGACGGCGGGGGCGTCGGAGGCCGGGAAGGACTCCTGGCCCGCCTCGTCCACCATGTCGACGTAGTTGCGCACGTCCTGCTTGAACTGCTCGGCGGCGTTCGCCAGGACGATGCGGTCCTGCGGGCGCTTCGGGCCGGCGATGGAGGGCACGACCGTGGAGAGGTCGAGCTCCAACTTCTCGGAGAAGTCCGGCTCGGCCTTCGGGTCCAGCCAGAGGCCCTGCTCCTTGGCGTACGCCTCGACCAGGGCGACCTGCTGGTCGCTGCGGCCGGTCAGGCGCATGTAGTTCAGCGTCTCGTCGTCGATCGGGAAGATCGCGGCGGTGGAGCCGAACTCCGGCGACATGTTGCCGATGGTGGCGCGGTTGGCGAGGGAGGTGGCGGCCACGCCCTCACCGTAGAACTCGACGAACTTGCCGACGACGCCGTGCTTGCGCAGCATCTCGGTGATGGTGAGCACCAGGTCGGTGGCGGTGGTGCCGGGGGTGAGCTCGCCGGTGAGCTTGAAGCCGACGACGCGCGGGATCAGCATGGAGACCGGCTGGCCGAGCATGGCGGCCTCGGCCTCGATGCCGCCGACGCCCCAGCCGAGGACGCCGAGGCCGTTGACCATGGTGGTGTGCGAGTCGGTGCCGACCAGGGTGTCGGGGTAGGCCTTGCCGTCACGGACCATGACGACACGGGCCAGGTGCTCGATGTTCACCTGGTGGACGATGCCGGTGCCGGGCGGGACGACCTTGAAGTCGTCGAAGGCGGTCTGGCCCCAGCGCAGGAACTGGTAGCGCTCGCGGTTGCGGCCGTACTCCAGGTCGACGTTCTGCTTGAAGGCGTCGTTGGTGCCGAACTTGTCGGCGATGACGGAGTGGTCGATGACCATCTCGGCCGGGGAGAGCGGGTTGATCTTGTTCGGGTCGCCGCCCAGCTCCTTGACGGCCTCACGCATGGTGGCGAGGTCGACGACACAGGGCACGCCGGTGAAGTCCTGCATGATCACGCGGGCCGGCGTGAACTGGATCTCCTGCGACGGCTGGGCCTGGGAGTCCCAGCCGCCCAGGGCGCGGATGTGGTCGGCGGTGATGTTGGCGCCGTCCTCGGTGCGGAGCAGGTTCTCCAGCAGCACCTTCAGGCTGTAGGGAAGGCGCGCGGAGCCCTCGACCTTGTCCAGCCGGAAGATCTCGTACGACTCGTCGCCCACCTGCAGCGTGCTGCGGGCGTCGAAGCTGTTCGCCGACACGACAGTCTCCTTCATTGATGTGCGCGTACCACCGCATCCTGCCGCCACGCCGCCCTGGCCTATCCGCTGAGGTAAGGCTAAGTTAGGTATCCCTTACCAGGGTGGCGGCTGCGGTGCGCCTCGGCAGATATCTCGATGTCGAGATAACTCTAGTACACAAGGGCCGAATGGTCATGCCCGGACCCGGTACGCCACCCCGCCCCACCCTCCACCCTCCGCCGCGTCACGGCCCGGCGCCATCTTTGCGCCCGGACGGGGTAACCGACTGAGACGGAGTCAGTTCGGGACGGAAAGGGAGACAGGGATGCCGCTCACGTTTCGCAAGAGCTTCCGGATCCTTCCGGGGGTACGGCTGAACATCAACAAGCGGTCGTGGTCCATCACCACCGGCGGCGGGAACGGCCCCCGGTACACCCGCAGCAGCACGGGACGTCGTACGACATCAGCGGATTTGCCCGGACCTTTCGGATGGCGTCGGACCCGCCAGAGCCGCCGCACCAGGGGACACTGACGCCACATCACCCGAATGGCCCCCCCAGGAGGTGCCATCTCATATCTGAGATAACCTCATTCTCATGTCAGACGACTACCTCGTACGCATCGGCAAGCTCATCCGTGACGCCCGTCAGCACCGTGGGTGGACGCAGACGCAGCTCGCCGAGGCGCTCAACACCAGTCAGAGCGCCGTCAATCGGATCGAGCGCGGAAACCAGAACATCAGCCTTGAGATGATCGCCCGGATCGGCGAGGCCCTGGACAGCGAGATCGTCTCGCTGGGCTACGCCGGTCCGATGCATCTGCGCGTGGTGGGCGGCCGCCGTCTCTCCGGCGCCATCGACGTCAAGACGAGCAAGAACGCGTGCGTGGCCCTGCTGTGCGCCTCGCTGCTCAACAAGGGGCGCACCGTGCTGCGCCGCGTCGCCCGCATCGAGGAGGTCTACCGTCTCCTGGAGGTGCTGAACTCCATCGGCGTGCGCACCCGCTGGATCAACGACGGCGTCGACCTGGAAATCGTGCCGCCGGCCGAGCTGGACCTCGCGTCCATCGACGCGGACGCCGCCCGCCGCACCCGCTCCATCATCATGTTCCTCGGCCCGCTGCTGCACCGCCTGGACCGCTTCATGCTCCCGTACGCCGGCGGCTGCGACCTCGGCACGCGCACCGTCGAGCCACACATGATCGCGCTGCGCCGGTTCGGCCTGGACATCGCCGCGACCGAGGGCCAGTACCACGCGGTGGTCGACCGCTCCGTCGCCCCCGACCGCCCGATCGTGCTGACCGAGCGCGGGGACACCGTCACCGAGAACGCGCTGCTCGCCGCCGCCCGGCACGACGGCACCACCGTCATCCGCAACGCCTCCTCCAACTACATGGTCCAGGACCTGTGCTTCTTCCTGGAGGCACTGGGCGTCAAGGTCGACGGCATCGGCACCACCACGCTCACCGTGCACGGCGTGCCCACCATCGACGCCGACGTCGACTACTCCCCCTCCGAGGACCCGGTCGAGGCGATGAGCCTGGTGGCCGCGGCCGTGGTGACGGAGTCGGAGCTGACGGTCCGCCGGGTCCCCATCGAGTTCCTGGAGATCGAACTGGCGGTCCTGGAGGAGATGGGCCTCGACCACGACCGCACGCCGGAGTACTTCGCCGACAACGGCCGCACGCGCCTGGTGGACCTCACCGTCCGCCCCTCCAAGCTGGAGGCGCCGATCGACAAGATCCACCCGATGCCGTTCCCCGGCCTCAACATCGACAACGTCCCGTTCTTCGCGGCGATCGCGGCGACGGCCCAGGGCAAGACCCTCATCCACGACTGGGTCTACGACAACCGCGCCATCTACCTGACCGACCTCAACCGCCTCGGCGGCCGCCTCCAGCTCCTCGACCCGCACCGCGTCCTGGTCGAGGGCCCGACCCGCTGGCGCGCCGCGGAGATGATGTGCCCGCCCGCCCTGCGCCCGGCCGTGGTCGTCCTGCTGGCCATGATGGCCGCGGAGGGCACGTCGGTCCTGCGTAACGTGTACGTCATCAACCGGGGTTACGAGGACCTGGCGGAGCGGCTGAACTCCATCGGGGCGCAGATCGAGATCTTCCGGGACATCTGACATCTTTCAGAAAAAGCGCCGCCACGCCCTTGCTGACCTGTATGAACGCGAGGCATGAAGGGGCGTGGTGGCGCCTCTGGGGCTTTTCGGGGCTTTCGGCCGGAACCGAAGGCGTCGTCTTGCGGGCCGGAGCGAGACCGGGAGAAGGGCCGAGCCGGGGCCCTGCCCCGGCTCACCGCCCCGCGCCGGCGTTGCCGTCGCCCTTCGCCGGGCCACCGGCGACTTCGGCGGTGTCGGTGTGACTGTTGTCGTCGCGGCAGCCGTCCCCGTCGTGCCGTCGGTGTCGTGCTCGACCCGCGACAGGCACTCGCCCCGTGTGACGGGTCGCATCGGGTGCCGGGCGTTCCGGGAGCGGCTTACGCCGACAGAACGATGTCGATGGCCGCTGTCAGCGCCTTCGTCTGGTTCTCCATGGCAGGCAGAAGTTCCTCGACGGCCTCGTCGAATTCGGCCGCGGTTTCCGCCTCGGTGGCGGTCAGGCAGTGGTCCCTGGTGATCCGGGTCTCGGCAAGGTAGTGATCCCACGCCTGCTCGAGGTCCGGCGAAAGGGACATGCTGATCCGGCGGCCTCGGTCCTCGGCGTCTCGCAGGATGCCGGTCCATGTGGCACAGGCCGGCTCCAGCCTCTTCGCCACCCTGATGACGTCGTGGCGTTGTGGGGTCGCGGGCATGGTGGCGAGAGCCTCCGCCATGATGTGGCGGGCGTCCGCGGTCCGATCACGGACGCCCTCCAGGTGGGACATCCGATCGATGAGGGGTGAGTTCACCGACCGGCCCGGTCCGGTCGGGGAGATCGCGTACTGGATCAGCAGGTCGTTCGGGTGCAGAGGGGCGGACACGACCAGCGTCTGGAAGACGGTGGTACTGAGAACGAGCCCCATGGTGATCGTATGGAGGAACTCGATCACGGGGCGACGACCGGCCATGCGAGGTGCGTCCGTCGTGCCGCGCGGCGGCCCGCTCAGGCGCCTGCGTGCCCTCAGCACCGTCGCCAGGGCGTGGGAGAGTGCCGCTCCCCCCGCGGCTGCCAGCAGTCCGAGGGTCATCACATACCCCAGCGCGTACTCGACCAGGGGTGCGTAGCGGCCCGGCTGCCAGGTACACGTCCGGGCAAGACTGTTCGCCGGGCCCAGACACCCGTCGAGGACACCTCTGACGCTCTGGCACAGCAGGCCGATCAAGCCGGAAAGGCCGGAGGCCACCAGAGCGGTGAGGACGGGATGACGACCGTGAGCGGTCCATCCGGCCACCACCCCCGTCACCAGCATCACGGTGCCGGTCACCACGGTGATCCAGGCGAGATTTTCGATGCTGTCGATCCGCCAGCCGGTCCCTCCCGCCGCGGAGCCGGTGACCATCGGCTCCGCGAGGATACCGGCACAGCACAGCAGGCCGCCTACGACGCCGATACGGACGAGGGGAACCAGCTCGGGAACGTGCGCGGCGGGCAGCACCGATCCCGGTCGCACCAGGTCCAGCCAGTAGCCCTCGCGGTCCCGTCCGTGCCGGTGCCATATCACCAGGACGATCCGGCGCCATATCAGCAGAATGACGGACCACAGCAGCATTCCCGGAACGATGCCGCCCAGCCTGCCGACGGCCGTCAGGAAGGAGAGAAGAAGGAGCAAGCCGAGGAACACGACGCCGCCGTACGCCACAAAACGAAGCAGCACCCTCATGGCCGCGCGTTTTCCGGCGAACAGCTCGGTCACCAGGTCCGGTGGCCTGTGGTCGGGGGACTGCTGCACCTGCTCCAGAAGCAGCTGAAGCCTGCGGGCCCGCCGGCGGGCCCCGGCACGCCTGATGCGTCCGAACCGATTCCCCACGGTCGGCAGGGGCCGCCGGGCCAGCCACAGCCGGAGGGGGACGAGCCACAGGAGCGGCACCGACCACCACAGCCCTGTGAAGCCCATGTCGCTGCCGGGCAGAGCGGTGAGGATCGCCATCACCCGCACGGCCAAGGGTGCGTCATGTGCGGGAAGTTCAGCCCATTCCAGCGCCTCGGTGACGGAGAAGTGCCAGCCGGTGATCCACGCTTCCCTCACCCACCACAGCAGCACGAACGCCAGGACGAGCCCGGGTACGAGCAGTCCCGCACGTATATGGAGGTTGATGCTTCGCCCCCGATAGGTTCGTATGCGCAACTCCGCGTACTGCGCGGTCCAGCTCATCAGCAGGACGGCCACGGCGACGAGGAGCACCAGGACCTCGGGGCGGGCGGGCAGCGGCTGTCCCTCCCTGACGCCGGCGTTCGACAACTCGCCCAGGGCGAGTCCGGCGCCCAGCCACAGCCCCGCCCACCAGCCTGCGGGCACGGAGCGGCCGGTGAGCACCGCGTGGAGAACGGCGCGCCACAGCACGACCCCTCCGATCTGCGCGGTCAAGCCGCCGACCAGCAGATACTGCCCCAGGGCGGGCCACGCCCACGAGGAGCCGGACATCGAGGTCATCGCGTCCCGCGTAGCGGCCGGCCACTCACCGGCCGCACGGAACGGGGACGTGAGCCGCGTTGCGGCGATGTCGGCGGCCAGCCCTGTGAGCAGCAGGGGGAACGCCCGCTGCGCGAACAGCGTCTCGGAATCGGCAAGGGCCCGGCCGCGCAGCCGCCAGGACGGATGAGTGTGCCAGACCTCCACCGCGGCGGTACGCAAGCGCGCGAGCCGGCCCTGGCCGAGCGGTCGTTCCCCGCGGGCGGGGAGCAGGTCGGCGGGATCGACGTGCCAGAGGTGAACGGCCGTGCGGTCGGCGTAGATCTCACGGGTGCGGAGGATGTCGGCCCGGGTCAGGTAGACCAGCGCCACGATCAGGGCGTCCTGGGCCAGATCGTACGGGTTCAGGGACACCGGAGGGGTGATGACTCCGCCGAGTACCACCCCGATGAGGATCACGACTGCCTTGGGGAGCAGCACCATGGCCATCAGGGCCCGCCACATGGACTCGGTGGCATAGGTGATGCCGACATCCCGATTACGGATGTGCGCCAGCTCGTGGAGGACCACGGCCCGGAACGTGGCGGGAGCGAGTGTGGCGCACGCGACGAGGCCGGCGTCGAGGCAGACCTGGGGATGCCGGTGGGTGCCGAGGACGGCGGCGCCGGCGGACGGTGCCCCGGGTGCGTAGAACCAGGCCGGCTCCACCCGCAGGTGCGACCGTTTCCACAGGCGGTCGAGCTCGGCTCGCACCCGGCCGCCGTCGGCGATCTCCGCTATCGGGACCAGCCGGCCTCGCCGGACCCTCCACCCGGGGAGTTTCCGGTAGAGCCAGCCCGCGGCGATGGCCAACGCCGCCGAAGCGAGGTAGGGCAGGAGGACGACCAGCAGGCGTCCGCCCCAGGCGCGTGCGAGGTGTCCGGCGGCCTCGTGCGCCGCGCCGACGCTCACCGCCACACACAGCACCAGCAGCAGGACGAACCGCTCCGTGGTGCCGGTGATGAGGACGCGCTCGTCGAGTGTCGGTTCTCCCGGTTCTTCCGGCAGGGACGCCTCGGGCCGGGCCTCCGACGTCACACCTCGCTCTCGCCGTTGCCGGCCCTGACCAGACGGCCGACGACGCTGTCGGCGAGCTGCTGCGCCCGGGCCTCCTCCATGCCGGCCTGCTTGGCCTTGTCCAGAACGCCCGCCCAGACCTCCCGCAGTGCCTCGGCGCTGAATTCCGGAAGCTCCGCTTGCTCCGGGGCGGAGCCGGGGCGGCGCCGCAGCCGATGCCAGAGTGCGGTGCCGCGCTTCTGGGCCCCGGTCACCGCCGCCTCGCTGATGCGGTTGGCGACCTGTTGCACCACCACCCAGACGACGGGGCTCACGAGAACCACCACCTCGCCCATCCCGAATCCGAGAGGGTCGTCACGCCGGGCCCGCCGGACGAGTCTTCGGCCCATCTCCTCCTGGTCATACTGCCGAAGTCCGGTCAACAGCGGCAGCTCGTACGGCGCGGTCTCCGCCACCACATCATGAACGACGTCGTACAACCGCCGGCCGCACGCGCCGTCGCGGCCCTCACTGCCCTCCGCGTTCTCTGCCCTCATGCCGCCCTCACGCCCCCTCGCTCAAACTGGCACTACGTCAAGTATTCCCGCCGGCCAGGGTTTGCGCCGGACAACTCGTCATCACCGGCCGCCGGCGGATCCGCCCCGCCGCGCGCCGACGGGGGTCAACGCCGGAGCCACTCGAGAAGTTCGTGATGACGTACCTGGTAGACGGTGCGGGCGTCAGGCCAGGGGGAGTGTGCGGGGCACGCCCCGGCGGAACACCGTCCAGGTGCGGAAGCCGATGTCGTGCAGCACGCGCACCACATCCGGGTACTGGTCGCAGACGCGCTCGGGGACGTGCGCGTCGGAGGCGAAGGTGAGGGGCACGCCGAAGTGGTGGGCGCGCTCCAGGAGGTCGTGCTCCGGGTACCAGCCGCCGTGCATCTTGGTGCCGCCCGAGGTGTTGACCTCCATCACGGCACCGGCGTCGCGGATCGCCCGGAGCATCTCGTCGGCCGCGGCCGGCGCGGGGACGGTCCCCAGTTCCGGGCGGTTTCCCTTGAGAGCGTCCACGTGCCCCATGACCTGGAAGAGCCCCGAGCGCGCGCACTCCGCCACCGCGCGGAAGTACCGTCCCTTGACCGCGGCCAGTGCGTCCTCGCCGTCCTCGACGGTCTCCCAGCGGGTGGTGTCGAAGATGTCCCGGCCCTCGAACATGTGGACGGAGCCGATGACGTAGTCCAGCGGGTACCCGGCCAGCTCCCTGGAGTAGGGGTCCATCCGGCCCCGGAAGAAGTCCGCCTCGGTGGAGACGAGGATCTCGATGCTGCGGGCGAACTCCTCCTTCAGCGCCAAGGCCTCGGCGATGTACGAGGGGAACTCCGACTTGGGCATCGCCACCGGGGGCAGTGCGTGGTCGGCCTCCTCCGCGAACATGGGTGTGTGGTCGGACAGGCCGAGCACCTTGACGCCCTTGTCGAGCGCCGCCGTGACGTAGTCGCGCAGCGAACCGGTGGCGTGCCCGCACCGCTCGTGGTGCGTGTGGAGGTCGATCACCGGCTCACACCGCCAGGTATCCGCCGTCGACGGGCAGATCGGTGCCGGTGATGAAGCTCGCCTCACCGGAGAGCAGGAACGCGATCGGCGCCGCGATCTCCTCGGGATCGGCGAACCGCTTCAGCAGGAACTTCCCGCCGTGTTCGGGTGCCGCCTCGGCCGTCGCCCGGTCCAGGCCCAGGGCCTCGCGGTGGAAGCGCTCGTTGTTGGCGTTCCAGACGGTGCCCGGGCTGACCGAGTTGACGCGGATGCCGCGCGGGGCCAGTTCCTCGGCCGTGCACCGGGTGAAGCCGAGTACGGCGGACTTCCCCGTGTTGTACGTCAGGTAGCCGCTCTGCGAGATGTGCGCCGAGATCGAGGCCATGTTGACGACGGCCGCGTCGGCGTCGCGCTCCGGAAGGCCCGCCACGAACTCACGGGTGACGAGCGAGAGTCCGACGATGGTGGGGTCGAGCGCGGCGTGCCAGTCCTCGGCGGTCGCCTCCAGCCCCTTGAAGACGAACCCGGCAGCCAGGTTGACCAGCAGTGTCGGCCGGTCCCAGTCGTCCGGGAGGCCCGCGAAGGCGGCCTTGACGGCGGCGGTGTCCATGACGTCGCCCACCGCGAGCCGGACCTCGTACCCCTCGGCCGTCCACTTCTCGGTCGCGGCCCGGCCGTGCTCCGCGCTCTTGTCGTAGACCAGGACCCGGCAGCCCTCGGAGCACAGGCGCTCGACGACCGCGGCTCCGATGCCCTGCGCGCCGCCGGTCACCATCGCGGTGCGTCCGGCGAGTCCTCGTTCCCGGCCCCTCATCCTGCCAGCTCCTTCGTGGTGGTCCATCGTCCGACGAGGCGGACGGCCTCGTCGCGGTCCAGGTTCTCGGTGGCTCCGTGCGGGGACAGCGTCCGCCCGGTGCCGTCGGTGACGTCCGGGTCGGTGGCGAGCGCGGCCACCGCGTCCAGGTCCACGCCCGCCCGGAACAGGGCCCGGCCGAAGGGGGTGCCGTCCAGGCCGTCGCCGTCCCCGGCGGTGAAGTACCGCCAGTTCTGGAACATGCCCTCCAGGTGTCCCGCGGACAGGTGCACGGCGTTGCGCCCCTCCGAGAGCTCGATGCCGTGCTCGCGGGCGAGGGCCCCGAGGGTGCCCCGCAGCGATCCGGGTGCGGCGTGGAACGGGTGCAGCTCGCCGAGTACCTCGTCACGCAGCTCCGCCACGGGTCGCGCGCTGTGGCACTCCAGCAGGCCGACCAGGGCGTTCGGGGTGCGGTACCCCTGGTCCAGGGCCGGCAGGAAGCCGTTGAGGACCACCGTCGGCCGGCCGCCCACCTCGGTGACGGAGGCGTACGAGCCGGAGCCGAGCTTGTTGATGCCCGCCTCCCGGCAGCGGTCCTCCAGCGCGCGCGGCGACAGGCCGCCGTGGGCCATCGCCACGTAGGCCGGGAGGACGTCGCGGACGCCCGCTTCCTCCCGCAGGGCGTCGAGTTCGCGGCGGGCGCCGGAGGTCAGCGCGGCGACGCCGTCGACGGCCACCCGGTGCAGGCGGGGGTAGTGCAGCAGCAGCTCGCCACGGGCGGCGAAGTCCGCGGCCGGGACGACCGCGCAGCGCAGGACGGACACTCCCTGGCGGCCGAGTGCCTCCACCGCCGCCGCCGCCATGCCGGCGGCGTGCGGGGCGGTCATGACCTCGGGCTTGACCACGACGGCGACGTGGCTGCCGCCGTCGGGCGCCGGCGTCCGCGGCCGGCCGCTGTCGGCGCGGCGCCGGGTGGCCGGCGCCGCGGCCGACAGGGCGCGTACCTCCTCGGGGGTCACCACAGGGTGATGCCCGTCTCTATCAGTTCCGCCGTCAGGTCGCCGGAGCTCGCGACCGTCTTCTCCACCAGCTCCTTCAGCGCGGTCTCGTCCGCGTCGAGGGAGGTGACGACGACCTCGTCCGGGGCCTCCAGCGGGGCTTCCTTGGAGGTGAAGATGTGCACCTGGGAGGGGCCGCCGAACCGCTCGTGGACCTCGCGGGCCAGGCGCATGGCCATCACGTTGTAGATCTTCCCGGTGTGGTCGAGCGGGTTCTTGCCGGCGGGTGCCTCGATGCTCATCGGGCGCATCGGGGTGATGAGGCCGTTGACGCGGTTGCCGCGGCCGACGACGCCGACGTCTCCGGTGTCGGCGACGGAGCCGATCGCGGTGAGGTACGGGCGGCCGTTGCGGTCGGTGGCGTTCATCAGCATCTGCACGTCCTGGATGCCGAGCGAGGCCACGTACGCCTCCAGCTCCTGCTGGATGACGGACTTGCGGGCCCAGTACTGGTCCATCGTCTCGATGTCGGCCGCGAGGAACGGCATGTTGACGACGAGGCTGAAGGTGTCCCGGCGGCGGCTGCCGAAGACCTTGACGTCCCAGCCGGTGTCGGCGTGGCGCTTCTTGAAGTCGGCGCCGTTGATGAGGTTCTCCAGGCCGAGCACCACCGTCTCCAGGCGTGACAGCGGCGCGTAGCCGTGCAGCAGGTTGGTGTCGTTGGAGACGAGACCGGGGGCCCGCAGCGGCACCAGGTCGGCCGCGGAGGCCGGCTGGTAGCGCGAGACGCCGCGGCCCGAGCCCTGGTGGTCGACGATGCCGAGCTCGACCACCAGGTGACGCCCGGGATCGAAACCGGTGGTGACCTCGGAGAGGACGTCGGCGGCGGCACGGAACATGATGTCGTGCACCGGGATCTCGGTGGAGCCGACGCGGTAGGCGCCCTTGCCGAACACCTTGACGCGGTACGGGGCGGTGATCTCGCCCCGTCCGAAGTCGACGTCGGCGCCGCCGCCGTACAGTGTGACCTTGTCGAACCAGTGGTGGGCGACGCCGCCGAACTCCTTCAGGCAGTGCTGGGAGTAGTAGCGGGACATGCGCTCCGCCATGGCGTCGCACATGGTGTCGGGGTGGCCGACGCCCTTGCGCTCGACGAGCTCGTAGGGGAGGTCCTCGACGGTGCGGGAGTCTCGTTCGATCGACAGCATGGCCATCTCTTCTCGGTGATGAGGGGGAGGCGGGGGAACGGGGGCGGTCAGGCGCGCCAGGGGCGCGGTACCCGGCGGGCGGACGCCTCGTGGGTGTCGGCCCAGCGCCGGATCGACCGGTACAGCACGTCCCGTGTGTCCGGGACCCGGACGGTGACGTCGAAGGGGTCGGTCACCGACAGGTAGCCCTGGTAGGCGCGGAAGGCGGTCACCTTCAGCAACTGCGCCCGGTCCAGGTACTCCTCGGCGAACGGCAGGTAGAAGCGGTTCCACTGCTGGGGTGTCACGTACGGCAGCCGGTCCAGCGGGGTCACATCGTGCTCGGCGCGCCAGTCGTTCAGGGCGTCGAGCACGGTGTCGAAGGCGTCGCCGACCCGCTGGGCGCCGTCGCCCCGGCCGAGCACCGACAGCCGGTGCCCCCGCGGTGGACCGGAGTCGAGCAGCCGGGTCACGTGCCCGGCGACGTCGTCGGTGCTGACCATGTCCAGCAGGCCCTTCTCCTCCGCGACGAGCGCGGGCACGGCGCCGTTGCACATCGCGGCGGGCAGCCAGAAGAAGCCGCTGTAGCGGTCGAGCGCGCCGTCCGCCCGGGAACCCATGACGATCGGGAAGCGCACGATGTCGGCGCCGTCCCGCTCGGCGTTGACGATCCGCTCGGCGTGCGCCTTGGACCACTCGTAGGAGTTGCGGTAGGCGTCGCGCGAGGAGGAGGTGATGTCGCCCTCGAGGCCCGTGACGAAGGACGAGGACAGGTGGACGAAGTGGGTCTCGGGGCCGGCCAGGGAGAGCACCGCGCGCAACGGCACGACGTTGGCGTCCTCGGCGTCCTCGTCGGGAAGGTTCCAGCGGGTGTCGGCGGCACAGTGGACGACGGTGTCCCAGGGGCCGCGCAGCTCCCGCGGTGGCTCCTGCGTGCCGATGTGCCAGGCGGAGTGGTGCTCCCCCTCGCCGCCGCGGCGGCTGACACCGTGCGGTGTGTGGCCGGCCGCCCGCAGCGCGCGCATGACGGCGCTGCCGACGGCCCCCGTGGCACCGGTGACCAGGATCCTCGCGGGCACGGTCACGAGACCGCCGTGATCCGCCGCTCGATGGCGTGCAGCATGTGCTCGGCGTTCTCCCGCAGTGCCTTGGTGGCGACCGGGTTGAGCATGTCGGCGAGGAGCGGGATGCCTATCTCGAAGTCGACGACGAAGGTGACGACCGAGGTGCCGTCGCCGGTGTCCTCGACGCGCCAGTACCCGTTGAAGACGTCGAGGTCCCCGGAGACCTGGTCGAAGGACATGACCCTCGCGTCGTGGTCGAGCGTGTCGGCCTCGATCCACTCCAGGACCGAGCCCTTGAGCAGGACGGACCACTCACTGGTACGGGCCCCGGTGTCGGTCTCGCCGATCACGGTGACCGACTCGACGTTCTCCATGTAGGCGGCGTAGTCCTCGAGGCGGGTGACGGCCGTCCAGGCCTCGGCCGCCGGGGCCTTGATCGGCAGGTTGACCTCGACATGCGGCATGGTGGTGTGTCTCCTTGTGTGGTGCCCGGGGTGGGTTCCGCGGCGTCCGGCGGCAGCGGCGGGGCGTCAGTCGGCCGGGTCGAAGGTGATCTCACGCCCGGTTCCGAAGCTGCCGACGACCTCGTCGCAGACCAGGAGGGACGGCGGGTGGTGGTGGGCGGCGAGCGAGTCGAGGGCGAGCCCGGCCGCCTGCTGTCCGCGCCCGTAGAGGCGGCTGCCGACGACCGGGGTGAGGAGGGACACCACCCGGTCGCGGGTGTCGCTGAGGGTGGCGCGCAGTCCCACCGCGGCGGCCATGGCCGCCGCTCCGTCCAGGGTGCCGTTGTCGATGTCCGCGGCGAGCTGGCGGCAGGCGCTGCCGAGGGTCAGCAGTTCGCGGGTGGCGCGGCCGAGCAGGGCGGTGCGCGGGCCGAAACGCCGCGAGACGTTCACACCGTGGTACGCCGTGTCCAGCAGGCCGCTGAGGACACCGTGGTACGTGGCGGTCAGCAGCACCGAGAACCAGGCCATGCCGGCGGTGACGTTCTCGTCGATGACGTCGGCGGGGCCGCGGTGGAAGACGAGCCGGTCGTCGACCTCGACGTCCCGCAGGACCAGCCGGGCGGTGTCGGACTCCCGCATGCCGAGCGAGGGCCACTCCCCCTCGGCGTCCAGTCCGGGCGAACTGCTCGGGATCAGGGCGAGGATGGTCTCGTCGGTGCCGGTGACGCGGGCCGTCAGGCAGACCAGGGTGGCCGTGGTGGCCAGCGAGCACGGGTACTTGACGCCGCTGACGCGGTAGCCCTTCCCGGTCGGGACGGCCTCGGAGCGGCTGGTCATGAAGTTGGGGCTGCCGCCGGGCTCGGCGAACGCGGACGCCACGAGGGCGCCGGAGCGTGCGATGCCCTCCAGCAGCATCCACGTGGTGTCGCGGTGCCGCCGGAAGTAGTCGACCATCAGGCCGACCGTGAAGGCGTGCATGTTCAGGGCGACCGCGGCGGAGGGGTCGAGCCTGCCGAGCGCGCGCTGCGCCGCGGCCGTCCCGGCCAGGTTCGCGCCGGCGCCGCCGAGGTCCTCGGGGATCGGCAGCGCGGCGTATCCGGCCGCGGCGAGGTCCTTGATGCGTTCGGTGCCGGTGACTCCCTCGCGGAGCCGGGGCGGTGTCCACGCCGTGCTCCAGCCGGCGTCCAGCAGAGCCCGGTGCGGCGGCACGCCGTCGTCGGGGTGTCCTGCCGTGTTCTCGGCAGCCGTGCTCATGGTTCTCCCTTCGCCCGTCACGGACCGGCCGGCCCGGTGGCCCGGGTGCCCGGCTCGCCGTGACGGATCGACTCTAGGCAGCGTGGCCGCCGTAGTTCAGCGGGTGTTTCTTTGTGCGGAACGCGAGATCGGGCGGATGCGGCTCCGCCGGTCGTCACAGGTCCCGCACGGGCCTCGCCCGGCCCGTCGTCACAGCTCGAGCAGGGTGAAGAACGCGTCCGGCACGGGAGCACCGGGCGTCACGCGGACGGTGTCCCAGCCGAGGGCGGCGGCGGGTACGAGGTCGAGTCCGGCCGAGTCGCCCACCATCACCCGGCGCTCGAAGCCGCCCTCGCCGATCCGCCGGAACGCGCGGGCGTCGGGCTTCTTCGGGCCGCCGTCGGCGGTGAACAGTCCCCGGTCGAAGACGTCGGGCACCCCGGCCTGGCGCAGCAGGTCCCACATCAGGGTGCCGGGCAGGTAGCAGTTGGACAGGATCCGGAGCGTGTGGCCCGCCTCGTGCGCCCGGCGCGCGGCCTCCGCGACCGGCGCGCACAGGGCGTATCCGCCGGGGTCGGCGCAGCCCAGCGCTCGCCACAGGGCCCCCTCCACCGCGGCTCGCTCCCGGACGGCGCCCTGGGCGCGCAGCGCGCCCTCCATCAGGTCGAGGGTCGCGGGCTGCGAGGCGCCCGGGTCCGTCATGACCTCGTACAAGGTGCCGTACACGGTGTGCACGACGGCGCCGGCGGACCTGGTGTCCAGCTCGAGCGTGTCGGCGAGGACGGCGGTGAACCGTTCCGGGCCCGGCAGCGGCCGGGACGTGACCAGGGTGTCGAAACAGTCGAAGACGACGAGCGCGGACATGGGTGTCCCTCTCTGACGGCGTCCCGGATCCGGCGGCCTACCGCTCAGGACCAGGAGAGTTTGCGGTGGTCGGCCCGGAAGAAGACGAGGGTGACGACGGTGAGTCCGGCCGTGAAGGCGCAGAGGACACCCGCCGGCAGCAGGACGTCCGCGACCCCGCCGCCGCGCAGGATGACCTCGTTGAAGCCGCGCATCGCCCAGTAGCTGGGCACGGCGGGAGCGAAGGGCTCCGCCCAGTCCGGCATCGCCGACTGGGGGGTCAGGGCGCCGCCGAGTCCCGCGAAGACCAGGGCCAGGAGGTTGGCGATGACGCTGAGCTGGGAGATCGTGCGGCACAGTGCGACCAGCGCCATGCCCACCATGACCACGCAGAGCGCCAGCGGCAGCGCCACCACCACCAGGGCGAGGCAGGAGCCCGTCACCCGCAGGCCGAACAGCGCTCCCCCGGCCCCGAAGATGACGGCGAGCTGGAGCACCGCGGCGGCCAGCGGCACGACGACGCGCGCGGCCAGCAGCTCGGCCGGGCGGGCGGTGCTCGCGCGCAGCCGGTCCCAGGTGTTCCAGCCGTGTTCGCGGAACATGGCGAAGCCGACCACGTTCACCAGGAAGAAGAGGAACATCACCGCCATGCCGGGGACGGCCTGTTCGGCGCCGTTGGCGTCGGCGGCCTCGCCGCCGGCCCGCAGGGCGGCGCGGAACAGCGGCTGCATGAAGCCCATGATGAGCAGCGGCATGACCGTGCGGACCACCAGGGGCGCGGGGTCGCGCAGCAGCAGCCGGACGTCCTGCCGGACGAGGGCGGTGATCCGTGTCAGTGCCCCGTCACGCATGCTGCTCCGCCCCGATCCTGTCCGTGCTCGTGTGGTCTTCCCCGTTGCCGCCGTGCTGCCCTCCGGTGAGCCTCAGGAAGACGTTGTCGAGGCTGGGCCGGACGACGCGCAGGGCGGACAGCCGGGCGGCGGCGTCGCCCAGGGCGGCCAGCACCTGGGCCGTGACCAGGTGGGGCTGTTCCACCCGGACGAGGAGCGTGTCGCCCTGCCGGGTCACCGGCCAGGGCAGGCCGAGTTCGGGAGGCGTGCCGGAGAAGACCAGTTCCACGGCGCTGTCGCCGTGCCGCCGGACCAGGTCGTCGACGGAGCCGCGGGCGATGACGCGCCCTTGGTGCAGGACCGCCACGTCCGCGGCGAGGTCCTCGATCTCGGGGAGGTAGTGCGTGGAGTAGCAGACGGCGGTGCCCTGCGCGGCCAGCTCCCGTACGTGGGCGACGAGGCGGGCCCGGGTCTCCACGTCGACACCCGCGGTGGGCTCGTCGAGAAGCACCAGCCGCGGCCGGTGGATCAGTGCCATCGCGGTGTGCACACGGCGCTGCTGGCCGCCGGAGAGCCGGGACGCGGGGCGGTCCATCAGCCCGGTGAGCGCGAGGGGTTCGGCGACCTCCTCGGTACGCCGCCGGGCCTCCTTGCCGCGCAGACCGGCCAGTTCGGCGAAGAACCGCAGGTTCTGGCGTACCGTCAGGGGCGGGTAGATGCCCAGTTCCTGTGGGGCCAGGCCGAGTTCGCGGCGGGCCCGGCGCGGATGCCGCGTCACGGAGTGCCCCAGTACCTCGATCTCCCCGGCGTCCGGCCGCACCAGGCCCGCGATCAGGGACATCAGCGTGGTCTTGCCCGCGCCGTTGTGTCCCAGCAGGCCCACGATCGTGCCCTCGGCGATCTCCAGGTCGACGTGGTCGAGGGCGATCGTGCGGCCGTAGCTCTTGCCGGCTCCGCGCACGGAGAGGGCCGGTGGCCGGACCGGCCCCGGCTCAGTCGGCACGGCGCGTCCAGGCGTCCGGCAGCAGCGGGGGCAGACCGACGCGGTCCATCAGAGGCTGCCAGGTACGGGCGAGTTTGAAGCCCTTCATCATGCCGCTGCCGGACCGGACGTCGGGCAGCGGTTCGGTGTACCCGAGCTGCGCCTCGGTCTCCGCGAGGTGGTCGCGCAGCCGCTGGAGCCACGCCTCGCCTCGCTCACCGGCCGCGTCCAGTCCCTCGGCGGCGAGCGCCGTCCCGGCCTCCGCCTCCTCGGCGGGAAGACCGGCGAACGGATCGAAGGCGGCCTCGTCGTGGCCGTACATCAGTTCGCCCTCGGTGCGCAGCCCGCGGATCGACAGCGACAGCTGGATCAGGTCGTACGCCATGAGGACGGCGACCTCGTCCTGTCCGGCGGCGACGGCGCCCTCGACGTCCTCCAGGCGGGCCCGGCAGCCCAGGAGGAGACGGGCGGCGCCGTGGCCGCGGAAGGTGAGCAGCCGCCGGAGGTCGGCGGACGCCTCGGCGGGGCCGGTGGCCGTGTCGCCGGTCACGGTCGTGGGGGAATGCGTCACGCGGGAACCTCCGGAGCCGGGTGGGCGACACCGAGCCACACCATGTTGTGCGTGAAGAGCGGAAGAAGATCCTCGGGGGGCGGGGTGCCGGCCGGCCCCGACCAGACGACGCCGTCGCCGTCGGCGGCCGGCAGGCCGAGCCGCCGTACTTCCAGGGCCCGCAGCTGCCAGCGGTCCACGACCGTGCGGTCGTCCAGTTCCATGGCCCCGGCGCCGGTGGCCCAGCGCAGCACGGTGTGCAGCGTCCCGGCGGGACCGACGAGCCGTTCGACGGCGTCGAGGCAGAACGGCACCCGCTCGCGGGGATCGGCGGGCGTCAGGACGGTGCGCAGCAGCCGCAGGTTCTCGTGGTCGCCGAGCACCTTCAGCTTCTCGCCCACCCACTTGGCGGCGAAGTACAGTTCCCCGCCGTCGGCCGCACGGGCGTTCAGCGCGGCGACGACCGCCTCGCGGGCCCGGACCGCGGCCGTCAGCGGCTTGGCGTCGAGCAGCCAGCGGGCGGCCTGTGCGAGCCGGTGCGCCTCGACCACCCACCACTCCCGCAGGACTTCCGCGAGCCAGGGCCCGCGCAGCCCCGCGTGCCAGACGTCCCAGGGCTGGACGACCGCGAGGGGCAGTCCGAGGGCGAGCCGGGAGACGGTGCTGAGGGTACGGCGCCGGTGGTTCCAGGCGTCCTCGGTGACGCTCTCGAAGCGCGGCCACGGATCGGCGGTCAGCGCGGCGGCACTCGCCCGGACGGTGCTCGCCCGGCGGATGCCGATGTCGATCAGCGTGCCGTGCTCGTGGGACTGGATGGGGAAACGCTTGAGGTTCTCGTTCTCGACGAGGACCAGGAGATCGAGGTCGCTGCGCACGTTGCCGAAGCCCGCGAGCACCGACCCGGCGGCGACCGCGAGGGCCGGCGTCCCCATGCCCTGGTCGGCCTCCTTGAGCACGGCGTCCTTGCTCAGTCCCCGCAGGTCGAGGAAGGCGGCGAGGCGCCTCTCCAGGACATCCGGTCCGGGGAACGCCGCAGCGCCCGGGGAAGTGGTCTCCATGCGTCGGTGCACCTTTCGGATACGGACGGCGAGGATGATCACCCTGTCAAGGGCGGCGTCCGGGTTCAACGCGTGTTCCGGCAGCCGGAACACCGCTTCGCAGGGACGCGCGCGGGGGGCTAGAACCGTGTCCCGACAGCTGCGGACCGTCCGCCCCGCCGACCGGCGGCCCTCCCCCTGAGGAGCACCGCGTCGCGCGGTCCGCGATCCGCCGGACCACGGAAGAGGACGGCTGCGCACATGACCGCGAACACCGGTGACAGGACGGCCCGGGAGACGCTCACCGCGATCCGGCGGCACCTCTCGCCGCAACTGGCCCTCGTCTACGGCATGAACGGCTCGGGCGCCGTCGAGGCGCGGGGCGAGGGCGCGCGGATGCGCCTCTCCGACGGCCGCACCACGCTCGACTTCGGCAGTTACGCGGTGACGCTGCTGGGCCAGCGCCACCCGGCCGTGGTGGCGGCGGTCCGTGACGAGCTGGACGCGATGCCGGTGTCCAGCCGGGTCCTGGGCAACCGGGCCACCGCGGCGCTCGCCGAGGCGCTGGCCGGCTGGGCCGACCCGGGCCGCCTGACGAAGGTGTGGCTGGGGCTGAACGGCGGCGACGCGGTGGAGGCGGCGCTGAAACTGGCCCGCCGGGCCACCGGCCGCCGGCGGGTGATCGCGGTCGAGGGCGCCTACCACGGCAAGTCCATGGGCGCGCTGGCCGCGACCTGGAACGCCCGCTACCGCGCATCCCTGGAGCCGCTCCTCGGCGGGGTGACCCACATTCCCGCGGACGTCTCCGCGGTACCCGGCGCCTTCGAGGGCGAGGAGGTCGCCGCCGTCCTGTTCGAACCCGTGCAGGGCGAGGGCGGCGTACGGCCCCTGGACCCCGCGTTCCTGAAGGCCCTGGCCGACGCGGCCCGCGCCCACGGTGCGTTCGTCATCGCCGACGAGGTGCAGACCGGGCTGCGCCGCTGCGGTCCTCGCCTGGTCGGCACCGGCCTCGGTCTCGAGCCGGACGCCGTACTGCTCGGCAAGGCACTGGGGGGCGGGGTGCAGCCGGTGTCCGCCGTGGTGGCGACGCCGGAGCTGTACGCGCCGCTCGCCGCGGACCCCTTCGCGCACACGACCACGTTCTCCGGGCACCCGCTCGGCGCCGCGGCCGGTGTGGCGGCGCTGCGGGTGGTGGAGGAACTCGCCCCGCGCGGCGCACGTCTGGCGGAGGTCTTCGGCTCCGGCCTGACCCGGCTGGCGGAGCGCCACGCCGGTCTGGTCACCGCGGTGCGCGGACAGGGCCTCCTGTGGGGCGTCGAGTTCGCGACGCGGGCCGCCGCCGGCGAGATCCTGATGGAGCTCGGCCGCCGGGGCCTGGTCGTCTCGCCCTGTCTGGGCCGGCCGGAGGTGCTGCGGCTGCTGCCGCCGCTGGTCGCCACGGACGAGGACGCCGAGGAGGCACTCGCCCTGCTGGACACCGTCTGCTCGGCGGTGCCCGACGAGTTCCGGACGCCGGCCGCCCCGGCCCTGACCGTCCGACGCCCCGCCCCACGACCGTCCGGGCCGGGCCCCGGCAGCAACGCGAGGAGTACGAGATGAGCACGGAACCCGGCGTCCCGGCCGGAACCCGGGAGACACGGGAGACACAGAGGGCTCAGGGAACACGGAGCGCGCGGGAAACACAGGCGCCCGACCAGACCGGCGTCCAGTACCGCTACCACCGCGACCTGTTCCCCGCGCTGCACGACTGGGAGAACACCGAGCGGGCCATCGTGGAGTTCACCGGCGAGCAGGGACCCGACGGGCTCCTGGGCCTGGACCAGATGGGTCACTTCGGCCCGCAGGGCTGCGACGCCGTGGTCGGCGCCGTCGTCGCCCGCCTGGGCTCCGGCCGCGCGGTGGACCTGTGCGAGCTGGGCAGCGGTTTCGGCGGCGCGCTGCGCTACACCGTGGACAGGCTCGCCGCCGCGGGCGTCGAGGTGCGGCGCTCCTACGGTGTCGACCTCGTCGCCGAGCACTGCGAGGTCAGCGCCCGGATCAGCCGCGCACAGGGCCGCACCACGATGACGGAGCTGTGCGCCTCGGCCACCGCCGTGCCCCTCCCCGCCGCCTCGCTCGACCTGGTGCTGGTCACGGGCTCGATGCCGCACTTCCCCGACCCGGGCGCCGTACTGCGCGAGGCGGCACGGCTGCTGCGGCCCGGCGGGCTGCTGGTGGTCACCGAGGAGGTGAGCCTCACGCCGGACGGCGAGGAGCCCTCGGAGGCGTTCCGCGCGGTCCATCCGCGCGGCGTCTTCTTCACCACGTCGCTGACCGGCCGGACGGACCAGCTGGCCCGGGCCGGTTTCGGCGACGTGGAGCGCAAGGACCTGACCGACTGGGCCGTGGCACTGCTCACCGACCGGCTGAAGGTGGTGCGCATCTTCCGCGGGAGCGTCGCGAACATCTACGGGGGAGCCTCGGCGGACCTCATCCGGGACACCCTGACCGCGGCCCGGGAGGAGTACCTCGCGGGCAGACTGCTGCCCACGCTGTTCGTGGCCGGGAAGCCGTAGCCGGGAAGGGCGGCGGGTGCCGTACGCCGTCAGGAGGCGGTCAGCAGTTCGGGATTGCGCCGCAGGGCGCGGGAGACGGCGGCGCACGCGGTCTTGAGGTGCGCGGCCGCCGGGCCCACGTGGAACCCGGCCTGCGGCCCCGCGACGGCCAGTGCCCCGGCGACCGCGCCGGATGCCGTCAGTACCGGGGCGGCGACACCGACCACGCCGGGCACGCCGCGGACGACCGCGAAGCCCTGATGCCGCACGCGGGCCGACTCGGCCTCCCGGACGCGCGCGCCCCGGCCGGCCACGGTGTCGTCCTCGGCGCCGAAAGCACGGAACACCCTCGTCGCGGCCCGGTCGGAGGCCCGGGTCTCCTCCATGCCCAGTCCGCGGCCGGGTTCGTGGGTGCGCCGTACGGCGTCCACCAGGACGGCGTCCGCACCGGTGGGGTCGGCGACGAGGACGAACGCGCTGCCGTGGGTGAGCCGGTGCAGTTGTTGCGCGTGCGGGAAGGCGATGTCGCGGAGCATGAGCCGGCGGGGCACCCTGGCTCCCAGCATGAACAGGCCCATGCCGAGCCTGAGTCCCTTCTCCCCGCGCTCCAGCATGCCCTCCTTGACGAGCTCGGTGATGATGCGGTGGGCCGTCGCCTTGGGCATGTCGGCCCGGCGGGCGATCTCGGAGAGCGGGAGTTCCGGCTCGCCGGACCGGAAGGCGCGGAGGACGCCGAGACCGCGCGCGAGCATGGAGCGGGAGCTGTTGTCGACGGACAAAGAATGACCTCCGTGTCGGGGCGGAGCGGTGGTGCGGTGCCGGCCCGGTACGCGACGGGGCGTACCGGGCCGACGCGGGCTGCGAGAGTGGGAGCCGCTACGCGGCGAGGGCACCGGCGGCGTGCCGGTCGCGCAGTTCCTCGGCGTGGGTGACGACCTTGCGGATGCCTTCGGCCCAGGCGTCCATCAGTTCGGGGCGCTCGTCGGAGTACGTGGGCAGCCGCAGCACGCGGGCGATGTAGGCGTCGGCGCCCGGGAACTCGTCGCCCCGGTACACGCGGTAGGTGTTGTCCCCGGGGTGGTACGTGCCGGGGTGCCAGGACGGGCTCTGGAAGGCGGCCTCGCGGTGCAGCGGAGGCGAGGTGGGCCGGGTCAGCGGGACGCCCTCGGCCCTGACGGCGGCCGTGAAGACGTCGATGGGCAGGCCGCCGAGCTCCTCGGCGACGTAGAGGGGCTGGTAGCTGACGTAGTGGGCGACGCGGTCGACGTGCTGCCGGCGCACCGGCGGGGTGATGCCGGGGATGTCGTCCAGGAGGGCGCCGAGCCGGCCGTAGTTCCGCTCGCGTCCGGTCAGCACGGTGTCGAGCCGGGCGAGGGCGCCCCGGGCGAGGGCCGCGCCGACCGGGTGGATGCGGTAGTTGAGGCCGAAGCCGGTCCGGCCGTAGGCGCCGTACTCGTCGCTGGTGACGTCCTCCTCGCCGCGGTCGATGCAGTGACCGAGCATCACCGCGCGCTCGTAGATCCTGCGGTCGTCGGTGACGAGGACGCCGCCCTCGCCCGCCGTGACCTGCTTCTTGGCCTGGAGGCTGAAGGCGGCGACATCGCCGTGGCGGCCGACCGGCCGGCCCGAGCACTCCGCGCCGTGCGCCTGGGAGCAGTCCTCGACGACCGCGAGGCCGTGTGCGCGGGCGAAGGCGGTGATGCGCTCCATGTCGGCGGGGAAACCCATGAGGTGGGTGACCACGACGGCCTTCGTGCGCGGCGTGAGGTGGGCGGCGAGCCCGTCGGGGTCGAGGATTCCGGTGTCGGGATCCACGTCGGCGAGGACGGGGACGCCGTTGCAGGTGAAGACCGGCATGGCGGTGGCGAGGAAGGTGTAGGCCGGGGCGATGACCTCGTCACCGGGACGCAGGTCCAGGCCGAAGAAGGCCGAGTGCAGGGCGGACGTGCCCGAGTTGACGGCGAGGGCGTGGGCGGCGCCGAGGCGCTCCCGGTAGCCGTTCTCCAGGGCCTGGACCTCGCCTTCGCTGCCGTTGTAGGTGATCTCACCGCGTCGCAGCATCGCGGTGACCGCTCCGATGTCCTCCTCGGTGATGTCCGGCCACTTGGGCCGCTCGGCCGGGGTCAGCAGGGGCTCTCCGCCGAGGAGCGCGAGTCGCGTCATGCCCGTTCCTTACTGAGTAGTTCTCGGATGTCGTGCGGGGTCCGCAACCGCAGGCAGGGCACGGAGCGGGCCTGCATGCGGGCGAACAGGTCGGTGTTGGTGCGCCGGACCACGGGGAACTCCCGGTGGGCCCAGAGCACGAGCTGCAGGGCGCTGCCGGGGCGTTCGCGGTTGCCGTTCCACAGTTCCTCCCGCGTGCGCAGCCGTCGTACGGTGCGACGCAGCAGCCGGGCCGTGGTGGCGCCGCGGGGCGGGTCGACCCAGACGACGGTGTCGGCGAGTTCCTCGAGGACCGGGTGGGCCGCGGCGTACTGCCCGTCGGCGATCCAGCCGTCGGTGCGGTCCAGGGCGGCGACGTCGGCGAGGAACTCGTCCTCGGGACGCCGCTGCCAGCCCGGCGCCCAGAACATGGCGTCCAGTTCGTAGTGGGGCAGGCCCCGGGCCTCGGCGAGGGCGCGGGCGACGGTGCTCTTGCCCGCGCCCGAGGGGCCCACCACCCACACCCGGCTGCCGGTCGTGCTCACGTTCTGTGCCCTTCTTCCCTCGCCGGAGGTGGTACGGGGATGTCTCCGTCCAGGAGCCGGGTCAGTGCGGCGGTTCCGTCGTGCAGGGCGGAGAAGTCCTGCCGGAGTTCGACGCCGGGCACCTGTGCCGCCAGGCGGGCGAGGAGGTCCTGCCGGACCGCCGGCGCGACGGGGGCGAAGAACGGCAGCAGGAAGTCGGCGTGTTTGACCACGGTGGGCAGTTCGTTGGCGGTGAGCCGGGCCAGGGTCTCCTCCGGGCCGAGGGGCACGACACCGGGTTCGGGGTGGAACCGAGGGAAGACCAGGACCCCGACCCGCGCCTCGGCCAGCAGCGGAGGGCCGCCCACGAGGTCGCGCAGTTCCGCCGGGTGGAGCAGGCGGCCGGTGTCGCCGGGCAGTCCGGCGGCGGCGAAGGTGTCCCCGCGCACGGAGACCCGACGGGGCCAGCCCCGCCCGGTCCAGCCGCCGGCGTCCGCGCGGACGGAGACGTCGTCGTTGCCGACGAAGCGGAGCCCGTGACGCAGGGCGGACAGGACGGTGGAGGTCTTCCCCGCGCGTTTCGCCCCCAGTACGAGCGCGCCGTGCCCGTCGTCCCGGGCGACCAGCCCGGCGTGCGGGAAGACCTCCGGTTCCTCCGCGTGCATCAGCCGCAGCAGGATGCGGGTGAACCGGACCAGGTTGTGCCGCAGGAAGTGGCGTGGCATCGCCGGGTCGAACAGCACCTCGCGGGCCGTTCCGTCGTACCAGAGCCGGGTGGGGGGTTCGGTGGCGCTGGTGATGACCACCTCCTCCCCCGCCGGCCGCGTCCGGTCCGCGGTCCCGATCCGCCAGCGGGCGTCGTCGGGGCCGCCGGGCCCGGGAGCGACCCGGACGTAGGGGCCGAGCAGCTCCCGGGCGTACGCGGCCGTGTCGCGGCCCACGTCCAGCGCCACCGCGTGCTGCGGGGTGCGGCACACGTACCGCGTCATCGCGGTGTTCCCTGCGGCGCCGTGGCGATGACGTCGGAGAGGATGCCGCGGACCGCGCCGGCGCCCTCGGCCCGCCAGCCGAGGTACCACTCCAGGATGCCCGGGGCGCGCCGCGCGACCTGCCGGAGGTAGTCGGGCGACGGGACGAAGTTCAGCTCCAGCACCGGGATGAGGGAGCCGAGTTCGTCCGGTGTGAGCGGCTCGTGCGCCGTCGCGGCGGCGAGGACCGCCCGGGCCCGGTCCGGCAGGACCTGGAAGCCGCCGCGGGCCTTGCGGGGCAGGAACAGCAGCGCCCGTGCCACGTCGTAGACACGGGAGCGCAACTGCAGCGCGTCCCAGTCGAGGACGCAGGCCAGCTCCCCGCTGTCGGAGTACAGCAGGTTGGAGCCCGCGACCTCGCCGTGGGTGAGGACCTCGGGGAGGTCTCCGTACCCGGCGAGTTCGGTGCGGGCCCGGCTCAGCACCGCCGCGTAGGCGCGCCGGGCACGGGCGCGCACGGCGGCGCTCACGTACGGGGCGGCTGTCTCGTCGACCTCGTCCAGCGCCGCGTGCGGGGGCTGCGCGGTGGTGAGCCAGAACTCCAGGTTGCGGGTGGAGCTCTGGCCGTCCGCGGGCAGCCCGTCGACCGGGACGCGGTGCAGTGCCGCCAGGAAGGCACCGGCCTGTTCGATGTCGCCCGGCCGGCCCGAGTCGAAGGGCCGGCCCTCCCGCCAGGGCCGCAGTTGCCAGACGGACCCGTCGTGGACGGCCGAGCTGCTTCCCTCAGCCGTCGGCACGGGAACCGCGACCGGGATGCCGGCGGCGGTCAGCCGGGGCAGGGCGGCGTGCTCGAAGGCCGTCCACTGCGGGGAGACGTCCCGCCCGAGCCGCTTGAGCGCGTACTCCCCCCGCGAAGTGGTCACGCGCCAGACGGTGTTGACGCTCTCCCGGTTCAGTGCCCACGCCCGGTGGGTACCGAGGCCGTAGCTCCGGTCGAGGACGCGGGCCACGGCGGGGTCGCGCTCGGGCAGCCAGGAGGCGGGGTCAGGCATTCCCGTCGACCGCCTGCAGCGCGTGGTGCTCGCCGGCCTTGCGCACGAAGGCCTGGAAGTCGTGCAGTGCCTCGGACTCCTTGGCCCCCGTCTTCGGGCTCTTGAACAGGAAGGCGCAGACGGGGTCGATGACGCCGACCATGCCCTGGCGGGAGGCGCTGTACGCGGTGCGGACGGCGTTGGCCAGCACCGCGGCGGCATTGGGGCTGTCCTCGACCTCGAGGCGTACCTCCATGTGCACGGGGGCGCCGATGATGCTCTCGCCCTCGATGCGCAGGAAGCACACCTTGCGGTCGCCGAGGTGTTTGACGAAGCCGTTGGGGCCCGCGGCGACCTCGCGGGAGTCGATGCCGGCGTTGGCGAGGGCCTTGCGCTTGGAGACCTGCTTCGAGCGGGACCTGGCCGGGTCGGAGAGGTTCAGGAAGTCGGTGTTGCCGCCGACGTTGAGCTGGTAGTTGTCCTTGACCTCGACACCGCGGCTCTGGAAGAGCTCGATCAGGGCGGTGTGCAGGGTGGTGGCACCGAGGTGGCTGCGCAGGTCGTCACCGAGGAGGGGGGCGCCGTGCTCGGTGAACAGGGCCGCCAGCGCGGGGTCGTTGGCGACGGGCTCGGGGGTGGCGTTGACGAAGCCCGCGCCCGCCTCGGCGGCGGCCCTGGCGTACGTCTGGACGGCCTCGGTCGAGCCGGTGGGCAGCAGGCAGACCACGACGTCGGGGCGCGCGGCGGCCAGGGCGGCGGCCAGCGACTCCGGGGTCGCGACGGCGGTGGCGAGGTGGGCGTCGACGGCGTCGCCGAGCGTGCCGTCGAGGCCGTCGAGCAGCGGGCCGGCCTGGACGGTGACGTCCAGGTGCGGCACGTCCACGTGGCGGACGGCGGCGGTGCGTCCCGCGTACACGGCCTCCGAGAGGTCCCGGCCCACCTTCAGGGCGTCGACGTCGAAGGCCGCGACGAACTCCACGTCGCCGAGACGGTGGCCGCCGATGTACTCGTGCATCACGCCGTTGGAGGGGCCGGACCGCTCCCGGTCCAGGACCACGGACTGCACGAAACTGGAGGCGCAGGAGCCGACGCCGGCCAGCGCGACCCTGATCACGTTGTCACTCAATGTATTCCTCCGGACGTATACCTGACGATCGTCAGGGATTACTCGGCGCACTGAGGCATCTCACGCGGCGTCGAGGCATTTCACTCGGCCGAGGATCGGTGCGAACAGTGGATCCGGTCCAGCAATGTTCGCCCGGTTCAGGAAAACGTATATCAGCGGACTTCATTTATCCACCAGGAGCATCGAAAAACGCAAGGGATTCTCCCCGTCACATGTGACGGCGATATTCCAGAACGCGTTCCCTCGCGCATCGAACCGAATCCCGGTGTCTCACGCGCGCCCCCGAGAAGCGCAGAGAAAAGGAGCGGAAAATGGGCATGGCAAGCCACCCGTAAACCCCCGGGCGAAAAACAGGAGGATGTACGGCGGGTACGGGTCCACGAGATCATCGGCGCCGGGTGAGCGGCGCCGGACAGGAGAACGGGGCGGCGGCTTCTTTCCGGAGGGAGCGGCCCCGCCTCACGGTGTGCCGTCGTGCCGTGAAGGCCTCGCACGGCACGACGGCGTCACGTCACGGTGAGCCCGGCATCGACCATGAGGTTCTCACCGGTGATGAAACCGGCCTCCGAGGAGAGCAGGAAGGCGACGGCGGAGGCGATCTCCTCCGGGTCTGCGGTGCGGTGCAGCATGTGCCGGCCGCCGATGTCCGGGCGGGCATCCGCCTCCTCGCGCGACACTCCGTACTTCTCCTTGTAGCGGCGCGCGAGGTTGTCGCTCCAGACCGTTCCCGGGCTCACCGCGTTCACCCGGATTCCCGCTCCGGCCAGATCGGTGGCCATGCACCGGGTCATGCCGATGATGGCGGCCTTGGTGGCGCTGTAGGTGACGGACCGGGGCTGCGCGATGTGCGCGGAGATCGAGGAGACGTTGACGACGCTGCCGCCGCCGGCGGCCTCCATCAGGGGCGCGCTGTGTTTGACCATCAGGGCGTGGCCCATGATGTTGACGTCCGTGACGCGCCGCCACTCCTCCACGGTGGCCTCGATCCCGCGCGTGATGAATGCGGCGGCGCAGTTCACGAGGAGTTCGACACCGCCGAACGCGGTCCGTGCCGCCTCCACCGCGGCCACCACGTCGCTCTCGTCGGAGATGTCGCCGTGCACGAAGCCGACGTGCTCACCGCCCGGGCGCTGTGTCAGTTCCGCGACCGCGGACTTCCCGGACTCTTCGTTCGTGTCCATGATCATGACGTGGGCGCCCTCCTCGACGAGGCGCTCGGCGACCGCCCTGCCGATCCCCTGGGCGCCGCCGGTCACCAGGGCGGGCCGTCCTCGTAGTCCCTTCACGTGCTGGTCCCTCCGGTTCCGTGCTCAGCTGCCGACGACATCGGGCTCGGCGGGGGCGCCGTCGGTGAGCACGGCGCGCAGCCGGGGTGCCAGGTCGGCGGGCACCAGCCGGTCCGTGGCGGCGTCCAGCTCGTCCAGCGTCCACCACCGGTGACCGGAGACCGTGTCGATCTCCCCCTGGCTGAAACCGCTGGTGTCGACGGAGAAGTGGGAGACGCGGCAGAGGTAGAACCGCTCGCGGCAGTCGTAGGTGTTGCCGCCCCAGGAGGCGACGGCCTCCCGGTACCAGATCTGGGGGCCGATCTCGAACTCCGTGCGTCCGGTCTCCTCCTCGACCTCCCGGCGCAGGGCTTCCTCGGGCGACTCCCCCTCCTTGATGCCACCGCCCACCGGGTACCAGAAGGTCTCGCCGTTGGCGTCGTCCACGCTGGAGAACAACAGGAGTCTGTCGTCCTCGTCCAGCAGCAGGGCCCGGGCGCTGTAACGGATCTTCGGGGTGGTCGTCATGAGGGGTCTCCTGTCTTCTCGGCACCGGCGCGCGGGGTGAGCCAGGCCGCCAGAACGTCGCTCTCGTAGGTGGCCGGTGTCCATGTGGCGTGCCGGGCGGGCACGGCGGCGGCCAGTTCGCCGAGCCGGCCCTTGACGTCACCGGCCGGTTCGGGGCTCGCGTCCGCGGACAGCCACCGGCCGCGGTACGCCGTGTCGGGCACGAGGATGTGCTCGGCCAGGGCGGTCACGGCCTCCCCTTCGGCGACCGGGCCGGACAGGGGCCGGGGGGCGCCGGTGTTCTCGAGCAGCACCAGTGTGCCGATCCGCGTGGAGGCCAGGAACTCGACACCGGCCAGCCGCCGCATCTCCTCGTTGCTGAGCGAGATCTTGCCCTTGGGGTCCGGTCTGCGGACGGCCGCCTCACCGTGTCTGATCAGCCTGTCCTTCTCGCCGGGCTCGATACCGAGACCGGCCGCCGCTTCCCGGGTGAGGCGGGTGGACAGCGGCAGACCGACCACGGCCCATTCCGGGCCGTCGGCCAGCAGCAGGCACCGGTCGGTGGCGACGCAGTGGCCGCCCGCGCGGGCGAGCTGGACGGAGGCCGAGGTCTTGCCGGCGCCGGAGGGGCCGGCGAGGACCACCCCGGTGCCGTCGGGCAGGACGGCCGCCGCGCCGTGCAGCATGAGCGCGCCGCGGTCGACGAAGTGCTCGCGCACCAGTTCCCGCATGGTGCGGGTGACGACGAGTCCCAGCTCGTGCTCGTGCGCGGCGACGATCTCCCAGGTGAGGAAGTCGGTGGTGATCAGGGCGTGCGGGAACTCGTGCCCCTCCTGCGAGACGAGGACGAACGCTCCGTCCTCGTTCCGGTGGCAGCCGTACCACCAGCCGGCGTAGGACTCACGACGCTCGGTCGCCGGTCCCGCGGTCAGCTCCGCGAGCCGGGACGGGGAGCTGACGGCTTCGATGTCGATCCGCGTGGCGGCCCGGTCCGGCTCCTCACGGGCGAGACGGTGCTGGCTGCTGACGTAGTCGAGGACCTCGGGGTCCTCGGCCCGGACCCGTAACTCCAGGTCGTGCCAGGTCGTCCGGGTCTCGCGTGGTAACCCCAAGGTGAAACGCCTCCATGACGCGGAAGAAGTGATCGTGCGGCACCGGCTACGGGTGCTCTATCTCCCTCGCGTACCGGAGCCGGAGGCGGTCACGGTCGGTCCTCCTGTGGCGGACATCTCCGCAGGAGCCGCTTCTGCGCAGGAGCGCGTTCTCTTCAGCATTCCGCTTCTTTCTGTCGCGACGGACAGCGATCACCTCGGCGGATATCCACTGCGACACTCCCCTTCATGTCACGGCAGACCCTCACCGCATGGCCGGATCTCCTCCGGAAAGGCAGAGGAGAGACCGGGCGACAATTATCGGTTTTCACTGACTGGGCAGAGGGCGAACCGGCCGGTAAGTTACTGGCCCGTTGACTTCTGAGTCTCGCTTGCTGACCACATGAGGTTTACGAACTGCAAGCGATCATCTCAAACATCATTGAAACTTTCAACGCTCCTTTTCCCTTTCGGCGAGGGCGAGCGGGACAGTTCCTTGACATGAAGGACCACGGACACACCGATTCGGCCTCCTCACCCCTTCCGGTGATGTGGCGTGAAATCGGCGCGGACTTGTTCGGTATGGGCGGATTCAACCTTTCCGACCCCGGCCGGACGGTGCCGGACCGTACCGGATCCCGCCTGCCATGGCGCGGTTCTCGCCATGGGCCGGCGGATCGGCCGCGAGGCGCTGCCGGACGTGAACTAGTGATGTCACTAGTCGGCCGTCGGAGAACGACCGTCACACCCGCCTTCGCGAGGCGGCCGCGGTACCGGATATGACGAAGGCCACTTCCTGTGCGCCGCCCGGCGGATCCGAGCCGCGTCCACGCGCACGCTCATCGGCCCGTCTCCGCCATCGGGGGCGGCAGTACGTCCAGATCGAACGTCCGGGGCCCGCACGGGCGCCCGGAGCGTCAGGGCCGGCAGCCCACGCCCGGCCCCTTCCCGGGCCGGAGCCGGAGCGCCGTGGGAAACCGGACGCCGTCCGGACGATCCGCGTGCCGCCCACCGATGACTTCCGGCGGGTGGCACGGTCATACCCGGTACACGCACCAGGATCCGGAGGACACCATGCCGCGGAAGATCACCGCCAGCCTGTTCATCTCGCTCGACGGCGTCGTCGAGGCGCCCGACCAGTGGCACTTCCCCTATTTCAACGACGAGATGGGGGCCGCCGTCGGCGCGGGCATGAACACCACGGAGGTCCTGCTCTTCGGCCGCAGGACCTATGACAGCTTCGCCGGCGCCTGGCCCGAGCGGGAGGCGGCGGGCGGCGAGGACGCGGGCTTCGCCAAGCAGCTCGGCGACATGCGGAAGATCGTGTTCTCCCGCAGCCGGCTCGACCTGCGGTGGCGGAACTCCGAGCAGGCGCAGGGGGACGTCGCCGAGGTCGCCGCCGCGCTGAAGAGCGAGCCGGGCGGTGACATCTCGCTGAGCGGCTCGGTCTCCGTCGTCCGGCAGTTGCTGGCCGCGGGCCTCCTCGACGAACTGCACCTCCTCGTCCACCCCATCGCCGTACGCAAGGGCATGCGCCTCTTCGACGAGGGCGAGCCGTCGATCCCGCTGAAGCTGCTCAAGTCCCAGACGTTCACGACGGGTGTGCTGAACCTCGTGTACGGGCCCGACACCGCGCCGCCGACGGGCGGTTACGAGGAGGCCGTCGCCACGCTCGGGGAGTGAGGGCCCCTCGTACCTCACCCTGGCCGTGGTGACCTGCTCCCCGAACCGCACGACGCCCGGACTGGCCTGCCCGTGCGCGTAGAGCACACCGCGGTTCCCGGCCGCATCCCGCTCCGGGGTGCGGCCCGCTCGGTTCACGGCCCGGCCCGCGACGCCTCGCGCATGCCCGCCCCGGAGCCGGCGGTTCACTGGATCAGGTCGGTGTGCGGGTGCTCGGGGGGAGGCCGGGCAGACTTGAAGTGCTCTCCCTCGTGAACGAGGGAGATTCCTGCCTACCTTGCGGTGGCGGGCTTGACGCCACAGGGACGCCTGACCACTGCCCTCCCGACAGCCGGGGTTTTTGCACACGAACGTGGCCTGGTCCTCCCGGCTGCCCGGTGTGGTGAAACCACAGGCCGAGCAGCGCAGGGAGGTGTCGGGGGCGGGGACTTTGTGCAGGGTGCCGCCGTGGCGGGCGGTCTTGTACGTCAGCATCGTCACGGTGCGGCCCCATGCCTCCTGGCTGATGGAGCGGTTCGGGCCGGACTTCTGCGCGACGTTCCTGCCGGGTTCCTCGATGGTGCCTCTGGCGGACTTGACCATGTTCTTGATGGTGAGCTGTTCGACCACGACGGTGCCGTACCGCTTGGCGATGTCGGCAGTGGTCTTGTGCTGCCGGTCAACGGCGCGGCGCGTGGCTGTTGCGCGGAACTGCTTGATCCGGTCGTAGGTGTGCCGCAGGCGGCGGGAGGTCTTCTCCCCGCGCCCCCGGTGCTGCTTGCGCTGGGCGGCGCGTTGTTCCAGGCCGAGCAGTCTGGCCTTCTCCCGCGGGTTCAGCCACTTGTCCCGGTCGGCCGTCCCGTCGAAAAGGCGGGGCGGGCGTCCGTGATCTTGGTGGTCGCCGTCGGAGAGGGCGAGGGGCAGGTTCACCCCGGCGTCAATGCCGACCTCGGGTCCCTGGTGAGGCTCGGCCCGGGCGCTTCCACGAGGTACGCGGGACGGCGGCGGGGCCGGACGGCCGGCCCACAGCCGGTCACGTCCGTTGCGGCTCCCGCGACCTGGTGGTGAGCAGGGTGCGGAGCATGGCGAGGAGGACCAGGGTCCAGGCGGTGAGGGCGACCCAGAGCCAGGCCCGGCCGATCCATTCCACGATGGGGAGGTCGTCGGCGCGGCCGAGGTACATGCCGGCGACGGCGTACATGCCGAGGGGGAAGACGATGCTCCACCAGGTGGGCTCGTAGGCGAGGGGCACCCGGTGGACGCGGTGGCGCCAGACGCCGACGGCGATCAGGACGGGGACGAGCCAGGTCGCGAAGCACCAGAAGACGACCGACATGCCGGCCACCAGTCCGCGCACCGCGTCGACCATGGGGGCGCTCTCCATCTCCACGATGCGCGCTCCCGCGACCACGGTGATGGCGACCGCGCCCATGGAGACCCAGTAGGGCGGGTCGAGTTCGCGCGGTTCGAGGGGGTAGAGCATCAGGCGGAGCGAGACGAAGATCGCGGAGGCGGCGTAGAGGACACAGCCGACCGACCAGGAGAAGACCGCGACGACGGCCAGGCCATGGCGTGCGGCCTCGTAGTGGGGCTCCAGGGTAGCGGCGGCCACGGCGACCGACTGGCTGGCGACCACCCAGACGAACCAGGTCCCGTTGGCGGCCGCCACGACCGGGCGTTCGCTGCGGCCCAGGACCGCCGCCCAGGGGATGGTGTAGCCGAGGACCACCCAGGTGAGCGCGGCGATCACGAGGAGGACGGTGGCGGGGAGGAAGTGGCCCTGGCCGGCCAGGCCGACGGCGAGGACGTCGGTGCCCGCCACGAAGGTGAAGAAGAGGAACGCCTTGCGGGTGTCGTGGGCGTCCGCGGCGAGTTCACGGCGGTGCGCGACGAAGCGCCAGACGGTGAGGACGACCAGCAGGGCGTACGCGACGGCGGTGAGGACGAGGAGGGACCGGGCCGTCAGGGTCCAGCCGCGCAGTTGACAGCCGACGGAGATGATGCCCGTGGCCATGACGAGGGCGAAGTACCCGGGGGACAGACGCGCCGGTGTCAGGCCGGCCAGCCGGGGTGACGGGGGCAGTGACGTGGAAAGCACTCCGGCACCGTATGTGATCAGGGCCCCGGCCGCCTCGGGACGTTCGGCCCTCTCCATGACGACGGGCGTGCGGCGTGACCCCGGACGGAGCCCCGGGGCACGGGCGTACGACGCCGGTCCGGCGGTTCTCCTCGACGGTTCCCGCCGGGCACCGCACCCGCGACGGCGATCGGCTTCGGGCGGCGCCCGTGACGAAGACGCACGTCGCCCGGCACGGACGGAGCCCGTGCCGGGCGACGGTGCCCGAGCGCTTCACGGCACGGGCCGCGAGGACGGATCCATGGATCTACGGTCTACTTGTTGATCCAGATGCCGAAGTCCCGCGTGGCCGTGTAGAAGTCCTGGAAGCCCAGGCGCGACCCCGCGCTACGGGTCAGCGTGCCCTTGGCTATCGCGCCGCCGGAGGCCGAGGCGGTGTAGACCGGGCCGCCGCTGTCACCGCTGCGGGCCACCGTCTGGCCGTTCATCTGCTCCGCCTCCACCAGGTCCTCGGAGTCGTTGTAGAAGAAGAGGACCTTGATGTTGCAGACCGGGCCGCCCGTGGCCCGGGCGCTGGTGATTCCGGACTGGCACAGGTACTCGCCCGGGAAGACGTGGTCCCAGCCGTCGACCCGTACGCCCGCGTCGCTGTCGGGTCCCCCGGTGTACATGAAGTTGTCGGAGTTCGTGGGGATGAGCATCACGTCGTGGGGGTCGCTGGACTTGGTGGAGGTACCGATGTAGGCGCCCTGCGGGTTGGTGAACCGGTTGCCGCTCCGGCCGCAGTGCTCGGCGGTGAGCAGGTAGGTCGCGCTCGCGTCACGCACACCGAACCCGGCCGTGCACGCACCGCCGTCGAAGTTGATCTGTGCCCCGCCCGACCACGGCGCGCCGTCGTTCACACGGGAGCGTTCCCGCAGGGGCTCCTCGCTGACCGCCTTCACGGGCACGCCGGCGATCCGGTCGACCGTGCGCCGGGCCTGCGCGGCGGAGGCGGTGCGCGCCGTGCTGGTGGTGTCCCGGGCCAGTACCAGTCCGCTGCCGTCCGTGGGGATCTTGACGCTGTGGCCGAGTGAGGGGTCCTTCTCCAGTCGGGCCTGTAAGACCTCGGAGGCGTCCTCGAGTTCGGCCAGCGAGTGCTCCGCGGCGACGATGCGCACGGGGGCGGTCCCGCGGGCCCGCTCCGCGGCCTGCCGCACGGGCTCGGGCAGATCGCCCTTCCACCACAGGGTGACGTGCTCCTCCTGGAGGCCGATGCCCGTGTAGCCCTCGTAGTCGCCCTGCTCCTGGGCCTTGGCCAGGATGCTCGCGGCGGCGACGAGGGGGCGCTGCTCGTTCATCTTCCGCAGGTCGTCGGCGCCGACGACCTGTGAGATCGGGACGGCCTTCTCGCCGTTGCCGTCGTGCTGCTGCCCGGCGCTGGCGCCCGAGGCGAGGGCGCCGACGAGCGCCATCGCGGCGGTCAGGGCCGAACCCGCGGCCCACAGGCCGGTTCTGCTGTCACGCATGAGGATGCCTCTCTTCTTGCCGTGGCGGTCTGTGATCCAGACGTCACGGGCATCCTCATGGCCCCCGATCTACGTTCGATCCACAGCTGATCCACACCGCCCAGGCTCCGACGGATCGGAAGGCGCGCGAACTTCACATCTATTGCTTCGAGTTGGGATCTCGGCGGAGGAGAGACCGGGCGCCCCCAGCGCTCCGAGAGAAGTACGCGGTCCGCGACACGCCGGCCGCCGCACCCCGGCACGCCCTGGCCGAGGGCATCCTGCCGCATCTGACCACACGGTCCTGGAACCGCGCACCGCGGGAGGGCGAGTCCTACGCGTACGCCACGATCGGCTTCGAGCTGTGACGAGGACGCGCGTGGCCCCCGCCGGATGTGCCACCCTCCGAGCGTCCACACGAGCGATGACACGTCGGCAGCGTAAACACATAGAGGCGACGCCCCGGGCGGCAGCGGTCTGCCCTGTCCGGCCGTGGAGCCGGCGACCATCAGGGGGTTTGTCCACCCACGCGGGTACGGGCTCCCGCCGGGAGCGGAATTCCTCGCATACGCCAAGCGAACGAAAGGGCAACGCTCTGCCCCGGAGAATGCCCCATCCTCCCTTCCAACGGGACCGGGGGGCCGGTCAGTCTGAGGGATGCACACACAGCAGCAGCGACGGGAGCGGTGGCAGGACCGGGACACGCGGCGGAGACGATCGGGCTTGTCGTCGCGGTCGGTGGATGACCCCACCGGCCTGCTGGCGCTCCAGCGCACCGCCGGGAACCGGGTCGTGACCGCAGCGGTCCAGCGGGTGCGGCAGGAGGAGACCGAGGCGTCCCCTCCTCCCGACGAGGCGTCCCTGGAGACGTCCACCGACCCGGACGCGGTGATCGTGCGGCTGGCCCGGTCGATCGAGGAGCACGCGCGTCAGAAGAAGCGGAAGTTCAACATCTGGGAGCCGCACAAGAAGTGGCCGGAGGACTGGCTGCTTCCCGATGCCAAGGTGCGGTGGGTCCTGGAACGGCGGCTGGTCCTCGGCGAGGTCTTCCAGGAAAAAGAGCTCAAGGACATCGAGTTGCTGTCGGAGAAGCGGACGGCGTGGCTGAACCGTGTGGGCATCGGCACCCTGGCGGAAGGCCTCGGGATCGCCGAGGGCCGGAGGTCCGCCGCGGCGAAGGCAAGCACATCCGAGGACAAGGGCAAGGGCAGGGCCACGGAGGAGAAGCCCGACTACTCGGACTGGCTGAAGCTCACTCCGGGCCGGCGCATCCTCGCCGCGACGCTCGCCTTCCGGACCCAGCGACCCGCCCCCGGCGCCCCCGTCCCGGTCAACCCCGCCTACACCCTGGGCCGTTTCATGCGGACCCAAGGGCTTGCCGAGGACAGTGAGGAGCGCCGGGAGCTGGAGGCGGAGCGGGACACGCAGATCCGGGAGACGGCCCTCGACACCCTGGTCCCGGAGAGCGTGCCGGAGGACCGGAAGCACCCCGGGGCGAACGAACTCGAGCCGGAGCACGAGTCGCAGGACGCCTTCGCCCGGAAGATCCTCACCAACGTCCTGCTGATCCTGCGGCACGGCCTGCAGTACACCAAGGACAAGAAACACGTCGACTACCGGGAAGGTGACGTCATCCGGGCCCTCGCGCACGGCGGACGCGTAAACATCCGCATCCCCGCCCTCCAGGACGGCGACAACCCCCATCAGCTGCTCGAATTCCTCGGCGTCACCGAGGACGGCAAGCAGGACGAACACGTCAGGGAACGCGGCTTCGCCACGCACCGTTCCTCCATCGGCCCGAACAAGGGCGGGACGTCCGGCCGTTTCGTGGAAAAGGGCGGCATCGGGGCGTCACTGACGAATGTGGCGTCGAAGGCCGTCCCGGGCGTGACCACCCCGAAGCTGCTGGGGATCGACCAGGCGATCGGCGGCATCGGCACCAAGGACTGGAACGGTGACGTCATCCTCCCCAACGGCTCCTACGGCCACATGCTCCTGGTGTTCACCGCACCGACCACGTCCACGGACGGCTCCCTGCTCGTCGGCATCGAGACGATCGCGCCGGGCGCCTCCAGCCCGGTGGGCTACCACCACGGCGTCAAGTCCACGGAGACGATCGCCAACCCCGAGTCCGCGTTGCACGGCCACAAGCCGGACAAGATCGGCGACGGCAAGATGAAGAACAACCAGCGGTTGGTGGAACTGGCGAAGATGGGCGGCGACGGCAAGAGCTGGCACGCCTTCCTCGACGAGATCAAGAGCGACTGGGCGGACCGGGTCCGGGCGGCCAAGACCCCGGAGGAGAAGCGGGAACTCCACAAGACACTGGTCGGCCGGCGGGAGTAGGAGGGAGCCGTCGAAGAACCCTCTCCGACCGGACCTCCGGACCGAAGCCGACGCAGGTGGCTCCACGAACGCCTCGTCCGGCATCCGGCGCCCTTTCCCTCCGTACCGCAGACGGCCCCTCACACCGTCCCGCGCTCACCTCCGGACTGACGGCCCGTCCACTCTTCGCGTCCGTACGCCGACTCGGCGTACGGAGTGCCGTGCTCGTCCCCACCCCGTCGGACCGGCCCGGAGGAACGCTTCGGCGACGAGGCGAAGGCGGCGGCCCGGCCCGTTCGCGGTCCGCGGCCTGCCAGCGCAGGAACGCGTCCTGCACGGCGTCCTCGGCGTCGGCGGCCGAGCCGAGCAGACGGTACGCCGGCGAGGCCGGCCGGCCGCGAAGAGCGCCAAGCAGGCGAAGGCGACTCCGGCCAAGCGTGCGGGCGGCGAGAAGCCCGCCCCGAAGAAGCCCACGGCGAAGAGCGCCGTCCCGCAGCCGAAGCCCGCACCTGTGCGCGACCCCGGTGACCGTCTCATCAACCGCGCGGCCCTCGGCTACGGCTCCACGGACGAGACCAAGCGCCCCCGAACGCGCTGAGGGCGTGCCGTCCGCCACTCCGGCGGACGGCACGCCCTCAAGTCGCTCAGCGCTCCGACGCGAACCGTACGAACCGCCCCCGGCCTTCGCGGCCGACGGCGAGGGGCGAGCGGGTCACGTCCTTGGAGTCCCGTACGTGGACGGCCTGTTCGGCGATCGCGACCTCCACACAGCTGTCACCCCGGAGAGGCAACGTGGAGAACGTTCACAGACGGATTCCAGGCAGAGGGCGGGTGCCACACGTACTCCCGGGTCACTCCGGAATCCGGGCTACGCGCCGGGGCGGACGCCGGCTGCGAGGTCGTGCAGGTGCGCGGTGGTGCCGTTGCGTCGTGCGCGGCGCAGTCCCTGTTTGGCCAGCAGGCCGTTGGCCACGGTCATGACCGTCCTGCTGGGCGGCGCCGTCATGCCGACCGATGTGTGGGGGGCGTACAACGCCTCTCCGTCGTCGACGGTCAGCCAGCCGGTGGCGGTGCGCATGCTCACACCGACGCACTGCGGTCGGAACGCGTGGGCGAGGAATCCCGCTCGGCGTCCGCCCGGTGGCAGGAGTTCGGGCGGTGCGCCGAGGCGCAGCCCGGTCCCGTCGTGTCCGGTGACCGTCACCGGGAGGATGACGGGACTGCCGTCGGCCCCCTCGTACGCCAGCAGGCGATGCGGGAGGGCGGCGATCCGCCGGGCGAGCTTGGAGACGGGTATCCGGGGTGTCGTGCCGTTCTTCGGGGGGCGCTGTTCGGCGGGATGCTGTGGCCAGGACGGGCCGGTCACGGTTGCCGGTCCGTGTGCGGAGAGGTGGGGCCAGGTGCTGATGCGTTCCAGGCCTACGTCGACGAAGACGCGCTCCTGGTGGTATTCGCGCAGCAGCCAGTCCCACACTCTTCCGTGCTTGGTCTTCCCGAAGAACGGCTCCGTGGCGTCCATCAGCTCCGCCAGCCGCTGTGCCGAGGGCTGAAGGTCCACCGATGCCCTGCCCTGGGCGAGGACATAGTGGCTGTGGGCGGCGAATCCGTGCGTGCGCGTGTGATAGGCGAGGGCGACGCGGGGGTTGTTGAAGATGCGTTCCAGTTTCTTCGGGAAGCCCAGCGAGGTGGTGAAGCTGACCTGGTTGGCCGCCCGGTTCGCGAGCCCTACCGGTGAGACGCTGGTGACCACCGCGCCTCCGGCGGGGGTGAGGTAGGCGACCGCGACGGTCAGGTCGCCCGTGATCGCCTCGTACGCCGTGTCCGGCCAGCGGAGGTGTGTGTCCGTCACGAGCCGATACCTCGCAGCACCCGCAGGTCGGCGGCGGCCTGGTCGCGCAGGGCGGGCAGCAGCGACTTCATCGGCGGCGGCATGTTCACGAATATCGATTCCACCTCGGCCGGTGTGCCCACCTCGTCGAGGAGGCCGATCATCAGATGCCCGGCCACCGGGGGCGTGGTGGCGATGACCCGTTGGGCGAACTCCGCCCACTGCGCGGGCGTGACGTGCGCCCGCAGGGCGGGGAACAGCACCGGTTCCTCGTGGTCCAGGTGGTCGCGCACGCTGTCGCGCACGGCGACGGCCGCCTCGCGCAGTGCGTGCCGGTCGTCTTCGTTCGGATCCTCGCCGTCCTGGTCCTTCGCGCCGGTGAGGCCGATGTCGGCGAGGCGGTCGAGCGCGACGTCCAGACGTTCGTGTTCTTCGCTCAGGTCGTCGAGTGCGCGCTTCGCATCGGGCGCCGCGGTCAGGATGAGCGGCCACAGCCACTCGTCCTCGGTCTCGTGGTGGTGACGCAGGTTCACCACGAGGAAGTCCCGTAACTGCGCGAGCGCTTCGCCAGGCACGGAGGGGTGGCCGGCGGCGTCCACGAGCAGCCCGGTGGCCAGTCTGTGTGTCTCATGGGTGAGCCGCGTTTCCACGACGGCTTGTGAGTCACGCCCGGCGTTCATGTCCATGGGGTGCGAAACCTTCGGGTTGAGGGGTGCATGGTGCAGGGTCTTCCCGTCCGGAAGGGAAGTCCCATTTTGAAGTTACAGCATCTGCAATGAATACGCTTGCCCTTACCTCGGGGTAAGGTGGAGACATGTCCGCACCGACCCGGAGTTATCGATCGCCACGGCGCGAGCGGGGCGCGGCTCAGACCCGGCAGGACATCCTGGCGGCCGCGCGTGAGCTCTTCATCGCGCAGGGCTACGCACAGGTGACGATGGGGCACATCGCTCGCGCGGCCGGCGTCGCGACCAAGACGCTGTACGCGAGCGTGGGGACCAAGACGGAGCTCCTGCACGCCCTCCTGGCCACGGACGTGGCGGACTCGCGGACCACCGGGATCCATGAGGAGGTGTTCCGGAGCGAGGACCTCGCCTCGGCGGTCGCACGCCTGGCGCACGGTGTCCGCGACAACACCGAACGCTTCGCTCCGTCCATCGACCTGCTCTACTCCTCCATGGCGAGCGACGCCAAAGCGCGGGAGGTGTGGGACTACGTCGTCACGCAGTACCGCCAGGCGCTTCGCGAAGCCGCGGAGCACCTGGTCTCCATCGGCGCAGTGGCTCCGCATCTCGACGTGAACGGTGCGGCGGACCGTCTGTGGCTGTGCTTCGGGCTGTCGGCATGGCGCTCGCTCGTCGTCGACTGCGGCTGGAGCTACGACGCCGCGGAGCGCCTGCTCTCCCGCCAGGCCCTGAACATGCTCGAAGACCCTGACCCGGCATAGGCGAGGCGGGCGTTTCCTTCTCGCGCCGCCACCACGCGGCGTGGACGGCAGGCCGGCCGGCCGGGGAGTCTGTCGAACAAGCGGCCCCGTCCCCTCTTCGGTCCAGCACCCCGGGCGCCTCCGCACTCAGGGCCTGAGGAGTTGATCGAACTCCATCATCTGCGTGCCGTGGCGCGTTCTCGTGTTCTCCAGGACGGCCGCCTTCAGGACGTCGGTGCGCACGTCGGCGGCGTCGCGGGGAGAGGTGACCTCGGGCGTGTGCTCGTAGTTCCAGACGACGGCGTCGAGGAGGACCGGTGCCGTGAACCGCCATCCCCGCAGCAGGATCACCTGGGAGATCGCCGGATAGGGCGTGTGGACCGGATCGCCCAGCCAGCTGAGGAGCGCGGGCCGCGGGACACTGAAGTCCACACCGGCCCTGCCCAACGCCCGCAGGACGGCGGGAGCGAGAGGCGGTCCGTTGCGGTCCGGGTCCAGTCCGACGAGCTCGTCCCACAGCCGCACCGCGTCCATGACGGTCGCCCGCGCGTCACGTGCCCTCCCCTCCTGGTCGAACGCCTCGGCGGCGGCGAAGAGTTCCCGCGCGAGTTCAACCGACGCCGCCTGCGGGCCGTCGCTCTCGTCCCGCCGGGGGACGTGCGCCGACCCCGCCGCCGCAGGCAGGGTCACCCCGACCAGGGCGGCCAGCAAAGCGCGTCGGCGGGTCGTCCTCACCCGCTGCCTGCTCGACGACGTGTCGGTGGCGTCCGCAGCAAGGTGCCCGAGCGGCACCTCGGGCGACGACGGCGTCCCGGTGGGACCGGGGCGGGGAGCAGTGGTGCGGGCCGCCGTCCGGGCGCCCACCCCGGACGGCGCACCGACGGACGCACCGCCGCCCACCGGAACCGGATCGGCCCAGCGGTGGGCCACCGCGGGAGGCGAGGCCGCAGCCCGCGACCGGAGAGGACCCGGCCCGGCGGTGCGCAGGGCGGCGCCGGCCTCTCCTGGCGGGGGCGGATCCCCCCTCAGGACGGTCCGGTACACGGTTCGGAGCTCCTCACCGGGGTCGGCGCCCAATTCTTCGGCCAGCCGTCGTCGGACGACGCCGTAGCGGTCCAGAGCCTCCGCACCCCGCCCGGCCGCGTGCAGCGCCTGGATCAGTACGCATTCCAGGGGCTCGGCCAGCGGATACTCGGCGGTGAGATCGGGCACCGCGGAGATCACCGCGGTGGGACGGCCGAGCCGGAGCTCCGCCTGCGCCCACCACACCACCGCGTCCAACCGCCGCCGATGGCAGCTTGCCCGGATCTGCGCGGCCCATTCGCCCGAGAGACCGGCCAGGGGTTCTCCACGCCACAGGCCCAGAGCCTCGGCGAGCGCCGCGGCCCGGGCCTCGTCATCACGCTGCCGGTCGGCGCCCTGCTCGACCAGTCGACGAAACCGGTGAAGATCCACCAGTTCGGGGTCGACATCCAGCACGTAGCCGGCGTGCCGGCGTTCTATCCGCGCAGTCGTCCCGCCCCCGGGGGCGGCCGCCTGTCTCAGCAGCCCTCGGATCCTGCTCAGGTGCGCGTACAGCACAGGCCGGGCGCTGGCGGGCGGGTCGTGGTCCCAGACCCGGTCGACGAGTGCCTCCAACGCGATCGGTTTTCGGGCGCCGACGACCAGCGCGGCCAGCACCACCTGCTGCTGCGGTGTCCCCACGTCGAGCGGCCGGCCCGCTGACCGCACCTCGATCTCCCCCAGCAGCCGGAAGTCCACACGTCCCCCCATGTGATCAACAGCGCATGCAAGGCGTTCCCACTTCCCATGCTGGCTGGCCCGCAAGGTGACTGCAAGGTCGGTGCAGAGGCCGCGACGCCAGGGTGGGGACGTCCGGGCCGACCGGCTCGGCCCGAGCGCCACGGAGACGCTTTGCCGCCGGACCGCTGCGGTCGGATCCGAACGGCGTCCGACGGGAAAAGACCGCGGCGATACCAGGGGATGAGGCCGCTCGCGCTCCGTCCCGCTCCGTCCCGCTCCGCCGCTCCGGCGACGACGAACGCCGGGCATTCGAAACTCATGGAGGAGAACACCATGTGGAGACCCCTCGCCCTACGGCCCCACCGTCCCGGCAGGACCACCGCATCGGCCGCACCGTCGATGTCGGCCGGGCGCAGACGCTCTCGACTCACTCCGGCGGCCATGGCAGCGGCCTTGGCGTTCGCCGTCTTCGCGGCGCTCGCGCCTACGCCCGCTCACGCGGCGGAACCCACCCGCTACGAGCTCGTGAACTCCCGGACCGGGCTGCGCGCTGACGTCATGTGGGCGTCGGCCGATCCGTACACCGGCGTCTTCCTGTGGCCGGACAACGCCAGCGCCTCCCAGGAGTACGAGCTGCTCGACAGCGGAAACGGCTACTTCCGGATCAAGGCCCGGCACTCCGGCCAATGCCTCATGCTCGACTGGCGTTCGGGGTACTACGAGAACGGCACTCGCGTCATCCAGTACCCCTACTGCGACGCTGGTTACGCGCCGGCCGAATGGACCACCGCCTGGGCGCGGCCGAGCTGCACGGGACAGTGCTTCCCCACGACCATGCTCCTGAAGAACCGGGCCACTGGCAGGTGCCTGGACGCGGCGGCCCCGTCCGGCACGCCCGGCCAGCAGGCCCCCTTGCAGCAGTGGGACTGCATCTCCAGGGACGACGAGTGGAACACGGGGAACCAGAGCTGGAACCTCCGACAGCTCAACAACTTCCCCCACATCCCCTGAGCGGCGCGCGGCGCCGGCCCCGTCGCGCGCTTCGCCGCCCTGAAGCGAAACGGCCCTCCACGGCCCTTGCGACGGCCGTGGAGGCCCCCAGGCCGTAAAGACCGAGGCCGCGACCGCGCCCCCGCTGCCGGCGGAAGCCGGCGTCCGACCGGCAGGTGGTGCGCGAGACCCCCGCGCCGAGTCGTGCGCTCCGTGATCGCGGACCGGTCGGCCCGCCAGTCCGGCCCCACGGCCACGATCGCACCCGGAGCGGCCCGCAGGCTCTCCCCGACCAGGGGCCAGACGGTTCAGTCCCGTGATCGCTCCCAGCACCTTCGCGGAGTCGGCAGAGCGGTCGCCGGGGACTTCGTGATGGTTGCCCCGGCGTCGATCACCGGCAACTCCGCCAGGAAGCAATAGCCGACACAACCTCCACCAGCCGACGGCAGGCCGGAACCGGTCGAGCGCTACCGCCAGGTGGCCGCAGAGTTCCGCACGTCGGACCTGCCGCCCCTGGAGACGGCGTACTGGCTCGTCAAGCCCCGCTCACTGGTGCGGGGCACCTGGGGGGAGGCGAAGGAGGCGGCGGCCTGGCTCGGTGAGCGCCCGGCCGAGTACGCGCCCCGGTTCGCGGCGGAGGACGACCGGGACACCGCGCGCCTGGCCCGGCTGGTGGACGCCGCCGCCGAGCGCCTGGGCTCGGGCGCCGACGTGTCGTACGGCTGCTACCTCGAACGCCCCTCGTACCTCTCCCTGGCCGTGGTCACCTGCTCCCCCAACCGCGCGCTCCCCGAACTGCCCTGCCCCTGCGCGTAGAGCAGGCCCGGCACTCGCCCCCGCCCCGACCGCGCGCCTCGGCGTCAACCTCAGAAGGTTCCGTCAAACGGGTGATCACACCTCAAAAGCCAACGAATGTTCTTGCTTCACGCATAGTTTCACCTCATGCCCAACGTCAGTCACGACACCCTGCACGGCTTCCTGCCGGGACGTCCGAAAGCGCTGAACCGTGCGCTGGACCTCCTGGACCTCGGAATCCCGCCCGGTGTCACCACCGAAACCCTTCCGACGGACGCGTCCGGCGCCCCGAAGATGTTCGCCCGGCAGATGGACTCCGTGCTGCGGGTGGTCCGTCCCGACGGGCGTGATCCGTTCATCCTGCTGGTCGAGGCGCAGACCGGCATCGAGCCGAAGAAGGAGACCTCCTGGCCGTACTACGTCGCGTACTTGCGTGACCGGTACAAACTCGAGGTCGTCCTGCTGGTCCTGTGCGTGGACACGGCGACGGCGGCGTGGGCGGCCAGACCCCTGCACACCGGTCTGGGGCGGCCCACCCAGGTGACGGCGCCTCACGTGCTGGGCCCGGCCAACGTTCCGCGTGTGAGCCGGATCCAGGACGCCTCGGCCGACCTGGACTTCGCCGCGTTCTGCCTGTGGATCCACAGCAACGACCCGGACATCGAGGGCATACTGACGGTCATGGGCGAGGCCTTGGCCCAGGACGCGGACCGCGAAGCGCGGGACGACCTGGCGGGACTGATCGAGGACGGCTTGGGCAGCGAACACGCCCGGAAAATCTGGAGGAACCTGATGGAAACCCTCTTCACCCCCAGGCGAGGCACCATCGTGGGCGACGCCCGCCTCGCCGGACAGGAAGAAGGACGCGAAGAAGGACGCGTGGCCGGAAAGGCCGAGCAGTTGCTGCGCCTGATGGAGCGCCGCGGCTTCTCGCTGACGGAAGAGACCCGACAGCACGTCACCACCTGCACGGACATGCCGCTCCTGGATCTCTGGTTCGACCGCGCCATCGACGCCACCACCCTCGACGAGGTCTTCGCCGCCCCCTCCTCCACGAACCGCGTCCCCGCCCCCGCCCAGAACCCGGAGCACACCGCAGTCCCCGGCCAAGGGATGACGGACCCCAGGCCCTCGGCCGACTGACACCAAGGGCGCACACCCGGCCGCACCCCACCCCGGGGTGCGGCCCGCTCGGTCCACGGCCCGATCCCAACGCCTCGTGAATGCCCGTTCCGGAAGCGCGCCGACTCCTCTCCGCCTCCGTACGGTCACCCCGCATACGGGGCGCGGCGCTCGCCCCCGCCCGCGTCCGGCCGCCACCCTGGCGCCATGAACCACGCAACACCTCACGTCGGCGCGCCCGTTCACACCTTCACGCAGCTGCTGTCGTCCACCCGGCGCGGCGCCCGTCTCGCCCGGCTCCTCGCGGTGACCGAACTGCGCTCCCGGGGCGCCTCCCACGACCTCACGGAACGCGCCGAACTCGTCGTCGCGGAGCTCGCCGCCAACGCCGTCCTGCACGGCCGCTGCTTCTGGCTCACCCTCGTCCTCGACCCGTCCGCCCGCCGCCTCCGCGTCGAGGTCAGCGACGCCCGCGGCGACCTCCGCCCGCACCCCCGCCCCACGACCACCGCACCCGACCCCCTCCCCACCGGCGGACGCGGCCTGACCCTCGTCACCACCCTCGCCGACCACTGGGACTGCGTCCCCTACCCGCCCAGCGGCAAGACCGTCCGGGCCGAGCTGTTCGACACCGGCCGAGGCGTGACGGCGCCGGTCGAGGAAAGCCCCGTGCAGCCTCCTCCGGACTCAAGGCATACGCCGGCAGTGCACCAGTCACCCGGACGAGCGGCAAAAGCCGCACGGTGATGGCCCGCAGGATCAGGACCCAGCGGCCGGCCGCCGTCGGCTGCGTCCGGGCCTTCGCCTCCCTGACCGTCTCCCCGGGCGGCGGGCTTCCTCGCTTTCACGAGCATCGCCCGCACCTTCATCCGCTACCGCGGGGCGGCAGAACTTGGGACGAGTGAGCGCCCACGGGTGTCAGCCGGCCGCCCCACAGGTCCAGGACCGGGAAGCAGTCCCCGCCCAGCGTGACCGCCGGCGCCTACTTCTCGGTGCGGCCGGCGTCCTCGCCGTGGAACACGCAGGCGACCGCCAGGACAGTCGTCCCTGGGGGCCGGCCCCGCGCCACCGGGGCCCACCGGTTCCGCTTTCCTCGCGAGGGGCGCGAAGCCCTCTCACGCTTCCTCGCCCCCGGGCGCGTACGTCACTGGCTCAGGCCATCCGGCTTGCGGTGCTTCCGGGGGCCCCTCGACGCCACCCCCTCGACGAAATCCTTCGCCACCCCTCATCCGCGGCCCCCAGGCCCTCGGTCGACCGACTCCAAGGGCGCACACCCGGCCGCACCCCACTGCGGGGTGCGGCCGTCGCGGGCCGGGGGCTACTTCATGTGGGTGGCGAACCAGTCCAGCATTTCCTCGGGCTCGCGCTGGAAGTGCAGGTAGCCGTCCCAGCGGGCGGTGGTTCCGTGGACCCAGACGAGTTTCTTGTCCTCGATCGGGATGTTGTCGAACATCGCCTGGACGTCGTCGGGGCGAGTCAACAGGTCGTCGTGGACCTGGTAGAGGAGGGTGGGGACGGTGACGCTCCTGGCGGCCTCGACCGGCGACATCTCGGAGAAGGGGAAGCCGACGATCAGGCGGACCTTCTCCTCCAGCTCGGCGATGCGCTCGGGCAGCCCCAGCCTCTCCAGAGTGCGCTGCATGGTGACGCCGACCGACAGCGGCTGCGGGGAGACGACGCAGCGCACGCCCTCGAAGTGCTCGGGGTACATCTGCATGGCGAACATGGTCGCGTTCGAGCCCTGGCAACGGCTGAACAGGCCGATGGTCATGTCCTTGAGGTCTTCGCGGGCGCGTACGTACTGCAGGGAGCCGACGACGTCGCGGGCTTCGAAGCGGCCACCGCTGCCGATGCCGCCGTTGCCGGTTCCGCTGTGGCCGAGGTTGCGCATGTCGTACGTGAGGACGTTGTATCCGGCCTCGTGCAGGATGCGGTAGTCGGGCACGAAGTCGACCTCGAAGTCGTTGCCGGTGCTCGCCCCGATCGACTTCCAGGGCTCCAGGTGGGCGGGGAGGCCGTAGCGGTTGAACCACAGGGGGTGGTTGGCGATGATCAGCTTGTCCGATCCGTCGCAGGGGATGTACCAGGCTTCCAGCGGCACACCGTCCATGGAGGGAAAGAACACCTCCTGGTAGGCCAGGCCGTAGTCGCCCGGGGTCTTGAGGATCGGCGAGCGCATGGGGTGGCCGAAGCCTTGCGCGATGCCGTCCAAGATGCCCTGGATCTCCTCTTCGCCAAGGGCCTGTTCCTGGTGGGTGGTGCTCATGTGCTCCTCCTTCATGTCGAGCATGTCGAGCCCGCAGGCCGGGGGAACCCGCCGGTTGTGCGGCCGGTCGCTCCGGAGAGCCCCGTCAGGACGGGTCGCCGCCTGCCGCGCGGCCGAGCACGGACAGTTGGGCCAGCCATTCGCGCAGCAGCGCGGTTTCCGAGGCACGGAGCGTGCCGACGGGACCATGGGGCATCTCCGCTTCCAGTTGCGCGGCGGCTCGCACGAGCCGCGGCGTCACCGGAGGCGCTCCGGGGACAGCCGGCGGGCTGATGACGGCCGCGGTGACGGCGTCACGCACGAGGGCCGACAGGTGGTCGTCGGCCGCCGCGCGGGTGCGGATCAGATGCAGGGTGACCCCTACCGCGGCCGAGGCCACCACGTCCGCGGCCGTCCCGGCCGGCACGCGCAGCCGTCCGGCCCTCTCCAGGTCGCGCATCATCGTCACGAGAACGGCGTGGGCGTGGTCCGCCGGGGCTGTACGGCCGTCCATCGGGCGGCCGTACATGATGGTGTAGAGCGCGGGGTTGGTCACCCCGAACTCCACGTGCATGTCCCAGCCGCGAAGAAAGTCCTCGACCGGATCCCCGGTCGTCTCCAGGGCCTGCTTGCGGGCCAGGTAGCGGCTGAACCTGTCCGCCGCCACCTCTCGCAGCAGTCCGTCCTTGTCGCCGAAGTGGTGGTACAGGGTCGGCGCCGCGACGCCTGCCGCGACGCACACCTCGCGGGTCGAGAACTCCCCGCCGGCCGAAGCCGCCAGAAGATCGGCGGCTGCGTCGATGATCAGCGCGCGGGTTCGCCGGGCCGATGAAGCTTCCTTCGCCATGTAGCGATGATACACAGAATTGCCCAGAATGCTCAAGCTGTCTTTATCAACGCTACATGAGGTCGAGGCCGCAGGCATCACGCTCTCCCCGGACGGCGCGAAGGCGCGCGGGTACCTGCTCACCGAGTTCGGCGGGAACGGGACGTACGAGTGCGCGCCGCGTGAGGGGGCGGTCGTGACCGCCGAGGAGTGGTCGGGGCCCGGCCGCCACGCGCGCCGGTTCCGGGCGGACGGCGCACCGCGGACGCCCCGGCCGCGCCCGGCCGGACCCAGGGCACGCCGGCGTGGTGACCCGGGACATCGAGTGCGCCTCCTCCTCGGCCGCCGCCGCTCCGGCGTACGGCTCTGACGCCTCCGGCCCGGAGCCGGCCGGGAAGGCGACGGCCCGTCACCCGGGTGCTAGGAGTCCCTGATCAGCTTCTTGACCTCGGGAGGGAGGTCGTCGCCGGAGTCGACGACGAAGAGGACTCCGTCGGGTGCGTCGTCCACCGCGATGGCGACGGCGGGGTCCACCCCTTCGACCGCGTAGGCGGTCGTCGATTCCGGTGGCGCCTGACCGTCCCCGTCGCCCGGTGAGTCGTCGCACGGCGGGAGGACGGCCGGTCCCAGCTTCCCGCCGGTCGTGAACTCGGCACGGGACACGTCCGCGTACAGGCGCCCGTCGTACTCGACCCGGAACGCGCAGGACGCCTCGGACCCACCGCCGCCCGGCGACGCGCATCCGGCGGACATCACGACGGTCACCGCCATCCACATCCCCACGAGGGCGCTTCGCCCGGTCGACGTCACGGTTCCCACCCGGTCACCTCCTCCCGGAGCCCCGGCTCCGGATCAGCGGACGTTACGGAAACAACGACGGAGCGGACGCCGTGTTCGTTCGGGCGGCCGCCGGTCGCCTGGTGGGTGACGTCGTGGTCGTGAGTGCCGGACCGGACACCGGCCTCCTCAGGGCCGGGTCACCGGTCCCGCAGGAGGGAGCCGTCGTGCGGGACCGGCCGGCGGGGAGCAGCGGTGTCCTCGCGGCTCACCTCGTGGTGGCGGCCGTCGGGGCGGGGAAGGGGTTTGAGGGCCACCTCGATGCGGTGGGTGGAGTCGTGGCTCACCGCGCCGCCCAGGCGGGCCTCGACCACGCCCAGGCGCAGGCCCGCCCCGCCCTCGCCGGCCCGGTGGAACTGCACCGAGAACTCCAGGGTGACCTGCTCCACATGGAACCGCCAGTCGCTCTCCGCGCCTTCCGCCTGGGCCCGCGCCAACTCCGCGCGCACCGTGCCGATGGCCTCCGCCAGTCCGATCGGTTCCGCGTTCGCCATATCAACACACCCCCGCTTTCGGTTGATTGACCGATCCACCCTCCTCACGAGTCTAGGGACACCCCACGCTTTGCACGTAATGTGAGACGGCATGGGGGAACTGCGTGCGGACTGGAGACTCAGACTGCGGCGCGAGGACGCGCACGGTCCCGTGTGCGGCGCCGGCGTGCTCGTCGACCAGGACACGGCACTGACCTGCGCGCACGTGGTGCGCCGGCCGGACGCCGTCATGTGGCTGGAGTTCGCCGAGAACGGCGGGCTCGAACCGGTCTCGGCGCGGGTCATGCCCGGTGGCTGGCTGGCGGACGGCCCCGGCGGTGAGGACGTCGCCGTGCTGCGGCTGGACAGTCCCCGACCGCAGGCGCGCCGTGCTCCGCTGGAGACCGGGCTGTGGGGCGGCATGGAGGTGTACGCGACCGGTTACGCGGAGGGCTTCGACGACGGCATGAGCCTGTGGGGGCGGATCGGCGGTGTCAGCGGTGAACAGGTGCAGCTCGACGCCGTCACCAGGTCGGAGGTGGTGCGCGCCGGGTTCAGCGGCGCCGCCGTGTGCACCCGGCCCGAGGAGGACCGGCCCACCCGGGTGGTGGGGCTCGTCGTCAGCTGGCGCGGAGACCTCGGCGCGGCCCTGCCCGAGGACAACCGGCTCTCCTTCTCATATCTGATCCCCGTCGGACGTATCGCGGAAATCTCGCCCCTCATCAAGGAGTTGACCAGTCCGGGGGCCTGGGACCACGGCTTCGAGGAGCGGCTCGGCCGGTGGTTCGACGACCCGGACGAGGACCCGGTGAAGATCACCGTGGTGCCCCCGGGCAGCGGCAAGGACCGCTCGCTGCGCCATCTGGCGCACCGCGCCCACGTCGTCCACCGCGGCGGCGCCAGCAGGCCCGACCTCATCGACCACGCGCTGGACCAGGTGACCTTCCCGGCCGGTGAGTACCTGGCGTACTGGGACTGGCTGCGCGGTGCCAAGGCCCGGCCCGAGCGGGCGGCCGACCGTGCGCCCGTACGGCCGGTCACGGTCCTCGTCGACGGGCTCGACGAGGAGCCGCAGCCGGGACCCCTCATCGAGATCCTGTCCCGGTTACGGACGTTCGGCTTCCGGCTGCTGCTCGTCTTCCGCCACGAGGGCGGGCCCGGCTGGGCCGCCTCCCGTGACCTCCTCCTGCGGCCCGCGCTCCTCCACCACGCGGACACCCTGCTCGACCGCCTGCAGCGGGCGGAGTTCAGCCGGGCGATACGCCGCGACATCGTCGACAGCGCCTCCCTCGGCTCCGTGACCGAGACCGCCGACCGGCACCGCGCCACCCGCCGCCTGCTCGACGACGTACGGGACCCGCAGCAGCAGCTCACCCGGCTGCGCGCGCTGATCAGGACCCTGCGCGCCGACCTGAGACGCTGCGGGGACCGGTGACGCCGTGCACCGTCCGGGCCGGGAGGGGAAGGAGAGGCACGCGAGGATGACGACCTGCCCGCACCGGCGTTTCACCGGGGCCCCCTGCGGCGGCACCGTCCTGCCCACCGGCTACTGCGCCGTCTGCGGTCGCGCGCAGGACGGCCCCGGACTGCCCGCCCTGCCGGAGGACCCCCGCGCACTCGGCCCCCGCGAACTCCTCACGCTCCCCGAACGCGAGCCGCGCCCCGCCGGGGAACGCCTCGTCCGGCCCGAGGCCCCGCCGCGCATCCGCATGAGCTGCTCGTCCGCCGACTGCGGCATCACCTTCGCCCCGCCCTACACCGAGGGCCCGGTGCCGATCGAGGGGTTCTGTCCGGCGTGCGGCGAGCGCTACTCGTACCGGCCCGAACTCGTCGAGGGCGACCTGCTGCGCGACCAGTACCGCGTCATGGGGCCCATCGCGCACGGCGGCCAGGGCTGGGTCTACCTCGCCGAGGACACCCATCTCGGTGACGTCGTCGCCGTCAAGGGACTGCTCAACCGGTACGAGCACGACGGCGCCCGCCTCGCCGACGTCGAACGCCGCAACCTCGTCGCCATCCGCCACCCCCGCATCGTCCAGATCCGCGACTTCGTCGCCCGCCGGGACGACACCGGCCGGGTCACCGGCGGTTACATCGTCATGGACGACGTCGGTGACGGCACCCTCGCGAAGGTCGTCGAGGAGGTCCGGCGCGGGGAGTCCGTCCTCGACATCGAGCACGTCGCGACGTACGGCTGCCAGATCCTCGAGGCCTTCGTCCATCTGCACGCCGACGGCGAACGGGTCTTCGTCTACGGGGACATGAAGCCCTCCAACGTCGTGCACCACCGGGACGGCATCAAGGTCATCGACCTCGGCGGCATGCGCGAGCAGGGACAGAGCCTGCCGCCCGCCCATGTCACGCCCGACTACATGGCGCCCGAGACCGGGACCTCGGCCGTGCCCACCGTCGCCCACGACCTGCACACCGTCGGCGTCACCCTGCGGGAACTCGCCCGCTGGGCCGTCGCCGGCGTGCCCGGTCTCGGCACCGCCTCCTTCGACCGGGTCGTCGACCGTGCCGTACGGACCGACCCGGGCCGCCGCTTCGCCGACGCCCGCGAGATGGTCGGCCAACTGCGCGGCGCCCTGCGGGAGATCCGCGCGCTGCGCGGCAAGAGCGACCCGCCGGAGCCCTCCGACCACTTCCGGCCGTCCAGCAGACTGCCCGGCGCCCGGCTCGGCACGGTGCCGGACATCGGGCACTGGCTGGACCGGCCCCGCCGCGACCGTTACCAGCCGCCCGTGGCGCCGGTCCTCGACCTCGGCACGCCCACCCCCACCGAGATCGCCGCCTGTCTGCCGGTGCCCAGGCCGTATCCGGGCGATCCGCAGGCCACCCGGTTCGAGGTGAGCAGCGGCTACGATCCGGGCCGGCTCCTGGAGCAGGAGGAGGACAAACCGCGCTCGGTGGAGATCCGCCTGCACAACGTGCGTGTCCTGCTGGGCCGGAACACCCGCGACGACCTGCGGCGGGCCCAGGAGGAACTGGACACGGCCGACTCCGTCCCCGGGCCGTCCGCCGTGCGCCGGTGGCGGCTGGAGTGGCACCGCGCCCTGCTCGCGCTGTGCAGCGCCGGCCTCGACGACGCCCCCAGGCAGGTCGCCGAGGCCCGCCACCACTTCACCCAGGTCCACCTCGAACTGCCTGGTGAGTACGCGCCGAAACTGGCCCTCGCCCACTGTGCGGAGTGGCTCGGCGACGACACCGCCGAGCCCACGGCCAAGGAACTGTACGAGGCGGTGTTCGCCCGCAACCCCGCGCACGGCGGCGCCGCCCTCGGCCTGGCCCGGCTCGCGCTGCGCGCACGCGACCGCCGGACCGCCATCGACGTGCTCGGCCGGGTCGGGCCGGGCACGCTGGACCACACCGTCGCCCGGATCGCCGCCCTGCGCATCCGCGCGGCCCGGCTGCCCGGGGACGGTGATCCGCTGCCCCTGCCCGCCGAGGTCGACGCGGCGCTGGCCGAACTGCACGGTCTGGTGGGCCGGCGGCCGGGCGACGGGGAGCCGAGCCTGTCCGAGGACGAGGCGCTGCGTCTGAGCACCGAGCTCCACGAGTGGAAACTGGACGCGGTGCACAGCCTCAGCGACCGTCCCGGCGCTCCGGGAGGGGGCACCGGACGGCTCACCGCCCGCGCCCTGCGCCGGCTGAGCGCTCCGGAGCGCGAGGCGCGCGAGCGGCTGGAGTCGCTCTACCGGCGGCTGGCGGCACACCACCAGGAGCCCGCCGCCCACGAACACCTGGTGGACCTCATGCACGCGGTACGGCCGCAGACCGTGTTCTGACCGCACGGCACGACGGGAACGGGACGGACGGCACCCGGCGACGAAGGTGAAGGAAGGAACGGTGACGTACGACATGAGCGGCCCCACCCGGCCTCCGCAGCCGGGCATCCGGCTCCACGTCGACCTCGGCGGTGACCCGCGCCCGCACCGCAGTGCGAAGATCGAGGCACATCTGCGGGTCGACGTGGCCGCCCACGGCGCCCCCACCGACCTGCCCGCGGTCCAGCTCGCGGTGATCATCGCGGTGGACGTCGCCGAGTCCCACCGGGCGGCCGTCCGGCACGCCCTGCCGGCGGCGCTGCGCGCCCTGCCCGACCGGATCTCCTTCGCCGTGCTCGGCAGCGGCCCCGAGCCGGTCCGCTGCTATCCGCGGGGCGACGACGAGTGGGCCGTCGCCGACCAGGACGTGAGGCGCCGGGCCGCCTTCGTCGCGGGTTCGCTCCCGCTGCACCGGGAGGGGCCGCGTCCCGCGGGGTACGCCGCCTGGGTGGCCGGGGCGCGCGCCCTGCTCGCCGGCCGGCCGGTGTCCGTACGCCATCTGGTGCTGATCACCGACGGCAGCAGTGCCGCCGCCACCGACGAGCACCGGCTGGAGGAGGAACTGGACGCCTGTGCCGGGCGGTTCACCTGTGATGTGTTCGCCGTGGGCTCGGACTGGACCCCCGACCCGCTGCTCGCCCTCGCCGAACGGCTGCACGGCACGGCCGAGTTCGTGGACGACGGACTGGGCCGCGCGATCACCGACGCCATCCAGCGGCTGCGCCGGGTGCACACTCCCCAGCTGCCGATCGAGGTGACGGTACGGCCCTCCGTGCGCCAGGTCTCGCTCAGCGAGAAGGCGCCCCGGCCGCACCGCCTCGGCGGACTGCCCGAGCCCGGCCGGCCGCACTGCTGGAGCTTCCCGACCTACCAGTGGGAGCAGGGCGGACGCGACTATCTCCTCACCCTGGTCGCCGACTCCGACGGCGACCCGCTGGAGACCGAACTGCAGTTCGCCATGGTCTCCGTCGGTGAGGTCCACGCGCCCGTCACCGCCCGCTGGCACCTGCCCGGGCAGTCCCCGCCGCACGCCCCGGCGGGCGCCGACAGCGTGCGCACCCTCAACGCCACCGCCCGGATGCGCAGCGCCCTGCGCCAGGGACTCGTGGCCCTGCGGGAACACCGGCGCGACACCGCGGAGGACCGTCTGGGGCAGGCCGCCCGGCTGGCGGCGCGGTTCGGCACGGACTGGGTGCTGGACGAGATCCGCGCGGTCGCCCGCATCGAGGACGCGGCCGAGGGGCGGGTCCGGCTGCGCCCCGTCGACGCCGGCACTCTCGGCCCGATGATCCTGCGCGCCGGGTCCCGTCCCGGCGGCCCCCTGGCCGACGCCGTCGGCGCCCGGCCGGGGCCGGGCTGCGGCAACTGCGGTGCCCCGGCGGGGAGCGAGGCCCGTTACTGCATCGTGTGCGGGGAGAGACTGCTGTGACGGCCGGACGCGCCGGCTCCCGGCGCCGGTACTCCCCCGCCGCCTTCTGGCGCGGGCGTCTGGGCTCCCGGCGGACCCGCCGGCTGCTGGAGGCGCATCTGCTGGTGTTGTTCCTGCTCACGGCCGTGGCGTCGACCGCCCTGTTCCTCTCCAGCCGTCAGGTCCAGCACGGCGCCGAGGCGCTGGCGTCCCGCGAGGCACCGGCCGTGCAGGGGCTCGCCGCCAGCAGGCTCGCGGCCCTGCGGGCCCAGGAAGAAGTCGACTACCTGGTGGAGAGGAACCTCATCGGCGTCGTGGGCTCCGGCGAGGCCTACCGGTCCCAGCTCTCGGCCGCCGACCAGGGCCTGTCCCGGATCGCCGACCGCACGGACCAGGACCTCGGCACGGTCAAGGGTCTGCTCGCCACCTACAGCGACTCCCTCGCCCTCGGCACCTCCCTCTACCGTGACCAGCCACTCATGCGGGAACTGAGGCTCCGGGAGGCCGAGTCGCTGCTCACCCGCGACACGGTGGGAGTCGCACCGCGTCTGAAGGTCCTGCAGCGAAGCCAGTTGGAGCACGCCGAGGCCACCGCCGCCATGGGGTGGTGGCAGCGCGCCGGGTGGTGGATCACCGAACTCTCCCTGGCCGCGGTGGCGCTGACCCTCCTCTCGGCGCTGTTCGTGCTGCGCGACCGCTGCGGCCGTGACTGGAATCCGTACCTGCTCGCGGCCTTCGTCCTCACCGTGCTGCTCGCGGTGGTCCCGCTGATGACGGCGTACTCCACCCAGGACGATCTCACCGGGGCGCTCGGGGACCTGCGGCGGATCACCGAGGAGTCCTGGGGGAACGGCCCGCCGGACGAGGCGCAGCAGAGGGTCACGGAGATGTCGGAGAAGGTCCGGCTGCGGCTGGCCGACGGCGCGTGGACCGAATCGGTGTACCGGGGTGCTCTCGTCGGGAGCCTGCTGGCCGTCGTCCTGCCCGCGCTGGGGCTCGGTCTGCGGCTCGACAAGGACTACTGGAGGCGACGGTGACCCGGCGGTTCAGGATGCTGGTGTTCGTGATGGTCATGCTGCTGGTCGCCGCCGGCGGCATGGTGGTGGTCTGGGCGCAGCACGACGAGGAGCCGGTGACCATCCTCGGGACGTGGACGGCCGGGCAGGCGGAGCAGTTCGAGGACGTGCTGCGGGATTTCGGCATCCCCTTCCGCTACCAGGGCACCGCGGCCCAGCGGGAGGTGCTGCTCTCCAAGGTGCAGTCGGGCGAGCCCCCGGACATCGTGATCATGCCGGGCCTCGGGGAACTCGCCGAGTACGCCGAGAGCGGCCTTCTGGAGCCGCTGGACGCGTTCTACGAGCCGCGGGAGTACGGCGCTCCCTGGATGCCGGCCGGTTCGTCCTCCGGACATGTGTACTGGGTACCGGTCAAGGCGGATCTGAAGAGCATCGTCTGGTACCGCGAGGGCGAGGAACCGGGTGACGCCCCTGCCCCGTTGAGGAGTTGGTGCGTCGGCATGGGGGACGACGGCGCCTCCGGCTGGCCCGGCACCGACTGGATCGAGGACCTCGTGCTGCAACGGGAGGGCCCGGAGGTCTACGAGAAGTGGGCGCTGGGCGCGGGCCGGGTGAAGTGGTGGCGCAGTGACGCGGTGCGCACCGCCTGGGAGGCCTGGGACGGTCTGCTGCGGCAGGACGGGCGCGCGGCCGAGAGGGCCCTGCTCACCGACCACCGCGGCGCCCCGGACGGCAACGGACTGCTGTTCGACGGCCCGCGCGGATGCACCCTGGAGCACCAGGGTTCCTTCGCGCTCTCCTTCTACCGGTCCGACGCGCGGCACGCGCGCCTGACGGACTCCGCTCCGCTCCTGCCGGACGGCGGCGGCCGGGTCCGGGCCCACGAGGTGACCGGCGACTTCGCGGCGCTGTTCAGCGACCGTCCCGAGGCGCAGGAGCTGATCGAACGGCTGGCGTCGGAGGAGGGACAGCGGGCATGGGCCGACCGGGCGGGCGTCTTCTCGGCGAACCGCCGGGTGAAGCCGCGGGGCGACGCGGTCAAGGGCGAGATCGCCCGGCGGCTCCGGGAGGGGCCCCGCTGCCTGGACGCCTCGGACGTCATGGCGCCCGCCGTGCGGGACGCCTTCTACGAGGCCGTGCTGCTGACCCTCGCACGGGCCGCCGCCGGCCGGGACCCCGACGTTCCGGGCCTCCTCCAGGACGTACAGCGGGTGCAGGACGCGCAGTCCCCGCCGGGGGCCGGCGGCAGGGCGGCTCCGAAGAGGGTGTGCAGTACGCGGTGAGCGACGGGTGGTGCCTCCCGCATGCGGCACGACGGCCGGTTCCGCCCGGTGCCCGCCGGGCGGAACCGGCCCGGGGTCACGCTGTCGGCGGAGGGACGGAATTCCGGGCCCGTACACCTGGCTCCAGGGAACCGGTCGAGCGAGCGATCATGCGAGAACGGCGAGGAGGGCATGGGAACGGGGCCGCGCGAACGACGGGACGCAAGGGCACGGTGCCGCCCCGCACGGCTCCACCATAAAGCGATCTCGACCACAGGAAAGGACCTCGCGAAAATCATCCAGCGAATTCATGACCAATCAAAGGTGTCCAATAAATGAACGACCCGCTGCACTGAATTCTTTGCGAGAGATTTCACGGCATACTGTTAATGTCCCGCGTCGTGACCGATTTGTTGACAGCGCGGACCCGTACGCAACCGCCGGCCGGGCAACGAGCGCGCGTGGCGCGGCTGGTCGTCGGACTCGTGACGGGGGCCGTGCTGGTGTACTCCGTGACGACGGCCCGGCTGCACGGGGACATCCGGTATGTGCTGGCGTGTCTGCGCAGTGGTGAGGCGGTCGGCATTTCGCCGTCGGAGACCTTTACCCACCGGCCGTATTTCTACCGGTGGTTCCTGTACTGCCTCGATCAGCTGGGAACCGGTCCCACCGCGGTGCGCGAGGCGGTCCTGCGGGGCGCCGGTGTGCTGCTGTGCCTCGCCACCGGGCTCGCCCTGCGCGCGGCGCTGCGGCGGCGGCTGCCGGGCCGGGAGGCGGATCTGGCCGGTGCCGCGGTGGCCCTGGTGCTCGCGCTGGCGCCGCGCACCGACTTCCTGCAGCCGGAGTGGACGGCCGCGCTGCTGTCGGTGCTCGCGGTGGCCGTCGTGCTCGCCGGCGAACGGCCCCTGCCCGCCGCGGCGCTCGCGGCCGTACCGCTGGGGCTCGCGGTGATGATGAAGTACTCCACCGCCGCGACCGCGCTCATCGCGCTGCTGGCCGTCTTCGCCGCCGACCGGGTGCGCGCGCTGCTCCTCGCCGCCGCGACGGCCGCGTCGAGCGTGCTGCTGCTGGGCTTCAGCCTCTGGTCGGGGTCGCGGGAGTGGCAGTGGGTCCGGGACATGCCGCAGATCAACCAGGGTTCGCTGTCCCGGCAGGGCGTGCGGCCCGGGGAACTCCTCACCCGCTCGGTCGACTTCCTCGCGGACCGGGCCGTCCTCAGCCCCGTCCTGCTCCTGCTGCCCGCGGCGCTGCTCCTGCTGCTCGCCTGCCAGGAGGACCGGCGCCGGCGCACCGAGTGGGCGGTGCTCGCCGTGGCGGGGGCCGCCGTGGGGCTGGGCGCGGTCGTGGTGCAGGGCAACTGGTTCGCGTACCACGGCGCCGCGCTGCCGGTGGGCGCCGCCGCGCTGTGGGGGCTCGCGGTGGCGCGCTGGTACGGGGTGCGGGGGCGGGTGCCGGTGGGTTTCCTGGCGGTCAGCGGCGTGATCGCCGTCCTGGCGCCGTGGTACTCCGCCGCCCCGCAGGGGCTGCAGCGGTCGGCGGTCGTGTGGGGGGCGGGGGGCGTCGCGCTCGGCGTCGCGTTCCTCGACGTGCGGCGCCCGACCCGGGGCGGCTCCGGGTTGCGGGTGCCGGCCGCCGTGGTGGGGATCGGGCTGGTCGCGGTGGCCGTCTGGCCGTCCTCCCCCCATCTCATGAACCGCGGCGAGGTGGGCAGTACCAACGCCGCGTACCTGCGGGCCTCCGAGGAGAGGGCCGACGAGGCGGCCGAGGTGCGGCGGCGGCTGCCGGACGGGGCGCTCGTGCAGTACCTCGCCTTCGGCGACGAGGCGTACTTCATCGGGCACGCCTCGCCGTGCCCCTACCCGATCCCGACGTTCCTGCAGCGCACCCGCTACCTCCCGGACGTGAGCACCCTCGACTCGTACGCCGAGAACGCCCGTTGCCTGGACGAGGACCCGCCGCGGTACGCGGTGCTGAACCGCGGCTGGTTCCCTCCGGGGAAGATCGACCGGGAGCTGGCGCGGCGGATCGAGGCGCGCTACGCCTGCCCGCCGGCGCCCGCGAGGCAGCTCGTCGTGTGCCGGCTGCGGTGAGCACGGGCCGACGCGCCCGTACGGCGACGGCCACCGCCCCCGTCCGGGGCGGTGGCCGTCGCCGTACCGCGGCTCACCGGGCGCCGATCAGCTCCATGACCCGGTGCGCCATCGCCACGGCGTAGTTCTGTCCCCGGTCCTGCGGGTAGACCTGCGCCATCGTGGCCAGCGTGACCCGGCTCATCGTCGTCTCGTGCGGCGGGATGAGCTCCCGGTACTCCGGGGTGACGACGGGCTGCGCGAAGGGGGCGCGGGAGAAGTGCCGGCGGGAGATCCAGGAGCGGTCGAAGTCCGGGTTCAGGCGTCGCAGCCAGGGCGTGTACGCCTCCAGCAGGTCCTCCGGGTCGGAGGTGAAGCGCCAGTCGTCGCGCGGCACGTAGTTCCCGACGTACACGATGTGCTTGCCGCCGTACTCCGCCGGGTCCACCATCCGGGTGTGCTCGACGACGGCCAGGAACGGGAAGTCGGTGTCGTTGACGTTGAGCCAGTAGTACGGGATGAGGCTGCGGTCCAGCTCCAGCACGAGGCAGGTCGCGCCGAGGTACTGGTTGCGCCACGTCACGTCGTCGGACGGCAGTCCCGCGGCCCGGGCGAAGGCGGGCTGCGGGACGGTGACGACGACGTGGTCGAAGCCGTACGACGACCCGTCCTCGGTGTCGACCGTCACCGTGTCGCCGTCCTGCCGGATACGCGTCAGCCGCTTGCCGAACTCGATCTTCCCGCCGCGTGAGGCGACCGCGTCCGCCAGCGCCGCGTACACCTTGTCGAACCCGCCGTGCACATAGCCCAGTTCGAAGGTGCGGCAGTGCACCCGGGCCCACAGCCAGGCCATGGACACCTCTTCGGCGCGCTCCCCGAACTTGCCGCGCAGCAGCGGCTCCCAGATCTCCTCCGTGGCACGCCGTCCGGCCCAGCGGCGCAGCCAGCTCAGCGCCGTGCGGTCGTTGAAGCGCTCACCCTTGCGGACGGCCTTCAGCGCGGCGGAGGAGAACGCGAAGCGCAGTGCCGGCAGCGGCGGGAGGAAGCGCAGCATCTGCAGCGGGGTGCTGAAGGGGCGCAGCCGTCCGGCGCGGTAGATGCCGGTGGTGGGCTTGTGGAAGCGCAGGGACGAGCCCAGGCCCAGCTCCTCGATCAGCTCGATCATGGCGTGGTCGGAGCGGAAGATGTGGTGGTAGTAGCGCTCCAGCGGTGTGCCCTGCACGGTCAGTGAGGCGGCCAGGCCGCCCAGTTCGTCGGCCGCTTCCAGCACCGTGACCGTATGTCCGGCCTTGACCGCGTCGTAGGCGGCGGTCAGTCCGGTGGCGCCGGCGCCGATGATGCCCAGGTTCACGCGAAGCTCCACTTCCGGTTGAGCACGAATTGCACCGCCAGGACCAGCGGCAGGGAGGCGGCCTTGACCAGGTTCGGGTCGGCTCCGAGCCGGCCGGCGAAGAACCACAGCAGCCCGAAGGTGAGCGCGATACCGACCAGGCCGACGGCGTAGAAGCGCACGAAACGCAGCAGCGGACGGTCGCGCTTGCCGAAGGTGAAGACCGCGTTGAGGATGAAGTTGTTGGTGATGCCGAGGGTGGTACTGACGCCGTTGGCGATCTGCTCGTGCCAGCCCAGGACGTTGAAGAGGAGCGCGAAGGCGGCCAGGTCCAGGGCGACTCCGCTGCCGCCGACGAGGGTGTAGCTGACCAGTTGGCGGAGGTCGCGTCGCGGGCGCCGCCCGGTCGGTGCGGGCGTGTCAGTGACCGTCATGGCGGACCACCTGCCGGACGATGTACAGCGGCCGTCCCTGGGCCTCGCTGTACGTGCGCCCGATGTACGAGCCGAGCACCCCGAGCGAGAGCATCTGCACCCCGCCGAGGAACAGCACGACGACCATGAGCATGGTCCAGCCGGACACCGTGATGTCGGGCCGGAACACCTTCATCGCCAGCGCGTAGAGGATGCCCGCGAAGGAGAGGGTGAGCACCAGGAACCCGAGGCGGGTGATGAGCTTCAGCGGAACCGTGGAGAAGCCGGTCACCCCGTCGATCGCCAGCCGCGCCATCTTCCGCAGCGGGTACTTGGTCTCGCCGGCGAACCGCTCGTCCCGGTCGAAGTACACCTCGGTCTGGACGAAGCCCATCGAGGCGACGATGCCGCGCACGAACCGGCTGCGTTCGCGGTAGCGCCGCAGCTCGTCGGCGACCCGCCGGTCCAGCAGCCGGAAGTCCCCGGTGTCCAGGGGGATGTCGACCTCCGTGCACGCGCGCAGGACCCTGTAGTACGCGGCGGCCGTCGCCCGCTTGAACAGCCCGTCCTGCCGGGACCGGCGGCGGGCGTGCACGATCTCCGCGCCGTCCCGCCAGGCGTCGATGAGCTCCAGGCTCACCCGCGGGGGGTCCTGCAGATCGGTGTCCATCACGATCACCGCGTCGCCGCGCGCCTCGTCCAGTCCGGCCGTGATCGCCATCTGGTGCCCGAAGTTGCGCGCGAAGTCGACCACGCACACCCGCGGATCGTTCTTCGCCAGGTCGCGGAGGATCGCCAGGGAGGCGTCGGACGAACCATCGTTGACGTACACCAGTTCGAAAGAAAGTTCCGGGCGGGTGTCGATCGCCTCCACGAGTTCGTCGTGGAAGCGCCGTATGCCGTCCTGCTCGTTGAACACCGGCAGCACGTAGCTGATCAGTGCGGTTCCGCCGGGGCTCTCCCGGGGGCGCGGCACCGGTGACGGCGCCGCGGGGGCGGATGTGTCTGACATTGCCGCGACGCTAGGGAGCACTGCTGAACGGCGGGCGAACGGCCGGTGGTCTTCCGCGCTCGAACAGGTGGCGAGCGGTCACCCACCGAAAACTCGGCTGCGCCGTGCAACCGTTCGGGGTGATGATCGGTCTTCACATCGACCACATCGGTCGTATTGACGAGGAGCTCCTCATTTCCGCCATACGCAAGACCCTCACCGCCACCGCCGTCGCCACCGCGGTCCTGGCGGGTTCCGCCGCCTGCGGCACCGTGGAGAACCTGTCCGCGGGACAGAAGCTCGACCAGGCCTTCGAGAAGCTCGGCGAGAAGCGCTCGCTCTCCTTCGAGCTGGACCTGGACACCGACGCCGCGTCGCTGAAGGCGCTGGACGCCGGGGCGGAACCCGGCGAGGAAATACCCGAAGAACTCGCCGAACTGCTCAGCGACGCGCGGGTATCCCTGTCGGTGCGCTCCAAGAAGCCGCTCGGGGAGTCCGGCGAGAAGGACCTCGACGGCATGGCGCTGAAGTTCGGCGGCCCGGACGGCGACCTGTTCGAGTACCGGCTGGTCGGCGACTACACCTACGTCCGTGCCGACCTGGACGCGGTCGGGCGGATGAGCGGCAGCCCCATGCCGTCGGCCGACGAACTGCCCGACAGCGCCGGGGCGTTCAAGAAGCTCCTGGCCGGTGAGTGGATCAAGATCTCGACGAAGGAGGTCGAGGAGGCCGGCGGGCGGATGTCGGGGGCGGAGGGCGCCGAGGACGGGGAGCCCTCGGCGGACCCCACGCTCGACGCCAAGACGCAGAAGAAGCTCACCAAGGCACTGCGGCAGGTCATCGCCAAGGAGGTCGACTTCAAGACCTCCGACGGGCCGGACGGCACCGAACACATCGAGGCCACGGCGCCCTTCCGCACGCTGATGACCGAACTGACCGGCAAGCTGGCCCCGTTGGCGGAGGAACTGCCGCCGGGCGCCGAACTGCCGACGGCCGAGGACTTCAAGGACGCGCCGAACAAGAAGGTCACGGCCGACTTCACACTGAAGAACGGCGAGCTGACCGAGGTCTCCATCGACCTGGCCGAGCTGGCGGAGAAGGCGAAGGTCAAGAAGTTCGCGCTGGTGCTGCGCCTGGGCGGGGGCGAGAAGGCCACGGCCCCGGCGAACGCCACCGAGGTGCGCGTCGAGGAGCTCATGGAGGGCTTCTTCGGCGGCTTCGCGGCGGGGGCGCTCGGCGAGGAGGCGTTCATGGAGGGCACCGAGGTCTGACCTCACCCGGTACAGGCTGTATCGAGATCTGACCCCACCCGGTACAGGCGGTTCCGGCCGCCTGTACCGGCCGCCCGGCGGAAAAAGGGGTGCGTGCCGGCTCCGCCCGTGTCAGGCTCCGGCGGTGCGTCGTGAACAGATCTCCCTGCTTGCCCACGCGGATCACCCGATCGCGGCCCCGCTCGACGACGACTCGGTACGGCGGCTGCTGGAACGTGCTGTCCCGCACGACAACGCCCGGGTGCTCGACCTCGGCTGCGGCGGCGGGGAGTGGCTGCTGCGCGCCCTGGCCGCGTATCCGGGACTGCGGGCCGAGGGCGTGGACGTCTCCGCGGGCTCGCTGGAGCGTGCCCGGGAGGCGGCGCGCGTGCGCGGGGTTCAGGAACGCCTCGTGCTCCATCACGAGGATGCCCGGGATTTCGCCGCCTCCCACGCCTTCGACCTGGTGATCAGCGTCGGGGCCACCCATGCCTTCGGCGGTCTGCCCGCCACCCTCGCGGCGGCCCGCGGGCACCTGGCTCCCGGCGGACGCGTCCTGATCGGTGACGGGTTCTGGGCGCGGGAGCCCTCCCCCGAGGCCGTCGGGATGCTCGGCGAGCTCAGCGACCTGCCGGCCACGACGGACCGCGTCGTCGCCGACGGATGGACCCCCGTCCACGGGCACATCAGCACACGTGAGGAGCTCGACGACTACGAGTGGGCGTGGACGGGATCGCTGGCCTCATGGGCCCTGGACCACCCGGACGACCCGGACAGCGCGCAGGCCCTGGCCACGGCCACCGCCCACCGCGACGGCTGGCTGCGCGTCTACCGGGACGTCTTCGGCTTCGTCTGCCTGGTGCTGCGCCCGACGTCCGGCCGATCCGGACCGCGCACGATGCCGTGAGGCGGTAAGGAACCCGATGCCCCCCGCCTCATCCTCCGGTGACCGTGTCCCAGTGGACCGTGCGGTCGCACCAGCGGTTCAGGAGGACCCGGTCGTGGCCCACGGCCAGCAGGCCCGCGCCCGTCGAGGCGCGGTAGGCCTCGACGGCCCCGACCAGCGCGGCCGTGGTCGACGCGTCCAGCATGGCCGTCATCTCGTCGCAGATCAGCCAGCGGGGGCGCAGCACCAGCGCGCGGGCCAGGCAGGCGCGCTGGAGCTGACCGTCGCTGACCTCGTGAGGGCGGCGGGTGAGCAGGTCGGGGGTCAGGCCGACGGTTCCGGCGAGTTCGGCCACCCGGCCGGGGACGGACGAGCGGCGGCCCGTGGCGCGCAGGGGCTCCGCGATCAGGTCGGCCAGGCGCAGACGGGGGTCGGCGGAGAGGCGGGGCTGCTGGAAGACGACGCCGACGGCGGTGCGCAGCTCGCGCGGGGCGCGGTGGCGCCAGCGGCGTACGGGGGTGCCGTCGAGGACGACGTCCCCGGCGTCCGGGCGGTGCAGGAGGGCGGCGACCCTCGCCAGGGTGGACTTGCCGCAGCCGCTGGGGCCGAGCAGGCCGACGGACTCGCCGGGGGTGACGGTGAGGGTGGCGTCCCGTACGGCGGGAGCCCGCCGGTCGTATCCGGCGGTGATGGAGCGCAGTTCAAGCACGGATGTCCTCCGGGGCGGGTGCCGGGGCCGGGTGGTGGCAGGCGACCGATCCGGTGAAGGGCGGGAGCGCCGTGCAGGTGTCGGTGGCGCGGTCGCAGCGGGGGGCGAAGGCGCAGCCGTCGGGGAGGGCGCCGAGTTCGGGGGGCATGCCGGGAATGGGGGTGAAGGCCCGGTCGGGGAGGGCGTCCAGCAGACCCCGGCTGTAGGGGTGGCGGGGGCCCGGTGTACCGAAGAAGGCGTCCGCCTCGGTCAGTTCGACGATGCGGCCCGCGTACATGACGGCCACCCGGTCGGCGACGCGTTCCGCCGCCGCGAGGTCGTGGGTGATCATCAGCAGGGCCCGGTCGCCGTCGGCGTCGACGTGGCGGCGCAGTTCGTCGACGGTGCGGTCCACCAGGTCGCGGTCCAGGCCCGTGGTGGGTTCGTCGGCCAGCAGGAGGGGTGCCTCGCCCACCAGGGCGAGGGCGGTGGCGGCGCGCTGGGCCAGGCCGCCGGAGAGTTCATGGGGATGGCGGTCGAGGTGGTCCGGCGGGAACCCGGCGCGTCCGGCGGCCCGTTCGGCCGCCGCGCGCAGGGCCGCGCGGCCCCGGACGCCGGTGAGCTGGGCGACCGTCTCCTCCAGTTGGGAGCGGATGGTGCGTACGGGGGTGAGGTGGGCGGCGGGGCTCTGCGGGATGAGGCCGATGCGGCGACCCCGCACGGTGCGGGCGAGGGTGCGTTCGCCGGCGGTCAGCAGGTCCAGGTCGCCGAGGTGGGCGTGGCCGGCCGTCTGCGCGTTGGCGGGGAGCAGGCCGAGGAGGGCGGAGGCGAGGACGGACTTGCCGCAGCCGCTCTCACCGATCAGGGCGAGGCACTCGCCGGGCGCCACGTCGAAGCGGGCGTCGGTGACGGCGGCGACGCGGCGTCCGCCCGGCAGCAGGAAGCGTACGGACAGGCCGCGCACCGACAGCACGGGAGGTCGCTCGGTCGTCACAGCGTCAGCTCCGATCGGCGGCGGGGATTGATCCGCTCCCGCCAGACACCGGCGAGGCCGGCGACGGCGAGGGTGGGGATGATCAGGAACAGGCCGGGGAAGAGGGTCGGCCACCACTGTCCGGCGAGCAGGGAGCCGCGGGCGCCCTGGATGAGGGTGCCGAGGCTGGCGGTGTGGGTGGGCAGGCCGAGGCCGAGGAAGGACAGGGCCGACTCGTGCCACATGGCGTGCGGCACCATGAGGACGGCGGCGAGGCCGGCCTGGGGCAGCACGCCGGGCAGCAGGTGCCGCACGACGACCCGCCACCGGGAGGCGCCGCCGGAGACGGCCGCGTCGATGTAGGGGCGGGAGCGCAGCGAGAGGACCTCGGCGCGGACGATGCGGGCGGTGGACAGCCAGTGGGTGAGGCCGACGGAGACCACCACCGGCCAGACGCCCGGCCGGAACATGGCGACGATGAAGACGCCGAGCAGCAGGTGCGGTACGGAGGAGAAGGTGTCGACCAGGCGCATGACCACGCGGTCGGCCCAGCCGCCGAGCGCGCCGGCGGTGGCGCCGACGGCGGTGCCGATCACGGTGGCGGCGAGCGCGGCCACCACGCCCACCAGCAACGACACCCTCAGCCCGTAGACGCAGCGCAGCAGCAGGTCGCGGCCCACGTCGTCGGTGCCGAAGGGGTGGGACCAGGACGGCGGCAGGAGTTTGGCGGCGAGGTCGACCGCCTGCTGGTCGAGCCGGACCAGCGGGGGGACGAGGAGCACCGCGAGGACGGTCACGGCGACGAGTCCGGCGGAGACGTACAGCCGCAGGGTGTGGGTGGAGCGGCGGGCGGTGCCGTGTGCGCGCCACGCCGTCTTCGTCACGGTGGTGGTGTCAGCGGCCATGGGGGTTGCCTCCGTGGGGATCACGTCCATGGGTGGCACGTCCATGGGTGGCACGTCCATGGGAGTCACATCTCATTCAGCTTCACCCTCGGGTCGATCAGTCCGTAGAGCAGGTCGGCGAGGAGGTTCCCGGCGAGGACGGCGGCGGTGGCGAGGGTGGTCAGCGCGGCGAGGAGCGGGAAGTCCACGGAGGTGGCCGCCTCGACGGTGGCCGAGGCGATGCCCGGCCAGCTGAACACGGTCTCCACCAGCAGGGCGCCGGTGATGAGCTCGGGGACGCGGGAACCGATCAGGGTGAGGACGGGCAGCAGTCCGGAGCGCAGGGCGTGGCCGAGCAGGACGGTGCGTTCGCTCAGGCCGCGGGCGCGGGCGCCGCGCACGGGGTCCTCCGCGAGGGCGTCACCGACGCCCTGCCGGACGTAGAGGGTGAACCAGGGCAGCTGGGAGACGGCGAGGACGCCTGCGGGCAGGATCAGATGGCTCGTGACCTGGCCGAAGGTGACCTGGTCGCTGCCGGTGTCGGTGAGGCCGCCGGCCGGGAGGACGTCCAGCTTCAGGGCGAACAGCCAGACGGCGAGCAGGGCGGTCCAGAAGACCGGGGCGGCCTCCAGGGCGTACGCGAGGGAGGTGACCGCACGGTCGGGGAGCGAGCCGGGGCGGCGGGCGGCGAGGACGCCGAGCACGGTACCGAGCAGGACGGCGACGGCGAACGCGACGGCGCACAGCAGGGCCGACCAGACCAGGCGTTCGCCGATGACCTCGGCGACGGGCTGGCGCATGACGGTGGACCGGCCGAGGTCGCCGCCGGCCGCGGAGGTCAGCCAGTCCCACCAGCGGGCGGTGAACGGCCGGTCCACGCCGAGGTTCTCGCGCAGCCGGTCCAGGGTCTCCTGGTCGGCGCCGAGCGCGGCGGTGCCGGCGTACGCCTTGACGGGATCGAAGGGGGAGGCGGCGGCGACGGCGAACACGCCGAAGGTGACGACCAGCAGCACCGGCACGGCGAACAGGGCCCGCCGTGCCGTGAGCCGGGTCATCTCTCCCCAGGGGAGGGTGGTCATGCGGCGGGCTGCCAGTCCTCGACGTTCCACCAGGGGCCGCTGGCGAAGCCGTGCTCGTGGGGTTCGGTCTGGGTGGTGAGGTCCTTCCAGCGGTCGGCGAGGACGTACAGGTGGTCGATGTGGGTGAGGAAGGTGTAGCCGGGGTTCTTCACCAGTTCGCGCTGGAGGGTGTCGTAGGCGGCCTCGCGGTCCTTCGGGTCCTGGCCGCGGCGGCCGGTGTCGAGGGCCTCGTCGACGGCCGGGTTGTCGTAGAGGGCCATGTTGTTGAAGCCGTCGCCGGCGAGGGAGGAGTGCAGGAGGGTGTAGAGGCCGAAGTCGGGGTCGCCGGTGCTGCCGAAGCCGGCGAGGACGGCGTCGTGCTTCATCCGGGGTTCGATGACCTCCCAGGTGGCGCTCTCCACCTTGACGTCGATGCCGGCCTTCTTGGCGTCGGAGGCGTAGGCGAGGGCGTGGTCCTGGCGGACCTTGTCGCCGGAGGGGTAGTAGAGGGTGAAGCGGGCGGGGCGGCCGTCCTTGGCGCGGATGCCGTCCTTTCCGGTCTTCCAGCCGGCCTCGTCGAGGATGCCCTTGGCCTTGCCGAGGTCCTGGGGGCGTTCGACGTCCTCGGCGAACCAGGGGTCGTCGACGGGCAGCGGACCGTAGGCGGGGCGGCCGGCGCCGTCGAGGATCTTGTCGACCATGGTCGTGCGGTCCACGGCGAGGTCCAGGGCGCGGCGGATCGCGGTGTCGCCGGCGACGGGGTTGCCGGTGGGGAGGCTGACGGCGCGGAAGTCGTACGACGTCGCCTGATACGTCTTCTTCCCGTCGTCGTCCTTGAAGGTGGCGGCGAGGTTGGGCGGGAGGGCCGCGCCGTCGAGGTCGCCGGAGCGCAGCCGGGTGGCGCGGACGTCGTCGTCGGCGATGATCGCCATGGTGAGCTTTTTCACCTTCGGGGCGCCGCCCCAGTAGTCCGGATTGGCCTTGAAGGTGAGTTTCTCGCCCTTGCTCCAGCCGGTGAGGACGTACGGTCCGGTGCCGACCGGCTTGGTGTTGAACGGGCCGGTGTTGGGGTCCTGTCCGCCCGCTATGTGCTCGGGGACGACGGGCAGCACCGTGCGGGCGGCGAAGGCCGCGTAGGGGTAGTCGAGGGTGAAGACGACCTTGTCGTCGCCCTCGGCCCGGACGTCCTTGACGGCGTCCAGTTCGCTCTTGGCGGTGTTGTTGGTCTTCTCGTCCAGCACGGTGTCGTACGTGAAGACCACGTCGTCGGCGGTGAGCGGCTCGCCGTCGCTGAACTTCACGTCGTCGCGCAGGGTGTACGTGTAGGTGCGGCCGCCGTCGGTGACCTCGGGGAGCGCCTTCGCCAGGGCGGGCTTCAGCCTCATGTCGGCGTCGCGGGCGAGGAGTCCGTCGAAGATCTTGGAGTTGCCGTCCTTGCCGTAGCCGAGCAGGGGGCTGAGGGTGTCCGGTTCGGACGGGACCCCGATCACGACGGATTCGGCGGACGCCCCGCCGTCCGCGCCGCCGTCGCCCGGCGCCGAGCAGGCGGCGACCGCACCGGCCATCGCGAGCGCGGCGGCGGTACCCCGTATTCGTCGGGTCGTCATCGAACCTCACATTCCTGTTGCCTGAAAACCGTTGTTGCATATTAATTGCAGCAAGGTACTGCCCAGGACGACGGCCCCCACTCCCCCGCCCCCACAGACGGCACCGCTCGTGTCAAGTGCGCAGGTGCGCGCCGGGGTGTGAGCCGCCGGGCGCCGTCCGCGCGCCCCCGGTGGCCGCTTGTCACCGGACCGGAACGGGCACTACTGTCACCACGCCTTGGTGACGGGAAATCGGTGCGATACCGGTGCGGCCCTCGCCACTGTGATCGGGAAGTCCGGCTCCGGCCCTCACGGGCAGCCACTGGGTTCTTCGGAACCCGGGAAGGCGGAGCACGGGCGGTGGTACCCGTCAGCCAGGAGACCGGCCAAGGCACGTCAACCATCCACGAGGTGCTGGAGAGGGTCTGCTGAGCCATGCACATAGCCGAGGGTTTTCTGCCACCGGCGCACGCGGTCGCCTGGGGCGTCGCGTCGGCGCCGTTCGTCGTCCACGGAGCCCGGTCGCTCGTCCGTGAGGTACGGGAACATCCCGAGAGCACCCTGCTGCTCGGCGCGTCGGGAGCGTTCACGTTCGTCCTGTCCGCACTGAAACTGCCGTCCGTCACCGGGAGTTGCTCCCACCCCACCGGCACGGGGCTCGGCGCGATCCTGTTCCGGCCGCCGGTCATGGCGGTGCTGGGCACCATCACCCTGCTGTTCCAGGCGCTGCTGCTCGCCCACGGCGGGCTGACCACGCTGGGCGCCAACGTCTTCTCGATGGCGGTCGTCGGCCCCTGGGCCGGGTACGGGATCTACCGGCTGCTGCGCCGGTACGACGTGCCGCTGATGGTCGCGGTGTTCTGCGGCGCGTTCGTCGCCGACCTGTCGACGTACTGCGTGACGAGCGTGCAGCTGGCGCTCGCCTTCCCCGACCCGGGGAGCGGATTCTGGGGCGCGCTGGGCAAGTTCGGCTCCGTCTTCGCCGTGACGCAGATCCCGCTCGCGGTGAGCGAGGGGCTGCTGACCGTGCTGGTGATGCGCATGCTGGTGCAGTCGAGCAAGGGGGAGCTGACGCGGCTCGGCGTGCTGGTGGCGTCGGTGGCCGGGCGGCAGACGGCGAAGTCGTCCGACTCGGCGGAGGCGGTGGCCCGATGAGCCGCAACGCGAAGATCAACACGCTGCTGCTGGTGCTGGTGGCCGCGCTCGCCGTGATCCCGCTGGTGTTCGGGCTCGGCGACCACAAGGAGGAGCCGTTCACGGGCGCGGACGCCGAGGCCGAGACGGCGATCACCGAGATCGACCCGGACTACGAGCCGTGGTTCTCGCCGCTGTACGAACCGCCGTCCGGGGAGATCGAGTCGGCGCTGTTCGCCCTCCAGGCGGCGATCGGCGCGGGCGTCCTCGCGTACTACTTCGGGGTGCGGCGCGGGCGGCGGCAGGGGGAGGCGCGGGCGCTGGAGCGGCTGCGGGCGGAGGCGGACACGGACGCCGGGGCCGAGGCCGGCACGGACGCCGGTACCGGGGCCGCCCCCGGACGACGACGGGTCTGACGGCACGTGCTGCCGATCGACGCGGCGGCGCACAGCAGCCGCTGGCGCCACCGTCATCCCGTGGACAAGGCCGTGCTGGGACTGGGCCTCACCGTGCTCGCGATCTCGCTGCCGCCGTGGCCGGGCGCGGCCCTGGTGCTGGTGACGGCGCTCGCGCTGCTGCTCGGCCCGGCGGGGGTGCCGGGCCGACGGCTGTGGCGGGCGTACCGGGTGCCGCTGGGCTTCTGCGTCACCGGGGCGCTGCCCCTGCTGGTACGGGTGGGCGGGCCGGGCGGGTTCGTGTCCTGGGCCGAGGACGGGCCGCCGCGCGCCGGGGAGTTGCTGCTGCGCACGTCGGCGGCCTCGCTGGGCGTGCTGCTGTTCGCCTTCACCACGCCCATGTCGGATCTGCTGCCGCGCCTGGTACGGGCCGGGGTACCGGCCCCGCTCGTGGACGTGGCGCTGGTGACGTACCGGATGAGCTTCCTGCTGCTGGACTCGGTGCGCCGCGTCAGCCAGGCGCAGGCGGCCCGGCTCGGGCACACCACCCGGGCGGCGACGTGGCGTTCGCTGGGCGGGCTGGGCGCGACCGCGTTCGTCCGGTCCTTCGACCGGGCGGCGCGGCTGCAGACGGGGCTCGCCGGACGCGGTTACGACGGCACCCTGCGCGTGCTGGTGCCCGAGGCCCGTATCTCCGTCCGGTTCACGGTGCTGAGCACGGCGCTGCTGGCGGCGCTGGCCGCCCTCACCTTCGTACTGGAAAGGCCCCTGTCGTGAGCGAGTCCGTCCTGGTGGCCCTGCGGGGCGCGTCGTTCGCGTACGAGGACGGCCCGCCCGTGCTCAGCGGCCTGGACTTCGAGGTGCGCGAGGGGCGCGCGCTGGCGCTGCTGGGACGCAACGGCAGCGGCAAGACGACGCTGATGCGACTGCTGAGCGGTGGACTTCGGCCGGACGGCGGCGAGTTGACCGTCGAGGGCCGGGCGGTGCGGTACGACCGCAAAGGGCTGACGGCGCTGCGGACCACCGTGCAGCTGGTGGTGCAGGACCCCGACGACCAGTTGTTCGCGGCGTCGGTCGGCCAGGACGTGTCGTTCGGGCCGCTCAACCTCGGCCTGCCCGACGCGGAGGTGCGCGCCCGGGTGGCGGAGTCGCTCGCCGCGCTGGACATCACCGCTCTCGCCGACCGTCCCACGCACCTGCTGTCCTACGGGCAGCGCAAGCGGACGGCGATCGCGGGCGCGGTCGCCATGCGGCCCCGCGTGCTGATCCTGGACGAGCCGACGGCGGGCCTGGACCCGGACGGCCAGGAACGCCTGCTGGCCACCCTGGAGGGGCTGCGCGCGGGCGGCACGACGGTCGTCATGGCCACCCACGACGTGGACCTCGCCCTGCGCTGGGCCGACGACGCGGCCCTGCTCACCCCGTCGGGCACGCACACCGGTCCGGCGGCCGAGGTGCTGGCCCGCACGGACCTCCTCGCGGCGGCGGGGCTGCGGCTGCCGTGGGGGGTGGCGGTCGGGCGGCTGCTGCGGGCGCAGGGGCTGGTGACCGGCTCGGCCGCCGGCCCCCGTTCCCCGGAGGAACTGGCGGCCCTGGTGGCCGCGTCCGCCGGCGAAGGCGACGCGCACGTTCCCTGAGGTCACCGGGGCGTGGGCGGCCCGTCGGTGCCCCGCGGAAGCCGGCGCGGGTCCGCGGCGCGGGTGATGGCCGACTCGACGGCGGCGATCCGGTCGCCGAGGAGGGCGAGGGCGGCGACCGCGCGGGACAGGGCGTCCTCGTCGGGGGCGCCCAGGGTGAGGGTGCGGACGTGGGCGGACTTCACCTCGGTCCAGCGGGCCGCCTGTTCGGCGGTGAGCGTGCCGCGCAGTTCGGCGAGTTTGAGGAGGTTCGCCTCGGCGCCCGTGGTGAGGGTCTGGGCCTCGGCCGTGTAGTGGTCGTCGATGACGGCGGCCAGTTCGGCGGCGTTCATGACGGGCTGGATCCGCTGGGCGATCTTGTTCATGTTGCGGTAGGAGCCCTGGAGCCGGAACGGCGGCTCGGTGCGGGCCTCGTCGGACCGGGCGGCGGAGGCGATGTACGCCGCGTTGACGGCGAGGACGGTCCGGCGGGCGGTGAGGAGGTGACGCAACACCGCCAGGACGCGGTCCAGTTCGGTGGGGGCGTAGGGGTGGGTGAGGCGGTCGGCGCGGGCGGTGGGGTCGTTCCCGGCGAGGCGGATCAGCAGGTCGAGGTCGGCGCGGTCACGGCCGGCGAGCGGGGCGAGCACCGGGTTGGCGGTGAGGGCGTTCTCCACGAAGCTGAGCGCGAAGACGTCCTCCTTGCCGGTGAGGACGTCGCCGAGGTTCCACACGTCGGCGCGGTTGGCCAGCATGTCCGGGATCCGGAAGGCCTCGCCGGACTCGGTGTAGGGGTTGCCGGCCATGCAGACGGCGAACCGCTTCCCGCGCAGGTCGTAGGTGCGCGGCTCGCCCTCCCACACGCCTTCCATCCGGCGCGTGGCGTCGCACAGCGGGATGAACTTCTGCAGCAGTTCGGGTGAGGTGTGCTGGATGTCGTCGAGGTACAGGAGGGTGTTGTTGCCGGCCGCCAGCGCGAAGTTGATCTTCTCGATCTCCTGGCGGGCGGTGGCGTTCGGCGCCTCGGCCGGGTCGAGCGAGGTGACCGCGTGGCCGAGGGCCGGGCCGCTGATCTTCACCAGGACCAGGCCGAGGCGGTCGGCGACGTACTCCATGAGGGTCGTCTTGCCGTAGCCGGGCGGGGAGACGAGCAGCAGCAGGCCGCCGGTGCCGGTGCGGCCCGACTCGCCCGTGGTGCCGAGCTGTTTGGCGAGGCTGTCGCCGACCAGCGGGAGGTAGACCTCGTCGACCAGGCGGTTGCGGACGAACGTCGCCATCACGCGCGGCCGGTGGTCGTCCAGGCGCAGCCGGGTGCGCTCGGCGGCCACCAGGGCGGTGCGGCGGCGCTGGAAGGCACGGAAGGCGGGCACGTCACGCTGCCTGAACTCCTCGGTGCGGGCGAGGAATTCGTCCAGGCGGAGGGTGAGGCGGCGGTCGGTGATCCGGGGGTGGGTGCCGAGCAGGCCGTCCACGGTGACGGTCAGGGGCGCGTTCGAGGTGTGACGGGGCGCGTCCGGGCAGAGTTCGGCGGCCACGGCCTCCGCGAGGTCGCCGGCGGCCGGCTCGTCCCCGGTGGTCGCGGCGTACGCGGTCAGCCAGGCCTCGGCCAGTTGGCGGCGGGCGGTGAGGTCCGTGAGGGCGGTGAGGTCGTCGTCGTACGCCTCGGTGGTGACCGTGCGGCGGAAGGCGTCGAGCAGGGCGCGGGTGCGGGCGGCGATGACGAAGCCCTCGGGTCCGGTGGTGAGTTCGTCGAAGAGGTACGCGGCGCAGGCCTCCGGGCGGACGGCGGCGTCCTCGTCCCAGGCGCGTACGGCCCCCGCGAGTTCCTTCCGCAGCGCGTCGAGGGCGGGCGGCGGGCCGAAGGCGTCGCGGACGCGGGCCAGGGAGCGGGCGCGGCGGGTGAGGTCGGCGCGCTCCTGGGCCGTGGTGCCGTGCGTCCAGTACAGCAGGGCGTGGGCGCGGGCGGCGGGCTCGTGGCGCAGCGGGCCCGCGCCGTCGTACAGGGGCAGGACGGCGGTGAGGATCGCGGTGGCGTCGTGGTCGTGGACGCCTCGCTCGTACCCCTCGTCGTACGCCTCCTCGGCGGTCCGGCGGACCAGGGCGGCGAGGTCGCCGGCGCCGGTCAGGGCGTCGGGGCCGGGGTCGTGCAGCAGGCGGGCGGCAAGGTGTTCGGCGCGGTAGACCTCGGGCGACTCGGACGGCAGGTGCCGGTCCCACAGCGGGCGGGCGGCGAGGAGGGCGGGGTCGGTGACGGGGGCGCGGTAGTCGGTGCCGGTGAGGGCGAGCGCGAGGCCGTCGCCGTGCGGGACGACGGTGAGGTCGAGGGGCTGGGTGGAGACGGCGAACCGGTGGCCGCCCAGGCGGAGGGCGCGTCCGCCGTCCGCGTAGAGGTCGGTGCGGTCGCGCAGGGCGCGGGCGGCCTCCTGGCGGGCGGAGCGCAGCCGGCCGTCGAGTTCCTCGGCGCGGACGCGGTCGCCGAGTCCGCGCAGGGCGTCGGCGGTGCGGCGGACCTTGGCGACGAGCGGGTCGGAGGCGAAGTAGGTGCTCACCGCGTCGGCGTCGGGGAGCGTGGCACAGCGGCGGGTGATCGTCTCCAGTACGCGGGCGGCGGCGGCAGCGAGCTGTTCGGCGCGGCGGGCGCGGGCGTCGGAGAGGCTCTGCCTGCGGGCGGAGAACGCCTCGTAGACTTCGGCGCGCCGGTCGGCGAGCTCGCCGAGGACGTCGTCGAACTCGGCGAACCGGGACTCCAGCGCCTCCAACTGGGCCAGCACCCGGGTCAGTTGCTCGTCGCAGGCCTCCGGGGTGTCCGCCGCCGCGAGGGCGCCGGTGACCGTCTGGCCGAGGAGGGAGAGCTCGGCGGCGAAACCGGCGCGCGCCTCCCGGTCGAGGAGGGACCGGCGACGGGCGTCGAGGGTGGCACGGGCCCGGTTGACGCCGCCCGTCGCCTCGGCGATCCGCTCCAGGACGGCCGTGCGGACGGTGGCGTCGGCGATGTCGAGCCCGGCGACCACCTCGGTCACCGTGCGCAGTCCGTCGGCCAGTTCGTCCAGGCGCGCGGCGACCGGGGCGGCCTCGGCGGTGGTGGTGACCGACTCGGCGTCGGCGGCCAGCCGTTCGACGTCCGCGTGATGGGCGGCGAAGGCGTCCTCGCGGGCCAGGAAGGCGATCGCGCGCTGCCCGAAGGAGGCGAGGTCGCCCTCGGCGCCGTCGGCGAGGGCGTCGATGCGGGCATGGTCCGCGTACCGCATCTCCTTCAGGGTCAGCAGATGGCCCTGGGCGTGGCGGAGTTCGGTCAGTCCGGCGACCCAGGCGGCGGCCTCGCGGGGCTGCTCGCCGCGCAGCCGGCGCACCACCGAGGCGATCCGGCCGGCCGCCTCGTCGAGCGCTTCGGCCGCCCGGCGGGTGAGGTCGCGTACGGTCTCGAACTCGGCCAGCACCTGGTCGGAGGTGGCCCGCATCTCTTCCAACGGCGTGCGCAGATCGCCGAGTTCGGTGTCGCCCAGCCAATGGTGGGCGTCGAGTGCGCGGACACAGGCGGCCACCAGGGCCGTGTACACCTCGGTGGTGGGGGTGGTCCCGGCGACGGAACGGGCCAGGGACAGACAGTCGGAGATGCCGCGTACGAGGTCGGCGTTGCCGACCCGGGCCAGCGGGCCCTCACCGACGGGCTGTGCGGCGGCGTGGGTGTCGGAGACGTAGGGCGACTGCCACGACTGCACGGGGTGGACGCGGGCGGGTTCGTCGCCGTCGGGGCGCAGCAGGGCGAGGAGTCCGTCGTCGAACAGCGCCCAGCCGTGGCAGGCCATCGGAGTGGCGACCGCCTCGCGGATGAGGTTGTACGACAGCAGCAGCGCGCGTCCGTGTCCGGGCGCGTGGAAGACGTACAGCACGTCCTCGCCGTACGGGGAGCGCACCTCGCGTGCGAACTCCATGCCGGTGGTGTCGAGTTCGTACGTCTTGTGGGGGCCGGCGGCGAGGCAGTAGCCGCCGGGGAAGACGATGCCCTGGTCGTCGGGGAGCCGGCGGGCCCCCTGTCCGATGCCGTCGAGGCGGACGACGGACCGGGTGAGGGTGTTGAAGACCAGGTGGCGGTGGGCGGTCTCCTTGTAGGGGAGGATCCGCAGCAGGATCAGGGGGCCGACGCGGGCGTGGGCGATCTCGGCGTCGGCGAGGGACTGCAGGGGCTCGTCGACCGGTTCGCTGTGGATGCCGTCGGGGGTGGTGGTGTCATTCTCGGTCTTGACGGTGAGGGTGCCGCCGAGGGTGTCGACGAACACCTCGCCCTGGACGGAGATGTGCGGGTGGCGGCCGAGGACGTGGTCCTCGCGGGTGGTGGGCGTCCAGTCGATGTCGGCGGGCGGGGTGCGGGCGTGGTCGCGGTCGCCGCGCGCGTCCAGGAAGACCGCCGACCGGCCGTCCTCCGGGATCGTCCAGCGCAGGACGCGGATGTCGCCGGCCTTCTCACCGGTCTGGAAGACGGCGAGCAGCTTGCCGTCGGTCCGGCGCAGCCGCAGCAGGCGGGCCTGGCGGTAGTAGCGGTGCAGGGCGGCGAACTCGCGGACGAAGCCGGGGTCGTCGAGGAGTCCGGGGACGGCGTCGTCGGGGAGGCGGTTCAGGTCGCGGTCGTGCGGGGCGAGGACGTCGGCGACCGCGGTGTCCCGTTCGGGCCGGGGCCGGGCCTCGTATCCGAAGAGGAGCACGTCGCCGACGGCGACGATGTCGCGGGGCACGGCGGTGCGGTCGGTGCGCAGCCGCTCGGTGCCGGTGAGGCGCAGTTCGGGGGCGCCGAACTCCTCGGCGCGGCGGTGGTTCAGCGCCTCGGCGCGGCGGGCGAGTTCGGCGGCCTGGGCGGCCAGGCGGTCGCGCAGTATCCGGTAGGCGCCGCCGTCGTCCGCCGCGTCGGTCCCGCCCGGCGCGGGCGTACCGGGCGCCTCGTGGGGCCCGTCGGCGCCGGCCCGCCCGCGAGCGGTGTCCGCGCCGGACGCCCCGCGGGATCCGGTTCCTCCGGACGCCCCGCGGGATCCGGCCGGTTCGGACCTCCCGGGGGCTCCGCCCCGCCCGGAGCCCCCGCCGGGCGCGCCCTGCGTTCGGTCCGCGCCCTGCGTCCGGTCCGTGCCGGGCGCCCCTCCGGAGCCGCTCGCTCCGGGCGTGCCGTGGCCGGCGCCGGACGCGGCGGCGGCACCGGTCGCGGGAGCGGTGCCGGCGTCGGTCCCGGGACGGCCGGGAGCGGTGCCGGTTGCGGGTGTGCCCGGGCCCGGGGTCCTGCGCGGGGCCGTGTTCATGGGCTCGTGGGTGCCGGTGGTCATGGCTGGCTGCCTCTCGGAAGGTGCGGCCGGGAGCCGCCGTCCCCTGTGCGGCGGCTCCCGGCCGGAGGGTGGTCAGGCCCCGGCGCGGCCGTTCGGCACGGCCAGCGGTGTGTCCGAGAGGCCCAGCTCACCGGCTTTCTCGATCAGTTCCTGGAACCGGCCGGTGTTCTCACCGCCCTGCTGCATCAGCCGCATCAGCAGCGCGGAGACCGTGAGGTTCTGCACGTCGGCGGTGGAGACGGAGCCCAGGATCCGGCTCAGGTCGTCGGTGAAGCTCGCCGAGCCGTCCAGCCAGGGCCCGGCGAGGGCCTGCGCGGTCTCGGAGTTCTTGACGAAGCCGTCCACGCCCTTGCCGAGCGCGATCGAGGAGACCAGCCGGTCGAAGAAGACCGACTCGCCGCCGACGATGTTGATGTCCGCGTTCTCCAGTCCGGTGGCGAGGACCGTGGCCTGCGCCTCGGCGACCTGCCGCTGCACGTCCAGTCCGGCCAGCCGGATGTCCTTCTCCGCCTCCAGCCGCAGCCGGTACTCCTCGTGGCCGCGGGACGCCTCGTCGAGGGCGGCCATCGCCGCCGCCTTCTCGGTGAGGCCGGCCGCTTCCGCCCGCAGCCTGCTGCCGATGGCCTCCGCGTCGGCGAGGGCCTTGGCCCGCGCTCCCTCGGCCTCCGCGCGCAGCCGGGCCTGGGTGGCCTCGGCCTCGGCACGGCCCGCCTTCTCGATGACGTCGGCCTCCTTGTCGCGGACCTGGACGACGGCCAGTCCCTCGGCGGCGGCCTCCGCCTGCACGCCCTCGGCCAGCCGCACCTTGGCCCGCGCGTCGAGGTCGGCGGTCTTCAGCCGGGCCTCGGCGAGGGTGAGTTCCTCGGCGGCGCGGTGCGTGGCGGCCTGCTCGGCGGCCTCGGCGGCCTTGATGTCCTTGACCAGCTTCTCCTGCGCCTCGGCCTCCGCGGCGATGATCACGGCCTGCCGCTGCCGCTCCGCCTCCTCCACGGCCCGCAGCTTCTTGATGGACTCCTCCTGCTCGGCGACCGTACGGTCCACCGCGACCCGCTCCCGGACGACCTCGGCGATCTCCCGCTTCTCCGCCTCGACCTCCTTGTCGGCGGCGATCCGGGTCAGCTGGGTCTCCCGCTCGCGGGCGATGACCTCGAGGAGGCGGTCCTTCTCGACGCGCTCGCTCTCCACGGCGATGACCCGCTCGCGGTTCTTGGCGGCGACGGCGACCTCACGGGCCTGGTTCTCGCGCTGCACGCCGAGCTGTTCCTCGGTGCGCAGGAAGGCGCTCTGCGCCCGCAGCCGCTCCTCCTCCACCACCCGCGCGGTCTCGGCCTCCTCGCGGGCCCGTACGGTCTCGATCTCCCGCTTCTGCTTGATCTCGGCGTCGGCCTGCCGGCGCTCCAGCTCCAGGATCGCCTCGCGCGCGTCGACGTCCTGCCGGGTGATCTCCTTCTGTTCGTTGCGCTGGGCCTCGTTGGTGCGGACGTGCTCCACCGCCGTCAGCTCGGTGATCTTGCGGATGCCCTGCGCGTCGAGGACGTTGCCCGGGTCGAGCTGGGTCAGCGGCGTCTGCTCCAGGTAGTCGATCGCCGCGTCCTCGAGGTGGTAGCCGTTGAGGTCGACGCCGATGACCTCGATGATCCGGTACCGCAGTTCCTCGCGCTTGGTGTAGAGGTCGGTGAAGTCGAGCTGCTTGCCGACGGTCTTCAGCGCCTCGGAGAACTTCGCGTGGAACAGCTCCTGGAGCGTGTTCCGGTCGCTGGCCCGCGCGGTGCCGACGGCCTGGGCGACCTTGATGACGTCGTCGACGGTCTTGTTGACCTTGACGAAGAACGTGATGCGGATGTCCGCGCGGATGTTGTCCCGGCAGATCAGGCCTTCCTTGCCGGCCCGGGTGATCTCGATGGTCTTCACCGAGATGTCCATCACCTCGGCCTTGTGCAGCACCGGCAGCACGACCGACCCGGTGAAGGTCACGTCGACCCTGCGGGTCTTGGAGACGATCAGTGCCTTGCCCTGCTCCACCTTGCGGAACAGCTTGGAGACGACGAGCAGGCCGATGAGTATGAGCAGCAGGGCGACGCCGACGAGTACGGCGATGCCCACGGTGGCGGCATCCATGGGACACGTCCTCCCGGGCTAGGAAACAGGTCGAGCGGTGCCTCGTTGGTGAGGCGTGTGAAGGTCCGGTGGAGGAGGAGACGACTAGATCGGCGCCGCGGTTCTGCGCCGGGTGCGGACGGATGCCGTCCGTATCCGGCAAGCCCTCCCGCTCCCCCCCTCACCGTTCACGTTCGTAGGGAGGGTGGCACCGCTCCCCTCCGGATTCCGGTGCCGGACACCTGCCGGTGTCCGGCACCGGAACCATCCGCGGTGCTCCCCGCGGACCATGCTGCCCGCCCGGTGTGTGCTCGCGCATTGCCGTAACCCGGCAATGTTCCCTAGGGTCTTGATGCCGGTGTGACACAACCGGCGCGTCAGGAAAGCGTCAAAAACCAAGGGGAACGCGTGACGGAACGGGAGATCCCGGAGGAGTATTTCGAAGACTATGCCCGCATCCTGGCCGAGGTCGCGGCCACGGGCAGACGTCTCACCCGCGACGAGATCGCCTCCCGGCGGGCCCTGGGGGAACGGGCCGCGGAGGCGGGTTTCGGTCTGCGCTCCCTCGTCAGCGCGCATCTGTCCGGCGCCCGCGGCGCGTGGCCGCGCGGGGCGGACTCGGCCGACGGCGCGCTCGCGGCCGTACAGCAGGTCGTGGACGCGTTCGCCGAGGGGTACGAGCGGGCGCAGCGGATGGCGGTGCGTCAGGAGGAGGCGGCGCGCCGGGAGTTCATCGACGACCTGCTCTACGGCCGCAGCGACCTGGGTCGGCTGGCGGAGCGTGCCGAGCGCTTCGGGCTGCGGCTGTCCCACGCGCACGCGGTCGCCGTCGCCCGGGGCGCGGTCGCCCACGACGAGGGCGACCCGGTGCCGCGGCAGGTGGAGCGCGCCCTGATCTCCCGGTTCGGTGACCGCAGCATCCTGCTCACCACCAAGGACGGCCGGCTGCTGTGCGTCGCGCCCGGGCACCAGGAGGAGGTGCTCACGTACTTCGCGAAGCAGGCGTACGCCGCCACCGACGGCGGCCAGGTCGCCATCGGACGCCCGCGGTCCGGTCCCGGCGGTGTCGTCCAGTCCTACGAGGAGGCCCTGAGCGCACTGGAGATAGCCGAGCGGATGGGGCTCGACGACCCGGTGCTGCGCGCCGCCGACCTGCTCGTCTATCCCGTACTGGCCCGTGACCGCCAGGCCATGGCCGACCTGGTGCACCACACCCTGGGACCGCTGACCACGGCCCGCGGCGGTGCCGGGCCCCTCCTGGACACGCTCACCGCGTACTTCGACTCCGGCTGTGTCGCCGCGGAGGCGGCCCGGCGGCTCTCGCTGAGCGTGCGCGCGCTGACGTACCGCCTGGAGCGCATCCGCAAGCTCACCGGCGCCGACCCGTCGGACGCGTCCCACCGCTACATGCTCCAGACGGCGGTGATCGGGGCGCGTCTGCTGGACTGGCCGGCCGGCGAGCCGTGAGCGGCCGGACCCGGGTCAGCCCTCGACCAGGGTGATGTCCCGGTGCCCGACCGCGTGGACGACGGGCACCAGGAGGATGCCGCTGGGACGCAGCTCCATGAGGGTCGCCTCGACGTGGGCCCGGCCCGCCTCGAGGGCGCCCGCGGGCACGGTCCCGGTGTTCTCCCAGCGGTGCTCCTCGCCGTCGCAGACCGCGCGGGTGCCGCCGACGGAGTAGTGGATGTCGGACGAGGGCCGGTGGACCGAGGAGCCGACGAAGACCGGTCCGTCGCCGCCGAGGCAGCGGTAGGTACCGGAGAGGGTGACGGTTCCGTCGGCCATCCGGCCCTCCTGGTCCACCGTCACGGACTCCGAGGGGGCGGCGGGGGCGGCCGCCGCGGGCGCGGGGGCCGCCGCGGTGAAGCCGAGCAGCAGCAGCGCGGAACCGGCCGCGGCGCCGAGGACGGGACGTACGGGCATGGGGAACCTCCCGGAACGGGTGTGATGAGGGATTCCACCAGTACCCGGCGCGGGGTCCGGGACCGCTCACCGTCACCCCTTCGGTGGCGAGTCGGCCCCGGCCGTCGGGGAACCGTCCCGGGATTGTCCGGGGGGCTGTCACGTTTCCCGGCGGGCGGTTCCGGCGCCGGAGCGGGTGAACGGGTTGTTCGACTTCATGAGGTGGCGGATCGCGGCCGCGCGGAAGCACGGACCCGCCGCCCGTGACGGTGCGACGTTCCGGACGCCGCATCACGTCGGGCTCCGCTCCGAGGAGGCATCGCTGTCGGAGACGCCGGCCTCGGGATCCCGTGCCCTCGTCCCGATGCGACAGGAGTCCGACCCGTGCTACCCGCCGATTCGCTCTTCGACGAACCGGGACACGCGGGCGAACCCGATCAACTCGTCCTCGGTCGGCGCACCGCCGCGTCCGGCCAGTACGCCCCGTGCGACCAGGCGGAAGACCAGCGCCCGCAGAAGCATCTGAGCGCCCTCGGCTCCGGGGACCACCGAGTCCACCAGGTGAGGTCCGGCCCCGTGATGGAGCAGGCCGTCGACCACCACGATCGCATCCGCGTAGGCGACCGGTCGCCAGTACGGCGAGAAGTCGATGATCGCGGGGGCCTGGCCGGGGGCGAAGAGGACGTTTCCCGTCAGGTCTCCGTGAATGAGCTGAGAACGAGCGTCCACGGGTTCGCGGAGCGCCTGCAGTCGGGTGACCGACCGGTGGATCGGCGCTGCTACTTCCACGGTCGCCTCGCCCCAGGCAACTCGATCAGCCACCGCCCACGGATGCCGGTGCACGTCCAGCCGATCAGAGCGCGGCTCGTCCCGCAGAGCCTCGTGGAAGGCTCTCCCCGCGGCCACCAGGGCATCCCATCTGCCGGCCGGCCCCGGCTCGCCCGTCAGGAACCGGGTCGCCGCCCATCCCTCGACGACGAAACCGCCGCTCACCGAGCGCAGAAATCGCGGGACACGGAAGTCCCCCCGGTCCTGCAGACCGTCCATCAGCCTCGCGGTCCACTCCACGTCCGAACCGTCACCGGCCGGCTTCAGCACGACATCGCCCACTCGGACACTCTGCCCCTGGCCTCCTTCCAGCGGCTCAGGCCGTCCGGCGAGCCGGAACGCCTTCAGAACGGACGGCGGCGGCAGGGCTGTGTCGGTCGCGGGAGTCACACCGTGCATCCTTCCGGACCGGCACCGCCTCACGCACCCGCGTTTCAGGAGACCTGCCGGCGTCTCCGCCCCGTCCCTTCGGGTGAAGCGCGGAGAAGGAGCCCGCTGCGCGACGGTGCGATCGTCCTCGACGACACCGGTGAGCTGCTCCCCGACGGCCGGGGACGCCCCGCACCGGGTCCCCGCCGACCGGCTCGCGGTCGCCGCCCGAGCCGGTCCGGCCGCCCTCTCAGGGCAGCAGGGCGAAGCCGTCGAGTTCCACCAGGGCCTGTTCGTCCCACAGGCGGACCACCCCGACGACCGCCATCGCCGGGTAGTCCCGGCCGGCCAGCTCCCGCCAGATACGGCCGAGTTCGCGGGCGTGGGCGCGGTACGCGGCCACGTCGGTGGCGTAGACGGTGACGCGGGCCAGGTCGGCGGGGGCGCCGCCGACCGCGCGCAGGGCGGTGAGGAGGTTGGCGAGGGCCCGCGTGAACTGTTCGGGCAGGGTGTCGCCGACCACCTCGCCGTCGGCGTCGAGGGCGGTCTGGCCGGCCAGGAACACCAGCCGGGAGCCGGTGGCGACGACGGCGTGCGAGAAGCCGGCCGGCGGGGAGAGCTCGGGCGGGTTGACGCGCTCGGCGGTCACCGGTCCTCCAGGTTCCCGTACAGCTCCTTGGCGATGATGCCCCGTTGCACTTCGCTCGCCCCCTCGTAGACGCGGGGTGCGCGGACCTCGCGGTAGAGGTGTTCGAGCAGGTGCCCGCGTCGCAGGGCGCGGGCCCCGTGCAGTTGGACGGCCCGGTCGACGACGTACTGCGCGGTCTCGGTGGCCAGCAGCTTCGCCATCGCGGCGCGCCCGGGGACGCCGTCGGCGCCCGCGTCGTACGCCGTCGCCGCCGCGTACACCATGAGCCGGGCGGACTCCGTGCGCAGCGCCATCTCGGCGACCTGGTGGGCGACGGCCTGGAGGTCCTTCAGCTTGCCGCCGAACGCGTCCCGCCGGGCGGTGTGGGCGAGGGTGGCGTCCAGGGCGGCCTGGGCCATGCCGACCGCGAAGGCGCCGACGCTGGGGCGGAACAGGTTGAGGGTGTCCATGGCGACCCGGAACCCCCGGTCGACCTCGCCGAGCACGTCGTCGGCGGTCACCGGTACGGCGTCGAAGCGGAGGGCGCCGATGGGGTGCGGAGAGAGCATGTCGAGGCGACTGCCGGTGAGGCCCGGGCGGTCGGCGGGGACCAGGAAGGCGGTCACACCGCGTGCGCCGGCGCCGGGGGTGGTGCGGGCGAAGACGGTGTAGAAGTCGGCGTCGGGGGCGTTGGAGATCCAGCACTTCTCCCCGGTGAGCCGCCAGCCGTCCGGCCCGTCGGGCCGGACGGCGAGAACCGGCGGAACCGGGCCCGCCGCCGGGCGTGGCCCGGCGCCGGGTGCCCCACCGCGCTCACCCCCCACCCGGCGGCCCGCAACCGGTCCGGCCGCCTCGCCCCGGCCCGTGAACCGGGCGTCCGGCGCACCGCCGTGCGGGCCCTGCGCCGGGGCGGGCGGTGGCGCGGCCCTTCCGGTCGGCGCTGCCGGGCCGGTCGCGGCGGACGGCTCCGCCGTGAGGGACAGGGACGCCGCGTCCGAGCCCGCGTCCGGCTCGCTCAGGGCGAAGGCCGCCACCGCGGTGCCGTCGGCCACTCGGGGGAGCCAGCGGGCGCGCTGGGCGGGGGTGCCGTGGGTGTGGACGGGGTGGGCGCCGAGGCCCTGGAGGGCCAGGGCGGTCTCCGCCTCGGTGCAGGCGTGGACCAGGGACTCGCGCATCAGGCACAGATCGAGGGCGCCGGAGGTGAACAGGCGGGACAGCAGGCCGAGGGTGCCGAGTTCGGCGAGGAGGGGACGGTTGACCCGGCCGGGTTCACCCTTCTCGGCGAGTGGCCGCAGGCGTTCCGCGGCCAGGGCGCGCAGCTCCGCGCACCAGGCGAGTCGTTCCGGTTCGAGCGAGAATGCGGTCATCGCCGGTCCCTTCCCTCGCCGCCGGGCCACTCCCGAGGTTATCGCGGACCGTTGACTGCCGTCACCAACACGATACGCTCCTGATGCGAGCCCACCACGCCAAGGGGGCGAACCGTCATGAATCCACGGGCCACCGCGCACGTCGACACCTTCGCCCGCGACCACCTCCCGCCACCCGGCCAGTGGCCCGAGCTCCGCTTCGACCTGCCGGAGCTGCACTACCCCGACCGGCTGAACTGCGCCGCCGCACTGCTGCACGGCCCGCCCGACGGCCGCCCGGTGTTCCGCACCCCCGACGGCACGACCTGGACGTACGGCGAGCTGCGCGCCCGCGTGGACCGGCTCGCGCACCTCCTCACCGGCGACCTCGGAATCGTCCCCGGCAACCGGGTGCTGCTGCGCGGCCCCACCACACCGTGGCTGGCCGCCTGCTGGCTCGCGGTGCTGAAGGCGGGCGGGATCGCCGTCACCGTGCTGGCCCAGCAGCGCCCGCACGAGCTGAGCACCATCTGCGAGATCGCCGAGGTGCGCCACGCCCTGTGCGACGTCAGGTCCGTCGACGACCTGGTCAAGGCGGAGATCCCGGACCTCTCCCTCACCACCTACGGCGGCGACTCCCCCGGCGACCTGCTGCACCGCCCGGCGCCCACGACGCCGTACGAGGCCGTGCCGACCGCGGCCGACGACGTGGCGCTGATCGCCTTCACCTCCGGCACCACCGGACGCCCCAAGGGCTGCACGCACGTCCACCGGGACGTGCTGGCGATCGCGGACACCTTCTCCCGGCACGTGCTGAAGCCGGTCGCGGACGACGTGTTCGCCGGCAGTCCCCCGCTGGGCTTCACCTTCGGCCTCGGCGGCCTGGTGGTGTTCCCGCTGCGGGCCGGGGCGAGCGCACTGCTCCTCGAACAGGCGCACCCCGGCCAGTTGTTGCCCGCGATCGCCGAGCACCGGGTGTCGGTGCTGTTCACCGCGCCCACCGCCTACCGCGCGATGCTCGCCGGACTCGACGGCCACGACGTCTCGTCGCTGCGCCGCTGCGTCTCGGCGGGCGAGAACCTGCCCGCCGCCACCTGGCGGGCCTGGCACGAGCGCACCGGGCTGCGGATCATCAACGGCATCGGCGCCACCGAACTGCTGCACATCTTCGTCTCCGCCGCCGACGGGGCGATCCGCCCCGGGACGACGGGAGTTCCGGTCCCCGGCTGGCAGGCGCGCGTGCAGGACGCCGACGGCACACCCGTGCCCGACGGGGAGCCGGGACTGCTCGCGGTGCGCGGCCCCGTCGGCTGCCGCTACCTCGCCGACCCGCGCCAGCGGGAGTACGTGCGCGGCGGGTGGAACATCACCGGTGACACCTATGTCCGCGACCCCGACGGCTACTTCCGGTACGTCGCCCGCGCCGACGACATGATCATCTCGGCCGGGTACAACGTCGCCGGCCCCGAGGTCGAGGACGCCCTGCTGCGCCACCCGGACGTGGTCGAGGCGGCGGTGGTCGGGCGGCCGGACGAGGCGCGCGGCCAGGTCGTGGTGGCGTACACGGTCCTGAAGGAGGGCGCGGAACGCGACGCCGAGGCGCTGCGCGCCTTCGTGAAGTCCGAGCTCGCGCCGTACAAGTGCCCGCGGGAGATCGTGTTCCTGGACGCCCTGCCCCGCACGGCCACCGGCAAGCTCCAGCGGTTCCGGCTGCGCGCTCGCACCGGGACGGGGGACGGCCGTGCGTGATGCCGGGGAATCCCGTCATCCGCATACGACTTAAGATGATCAACGTGTCCGACCAGCAAGTCCCCCACGCTCCGAGATCCCTCATCGTCACGCTCTACGGCGCGTACGGCCGCTCGGTGCCGGGCCCGGTGCCCGTCGCCGAGCTGATCCGGCTGCTGGCCGCGGTCGGCGTGGACGCCCCGTCCGTCCGCTCCTCGGTGTCCCGGCTCAAACGGCGCGGCCTGCTCCTCCCGGCGCGCACCGCGCAGGGCGCGGCCGGATACGAACTCTCGCCCGAGGCACGTCAATTGCTCGACGACGGCGACCGGCGCGTGTACGCCACCGATCCACCGGAGGACGAGGGCTGGGTCCTCGCCGTGTTCTCCGTACCGGAGTCCGAGCGGCAGAAGCGGCACGTGCTGCGCTCCCGGCTGTCCGGCCTCGGCTTCGGCACGGCGGCCCCCGGCGTGTGGATCGCCCCCGCGCGGCTGTACGAGGAGACCAGGCACACCCTGGAGCGCCTGCGCCTCGACACCTACGTCGACTTCTTCCGCGGCGAGCACCTGGGCTTCGCGCCCACCGCGGAGGCCGTGGCCCGCTGGTGGGACCTGGCCGGGATCGCCGAGCGGCACGAGGCGTTCCTGGACCGGCACGCGCGCGTGCTGCGCGCCTGGGAGCGGCGCGCGGACACCCCGCCCGAGGACGCCTACCGCGACTACCTCCTCGCCCTGGACTCCTGGCGCCACCTCCCCTACACCGACCCCGGCCTGCCCGCCGCCCTGCTCCCCGCCGACTGGCCGGGCATCCGCTCGGCGGCCGTCTTCCGTTCCCTGCACGAGCGGCTGCGGGACGCGGGGGCGGTGTTCGCCGGCGTGTAGCGGCCCCGCCCGGCCGGTCCTCGGCTCGTTCGCCCCGTCCTCTCCCCTTCCTCGCCCGGCCTCCGGCGCGTCGCAGGACGGGCGGGGCTCGTGACGTCCGGGGTTCAGCTCCCGAGGCCGAGCCGGGGTTTGGGCGCGTCCGTGCGGCCGGTCCGGGGCCGCCTGCTGCCCGCCAGGTACGGCGTCGGCCAGACCGCGCCCGGGCCCTCGTAGCCCTGCTCGGCCGCCGCGTGGAGCGTCCAGTGGGGGTCGTAGAGGTGGGGGCGGCCCAGGGCGCACAGGTCCGTACGCCCGGCCAGGATCAGGGAGTTGACGTCGTCCCAGGACGAGATCGCGCCGACCGCGATCACCGGGACGCCCGCCTCGTGCCGGATCCGGTCGGCGAACGGGGTCTGGTACGAGCGCCCGAACTCCGGTGTCTCGTCGGCCACGACCTGCCCGGTCGACACGTCGATCGCGTCGGCGCCGTGCGCGGCGAAGGCGCGGGCGATCGCGACCGCGTCGTCGGCCGTGGTGCCGCCCTCCGCCCAGTCGGTGGCGGAGATCCGGACGGTCATCGGCCGGTCCCCGGGCCACACCGCGCGCACCGCGTCGAACACCTCCAGCGGGAAGCGGAGCCGTTTCTCCGGTGAGCCGCCGTAGGCGTCGGTGCGGTGGTTGGTGAGCGGGGAGAGGAAGCCGGAGAGCAGGTAGCCGTGGGCGCAGTGCAGTTCCAGCAGGTCGAAACCGGCCCGCGCGGCCCGCACGGCGGCGGCCGTGAACTGTTCCCGCAGGTCGGTGAGCTGGGCCCGGGACAGTTCGCGGGGCACCCGGCCGCCCGGCCGGTACGGCAGGGGCGAGGCGGCGACGAGGGGCCAGTTGCCGTCGTCGAGCGGCTCGTCCATGCCCTCCCACATCGGCTTGGTCGAGCCCTTGCGGCCACTGTGGCCGAGCTGCACGCCGATCGCGGTGCCGGGTGCCCGCGTGTGCACGAAGTCGGTGATCCGCCGCCATGCCTCGGCCTGTCTGCCGGTGTAGAGGCCGGTGCAGCCGGGCGTGATGCGCCCCTCGGGGCTGACGCACACCATCTCGGTCATCACCAGTCCGGCCCCGCCCAGCGCGCGGGCGCCGAGGTGCACGAGGTGGAAGTCGCCGGGGACGCCGTCGGCCGCCGAGTACATGTCCATGGGCGAGACGACGACCCGGTTGCGCAGGGTCAGTCCGCGCATCCGGAACGGGGTGAACATCGGGGGCGCGCCAGGCGGGCAGCCGAACTCGCGCTCCACGGACCCGGTGAAGCGGGCGTCGCGCAGCCGCAGGTTGTCGTGGGTGACGCGGCGGCTGCGGGTGAGCAGGCTGAAGGCGAACCGGCGGGGTGGCTGGCCGAGGTGGAGGGGCAGGTCCTCGAACCACTCCAGGCTGGCGCGGGCGGCGCGCTGGGTGGAGGCGACGACCGGTCGGCGTTCCGTCTCGTACGCGGTCAACGCGACTTGCAGAGAGGGTTGTTCGTCCAGACAGGCGGCGAGTGCCAGCGCGTCCTCGACGGCGAGCTTGGTGCCGGAGCCGATGGAGAAGTGCGCGGTGTGGGCGGCGTCCCCGAGGAGCACGATGTTGCCGTGCGACCAGCGGTCGTTGACGACCGTGCGGAAGGTGGTCCACGTGGAGTTGCCGGACTTCAGGGGGCGTCCGCCGAGCGCGTCGGAGAATATCTTGGCGCAGCGTCCGACGGACTCCGTCCCGTCCGTCTCGTCGAATCCGGCGGCACGCCAGACCTCGTCGCGCATCTCGACGATCACGGTGGAGGCGTCGGTGGAGTAGGGGTAGCCGTGAAGCTGCATCACGCCGTGCTCGGTCTCGGCGATCTCGAAGCGGAAGGCGTCGAAGGCGAAGTCGGCGGCCAGCCAGATGTAGCGGCAACGGTGCTCGGTGACGCGGGGTCGGAACACGTCCGCGAAGGTCTCGCGGGTGGTGCTGTGGACTCCGTCGGCGGCCACGACCAGGTCGTACGTCTCCGCCAGCCGGGCGGGGGCGGGGGCCTCGGTCCGGAAGCGCAGATCGACCCCGAGGGAGCGGCAGCGGTCGTGCAGGATCTCCAGGAGGCGGTGCCTTCCCAGGGCGGCGAAACGGTGTCCGCCGGAGGTCTGGAGGGTGTTCCGGTGGACGATGTCGATGGTGTCCCAGTGGACGAAGGCCCGCTGGAGGGCTCCGTAGACCTCCGGGTCGGCGTGTTCGATGCCGCCGAGGGTCTCGTCCGAGAGGACGACACCGAAGCCGAAGGTGTCCTCGGGAGCGTTGCGCTCCCACACGGTGACCTGGCGGTCGGGGGCGAGGCGTTTGAGCAGCGCGGCGGTGTAGAGGCCGCCGGGGCCTCCGCCGATGATCGCCACCCGAAGGGGGTGGTTGTTCTCGTGGGGCGGGTACGGCGCCGTCGTGGCCGGCCGCGCCCCTGCGGCGGTGGCCGCGGATCCGGAGCAGCCCCGCGCCCCTGCGGCGGTGGCCGCGGATCCGGAGCAGCCCCGCGTCCCTGGGGAGGTCGAGCGCATCCCTCTACCTCCCTTGCCACTTCGGCGGGCGCTTCTCCGTGAAGGCCGCGTGGAACTCCGCGTAGTCCTCGCCGTTCATGAGCAGGGCCTGGGTCGAGGCGTCCAGTTCGATCGATGCCGACAGGGGCATGTCCAGTTCGGCGGTCAGGAGGGCCTTGGTCTGGGCGTGGGCCAGGGCCGGGCCGTCGGCCAGGCGGCGGGCCAGGGTCCGGGCGGCCTCGTCCGCGCCGCCCTCGTCGGCGAGTGCGCTGATCAGGCCGATGCGTTCGGCCTCCGGTGCGCGCACCGTGTCGCCCAGCATCAGCAGCCGGGTGGCGTGGCCCAGGCCGACGACCCTCGGCAGCAGGTAGGCCGCGCCCATGTCGCCGCCCGACAGGCCGACCCGGGTGAAGAGGAAGGCGAAGCGGGCACTGGGGTCGGCGACCCTGAAGTCGGCGGCCAGGGCGAGGACCGCGCCGGCGCCCGCCGCCACTCCGTGCACCGCGGCGATCACCGGGAACGGGCACTCCCGTACCGCCCGCACCACCTGGCCGGTCATCCGGTTGAAGTCGAGGAGCTGGGCGGTGTCCATCGAGAGGGTGGCGCCGATGATCTCGTCGACGTCGCCGCCGGAGCAGAAGCCGCGCCCCTCGCCGGCCAGCACCAGGGCGCGCACCGCCCGCTCCCGGGACAGCTCGGCGAGCAGGTCGCGCAGGTCGGCGTAGGCGCCGAAGGTGAGCGCGTTGAGCTTGTCGGGGCGGGCGAGGGTGACGGTGGCGACACCGTCGGCGATATCGACGCGCAGATGCTCCCAGCGGGCGGTGCGGGCGGCGGAGCCGGTGAAGGGACTCATGAGGGCGGCCTCCTAGGACGGGCACTGCGCTGCTCAGTGAGCTCTGCCTCATGAATTTATCACCCATTGGTGACTGTCGTCACGTGCGCGCGATACGCCGTTCGGGCGCCGTCGTGCGCGCGGTGGGGCCCGCCCCCTCGAAGGGCCGTAGCGGGTGCGCCGTACCATGGGCGGCTGAAAGCAGGAGCGCCCGCTCCATGAACGGACTCGCTGTGCACGAATCTCCCCTCGCCTCCACCTCCTGGCGCGTCGCGCTGCCGCACACCACCGCGGCGGTGCCGGTGGCGCGTGCGCTGGTCCGTACGGCGCTGGCCGAGCGGGAGCACTCCGCCGACTGCGACACGGCGGAGCTGCTGACCGCGGAGCTGGTGGCGAACGCCGTGGAGCACACCTCGGGGAGCGGCCCGATAGAGCTGGTGGTGCGGCTGCTGCCGGCCGGCTGCCAGGTCGAGGTGCACGACGCCGACCCGGAGCCGCCCGGCGACCTCACCCGCCCGACCCCCCTCGGCCTGCCCGATCCCTGGCAGGAGCACGGGCGGGGGCTGCTGCTGATCCGCGCCCTCAGCTCGTCCTGCGGGCACCGCCCCACCGAGTCCGGCAAGGCGGTGTGGTTCCGGCTGCCGGGTCAGCGGCGCCCGCTCTGAGCGGGACGCGGGGTTCGGGGGCTCAGGCGAGGGTCGCGACCAGGACGGCCTTGATCGTGTGCATGCGGTTCTCCGCCTCGTCGAAGACGACCGAGTGCGCCGACTCGAAGACCTCGTCGGTCACCTCCAGGGAGGTGAGGCCGTGGGTCTCGAAGATCTCCTGGCCGACCTTGGTGCCGAGGTCGTGGAAGGCGGGCAGGCAGTGCAGGAACCTGACGTCCGGGTTGCCGGTGGCGCGCAGGACGTCCATGGTCACCGCGTACGGGGCGAGGGCCTTGATCCGCTCGTCCCAGACGTCCTTGGGCTCCCCCATGGAGACCCAGACGTCCGTGGCGACGAAATCGGTGCCCGCGACGCCCTCGGCGACGTCCTCGGTGAGCGCGATACGCGCCCCGCTCGACGCGGCCAGCTCCCGCGCCCGGTCGACGATCTCCTGGGCGGGCCAGTAGGCCTTCGGGGCGACGATGCGTACGTCCATGCCCAGCAGGGCCGCGGTGACGAGGTAGGAGTTGCCCATGTTGAAGCGGGCGTCGCCGAGGTAGGCGAAGGCGATGCCGGTGAGCGGCTTGGGGCTGTGCTCGGTCATGGTGAGCACGTCGGCGAGCATCTGGGTGGGGTGCCAGTCGTCGGTGAGCCCGTTGTAGACGGGCACCCCCGCGTACGCCGCGAGCTCCTCCACCTTGGCCTGGCTGTCCCCCCGGTACTCGATGCCGTCGAACATCCGGCCCAGCACCCGCGCGGTGTCCTTCACGGACTCCTTGTGGCCGATCTGCGAGCCGGACGGGTCGAGGTACGTCGTCGAGGCGCCCTGGTCGGCGGCCGCGACCTCGAACGCGCAGCGCGTACGCGTCGAGGTCTTCTCGAAGACCAGCGCGATGTTCCTGCCCCGCAGGTACCGGTGCTCGGCCCCGGCCCGCTTGGCGGCCTTCAGTTCGGCGGCCAGCTCCAGCAGGCCGAGGAACTCCGGCGCGGTGAAGTCCAGCTCCTTGAGGAAGTGGCGGCCGGCGAGGGCGGTCGGGACAGTCGCCATGGGGCGCTCCAGGGATGGGGGACACGAACGCTTGGAAGTGTATACGAGGTTTGGTATTTCTATACGACCTGTTTCCGTACGGCTCGCTCACGTACGGTTCTCGTTCCCGCGCGGCTCGCCCCCGTGCGGTGTCTCACACCGCGTCCCGCTGGACGGGACAGCTCATGCAGCGCGGCCCGCCCCTGCCCCGGCCCAGCTCGCTGCCGGGGATCTCTATCACCTCGATGCCCTGCTTGCGCAGGTGCGTGTTGGTGGTGGCGTTCCGCTCGTAGGCGACGACGACGCCCGGTTCGACGGCCAGAACGTTGCAGCCGTCGTCCCACTGCTCGCGTTCGGCGGCGTGCACGTCCTGGGTGGCGGTCAGCACCCGGATCTCGCTGAGCCCGAGGGCGGCGGCGATCGCGCGGTGCATGTGCTCCGGCGGATGGTCGGTGACCTTCAGCTCCTTGTCCCCCGCGCCCGGCTCGATGGTGTACGAGCGGAGCATGCCGAGGCCCGCGTACTGGGTGAAGGTGTCGCCGTCGACCATCGTCATCACGGTGTCGAGGTGCATGAAGGCGCGCCGCTTCGGCATGTCGAGCGCGACGATGGTCGCGGCGGAGCCCGCCGCGAACAGCTTGTGCGCGAGCATCTCCACCGCCTGCGGGGTGGTCCGCTCGCTCATCCCGATCAGCACCGCGCCGTTGCCGATGACCAGCACGTCCCCGCCCTCGATGGTGGACGGGTAGTCGGCCTGTCCTTCGGACCAGACGTGGAAGGGCTCCGCGCGGAACAGCGGATGGTGCCGGTAGATCGCCTCGAAGTGCACGGTCTCGCGCTGCCGGGCCGGCCAGCGCATCGCGTTGATGGCGACACCGTCGTAGATCCAGGCGGAGGTGTCGCGGGTGAAGAGGTGGTTGGGCAGCGGGCCGAGCAGGAAGTCGTCGAGCTCCATGGCGTGGAAGCGCACGGAGGTCGGCTCCGGGTGGGCGTCCAGGAACTCCCGCTTGGTCATCCCGCCGATCAGCACCTCGGCCAGCCCGGGCGCCGGGAGCGTCTCGAACGCGGCCCGCAGGTGGTCGGTGGCCAGCGGGCCGTACTCCTTCTCGTCGAAGACGCGGTCCAGGACGAGCGCGCGGGCCGCCGGGAGGTCCAGCGTCTCGGCGAGCAGGTCACCGAAGAGGTGGACGGTGACGCCCCGGTCGCGCAGGACGTCGGCGAACCCGTCGTGCTCGGCGCGCGCCCGGCGCACCCAGAGCACGTCGTCGAAGAGCAGGGCGTCCTTGTTGCTGGGGGTGAGCCTTTTGAGCTCGAGATCGGGCCGGTGCAGGATGACGCGGCGCAGCCGCCCGGCCTCGGAGTCGACGTGGTAGGTCATGCCTTTCATCCTGACCCTCCGGGCGCGTGTTCACCCCTGCCTCCGGGTCATCGACTCGGGCCGGGCCAGCAGCCGCCGCGCTCCGGGCCCGCGCTCCAGTCCGGCCCGGGCGACGATCCACCCGGCGAGGAGGTGCGGGTCACCGGGATCACGGGCCAGGCCGTCGTCGTACCCGGCGAGCGCGGCGGCGGCGTCGCCGGCGGCGAGGTGTTCGTCGGGGGTGCGGGGGTCGGCGGGCGGGAGGGCGAAGGCGTGGGTGCGGACGTCGGGCCAGAGGGCGCGGCCGGGGCGGAGGCGGAGGGGACCGTCCGGCCGCTCGGACGGTGCGGCCGGGGCGACGTTGCGCAGGCGCCACTCGGTGCGGTGCAGGGCGGCGGCGGTGCGGGCGCGGGTCAGGGCGGCCGGGGGCACGGGCTCGCGCAGCCAGCCGTCCAGGCTCCGGGCGAGACCGGTGACCAGGGCGTGCCCGGTCTCGGTGAGGCGTCCGCTGGTGAGGAGGGTGCGCACGACGAGCCTGCTCTGCGTCCGGCGCAGCGCGAAGTGGTAGGCGGCCGTCTCGGCGTGCTCCGGGTCGGACAGCCGGTCCCGCCAGAACCCGGCGACGCCGGTGAAGGCGTAGGCGCCGTGCAGCAGACCGGTGAGGTGGCGCGGGTCGGGGCGCCAGGGAGCGTAGTAGCGCTCCGCGCGGTCGTCGCGCAGCAGCGGGAAGAGGTGGAACAGCGCGGCGAGCTTGCTGTGCTGGAACTCGTGGACCAGCGCCTCGGCCAGGGCGAGCGGCGAAGAGGGGCGGGCGATGACCATCGCGCCGTAGGAGTCGCCGCTGGACGCGGAGACGCGGACGTCGGGCGGCGGCGGGGGCAGCAGGCCGGTGCGGGCCCAGGGGACGACGGCCCGGATCACGGCGGGGTCGAGCCGCCCGGGTCCCGTCCCCTTCCCGGCCGCGAGGATCACGGCGGCCTCGTCGAACAGCCGCTGCCAGGCCAGGGCCTCGTCGGCGTCCAGCCGGGCGGGCGGCACGGGGTCGTCGAGGTCACGGTAGGGATCCAGGTCCTCCAGGGGTACGGCGACGGGGCCGACGGCGAGAGTACGGAGGGGAAGCCAGTGGGGGTCGTCGACGGGCGGCGCCCCGGTGACCGGCACGGGGGCGGGGCGGCGGGTCAGGCTCCGTCGTCTGCCGTCGGGCCCCGGCCCGCTGAGGGTCAGCACACCGGCGCGGGTACTCGCCCGGCCCGCCGACAGACCAGCCGCCCCGTCTGCCAGCCGGACCAGTCCCAGGCCCGGCAGGTGCAGCGCGCCGTCGTCCAGCGGGACGCGCAGGGACGTCTCCGTGCCGGCGTGCAGCGAGGCGACCACCGCGAGGGTGTTCAGCCGGGCCGCCTCCGCCCACAGCTGAGGCCCGGTCGCGGTGCCGTACACCCTGCGCAGCATGTGTGCGATCCAGGCGCCGGTCGTCGGGGCGAGCAGCAGCCGCTCGACCGGCTCGGGCGCCCGCTCCGCCGCCTCCTTGAAGACCCGCCAGGCCTCCGCGACCGGGGTGAGGGGGGTGGGCAGGTCCCAGAGCTGCTTGAGCAGGGTGCGCAGCAGCAGCAACCGGCGGGCGCGCTCGCCCTGTTCGAGGAAGGCGACGGCTTCGGCGGAGTGGCCGCCGGCGGCGAGTTCCGCGAAGAGGGGGGCGGGCATGCGGAACGGGCTGGGGCGCTGCTCGCTGTTCATTACCGGGCCTCCGGTCGGTGGGCGGGCATGCGGGAACCCGGTGGGGCGCTCCCGGCACGGCGGGCGGCTCTACTCGGCCCGGCCTGGCTCGCCGCCGCCCCGGATGCTGCCGCGGGACCGGAGAACCTCTACGAGAAGACGGGTGCCGGGGGCGAGGGGAGCGAGGCCGTCCAAGGCGGTCAGGGGCAGTGCCGCAAGATCCGCCAGGTCCGACTCCCGTGCTGCGGTTTCGGCGTTGCGCTGAGCGGCCGGCTGATGCAAGGTGCGTCCCCCTTCTCGCACGGTGGCACTCGATGCCCCGTGTCCTTGGATTCATCATGACCATTCAAGACCGCATCGAAAACCGTACGATCACGCCACCCGATCATCATCAACTGTGCGGACGGCGAAGGGAATCGGTCCCCCTGCCCCTACTCGGAGGCCGACGGGGAGGAGCGTTCGAAGCCGACCTCGCCGTGGCGCACGTCAGCCTGTGACGAGGCGGATTCCCGGGACGTGAGAGCCCCCGGCGGCGTCGGCCGGCCCGAGGCGGCGTCCCGGTCCGCACGGGGCGGGACCGCCGGATCGCGGGTACCGCGGAGAACGGCTCGCTTCCCTGTGGGCCGCGAGACGCGCCCGTACGGCCGGAAACAGCCCCTCCGGATCAGCGGCCCGGGAGTGCGGTACCCGCGACCGCCGAACCCGAGGGCGCACCGACGGCGCACGGCAGCACATGCGGCGGACGAATGCACCCTGGTCCCATGGCCGGGCACGACCGCTACCGGTGTGCCTCCTGTGACTCGGGTCAAGCGTGTGTACAACACCCGATGCCCTGTCAGATCACCTCTATCCTGAGGAAGTTGACTTCGCGCAAGCGTGCGACGACTCATCGGCGGCCGCTCGGCCGGCTGAACGACCGGACCACAGGGGGACACATGAGCCCTGACGCGCTGATCGCGCACTTCGTGGGGGCCTCGGCCCTGATCCTGGTGGCCGCGCACGCGGCGGGCTGGGCTGCACGAAAGCTGGGGCAGCCGTACATCGTCGGCCAGCTGACGGCGGGGATAGCGCTCGGCCCCTCCCTCCTCGGCAGTGCGGTACCCGACGCGTACGAGACGCTGTTCCCTGAGGAGATCGATACGGCCCTGACCGGCTTCGCACAGTTCGCCCTGGTGGTGTTCCTGTTCGCGGTGGGCTACGAACTGGACCTGAAGCTGCTGGGCGACCGGGCGCGTACCGCGGTGACGGTGGCGCTGGCCTCGTTCCTGGTGCCGATGCTGGTGGGCGGCGGGTGCGCGTTGCTGTTCTGGGACCGTCTCCGGGCCCTCGGCATGCCACGCGATCCGTCTCCGTCGACCGTGGTGTTCGCCGGGATCGCCCTGTCGGTCACGGCCGTACCCGTACTGACGGCCATAGTGCGGGAGAACGGACTGGCCCGGACGGTGCCCGGCGTGGTGGCGGTCTCGGCCGCCGGCCTGCTCGACGTGGTCTGCTGGACGGTACTGGCCGGGGCGTTGCTGGAGAACGGCGGCGACCACACGCTCGGGTGGCCGTGGCGGGTGGCGATCGCGGCCGGTTTCCTCACCGGGATGCTCCTCGCAGCCCGGCCGGTGCTGCGCCGGCTGCTGTGGCGGACGCGCATGGAGCCCTCGCTGCGGATGGCGCTGCTCATCGGCTTCGCCCTCGGGTCGGCCTGGGTGACGCACTCCCTGGGGCTGCATGTGATCTTCGGTGCGCTGCTGGCGGGCGTGGTGACCCCCCGGGAGCCGGACGACCGGCTCGACCCCGATCTGCTGCGGCCCCTGCACGACGTCAGCTCGCTGCTGCTCCCGTTCTTCTTCGTGATCTCGGGTCAGGCCGTCGTGCTGAACGGCATGGGGGCCACGGGATGGGTCGCCGTGCTGGTGGTGACCGCACTGGCCGCGGTGACCAAGATCGGCAGCGGTGCGGCGGCGGCCCGGCTGGGCGGCCTGGACCGGCACGACGCGTACACCGTGGGCATCCTGATGAGTGCCCGCGGTCTCACCGAGCTGATCGCCCTCGACGCGGGCCTGCACGCGGGCCTGCTGAGCGACCGGCTCTACAGCATCCTGGTGTTCATGGCCCTGGCCACCACACTCTTCACCCAGCCGCTCCTGCACCTGACCCGCCGCCTGGCCGAACGGCATCCGCGGGGGCGGACCGACGACCCGGCCGACCTGCCGCCCCCGCCCTCCGAGCGGGACGACACACGCACCGCTCCGGCGGCAGACCTGGGCTGACACCGGGCCGGGGCGGCGATCGCGCCGCTCCGGCCGGCCCGCGCCCCCGCTACAGCGGCATGGGGGCGATGTCGCACTCGATACGGTGGTTCAGGCGGGCCGCCTCCAGCCAGGGGTGGCCGGCGCGGACCACCCGGGTGAAGCCCTCCACCGCCTTGCTCTTCATCTGGTCCGCCTCCGCGCCCCGGCCGAGACCGCGCAGGTCGAGAGCGAGGTTCGCGGTGCAGGACAGGGTCAGCGGGTGTTCCGCGCCGGCGACCACGGTGAGCCCCGCCAGATTGGCCTCGTCGATCTCGTACGCGCGGTCGAAGTCCAGCCGTGCGTAGGCGGTGTTGGCCCGGCCGATGTCGACGGTCCGGGTCATCACGTGCTCGGGTCCCAGGGTGGCCACCAGTCTGCGGGAGGCGTCGTCCTCCAGTTCCGCGGCGCTGTCCACGGCGCCCATCATGCGCAGGGTGGCGGCGAGGTTCGCCTTGGCCAGCAAGGTGTACGCGTGGTCCTCGCCCAGCAGCGACGCGTAGCCCCGCGCGGTCTCCTCGCCGAGCTCACGCGACTTCTCGAGGTCGTCGGAGCTTCCGGCGAGGCGCCGGTCGACGCAGAGGTTGATCGCCGTGGAGAGCGAGTCCGCGTGAACGGGGCCGTAGCGGGCGACGAAGCGGCGCAGGGTCTCCTCCGAGAGCTTCAGCGCCTCGTCGAGCGCCCCGTCCCGGCGGTAGCAGACGGCGAGGTTGCGGGCCACGCGCAGGGTGAGCGGGCGCTGTTCGCCCAAGGTTTCGCTGGCCCTGCGGTAGACGTCCTCCTGGAAGCTCCGGGCGCCCGGGTAGTCGCCGCTCTCCCGCATGTCGATGGAGAGGCCGTTGAGGGTGTTGAGCGTGAGGAGGTTGTCGGGGCCGAACATGTGTTCACGCTGCCGGGCGTTCTCCTGGTCCAGGGGCAGCGCCTCGTCGAACTGCCCGCACAGCCGCAGGTCGACCCCCCAGCTGTGGGTGGCCCGCAGGGTGATCGGGTCCTCGGGACCGAACATGGAACGCGCCAGCTCGGTGGCCTCCTTGCCGAGGTCCCGTGCCTCCGCGAACCGACCCTGGTAACGGCGTGCGTCGGCCATCTCGCACAAGGAGTCGATGAGGTCCTCGGGCTCGAGCACGGCCTCGAGACGCCGGGAGACCTCCAGGGCCTTCTCGGTCAGCGGGATGGACTCGCCGATCTGGCCGATCTGGCGCAGGGCGAAGGCGAAGATCTTCGTGATGCGGATGACGTGGTTGTCCTCCTCGCCGGAGGCGGCGAGCCAGGCGTTGTACGCCTGGCGGCCGAGGTTCGCGGCCCCTTCGTGGTCACCCCAGTAGTAGAGGAAGAACACGGTGTCGGAGACGAGTTCCCGCACATAGGTGTCGGAGCTGGTGACCGCCTGGGAGGTGAGGATGTGCGGCAGCAGCGCCTGGTAGGCGGGCCATTCGCGCGACGAGGCGTAGTGGCCCGGTTTGGCGGCGGAGAGCAACTGGTGGGCGGCGTCCCTCATCCGGCCGCGCTGCTCCTGGTCGAGCTTGGCGAGAAGCACCGTCTGCAGCAGGCGGTGCATCTGCAGGGTGTCGGTCCGGGGGTCCGTCTTGACCAAGGAGAACTGGTTGAGGTCGCGGATGGCCCGGTTGAGTTTGATCGACTCCCGCAGCAGCGGGTCCACCTCGGGCGTGATGTTGACGCCCCGGCCGCCGCGCAGCATGGACCGCGGAATGGGCTCGGGGGCCATGCTGGCGCAGATGTCGAGGAGCTGGCGGGCGCCGGGGTTGTTCTCCTTGATCCGCTCCAGCGAGATGTCCCAGGCGGCGGCGACGGAGACCGGGTAGTCGGGAGCGGGGTCGAGGTCGAGGATCTCGGGGCTGCGTTCGGCGAGCAGGGTGAGGTACTCGTCGACGAGCATGCCGGTGACCGCTCGCCAGGCACCGGCCTGCTCCACCGCGAGCGGCAGGTCGCCGAGGGCGTCGGCGAGGCGGTCGGCGTCCTGGGCCGAGAGGTCGGGAGAGCGCTTCTGGAGCAGCTCGACGGACTCCTCGCGCTCGAACACGCTCACCGGGAGCGGGGTCGCCACCCGTTCCCAGGACCGGTTCCGTGAGGTGACGATGACCTTGCCGGGGCCGCTGGCCGGGAAGTACCGGCGGACCACCTCGATGTCCTCGGCGTTGTCGAAGACCAGCAGCCATTTGTCGTAGGGCTCACCGGAGCGCAGCGCGTCCAGGACGGCCTGGACCGACGTGTTGGCGGTGCCCTCCTGCCCCGGCTGGGCGACGCCCAGCCGGGTGGCGAGACTGGACAGCGCCGCGAGGATGAGGCTCTCCCGCTCCGCGGGGATCCAGCAGATCACGTTGTGGCTGTGCTGGTGGGTGTAGATGTACTCCAGGGCCAGCTGGGACTTGCCCACGCCGCCGAGGCCGTGCAGCGCGTGCGGCAGCACGGCCGCGGTGTCCTGGGCCTCGAGCTGCTCCTCCACGGCCCTCAGCAGCGCCTGGCGGCCGACGAACGAGGTGTTCCTGAGGGGAACGTTCACCATGATGGCCGGCGGTGCGGTCGTGGTGCTCTGCATGAGCGGCTCAGCCTCCGGGGCTTCGTTTGGGATCTCGGTCACCAGGCTCGGCACGGTGTCTCCAGGTGTGACGCGAACGTCCGACGCTGGATGCCTCCCGTCCTGGTCGTCGGGGAACTCGCCGCCCTCCGGGTCTTTCACGCTTCCGGATGGTTCCGCGGACACCCGTTCGGCCGCGTGGGGCAGGAGCCTGGAGACATCGGGTTCGATGCGGTTCGCCCGTTCGGAGTAGGGACCCGAGAGGGCCCGCATCACGGCGAGTTCACTGCGCCGCCAGCCGGGCTCGGCCGGATCGGGCAACGTGGCGCCGACCGGGTCGTGCAGCGCGGCGCGCAGTGCGACGCCCCGCTCGCCGGCGGCCGGCAGGTCGCCCACCACACTGACGGTACGCGCGAGTTGGGACCGGGTGGTGGTGGCCAGCAATGCCTCACGGACGCCGTCGGCGAAATCGGGGCGGCCCTGGCCCCCGCCGTCCCAGTCGATCAGTCCGCCCATGAGGATCTCGGCGAGGTGGTCGGGGCCGGTCTCCGGCATGACCCGGCGCCGTAGCTGTTCCACCAGGTCGAACTCGAAGGGGACGGCGGCCAGTTGAGCGGCGAGACGGCGCGCCGCGGGCGTGGCGAGCGTCAGGAAGCGGCGTACGGCGGCGGCCGCGGCGCGCGGGAGGCGCGGGGCGCGCAGACCGGGGGCGGGCGTCCCTTTGGTGAGGGTGCCCGCGAGGACGACGGGCAGGTCACGGCGTACTCCCCGCTCGCCGGTCACGAGGTCGGCCCAGGCGGCGACGGAGCCGGGTTTGAGGGAGAGCACCGGGACGGGCAGGAAGTCGTCGGCCACCTCGGGCAGCGGGCGCAGGGGGTTGGCACCGCCTGGTGGCGCCCCGTGCCCGAGGCAGTCGTTGGGCGTGCCGAAGCCACCGGCCTCCAGGACCGCCGGGTGGGGGTAGAGCGAGGTGCGGTGGCGGAGGTGGGGCGGGAGCAGATGGACCAGTGCGGTCGGGCCGGAGCGGGCGAGCCGGCTCAGCAGGACGTCGGCGGCGGGGGCGGCCCAGCCGTGGGCGAGTCCGTCGGTGACGGCGAGGAAGATCCGGCCGCCCCGTCCGTCGAAAAGCTCGGACGGATCCGCGACAGCCCCGCCGCTGGCCCAGCGCAGGGCGGCGGACCCGGTCCGCGGGAGGGTGGCCCTGAGGGTGCGGACGCTGCGGAAGGCACCGCTGTGCTCGGCGGCCTCGGCGAGGCCGGCCACCGTCTCTTCCCAGATCCTCATGGTGGGCGCGTCGTCGGCGAGCAGCACCAGGTCGAACGCGGACGTACGGGCGGGGCGGAGGAACGGCATCCACATGCCGTCGGCGAGCCCTTGCTCGGCGGTGGTCTCCTCGTCGAGCTCCAGGGTGTCGCGGGAGGGTACGCGGCGGGCGAGCCGGTGCAGGGCGCGGGCGAGCAGGGCGGTGCGGTGGCCGGGCCCGTACCGCGGCAGGTTGGCGTCGGGCAGCAGGGGGCGGCCGACGTGGAGGGTGGCGGCGCCCTCGGGATGCGGTAAGAGCCCGCCGCCGACGAGGAGCGGCTCACGCGCCGGTGCGGGGGCTCCGGCCGCGTCCGCGGAGGCGGCGGGTCCGACGCGGCCCGGGGTACCGGGCCGGCCGGGCGGGAGCTGCGCGAGGGGCGCGGGAAGACCGGAGCCGGCCGCGAGATCGGCTGAATCCGTATGCCCGGAGGGCGTCGCGGGTTCCGGTTCGTCCTCGGTGCGGGGTGTCGTGGCCGTTTTCGCGGCGCCCGCGGCCGGAGGGGCGTCCGGGTCCGGCGCTGCTTGCGGTCCCGCACCGGCGGGGCCGCCGTGACGGTTCCAGTACGCGGCGAGCCACACCGCGTCGGCGACCTCCTGCCACCGCGGTGCCTCCCGGTCCTCGCCGTCCGGCCGGGGGAACGGCTGGTCATGGGTCAGAACGTGCCGGGGCGGGGCAGCGGCGGCGGAGCCTTTGACCTCACTCGCGCATGCGACGGACTCGGGGAACTCCGAAGGAGGCGATGCCCCTGATTCGGATCCGCCGTCGCCGGGTCCGGATGCGCGCTCCCTGGGAAAGCCGTTGTCCATTCAGCGGCCCTTCGCGAGGTCGCGGAGCAGCATTTCCACGAGCTTACGCCCGTTCCCGTCGACCTGGAAACCACCCATGGTAGTGATCTGGACAGCGTTGAGTAACTGGTCCAGGGAGTGTGTGCCCCCGGCCCGGACGCGCTGGAGGAACAGGTCCACCAGGTCCTCGCCGTGCCGCGCGCTCCGCCCGAGATGCCGGTCGACCATGGCGAGGAGCTGTTCGCGGGTGGGTGTACGGAGCTCCAGGGGCAGGCAGCGCCTGCGGAACGCGGCCGGGAACTCCCGTTCCCCGTTGCTGGTGATCACCACGACGGGGAACTCCCGGCACTCGACCCGCCCCTGCCGCAGTACGGCACGGACTCCGGGGTCGCTGGTGTGGACGCTCGCGGTGTCGGCGGCGTCACGGACCAGCTCCGGGACGTCATAGCTTCCGTTCTCCAAGACGTGCAACAGGTCGTTCGGCAGGTCGATGTCGCTCTTGTCGAGCTCGTCGACAAGAAGCACACGGGGACGATGGTAGGGCAGCAGAGCGGTCCCCAGTGGCCCGAGCGTGATGAAATCACCTAGCAGAGGCGCATTTTGACGATCGGTCAGAGAACTCCCGGTGTCCTCCGCCCCGTCGGCACCGGGTGCCACCGCGTCCCGCAGCCCCGCCTGCCAGGCGGCGATGGCCTGGGCGCGCCCCATCGCGTCATGGACGTACAGGCCGTCGCGCAGGGTGGTGCGGCTGACGATGTTCCACTCCAGCACCCGGCCGAGCCCCAGCTCCCGCGCGATCAGATAAGCGAGGGTGGACTTGCCGATGCCAGGAGGCCCCGTGATCAGCAGCGGCCGACGCAGCAGTAACGCGGCGTTGACGGTGTCGATCTCCTCGGAACCCAGCTGCGGGGCGATCCCGTCGGGGCCCAGCCTGCGCTGTGCCCCGTCCGGATCGTCGGGCGGGGCGGGCTGGAGCGGGTCGCCGCCGAACCGGCGCCAGGGCGGGGGCTCGGGCAGTTCCACGGCGTCGGCGGGAGACCGGCCCGTGGCATGGAAGATCCGCCAGCCGTCCGGGACCGTCTGCTCCTCCTGCGCGGTCATGCCGGTGCCTCCTCGTTGGCGAGATCGCCGTCGTCGGTGTGGATGTCGACCAGTCGTGTCGGATCGTCCCAGAAAAAGGCGATATGGCGCCCGAGCAGATCGGGGCTCTGCGCGGGATCGACGGCTTTCCTGCGCAGCCGGTGGATGGCCATGGGGATCTGCGCCGCGATCGGTACGGAGGCGAACACCGCGGTGACGACCTCGCGCCGCTCCTCGACGAAGGCGCCCCGACGGTCCCATATGGCGAGGGAGATGCCTTCCGCGATGGCGGCCTTGAGCGCCTCCAGGGCGGGCGTGTCGGCGGGTGCGTCGAGGACCACGGCGGTGCGTCCGGTCTCCCCGGCGAGCGCGGTCTGCCAGGCCTCGAGCCGCTGGGCGTCGGCGCCCGTCCAGCCGTGCACCGTGACACCGTGCTGCCGCAGTCTGTGCCAGCGGTCGCGCCATTGCCGCCGGACCATCGCGTCGTCGGTGCGCATCCGCTCCAGACTGCGCAGGTGTACCCCGTACTTCAGGGCGAGCGGCAGCGGCCGGCCGTGGCCGGTCCTGAATCTCAATCCCGCGACGTCGTGGTTGAGGAGGTCGTACGGGAGGACGAACTCGACGTACGTCGGCTGTTCGCGCCCGGCCGGGTCCTGGTCGGCCGGGGTGGACCAGAGCCGGGCACCCTGCCGGAGGGAGTCCTCGACGGCCTGCCCGAGGCCGTCCAGGGTGGTGACGGCCGGCTCACCGGGCTGCGGGTCCCAGTGGCCGGGGACGGTGTTCAGCCAGGGACGGACGACGATGTCGCCGGAGCCGTCACGAGCGGGTTCCACGGCGACGATGAGACAGCAGGGGATGTCCGGATCGTCGGCGCTCTTCCGGCGGGAGCTCCGGTGCCGCGCCACCGCCGCCGTCAGGCCCGAGCGCTGCGCCCAGCCGTCGACCCATTTGAGGAGGGCTCCGCGGTGACCGGGTGACGCGGCGAGGGAGGCGGCCACGTCGACCAGGAGCACCGCGGGTGGTAACCCGTCCGGCTGCACGTTCCATTCCAGGGTGTGCGCCAGAAGCTGTTCGGGCGAGAGTCCGGCGGGCAGGTAGAGGCCGTTGAGTTCCTCGGCGAGCCGGTCCCGCAGCCGTACCGCGGACAACTCCCCCTTGGCGTCGGCCAGCAGGGCGTGGGCCGTGCCGATGTCGTGACCGGAGAGCGGACCGGGGAGGGAGACGGTGGCCGGGGGCGGCGCGGCGGGGGGGAGCAGCCGGTCGAGTTCGTCGGCCGGCGCGGCCCCTTCGAAAAGCTCCACCACGTTCACCAGCACGCGTTCGCCGCCCGCCACGCCCAGCGCGGCACGCACCATGGCCACGACGTCCTCGCGGAGCCGTACGCCGCGTATGTCGACCGTGCGGGCGAGCTGTTCGCCGAGCACGGTCGCGAACTGGACACGCCCCTGGGCGTCCTCCATGCAGCTCAGTTCGCACAGGGCGCCGGTGAGCCGGGACAGCAGTTCCAGACCCTGCGTGCGCGGCACCCCGCCGTCGGGGCCGTCGAAACCCTCGCCTCTCCCCACCGACTTGTCCCCCATGAGTCGGTTCGCCTGACCGGCCTGCGAAGTTAGCACGGCGAGTGATGGTTCACCAGGGACTTGGGAGGCACGGAGGAACGAAGTCCGGCCGAGTCCCCCTTGCGGGTGGCACTCGGCCGGATTCATTCACCACCGATGCGGCACGTGCCTGTCACAGCCGCGGGTCCACCGGCTCCGACTCCAGGGCCAGTACGGCGAAGACCGGCTCGTGGACGCGCCACAGCGGCTCGCCCTCGGCGAGACGGTCCAGGGCCTCCAGGCCGAGGGCGTACTCGCGCAGGGCGAGGGAGCGCTTGTGGTTGAGGAAGCGGTTGCGCAGGCGGGCCAGGTTCTCCGGGCGGGTGTACTCGGGACCGTAGATGATCCGCAGGTACTCGCGGCCCCGGCACTTGACGCCGGGCTGCACCGGGCGGCCCTTCTCGTCGTGGACCAGGGCGCCGACCGGTTTGACGACCATGCCCTCGCCGCCGCGTCCGGTCATCTCCAGCCACCAGTCGACTCCGGCGCGCACGGACTCGGGGTCGGCGGTGTCGACGTAGAGGCGGCGGGTGGTCCGCAGCAGGCCGGTGGTGTCGTGCTCGACCAGGCGGTCGATGAGGGCGAGCTGTTCGTCGTGGGGCAGGGCGGCGAGGCTGCGGCCCTGGGCGGCGAGGATCTGGAACGGGGCCAGGCGGACGCCGTCCAGGCCGTCGGTGGTCCAGCAGTAGCGGCGGTACGCGTCGGTGAACGCCTCGGCGGAGCCGGCGCGTTCGCGCTGGCGGTCCAGCAGGTCCCCGACGTCCACACCGCGGGCCGCGGCGCCCTCCAGGGCGGCCAGGGCGCCCGGGAAGACCGCGCCGGAGGCGGCGCCGACCGCCGCGTACTGGGAGCGCAGCAGCCCGGACGCCTTCAGCGACCACGGCATCAGTTCGGCGTCCAGCAGCAGCCAGTCGGTGGCGAGTTCCTCCCAGAGGCCGGCCTCGGTGGCGGCGGTGCGCAGCCGGCCGAGGATCTCCTCCGTGACGGAGGTGTCGTCGAAGAAGGGGCGGCCGGTGCGGGTGTAGAGGGACCCGGTCTCGCCGCCGGTGGTACCGAAGCGCCTGGCGGCCACGTCGGCGTCGCGGCAGACCAGGGCGACCGCGCGGGAGCCCATGTGCTTCTCCTCGCACACGACCCGGGCGACGCCGTCCCGCTCGTACTGGGCGAACGCCTCGGCCGGGTGCTCCAGGTAGCCGTCGAGGTGCGAGGTGGCGGTGGGTGCCATGGTCGGCGGGAGGTACGGCAGCAGGCGCGGGTCGATCGCGAAGCGGCTCATCACCTCCAGGGCCGCGGCGGCGTTCTCCTCGCGGATCGATATCCGGCCGTGGTGCCGGGTCTCGACGAAGCGGCGGCCGTGCACGTCCGCCAGGTCCAGCGGGCGGCCCTCGTGGCCGCCGGGGGCCTCGGTGCGCAGCGGGCGGGCCGGTTCGTACCAGACCCGCTCGGCCGGTACGTCGACCAGTTCCCGCTCCGGCCAGCGCAGCGCGGTGAGCTTGCCTCCGAAGACGGCGCCGGTGTCCAGGCAGATGGTGTTGTTGAGCCAGGTGGCCTCCGGGACCGGGGTGTGGCCGTAGACGACGGCGGCGCGGCCGCGGTAGTCCTCCGCCCACGGGTAGCGCACGGGCAGGCCGAACTCGTCGGTCTCGCCGGTGGTGTCGCCGTAGAGGGCGTGGCTGCGGACCCGGCCGGAGGTGCGGCCGTGGTACTTCTCCGGCAGACCGGCGTGGCAGACCACCAGCCGGCCGCCGTCGAGGACGTAGTGGCTGACCAGTCCGTCGATGAACTCCCGTACCTCGGCGCGGAACTCCTCGCTCTCGCCGTCCATCTGCTCGATGGTCTCGGCGAGTCCGTGGGTGTGCTGGACCTTGCGGCCCTTGAGGTACCGGCCGAACTTGTTCTCGTGGTTGCCGGGCACGCACAGCGCGCCGCCCGCCTTCACCATGGCCATCACGCGGCGCAGTACGGCGGGGCTGTCCGGGCCGCGGTCGACGAGGTCGCCGACGAAGACGGCGGTACGGCCCTCGGGGTGCACGCCGTCGGCGTATCCCAGCTTGCCGAGCAGCGCCTCGAGTTCGGACGCGCAGCCGTGGATGTCGCCGATGATGTCGAAGGGGCCGGTGAGGTGGGCGAGGTCGTTGAAGCGCTTCTCGGTGACGACGGTGGCGTGGTCCACCTCCTCCACTCCGCGCAGCACGTGCACCTTGCGGAACCCCTCGCGCTCCAGATGCCGCAGGGAGCGGCGGAGTTCGCGGGTGTGGCGCTGGATGACGCGGCGGGGCATGTCGGCGCGGTCGGTGCGGGCGGCGTTGCGCTCGGCGCACACCTGCTCGGGCACGTCGAGGACGATGGCGATCGGCAGGACGTCGTACGTCCTGGCCAGCTCGATCAGCTGCCGCCGGCCGTCCTGCTGCACGTTGGTCGCGTCGACGACGGTGCGGCGGCCGGCGGCCAGCCGCTTGCCGGCGATGTAGTGCAGCACGTCGAAGGCGTCGCGCGACGCGCTCTGGTCGTTCTCGTCGTCGGCGACCAGACCGCGGCAGAAGTCGGAGGAGATGACCTCGGTCGGCTTGAAGTGGCGGCGGGCGAAGGTGGACTTGCCCGAGCCGGAGGCGCCGACGAGCACCACGAGGGAGAGGTCGGTGACGGGCAGGGTACGGACTCGCGGCTGCGGGGTCCCGGGGGTGGTGGTCATGCGGCCTTCGCCTCCTTCACGGTGCCGGCCGTGAACACGGCCATCTGGGTGGGCGGTCCGACCTCGGGGTCGTCCGGTCCGACGGGTACGAACTCGACGCCGTAGCCGTGCCGTTCGGCGACCGCGTACGCCCAGGCGCGGAACTCCTCGCGGGTCCACTCGAAGCGGTGGTCGCCGTGCCGGACATGGCCGGCCGGGAGGGTCTCCCAGCGCACGTTGTACTCGACGTTGGGGGTGGTCACGAGGACCGTACGGGGGCGGGCGGAGCCGAACACCGCGTACTCCAGGGCGGGCAGCCGGGGCGGGTCGAGGTGCTCGATCACCTCGCTGAGCACGGCGGCGTCGTACCCCTTGAGCCGCTTGTCGGTGTACGCCAGCGAGCCCTGGAAGAGCTGGACGCGCGCCGCCTGCCGCTCCCCCATGCGGTCCAGCTTGAGCCGCCGGGAGGCGATGGTGAGCGCCCGCATCGACACGTCGACGCCGACGATCTCGGTGAAGGACGGGTCCTTGAGCAGTGCCTGGACGAGCTGGCCCTGGCCGCAGCCGAGGTCGAGCACCCGGGAGGCGCCGGAGGCACGGAGCGCGGTGAGGATCGCCTCCCGGCGCCGCACGGCGAGCGGGGTCGGCTTCTCCTCGGACTCGGTCTCCTCGGCCACGGCGTTGTCGATCTCCTCGACGTCGCTGTCGTCCGCCTCGGCCAGCCGGACCAGCTCCAGGCGCTCCATGGCCTGGCGGGTCAGCGACCAGCGGCGGGACAGGTAGCGGCTGGTGATCAGCTTCTGCTCCGGGTGCGCGGGCAGCCAGCCCTCACCGGCGCGCAGCAGCTTGTCGACCTCGTCGGAGGCGACCCAGTAGTGCTTGGCGTCGTCGAGGACGGGGAGCAGGACGTAGAGGTGGCGCAGGGCCTCGGCGAGGGTGAGCGTGTCCGCCTCCAGGACCAGGCGCACGTACCGCGAGTCGCCCCACTCGGGGAACTCGGCGTCCAGGGCCACGGGCTCGGCGGTGACCGTCCAGCCGAGCGGCTCGAAGAGCCGGCGGACGAGTCCGGCGCCGCCGCGGGCGGGCAGCGCGGGCACCTCGATGCGCAGCGGGCGCGGCTGGTCCGGCAGTTCCGGGCGGGCGGCGCACACACCGCGTATCGCGCTGGAGAAGACGCCGCTCAGCGCGACGGCGAGCAGGGAGGACGCCGCGTACGGGCGGTCGTTGACGTACTGGGCGAGTGCCGCGTCGGGGGCACCTCCGCGGCCCTTGCCCTTGCCGCGCCGGACCAGTGCCACCGCGTCCACCTCCAGCAGCAGCGCCGCCGTGCAGCGCTCGGCGTCCGCCTCGGGGTAGAGGACGTGGGCCGTGCCGTAGGACGTGGAGAACGCCTGCGCCTTCTCGGGATGCTTGTGCAGCAGGAAACCGAGGTCGGTCGCCGGGCGCTCGGCGGAGCCGGTGGTACTGATCGTCAGGAACACGGTGGTTACACCTCGAAACGCCTTCTGAGCTGGGGATACACGCCGGGTTCAGGCGTACGGTGCCAACGTACCGGGAACGGCCGGGAAGGCTCCGGGAATTTACCGGCGGATGCGGCGGGGCCGCCCGTGGTGCACGGACGGCCCCGGTTCCCGTGGAGCCGGTGTCACGACAGCTGGGACTGGACCTGGGCGGAGATCAGCTCCAGGTGGTCGAGGTCGTGCAGGTCGAGGACCTGGAGGTAGATGCGGCCGCAGCCGGTCTCGGCGTAGCGGCCGATCTTGTCGACGACCTCGGCCGGGGAGCCCGCCAGGCCGTTGGCCTTGAGTTCGTCGGCCTCGCGGCCGATCGCGGCGGCGCGGCGGGCGACCTCCTGGTCGTCCTTGCCGACGCAGACGACGAGGGCGTTGGAGTAGACGAGGTCGCCCGGGTCGCGGCCGGCCTCCCGGGCGGCGTCGCGGACCCGGCCGAACTGCGTCGCGGTGTCCTCGACCGAGGCGAAGGGCATGTTGAACTCGTCGGCGAACCGGGCCGCCAGCCGGGGGGTGCGGATCGCGCCGTTGCCGCCGATGAGGACCGGCACCTTGGGCTGGGCCGGCTTGGGGAGCGCGGGGGACTTGGTGAGGTCGTAGTGGGTGCCGTGGTGGTCGAAGGTCTTGCCGGTCTCGGTGGCCCACAGGCCGGTGACGATCTCCAGCTGCTCTTCGAGGCGGGCGAACTTCTCCTTCGGGAAGGGGATGCCGTACGCCTTGTGCTCCTCCTCGAACCAGCCCGCGCCCAGGCCGAGTTCGACACGGCCGCCGGACATCTGGTCGACCTGGGCGACCTGGATGGCGAGCACGCCGGGAAGGCGGAAGGTGGCGGCGGTCATCAGGGTGCCGAGCCGGATGCGCTTGGTCTCGCGGGCGAGGCCGGCGAGGGTGATCCAGGCGTCGGTGGGACCGGGCAGGCCGTCCCCTGAGCCCATGCTGAGGTAGTGGTCGGAGCGGAAGAAGGCGTCGAAGCCGAGGTCCTCGGTGGCCTTGGCGACGGTGAGGAGGGTGTCGTAGGTGGCGCCCTGCTGGGGTTCGGTGAAGATGCGAAGATCCATGGGTCCATCCTGCACGGTCCGCGGCGGGCCGCCGCACACGCGGGTCCGGGGCGCCCCGTCCACGACCGGGTGAACCGGGCGGGGCCGGGGGTGCGGCGCGACCGGTGCCGGTGGAGGCCGTCGTCCTCCGGGCCGGACCCGGCCGGCGTCCCGCTCCGGGCGTCCGGGGCGTGCCCGGAGCCCACGCCGTGACGGGAGGCGTGTCCGGAGGCCACCGTCGGTGGCGGGAGAGTCCCGTGGGGGCCGGGGTCCCCGGCCGGCACAGGCCCGTTCCGTGCGGGCCGGGCCGACGGAGCAGGCCGTGCGGGCCGTGCGGTGCGCGGTGTCAGCCCGCCTCCCGTTCCGGCACGTGTGCGTCGCGGTCCGCCAGTTTGCGGAGCATCTCCAGGACGCGGTCGCGGGACTCGTCCGCCGCGTCGATGGCCTCCACGCACTGCCAGTAGGTCGCCTCGTCGGCCGCCGAGCTGGCGAGCCCCACCAGGGCGATGCCGACCTCGCCGAGCAGACCGCCGAGGTGCATCAGGACCGGGCGGGTCTCGCCCAGCTCGGTGAGCCGGGCCGCGCGCAGTTCGTCCGGGCCGAGGTCCGGGGCGCCCAGCACTCCGCAGCCACGGCCCGCCAGCTCGGTCAGCCCCAGTGCCTCACCCCGCAATTCGGGCGGGCCGGCGACGGCGAGGCGGCTCCCTATCGCCTGCGCCAGGGCCTGCGCCTGCCACACCTCGGTCAGCAGCTCCCGTACGCCGCCGCTCGTGGCCAGGGCGCGCCTGCTTGTCACGATGAGCCGCACAGCGTCCATGCGCTGCCCCCGTCTGTCCGACGCGCTGCCCACGCGTCCGCATCCGTTGAACTCCCTTGTTCACTACCCAGAGTGAGAGCACGTGAGACAAAAAGCCAGAGGAAGACCGAAATCTGTGGACAACGATTCGAACGGAGTTCACTTTTCTTATACGGAGAGTGACAACGGAGTCGGTGGTTCCTCACCCCTGGGGCGGCTCCCCCACCGGGAACCTGCGCTCGTTGCGGTCGATCTTCGCGGCCAGCGCGGCCAGCGGATCGACGCCCAGCACCTCGCAGAACTGGAGCAGATACGCGAGGACATCGGCGACCTCGTCGTTCACGCGGTGCGCGGAGTCCGGGTCGTCCATGACGCGGGCGGACTCCTCGGGCGTCAGCCACTGGAAGATTTCGAGGAGTTCGGAGGCCTCCACACTGAGCGCGGCGGCGAGGTTCTTGGGCGTGTGGTACGGCTGCCAGTCGCGCGCGGCGGCGAACGCGGCGAGCCGGTGCCGGAGCCCCGTGAGGTCGTACGGATCAGTCACGGTCCAGGTGTACCACCGTCACTCCGCTCACCCCCGCCGCCCAGGAGGCGTCGCTCACCGCGCCTACCAGCCGGATGTGCCCGCGCTCGCACATCCGCGCCGCCAGGCGCAGCAGTTCGCCCCGCTGTCCCGGATCGAGCGCCCGGTCCAGTCCGTCGGCGAGGACCGTGAGGGTCTGGAGCGCGGCCGGGACCTCGCCGGGCGCGTCGACCTCCAGCACACCGGGGCCGGTGAGCAGCACCAGGGCGAGGGCGGTGTACCGCAGCTCGCCGTCGCCGAGGCGGCGCAGGTCGGTACGGGTGCCGTCGCCCCGGTCGAGGAGGGCGCGGACCAGGCGGCCGGTGTCGTACGGCTCGGCGAGCAGGTCGGTGACCGGCCCGGCGCATCCGGCGCGCACCGCCTCCACGAGGAGGGCGTGCCGGCGTCCGCATTCGGCGCGGGTGCGCCACAGGACGTCGGCGAGGTTGCCGCAGCCGCCGAGCAGCCGCCCGGTGCCGACCCGGACGGGTTCCCGCATCCGTTCGGGGCGGGGGTCGCAGGGGAAGACGGAGCGCAGGGCGACGACCATCTGCTCGGCGGCGGCGAGCACCCTGCGCTGTCCGGGGGTCTTGCCGGCGACGCGCAGCGGCAGCAGTGCGGTGCCGAGCCGGTCGTCCGGCAGCGGGGCGCGGGTCACCGGGGTGGCCCCGGCCGTGTGCCAGGCGGCCTGTACGGTGCGCCGGCCGGGGTCGCGCAGGGCGGTCTCCAGGAGGACCACCCCGTTCGCCGTCAGCCGCTCCCCCACGATCCGCAGCCCGGGTTCGGCCTGTACGGCGACCTCCAGCCGGACCGGTCCCTCGGGGCCGTCGGCCGTGCAGCCGATGCGGAAGCCGCGGCGGTGCTGGGCGTCGGCGCGGGCCCGCTCCGGCACGCAGGCGCCGGGCTCCGGGAACGTCTCGCCCAGCTCGGCGCCGCCGCCGAGCCGGGCGAGCGCCTCGTACGCCCGCAGCGCGCTGGTCTTGCCGCTTCCGCTGGGCCCGGTGAGCAGGGTGAGCGCACCGAGCGGGAGCCGGACGGCGCGGTGCCCGGCGAAGGCGGACAGCCGCAGTTCGGTGATCCGCGGGAGCGCGGGGCGGCCGCCCGGGGGCGCGGGTGGCGGGGTGGTGTCCGGGCGGGGCGGGGAGGCTGAGGTCATGTGCGGGACGGTAAGGGGCGCGCGGTCAGGCGAACCGTTCCGCTCGGCGTCCCTTCCCACGATCGGACGACATGCTCAGGCCCCCGGCGTTCCCAGTCCTTCCATCAGGCCGGTGACCTCGGTACCGGCGGGTGTCAGCAGGAAGACGTTGCGGTCGACGCGGTGCATTCCGCTGGCCAGTCCGAAGACGACTCCCGTGCTGAAGTCGAGGACGCGTTTGGCGGTGTCCGTCTCCGCGCCGGTCAGGTCCAGCAGGACCGGTATCCCGGACATCAGTGTCTCGGCGACCTCGCGGGCGTCCGCGAACACGTTCACGCGCAGGACGACGAAGCGGCGGCGGGCCTCGGTCCCGGCCTCGGGGAGGGTGCGGTGGCCTACGGCGGACGGCCATGCGTCGCGGCCCCGGAGTGGGACGACCTGAGCGAGGCCCTGCCACTGTTCGTCGGTGACATCGTGGCTGTTCACCGGCATGCTCCGTCCCCTGTGGTGCTGGCTGTCTGCATCGGGCAATTCTTACGCATGGTCACCCGATCGGCCCAATGTGACACGCTCCGCCATCGGGGCGGCGGGGGGCATGGGGGGCGGCGGCGTGGGGGCCGCAGGGTTTTTTCGCCCCCGCCGCCCCTTCCCGTTCCCGTCCCCCCGGGGGCGCTGCCCCCGGGCCCCCGCTCCTCAAGCGCCGGAGGGGCTGATCGTCTCGAGGGGCCGGCTGCGGAGAACGCGTTGACCTGGATCGCTCCGGCCGGTTGCATGGGCGTATGACCGGTGAAGTGGATGGTGTGGTGGGGCCCGTTGTCGCCTTCGAGACGCAGGAGGACTGGGAGGCGTGGCTGGAGGAGCATCAGGGGGACGTCGACGGGGCGTGGCTGAGGATCCCGAAGAAGGGGTCCGGGATCACCGGGATCGACTACGCGACCGCCCTGGAGTCGGCGCTGTGCTACGGCTGGATCGACGGGCACAAGAGGGGGCTGGACGACACCCACTGGCTCCAGCGGTTCACCCCGCGCCGGGCGCGCAGCCGGTGGTCGGCGGTCAACCGGCAGAAGGCCCTCGACCTCATCGAGCAGGGGCGCATGCGGCCGTCCGGGCTGCGCGAGGTGGAGCGGGCGCGGGCGGACGGCCGCTGGGAGGCCGCGTACGCGAGCCAGAGCACGGCGACCGTCCCCGACGACCTCCGGGCCGCGATGGACGCGGCACCCGGAGCCGCCGACTTCTTCGGCACCCTCGACAGCCGCAACCGGTACGCGATCCTGCACCGGATCGAGGAGGCCAAGCGGCCGCAGACCCGGGCGGCCCGGATCGAGAAGTTCGTCGCCATGCTCGCCAAGGGCGAGAAGATCTACCCGTAGACCTGCCGGGTCAGCCCGCGACGACCGCCTCCGCCCCCGCCACACCGCACACCCGCGCCGCGCCGTACGTGGCGATGTGCGCGGCGCCGCGCGGCGGTGACTGCGGTACGCCCATCTCCACGATCACGGTGGACGGGTCGGCGGCGAGCAGGGTGTCCAGGGCCGTGCGCATCCACGGGTGCCGGTGCTCGTCGCGGACCACGGCGACGACGCGCCGGCCGGCCGCCTCCTTGAGCGCCCGCTCGCCGGCGTCGGGGCCGGTGAAGTGGCCGGTGGTGGTGCCCGGCAGCAGCCGTTCCAGCTCCGCGCCGACGCCCCACGGGGTCTCGTCGCCGACGGCGATGTTCGGGGCCGGGTTGAAGGTGGCCACGTACACCGGTCCGGTGACCGGCGCGGGGCCGGCGGCGCGGGTGACGGTGACCGCGCGGCGGGCCGCCGTGAGGCCGATCTCCGGCTCGGGTGCGACGGCCGCGGCCGGGGAGCGTCGTACGCCCGCGGTCCAGTCGGCGAGGGCGCGCACCCGGGCGGCGGCGTCGGCGAGCCGCTCCTCCGGGAGTTCGCCGGAGCGTACGGCGGCGACCAGCGCGTCCTGGAGGCTCTGTACGGTGCCCTCGTCGCACAGCCCGCCGCCCACGCAGATCGCGTCGGCGCCGGCGGCGATGGCGAGGACGACTCCCTGTTCGAGGCCGTAGGTGCCGGAGATGGCGCGCATCTCCATGCCGTCGGTGACGATCAGGCCGTCGTAGCCGAGTTCGCCGCGCAGCAGGTCGGTGAGGATGCGCCGGGAGAGCGTGGCCGGGCGGTCCGGGTCGAGGACCGGGACGCGGATGTGGGCGCTCATGACGGCGCGGGTGCCGGCCGCGATCGCCGCCCGGAACGGCTGGAGTTCGCGCTCGTCGAGGGTCTTGGCGTCGAGGTCGATGTGCGGGATCGCGTGGTGGGAGTCGACGCTGGTGTCGCCGTGGCCGGGGAAGTGCTTGGTGCAGGCGGCGACGCCGGTGGACTGCAGGCCCTCGACGTAGGCGGCGGTGTGCCGGGCGACCAGGGCGGTGTCGCCGCCGAAGGAGCGCACGCCGATCACCGGGTTGTCGGGGTTGGCGTTGACGTCGGCGGACGGCGCCCAGTCGAAGTTGACACCGCACTCGGCGAGCCGGCGGCCCAGTTCGCGGGCGACGCCGCGGGTGAGGTCGGTGTCGTCGACGGCGCCGAGGGCATGGTTGCCGGGGAAGGAGGAGCCGGTGCGGACCTCCAGGCGGGTGACGTCGCCGGACTCCTCGTCGATGGCGATCAGCAGGTCGTCGCGTTCGGCCCGCAGTTGTGCGGTGAGGGCGGTGACCTGCTCGGCGGTGGTGACGTTGCGGCCGAAGAGGGCGACGGAGGCGAGGCCCTCGGCCAGCCGGCGGCGCACCCAGTCGGGCGCGGTGGTGCCGGCGAAGCCCGGCTGCAGTACGGCGAGCGCGTCCCGGGTGAGGGTGTCGGTGCCGGTGGTGGTGGTCGTCATCGGGTGGCGTTATCCCTTCACGGCGCCCGCGGTGAGGCCGCTGACGGCCTTGCGCTGCAGGAAGACGAAGAGGATCAGGATCGGGACGGCGAACAGGGAGGAGGCGGCCATGGTCGCGCCCCAGTCGTCGCCGAACTGGGTCTGGAACCGGGACAGCCACAGCGGCAGGGTCTGTGCCTCGGCGTCCTTGTTGAGCACCAGGACCAGGGCGAACTCGTTCCAGGCGGTGATGAAGCCGAACAGCGAGGTGGACATCAGTCCCGGCGCGAGCAGCGGCAGGATGACCCGGCGGAACGCCTGGGCGCGGGTGCAGCCGTCGACCATCGCCGACTCCTCCAGCTCCTTCGGCACGGCGGCGACGAAGCCGCGCAGCGTCAGGATGGTGAAGGGCAGGATCATCATCATGTAGAAGAGCGTCAGCGGGACGAGGCTGTTCAGCATCGACGTGTCCCGCACGATCATGTACATCGCGATGATCATGACTTCCCAGGGCGCCATCTGGGCCAGCATGAAGCCGACGATGAAGCCGCGCCGTCCCTTGAACCGCATCCGCGCCAGGGCGAAGGAACCGGCCAGCGCGATGATCAGCGAGAAGAGGACGGCGAGGACGGTGACGGTCAGCGAGTTGGTGACGTACGTCCAGAAGTGGTCGACGCCGGTCGCGGTCCTGAAGTGCTCGAAGGTGACGTCGGTCGGGAACCAGACCGGGGTCTCCGAGATGATGTCGCCGGTCGGCTTGAAAGCCGTGGAGAACATCCAGTACACGGGGAAGACGAAGCCGATGAACAGGACGACGGCCGTGACGTTGGGCCACAGGCGGCCGAAGAGCGAGCGCTTCACAGCTCGTCCTCCTCTTGCTTGAGCACGATCCTGAGGTAGTAGGCGGTCAGGCCGAGCAGGATCAGGATGGTCAGGACGGCGATCGCCGCGCCCATGCCGTAGTGCTGGTTGCCGACGCCCTCGACGTAGGCGTAGACGGGCAGGATCTCGGTGAGCCGGTCGGGGCCGCCGCCGTTGAAGGTGAAGACCTGGACGAACGCCTTGAAGACCCAGATGACCTCCAGGAACGTCGTGGCGTAGAGGAACGGCCGCAGGAACGGCAGGGTGACCGTGGTGAAGCTCCGCCAGGCGCCGGCGCCGTCGAGGGACGCGGCCTCGTAGAGCTCCTTGGGGATGGTGGTGGTCGCCGCGTAGAGGTTGATCGCGACGAACGGGATGGACATCCACACGATCAGCAGGGTGACGACGAAGAACGTCGACATCTGGCTGCTGGTCCAGCTGTAGTCGGCCATGGAGTGCCAGCCGAGCTTGTCCAGGACCCAGTTGACAACGCCGAAGCGCTGCGCGAACAGCCACTGGTAGACGGTGGTGGCGGCCACGACGGGCATCGCCCAGGCGAGCACCAGGCCGAGCAGCAGGGTGAACCGCATCCGCTTGCCGAGGCGGGCGAGCAGCAGGCCGGTCAGCGTGCCCAGGACCATGATCAGGACGACGTTGGCCGCCGTGAACAGGATCGAGCGGACGGTGACCCGCCAGAAGTCCTCACCGGTGAGGACCTCCGTGTAGTTGTCGACGCCGTTCCACTCGGTGACGTGCTGGATGAGCTGCGCCATGTTGAGGTTCTGGAAGGACAGCAGCACGTCCTTCAGCAGCGGCCAGCCGAGCAGCAGCACGGTGGCCGCGACGGCGGGCAGCAGCAACAGGTACGGGGCGAGCGCGCCGGCGCGCGACGCGGCTCGCGGTGTCGGCCTGCCGGGTCCTGTGTCGTCCGTCTTGCGGACGTCCGCCGGGCCGGAGGGCGGCCGTTCGGTCTGCACGGTCATGCTCGCGATCTCTCTTCTCGGCGTGCTCAACGCGGGGCGGGGGCCGTCGCGTGGCCGGCCCCCGCTCCGGTCGGAGCGCGTGCGCTGTTACTGCTGCTGCGCCAGGCGCTTGTTGAACTCGCCCTCGACCTGCTGGGCGGCGTCGGCCGGGGACTTGCCGTTCAGGACGGCGGTCAGGTACGTCTTGATCGGGTTGGGGTCGTTCTCGACGGCGGCCCACTCGGGGATCAGCGGCGTGGTGCCGCCGACGGCGGCGGCCGGCGCGGCGGCCTCGGCGGGGGCGTTGCCCTCGAGGTTGCTCTGCAGCGACTCCTTGTTGGGGATGACGCCGTTGGCCTTGGCGAGCGCGCCCTCGTACTTGTCGGAGAGGGCGAGCTTCAGGAACTCCTTGGCGAGGTCCTGCTTCTGGCTGCCCGCGGCGACGGCGAGGTTGGAGCCGCCGAGGAAGACGCCCTCGGGCTTGTCGGCCGTGGCACCGGGGATGGTGAAGTAGCCGATCTCCTTCTCGATGGCCGGGTTGGCCTTGATCGCGGTGGCGGCTTCCCAGCCCATGCCGATGAACGCGCCGGTCTTGCCCTTGGCGAAGATCTCGGCCTGCTGCGGGGTGGCCTCGTCCTTGTCCTTGGGGGCCTTCGACAGGGCCTGGAACTTCTTGTACGTCTCGGTGGCCGCGGCGACCTTCGGGTCGGCGAGGTTGGAGACGTACTTGTCGCCGTCCTTCTTGACCAGCTCGCCGCCCTCGCCGATCACCAGGCCGACGAAGTGGTACCAGTTCTGGCCGGGCAGGTAGATCGGTTCGGCGTCGGTCTTCTCACCGATCGTCTTGAGCGCGTCGTAGAACTCGTCGCGGGTCTTGGGGGTGTCCTTCAGCCCCGCGTCCGCCCAGACCTTCTTGTTGTAGAGGACGACGCGGTTGGCGAAGTACCACGGCACCGCGTACTGCTTGCCCTCGAAGACGGAGGAGTTGTTGAGGGAGTCGGTCCACTCGCCGCCGATCTCGGACTTGAGGTCGGCGAGGTCGGCGAGGCCGCCGGTCTTGGCGTAGGCCGGGGTCTGGGTGTTGCCGATCTCGAAGACGTCGGGCGGGTTCTCCTCGGACAGGGCGGTGGTCAGCTTCTGCTGGATGCCGTTCCACTGCTGGAGCTCGAACTTGACCTTGGCCTTGGTCTTCGCCTCGAACTCCTTGGCGAGGTCCGCCTGCCAGTCGTCGGGCGAGGAGCCGTCCATCACCCACACGGTGAGCGTCTCCGCGCCGGCTCCCTTGTCACCGTCGTCGCCGCCGCACGCCGCGACGGAGAACAGCATGCCCGCGACCCCGATCGCGGCTATCAGCTTGCGCTTCACGCGCCACCCCTCCTCAGGAATGCCTTGCTCACCCACGCCCTCGGCGGTGACCCCCACAACGGCGCAACAGCTCGGCGGGCTGGGACCCGGCTTCCTCTAAATGGTTTAGACCAGCAAGGGGAGCTTGGCCTAGACCTATGGCTCTGTCAAGGGTCGTGAACTCACGCCTGGATAACGGCTTCGACGCCCCTGGCAGGGCGCAGAACTCCGCCCAAAGAGGGACGTGTTGATTCTTGGACTAGACCAAAGCGAGAACGCACGGTTATAACGGGGTCGCCGAGCGTGCGGCGCCGAACCAGGCCGTCCGCCGACGTGCACCGCGGTCGGCACCTGCCGTCCGCGCGCCGGACACCGCAGCCGGAAGGCAGGTCATGAGCACGGACGTCAGCAGCGCCCAGGCCGACACGGGGGCGCCGGGCCGTATCGGGCGCGTACCGAAGTACTACCGCATCAAGCAGCGGCTCCTGCAGATGACCGACGAGCGCGCCCCGGGCGCCCCGATGCCGGCCGAGCGCCTGCTCGCCGTCGAGTTCCGCACCTCCCGCACCACGGTCCGCAAGGCCCTGCAGGAGCTGGTCAGCGAGGGCCGGCTCGACCGGATCCAGGGCAAGGGCACGTTCGTCGCCCGCCCGAAGGTCTACCGGACGCTCCAGCTCACCTCGTACACCGAGGACATGCGGGCGCAAGGACTCAGCCCCACCTCCCAGATGCTGGACATCGGGTACGTCGCCGCCGACGCGGAGCTGGCGGCCCTGCTGGAGGTGGACCCGGGCGACAGGGTGCTGCGCATCGAGCGGCTGCGGCTGGCCGGCGGGGAGCCCATGGCGATCGAGGCGACCCACCTGTCCGACCGGCGCTTCCCCCGGCTGCGCCGGAACCTGTCCCGCTGCACCTCGCTCTACACCACCCTCGCCGAGGTGTACGGGGTGCGGCCGGCGGAGGCCGACGAGACCATCGAGACCTGCCCCGCGACACCGCGGGAGGCGGGGCTGCTCGCCACGGACGTGGGCCTGCCGATGCTGCTGCTGTCCCGCCACTCGCGGGACGAGACGGGAACGCCGGTCGAGTGGGTCCGCTCGGTGTACCGGGGCTCGCGCTACAAGTTCACGGCGACGCTGACCCGTCCGGGGCCCTGACCGGGCGGTTCACCTCCAAAGCGGTTTTTCGTGGGGGGAGTTGGGCCGCCGCGCCGAAAGGGCGTTCCTTGACACGGCCCAATGGTCCAGTCCAATATCCCAGTGGTCCGCACCGGGCGGCCGCACGTTCGGCACCCCGGGCGACATCGATGTCACGCGGGTGGCCCGGGACGCCGCCCGCCCTGTCCGGCCGGCCCTCGTGCCGACGCCCGTGAGGGGTGTGCCGGACCGTCGTGGCACCGGCCCCGCACCGACTCCTCCCGCCCTCCCGTCCGCATGCCGTGAGTGATCCCGATCTCCGGAGTACCGCATGACGACGCACCACCGCTTTCTCCACCGCGCCGCCTCCGAGCGCCCCTACTTCAGCGCCGACGGCGAGACCTACCTCGCCGAAACGCAGCTGCGGCACCTGACCAAGGACCTGCCGCTGCGGGTGCTGACCGAGGAGCAGTTCGCGTCCTGGCAGAACCACGGCTACGTCGTGGTGCCGGAGGCGATCTCCCCCGACGCGGCCAAGCTGCTGCTGGAGTTCGCCTGGGACTTCCAGGGCCTGGACCCGCAGCGCCCCGAGACCTGGTACGAGGAGCGCGCCTTCCGCTCGGACCTCGACCGGGACCTGTACGTCTACGGCTTCGTCGAGGCGTACCAGCACCAGCTCATCTGGGACAGCCGGCAGGCGCAGCGGGTCTACGACGCGTTCGTGGACGTGTGGGACTGCGAGGAGCTGTGGGTCACCCTGGACCGGCTCAACCTCAACCCGCCCAACATCAAGAACCGTTCGCGTTCCCTCATCGACCCCACGGACGAGGGGTTCGACATCGAGCTGCACTGGGACGTGGACACCACGGCGAGCGTGCCGCCGCAGCGGGTGCAGGGCATCATCGCGCTCACCGACACACAGCCGGACGAGGGCGGCTTCCAGTGCTCCCCGGAACTCTTCCGCCGGTTCGAGGAGTGGAAGGTCGCACAGCCCGCCGGCCGGGACCCCATCCGCCCCGGTGCCGACCGCGCCGAGTTCCCGGTCGTACGGCCCCGGCTCAAGGCCGGTGACCTGCTGATCTTCAACGGGATGCTGGCGCACGGGGTGGCGCCCAACACCTCGGCCGACGGGGTGCGCGCGGTGCAGTACCTGTCGATGATGCCGGCGCTGGAGGAGCACGAGGAGCTGCGCCGCTCCCGGGTGGAGTCCTGGCGCACGCTCAGCACCCCGGAGTGGAACGGGACCCTGCTCGGCGACGCCGTCAAGCACGAGTCGCTGCGCTACGGCCCGGCCGAACTCGACGAGCTGGGGCGCAGATTGCTGGGCCTCGACGCCTGGCACGAGCGGACACGATGAGACGGGGAACCGACATGGACCGGATATGCCTGAGCCTGCCGACCAACCGGGAGTGCTCCGCCGCCATCACCGGCATCGGCGTCGAAGCCGCGTACGCCGCACGGAACTTCGACGTCGAAGTGCACCTGCTGATCCTCGACTCCGCCGACGAACCGACCCGCGCGTCCCACACCCGCGCGGTCGCCGCGCTCCCCGGGGCGCCGGGCGTCGTCGTGCACCACCTCGACGAGGCGGCCCAGCGGGACTTCCTGCGGCGCGCCGTCGACCGGGCCGGACTCCCCGAGCCGGAGCTGGTCCTCGACCTGATGCTCCCCGACGCGCTCTCGTACGGCGCCTGCACCAACCGGGCGTTCCTGCTCGCGGCGGCGCTGGGCTGCCGTTCGCTGCACCGGCGTGACTCCGACTGCAGCTACCAGGTCTTCGACGGCGAGCCCGTCTACCCCATCCACCACGAGCTGACCTCCCTGGGCAAGCCGGCGGCCGACGCGGCCGACGGTGTGTCGGAGGTGACGCTCGACCCCGCGATCGCGCACCGGCCCGTGTCGATGGTGGGCGCCTCCTTCATCGGGGAGCTCTCCGTCGACATCGGCGGCATCCGGGAGCTCGACAAGGAGGTGTACGACGAGGTCGTGGGCCTGTGGGCGCCCGGCCACTGGTCGGCCGAGCAGCGGCGGGAGCTGGTCGAGGAGTCGTTCAAGGGCGCGGGGATGCTGCCCTTCACCGGCGACCGCTCCACGCTGACGCTGGTCGACCCGATGCGCGTCGACATGTCCAACATCGCGTTCGACCGGGACGTGTACGAGCGGCTGCCGCTGCCGCCCGCCACCGACACGATCGGCAGCGACTACTTCCTCATCCACGCCGTGTACGACGCCGCCCTCCCCGGTGTCCTGCACAACCGGCACATCGAGAACTACTACACCGGGGAGCGGCGTACCCACGCCGGTTTCCTGGCGTACCAGACGCGGTTCGTGAAGTTCCTGCTGTCGATGCTGTACCTGCACTACGTCTACGAGCGGATGGCCGACGCGGGCGACACGCTGCTGGACGGGAGCGGACGGCTGGATCCGGCGCCGTTCGCGGCGTTCCTCGCCGAGAGCGTACGGCTGGACCGTACGGAGAACGAGCGGCGGCTGGACACGGTCGCGGCGGCGTACGGACGGCTCGGCGGGAAGTACGCCGAGTTCGCGCGCGGCATGACGGCGGACCGGGAGCGGCTGCTGGACGAGGCCGCGCGGGACACCGAGGACTTCGTGACGCTGATCGGCGCCTGGGAGGCCCTCGTGCAGGCGAGCCGGGGCGCTCTCCGGTGACCGCGGCCCTGCGCGCCGCCCTCGCGGCCGCCACCGAGGACGCGCTCGTCTACGACCTGGACGGCATCGCCGGCCGGTACGACACGCTGACCGCGGAACTGCCCGGTGTGGACGTGCGGTTCGCGATGAAGGCGTGTCCCGTGGCGGAGGTCCTGGACCTGCTGGCGCGCAGTGGCGCCGGTTTCGACGCGGCGAGCCCCCGGGAGATCTCCCGGGCGCTGGCGACGGGCGTGCCCGTGCACCGGGTCCACTACGGCAACACCGTGAAGTCCGACCGGAACATCGCCCGGGCGTACCGGCTGGGCGTCCGCGACTTCGCCACGGACAGCGTGGAGGACGTGGCGGCGCTGGCCGGACACGCGCCGGGGTCGCGGGTGTTCTGCCGGCTGGCGACCAGCGGCGAGGGCGCGCTGTGGGGGCTGAGCCGGAAGTTCGGGTGCTCGGCGGACGACGCCGTACGGGTGCTGGAGGCGGCGCGGGAGGCGGGTCTCGTCCCCGCCGGTCTCTCGGTGCACGTCGGGTCGCAGCAGATGACCGCCGAGGCGTGGCAGCAGGCCTTCACGGCCCTCGCCGACGTGCTCACGGCCCTGCACGGCCGCGGGATCGTGCCGGACCACGTCAACCTCGGCGGCGGTCTGCCGGCGCTCGGCTACGCCGACCGCCGGGGTGAGCGGCTCGATCCTCCGCTGGACAAGATCTTCGCCGTGTTCCGGGAGGGCATGGAGCGGCTGAGGGAGCTGTCGCCCGGGCCGCTGGACTTCGTCGTCGAACCGGGGCGCCATCTGGTGGCCGACCACGGCGCGATCAGGGCGCACGTCGCCCGGCTGACGTCCCGTCGCGGGCCGGACGGGGAGCGCGAGCACTGGCTGTATCTGAGCTGCGGCAAGTTCAACGGCCTGTACGAGATGGACGAGGTGCGCCACCCGCTCGTCTTCCCGTCCCACGAGGACCCGGCCGGCGCCGACCTGGTGCCGGTCGTGGTCGCGGGCCCCACCTGCGACAGCGACGACGCCTACGCCCACGAGCACCCCCGGGTGCGGGTGCCGAGGGCGGTCGCGTCGGGCGACCCGGTGTGGGTGCTGTCCGCCGGCGCGTACGCCGCCAGCTACACGACCGAGGGCTTCAACGGCTTCGACCCGCTCCCCCGCGTCTGTGTGGGCGGTGACGGACCGGACGTGCGCGTCCGCCCGATCGTGGAGGACGACTGGCCGCGGATCGCCGCCCTGGAGGCCGAGGTGTACGCGTCGGCCTCGCTGTCCGAGGGCGTGGCGGCGCTGCGGTCCCGGGGCCGGATCTCCCCGCGGACGTGCTTCGTCCTGGAGGCCGGCGACCGGATCGCCGGCTACCTCCTGGCCCTGCCCTACCCGCGGTACCGGTACCCGGACCTGACCCGGCCGGAGGAGCGGGCGTACGACTCCCGCAATCTGCATCTGCACGACCTCGTGATCGCGGACGATCTGCGCGGCAGGGGGCTGGGCAGCAGACTGCTGCGGCGGCTCACGGACACCGCCGCGCGCTCGTCCTTCGAACGGATCTCCCTGGTCGCCGTCGGCGGCACGGGCGGCTTCTGGGCCGGGCACGGCTTCCTGCCCGAGCCGGCGGTCGAGCTCCACGGCGAGTACGGCGACGGCGCCGTCTACATGTCCCGCCCGGTCCAGTACGACCGCTCCGGCGGCCCGGAAGAGAGGTCCTGACGCCCATGCTGCCCACCCTCGGCGATTTCCGCCGTGACCAACTGGCCATCTCCACCCTGTTCTTCTTCCTCGGCTTCCAGTACGCCACCTGGGCGTCCCGGCTGCCCGCGCTCAAGGACCGCTTCGACCTGGGCGGGACGGAAGTGGGGCTGCTGCTGATGGCCGCCGGGGTCGGGGCGGCGGTGTCCTTCCCGCTGGTCGCGCCGCTGATGCGACGGCTGGGGGCGCGGCGGCTCGCGCTGTGGTCCGCGCTGGGGCTGGCGGCGGTGCTGCCCGTGCTGGCCGCGGCGGGCAGCTACCCCCTCGCCCTGCTGGTGATCCTGGCCGACGGCGTCGCCGTCGGCTGTCTGAACGTCGCCATGAACGCGCAGGGCGCCGCCCTGGAGGCCCACTACGGGCGGGCCGCGATGGCCCAGTTGCACGCCACGTTCAGCGGAGGGTCGCTCGGGGGCGCGCTGCTGGCCTCCGGGGTGAACACCGTGACGCACTCGGTGACCGCGCACTTCGCGGTGGCGGCGGGGCTGGGGGTCCTGCTGCTGGCCGCCTCCAGGCCCCGGGTGCTCGCCGACGCGCCGGCCGCCCCGGACGCCGTGGAGGACGGGCAGCCGGGCGAGGAGAAGAAGGGGCTCAGGAATCTGACGGGTGCCTCGCGCACGGCTCTCGTCCTGGGCTGCGCCATGGTGTTCGGCACGGTCGTCGAGGGGGCCATGAACGACTGGTCGGCGCTCTATCTGACGGAGGAGACCGGCGCGTCGGGCCGGCTGGCGCCGCTGGGCATCGCCGTCGTGTCGGTGATGATGGTGGTGGCCCGTCTCCTGGGCGACGGCTGGCGCAACCGCTTCGGTGACCCGCGCATGGTGCGGGTGGGCAGCACGATGGCCGGCACCGGTCTCGCCCTCGCCCTGCTGGCCGGCGGCACCTGGCCCGCGCTCGTCGGCTTCGCCTGTGTCGGCCTGGGCATGGCGACGGTGACCCCCTGTCTCTACGTCGCCGCCGCCGCACAGGGGCCGGGCGCCCTCGCCCTGGTCGCCGCCATGGGCACCACCGGCCTGCTGGCGGGCCCGGCCCTGATCGGTTTCGTCGCCGGCCAGGCCGGTCTGACCACCGGCATGGCGGTGGTCGCGGCGTCCGCGGTCCTGGTGGCGGTGTGCTCACGGTGGGTCGGCTGGGCACCCCGTTCGCCCTCGCCGAGCGCGTCACGGGCATCCGCGTGACCCCAAAACCGCTCACCTCGGCACCGTACGGGTGCGGCCTCGGCGCGCACCCGTGGGAGGCGGGCGGGGCCCCTGGGGAGCCCCCGTCGTCGCGGTGATCCGGACCGGCGGATCGCGTGCTCCGGCTCCGGGTGACCGTTCTCGTGGGACGTGCCGGGTCAGCCGGTGTCGTCCGGCCGAGCGGGTGACCGGACGATCTCCCGCTCGGCGGATTCGATGATGGCCAGGACGGCGGCCGCTGCCGCCGCGGGATCGCGGGCCTCGACGGCCCGTACGACGGCGCGGTGACCCGGCAGCGAGGCCTCCACCGCGCCCGGGGTGCGGGTGCTGACGGCGAAGCTGTGCTCCAGCGCGATGTCGACGGCGCGCCCCAGCGAGCCGAGGAGACGGTTGCCGCCGGCGTCGAGCAGCGCCCGGTGGAAGGCGATGTCGGCCTCGACGTAGCCGGCGCGGCCCGGTGCCGCCGCCGCGGCCTCCATGGCGGCCAGGGCCTCGTACAGGACGCGTACGTCGTCGGGGCCGGCCCGCTCGGCGGCGAGCCGGGCCGCCTCGGGCTCGACGATCCGCCGCAGTTCGCCCGTGTCGCGCAGCAGGGCCGCGGCGTCCTCGGCCTGTTTCCAGCGCAGGACGTCGCGGTCCAGGTGGTTCCACTGCTCCGGGGGCAGCACGCGGGTACCGGTGCGCGGCCGTACCCGCAGCATCCCCTTGGCCACCAGGGACTTGACCGCCTCCCGCAGCACTCCGCGGCTGACGCCGATCCCGGCCGCGAGCGCGTCCTCGACCGGCAGCGGGTCCCCCGGCCCCCACGCGCCGCCCACGATGCGCCGGCCGAGCTCGTCGACCACGCGCTGGTGCATGGTCGGGAACTTCGTCATGATCTCCGCTCGCCCCCTGGACGCCATTCATCGAATCATTTAATGATTGATTCCCAGGGTAGGGCCTGCGGGCCCGTGCCCGCAGGCGACCCAGCACGCCACGGACGACGCCGGAGCCACGGGAGGGCGCACATGACCGACGGTCCGAGGAAGAACCGCCGCAGCCAGGCCTGGTTCGGCGCACAGGGCCGCAGCGGGATGCTGTACCGCTCCTGGATGCGCAACCAGGGCTTCGGGCACGAGGTGTTCGACGGACGTCCCGTCATCGGCATCGCGACCAGCGCCTCCGAACTCGCCCCGTGCAACGCCCATCTGACCCGCGTCGCCGAGGCCGTCGAGCGGGGCGTGTGGCAGGCGGGGGGCTTCCCGCTGCAGTTCCCCACCATGGCCACCGGCGAGACCCTGATGCGCCCCACCGCCATGCTGTACCGCAACCTCATGGCCATGGAGGTCGAGGAGCTGATCCGGGCCAACCCGCTCGACGGTGTGGTGCTGCTGTCCGGCTGCGACAAGACGACCCCCGCCATGCTCATGGGTGCCGCCAGCGTCGACCTGCCCGCCGTCATGGTCACCGGCGGGCCGATGCTGAACGGCAAGTACCGCGGCCAGGACGTGGGTTCCGGCACCCATGTGTGGAAGTTCGAGGAGGACCTGAAGACCGGCCGGATGACCGAGGAGGAGTGCTTCTTCGCCGAGGGCTGCATGGCCCGCTCCAACGGTCACTGCATGACGATGGGGACGGCGTCGACGATGGCCTGCGTGGCCGAGGCGCTCGGCATGCAGCTGCCGGGCTCGGCGGCGTGGCCCGCCGTCGACTCCCGGCGGATGGAGACCGCGCAGGCCGCCGGGCGGCGCATCGTGGGGATGGTGGAGGAGGAGCTGCGGCCCTCGCGGATCCTGACCAGGGAGGCGTTCGAGAACGCCGTCCGGGTCAACGCGGCCATCGGCGGCTCCACCAACGCCGTCATCCACCTCACGGCCCTCGCCGGACGCGTCGGCGTCGAACTGGACCTGCGGGACTTCGACGACCTGGTCCGCGCGGTGCCGACCCTGGTCAACCTGATGCCCAGCGGCACGTACCTGATGGAGGACTTCTGTTACGCGGGCGGGCTGCCCGCCGTCATGGCCGAACTCCTCGGCGGAGGGCTGCTGCACGGGGAGCCGGTCACGGTCACCGGGCGCACCGTCGCCGAGAACACCGGCGGCGCCGAACGCGTCGGCTCCGACGTCATCACCCCCCTCGACGCCCCCTTTCAGCCGGCCGGCACCGGAATCGCCGTGCTGCGCGGCAACCTGTGCCCCGACGGCGCCGTGATCAAGCAGTCCGCCGCGTCACCGCACCTGCTCACGCACCGCGGCCCCGCGCGCGTCTTCGACTCCCCGGAGGCGTACCACGAGGTCGCCGACGACCCGGACCTCGACGTCGACGAGAACACCGTGATCGTCATCCGCAACGCCGGCCCGAAGGGCTATCCCGGCATGCCCGAGGTCTCCAACGTCCCGCTGCCCGCCAAGCTGCTGAAGGCCGGCGTCACGGACATGGTGCGCGTCTGCGACGGCCGGATGAGCGGCACCGGCTACGGAACGGTGGTCCTCCACGTGGCACCCGAGGCCGCCGTCGGCGGACCGCTCGCCCTGGTACGCGACGGGGACCCCGTCGTCCTCGACGTCCCGAACCGCACCCTGGACCTGGACGTGGACGACGCCGAACTCGCGTGGCGCCGACAGGAGTGGACACCGCCCGCCGAGCGGTACGCCGGCGGCTACACCTGGCTCTACACCCAGCACGTGGAACAGGCCGACCGGGGCGCCGACTTCGGCTTCCTGCGCGGAAGCCGCGGACACGACGTCCCCCGGGACTCCCACTGAGCCCGCCCCTCGCATCCAGGAGAGCATCGATCGTGGAATCGGCAGCAGTGCGCCCCCGCCCGGTCCTCACCGCCGGTTCCGTCCTGCCGGAGGACGCCGGCCGGGCCGCCCTCGTCGCCCGCGTCCACGACCCGGAGGAGGGCGGACCGTGTGTGGCCGCGGTCCGCGGCGAGCACGTCGTCGACCTGACGGCTCACGCGCCCACCGTCTCCGGCCTCATGGAACGCGACGACGCGGCGGATATTGTCCGCGCGGCCGACGGCGGGCGCGCCTGGCGTCTGGACGACCTGCTGCAGGCCCCGCCCGGCCGCCGCGACGTGCCGCGGCTGCTCGCCCCCGTCGACCTCCAGGTGATCAAGGCCGCGGGCGTCACCTTCGCCCGGAGCCTGCTGGAACGCGTCATCGAGGAACGCACGGGCGGCGATCCGGCACAGGCCGCGAGGGTACGGGCCCGCGTCGGGCAGGTGGTGGGCGGCAGGCTCGACGGCATCCGTCCCGGATCCCCGGAAGCGGCCAGGGCCAAGGAACTGCTGCTCGCCGAAGGGCTGTGGTCGCAGTACCTGGAGGTCGGGATCGGGCCGGACCCGGAGGTGTTCACCAAGGCGCCCGTCCTGTCCGCGGTCGGCACCGGCGCCGACATCGGCGTGCTCGGCGCCTCCGTGTGGAACAACCCCGAGCCCGAGGCCGTCCTCGTCGTGGACTCGCGCGGCCGGGTGCGCGGCGCGACCCTCGGCAACGACGTCAACCTCCGTGACATCGAGGGGCGCAGCGCCCTGCTGCTGTCCCGCGCGAAGGACAACAACGCCTCCTGCGCGATCGGCCCGTTCGTCCGCGTGCTCGACGAGGACTTCGGCCTCGACGCCGTACGCGGGCTCGACATCGCACTGCGGGTCGACGGCCCGGACGGCTACGTGCTGCGGGGCGGCAGTTCGCTGCGCGAGATCAGCCGCGACGTACTGGACCTGGTGGCCGCCACGCACGGCGCGCACCACCAGTACCCGGACGGGTTCGTGCTGTTCACGGGGACGCTGTTCGCCCCGACCGAGGACCGGCAGGCGCCCGGCTCCGGCTTCACCCACGAGTACGGCGACGTCGTACGGATCTCCAGCCCGCGCCTCGGCGCCCTGGTCAACACCGTCGTCCGCAGCGAGGAGGCCGCGCCGTGGACGTTCGGTGTGGGGGCGCTGATGCGCAGCCTCGCCCGGCGCGGCCTGTTGTGAGACCTCCCGGCGGTCCGGGTGCGCGGCGGCGCCGCGCACCCCTGGTTCAGGGGGTGGGCGGCTCCTCCACGATCGTGGCGTGCAGGCGTCGTGTGTGGTCCACGTGGCGCTCGGCCCCGGTCAGCACGAGCCTGGCCGTCAGGCGGGGATCCGCGCTGGAGGCGGCCACCCGCACCTCCAGTTCACCGGGTTCGACGATCCGGCGGCCGTCGCGGCCGGTGAAGGAGGCGACGTCGGCCGGGACGGTGACGCTCAGGCGCCGGGTCTCCCCCGGCTCCAGTGCCACCCGGGTGTAGCCGACGAGGCGCTGCACCGGCTGGACGACGGAGGCGACCGGGTCGCGCAGATAGAGCTGGACGACCTCGGTGCCGGACCGCTCCCCCGTGTTGCGGACGGTGAAGGAGAACGCGAACTCTCCGTCTGTCGGGGCTTCTTGGGCCCGCACAGTCAGGTCGGTCCAGTCGAACCGCGTGTAGGACAGGCCGTGTCCGAAGGCGAACGCGGGGGTCGGGTCGACGCTGGACGCCGTGCCGGCGTGCGCGAGCCGCGCCCCGAGGTAGGTGGCCGGCTGGGATCCCGGGCCGCGCGGCACGCCGACCGGGAGCCGTCCGGAGGGGGTGACCCGGCCGCTGAGCACCCCGGCGATCGCGTGCGTGCCCTCCTCGCCCGGGAAGAAGGACTGCACGATCGCCGCGGACTCGGCGACGGCGCGGCCGAGGGCGTACGGCCGTCCGGCGAGCAGCACGGTGACCACGGGTGTCCCGAGGTCGAGCAGGGTGTCGAGCAGGTGCTGCTGGGCGCCGGGCAGGGCCAGCGTCCCGGCGTCACTGCCCTCGCCGCTGGTGCCCCGCCCGAAGAGTCCGGCGCGGTCGCCGAGCACCACCACGGCGACGTCGGCCCCGCGCGCCACCCGCGCGGCCTCGTCGAGGCCGGAGAGGTCCCCGTCGTCGACACCGGTGCCGCGGGCGGTCGTGATCTCCGCGTCGGGGAACTCGGCGGCGAGTGTCTCGCGCAGGGTGGGTGAGCAGGACGACCGCCTTCTCGGCGATCTCGCGGGCCAGCTCCCGGTTCTCGGGCCGGTCCAGGTCGATCCGGCCGCGCAGGGCCTCCGGGTCGTCCGCCTCCGCCCCGTCGAGCGCCGCCGGTACGGGGTTCCAGTCCGGGTCGAGCAGGCCGAGGGCCACCTTCTGGGTGAGCACCCGGCGCACGGCGCGGTCGACCAGCCGCTCCGGGACCCGGCCGTCGGCGACGGCCTCGGTCAGGGGCTCACCGTACGTCTTGACGTTGGGCAGTTCGACGTCGATGCCCGCCTTGAGCGCGGTGCCGGCGGCGCCCGCCCAGTCGGCGGCGACGCGGTGCCGACGAGGTACGGGTCCTCGCCGATGGTCTCCTCCACCCGGCCCCAGCGGGCGTCACGGACCACGTCCAGGACGGGGGCGAGCCCCTGGTGGACGCCGACGGAGCGCATGTCGCGGCCGATGGCGGCGGCCATCCGGCGCACCGCGTCCGGGTCGAAGGTGGCGCCCCAGGACAGCGGGACGGGATAGGCGGTGGCGCCCCAGGCGGCGAAGCCGGCCAGGCACTCCTCGTGCGCGACCGCGGGGATGCCGAACCGGTTCGTGGCGGCGATCCGGGCCTGGGTGCGGGCCAGGGAGAGGGCACCCAGGGCGGGGTCGACCGGGACGGTGCCGAAGGGGCGGGTGAGCTGGCCCAGTCCGGCGGGCAGGAGCGCGTCGAGGTCGACGGCCTCCTCCATGTCGTGCTGGTGCGGGGCCACTTCACCCCCGTCGTCGGAGGCGCCCACCCACACCCCGTACAACTGGGCGATCTTCTCCTGGAGGGTCATCGCGCCGACCAGCGCGTCGACCCTCGCGGCGACGGAGGCGGTGGGGTCGTTCCAGAGGGAGATCGTGGAGGTGTTCTCTGCGGCCACGTCGGCGTTCACTTTCCTCCCATGCCCGTCGGGCCCTGGACCAGGGCAGGACGGGCGGACCGGCGGACGAGGGGGACTTCGGGCGAGGCGGACCGCGTGGCGCCTCGGGCGTCCGCGCTCGTGTGGGCGTGGGTCAACGGCTGAACCCCGCGGTCAGACCGCTCAGCAACTGGCGGCGGCCGAAGGCGTACAGCACCAGGACGGGCAGGGTGGTCAGGACGACGGCGGCGAGCACGGCGGGGACGTTGACGCCGTACTCGCCCTGGAAGGTCCACAGGGCGAGCGGCAGGGTCCGGCGGTCCGGACTCTGGGTGAGGACCAGCGGCAGCAGGAATCCGTTCCAGATGGTCAGGGCGTTGAAGACGCTCACGGTGAGGATGGCCGGCCGGGTGAGCGGTGCCGCGAGCCGCCACAGCGTCGTCCATTCGGTGGCGCCGTCGACCCGCATCGAGTCGAACAGCTCCTTGGGGACGTCGCGGATGAAGTTGGCGAGCACCAGCACCGACAGCGGGATGGCGAAGGCGATCGACGGGAGGATCAGCGCCGTCAGACTGTCGTAGAGCCGCAGCTTGATGATGATCAGGTAGACCGGGATCACCGTGGCCTGCAGCGGGATGGCCAGGCCCATGAGGAACAGCCCGTTCACGGCCCGCAGGAACCGCATGCGCCAGCCGCGGACGATCGCGTAGGCCGCCATGAAGGAGAACACCACCGCCGGCACCACGGCGCCGACGGTCACCACGACGCTGTTCACGAAGTAGCCCAGGAAGTCGGACTCGACGACCAGCCGGTAGTTCTCCAGTGTCGGGTCGCCCGGCGGCACCAGCGGGTTGCTCGCGTAGTAGCGGCTCCGCTCCTTGAGGCTGGTGATGAGGGTCCAGTACAGGGGCACGGCGACGACGGCCAGCCAGAGCCATCCGGCCAGGCCCCCGGCCCAGTTGCGCCGGCGGGCCGACGGGCGGGAGGAGTGGTGTTCCTCCCGGTGGGTGGTCTTCCGCGGTCGTCGTGTGCTGGTGAGCGTGGTGGTCACGTCAGGCCCCCTCGAGTTGGCTCGCGCCGGCGTCCCGGCCTCCGAGGCGGCGCAGCAGCAGGGCGAGGGCGAGTCCCACGAGGACGAGGATGACCGCGATGGCGCTGGCGGGTCCCATCAGGCCGGCCTGGAACCCCCGCTTGTACATGTCCAGGGCGAGGACCCGGGTGGCGTCGCCGGGGCCGCCCTCGGTCAGGACGAAGATGAGGTCGAAGAAGGTCAGCGACCCGACCACCATCAGCGTGGACGAGGTGATGATGGTGTACTTCAGCTGCGGCAGCGTGATGCCGAAGAACTGCCGGATCCGTCCGGCTCCGTCCAACTGCGCCGCCTCGTAGAGGGACTTCGGGATCTGCTGGACGCCGCCCTGGTAGATCAGGGAGTGGAACGGGACGAACTGCCAGGAGACGACGAAGACGACGACTCCGAACGCGAGCCAGGGCCGGCCCAGCCAGTCCTGGCTGAGCGCCCCGATATCCAGTCCGGCGCCGAGCCCGAAGTTGGGGTCCAGCAGGGCCTTGTAGGCGATCGCGATCGCCGCGGAGCTGAGCATCAGCGGGACGAAGTACACCACGCCCAGCACCGCGCGGTAGCGCTGGCGGCCCGCCAGGAAGGTGCCGAGCAGAATGCTCAGCGGTGTCTGCACGAGCCAGGACACGACCATCACCAGGAACGTCACCCACAGGGCGTGCGGCAGCCCGGGGTCGGTGAGCACCTCGCGCCAACTGGTCGTTCCCGTCAGGCGGATGGCGCCGATGCCGTCCCAGGTGGTGAAGCTCAGCGCGAAGACGCCGATGAGCGGGACCACGGCGAAACCGACGAAGAACAGCAGTGCCGGTGCCGCCAGCCACGGCAGGACACCGCGCGGCTCGCGATGCCGCGTACGGCCGGTGAGCGCGCCGCTCATGCGCCGGTGACCGCGTTGAGGTTGCTCGCGAACTGCTGCGGCGAGATCGACAGCTGGAACAGCTTGACGATGTTGTCCAGCAGTGTCTCGGCGGCCGCCGGGCCGAGCGCCTGGTCCCAGGACTGGACGAACACCTTGGCCTTGCTGGCGATGTCGTAGGTGAACTGGAGGAAGTCGGCGTTCTCGGAGGCGGCCAGCAGTTTCTCCGTACCGAGCCGGATCGGGACCGACCCGGTGCCGATCCACTTCCTCACCTCCTCGTCCTGGAGGACGCCGGTGGCGAAGAACTCCTTCGCGGTCTTCTTCTGTTCGGCACTGGCCTTGGCGGAGATGGACAGGTAGTGGGCGGGGTTGCCGACCGTGTCGCTCTGGTCGCCCTTGCCGCCCTCGACGGGCGGGAAGGTCATGTAGCCGAGCGAGCCGCTGGGGACGAAGTCCCCGCCGTCGGTCTGCTGGATGCCGTACGACCAGGTGCCGTGCAGCATCATGGCGGCCCTGCCGGTGTACAGCAGCGCCTGGTCGGCGTTGGAGTCCGCGGTGATCGAGGAGAAGCCCTTGATGAACCCGTCGGCCTCGACCAGGTCCTGCAGTGCGGTCAGCGCCTTGATGGCGTCCGGGTGGGACCAGGCGTTCTTCTCGCCTTCGACGGCGGCCTGGAAGACCTCAGGACCGCCGATGCGGTCGAACAGGAACTCCAGCCACATCATGTTGGTCCACCGGGACTGGCCGCCGAGTGCGAACGGCGCTATGCCCTTGGCGTTGAACCTGGGCACCAGCGCCATGATGTCGTCCCAGGACTCCGGTGGTTCCACCCCGACCCGGTCGAAGACCTTCCTGTTGTAGTAGAGGACGATCGGCTGCACGGTCTCGCACGGCATCGCGTAGATCCTGCCGTCGACGGTCGCCGCGCCGAACGAGGACGGGAACAGCCCCTTCTTGATGTCGGGATGCTCGTCGAACCACGAGGTGAGGTCCTCGACCTGCTCCGCCTCCGCGTAGGCGCGCAGCGTCCCGCCGCCCCAGCCCCAGATGACGGTGGGCGCCTTCCCGGCACCGATGGCGGTCTTGATCTTCGTCTTGTACGCGTCGTTCTCGTAGGTCGTGTCGTCGATCCGCTCGTCGGGGTGGGCCTTGTTGAACGCGTCCACGGCGCCGGCCCTGACCCCTTCCTGCGGCTGTCCGTTCAGGTACCAGTAGGTGGCACCACCGCCCTTGCCGGGTCCTGACGAGCCGCCGCACGCGGTCAGCGCCGCGGAGGCCGGGACGGCGGCCGCCAGGCCGAGGAGGGTACGTCGAGAGAGCGCCATGATGTTCTCCGCACTCGAGAGCCGTCGGCTTCTCGTGAGTCGTGGTGATGAGTCATGGTGAAAGGTTTTCGAAACTTCTTTCCTCCAGCTCTGTTCGTGCAAGCTAGGTTTCGACCTGATGCCGTGTCAAGATGCGTGAATTCGCTTTCCCGTGGGGAAGATCCGCGTGTGGAATCGGCGTCCGAGCAGTGCTCCGGGAATCCGGGCGAGGTTCGAAACCGTTTCGAAAAGGCCGGTCGGAGGCGGGAGTGACGTCATGGCCGGGGGCTGACACACTGTCGGTGCAGGTCACACCGGGCCGTCGGCGTCCGGTGCCGGCTCACCGGTACGGTTGACCGGCTCCGTCCGCGTGGCCGGCCCGACCGGCGGACAGCCCCACCGGTGGACCCACGGCTGAGAGGAACCGATGCGACCGAACGCCAGGCGCACCACGTTGGCGGACATCGCCCGAGCGGCCGGGGTCTCCGTCGCGACCGTGTCCAAGGTGGTCAACGGACGCGGTGACGTGGCGCCGCACACCCGCGTCCGGGTGCAGGAGCTGCTGCGTCAGCACGAGTACCTGGCGCCCGTCTTCCGCCACACCGAGACCGTCGAGAACCCGACCATCGAGGTGCAGTTCCAGGGCGGCCTCAAGTCGTACGTGGCGGAGACCCTGGAGGGCATCATCGACTCGGCCGCCGCGTCGGGGGCCTCGGTGGTGGTCGGCAAGGTGTCCGGCGCCCCGCACTGGGCCCGGGACCTGGTGGCGGCCGGGCGCCGCGCCGTCATCGCGGTCACCAGCGTGTACACCGCGGCTCACCTGAACGAGCTGGCCCGGTCCGGGCTGCCGCTGGTCGTGCTGGACCCCCTGCACCTGCCGGACAGCCGGGTCCACAGCGTCGGGGCGACCAACTTCGCCGGCGGTCTGGCCGCGACCCGGCACCTGCTCTCCCTGGGCCACCGCCGCGTCGCCTATCTCGGCGGACCGGCCATGGCCGTCTGCAACCAGGCGCGCATGCACGGCTACCGCGCCGCCCTGGAGGCCGAGGGAGCGCGGGTACCGGACGGCTACGTACGGCCGGGGGAGTTCACGTACGAGTCCGGCCTGCTCGGCGCCACGGCGCTGCTGGACCTCGAGGAGGCCCCCACGGCGGTCTTCGCGGGGAACGACGAGATCGCCCTCGGCATCGTCGAGACCGCGCGCGCCCGCGGCCTGCGCGTTCCCGAGGACCTGAGCGTGGTCGGCTTCGACGACACGAGCCTGGCCCGGATGTCCTCGCCGCCCCTGACCACCGTGCGCCAGCCGCTCCGGGAGATGGGCGCCGCCGCCCTGCGCACCGCCCTGCGGCTGGCCAACGGCGAGAAGACCGAGTCGCACCACGTCGAACTCGCCACCGAACTCGTCGTACGCGCCTCGACGGCGCCTCCCCGCGAGGAGGCGCCGGCGCACGGGTGAGCACGGTGGCGGGGCGCCGGCGTGGGTCAGGGGGCGAGCAGCAGGCTGTCGCCGCGCTCCTTGGCCGCGGTGTAGCGCCGGGCCACGTCCTGCCAGTTGACCACCTGCCACATGGCCTCGATGAAGTCGACCTTCTGGTTCCGGTACTGCAGGTAGAAGGCGTGCTCCCAGGCGTCGAAGACCAGGATCGGGGTGGAGCCCTGGCCGACGTTGCCCTGGTGGTCGTAGACCTGCTCGACGATCAGCCGGCCGCTCAGCGGCTCGTAGGCGAGGACGCCCCAGCCCGAACCCTGCGTGGTGGCCGACGCCTTGGACAGCTGCGCCTTGAAACGGTCGAAGGAGCCGAAGGACTCGGCGATCGCGTCCGCCAGCTCCCCCACACCGTCCTTCTCCAGCGGCTCGCCGCCGCCGTCACCGGTCATGTTGTGCCAGTAGATGGAGTGCAGGATGTGTCCGGAGAGGTGGAAGGCCAGGTTCTTCTCCAGGCCGTTGATGGAGCCCCACGTCTCCTTCTCCCGCGCCTCGGCGAGCTGCTCGAGGGTGTCGTTGGCTCCCTTCACATAGGCCGCGTGGTGCTTGTCGTGGTGCAGCTCGATGATCTCGGGGCTGATGACCGGGGCGAGTGCCGCGTAGTCGTACGGGAGCTCCGGGAGCGTGTACAGCGCCATGTCCAACGTCCTCCACTGTTATTGCAACTCATGTGCAAGTGCAGGCTAACAGCAGGAGGCGTGGACTCGTGGCTACTCCGGCACCGCGCCCAGCGTCTTCAGGACGCCGTACACGCCGACGCACAGGATCGCCACGCTGCTCAGGACCAGGGCCGCGGTGAGCCAGGGGTTGGCGCGGAAGCGCTTCGGGACCCCGGTGTGGCGCAGCCGCCACACGGCGACGACCACGGCGAGCAGGAAGATCCCGCCGCCGATGCCGCCGATCTGCACCATCAGGACCGGCGACTGCATCCAGAGGAAGAAGCAGGTCCACAGCAGCGGCAGGCACCAGGTGAGGACGCGGATGGCGCGGGTGCGGGCGCGGACGTCGCTCCAGTCGACGACGCCGAGCAGGCCGAGCGTGTTGGTCCACAGCCGGGGCACGGAGGCGGTGGAGCCGATGAGGGTGGAGAAGAGGACGGCGAACGCGCCGACGAGGAACAGGTACTCGGCCCAGGGGCCCATGGTGTCCGTGTAGATGCGGGACAGCGTGGTGATCATCTCGTTGCCCTCGGGCACCAGGCCCTGCGGGTGGAGCACGGCCGCGCCGATGACGTAGAAGGACAGGGTGCACAGCACGCAGACGGCGAGACCCGTCAGGGCGTCCAGGCGCATCACCTTGATCCAGCCCTCGGCGCGGCGGGCGCGCTCCTCGCTGCCGTCGTCGGGGCCGGTCCAGCGGGCGTAGCCCTTCTCCAGGCACCAGTAGGTGTACGTCGTCATCTCGTCGGCGCCGACGCCGGTGATGCCGAAGACGGCGAGCGCGATGCCGACGGTGCCGGCCGGGATCTCGAAGCCGAAGCCGCTGCCGAGTTCGCTTCCGCCGTAGCCGAACTCGGTGCCGGGCAGGCCGACCGCGAGGCTGACGGTGACGAGGGTGAAGACGACGACGGAGACGAGGCAGGCGCGTTCGACGAGGCTGTACTTGCCGGACTGCAGCAGCAGGATCGCGGCGACCGTGACGACGACGGCCCACAGCGCCAGGGAGCCCCAGCTCAGCGGTTCGCCGATGACCGGCCACAGCACCGAACAGGCCGCCGCCGTACCGCCGATGATGCCTCCGCGCTGGAACATCTTGGCGAAGTCCATGCCGATCCAGAGCCAGTTGATCCAGCTCAGCCGGCCGATGCGGGGGCCGACCTCGCGGTAGCCCTCGAGCGCGGTGCGCCCGTTGAGGATGGTCCACTGGGCCAGTTCCATCTGGACCCAGACCTTGACCGCGGTCGAGACGATCACCAGCCACAGCAGCGCGAAGCCGGCCTGGGCGCCGAGCGCGGTGGTGGTGATCAGCTCGCCGGAGCCGACGACGGCGGCCGACAGCACGAAGCCGGGGCCGAGATGGCGGATCCGGTCGCGGAAGGCGGTGGGCGCCGGGCGGGCGTCCTCGGGGCGCAGGGCGTACGGATCGGCCTGCGCGTGCTCCGCCGCTGGGGCGGTGGCGGTGGTCGACATGGCGGTGTTCCTTTGCTGGATCCGGCGCCGTCGCCGGAGCGGAAGGCAGACAGGGCGGGTAAGGGCATGGGGGGTGACGTGGTGGGTCGGCGGCGGGGTCAGCCGGCCGCGTGGCGCGGGGACTCGCCGGCGAGGACACGGAGTACGTCCTCGGCGACCATCAGGCCCATCGCGCGGTTGGCCTCCGGGGTGCAGGCGGCCATGTGGGAGGTGAGGGTGAGCCGGGGCGCCGTGCGCAGGACGTGGCCGGCCGGGAGGGGCTCGACGGCGAAGGCGTCGAGCGCGGCGGCGGCCAGGTGCCCGGAGCGCAGGGCGGCGGCGAGCGCGGTGTCGTCGACGAGGCCGCCGCGGGCGGCGTTGACGAGGATCGCGCCGGGTTTCATGGCGGCCAGCCGGGCGGCGTCGAGGAGCGGCGCCCCGGCGGGCGGGAGGTGCAGGGTGACGACGTCGGCGCGGGCGAGGAGCGCGTCCAGGGCGACGGGCTCGGCGTCCGCCGCCCTTACCGCGTCGTCGGGGACGTACGGGTCGTGGGCGAGGACGTCCATCCCGAAGGCGCGCGCGTAGCCGGCGACGAGCCGGCCGATCCGGCCGAGGCCGACGACGCCGAGGGTCCGGCCGTGCAGTTCGGGGCCGAAGAGCTTGGGCCAGCCGCCCCCGGTGACGGCCGTGTGGGAGGCGCTGATCCGGCGGGCGGCGTCGAGGACGAGGCCGAAGGTGTACTCGGCGACGGCCCGGGAGTTGGAGCCGGGCGCGAAGACCACGGGGATGCCGCGTTCGCGGGCGGCGGCGACGTCGATGGTGTCGGTGCCGACGCCGTGCTTGGCGATGACCTTCAGCCGCGGGGCGGCGTCCATGACCTCGGCGGTGACCGGGTCCATGCCGGCGACGAGCGCGTCGGCGCCGGCGATCCGGGCGAGCAGTTCGTCGTACGGCAGCGCCCGGTCGTCGTACGGGCGGACCGGGCCCGCGCCGCCGTCGGCGAGGAGGGTCCAGGGGTCGGGCGAGTGGCGGGCGAAGGTGGGCGTGGTGATGAGGGTGGTGCGGGCGGGTGCGCTCATGCCCGGCCGCCCTTCCGTGCCGCGTCCAGGTGGGTGGCGGCGATCTGCTGGAGGTGGACCACGTCGGCGGCGACGGAGGCGAAGGTGAAGCCCTCGTCGAGCCGGCGGGCGGCGCTCGCGCCGTCGCCGTTGTGGATGCCGGCGGCGATGCCCGCGGCCGCGGCGGCCGTGCGGATGCGGGTGAGGGCCCGCTCGAACGCGTCGGCCACGTCCGGGTCGGTGGAGGTTTTGCCCCCGATGGCCAGGCGCAGGTCGGACGGGCCGACGTAGACGCCGTCGAGTCCCGGGACGGCGCAGATCTCCTCGACGTTGGCGAGCCCGTCGGCGGTCTCGATCATGGCGAGGACGGCGGTCTGCTCGTGGGTGTCGGCCGGGTCCGGGCCGATGCGGAGCTGGGCGCGCATGGGGCCGTAGGAGCGGCGGCCGTGCGGCGGGTAGCGCACGGCGGCGACCGCGTCGGCGGCGTCCCGCGCGGTGTCGACGAGCGGCACGATGACGGCGGCGGCGCCCGCGTCGAGCGCGCGGCCGATGTACGTGGGGTCGTTGGCCTCGACGCGGACCATGCCGACGGCGGTGGAGCCGCGGGTGTCGGTGGCGATGAGGTTGTTCAGCAGGCCCTGGTAGCCGAAGAGGCCGTGCTGGGCGTCGAAGGCGAGGTAGTCGTAGCCGAGCCGGGCGAGGCGTTCGGCGGCGACGGGCGAGTCGAGCAGCGACCAGTAGCCGATGAGGCGCTGGCGGTCGCGCAGGGCTGCGGTGAAGTGCGCGGCGGTGGTCATGGGGCGGCTCCGGGCAGGTGGGGTACGGCGGTGGTCAGCGGTGGTAGGCGGGCATCGGGCCGCGCAGCACGGAGCCGACGGCGTCGCAGGCGGCGGTCACGTCCGCGGGCAGCGGACCGGCCTGGGCGGCGGCGATGTTGGCCCGCAGGTGTTCCGGCCGGGAGCCGCCGAGCAGGAGCGCGTCGGTGGAGGGGCGGTCCAGCAGCCAGCGCAGGGCGAGTTCGGTGAGCGGGAGGCCGGCCCCGTCGGCGATCTCGGTGAGCCGGGCGACGGCGGCGAAGAGGTCCTCGTTCCAGTAGCGCTCCCGGTACATCGCGGCGAGTCTGGAGTCGCCGAAGCGGCCGGTGGCGGGGTCGGCCTCGAAGCGGTGCCGGCCGGTGAGGAGGCCGCCGCCGAGCGGGTTGTAGACCATGGTGCGCAGTCCGCTCACCGCCGCGTACTCGACGTACTCCTCCTCGATCCGGCGGGCGAGGAGGTTGTGCAGCTGCTGTGCGACGACCGGGCGCGGGGCGCCGGTCGCGTCGGCGGTGCGGGTCAGTTCGGCGATCTGCCAGGCGGCGTAGTTGGAGACGCCGAGGGCGCGGACCTTCCCCTCCGCGACGAACTCGGCCACGGTCGCGAGGGTCTCGGCGAGCGGCGTACGGCGGTCCGGCTGGTGCAGGTAGAAGAGGTCGACGTGGTCGGTGCCGAGCCGCTTCAGGCTGCCCTCGAGGGCGGCCCGCAGACCGGCCGGGGAGAGCGGGGCGTGCTCGCCCTGGTCGGGGTGCGGGATGCCGGCCTTGGTGGCGAGCACGATCCGGTCCCGGCGCCCGGGCAGCAGCCCGGCGAGGATCCGCTCGCTCTCGCCGCCCGCGTAACCGTTGGCCGTGTCCACGCCGGTGAGGCCGGCGTCGAGGGCGGTGTCCAGCATGGCGGCGGCGCCCGCGCGGTCGACGGTGTCGCCGAACGTCATGGTGCCCAGGACCAGGCGGGAGAGCGGTACGGGGACGGACGGGAGCTCGATGCCCTGCGGGCTTCCCTGGGGACTTCCTTGGGGGCTTCCCTGTGCGCTTCCCTGCGGGCTTCCGTGCGGGCCGGGGCGGGTGCCGGTGCTCACGAGTGGTTCCTTCCGGAGCGGGCGGGTGGCTTCTCGGTGGGTGAACGCTCGCATGACTGCGCGTTATGCGCAAGAGTCTCGCGCGAATCGCGCAATCTATGTCATCATCGGGGCACTACGGCGCCGAGTTCCCGGAGGAGGTCCGCATGTGCCGTCGAAACGGCATCCCGGTCGTCGCGCTCGCCGACGACCTGTCGGGGGCGGCGGAGGCGGCCGCGCTGCTGCGGGTGCCCTCGCGGCTCGTGCTGCACGTCGACGACCTGGGAGTATCCGGTGCCGACGGGGAGGCCGTGGTGATGGACCTCGACTCGCGGTACCTGGACGACGAGGCGGCGGCCGATGCCGTACGGGCCGCGCTGGGCGTGGTGGAAAGGCCCCCGGCCGCCGCCGGCACCCCCACGGACACGGACAGGGACACCGCCAGCTCTCGCGCGTTTCGCGCAGTCAACTCCTCCGAGGCGTACGGCGATCCGCTCTGGTTCAAGAAGTGCGACTCGCTGCTGCGCGGGCCGGTGGGCGCGGAGGCGGCCGCCTTCGCGGAAGGGGCCGAGGTCCTGGTGATCGCGACGGCCCTGCCCGCCGCACGGCGCGTGGTGCGCGGCGGCGTGGTGCTGGTCGACGGGGTGCCGCTGCACGAGTCCCCGGCCTGGCGCGCCGAGGAGCGCGCCGCGCCGCGGTCCGTCGCCGGGGCACTGGCACCGCTGCCGACCGCGGAGGTGCCGCTGGAGACCGTGCGGCAGGGCCCCATCGCGCTGGCCGGCCGCTTCCGGGAGCTGTCGGTCCGCGGACGGCACCCGGTCTGCGACGCGGAGACCGACACCGACCTGACGGTGATCGCCGCCGCGGCGGCACTCCTCGGCCCGGGCGCCCGTCTTCTGGGCAGCGGCGGCCTGGCGGCGGCCCTCGGCCGCCGGCTCGCCGCGCGACGCGCGCACGGGCCGTCGGCGGGAGCCGGGCCCGTGGCCGCCCCGCCGAGGGCGACGGCGGTGCCGGCCGGCGTCTCCGCCCGGCCGGCCGCCGGGGACGGGGGGCCGTCGGGAGCCGGGGGTGCCGCGCGGCCGCTGCTCGTCGTCGCCGGGAGCGCGGAGCCGGTGGTGGCCGAGCAGGTCGCCCTGCTGGTCGCGGCCGGGGCCCGGCATCTGCCGCTGGCGCCCGGAGAGCTCGCCGGGGCGGACGGCGTCGTCCTGCCCGCGCTCGTGCCCGGCGCGGTGACCGTGCTGTCCGTCGACGGATCCGACGGCGTCCGGCCCGGTGCGGCACGCGCGGTCGTGGCCGGACTGGCACGGGCCGTCTCCGCCGTGCCGGGGCGCCCGGACCTCGTCCTGACCGGCGGCGAGACGGCCCGCCGGGTGCTCGACGCGCTCGGTGTCACGACGCTCCGGCCCGTCGGCGAGATCCACCACGGTGCCGTGCACTGCAGGACCCCCGACGGCCGGTCGGTCGTCACCCGCCCCGGGAGCTTCGGCGGCCCGGACTCGTTCGTCCGTATCGCGGCGGCACTCCGCCCCTCTCAGCAAGGAGTCACCCAGTGAACGCGCAGCAGCCCCTCCCCCTCATCGGTGTCACCATGGGCGACGGCGCCGGTATCGGGCCCGAGGTGATCGTGCCCGCCGTGCTGGACGCCGCGACGCTGGGCCGGTGCCGGCCGGTGGTGATCGGTGACGCCGCCCGGCTGCGGGAAGCGGCCCGGATCCTCGGCACCGACTGCGAGATCGTGTCCGTGCCGACGCCGGCGGAGGCCGAGTCCGCGCCCGGCCGGATCAATGTCGTCGACCTCGGCCTGCTCCCCGCCGACCTGCCCTGGGGCGCCCTGTCCCCCGTCGCCGGGAACGCCGCGTACGAGTACGTCAGGCGGGCCGCGGAACTGGCCCTCGCCGGTGAGATCGACGGCATCTGCACCGCCCCCCTCAACAAGGAGGCGCTGCACGCCGCCGGGCACGTCTACCCCGGACACACCGAACTGCTCGCCCACTTCACCGGCGTGGATGAGGTGTCGATGATGCTCTCCACCGAGAAGGTGAAGGTCATCCACGTCACCACCCACATCGGCCTCATCGACGCCGTCAACCGGATCGAGCCCGGCCTGGTCGAGCGGACCGTGCGCCGCGGCCACGAGGCCATGGTCCGCGCCGGGGTGGCCGCGCCCGTCATCGGCGTCTGCGGCATCAACCCGCACGCCGGCGAGAACGGCCTGTTCGGCTACGGCGAGGAGGAGGAGAAGATCGTCCCCGCGCTGGAGACGGTGCGCCGCGACGGCATCGACGCGCGCGGCCCGCTGCCCGCCGACACCGCGTTCTTCCTGGCCTCGCGGGGCGACTACGACCTCATCGTGGCGATGTACCACGACCAGGGCCACGGCCCGGTCAAGGTGCTCGGCATCGAGGCGGGCGTCAACCTCACCGTCGGCCTGCCGGTGATCCGCACCTCCGTCGACCACGGCACGGCCTTCGACATCGCCGGTACGGGCAAGGCCGAGGCCGGTAGCATGATCGAGGCGCTGCGGCAGGCCGCCGAGATGTCCACCGCCCGCTGAACCCACGTACCGCGAAGGACACTTGATGCCGCCCAACGGATCCCAGGCTCGGCGCGAGGAGATCCTGCGACTCGCCACCACCACCGGCCTGGCCAGCGTCGAGGAGCTGTCCCGGCACTTCGGCGTGACCGCCTCCACCATCCGCCGCGACCTCGCCCGGCTCACCGCCGACGGCCGGCTGGCCCGCACCTACGGCGGGGCGATGGCGCTGAACGCGCACCCGGAGGCGTCGCTGCGCCAGCGCACCACGGAGGCGTACGCGCAGAAGCGGGCCATCGCCCGGTGGGCGGCGGCCCAGGTCCGGCCCGGTGAGACCGTGTTGCTGGACGCCGGGTCGACGGTCGGGGCGCTGGCGCACGAACTGCGCACGGCGCGGGACCTCACGGTCGCCACGACCGGTCTGACCGCGCTGCACGAGCTGGCGGACGTCGAGTCCGTCCACGTGGAGTGTCTGGGCGGCACGTTGCGGCCGCTCAGCCAGGCGTTCGTCGGGCCGCTGACGGAGGCGGCGCTGGAGCGGATGACGTTCGACCGGGTCTTCCTGTCCGCGGACGGGGTGACCGCCGACGGCGGGATCTGCGAGGCGGACCTGCGGCAGACCCGGCTGAAGGAACTGATGGCCCGGCGGGCCGCCCGGACGTATGTGCTGGCGCACGCGGCGAAGCTGGGGCGGGCCCCGTTCCACGCGTGGGCCGCGCTGCCGCAGGGGTGGACGCTGGTCACGGACACGTCGGCGGCGGAGGCGGACGTGTCGGCGTTCAGGGAACGCGGTACGCGGGTGGTGCTGGCGGAGGCCGTGGAGGAACCGGCACCGCCGGAGAGGGACTGAACAGCGGGACCGGCGCACCGCGCCGATGCGGGCCGGGGGTGGGGTCGCGCGGCCCGGCACCTGCCGGGTGCCTCCCCGTCGTCCACCTGTACCGCCCCCCGGGCCCTTCCGGGCTCCGGGGAAGGCACGACCGCCCGCGGGGACGGCGGGGGACCGCCAGGCGAACCACCTCAGCCGGCCGGCGTCTTCACCGGGCGTCGGCCCCGGCCGTCGCGGTCGGCGCCGCCGTCACCGGCCGGGGGTGCCGACGGCCCGGACGCGGTCGCGGCCCTGGAGGACGACGTCTACGCCCGCACCGTGGAGCGTTCGCCGGACGGCGTGGCGGCCGTGGCGGCCGTGCCGGACGGGCCGGACCGGGGCGGCCTGCCGGGCCCGGCCTGACCGCCGGCGGTGCGCCCGGCCCCCGTCACTCCCCCTCCCCTTCGTCCTCGTCCGGGCCGGCCTTGAACAGGCGGGCCGACTTGTCCTCCTGGGCGAGGCGGCGCATGGCCAGCAGGGCCGGTTCCAGGAGGACCGAGACCAGGACCGCGCGTTCGGCCAGCTCCAGCACGCCGGACACGCCGTCCATCTGCCGGACGTCCAGCTCCGAGATACGGTCCGCCAGCCGCGCGTAGGGCAGCAGGGACCGCCAGTCGATGTCCGAGCCCAGGTCCGACAGGGCGTCCAGGACTTCACCGAGGCTCCATATGGCGGCGGCGCCGGAGTGCACCTCCCAGCCCATCGCGGCGACCAGTTCGCGCGCGTCGGTGACGCCGCGCGTCTCCTCGCCCGCCTCCCGCCGCTCCCGTTCCCGCGCCTGCTTCTGCTGCTGGGTGGCGGGGCGGGCGTCGGTCACGATGCCGAAGATCTCGTGCAGATCGCCGCCCTGCTCCGCGACGGCGCCCAGGATCTCCTTCACCGCCCCCACCGGCAGCCGCCGTACGCCGACCAGCGTGCGGACGAGACGGAGGCGGCGCAGGTGCTCCTCGCCGTAGTCGGCCTGGTTGGCGGCCGTCGCCCGGCCCGGGGGCAGCAGACCGTCCCGTAGGTAGTACTTGATCGTGGGGATGGAGACGCCGCTGCGGCGGCTGAGTTCCGAGATTTTCACAGAGCCTCGCTTGCTCACTGGCCAACGGATAATGGATCGCACTACTATCTATTATGAGTCGAGCCGGTCGGCTCACCCTTCCCACGCGACGGGGGTATTTGTCATGAACGCTCTCAAAAAACCCTTATGGTCGGTCATCCTCGCATGCAGTCTGCCGATGTTCATGGTCGCGCTCGACAACCTGGTGGTGACAACCGCGCTGCGGACCATGGCCGTCGACCTCGACGCGTCCACCGAGGATCTGCAGTGGTTCGTCAACGCCTATGTCCTCAGCTTCGCTTGTCTGTTGCTGACCGGGGCGGCGCTGGGTGACCGGTTCGGCCGGCGCCGGGTCTTCGTGACCGGCATCGCGCTGTTCACCCTGGCATCGATCGGCTGCGGCCTCGCCGACAGCAGCGAACAGCTCATCCTCATGCGGGCGTTGCAGGGTATCGGCGCCTCGGCCGTGATGCCGCTGTCGCTGACGCTGCTCGCGGAGGAGGTGCCGGAGCACAGGCGTGGTCTGGCCCTCGGGCTGTGGTCCGCGGTCAGCGGTACGGCCGTGGCGTTCGGGCCCGTGGTGGGCGGCGCGGTGGTCAACGGCCTGGACTGGCAGTGGATCTTCTGGATCAACGTCCCGGTGTGCCTGGTGGCGATTCCGCTGGTGCTGTCCGTGCTCCGGGAGAGCTCCCTGGCCGGCACCCGGCTCGACCTGCCCGGCATGCTCCTCGCCACGGCGGGACTCCTCGCGACCGTCTGGGCGATCGTGAACGGCGAGGAGGAGGGCTGGGGTTCGGGCCCCGTCCTGTCGGCGTTCACCGGCGGAGCCGTCCTGCTGACCCTGTTCGCGCTGTGGGAGCGCCGGGCGGCCCAGCCGCTGCTTCCGCTCTCCTTCTACCGCGAGCGGACCTTCGTCCTGTCCAACCTGGTCTCCGCGAGCATGTACTTCGGCGTCTTCGGGTCGATCTTCCTGCTGGCGCAGTTCCTCCAGGTCGCGCCCGTCCGCACCCCGCTGGAGGCCGGTGTGCTCACGCTGGCCTGGACCCTGATGCCGATGTTCGTCGCGCCGGTCGCCGGCGCCCTGACCGACCGGGTGGGCGGCGGACGGCTGATGGCCCTCGGCCTCTTCCTCCAGGCGGCCGGACTGGCCTGGATCAACCTGGTGGCCACGTCGGACACCCCGTACGCGCGCATGGTCGGCGCCATGGTCGTCGCGGGCGTCGGCATGGGCCTCGTCTTCGCGCCGACGGCGGCGGTGGTACTGGGCGCGGTCGGGCCGCGGCACCGCGGCAAGGCGTCCGGCGCCAACAGCACCGTCCGTGAGATCGGCGGCGCCCTCGGCACCGCCATCCTGAGCAGCGTCTTCATACGCTACGGCGACGACCGCACCGCTCAGGGCTTCGTGGACGGCATGCGCCCCGGCATCTGGATCGGCGTCGCCGTGGTCCTCGCGGGCGCCCTGTGCGCCCTCGCCATCCCCCGCCCCGCCACCACCCCGGCCCCCGTACCCGAGGACCACGAACCCGACCGGACCCCCAGCCCGGCGACCCGCTGAGCCCCGGCCCGCCCCTCCCGCTCAGAACGGGATCTCGAAGTGGACGGTGGACACGCCCGGGCCGTGTTCGCCGGTGGTGCGGGCGTCGAAGATCTCCTTGGCCATGCTGCGCCAGAAGGCCTCCGCACCCTCGACGTCCACGTTGGTGTGCAGGTAGAGGGAGTCGTAGCCGGGGGTGTCCGCGACGAAGTCGCGGGCCGCGTCGACCAGGGTGCGGGCGAGGCCCCGGCGCCGGTGCTCCGGGCGGACGTAGACGCGGACCAACTGGGCGGTGGTGCCGGACGGGTAGCGTTCGGCCAGCCAGCGGGGGTGGGGCGGGTGGGCCGGACCCGTCGAGTGCACACCGGTGGTGGCGACCACCTCGCCGTCGTGGACCGCCACGAGCAGGAGGTGGCGGGGGTCGTCGAGGTAGGTGCCCTTGAGGTCCGTCACGTCCCGGTGCCAGCGGGGCACATAGCCGTATCCGAACTCCTTGTAGAACGTGTCGAGCATGACGGCGCGGGCACCGTCGGTGTCCGCGGGGGTCGCGGGACGCACGGTGTAACCGGCGGGCGCGGTCCGACTCATCGTGAGGTCCTTCCGTATCGGGGCCCCCACAGTACCTGACAATGAAAATGATTACCGATATCGTGTCGTCGGTTGCGGCCCTGGCGTCAGGGCCGTGCCGTACGCGACGACACGAAAAGGGGAGCCGTGGCTCATCTGCTGGTGGTCGAGAGCTGGGTCGGGTCGATGAGCAGACTGCTGCCGCGGGCGATTCGGGAGGGCGGACACGAGTTCACGTTCCTCACCCGCGACCTGCACCACTACCTGCGCTCGGCGCCCGAGGGCGCCGCGCACCCGCTGCTCGGGGCGCGCAATGTGATCACCGCGGACACCAACGACACCGAGGCCCTGCTGCCCCGGGTGGAGCGGCTGCACTCCGTGCTGGGCTTCGACGGGGTGATCACCTCGTGCGACTACTACCTGCCGGTGGTGGCGCGGACGGCCGCCCGGCTCGGGCTGCCCGGGCCGGCCCCCGAGGCGGTCGAGAACGCCTGCCGCAAGGACGCCACCCGCCGGGTCCTGGACGACGCCGGGGTGCCGGGACCACGGTTCGCGGTGCACGAGGAGTGGGCCGGGCTCGCCCGTTCGGCGCGGGAGATCGGCTACCCGCTGGTGGTCAAGCCCGTCGACCTGTGCGCCGGCATGTACGTGCGGCGGGTGGACGACGAGGAGCAACTCGCCGCCGCCGTCAAGGCACTGGGCGAGTTCCCGGTCAACGCGCGCGGGCAGCGACGGGCACCCGTCGTCCTGCTCGAAGAGCTCCTGGACGGTCCGGAGGTGAGCGTCGAGACCGTGTCGCACGCGGGCGCGGTCCATGTCGTCGGCGTGACCGACAAGAGCGTCGGCGGGGCACCCGCGTTCATCGAGACCGGCCACATGTTCCCCGCCGCCCTGTCGTCCGCGGACGCCGAGGCGGCCGGGCAGACCGCGCTCGGCGCGCTCAAGGCGCTCGGCCTGACGGACGGCGTGGTGGCGCACACCGAGATCAAGCTGACCTCCGCCGGGCCGCGCGTGGTCGAGGTCAACCCGCGGCCCGCCGGGAACCGCATCACCGAGTTGATACGGCATGTCACCGGCCTCGACCTCGCCGCGGCCTTCGTGGACGTGTCCCTGGGCCGCGCGCCCGATCTGCGGCGTACGGACACCGGGTTGCGCAGCGCCGCCATCGGCTTCCTCGTGCCGGAGGCCACGGGCACCCTCGAAGCGCTGGACGCCGGCCGGGTGCGGACCGCGCCGGACGTCCTCGAGGTGCAACTCGCCGAGCCGGGGCGGCAGGTGAAGACCGCGGGCAGCAACAACGAGTACCTCGGGCACGTGATGGCGGGTGACCCGGCCGGCACCGGCGCCCGCGCCCGGGTCGAGGCCCTGCTCGACGAGGTGCGGTCCGGGCTGGTGATCCGATGAACCCCACCGCCCCGGCGTCCGCCCGCGCGGCGACGTACGACGAACTCCTGGCGCTCGCCCGCGCCGGCGGACTCGGCCCCGATCCCGCCGGGTCGCGGGTCTCCGTGGCCTTCACCACCCGGCAGGCCGTACGGCACGAGGGGCGCGGCACCGGTTACCGCAACGAGGTGCTCAGCCTGCGCCTCGCCGAGGCCGTCGGCAGTTGCGCGGTCGAGCCCGGCACGCTGCCCGACGGCGCGGTGGAGGACTGCGCCGGCGCGGACGTGGCCCGCCTGCTGGAGCATCCGGTGCCGGCGGTGCGGGTCGCCGCGCTCGACGCGTACCTGATGCACGTCACCCCGCACACCCCGGAGAACGGGGCGCGGCCCGTCGCTCTGCCGGCCGGGACGTCGCTGGAGAAGTCCCGGGTGCGGGCCGAGGCCGTCGCCGGGCTGCTCGTCCTGCCGCCCGGGGCGACGGTGCTCGTGGTCGGTGTGGTCAACTCCCTGCTGGAGGCGCTGCGTGCGCGCGGCCTGGGATACGTCCCGTGCGACCTCAAGGGCGGGGTCACCGAGTGGGGCGAGCCGGTCGTCACCGACGCCCTCGGCGCGGCCGGCCGGTGCGACGCGCTGCTCGTGTCCGGGATGACGCTGGGCAACGGGACCTTCGACGCGCTGCGGGAGCACGCGCTGCGACAGGACAAGCAACTGGTGATGTTCGCCCAGACCGGCAGCGCCGTACTCCCCCGCTTCCTCGGTCACGGGGTGAGCGCGGTGTGCGCGGAGCCGTACCCCTTCTTCTGGCTGGACGGCGGTCCCGGCACCATCCACCGCTACCGTGCCGGCCGTCCGGGAGGCACCCGGTGACCACCGCCGCCGTACGGTCCGCCGCCCGCCCGGAGCTGCTCTCCCTGCTCGGCCGCACCCCTCTCGTACGCGTCACCGCCGGTCTGCCCGGACCGCACCCCGGTTTCTGGGCCAAGCTGGAAGGGCTCGCCGCGGGCGGGATGAAGGCGCGGGCCGCCGTCTCGATGCTGATGGGCGCCCGTGAACGCGGGGAACTGCGGCCCGGCGCCCCGGTGGTGGAGTCCACCTCCGGCACCCTCGGCATCGGGCTCGCCTTCGCCGGGCAGGCCCTCGGGCATCCCGTCGTCCTGGTCGGCGACAGTGAACTGGAGCCGTCCATGCGCCAGTTGCTGCGCTCGTACGGAGTGCGGCTGGAGATCGTGGACCGGACCGCGCCCCGGGGCGGCTGGCAGGCCGCGCGCCTCGCCCGGCTGCGCGAACTGCTCGCCGTGCTGCCCGGTGCCTACTGGCCCGACCAGTACAACAACCCCGACAACACGGCCGGTTACGCCTCGCTGGCCGCCGAGATCGCCTCTCAGCTCGACCACGTGGACGTCCTGGTGTGCAGTGTGGGCACCGGCGGACACAGCGCCGGTGTCATCGGGCCGCTGCGCCGGCACTGGCCCGCGCTGCGGCTGATCGGCGTGGACTCCACCGGCTCCACCATCTTCGGCCAGCCCGCCCGGCCCCGGCTGATGCGCGGCCTCGGCAGCAGCATCCATCCGCGCAACGTCGCCTACGACTCCTTCGACGAGGTGCACTGGGTGGGCCCCGCCGAGGCCGTGGACAGCTGTCGCCGGCTGGCCCGGGGCAGCTTCGTCAGCGGCGGCTGGAGCACCGGAGCGGTCGCCCGCGTCGCCGCGTGGGCGGCCCGGGTCCACCCCGGCGCGGTCGTCGCCACCGTCTTCCCCGACGGGCCGCACCGCTATCTCTCCACCGTCTACGACGACGACTTCACCACCGCCCACGGCGTCGACCCGGACGCCGCGGCCCTCCGTCCCGTGGAGATCCCGCACCCGTACGCGGCCGAGGCCACCGGCTGGACGCGGTGCACCCGTGTCACCGACCCTCTCGCCCGTCCGGAGGAAAACCGGTGAGGACCGGCCTGCGCACCGTGCGCCTCGAACTCACCGAGCCGCTGCGGATATCCCGCTCGACGATGTCCGCCCGTGACGCCGTGTGGCTGAGCGTCGAGCACGAGGGCGTGACCGGTCACGGCGAGGCCGTCAGCAGCGTCTACTACCGGCTCGACGCCGAGAGCCTCGGACGTCACTTCACCGCCGTGGGCGCGGACCTGGCCCGCTTCCCCGACCCGGAGACCGCCCTGGAGGCCCTGCGTGTACGGGAGTTCGCCACCGGGAGCACTCCCCCGGCCGTGACCGCCGCCGTCGACGCGGCCCTGCTGGACCTCGTCGGCAAGCGTGCGGGCAGGCCCGTCCACCGGCTGCTGGGCGCCGCGGACACCCCGGTCGCGGCCACCGCCCGCACCATCGGCATCACGTCCCCCGCGCACGCGGCGGCGCAGGCCCGCTCCCTCACGGCCGACGGCTTCGAGGTGCTCAAGGTCAAGGCGGGGGCGGCCGATCCCGAGGAGGACGTCGAGCGCGTACGGGCCGTCCGGGACGCCGCGCCGGGCGCGCGGCTGCTGCTCGATCCCAACGGTGCCTGGACCACGGGACAGGCGGAGGCGTTGCTGCCCCGGTTCGCCGCACTCGGCGTCGAGGCCGTCGAACAGCCCCTCGCCCCCGGTGATCCGGAGGCCCTGGCGGCACTGGCCGAACGCTCACCGCTGCCGGTCGTCGCCGACGAGGACGCGGTGGACCTGGAGGACGTACGCCGGCTGGCCGGACGCGTCCACGGCGTCAACGTCAAGCTCGCCAAGTGCGGCGGGGTGCACGCGGCCCTGCGCATCGCCGAGTCGATCGACGGCAGCGGTACGGAGCTGATGCTGGGCTGTCTGGCCGCCAGCAGCCTCGGGCTCGCACCGGCCGTGCACCTCGCCGGCCGGGCCCGCTGGGCCGACCTGGACGGCCATCTGCTGCTCGCACACGACCCGTGGACCGGCATCGGCGGCGAGGACGGCCGGGTGAGGACGAGCGGCCTGCCCGGACTGGGCGTCGAACCGCGGAAGGGGCACCGTACGGATCCGGAGGGGCGTCGTGCGGACCTGGCATGAGATACGCCGCTTCCCGCTCGCCGTTCAGCTCCTGCTGGTCAACCAGTTCGGCGTGAACACCGGCTTCTACCTCCTCGTTCCCTACCTCGCCACCCACCTCACCGAGAACCTGGGCCTGTCGGCCGCCGTCGTCGGCGTCGTCCTCGGGGTCAGGAACCTCAGCCAGCAGGGCCTGTTCGTCATCGGCGGCTCCGCCTCCGACCGGCTCGGCGCGCGGGGCGTCATCATCGCCGGCTGCGCCCTGCGCACCGCGGGCTTCGCGCTGTTCGCGCTCGGCGACCACCTGGCCGTCCTGCTCGCCGCGTCCGTCCTCAGCGGGTTCGCGGGGGCGCTGTTCAACCCCGCCGTCCGTGCCTACCTCGCGCAGGAGGCCGAGGAGCGCAGGGCCGAGGCGTTCGCCCTGTTCAACGTGTTCGCCACCACCGGCGCGCTGATCGGTCCGCTGCTGGGCAGCGCGCTGCTGCTCGTGGACTTCCGCACGTCGGCGCTGACCGCCGCCGGGATCTTCGCGGTCCTGACCGTCGCGCAGGCCCTGGTGCTGCCCGCCCGGCAGGTCGAGCCGAGCGGGGGCGGAGTGCTCGCCGACTGGCGGGAGGTGCTCGGCAACCGCGCCTTCCTGGCCTTCGCGCTCGCCATGGCCGGCCTGTTCACCCTGGAGAGCCAGCTGTACCTGCTGCTGCCCGACGGGGCACGGCGGGCCACCGGCTGGGACGGGGCCGCCGGTCTCGTCTTCGTCGTCGGCGCCCTCGCCAACCTCCTGCTCCAGTTGCGACTGACCCGCGCGCTCAAGCGGCGCGGGGACCGGGCCCGTTGGATCGCGGTGGGGCTGGGCCTCATGGCGCTGGCCTTCCTGCCGCCCGCCCTGGCCACCACGGCGTCCGGCGGCCCGGACGGCGTGACCGACGCGACGCTGCGGGTGCTGCCCGTGCTGGCGGGCGCCCTGCTGCTGTACCTCGGGGTGATGGTCGCCCAGCCGTTCGTGATGGACATGGTCCCCGCCTTCGGCCGCCCCGGACTGACCGGCACCTACTTCGGGATCTTCTACGTCGTCTCGGGCGTCGCCGCCGCGATCGGCAACACCGTCGTCGGCTGGGCCATGGACACCGGGCGGGACGGCGGTGCCTCGTGGCTGCCGTGGGCGTGCTGCGCGCTGGCCGGGCTCGCCTCCGCGCTCGGCGTCGTACGGCTGCGCCGGCGGGGATCGCTGCCCGTACCGCCGGAACAGCCCGCCGTACCCGCGCCCGCCCGAGGAAGGACCCCGGCATGACGGACAACCTGCTCACCGACAACCCCGCGCTCTACGAGGCCCGTTTCCCCGACCCCGGCCGGCTGGCCGGACGCTGGGCGGAGGACTGCCTGCGCCGGCACGGGGCGGGGAAGCGGGTGTTGGACATGGGCTGTGGCACCGGGCGCGACGCCGCGTGGCTGTGCGGCGCCGGCCGTGACGTGACCGGCGCGGACCTTTCCGAGGCGATGCTCGCGCACGCCCGCGACCACCATCCCGGACCCGGGTACGTCCGTGCCGACCTGCATGGATTCGACCTGGGGCAGGGGGTGTTCGACGCCGTGGTGTGCCTGGACAGCGCCCTGCTGTACTGCCACACCAACGATCAGCTCGACGGCTTCCTGTCCTCCTGCCGCCGCGCCCTGGCACCGGGCGGCCTGCTCGTCGCGGAGATGCGCAACGGCGCGTACTTCCTCGGCCGCACCGACCTGCTCGACACGCCCAAAGTCAACGAGTTCACCTGGCGGGGCACCGTCCACCGGTCCGTCACCACCCTCACGGTGGACCGTACGGACCAACTGCTGCGCCGCAGGCGCGTATGGACCGCGGACGACGGGTCGGCACCCGTCGAGCAGCGGTCCGCGTGGCGGCTGCTGTTCCCGCAGGAGCTGCGCCACCTGCTGGCCGCGCACGGCTACGAGGTCCTGGAACTCCACGACGGACCGGGCCCGCGCACCGAGCCGCCCTGGCAGGAGGGCCTGCTCCCCGGCCGTACCACCGACGCCGACCGGCTGCACGTGGTGGCCCGTCTCACCAGTACAACTACACACTGAGGAAACTCACATGCACGACGATTCGACCCGCTCCCTCCCCTTCCCGGCCCTGCGCCGCCGCGGCTTCCTCGCCGCGACCGGTCTCGGTGCGCTCACCCTGACCGGATGCGGCGGCGGTTCCGGTTCCGGCTCCGACGACGGCGCGGGCGACGGCTCGCCGAAGAAGGGCGGGCGGCTGCGCGCCGCGTTCGCGGGCGGTGGCGCGAGCGAGACCCTCGACCCGCACCTCGCCAACCTGTTCGCCGACGTCGCCCGCGCCAAGGCCCTGTTCGACAAGCTCGCCGACTACGGCGCCGACCTGTCCGCACAGCCCCGCCTCGCCGAGAAGTGGGAGCCGAACAAGACGCTGGACCGCTGGCAGGTCACCCTGCGCGAGGCCACCTTCCACGACGGCAGCCCGGTCACCGCGCAGGACGTCCTCTACAGCTACCGCCGTATCGCCGACCCGAAGCAGGCGTTCCGCGCCAAGGCGTCCCTGGAGCCCATCGACCTCGACGCCAGCCGCGCCACCGGCGAACGCGTCATCGAGTTCGTGCTCAAGCGGCCCACGGCCGAATTCCCCAACGTCCTGGCCGCGTTCGGCGCGTACATCGTGCCCGAGAACGCCACCGGGTTCGACAAGGAGCCGGTCGGCTCCGGCCCGTTCCGCTTCGTGTCGTTCGCGCCCGGCCGCTCGGCGGTCTTCCGCCGCTACGACGACTACTGGGAGGGCGCCCCGCACCTCGACGAGATCGAGTTCGTCGTGGCGAACGAGGAGTCGGCCCGGGTCAACGCGCTGCTCGGCGGACAGATCGAGTACGCCCACGAGCTCAACCCCACCACCGCCCGCGCCCACGAGGACAAGGGGCAGATCGAGATCGTGCGGCTGCGGGGCAGCGCCATGCAGGCGTTCTGCATGAAGACCGACCGGCCGCCCTTCGACGACGAGCGGGTGCGCCAGGCGTTCTTCCTGATCGCCGACCGCCAGGAACTCGTCGACGGCGCGCTGTCCGGCGCGGGCGAGGTCGGCAACGACCTGTTCGGCAAGGGCTACGAGTACTACGCCGACGGTCTGCCCCAGCGCGAGCAGGACCTCGACAGGGCCCGTGCGCTGCTGAAGCAGGCCGGCGCCGAGGACCTGAAGGTGACCCTGGACACCTCCGCCGTCGCCGCCGGGTTCACCGAGGCCGCGAGCATCTTCCGCGACCAGGCGAAGAAGGCCGGGGTCACCGTCGAGGTGAGGATGGGCAGCAAGGACTCCTACTGGAGCGACATCCTCGACAACGGCTCCCTGTGCTGCTACCGCTCCGGCGCCATGCCCATCGAGGCGCACATCTCCCAGCGGCTGCTCACCGACTCCACCACCAACGCCACCAAGTGGCGGCACAAGGACTTCGACGCGCTGTACCAGCAGGCCCAGTCCACCCGCGACAAGACGGAACGCGCCGCCGTGTACGAGCGCATGCAGCGCCGCCTGTACGCCGAAGGCGGCTTCCTCATCTGGGGGTTCGCCGACTGGATCATCGGAACGGCCCGCAACGTCAAGGGGGTCGACACGAAGGCGCCCGCCAACACCCTCGACTGGGCCCGCTTCGACACGGTGTGGCTCGCGTGAGCGGACTGCGCTCCTTCGTCGCCCGGCGGCTGCTCCTCGGCGGCGTGCAGACCGTGGCCGTGGTGCTGCTGGTCTTCGCGCTCACCGAGGCGCTGCCGGGCGACGCCGCGGTCGCCCTCGCCGGGGACCAGCCCGACCCGGCCCGGATCGCGGCCATCCGGGAGGCGATGGAGCTGGACCGGCCGGCGTGGGAGCGGCTGGCCGACTGGGCGGCGGGGCTGCTCCACGGCGACCTCGGCACCTCCCTGGTCTCCGGCCGCCCGGTGCGCCAGTACCTCGCCGACGGCTTCGGCCCCACCCTGCTGCTGGCCGCGCTCACCGTGGCCCTGCTGGTACCGGCCGGGTTCGGGCTCGGGGTGCTGGCCGCCCGTCACGCGGGCCGGCCGGTGGACCGGCTGATCAGCTCCGTGACGCTCGCCGTGTACGCCGTCCCCGAGTTCGCCCTCGGTGTGCTGCTGGTGACCGTGTTCGCGCTGCGGCTCGGCTGGTTCCCGCCGACCGCCGTCGGCTACGGCACCGACCTGCTCGCCCACCCGGCCGCGCTGGTCCTGCCCGTACTGGTGCTGCTGTCGCGGCCCGTCTGCTCGCTGGTGCGGCTGGTGCGCGCGGGCATGATCGACGCGCTCGCCTCCCCGTACGTGGCGCAGGCCCGCCGCTACGGCGTGTCCGGCGCCCGGGTCCGGTACACCCACGCCCTGCCCAACGCCTTGGCGCCCGCCGCCCAGCAGCTCGCCCGCACCGTCGACTGGCTGCTGTGCGGGGTCATCGTCGTGGAGGCCCTGTACGTGATCCCCGGGCTCGGCACGGTTCTGCTGGGCGCCGTCGCCGAACGCGACGTGCCCGTCGTGCAAGGGCTGGCGGTGGTGTTCGGCGTGCTGACCGTCGTACTGAACCTGGGCGCCGACCTGGTCGCCCACCGGCTCGCACCCCGGGCGGGGGTGGCCGCGTGAGGAGTCCGCGTACGGGCCGCTTCGCGCTCGGCCTCACGATCGTCGCCGTACCGCTCGTACTCGCCCTGCTCGGGCCGGTGTTCGCGGGTGAACCGGGGGCGCGGGCCGCGTCCTTCACGCTGGGCGGGGGGCACTGGCTCGGTACCGACTTCGTGGGCCGGGACGTCTGGGGGCAGGTGCTGCACGGCGGGCGGCCGGTGGTGCTGACCGCGCTCGCCGCGACCGCCCTGGCCTACCTGGTCGCCCTCCCGGTCGGGCTGGTCAGCGCGCTCACCCGGCACCGTCTGCTGGAGGAGCTGCTGATGCGGCCGCTGGACGTGCTGCTCGCCGTCCCGTCGCTGCTGCTGATCCTGCTGGCCGCCACGGTGTTCACGCCGGGCGCCGTCGGTCTCGCCCTGCTGGTCGCCCTGGCCAACGTGCCCGACGCGGCCCGGCTGGTGCGTGCCGCCGCCGCCGAGGCCGCCGCCCGGCCCGCGGTCGAGGCGCTGCGCATGCAGGGCGAGACGTGGTGGCGGACGGCCGTCGGCTATGTCGGCCGCTCCATGCTGCGCACCCTGGCCGCCGACGCCGGCACCCGGCTGACCGGCGTGCTCTACCTGGTCGCCACGGCCGCGTTCCTCGGCGTCGGCGTGGCACCCGACGCCGCCGACTGGGCGGTCATGGTCGACCGCAACCGCACCGGCCTGTTCGTCCAGCCGTGGGCCGTGGTCGTCCCCGCCGTACTGATCGTCGCGCTGACGACGGGGACGAACCTCCTCTTCGACGCCGCGCTGGACAAGGGCGGGCACCGGGGCCCGCGCCGGACAGAGAAGGAAGCACGCCCGTGAAGCACGAGTACGAGAAGGGCGCCGGCGGAGACACCGACGTGGACACCGGCGGGGATCCCTTGGCCGAGATCCGCGACCTGCGCGTCGTCGTCGACGGCCGGGCGATCGTCGACGGGGTGAGCCTGCGGGTGCTGCCCGGCAGGGTGACGGCGCTGATCGGGGCGTCCGGCAGCGGCAAGACCACCACCGGCCTCGCCCTGCTCGGCGAGTACCCGGCGGACGCCCTGGTCACCGGCGACGTACGGGTGGCGGACGGCGGCCTCGTCGGCTACGTCCCCCAGCATCCGGCGGCGGCCCTCAACCCCGCCCGCCGGGTCTCCGCGCTGCTGACCGACATCGCCCGCGCCCAGGTGCGCCGGCTGCCGGTGCGGCAACGCCGGGCGGCGACCCGCGAACGTGTCCTGCGGGCGTTGACCGAAGCACAACTGGCTGATGCCGAGTCCCTGTTGCGACGCTATCCGCACCAGCTCTCCGGCGGTCAGCAGCAACGCGTCGTCCTCGCCCAGGCGTTGCTGCTGGGCGCGCGCGTCGTCGTGGCCGACGAGCCCACCACCGGCCAGGACGCCCTGACCAAGAGCCGTATCGTGGAGCGGTTCAGGGCCGTCGCGGCCCGCGGCATCGCGGTGGTGCTGCTCAGCCACGACCTGGACGTGGTGCGCGCGCTCGCCGACGAGGTGGTGGTCCTGCGGGCGGGCCGGGTCGTCGAGTCGGGCCCGGCCCGGCGGGTCCGGGTCTCGCCCCGGCACGAATGGACCCGTGAACTGTTCGGCGAACACGCGGAGTCGCCGGACCCGGACGAGCCGACCGGGCAACCGGGACCGCGCGTACACGGGCTGCCCCACGCACGTACAGAGGTACCGGACCCGGACGAGCCGGCCAGTCGGCCGGGGGCGCCGACACGCGGACTGCTCGGTACACGTACGGAGTCGCCGGACGCGGACGGCCACACCGCCCGCACCGGGCCGCCGGTGTTGCGGGTGCGCGGTCTGACCGCCCGCCACCGCGACGGCGCCCGCGGCACGGCAGTCGTCCTGCGCGCCCCCGAACTCGACCTGTACCCGGGCCGGTCGCTCGCCGTCGTCGGCCGGTCCGGCAGCGGCAAGACCACCCTGGCCCGCTGCGTCGCCGGCCTCCACCGGGACCACGACGGCGAGATCCTCCTGGACGGCACACCGTTGCCGCGAAGCCTGCGCGACCGCAGCCGCACCCAACTCGCGGCCGTGCAGTACGCCTTCCAGGACGCGCACGCCGCCTTCGACGAGCACCGCCCCGTCGTACGGCAGGTCGCCCGCACCGCGGTCCGCCTGCGCGGCACCGACGAGGACACGGCGACTCGGGAGGCGCTGACCACCCTGGCCGGCCTCGGGCTCCCGGAGGAGCTGGCCCACCGGCACCCCGGCCGGCTCTCCGGTGGCGAACTCCAGCGCGCCGCCCTCGCCCGCGCCCTGCTCGCCCGCCCCCGTGTCCTGGTCTGCGACGAGATCACCTCCGGCCTCGACACGCTCACCCGCCGGGGCATCCTCGACGTGCTCACCTCGCTGGTCCGCGAACGCGACCAGCTGTCCCTCGTCCTGATCACCCACGACCTGGACACGGCCGCCCTGGCCCACCGTGTCGCCGTACTGGACGCCGGCGAGCTCGTCGAACAGGGCCCGGCCCGGCAGGTCTTGACCGCGCCGAGCCACCCGTTCACCGCGTCCCTCGTGCGGACGACGACCCGTCTGGCGGTGGGAACGGTCACGTGACGCACGTACCGCCCGACGTGCGGTCAGTGGCCCACCGAGAAGGTGGCGTCGGCGCGGTCGGTGGCGGTGCCGACCGGGTCGACGCGCAGGGCGTAGCCGGAGTGGCGGAGGTAGCGGGTGGGGTGGTTGTGGGAGCGGAAGGAGGACCAGGAGGCGTCGGCCAGGCCGGCGACGCGGTGGAAGGTGGCGTCCTGGGCGAAGGCACTGGTGCCGTCGTTGACGTCCAGTCGGACCTGGTAGTCGTAGTGCCGCAGATAGCGGGTGGGGTAGTTGACCGACTGGAACGAGACGCCGGAGGAGTCGGCCAGCCCGGGGACCAGCCTCCACTGGGAGTCGGTGTACGGGTCGAAGGGGTAGGTGTCGATCCGTGCCAGGTAGTCGGCGTGGCGGACGTAGCGGTCCGGGTAGTTGTACGACTTCAGCCGGTTCCAGGCGGGGGCGCCCCAGCGGGCCAGCAGGTTGGTGTACTCGGCGGCGGTGATCGGGGCGATGGTGCAGTGCTTGGCGTTGACCGGGTGGGTGTAGAGCTTCTGGTCCACCGGGGTCCAGGTGCCGGTCGCGAGGTCGGTGGTCCGCCAGGCGTAGAAGACGCCGTTGGGGGTGTAGGTGTCGCCCCACAGGTACCAGGTGTTCGAGGTCAGGGACTTCACGAGCGTGGGCGCCTCCGTTCCCCCGTGGGCGACCGACGTGCTGAACGGCGTGAAGCTGCCCGGGTTCAGTGAGGTGGAGCGCGCCCCGACCAGACCGCCGGTGCTGCTGCTCTTGAAGTAGAGGTAGTTGACGCCGTTCACGCCGACGGCCATGTCGCCGTCGATGACGTCGTAGCCGGGGTCGAAGAACACCTGGGGCGCGGAGACGGTCGTGAAGTCGCTGGTGTAGTTGACCATCAGGACGTTGTGGCCGGTGGAGTTCACGGCCGAGTAGAGGATGGCGTACTGGCCGCGGCTCGCGTCCCAGAAGGCTTCGGGGGCCCAGCTGTGGGTGACCATGTCGTGCAGGTGGGGGCGGCGGTAGTTGGTGAAGGTGCGCAGGTCGGCTGAGTCCCACACGTGGATGGTCTGGCTGTTGTAGCCCCAGTCGGTGCCCTTGAGGTCCGTGGCCAGCACGATGAAGCCGCCGTCGCGCTTGCGCATGATGAACGGGTCGCGCAGGCCGCCGGCGCCCGCGGTGGGGGTGACGACGGGGTTGTTCTGGTTCAGCGGCGTCCAGTTCAGGGAGTCGGTGCTGACGGCCAGGTGGAGTCCGTAGTCGGTGCCGAGGCCGTTCGGTGACTCCGTGAAGTAGCCCATGACGTAGGCGGAGTCGGCGGCATGGGCGGGCGGGGCGCCCAGGGACAGGTCGGCGGCCAGGGCCACCGACGTGGCCGCGGCGGCGCCGAGGAACAGTCTGCGGGACGGCATGGCCTGGCTGTGGGGGCGTACGCTCATCGGCTCTCCAGGTATGTGGGGCTGGTGCGCGAACGGAACGGGCGTGACCTGCTCGACGACCCCCATTACTGTTCGACATGACGAACAAGGTTCGGGGAGACGGTCAGAAACTAGAACCCGGCTGACGACCCGTCAATGCTTTCGCGCGACTCCGTCCGCACTCGCCGTTTCGACCGATGCCCGTCTTCCGCTCACCACCTGGGGGGCAGCGGCATTGACGTCACATTCAACGGCATACAGGGTTTCGGCGTCCGGCTGCCGTTTTCTCCTCGCCCGGCCGGAACACCGGGCGACATCACCGTTCGTGCCGGACGAAGCGCACCGGTTCCGTGAGCACGGAGGCGGACTCCGTGTCGGCCAGTGGTGGCGTCCCGCTTTGCGGTGCAGGGGATCGCGGCGTCGGAATCCGCAGGTGGAACGGTCGGCTCTGACGGGTCGAGTGACCGCCTGTACCGCGTCGCAGGGCACGGCCCCTCGCCGCACCCTCAGGAGGCATGTACCCGTTCCGAAAGCGGGAGCATTTCGGCCTCCAGTGTTCACGCTCCGCTCATTTGAGTGTGTGAGTCGCATTCGCCCGCCGGGTGCTCACCCTTTTCGGCAGAGTGAGGGGACATGAGCCCACAGGAGATCATGTCCCACCGGGTGGCGCAGTCGATCAAGCACGTGGAACGTGCAGGTCGCTGCCACATCAGCGCTGTTCAGGCGCCACCGACGGCAGGTCGGCCGCGCGATGCCATCAGAGGTGCAGTCCGACGTGGTTCACGATGAACCGCTTCCCCTCGGGATCGAGAGCGAAGTAGATCCGTCCGACCTCGTTGGGGGAGACGGCGTCCCGGACTTTGATGTGCGGCAGTCCGTCCCAGGGCTTCTGGTCGAACGTGAAGTAGCGCTTGTCCTTGTCCTTACTGAGCCTCTCGTCGCTAGGCGCGTACTTCAGTCCATGGTTGTCGTAGAACCACTGGGCCAGCCTGGGTATCTTGCCGGACTTCCTGTAGAGGTCCATCGCGGCCTGTGCGAGAGCCGTCAACCGGTCGGTCATCTCCTGGCGGTGCGGGTACCGGGACTCCTTCCAGGCGCGCGCCGCTCTCGCCGTGAACACGATGTGCTGCTCCGACGCCTCGGTGAGTGCTTGGAACGTGGGCAGGGCGTCCGTCGCTCCCAGGACCGGAATCTGGCTCCAGACGTCGAGCGTCGCCGTCTGCGCAGCACCGCCTCTCGACAGATCCAGGTACTGGTTCTTCCAGTAGTCCCGGTTCTGGCGCAGTGCCTCGGCGTCGGCTGCCTCGGAGCGCGCCTTGTCACGCTCCTCCATGCAGCTCTGCGCCATGTCCTCCCAGGACTTGGCCTCCTCTTCGAGCTGCCGCACCCGATCGTTCAGCGCTCTGAGCTCACCGGCCTTGTCCCCGGCGGCCTGCGCGCGGGACAGTTGCTCCGCCGCCCTGCGCGCCCCTGCCCGGTACGAGGCCTGCCGCGCCCGCTCCCACGCAGTGTCACTGCCTCGGGCGATGACAGAGAGGTGACCGAGCGAGGGCATCAACTGCGTTTCCACGAAGGACGGCCGGCACACCTCCTCACGCGAGTAGGCGGGATGCTCCAGGTCGAGATGGGGCCAGACCAACCGGGCGCCACCGCTGGGGACGGCCACTTGCTCGTGGACCCGGCGGACCGCTTGCGCGGTCAGGTAGTTCAGGGTCACCACTTGGGCGAGTCCGGCGAGTTGGCCCGAGGCATCGGCCGCCATGTTCCATGCCGCCTGGTCCCTGGGCTGCACCAGGAGAATGGGCAGGCGCGTACTCAGCGCGAGGGAATCGAGAAGCACGGCCGCGCTGCCCTCGTCCCTGATCCTCTCGTACCGCCCGGTGGCGACCTGGGTCAGCACCCGTACTTCGAGTTCCCGGTCCTTGAGCACCTCCCGCAGCAGGTTGGGGCGCCTGAGCCGCGGATCTCGCACCGGGGCGATCCAGCCGTCGGGGATCTCCCTGCCCATGACGGCCCTCAGTCCGCCACCACCTTTCTCCGACTGGGAGACCGTGATCCGCGTGACGAACTGGGCCGGCCCGTCGAACAGCGGCTGGTGGATGGTCACGCGCAGGGCGCGAGTGTGCTCGTCCCCCGCAACCATCCAGCTCACCGTGCGGTCGCCATGGCCGGGGATCTTCCCCGGAAGCACCGCTCTTCCCTCCTGGTCGAAGTCGGTCTCGGACGGCGCCGGTATACGGCCGCGACCGCTGAGCCAGTCGGCGAGATGACGGCGGAGACGTTCGTAGACACGGTCCGGCTGGTCCTGGGCGGACCGGACGTCGAAACTGACGGCATACAGCGCCTGCACGGTGGCCCCTCTCCCCGGATGCCCTGTGCAGCGGACCGAGTCCCCCACCGAACACGGTCAGGGCACCGCTCGGAGAGCCACCGTAATACCGCCCCGCCGAAGTCCCCAATGCTCTGGGCACGCTCAGGTCCGGGCTGTCAGGCTCAGGGAGCCGTCACGCACTCGGCCCATACCGTCTTGCCGGGGCCGGGACGGTCGCAGACACCCCAGGCGACGGCGAGGGCATCGACGAGGACCAGGCCGCGGCCGCCGGCCTCGTCCGAGTCGGGAGCCTTGCGCACCGGCTGGGCGGGGTGGGTGTCGGTGACCTCGATCCGGACCGCGCCTCGGGCGGCGTCGTAGGACAGTGACAGGGCGAAGTCCCGTCCCGGGACCCGGCCGTGGAGGACCGCGTTCGCGGCGAGTTCGGCGACGACGAGGAGGACGGTGTCGTGCATCTCGGTGCCGTGCGGGTGGCCCCATTCGGTCAGTTGGCGGGCGGCGAGCAGTCGGGCGAGGCGCGCGCCGCGGCGGGTGGCGGAGAAGCGTTGCGCGAACGTCGCGGTCAGGGCGGGGCTTTGCGTACGTGGAGCTGACATACCGATCACCCTGCCGAGAGGTGACGGCCCGTCGGCAGGCCCTGCGCCGATACAGATCGCGTTGTACTGGTCGACTCACTGGACCGGGTCGGTCACTGTACGTGAGCATGAGTGTGCCGAGCGTGGCGCAGCGCGCTCGGCACACGGTACGAGAGGTGCTCGGGCCTGGCAGGGATACGGCCCGGGAGCACGCGGGCACAGGGGAAGGCGGCTGCGATGGCGACGGACAACGGCTGCGGGGCGGACGGAAGCACCGGGCAGGGCGGGGGCGGAAACTGCGAGCCGGAGCTCTCGGACAGCTTGAAGACGTTCGGGGCGGTACTCAAGGCATTGCGTGAGGAAGCCCGCCTGACGCAGGAGCAGTTCGCACCGCTGGTACGGTACTCCGTCGCGTACATCGCCAAGATCGAACAGGGCAAGCGGTTCCCTCCACGAGACCTGCTGGAACGGTCGGAGGAGGTGCTGGGGGCGTTCGCGGGGCGAGTGTTGGGGGCGGCGGCGAAGAGCCTTACCCGGAAGGCGGGACTGGCGTCGTGGTTCCGGCAGTGGGCGGGGATCGAGGAGGAGGCGATCTCGCTTTATGCCTATGAGTGCGCTGTGATTCCGGGCTTGCTCCAGCCCGAGCCTTACATTCGCGCGCTCTTCGAGCGGCGTCTTCCGCCTCTGTCGGAGGAGCAGTTCGAGCGACAGGTCACGGCTCGACTCGAACGCCAACGCCTACTGACGGAGCGGCCGAACAGCACCTTCTGTTTCATCATCGAGCAGGCTCTGGTGGATCGCCGCTTGGCCGGTGAGGGCGTCACACACGCGCTGCTCAGCAGTCTCATCGATGTGGGCCGTCTCCGGAACGTGGAGATTCAGATCATGCCTCGCGTCCAGGAGGATCACTCCGGTTTCGAGGGCCCCCTCTACCTCGCTGAGACGGCGGAGAACCGATGGGTGGGCTACGTCGAAGCGCATGACTGCAGCATGCTTGTCACCGACGCAAAAGCCGCAAGCGCCATGCTTCAGCGCTATGGCAAGATGCGCTCGCAGGCTCTGAGTCACCATGCCACCGCGAGCCTGCTGGAGCAGATGCGAGGAGCGCTATGAGCACCACCGAACTGGCTTGGTTCAAGAGCAGCTACAGCGGCGGTGGGGGCGGCAACTGCGTCGAGGTCGCCGTGCGCGCGGAGGCCGTTCTCCTCCGGGACTCGAAGGACACGCACGGTCAGACGCTGGCCGTGTCCCACAACGCCTGGTCGGCGTTCACGGAGCTGGCGGCCGACTCACTCGTCTGAACTTCCGGTCCTTCACACCGGCCTGGTGCTTGCGGAGCCGGTTCCCGCAGGCGACGCCGCCGCGTCGGAGGCGTGGGCGAGCGCGGCATCGAGGAGGTCGCGGAGCAGGGCCGGGGTCGGGGCGACGGCGGTGGCGAGGAGTGCCGTGCCGTCGGCGAGGGGCGCCAGGACGCACTGTCCCCGTTCCGGGTCGCCGAGGAGGACGGGCTCCGGGAGCCGCACCGGTGCGGGGTCGACGAGGAGGAGCTGACCGGTCGCCCGGTGGCCGCCCAGTACGGAGGGTCCGTCCCACGCCGGGGCCGGAGCCCCGTAGACGGCGTGCTGGTCGAGGACCGGGCGGCCGTCGCGTCGTACGGTCAGGCGGGTGGACAGGTGGCCCGACGGTTCGGCGGTGCGTCCGAGGAGTTGCTCCTCGCGCAGGAGGAGCCGGGAGGTTCCGGCGAGTTCCACCCGGTAGGTCTGGTGCAGGGTGCTGCCCCGCGCGCTGATCAGCGGCTGGGGCAGCCAGTGCAGCGACGCGTGCTCGCCGACGGTGAGCCGTACGTCGTAGGTGGCGGAGTCCGTGGTGGAGCCGCGCAGGGCGATGGTGGCGGCGGACGTGGTCACCTCCAGCCGGGTGTGCGCCTCGGCGGTGATGTCGAGCGCGAGTCTGTCTCCGCCGAGCGGTGCGCTCATCGCGCCGAGCACACAGACCCGTGCCCGCTCCCCGCGGGGCCGCAGCCGGCGCAGGTGGAAGGGGCCGTCGCTGTGCAGGAGGGGGAGTGTCGTGGCGCGGCCGTTGTGGGTGGCCCTCAGCCGGGCGGTGGCACGGACGCCGGTGGGGTGGGGGCGGGGCTTCGGAAGGTCCCCGGCCGGGGCCTGGGCGGCGGTGGCCGTCACCCGGTGACTCCGGCGTGCCAGGCGGCGAGGCACTCGGTGACCCAGTCGGTGACCGGACGGATGCCGTCGGCCGCGGTCAGGCTGGTGAAGGCGTACGGCAGGTCCCCCCGCTGCCTGCGGGTGTCGGCCCTCATGGTGTCCAGGTCGGCTCCCACGTACGGCGCCAGGTCGGTCTTGTTGACCACGAGGAGGTCGGCGGTGGTGATGCCGGGGCCGCCCTTGCGGGGGATGTCGTCACCGCTGGCCACGTCGATGACGAAGACCTGGGTGTCGACGAGTCCGCGGGAGAAGGTCGCGGTGAGGTTGTCTCCCCCGGACTCGATGAGGATCAGGTCCAGCGGGTGCAGGGTCTCTTCGAGCTGCTCGACCGCTTCGAGGTTGGCGGAGATGTCGTCGCGGATGGCGGTGTGCGGGCAGGCGCCGGTCTCCACGGCGGTGATGCGCTCCGGTGGCAGTACGGCCTCGCGGCGCAGGAAGGCGGCGTCCTCCTGGGTGTAGATGTCGTTGGTGACCACGGCGAGGGACAGCCGGTCCCGCAGGGTGCGGCAGAGCGCCGCCACGGTCGCGGTCTTGCCCGAGCCGACCGGTCCGCCGAAGCCGATCCGCAGGGCGCGGCGGCTGCCGTCCGGGCGCCGGGGATCGGCGCTGTGGGTGTGGCGGTGCGGCAGGGTCACGGGAGGGTCCAGGTGCACGGGGGCTCCAGTTCGGTGCGGTGGAGGCGGGTCAGGAGGCGAAGAGGCGGACGGGCCGGGCGGCGTGCTGCTCGCCGGTGATGTCCAGCAGCGGGGCGGACGCGGCGGGCAGGGCGGTGACGCCCTCGGCAGCCACGCGCTCCGCCGCGCCGGCCGCGGCGCCGGCGACGGTGTCGCACTCGTCGGCGAGCCGCGCCAGGACCGCGGTGGCCTCGAACGGGTCGAGGCTCAGCAGGCGTACCGCCGCGGTCGCCGGGCCGCCGACGCTCTCGTAGGCGGCGGCGTGGGCGGCGTCGAGCGGGGTGAGTCCGGCGGCGCGGGCCGTGACGCCGAGGACGACCGGCTGGTGGGCGCCCTGGGGGCGGTGGTGGGCGAGGTGGTCGAGTTCGGGACTGGGCCAGGTGGCGCGGGCGGCGCGCATCAGCTGTCGGCCCAGGCGGCGGGCGACACGGCGCAGGGCCGGTGCGGGGGTGCGGGTGTCGGCGGCCTCGTCCAGGGCGAGGGCGTCGTGTCCGGTGGCGGCCGCGGCGGCGAGACCGGCGGCGGTCAGTCCGGCGGTGTGCAGCCGCCCGCGGCAGAACGCCTCCAGGCCGGCCGCGTCGTGCACGCTTCCGGAGGCGACGGCGGCCTCCATCCCGCCGGAGTGGGCGTGCCCGCCGGCGGGGAAGCGGCCGTCGGCCAGGAGGAGCAGGGCGGTGCGGCTCATGGCCCGCCTTTCGCATGGGGGCCGGGGCCGGTCGGCCCCGGCCGGGGGTCAGAACAGGAAGTACCGCTGGGCCAGGGGGAGTTCCGTCGCGTAGTTCCGTCCGACCTCCTGTCCGTCGACGCTGGTGCGGACGTCGGAGGTGGTGGCGCCGCCGATGGTGACGTCGAAGGTGTCGGGGTCGACGTCGATCTCCGGGAGGCCGTTGTTGTGCACCATGTCGGCCTTGGTGACGCCCCGGGTGGAGCGGATCGCGCGCAGCGGCTTGAGCAGCCCGGTCCGGGAGAGTTCGCCGTCGAGGGCGGCCTCGGCGACGAAGTTGAAGGAGTTCGCCGCCGGGGCGCGGCCCTGGAAGCCCCAGACCGGGCGCGGCAGATAGGGCTGCGGGGTGGGGATGGAGGCGTTGGCGTCGCCGATCTGCGCGTAGGCGATCTGGCCGCCCTTGATGACCATGTGGGGTTTCACGCCGAAGAACTTCGGCTCCCACAGGACCAGGTCGGCGAGTTTGCCGTCCTCGACGGAACCGACCTCGTGGTCGATGCCGTGGGTGACGGCGGGGTTGATGGTGTACTTGGCGATGTAGCGCCGGGCCCGGAAGTTGTCCGCGTCGGCGTCGTCCTCGCGCAGATGTCCGTAGCGGGACTTCATGACGTGCGCGGTCTGCCAGGTCCGCAGGATCATCTCGCCGATGCGGCCCATGGCCTGGGCGTCGGAGGACATCATCGAGATGGCGCCCATGTCGTGGAGCAGGTCCTCGGCGGCCATGGTGGAGGGCCGGATCCGGGAGTCGGCGAACGCCATGTCCGCCTCGACCTCCGGGTTGAGGTGGTGGCAGACGATCATCATGTCGACGTGTTCCTTCACGGTGTTGACCGTGAAGGGCCGGGTGGGGTTGGTCGACGCGGGCAGCACGTTCGGCTTGCTCGCGAGGCTGATCATGTCGGGGGCGTGACCGCCGCCCGCGCCCTCGATGTGGAAGATGTGCAGGCCGCGGTACTTGGCGTCCTTGGTCCTGCGGTCCTTCTTGGTCGCGGCGAAGGCGTGCTGCACGAAACCGGACTCGTTCAGGGAGTCGGCGTGCAGGGCGACCTGGACCCCGGTCTCCTCGCACACCGTCAGGGCGGCGTCGATCACGGCCGGGGTCGCGCCCCAGTCCTCGTGGATCTTGAAGCCGAGGGCGCCGGCCTCGACCTGGTCGTGCAGCGCCTTCCCGGAGACGGTGCTGCCCTTGGCGAGCAGGCCGATGTTGACCGGGAAGGCGTCGAGCGCCTCGAACATCCGCTGGATGTGCCACTTGCCGGGCGTCACGGTGGTGGCCGAACTGCCCTCGGCGGGGCCGGTGCCGCCGCCGATCAGGGTGGTCACGCCCGACGCGAGGGCCTCGTGGATCTGGCCGGGGCACAGGAAGTGCACGTGCGTGTCGACGCCGCCGGCGGTCAGGATGCGCCCCTGACCGGAGATCACCTCCGTCTCGGGCCCCACGACGAAGGCCGACGCGCGCGCGTCGTCGTTGTCGGGCGGCGTCATGGTCTCGGGGTTGTACGCCTTGCCGATCGCCTGGATCCGGCCGTCGCGCAGTCCGACGTCGGCCTTCACCACACCCCCTGGGACGCCGGCGCCCGCATGGTGCCGTCCGGTGGCGTGGGGTGGTCGAGTCCGGTCGGGACGGGCCTGCATGACGGACGGGCCCGGCGCACGCATTGCGTGTGCCGGGCCCGTCCGCCGGATCAGCGACCGGTCACTCCCCGGTGGCCGCCTTCTTCCTGCGCAGGAAGAACATCGCCGCGCCGCCCGCGACCACGAGGACCACCGCGATGCCCGCGATCACCGGCGTCGCGCTGGAGCCGCCGGTGTTGGCGAGGTCGCCCTCGCCGCCGGTGGTGTCGTCGGAGGAACCGCCGGCCGGGCTGGGGGCCGAGGACGGGGTGTCACCGTCGGTGCCCGGCGTCTCCGCGCCCGGCGTGCCCTGGGTCTTGCAGTCCAGGACGCCCTGGAAACGCTCCGAGAAGCCGTTCGGGCCCGTGATGGTGAAGTCGTACGACGCGTCCTCGTCGACCGGGACGGTCACCGTCTTGCTGCCGCCCGCCTCGACCGTGTGCTCGGTGCCCGCGAGTTCGAAGGTGAACGGGGTGTCGCCCTCGTTGCTCGCCGTGACGTCGACGCCGCCCTTGGCGCAGTTCTTCTCCGCCGTGACCGAGGGGATGGCGCCCTTGGTGGCCCAGTTCGCGGTCGCGTCAGCCGTGACCGTGGACTCGCTGGAACCGGCGAGGATCTGCGTCTGGCTCTTGCTGGGGCTCGCGAACGCGCGGCCGACCGGGATCTCGGTGGTCGCCCGGACCGTCAGCGACGCCGAACCGTCGGCCGTGCCCTCGGGCACGTCGAAGTACAGCTCGGTGCCGTCGCCGGCGGACGTGACGGCCTTGCCGTCCTTGTCGGTCACCTTGACACCGGCCCCGGCCGCGTCGGCGGAGGCGGCGACGGAGACCTGGCCGGCGTCGGTGCGCACGGTCACCGGGCCGAGCTTGCCGCCGGCCTTGCCGGAGACCGCGTTGGGCTCCAGCGTGAGGGAGGTCTTCGGCTCCTTCAGGTTCTGCGCCTGGGCCTCGAGCCAGTCGGCGAGCTTCTCGGCCTGCGCGTCGCGGGCCTCGACCTTCGCCCCGTCAGAGAAGCGCCAGATGGCCACCTGGGTGCCGGCCGCCGCGGTCTTGGCCGTCAGCCCCTGGGCACCCGCCTTCTGGGACAGCGCCGTCAGGTCGTCGACCTGCGGGTACGAGTTCTGGAGGATCCAGAGGATCTTCCCGGCGTTCTCGTTGGCGCCGAGCGAGGTCTGGGCCCAGGGGGTCTCCAGGTACGTCGCCTTGTTCTGGGTCGGGTTGTGGATGTCGATGCAGTACGACTGCAGACGGCCGCTGCCCTCGACGTTCATCTCGAACAGGCCGGCGGCGATGTTCTTGGTCTTGCCGTCGCCGAGGTCGAGGCGGGCCGAGTCGTACGTCTTCAGCCCGTCGAGCGTGGCGACCGCGCCCCCCTGGTGGTGGACGTCGTCCCCGTCGTCGGCGGCGGCGTTGCCCGCGCCGGCCAGGAGGCCCATGGTGAGCAGTCCGGCCGTGGCCGCCCCCGCGGCGATACGCCGCCCGGTGGTGCGCCGCCCGGTCGTGGCGGACGCGGAATGAAGAGCAAACACAGATTTCCCCTCCGGCGGGACCCGCAACGGGACACGCGAGATGTGTTCACACATGATGCGTGGTGGAAGAGTCACGCCAGTTGTCTCAAGTGCTGGACAAGCACACAGGGATCCTATGGATGGAAGCGCTCCGGATCTTCGTTCCCGACGCCGCACGACCGTTCCGAAGCGGAACCGTTACTTCACGCGACCGGAGTGTCCCCATCCATCCAATCTTCACAACCCGCCCGGGAAGCCTGCACACCTACTGTCCGGTAGAGGGCGGCCACCGCTCTGCGCTCGGCATGCGTTCCCGTACCCATGTGCCGTGCCGGGGGCGGTGGTTGGGCGACCGCCGGGAGAGACGGTCACGGCCGTCGGGAGAGGCGGGGGCGGACGACGGCCCGCCCGACGCCGGGGCACACACCCACGAGCAAGGCGTGAGCACCGACGACCCGTGCGTGTCCATCGGCGACGGCCACGTACATGCCGTCGACGAGGCGGAGGAAAGCGGCCCTGTGCCGTTCCACACGGGGGCGACGGGACGTGGCCGGTGCGGCTCGGCCGCTCCGCGGCCGGCAGCCGCTGGTGGAGCTGCCTCAGCCCGCCCCCGGGGGCGGCGCCCGGCTCTTCGGCGAGCAACGCGGTGGTCACGCGGTAGCACTCCAGCGCCTCACCCTGCCGTCCCGGCCAAGTCCGGCAACCGGTAAGCGCTTTTCGGACAAACTGGGGGCCGTCCGGGTGAGCAGAGACAACCCGGAAGGTGCCCAACGGCCTCTCATGATCCGAACACCGCGGCTCCGCAAGGCAGTTGGGGTCGTGCTGATCGTCCACGTTCCATGACGCACTCGAAAGCCGGAAGCACGAGGACTGATGACCAGACTCCAAAAGGGCCGCCCCAGCCGCCTGACCCGCCCCTCCCTCGCCGTCGCCGCGGCCATCGCCGTGACCGCTGGCGTCGTCGCCGCCGCGCCTGACGCGAAGTCCGAGGAGCCGACGCCGAAGCTCAGCCTGATCGCCGCGTCCACCTCCGTCACGCTCGACTCGTGGAAAGAGGATCCCGGGGTCTATCTCGATCTCGGGACGTACCTCACCTCCGAGAACGGCGCCTTCGAGCTCAAGGTGACCCGGAAGTCCTACAAGGACCCGGTCGTCGCCCAGCAGATCCTCCGGAACGGGAAGAAGACCCGGACCAAGACGCTCCCCGCCGGGCTCGTGAACGACTTCGCCGGCCTGCCGGACTTCACGCAGATCACCCTCACCGACGCGGCCGGCTCGACGGTGCTGGAGAAGACCGAGACGTTCTGCCCCAACAACGCCTCGGGGCGGATCCGGCCGGACGCCCCCGCCAACTCGAAGTATCCGGAGAGCTGTCCGACGAACCCGTTCACCCTCGGTTCGGTATGGGGCGTCGAGAACGGCTGGGCGTCCAACACCTACTCGGGGCACTACACCGAGACGGCCCAGCTGGCCGCCGGCACCTACACCGCCGAGATCAACGTGGCCAAGAAGTACCGTGATCTCTTCGGCATCGCCGACAAGCCGCAGACCGTCAAGGTGGTCGTCCGCGAGCGCAGTTGGGAAGACGAAGAGAGTGCCGGCGCCCGCAGCCCGGCGAAGACCACCGCCTCCGGGCACAGCGCCCACGCGCAGCACGACGCGCACGCGCAGCACGACGCGCACGCGCAGCACGGGGCCGCCGCGGACACCCCGGCCCCCGGCGCCGTGACGAGCGGCGCCGGCCCCTCGTACAACGCCGGCCACGGACCCTACCCGTCGGCTCCGCCCGCCCTGCCGTGGGCGCTGAAGAGGAAGTCCCTGGGGCGGCAGGCCCTCGCCACCGCCGAGGTCGGTGACAGTACCGGGCAGACCGACGGTTCGCGGCAGGCACCGGGCGCCCAGCCCAACGCGAAGCGGCCCGCAGGCAAGGCGTCCGTTCCCGACGTGCCGAAGCCCGACCTGCGCTCGCTGCCCGCGTTCGGCATCACCGTCAGCGACGGTTACGAGGAGGTGCCCGGCAAGGACTACCTCGCCTTCAGCGCCAACGTGTGGAACGCGGGCCCGGCCAAGCTCGTCGTGGACGGCTTCCGCTCCCCGGGCGCGGAGGTGATGGACGCCTACCAGTACTTCTACGACGCCGACGGCACACAGGTCGGATACACCCCGACCGGCGGCATGGAGTGGGACCCGCGTCCCGGCCACGAGCACTGGCACTTCCTGGACTTCGCCAGTTACCGGCTGCTGTCGGCCGACCAGAAGGAGACGGTGCGCAGCGGCAAGGAGGCATTCTGCCTGGCCAACACCGACGCCGTCGACTACACGGTGAAGAACGCCGACTGGCACCCGGACAACACGGACCTGTCCACCGCATGCGGCTACGAGAACTCCATCTCCGTCCGCGAGGTGCTCGACGTCGGCTCCGGTGACACCTACACCCAGGACCTACCCGGCCAGTCCTTCGACATCACGGACCTGCCGAACGGCACGTACTACATCCAGGTCCTCGCCAACCCGGAGAACCGGCTCAAGGAGACCGACCACAGCAACAACAGCGCGCTGCGGGAGGTCGTCCTGGGCGGCGAGAAGGGCGCCCGTACGGTGACGGTCCCCCCGCACCACCTGGTGGACGCCAACTGACCCGCCCGTGACAGCCGGGGCGGCCCCGGAGACGAACCGGAGCCGCCCCGGCCCGCCGGAACCGCCCGGGGATCCCGTTCGCCCGCGAGGGTCAACGGAGGTGCCCGGTAACGGAGTCGGGGAGGGGCTGCGCCGAGGGACGATGCCAGGGCCAGGGGTGGCGTCATGGTGCGGCATCGGTGAGGGTGAGAGCGGCGAGTTCGGTCCGCGCGGTGACGCCGAGTTTGGGGAACGCCTTGTAGAGGTGGTACCCGACGGTGCGCGGACTGAGGAACAGCTGTGCGGCGATGTCCCGGTTGGACAGGCCCCGTGCGGCCAGCCGGATGATCTTCCGTTCCTGCGAGGTGAGCACGGACAGCGCCCCGCCCGCGGCCTCGGCCCCGGGTACGGTCGCGCCGGTCGCGTCGAGCTCGGCGCGGGCCCGCTCCGCCCAGGGCGTGGCGCCGAGTCTCCGGAAGGTCTCGAACGCGTCGCGGAGCTGGGTCCTGGCCTCGGACCTGCGGCGCATGCGGCGCAGCCACTCGCCGTAGAGGAGAGCGGTGCGCGCGCGTTCGAACCGCCGGTCGTCGGGGTGCAGCCGCAATGCGGCCCGGTACAGCTCCGCCGCGTCCGTTTCCGGCGCGAGCAGCGCGCGGCAGCGTTGGACGTGCGCGTCGATCCACGGCTGCGCGGCGTCGTGCGCCCAGGCCGTGAGCCGTGCGAGCGGCTCACGGGCGTCGGCCGGCCGGCCGAGCCGCACCGCCGCCTCGACCAGGTCGGGGATGCTGCGCAGGCCGGGAAGCTGGTGGCTCACCGGTCCGGTGTGCAGGGCGGTCAGGCGGGTGCGGGCGGACTCCCACCGGGCGTGGCCGAGGTCGAGCAGGGCCAGTGCCCAGTGCGCCCAGGACATGCCGGGCGGGGTCGCGCCGGGTTCCGGCGCGGCGAGCGCGTCGTCGGCGAAGGCGTGACAGCGCCGCTCGTCGCCCGTCACCGCGGCCAGGTAGGCCAGTACGCCGCTGATTTCGGCGGTCCACTGCCGGTGTCCGAGCTCCTGGGCGATGTGCAGCGCCTCGGTCGCCTCGTCCCAGGCGTCGGTGTGCAGGCCGAGGAAGGTCGACGTCCGGGCGACACACGCCAGCACGGGCGGTGTCCGGCCGATCCAGCCGCGGTCGCGGCACCGGGCGAGGAGCTCGCCGGCCACCCGGTGCGCCTCGGTGTCCTGACCGGCGGCCTGGAGGCTGGTGGCTCCGACCAGGATCGTGTCGTGCGGCCCGCCGAATCCGGTCCGTCCGGCGGCCGCGACACGGCGCACGAGGGCCCCGGGGTCCCGGTCCCCCTGACCGATCGCGGACCGCACCGTCCAGGTCAGCAGGCGGGCCACATGGGTGAGCGGGTCGTCGGGCGGCAGCGGCAGGGCGTCCAGCCGGTCCGCGGTGTCCGCGATCTCGTCCTTCCCGAGGTACCAGGCGGCGTGCACCGCGTCGAGCAGCAGGTGGGCGGCCAGCGCCGGATCGTCGTCCCGGATCGGCTCGGCCGCCTCGGTCAGCAGCCGGCAGGCCGTGCGGAGCAGGCCGTGGTGGAACGCCGCGGCGGCGCGGACCCGGGTGGCGCGCACGGTCAGGGCCGGGTCGTCGGTGCCCGCGGCGCCGTGCCGGGCGAGCTCCACCATGCGGTCGATGTCGCCCTCCTCGGCGATCGCCTCCGCGGCCAGCACGAGCCGGCGGGCCCGGTCCGTGCCGGACTCCGTGAGCCGCGCGGCCCGTTCGTAGGCCGCCGCGGCGGCGGCGTACCCGCTGCGCTCGACGGCCCGCCGGGCGGTGTTCTCCAGTTCCGCGGCCACCTGCTCGTCGGGTCCTGTGGCCACCACGGCGTGGTGCCAGGCGCGCCGGTCGGCGTCCTCCGGCCGGTGGAGGGCCTCGGCGAGGGCCGTGTGCACCACGAGGCGGAGGCTGACCGGCGCCGCCTGGTAGACGGCCGACCGCACGAGGGGGTGGCGGAAGCGCACGGTGCGGTTGTCCACCCGGAGCAGCCCCGCCGTCTCCGCGGGCACCAGGTCCGTGGGGCGGCAGCCGAGGGGGGCGGCCGCGCGCAGGACGACGTCGCGGTCACCGGTGTCCTCGGCGGCCGCGACGAGCAGCAGGTTCCTGCTCGGCTCGGGCAGCCGTCGTACCCGGTCGAGGAACGCCGCCTGGACCGTCTCGGTCATGGGCAGGTCCTCGCCGGCGGCGACCGGCCGGCCGGCGGCGAGGGCGAGGGGCAGTTCGAGGAGGGCGAGCGGGTTGCCCTGTGCTTCGGCCAGGACCCGGTACCGGTGGGCGGGGGACAGCGTGGCGGCGTGCTCGGCCAGGAGGCCCGCGGCGGCGGGCGCGTCGAGCCCCGTCAGCGGCAGGTGGGCGAGTCCGGGGGCCTCGAAGCCGGTCCGGGCGGTGATGATCAGTGCCGTGCCCTCGGCGTCGAGCCGCCGCGCGGCGAACAGCAGGGCCTCGGCGGACGCCCGGTCCAGCCACTGCGCGTCGTCGACGAGGCACAGGACGGGCCCGCCGTCGGCGAACTCGGCGAGGAGGGAGAGGACGGCGAGGCCGACGAGCATGCGGTCGCCCGGTTCGGCCGGGGCGAGGCCGAAGGCCCCGCGCAGGGCGCGCGCCTGCGGTGCCGGGAGGGCGTCGGTCCGGTCCAGGGCGGGCCGCAGCAGCAGGTGCAGGCCGGCGAACGGCAGGTGGGCCTCGGACTCGATCGCGGTGCCGCGCACGACCCGTAAGCCGTCGGCCGCCGACGCCGCGTACTCCATCAGTGCGGTCTTGCCCATGCCCGGCTCCCCGGTGATGAGCAGGCAACCGCTGCGACCGGTCCGGCAGTCCGCCAGCAGGCGGTCGATGACCGATATCTCGTCACTCCGTCCGTACAACACCAGGTGAGCGTACTTAAACAGGCCGGATGTCCCGGACCGGATTGCCGGGGCGTGACGGATTCCGCTGCCGGCTCCCGGCCCTAGCGTGGTGGGACGGAACACGGCGGCGGAGGGAGATCGGCCATGTCCGGCTTCGACGAGCCGGCCAGGCGGTACCTGGCGAGCTGGAACGAGCGTGACCCGGTCAGGCGCCGGGCGCTCGTCGACGCGCTGTGGACCGACGACGCCGGTTACGTCGATCCGATCACGGCGGCCGAGGGCCGCGACGCCGTCGAGGAGGTGATGGCCACGGCCCAGCGGCAGTTCCCCGGCCTGGTGTACCGGCCGGCCGGGAAGGCCGACGGCCACCACGGGGTGGCACGCCTCGGCTGGGAACTGGCGCCGGACGGCGGCCCCGCGGTGATCGTCGGACTCGCCGTCATGGTCACCGAGCGGTCCCGGCTGCGCCGCCTCCACGGATTCCTCGACCCCGTCCCGCAGTCACCACCTCACCAGGAGCCGGACGTTGACACCTGACCCGATGACCCTCCACCCGCTGCCGGCACATGAGCGGGTGGTGTTCCTCAGACCGCTGGTCGGCTCACCGAAGATCGTCGTGGGCGAGTACACCTACTACGACGACCCGGACGGCGCCACCGGCTTCGAGCACCGCAACGTGCTCTACGCCTACGGCCCGGAACGGCTGATCATCGGCAAGTACTGCGCCATCGCCGCGGGCACCCGGTTCCTGATGGCCGGCGCCGACCACCCGACGATGGGGGTGTCCACCTTCCCGTTCACCATGTTCGGCGGCGAGTGGGCCGAGCGGACCCTCGACATCGTCACCGGCATGCCCAGCCGGGGCGACACCGTGGTCGGCAACGACGTCTGGTTCGGGTACCGGTCCACCGTCCTGCCCGGGGTCCGCATCGGCGACGGCGCCGTCATCGCCGCCGGCGCCGTCGTCACCGCGGACGTACCGCCGTACACGATCGTCGGCGGCAACCCGGCCCGCCCGATCCGGCGGCGGTTCGACGACGCCGACGTCGACCGGCTCCTGCGGGCCGCCTGGTGGGACTGGCCGGCGGAGCTGGTCACCGAACACGCCCGCACCATCATGGCCGGCACCCCGGCCGACATCGCCCGTATCGCCGCCGGCCACGGACCGGAGAGCGCATGACACCCGTGTCGATCGAGGAGCACCCGGTGTCCGGCGGTGGCGGACCGTACGCGGTCACCACCGGACCGGACGGCGCGCTGTGGTACACGCTGGTCCACAGCGGCCAAATCGGCCGGCTCGTACCCGGCGCCGGACCGGAGAGCCACCGGCTCGACCCGGACTGCGGGCCGACGGTCATCACCACCGGGCCGGACGGCGCCCTGTGGTTCACCGAGTACCGGGCGCACCGCATCGGCCGGATCACCACCGCCGGCGCCGTCACGGAGTTCCCGCTGCCCACTCCGGAGTGCGGGCCGTTCGGCATCGCGGCGGGGCCCGACGGGGCGCTGTGGTTCACCGAGACCGCCGCCGACCGCATCGGCCGGATCACCACCGGCGGTGAGATCACCGAGTTCCCGCTCCCGGTCACCGGCGCGTTCCCGTCCGCGATCACCGCGGGAGGGGACGGCGGGATGTGGTTCACCCTGAACCAGGCCGACGCGATCGGCCGGATCGGCACCGACGGCACGGTCACCGTCCATCCGCTGCCCACCGCGGGCTCCGCACCGGTCGGCATCACCCTCGGCCCCGACGGTGCCCTCTGGTACGTCGCCATCGCCGCCGGCCACATCGGCCGCGTCACCACCGGGGGTGAGATCACCGAGTTCCCGCTGCCCGACCGCGCCGGCCGGCCGCACGCCGTCACGACGGGCGCCGACGGTGTCCTGTGGTTCACGGAGTGGGGCGGCAACCGCGTCGGCTCCCTCACCACCGAGGGCGTGACCGAGGTGCACGACCTGCCCACACCCGGCTCGGAGCCGCACGGCATCACCCTCGGCCCCGACGGTGCCGTGTGGACGGCACTGGAGGCCGGCGCCCTCGCCCGCATCACCCCGAACCCGTTGTCCCGACCCAGGAGGGAACCTCGCCCATGACGTCCAAGCACACGATCCCCCAGCCAGGAACCGCGAGGAACCGGCCCGGTTCCACCGACCCCGGAGCCGAGTTCGACCGGCAGGTGCACAACCTCGCCGAACGGGACTATCCGGCGATGGCCCGCCTGACCCCGGAACAGTTCACCGCGCTGGTCGCGCCCCTGCGCGACCTCGTCACCGACGTCGGCCACGAGGCATGGGCGCCGGACACCGGGCGTGTGCCCTTCCTGCTCGTGGTCACCCGGGACGTCGTCCCGATCGAGCGGGCGACGGCGCGCACCACCCTCCACGGAAGGACCGGACCCGGCTTCGTCGACCGGTCCTTCGAGCCCGGCGCCCTCGAACGGTTCGTCGCCGTCGAGGAGACCGGCCTCCCCGACCGGCGCGTCTACCTGCTGCTCGACGTCGAGCGCGGGGAGGAGTTCTGCGGTGCCGTGCCCCACGACGCCCTGGACACCATCGCCGCCAGGGGACGCACCCCGCTCACCATCGAGGAAGGGGTCGCGCTGATCACCCACTTCCCCGAGGTCCTGGTCAAGAACAAGTGCTTCTCCCTGGGCGGTTCACGCTCCGGCGACCGCCGCGTCCCGGCGATCTGGATCAGCCGGCACACTCCCAAACTGGGCTGGTGCTGGGAGGGCAATCCCCATACCTGGCTGGGCATGGCCTCGGCCGGCTCCCGCCGCGCCGCCGTGGAGCGGTAGCGCGGGCAAGTTCCGTTCAATAAAAGGAAGTTCGAGCCACGAACGCCATGTGCTGGATGTTCCCGGCCCTGTTCCAGGTGGAATGGTCGCCCGGGGTCCCGACACCCCGGGCCCGGCCGCACAGCCACTCCTCCCCCGCACTCGCCACCGCTCCCCGGAAGTCCGCGAGGCCGGTGAGGCTTCTGGCCGCCGCCCGACACCGACAGCCGGGTGACGTACGCCACGGGGTGCCGGACCCGATCACGATGTACGACCTCGACGGCAAGGGCTGGTTCTCCTGGGACGCGCCTACCGCATCACCGTCTGCGCCGGCGCGGTCCTGCGGGTCCTGGGCACCGCCTGCTTCGCCGCGGCGAAGGTGCGCCGGATCCGGCAGGTCATCCGCCGGTGGGGCGGCATCCGTGCCGCGACCTCGCGGATGATGAGCGCACGCACCCGCTACCCGCGCATGCGGCGCCCGACCACCATGATGATCACGACAGGTTCCGCGATCCTCGGCCTGGACTCCGTCCACGACAAGTGCATCAAGACGAAGCTGTGACCCCCCGGGACCGCCGGTCCTGAACGGCCGGCGGTCCCCCGCCCCATCCGTACGACGGCCCGCTCCGGCCGGGAGACCCCCGGCCGGAGCGGGCGTACGGGAAGGATGTCCCATGAGCTCCCCCAGTCCCCTCCTCGTCGTCCCCACCGTCCTGTGGACCGCGGTCGCCGCCGTGGCGGTGGTCACCGCGATCGTCCGGTCCGTCCGGATCAGGCGCCGGTCCGCGGACCCGGCCGGCTCCTCCGCCCCCTGGAACCCCTACGGCCCCGACTTCACCGTGGCCGTGGTGGCGGCCGCCGCCGGGTACGCCGTCGGGGCCCTGATCGCGCGGCGTTTCACCGTGGGCCAGGCCGCGCTGGGCATCCTGTGGCCCACGCTCGCCGCGACGGCCCTCGCGCAGGCGGCACGGGGGCGCCTGCGCGGGTCGGCCCCGGTAGTCACCGTGCTGTTCGCCGCCGTGGGCGCCGCGCTCCTCGGCGTGCTGCCCGGCTGATCCCCGACGGGTGCGGGGCTCCGCCTCGGGGCACCACGGGCTCGGGCGGCGTGGTCCCCCCTCCGCCGGAAGGCGGGGAGGACGCGGCCCGCCACCCGGGAGGCCGGTGTGCCCCCGCCCGCAGCACACCCGGGCGAGCCCGTCCTGCTTGCCGGGCGGATCGCGGTGATCAGCAGGTCACGTACGCCCGGCGTCCGCGGGCGGTCACCGGCAGACCGATTCCGTCTCAAAGCTTGCGCACGAATCACACACATCCCCTCTACATGTCGGCCCCGATGGTCTAGATTGACCTTGCTTCAGCCGTTCGAACGCACGGTGACGATCGATGAACCCTGGGTGCGGGGAGCACCCGAGGGCCGGGGTGGGTTGTTCAGCCGGTTCCGGGAGAGCCGGGACGGCATGCGCGGGAGGCGGGGGCCTCCTGTGGGGGAGGAACGGCGCGGCGCGGGAGGCGGGGGCCTCCCGGGTGGAGAAACGGTGTCAGGGGAACACGTCGAACCACTGGGGACCTGGGGGGTTCTGTGCGGCAGGGGGAATTAGTCGGCCCGTTTCCGTCGGCGCACGAGCGTTCGGCGAACGGGAGAATCAGCAGACCCGCGACCGACTGGGAGCAGCGGTACCGCCGTACCGTGATCACCGGCGATACGGTGACCACCGCCTTCGTGGTGGCGGCGATCGGCAACTTCTTCGGGGTCCGGGACGCGGCCAACTGGCATGAGAAATGGGGGATCCTCGCCTTCGGCACCTGGCTGCTGGTGCTGGGGGCGCTCGCGGTGGGCCGGGCGTGGTCCTCGTCCGTGCTCGGCCAGGGCGCCGAGGAGTTCCGCCGGCTCGGACGCTCCCTGTTCATGGCGACCGTCGTCCTGGCGCTCGGCGGGATCGCCCTCACCTCGCGCAACATCAAACTCTGGATCTTCGTCGCGGTCCCCGCGATCGCGGTCGTCACCATGGTCGCGCGGTATCTGCTGCGCCTGTGGCTGCACAGGGAGCGGAAGGAGGGCCGGTGTCTGAGACCGGTGCTCGCCGCCGGGAGCCCGGCCACCGTGCACGACCTGATCACCCGGACCCGGAGGTTCCCGCACCTGGGCTGGCGGGTGGACGCCGTGTGCACGACGGACGGTCTCGGACTCGACGGTGACCGGGTGGACGGAGTGCCGGTCGTCGGCCGGCTGGCGGACGTCGCCGACCACGTCCGCCGCGACGGCTACCGGGTCGTCGCCGTCACCCCGGACCCGCACTGGTCACCGCACCGGCTGCAGCGGCTGGCCTGGAACCTCGAGGGCAGCGACGCCGAGATGGTCGTCGCCCCCGTGCTGATGGAGGTGGCCGGCCCCCGGCTGCACATCGACGCGGTGCTCGGGATCCCGCTGCTGCGGGTCAGCATGCCGGCCTTCACCGGGGGCCGCCGGGCGGTCAAGGGAGTCGTCGACCGGCTGGGCGCAACGATTCTGCTGCTGCTGTTCGCGCCGCTGATGGCGGGCGTCGCGCTGCTCGTGCTGACGACCAGCCGGGGCGGGGCGTTCTACCGTCAGCGCAGGGTCGGCAAGGACGGCCGCGAGTTCACCATTCTCAAGTTCCGCACCATGGTCGTCGGGGCCGACCGGGCCCGTGCCGAGCTGGCCGGCCTGAACGAGGGCGCAGGACCGCTGTTCAAGCTCCACCGGGATCCGCGGGTGACCCGGGTGGGAGCGGTGCTGCGCCGGTACTCGATCGACGAACTCCCGCAGCTGTTCAACGTACTCACCGGATCGATGTCGCTCGTCGGGCCGCGGCCTCCGTTACCGGAGGAGTCCGCCGCCTACGGCCCGGACATCCGGCGGCGGCTGCTGGTCAAGCCCGGCCTCACCGGCCTGTGGCAGATCAGCGGACGCAGCGACCTGTCGTGGGAGGAGGCGGTCCGGCTGGACCTGCGGTACGTGGAGGACTGGTCGCTCGCCCTGGACACAGTGATCTTGTGGAAGACGCTGCGTGCGGTGCTCTACGGGCAGGGGGCCTACTGATGTGCGGGGGGCGGCGCCGTCGTACGGACGGTGTACGGACCGCAGGCCGCGAGGGCCTGCCCTGGGGGAGGAACGGAACGTGAGAGTCAGCGTTTTCGGGCTCGGCTACGTGGGCTGTGTGTCGGCCGCGTGCCTGGCCAGTATGGGCCATCAGGTCATCGGGGTGGACGTCAGCCAGGTGAAGGTCGACCTGGTCAACGACGGCAAGGCCCCGGTGGTCGAGGAACGGATCGGCGAGCTGATCGCCGAGGTGGTGGGGAGCGGGGCGTTACGCGCCACCGGCGACGTCCGCGAGGCCATCATGGACAGCGAGATATCGCTGGTCTGCGTGGGCACGCCGTCGGAGCCCAACGGCAGCCTGTGCACCACGTACCTGGAGCGGGTCACCGAGCAGATCGGCGCCGCGCTGGCCGAGCGGGGCGGGCGGCACACCGTCGTGTTCCGCAGCACCATGCTCCCGGGCACCTGCCTGAACCTGCTGGTGCCGATCCTGGAGAAGTACGTCGGCGGCACGGCCGGGGTGGACGTCGGGGTCGCGGTCAACCCGGAGTTCCTGCGCGAGGGCACCAGCGTGCGGGACTTCTTCGACCCGCCCAAGACCGTCATCGGCGAGCTCGACCCGGCGAGCGGCGACGCGGTCCTGGCGCTGTACGAGGGCCTGCCCGGCGAGGTGTTCCGGGTGCCGGTGCCGACGGCCGAGGCGATCAAGTACGCGGACAACGCGTTCCACGGCCTCAAGATCGGCTTCGCGAACGAGCTGGGCGCGGTGTGCCAGGCGCTCGGCGTGGACTCGCACCAGGTGATGGACGTGTTCCTGGCCGACCGCAAGCTGAACATCAGCCCCGCCTATCTGCGGCCCGGCTTCGCCTTCGGCGGCTCCTGCCTGCCCAAGGACCTGCGCAGCCTGGTCCACGCGGCGCGGCGGGCCGACGTCTCGGTGCCCATCCTCTCCCACGTGCTGCCCTCCAACGCCGACCACCTGCAGCGGGCGGTGGAGCTGGTGGAGCGCGCCGGCAAGCGCCGGGTGGGACTGTTCGGGCTGTCCTTCAAACCCGGCACCGACGACCTGCGCGAGAGCCCGCTCGTCGAACTGGCCGAACGGCTCTTCGGCAAGGGGTACGACCTGAGGATCCACGACGCCAATGTGAGCCTGTCCCGGCTGCTCGGCGCGAACCGCGAGTACGTCGAGACACGGCTGCCGCACCTCGCGCAACTGCTCGCGGACTCCGTCGACGAGGTGCTCGAACACGCCGAGGTGTGCCTGGTCGGGACCAGGGACCCGGAGGTGCTGTCGAAGCTTCCCCACGGCGACGGTCCGGTGATCGTCGATCTCGTCCGCCTTCCCGACGCCGAGACGCGCCGGACCGAACCGGGGTACATGGGCCTTGCTTGGTGACACGTCGTTCGACGACACGGCCAGGGACGGCCGGCACGGCCGGCGTGCGCTGATCCTGGTGGAGAACCTGTCGGTGCCGTTCGACCGGCGGGTGTGGCAGGAGTGCACGACCCTGCGCGACGCGGGCTGGACGGTGCACGTCATCTGCCCCCAGGGGAGCAGACGGGACACGGAACCCGAGGCGGTGATCGACGGGGTGCGGATCCACCGCTACCCGTTGCGCGCGGCCACCGGCGGGCCGGCCGGCTATCTGCGGGAGTACGGATCGGCGCTGTGGCACACGGCCCGGCTGGCCCGGAAGGTCGGCCCGGTCCATGTGGTGCACGCCTGCAACCCGCCCGACCTGCTGTTCCTGCCGGCGCTGTGGCTGAAGCGGCGCGGCGCGCGGTTCGTCTTCGACCAGCACGACCTGGTGCCCGAGCTGTACCTCTCCCGGTTCGGCCGCGGCGAGGACCTGCTCTACCGCGGCGTGTGCGCGCTGGAACGGATGACCTACCGGGCCGCGGACATCGTGCTCGCCACGAACGAGAGCTACCGGGACGTCGCGGTGCGCCGGGGCGGCCGGCGGCCGTCGGACGTCTTCGTGGTGCGCAGCGCACCCCAGACCGACCGGTTCCAGCCGGTGCCGCCCGAACCGGAGTTGAAGAACGGCAAGCCCCATCTGCTGTGCTATCTGGGCGTCATGGGCCCGCAGGACGGCGTCGACTACGCCTTGCGGGCCCTCGCGAAGCTGCGCGACGAGGTCGGACGGACCGACTGGCACGCGGTGTTCATCGGCTCCGGCGACGCCTTCGACGCGATGGTGGAGCTGTCCCGGCGGCTCGGGCTCGACGAACAGGTGCGGTTCACCGGGCGCATCCCGGACGCCGACCTGGTGCGCTACCTGTCCACCGCGGACGTGTGCCTCTCCCCCGACCCGCGCAATCCGCTCAACGACGTGTCGACCATGAACAAGGTCCTGGAGTACATGGCGATGGGCCGGCCGATCGTCTCGTTCGACCTGAAGGAGGCGCGGGTCTCCGCCGGTGACGCCGCCGTCTACGCGCCCGCGAACGACGAGTCCGAGTTCGCGAGGTCCGTCGCGCTGCTGCTGGACGATCCCGAACTGCGGGCCCGGATGGGCAAGACCGGCCAGGAGCGGATCAACGGGGAGCTCTCCTGGCGGAACTCGCAGACGTCGCTGCTCGCCGCCTACACCGCCGCCTGCCGCGACCGGGTCCCGGCGCCGGCGGGCGCCCGGAGGCGGGCGGGGAAGAGGCCACGTCGTTGAGCGATGACACGATACGCCTGGCCACGGTCGGGCGGATGATCCACCGGCGGTGGCGGCTGCTCGCCGTCCTCGCCGTGCTGGGCGCGCTCGTCGGCTACGGCACCTCCGTGCTGTTCCCGCCGCGCTACACGACGTCGGCATCGGTCCTGCTGCCGGGGGCGTGGGAGGAGCGCGAACTGCTGACCCGGACGGAGATCGCGACCAGTTCGGTGGTGGCCGACCGGGTGGCCGCCACGCTCGACTGGGCCGGGGTCGACGGCCGCGAGCTGCGGAAGCGGGTGAGCGCCGAGGCCGCCGACGGGAACATCATCAAGATCTCGGGAACGGCCGACACCCCGGAGCGCGCGCAGCGGCTCTGTGACCAGGTGGCCCAGGAGTTCGTCGCCTTCACCGCGGGGATCGCCGGCGACGACGCCGGCTCCGCGGCGGCGGCGCGGCCCGAGGAGCTGCGGAAGCTGGTGACGCGGACCAGCCGCCGCATCACCGAGCTGGCCGACGCGGCCGATCCCGGCCGGACCGTGGAGAGCGTGCAGACCCGCACCGAGCTCGCGAAGCTGCGCACCGCGCTGCAGGAGGCCGTCACCGCGCTGGAGCAGGCCGGCCCGGCCGCCGACGAGGCCGGCATGGTCGTCATGGGGCCGGCGGCCCGGCCGGACGGTGAGGCACCGCCGACGCGGATCCAGCTCGTCGTCGGCGGGGCGCTGCTGTTCCTCCTGCTCGCGGTCGTCGGTCATCTCGCCGCCGCGCGGGCGAGCCGCCGGCTGCGCACCGAACCGGAGATCGTCGCGGCGCTGGGCGCGGTGCCGCTCGGTACCGTCGACGTGCCCGCCGGGCGGCCCGCGCATCCGCCGGAGGGCCGTGACGTGCGGGCCCGGATCCGCCGGTTCCTCGGTGTCGACGTCCGGTGGGACGTACCGGCCCCGCGGACGTCCGGCGACGAGGCCGGCCGGCGGATCCGCTACCGGCGGGTGTGCGCCCGCCTCCGGGACCGGCTGCCGCGCTCCGGGCGGCGGTTGCTGGTCGTCGTCCCGGACGGCGACGAGGTCGCCCACCGGGCCGCCGAGCGGCTCGTCACCGAGGCCGAGGGGGATCCGCTGCTGCGGGTGACGGAGGTTCCGGTGTCCCGGCCGGTGGTGCCGGACCGCGGCGAGGAGTCCGGTGCCCTGGTCGTGCTCAGCGCGGGCAACTGGACCGCGGGGGAGCTCACCGGCATCGCCGAGGCGTGTGCGGACGCGGGGCACGAGATCGTCGGCGTCGTCGTCGCCGGCCCGGTCCGGACCCGTACGGCACGGTCCGCCGGCCGTCCCCGGGACACCGCCGAGCCGGTGCTCACGGCCGGCGACGACGCGACGGGAGGCCCACGGTGACGACACGTACGAACGCGGAGCCGTCGGCCGCTCCGCTGCTGGACCTGCAGGCGCTGGTGGTCGCGGTGCGCAGGCGGCGCCGCCTGTGGTGCTCCATGGCGCTGCTGGGGCTGCTGGCCGGCGTGGCGGTGGCGGTGCTGCTGCCGGCGCCGCCGACCGCGGTGACCACGGTGCTGGTCGCGCACGAGGCGGACCAGCCGAACGACCCCGGAACGCTGATCCGCACCGACGCCGCGCTGCTGGGGACCACGCGGATCGCGGGAGAGGCCCTGCGGTCCCTCGGTTCCCCGGAACGCCCGGAGGACTTCATGCGGGACTACCAGGGCACCGGTCTGACCAACAACCTGCTGCGGATCACCGTGACGGGTGACAGCGACGCGGAGGCGGTGGCCCGTGCCGAGGCGCTGGCCGAGGCGTTCGTCGCGGACCACGTGAAGCGGATCAAGGAGGCCGCGGACGCCGAGTCCAAGGCCCTGCTCGGCCGGCGCGACGACATGCGGGACGAACTCGCGCGGGTCAACGAGGAGATCGGGGAAGGGCCGCCGCAGAGCGACCCGGAGGCGTCGGCGAACCTCGAGTCGCTCTTCGCCCGCCGGGCCGAACTCACCTCGCGGATCACCGACTTCGACCAGCGCGCCGAGGAGGCGCGGCTGGGCACGCCCCGGCTGGTCGCGGGCACGCAGATCGTGGACGCCGCGCGGGCGGTGGAGCACTCCCTGCCCAGGACCGCCGCCACCGACGCCGGGATCGGGCTCGTCCTCGGGCTCGCGCTCGGCCTCGCGCTGGCCGCCGTCGGCGTGGTGGTGGCGGACCGCCCCGTGCTGCGCCGGGAGATCGCGGCGAACCTGGGCGCCTCCGTCATCGCGGAGCTGCCCGGCCGGCCGGCCGGGCCGTGGCGGCGCCGGCGGGGCAGGGCGGCACGGGAACGGCTCACGGTGTCCCTGACCCGTACCGTACGGGGCTCCGCGGAACCGGTGTCGCTGCTGGAACTGGGCTGTGCGCGCGGTGCGAGCACGATCGCCCTGGACCTCGCCGGGGCCCTGGGAGCGGACGGGCCGGTGGCCGTCGTCGACGGTCTGCCCGGCCCGCAGCTCGCCAAGCGCCGGCCGAGGCCGGGAGACCCCGCCGTGGTCGACGGCGCGGACACCGCGGCCGTGGCGTCCGGGGAGCGCCGGATCGGTGTCGGCTCGGTGGCGCCCGGCACCGCGTGGACCGACCTCCGGTACCTCGGCACCCGGACCGTGCTCGTCGTACGGGCCGGGCACGGCAGCGCCGCGTGGCTGCACACCGTGGCGCGGCAGCTCGCGGACCAGCGCATCACGGTGATCGGCGTGGTGCTGATCGACCCCGATCCGCGGGACCGGACCGACGGCACGCTGTGGGACGGGCCGCACACCGTGCCGCGCGACCGCGGCGAGCGGCCGGCCGGGCCGGACGGCGGGGGTGCCTCCCCCGCCGGGCGGGCGGCGGGGGAAGGCCGGCGGGGGACGGAGCGGCTGCCGATGCCGGCGGCCCGGGTCCCGGACAGCGACCAGGAGGCGCGGTAGGACATGTGTGGCATCGCAGGCACGTACCGGTGGCCGGAGGGGAAGGCCGTGGCCGACCGGCTCACCGATGTCCTCGCCCATCGCGGCCCGGACGGGGCGGGACGGTACAGCCATCCCGTCGGTGACGGCGAGGTGCACCTCGGGCACCGCAGGCTGGCCATCGTCGACCTGTCGGAGACCGGCGCCCAGCCGATGGTCTCCGGCGGTCTCGTCCTGACGTACAACGGCGAGCTGTACAACGCGCCCGAGCTGCGTGCGGAGCTGACGGCCGCCGGGGTGCGCTTCCGCGGCACCTCCGACACCGAGGTGCTGCTCGAGGCCTGGCGGCGCTGGGGCACGGACTGTCTGCCCCGGCTGCGCGGCATGTTCGCGTTCGGGATCTTCGACGAGCGGACCGGTGAACTGGTGCTGGCTCGCGACCAGTTGGGCATCAAGCCGCTGTTCCTGCTGCGGCGCGGCACGGGTCTGGTGTTCGCCTCCGAGCTCAAGGCGCTCGCCGCGGTGACCGGCCAGAGGCTGGACGTGGACCACACGGCCCTGGTGGCCTCGCTGCTGTACTACTGGGTGCCGGACTCGCGGTGCGCGTTCCGCGAGGCGGAGAAGCTGCCGCCGGGGAGCTGGCTGCGGTGCCGGCCCGACGGCCGGGTGGAGCGCGGCCGGTTCTGGAACCTGCGGGACGTCGCCGCCGAGGGCCGGGAGCGGGCCCTGGCCGGCGAGCGGCCGGACCTGGCCGCGATCGTCGAGGAGTCGACCCGGCGGCACCTGTTCTCCGACGTGCCCGTGGCGACCTTCCTCTCCGGCGGTCTCGACTCCAGCTACCTGACCGCGCTGGCCGCCCGCCACCAGCCGGGGATCTCCGCCTACACGATCGGGTTCCGCGCCGAGGACGCCCGGTTCGAGGCGATGCCGGACGACCTGCGCTACGCCCGGCAGGTGGCCAGGCGGTTCGGCGTCGACCTGCACGAGATCGAGATCGCCCCGGACGTGCTCGACCTGCTGCCGCGGATGACGTACCACCTGGACGAGCCGATCGGCGACCCCGCCGCGATCAACACCTTCCTGATCTGCTCGGCCGCCCGGGAGGCCGGGGTCAAGGTGATGCTGTCGGGGATGGGCGCCGACGAGCTGTTCGCCGGCTACCGCAAGCACCTGGCCAACCTGCTCGCGCTGCGCTACCAGCGCGTGCCGCGGCCCCTGCGGCGCAGGGTGTCCGCGGCGGTGGACCGGCTGCCGGTGGCCACGTCCCGCCGGGGGTACCGGTCGGTGCGTTTCGCGAAGCGGTTCCTCTCCTTCGCCGAGCTGCCGGAGGAGACCGCGTTCCGGCGCAGCTACACCATGTACGACCGGGACGAGCTGCTCGCCCTGGTCGACCCGGACCTGGCCCCGGCGGTCGACGACGTGCTGACCGAGCACGCGGACACCTATCAGGACAACGGCCTCGACGACTTCGTCAACCGCATGTGCCTGGGCGACGCCCGGATGTTCCTGCCGGGCCTGAACCTCGCCTACACGGACCGTTCCAGCATGGCCGCATCGACGGAGGTGCGGGTGCCGTACGTGGACGTCGAGGTGGTGAGGGCGGCGTTCGCCTTCCCCGGCGACCGCAAGATCGTCGGACGGCAGGGCAAGGCCGTCCTCAAGGAGGCGGCCACCTCGGTGCTGCCCCGGGAGATCGTGTACCGGCCCAAGGGCCTGTTCAGCGCCCCGCTGCGGGCCTGGATGAGCCGGGATCTGGCGCCGCTGGTGCGCGAGGTGGTCGACGACGGCGAGCTCGTCCGTGCCGGGATCCTGCGCCGCGACGCGCTGCGGCGGCTCGTCGCCGAGGACGCCGCCGGGCAGCGGGACTTCTCCAAGCATCTGTGGCATGTGCTGACCCTCGAGTACTGGTACCGCGGCGCGACCTCCCCGGCCGGCCAGACCCCTTCCCCGACGGCGTAGAGAACAAGAGGACTTCCGGTGAAACAGGTTGTGCAGAACTACAAGAGCGGCGAGCTGGCGCTGCTCGACGTGCCGGTGCCGGGCTGCAAGCCGGGCGGTGTGCTGGTGCGGAGCGCGTACTCGCTGATCTCCACCGGGACCGAGCTGATGAAGGTCTCCGAGGCCGGCATGTCGATGGTGGGCAAGGCCCGTTCCCGGCCGGACCAGGTGGCGAAGGTCGTGCAGAGCGTGGCCGTCAACGGGGTGCCCGCCACCTACCGCAAGGTGATGGGCAAGCTGGACTCCTACACGCCGCTGGGTTATTCGCTGTGCGGGGTGGTCGAGCAGGTCGGCGCGGGGATCGACGACGTGAAGGCCGGCGACCTGGTGGCCTGCGCCGGCAACGAGCACGCGCTGCACGCCGAGCTGAACTGGGTGCCGAAGAACCTCTACGTCCCGGTGCCGGACGGCCTCGCGCCGCGGCACGCGGCCTTCGGGACCGTCGGGTCGATCGCGCTGCAGGGTGTCCGGCAGGGCGAGTCGCGGCTCGGCGAGGTGGCGCTGGTCGTCGGCCTCGGGCTGATCGGGCAGCTGGTGGTGCAGCTCCTCGCCGCCTCGGGGGTACGGGTCGTCGGGGCCGACCCCGACCCGGCGCGCTGCGAGCTCGCCGAACGCCTGGGCGCGGCGGCCTGCGGCGATCCCGCGTCCGCGGCCGTGGAGAACGCCGTCGCCGAACTCACCGACGGCCACGGCGTGGACCAGGTGTACCTGGCCGCCGGCGGCGGCAGCAACCAGCCCGTGGAACTGGCCGCCCGGCTGAGCCGGGACCGGGGCCGGGTCGTCGACATCGGCAAGTGCCGCCTGGACCTGCCGTGGAACGCGTACTACGAGAAGGAGCTCGACGTCCGGTTCTCCCGTTCGTACGGGCCCGGCCGCTACGACCCGGAGTACGAGCTCCAGGGGCGGGACTACCCGATCGGCTATGTGCGCTGGACCGAGCGCCGCAACCTGGCCTGCTTCCTCGACCTCATGGCCCGCGGCAGCGTCGACGTGGAGCCCCTGGTCTCCCATGTCGCCGACTTCGACGACGCCGTCGAGACGTACCGGAGCCTGAAGGACGGCGAACTGAAGGCCGTGGCGGTGCTGTTCCGGTACCCCGGGCAGGAGACCGAGGCGCAGGCGCCGGCCCCGGTGGTGGCCGTGCCCGCCGTGGACGTGAAGCGGGGCCCGGTGCGGGCCGCGAGGACGCCGGTGCGTCTCGCGTTCGTCGGCGCGGGCAACTACGCGTCGTCGATGCTGCTGCCGCACCTGGCGCGGCGCGACGGCGTCGAGTTGTCGACGGTCGTCACCACGACGGCGCTGTCCGGCGCCAACGCGCAGCGCAAGTTCGGCTTCACGGCGGCCACCACCGATCTCGACGCCGTGCTGGGCGACGCGTCCGTCGACGCGGTGTTCGTGGTCACCCGGCACAGCTCGCACGCCGAGCTGACCCGGAAGGCGCTGCTGGCCGGCAAGGCGGTGTTCGTGGAGAAGCCGCTGGCGCTCACCGAGGACGAACTGGCCGGGGTGCTCGCCGCGGTGGAGGAGTCCGGCAACGACCGGCTGCAGGTGGGCTTCAACCGCCGGTTCGCGCCGCTGCTCCAGGAGGCCAGGAAGCGGTTCGGTGCCCGCAGCGGTCCGGCGAGCCTGCGCTACCTGGTCAACGCGGGCCGCCTCGACCACGGCAGCTGGTACCTCCAGCAGGGCACCGAGGGCTCGCGGTTCGCCGGTGAGGGCGGGCACTTCATCGACACGGCGAGCTGGCTGCTGGAGGCCGACCCGGTCTCGGTGTACGCGGTCGCCCCGTCCGGCAACGAGGACCTCCAGATCGTCCTGCGCTACCCGGACGGGTCCACCGCCACGATCAGCTACGTCACCACCGGATCGGCCGGGTTCCCCAAGGAGACGCTGGACCTCATCGCGGACGGCAGGGTGCTGCGGCTCGACGACTTCGTCCGCGCCTCGGTGTACGGCCGGAAGCGGTGGGTCAGTTCGCGGCTGCCCCAGGCCCGGGACAAGGGCCAGAACGCCGAACTGGCCGCGTTCGTCAAGGCCGTGCGGACCGGCGGGCCGATGCCGGTGCCGCTCCGGTCGCTGGCCGCGACCACGGCAGCCACCCTCGCCGTACAGGCGTCTCTGGCCGGGGGCGTGCCGGTGACGCTCACGGGGTCGCGATGAGCATGAGCGCGGGATGGTACCTGCGGCGGCTGTCCCGGATGGGGCCGCGGGAGATCGGCGGCCGGGTGGGAGACACGGTGCGCAGACGGCGGTGGCGTTCGGCGCCGCCGGACTGCCCGGACGTGACCGGCGCCCGGTTCACCGCGGTCCTGCCCGCGGGGGCGGTCGCCGCGGTGCCGCCGGACGCCGCGAAACGTCTCGTCGCGGAGGCGGACCGGCTGATGGCCGGGCACGCCGAGTACTTCGGGGTGGACCGCGACGACCTGGCCGACCCGGACTGGTGGTACGACCCGAAGACCGGACGCCGGGCCCCGTCGGGCTACGCCTTCGACGTGCCGTACCGGGACGAGGACGCGGTCGGGGACATCAAGCAGATCTGGGAGCCGTCCCGGCACCAGTACCTCACCGTGCTCGCCGCCGCCTACGCGGTCACCGGGGACGAGCGGTACGCCGAGCGGGTGGCAGGGCACCTGCGGTCGTGGTGGGCGGCCAACCCGCCGCTGCGCGGGGTGCACTGGGTCAGCGGCATCGAGCTGGGGATCCGGCTGCTGTCCTGGGTGTGGGTCCGCCGGCTGCTGGACGGCTGGCCGGGCGCGGCCGCCCTGTTCGAGGGCAATCCGGTGGCGCTGCACCAGATCTGGCACCACCAGCGCTGGCTGGCCGCCTTCCCCAGCCGGGGCTCCTCGGCGAACAACCACGTCATCGCCGAGGCCGCCGGGCAGTTCGCCGCGGCCTGCGCGTTCGGGTGGTTCCCCGACTCGGCGCGCCGGCGGGCCGACGCGCTGCGGTCGCTGGAGCGGCATCTGCGCGGCAACACGTTCCTCTCCGGCCTCAACCGCGAGCTGGCCACCGAGTACCACGGGCTGGTGCTGGAGCTCGGCCTGGCCGCGGTGGCGGAGGCGGACGCCGCCGGTGTGCCGGTGCCCGCGACGGTCCGGCTGGTGCTGCTGCGGATGACGGACGCGCTCGCGGCCGTCGTGGACGACCGGCTGCGGCCGCCGCGCCAGGGGGACGCGGACGACGGGCACGGTCTGGTCGTGGACGGCGCGGGCACCGACCGCTGGGGTTCGCTGCTGGCCACCGGGGACGCCGTGTTCGGCCGGCTCGACTGGTGGCCGGAGGTGACCGGCACCGATGTGCGCACCCCGCTGCTGGCCGCGCTCATCCGGCCGTACGCGGACAAGAAAACCGTGCGCCCGGCGAGCCGGCCGGCCCACTTCGCCGACGCGGGGATGACGATCCTGCGCGGTCCGGAGAAGATCTGGTGCCGCTGCGACGGCGGTCCGCACGGCTTCCTGTCCATCGCCGCGCACGCCCACGCGGACGCGCTGTCCGTGGAGGTCCGGCACGACGGGGTCGACGTGCTCGCCGACCCGGGGACGTACTGCTACCACGGGCAGCCCGAGTGGCGGCGGTACTTCCGGTCGACCCTCGGCCACAACACCCTGGAGCTGGACGGCGCCGACCAGTCCGTCTCCGGCGGACCGTTCCTGTGGACCCGGCACGCCCGCAGCCGCGTCCTGGCCGTGGACACGTCCGGTGGAGGCGTGACCCGCTGGTGCGCCGAGCACGACGGCTACCGGCCTTCCGTGCACCGCCGCCGGGTGGAACTTGACTCCGCCGTCCAGGAGGTGAGAGTGGTCGACGAGGTGCGCGGCCCGCGCCGGGCCGTGCGCCTGGCGTTCCACCTCGGCCCGGAGATCACCGCGGACCTGACGGGGAACCGGGCCCTGCTCACCTGGACCCGGGACGGCGAGGACCGCTCCGCGGTGCTCGACCTGCCCGGGCGGCTCTCCTGGCGGGCGCACCGCGGCGAGACAAAGCCGCCGCTGGGCTGGTACTCCGCCGGCTTCGGACGCAGGGAACCCGCCACCACGCTGGTCGGCACCGGTTTCACCGACGGCACGGAGAAGTACACCACCGTCCTCGGCTTCCGCGGTCAGGGGGCCTGATCCGTGGGGATGAAGGGGCGGCTCCGGGCGTTACCGGCGGCACCGCTGACGCCGGTCCTGCTGACGCTGGTCCTGCTGGCGGCGGCGACCGGCTGCGACGGCGGCACGCCGGACGCGCGGCCGGAGCCGTCCGCCACGCCGTCCGCGTCCGTGGCCCGGGTGTGCGACCGGCCCGCCGCCGGGCCGGCGAAGGCGCCGGCGGGCGCGGTGACGGTCGACCCCGCGGTCGCCGGCGACCTGGCCGAGAAGACCAGGAACAGCCCCCCGCACACCACCTTCTGGCTCCGGCCGGGCACACACCGGCTCGGCTCCGGCCGCTACGCCCAGGTCGTCCCCAAGGAGGGGAACACCTACCTCGGCGCGCCGGGCGCGGTGCTCGACGGCCGCAGGACCAACCAGTACGCGTTCGGCGGCACCGCCCGCGACGTCACCCTCCGCCACCTGACCGTGCGGGGGTTCGTCGCCCCGCACGACGAGGGCGTGGTCAACCACGACTCGGCCGACGGATGGGTGATCGAACACTCGACGATCCGGGACAACTCCGGTGCCGGGCTGATGGCCGGCGCCCGCCAGCAGGTCCGCGCCAACTGCCTGCGCGACAACGGCCAGTACGGCATGAACGCGTACAAGGCCGACGGCGCTCTCGGCGGTCTGGTGGTCGAGGGCAACGAGATCACGGGCAACAACACCGGTGACTGGGAGCGGAGGCGGCCGGGCTGCGGCTGCACCGGAGGCGTCAAGTTCTGGGCCGTCGACGGCGCCGACGTACGCGGCAACTGGGTGCACGACAACCGCGGGACCGGGCTGTGGGCGGACACCAACAACAACGACTTCCGCATCGAGGGCAACCTGCTGGAGGAGAACGACGGTGCCGCGCTGATCTACGAGACCAGCTACAACGCGGTCGTCCGGGACAACACGATCCGGCGGAACAACTGGGTCGAGGGCCGCAGGTACGCCGACCGCGGCGACACCTTCCCGTTCGCGACCGTCTACATCTCCGAGTCCGGCGGCGAACCCCGGGTGCGGGCCCGCACCGACAGGATCGAGATCCACCGGAACGTGCTGGAGGACAACTGGTCCGGGATCACCCTGTGGGAGAACGCCGACCGGTTCTGCAACAGCCCCGCCAACACCTCCTCCGGCGACTGCACGCTGCTGGTGGAGGACAAGGACCGCTGCGCGCAGCCGGCGATCGCCACCGCGCCGCTCTACGCCGACTGCCGGTGGAGGACCCAGCGGGTGGACATCCACGACAACCGTTTCGTGCTGGACAAGTCCGTCGTCGACTGCACGGCGATGTGCGACCGGATGGCGGTGCTGGCCAACTACGGCACCTACCCGGACTGGTCGCCGTACCAGGGCGAGCGGGTGTCCGAGGCGATCACCCGCGAGCAGCACAACCGCTGGCACGACAACACCTACGTCGGACCGTGGAAGTTCACCGCCCACGACCCGAGCCGGGTGCTCGACGCCGTGCAGTGGCAGGGGCCTCCGTACCGGCAGGACGCGGGCAGCACCTTCCGCGCGCGGGGCGGTGGCTGAGATGACCACGGACCGCACACCGAAGCTCGTCGGGACGGCCTGGGGACTGCTGGTCCTCAACACGCTCGGCTCCGCCGGGGCGAAGACCGTCGTCCCGCTGCCCCGTTCCCTCATCCAGATGGTCACCATGGGCGCGCTGGCCGTCGCGTTCACGCTGGCGCTCGCGGTCGATCCCCGGCTGCGCGTCCGGCCGAGCGCCTACCTGTTCCTGCTCACCCTGCTGCTGGTGCCGAGCGTGATCTCCAGCGCGGACCCGGAATCCGGGTTCGGCGCGCTGTTCCGCTGCGCCCGGCTGGCCCTCTTCGTCGCCACGCTGTGGCTGCTCAGCCGCTGGTGGGACGGCGGCACGACGTTCGTACGGCACCACATCCGGATGTACTTCCTGGTCCTCGGGTCGGTCGCCGCCGGCCTGGCCGTCTCACCGGGCGCCGCCCTGCCCGACCTGTACGGCGGGCGGCTGGTCGGCGCGCTGTGGCCGCTCACCCCGCCGCAGATCGGACAGTACGCCGCGGTGATCATCGGGCTCACCGTGCTGCTTCTGCTGGGCCGCCGGACCGACGGGCGCGGCGCGGCGGTCGTCATCGTGCCGTCGCTCGTCCTGCTCGCGCTGACCCACACCCGGACGGCCACGGTCGGCCTGCTCGTCGGGCTGGCGCTGGCGATCGGCTCGCTCGTCCTGACCAGCGCCGCCGCCCGCCGCTTCTTCACCTGGACGGTGCTGTGCGCCGCCGTGGCCGCGGTGGTGTTCGGCTCCGCGCTGCAGGCGTGGTTCCTGCGCGGGCAGAGCCAGGAGAACTTCACCAGCCTCACCGGCCGGGCCAAGGTCTGGGACGCCCTGCTGGCGGCACCCCGGACGACCTCGGAGCACCTGCTCGGCACGGGCCTGGGCGACAAGTCGTTCGGCGGGCTGCCGATCGACAACAGCTGGCTGGCCGTCTACCACGAGCAGGGCGTGACCGGTGTCGTCCTGGTGGCGGCGTTCCTCGTCGTGCTGGGCGGTGTCGCGCTGCTGCGGCCGCCGTCGCTGTCGAGGGCCTGCGCGATCTTCCTGATCGGTTACTGCGCGATCGCGTCGTACACCGAGGCCGGGCTGGGCGACGCCTCGCCGTACCTGCTGCACCTGGCCGTGGCCGCCTCGCTCCTGGTGGCGCCCGCCCCGGCCGCTCCCCTCCCGGTGCCCGACGTCCCCCGGCGACGCGTTCCGCGCTGGGCCCAGAGACCGGAGGTGATCTGAGCATGCACGTCCTCGTGGTGCACAACCGTTACGCCTCGGCGCAGCCGAGCGGGGAGAACAAGGTCGTCGACCAGGAGGTGGCGCTGCTGCGCGAAGCCGGCCACCGGGTCGAGGTGTTCGAGCGGCGCAGCGACGACATCGCCGCCATGTCCCTGCCGCGCAAGGCCGCGGTGCCGCTGCTCGTGCCGTGGAACCCGGCGGTCCGCAGGGAGCTCGCCGCCCGGCTGCGCGCCGGCCGGCCGGACGTGGTGCACGTCCACAACGTCTTCCCGCTGCTGTCGCCGGCGGTGCTGGCCGCCTGCGCCGACGCGGATGTGCCGGCCGTCGCCACGCTGCACAACTACACCCAGGTCTGTCCGCCCGGCACGCTGCAGCGGGACGGCCGGCCGTGCGCCGAGTGCGTCGGGTCGGCGCCGCTGCCCGCCGTCCGGCACGGCTGCTACCGCGGCTCCCGGGCGGCGACGGTGCCGCTCGCGGTCGGTCTGTCGGTCAACCGGCGGCGGTGGTGGTCCGGCGTGGAGCGGTTCTTCTGCATTTCCGCGGCGCAGCGCGACGTCCTGGTACGGGCCGGCATGCCGGCCGGACGGCTGGCGGTGAAGCACAACTTCGTGCCCGATACGGACGCCCGCCGTACGGGCCCCGGCGAGCATCTGCTCTACCTCGGCCGGCTCGCCGAGGCCAAGGGCGTACGGCTGCTCATGACCGCGTGGGACGAGATCGCCGCCGCCGGCGGTGTGGGCGTGCCGCTGGTGATCGCCGGTACGGGGCCGCTGGAGCCGGAGGTGACCGCCTGGGCGGCGGGCCGGGACGACGTGCGGTACGCCGGCCTGTACGACACGGAGCGGTGCCGGCGGGCGATCGCCCGCTCGGTGGCCGTGGTGGCCCCCTCGACGTGGCTGGAGGCGTTCGGCCTGGTGGTCGTGGAGGCGATGGCGGCCGGGGTGCCGGTCGTCGCCGCCGGCCACGGCGCCTTCACCGAACTCGTCGAGGACGGGACGACCGGGCTGCTGCACCGGCCGGGCGAGGCCGCCTCGCTCGCGTCCTGTCTGCGCCGGATCACGGCCGGGCAGGGCCGCAACGAGGAGATGGGCCGGGCGGCCCGGCGCCGGTACGAGCGGGGCTTCAGCCCGGCCGTCGGCCTGGAGCGCCTGGTGGAGGGATACCGCACCGCGATCGCGGGGCGGTCGGCACTGGCTCGCGGCGGGGACACCCGCGCGGGCAGGGGGGATGGGGACAGCAGATGACACGATGCCGGCTCTGCGGCTCACAAGCGATGGCGAGCGTCGTCGATCTCGGGGCGACGCCACCGTGTGAGAGCTTTCTCGCCGCGGACCAACTGGACCGGCCGGAACCGGCGTACCCGCTGCACCTGCGGGTCTGCACCGACTGCTGGCTGGCGCAGATCCCGCCGCTGATCACACCGGAGGAGACGTTCAAGGAGTACGCGTACTTCTCCTCCTACTCCACCTCCTGGGTGGAGCACGCGCGCACGTTCGTCGCGGACGCCGCGGAGCGGGTGGGACTCGGCCCCGACGCCTTCGTGGTCGAGGTCGCGAGCAACGACGGATACCTGCTGCGGCATGTGGTGGACCGGGGCATCCGCTGCCTGGGCATCGAGCCGTCGGTGAACGTCGGCGCCGCGGCGCGCGAGGCGGGGGTGCCCACGCTCACGGAGTTCCTGAGCCCGGACACCGGCGCGGCCGTCCGCGCCGAGCACGGCCCGGCGGACCTGGTCGTCGCCAACAACGTGTACGCGCACATCCCCGACGTGGTCGGGTTCACCCAGGGGCTGCGCGCCCTGGTCGCCGACGACGGCTGGGTCTCGATCGAGGTGCAGCACCTGCTGACCCTGATCGAGGAGAACCAGTACGACACGATCTACCACGAGCACTTCCAGTACTACACGGTCGCGTCCGCGATCCGGGCGCTGGCGAGCGGCGGACTCACGCTGGTGGACGTCGAACTGCTGCCCACGCACGGGGGTTCCGTCCGGCTGTGGGCCCGGCCCGCCGAGGCGGCCGGCGAGCCGAGCGGGCGGGTGGCCGAGGTGCTGGACCGGGAGAAGGCCGCCGGGCTCCAGGAGCTGACCGGGTACGCCGAGTTCTCCGCCCGGGTGGCCAAGGTGCGCCGGGACCTGCTCAGGTTCCTCATCGAGGCGGCCGAACGCGGTGAGACGGTCGTCGGCTACGGCGCCCCGGGCAAGGGCAACACCCTGCTCAACCACTGCGGCATCCGGCCCGACCTGCTGCCGTACACGGTCGACCGCAACCCCTACAAGCACGGCAGGTTCACCCCGGGCACCCGCATCCCGGTCCTGGCGCCCGAACGGATCGCCGCCGACAGGCCGGACTACGTCCTCGTCCTGCCGTGGAACCTGCGCGAGGAGCTGGTCGAGCAGCTGTCCTTCGTGCACGAGTGGGGCGGCCGGCTGGTCTTCCCCATACCGGAACTGAGCATCGTCGAGGCCGCGTCCCGAGAGGTCACAGCATGAAGGTCGTACTGTTCTGCGGCGGTTACGGGATGCGGATGCGCAACGGCACCGCGGACGACGTGCCCAAGCCGATGGCGATGGTCGGCCCCCGGCCGCTGATCTGGCACGTCATGCGCTACTACGCGCACTTCGGGCACACCGAGTTCATCCTGTGCCTCGGCTACGGGGCCCACCACATCAAGGACTTCTTCCTCCACTACGAGGAGACGACGTCCAACGACTTCGTGCTGCGCGGCGGACGCACCGAGCTGCTCTCCACCGACATCGCGGACTGGACGATCACGTTCGCGCAGACCGGCATCGAGTCCCCGATCGGGGAGCGGCTGCGCCGGGTGCGGCACCACCTGGACGGCGACGAGATGTTCCTCGCCAACTACGCCGACGTGCTCACCGACGCCCCGCTGCCGGAGATGATCGAGAACTTCGCCCGGCGCGACGCCGGCGCGTCGATGATGGTGGTGCCGCCGCAGTCCTCGTTCCACTGTGTGGACCTGGGCGAGGACGGCCTGGTGGGGGGCATCACCGCGGTGAGCGACATGCCGCTGTGGGAGAACGGCGGCTATTTCGTGCTCCGTCAGGAGGTCTTCGACCACATCCCCGAGGGCGGGGACCTGGTCGCCGACGGATGCGCGGGGCTGGCCAAGGAGGGGCGGCTGGTGGCACACCGGCACCGCGGCTTCTGGAAGCCGACCGACACCGTCAAGGAACGGGCCGCGCTCGACGCCGCCTACGCCCGGGGCGACCGCCCGTGGGCCGTGTGGGAGCGGGACGGCGTGGGGGTGGGCGCGTGATCCGGCTCGGCTCCGGGCGCCTGGACCGGGTCGTCGCGGTGGGCGCGCACTGCGACGACATCGCCATCGGCGCCGGCGGCACCCTGCTCGCGATGTGCCTCGCCCGGCCGGGTCTCCGTGTCGACGCGCTGGTGCTCTCCGGCGGTGGCGGCGAGCGGGAGCAGGAGGAACGGGCCGCGCTCGCCGCCTTCTGCCCGGGCGCCGACCTGCGGCTGACCGTGCTGAAGCTGCCGGACGGCCGGATACCGGCGCACTGGGAGGAGGCCAAGACCGCGGTCGAGGAGCTGCGGACACGCACCGATCCGGAGCTGGTCCTCGCCCCGCGCACCGAGGACGCGCACCAGGACCACCGCGGCCTGGCGCGGCTGATGACCACCGCGTTCCGCGACCACCTCGTGCTCGGCTACGAGATCGTCAAGTGGGACGGCGATCTGGGCCGTATGGCGGCGTACCAGCCGCTGTCGCCGGAGACCGCCGAGCGGAAGGTGCGGCTGCTGCAGGAGCACTACCCCTCGCAGCGGCACCGGCCCTGGTACGACCGGGAGGCCTTCCTCGGCCTCGCCCGGATCCGCGGCATCGAATGCAACGCGCGCTACGCCGAGGCGTTCGCCGTCACCAAACTCACTCTCGACCTGGGGGACTGAACCTTGCGCGTACTGCTCACCGGACACCAGGGCTACCTGGGCACCGTGATGGCCCCGGTCCTCACGGCCGCCGGACACGAGGTCACCGGCCTCGACTCCGGCCTGTTCGCCGACTGCCTGCTGGGCCCGGCGCCCGCCGACCCGCCGGGACCGCGGGTGGACCTGCGCGACGTCACGGCCGACCACCTGGCCGGGGTGGACGCCGTGATCCACCTGGCCGCCCTGTCCAACGACCCGCTGGGATCGCTGGCGCCGGAGCTCACCTACGACATCAACCACCACGCCTCCGTACGGCTGGCCCGGCTGGCCCGCGACGCCGGGGTGCAGCGCTTCCTGTACGCGTCGACCTGCTCGGTCTACGGGGCCGCCGGCGGCGACGAGCTGGTGACCGAGGACGCCCCGCTGCGCCCGGTGACGCCGTACGCGGAGTCCAAGGTGCGGGTGGAGGACGACCTGCACGCGCTCTGCGACGGCGACTTCAGCCCGGTGTACATGCGCAACGCCACCGCCTTCGGGTACTCGCCCCGGCTGCGCGCCGACATCGTGCTGAACAACCTGGTGGGCCACGCCCTGCTCTCCGGGGAGGTGCTTGTCCTCTCCGACGGCACCCCCTGGCGCCCGCTGGTGCACGCCGCCGACATCGCGCGGGCCTTCACGGCGGCGCTGACCGCGCCCCGGGAGGCGGTGCACGACCGGGCGTTCAACATCGGCAGCGAGGTCAACAACGTCACGGTCGCCGAGATCGCCGGGCAGGTAGCCGAGGCGGTACCCGGCTCGAAGGTGGTGATCACCGGGGAGACCGGCGCCGATCCGCGCTCCTACCGGGTGGACTTCTCCCGCTTCCGCGCCGCGATCCCCGGCTTCGACTGCGAGTGGACGGTGAAGCGGGGCGCGCTCGAACTCGCCGACGCCTACCGCAAGCACCGGCTGACCCGGGAGGACTTCGAGCGGCGCTTCACCCGCCTCGCCGTGCTGCGCGCGGCCTCCGACGCCGGCACCGTCGACGACACCCTGCGGTGGCGCCGGTGACCGCGTTCGGCGAGGAGATGTACGAACTGGTGGAGCGGCTGTACCCGCTCTGCCGGAGCATCACCGGCGACGGTGTGCGCGCCACCCTGGAGATCGTCGGCGAGTACCTCCCGCTGCACGTGCACGAGGTGCCGACCGGGACGCAGGTGCTCGACTGGACGGTGCCGCAGGAGTGGAACATCCGGGACGCGTACGTCGCCGACGCCTCCGGCAGGCGGGTCGTCGACTTCCGTGCGTCCAGCCTGCACGTGCTCGGCTACAGCGTGCCGGTGTCGGCGACCATGCCGCTGGCCGAGCTGCGCCCGCATCTGCACACCCTGCCGGACCACCCGTCCTGGGTGCCGTACCGCACCAGCTACTACAAGCCGGAGTGGGGGTTCTGCCTGGCCCAGGAGACCCTGGACGCGCTGCCGGACGGCGAGTACGAGGTGCGGATCGACTCCACGCTCGCCGACGGCCACCTCACCTACGCCGAGCACGTGGTCCCCGGCCAGGTCGCCGACGAGGTGATCGTCTCCTGTCACGTCTGCCACCCGTCGCTGGCCAACGACAACCTGGCCGGCATCGCGGTGGCGACGTTCCTGGCCCGGACGCTGGCGGAGCAGAAGCCGTACTACACCTACCGGTTCCTGTTCGCGCCCGGCACCATCGGGGCGATCACCTGGCTGGCCCTCAACGCGGAACGGGTGGAACGGGTCAAGCACGGACTGGTGCTGGCCTGCGCCGGCGACCCGGGGCCGCTGACGTACAAGCGGAGCAGACGCGGCGACGCGGAGATCGACCGGGTGCTGCAGCATGTCCTGGCCGCCTCCGAACGGCCGCACCGGGTCACCGAGTTCACTCCGTACGGCTACGACGAGCGGCAGTTCTGCTCGCCCGGGTTCGACCTCGGCGTGGGCTCGCTCACCCGGACCCCGTACGCCGGCTACCCGGAGTACCACACCTCGGCGGACGACCTGGACTTCGTCTCCCCGCGGGCGATGGCGGACACGCTCGCCGTCTGCCGTGAGGCGTTCGGCGTCCTGGACCGCAACCGGCGGTACCTCAACCTCAGTCCCTACGGCGAACCACAGCTCGGACGGCGGGGGCTGTACGACTCGCTCGGCGGGCGCAGCGACGCGAAGCAGGCGCAGATGGCCATGCTCTGGGTGCTCAACCTCTCCGACGGCGAGCACAGTCTGCTGGACGTCGCCGAGCGGTCCGGGCTGCCGTTCGACACCGTCGCCGCCGCGGCCGACGCCCTGCACGGCGCCGGGCTGCTCAAGGCGTGACGCCGATGTCCACCGGGAAAGAGACGACGACCCCGGCCCGGTCCGCCCGGCGGGCCGTCGCCGGGCGGCTGTCCTGGGGACTGGCCGACCAGGCGGCCTCCAGCCTGTCCAACTTCGCGGTGGGCATCTACGTGGCGCGCTCGCTGGGACTGACCGCGTTCGGTGTGTTCAGCCTGGCCTGGGTGACCTACGGCGTGGTGCTCAACGTCTCCCGCGGGCTGGCCACCGACCCGCTCGTGGTGCGCTTCAGCGGCGTGCCGGAGGCGTCCTGGCGCGAGGCGGTGGCCCGGTCGTCGGGCACCGCGCTCTGGGTCGGTGCCGGTATCGGCACGGTGTGCCTGGCCGCCGGACCGGTCATCGGCGGCCAGGTGGGGGCCGCGTTCGCCGGTCTCGGCCTCGTCCTGCCGGGGCTGCTGCTGCAGGACGCCTGGCGGTACGCGTTCTTCGCCGCCGGCACCGGCCGGAAGGCGTTCGTCAACGACGTCGTGTGGGGCGTCGCGCTCGTCCCGGCCATGGTGGTGGCGGACCGGGTGGGCAGCGTGACCGCCTTCCTGCTCGCCTGGGGCGGGTCGGCCGCGGTGGCCGCGGTGTACGGCTGCCTCCAGTCCGGCATCCGGCCCCGGCCGGCCGGGGCGCGCGCGTGGCACCGCGACCACCACGACCTCGGTCACCGGTACCTGGTCGAGAACGTCGGCGTCAGCGGTTCGAGCCAGTTGCGGGCGTACGGGCTCGGCGCGATCGCCGGGGTCGGCGCGGTGGGGGTGATCCGGGGCGCCGAGCTGCTGCTCGGCCCGTTCCTCGCCGTACTGATGGGACTGTCGCTGGTCACCGTCGCCGAGGCGGCGCGGGTGCTGCGGCAGGCCCCGCAACGGCTCGGGGCGTTCTGCCTCCTCCTCGGCGGCGGGCAGGCCGTCGGCGCGCTGCTGTGGGGCGGGGCGCTGCTGCTGGTGCCGGACCGGCTCGGCGAGCTCGTCCTCGGTGACGTCTGGCCCGCCGCCTCGGAGATCATCGTGCCGGTCACGCTCGGCGTCGCGGGCGCCGGCCTCGGCACCGGCGCGGCGGCCGGGCTCCGCGCGCTCGCCGCGGCCCGGCGCAGCCTGCGCTGCCAGATGTTCGCCTCCGCCTGCTACGTCGTCGGCGGGATCGGCGGTGCGGTCGTGGCCGGCACGGCCGGCTCGGCCTGGGGCGTCGCCGCCGCGGCCGCCTGCGGCTCGACCGTGTGGTGGCTCCAGCTCCGGTCCGCCCTGCGCGAGCGGCATCCCTTCCCCATCCCCGAAGCATCCGCGAAGTGAGGACACCGTGACCACCCATCCCCGGCTGAGCATCGGCCTGCCCGTCTACAACGGCGAGGAGTATCTCGCCGAGGCGTTCGACGCCCTGCTCGGCCAGACCTACGAGGACTTCGAGCTGGTCGTCTCCGACAACGCCTCGACCGACGGGACCCAGGACATCTGCCGGAAGTACGCCGCGCGGGACTCCCGCATCCGGTACATCCGGCTGCCCCGGAACATCGGTGCCGCGCCGAACCACAACTACGTGTTCACCGAGTGCCGCGGCGAGCTGTTCAAGTGGGCCTCGCACGACGACCTGTACGCCCGTGACCTGCTGCGGGCCTGCGTCGAGGCGCTGGACGAGCGGCCGGACGTCGTCCTCGCGCACAGCGGCCAGGCGGTCATCGACGGCGACGGCCGGGTGAAGGTCCCCTACGAGTACGGGCTCCGCACCGACTCGCCGCACGCGCCGGAGCGCTTCCGCAGCCTGCTGTTCGAGCCCGGTGGCGACGACTTCTACGGGGTGATGCGGGCGGACATGCTGCGCCGGGTGAAGCCGCACGACAGCTACCACCACGCGGACCGCACGTTCGTCGCCGAGATCACCCTGCACGGTCCCTTCCACCAGGTGCCGGAGCTGCTGTACTTCCGCCGCGACCACCCCACCCGCGCCGAGCGGGCGAACCCCTCCAAGCGCTCCCGGTGCGTCAACCTGGACCCGCGCCGGGCCGGCCCGCTGCACCCGACGCCCCGGCTGCTCGCCGAGTACGTCTGGGGTTTCGTCTCCGCGATCGGGCGGGCGCCGCTGTCCTCCGCCGACCGGCGTGCCTGCTACCGCCACCTGGCCGCGTGGATGACCAGCCGGGCCCGGCCGGGCGCCGGCGAGCGGGTCGAGGACCGCGCCCCGGTCGACCCGGACCGGCTCACCGTCTCCGTCGACGCCCTCGTCGCCGGCCGTGAGGGGAGAAGCGCGTGACGTCCCCGCGCGTAGGGGTGTTCGGCCTGCTCGGCGCCGGCAACATCGGCAACGACGGGTCGCTCGAGGCCGTGCTCGGATACCTCCGCGCCGAGCATCCGGAGGCGGTCGTGGACGCGATGTGCGGCGGCCCCGAGGCCGTCACGGCCCGGTACGGGATCCCCGCGACGCGGCTGCACTGGTACCGCGGGGAGTACCGGACCGCGTCCCGTGCGGGCGCGGTCGCGGCCAAGGGGCTGGGCAAACTCGTCGACGTCGTCCGCACCGCCGCCTGGGTGCGCCGGCACGACGTGGTGATCGTGCCGGGCACGGGCGTCCTGGAGACCACGCTGCCGCTGCGGCCGTGGGGCTTCCCGTACGCGCTGTTCCTGCTCTGCGCGACCGGCCGGCTGCTGCGCACCCGGGTCGCGCTGGTCAGCGTCGGCGCCGGCACGATCGGCAACCGGCCGACCCGGGTCCTGACCCGCTGGTCCACGCGGCTGGCCGCCTACCGGTCGTACCGGGACACCATGTCCCGTGACGCGATGCGGGCGATGGGCGTGGACACCACACGCGACGAGGTCTACGAGGACATCGTGTTCGCCCTGCCGGCACCGGCGGCGAGCGCGCCCGCGGGACCGCCGGGCCCGGTCTGCGTCGGCGTCATGGACTTCCACGGCAGCAACGACGAACGCGACCGGGCCGAGGAGATCCACCGGCGCTACCTCGACGGGACGACCCGGTTCGTCCGCGCGCTGGCCGAGGAGGGCAGGCCGGTCCGGCTGCTCATCGGCGACGAGCTCGACCTTCCGGTGGCCGAAGCGATCCTCGACGCGGTGGGCTCGCCGCTGGTCACCGTCGCCGAGACGGCCTCGCTGGCCGACCTGATGAAGGAGACGGCGGCCGCCGGCGCCGTGGTGGCGACCCGGTACCACAACCTGATCTGCGCGCTGAAGACCGGCACACCGACGCTCGCGCTCAGCTACTCGGCGAAGAGCGACACGCTCATGGCCCGGATGGGTCTCGGCGCGTACTGCCACCCGGCCCGCGAGACCGACGCCGGCCGGCTGCTCGCACAGTTCCGTGAGCTGGAGCGGCGGTCGGCGGAGCTGCGGCGCGTCCTCGCCGAGCGGAACCTGGACGCCGACCGGCGCGTCGAGCGCCAGTTCGCCGCCCTGACCGCGGCCCTGTTCCCGACGGCCGACCACGCCCCCACCCTGAGAGAGGCTCCATGAAGGCGACCGAAGTCCCGGAGATCACCGGGGCGTACCTGTTCGAACCGACGCCGTACGCCGACGAGCGCGGCTTCTTCTGCCGCACCTTCGACGCCGACGTGGTCCGCTCGGTGGGCCTCGACCCGGACGCCTTCGTCCAGGACAGCCTGTCCCGCTCGGTCCGGGGCGTGCTGCGCGGCCTGCACCTGCGCTCCGGCGCCGGCGAGGCGAAACTCGTCCGGTGCTCGTACGGAAGGATCTTCGACGTCGTCGTGGACCTGCGGCCCGACTCGCCGACGTATCGCGGCGTGGCCACCTTCGAACTGTCCGGCGAGACACAGACGACCCTGTACATCCCGGCGGGGTGCGCGCACGGCTTCCAGGCGCTGACCGACACCGCCGACACCTCGTACCGGATCGACCGCCCGCACGACCCGGCCGAGGACGTGACGATCGCCTTCGACGACCCGGAGCTCGCCGTCGACTGGCCGCTGCCGGTCACGTCCATGTCCCGGCGGGACCGGGAGGCGCCGAGCCTCGCCGAGGCACTGAAGCACAGGGGAAGGTGAAGTGAGCGTGGACAACGAAGAGTTCCCCCTCCCCCGGTCGCGGGCGGCGAACGAGCGGCTGCACGCCCTGGTCCCCGGGGGCGCGCACACCTACGCCAAGGGCGACGACCAGTATCCCGAGAACCTGGCCCCGGTCATCAGCCACGGCCAGGGGGCGCACGTCTGGGACATCGACGGCAACCGCTACATCGAGTACGGCTCCGGCCTGCGCTCGGTCAGCCTCGGTCACGCCCACCCGCGCGTCACCGAGGCGGTGCGACGCGAACTCGGCCGCGGCAGCAACTTCGTGCGGCCGTCCGTCATCGAACTCGACGCCGCGGAACGTTTCCTGGCCACGGTGCCGACCGCCGAGATGGTGAAGTTCGCGAAGAACGGCTCCGACGCCACCACCGCCGCGGTGCGCCTCGCCCGCGCCGCCACCGGGCGCCCGCGGGTGGCCGTCTGCGCCGACCACCCGTTCTTCTCCGTCGACGACTGGTTCATCGGCACCACACCGATGTCGGCCGGCATCCCGGCGGCGACCACCGACCTCACCGTGACGTTCCCCTACGGGGACCTGGCCGCCACGGAGGAGCTGCTCACCCGGTACCGGGACGAGATCGCCTGCCTGGTCCTCGAACCGGCCGGCCACACCGAGCCGCCGCCCGGCTACCTCGCCGGCCTGCGCGAACTGGCCGACCGGCACGGCTGTGTGCTGGTCTTCGACGAGATGATCACCGGCTTCCGCTGGTCCGAGGCGGGCGCCCAGGGCCTGTACGGCGTCGTCCCCGACCTCTCCACGTTCGGCAAGGCGCTGGGCAACGGGTTCGCCGTCTCCGCGCTGGCCGGGCGCCGCGAGCTGATGGAGCGGGGCGGGCTGCGCCACTCCGGGGAGCGGGTGTTCCTGCTGTCCACCACGCACGGCGCGGAGACGCACGCGCTGGCCGCCGCGATGGCCGTGCAGACCGTCTACGCCGAGGAGGGCGTCACCGCGCGGCTGCACGCGCTCGGCGAGAAGCTGGCCGCCGGTGTGCGCGAGGCCGCGGCCGGCATGGGCGTCGGCGACCACGTCGTCGTCCGGGGCCGGGCCAGCAACCTGGTCTTCGCCACCCTCGACGAGCAGGGCCGGCCCTCACAGGCGTACCGCACCCTGTTCCTGCGCCGGCTCCTCGCGGGCGGGGTGCTGGCCCCGTCGTTCGTGGTGAGCAGCGCGCTCGACGACGCCGACATCGAGCACACCGTGGACGTGGTGGCCCAGGCGTGCGCGGTGTACCGCAAGGCGCTGGACGCGGGCGACCCGGCCCCCTGGCTGGGCGGACGCCCGGTGAAGCCGGTCTTCCGCCGCCTGGCGTGACGTCAGCGGTGCCTGGACCGGCCGGTGTCGGCCAGCCACGCGGTCGCCGGTGTCACCGCCAGCGCGGTGCACCAGCCGCCGAGGGCGTCGGTCGGGTAGTGCGCGCCCAGGGCGACCTGCGCCCAGCCCATGGCGGCGCCGGCGGCCGACGCCGCGGCGAGGACGAGTGAGGTGCCGGCCGGCCCGCCGAGGCCGCGCCGGCCGGTCACCAGCAGCGCCGTCACGAGGACGAACGCGGTGAGGAAGGCGGTGTGCCCGCTCGGGTAGGACAGGTTGTCGTCGCCGTGGATGGTGCGCCCCACCAGGGACTTGAGCAGCGTCGTCGTCCCCACGCTCAGGCCGGGGCCGGCCACGACGAGCACCGCCGCGCGAGGACTCCGGAGCAACAGGCAGCCCGTCACGGCGGCCCCGACCAGCACCGCCGCTCCCACGGGCTCCCCCAGGAAGTCGACGGCCAGAGCGACCTGCCGCCACGGCGGCCCCACACCGTCCACCACCGCCAGGATCCGCGCGTCCACCTCGCCGGGCCCGCTGTCACCGGCGTACAGAACCCCGAGCACGACGACCGTCAACGCGGCGAAACCCGCGACCGCCCCGAGCCACGCGCGCAGCCCCGACGGCAGCACCGTGAGTGCCGGCCTGCCTGTCGTACGCCCACCGCGGGTGGGCCGGATCAGATCTTCCCCCATCGCTCCATCATCGCCGCCACACCCGCCGGATGCCCCGCCTTGTGGACAACTCCCCGCCCGTGACGACTGTGTCAGCCGGGCAGGTCAAGTTCGGAGCGATTCCTGTCAGTTCGCTCACGATGATCCGTGTACGCAGAGTCAGCGTACGTATACATTCCGTAGACGGTACGTATCACTTGGCGGGACGATGGAGCTCAGTCAGAAACGGTACGGCGTGGCACGTGCGCGGGAGGTGGCCGACGGTGGCCTACGAGAACACGGACGGCGGGGCGGGTGCGGGGAGTTGTGTCGAGCCCGGGACCTCGGACAGCATGCGCACCTTCGGCGCGTTCGTCCAGGCCTTACGGGAACACGCGGGCCTCAGCCGGGAGGAGTTCGCCGCTCTGGTCCACTTCTCGAAGCACACGGTGGCCTCGGTGGAGCTGGGCCGCCGGATGCCGGACCAGAACTTCGTGGAGCGCGCGGAGGAGGCGACCGGCAACACCGGCGCGCTGCGCAGGGCCGCGCCGCATCTGTCACGGCAGGCGGGGCTGGCGAGTTGGTTCCGGCAGTGGGCACGCCTTGAGACGCAGGCGGTGACCCTGTGGACGTACGACTGCCGGGTGGTTCCCGGCCTGCTGCAGACGGAACGCTACGCGCGGGCGGTGACGGAGAGCGTCCCGCCGGTGAAGGACGAGGAGCAGGTGGTCGAGCAGGTCACAGCCCGGCTGGAGCGTCAGCGTCTGTTCGACCGCAGGCCGGCGATCACGTTCAGCTTCATCGTCGAGCAGGCACTGCTGGAGCGCGGCACCGGAGGCCCGGACGTGACGCGGGAGTTGCTCGACAGCCTCCTGGAGAGGTCGTCGCAGTTCAACGTAGAGCTGCAGATCATGCCGACCTATCAGCCGGACCACGCCGGTTTCGACGGGCCGTTGATGCTCCTTGAGTCGCCGGACAACAAGTGGTTCGGCTACGCGGAGGGACAGCGTGGCGGGATGCTGATCCTGGACCCGAAGGAGGTCAGCATCATGCTCCAGCGGTATGCGAGACTGCGCTCACAGGCTCTCACCTCCGACGACTCCAGGAGCCTGCTGAAGCGACTGCGAGGAGCGCTATGAGCAGCATCGACGAACGGGCTTGGTTCAAGAGCAGCTACAGCGGTTCCGACGGCGACGCCTGCGTCGAGGTGGCGCGGGCCACGCGGGCGGTCCACGTCCGGGACTCCAAGGACCGGCAGAGCCCCGAACTCGCCCTCTCCCCCACCGCGTGGACCGACTTCGTCACCTACGCCGCCCAGCATTGACCTCCACCCCCGCCCCGCACCGGACCCGTCCGGTACGGGGCGCTGTCGTCCGCTTTCCTCAATCACGCGAAGCAGGACGCGCATACGACCACCGCGGCTATGGCCGTCCCGGCTACCGCAGCATCGCCCAGCCCAGTGCCAGCCCGACGACGGCACCCGCCACGTGGGCGGTGACGAGAACCGACCACTGCAGCTTCTCCGCCCGCCCCACGGGCCGTACGGCCATCCTGTTCTCCACGCGCAACCCGAGGAAAAGGATGTCGGCGACGCCACCGCCACGAACAAGCGTTCGCCCGTAGAAGTATCCCAAAATAAACAGAAAAATAAGGCCGAGAATGGCGACAAAAATTCGAGTTCCCGGATTCTCGGCATAAAAGACCGCCGCCCATACGAACCTTCCACCCAACCCGAACCCGAACACCAAGGGAATCAGCAAGAAAGGCATGGGCCCCATAGGTCGGTCCGCCATGAGAACCAGCAGAACGATTGCGGCGATTACGGCGACCCACATGGCGCCAACTCCGTAGCCCACACTCGGCGGGCACTGCACGCCGAAACGTGGACCGCACGACACCGCCCTCCCCGGTCCTGACCACCAGGACCAGAAGGTCACCAAAGACGCTCCCCATATGGGCATATTCAGAACAAACACAACCGAACTGAGCACCGCACGACGTAAGGGACTCAACGCGGGCACACCCTTCCCGCGGATCGCCTCGACCACACCGAAACCTCTTCCCCGTGCCGGAACATGCGCGCCGAATATCACACATGAGTCACTCTAACAAAGCCAGAGGAGCTTCTGCTGTCGGAAACCGATGACGCCAAGGGAACGGCCAAGCCCGAAGGGGGAAGGAAAGAATCCGTCTACGTCACCAAGGATCAGTCCGTCCTCGATTGATCTGTCCAGCCGCACCTTGTGGTTCCTGACCCGGCAACGGACGGCCAGGCAGCAGCGGATCGGGACACGAGGGCGCCGCCTTCCCGCCGCGCGACAGGCTCTGCCCGCTCTGGCCCACTCGCGGTGCGGTGACACCTGCGCACAGCTCGCGGCCGGGCTTCCGGATCGGGATCGCGACCGTCTTCCGCTGTACACGCGAGGCCGTCGACGTTCTGGCCGCCCTCGCCCTCACCAGGTGTGCCGGTGCGGTACATCACCGCACCAGCACACCGCCGTCCCGCTCAGACCGGCACCCGGGACAGCGCGCCCACGATCTCGTCGACGCGGGTCTTGGCGTCGCCGAAGAGCATCCGGGAGTTCTCCCGGAAGAACAGCGGGTTCTGCACGCCGGCGTAGCCGGCGGCCATCGACCGCTTGAAGACCACCACGTTCCCCGCCTCCCACACCCGCAGCACCGGCATCCCCGCGATCGGCGAGTCCGGGTCCTCGGCCGCCGACGGGTTGACGGTGTCGTTGGCGCCGATGACCAGCACGACGTCCGTGTCGGCGAGTTCGTCGTTGATCTCGTCCATCTCCAGGACGATGTCGTACGGCACCTTCGCCTCGGCCAGCAGGACGTTCATGTGTCCGGGCAGCCGCCCGGCGACCGGGTGGACGGCGAAGCGCACGTCGACGCCCTTCTCGCGCAGCAGCCGGGTCATCTCCGCGACCGGGTACTGCGCCTGCGCCACCGCCATGCCGTAACCGGGGGTGATGACGACGGACGAGGCGGACAGGAGGAGTTCCGCGGTGTCCTCCGCGGAGATCTCACGGTGCTCGCCGTACTCCCTGTCACCCGCCGGGCCCGTCTCCAGCCCGAAGCCGCCCGCGATGACGGAGACGAAGGAGCGGTTCATCGCCTTGCACATGATGTACGAGAGATACGCGCCGGAGGAGCCGACCAGCGCACCCGTGACGATCAGGAGGTCGTTGCCCAGCAGGAATCCCGAAGCGGCGGCCGCCCAGCCGGAGTAACTGTTGAGCATGGAGACGACCACGGGCATGTCGCCGCCGCCGATGGAGGCGACCAGGTGCCAGCCGAGGGCCAGCGCCAGCGCGGTGACCGCTGTCAGCAGCCCGAGTGACGGCGTGATGACGTAGAACACCGTGAGGATCACGAAGCCGGCCAGGGCCCCGATGTTGACGGCGTTCCTGCCCGGCAGCATCAGCGGCGCGGACTTCATCCGTGCCGAGAGCTTCAGGAAGGCGACGACGGAGCCGGTGAAGGTGACCGCGCCGATGAAGACACCGATGAAGACCTCGGCGTGGTGGATGCCGTCGGTGTGCGAACCCCCCTCCAGGTGACCGTTCCAGCCGATCAGCACCGCGGCGAGACCGACGAAGGAGTGCAGCAGCGCGATCAGTTCGGGCATGCCGGTCATCCGCACGCGCCTCGCGCACCAGAGTCCGACGACCGCGCCGGCCGCGACCGCGGACCCGAGGACGGCGAGGGAGACGAGGGAACCGGCGTCGGTGACCCGCAGGATCGTGGCCGCGAGCGCGAGGGTCATGCCCGCGACGCCGTAGGCCCAGCCCTGGGACGCGGTTTCGTGCCGGGAGAGCCCGGCGAGCGACAGGATGAACAGGAGGGCGGCGACCAGGTACGCCGCGCCGGAGACCGAGAGGACGTCCATGGTCACCTCACGCCTTCCGGAACATCGAGAGCATGCGGCGGGTGACGGCGAAGCCTCCGAAGATGTTGACCGAGGCGAGCAGCGTGGCGACGCCGGCCAGCACCAGCACCACGTGGTCGGAGCCCGTCAGCTGGAGCAGCGCACCCACCACGACGATCCCCGAGATGGCGTTGGTGACCGACATCAGCGGTGTGTGCAGCGCGTGGTGCACGTGCCCGATCACGTAGAAGCCGACCACGACCGCCAGTGCCAGCACGGTGAAGTGCTGGGTGATCTCCGAGGGGGCGAAGGCGTTGAGGAGGAACAGCGCCAGTGAACCGGTGCCGACGAGGGCCGCCTTCGCGCTCGCGGAGAGCTTCTTCTCCGCCCTGACCGCCTTCTCCTCCGCCTTTCCCGGTTCCTCCGCCTTTCCCGGCTTCTTCGCCGCGGTGGCCCCGGCGGGGGCCGCGGACACCTGTACCGGGGGCGGTGGCCAGAGCACGTCGCCCTGGTGGACCACGGTCAGCCCGCGTTGCACGGGGTCCTCGAGGTCGACGGAGACCCGGCCGTCCTTGGCGGGAGTGAGGAGCTTCATCAGGTTGACCAGATTGGTGCCGTACAACTGTGACGACTGTGCCGGCAGCCGCGCGGGCAGGTCGGTGTAGCCGATGATCGTCACGCCGTTGCCGGTGGTGACGACCTCGTCCTTGACCGTTCCCTCCACGTTCCCGCCCTGGGCGGCCGCCATGTCGACGACGACGCTGCCGGGCTTCATGGAGGCGATGTCGGCGGCCGTGATCAGCCTCGGCGCCGGCCGTCCGGGGATCAGGGCCGTGGTGATGATGATGTCCACGTCCGCGGCCTGTTCGGAGTAGATCTCGGCGGCCCGCCGGTCGTACGCCTCGGAGGTCGCCTTCGCGTACCCGTCGGTCGACTGCTCGGTCTCGACGTCCACCGGCAGATACACACCACCGAGCGACTTCACCTGGTCGGCGACCTCGGGCCGTGGATCGGTGGCACGGACGACGGCGCCCAGGGAGGCGGCCGTGCCGATCGCCGCCAGACCCGCCACGCCGGCGCCGGCGACGAGCACCTTGGCCGGGGGCACCTTGCCCGCCGCGGTCACCTGACCGGTGAAGAACCGGCCGAAGTGGTGCGCCGCCTCGATCACCGCACGGTACCCCGCGATGTTGGCCTGGCTGGAGAGGATGTCCAGCGACTGGGCCCGGGAGATACGCGGGACGGCGTCCATCGCGAAGGCGTCGACCTTGTGCGCGGCCAAGGCCGCGAGCAGGCCGCCGTTGGTCGCCGGCGCGAGCGGGGCGACCAGCGTCGCGCCCTCCTTGAGCCGCTTCACCTCAACGAGTTCGGGGGCGTTCACCCGGAGGACCAGGTCGGCACGCCACGCCTCCTCGCCGGTGCCGATCGCGGCACCGGCCCGCGCGTACGCCTCGTCGGTGATGCTCGAGCCCGCCCCCGCCCCGGTCTCGATCACCACGTCGTAGCCCAGTCCGGTCAGTTGCCTGACGGTCGCGGGTGTGGCCGCGGCCCTGGTCTCCCCGGGTCTGGTCTCCCGGGTCACTCCGATCAGCATGCTCGGCTCTTTCGTCTCGTGGTCAGCCCTGGTGGTCCGCGAGGACGCGATGGTCCGAAGTGCCCCGGCCGCCCGTTCCGGGAAGGGCCCCGGCTTCCCACTCCGCGGCGGTACCCGGCGATCGATCAGCGGCCGTGGAAGTACGGTAGGTCCACTTCCCGCCGCAGTCGACGTGGCGGCGGCATGAAGCACGTCGCACCGTGCCGATCGCGCCGACGGCACTCCGCGTACGCGGAGTCGGCGTACGCGCACATTCCGTGGACGGTACGCCTCGCTCCGGGTGGCGACGGAGCCCGGTCGGAAGCGGTACGGCGTGGCACGTGCGCGGGAGGTGGCCGACGGCGGCCTACGAGAACACGGACGGCGGGGCGGGCGCGGGCCGTCCGGGCCTCGTCACCATGATCCGGTGGTGAACTCGCGCTCGCCGGTGAAGGAACGGCCGTCCCGGATGCTGCCGCTGATCCGCTCGATGAGGTCGAGGGCGTGCGCCAGGGCGCGCCGGTCCTCCTCGTCCAGCGTTTCCTCCAGCGCGTCGGCGAGGACGCCGACGCGCTGACGGCGGTCCGCGTCGAGCGCCTCCTTCCCCTCCCCCGTCAACGTGAGGACCTTTCTGCGGGCATCGCCCGGATCAGGGCGTACGGCCAGGAAGCCGGCGTCGGTCAGTTCCCTGACGGTCGCGGCCATCGTCTGGTGACGCACCCCGCGGGCCGCCGCCAGGTCGGCCGTGGTCATCGGCCCACCCGTGTCGAGGAGGCCGAGCACCGCCGCCGGGACGGACGCGAGGCGGTCGGCGGTGCGGGCACTGCGGACCAGGGTGCCGACGACCGCCCTGAGGCGGGCGGCCAACTCGCCGGAGAGAGGAGCCGGTTCGTTCGAAGTCGCGTTGTTCACGTCTGCCAGCCTAGCAAGGTCATACAGGGCACCCTGTATATATTGTGCAGGGAACCCTGTACATCAAGCCGACGGGAGCCGGCAGTGAAGCTGATCAAGCACGCCCACGCATGTGTGTCGCTGGTCAAGGACGGTGGGCGGATCGCCGTCGACCCGGGCACGTTCACCCCTGACGCGAAGGAGGTGGTGGCCGCCGCCGACGCCGTCCTGATCACGCACGAACACTTCGACCACTTCGACGAGGACCTGATCGCCCGGGCCCTGGACGCCCGCCCCGGCCTGCGGGTCTACGGGCCGGCCGGTGTGGTCGGACGCTGGCCGGACCGACGCGCCCAGGTCACCGCGGTCGAGGCCGGCGACCGTGTCGATGTCGCCGGCTTCGGCATAGCGGTCTCCGGCGACCTGCACGCCACGATCCACCGCGACATCCCCCGCGTCACCAACGTCGGCTACCTCGTCGACGGCCGGGTCTTCCACCCCGGTGACGCCTACCAGACACCACCCGCACCGGTCGACACGCTGCTGCTGCCCACCAGCGGCCCCTGGACCCATCTCGGCCGGGCGGCGGACTACGTGCGCGAGGTCGGGCCCAGCCGTCTCGTCCAGATCCACGAGATCATGCTCAGCCGGACCGGCCAGGAGTCGACGGCCCGCTTCCTGAGCCCCGCGGCGCTGACCGAGGTGCCCCTGACCATCGTCCCGGAGGGGGACGCGATCACCGTGTGACCCCGGCCGGCCGCACCGGTCCACGCCGGAGGTGGAGCCCGGACCCGGGCTCCACTCCCCCGCCGTGGACCGGGAAGGTCAGCGCCGCAGGGTGAGGAGGCCCGGCCGCCACGGCAGCCGGTTGTAATCGCCGCCCGCGTTGGGGTCCTTGCCCTGGTAGAGGAGCTGCAGGTTGCAGGGGTCGATGGTCATGGTCTGGTCGGGGTTGGCGCGGACCAGTTCACCGTGGCTGATGTCGTCGGTCCAGGTGGCGCCGCTGTTGGCCTTGCCCGCGAAGGGGTTGCTCTCGCTGGCGGCCTGGGGGGTCCAGGAGCCGTTCAGGCTGGATGCCGTGAAGGAGCGGAAGTAGCGCCGCTCGGTCGCACCCCGAGCCTCGACGATCATGAGGTACTGGTTCTGGCCCTGGACCTTGTAGACCTGCGGCGCCTCGAAGAGGTTCTTCTCCGTGTCGCTCATGATCGTCGTGTACGACGACCCGAAGTTGCCCGGGAAGTTCCCGATCGGCATGCTCGCCCGGTAGATCTTGCCGTTGTCACCGGCGAAGAACAGGTACATGTTCTGGCCGTCGCCGATCAGCGTCTGGTCGATCGGGCCGGTGCCGGAGCCGGAGATGCTCCCGGTGAACAGCGGCTGCGCGGAGGACCAGCCGTTGGGGTTGGTGGGGTCGCTCGACGTGCGGTACATGAAGGCCGCCGAACCCCACTGGTAGGCCAGCACCCAGATGTTCTTGGGCGCGAAGTAGAACAGCGTGGGCGCCACCGCGGCCTGGTTCATCCCGGTCTGGCGGGCCGACGCCATGTCCGACCAGTTCGTGAAGGGACTGAACATCATCGATCCGTACGAGGATCCCGAGAAGTTGGACGCGTAGACCAGGTGCCTGCCGTTGTGCGTCACGGTGGTGAAGTCCTTCAGCGAGGCCCACCCGTTCGCCGGCTGCGCCAGCGCCCCCGTCGACGTCCAGCGGTACGTGGACGGAAGGGCACACGTGCCGTCCGTCGGCGGCGTCCCGGTCAGGCCGGTCCACTTCTGGTTGTCACCGCCGTTGCACGTCCACAGCTGCACCGCCGTGCCGTTGGCCGTGCCGTGGTCCTTCGCGTCCAGGCACAGCCCGGACTCCACGCCGACGACCGTGCCGTCGGAGTTCACCCGCCACTGCTGGTTCGCGGCACCGCTGCAGCTCCAGATCTGCACCCGGGTACCGGCCGTGGTGGCGTGGCCCGGAACGTCCAGGCACTTGTCGCCGTACACGGTCAACTGGTTGGCGTCCGTCAACGTCCACTGCTGGTTGGTTCCGTTCCAGCAGTCGTAGAGCTGCAGGTACGTGCCGTCGGTCTGTTCGGCGCCCGACACATCGAGACACCGGCCCGAACCGACACCGCGCAAGCTGCCGCTACTGGCCGCCTGGGCCGGGGTGACGACGAGCATCGCCGCCAGCGCGGCCAGGGCCGCGACCACGGCGGCGAGCGCCGCGGACGGATGTCTGCGGCTGAAACTTCCTCTGCGCATGGGGACTTCCTCAACCTCGAGTGGGTGGTTCCGGCCTGCCTCCGGCGAGGCCGGCCGGACTGTCGGTGCGGTGCGGTGTGCGGCGGTCCGTGAGCGTCACGGCGGACCGTTCGCACCTCCCGGCCTTTCACGGCCTTTCGAAAGACCGGTGACGCCCGGCGCCTTCGGGCGGCCCGGACGAAGAGGCGACGACAAGAAATTGTCAAGACCATGACATACGCGCATGACACGACTCCTTGCGGTTCCGCGTTCGGGCGGTACGCCCCGGAGGCACCCGCCGCGCAGTGAAGCATCGACATGTTCGTCATATCGAACATGGGTCGAAGGATCGAGCAACCTGAATGATAGGGAGCCGGTGAACGGCGTCAATACCTCTCGCACGTATCGCTGCCGGTGTCGAAACATTAGGGGAAGCTCGCCCGCGAGACGTCGCACGTCAGGCCGGATCGGCGGATCCAGCAGGATCCACCACCCTCAGAAGCCGGGGCGCCGCCACCCTCGCGAGCTCTCGACCCGGCCCGTCACCGGTGACACCGGGGGGCTCAGCACCCAACTCTCGAGGCTTCGAAAGTTTCGAACAACGAACAGAAAGTTTTCTTGCAGGAAGTATTGACGATGCATCGTCAACACCCCAATCATTCCTGTCTGGGAAAGCGGCCACAGATCGATATGTCGAACCACACCGCCTTGGACAAGCCATGTCGCACGGCAGATCCACGCACCACCGCACCACAGATCCGCACACCGAACCACCCGCACCACCCCGTGTCGTTCCGGTGAGGTTCGCGCCGGCGCGTCCTGGCTCTCCACGCGGTCGAAGAGGTACGCGACGCCGCGTGACGCTTCCCCGGCCGAGCCGCGACGGATCACTCCCGTACCCGTACCGAAAACCGGCCCGTTCCATGACCGCGGTGTCCGGCGGCTCCGTGCCGCCCGGACTCCGGAACCGCTCCGTCCGTCCGCCGCAAGGGAGCGGACGCCACACTCCCCCGCACTCCAGTCCTTCCCCCATGTCTACCTTGGAGGCACAGTAATGGGCTCGTACGCCCTCCCCGGACCCGCCGCCCGGCGGAAAGTCCGCGGCCTGCTGCTGGCGCTGGCCGTCGGCGTCCTCGGCGCGGCCACCGCGGTGGCCGCGCCGCCGCCCGCCCACGCCGCCGAGAGCACGCTCGGCGCCGCGGCGGCGCAGAGCGGCCGCTACTTCGGCACCGCCATCGCCTCGGGCAAGCTCGGCGACTCGGCGTACACGTCGATCGCGTCCCGTGAGTTCAACATGGTGACGGCCGAGAACGAGATGAAGATCGACGCCACCGAGCCGCAGCGCGGTCAGTTCAACTTCTCGTCCGCCGACCGCGTCTACAACTGGGCGGTGCAGAACGGCAAGCAGGTGCGCGGCCACACCCTGGCCTGGCACTCCCAGCAGCCCAGCTGGATGCAGAACCTCAGCGGCAGCACCCTGCGCCAGGCGATGATCAACCACATCAACGGCGTGATGGCCCACTACAAGGGCAAGATCGTGCAGTGGGACGTGGTGAACGAGGCGTTCGCCGACGGCAATTCGGGCGCCCGCCGGGACTCCAACCTGCAGCGCACCGGCAACGACTGGATCGAGGTCGCCTTCCGCACCGCGCGCGCCGCCGACCCGTCCGCCAAGCTCTGCTACAACGACTACAACGTCGAGAACTGGACCTGGGCCAAGACCCAGGCCATGTACAACATGGTGAAGGACTTCAAGTCGCGCGGCGTGCCGATCGACTGCGTCGGCTTCCAGTCGCACTTCAACAGCGGCAGCCCGTACAACAGCAACTTCCGTACGACGCTTCAGCAGTTCGCCGCGCTCGGTGTCGACGTGGCGATCACCGAGCTGGACATCCAGGGCGCGTCGCCGAACACCTACTCCGCCGTGGTCAACGACTGCCTCGCCGTCTCCCGCTGCCTCGGCGTGACCGTCTGGGGCGTGCGTGACATGGACTCCTGGCGTTCGAGCGACACCCCTCTGCTGTTCAACAACGACGGCAGCAAGAAGCAGGCGTACTCCTCCGTGCTGAACGCCCTCAACAACGGCGACGGCGGCGGCGGCCCGGACCCGGAGGAGCCCGGTGACGGCACCGCCATCAAGGGCGTCGGCTCGGGCCGCTGCCTGGACGTGCCCAACGCGAGCACGACCGACGGCACGCAGGTCCAGCTGTACGACTGCAACGGCCGCTCCAACCAGCAGTGGACGCAGACCGACGCCGGTGAGCTGAGGGTCTACGGCGACAAGTGCCTGGACGCCGCCGGCACCGGGAACGGCGCCAAGGTCCAGATCTACAGCTGCTGGGGCGGCGACAACCAGAAGTGGCGCGTGAACTCCGACGGCTCCATCGTCGGCGTCCAGTCCGGCCTCTGCCTCGACGCCGTGGGCACCGGCACCGCCAACGGCACCCTGATCCAGCTCTACTCCTGCTCCAACGGCAGCAACCAGCGCTGGACCCGCGCCTGAGGGGACCCGTCACAGCCGGAAGGCGCATCGATGACAGCCTGAGGTGCGGCTCCTCCCGCCCCTCCAGGAAGACATCCTTGACGGTCCCGGGCCGCCGCCGTGAAGGCGGCGGCCCTCGCGGTCCGGCGGAGTCCGTGAGCGCGCGACGACGTCGAGGGCGCCGGACGGTACATCACGCCGGCCGGTCGACAGCGGCCCGCCCCGGTCCCCGGACCGGGGCGGGCCGCGACGGCGTCGCCGAACCACCGGATCACCGGCAGCCGCCCTCCGCTCTTCCCTCCCGCGTGCCGCACCCGTCCGGCTCAGCCGTGATGGCGGTGGGGCCGGGGCGAGGCGAGAGTGGGAGCGTGCTCGACGTTTCCGTCGGTGCGCCCCCGGTTCGCTGTGTGAAGGAGCACCATCATGTCCGAACGCAACACTCTCATCCGCAGCCTGCACGATGTGGGTCTGGCCGCCTGGTTCGGCGGCTCGCTGATGGGCGCGGTCGGCCTCAACGGTGCGGCTCAGGACGTGGGCGGACAGGGGGCGGCCGCCGACCGGATCTCGTCGTCGGGATGGGCGAAGTGGGTTCCGGTCAACGCCGCCGCCATCGGCGCGCATCTGTTCGGCGGCGGCGGACTGCTCGTCGCGAACGCCCACCGCGTCGCCACCCAGCAGGGAGTGGCCGCCTCCACCACGGCCAAGACCCTTGTCACCGCCGCCGCTCTGGCCGCCACCGCCTACGCCCGTGCCCTGGGCAAGAAGGTCGAGCTGGCCTCGTCGACCGATCCCGAGGACGTCGAGAACGCGCAGAAGCACCCCATCGACCTCGACAAGGCGCGGCGCCAACTGGCCGTCGCGCAGTGGGCGGTGCCGGCGCTGACCGGCTGCCTGGTGGTGCTCAACGCCCTCCACGGCGAGCAGCAGCGTCCCTCCGAGCAGATTCCCGGCATCTGGGAGCGGGCCCGTTCCGCGACCCACTTCATGGCGTAGGGCCCCGTCCTGAGGACGGGGCCCGCAGCCGGTGGTTCGCCGGGCAGAGGTCAGCCGCTGACCGTGATGGTCGAGCTTCCGCTGCTCTGGTACCCCTCGGTGGCCATGATCATGTAGTACCTGAACTGGCCCATGTTCATGCCCGCGCGGGCCCAGGCGTCGAAGTGGTTGCCGGTGGTGATGGTGCCGGAGCCGCTGGTCACCTTCGACTGGCGGACGCTCCAGTACTGGTTGAAGGTGCGGGTGCCCTCGACGGAGGGGGCGTTGTACCGCGTCGTCCTGTAGATGTCGTACACGCCGCCGTCGCTGTAGACGGTGCCCCGGTGCTCGCCGGTGGGCCGGTAGCTGCCCCAGTTGTCGACGATGTAGTACTCCACCAGCGGGTTCGAGGTCCAGCCGTAGAGGCAGCCGTAGCCGTTGCCCGACGGGTTGAACCAGCCGGTGTAGCGGACCGTCCTGCGCCCGCCGGTGTTCCAGCCCTTGCCGGCGACGAAGTTGCCGCAGTTGGTCCACCGGGTGCTGTAGCTGCCGCCGCCGTTGAGGGTCATGGAGACGGAGCCGCCGCCGTCGGTCCAGAACGAGTAGTACATGCCGTCGTACCCGGTCTGGTTGGTGGTGATGGTGGTGGCGGCGTGGGCGGCGCCGGGCAGCAGCAGTCCGGACGCGGTGGCGAGCGCGACGGTGCCGGCGCCGCCGAGGAAGCCTCGCCGGCTCAAGCCGCTGAAGGGGGCGGGGTTCTGCTGAATGTGGTCCTGCTGCATGCGTCCTCCCGATGAAGGCTGGTGGGGGGCGGGCGACGTCTGCCGTCCGCGGCCTTGCATGGAACACGGCGGGGGGTCACCCGCCGCCGCGCCGCGACGACCGGCCGCCCTCCCCGGTCGCATGACGCGAGGGGAACGGCGGCCTCCTGTCGTCCGGTGGCCACAGTTTTCGTAGAACGCCATGACCCTGTCAATACTTTCGACGACCTTTCGGAAACACTTCTTTCACCAGCGGAGGCCTTGGCGAGCATATCTTCCCTGGTCAAACCGCCTCTCAGACAAACCGCCATGGGGGACGGAATGAGATAAGAGAGGGGTGCAACGCAAGCACATCCACACCCCTCCGAAACTTTCGACCAGGTGTGGACGCGACTGCGACACCCCGCCGGAAACGACCGCGCGCGAGCGGCCCGGTCCGGACCACCGCGTACGACGCGGCGAGATCCGCGACCGTCGCCTGCGTCGAGGCGCGATACCGCGCGAGGCCGCGACGAACGCGAGCGCGGCGCGGTCACCCCTGCGAACGCGGCCCTCACCCTGTCGCGGCCGGACGCGAGTTGACCCTCCCCCTACGTCAGGCTTGAAGCTGTGGGCCGACGAAAGGGCAGGTGGATGAGTTACTCCGTGGGGCAGGTCTCGGCCTTCGCCGGCGTGACGGTGCGGACACTGCATCACTACGACAAGGCGGGACTGCTCTCGCCCAGTGACCGCAGCCACGCCGGATACCGGCTCTACAGCGAGGCCGACCTGGTCCGTCTCCAGCAGATCCTCTTCTACCGCGAACTCGGTTTCCCCCTCGCCGAGATCGCCGCGATCTTCAAGGATCCGCAGGTGAACCCCCTGGAGCGGCTCCGGGCCCGGCAGCGGCAGCTGAACGAGGAGATCGCCAGGCTGCAGCGGCTGGCCGAGGTGGCGGAACGGGCCATCGAGGTCCAGAAGACCGGGGTGCCCCTGACTCCCGAGGAACGCTTCGAGGTGTTCGGTGAGGTCGCCTTCGACCTGAGTTACGCCACCGAGGCGGAGCTGAAGTGCGCACGCTGGTTCACCTCCTGCCCGCCCGACATGCACCGGCGCATCGCGGACGACTTCGTCGCCGACCCGCGCGCCTTCGCCCTGGTCGTACCGCCCTCGCAGCAACGCCCGGGCCTGGCCGCCTACACGCGCAAGGCCGTCTACGCCAACGCGGCCCGCCGCGCCGGTGACGGCACCGATGGTGAGGAGAACCGATGAGAATCATGATCGCCTCGGCAGGATCGCGCGGCGACGTCGCGCCCTACACGGGCCTGGGCGCCGAACTGCGCCGGGCCGGCTACGACGTCGCCCTCGCCGCCACCGACACCTTCGCACCCCTCGCACGCGAGGCGGGGCTGGAGTTCCGGAGTCTGCCCGCGGACACGCGGGGGCATGGCGATGTCACGGGCAAACGGGACTTGATGCGGGCCGCTTCGGCCTTCATCACCGAACTGGGCCAGGGCTTCGCCGACGCGGTGGACAAGGGCACGGACCTGCTCCTGCTGTCGACCACCACGGCTCCCCTCGGCTGGCACCTCACCGAGGCCACGGGCACACCGAGCCTCGGCGTGTACCTCCAGCCCACCGCACCGACCGGCGACTTCCCGCCCGTCGTGACCGGCACCCGCTCACTGGGCCGGCTCGCCAACCGGGCGACCGGACGCTTCGCGCTGCGGATGGCCGACCGCGTCTACGCACAGGCGGTCGCACAGCTGCGCCACCGCCTCGCCCTTCCCCCGGCCTCCCCCTCCGAGGTGCGCCGGCGCCAGGAGCAGGTGGACTGGCCCGTCCTGCACGGCTTCAGTACGGCCCTGGTACCACGTCCCTCCGACTGGCGCCCCGGCCTGGACGTCGTAGGCAACTGGTGGCCCCATCACGACCCGGCTGAACGGCTGCCTGCCGAGCTCGAGGACTTCCTGTCCGCCGGACCCCGGCCCGTCCTCATCGGCTTCGGGAGCATGGCGTCCGGCGACGGGGAACGGCTGAGCGAGATCGCGGTACGAGCCCTGCGCCGCGCCGGCCTGCGCGGCATCCTCCAGGCCGGCAGCGCCGGACTCGCCGCCGACGGGGACGACGTGCTCACCGTCGGGGACGTACCGCACGCCCTGCTGTTCCCGCGGCTGGCCGCGGTGGTCCACCACGGCGGGGCCGGCACCTCGGCCGCCGCGTTGCGCGCCGGAGTGCCCGCGGTCACCGTCCCGGTGACCGCGGACCAGCCGTTCTGGGCCGGCCGACTCGCCGCCCTCGGCGCCGCCACCGACCCGATCCCGTTCCGGTCCCTCACCGCCGAACGGCTCGCCGCCTCCCTTCACCAAGCGGTGAGGCAGCAGTCCCACAGTCGAGCCGCCGCGACAGCGGCACACCACATGGCGACCGAAGACGGAGCACAAAGGACGCTCAAGGCCGTCCGGCACCTGACCGAGGGATGACGCCGAACCGTTCCTCGCGCTCGTCCCGTCGCCTGGGGCTGTCTCTTCACCCCGCCCTGACAGCGCTGGTGCCGGCACGTGAGTGACGAGCGTGAATCACCCCGTGGGCTTGACGGCGTGGCCGATCACAGTGATCCCGAGCCCGTTGACTTCCTCCCCCTCCTGAAGGAGGGGGATTCCTACGGCTCGCGCCGTGGGGTTTTCTGCTTCATCGCCGACTGCCCGCCCGGAGTACTCCGTTGAGGTCTTACACCGGCTCCACAGACAGACGCCGTCAGCCCGACGGCCAGGATGTTCTTCGCCGCGTTCACGTCCCGGTCATGGATCGTCCCACAGCTGTCACACGTCCAGGTGCGGACGTGCAGCGGCATCTTGTCCCGCAAGGTGCCGCAGGTCGAGCACAGCCTGGAGGAGGGGAACCAGCGGTCGATCGCGATCACTTCGCGGCCGTACCACTGGGC
>NZ_JOIZ01000002.1 GCF_000721605.1 Streptomyces sp. NRRL S-37 | reverse complement strand
GTGGATCGACAACCAGCAGCGCTACCGCACCGTCACCTCCGGCGGCCACCCCACCCTCCCCAATGCCTTTCCGAAGACCGGGGGCCGGGGGACCGTCGGGGGCGGGTGGGACGTGGAGGGCGTCCAGGACGCGGTGGAGGCGGGCGGCGTCGGTGCGCCACTTGCGGTCGACGACCTCCTCCGGGTAGTCGCCCCAGTGGACCGGTGACCAGTCCGGGCCGGTTTCCGCGGGCCCGCCGTGGAAGAGGCGGGCGGCGAGGAGCGAGGCGGCCTCGTCCACCGTGCCGGGCTGCTCCAGCAGGTCGCAGGCGGGACGCTCACCGAGACGGGAGGCGAAGCCCTCCGCCAGCCGGTCCCGGCGGGACAGCTCGGTCAGCGCCGCCACCACTCCCGCGTTGAGCCGCGAGGGCCAGCGGCCCATCCGCCAGGCCGGCAGCGCGACCCGGGTGAGGAGCCGGTCCCAGCCCGCGTACGCCAGCCCCACCTGCTCCTGGGCGACGATCCGCAGCCCGTGGTCCACGGCCTGCGCACGCTCGGCCGCCGCCGCGGCGACCCCGCGCTCCATCTCGGCGGCATGCCCCCGGCAGCCGCGCAGCAGCAGCCGGGCGACCCGGCCGACGCCGGCGAGCACCCCGTGGACCACCGGCCCCCGGCGGGGCGCCGAGGCCACGGCCACCGCGGCGTCCAGCCCCCGCACGAAGCGCCGGGCGGCCGCTATGTCCGGGTGCGCCGAAGGTCCCGTACCGGCCACGACCGGGGCGAGGACCGCGCGCAGCTCGCCCACCCGCATCCACCACAGGAACGGGGAGCCGATCACCAGCACGGGTGCGGCGGCGGCCCTGCCCCCGGCGGGCCGGCCCGCACCGGCTATGTCGCCGTGCTCCTCGGCGGGCGGGGGGCCGTGGGCCGGGTGGGTGCGGTCCTCCAGCCAGCTGTCGCAGTCCGGGGTGAGCGCTATCGCGGAAGGGGCGGGAACGTCGAGCCGGTCGGCGAGGTCGCGCACCATCCGGTACAGGTCCGGGGCCGCGTCCTCGGCGATCGGGACCGTGGGGCTCATGGCGGGCCGGGCCCGCGCGACGACCAGGGCGACACCGGCGGCGACGAGCAGGACCAGTACCGCGACCGGTGTGAGGAGCCGGCGGGCGAGGTCCCAGCCGCCGCCCGGCAGACGGCCGGTGGACCCGCCGACGAGCAGGATCACGGCGACGGCGGCCGGCAGCAGCGCGACGGCCAGCGCCCGGCTCCGGACGCGCAGTACGGCCAGCGCGTGCGACCGCGCGGACCGCGCTCCCGACTCCGCTCCCGCTCCGCTTCCGCTCATGGCCCGTCCTCACCTCCCTCCCGGCGGTCCTGACGCTGTCCCGGCGTTGCTCACTCCCCCACTGTGGCACCCGTCACTGACATCGCAATGCCGATGGGCCAAGTGCCGGAACGCTTGCGCGGCACCCTAGTTGGGGCCCCCGTCCCCGTCAGCCGGATGGCGCATCGCTCACTCGATGGAATGGCTTTGGGGAAAGGTGGATGACAGATGGCAAGGGTCAGGCCCCGGATCCTGGGACGGATCCGGGGCCTGCGGGGTTCATCGGCGTCGGGACGGGGACCGGCCCGTCCGGCTCACGCCTCCCGCGCCGCCTTCGCCGCGATGTCCGTACGGTGCCGGGAGCCGTCGAGACCGATGCGGGACACCGCGCGGTAGGCGCGGTCGCGGGCCTCGGTGAGGTCCTTGCCGGTCGCCGTGACGGACAGCACGCGCCCGCCCGCGCTGACGACCGCGTCACCGTCCCGCTTCGTCCCCGCGTGCAGCACGTACGCGTGCGGGGCGTCCTGGGCGGCGACCTCGTCCAGGCCCGTGATCGGGTCGCCGGTGCGCGGGGTGCCGGGGTAGTTGTGCGAGGCGACGACCACGGTGACCGCGGCCTCGTCGCTCCACCGCGTCGGCTCCAGGTGGGCGAGGTTGCCGGTGGCGGCGGCCATCAGCAGGCCGCCCAGCGGGGTCTTCAGCCGGGCCAGGACCACCTGGGTCTCGGGGTCGCCGAAACGGGCGTTGAACTCGATCACGCGGACCCCGCGCGAGGTGATCGCCAGACCGGCGTAGAGCAGCCCGGAGAACGGGGTGCCGCGGCGCCGCATCTCGTCGACGGTCGGCTGGAGGACCGTCTCCGTGACCTCGTCGACCAGCTTGGGGTCGGCCCACGGCAGCGGGGAGTACGCCCCCATGCCGCCGGTGTTCGGGCCCTCGTCGCCGTCCAGTGCGCGCTTGAAGTCCTGGGCGGGCTGGAGCGGTACGACCGTCTCGCCGTCGGTGATCGCGAAGAGGGAGACCTCGGGGCCGTCGAGGAACTCCTCGATCACCACCCGCTCACAGGCACCGGCGTGCGCGCGGGCCGCCTCGACGTCGTCGGTGACGACGACGCCCTTGCCGGCCGCGAGCCCGTCGTCCTTGACGACGTACGGGGCGCCGAACGCGTTGAGGGCCGCGTCGACCTCCTCGGGCGTCGTGCAGACGTAGCTGCGGGCGGTGGGCACGCCGGCCGCCGCCATGACGTCCTTCGCGAAGGCCTTGGAGCCCTCGAGCCGCGCGGCTTCCTTGGACGGGCCGAAGACGGGGATGCCCGCGTCGCGCACGGCGTCGGCGACACCGGCGACGAGGGGCGCCTCCGGGCCGACCACCACGAGGTCCGCGCCGAGCCGCGCGGCCAGCGCGGACACGGCCGCGCCGTCGAGGGCGTCGACCTGGTGCAGCTCGGCGACCCCGGCGATGCCGGCGTTGCCGGGGGCGCAGTGCAGCGCGGTGACGTCGGGGTCGAGGGACAGGCTGTGGCACAGGGCGTGTTCGCGGGCGCCGCTGCCGATGACGAGGACCTTCACGGGGTCAGCCTAACGGGAGACGGCGCCTTCTTTTTGTGCGGGCTTCCGAAGGGGTGAGCGGACGCCTTTCGTACGTTCCTCCGAACACCTAGTCGTTCGTGACCTCCTCGACGACCGTCGCGCCCAGCTCGCGGACGAGCAGATCCTTCCCGGAGAGGGCGGACTCGTCCAGGTCGGGGTCGTCGTCCTCGGGAACGTCGTCCTCGGGCGAGACGGGCGGCGGGGCGCTGGCCGGCTGCGCGGGCGCGGCGGCGGGGGCGCTCGCCTGGGGAGCGGAGGGCCGCTGGCCGCCACCGCCGTAGCCTCCGTTGCGGCCACCGGCGGGTGGCCCGGCCGGCGCCATGGCCGGGGCCGGTGCCGCCATGCCCCCGCCACCACCGCCGCCGGACGGGTCGACGACCGCCTCGATCTTCCACTGCACGTTGAACTGCTCGGCCAGCGCCTGCCGCAGTACGTCCTCGCTGCCGCTGCTGAGGAAGTTGTCCCGCGCGCCGGCGTTCACGAAGCCGACCTGGAGGGTCGTGCCGTCGAAGCCGGTCACCTGGGCGTTCTGGCTGAGCAGGATCCAGGTGAAACGACGGCGGTTCTTGACCGTCTCCAGGATGTTCGGCCAGAGCGTGCGGGGATCGAGCCCGCCGCCTCCCGAGAACGCGGGCACGGGTGCCGCCTGGGGGGCGGCGGGCGCGGGCGTGGGCGTGGCCGCGGGGGCGCCGGCCGGGGCCGGGGGCCGGGTCCCGCCCGCCGGGGCGGCGGTGGGCCAGCCGCCCGGCCGGCGGCCGCCGCCGGCGGGGGCGGCGGTGGGCCAGGCGCCGGGGGCACTCGGGGCACTGGGCGCGGGCGGAGCCTCGGACGGCATCGGGGCGGGCGCCGGAGGCTGCTGGACCTGCGGGACGGGGGGAGCGGGCGGCGCCGGGACAGGAGCCGGGCCGGGCCCCCGTACCGCCGCCCGTGCGGCGGCGGGACCGCCCCCCGGCTCGACGAAGCCCTGCCCGGGCGCTCCCCCGTGGGCCTCCGGCCCGGGTACGTACCCCACGCCGGGCATACCCGCGCCGGTACCGCCCGCGGAGAAGTTCACCCCGCGCTCGATCCGGTCCAGCCGGGCCATGACCGAGCGCTCGTCGCCGTAGGCGGCGGGCAGCAGCACGCGCGCGCAGATCAGCTCGAGCTGGAGGCGCGGCGAACCCGCGCCGCGCATCTCGGTGAGCCCCTCGTTGACGAGGTCGGCGGCGCGGCTCAGCTCGGCGGCCCCGAAGGTGCCGGCCTGCGCCTTCATCCGCTCGATCACGTCGGCGGGGGCGTCGATGAGCCCCTTCTCGGCGGCGTCGGGAACGGCGGCGAGGATGACGAGGTCCCGCAGCCGCTCCAGCAGATCGGCGACGAACCTGCGCGGATCGTTACCCCCCTCGATCACCCGGTCGACGACCTCGAAGGCGGCGGCGCCGTCACCGGTCGCGAAGGCCTCGACGACGGAGTCGAGCAGCGAGCTGTCCGTGTACCCCAGCAGGGAGGTGGCCATGGCGTACGTCACACCGTCCGCACCCGCGCCGGCGAGGAGCTGGTCCATGACGGACATCGAGTCACGCACCGACCCGGCGCCGGCCCGCACGACGAGCGGCAGCACGCCCTCCTCGACGGGGATGTCCTCCTTGCCGCACACCTCGCCCAGGTAGTCCCGCAGGGTGCCGGGCGGCACCAGCCGGAACGGGTAGTGGTGCGTACGCGACCGGATGGTCCCGATGACCTTCTCGGGCTCGGTGGTCGCGAAGATGAACTTCAGATGCTCCGGGGGCTCCTCGACGACCTTGAGCAGCGCGTTGAAGCCGGCCGGCGTGACCATGTGGGCCTCGTCGATGATGTAGATCTTGTACCGGCTGGAGGCGGGCCCGAAGAACGCCTTCTCACGCAGGTCACGCGCGTCGTCCACACCACCGTGCGAAGCGGCGTCGATCTCGATGACGTCGATCGACCCCGGCCCGTTGCGCGCGAGGTCCCGGCAGGACTGGCACTCCCCGCACGGCGTCGGGGTCGGGCCCTGCTCGCAGTTCAGGCACCGCGCCAGGATCCGCGCGCTGGTCGTCTTGCCGCACCCGCGCGGGCCGCTGAACAGGTACGCGTGATTGACCCGGTTGTTCCGCAGCGCCTGCTGCAGCGGGTCGGTGACATGCTCCTGCCCGATGACCTCGGCGAAGGACTCCGGGCGGTAGCGGCGGTACAACGCGAGAGACGACACGCATACGAGGTTATAGGCGCCCACCGACAACCGGCTCCGGCGCCGGAAACACAAGCGCCCCCCACGCACCCGCCAGAGCCGACCTACCCTTGCTGCCTTCCGGCCCTGGGGGAGTTCAGTCAGATAGCGCCGCGTGAGGGGCTACGGCAGAGGTTACCCCATGTCGCGGGCGAGGAACGAGTTCGCAAGCACCCCTCTCGGTCATGTAATGTTCCCACCGGAGGATTCGCCTAGAGGCCTAGGGCGCACGCTTGGAAAGCGTGTTGGGGGCAACCCCTCACGAGTTCGAATCTCGTATCCTCCGCACCTTGCCCACCTGGGCAGACGAAGGCTCCGACCGGATCTCGGTCGGAGCCTTCTTCGTTCTGGGAATTGCGGTTCGGGTTGCAGTCCGTGTGGCAGGCGGCACCGGAGGGCCCCGCGGCGGGCCGCCGTCGGCGCTCGGGCATCTCTCGCAGCTCAACCGGGCCGTTCACGGCCCTGGATGCCACCGACTGGTCAACCGGCCCCGCCCCGCTCGGACAAGGACGTACGGGCCGACCTCACATCCCGGGCGTTCGGGTCCTGGGCGCCGACTACACGGCGACGAGGCGCACTCTGTCGCCGCAGAGCTTCGTTATGTCGTCGATGTCCGAGGTGAGCATGACGACCGGGCGGCGCTGCCGCAGCGCCATCTCGGCCACGGCGGCGTCGATGGCGTACTTGTGACCATGCAGCCCGGCGTTGATCAGCATGGCCGAGGCGGCCTTGGCCTCCTCATCGCCGATGTGCACGATCCGCACGCCGGACAGGACCCACGCGAGCTGCGCCCTGTCGGTCCGGCGATGCACCGCTTCGATGATGGTGAGTGCGCTGATGACCACCTCCATGCCCCGATTACGGGCTTCGGCGATGAGAGCGACGACGGGCTCCTGATCATCGACGAACTTCGACAGGCCCTCGCAGTCGAGAACGAGGGCGCCTTCGTGGCTCAGCTTGCGGCGGGCCACTGCCCCTCCTCGGCGAACACCTCGTCGAAGACCCGGCGTGCCCGCTCCTGCTCGTGCTCGGAGATCGGGCCCTGGCGGCGTTCGTAGTCGGCCAGGTACTCATCCAGAATCTGGCCGCGCAGCTCGCGCTCCACCGCTTCGGTGATGAACGCGGAGAACTCGCGCTTGCCGACCCGTCGGCGGATCGCCTCCGCCGTCCCTTCGGGGAGGGAGAGGCTGACCCTGGTGGCCGGCCCTTCGCCGATGCTGTAAGGAATCTCGCCCATGAGGCCCGAGATTATCAAACCAGTAGGAATCCGTACCAGGACGCGGCACACCCCGAACGACGCGGGCCGCCCACCGGTCACGGAGATCCCCTTCCGAGCGCCGTCGTCACCGCATCGAGCAGTCGCGTCTCAGTCCTTGGTGAGCATTTCCCTGGCCGCGTAGTAGGCGTGCAGCGCGGCCTCGCCGCCGGAACCCAGGGCGGTCATGATCCGTTGGAAGCGGGCGGAGCGGAGGTCGCCGGCCACGATGACGCGGGGGTGCTGGTCGGTGGGCGGGCAGTAGCCGTCCGCACCACGGATCAGGTCGCCGGGCGGGACGGTCGGTGCGTTCCCGATGCTGAGGTAGGCGGCATCCGCCGTGACCGTCTGCCGTTCGCCGTCCCTGCCCACCGCTTCCGCTGACACCGTGGTGTCTTCTGCGGGACCGAGTGTCAGGTGTTCGACGGGGAGGAGGGTGACCCGGGGGTCCTCACGGATCTCCTCAGCCTTGTACTCGTCGGCCACCGGGTACGCCACGAGCAGGCGGGTGTCGGTGGCCGGGTGGGCACGCAGGAAGGTGCCGATCGGGCGGTCGCCGCCGAGGACGAGGAGAGTGCGGTCCTGGGCGTCGTCCGCGTCGGCCTGCCAGAGCGGGGGCAGGATCATGTCGTCGGAGGCGGTGATCCAGGCGACGTCGCGGGGCTGGAGGGGGCCGACGCCGGTGGCCACGATGGCGTACGGAGCGGTGAGACGGGCGCCGGTGTCGACCGTGACGGTCACATGGGCGTCGTCGGCGCGGAGTTCGGTGACATACCGGCCCAGCTCGAGGCGGCACAGCTCCGTGCTCTTCAGCTCCATGGTGATGGAGTCGGCGAGCTCAGGGCCGCTCGTGTAGCCACCGAGAACGTTGTTGAGGGCCGGGATGCGATAGAGGGTGCGGCACAGCGTGTCCGGCTCGATCAGGATCGAGCGCATACCGACGCTGGCGGCCATCCGGGCGGCGGCGCAGCCCGCCGGGCCGCCGCCGATGATGATCAGGTCCGTGTCGTGGGTGGCGGGCGAACCGGTACGGAACGGTGTGTCGGCCATGGAGCTATTCCAGCACCGGGGCCCCGGCGTACGCGGTGATCTGTGCGGCGCGCAGCCGCTCGGCAAGCCCACCGGTCTTCATGATGGCCCCCTGGCGCATCAGAACGTGTTGCCTTGAACAGGTCTGCCGCGCGTGGGCCCTCCACCACGCCGACCCCGGCGTCCGGTTGACCGGCCTGACGCCCCTCCACGGCCAGGTCTGACGCGTGCCCTCGTCCTTCCCCGGCCGGCCGTACCCGGGCCGAAGGACGGGTGCCGCGGTCACCTGAAGCCGCGGCACCCGTCAGGAAGCGCGTTCCTCACGTTCAGGGACGCTCCCGCCCTCGCGCCCCGTCAGCGGGTGGCGAGGAGTCCGAGGGTGTCGATCACCCGGTTCGAGAAGCCCCACTCGTTGTCGTACCAGGCGACCACCTTGACGTGCCGGCCGTCGACGCGGGTGAGGGCCGAGTCGAAGATCGACGAGGCCGGGTTGCCCGTGATGTCGGACGACACGAGCGGGTCCTCCGAGTACTCGAGGACGCCGGCGAGCGGTCCCTCCGCCGCGGCGCGGTACGCCGCCAGCACCTCGTCGCGCGTCACGTCGCGGGCGACGGTCGTGTTGAGTTCGACGATCGATCCCACCGGGACCGGCACCCGGATCGAGTCGCCCGACAGCCTGCCGTCGAGGTTCGGCAGAACGAGGCCGATCGCCTTGGCGGCGCCCGTCGTGGTCGGCACGATGTTGACGGCGGCGGCACGGGCGCGGCGGGCGTCGCGGTGCGGACCGTCCTGCAGGTTCTGCTCCTGCGTGTAGGCGTGCACCGTCGTCATGAAGCCGTGCTCGATGCCGGCGAGCTCGTCGAGCACCGCGGCCAGCGGCGCGAGCGCGTTGGTCGTGCACGAGGCGTTCGAGACGATCGTGTGCACGTCCGGGTCGTAGGCGTCGGTGTTGACCCCGAACGCGAGCGTGACGTCGGCGCCGTCCGACGGCGCGCCGACGAGCACCTTCTTCGCGCCGGCGTCGAGGTGGGCACGGGCAGCCTTGGCCGACGTGAAGCGGCCGGTCGCCTCCAGCACGATGTCCACGCCGAGCTCGGCCCAGGGCAGCCGCGCCGGTTCCCGCTCGGCGAGCACCTTGATGCGGCGGCCGTCGACGACGAGGGCGTCCCCGTCGGCGGTCACCGGGCGGCCGAGCCGGCCGGCCGTGGTGTCGTAGGCGAGCAGCCGGGCGAGGGTGACGGGCTCCGTGAGGTCGTTGACGGCGACGACGTCGAGGTCGCTGTCGCGTTCGAGCAGCGCGCGCAGCACATTGCGTCCGATGCGGCCGAATCCGTTGATCGCGATGCGGGTCATGAGTGGTGTCCCTTCGGTCCCTGCGGGTTCGCCACCAGCGTCGCGCGCGGCATCCGGCCGTGACAGCGGCGTGATCGCCACGGTTCAAAAGGATCGCGCCACGCGCCGGCGGGCTACTCGCCCCGGGCGAAGGTGCGCCGGTACTCGCTCGGCGTGGTGCCGAGGATGTGCTGGAAGTGCAGCCGCAGATTCGCGCCGGTGCCGAGCCCGACGTCGGCGGCGATCTGCTCCACGCTCCGCTGCGAGCGCTCCAGCAGCTCACGGGCCAGGTCGACGCGGGCGCGCATGACCCACTGCATCGGCGTGTACCCCGTGTCCTCGACGAAGCGCCGCGACAGCGTGCGCGGCGAGACCCCCGCGTGCCGTGCGAGCACCTCGAGGGTGAGGGGTTCGCCGAGCCGGCGCAGCGCCCACTCGCGGGTGGCGGCGAACCGTTCGCCGAGCGGCTCGGGCACGCTGCGCGGTACGTACTGCGCCTGGCCGCCGCTGCGGTAGGGGGCCGCGACCAGGCGCCGGGCGGCGTGGTTCGACGCGGCCACGCCGAGGTCGCCGCGCAGGATGTGCAGGCACAGGTCGATGCCCGAGGCGGCGCCCGCCGACGTCAGCACGCTGCCCTCGTCGACGAACAGGACGTTTTCGTCGACCCGGACGCGCGGGTGCTTCGCCGCGAGCGCCCGCGTGTAGTGCCAGTGCGTCGTGGCGCGTCTGCCGTCGAGCAGGCCGGTGGCGGCGAGCGCGAAGGCGCCCGTGGAGATGGCGGCGAGCCGCGTGCCCCGGTCGTGGGCCGCGATCAGCGCGTCGACGACGGCTCCCGGCGGGTCGTCGCGGTCCGGGAACCGGTAGCCGGGGATGAAGACGATGTCCGCCCAGGCGAGCGCGTCGAGACCGTGGGCGACGGAGTACGACAGCCCGTCGCCACCGGTCACCAGCCCGGGTGCCGCCCCGCACACACGCACCTCGTACGGCATGCTCGCGCGGGTCGTGAACACCTGCGCGGGAATGCCGACGTCCAGCGGCTTCGCCCCCACGAGCACGAGAACGGCGACACGATGCAGGCGGGAGGACGGCACGGGGACAGGGTACGAGGGAGCGCGGGGCCGGTTCCTTCCGTCCTGACCGCCGATGCGGCCGGCGCGGTCCCGTCCCGTCGTGACCGACGGGTTTCCCTGCCTCACCGATGCCGGCCCGGAGCTGCCGTCGATCCCGGCCCGCCCTCCTGTCGACGCCTGGTGCCATCTGTGTGACGACGAGCGTGCCTTCACCCTCTCCCGCGTCCACGGCGTCATGAACGTCACGGCTTACAGAGAGGTAATGGTTACATTACAGATAGTATCCGCGCCGATACTATCTCGATCGGAAGTCTCTCCATGGTCCGTTCACGACCGGTTCCGGGCCCCTCGTGTCCGGCCCCACCCTGGCCCTGATCATGGCCATGACCGGGCGTGCGGTGTACTGCGACGTTCTCGAAGGCGACGGTGTGGAACTTCTCCGCGGCCGCGTCAGCGGGTGATCTCCACCTGGCGCTCCTCGCTCACCTGGTCCACCTCGGAGACCCGGATCGTCAGTCTCATCGTCCAGGTGCCTTCGAGGGGGAGGGTGAGGTCGCTGGTGGCCCAGTAGCCGCCGCGGTCGGTCAGTTTCGCGTCGATGGGGCCGACGTCCTTCGCCGCGAGGGTGAAGGAGGCGCGGAGTTCCGGGACGAAGGTCAGGGCGCCCTGGGGGCCGAAGACCACCGCCTGGAGGCCGTTCTCGCCCACCCGGCCCGGGTCCATCGTGAGCTGCACCGTGCCCCGGCCGCCGGGCGTGCCCGTGTCGTAGGGGATGGTGAACGCCTCCGCGCCGGGGAGGCCGGCCACCTGTGGCTCGGGTGCCCCGGCCGCCTCCGCCTCCGCGCGGGCGGGAAGGGTGCCGGTCAGCACCGTGGTGACCAGCAGGACGACCGCCGCCACGACGACCTCGGCGAGTACGGAACGGCGCAGGGCACGGCGGTGGCGGTCCTCCGGTCCGTCCGGTCCGTCCGGTCCACCCGGTTCACCTGGCCCGTCCGGTCCGTACGCCGGTGAGGCCGCCGGCCTCGGCTCCGGAGGGGCTCCGGACGCGCCCACCGGTTCCGGTACGCGTTCCTCGACCACCGCCGGCGTGGCCAGGAGGGCCGTCCAGCGGCGGGACAGGGCCGCCGCCGCCAGCAGGAAGAGCGTCGCGGCGAGCTTGACGGTCAGGGTCCGGCCGTACGACGTCTGGGTGAGGGCGGACCAGGAGCCGAGGCCGCGCCAGGACTGGTAGACGCCGGTGACGACGAGGACGGTCACCGAGACGAAGGCCAGGCGGGAGAAGCGCGTGACCACGGCGGCCGGCGGCGGGGTCTTCGCGCGGTGGAGGGTGAGGAGGAGGGCGGTCAGGCCGCCGAGCCAGCACGCCGTCGCCAGCAGGTGGAGCACGGACGACGTCATGGCGAGGGGGACCTGGATGCCGGCGGAGGCGTGTTCGGCCGCCGCCCAGGTCAGGGCCAGGGCGAGGGAGACGGCCGCGCCGGCCGCCAGGCGGACCCGGGGGGCTCGGTGCCTCAGGAGCGGTACGAGAAGCGGCGCCGCCGACAGCAGGGCGAGGCGGGTCAGCAGGGCGATGCCCGGACGGCCGGTGAGGGTGCCGGTGAACGCCGGGAGGTCGAGGGCGGTCGCCGGTGAGGTGCCGTTCTCGTACGGGGCGCGCAGGACGAGCAGGGCGGCCGTGGCCGTCAGCAGGGTCCACCAGCCGGTGAGCAGCGGCAGCCGCAGCGGGGCGGGGTCCGGTGGCCGGCACAGCGCCGCGAACGCCGCCGTGCCGATGAGCAGCGCGGCGGCGATGTACGCGAGGTAGCGGCCGGTGTCGTAGAGGCTCTTGGTGACCGGGTGCTCGGCGTGGTCCGCCGGTGCCGCCGGCGCGGTGGGCGAGGGTGCGCCGATGGAGAAGGTGAGGGCGCCGGAGACCGGGTGGCTGTCGGCGGAGACCACCCGCCAGGCCACCGTGTACGTGCCGTCGGCAAGGCCGCCGGGCAGGTCCGCGCGGGCGGTGTCGGAGGCGCCGTCCGCGTGCCGCGGCTCGCCCAGGTGGACCCGGCGGTTGTCGGGACCGTAGACGCGGAAGGAGTCGTCGAGCAGGCCGACGGACTCCGTGAAGGTCAGGGTGAGCCGGCGGGGCGCGGACTCGACGACGCTTCCGTCCCCGGGGTCGCTGCCGCGGAGGGCGGCGTGGGCGCTCGCCGGGGCCGCGCCGCCGAGGACGAACAGGACCAGCAGGGTGCCCAGCAGCACCAGCCCTTGAAGTCGCCGGGGTCCGCGGCCGTTCGGGGCTCCCTTTCGTCCGCGGCCGTCCGGGGTTCTGCTTCGTCCGCGGCCGTCCGGGGCTCCGCTTCGTCCGTCATCGCCCGTCGCCCCGCTCCGCCGTCGCACCACGTCGTACCCGCCTCCCGGCCGTCCCGCTCCGGGTTACGTACGGATGGCGGGCCCGGTGTGCTCACCAGGTCGGCCGGGCCGTGGCTCCCCCGTCCACCACCAGGTCGTGGCCGGTCACCCAGGACGCGAGCCGGGAGGCGAGGAACACGCAGGCGTCGCCGACGTCCTCCGGGCGGCCGAGCCGGCCCACGGCGGACGCCTGCCGCCAGCGCCGTACGCCCTCGGGCCAGGCGTCGGCCAGGCCCTCCCGGTCGATCAGGCCGGGCGAGACCGTGTTGACGCGCACGCCCCACGGCCCGTACTCCTGGGCCGCCGCGCGGGCGTGCATGACGACCGCCGCCTTGGAGGCGGTGTAGTGGGCGTGGCCGGGCGCCGGGACGCGGGCCTCGACGGAGGCGATGTGGGTGATGGTCCCTCCGGCGTCCCGCATCAGCTCCGCCGCCGCCTGGGTGCAGGCGAAGACGGTGGTGAGGTTGGTGTCCACGACCGCCCGCCACTCGGCCGCCGTCATTCCGGCGAGCTCCCGGACCGGCTGGACGCCGGCGTTGTTGACGAGCGCGGTCAGCCTGCCGCCGAGCCGGTCGGCCGCCTCGGCCACCACGCGGCGGCAGGCGTCCTCGTCGGTGAGGTCGGCCTGGAGGACGACCGCCTCGCCGCCGGACTCCCGGATACGGTCGGCGGTCTCCCGCGCGGAGGCCGTCGCCGTACGGCAGTGCAGCGCGACGGCCGCGCCCTCCTCGGCGAACCGCCGCGCGATGCCCCGGCCGATGCCTCCGCCCGCGCCGGTGATCAGGGCGGCCTGGCCGTCGAGCAGACCTTCTCGGCTCATGGACGGCAGAGTTCCGTGATGAGCGCCGCCCGGTCCGGGTGGCGCGCCGTCAGTTCCGCCGCGTCGCCGTGCTCGTAGCCCTCGTAGGTGAAGCCGGGGGCCATCGTGCAGCCGAACAGCGTCCAGGCGCCGCCGGCCGCCACCCGCGCGCCCATCCAGGTGCCGGCCGGGACGGTGAGCTGGACGTGCTGGCCGCCGAGGACGTCCGGGCCGAGCACGGGGGTGCGGGCGGTGCCGTCGGGGGCGAGGAGGAGCAGGTCGAGCGGGTCGCCGAGGTGGAAGTGCCAGATCTCGTCGGCGGGGAGGCGGTGCATCGCGGAGAAGTCGCCGGGGGCACCGGTGAGCAGGGCGATGATGGCGGTGCCCTCGGGGCGGCCGTCGGGGCGTGCGGGACCGGCCCAGGTCTGCCGGAACCGGCCGCCCTCGCGGGGGATCGGCTCCAGTTCGTAGTGGGCGACGAGGTCGTCGGGGGTCACCCGCCGAAGGCTACCTCGCGGGTGAGGAAGGCGAGTTGTGCCTTCTTCTCGGGCAGGTACACGTCCGGGAGGTCGATCTCCGGAAGGACGACCACGGGACCGGCGGTGAAACCCTGCCGGAGGAAGCGGGCGACGGCCTTCTCGTTGGCCACGTCCGGGTCGACCACGATGCGCTCGCGGCCGAGGCCGAGCAGGACGTACGCGGCCAGGACGCCCGTCAGGGCGGCGGTCCAGCCTGGGCGCGGACTCCCGGTTCCGGCGGGGGCGAGCAGCAGGTGGATGCCGATGTCGCCGGGTTCGACGGGGTAGCAGTCGCCCACGCGGTCGGCCTCCGGTTCGTACGTCTGGAGCAGCGCGGCGGGTTCGCCGTCCTTGAGGACGAGGTACGCGTGGTGGGTGTCGAGGGTGTCCAGGTGGGCGTAGATCTCGGCGACCCGCTGGACGGTGAGGCCGTTCATGCCCCAGAAGACGGCGCGTTCCTCGCTCACCCAGCGGTGCAGGAGGGGCGCGTCGGCGGCCGGGTCCAGCGGCAGGACGCGTACGGTGCCGAAGCCGTCGACCTCCTGCTCGTGGACGGCCGTGCGGGAGGCGTACGGGTCAGACATCGGTCTCCTTCTTCAGCCGTGCCCAGTCGGTGAGGACCGGGGTCAGGTCTCCGGCGAGCCACAGGGGCTGCTGGTCGCGGTGGTGGGGTGAGCCGGGTACGCCGGACGCGCCCAGCGGCACCACCCAGCGGCTGTTCTCCCGGTCGGCCAGGTCCCAGACGTAGCGGGCGGCCGGGCCGCGCGCGGCGAGGTCGGTGAGACCGGGCACGGGGGAGGTGCACAGCACGCAGTCGTGGTCGCCGGAGAGGCCGGGTTCGTCGTACGGCGTCGTCGGCGGCAGCGCCCGCCAGGGGGCCAGGCGGTGGGTGTCGCCCCAGGTGCCGGCGGGCGGCCGGGCGGCCACCTCCTCCAGCGCCGCGCGGACCACCGCCGGGCGGTCGACGCCGAACAGTTCCTCGGCGGAGAGGAGGTGTTCGAGGGCGTGGCCGACGCGGGGGACGAGGGCGAGCCAGGGGCGGAAGACCTCGGGGTACGGGGGTGGCACGGCGGCCGCGGCGAAGGCGGGGTGCGCGGCGAGCCGCCGTACGACGGCGCCCCGTACGGCCGCGAAGAGCGCCGCGTCGGCGCTGTCCGCGTCCATGTGACGGTCCCAGCGGAGGAGACGGTCACGCAGGGCGGCGGCGGGGGCGGAGAGGGGGCCGCTCGGGGCCGGGTCGCCGGGCGTGGTGGCGGGGGCGTTCACGTTCGGGGCGTCGCTCCCGGCACCGGGGCCGCCCGGGCTACCCGGGCCGTCGGCCGCGGCCGCGGCAGGGGCAGGGGCGGTGGGGCCGTCGAGGGTGGCGAGGAGGTCCAGCAGAGGGGTGGCGGAGGCGAGGTGGGTGTCCATGTGGAGGGCGGACATGTCGGCCGCGGACCAGCGGGTCCGCCGGGCCAGCAGGGCGGTGATGCGGTCGGCGCGGTGCGGCGGGGCGAACTCGACGCCCAGCGGGGCCGCCGGACCGCGCTGGTTCGCCATGACCGCGACACCGTCGGTCAGTCCGGCGCGCGGCGGCTCGTGCCAGCCCCGCCACTCGTGACCCGGTTCCCACGCGGGCACCAAGCGGGTCCCGTTCGCCGCGGAGCGGACCGGGACCCGGCCGGCCACCCGGTGCAGGGTGCCGCCCTCGGTGTCGGCGGCCATGACCACGTTGACCGGCTCGGCCCACCGGTCGACGGCCCGGTCCACGTCGGCGGTCCGGCGGGCCCGCAGCAGCGGCAGCAGGGCGCCGAAGCCGAGGTCGCCGGTGACGCGGGGCGGGTAGCGCAGGGCGACGGCGAGCGGGGGCTCGCCGGGCTCGGGCACGCCGTCGTCGAGGCCCTCGGGGCCGCCGATGACGACGGGGCCGCGGTCGGTCTCGACGACCTCGACCTCGACCGGTTCCTCGCCCGCCACCTCGACGGTCTCGGTGTGCCGGGCGGCACGGTGCCACGCCCCGTCCGGGCCGAGCGCCTCCACCCCGGCGCCGGTGCGCCGCAGCCGCTCGCGGTAGAGGTCCTGGTAGTCGGCCATGGCGTTGGTGATGGCCCAGGCGACCGTGCCGGTGTGGCCGAAGTGGGCGATGCCGGGGACGCCGGGCACGGCGAGGCCGACGACGTCGAACTCCGGGCAGGACAGGCGGATCTGCTGGTAGACGCCGGGGTCCTCGATGAAGCGGTGCGGATCCCCGGCGATGACCGCGTGCCCGGTGACCGTACGGTCACCGGCGACCAGCCAGCCGTTGCTGCCGGCGGTGCCGGGACCGTCGGAGGCGAACAGGCCCACGGCGTCCGCGCCGAGGCGGGCGGTGATGTGCGCCCGCCAGAGCTTGGCGGGGAAGCCGGCGAACAGGATGTGGGTGGAGAGCCAGACCGCGAGCGGGGTCCAGGGCTCCCAGCGACCGGGCCGAAGGCCCGCACGGGCGAACTCGGGGGCGGCCCCGGACACCGGCCCCCCGGCAGGGCGGCCCGCCGAGCCGCTCCCGCTCGCGGCGGAACCGCTGCCCGCCTCCCGCGCCCCGGCGGACACGGCCCCGGACACCGGACCCCCGCCACCGCCCTGCCCGACCGGACCCTTGGCAGGGCTGCCCGTCGAAACGCTCCCGCTCGCGGTGGAGCCGGCGGCCGGCGGGCCGGAGTCCCCGCCCGGCGCGGACGCCGGGCCGGAGTCCGTCCTACCGGTGGATGCCAGGCCGTCGTTCACGCCGGACACGTACGCCCGTACCCACTCCGCCGTCTCCGGGTCCGTCCGCCGCAGTTCGGTCCAGCAGCGGCGGGCCGTGTCGGCCAGACGGGCGCGGCGGGCGAAACGGTCCCAGGGGAGCGCCTCGGGGCCGAGGAACGAGGCCGAGGTGCCCTGCGCGCGGTGCCGTTCGACCTCGAGCTGCCAGGCCCGGTCGAGGGCGGTGACCCGGCCCTGGGCGTACGCGAGTCCGTTCGCACTCCCCGCGCGCAGATGGGGGATGCCCCAGGGGTCCCGGAAGATCTCGCCACCCACTGTGCCCTCATTTCCCATTAGGTTAGGCTCCCCTAAGTAAATCGTGGCGAAATCGTACGCGAAGGGTGAGGACGCGATGGGGCAGGGGCGGGGTTGGGAGGGCGCGGTCCTCAAACTGTTCCGCGCGAAGGACTTCACGTTCACCGTGACCGGCGCGGAGGACGTCACCGCCGACTACCGGCGGGTGCGCCTCACCGACGGCGGGATGCTGGCGGCGACCGGTGTCCACCCGACGATGTGGGTGCGGCTGTGGTTCGACAACGCGGGCAGGCCGCACCAGCGGGCGTACACCCTGGTCGACCCCGACCCGGCGGCCGGCACCTTCGGCCTGGAGTTCGCCCTGCACGAGGGGTGCGCCAGCGACTGGGCCAGGGCGGCGAAGCCCGGCGACACCATCGAGGCGACCGTCCAGGGCACGGGGTTCGAGGAGCCGGACCCCGCCCCCTCCCACATCGTGGCGATCGGCGACCCGGCCTCGCTGCCGGCCATCAACTCGCTGCTCGGCACGGTGCGCGCGGCTCCGGCGACCGTCTGGTTCGAGGGCACCCTCGACGGGCTGCCCTTCCGGGCCGACCCCGGCCGGACCGAGGTGCGCGAGGTGCCCCGGTCGGGGGCTGGGGCGGCACTGCTCGAACGGGTCCGGGCCGACCTGCCCGAGCTGCTGCGGTCCACCCCCGACCCGTACGTGTGGATCGCCTGCGACACCGCGACCACCCGCGCGCTGTCGGCGTTCGTCCGCAAGGAACTGGGCGTGCCGAAGCAGCGGGTGCACGCGCTGGGGTACTGGCGCGCGACCTGAGCCGGGGCGCGGCCGGCTCGCCGCGGACGATCCGGCCGCACACGGGGTCGCGGCGCGCGTCCCCGAGACGTCCGCCGCGTGCCGGCACCTCGTCCGCCCCGTCGGGCACGACGACGACGGGAAGCCGCGGGAACGACCGGAGTAACCCCCGGCTCCGGCACACGCCCCACGGGCCGGCGAGAGGCCGCGGCAACGGCCGCGAAGAACTCCGGGAAGCGGACGGAAGCCTCCCTCCGGGGAGGGCGGAACAACAGCCGGGGGCCTCGGAAGCGGCGGCCGGGGTTCCGGAAACGGCGGCCGACGGCTCGCACGCGCGATCGGTCGTATCAGATCACCATCCCGTTTCGCCCTGTATTCGGGTGCCTTTTCCGGCGTCGCACTGCGTCGCCATGGCTGCGCCCGGAACGCGTCGACCGGTAGGCTTTCCGTGTGATCTTCAAGCGCATCGGAAACGGCCGGCCGTACCCCGACCACGGCCGGGAAAGCACCCGGCAGTGGGCGGACGTCGCGCCGCGCCCGGTCCGCCTCGATCAGCTCGTGACGACCAAGCAGCAGCTCGACCTCGAGACCCTCCTCGCCGAGGACTCGACCTTCTACGGCGACCTCTTCGCGCACGTCGTGAAGTGGCAGGGCGATCTGTACCTGGAGGACGGGCTGCACCGCGCGGTGCGGGCCGCGCTCCAGCAGCGCCAGGTGCTGCACGCCCGCGTCCTCGAACTGGACTGACGCCCGGCAGACGTCCTCCCGTGCGGACAGGTTTGCCCCTTTCGGGTCGGCCTGCACACAGTCGGATGATCATCTGGTATGCATTGCCGCCCGAGCGCACTACGCTGCGCCCATGAGCATGCTCACTCCACCCGGCATGGGCGGCCAGTACCGGATCACGGGTGACAAGTACCCGCGGATGCGCCGGCCCCGGCGACGCGGCAGGTTCGTCGTCCTGTCCGTCGCCTCCGCGGCCGTACTCGGCGTGGGCGGCTGGGGCACGCTCCAGCTCATCGACGTGTTCACCGGCGGCGGTGACTCCGCTTCCGCGAACGGCACCAAGGCGGCCTGCGCCGACACGGTGAGCCGTACGGCCGCCCCGAAGGCGCTGCCCCGGCCCGGGAGCATCACGGTCAACGTCCTCAACGCCACGACCCGCGGCGGACTCGCCCAGAAGACCGCCGACGAGCTGAAGAAGCGCGGCTTCAAGATCGGCGAGATCGGCAACGCGACCAAGGAGTACGACAAGAAGGTCAAGGGCACCGGCGTCCTCCTCGGGCCCGCTGCCGCCCTCGACACCTCGCTGCCGGTGCTCGGCACCCAGCTCGCCGACGCCGAACGCCGTACCGACCCCGCCCGCAAGGGCACCGAGGTCGACCTGATCATCGGCGACGGGTTCAAGACCCTGACGACGAAGGCGGACGCCGACCGGGCCCTGACCGCACTGGCCGAACCCGAGCCGACGCCCGCCCCGAAGAAGAACTGCTGAGCCGCGGGGCCCGCCGTGCCGCGGGCCCTACTCCGCCGCCCCGTACATCCGGTCCCCCGCGTCACCGAGGCCCGGCACGATGTAGCCGTTCTCATTGAGCCGCTCGTCGACCGACGCCGTCACCACCGTCACCGGGGTGCCGGCCAGCTCGCGCTCCATGACCTCGACGCCCTCGGGCGCGGCCAGCAGCACCACGGCGGTCACGTCGTCCGCGCCGCGCCGGATCAGCTCCTGGATCGCCGCGACCAGCGTGCCGCCGGTGGCGAGCATCGGGTCCAGGACGTAGACCTGGCGCCCGGAGAGGTCCTCCGGCATCCGGGTGGCGTACGTCGACGCCTGCAGCGTCTCCTCGTTGCGGATCATGCCGAGGAAACCCACCTCGGCGGTCGGCAGCAGCCGCACCATGCCGTCCAGCATGCCGAGACCGGCCCGCAGGATCGGCACCACCAGCGGACGCGGGTGGGAGAGCTTGACACCCGTGGTCCGCTCGACCGGCGTCTGGATGTCGACCTGTTCGGTGCGCACGTCGCGCGTGGCCTCGTAGGCGAGCAGGGTGACCAGCTCGTCGGCGAGACGGCGGAAGGTCGCGGAGTCGGTGCGCTGGTCGCGCAGCGTGGTGAGCTTGTGAGCGACCAGAGGGTGGTCGACGACGTGGAGACGCATGGCGTCAACATTAACCGGGCCCGGTCGGCCCGGCGTCCCCGCACACGGCAAGCCCCGCGTGCGCCCGTCACTCGTTCGCTGGCGTCAAACCGCCCGTCCGGGGGAAGGTGGGAGGGACGGACTGGGGTGGTGAACCGATGCCTGAGCAGGACGACCGAGACGATCCGTCACCGCGCGGGACACCCGGCCCGGCGGAGACGGAGGCCGAGCGGCGGCGCCGCCGCGCCCGGTTCCTGCGCGAGCTCGCCGAGGCCCGGGCACTGCGCGACCGGGTCCAGCCGCGCCGCGCCAAGGCCGCCCGGCTGCGCCACGCGATGCGCATGCGCACCTTCCGCTGGTAGCCGGCCCCGGACTCCGCCGGCCGGCGGCACCAGGGAAAGCCGGCAGGCCGCACCGGGAAAGCCGGCAGGCCGCACCCGGGGAAAATCGCATCCGGCCGCGGGAAGATCGCGCCACGCGTACACGTTTGCCGAAGTGCCCGTGCGGGGAAGGCGCGTGAGTCCGCGTACGATCCGCACGTGGCGGCAAGGAGTGCGCTGGTGAGTCCTTCGTGGGCGCACTCGGCGTACTGCGATCAAAATGGCGGACACAGGGAGCCGAAGACGTCCCCTGATGGCCTTGTTTCTGCCACGATTCCGAGTGGGTGGGGCTCGCAGCGCCGTCTCCCCGCCCGCAACGCCTCCGCCGGGGGGACCCCCAACCGGCACGCCTATGACCAGTGGGAGAGTCACGGTGTACTTCGCCGCACTGCTCGCGCGCACCGAAGACGGGTGGGAAGCGAGCGACACGGAGCTCGACGATGTGGAAACCCTGTCGGATCTGGCCGACCTGGCCCGGGAGGCCTCTCCCGACGAGGACACGGTGCTCGTGCTGATCGAGCAGGAGGACGGCTGGTTCGGTGTCGTCCGCGTGGACGGCGAGGAGGATCCCCGGGTCTACGTCTCCGACGCCGCCGCCGCAGCCCGCAGCAGCTACGGGGAGATCCTCCTCACCGACGAGTTGCTCGGCCGGGAACCCGGGGACGACGGACCCGACCTGGACGCCCTCGACCTCGACGGCACGGAGGACGGTGAACCGGACGACGAGGACGCCGACGACGGCGCCGCGTCCGCCGGCTCCACCGACGCCGTGCCGCACGGACCGGTCGGCGACGCGCAGGTCCTGGAGGACCTGGGCGTGAGCGAGAAGGAGCTGCGTTCGATGACCGAGGACGCCGTCACCGAGATCGCCGAGGCCCTGGGCGCCTCGGAGGTCCTGGAGACCGTCCGCTGACCGTGCCGGCCACCACCACCCCGTCCGGGCCGCCGGACCCGGTACGCGACCCCTGGCGGGCGGCGATGCGGCTCGCCCTGGACGAGGCCTCACGGGCCGTCCGGGGCGGGGACGTCCCCGTCGGCGCCGTCGTGCTGGCCTCGGACGGCACCACCGTGCTGGCCGCCGCCCACAACGAGCGCGAGGCCGTCGGCGACCCGACGGCCCACGCGGAGGTCCTCGCCGTCCGGCGGGCCGCCGCGAGGCTCGGGGAGTGGCGGCTGTCCGGCTGCACCCTGGTGGTGACGCTGGAGCCGTGCACGATGTGCGCGGGCGCCCTCCAGCAGTCGCGGGTGGACCGGGTGGTCTACGGCGCCCGGGACGAGAAGGCGGGCGCGGCCGGCTCCCTGTGGGACCTGGTCCGCGACCGGCGGCTCAACCACCGCCCCGAAGTCGTCGGGGGCGTGCTCGCCGAGGAGTGCGCCCGGCTGCTCACGGAGTTCTTCAGGAGCCGCTGAATACCGATTTCAAACCACGCCCCACCTTGTTGTAGGGTCTCCCTCGGTAGCGTGTCCGAGCGGCCGAAGGAGCTCGCCTCGAAAGCGAGTGTGGCGCAAGTCACCGAGGGTTCAAATCCCTCCGCTACCGCTGGTGAAGGGCCCCGTCGTCAGACGGGGCCCTTCGTGCGATCATGGGGCCGCTCGATGCTCGTGTGACACCAGTGACAGGGGGGCCGCGGTGGCGGTGAACGCGAAGAAGGTCGCCGTCTACGTCGTCGTGGTCTTCGTGCTGTATCTGATCATCACGGACCCGGAGACCGCGGCCGACTACGTCCAGATAGGGTTCGAGGGCATATCGGAGGCCGCGAAGGCCATCGGCGACTTCATGACCTGGCTGGCCAACGGAGGAAAGTGATGATCCGCCACCTGGTGCTCTTCCGGCTGCACGAGGGCGTCGGGCGCGACGACCCGAGGGTCGTGGGGGGCGTGGAGGCCTTCCGCGCGCTGGACGGCAGGATCCCGGAGATCCGCTTCTGGGAGTGCGCCTGGAACATCAGCGACCGCCCCATCGCCTACGACTTCGCCATCAACTCGGCGTTCGAGGACGCCGACGCGCTGCGCCGGTACGTGGAGCACCCGGAGCACCAGGCGGGTGTCGGACTGTGGCGCGAGTTCGCCACGTGGGTGATCGCCGACTACGAGTTCTGACACTCCGTCCCCCGGAGCCCCTCGCCGTGACGGCGGGGGGTTTCGTCGTTCCGTACGTCCACGTTTGGCGCTCAACACGGAATATGCGGTACTTGCGCACACTGAGTCAGTCTTGTGATGCTATGACCGCTTTTGAGGGATGAGTCGACGGACGATGTGAGCGATGAAGAGGTGGCGTTGACCGTGCCGGCCAGTACTGCGCCGCCCCAGGACGAGGTGTCCCCCGACGCGGTCCAGGCCCCGGCCCCGGCCCCCGCCCGGTCCTCCCTCGCCCCGCCCTCCCCCGGTCCGGACTCTCCCGATCCCGTCCCTCCCGGCCCGGACTCTCCCGGCCCCACCTCTCCCGCCCCGGCCGCGACCGCCGACGGCCGGCCGGTGAGCCCCGCCAAGCGGCGCGGCGCCGACACCCGGGCCCTGACCCAGCTCCTCTTCGGCCAGCTCAAGGAGCTGGAGCCGGGCATGCCGGAGCACACCCGCGTGCGCGCCGCGCTCATCGAGGCCAACCTGCCGCTGGTGCGCTACGCCGCCGCCCGCTTCCGCTCCCGCAACGAGCCGATGGAGGACGTCGTCCAGGTCGGCACCATCGGGCTGATCAACGCCATCGACCGCTTCGACCCGGACCGGGGCGTGCAGTTCCCGACGTTCGCGATGCCGACGGTGGTCGGCGAGATCAAGCGGTACTTCCGGGACAACGTCCGCACCGTCCACGTACCGCGCCGGCTGCACGAGCTGTGGGTGCAGGTCAACAGCGCGACCGAGGACCTGACGACCGCCTTCGGGCGCTCCCCGTCGACCGCCGAGATCGCCCAGCGGCTGCGCATCTCCGAGGAGGAGGTGCTGTCCTGCATCGAGGCGGGACGGTCGTACCACGCCACCTCGCTGGAGGCCGCGCAGGAGGGCGACGGGATGCCCGGACTGCTGGACCGGCTGGGATACGAGGACCCGGCCCTGGACGGCGTCGAGCACCGCGACCTCGTCCGGCACCTGCTCGTCCAGCTCCCCGAGCGGGAGCAGCGCATCCTGCTGCTGCGTTACTACAGCAATCTCACCCAGTCGCAGATCAGCGCGGAGCTCGGTGTCTCGCAGATGCACGTGTCCCGGCTGCTGGCGCGCAGCTTCCAGCGGCTGCGGTCCGCAAACAGGATCGAGGCGTAACCGGAAAGAGCGAATCGTCCCACAGCGCTCTTCTGTGCACTTCTGGCCCGAAAGCCCGTCAGACCCCTTGTTTCCAGGGCTGATTCGCATCTCGGATGTCGATATGTCACTACAGCGCGTTGCCGACATGTGACATTCTGCGGAAAGCGCGTTTGCCGGAGCCTCGGCGCCGGTATTCCAGGTGATGGCTGCGTTCCTCGATCGGGGAGCGTCCGCCGCGACCGTCCCGCGACCCAAAGGGGGTGGCATGTCCGCAGAACAGGGCAGCTCGAAGGTGCTCACGCTCGCGGAGAGCGAGACAGCTCCCCATGCTCTCGACGCACTCGGCCCCATCGACGAGGGCCCGGCCCTCCCGACCACGCCCGCTCCGGAACTCCCGGACACGGCGGCCCTCGACACCCGCACCCTGTCCCGCTCCCTGTTCCTGCGGCTCGCCGCACTGGACGAGGACAGCCCGGAGCGCGCCTACGTCCGGGACACCCTGATCGAGCTCAACCTGCCGCTGGTGCGGTACGCGGCGGCGCGGTTCCGCTCGCGCAACGAGCCGATGGAGGACATCGTCCAGGTCGGCACCATCGGGCTGATCAAGGCGATCGACCGCTTCGACTGCGAACGGGGCGTGGAGTTCCCGACGTTCGCGATGCCGACGGTGGTCGGTGAGATCAAGCGGTTCTTCCGCGACACGTCGTGGTCGGTGCGGGTGCCGCGCCGGCTGCAGGAGCTGCGCCTGGCACTGACGAAGGCCGGCGACGAGCTCTCCCAGAAGCTGGACCGCTCCCCGACGGTCGCCGAACTCGCCGCCGTGCTGGGCGTGTCGGAAGAGGACGTCGTCGACGGGCTCGCGGTCGGCAACGCGTACACGGCGTCCTCGCTGGACTCTCCCGCCCCCGAGGACGACGGCGGCGAGGGCTCGCTCGCGGACCGCCTCGGCTACGAGGACACGGCGCTGGAGGGCGTGGAGTACCGCGAGTCCCTCAAGCCGCTGCTGGCCAAGCTGCCGCCCAGGGAGCGGCGGATCATCATGCTCCGCTTCTTCGCCAACATGACCCAGTCGCAGATCGGCGAGGAGGTCGGCATCTCCCAGATGCACGTCTCGCGGCTGCTCACCCGGACGCTGGCCCAGCTGCGGGAGGGCCTCATCTCGGACTGAGGCACGACGGAGGGCGGAGCGCCCGAGGGACGCTCCGCGCGTGACATCGGTTTCGTGGCCGCCGGGGCGCCTTGTGGGGGCGCAACGGCGGCCGCCGCGTTACCGGCTACTTCAGCGCGAGCCAGGCCACCGCCGCGACGACGGCCACGGCGACGACGACGCCGACGATCAGACCGATCCGCGGACCGCCGCCGGTGCTCGCGGCGGCCTGCCGGCCCTGGGGTTCCTCGTCGACGAACGCGCGGAACATCTGGGTGCTGCCGGCGGGGTCGTGGTTGCCCTGCGGGCCCTGGGTGTTAGCCATGCCCCGAGACCCTAGCGAATGCCCGGCGAGGCGCCCAAGTGGGGGCGCCGGCAAGGGCCGACGGGTGGTGCCGGCCGGGAGTGACGGGCGGCGCCGGCCGGGAGTGACGAGCGGCGACGGCCAGGTCTGACGAGTGGTGCCACCGGCGCGGACACCCCCGGACCTGCGGGTTTACTTTCGCGATTACTTGCCTTTGCCAAGTTTTGGGGCCAGGAGACCCGTTTTTATTTGCCTTCAGCAACCATCCATTCGTATCGTTGCCCTAAGCAATCAAAACGGGAGGTGCCATGGCCGGACAGGCGCAGTACGAGGAACTGGTCCGACAGTTCAGCGCCTTCGGCGCCGTCAAGCGGGAAATGAACCGGATCATGCCGACCGGCTGCCCCAGCGGCTCCGCCGCCGTGCTGGCACTGCTCGGCCGCCACGGCGACATGCGCATGAGCAGGCTCGCCGAGCTGCTGTCCGTGGACATGTCGGTCACCAGCCGCCACGTCGCCCATCTGGCCGAGCGCGGCTGGCTCGAACGCTTCCCCGACCCCGCCGACAAACGGTCCCGCATCCTGCACCTCACCCCCGCCGGCCGGACGCAGCTCGACGAGCTGTTCCGGCGGTCCACCCAGCTCCTCTCGGAGCGCCTGGACGACTGGTCCGACGACGAGGTCAGCCGGCTCACCCAGCTGATGACCCGGCTCAGGGACAGCTTCGGCGACTGCCGGGCGGCGCCCCGCCCGGCACCTCCCGTTCCCGAACAGACCACCCGTACACCCGCAAGCACGTAAGAGAAGGAAGTCCATGGCAACGACCACACCGAACGGTGTGCGGGCTCATGCCAAGCACGGGGGAGGCTCCTCCGCAGACGCTCCGATGACCCATCGGCAGATCATGGAGGCGCTGTCCGGGCTGCTGCTCGGCATGTTCTGCGCCATCCTGTCGTCGACCATCGTCACCAACGCCCTGCCCGAGATCGTGGGCGACCTCGGCGGCGGCCAGAGCGCCTACACCTGGGTCGTCACCGCCTCGCTGCTGACGATGACCGCCTCCACCCCCCTGTGGGGCAAGCTCGCCGACCTCACCAGCAAGAAGATCCTGGTCCAGGCGGCCCTGGTCGTCTTCGTCATCGGCTCCGTCGTGGCCGGTCTGGCGCAGAACCCGGGCATGCTGATCACCGCGCGGGCCATCCAGGGCCTGGGCGCCGGCGGTCTGTCCGCCCTGGCGCAGATCATCATGGCCGCGATGATCTCCCCGCGCGAGCGCGGCCGGTACTCCGGCTACATCGGCGCCACCTTCGCCGTCGCGACCGTCGGCGGCCCGCTGCTCGGCGGCGTGATCACCGACACCAGCTGGCTCGGCTGGCGCTGGTGCCTCTACGTCGGCGTGCCCTTCGCGGTCGTCGCGCTGATCGTGCTGCAGAAGACGCTGAACCTCCCCGTGGTCAAGCGGAAGGTCAAGGTCGACTGGGCCGGCGCCTTCTTCGTCACCGCGGCCGTCTGCCTGCTGCTCGTCTGGGTCACCTTCGCCGACGACAAGTACGACTGGATGTCCTGGCAGACCGGCGTCATGGTCGGCGGCGCGCTCGTCCTGACGCTGATCTTCCTCTTCGTCGAGTCGAAGGCCGGCGAGCCGATCATCCCGCTGCGCCTGTTCAGGAACCGCACCATCGCGCTGGCCTCGCTGGCCTCGCTGTTCGTCGGCATCGCGATGTTCGCGGGCACCGTCTACTTCAGCCAGTACTTCCAGCTGGCCCGGGACAAGTCCCCGACGATGTCGGGCGTCATGACCATCCCGATGATCGGCGGCCTGTTCATATCGTCGACGGTCTCCGGCATCGTCATCACCAAGACCGGCAAGTGGAAGAGCTGGCTGCTGGCCGGCGGTGTGCTGCTCACGGCGGGCCTGGGCCTGCTGGGCACCATGCGCTACGACACCCCGTACTGGCACATCGGCGTCTTCATGGCGCTCATGGGCCTCGGCGTCGGCATGATGATGCAGAACCTGGTCCTGTGCACGCAGAACCAGGTGGCCCCGAGCGACCTGGGCGCGGCCTCCTCCGTCGTGACCTTCTTCCGGTCCCTCGGCGGCGCGGTGGGCGTCTCCGTGCTCGGCTCGGTCATGTCCAGCCGGATCAGCGGCTACGCCCAGGACACCATCGGGCAGCTCAGCCCGCAGGAGCAGGCGGCGGCCGCCCAGGCCTCCGGCAGCGGCACGATCCCCGACATGGACCTGCTGCCCCCGGCCATCCGCACCTGGCTGGAGAGCGCCTACGGGCACGGCATCGCCGACATCTTCCTGTACGTCGCGCCGATCGCCCTGCTCGCCTTCCTGGTGACGCTGTTCATCAAGGAGGTCCCGCTGCGGACCTCCGGCGCGCTGGCCCAGGCCGCGGAGGCCACGGCCGAGGCCGCCCCGCCGGCGGCCCCGGCCCCGGCGGAGGCCACCCGCGTCGCCGCCGAGCCGGTTCCGGCCGGTGCGGTGGCCGCCGTGGCACCTGAGCCCCAGGGCGCCTCGGCCACGCAGCGCCTCACCGCCGTCGCCACGGCGGCCGGCCCCGGTGAGCCGGAGGCACCCGTCTCCGCCGGCGTCCCGGTACGCGGTGTCGTGCGCGGCGCCGACAGCGTGCCCGTGCCGCAGGCCGCCGTCACGCTGATCTCGCTCGGCGGGCGTCAGCTCGGCCGGTCGGTGGCGCAGGCCGACGGCGCGTACGCGGTGGACGCGCCCGGCGCCGGGTCGTACGTCCTGATCGCCGCCGCCGACGGCCACCAGCCGCAGGCGTCCACGATCGTCGTGAACGGTGAGCCCCTCGCCTACGACATCCTGCTCAGCGGCACCAGCGGGCTGACCGGAGTGGTCCGCACGGCGGACGGCGGGCTGCCGGTGAAGGACGCGATGGTGATCGTCACCGATGTGCGCGGCGATCTGCTGGCCACCGGGAGCACCGGTGAGCAGGGCGAGTTCTCGTTCGCCGAGCTGGTGCCGGGCGCGGTGACCGTGGCGGTGAACGCCGCCGGGTACCGGCCGCGCGCCCTGCCCGTCGAGGTGGGCGGCACCGGGGTCACCCGGGTCGAGGTCGACCTGGAGACCGGCGCCCAGGTGCGGGGCGTGGTCCGCGCCCCGCACGGGCCGCTGGCCGACGCCCGGGTCACCCTGGTCGACGCGGCCGGCAACGTGGCCGGCACGGCGACGACCGGTGCGGACGGGGCGTACGCCTTCGCCGATCTGGACGGCGGCGAGTACACCGTCATCGCGACGGGCTACCCGCCGGTGGCGACGGCGCTGACCGTCTCCGGCACCGGTGTCGACGACCACGACATCGAGCTCGCCCACCCGGGCGAGTAGCGAGATCCCGGCCCGTGGCGGGCGGGCGCGTCCTGTAGCGGAGACGCGCCCCCGCCACGGGCCGGTCCGTTCACGACCATTTTGTACGCGTATGAGCATGTGCAGGGAGAAAACGGGATGCCACTGACCGCGAGGATCCGCACCCGGGACGGATGGGCCGTGTCGCACGCGGTCGTCACGGTGACCGACGGGACCGGTACGCAGGTGCTGCGCGCCGGGGCGGACGCCGAGGGCGCCGTGCGGGACACCACCGCGCTGGCGCCGGGGGCGTACACCGTCGTCGTCACCGCGGTCGGGTACGCGCCCGCCGCCGCCAGCGCCATCGTCACCGCGAGCGGGCGGGCCGAGATCGGGACGGTGACGCTGGCCCGGCAGGGCGGCACCGAGCTGCCGCCGCCGGGGCCGTGGACCGTGGACCCGGCGCACTCGAGCGTGGCGGCCGTCGCCCAGCACCTGGGCATCTCCAGCGTGCGGGGCCGGTTCACCGAGTTCGCGGCCCTGGTGGAGATCGCGCCGGACGACGTCGCCAAGTCCCGCGTGGAGGCGGTGATCCGGGCGGCGTCCATCGACACCGGCAACGGCATGCGCGACACCCATCTGCGGTCCGCGGACTTCCTGGACGTCGAGCGGTACCCCGAGATCACCTACCGGTCCACGGGTCTGACCGAGGCGGGCTCGGACCGCTGGACGGTCCACGGCGAGCTGGCCATGCGGGGGGTCGTCCGGCCCGTCGACCTCGACCTGGCCTATCTCGGCACCGGGGCGGACCCGTGGGGCGGCACCCGGGCGGCCTTCCGCGCCACGGCCGAACTGCGGCGCGAGGACTTCGCGATGAACTACAACCAGGTCGTCCAGGCCGGCATCGCGGCCATCGGCACGACCCTCCGGGTGGAGCTGGACGTCCAGGCCGTGCAGGGGGAGTCGCTCCCGGCCGCGTGAGGTCCCGTCAGGGGCTGCCGGGCGGGCCGGACGATGGGGAGGGCGAGGTCGCGCGGTGCGACGTTCTCCCGCCGCGGGGCGCGCACCGGCACCCTCGTGTACGGGGTGGCCCGTCCGGACGGCGTGGCGAGCCGTGTGCCGGAACCGGCGGACCCGCGCCGCGACGTCCCCGTGCAGGACGGCCTCCCGGAGGCCGGGGCGGCCTAGTCTGACGCCATGGCACCGAACATCGCGACGAACACCCGCGTCTCCCTCGACGAACTGCTGGACTTCGTACGGCCCCGGCACCGGGCGATCCTGCTGACCCGGCGGGCCGACGGCGGCCCCCAGGGATCACCGCTGACCTGCGGGGTCGACGACTCGGGCCGGATCGTGGTCTCCACGTACCCCGAGCGCGCCAAGACCCGCAACGCCAAGCGGGACAGCCGGGTGAGCCTGATCGTCCTGAGCGACGAGTGGAACGGGCCGTGGGTCCAGATCGACGGCACCGCCGAGGTGGTGGACTCGCCCGAGTCCGTGGAGCCGCTGGTGGAGTACTACCGGAACATCGCCGGCGAGCACCCGGACTGGGACGAGTACCGCGCCGCCATGGTCAAGCAGGGCAAGTCGATCATCCGGATCACCCCGGAGCGCTGGGGCCCGGTGGCGACCGGCGGTTTCCCGGCGCGGCTGGTCGAGGGGGAGTAGACGGGTGAGGGCGGTGACAGGGGATGTCACCGCCCTCGCCGCTCCGTCGGGGCCGTCAGTCGTCGGTCGCCTTCCGCGTAAGGTCGTAGAAGGTGGCCGAGCCGGCCGTCACCTCCTCGAAGTTCTCCTGCACCCAGGTGGAGATCTGCGAGGAGCTTCCGGAGTCGCCGCCCATGCCGCCTCCCATGCCGCCGCCGGCGACGAAGTAGTGGATCTTCCCGTCCGCCACGTACTCCTTGAACTGGGCGAGCGTCGGGGACGGGTCGGTGCCGTTGAAGCCGCCGATCGCCATCACGGGTTCACCGGTGGCGAGCTGGTAGCTCGCGGCGTTCTGGGCGCCGATGGCCGCGGCGGCCCAGGTGTAGTCGCCGGCGTCGGCCTCCAGCAGTTCCTTCGCCTCGGAGTCGACGTCCGCGCCGCCGAGCAGACCGCCCATGCCTCCGCCGCCCCCCATGCGGCCCTCGGCGCTGCCGCCGGTGCCGTTCCCCGGGGCACCCTGGCCATTCTGGCCACCCTGGCCGTTCTGGCCCATGGGCCCGCCGCCGGGGAAGCCGCCGGTGCCGTTGCCGCCCATGCCGGGCGGGGTCTGACCCTGTCCCTGGCCCTGACCGCCCTGCTGCCCCTGGCCGCCGGGTCCGCCCCCGCCGGGGAAGCCGCCGCCCCTGCCCCCGCCCCCGCCGGGACCGCCGCCCATGCTCGCCCCGGCCGGACCGGCGGTGACGATCGAACCGGTGTGTCCCTCCCGCACGGTGCTCAGCGTGTACGCCGTCGGACCGGCCAGCGCGGCCACCAGGCCCAGCCCCGCCGCCGCGAGCGCCACCCGGCGCCCCACCCTGCCCGCGAAGACCAGCCCGAGGGCCGCGACCAGCCCGCCGACCAGGACCAGCCACTTCAGCCACGGCAGATAGTCGGGCGTGCGGTCGAGCAGGACGTACCCCCAGGCGGCCGTGGCCGTGGCGGCCGCCGCCAGGGCGAGCGACGCCCACAGTGCCTGCCGCCTCTCCCACAGGGCCGCCGCGCCCATGCCGACCACGGCCGCGAGGTAGGGAGCGAGGGCCACCGTGTAGTACTGGTGGAAGATGCCCGCCATGAAGCTGAAGACGACCATGGTCGTCAGCAGCGAGCCGCCCCACACCAGGAACGAGGCGCGGGCCAGGTCGGTCCGTGCGGCCTTGCGGGTGAGGACCAGGCCGGCGACGAGCAGGATCAGCGCGGTGGGCAGCAGCCAGGAGATCTGGCCGCCGATCTCGGAGTTGAACATCCGGTCCCAGCCGGTCTCCCCCCACTGTCCGCCGCCTCCCATACCGCCGCCGCCGACGCTTCCGGTCTCCTCGCCGTTGAGCCGGCCGAGGCCGTTGTAGCCGAAGGTCAGCTCCAGGAAGCTGTTGTTCTGCGAGCCGCCGATGTACGGCCGCGACGACGCCGGCCACAGTTCGACGACCGCCACCCACCAGCCGCCGGAGACGACCAGCGCGAGGGTCGCCAGGGCCAGTTGCCCCAGCCGCTTCCGCAGCCGGACGGGCGCGCAGACGCCGTAGACCAGCGCGAGGGCCGGGAGGATCAGGAAGGCCTGGAGGGTCTTGGCGAGGAACGCGAGACCGATCGCGGCCCCGGCCCACACCAGCCACTTCGTACGGCCGTCCTCCAGGGCGCGGACGACGAGGTAGCAGGCGACGGACATCAGCAGCGCCAGCATCGCGTCCGGGTTGTTGAACCGGAACATCAGCGCCGCGACCGGGGTGAGCGCAAGGACCGCGCCCGCGATCAGACCGGCAGCCGGGCTGAAGCGGCGGCGTACGGCCGCGTACACGACGGCGACCGTGCCGACGCCCATGAGCACCTCGGGCACCAGGATCGCCCAGGAGTTCAGGCCGAAGATCCGCACCGAGAGCTCCATCGGCCACAGTGAGGCCGGGGGTTTGTCCACGGTGATGGCGTTCGCCGCGTCCAGCGAGCCGAAGAAGAACGCCTTCCAGGACTCGCTGCCCGCCTGGACGGCCGCCGAGTAGAAGGAGTTGGCGTATCCGGAGGCGCTCAGGCCGTAGAGGTAGAGCAGTCCGGTGGCCAGCAGCAGGCCGAGGAAGGCGGGGCGCGCCCAGCGGGGGTCCTCGGGCCGGCCGCGCCACACTCTGCGGGCCAGCGGCCCGCGGGGTTCGCCGGGGGCGGCGTGCCGGGCCGGGGCCGGGGGTTCCCAGGTGGCGGGGTCCGCCGGGGGGCTCGGCTGGTCGTACTGCGTGGTCATCGGAAGTCCCTCGGGTCGGAGTCGGAAGGCCGGGACGGACGGGTGGGCAGCGGCGAGCGGACCGGCTGGAGCGGCAGGGTCGCGTCCTGCCAGGCGGAGGCGGCGGGGGCGTCCTGCCAGGAGGGCTCGGCGGGGGTCTCGGGGGACCGGGTGCGGTCCGGGAAGACCCACGCCCGGAAGAGCAGGAACCGCAGCACGGTCGCCGCGAGGTTGGCCGCGATGAGCACCGCCAGCTCGGTGGAGTGGGCGGGGTCGCTGGTGGCGGTGTTGAGCGCGGCGAGCGAGCCGCTGGTCAGGGCGAGACCGATGCCGAAGACGACGAGCCCCTGCGCCTGGTGCCGTACGGCCCCGCCGCGTCCCCGCACCCCGAAGGTGAGCCGCCGGTTGGCGGCGGTGTTGGCGACCGCCGAGACCAGCAGGGCGAGCCCGTTGGCAACCTGGGAGCCGGTGAAGGTCCGGAAGCCGCTGTAGAGCAGCAGGTAGAAGAGGGTGGACAGGACACCGACGACGCAGAAGCCGACCAATTGGCGGGCCAGTCCCTGCGGTACGTCCTGGAGGGTGCGGTCACGCGGGTCGTCGCCGAAGGGGCGGGCGAGCCGGTCCAGCGGCAGCGAGCCGGTGGCCAGGGCCCTGCCGACCCGCCAGACGCCCTTGAGGTCCTCGGTCGCCGTCCGCACGATGTGCACGGTGGAGTCGGGGTCGTCGACCCAGTCGACCGGCACCTCGTGGATGCGCAGCCCGGCGCGCTCGGAGAGGACCAGCAGCTCGGTGTCGAAGAACCAGCCGCTGTCCTCCACCAGCGGCAGCAGCACCTGGGCCACGTCACGGCGGATCGCCTTGAACCCGCACTGCGCGTCGGAGAAGCGGGCCTGGAGCGAGCCGCGCAGGATCAGGTTGTACGAGCGGCTGATGAACTCCCGCTTGGCGCCGCGCACCACGCGGGAGCTGCGGCTCAGCCGGGAGCCGATGGCGAGGTCGGAGTGGCCGGAGATCAGCGGGGCGACCAGCGGCAGCAGCGCGTTGAGGTCGGTGGACAGGTCCACGTCCATGTAGGCGAGGACGGGGGCGTCCGAGGCGGACCAGACGGTCCGCAGTGCCCGGCCGCGCCCCTTCTGCTCCAGGCGCACCGACCGCACCTGCGGAAGCCGTTCCGCCAGCCGGGCGGCCACGTGCGGGGTGCTGTCCGTGGAGGCGTTGTCGGCGATCGTGATGCGGAAGGCGTAGGGGAAGGTGCGGGTCAGGTGCTCGTGCAGTCTGCGGACGCACGGCTTGAGGTCCTTCTCCTCGTTGTAGACGGGGATCACGACGTCCAGGACCGGCGTGCCCGCTCCGGCGGCCGGGAGGTGCTCCCGCGCCGGCAGGGTGCCGGGAGAAGAATCGGTTCGCATGGAACCGACTCTGCTCAGGCGCCCTGTCCTGCCCATGTGGTGACGCTGTGCCGTGGCTGTGAGTACGGCTCGGACGCCAACTCCGTTTCCACGGCGGGGAGATGGAGCGTGAACACGGTGTGTCCGGGCACGCTGTCGACGGTCACGGCACCGCCGTGCGCGGTCGCCACGGCCTGCACGATGGCCAGGCCCAGACCGGTCGAACCGGTGGCGCGGGTGCGCGCGGAGTCGCCGCGCGCGAACCGTTCGAAGATGCGCGGGAGCAGTGCGGGCGCGATGCCCGGCCCGTCGTCGACCACGTCCACGCAGAGCCAGGGCCCGTTGCGGCGCACCCGCGCGGTGACGGTGGTGCCCGGCGGGGTGTGGTTGCGGGCGTTGCCCAGCAGGTTGACGAGGACCTGCTGGAGCCGGGCGGCGTCGGCGCACACCGGCGCGGGCTCGTCGGGCAGCTCGAGCCGCCACACGTGCTCCTGCCCTGCGGCGCGGGCGTCGCTGATGGTGTCCACGACGAGCGGTACGAGGTCGGTCTCCTCGAACCGCAGCGGCCGGCCCGCGTCCAGGCGGGCGAGCAGCAGCAGGTCCTCGACGAGCAGGGTCATCCGGCTCGCCTCGGACTCGATCCGGCCGAGCGCGTGCCGGGTGTCGGGGCCGACCTGCTCCCGGCCGCGCCGGGTGAGTTCGGCGTATCCCCGGATGGAGGCCAGGGGCGTGCGCAGCTCATGGCTGGCGTCCGCGACGAACTGCCGTACCCGCGTCTCGCTCTCCTGGCGGGCGTGCAGCGCCCCGTGGACGTGGTCGAGCATCCGGTTGAGCGCGGCGCCGACCCGGCCGACCTCGCTGTGCGGGTCGCACTCGGACTCGGGGACGCGCTCCTCGAGGTTCACCTCGCCGGTGTGCAGGGGCAGTTCGGAGACGCGGGTGGCGGTGGCGGCGACCTTGCGCAGGGGGCGGGTGGCGACGCCGACGATGACGGCTCCGGCGAGGGAGGCCGCGATCAGTCCGGCGGCGGTGACGCTGATCTCGACGAGGATCAGGGTGTTGATGGTGTTTTCGACGTCCGCGGTGGGGAGGGCGACGTAGAAGGTGCCGTTGGGGCCCGCCCGGTAGGCGGCGCGGTAGGTGCCGAGGCCGGGGATGTCCACGGTGTGCTCGGTGAAGTCCCGGGCGACGGAGCCGAGCGCGGCGGTCTGGGCCGCGTCCAGCGACTTGGCGCTCATCGAGAAGTCGTCCTCGGACTTCTTCCCGTACAGGGCCTCGGTGACGGCGCCGTTCTCGACCTTCGCCGCGATGGTGTAGCTCGGCTGCGGGCCGTGGGCGACGAACTCGGTGAGATCGACCGGCTTGGGATCCCGGCCGGCCCCGCCCTGCCCCGGCGGTCCGAAGTCGCCCGACGCCCGCGTCGCGACCTCCTTCAGCTGCCCGTCGAGCTGCTCGTACAGATGGGACCGCAGCGCCAGTGTGGTCACGGACCCGATCACCGCGCACACCACCGCGATCAGCACCACGGACGCGACGACGAGCCGCGTCCGCAGGGTGCGCGGGGTGCGCGCCCGCCGCCGCGGACGCGGCCGTCGCCGCGGACGCGGCCGTCGCCGTCCGCTCACGAGACCGCGGGCTTGATCATGTAGCCGGCGCCGCGCCGGGTGTGGATCATCGGTTCCCGGCCCGCGTCGATCTTCCGGCGCAGGTACGAGATGTACAGCTCGACGACGTTCGCCTGCCCGCCGAAGTCGTACGACCAGACCCGGTCGAGGATCTGGGCCTTGCTGAGCACGCGCCGCGGATTGCGCATGAGGAAGCGCAGCAGCTCGAACTCGGTGGCGGTGAGGTGGATGCCGTCGCCGCCGCGGGTGACCTCGTGGCTGTCCTCGTCGAGGGTGAGGTCGCCGACGACCAGCATCGACTCGGAGCGGCGGTCGGCCGCTCCGGAGCGGCGGATCAGTCCGCGCAGCCGGGCGACGACCTCCTCCAGGCTGAACGGTTTGGTGACGTAGTCGTCGCCGCCGGCGGTCAGTCCGGCGATACGGTCCTCGACGGCGTCCTTGGCGGTGAGGAACAGCACGGGTACGTCCGGGAGTTCGCGGCGCAGCCGGCCGAGGATGGCCAGGCCGTCCATGTCCGGCAGCATCATGTCCAGGACGACGGCGTCGGGCCGGAACTCGCGTGCGGTGCGGAGGGCCCCCTGGCCGTCCCCGGCGCTGCGGATCTGCCAGCCTTCGTACCGCAGGGCCATGGACAGCAGCTCGGTGATCGACTGCTCGTCGTCCACCACAAGCACGCGGACGGGGCTCCCGTCCGGCCTCAGCAGTTCGGTGCGCCCCTGGGGCGAGATCGTGGTCATACCGCACACGATGTCCGGGGCCTCTGAGAACACCCTTTCGGCAACCTGTGTTTTGGCTGAGAAACTCACAGGCTGTTCTCAGCCGGGGCGGGGCGGCCCCGCTCAGCCGGGCGGCAGGCCGAAGAGCCGGGCCGCGTTGTCGTGGCAGACCGCCCGCAGCCAGGCGTCCCCGAGGTCCAGCCGCTCCAGCGCGCGGAGCTGGTGGAGGCAGGGGAGGGGATGTCGGGGAAGTCGGTGCCGAGCAGGATCCGGTCGCCGAGGGCGGCCGGCCGGGGCAGGGAACTCCCGTCACGATGCCGAAGCGGACGCCCGGTGGCCGTCCGACCGATCCCGCCCCATATCCGGTGCTCCACAGGGCAGGGAACTCCCGTCACGATGCCGGGGCAGACACCCGGCGGCCGTCCGACGGATGCGCCGACGGCGTCCAGTGCGTGCCGGGCCCCGGATCAGAACAGCCCGTCCTGCGCCGCCGCCCGGTCCCTGACCGCCCTGACCGGCACCGTGAACTCCCGTCCCGGGGCCGGGAGCAGGTCCCACCCGGTCAGCAGCCGGGTGTCCAGCACCACGACGCCCTTCCCCGTCGCCAGATGCAGATCAGGACCGGCGGCGGCCACCAGCTCCCCGCTCACCGCGCCCCCGGCGACCAGCTCGCTCACCTCCCCCACGGCGGCCGGCACCCCCGCCAGCCCGAACACCCCGACGTGATCGACCGGCCGGAACGGCTCACGGGCGAGCGACTCCGGCCATCCGTCCAGGGCGACCGCCCGCGCGTGCAGCCCGGCGATCTCGGCCGCCCGCTCCTCCTCCCCGGCCGGGAGGACCGCCCGCACCGCCCGCTTGCCGGCGTACGGAATCCGGTCGGGCACCCGGAGAGCCGCGCGCAGCAGCTCCTCGGTGCGCCGCGCCGCCATCAGCGGCCCGGTCCCCAGCCAGCTGAAAGAGACCGCCCCCTGCTCCAGCAGCCGCGCCGGTCCCCGCTGTACGGCGGTGATCCCCACCTTGGTCATCCCCGGCCCGAACCACGCCAGGTACACGCGGTAGGGCCGCGGATCGTCCGCGAGGGTGTCGGCGGCCACCGAGTGCGCCCGGTCCAGCCGGGCGCACTCCTCGCAGCGCGCCCCCGTGCTCCGCCCCGGGACGGCCGCCGCCAGCGGACACGCGTGCCCCCGTGCCCCCACGCAGGTCCGCACTCCCCCTTCCCCGACCTCGAAGGCCACCCGTTTCCCCCGGGGCAGCGCGGAGCGCCGGCCGCCCTCCCACGCCAGCACGGGACCGTCCGCCGACCACCGCAGCCCCGAGCACCGCCACGCCTGTGCCATCTCCGACGAGCCTAGGGGGCACCACTGACAACGGCCACGCACCGCCTCCCGGCAGAGAACACACGCCGAGGTGCCGAGCGGGAACCGGAGTGCAAACCTGGTGGAGGGGCCGCAACGCTCGGGGACAGCCGAAAGGTCGGACACATGGCGAGCAATGTCAGCGGCACGCGCCACCACCAGGCCGGGTGGGAGGCCAAGAGCCCTTGGGCGACGAGCTGGACGGCTGCGGCGGCGGTCCTGATGACGTTCGGCGGCATCATGGCGATCTTCCAGGGCATCGCCGCCATCGCCCAGGACGACGTCTTCGTCGCCACCCGGAACTTCACCTACGAGTTCAGCCTGACCGGCTGGGGCTGGGTCCACCTGATCCTCGGCGCCCTGGTGACCGTCGCCGGTCTCGCCCTGTTCACCGGGGCCACCTGGGCCCGCATGGTGGGCGTCGCACTGGCCGGGCTCAGCATGGTCGCCAACTTCGTGTGGCTGCCGTACGCACCGGTCTGGGCGGTCGCCCTCCTCGTCATCGACGGCTTCATCATCTGGGCCCTGTGCGCACCACGCCGCGAGTCCCGGACCTAGAGCGCACCTCCGCGGCCCGGAACGCCCTGTGGCTCTGGCTGGTCCAGGCGGCGGGCGTGGCGACGATGGTCACCGCGTACTTCCTCCTGCCCCTGGACCGTCTGGGCCCGCGCCGCCCGGCCCTGAGCTGGCTCCTCTTCGGCCTCGCGCTGACGCTGATCGCGCTCCTGCTGCTGCGGCAGGTCGTCCACGTCCTGCTCGGCCGCCCGGACGTCCGCCCGGGGCTGGTCATCCCCCTGCTGATGAGCCTGTCCGTCCTGGTCTTCGCGACCGCCTACCAGGCCCTGGCCCAGCGCCCCGGCGAGCTCGACGGCATCGCCACCCGCCTCGACGCCCTCTACTTCACGGTGGTCACCCTCGCCACCGTCGGCTACGGCGACATCACCCCGCACGGCCAGGCGGCCCGCCTGGTCACCATCCTGCAGATCCTCTACACCTTCGTCTTCCTCACGGCGGCGGCCACCGCCCTGACCAGCCACCTCCGCACCGCACTCCGGCACCACGAGAGCACCCACCGTCCGGAGTGACCCCGTGTCGCGCGACAGAGTGACCGGCGTCACACTGGAAGGGGCGGGGGCGCACCCTGTACCGCACCTTCCCGAGGGGTGTCCGCTCATGAGCGGCATAACGGCAACCACGTTCGACAGCCTGCGCGAGACCCTGCGGGGACGGGTCGTCACACCGCAGGACACGGATTACGACGAGGCCCGCGGCATCTACAACGCCATGATCGACCGGCGTCCGGCCGCCGTCGCCCGGTGCGCGGGCGCGGCGGACGTCCGGGCCACCGTCGCCTTCGCCCGGGAGACCGGCATCGACCTCGCCGTCCGCGGGGGCGGCCACAGCGGGCCGGGGCTGTGCCTGGTCGACGGCGGGCTCACCCTCGACCTGTCCCCGATGCGCTGGGTACGGGTCGACCCGGAGACCGGGACCGCGCAGGTGGGCGGGGGCGGCCGGCTGGGCGACCTGGACCACGAGACGCACGCCTTCGGCCTCGGCGTGCCGGCCGGGATCATGTCGACGACGGGCGTCGGCGGTCTCACGCTGGGCGGCGGGCACGGGTACCTGACCCGCACGTACGGGCTGACGGTCGACAGTCTGATCGCCGCCGACGTCGTCCTCGCCGACGGCTCCTTCGTCACCGCCACCGAGAAGGAACACCCGGACCTGCTGTGGGCGCTGCGCGGCGGCGGCGGCAACTTCGGCGTGGTCACGTCGTTCACCTTCCGGCTGCGGCCGGTGCACACGGTCGGGGTCGCCGTGACCGTCTGGCCCATCGACCGCACGGCGGAGGTGCTGCGCTGGTACCGGGAGTTCCTGCCCGCCGCGCCCGAGGACCTCTACGGATTCTTCGCGGTGCTGTCCGTCCCGCCCGGCCCGCCCTTCCCCGAGCCGATCCACGGACAGAAGATGTGCGCCGTGATCTGGTGCTACACCGGTGACCTGGAGTCCGGCCGGCTGGAGGACGTCCTGTCCGTGGTCAACGACCCGGCCCCGCCGGCCTTCCACTTCACCACGCCGATGCCGTACCCCGCCCTGCAGAGCATGTTCGACCCGCTGATCCCCAAGGGCCTGCAGTGGTACTGGCGGGGCGACTTCTTCGACTCCATCCCGGACGAGGCCGTCGCGGTGCACGAGCGGTACGGCCACGCCCTGCCCACCGACCTGTCGACGATGCACCTGTACCCGGTGGACGGAGCGGCCCACCGGGTCTCCCCCGGCGACACGGCCTGGGCCTACCGGGACGCCGTGTGGTCCGGCGTCATCGCGGGCGTCGACCCCGACCCGGCCAACGCCGACGTGCTCCGGCAGTGGTGCGTCGACTACTGGACCGACCTGCACCCGCACTCCATGGGCGGCTCGTACGTCAACTTCCTCGGCGAGTGGGAGGGCCCCGAGCGCGTCCGCTCCACCTATCGCGACAACTACGACCGCCTGACCGCGGTCAAACGCGCCTACGACCCGCACAACTTTTTCCACGCCAACCAGAACATCCCGCCGTCCGCGGCCTGATCCGCGGCTCTGGACGGACCCGACGCGGCCTGCCGGGTCTCGAAGCCGGGTGTGGACCTGTGCCAGGATCGCCGGATGCTGCGACTCACCGATTTCATCATCGACTGCCCGGACACGATGAAGCCGGCGGCTTTCTACTCCGAGGTGACGGGCCGTCCGGTCAAGGAAGGCAGCTCCGAGGACTGGGCCGGCATCAAGTTCGGCGAGATCGAGCTGGCCTTCATCCGGGTGGACGACTACCGCGCTCCGCAGTGGCCCGACAGCGAGCACCCCAAGCAGTTCCACCTCGACTTCGAAGTGGATGACATCGAGTCCGAGCAGCGCCGCGTCCTCGACCTCGGCGCGACACTGAGGCAGGACTTCATCGGCCCCGAAGGCTACGGCTGGCGGATCTACACCGACCCGATCGGCCACCCCTTCTGCCTGTGCCGCAACAAGGGAGTCATCTGGACCGACCAGGGCCCGGTCTGGCCCGAGCGCGACTGATCAGCCGCCCGCTTCCCCACCCGCCGCTCTCCCCGGCTCCCGTCCCGTCCACCGCCTCGGCCGCGGGCGGAGCCGGTCCGGGTGCGGCGGCGGGCCGGAACACCCGGCACGACAAAGCCCCCTCCGGGATGATCCCGAGGGGGCTTCGACCTGTGTGCACTCGGCAGGATTCGAACCTGCAACCTTCTGATCCGTAGCTCTATGTGGATCGGTCGGTGACGGTCAGACCGGGCGGACGACGGCCCTACGAGTACGTTGCCAGTTAGGGGTGGTTGCTGTGGTTGCTGTACTTCGCTGCTGTACAGCAACCACAGTGATCAAGCTTGGGGCAGCAGGTCAGGCCTTGAACACTTGTAGCTCTTCCCCTCTGGCCAGATGATCGATTGCCCAGCAGTCTCCGCGAGCCCGATGAGGTCTGCGCGAGGCTTGCTTGGCACGAGCACGGCTCGGTACTTCGCGCGCACGAAGCGGTTGTAGTCGAGAAGCTGGCCAAGCGCCATGCGCATGTTCTCCCGTGTCACGCTGCCCTTGGCTTCGATGAGGAGATCGAGGTCCGGTACGTAGAGGTCCGTGAGGAGAGGCCTGGTCTCTCCTTCAGGCAAGATCCGTTGCCGGTGCACCCGGTAGCCCTTGGCGCGCAGATAAGCGCTGAAGTCTAGGACCAGCTTGCCCTCCCGACGCTCCGCCTCGTAGGGCTCGCGGTTCGGGTCGACGTACGTCTTCTCGGTCTCTAGTCGCTCAATGTCGATCTCGGTGACAGGTTGCTCCTGATCGGCGAGCAGCCGGCCCAGCTTCGTGCCAGCGTGTTTGGGCGGCGTGTCCAGCGGGCGAAGCTTGAAGACAATGACCTTGCGAAGCGGCCCGTCTCCAGTCTCCGGCGCGTCCGCTTCGTACCATCCCGCCACAGCGAACCGGCCGAGGTAGGTCACGTTGCCCCGGGCTCCCTGGAAGACCCGCAGGGCTCGCCCCTCGACCTCATGGTTCAGGATGCTGGCGTTTCCGGAGAGCATGCGCTGATCTCCGTATTGCCCTTCCCCGCTGTAGTGGAAGAGCTCATCGGGCATCCAGCCGTCGTAGTACCCGTGCTTCTCGCCGGCGATCGGGTCCGTAAAGATCATTACGTTCGGCGTCTTGGCTGATGGTCCGATGCCGCCCTGCGTCCGTCCGCCGTACTTGGCGTGCAGCTGCTTGCGCTCGATCACGTCACCTGGTTCGAGGTCCCACTCGATGGCCTCGCGCTCCGCGGAGCTCACCTCCGTCACGGTCGCTCTCCTCCTTAGCCCAACCGCGTCTACTGCGGCTGGGCTTAGTGTACGCTTGCCAAGCCGCATGGGAATCAGATGGTCGAATCGGATACCAGAATCACGCATCCGATTTGGATAGGACAGGTTGGAGGTGCTGGAGACACGACGAAACTTCTGAAGGAATTAATTGATCTGCACCGGCTTGCAATTCGTCTGCCGCTGACGCCCCGTCAAGCTCGAAGCTCCACAGGTATGCTGAGCCTGCTCGCTCCTTACCGATCACCGCTCCTCGTCGCACACCCGCGGTCGAGGGCCCGGCTCGCCCGGGAAGCAACACAGGTGAGGAGCAAGGTATGGGAAGGCGAGAGTCTGACGACGACCGCGAGGATGAGCGTGATCCTGACCCGGACCCACGGTGGTTCCGGCTTCTGATCAAAGCTCTGCCGGCCGTGGCAGCTGTCGCAACCTGTGTGGAGCAGCTCGTAGTACGGCGCTAGCGCCGTGGAGTGGTGCCGGACGACAGCGGACCGAAGCGGGTCCGACCGTTACCTAGTCGGCCGGACCCGCTTCGATTACTCCACGCACGAGCCCGGTCCTGGTCGGCAAACCGGGGCCGGGCCTCCGTGCTGGAGGTCTAGGCGCGATCTAGGGGTGCAACTTGATGTTGCATCTCCACTCAATAGGACCTACTGTCTCGCGTCGCCACTATATCTACCCTGGAGCTGGTTAGCTCCAGGTGGCGTTATTAGCGTTAGCGCTAACCGACGGTTCCTAACCGTGATGGCCATACCCGTAACCGCCCAACGCCACCGCAACCCACCACCCTCCCCAGCTCCCATCCCGTCCGCCGTCGACCCACACACCGTGGAGCGGGCGTGGTTCAGGGCGTCCAGGTGGAGCGCGCCACTGTACGAACGACCTGGGCGCCCTGGGCCGCGTCTGCTCGGCTCTGCCTGGGTCGATGGTGGTCGGGATGGGAGCACCCCGCGCACGCCACTACGGACCCGCAGTCGGGAACGGCGCCCCCTCCATCCCGGTGCCGGCCGATCCCCCGCCGGAGGCATCGTCTTGACCGTGGGCTGCTCTGTGCGGTGATCGCCTCATGGCCTCGGCCCTATCCATATGTGGGCGCGCGTCGGCGCAGCGCGGGCGGAGCGGGCCGGAGGCAGGAGCGGCGCCCGGAGCGGAGCCGGGAAGCGCGCCCGGCGGAGCGGAGCGCAGCCGGGGCTTGATGAGGTAGAGAAACTTGTAACAGCTCAGGTGCGCAGCGGTTCAGGGCTCGATGTCTCGTCGGTGAGACCGTGGTCGGCTGGACGGGTAGGGCGTTGGGCTAGCCAGCCAGACACTCGTGGGCCCCCGTTGACGGCGTTGCCTTCGAGGACGGTCCTCACGTGCTGGAAGCCTTCGTCCAGGTAGTACCGCTGAAGGCGCTCGTTGGTGGTCCACGCGTCGAGTCGTAGCCACTTGGCACCAGCGCGGTACGCCCGATCGCCGGCCCAATCGAGAAGCTTGCTCCCAAGGTCTTGTCCTGCGTACCCGCGCGAGACCGTCAACTTGTTGACGAACATCGAGGGGTCGCCGAGTTCCGCAGCATTCCACAACCCCTCTTCCGCCTCCGGCGTGAGTGTGATGGTGCCGGCGGTGCGCTCACCATCCCTCAGCATGAAGACGGTTCCGGCCTCGATGGTCGCCAAGAGTCGGTCCGCCGGGTATGGGCGGCTCCATTGGTCACTGCCAAGCTTGCTGATCCATTCCGCTGCTTCCTCCCGGAAGCTGAGCAGCCGGTCAAGGTCGGCGGGCGTGGCGCTCGTGATTCTCACTTGACGTCGTTCTCATTCCGGGCGCTCAGGTCGCCGATCTCGTAGTTCATGCGGTTCAGGTCACCGCGGAAGGTCGTCACCGTGCACCGGACGGGGCGCTCACTTGTATAGCCCGTGCGTGTCCAGAGCAGCACTGGGACGCCGGGGCCAATCTCAAGGAGGTGTGCTTCCTCCGGGGTCGGCATGCGGGTGGAGATCTCGTCTGCGTAGCCCACCTGCTCGATACCTCGGCCGGCTAGGTAGCGGGTGGTGCCCTCGTCGATGTCGCCTGGTTCGGCGAGTCGCGGCGCTTCCTGGATGAGCCAATCCGGGTAGTGGGTCGCCTGAGTCGACCACGGCACGTCATCGACGAAGCGGTGACAAAACCGCAGTACGGACCGGGAACCTGCCTCAACTCTCAGCCGCTTGGCGACGTACTCCGGCGTGGGCGTCATCTCCACCCGGAAGCGTTGATGTGGGCGACGGCCGGCGTTCGTGACGTCGGTTGAGTAAGCGTCGCCGTTCTGCGGGAAGGTCAGGTTCTCGAAGCGTGAGGCGTTCAGTTCGAAGACCTCATGCTTTCGCACCTCGTAGCCCAGCCCCTGACTGGACGTAACGAGTCCTTGGCTGACCAGCAAGCTCAGTCCTGATCGGACGGTGTTCCGGGAGGCATCGAAACGGCTGGCCAAGTCGGCCTCAGACGGTAGCCGGTCCCCAGGGGCGTACGTGCCGTTGTCGATCTCACGACGCAGCGCGTCGGCCACCTGCTGGTACTTCGGCTGCTTGCTCATGCCTCCATCATGACGCACTCGCTCAACTTGTTGGTACATGTTCGCGCGAAGTGCTTGACGTCTCACTCACGGTGCGTCAATCTCGAAGCATCAACTTGTACCAACAAGTTGAGCAAGAGGTCCAAGAGGCCTAACTCTGATGTGTTCTGGAGTGAGCTATGCCGTCGTTCAAGATCGACGTTTCGACCGCTGTGGTGTTCGTGGCGACCGCGCCGGAACCCAAGATGGCGAACAAGAAGACCGGTGAGCGGGCCGTGGACCGGGACACCGGTGCGGCGCTGTCGACGGTGGGCCTGCTGGTCTCGGACGAGGGAGAGGGCAACCTCTACCAGGTGACCATCCCGGAGACGGGTTACCCGGAGGGTCTGGCGCCGGGCATGCCGGTGCGGGTCGTCGGGCTGAGGGCGCGGGACTGGGAGAACGAGTTCAACGGCCAGAAGCGGCACGGGATCTCGTTCCGCGCGGTCGCGATCACCTCGGTGGCCTGACCGTGACTGACCTGCCGACGTGGCTGGAGGCCACGGGAGCCTTAGCGGGGGCCGGCGGTCTCGGCTATGCGAAGGTCCGCGCGCCGCGCGTGTACTGGTCGCTGGTCGGGATGCCGGTCACCTGGGGCCGGTTCACCTTCTCCTACGCCTCGACCATGGACGTGTGCGGTCTGACGGTTCAACCGTCCGCGCTGCGGGCGTTCATGACGCGCAACGTGGCCCGCCGTGAGGTGCGGCCGGTTCCGCCGAAGGTGCGCCGGGTGCGTCCGACCTCGACCGGGCTGCGGGTCTCGCTGCGTCTGCCCGCGGGGCTGGAGCCGGCCGACATCGCCGCTTCCTCGCAGCGCCTGCGGCACGCCTGGGGTGTGCAGTCGGTGACCGTGGTGGAGTCCAAGCCGGGCTATGTCGAGCTGCGCATGACCGGCTATGACGTGCTCGGCCGGGTCCGGATGCCGCGCCGGGCCGTGCCTCGCGGGCTGGTGGTTCCGGTGGCGCTGCGGGAGGACGGCACGGTCTTCGAGCGGGACTACCGCAAGATCCCGCACGCGCTGACGCTGGGTGCGAACCAGTCGGGCAAGTCGATGTATCAGCGCAACCTGATCCAGGGCCTGGCGCGGCTGCCGGTGGGTCTGGTCGGGATCGACTGCAAGCGCGGGGTCGAGCAGTCCCGGTACGCGCCGCGGCTGTCGGCGCTGGCCACCGACCGCGAGAGTGCCGGACACCTGGTCGACGCGCTGGTTGCGGAGATGGAAGAGCGCTTCGATCTGCTCGCCCTGTACGGCGTCTCGGACCTGTGGGAGCTGCCCGCGAAGGTGCGGCCGGCGCCGCTGGTCGTGCTGATCGACGAGGTGGCAGAGCTGTTCCTGGTGACCTCCAAGAAGGAGGAAGCGGCCCGCGATCACACGGTCATGCAACTGGTCCGCCTCGGCCAGATGGCCCGCGCCATCGGGATCTTCCTGGAGGCGTGCGGGCAGCGCTTCGGCTCCGACCTGGGCAGGGGCGCAACCGCCCTGCGGGCCCAACTCACCGGCCGGGTCGTCCATCGCGTCAACGACAAACAGACCGCCGAGATGGGCTTGGGTGACATCGCCCCGGACGCCGTGGTCTCCGTGACCGGGATCCGGGCCGACCGTCCCGGCGTCGCGGTCGCCGGTGACGCCTCCGGTTACTGGTCGCGCATCCGCACCCCCGAGACCACCCCGGCTCAAGCGGCGGCCATCTGCCGGGAGTTCGCCCACCTGACCCCGGACCTGCCGTTCCTGGCTCCGTTCCGCCCGGCCCTCTGCGCCGATGCGGCTGTGGAGCCCGCCGGTATCTAGCCCCCGGCTGCTCGCCCGGTCGGCGTGACCGTCTCACGCCATGCCCTTACCCGAGCCATGCCGAAAACCGAAGGGAGAGATCGCAGTGACGGTCATTCCGTTCCCGAAGCCCGACCCCGGTCCGGTGGATCCGCTGGAGTCGGCCTTGCTCTCCGCCTGGAACAACTCGCCGGACGTCATGGACGACTACCAGGACGAGGAGCCGGAGGACACCTCCGACTCCCCTTGGGCCTGGTGAGCGCCATGGCCGCACGCAAGTCGACCGCCCGCCGAACGCCGCCGGCCAAGCCGTGCCCGGCCTGTGAGGGCACTGGCGAGGTTTCCCGGTCCGTCCACGTCGGCCGCAAGCGCCGGGTCGCCGGACAGCAGACCGGCATCTGCCTGTCCTGCCTGGGTGCCGGAGAGATCCCCGCCGACGCCTGACCCGCCCGAGCTGGGGCCGACCCTCGGCCCCCGCCTCGGCCCGATTTTCCGAACGGAGGTGAAGACCGTGTTCCGCTCGATCCGCATCGACGCCGTGCTCATTCAGGCCGTGATCGCCGGTGCCCTGTCCTTCGCCCACCTGCACGACCTCGCCGAAGCGGCCGGACAGACCGGATGGAAGGCATGGGCCTATCCCGTCTCGGTCGACCTCCTCTTGGTCGCCGCCTGGCGCCGACTGCGCACCGCCCGCCGCGACCGCTCGGCCTGGACATGGTTCGTCATCGCTCTGGTCGCCTCGCTCGGCGCGAACGTGGCGACCGCCGGACTCCTCGACCTCGACCACGTCCCGGCCTGGCTGCGCATCCTCGTCGCCGGCTGGCCCGCGCTCGCCTTCCTCGGCGGCACCCTCCTCGTCCACCAACCCACCAACCCCGCGCCGGAACCGGTCTCTGCGCCTGCTCCCGTGCCGGTCGTCGACCGCCCCGAGACACCCGAACCGGCCCCGGAGGTCACCACACCGGAGCCTGCTCCAGCACTTCCTCAAGCCACGGCCCCCGCGGTTCCGCCCGCGCTGGTGGACCACGCGCGCAAGGTCGCCACCGAGCACCGCACCCGTACCGGCACGGACATCGACACCGCCACCCTGCGCGCTCGCCTCGGCATCCCGGAAGACCTCGCCGGCGCGATCGTCGCCCAACTCGCCTGAAAGGAGGTGACCCCTTCGTGCGCCCGAACCGCTTCTACGACGTGATCCGCATCGGCCCCGTCAAGGTCGGCACGTTCAACAACGGCCGCGGCCAGACCCGGCACACCGCCGCCTGCACCGCCCCGAACTGCGGCTTCTCCACCGAGCACCGCGACCGCTCCGCGGCCGAACTCGCCGCCCGTACCCACCGCTGCACCTGAGAGGAGGCCACCACCATGCAGCTCCCCGAAGACCAGCTTCGCGCCGGTCACATCCCCGCCGACCTCTACCGGCAGATCCCGCCCGGCACCGACCTGCGCCGCGTCGTGATCGTCCAGGAAGCACCCCGCTCCTACCGGGGGCCCATCGTCCTGACGCTCGTGGTCGTCACGGGGTCGGTCGCGGTGCTGCTGGTGATCGCCTTCGTCGTCCAGGCCATCGCCGGCGCCGCCGTCGCGGTTCTGTCGGCCACCGGCGGACTCAGCTACGCGATCAATCGCACCTCCAAGACCAGGAAGGGCATCTGACATGGGCTTCTTCAGCCGCAAGAGCAACGACACCCCGGCCAACCCGGAGATGACCGAACTCGGCCGTGAGTACGCCATCGCCCGGCGCCATGGCGACCGCAAGACCGTCCGACGCATCACCCGGCAGATCGGCGAGTCCGGTCTGAGCGGGAGCGACCGCGCCTCGTTCGAGCAGGGCCGCGACTCCTACGACGCGATCCCGCCGGCCTACTCCAAGCGCCGCAACCGCCGCCGCTAACGCCCTCCGGGGCGGCCTCAACCGCCAAGTGTCCGCCGCCCCGGACGGCTCCACCACTTCCTGATCTTTCGATCCGAAAGGGCTGTCCTCATCATGCATCACAACGACCCCTTCGCCGCCCGCGTCTGCCCCCACTGCGACGGCTTCGCCATCGTGGTCATCGACCGCGGGTCCCGTGACCGCTACGGGCAGCGTGTCACCGTCCCCGTCATCTGTCCGGCGTGCTGGGGCTGGGGTGTCTACCCCCGCATGCCGCGCCGCCGGTTCAACGCGCCGGCCGGGAGGTGACGGCCGTGGCTCTCCTCGACTGGCGCTCGCCCGAGCACTTCGACCACACCGGCGACCAGCCGTGCGTCCTCTGCGACAAGCCGACCCCGCTGCGCTCCGACCGGGGCAAGCCCGTGCACAAGGTGTGTGCGGAGGACTGGATGGACCGCCACGCCGCCGAGGAGGACGACGCGTGACCGACGCCGCCACCATGGCGGGCCTGGACCCGGCCACCCTCGCCGACGTGCTGAGGCTGGCCGGGTCCACCGGCTTCGACCGCATCCAAGACCAGATCCGACGTACCGGCGGCTGCTCCGACCCGATCCACCTGATGGGCTCGACCGTCACCCGCGACGCTGTCACCGGGCACGTGCTGCACGCGTACTCGACCGACACCGAACCGGGCGGGCGACTCCGCGTCGCCTGCGGCAACCGCCGCGCCTCGCGCTGCCCCTCCTGCGCCTGGACGTACGCGGGCGACACCTACCACCTGATCCGCGCCGGCCTCATCGGCGACCCGGCCAAGGGCACTCCGGAGACGATCCGGGACCACCCGCGGGTGTTCGCCACCCTCACCGCACCCTCGTTCGGCCCGGTCCACAACCGGCCCGGTGACCGGCCCTGCCGCTGCGGTGTCCGCCACGGCGAGGACGCTCCCGAGCTGGGCACCCCGCTCGACCCGGAGGCGTACGACTACGAGGGCGCGGTGCTGTGGAACAACCACGCCTCCGAGCTGTGGCGCTACTTCACGATCTACCTGCGCCGGGAGATCGCCAAGTGGGCCGGGCTCACGCAGAAGGACACCCGCGAACAGTCGCGCGTCTCCTTCGGCAAGGTCGCCGAGTACCAGAAGCGCGGCGCGGTGCACTTCCATGCCGTGATCCGCTTCGACGGACCCGACGGGCCCGACAGTCCGCCGCCCGCGTGGGCCACCCTCGACCTGCTCACCGACGCGATCCATGCCGCCGCCGCCCGCGTCGGCGTCGACGTCCCCGCCGCCGGGGACCAGCCGGCCCGCACCCTGCGCTGGGGCACCCAGCTCGACGTACGGCCGATCCGGGCCTTCGGCGGCGGCGAGGAGATCAGCGAACAGGCGGTCGCCTCTTACGTCGCCAAGTACGCCACCAAAGCGGCCGAGACCACCGGCGCCACGGACGCCCCCGTGCACTGCCGTACCTGCCGGGGCACCGGCCGTTCCCCCCGCTACGACCGCGCCGGCTCAGCACTCGGCCGCTGCGCCACCTGCCAGGGCACCGGGCTGGGTGAAGACCTCGCCCGCCTGGAGATCCCCGAGCACGCCCGGCGCTTGATGGCCGCGTGCATCGACCTCCAGCCGCTCTACTGCGATCGGCTGCTGGCCCGGTGGGCCCACATGCTCGGCTTCCGCGGCCACTTCTCCACCAAGTCCCGCAGCTACTCCACCACCCTCGGCGCCCTGCGCCAGGTCCGCGCCGACTACCGCGCCGCCCAGCAACGCGCCGCCCTCGGCCTGCCCGACCTCGACGACACGGAGGCAACCACTCTGACCCTCGCCCACTGGACCTACGCCGGCCACGGCCACACCCCCGGCGAATCCTGGCTCGCCGCCAACATCCGCCGCGACATCCAGCACAACCGCGAAACCGCCCGCGAGGAACTACCCGCTCTGCTCGACCTGGAAGGAACCGCCACATGACGACGGCTGTGATCACACGCAAGTGGTACACCACGGCAGAGGTGGCCGAGATGCTCGGCTTTGGCCTGTCCAAGACCAAGATGCTCGTCCTCACCGGAGAGATCCGCTCCGTCAAGGTCGGCCGTAACCGTCGCATCCTCCCGGCCTAGGTGGACGAGTACGTGCAGCACGTCGCCTCTCAGGCTGAGGAGATGTCGGCATGAGCGGCAAGCGCGCCAACGGCGAAGGCTCGATCTACCAGTACAAGAACGGTTACGCGGCCTACGTCTGGGTGACCAAACCGGACGGCAAGCGGGCTCGGAAGTACGCCTATGGGAAGACCCGGGAGGAGGTTCACGAGAAGTGGCTCAACCTCCATGCGGAGGCGAAAAGAGGGCCTGTGGCCACCCGGCACCCGACGGTGAGCACCTTCCTCGCGTACTGGCTCGACTCGGTCGTGAAGCCGAACCTGGCTCCCTTGTCGTACGTCTCGTACGAGGGTTCCGCCCGGCTCTACATCGTTCCGCACCTCGGCTCGAAGCGACTGGACCGGCTCACGGTCCGGGATGTCCGCGAGTGGCTTACCAAGCTGGCTACCGTCTGCCAGTGCTGCGCTCAGGGCAAGGACGCGAAGCGGGAGCCTTCCCGTCGGAAGTGCTGTGCGATCGGGGAGTGCTGCGAGTCCTATCCGTCCCGCCGTGTGGTCCAGGCCGCGCGTGATGCCCTGCGGGCGGCCCTGACCCATGCGGTCTCCGAGGAGCTGATCAGTAAGAACGTCGCTTCGCTGGTGAAGGTGCCCAAGCCGCGACGTCGCCGGATCAAGCCTTGGTCGGTCGCGGAGGCAAGCCAGTTCCTCACCGATGCCGCCGCGCGGGATGACCACCTCTTCGCCGCGTGGGTCCTGGTGCTCTGCCTCGGCCTGCGTCGTGGTGAGGTCCTGGGGCTGACGTGGAAGTCCGTGGACTTCGAGCGGGGCGAGCTGTACGTGGACCACCAGATCCAGCGCGCCGGACGTCAGATCTTGCACCGGGAGACCAAGACCGAGGACTCCGACGACTTCCTTCCTCTGCCGGCACTCTGCCTCAAAGCTCTGCGGATGCGTCGCGCACAGCAGATCGGAGACCGGAAGGCCGTCGGGGAGCTCTGGCAGAACGATCACGACCTGGTCTTCACCACGAAGTACGGCACGCCCATCGAGCCAGGCAACATGACCCGCATGTTCGCCCTGCGCGCTCGCCGCGCCGGACTCCGGGTGATCCCACTCCGGAACACCCGGCACACGTGCAGCTCGCTCCTGGTGGCTCTCAAGGTCCACCCGAAGGTGGCGCAGCGCATCCTGCGGCACTCGCAGATCGCCATGACGATGGAGGTCTACGCCGAAGCGAGCGAGGAGGAGGTGCGCGCCGCGATCGGCAAGCTGTCGAACGCGATGGGTGGTAGCGGCACCGACTAGTCGAAGCCGGTTGCTGTACTTCGCTGCTGTACGCCCCTGAAACGCAAGAGGCCCCGGATCTCTCCGGGGCCTCTCACCTGTGTGCACTCGGCAGGATTCGAACCTGCAACCTTCTGATCCGTAGTCAGATGCTCTATCCGTTAAGCTACGAGTGCTTGTCTTTTCAGTTTTCTCGCCGCTCCCCGGTCCTTTCGGCCCGCTCGCGGCGACAGGAAGAACATTACATGACTGCCGCCGTCATGTGAAATCCGTTTGGCTCACCCCTTGTGACCTGCGCAAACGCGGGATCGGCCAGGGAGCGGGAACGACGAAGCCCCGGCCATGGGACCGGGGCTTCGTGAGGTGGCGGAGGCGGAGGGATTTGAACCCTCGATGGGCTTTAAGACCCAAACCGCATTAGCAGTGCGGCGCCATAGACCGGACTAGGCGACGCCTCCATGCACAGAGCCCTCCGCGCGTGAGCGCGAGTGGATCGGTGCGTGCCGATGATGACACACCCGCGTGGGCTGTCACCAATCGCCACCCACGGTACTAGGCGGGGAGCCCGCAGGGCAAAGCACTTCCGCCCTCGCGTCGGTGTGGCGCGACGTCCCGCGCGGTGGCGCGTTGATCAGGCCATGTCGCAGCTCATTCCTCAGGTCGTGTCGCGGGGCCGGCGGGCGGACACCGCGCGCCCCGTGCCCGTGCTGTGGCGGCTCGTCGCCGTCGCGGCCCTCACCTCGCTGTCCACCGCGCCCCCGGCGGCGTACGCGCAGGGCGCTCCCCCGCGCGGTGACCGCCTCACCGTCACCGTGCGCGACGCGGGCGGCGGGGCGGACGGGACGTACGAGGTGCGGTGCCGGCCCGGTGGCGGCGACCATCCCGACCCCGCCGGGGCCTGCGCGGCCGTCGAGCGGAACACGCGGTGGGGGCGGGACGCCTTCGCCCCGGTGCCGCGGGACACCGTCTGCACCCTGCAGTACGGCGGGCCCGCCACCGCCCGCGTCACCGGCACCTGGGCCGGCCGCCCCGTCGACGCGGCCTACGACCGTACGAACGGATGCGAGATCGTCCGCTGGGACCGGCTGGTGCCGCTGCTGCCCGCAGCGGGCGCCGGGGGACGCGGGTGAGGGAGACCTCGGGGGCGGCGGGAGTGACGGGTGGGACAGGGGGCGCGTGGTGGCGAGTCGGGGCACAGGGGACGTAAAGGTCCCGCGAAGGTTCGGGACGCGTCGGTGCAGGCAGTCGCGTGTTCCGGACGTACCGGGCGTCACATCGCCGTCACTTTCCCGTGCGATGTCCGTCCCATCCGGCGTCGCGAGCGCAATCCCAGCCCTTAGACTCCCTCGCGTGACACGCTGCGGGCAGGTTGGCAAGATGGCCCGAGCGGTCGGCACGTCGCGGTAACAGGGAGGAAGCGTCTCGTGAGCAGCAGGCCATCCCGGGGCACTGCTCGCCTCGCAGCCATACTGGACGCGCTCCCGGACGCCCTGGTGCTGGTCAACGCCAACGGGACGATCGTCAACGCCAACGCCATCGCCCTGGAGGCCTTCGAGACCCCGGGCACGGCGCTGGTGGGGCGCGGGCTGCTGGACCTGCTGCCGGACTTCGACTCCAAGCTCATCCCGGGCTCCATGCGGCGGCCCGACCACATCGATCCCCGGGCGCGGACCAAGCCGACGCGGATGGTCGCCCGGCGGACCGACGGGACCGAGTTCCCGGTCGAGGTCACCAGTGCGAATCTGGAGAACGGCCAGCAGGCGTACGACAATTCCGGCTACACCGGCGACGAGCTGCTGATGCTCGTCGTCCGCGACCTCTCCGGCACCGTCGACACCGAGGCCGAGCTGGCGCGTTCGCAGCGGCAGACCGAGATGATCCTGCGGGCCGCCTCCGAGGGTGTCGTCGGGACCGACACCGACGGGCGGATCGTCCTCGTCAACCCGGCCGCCGCCCAGATACTGGGCTACCGGGCCGGTGAACTCGGCGGGCGCGAGCTGCACACGCTCGTCCTCCACTCGCGTGCCGACGGCTCCCCCTTCCCGTACGACGAGTCCCCGCTCGCCGACACCCTGCGCTCCGGGCGCAAGCACCGGGTGCGCGGTCAGGTGCTGTACGCCAAGAACGGCGACAAGCTGCCGGTCGACCTGACGACCGCGCCGGTGCGCGACGGCGACCAGCTCGTCGGTGCCGTCATGACGTTCCTCGACCGCCGCCCCTACGACGCGCTCGCCGAGGAGAAGGAGCAGGCCGAGCGGGAGCACGCCGAGGAGCTGGAGCGGCTCGCCGAGGAGCACGGCTCCGAGCTCACCGCCCTGCGCCAGGGCCACGTCACCGAGCTGGAGAAGCTGCGCGAGCAGCACGCGGAGGAACTCGCCGCGAACGAGGAGCGGTACGCCGCGCTCGGCGAGCGGGAGAAGGACCGCTACGAGGCCCTCGCCGCGCGTCACGACCAGTTGCTCACCCTGCTGGGGCGGTCCCTGCGGGGCCCGCTGGAGGAGCTGCGCCGGGAGCTGTCCGCGCTGGCCTCCGACGACGCCGGTCAGCTGTGGCCCGAGGCCAACCAGGTGCTCCACCACCTGTCGGCCGGCTACGCCCGGATCACCACCCTCATCGACAACGTCCTCGGCTACCAGCGGCTCGACGCCGGTGGTGAGCAGATCGCCCGTACGAAGGTGATGCTCGACGCCGTCGTCGCCGCCGGGGTCGACGGGGCCGTGGAGCTCATCGGGCCCGGGCGGGTGCAGTTCGCGGTGCACGCGCCGCCCATCGAGGCCGAGGTCGACCCGCGGCTGCTCGCGACCGCCCTCGCGCATCTCGTCGCGGACGTCGCGGGTGTCGACGCGACCGGCAACACGCCTGTGTCGGCGGGCGGTTACCTGGACAACACGGTCGTGGTCGCGGCGGCGCAGCGCGGTGAGGTCGTCCGCATCGAGGTGCGCGGGCCGTACGGCGGCGGCGACCCGGTGCACGAGCCGATCGTGCGCGGGATCGTCCGGGCGCACGGCGGTGTGCTGCAGACGCACGAGGTGCCCGGGATGAGCGGCAGCGCGTTCGTCCTCGAGGTGCCGATCGGGAACGGGGCGGGGTCCGTGCCGGCCGCCGGACCGGCAGCGCCGGCGGTGTCGGCGGTGTCGGCCGAGGTGGCCGTTCCCGCCGAGCCGGTCCCCGCCGGCGGCGGGCGGCGCCGGGCGCGGCGCGCGTCCGTGGACGCCTTCCTGGAGAGCGAGGTGCCGGGTCCGGACGACGGTTCCGGTACGGACTCCGCGCCCACCGGACGGCGCAGGCGCCGGGCGGCCGCCGCCGTCGACGACGAGCCCGCGCAGGCGTCCGGCGGCACCGGGCGGCGGCGCGGCCGGCCGGCCGAGGACGCGCCGGCCGCGGTGGGTGCCGAGGTCGAGCTCGCCGGGGCCGCCGGGGTGTCCGAGGGGGCCGTCGTCACCGCCGCCGAGCACGCGGCGGGGGCCGCCGCGTCGAACACCGGGCTGGGCGGGACCGTACCGCCGCAGGGGGTGCCGGGGCCGTCCGGGCAGCGCGCCCGGCAGGGGTCCGGCGAACAGCACGCGCTGCCGCCGGCGCTGCCCGCGCCGTCCGGCACCCCGCAGACCGAGGTCGCGGTGCATGTTCCGGCTCAGGCTTCGGAGCAGGCGCAGGCGCAGCCGACGGGACGGCGCCGGCGTGCGCTGGCCGCCGCCACCGAGCGGGCGGCGGCGCAGGAGGCGGCGCCCCGTACGGTGTTCGCGCTGCCACCGGCCGAGGCGGACCAGGAACAGCACACCGGCCTGCCCGCCCAGGCCGAGGCGATCGGACAGGCCGACGCGACCGGGCGGATCGAGTCTGTCGGGGCTGCCGGACAGGCCCGGGTCGACAACGGCCGCCATGACGCCGTTCCGCACGACCAGGCCGACGACCACACCCCGCCGCAGCCGCACCCCACCAGCGCACCGACGGGCCGCCGCCGGCGGGCCGCCGCCCAGCCGGCAGGGCCCGACGGCGCACCCACCGGGGCTCCCGTTCCGGCCGCCCAGGCGGCGACCGTCCAGGCTCCGGGGGCTTCGGCGCCGTGGGAGGCGGCACCCGCGCAGGGGGTGCCTGCCGCGCCTCAGGGGACTCCGGTCCCGCCGCCGGGGGCTCCCGTACCGGCACAGGGGACGGCTGTTCCGGCCCAGGGGGCCGCGGTTCCGCCGCAGGGCACGTCCGCCGCGCCGCAGGGCGCACCCGTGCCCGCACAGGGCGCGGCCGTTCCCCCGCAAGGGGCTCCCGTAGCCGCACACAGTGCCGCGGTCCCGCCGCAGGGCTCCGCGGTCCCGGCACCCGGCGCTCCTGTTCCGGCACCCGGTGCCGCGGTCCCGGTGCAAGGTGCCGCGGCTCCGGCGCAGGGCGCTCCCGTGCCCGCACAGGGCGCGGCTGTTCCTCCGCAGGGGGCTCCGGTACCGGCACACGGTGCCGCTGTCCCGCCGCAGGGCGCCACGCCCCCGGCGCACGGAGCTCCCGTACCCGCACAGGGCGCGGCCGTTCCTCCGCAGGGGACCCCGGTACCGGCACACGGTGCCGCCGTCCCCCCGCAGGGCACGTCCGCCGCGCCGCAGGCCGCATCCGTGCCCGCACAAGGCGCGGCCGTCCCCCCGCAAGGGGCTCCCGTAGCCGCACACAGCACCGCCGTACCGCCGCCGGGCGCCACGCCCCCGGCACCCGGCGCCCCGGTACCGGCTCCCGGTGCCGCCGTACCCCCGCAGGGGCAGGCGGCGCAGCCGCTTCCCGTCGCTCAGCCGCTTCCCGCCGAGGCCGCGCCCGGGTCGGGTGCCGCGGCCGGAGGTGGTCCCGTCCCGCAGCAGTGGCCCGCCGCCGGTGACACCTCCGGTGCCGGTACGGCCGTACCGGCGGCCGCGGGCCCGCCGCAGCCGACCCCCGCCGCCGGCACCCCGTTGCCGCCCGAGGGCGCGCCGGCGCGGCGGGCCGCTCAGCCGTTGCCGGCGGAGGCCTCGGCGCCGGTCGATCCGAACTCCACGCAGGGGCGGGCGATCAGCGTGCGGACGCTGGGGCAGGGTGTGCCGTTCAACCGGCAGGCCGCCCAGGTGCAGCAGCCGCTGCCGTCGGCCACGCCTCCCCCGCACCAGCCGGGCGGCTCCGGCCGCCGCCGCAAGCTCGGTACGCGCCCCGAACCGGCCGCGGGCGGCGAGCAGAACGCGCGCCCTCATCCGCCGGCCGAGCCCGTACCCGCCGGCGCGCACGCACACGCCCCGGCGCACTCCCGGCTCGCGCCGGGGACCGAGGGCACCGGACGGTCGTACGCCATAGGGGCGCCCGACGCGAACGCCGCCGAGGGGCCCGAGCCGCTGGACGGTCCGGGCGGGGCCGTCGAGGTGGCGGACCCGCCGCGTCCGCAGCCGATGGACGACGAGCTGCCGCCGGAGCCGCTGGACAACCCGCGCCGGCTGCTGGTGTGGCCCGCGCCGGACGTCACCACCCAGCAGGCGCTGAGCGACCGCGGCTACCGGCCGGTGATCGTGCACTCGCGCGAGGAGGTCGACGCGCAGATCGCGGCGTTCCCCGCCGCGCTGTTCGTGGACCCGCTGACCGGGCCGATCACCCGTACGGCCCTGCAGTCGCTGCGGCAGGCCGCGGTGGCCGCCGAAGTGCCGGTGCTGGTCACGGCCGGGCTCGGACAGGCCTCGCGCGACGCCGCGTACGGCGCCGATCCCGCCGTACTGCTGAAGGCGCTCGCGCCGCGCGACAGCGATCAGCACCCCCCGCGCGTGCTGCTGATCGAGGAGCACGCGGAGATCGCGCTGGCGCTGACCGGGACGCTGGAGCGGCGCGGGATGCAGGTCGCGCGGGCCGCGAGTGACGCCGACGCGGTGGCGCTGGCGGGGCAGTTCCGGCCGAACCTGGTGGTGATGGACCTGATGCGGGTGCACCCGCGCCAGGCCGGGCCCGCCGGGATCGTCGACTGGCTGCGGGCGAACGGACAGCTCACCCGCACCCCGCTCGTCGTCTACACGGCCGCCGTCGGCCAGGCGGACCTGCCGCGGCTGGCCTCCGGCGAGACGGTGCTGTTCCTTGCGGAGCGGTCCACCAGCGAAGAGGTGCAGGACAGGCTCGTCGACCTGCTGTCGCGGATCGGGACCAACTGACCCGCACCCGGCTGCGCGCACCGGCCGGCTGATGCGGCACGGCGGGAGTCGGCCCGTCGGCACCGGCTGCGCGCACCGCCGTCAGCGGGCGGCCAGGCGGCGGGCCGCCTCCTTCACGGACGCGCGCAGCCGGGCACGGTCGTCCGCCTCCCCGCCGACCAGGATGCGGCGCATCTGCGGGACGACGGCCGTCCAGTTGGCCAGCGCGGTCAGCAGGAACAGCAGGTCGCCGGCCGGGATGGCGTCGGTGACGACGCCCCGCTCCTGGCCGTCCCGGAGCAGGGCGACCTTGCGGACGTAGTGCTCCTGGCGTTCGCCCTCGTGGGGCAGCTCGTCGGTGCCGTACTCCAGGCCCTCCCAGAAGAGCAGGCGCAGCAGTTCGGGGTGGGCGGCGTGGTAGTCCATCAGCCGGTCGACCCAGCCCTCGATGTCGTCCGGGTCGACGGGGACGGACTCGGCGAGGTCCAGCATCTTCCGCTCCAGGACGATCGCGAACAGCTCCGCCTTGTTGCCGAAGTAGGCGTAGATGAGCTGCTTGTTGGCCTTCGCCTCGGCCGCGATGCGGTCGATGCGGGCGCCGGCGATGCCGTGGCGGGCGAACTCTGCGACCGCCGCCTCGAAGATCCGGGCCTTGGTGGCCTCGGGGTCCCTGACTGCCATGAGGACAGGGTAACCAACTGTTTGGTTGACAGGGAATCCGGCGGAAGTCCAGACTGTTCCCTCATCAGCCAACCAACCAGTTAGTTGTTAGAGCAGGCTCGAAGGGGTATCCCGCTCATGTCCTCAGCGCCCAGCGCCACCGGCCGGTCCGCCCGCAGGCCACCGGTCACCACTCCCGATCGGCATCCGGGTCCGGGCCCGTCCCGCGGCTCCGGTGCGTTCCTCACGCTCATCGCCGTGTGCACCGCGGTCACGGCCGCCAACATCTACCTCGCCGCGCCCCTGCTCTCCCTGATCGCCCGCGACTTCGGCTCCACGTCGTCGGCCGTGGCCTGGATCGCCTCGGTCGCCCAGCTCGGGTACGCCGTCGGCCTGCTCTTCTTCGCCCCGCTCGGCGACACCGCCGACCGGCGCCGGCTGGTCACCGTCCTCACCCTGGTCACCACCGTGGCCCTGCTCGCCGCCGCCGTCGCCCCCGGCACGGGCGCACTGGCGGCCGCCGTGTTCGTCGCCTCGGCCGGGACCGTCGTACCGCAGCTCCTCGTCCCGCTGGTCGCCGAACGCGCCCCCGCCGCCCGCCGCGCCCGCCATGTCGCGGCCGTGATCGCCGGCCTGTTCACCGGCATCGTCGCGGCCCGGGTCCTCGGCGGTCTCGCCGGGGAGGCCTTCGGCTGGCGGTGGGTGTTCGCGGGCGCGGCCGTCCTCACGCTCACTCTGGGCATCGCCACCGCCCTGGTCCTGCCGTCCGGACGGCGCCGCCGCGACGGCTCGCTGTTCGGCGGCCTCGCCGCGCTGCCCGGGCTGCTGCGCCGCTCGCCCGACCTGTGGCGCGCGTCGGTGCGCCAGGCGGGGATGTTCGGCGCGTGGAGCGCCCTGTGGACCTCGCTCGCCCTGCTGCTGACGGGCCCGGCCTACGGCCTGTCCACCGCCACCGCCGGACTGTTCGGGCTCTTCGGGCTCGCGGCGAGCGCGGTGGCACCGCTGGCGGGCGGGCTGGTCGACCGTTTCGGCGCCGCCCGGGTCGTACGGAGTGCGTATCTGCTCGCGGCCGTCTCCGTGCCGCTGTTCTGGCTGGGCGGGCAGGTCGTCTGGGCGCTGTTCGTCGCCGCGGTCGCGATCCACGCGGCCCTGGTCGCCTCCCACGTCGCCAACCAGACCCTCGCCCTGACCACCACCTCCAGCCCGGCCGTCGCCAACACGGCCTATGTCGTCTCCGGCTTCGCCGGCGGCGCCACCGCCTCGGCCCTCGCGGGCAGCGCCTTCACCCACTTCGGCTGGAGCGGGGTGTCGGCGGTGGCGGCGGTCTGGCTGGCGCTGGGATGGGGGAGCACGGCGGTACGGCGGTGAGGGTGGTGCCGGCGGTGGCGGCCGTCGCCGTACGGCTCGCCCCTCCACCGGTGACGGAGCCACACGCCGCCGGGCGGTGAGGTTCCGCCTCACCGCCCGGCGCGTCCGGCGTACGCCGTGTCAGAGCCGGGTGACGTCCAGCTCCCCGGCGGCGTACTGCCTGCGCAGCACCTTCTTGTCGAACTTGCCGACGCTGGTCTTCGGCACTGCCGCGATCACCGTCCAGCGCTCCGGGAGCTGCCACTTGGCGATCTTTCCCTCCTCCTGGAGGAAGGACCGCAGGGTGGTGAAGTCGGCGGTGGAGCCCTCCTTGAGGACGACCGTGGCCAGCGGGCGCTCGCCCCACTTGTCGTCCGGGACGGCGACGACGGCGGCCTCGGCGACGTCCGGGTGGGACATCAGCGCGTTCTCCAGCTCGACCGAGGAGATCCACTCGCCGCCGGACTTGATGACGTCCTTGGCGCGGTCGGTGAGGGTGAGGAAGCCGTCGGGGGAGATGGTGCCCACGTCGCCGGTCTTCAGCCAGCCGTCCTCGCTGAACTTGTCGGCGGGGCGCAGGGGTTCGGCGTCGGGACCGTTGTAGTAGGCGCCGGCGATCCACGCGCCGCGCACCTCCAGCTCGCCGGCCGACTCGCCGTCCCAGGGGAGGCGTTCGCCGCCGGGGCCGGTGAGGCGGGCCTCGACGCCGGCCGGGAAGCGGCCCTGGGTCAGCCGGTAGGCGAACTCCTCCTCGGTGCCCACGGCGTGGGCCGGCGGGCGGGCGATGGTGCCGAGCGGGGAGGTCTCCGTCATGCCCCAGGCGTGGCAGACCCGCATGCCCAGCTTGTCGAACGCCTCCATCAGGGCGGGCGGGCAGGCGGAGCCGCCGATGGTGACCTGGGTGAGGGAGGAGACGTCCCGCGGCCTGGCGGTCAGTTCGGCGAGCAGGCCCTGCCAGATGGTGGGGACGGCGGCGGCGTGGGTCGGCCGCTCGGCCTCGATCATCTCGGCGAGCGGGGCGGGCTGCAGGAAGCGGTCCGGCATCAGCATGTTGACGCCGGTCATGAAGGTGGCGTGCGGCAGGCCCCAGGCGTTGACGTGGAACTGCGGGACCACGACCAGCGAGGTGTCCTGGTCGGTCAGGCCCATCGACTGCGCCATGTTGACCTGCATGGAGTGCAGGTAGATGGAGCGGTGGCTGTAGATCACGCCCTTGGGGTCGCCGGTGGTGCCGGAGGTGTAGCACATGGCGGCGGCGGCGCGCTCGTCCAGCTCCGGCCAGTCGTAGGCGACGGGATGCCCGGCGAGCAGGTCCTCGTACTCGTGCACCCGCGCGGTGGCGTCCGCCAGCGCGGAACGGTCTCCGGGGCCGGAGACGACCACGTGCTCGACGGTCTTGAGGTGCGGCAGCAGGGGCGCGAGGAGCGGGATCAGCGAACCGTTGACGATGATCACCCGGTCGGCGGCGTGGTTGACGATCCACGCGAGCTGCTCGGCCGGCAGGCGGAGGTTCAAGGTGTGGAGGACGGCACCCATGGAGGGGATCGCGAAGTACGCCTCGACGTGCTCGGCGTTGTTCCACATCAGGGTGGCGACCCGGTCGTCGCCGGTGACGCCGAGGTCGTCGCGCAGGGCGTGGGCCAGCTGGGCCGCCCGGGCGCCGATCTCCGCGTAGGAACGGCGGTGCGGTGCGCCCTCGCCGGTCCAGGTGGTCACCTGCGAGGTGCCGTGGATCGTCGACCCGTGGGTCAGGATCCTCGAGATCAGCAGCGGTACGTCCTGCATGGTGCTCAGCACGGCGTCCTCCTGGGCGACATTGCCTGCGGGGCGGTAAGAGTTGCGCCGATTCTGCGCACATACCGCGCGGTATGTCACTAGGGGAGCGAATGATCGATCACGCCGCGTCGGCGGACCGGAGCGTGTCAGCCGCGGACGAGCCCCAGTTCGGCGTCCTCGCGGAGCTTGCCGAGCGCCCTCGACACGGCCGACTTCACCGTGCCCACCGAGACGCCGAGCACCTCGGCCGTCTGCGCCTCGCTGAGGTCCTCGTAGTACCGCAGCACGACCATCGCCCGCTGCCGCGCGGGCAGCCGCATGATCGCCCGCCACATCGCGTCACGCAGCGCCTGCTGCTCGGCCGGGTCGTCGCCGCCGGGCACCGGGTCGGGCTCGGGCAGCTCGTCGCAGGTGAACTCGTCGACCTTGCGCTTGCGCCACTGCGAGGTGCGCGTGTTCAGCAGCGCCCGGCGCACGTAGCCGTCGAGCGCCCGGTGGTCCTCTATGCGCTCCCAGGCGACGTACGTCTTGGTGAGCGCGGTCTGCAGCAGGTCCTCCGCGTCGCTCGGGTTCCCGGTCAGCGACCGGGCGGTACGCAGGAGCACCGGCTGGCGAGCCCTCATGTACGACGAGAACGACGGGTACGGGAGGGTCTGCGCCGCTGTCGCTGGAGTGGCGGCTTTCGAAGCGCTGGTGCAGACGGGTGTGGTCATGGCTCCACGCTATGAGCGGGGCCGGTCCGGCGGATCGCCCGCAGGTCCCGAAGGCACGTCCCCCTCAGGTTGTAGGGGTGGGGCCGGCTGCACCTCCTGAAGGTGGACCGGTGGGTGAGGGGTACTGCGGGTCGGACCCCGAGGGAGCGCCCCTGGAACGACCGGGCGACGACACCGAAGCACCGCCGCCCGGACGCCCCGCACCCCACGAAGCACGCCCGCACGGTCAGGGCGCCGGCCTCACCACAGCGGGGTGAAGACGATGGCCACGTTGTCGTTGCCCTGGTTGACGGCCGTGAAGGCGGAGCCGGTGACCTGGGCGGTGTTGTTCTGGTTCGTGGCGCCGGCTCCGGTGGCCTGCTGCTGCGTGGTGGCCGAGTTGCCGAAGTTGTCGCCGCCGACACCGCTGCCCAGGGCGTCGTTCTCGGAACTGGTGGCCGTCGCGTTCGATCCGTCGTCCGCGAGGGCGCCGCCGTCCGCCGCCGCGACGCCGGTGAAGAGGGCGGCCGCGAGCGGCAGGGCGGAGACCGCGGCGATGACGCGGGCGGTACGGATGCTTGCCATGGTGTGTTCCCTCCAGAACAAGGACGCACCGGCTCATGACCGTGTGCGGCTCATGACCGTGCGTGTGTGAAGTACGGCTGTTACCAGGGAAGTTGTCCCCCCGCCCCGGCGCTGTGGACGACGTCGCGAGATCAAGGCTGCCCGGGGAAACCCTCGCGAACCACCCTGGACACCGTTATTCGCACGCAAGTGTGACGACAAGGCGATAAACCCTGACGCGCCCCTTGAATCCCACCCTTTTCCTAGGGGAGAACCCCGCCCCGCTCCCGTAAGGGATGAAGCGTTCCGCCATCCCCGCCACCCGCCGCCCCCGCCCCGGCACGACGGACAGCCCCCTTCCCTTGCTCGAACATTCGTACGAAAATAGAGGCATGGCCACCACCGACCGGCAGGCCGCGACCCTGGCCCTCGCACACGCCCTGTCAGCCGCCGAACGCGGACTGGCCGTCATCCCCCTGTCCCGGACGAAACTCCCGGCCCTGCGCTCCCCGCACCGCGACGACCCGGAGCCGTCAGGTCCGCCCTGCCGCGGCGAATGCGGCCGCTTCGGCCACGGCATCCACGATGCCTCCACCGATCCCGCCCGCATCCGCGCACTGTTCGCCGCCGCACCCCGCGCCACCGGCTACGGCATCGCCTGCGGACTGCCCCCGCACCACCTCATCGGCGTCGACCTGGACATCAAGACCGGTACGGACTCGTTCGCCGCCCTGCGCGAACTGGCCCGGCGCCACCTGTTCACGATCCCCGCCACGGTGATCGTCCTCACCCCGAGCGGCGGCCGTCACCTGTGGCTGAGCGGCCCGCCGGACGTCGTCGTCCCCAACTCCGCGGGCCGGCTGGCCCCCGGCATCGACATCCGGGGCGCCGGCGGCTATCTCGTCGGCCCCGGTTCCCACACCGACCACGGCCCGTACACCACCGCCCCGGGCACCGCGCGTCTGGCCCCGGCGCCCTGTCCGCCCGCCCTTCTGCGCCTGCTCCTCCCACCGCCCCGCGCCCACCACCCGGCGTCCCCACCGGCCGACGGACACGGCCGGGGCCTGGTCCAGTTCGTCCTCGCGGCACACGAGGGCCAGCGCAACACCCGCCTGTTCTGGGCGGCCTGCCGCGCCTACGAGGACGGAATCGGCCCGGCTCTGGTAACCCCCTTGGTAGACGCGGCCCTCAGCACCGGCCTGTCCGAACACGAAGCCCGCGCGACGATCGCGTCGGCGGCACGGCTGGCGGGGCACCGCCCCTGACCATCCCTCGCCCGTCACCCATGCCGCCCTGTTCCCCCACGAAAACCGAAAGACCCCGATGCACCACCGCCCTAAAGTGCCGACCATGTCGCTCGCCCGTGTCCTCCTCCACTCCGGCCGCCCGGTCGACCTCTCCGAGCTGCGGATGTCGTCGACGTACGGCGGAATGCTCGAGGGCTATCCGTGCAAACCCCTCAACGACCGGAAGATCGACCGGCTGCTCCGGTCCGCCGAGCGCGACTTCCCCGGCGCTCCGGTCCACCTGATCCCGCCCCCGCGCGAGTACCCCGACCAGTACGCGGGTGCCTTCGGCCCCGTGGAGGTGCTGCCCGCCGTGACGTGCGTCGGCAGCTTCCGGTCCGAGGCGCTCGACCCGGCCTATGACCGCTCCCGCCTCACCGTCGTCTGGTTCCAGCCCTCCCCGCGCGTACCGTCCGGCTGTGAAGCGGAGCCCTCACTGCGGGACCTGCCCTAGGAACGACTGGCCGAGGACGAAGAGTTCTAGAGACCGGCGCTCGGACCCGCTCCGGGCGCGTGAGGTGACGGTTCCGCGAGGTGATGCACACGTACGGAGTGGCGGCAGCCTGAACGTCATCACACGTACGGGTGAGTGTCGAGGCCCGTCGCCGGGGTACGAAGCCGCTGCCCCGGCCTCCGCGAAGGCCACCCCCGTCGAAGGCGCGAGAGGGGAAAAGGCCTGGTGGCAGGAGATCGCGCGAAAGAAAACGATGCCGCGGGAGACCTTTTCGATCATCTGCTGTCAGTGGTGTGCGCGTGTCTACAGCGACCTAAACGTCCTGATTGTTCAGAATGTTGCCTACTGCCCCAGTTGAAACTATGAAGTTTCATTGCCGAGGAGCATGACATGCAGGTTCGCAGGTGGCTCCCAGACCAGCCCACTCGTATCGGCCGTCACGACTGGCCGGACGAGGGGGACAACGGAACGCACATGCGGCTGCGGGCCGGCTCCATCGTGGTACTGGACCGGCAGGGGTGGCGGATCCTGGAGATCAACGGCTACCCGAGCAACTGGTGGCCGGAATCCTACGAGAAGGCGTGGCGTGACCACGTGGAACTGTGGTGGCACGCCAACGAACTGCGCCGGGCCAACAACCAGGCGGTCAAACCGGCCCCCGAGCGGGCCGAGTTCTACAAACGCCCGGTGGTGCTGGTGCTGCGCAACGAGAACCTGCCCCGTTCCACACCGAAGCACTGGTGCGCTCCCGCCAGCCACGACTGGCGGGTCCTCCCCGAGCACTACGCCGTCTGCCGCGCCTGCGGCGAGCTGCCGCCCTGCCACCACGGGGAGTACCGCTGGGAGGGCGGCCCCCGCTGGCCGGAGCAGGACGGCGGTATCCCGCTCATGGTGCCGGAGGGCTGCTGCATGGGATGCGCCGAGCCGATCCGCCCCCGGGTGCGGACCGTGCGCTTCCCGGGCCCGAACCTCTGGTACCCGGACCTGGGGGAGGACACGGCCGTCTTCCACGCCCGCACGGCCTGCGCCGACCAGGTCGACCGTTACCGCATGCAGTGGCAGGCCGAGTACAACCCGCGCTCCTCCGCCCACTCCGCCACGCCCTCGTTCCCGGGTTTCGAGCACTTCGTACTCCCCCGCACACGCCACGCGCCGGACGTGTCCCCGCACGACCGGCGGACCCCCCAGGACCCGCACCGGCCGGAAGCGGAGGAATGCTCCTCCGTGACCGGCGACTTCGGCGCCTTCCCCGCCCCGTTCGACGGACGCCGGACGGACCCGGGGACCGGCACACCGCCGACCGCCCCGCCGGCACCCCCGGCCGCCCCGCCGACGCCCGCGGCCTCCGGCACACCCGCGGCGGACCCGGCGGCGCCAGCGCCTCTTCCCACGGTTCCCGCGGTTCCTGCGGTTCCCGCGACCGGTATGAGCGTGCCCGCCACCGCGCCGGCCGAGGCGCCCGCACCCACCGCCCCTTCCCTCGAAGGCCTCGGGCCGGCCCTCCGGTCCGCGCAGGAACTGGACCTGGTGCTGGCGGGCAGCCCGTCCTTCCACAACGCCGAGCAGGCGGCCCGGGTGATCGAGGAACTCACCGCCGCGGTCCGCAACATCGCGCTCTGCCTGAACAACCCGTCCGCACGCGAACGCCCCTGACCCGGGCCGGACGGCCGCGAGCACCCGAGCGGAACCGTCATCGCGCCCACTGCGCCGAGGGCCCGCCGTCTCCCTCCCCGGCCGGCGGGTTCCCGCGCGGGTACGTCGTCCGGCACGGCCGAGCGGACGAAGCCGCGGCACCTGATGGCCGCCCGGCGGGGGACCGGCCGGCACCGGGATGGGAGCCGGGGAGAGTGGCGGGTCGAGGAGGATCTTCCGCCCCGGAAGGAAATCGTGTCGGAAGTCCGGTCCAGGTTGGCCCTGTGAACCACAGCCGTTCCCACACCGGGGCGCCCCACGAACCCGACTTGCCGCCCTACCAGGTGGTCCTGGCGGAAACCGACTGGGGCTCACTCCAGACGGCTTTCGGGAACGGTGAGGACCTTCCCGCACTTCTGGCACGGCTGTTGGAGCCGGATCCCAAGGTTCAGGTCACCGCCTTGTCGGAGCTGGGTGAACTGGTCAGCCACCAGAACACCATCTACGAAGCCACCGCCCCCGTCGCCCTGTATGTCGCCGGCATCCTCAGCCACCCGGCGGCCATGACCCTCCGGCCCTATCGCAGCGCCCCCATCCGCGCGACGCTGTTGAACTGGCTGGTTTCCACGGCCTACGACGCCTCCGACGAGATCGTCGGCCGCACGGAGCGGTACTTCCCCGGATTCCTCACCCCCGACACCACCGTGACGGCCTTCCGGGACCTGCGCCCGATGCTCTACCGGGCCGTCGCGCCCTTCCTCCAGGACAGCCACGAGGACGTGCGCGAAGCCGCCGTCATCGCCGCGCTCATCCTCGCCGAGCACCCCGCGCTCGCCGAGCACCGCGATCACCTCGCCGCGCATGCGTACCTCGTCCTGGACACCAGCGCCGACGCCCCCAACCGGCGCGTCGCCCGGAAAGCACTCGAAGCATGGGGCCACAGCGTCCCCGGCCCTGAACCTCTCCCGGAGGAGCCCTGGGACCGGGGGCCGCACAGCGATGGCCGCGGCGATCTCGAACCTCCCTTCTGACCACTGCGCGCACGTGCCCCGGCCGTGCCCGGCCGAGCGGGAAGCCATGGGGACCGCGGCCAGCCGCGGAGAACCGAGCACGAGAACGGCCCCTGACCGAATTACCAGGTCAGGGGCCGTTCTCATTGCTCATCGCGCGGAGGCGGTGGGATTTGAACCCACGGTGACATCGCTGCCACGACGGTTTTCAAGACCGTTCCCTTCGGCCGCTCGGGCACGCCTCCCCGCACCGGCCGGTGATCGGCGGCGCGGGGACAAGGGTAACGGGTCCGGGGTCCGCGGGTGAGGTCAGCTGTCGCCCACGCGGGAGCCCAGGGTGAGCTCCGTGGTGCGTTCCTTGCCGTCGCGCTCGTAGGTGATCGTGACCTCGTCGCCCGGCTTGTGGGTCCAGATCTCGCCGATCAGGGTGGGGCCGGAGTCGATGACCCGGTCGTCGAGCTTGGTGATGACGTCACCGGGCCGCAGGCCCGCCTTGTCGGCGGGGCCGCCGGGGTCGACGGGCTCGGAGCTGCCCGCGCCCTGCTCGGTGATCTTCGCGCCGCCCGCCGCGTCCTCCAGGGAGACCGACGCGCCGATCTTGGCGTACACCGGCTTGCCCGTCCTGATCAGTTCCTGAGCGACGTACTTGGCCTGGTTGATCGGGATGGCGAAGCCCAGGCCGATCGAGCCGGCCTGCCCGGTGCCGAAGCCGCCGTTGCTGGTGGACTGGATCGCGGAGTTGATGCCGATCACGTTGCCCTGCGCGTCGAGCAGCGGGCCGCCGGAGTTGCCCGGGTTGATGGACGCGTCGGTCTGCAGGGCGCTCATGTAGGAGGCCTGGTTGCCGCTGCCGTCGCTGGAGGCGACCGGGCGGTTCTTCGCGCTGATGATGCCCGTCGTGACCGTGTTGGACAGGCCGAAGGGCGCGCCGATCGCGATCGTCGAGTCGCCGACGGCCACCTGGTCGGAATTGCCCAGGGGGAGGGGATCGAGGTCCGAGGGGGCGTTGTTCAGCTTGATGACCGCGACGTCGTAGCCCTGTGCGTGGCCGACCACCTCGGCGTCGTACTTCTTGCCGTCGGGGAAGGCCGCCGTCACCTTGCCGCCGTCGACGGCCTCGGCCACGACGTGGTTGTTGGTGACGATGTGGCCCTCTTTGTCGAAGACGAAGCCCGTGCCGGTGCCGCCCTCGCCGCTGCTGCTCTCGGCCTCGATGGTGACCGTGCTCGGCAGCGCCTTGGCGGCCACGGCGGCGACCGTGCCCGGGTCGCGCTTCACGTTGCCGCCGCTGGTGGACGCCGAGACGGTCGTCGAGCCGTTGCCGTCGTTCTCCTTGGCCAGCGTGTAGCCGAGACCGCCGCCCGCGCCGCCCGCGACCAGCGCGGCCACCAGGACCGCGGCGAGCAGACGGCCGCGCCCGCCGCCGTTCTTCGGCGCGGGGTGCTGCTGGTAGGAGGAACCCCAGCCGCCCGGACCGTGCCCGGCACCACCGTCGCCGCCGCCGTACGACGGGGTGGACGGCGGCGGGGGCGGGGGCCAGGAGGCGTCAGGGGCGGAGGAAGAAGGGGCGGGGTCCGGGTTTCCGTGGGCGCCGTGCGGGCCCCAGCCGGTCTCGCCCACCGGGGTGTGAGGGGCGGAGCCGTATCCCTGGTCCGCGTTCCGCACGGACGCCTGCGGCGGTGCGGACGGGGCCGGGTCCGGAGCCGCTCCCGGGGCCGGGTGCGCCGGAGCAGCGGGAGCATCCACCGGCGCGGGCGGCGGTGCGGACGGCGCCGGGGGTACCGCGGTGCCCTCGTTCTCGGTGCTCACAGCTTCTCTCCTCGATCCACGGCTGTTGTTGTCGGTCACGCTCGTTCACGCCCGTCCACGGGTCCGGCGCGACGCGGCTGTGCATGCCTTTTTGTATGACGTCAGCTTTTCCCACGGGCCGTCAGGGCACCATAAGCCGTTCCTGTGGGTCCGGGGCCATTCTTTATATAGGGCATTACTCACTTAAGGCGCACCACTCGATGCCTCCGACCGGACGGCGACACCGTTCACCCCACTCCTGGCACCCGTCTACCCGTGCACGGTGGCACCATGACGCGGTGACCCACGCACGGCAGCACCCGATCCGAGTCGTCGCGCACCGCGGGGCCTCCGAGGACGCCCCCGAGCACACCCTGGCCGCATATCGCAAAGCGATCGAGGACGGCGCGGACGCGCTCGAATGCGATGTGCGCCTGACCGCCGACGGTCACCTCGTGTGCGTTCACGACCGTCGCGTCAACCGTACGTCCAACGGGCGCGGTGCGGTGTCGGCGCTCGAGCTCTCCGATCTGGCCGCCCTGGACTTCGGCTCCTGGAAGAGCCGCGACGCCTTCGGGGGGCCACGCGTCGAGGAGCCCGACTGGGAGCACCGCCCGGAGGACCGGGAGGCCACCTCCGTCCTCACCCTGGAGCGGCTGCTGGAGCTGGTCTCCGACGCCGGGCGCCAGGTCGAACTGGCGATCGAGACCAAACACCCCACGCGGTGGGCGGGACAGGTGGAGGAGCGGCTGCTGCTCCTGCTCAAGCGGTTCGGCCTCGACGCGCCCGCCGCGGCGGAGGACTCCCCGGTACGCGTGATGAGCTTCTCCGCGCGGTCGCTACACCGCGTACACGCCGCCTCGCCGACGCTGCCCACGGTCCATCTGACGCAGTTCGTCTCACCGCGGCTGCGCGATGGACGCCTGCCCACCGGCGTGCGGATCGCGGGGCCCTCAATCCGCATCGTGCGCGGCCACCCCGCGTATATCGAGCGCCTGAGGCAGTCCGGGCACCAGGTGCACGTGTGGACCGTGAACGAGCCGGAGGACGTGGACCTCTGCGTACGTCTCGGCGTAGACGCCATCATCACCAACCGCCCCCGTGCGGTCCTCGATCAGCTCGGCCGCTGACCGCACGGCGCACCACCCACCCCACCGGCCCCAGGAGCAGTGCGCACGAGTCTTGACCTCGTGCCCGATCCCGGCGCATCCTCACATCTCGGCCACAGCGACGAAATCCAGCCACACGGCTACGGGGAGTGCTCCGGCGCGTTCGGTGCGTATTCGATCGCTTGGAGTGCGTCACCGCTCGCGGACCGACCGGTTTCCCGTTCGGGCCCATGGGGCATCCACACCGTGGCGTGGGGCGAAGGAGGTCTCGGGGGTGGCGTTGGTGGTGGCACAGGAGGTGCCCACGTCGTCGTGCATGGCCGTGCCCCATGGCCCTGCGGGCGTGGGGCAGGCGAGGCGCCGTATGCGCGCGCAGCTGCGCGACGGCGGGGTGGCGGACCCGGTCATCGACGATGCCGTACTGATTCTTTCCGAGCTGCTGAGCAACGCGTGCAGACACGGCCGGCCGCTCGGTGACGCCCTGGCCGGGGACGGGGACGTACGCGCCGCCTGGCGGGTGGACCCGTGCGGACGGCTCGTCGTGGAGGTCACGGACGGCGGCGGCCCGACCCGTCCGGCTCCGGCCACCCCGTCGGTCACGGCGCACGGCGGCCGGGGGCTGAACATCATCACCGCGCTGGCCGACGACTGGGGCGTACGCGACGAGGTGCCGGGCGAGGTCACGGTGTGGGTCGTCGTCCACGACGACGTGTACGACCCGGACGCCGGAACCGGGCACCGGCGCGAGGACTTCGCCGCACGGGTGGCGGCGCCCGCCGTTTCCCACGTGCCCGGGCTGGACTTCGCGGACGTCTTCGACGAGCTGGACTGAGTTCGACGAGCCGGACCGAGGGCGGCCCCGGCCGGGGGCGACGCCGGTCCGGCGCGGTGCCCGCGGTGTCCACAGGTCGGCACGTCGTCCACAGGTTCCCGTCGGTCGTGGCATGAACGGCTAGGCTCGCGCCCGTACGAGACGAGCCGTAACCGGGAGACACCCACGATGGCCAAGAAGCGACCCCAGACGAAGGCCAAGCGCCCGCAGCTCACGGACGGGCAGATCCCGGTCGTCGGCGCCCGCGAGCCCTGCCCGTGCGGCAGCGGCCGCCGTTACAAGGCCTGCCACGGCCGTGCCGCCGCGCACGCGGTGACCGAGCTGGTGCACCGCCCGTTCGAAGGCCTGCCGGGCGAGTGCGACTGGGTGGCGCTGCGCGAGCTGGTGCCGGCCGCCACCGTCGAACTGACGCTCAAGGACGGCCTGCCCGAGGGCGTCCCGTCGGTCACGCTGGCCACGGTGCTCCCGATGGCCTGGCCCGCCCTGCGCCGCGACGACGGCTCGGTCCTGCTCGGCCTGCAGAACGACACTTCCTCCGGCGACATCAGCCGCGATCTCGCCGACACCCTGCGGCGCGCGCTCACCGCCGACCCGGGCACTCCGGTGCAGGCCCGGCGCGCCCCCGCCGACGGGGTCCGGCTGCAGGACCTGCTCGACCCCGAGGGCGCTTTCGAGCCGGTCGTGCACAGCGGGTTCGAGTTCTGGGTCCCGGACTCGGAGAACGCCACGCCGGACGTCACCGCCTCCCTGGAGCGGGCCAACGCCGCGGCCATCCCGACCGTCAAGCTGTCGGGCGTGGACTCCGCGTACTGGTGCGAGACGCCCGAGAAGAACCATCTGCGGTGGGTCATGCCGCATCCCGAGGAGCAGCTTCTGGACGCTCTCGCGCGGTTGCACGCGGCGGGCGGCTCCTCGCTCGGTGAGGGCACCCGTCTCGTGGGCTCCTTCCGCGCTCACGGGCTCACCGTGCCGGTCTGGGACCTGCCCAGCGGGGTCGGCGCCGAGGACGTGGAGAAGCCGGCGGCCGAGTTCGCCGAGCGGCTCGCCGCCGCGCTGGCCACGGACGCGCCGCTGACCGCCGACGAGCGCCGTGCGCGCGGCGGCCTGACGAACCGCCAGGTCACGCTGAGCTGAGGTCCGGTCGCACACCCGGTTCCGCCGGTCGCCCGACCGGCGGAACCGCCCCGTCACGCACCATCGGCCTCCTGCGCAACTCCCGCCGCGTACAAGTCAGTCGGTGACCGGAAAGGCCGTGATCGAATTTGCGAACCGGCGATCTCTTGTTACCGTTCCCATAGCCCGGTTGCTGGTGCATCCCCCGTCGCCAGCAACCGGGTCTTTGCGTGTCGGCCACCGTTCACGGAGCGCGGTCACCCGTCAACCGCCCGTTGCCACAAGGGAGTTGCCTCCGGAGCGCAACGGCTGCGGTCCCCTTACGGCGCCGGCCCCGACCTCCGCGGCCGCCGTGCGGCACACGCGGCCACCCCGAGCGCACCGACCGCGCCGACCCGGCGTCCCGCGCGTGGCAGCCCGTCCCCGGCACGGTGCGTCCGCCGCCGGGTCCCCTGAGGCCGGGTACGGCGTCCCAGGCCCCGCCGGTGGCGTCGCGGTGGTGAGTCCGCGCCCCGGGATCCCGCCCTCGCGCCGGCACACGGGCCCGTGCCCCTGAGCCGTCGGGGAAGGCAAGGAGAGCACGGGGCGGCGCCGCGCGGCGGGCCGTGCGGAACCGGTGCGGTCCCCGGGCCCGGACGGGTGCACCCCGTCGGCGGCAGTGGCACCTCGACATCCCGTGCACAGCGGTCCGTACCGCACCGGTCGGCCCCGCGGGCGTGTCCCCGGCCCCGCCACGGCGGCACGCGACCGGGCGGGCCGCCACGGTACCCGTGAGGCGCGTGGGCACCCCGGTCCGGGAGGGAGGGGCCGCGCCCGGCCGGGACGCCGTGCGCGCACCCGCTACATCTCGGGCGCGCTCACACCCCTACGCGTGAGGGCGTCGACCACGGCGTCCACCACCGCCTCGACATCGGGCACCCACGGTGCGGCCGAGCCGGGCAGCGGCGCGCGTTCCCAGCGGATCTCGCCCTGCGCGGTCCCGGACGGGGGCAGCGCGAGGTAGCCGCCCTCACCGTGGAAGCGGAGGGAGCCGGGGACGAAGTCCTTGGCGTACAGCAGCTCGCCCAGCTGCTCCATGGAGTACGGCTTCACCAGGATCGACCAGCGGGCCGGCGCGGCGACGACCGGACCGAGCCGCATGCCGCGGCGGTCGAGCGCGGCGAGGGCGCGGGCGGCCGGCAGGGCGGGCAGGGACACCGCGCAGGGGGCCTTGCCTCCGGTGGCGAGGACGATCGGTGCCGTCGGCCGGTTGCCCCACCACCAGCGCACCATGCGCGCGTCGGTGGTGGCGGCGAGGAGGCCGGGGTCGAACGGGTGGGCACCCGGCACCGTGCACTCGGGGTCGGGGCAGACGCAGCGGGACCGGCCCTGCGGGTCCGCCGCCACGCCCGGGAGTACGGGCCACTGCCAGTCCGTGGCGAAGGTCAGGGCCGCGCCGATCAGATCGGGCCCTCCGTCGCCACGCCGGGACAGGAGCCTGCGTCGCCTTCCGAGGATCTCGCGCATGAGCGCTCGTTCCTTTCCGTTGCACGCCTGGCAACACCGTGGTCCAGATCACGCCATGTGTCGATCACTTCACTGTGCGTACCTATGGGCGCATCACACCCCCGTGCCGGGCAGGGGATACCCCTATGGGCCGAGCATGGGCTGCCTCCGCGGCCGTTCCACCCGTACCGCGTCTATCGGCAGTACGGGCGTGGCGTGGGGGTGGCGAAGTCTGGCGTTTGCCGTCGCGCGTGGTTCTCTCCGCCTCCGCCGCGGGAGGATGGGGCACGGTCGTCGGTGGTTAAGACGCCCGGGTCCGTCGCCAGGTTCCCGGGTGGTTCCCCACCACACCTGGCCTTCACCGAGTACGTACCCATCACGACCGTCGTGACGCTCCGTCGAGCAAACCCAGTCGACCGCAATATGCCTCCCCCTGAGGCAGTTTCAAGCCAACTTCACATTTCGGCAAGGGGGTCTGCGGGAATTCTCTCCAGCCCCACGGACACCAGGAATCCCAGCAGGACAATGCTGGACATCTCCTCACGAGTACGTGTACATGTGGAGACACTGCCGGTGACGCAGAATGACATGGGGGTTTGCGATGCTTTCGAGCAGTACGTACCGGTCGGAAAGCCGGACACCATGAACGCTCCGCACCCTCCGAAAGTGGCCGGAATCGATTCAACGGTTCCCTCACCCGCACACACTGTCGCGTCCGTCACCGCGGGTACCTCCCCGGCTCCCCCGGCAAACCCCCAGAACGCGCCGGGCGCGCTGCTCCAGGACCGGCTCGCCGGCTGGGTCTCCGACCTCACGACCCTCCACGAACTCACCGAACGCCTGGCCCGCGCGAGCACGCTCGACGAGGCCCTCCAGGAACTGCTGCGCGCGGGAGCCGCCCTGGTGGGCGCGCGACGCGGGCTCGTCGCCCTGGAACCCTCCGACGGTCTCGGACCGGCCACCACCCTCGGCCTGGGACTGGCCCGCGCGGATCTCGGCCACCTGGAGACGGTGCCGCGCGGCGCACTGCCGTACGGCAGGATCCTCGACGGGCTGCCCGGCTCCGACGACGGCGTCACCGAACCCGACCTGTCCGCCGAGAAGTGGCTCGACCCCCGGCACCGCGAGGTCGCCGCCCGCCTCGGCTACGCCGCCAGCTTCGCCCTCCCGCTCGCCACCGGGACCTCTGGGCGCCTGGGCGCCGCGGTGTGGCTCTACGACGAGCCGGCCGAGCCGTCGAAGCGGCAGCGCCACCTCGTGGGCCTGTACGTCCGCCACGCCGCCGAGCACCTGGCCCGGCTCCTCGAACTCGAGCGCACACGCGCGTGCATGGCCACGATGGCCGAGGAACTGCTGCCCTCCCGCCTCCCCCGGGTCCCCGGTGTCCAGCTCGCCGCGCGGCACCGCACCTCCCCGCGCGGGGGCGGCGACTGGTACGACGCGCTGCCCCTGCCGGACGCGGCCCTCGGTCTCGCCGTCGGGTCCGTCACCGGGGCGGGACCCAGCGCGGTCGCGGCGATGGGGCGGCTGCGGGCGTCGCTGCGCGCGTACGCCGTGATGGAGGGCGAGGACCCGGTCGCCGTCCTGTCCGACCTGGAGCTGCTGCTGCGGCTCACCGAGCCCGCCCGGTCGGCCACCGCCCTGTTCGGTTACTGCGAACCCGCGCTGCGCCGGATCACCCTGGCCGGCGCCGGGCACAGTCCGCCGCTGCTGCTCGGCGAGCGCCGCACCGAGTTCGTCGAGACGTCGGTCTCCGCGCCGCTGGGCATGCTCGCCTGCTGGGAGGCGCCGAGCGTGGAGGTCCAGGCGGAGCCGGGGGAGACGGTGCTGCTCTACACCGACGGGCTGCTGCACCGCACCGGCGACCCGACCGACCGCGCCTTCGCGCGGCTGCACGCGGCGGCGGCCGGGGTGCCGAAGGCCCTGCGTCACGACCCCGGCGCCGTCGCCGACCACGTCCTGCGCGCGGTGCTGCCCGAGGGCGCGGACACGGCGGACTCCAGGGAGGACGTGGTGCTGCTGGCGGCACGGTTCGCGTAGCCGTCCCGTCCCTCTCCGCCACCGGTCCGTGCCCCATTCGGCCGTTTCCGCCCGACCGTACGATGGGGGGTGGTCCAGTGCCGTATCGAGGAGGATGACCGTGGCCGAGGAGCTGCCGGAGACCCCGGAGACTGCCGAGGAAGAGCCCGTCAAGCAGCGCAAGAACGGCCTGTACCCGGGCGTGTCCGACGAGCTGGCCGAGAACATGAAGAACGGCTGGGCCGACACCGAGCTGCACGATCTGCGGCCGATCCCCCAGGCCGCCGAGACGGCCGCCCGCCGCGCGGCGCTCTCCGCCCGTTTCCCGGGTGAGCGTCTGGTCGTCCCCGCGGGCAACCTGAAGACGCGGTCGAACGACACGGAGTACGCCTTCCGCGCATCGGTCGAGTACGCCTACCTCACCGGCAACCAGACGGAGGACGGCGTCCTCGTCCTGGAGCCCACGGCCGACGGCCACAAGGAGACGATCTACCTCCTGCCCCGTTCCAACCGTGAGAACGGCGAGTTCTGGCTGGACGGGCAGGGCGAGCTGTGGGTCGGCCGCCGCCACTCCCTCACCGAGGCCGAGAAGCTGTACGGCATCCCCGCCTCCGACGTGCGCGAGCTGGCCGGCGCGCTGCGCGAGGCCACAGGGCCGGTCCGGGTGGTGCGCGGGTACGACGCCGGGATCGAGGCGGCGCTGACCGACAAGGTCACCGCCGAGCGCGACGAGGAGCTGCGCGTCTTCCTCTCCGAGGCGCGGCTGGTCAAGGACGACTTCGAGATCGGCGAACTGCAGAAGGCCGTCGACTCCACCGTGCGCGGCTTCGAGGACGTCGTGAAGGTCCTCGACAGGGCCGAGGCGACCTCCGAGCGCTACATCGAGGGAACGTTCTTCCTGCGCGCCCGCGTGGAGGGCAACGACGTCGGCTACGGCTCCATCTGCGCCGCCGGACCGCACGCCTGCACCCTGCACTGGGTGCGCAACGACGGCCCGGTCCGCTCCGGCGACCTGCTGCTGCTCGACGCGGGCGTGGAGACGCACACGTACTACACGGCCGACGTCACGCGCACGCTGCCGGTCAGCGGCACGTACAGCGAGCTGCAGAAGAAGATCTACGACGCCGTGTACGACGCCCAGGAGGCCGGTATCGCGGCGGTGAAGCCGGGCGCCAAGTACCGCGACTTCCACGACGCCGCCCAGCGCGTGCTGGCCGAGCGGCTCGTCGAGTGGGGCCTGGTCGAGGGCCCGGTGGAGCGGGTGCTGGAGCTGGGCCTGCAGCGCCGCTGGACGCTGCACGGCACCGGTCACATGCTCGGCATGGACGTCCACGACTGCGCCGCCGCGCGGACCGAGACGTACGTCGACGGCACGCTGGAGCCCGGCATGGTGCTCACCGTCGAGCCGGGTCTGTACTTCCAGGCCGACGACCTGACCGTGCCCGAGGAGTACCGGGGCATCGGCGTCCGCATCGAGGACGACATCCTCGTCACGGCGGACGGCAACCGGAACCTGTCCGAGGGGCTGCCCCGGCGGTCGGACGAGGTCGAGGCGTGGATGGCGGGCCTGAAGGGCTGACGCACGGCACGACGGCCGGGCACGCGCGCGTGCCCGGCCGTTCCCGTTCCCGCCGCCGCACCGCGACCCGGCCGCGCCGTGGCCCGCCGTACCGCGATCCGCTACACCGCGACGAGCGGAGCGTCCTCGCGCCATTTGAGGATCTTGTCGAAGCTCACCACCGCACCGCCCCGGCCCGGCCTGTTGCCGATGTGGACGTGGTCGGCGAGCTCCCGGATGAGACCCAGGCCCCGTCCGTGTTCCGCGTCGGACGGCGCGGGACGGGCCGGCGGGCGGGGACGGCTCCCGGTCACGCCGGGGAAGCCGGGGCCCGCGTCGGCGACCTCGATGCGGCACTTCTCGCCGTCGAGGTAGGCGGTCACCCGGAACGCCTCCGAGGCGCCGTCCCGCGCGGCGTCCCCGCCGTGCTCGACCGCGTTCGCGCAGGCCTCACTGAGGGCGACGGACAAGTCGTAGGAGATGTCGGGGTCGACGCCCGCGGTCTCCATGGTGCCGAGCAGCAGGCGCCGGGCGAGCGGCACGCTGGCGGCGTCGCGCCGCAGATGGAGTGACCACCAGATGCTCATGCTCCAGCCTCCTGGCTGCGGCTCGACATACCGTTACGTATTGCCCTGAGTGCTCACCGGTAAGCGTGAAGTTGACGTGACACCGCCCATATGGCGGGTGTGTCGTGGATACGATCGGTGTATGCGGGGCATGTCGTACCGGATGTGACCTTTCGGTCGTACCTCATCTTGCGGACCTGCCGTACGGCGGCCGGTGGGCCGGTGCGATGATGAGCGCGCCATGTCTGCCCCCCACCCGTGTACGACACGCTCCGGACGAGGCCTCCGGATCCTGCGGGCCGCGGTGTTCGCCGCGGTCTGCGTCGTGCTGGCCGGGGCAGGGCACACGCTCGCCTCCCGCACCGCCGTACCGCTGTGGACGCTGGGCGCGGGCTTCCTCGGGGTCCTCGCGGTCGCCGCGCCGCTCGCCGGACGCGCGCGGTCGCTGCCGGGGATCGTGGTGCTGCTGGCGTGCGGCCAGACGGCCCTGCACACGCTGTTCGGCCTGGGGCAGCACGGCGCGCCCGCCACGGGGCCGTCGTCCGCGCTCTCCGACGCCGCGCTGGTCGAGCGGGCCGCGCGGCTGCTGTGCGGGCCCGCCTCGGCGGGGCTCAGCCCCGCACAGGCCGAGCGCGTCCTCATCGACGCGCGGGTCGGGCATGCCGGGGCCGCCACCCACGCGCAGACCACCGCGGACGCCCCGGCGTGCCTGCTGCCGTCGCTGCCGATGCTGCTCGGGCACGTCCTCGCGGCGCTGGCCGCGGGATGGCTGCTGCGCCGCGGTGACCTGGCCCTGCTGCGGCTGGCCGCACTGTCGGCGCACGGTGTCGCCGAGGGCGCCCTCGTGCGGTCCCTCCGCGCGGCGCTCGCCCTGGTGCGTGCCCTGCGCGCCGGGCTCCCGGGAGCACCGGAAGGGGCCCCGCGCATGGCGCGTACCGCGCTGCTCGCCCCGCTTCCGCCCCGTTCCGCCGGACTGCACCACACGGTGATCCGCCGGGGCCCGCCGGCCGCCGGCACCGCACTCGCTCTCGCCGCCTGACGCGAGGCGACCACCACTCCGGGTTTTCCGGCCGAGGGGCCGAGGAGAGGGGCGCCGTCGTGCGGCACGCGCGTGCGGCCGTTTCCGTGTGCGCCCGGCCGTCCCGTCCGAAGGGTCCGTCCGGTCGTACGCGCGGCACATCCCTCACCGTCAGTGAAACCTCAACCGAAGCGGAGTGCTTCTGCCATGAAGGCTTCCCGTATCGCCGCCGCCGGCGCCGCCGCCGGTGCCGCCGTCCTCGCCGTGTCCACCCCCTGCTTCGCGCACGTCAGCGTGCAGCCGGAGGGTGAGGCCGCGAAGGGCGGCTACGCGGTCGTCGGCTTCAAGGTCCCCAACGAGCGGGACAACGCCTCGACCACCAAGCTCGAGGTCACCTTCCCCACGGACCACCCGCTGGCGTCCGTGATGCCGCAGCCGGTCGACGGCTGGGACGTCAAGGTCACCACGTCCAAGCTGGACAAGCCGCTGGAGATGCACGGCAAGAAGATCGACGAGGCCGTCTCCAAGGTCACCTGGACCGCCGAGGGCGACGGCATCGAGCCCGGCTTCTTCCAGAAGTTCCCGGTGTCCGTCGGCACGCTGCCCGAGGACGCCGACGAACTCGTCTTCAAGGCCCTGCAGACGTACTCCAACAAGGAGGTCGTCCGCTGGATCGAGGTGCCGCAGGAGGGCCAGGAGGAGCCCGAGCACCCGGCTCCCGTGCTCACCCTGTCCGAGGCCTCCGAGGACGGCCACGCGCACGGTGCCGCGGACGACGACAAGGCCTCCGGCGACACCGCGGCGGCCGAGAACGCCTCCGCCCAGACCTCCGCCTCCGGTGACGAGGGCGACTCCGGCGGTACGGACACCACCGCCCGCGTCCTGGGCGTCGTCGGCATCGTGGTCGGCGCCGCGGGCGTCGCCTACGGCGTCCTCGCCGGCCGTCGGCGCACCACCGCCTGACCCCTCCTCCTTCTCGACGGCGCGCACCGGGCCGCTCACGGCCCACGTGACCTCCCGGTGCGCGCCGGAGCACTCACCTCTCAGGACCATTCATGCGCAAGAAGACCTTCGCGGCCGCGGCCCTGCTCGCCGTCGCCTCCCTCACCCTCTCCGCCTGCGGGAGCGGGTCCGGCGACAGCGGCGATCCCATCGCCGTGGTGTCCGAGGAGGCCGGCGCCCAGAAGGCGGGCACCGTCCTCGACAATCCGTTCGAGAAGCCGGACCTCGTCCTCACCGACACGGACGGCAAGAAGTACGACCTCCGTGAGGAGACCGCGGGCAAGCCGACCCTGATCTACTTCGGCTACACGCACTGCCCCGACGTCTGCCCGCTGACGATGAACAACCTCGCCGTGGCCAAGAAGCAGCTCCCCAGGGAACAGCAGGACGAGCTGCGGATCGTGTTCGTCACCACCGACCCGGAGCGTGACACCTCCGCCGCGCTGGGCACGTGGCTCAAGGGCATCGACCCCCAGGTCGTCGGCCTGACCGGCGACTTCGCCACCATCCAGGCCGGTGCCCGCACCCTCGGCATCTCGATCGACCCGCCGCGCAAGGACGACAACGGCAAGACCGTCTCCGACCACGGCACCCAGGTCATCGCCTTCTCCCCGAAGACCGACGGCGGCTACGTCCTCTACGGCGAGGACGCCACCGTCGACGACTACACCAAGGACCTCCCCAAGATCATCAAGGGGGAGAACCCGTGAGGCGCCCGGCAGCCGCGGCCCTGGTCGTCGCCGGGGCGCTGGCCCTGGCCGGCTGCGGCGGCTCCGGCAGCGGCCCGGCGGAGCTGTCCGTCGGCTCCGCGTACATGCCGCAGCCGGTCTCCGACATGGCCGCCGGCTTCCTCACCATCACCAACGACGGCGACTCCGCGGACCGGCTGACCTCGGTCAGCAGCGACGTCGCCGACCAGGTCACCGTGCACGAGACCGTCGACGGGGCCATGCAGGAGGTCGAGGCCCTCGACATCCCGGCCCACGGCAGCCTGGTGCTGGAGAGCGGCGGCAACCATCTGATGTTCGAGCGGCTGAAGCGGAAGCCGAAGCAGGGCCAGAAGGTCTCCGTCGAGCTGCGCTTCGCCGAGTCGGACCCCGTCACGGTCGAGATACCGGTGAAACCGGCCACCTACACCCCGAAGACCGGACACTGAGGGAGACACCCCCGTGACCCAGACCATCGCCCCCCGCGTGCGGATCCTGGTGCTGCTGCTCCTGGCGGTCACCGGCGCGCTCCTCGCCGGAGCCGCCCCCGCCTCCGCGCACGCCGCGCTGACCGGAAGCGATCCCGGGCAGGGGGCGGTGGTCGACACGGCACCCGCCCAGGTCTCGCTCACCTTCTCCGAACAGATCGCGGTGAGCGACGACGCCGTGCGCGTCCTCGACCCCAAGGGCAATCGGGTCGACAAGGGCACCCCGGCCAACCCCGGCGGCACGACATACACCGTGCGACTGCTCAGCGGACTGCCCGACGGCACCTACACCGTGGCCTACCAGGTGGTGTCCGCGGACAGCCACCCCGTCGCCGGAGCCTTCACCTTCTCCATCGGCGCCCCCTCCGAGACCTCCGTCTCCGCCTCCGCACCGGCCTCCGACGACGGCCTGATCGGCCTGCTGTACGGCATCGGCCGCTACGTGTCGTACGCCGGCTTCGTCGTCATGGCCGGCGGGGCCGCCTTCGTGCTCGCCTGCTGGGGGCGCGGCGCCGGGGTGCGGGCGGTACAGCGGCTGGTCGTCTCCGGCTGGCTGACGCTCACCGCGGCCACGCTCGCGCTGCTGCTCCTGCGCGGCTCCTACACCACCTCCGGGGCGGTCGGCGACGTCTTCGACCTGTCGCTGCTCGGGGACGTGCTCCAGACGAAGACCGGCGCGGCACTGGTCTCCCGGCTGCTGCTGCTCGCCGCGGCGGCCCTGTTCATCGCGGTGCTGTTCGGCGCCTACGACAAGCGGGAGGCCGAGGAGAAGCGGGACCTGACCTTCGGGCTGGCGATCGGCGGGACGGTCGTGGCGGCCGGGCTCGCCGCGAGCTGGGCCATGTCCGAGCACGCCTCCCAGGGACTCCAGCCCGGTGTCGCCATGCCCGTCGACGTGCTCCACCTGCTGGCCGTCGCCGCCTGGCTCGGCGGACTCACCACCCTGCTCGTCGCGCTCTACCGGGCGCCCGCCGACACCCCGGTCGACCGGGACGCCGTCCAGCGGTTCTCACGGCTCGCCTTCGGCAGCGTGGTGGCGCTGGCCGTCACCGGCGTCTACCAGAGCTGGCGGCAGCTCGGCTCCTGGTCGGCGCTGACCGACACCCGGTACGGACAGCTGCTGCTCGCCAAGATCGGGCTCGTGGCGGTGATGGTCGCGACCGCCTCGATCTCACGGCGCTGGACGGCACGGCTGGCGGAGGCACCGGTCCCGGCGGCGCGTGAGGAGAAGAAGGAGAAGGAGAAGCAGCCGGCAGAGGCGGGCAAAGCCACCGAAGCCGGAAAGAACAAGTCCGGGAAGGACGAGTCCGGGGCCGAAAAGGGCGGTGACGCCCGGGCCGCCCAGCTCGCCCGGCAGCGGGCCGCGATGGAGAGCGCCCGGCAGAAGCGGCTGCGCGACGCCGACCCCCACCGCTTCGGGCTGCGCCGCTCCGTACTCGCCGAGGCGGGCATCGCCGTCGTCCTGCTCGCCGTCACCACCGTGCTGACGCAGACCGAGCCGGGGCGCACCGAGCAGGAGGCCGCGGCGGCCACCTCCGCCTCGTCGTCCGCCTCGACCGGCCAGGGCACCGGCGCGGTGACACTGAACATGCCCTTCGACACCGGCGGCGAGAACGGCAAGGGCGTCGTCACGATCGACCTCGACCCCGCCCGGGTCGGCGACAACGACATGCACGTCTATGTGGAGGGCCCGGACGGCCAGGCCGTCGACATCCCCGAGGTGAAGGTCGCCCTCACCCTCTCCGCCAAGGACATCGGACCGCTGCCCGTCGTCCCCGACCACATCGCCACCGGACACTGGTCGGCGAGCGGAGTACAGATCCCCATGACGGGCGACTGGAAGGTCGAGGTGACCGTACGGACCTCCGACATCGACCAGGTGACCGTCTCGAAGAACGCGAAGATCGGCTGAACCACCATGGCTGACCAGACCCTTCCGCAGGCCCGGACCCCCGGGGCACCCCAGAAGGAGACCGGAGACCGGACCACCGGGAACGGCATCTCCCGGCGCCGGCTGCTCGGCACGGCCGGCGCCACCGGACTCGCCCTCGGGGCGGCGGGCGGAGCCGTGGGATACGCGGCGGCACCCGCCGCAGCCACCCCGCTGACGTCGGTGGGCGACGGCCAGGTCGCGTTTCACGTGAAACATCAGCCCGGCATCACCCAGCCGCTCCAGGCCCGCGGCCACCTCATCGCCTTCGACCTCGCGCCCGGGACCGGACGCAAGGAGGCCGCCGCCCTGCTGCGCCGCTGGTCGGACACCGCCCGCCGGCTGATGGCGGGCGAGCCCAGCGCGCAGGACGACACCGGCGTGTCCCGTGACGCCGGCCCCTCCTCACTGACCCTCACCTTCGGCTTCGGTCACAGCTTCTTCGCCCGCACCGGCCTGGAGAAGCAGCGCCCGGTCGCCCTGGACCCACTGCCCGACTTCTCCTCCGACCACCTCGACAAGGCCCGCAGCAACGGCGACCTGTGGGTGCAGATCGGCGCCGATGACGCCCTCGTCGCCTTCCACGCCCTGCGCGCCGTCCAGAAGGACGCGGGCTCCGCGGCGAAGGTGCGCTGGCAGATGAACGGCTTCAATCGCTCACCCGGCGCCACCGCCCACCCCATGACCGCCCGCAACCTGATGGGCCAGGTCGACGGCACCCGCAACCCCAAGCCCTCCGAGTCCGACTTCGACGAACGGATCTTCGTCCCCGGGAAGGGCGAGCCGGCCTGGATGGCGAACGGCTCCTACGCCGTCGTACGCCGCATCCGCATGCTGCTGGACGACTGGGAGAAGCTGCCGGTCAAGGAGCAGGAAAACGTCATCGGGCGCCGCAAGTCCGACGGAGCGCCGCTGTCCGGAGGCACCGAGACGTCCGACATGGACCTGGAGAAGACGGACTCCCGGGGCAACCTGGTCGTCCCGATCAACGCCCACGCGAGGATCACCCGCCCCGACCAGAACGGCGGTGCCGCCATGCTCCGCCGCCCGTTCTCGTACCACGACGGCATCGACGCGGACGGGACACCGGACGCGGGACTGCTGTTCATCTGCTGGCAGGCCGATCCGCTGCGCGGCTTCGTGCCGGTGCAGCGCAAGCTCGACCGGGGCGACGCCCTGACGCCGTTCGTCCGCCACGAGGCGAGCGGGCTGTTCGCGGTGCCGGGCGGCGCGGCGGAGGGAGAGTATGTGGGGCAGCGGCTGCTGGAGGGGTGAGAACCGTCCCGCGTCACCCCTGAGGGCACCGGCGGGGCAGCCGTCGGCCGGGGGCCCCATTAGGGTGAGGTCATGCCAGCGAGCTATGCGTATCTCGGCCCAGAGGGCACCTTCACCGAAGTCGCCCTGCGCACGCTTCCCGAGGCGGCCACCCGTGAGCTGATCCCGTACGTGTCCGTGCAGTCCGCGCTCGACGCGGTGCGCGTCGGCGAGGCCGAGGCCGCGTTCGTCCCCATCGAGAACTCCGTCGAGGGCGGTATCACCACCACCCTCGACGAGCTGGTCGCGGGCACCCCGCTGACGATCTACCGCGAGGTGCTGCTGTCGATCACCTTCGCGCTGCTCGTCCGTCCGGGCACCAAGCTGTCGGACATCAAGACGGTCACCGCCCACCCGGCCGCCCAGCCGCAGGTCCGCAACTGGCTCAGGACGCACCTCCCGGACGCCGTCTGGGAGTCGGCCGCCTCCAACGCGGACGGCGCGCGACTGGTCCAGGAGGGCCGGTACGACGCCGCCTTCGCCGGTGAGTTCGCCGCCGCCCGATACGGCCTGGAGGCCCTGGAGACGGAGATCCACGACGCGGAGAACGCCCAGACCCGGTTCGTGCTGGTGGGCCGCCCGGCCCGGCCCGCCGCGCCCACGGGGGCCGACAAGACCTCCGTCGTCCTGTGGCAGCGCGACGACCACCCCGGCGGGCTGCGCGACCTGCTGGGTGAGTTCGCCACCCGTGGCATCAACCTGATGCTGCTCCAGTCCCGGCCGACCGGTGCCGGGATCGGCAACTACTGCTTCTGCGTCGACGCCGAGGGGCATATCTCGGACCGCCGGATGGCCGAGGCGCTGACGGGGCTCAAGCGCATCTGCCTGCAGGTGCGCTTCCTTGGTTCGTATCCGCGTGCGGATGTACACCCCGGGGAGGTACGGCCGCCGTTCCCCGGGACATCGGACGAGGAGTTCGTGGGGGCGGCGGAGTGGGTCGCGCGGTGCCAGGACGGGCGGTTCTGACGGAACCGGCCGGTCTTACCTGCTGATTTTCGTTATCCACAGGAGTTATCCACAGGTCTGCTTCTTCATCTGGGGACAAGTCGACACCGGAGCCCCATCCTGTCGACACATCGCTCCCCAGGGCATGACCTCGTTCATCGCCCCGCACATCCCCCTTCGTCCACCCTTTTCCTTTGGTCAACCCTTTGGAGTGAGTCTTTTCCACTCAAAAGTGGGGAGGAAGGGAGTTTGTCCTGGGAATCCTCGGCTTTGATCAGACGTTTCGGAGCGATCAATTCCGCAGTCCACAGATCTTCCCCACAACCTGTGGATAACTTCCCGAGTATGTGGATGCCTGTGGAAAACCGAGGCCCAAGTTCCGTGCCGCACAAGGGATCCCGGTCAACCCGCGTCCCGCGAACTGACCCGTTCCAGGGGGAGCGCCCCATTCATTGACCTTGCGGAACATTCCGCGTAATCACCCCATAACGGAACGTGCGCGACCGCACCGCAATAGTGAGTCGTGAGGCGTCACCCCGCACCGGTAGCCTTGACCGCGTGATTGACCTTCGCCTGCTTCGTGAGGACCCCGACCGTGTGCGCGCTTCTCAGCGCGCCCGTGGAGAGGACGTCGCGCTCGTCGACGCCCTCCTGTCTGCCGACGAGCGGCGCAGGTCGTCCGGCGTCCGCTTCGACGAGCTGCGCGCCGAGCAGAAGTCGCTCGGCAAGCTCATCCCCAAGGCCGCCGGTGACGAGAAGGCCGAGCTGCTGAAGCGGGCCGGCCAGCTCGCCGCCGACGTCAAGGCGGCCGACGCCGACCGCGACGCCGCCGCGACCGAGACCCAGGACCTGCTGCTCAAGCTGAGCAACCTCGTCCACCCCGACGTACCCGTCGGCGGCGAGGAGGACTTCGTCACGCTGGAGACGCACGGCAGCATCCGTGACTTCGACGCCGAGGGCTTCGCGCCCAAGGACCACCTGGAGCTGGGCCAGCTCCTCGGCGCCATCGACGTCGAGCGCGGCGCCAAGGTCTCGGGCTCCCGCTTCTACTTCCTGACCGGCGTCGGCGCGCTGCTCGAGCTCGCCCTGGTGAACGCCGCGATGGCGCAGGCCACGGCCGCCGGCTTCACGCCGATGCTGACCCCCGCGCTGGTGCGCCCCCAGTCGATGGCGGGCACCGGGTTCCTCGGCCAGGCGGCCCAGGACGTCTACCACCTCGACAAGGACGACCTCTACCTGGTCGGCACGTCCGAGGTGGCGCTGGCCGCGTACCACATGGACGAGATCATCGACGCCGACCGGCTGCCGCTGCGGTACGCGGGCTTCTCGCCCTGCTTCCGCCGCGAGGCCGGCTCGCACGGCAAGGACACCCGGGGCATCTTCCGCGTGCACCAGTTCGACAAGGTCGAGATGTTCTCGTACGTCGCCCCGGAGGACTCCCAGGCGGAGCACCAGCGGCTGCTGGAGTGGGAGAAGCAGTGGCTGACCTCGCTGGAGCTGCCGTTCCGCGTGATCGACGTCGCCTCGGGCGACCTGGGCTCCTCGGCCGCGCGCAAGTACGACTGCGAGGCGTGGATCCCGACCCAGGGCAAGTACCGCGAGCTGACCTCGACCTCGGACTGCACCGAGTTCCAGTCGCGCCGGCTGTCGATCCGCGTCCGTGAGGACAAGAAGGTGCGCCCGCTGGCCACGCTCAACGGCACGCTGTGCGCCGTACCGCGCACGATCGTGGCGATCCTGGAGAACCACCAGCAGGCCGACGGTTCCGTGCGCGTGCCGGAGGTGCTGCGTCCGTACCTGGGCGGCCGGGAGATCCTGGAGCCGGTCACCAAGTGAGCACCGCCCCCTTCCCGTACCGGCTCATCGCCACCGATCTCGACGGCACGCTGCTGCGGGGCGACCACTCGGTCTCCCGCCGCACCCGTGACGCGCTCGCCGCGGCCACCGCGGCGGGCGCCGCGCACATCGTCGTCACCGGCCGCGCGGTGCCCTGGACCCGCCCCATACTCGACGACCTCGGCTACGAGGGGCTCGCCGTCTGCGGCCAGGGCGCCCAGGTGTACGACGCCGGGGCGCACCGCCTGCTGACGTCGGTGACCCTGGACCGGCAGCTGGCCGGGGTGGCGCTGGCGAAGATCGAGGCGGAGGTCGGTCCGCTGCACCTGGCGGCGAGCCGCGACGGGCTGGACGGCGAGGTGCTGGTCGGTCCCGGTTACGAGGTCGTGGGCGGGCTGCCCGCGACGCCGTTCACGGACGCGTCGGACCTGTGGACGGCACCGCTGAACAAGCTGTACATCCAGCACCCGGATCTGACCTCGGACGAGCTCGCCGACGCGGCCACCCGCGCGGCGGGCGGGTTCGTCACCGTCACCATGGCGGGCGAGGGCATCGTCGAACTGCTCCCGCTCGGCCTGTCGAAGGCCACGGGGCTGTCCCTGGCGGCGCGCCGGCTGGGCGTGAAGGCCGCGGAGACGATCGCCTTCGGCGACATGCCCAACGACATCCCGATGTTCGCCTGGTCCGCCCACAGCGTGGCCATGGCCAACGCGCACGGGGAACTGAAGGCGGTGGCCGACGAGGTGACCACCTCCAACGAGGAGGACGGCATCGCGCTGGTCCTGGAACGGCTGCTGGCGTCGTAAGCGCGGGCGGATCGTGCCTCCCCCGGTGCCTGAAGGGCCTGGGAGGTGCCCCGGCGGCACGGGTGGGCGCACCGGCACCTCGCGGCACCGGGTTGCGCACCCCCACCCGCCCGGCCGCACGCCTCTGAAGAGGCGAAAGCAGGGAAGGGCGGCCCACGCGACACGCGTCGCGTGCTCGAAGCGGCCGCCCCGGGCAGCTCCCCGTGCGGAGCGGACTCGACGGAGCGGTAGGGATCACTCCGGAGACCGCCGCGGGCTGCCCTCACGGGAGGGGGACGTACCGCCGTGCACGGGCGTCGTCCCGCTCCTCTCCCAGCCGATGACGCCGGACCTTCCCGGCGATGCGGACACGACCACTCTGCCCGCCGGGCAAGTCCGGCGCCACCGAATAAAACGGGACTCACCGGTCCCCGCGTCTCACTCCTCGCCGGCGAGCGTCAGCGACCGCAGCTTCTGCCCGGCGTACCAGGTGGCCAGCACGGTGACCGCGGCCAGCAGCACCGTCGCGGTCGTCAGGCCCACGTCCGAGGTGACCAGGTCGCCGCCGGAGACCTTCTGCGCCACGGCCAGCGCCCACTGCTGGACGCTCAGCGTGCGCGCGCCGGACACCAGGGAGCCGAACAGCGCCTCCCAGACCAGCGCGTAGACCAGCCCGAACACCACCGCGTGCCGGGAGACCGTGCCGAGCAGCAGGAAGAGCGCCGCGTACGCGATGGAGGCGACCAGCGCGGCCACGGTGTAGGCGACGGCGACCTGCTGGCCGTTGCCGTTCAGGATGAAGCCCGCGATCAGCGTGGGCACCGCCGAGAACACCATGGTGACGGCGATCGCGACGATCAGCTTGGTGTAGATGATGGTCGGCCGCTTGATCGGCTTGGACAGCAGGTACACCACCGAGCCGTCGTCGATCTCGGGGCCGATGGCCCCGGTTCCGGCGATGACGCCGATGATCGGCACCATGGTGGCGAGCGCGAGCCCGCCGAGGATGTCGGCCGCGGTCTGGTCGTCGGCGCCGGCGAGGGCGCGCACCGCCAGGGAGATCGCGATCAGCAGCAGGGGCAGGGCGCCCAGGATGAGGGCCCGGCGCCGGCCGAGCAGGGCCCGGTAGGTGAGCCGGGCGACTGTGGGGTCGTACATCTTCGGCCTCCTACGCGGCGACGAGATACGAGAAGACGGACTCGAGGGACTCGTCGGAGGGCGAGACCGTGAGCAGCCGGATGCCGTGCTCGCGCGCGACCTTCGGCAGCAGGGCGGTGAAGCGGCCGAAGTCGACGGCCTGGATGCGCAGCGCGCCCTCGGCGTGGTCGACCTCGATGCCGGACGTCGACGGGTCGGCGATCAGCGCGGCCGCGAGGGCGCGGTCGTCGCTGGAGCGCACCAGGTAGCGGTGCGGGCGGTCCGTCATCAGGCGGCGGATCCGGCGGAAGTCGCCGCTGGCCGCGTGCCGGCCGGCGACGACGACCTCGATGTGCCAGGCGAGCTGTTCGACCTCTTCGAGGATGTGGGAGGAGAACAGCACGGTGCGGCCCTCGTCGCCCATGCGCCGCAGCAGGTCCATGAGCTGCATGCGCTGGCGCGGGTCCATGCCGTTGAACGGTTCGTCCAGGAGGAGCAGCGACGGCTGGTGGACCAGCGCGGACGCCATCTTCACGCGCTGCCGCATGCCCTTGGAGTAGGTGGCGATCTTGCGGTCCTGCGCGTACTCCATCTCGACCGTGGCGAGCGCCTTCTGTGCCGCCTTGGCTCCCAGGCCATGGAGTTCGGCGTTGGCGAGAACGAATTCGCGGCCGGTGAGGAAGTCGTACATCGCCTCGCGTTCGGGGACGATGCCGATGTGCTGGTAGATGGCCTCGTTGCGCCACACCTGCTGTCCGTCGAGGGTGACGGTGCCGGTGGAGGGGGCGAGGAAGCCGCCCATCATGTTGATGAGGGTGGACTTGCCGGCGCCGTTGGGGCCGAGCAGGCCGGTGACGCCGGGGCCGATGGTCATGGTGATGTCGTTGACGGCGACCACGTTGCCGAACCAGCGGGAGACGTGGTCGATGCTGAGCGTGGTCACAATCCCACCTTCTTGTAGCGACGCACCAGGAGGCCGTAGCTCGCGGCGATCAGGCCGAGGGTGAACAGGACGTAGACGACGCCCTCGGCGTTGGTCGGGCCCACTCCGCCGGGGAAGGCGGAGGTCGCGCCCAGGAAGGCGGACTGCACGCCGTCGATGAGGGTGATCGGCGAGAACAGGCCGATCCAGGCGATGGCGTCGCCGCTGCTCTGGACGTCGGCGATCGCCTGGAGGGTGGAGACCGCGCCGTAGGTGATGGTCAGGACGGCGATGACGGCCGCGATGCCGAAGCCGCGGCGCGGGGTGACGGCGGCGATGACCAGGCCGATGCCGGCGAAGAGCAGCGAGAGCAGTGCCACGGAGACGAGTCCCTGTGCGAATCCCTTGGTCTGGTCGGTGAAGTCGAGCTTGGCCAGCAGGGCGCCGATGTACAGCACGAGCAGGGGGGCGGCGGTGAGGATGAACAGGGCCGACGCCAGCGCGGCGAACTTGGCGCGTACGTAGTCGGCGGTCTCGATGGGCCGCGAGAAGTACAGCGGTACGGTCTTGAAGCGCAGGTCGCGGGAGACGGACTGGGGTGCCTGCGAGGCGACGTACAGGCTGATGACGGCCTGCATGATGATCGCGTAGCGGGTGTAGTCGACGGGCAGGTCCTTGGCCTTGGTGGCGACGGCGACGGCCACCATGATGGCGGCGGGCACGCACATCACCACGAACAGCAGCATCGGCAGCACCTTGGACTTCACCGAGCGGCCGAGGCCGTAGGCGCCGCGCAGGGACTGCGAGTACAGCGAGAGCCTGGCGTAGGAGCGGCCGAGGCGGGGGCCGTCGTAGGAGCGGTAGCCGATGTTGTGGATACGGGTGTCACCCGATGCGGTGGCCGGTGTCCGCGTGGACTGCTCAGTTGCCATGGCCGACCGCCTCCTTCCGCTGCGCGCCGCTGTCCACGTCGTCCTTGAAGACCTCGGAGATGTGGTGCCGGCGCTGTTCCATGCGCACCAGGCCGAGGCCGAGGTCCGCGATGACGTCCCGGACCAGGTCGTAGGTGTCCTCGCCCTGCGCGGTGAGCAGCAGGATGTGTCCGGCGCCCGGCAGTCCGCTGCCGTCCTCGACGGTCACCCCGCGCGCGTGGAGCGCGTCGCGCACCGCGCGGGTGCCGTCCGGGTGCTCGTCGGTGTCGGTGACCTCGATCGCGAGGGTCGTGGTGTTCTGGGTGAAGTCCGTGGTGGAGCTGGAGCGCAGCAGCTTGCCGCCGTCGACGACCACGACGTGGTCGCAGGTGCGCTCCAGTTCGCCCAGCAGGTGGGAGGTGACCAGGACCGAGATGCCGAAGTCGGTGTGGATGCGGCGAATCAGGCCGAGCATCTCGTCGCGGCCGACCGGGTCGAGGCCGTTGGTGGGCTCGTCCAGGAAGACCAGCTGGGGGTCGTGCACGAGGGCCTGCGCGAGCTTCACGCGCTGCTTCATGCCGGTGGAGTAGCCGCCCATGGGGCGGTAGCGCTCCTCGTAGAGGCCGACGTGGCGCAGGGTGTCCGCGGTGCGCTCCCGCGCGGCGGTGGGCGGCAGGCCGGACATGCGTGCCATGTGGACGACGAACTCGGTGGCCGAGACGTCCGGCGGCAGGCAGTCGTGCTCCGGCATGTAGCCGACCCGTTCGCGGATGGCGGCGCCCTCGGTGGCGACGTCTAGTCCGAGTACTTCGGCGCGGCCCTCGGTGGCGGGGGACAGACCCAGCAGGATCTTGATCAGTGTGGACTTGCCGGCTCCATTGGCTCCGACGAGTCCGGTCACACCGGGCCCGACGTCCACGGAGAGCCGGTCAAGAGCGGTCACCCGGGGGAACCGCTTGCTCAGGCTTTCGGTCGCGATCACAGTCACGTCCATGACACTAGTGACCCGTACCACTCCGGTCGTCAGACCGGAGAGCCGTCTTGGCGTCCGCCTGGAGTCGTACGGGCCCGTAGGGGGAGACCTGCCTGAGAGTTACGCACAGGCTCCGGGGCGCCGTTGACGGGGCCTGCGGCGACTGCCACATTCGCCGGTGTGACGGGACTGAGGGGTGCGCGGGAGCGGCGGGTGCGTACGGGCGGGGTCGAGCTGTGCGTGGCCGAGCTGGGTGAGCGCGGGCGGCCGGTGGTCGTCCTGGTGCACGGCTATCCGGACAGCAAGGAGGTGTGGTCGGAGGTCGCGCCCCGGCTCGCCGGGCGTTTCCACGTCGTGGCGTACGACGTCCGGGGCCACGGCCGGTCCACGGCACCGCGTCCGCTGCGCGGCGGGTTCACCCTGGAGAAGCTGACCGACGACTTCCTGGCCGTCGCCGACGCGGTCAGTCCGGACCGGCCGGTGCATCTGGTGGGACACGACTGGGGTTCGGTGCAGTCCTGGGAGTTCGTCACGGTCGGGCGCACCGCGGGGCGGATCGCCTCCTTCACGTCGATGTCGGGGCCGTCGCTCGACCACTTCGGGCACTGGATCAGCCGCCGTCTGAAGCGGCCCACCCCGCGCCGGGTCGCCCAGTTGCTGGGCCAGGGCGCCAAGTCCTGGTACGTGTACCTGCTGCACACGCCCGTGCTGCCCGAGCTCGCCTGGCGCGGTCCCCTGGGCAGACGCTGGCCGCGGATCCTGGAGCGTGTCGAGAAGGTGCCCGCCGGCGGCGGCTACCCGGCCCCGTCCCTGCCGTCGGACGCGGCCCACGGGGCCTGGCTCTACCGGGACAATGTGCGGCCCCGGCTGCGCAGCCCGCGCGCCGACGCCCACGCGCACGCGCCCGTGCAGCTCATCACGCCGCTGGGGGACGCGTTCCTCTCGGAGCGGCTCCACGAGGACCTGGAGCGGTGGGTGCCGCGGCTGACCCGGCGGACACTGCCGGCCGGGCACTGGATTCCGCGCACCCGCCCCGACCTGCTGGCGACGTGGATCGGCGAGTTCGTGGCGTCCGTGGAGGACGGCCGGCCGGAGGTGACGGCTCCGGGCCGGTACGCCGACCGCTTCGGCGGGCAGCTCGTCCTGGTCACGGGGGCGGGCAGCGGCATCGGGCGGGCGACCGCGCTCGCGTTCGCGGAGGCGGGCGCGCGCGTGCTGGCGGTCGACCGGGACGCGGAGGCCGCGGCCCGTACCGCCGGGGAGGCCCGCGGTCGCGGAGCGGCGGCGGCCTGGGCGGAGACGGTGGACGTGTCCGACGAACAGGCCATGGAGAAGCTCGCCGAACGGGTCACCACCGAGTACGGCGTGGTGGACGTCCTGGTGAACAACGCCGGCATCGGGCTGGGCGGCTCCTTCTTCGCCACCACCCCGGAGGACTGGAGGGAGGTCCTCGACGTCAATCTGTGGGGGGTGCTCCACGGCTGCCGGCTCTTCGGGCGGCGGATGGCCGAGCGCGGACAGGGCGGTCACATCGTCAACGTCGCCTCGGCGGCGGCGTTCCAGCCGTCCAGGGCGCTGCCGGCCTACAGCACGTCCAAGGCGGCGGTGCTGATGCTGAGCGAGTGCCTGCGGGCGGAGCTGGCGGGCCGGGACATCGGTGTGACGGCGGTGTGCCCCGGGTTCGTGAACACCTCCATCACCTCCACCGCGCGTTTCGCGGGCGCGGACGCCGAGGAGGAGGGGCGGCTGCGGAAGCGGGCGGCACGCCTGTACGGGCTGCGGAACTATCCGCCGGAGAAGGTCGCCGCCGCGATCCTGCGGGCGGTGGTGCGTGACGAGGCGGTGGTGCCGGTCACCGCGGAGGCGTGGACCGCGTACGCGCTGTCGCGGTGGATGCCGGGGGTGCTGCGGAGGATCGCGCGGGTGAAGCCGCCGATGTGAGGGTGGCCGGTGGGTGGCCGGTCGACGCGGGGCAGGTCGACGCGGGGCAGGTTGTCCACAGAGAGCATCAATTCCCCTGTGGATAAACGCACTTGGCTGTGGATCAAACCTCCGGAGCTAAATCGATCGCGTGACGTGCGTCTCTCCCGGCAAGCTGAACGGATGGATGAAAGACGCACCGTGAAGGTGTCGAAGTACCTCTCCAAGCATCTGCGCCATCAGCCCGAGAGGATCGGGCTGACCCTCGACGAGGGTGGCTGGGTCGAGATCGAGGCGCTGATCGCCGCCGCGTCCGCGCACGGCTTCCGGTTCACCCGGGAGGAACTGGACCACGTCGTCGCCACCAACGACAAGCGGCGCTTCGCCGTCGAGGGCACCCGGATCCGCGCCAGCCAGGGACACAGCGTCGAGGTCGACCTCGGACTGGCACCGGCCGTCCCACCGGCGTACCTGTACCACGGCACCGTCGCCCGGAACCTGGAGGCGATCCGCGCCGAGGGGCTGCGGCCCATGAACCGGCACGATGTACACCTCTCCGCCGACCGCGAGACGGCGACCCGCGTCGGCGCCCGCCGGGGCCGCCCGGTCGTGCTGTCCGTGGACGCGGCCGCCATGCACCGCGACGGCCATGTCTTCCACGTGAGCGCCAACGGCGTGTGGCTGACCCGGGCCGTACCGAGCCGGTACCTGCGGTTTCCCGCGGGCCACTGAGACGGACCAGGAACGGCGTGATCGTTTCACGTGAAACACGGCTCGCCGCATAGGCTCGGGGTATGACTCTGCGCCTGAGCACCGTGATCCTCCCGTACCGCCGCTGGCACGAGGGCAGCCGTTCGGCGTGGGTGCGCGCCGAGGAGCTCGGCTTCCACACGGGGTACACCTACGACCACCTGTCCTGGCGCACCTTCCGGGACGGTCCCTGGTTCGGCGCCGTTCCCACCTTGACCGCCGCCGCGGCCGTGACCGACCGGATGCGGCTGGGTACGCTGGTGACCTCGCCGAACTTCCGGCACCCGGTGACCCTCGCCAAGGACCTCATCTCCCTCGACGACATCTCCGGCGGGCGCGTCACGCTCGGGATCGGCGCGGGCGGCACCGGCTTCGACGCCACAGCGCTCGGCCAGGATCCCTGGACGCCCCGCGAGCGCGCCGACCGCTTCGCCGAGTTCGTGCCGCTGCTCGACCGGCTGCTCACCGAGGACTCGGTGTCGTACGAGGGGGACTTCTACGCGGCGCACGAGGCGCGCAACATTCCGGGCTGTGTGCAGCGGCCCCGGCTGCCGTTCGCCGTGGCGGCCACCGGACCGCGCGGACTGCGGCTCGCGGCACGCCACGGGCAGGCCTGGGTGACCACGGGCGATCCCCGGCTGTACGAGAACGGCACGCCCGAGCAGTCGGTTCAGGCCATTCGCGGTCAGGCGGAGAAGCTCGCCGACGCCTGCGCCGAGCTGGGCCGGGACGTGACCGGGCTGGACAAGATCCTGCTCACCGGATTCACCCCGGACCGGGGCCGTCCACTGGAGTCCCTGGACGCCTTCGTCGACTTCGCGGGCCGCCATGCCGAGCTGGGCTTCACCGAGATCGTGATCCACTGGCCCATCCCCGGCTCGGACTTCGCCGCGGACCAGAAGGTCTTCGAACGGATCGCCATGGAGGCGCCGGCGCAGCTCCGGTGACCCTCGCTGTCCCAGGGCACGGGAAGGACCGCTGGTGACGACGGTAACCACTCAGATGTGCGGAGTCTCGCACGGTCGTGCGGGCATATGCGGGACAATGGCCGGGTGACCTCAGCGACCCGACAGCCCGAGACCCAGGCAGCCCCCACCCGACCGCGGCTCATCGCCACCGACCTCGACGGCACCCTGCTGCGCGACGACAAGTCGGTGTCCCCGCGCACCGTCGCCGCGCTCGCCGCCGCCGAGGAGGCGGGCGTCGAGGTCTTCTTCGTCACCGGCCGCCCGGCCCGCTGGATGGACGTCGTCAGCGACCACGTCCACGGCCACGGGCTCGCCATCTGCGGCAACGGCGCGGCCGTCGTCGATCTGCACGGCGGCCCCGGCGCGCACCGCTTCGTGAAGGTGCGCGAGCTGCCCCGGAAGAACGCGCTGGACGCCGTACGGCTGCTGCGCGAGGCGGCGCCGGGCACGGTGTACGCCGTGGAGCAGACCTACGGCTTTAACCAGGAGCCGGCGTACCCGAAGCTGCACATGGAGGTCCCGGACGCGCTCGCTCCCGCCGAGGAGCTGCTGGCCCCGGACTCCCCCACCGCCGGCGAGCCGGTGCTCAAGATCCTCGCCCACCACCCCGAGCTCGACCCCGACGCCTTCCTCACCCTGGCCCGGCTCGCCGTCGGCGACCGCGCCAACGTCACCCGCTCCAGCCCCAGCGCCCTGCTGGAGATCAGCGGCCCCGAGGTGTCCAAGGCCAGCACGCTCGCCCTGTGCTGTGCCGAGCGCGGCATCTCGCACGAGGAGGTGGTCGCCTTCGGTGACATGCCGAACGACGTCGAGATGCTGACCTGGGCCGGCCGTTCCTACGCGATGGGCAACGCCCACCCGGACGTGATCGCCGCCGCCTCGGGCCGCACGGTCGCCAACAACGACGACGGGGTGGCCGTGGTGATCGAGCGGCTGCTGGAGGAGCACGCGTAGCTCAGAGCGGCACCCCGTGCCGCTCCAGCCATGCCACGGGATCCACCGCCGACCCCGTCTCCGGCGTGACCCGCACCTCGAAGTGCAGGTGCGGGCCCGTGGAGTTGCCGCTGGTGCCGGACTGGCCGATCCACTGTCCGGGCGCGACCCGCTCCCCCTGGTCGACGGCGACGGCGGCAAGATGGGCGTACTGCGTGTAGTAGCCGTCCGCGTGCCGGACCACGATCGCGATGCCGAAGGCGCCCCCGCAGGACACCCTCACCACCTTCCCCGCACCCACGGCCCGCACCGGTGTGCCGATCGGCACCGCGAAGTCCTGCCCGGTGTGCCGGTTCGCCCACCGGGCGCCGCCGCTGCCGTAGGAGGCGGACAGTTCGTACGTCTCCACCGGCGCCACCCAGCCGGTGGTGAACCGTGTCTCCGGCTGGTCGAGGCGGACCGCGCCGCGGCAGGCGCCGGCCGCGACGGAGGCGTCCGCCTGGCCCTGGAGCTTCCACCGCGCCGCTTCGAGCTTCCGCTCGATGCCCTGCCGCAGGGCGGCGAGTTCCGTGTTCCGCTCCTCCAGCTCCTTCCACGCCGCCGCGGCCTTCGCCTCGTCGCGGGCGAGCCGGGCCTCGGCCCGTTCGCTCCTGCCGATCGCCTTGTCGAGCGACACCTCCGCCTGCCGCACCACCCGCTGGCCGCGCATCAACTCCTCGGGGTCGTCGGCGAGCAGCAGGTGCGCGGTGAGCGGCAGTCCGCCGCCGTCCCGGTACTGGGAGCTCGCGATCCGGCCCAGGTCCTTGCGCAGCACCGCCGTCTCCCGCCGCTCCCTCTCGAGCCGCTCCTCCAGCAGCCGCGCCCCGGCCCGCTGCTTCTCGGCCTCGCGCAGACCGGCCTCGTACCGCTCCGTCGCCGCCGCCGCTTCCTCGTACAGCCGCGCCACCTCCGCGCTGACGCCGGACGCCGCACCGTGTCCGGGGACGTGGTCGCCGTCGGCGGGCCGGGCGGCGACCACGGCGAGCGCGCACAGCAGCACGGCGGTGAGCAGCGGATGACGGCGGGTGAAGCGCATGACTGCGATCCTGGCCCCGCCCCGGCGCACGGTCCTGTTCATGTCGTACACATGGGGGACCACTGGCCCCGTACGGACCAGCGATACCGCCGAACAGCCGTCCTTCCCGACACGTTTGACGTGCCGTCACGCGGAAGGTGTTCACCGGGCTAGCGTGCCGCCACCAGGAGACCCGCCTGCTCCTCCCTGCGCGCCATCGCCCGCAACGGACCGGCCGCGGCCACCAGTTCGGCGTACGGACCGCGCTGCACCACCCGTCCCTCGTCCAGCACGAGAACCTCGTCCACCGCCTCCAGACCGGCCAGCCGGTGGGTGATAAGCAGCGTCGTACGGCCCTCGGTGGCGGCCAGCAGGTCGGCGGTGAGCGCGTCGGCGGTCGGCAGGTCGAGGTGTTCGGCGGGTTCGTCCAGCACCAGCACGGGGAAGTCCGCGAGCAGCGCCCGGGCGAGCGCCAGCCGTTGCCGCTGCCCGCCGGACAGCCGCGCCCCGTGCTCGCCGACGAGCGTGTCGATTCCGTCGGGCAGGCCGTCGGTCCACTCCAGCAGCCGGGCCCGGCGAAGAGCGTCGCGCAGCTCGTCCTCGGTCGCGTCCTTCCTGGCGAGCAGCAGGTTCTCCCGTACCGAGCTGTTGAAGAGGTGCGCGTCCTGCGCGCACAGTCCGACCAGCCGCCGCACGTCGTCGCCGTCCAGGGCGTACGCGTCCACCCCGGCCAGGGTGTAGGCGCCCGCGTCCGGGTCCAGGAACCGCAGCAGCGCCTGCGCGAGGGTCGTCTTCCCGGAGCCGGACGGGCCGACCACCGCGATCCGGCGGCCCCGTTCCAGCGTCAGGTCCACCCCGGCGAGCGCGTCCCGGTCCTGTCCGGGGTGTCGGGCGGCCAGCCCCTTGACCACGAGCGGGAACGGCGAGGCGGGTGCCTGCCGGGGCGTCCGGGGCTCCCGCACGGGGACCGGGGCGTCCAGGACCTCGTACACGCGCTCGGCGCTGCGGCGCACCCGCTGCCGGTACTGCACGGCGAGCGGCATCCCGAGGACGGCCTCGAACGCGGCCAGCGGGGTGAGGACGACGACGGCGAGGGCCACACCGTCCAGCCGGCCGGCGGCCACGGCCTGGACGCCGGCGAGGGCGGCGGCCGCCACGGTCAGTCCTGAGACCATCGCGGTGAGCCCGTCGCCGAGGGCGGTGGCGGTGGCGGCGCGCGAGGCGATCCGGGTGAGTGTGCCGTCGGCCCGGCGGGTCTCGGCGGCCCGCGCGGGCAGGGCACCGGCGACGGTCAGCTCCGCGGTACCGGTGAGCAGATCGGTCACGCGGGTCGCGAGGACGCCCCGCGCCGGTGCCAGCCTGCGTTCCGCGCGGCGGGCCACAGCAGAGGTCAGCAGGGGCACGCCGACGCCCGCCGCGAGGAGCCCGGCCGCGAGCACGGCGCCCGCCTCGGGCAGCAGCCAGGCGGTGAAGCCGACGGTCAGGGCGGAGACGGCGACGGCCGCACCGGCCGGCAGCAGCCAGCGCAGCCAGTAGTCCTGGAGCGCGTCCACGTCGGAGACCAGCCGGGAGAGCAGGTCGCCCCGGCGGGCGCCGCGCAGTCCGGCGGGCGCCAGCCGCTCCAGGCGCCGGTACACCGCGACGCGGGTGTCGGCCAGCATGCGCAGCACGGCGTCGTGCGACACGAGCCGCTCGGCGTAGCGGAACACGGCCCGGCCGATGCCGAAGGCGCGGGTCGCCGTCACGGCCATCATCAGATACAGCACGGGCGGCTGCTGCGAGGCCCGGGAGATGAGCCACCCGGAGGTCGCCATGAGCCCGACGGCACTGCCCAGGGCGAGGGTGCCGAGCAACAGCGCGAGGGTGATCCTCCCCCGCCGGGCGCCGGACAGGGCACGGACGCGGGCGAGGACACCGCCCGGGACCGTGGCCGCCTCGGATTCGGCGGGCCCGCCGGCCGGTACGGAAGCGGCTTCCGCGGCCGGCACGGGGCCGGCCGCCCGGCGTACGGGCTCCCCGTGGACGCCCGCGGGAGCCGGTCCGGCGAGCCGCACCACCCGGTCCGCGACGGCCAGCAGCGCCGGCCGGTGCACCACGAGCAGCACCGTCCGTCCGGCGGCCAGCCGCCGTACCGCCGCCACGACATCGGCCTCGGTGGCGCCGTCCAGCGACGCCGTCGGCTCGTCGAGGAGCAGGACGGGCCGGTCCGCGAGGAACGCCCGGGCCAGTGCCAGACGCTGCCGCTGCCCGGCCGACAGTCCCGTCCCGTCCTCGCCGAGCACGGTTTCGGCGCCGTCGGGCAGCGCGTCCACGAACTCCAGCGCCCCGGCGTCCCGCAGGGCGCGCCGCACGGCGTCGTCGTCCGCGTCGGGGCGGGCCAGCCGCACGTTCTCGGTGATCGTCCCCGCGTACAGGTGCGGCCGTTGCGGCACCCAGGCGACGCGGGCGTGCCACTCGGCGAGGTCGAGTCCGGCGAGGTCGGCTCCCCCGATCCGCACCCGGCCCCCGGTGGGGCGGACGAACCCGAGCAGCACGCTCAGCAGGGTCGACTTGCCCGCGCCGCTCGGTCCGACGAGCGCGACCGTCTCCCCGGGGGCGACGGTGAAGGACACGTCCGTCACCGCGTCCGTGGACCGGCCGGGATGGCGGACCGTCACGTCCTCGAAGGCGAGGGCGCCCGTCGGCACCGCCGCCGTCCCCGGCGCGGGCACGGGCGTCTCCAGCACCGAGAAGATGTCCTCCGCCGCCCCGAGGCCCTCCGCCGCCGCGTGGTACTGGGCGCCGACCTGCCGCAGCGGCAGATAGGCCTCGGGCGCCAGGATCAGGACGATCAGGCCGGTGTAGAGGTCCAGTTCGCCGTGGACGAGCCGCATGCCGATCGTCACCGCGACCAGCGCCACCGACAGTGTGGCGAGCAGTTCCAGTGTGAAGGAGGAGATGAAGGCGATCCGCAGCGTCCGCATGGTCGCCCGCCGGTACTCGTCGGTGATCCGGCGGATCGACTCCGCCTGCGCCTTGGCCCGTCCGAAGACCTTCAGCGTCGGCAGTCCGGCGACGACGTCCAGGAAGTGGCCGGACAGCCGGGACAGCACCAGCCACTGGCGGTCCATCCGGGACTGGGTGGCCCAGCCGATCAGCACCATGAAGACCGGGATGAGCGGCAGGGTGCCCACGATGATCGCCGCCGAGACCCACTCCTCGGTGACGATCCGCGCCAGCACCGCCACCGGGACGACCACCGCGAGCCCCAGCTGGGGAAGGTAGCGCGAGAAGTAGCCGTCGAGGGCGTCGACCCCCCGGGTGGCCAGCGCGACCAGCGATCCGGTGCGCTGACCGTCCAGCCACCCCGGCCCCAGCGCCGTCGCCCGCTCCAGCAGCCGCCCCCGCAGCTCCGACTTGACCACGGCGCTCGCCCGGTGCGCGGCCAGCTCGGTCAGCCAGCCGACCAGACCGCGGCCGAGTGCGACGACGACGAGGAGCAGCAGGGGAGTGCCGAGATCGGCGGCGGACCGTCCGTCTCGGAACGCGCCCACCACGACCTCGGCAATGAGCATGGCCTGGGCGATGACCAGCACCGCGCCCATGGCGCCCAGGCCGACGACCGCCACCAGGAAGCCACGGGTGGCGCGGGCGTACCGGAGCAGGCGCGGGTCGATCGGTTTCACGTGAAACACACCCTCAGTGCACGGGGTCGGCGATGTGCTGGGTGCCGATCCGCTTGCGGAACACCCAGTACGTCCAGCCCTGGTAGAGCAGCACCACCGGTGTGGCGATCACTGCGAGCCAGGTCATGATCTTCAGGGTGTAGGGGCTGGAGGAGGCGTTGGTGACGGTCAGGCTCCAGTCGGCGTCCAGCGTGGACGGCATGACGTTCGGGAAGAGCGTCAGGAAGAGCATCGCCACGGCGGCCACGATGGTGAGGCCGGACAGGGTGAACGACCATCCCTCGCGACCCGCCTGGTTCGCCAGCAGGGCGGCGACCAGCGCGGCGACCGCCACGACCAGCGCGACCAGGCTGGTGCCGTCGCCGCGGTCGGCCTGTGTCCACAGCAGGAAGGCCGAGGCCAGTGCGGCGGTGACGAGGCCGACGCGCAGGGCCAGCCTCCGCGCCCGCTCCCGGATATCACCGACCGTCTTCAGCGCCGTGAACACCGTGCCGTGGAAGGTGAACAGTGTCAGGGTGACCAGACCGCCCAGCAGCGCGTACGGGTTGAGCAGGTCACCGACGTTCCCCACGTACTCGAACTCGGCGTCGATCTTCACGCCGTGCACGATGTTCCCGAAGGCCACGCCCCACAGGAAGGCCGGGAGCAGCGAGGTCCAGAAGATCGCCGTCTCCCAGTTGCGCTGCCAGTTCTCCTCCGGCCGCTTCACCCGGTACTCGAAGGCGACACCGCGGACGATCAGGCAGACCAGGATGAGCAGCAGCGGCAGGTAGAAGCCGGAGAAGAGCGTGGCGTACCACTCGGGGAAGGCGGCGAAGGTCGCGCCGCCGGCCGTGAGCAGCCACACCTCGTTGCCGTCCCAGACGGGGCCGATGGTGTTGATCAACACCCGCTTCTCGGCGCGGTCCCGGGCGAGCAGCTTGGTGAGGACGCCGACCCCGAAGTCGAAGCCCTCCAGGAAGAAGTAGCCGGTCCACAGGACGGCGATCAGGACGAACCAGACGTCGTGCAGTTCCATGACGGTGCAGCTCCCTCGGCCTAGTACGAGAAGGCCATCGGCTTGTCGGCGTCACGGAGGTCGCCGCCGAGCTTCGTGGGCGGGTTGAGGTCGGAGTCGCTGAGCTCGGGCGGGCCCGCCTTGACGTACTTGACGAGCAGCTTGACCTCGATGACGGCCAGGACGGCGTAGAGCAGGGTGAAGACGGACATCGAGGTGAGGACCTCGGCGGTGGAGACGCCGGGGGAGACCGCGTCCCGGGTCTGCATGACGCCGTAGACCACCCAGGGCTGCCGGCCCATCTCGGTGAAGATCCAGCCCCAGGCGTTGGCGATCAGCGGGAACGCCATGGTCCACAGCGCGAGGAGCCAGTAGAGCCGGGTGAGCCGGGATCCGAGGGGCTGCTTCAGCAGTACCAGGCGCGGGACCTCGTCCTCGCCGGTGCGGTGGGCGGCCGGCAGCAGGAACTTCTTGCGGGTGAGCCACAGCCCGAGGAGGCCGAGCGTGAAGGAGGCCATGCCGAAGCCGATCATCCAGCGGAAGCCCCAGTAGGCGACCGGGACGATGGGCTTGTAGTCGCCGGGGCCGAACTTCTCCCGGAGGGCCTCGTTGGTGTCGTTGATGCCGGGCACGTACGACTCGAAGTCGCTGTGGGCCAGGAAGGACAGCAGGCCGGGGATCTCCAGGGCGACCTTGTTGTGGCCCTGGTCGACGTCGCCGTAGGCGAACACGGAGAACGGCGCCGGTTCCTCGCCGTCCCACAGGGCCTCGGCGGCGGCCATCTTCATCGGCTGCTGCTCGTACATGACCTTGCCGAGGGTGTCGCCGCTGACCGCGGTGAGCAGACCGCCGACCGCCAGGGTCACCAGGCCGAGCCGGAGCGAGGTCCGCATCACCGGGATGTGCTTCCTGCGCATCAGGTGGAAGGCGGCGATGCCGACCATGAAGGCGCCGCCCGTGAGGAAGGCCGCCGAGAAGCTGTGGAAGACCTGGTTGAGGGTGGTGTTCTGGGTGAGCACCAGCCAGAAGTCGGTGAGCTCGGCGCGGCCCTTCTCCTCGTTGATCCGGTAGCCGACCGGGTGCTGCATCCAGGAGTTGGCGGCGAGGATGAAGTACGCCGACAGCAGGGTGCCGATCGAGACCATCCAGATGCAGGCCAGGTGGATCCTCTTGGGCAGCTTGTCCCAGCCGAAGATCCACAGGCCGATGAAGGTGGACTCGAAGAAGAAGGCGATCAGGGCCTCGAAGGCGAGCGGAGCACCGAAGACGTCACCGACGAACCGCGAGTAGTCGGACCAGTTCATGCCGAACTGGAACTCCTGCACGATGCCGGTGACCACACCCATCGCGATGTTGATCAGGAAGAGCTTGCCCCAGAACTTCGTCGCCTTGAGGTACTTCTCCTTCTCCGTGCGCACCCAGGCGGTCTGCAGCCCCGCGGTGAGGGCGGCGAGCGAGATCGTCAGGGGAACGAAGAGGAAGTGGTAGACGGTGGTGATACCGAACTGCCATCGCGCCAGGGTCTCCGGCGCCAGAGCCAGATCCACGTCGTCGCTCCTTACTTCGCCGTGGTCGCGGCGGCCTGCTTGATCCCGTTCGTCCCCGACATCTCGGAGGAAAACGGGATGCGCTTGTGAAAGCGTTCACATTCACAAGCAATTATGACCTACCGTTTTTCTGACCGGGAAGGGGGGTCCCCTGTGACGTCGACCCCACTGCGCGCACTTCCGGCACACACGAAGGCGGCCGGCGGACAAGCCGCCGGCCGCCTGGACGTACACGCTGGTCAGAGCTGCTTACGGAAGCCTTCCGCCGCCTTCAGGAAGATGTCGTTCGCCTCGGTCTCGCCGACCGTGACCCGCACGCCCTCCCCGGGGAACGGCCGGACGACCACACCCGCCTGCTCGCACGTCTGCGCGAACGCCGCCGTGCGCTCCCCCAGCCGCAGCCAGACGAAGTTGGCCTGGGTCTCGGGCACCGTCCAGCCCTGGTCCCGCAGCGCGTCCATCACGCGGTTGCGCTCACAGACCAGCGAGCCGACCCGGCCGATCAGCTCGTCCTCGGCGCGCAGCGAGGCGATCGCCGCGTCCTGGGCGATCTGGCTCACCCCGAACGGCACCGCCGTCTTGCGCAGCGCCGCCGCCACCGGCTCGTGGGCGATGGCGAAACCGACGCGCAGCCCCGCCAGGCCGTACGCCTTGGAGAAGGTCCGCAGGACGCAGACGTTGGGCCGCTCCCGGTAGATCTCGACGCCGTCCGGCACCTCGGTGTCCCGGATGAACTCGCGGTAGGCCTCGTCGAGCACCACCAGGACATCGCCCGGCACCCGGTCGAGGAAGCGCTCCAGCTCGGCCCGTCGCACGACCGTGCCGGTCGGGTTGTTGGGGTTGCAGACGAAGACGAGCCGGGTCCGGTCGGTGATCGCCCCGGCCATCGCGTCCAGGTCGTGCACATCGCCCGGGGTCAGCGGCACCTTGACCGAGGTGGCGCCGCTGATCTGCGTGATGATCGGGTACGCCTCGAAGGACCGCCAGGCGTAGATCACCTCGTCGCCCGGACCCGCCGTGGCCTGCACCAGCTGCTGGGCGACACCGACCGATCCGGTGCCGGTGGCCACGTGGGACACCGGGACGCCGAAGCGCTCGGACAGCTCGGCCGTCAGCGCCGTACAGGCCATGTCCGGGTACCGGTTGAAGGAGGACGCCGCGGCCGTCACGGTCTCCATCACGCCCGGCAGCGGCGGATAGGGGTTCTCGTTGGAGGACAGCTTGTACGCCACCGGTCCGTCGGCCGCCGCCGGCTTGCCCGGTTTGTACGTGGGGATCCCCTCCAGCTCGGCGCGCAGCTTGGGGCTCGTCTCGCTCACCGCAGTCCTCCTCGCGAAGACCGGCGGCACCCGTGTCCGCCGCCGACATCCAATACTGCTCACCTTAAGAGGATTCGACGCCGCTGCGTAGAGGAGCGCCGGATGCCCACGCCTGCCTCGTACGTCACAGCGGCAACAAGGGCAACGTAACCCGAAGGTGTACGAATGGCGTGCGGGCCAGGGGCGCGCTGCACATATATCTACGCGCCGGTGGCTTGCGCCGTGGCGCGCGTCCCCCGTGCAGGTGAGTTGAGACCTCTTCGCAACATCGCACCCACGGCAGGCTCGCATGCGCCGACACCCCAGCTCCTGGCATGGGAACGTTCAACACCCTTTATTTCCAAGGTAATTGACTCTAATTGATCATGCAGAAACGTGCCTATCAACGCGTGCATATGCGTCCGCCCTACCCCACCGCATGAGCCCTACTATCGGCTCGCCATGACAGCAGCAGGGAAGCACCAGGTGAGCCGCGCGGATACCTCACGCCGAAGCAGCCGGCCGGAACGAGCGGGCATCAGGGACGTGGCCGCCGCCGCCGGAGTCTCCATCACGACCGTCTCCGACGCCCTCAACGGCAAGGGCAGGCTCCCGGACGCCACCCGGCGCCACGTCCGCGAGGTGGCCGACAGGCTGGGGTACCGCCCCTCGGCCGCCGCCCGCACGCTCCGCACCGGGAAGTCCGGACTCATCGGCCTGACCGTGACGACATACGGGGATGAACCTTTCACCTTCACCGAGTTCGCGTACTTCGCCGAGATGGCGCGTGCCGCCACCTCCGCCGCGCTCGCCCGCGGCTACGCCCTCGTCATCCTGCCCGCGACCTCCCGCCACGACGTGTGGTCCAATGTCGCCCTGGACGGCACGGTCGTCATCGACCCCTCCGACCAGGACCCGGTGGTCAGCGAGCTGGTCCGCCAGGGCTTACCGGTCGTCTCCGACGGCCGCCCGGCCGGCTCACTGCCGGTCACGGCCTGGGTCGACAACGACCACGAGGCCGCCGTGACGGGCATCCTCGACCACCTCGCCGACGCCGGCGCCCGCCGCATCGGCCTGCTCACCGGCACCACCACCGACACGTACACCCACCTGTCGACCACCGCGTATCTGCGCTGGTGCGAGCGTGTGGGCCAGGACCCGGTCTACGAGGCCTACCCGGCGCACGATCCGTGCGCGGGCGCCGTCGCCGCCGACCGGCTGCTCGCCCGCCCCGACCGGCCCGACGCCGTCTACGGCCTGTTCGATCCGAACGGCACCGATCTGCTCGCCGCCGCCCGCCGCTACGGCCTGCGCGTCCCGGACGACCTGCTGCTCGTCTGCTGCAGCGAGTCCACGGTCTACGCCAACACCGAACCGCCCGTCACCACGCTCTCCCTCAAACCGCGCCGCATCGGTACGGCGGTGATCCAGCTGCTCATCGACGCCATCGAGGGGGTCGACCCGGACCAGCCGGTGGAACAGGTCATACCGACCGAGCTGATCGTGCGGACCTCCTCGCAGCGGCGCCCGCCCCGTACGACGGTCAGCCCGCCGAGGTCGCCGAAGGGGTCGTGAGGCGGGGACCCGCGTGGGGTTGCGTCGCGGGGTCGGGGGTGTGGTGGTGCGGCGAGGCCGCCGCAGTCGGGCCCGTACCGTGTTGCCACAGTGAACCGGGTGGGGACCGGGTAAGCGGCGGCCTCCGCCGCACCACCACACCCCGCTCCCGTGGATCGGCGCCTGCGGGAGTCCTGGTGGTCGGGGCGCAGGGGCCCCGGGTGGGCGTATCGCGGTCGGAGCGTGGAGCTTCCGCTTCCGGAGGGGGGAAGCGGCAGTTCCGCGGCGGCCCCGGAGGAGTGGGAAGAAAGGGTTCCCTGGTTGCCTCTCCGGGCGAAACAGGCGGGCCCCCGGAACATCACTGGCGGAAGGAGCGCGGCCGGGGCGGGTTCAGGGCGGACGAAGACCTACTCAAACGGGGCGAAAGCCGCGGTGAACCGGAGTCTTGCTCCGATTCACCACCCCTGGGTCATCACATGGCACGATCCGCGTTCCTATGATGGGCCCACGACACCGCGGGCCGCTGCGACCAGGCAGTCCGACGCGGTGCGGAAGCGGCGCGATGGTGGAGGGGTCGATGACTCAGGGGGCCGGTCAGGGACCCGAGGTGGAGCGGACGGCGACGCTGCGCGACTTCCGGGTACCCGCGTACGTCCACGAGACCGGTCCGTACGCCCAGAGCACGCACCCGGGCGACGTCGTCCCGCCCTCCGAGGAGACCTACCCGGAGGGATACACACCCACCCAGCGGGACCTCCCCGTCATCAATCGGGGTGACACTGTCCAGGTGACCGTCGACCCCGCGTCCGTCCCCGCCCCGCAGCCCGCCACCGGCCAGGGGCCGCTGTACGTGGTCGGTGACGTCCACGGCTACCTCGACGAGCTGGTGGCCGCCCTCCAGGATCAGGGCCTGCTCGACGCGTCGGGCCAGTGGTGCGCGGGCACGGCGCGGCTGTGGTTCCTCGGCGATTTCACCGACCGCGGCCCGGACGGCATCGGCGTCATCGACCTCGTGATGCGGCTGTCCGCCGAGGCCGCCGCCGCCGGCGGCTACTGCAAGGCCCTCATGGGCAACCACGAGCTGCTGCTGATCGGCGCCAAGCGGTTCGGCGACACCCCCGTCAACTCCGGCGCGGGCACCGCCACCTTCCAGGCGGCCTGGCTGCTCAACGGCGGGCAGAAGACCGACATGGACCGCCTCCAGGACCACCACCTGCAGTGGATGTCCCGCCTCGACGCCGTCGAGGCGGTCGACGGCCACCTGCTGCTGCACTCCGACACCACCGCCTACCTCGACTACGGCCGCTCCATCGAAGAGGTCAACGACACCGTCCGCGAGACGCTCACCCGCAACGACGCCGACGAGGTCTGGGACCTGTTCCGCAAGTTCACCAAGCGGTTCTCCTTCCGCGACGAGGGCGGCGCCGACGCGGTGCGCTCCCTGCTGGATACGTACGGCGGCACCCGGGTCGTTCACGGTCACAGCCCGATCCCCTATCTGACGGGCCAGGTCGGTTCCGAGGACGGCGAGGACGACAGCGGCCCCGTGGTCACCGGACCTCATGTCTACGCCGACGGACTCGCCATCGCGATGGACGGCGGAGTCACCATGGCCGGAAAACTGCTGGTCCAGCAACTGCCGCTGGGCGTCTGACGGTTCAGCGGGCCGTGACCGTGCGGCCCGCAACCGCCCCGTGCACGTGCCAATTTCGGTAAACCCCCTGTCACCGCGCGCCGTCACCGCTCTACCATCGGCTTATCCGTAGCAGGCTCCCCTCCGTTTCTGCCCGACGGCTCGTCAGCATGCCGAGCCCCAAGCCCTACGGAGCATCGGGGGATGCACATGAACAGCGTTCCGCAGCACCTGCTGAGCGAGGACCGCCAGGAATACCAGCGGATTCTCGATGAGGCGCTGCGCTCCGCACCACACCACCCGGAACTGGCCGCGGTCGGACAGCGGCTCACCTCGGAACAACTGCGCACGATGGCACTCAACGCCACCGCGATCATCACGACGGCCGCGGCGACCGAGTACCAGCACTACGTGAAGGTCCGCGAGGAACGGCGCCGGCCGCCGGAGTCGTCCGTCCCGTCGGTCCGCGAGTCCGGTTCCACCGAGCCGGACACGAACACGGTGGGGCTCGCCGCCACCATGGGAGAGGTCGCCGAGGCCACCGGGGCCGGCGCCGTCGCCGTCGTCGCCGTCCTGGCGCCCGTCCTGGCCGGAACCGCAGCCGCGATCTTCCTGCTCGTCGGCTACGTCCTGCGGATGCTCGACCCCGACGCCGCGTTCGCCCGGACCATGCTCACCACGGGGTGGGTGTTCGGCGCGGTGACGGCGGTCGCCATCCTCGTCGCCGCCGTGGGCCTGCTGCTCACCGCGCTGCGCAACAAGCCCTCGGCGCTCGGCGGGTCGTACGGCGAACTCGACGGGGAGGTGGCCCTGGCCAGGGACGCCTGGCGCGAGGCCCTGCTGGAGCGGGGGATCCTGCCGTTCCTGCGGGACGCGCTCGCCGACCCGGCGACGGTCACCGCGCTGCAGCACACGGCACCGCCCCCGCCCGCCGGCCGTATCCCGCACCTGGGGTACGACCGGCCGGGCTTCTCCAGCCCGGAGGAGGGGGCGGCCCGTGGCACACGGCCGAGCTACTCCAGTCCGGACTACTCGAGCCCGGACTTCGGGGGACCGGAGCACCAGCCGGAGTAGCCGGGCGGCCCGTCCGTCGGCTTGCGCCCTCCGTACCGGAGGCGCGAGCCGGGTGGACGGGGCGGACGGACGGGTCCGACGACGGATCGAGCGATGGGCCGGACGACGGGTCCGGACGACGGGTCCGGACGACGGGCCGGGGCTCAGAGGATCCCCGCCCGTCCCGCGGCCGTGATCCACTGCGGGAACTCGGAGAGCAGACGGTCGTACAGCTCCGCGTCCGGCACGGTGCTGATGTCGTCGACGGCGAAGAACCCGACGTTGTCGACGCGGCGTCCCGGCAGCGTGTCGAACCGCTCCAGCACGCCGTAGTGGGACTTGCCCAGCCCCACGAACTGCCAGAAGACCGGTTCCTCCACCGCCTCACGGAGCTCGCTCTCGATCTCCTTGTTGCGGTAGACACCGCCGTCGGAGAAGAACAGGACGAGCGTCGGAGCGGACACGGGATGGTCCCGGACGAAGGCCCGCACCTCGGCGATGACCTTCTGCTCCTCGTTCTGGATGCCCACGTCCCGCATGTCGACCTGGCTGGGCTCCAGTCCCTTCTTCCGCCCGCGCCGGAACAGGCCCACCTCCCCCACCCGCACATGCAGCCGCAGCCACTCGGGAAGCTCCCCCAGTCGCAGATCCGGCAGCCGGGCCGGGTTCGAGGCGAACGTCCAGGCCTGCATCTCGCCGTCGTCGTCCAGTTGCGCGGCGACCGCCGCCATCCGCTCGACGACGTCGGCCACCACCCCCTTGGAGTACAGGAAGGACATGGAACCGGAGGCGTCGAGTACGAGGACGACGCGCGCGGTGACCTCGGCGGCCCCGTGCTTGCGCAGACTGACCGCCACCTGCTCCTTGCGCAGCGACAGCCGCTTGCGCATGTCGACGGGCAGCCTCTCCTCACCCTTGGTGAGCCGCGGGGCACCGGGGTGGGGGTGAGGCGCGGAGGGCTGCTGGGCGGGCGCGACCGGCACGGCGGGAGGAACGGACGGAGGCGGCGGAACCGGGGCCGCGGGGGAAGCGGGCGAGACCGGAGGAACGGCGGTCGCCGAGGGAGCGGACACGGCCGGAGGCGCGTCGTCCACGGTGATGCCGAAGTCCGTGGCCAGACCCGCGAGACCGGAGGCGTACCCCTGCCCCACCGCCCGGAACTTCCACTTCCCCTGCCGCCGGTACAGTTCGCCGCCGATGAACGCGGTCTCCGTCCCCGCCGCCATGTCGAACCGGGCCAGCTCGGTCCCCGCCCCGGCGTCGAGCAGCCTGAGCACCAGTCCCGGCACCTGCCCGAACGTCCCGCCGTCCGCCGACGCGCACAGCACGATCCGCTCGACCACCCCCTCCACGGCACCCAGGTCCACCTCCACGGTGTCGGTCGTCTCCCGCGCGCCGCGCTGTTTCCCGAGATACCTCACCGCGCCGGACGTGTGACGAGGCTGGTTGTAGAAGACGAAGTCCCCGTCGTCCCGCACCCGCCCGGCCTCCGTGAGGAGCAGCGCCGAGGCGTCGATGTCGGGCACACCGGTCCCGGCCGCCCAAGCGAGCTCAACGCGCACCGCACGGGCATCGACGGGAAGATTGGACCCCTTGCTCATCGGACTCGCTGTCATGGGGCCAGTCTGCCCACCCGCCCCGGCGAAGGGGAGGGGCCGCCGCACCTGCCGCCCCGCGGGAACGGTACCCACGACGGGCACCGCCCCCGCGCCGTCCGCGGTGAACGCTCAGTTCGCGATCGGCAGATACACGCGATTGCCCGCCTCCGCGAACTCCTTCGACTTCTGAGCCATCCCCTCCTCGATCTCGTCCCGGCTTCCGCCGTGTTCACGACGGATGTCCTGGGAGATCTTCATCGAACAGAATTTCGGACCGCACATCGAGCAGAAGTGGGCCGTCTTGGCGGGTTCCGCCGGCAGGGTCTCGTCGTGGAACTCGCGCGCCGTGTCCGGGTCGAGGGCGAGGTTGAACTGGTCCTCCCACCGGAACTCGAAGCGGGCGTCGGACAGCGCGTCGTCCCACTCCTGGGCACCCGGGTGGCCCTTGGCGAGGTCGGCGGCGTGGGCGGCGATCTTGTAGGTGATGACGCCGGTCTTGACGTCGTCACGGTTGGGCAGGCCCAGGTGCTCCTTGGGCGTGACATAGCAGAGCATGGCCGTGCCCCACCAGGCGATCATCGCGGCGCCGATACCGGACGTGATGTGGTCGTACGCGGGCGCGACGTCCGTCGTCAGCGGGCCGAGCGTATAGAACGGGGCTTCATCGCAGATCTCCTGCTGAAGGTCGATGTTCTCCTTGATCTTGTGCATCGGGACGTGCCCCGGGCCCTCGATCATGGTCTGAACATTGAAACGCTTCGCGACCGTGTTGAGTTCCCCGAGCGTGCGCAACTCCGCGAACTGCGCCTTGTCGTTGGCGTCCGCGATCGAGCCGGGCCGCAGGCCGTCGCCGAGCGAGTACGTGACGTCGTACGCGGCGAGGATCTCGCAGAGCTCCTCGAAGTTCTCGTACAGGAACGACTCCTTGTGGTGCGCCAGGCACCACGCGGCCATGATCGAGCCACCGCGCGAGACGATGCCGGTCTTGCGGTTCGCGGTGAGCGGTACGTACGCCAGGCGCACGCCCGCGTGGACCGTCATGTAGTCCACGCCCTGTTCGGCCTGCTCGATCACCGTGTCCTTGTAGATCTCCCAGGTCAGTTCCTCGGCCCGGCCGTCGACCTTCTCCAGGGCCTGGTAGAGCGGCACGGTGCCGATGGGGACGGGGGAGTTGCGCAGCACCCACTCCCGGGTGGTGTGGATGTTCCGGCCGGTGGAGAGGTCCATGACCGTGTCGGCGCCCCAGCGGGTCGCCCAGGTCATCTTCTCGACCTCCTCCTCGATGGAGGACGTCACCGCCGAGTTGCCGATGTTGGCGTTGACCTTCACCAGGAACCGCTTGCCGATGATCATCGGCTCGATCTCCGGGTGGTTGACGTTGGCCGGCAGCACCGCCCGGCCCGCCGCGATCTCCTCGCGGACCACTTCGGGCGCGACGTTCTCCCGGATCGCCACGTACTCCATCTCGGGCGTGATCTCACCGCGGCGCGCGTACGCAAGCTGTGTGACCGCCCGGCCCGCGCGGCCCCGGCGCGGCAGGCGCGGCCGGCCGGGGAACACGGCGTCCAGGTTGCGCAGGCCCCCGCGCGGAGAGGTGTGCTTGATCCCGTCGTCCTCGGGACGGACGGGGCGGCCCGCGTACTCCTCCGTGTCGCCGCGGGAGACGATCCAGTTCTCCCGCAGCGGGGCCAGGCCCCGGCGGACGTCGGTGTCGACGAGCGGATCGGTGTACGGGCCCGATGTGTCGTACAGCGTGACCGACTGCCCGTTGGTGAGGTGCACCTGACGGACCGGCACCCGCAGGTCGGGGCGTGTGCCCTCGACGTACGCCTTGTGCCAGCCGATGGACTTCCCGGCCTCCCCGTCCGCCGACGTCTCCGTCGGGTTCTGCGTGGAGGCAGGCGTGCGTGCGTCCTTGTTGGTCATGAGACCTACTCCCTACGCCGGCATTACCCGGTAACAGGTTCGGCGGTCGACGCAGCGGTTTCCGTCTGCCGGCGTTCCGTGGGAAACATCACTCACCTACGGTGATGTTTCATGTGAAACGTCGCTGGGACGGAGGTCAGCGCCCTCTCAGCCCGGTGCTCCGAGCTCCCGCGTGTACAAAAGCGACTCCACGCTAGCGTCATTTCTGGCGCGGTGAACAGAGGGCCCCACCCCGTTCTTGCGATGATCGGGCGGTGACCCCCACTCAGCCTCCTCCGTTTCCGCCGCCCGAACCGTCGCGCCCGCCCGGCGCCGGAGACGGCGGCGGCCATGCCCACGGGCACGGGCACAGCCACGGTCACGGCCCGGCGGCGCCCGTCTCCCAGCACCTGCGCAAGGTCATCGCGGCGATCCTCATCCCGTTCGCGGCGGCGGTGCTGATCGGGCTCGCCGTGCTGTGGCCGGGCGGTGCCCCGGCGCACGAACGCACCGGTGTCGGCTTCGACCGGCAGACGCAGCACGCGACGGTCACCAAGGTGGTCGAGCTGAGCTGCCAGTCCGTCAACGCCTCCGGAGGTGTCCCGACCGGCGACACCTCCACCGCCGAGGGCTCGTCCGCCCAGCAGCAGGCGGACGGCACCTGCAAGAAGGCCACGATCCGGGTCGACACCGGTGACGACAAGGGCCGCACGTTCAACGAGATCGTGCAGCCGGACCAGTCCCGGCAGCTGAGCGAGGGCCAGAAGGTCGTGGTGGCCTACGAGCCCTCCGCGCCCGAGGACCTCCAGTACTCGGTCACCGATGTGAACCGGCGCTTCCCGTTGGCGCTGCTCGCGGGCGTCTTCGCGCTCGCCGTCGTGGCCGTGGGGCGGCTGCGCGGCGTCATGGCGCTGGTCGCGCTGGCGATCAGTTTCCTGGTGCTCAACTTCTTCATCCTGCCCGCGATCCTGCAGGGGGCGAACCCGCTGGTCGTGGCGGTGGTGGGGGCGAGCGCGATCATGCTGATCGCGCTGTACCTGTGTCACGGGCTGTCGGCGCGTACATCGGTGGCCGTGCTTGGCACACTGATCTCGCTGCTGCTGATCGGCGTCCTGGGTTCGGTGTTCATCGGGTGGGCCGCACTGACCGGCAACACCGACGACAACACCGGTCTGATCCACGGGCTGTATCCCGGGATCGACATGAGCGGTCTGCTGCTGGCCGGCGTCATCATCGGTTCGCTCGGTGTCCTCGACGACGTGACGGTCACCCAGACGTCCGCGGTCTGGGAGCTGCACGAGGCCAACCCGTCGACGGGCTGGCGCGGGCTGTACCGCGCGGGCATCCGCATCGGCCGCGATCACATCGCGTCCGTGGTCAACACGCTGGTCCTCGCCTACGCGGGCGCCGCATTGCCGCTGCTGCTGCTGTTCTCCATCGCGCAGAGCGGCGTGGGGACGGTCGCCAACAGCGAGCTGGTCGCGGAGGAGATCGTGCGCACCCTGATCGGCTCGATCGGCCTGGTCGCCTCTGTGCCGGTGACCACGGCCCTGGCCGCGCTGGTGGTCTCGGCCGACCGCCCGACGGCTCGGACACGGGCGCAGGGGACCGGGCCGGCACCGGGCGCTCGGCCGGCCGTGGGGCACGGCGGGCGGGGCAGGCGCCGTAAGCGCTGACGTCCCGTGCGGCGGGCGGAGCGCGCTGAAGCGTTCCGCCACCGGTCCACCCGCCTGGCGTAACGCTTCAGCCGGCGCTCTGCTCCGCCAAGATCCGGTCCAGCGCGTCGTCGAGGTGGGCGTCGAAGTCGGCGAGCGCCCCCTCCTGGCCCAGTGGCACCAGCTTGTCGGTGCGGTCGAGGAAGGCCACGAGCGGTGCGGTCGACGAACGGAACAGCGCCTGATCGCTGCCGACCTGAAGCCGGATCAGCACCTCGCCCAGCGCGTCGGGGTCCACCGGCGAGACGCGTACGTCGCCCTCCCCGCAGGGCCGGCCGACGCCGTCGATCAGCAGCTCCCGGCCGAACGCCCAGGTCACGGGGGCGTCCCCCGGCAAGTGGAAGGTCAGTCGCACGGCGTAGGGATCACAGGTGTCGTAGCGGAGCTCCACCGGGATGCGGAAGGACAGCTCCTCCGACACGAGAAAGCTCATCATGACCTCTGCCTGTACGGATTCGCGCATCGCCTACCCCGTCATTCGCCACGGACTGGCCGGGCATGGACCCTGACACCAGAGGGAATCTTGCTGAACGTACACAGCAGATCACAAGGAGTGAGTTTTCAGATACTGATAGACAGCGTGAGTGACCCGACGAAACGCTCCATCTCGGCCTGCAGTCGCCGCGCCGCGGGGACGAGCCGGTCGGCCTGGTGCGTGGGCAGCGAGATGGCCACCGCCGCGGCCACGGATCCGACGGTGACGGGGATCGCCGCGCACACCGTGCCCAGCACGTACCCCTGACGCTCCATCACCGGTTCCATCCGCCGCATCCGCTCCAGGCGCCTCAGCAGGCTGTGGCCGTCGCGCACGGTGTACGGCGTGAGGGGCCACACGGGATGGCGGTCGAGATGATCGCGGCGCGCCTCCTCGTCGAGCTGGGAGAGCAGACACTGGCCGATCGCGTGGGCGTGGCCGGTCTCCCGGAAGTCGGCCCACTCCTCGACCGCGCGATGGGCGGGGGTGTCGGAGACGCAGGCGACGTCGATCTCGCCCTCGCGGTACACGGCGTAGTACACAGGCGCGCCGATCGCGTCCCGCCAGCGGGCGAGGGTGTCGACCACCGTGCTGCGACGTTTCTGCTCCGCTCCGCTGCTGCTCAGCCGCTCTGCCGCCTCTCCCAGGAAGAACAGCCCCTTGTCGCGGCGCAGATAACCCTCGTGCACCAGGGTGCGCAGCAGGTGATACGTGGTGGGGAGCGCCAGTCCGGTCTCCCGGGCCAGTTGTTTGGCGGGAGCCCCGTAGCCGTGCCTGGCGACGGTCTCCAGCAGGCGCATGGCCCGCTGGACGGAGCCGATGAGGGTCGCGGTGGGCGGCGGTGCGGGGGGCGCCGGCGAGCGGGGCTGCGGGGGGACCGCGGGCAGCTGCGCGGAGCCGGTGCCAGTCGTGGCCAAGGGTCACTCCCGAAACGCGAGAGGGCTGCCCGTGCGGGGAACACGGGTGGAGGTCGCCGCTCGCGGGGACCGTCCCCGCGTCGAGTTCCGGACTCTAACGGGCTGCCACCGCGTACGGACGGCCCGCCGGAGAAACTTCCCCCGCCCGAGGGAACCGGTGATTCCTGTTACCGCTTCACCGGTCCCCCTCGGTTCACCAGTCGCTGCGCGACGAGGAACTCGAGGTGAACTTCCGTACGACGTAGATCAGTCCGCCGACCAGTGCCACGAAGACCAGCAGCTTGAAGAGCAGACCGATCACGAAGCCGACCACGCTCGCTATCAGCCCGCCGAACACGACCAGGGCGATGACCGGCACCGCGATCCACTTCACCCACCACGGCAGTCCCGCGAAGATCTCTCGCATCGCCCTCGTCCTTACCTCTCCGCCCGCCGCGTGCCGGGTCGTGTCGATGATGTCCTGCACCCGATGCTAGGGCGGCGGGTGCTCCGGCGGGGGCTTCGGATCCCTTGTCCGCCCCTGACCGTTCCCCTAGGGAACCCCGACGGCGCCCCTCAGCTCTCGGGGGGAGAGAACACCACCAGAACCCGCAGGTCCTCGCTGATGTGGTGGAACTTGTGGGCCACTCCGGCCGGTACGTACACGACGCTGCCGCGTGCCACCTGGGTGGTCTCCATGCCGACGGTGATCGCCGCGCGGCCGCTGACGACGAAGTACACCTCGTCCTGGCTGTGCGGCTGCTGCGGGTCCTGGGCGCCGGCGTCCAGGGCGTAGAGGCCGACCGACATGTTCCGCTCGCGCAGGAACTGCAGGTATGCCCCGTCGTTGGCGGCGCGCTCCGCCTCCAGTTCGTCCAGCCGGAATGCCTTCATCGCCTGTCCCGCCCCTGCCTCACTGCCCGAGTCCGATCGTGTCTGCCACGATCAGACACATGATGAATTTCCTAGTCAAGACGATCGCCAACGCGGGCGCCCTGGCGGTCGCGGTGTGGCTGCTCGACGACATCACCCTGACCGGTGACAGCACGGGCAAGGAGATCGGCACGCTGCTCCTGGTCGCGCTGCTCTTCGGGCTGGTGAACTTCCTGGTCAAGCCGGTGGTGAAGCTGCTGAGCCTCCCCCTGCTCATCCTGACGCTCGGGCTGTTCACCCTGGTGGTGAACGCGCTGATGCTGCTGCTCACCTCCTGGCTCGCCGACCAGCTCGACCTGAGCTTCCACGTGGAAGGCTTCTGGACGGCCGTACTGGGCGGCCTGATCATCTCCGTCGTCTCCTGGGCGCTCAACGTCGTCCTGCCCGACGGGGACTGAAGCCGATGACCTACCGCGTCTGTTTCGTCTGCACCGGCAACATCTGCCGCTCCCCGATGGCCGAGTCCGTCTTCCGCGCGCGAGTGGCGGAGGCCGGACTCGACGGTCTGGTCGAGGTGGACAGCGCCGGTACGGACGGCTGGCACGAGGGCGAGGGCGCCGATCCCCGCACGGTGACCGTGCTGCGGGAGAACGGCTACGACGCCGGCCACACGGCCCGGCGGTTCGACCCGTCCTGGTTCGCCCGCCTCGATGCCGTCATCGCGCTCGACTCCGGCCACCTCAGGGCGCTGCGCCGCCTCGCGCCCACACCACGGGACGCGGACAAGGTACGACTGCTGCGCTCCTACGATCCCGGCGCCGGCGACGATCTCGACGTACCGGACCCCTACTACGGGGGCGCGGACGGATTCGACGCGTGTCTTGAGATGGTGGAGGCGGCGAGCACCGGACTGCTCGCCGCGGTACGTGAGCAGGTGGAAGGACGAGCAGCATGAACGATTCGACGACAGGCACGGGCCACGGGCCGGCGCTGCCGGGCGGGGCGGGCGACGGCACCCGCGCGGTGCGGGCCGGGCTTCCCGAGCCGGTCAAGCACGAGCCGACCCTGCCCGGGCCGGTGTTCGCCGCCCACTTCCACCTGCCGGGCGATCCCACCGGCCCGTACACCTACGGCCGGGACGAGAACCCGACCTGGACACTGCTGGAACGGGCCGTCGGCGAGCTGGAGGCGCCCGGCCGGGACGACGTCGAGACCCTGGTGTTCGCCTCGGGCATGGCCGCGATCTCCTCGGTGCTCTTCTCCCAGCTGCGCGCCGGGGACACGGTCGTCCTGCCGAGCGACGGCTACCAGGCCCTGCCCCTGGTGCGGGACCAGTTGAAGACGTACGGCATCGAGGTGCGGACCGCGCCGACGGGCGGCGACGCCCAGCTCGAGGTCCTCGACGGCGCGAAGCTGCTGTGGATCGAGACGCCCTCGAATCCCGGGCTCGACGTGTGCGACGTACGGCGGCTGGCCGAGGCGGCGCACGCGCGCGGTGCCCTGGTCGCCGTGGACAACACCCTCGCGACGCCGCTCGGCCAGCGTCCGCTGGAGCTCGGCGCCGACTTCGCGGTGGCCAGCGGCACCAAGCAGCTCACCGGGCACGGCGACGTGCTCCTGGGGTACGTCACCGGCCGGAACGCCGAGGCCATGGCCGCCGTCCGCCGCTGGCGCAAGATCGTCGGCGCCATTCCGGGGCCCATGGAGGCCTGGCTCGCGCACCGCTCGATCGCCACGCTCCAGCTGCGCGTCGACCGGCAGAACGCCACCGCACTGACGCTCGCCCGGGCGCTGCGGGAGCGGCCCGAGGTCACGGGGCTGCGTTATCCGGGGCTGCCCGACGACCCCTCGCACAAGATCGCCTCGCAGCAGATGCGGCGCTATGGGTGCGTGGTGTCCTTCACGCTGCCCACGCGCGCGCGTGCGGACCGGTTCCTCGACGCGCTGCGGCTCGTGGACGACGCGACGAGCTTCGGCGGCGTACGGTCCACGGCGGAGCGGCGCGGACGCTGGGGCGGGGACGCGGTGCCGGAGGGCTTCATCCGCTTCTCCGTGGGCGCCGAGGACCCGGAGGACCTGGTCGCGGACGTACTGCGCGCCCTGGACGCGTCAGCCGGCTGACCGGCCGGGCCGACAGGCGCCCGGCACTCCGCGGCGGACGGTCCGAGCCTCCCCCCTCGTGGCTCGGACCGTCCTCGGTTCCGCGCGCGAAGAACCGCGCGACCAAGGCTAGTTGACTCAGTGTCAGTGTCCAATCACAGTAGCGACAGCGACCTATCGACTTATTTATAGTTGGACGTCCGGGCCCGGAGCCGGTCCGGCGAGGGAGGGTGTGGCGTGGATCTGGCCTTGCTGCGGACCTTCGTGACCGTGCACCGGGCCGGTTCCTTCACCCGTGCCGCCGCCCTGCTCGGCCTCTCCCAGCCGGCCGTCACCTCACAGATACGGACACTGGAACGGCAACTGGGGCGGCCCCTGTTCCTCCGGCAGGCGCGCGGTGTGACACCGACGACCATCGGTGACGAGCTCGCCCACAAGGCGGCGCCGCACCTCGACGCCCTGGTGGAGATCACCGAGTCCGGGCTGGAGGAGGACTCCTCCCTGCGGACACTGCATCTGGCCGGCCCTCCGGAGTTCACCGCCGAGCGGGCGCTGCCCGCGCTCACGGAGCTGACCGGCGAGGACGGCCAGGGCTTCGCCCTGCGCGCCTCCTTCGGCACCGCCGAGGAAACCCTGGAAGGACTGGCCGCCGGACATCATGATCTGGCCATCAGTACGATCCGCCCACGCGGCGCGCTGCTCTCGGCGACTGCGCTCTGCGACGAGGAACACGTCCTGGTCGCCGCCCCGCGCTGGGCCGACCGGATCGGCCCCGACCCGCTCCGCCCCACGGGCCCTTCGGCCCTGGAACACGTCCCAGTGGTCGAGGTGCACGAGTCGCTGCCCTTCGTCGCCCGTTACTGGGCCTCCGTCTTCGACTCCCGCCCCGTCGCCCCGGGCACCGTCATCGTCCCGGATCTACGCGCGGTGCTGGCCTGCGCCGCCTCAGGAGCGGGGCTGGCGGTACTGCCCCGCTACCTGTGTGCGGGCGCGATCGAGCGAGGTGACGTGGTGGCCCTGCACGAACCGACGGTGCCTCCGCTGCGCACGTACTTCCTGGTGGTCCGCACCGGCACGCTGGCGATGCCGCACATCGCGCGGGCCCACGAGTGGCTGGAGCGGGCGGCCACCGACTGGTGCTGACCCACCGGTCCGGTGTCCCACCGCGGGGAGCCGGCCTCCGCCCTCCCGTGATGTTTCACGTGGAACCAGCTGGGCCACATTTCCTCCATGACCGTCCGACCCGTGGTCAAGCGCACCGCCCGAGCCGTTCTGCTGGACGGTGAGAACCTGGTTCTGATCAAGCGCACCAAACCAGGCATGGATCCCTACTGGCTCACCCCGGGCGGCGGAGTGGAGCCGGAGGACCCCACCGTCGTGGACGCCCTGCACCGTGAGGTGTACGAGGAGCTCGGCGCGAAGATCACCGACGTGGTGCCCTGTTTCGTCGACACCGTAGAGCACATCGGCGAGGACGGCGGCGCCACCGGCGTGAAGGTGCAGCACTTTTTCGTATGCCGCCTGGAGTCCATGGACCCGTCCCTGCGCCACGGTCCGGAGGTCGACGAACCCGTCGGCGAGTACGAGATCGTCCGTGTGCCGTTCACCCGCGTCGGGATCGCCTCCGTTCACCTGGTACCGCTGTCGTTGCGGCACTACCTGGACGGCAACATCGAGGGCGTACGTGCCATGCACGCCCCCGACCTGGGATAACGCCGACCCTTACGCGCAGAGCGTGTGCACCTGCGTGGCGTACTCCGGTGGTCCGATCAGGCCGGACGAGATCGCCCGGTCGAGGGCCACCGTCTCGGCCTCCAGTCCCAGTTGCCGCGAGATCTCCACGGAAGCCGAGGTGCCGGGGAGCAGGGTGCCGTCGAGATCGAAGAGATGAAGCCTCGCCATGAACGACGAGGTTAACGGCTCCTGCTTCCTTCGCCTCCGGAGAAAGGAAGCAGCCACGCGCCGTTCCCGCATGTTTCACGTGAAACATCCCGCGCCCGTGTCCGCGCTCCGTCCGTGATCGCGGTATGGCCAAAAGCTCGCACGAGTCTCCTGAAACAGGTGGACGCCGGAGCCTTCTGTCAGACAGCCTGACCTGCGTGCCGACACCTTCCCTTGCCTCTCTGCCCATCCGCCGTCTGACACTCCGCGACCTCACCGCCTGCGCCGATTTGTCCGAGGACCGAGGGTGGTCACGGGAGGAGTACAAGTGGGGCCTCCTCCTCACGGCCGGGAAGGGTTACGGGATCGACGATCCCGACGGCGGCCTGGTGGCCGCCTGCGTCGTCACCGAGTACGGGCCGCGGGAACAGCCCTCCCTCGCGGCCGTCGGCATGGTCCTGGTCGCCGAACGGCATGCCCGCCGGGGCGTGGGACGCCGGCTCATGCGTCACGTCGTCTCCGCGATGGGCACCACACCCCTCACCCTGCACGCGACCCCCTTCGGCCGGCCCCTCTACGAAGAACTCGGTTTCAAGGTCACCGGCCGTGCCGAGATGCTGCGCGGCCATTTCGTCCCCACCGGTGACCGGCCGGAGGTCGCCACCCGGGCCGCGACCGCGGAGGATCTCCCCTCGGTCGTCCGGCTCGACGAGGCGGTGTTCGGTGCCGACCGAACGCACATCGTCACCCGTCTGCCCGCCTTCGCCGATCAGCTGCGCGTCGCCGAGGAGGGCGGACGGATCATCGGTTACGCGGCCGCCTGGCCCAACATGGACACCCATGTGGTGGGCCCGCTCATCGCCCGCGACACGGCGACGGCCAAGGCACTGATCGCTTCGCTCGCCGACCACACCGACCGGCCGCTGCGCACCGACATCGATGTACGGCATGAAGAGCTGCTGAACTGGGCGAAGGCACACGGGCTGGCATCCGTCGTGTCGAATGCCGTCATGACGTACGGGACCACGGAGCTGCCCGGGGACTGGAGCCGGCGGTTCGCCCCGGTGACGGTCGCTGCGGCCTGACAACCATCGGATGTGACGACGCCGGCCCCGAAGCGCGGGGTCGGCGTCGTCACATCCGGTGGACGTCGTCGTCAGACGAGGGCCTCCACGGCGGCCGTGGCGAAGGCATGGTCCTGCTCCGGGGCGCCACCGCCGACACCGATCGCGCCGATCAGCCGGCCGTCACGCCGGACGGGCACGCCTCCGGCGATGAACAGCAGCGGCCGGTCGAGTGCGGTGGGCAGGGTGTGGAAGAGGCCTCCGGGCTGCACGGCGTCCACGAGGTCCGCGGTCGGCGCGTTCAACTGGAGCGCGGTGTACGCCTTGCGGGTGCTGGTCTCCCCGGAGATCAGCACGGCGCGGTCGTCCCGGCGGAAGGCGAGCAGGTGTCCGCCCGCGTCGAGGACGGTGACGCTGACCGTGACACCGGCCGCCTCGGCGGCCTGACGTGCGGTGGTGACCAGGGCTTCGGCTTCCGCGGTGGTGAGCGGGGCGACGGCGGTGGTGGTGCTCATGCGGTGGTTCTCCTTGTGGTGCGGGTGATGTCGGTAGTGCCGGAGTGAGGAGTCGGCGGATGCGGGGACGGCCCTGGCCCCGTACTTGCCGGCCCTGTGGATCAGTGGGAAACGGCGGTCCGTCGCTCGGTGGGCACCGGGTCGGCGAGAACGGTGCCGGGCTGGGTGTCGCGGCGCTCGAGAGCGGCCGAGACGAATGCCAGCACCAGGGCACTCGCGGCGAGAACGGCACCGACCCAGTTGGGCGCGGTGTAGCCGAGGCCGGCCCCGATCACGAGGCCGCCGAGCCAGGCGGACAGCGCGTTGCCGAGGTTGAAGGCGCCGATGTTCAGGGCCGAGGCCAGGGTGGGGGCTCCGTGCGCCTGGTCGAGGACCCGCTTCTGCAGGGGCGGCACCGTGGCGAATCCCAGGGCGCCGATGAGGGCGATGGTGACGGCAGCGGCGATCTTGTTGTGCGCGGTCAGGGTGAAGAGCGCGAGGACGACGGCGAGGGCGCCCAGGGAGAGGTACAGCATGGGCATCAGGGCGCGGTCCGCGTACCTGCCGCCGATGAGGTTGCCGCCGACCATTCCGAGGCCGAAGAGAACCAGCAGCCAGGTCACGGAGCCGTCGGTGAAACCGGCGACGTGCGTCATCATCGGCGCGATGTAGGTGATGGCCGCGAAGACGCCCCCGAATCCGAGAACGGTCATCGCCATGGCGAGCAGGACCTGGACGTTCTTCAGGGCTGCCAGTTCATGACGCAGCCGTACGCCCTCGGCCTTGGGCATGTCGGGGACCAGCCTGGCGATACCGGTCAGGCCGGCGACGCCGAGGGCGGCGACGATGCCGAAGGTGACCCGCCAGCCGAGGGACTGGCCGATGAGCGTGCCCAGCGGAACACCGACGACATTGGCGACGGTCAGTCCGGTGAACATCAGGGCGATGGCTCCGGCCTTCTTGTCCGGGGCGACCAGGTCGGCCGCGACCACCGAGCCGATGCCGAAGAAGGCGCCGTGGGCCAGTGAGGCGACCACCCGCCCGGTCAGCATGAGGCCGAAGGACGGGGCCAGCGCGGACAGCAGGTTCCCCACGATGAACAACCCCATCAGCAGCATCAGCATCCGCTTGCGGGAGACCTTGGTGCCGAGCACGGTCATCAGCGGGGCGCCGAGCATGACGCCCAGCGCGTAGCCGGTCACCAGATAGCCGGCCATGGGGATGGAGACACCGAAGTCACCCGCGACCTCGGGCAGCAAGCCCATGATCACGAACTCCGTGGTTCCGATGCCGAAGGCCCCGATCGCGAGGGCCAGAAGCGCGAGAGGCATGGAGGTCAGACCTTCCCAGAAGATTGCAGGAGCGCTTTGCGTGCTTCGACAATAATTGCAGACGCTGGCTATTTGCAAGCGCCGTATATTGCGTGCTTGCTCTACCCTGGTGTCAGCAGCTCCTGGACGGAGGGAACGCCCATGACAGCCACGGATCCCGCACTCACCGCCCTCGCTCAGGGCTGGTGCGCACTCTCCCTGCTGCACGGAAGGATCGAGGCCCACATCGAGCGCGCCCTTCAGGCCCGGCACGATCTGAGCGTGCGGGAGTACTCCTTGCTCGACGTACTGAGCCGCCAGCACGACGGCGACGGGGGCCATCTGCAGATGAAGCAGGTCGCCGACGCGGTCGTGCTCAGCCAGAGCGCCACCACGCGCCTGGTCACCCGTCTCGAGGACCGCGGACTGCTGGAGCGCTACCTGTGCCCCACCGACCGCCGGGGCATCTACACCAACGTCACCGAGACCGGCCTCAAGCTGCTGGAGGAGGCGCGGCCGACCAACGACACGGCCCTGCGCGAGGCCCTCGACACGGCGGCGGAGGACCCCGACCTCGCCCCCCTGGTCCGGGCCGTGGAGACGCTGAAGACGCCGGTGCCCGCGTAGGGTGCCGCCATGGACGATCTGGAAATACGCGCCGCGGTCGCCGATGACGTCCCCGCGATCGTCGGCATGCTCGCGGACGACCCCCTGGGCGCGCGGCGCGAGTCGCCGGATGACCTCAGCCCGTACCTGACCGCTCTGGAGCGGCTCGACGCCGACCCGAACCAGCACCTGGTCGTCGCGGTCCGTGAAGGCCGCGTCGTCGGCACTCTTCAGCTCACGGTCGTTCCCGGGCTTTCCCGTCGCGGCGCCACCCGGTCGATCATCGAAGCGGTCCGCGTCCACACGGATGAGCGCGGCAGCGGCCTGGGAAGCCGGCTCGTCGAGTGGGCGATCGACGTCTCCCGCCGCGAGGGCTGCCAACTGGTCCAGCTGACCTCCGACACCACCCGGACCGATGCCCACCGCTTCTACGAACGCCTCGGTTTCACGGCCTCCCACGTGGGCTTCAAACTGCCGCTGTGACCAAAGGCCCGGGGCTCTGTTTCACGTGAAACAGAGCCCCGGACGCTAACCGATACCCCGCCACCCTTCGGGGTCCACTCCGCCCGGCACAGGAGCCTTCTCGTCGTACGGCTGACGCGTGAACACGAAAGAGCCCAAGTCGAGATGGCTCAGCGAGCCATCCGATCGCCGTACGGGCTTGAGGAGTTCTCCGGCGTAGTAACCCTCCAGGCCCACCCAGGTGCCGTCCTCCGCCGGACGGAAACGTGAGCGCCGGCCGTTGCCGGACAACGGCTCCAACGAGACGAGACCGTCGGCCCGGAGCCGGAGCGCGAACGCGGACGTCCCCCAGTACCACTGCCCCACCAGTTCCAGTACCGCCGGATCCGCCTCTCGCAGCGGCCGCCAGGGAGCCGGGATACGCGGTTCCGCCTCGGCGACGATCCGGACGAGGTCGGCGGCGACCGTGAACGGCGCCGGCCCGGACGTGCAGTTGGCCAGGACCACCGCGCTCACATCGTCCGCCACGCCGATCGTGAGGCAGGCGAGGAAGCCCGGCAGCGAACCCGTGTGCCCGACGAGAGAACGTCCGTGCTGGTGACGGATCTCCATGCCCAGGCAGTACGCGTAGCCGCTCGCCACGTCCGCCGCCTCGACCGGCGCGGCCGGCGTCCTCATCTCCCGCAACGACTCGGCGCTCAGCACCCGTTCGTCACCCTCGGTCAGGAAGGCGGCGAAACGCGCCAGATCGGCCGCGGTGGACCACAACTGACCGGCGGGCGCCATCACCCCGAGATCCTCCAGGGGCTCGGGCAGTATCACATCGGCCCACGGATGCACCGCCCAGGCACCCGCGTGCGGCGCCTCCGCGCACACGGTCGTGCGACGCAGGCCCAGAGGTACGAGCACTTCGCGCCGAAGCACCTCCTCCCACGAGGCACCGCGCAGCTTCTCGACCAGGGCGCCGAGCAACGCGTATCCGGGGTTCGAGTAGTGGAACCGCCGGCCGGCGGGATGCAGCAGGGGCCGCTCGCCCAGCACGTCGGCGAGGCCGGGGCGCAGGGAACCAGGGGTCCGCTCCCACCAGGGGCCGGGCGTCTCGGCGGCCAACCCGCCGCTGTGGGCCAGCAGTTCGGCGACGGTCACGTCGCCCACGCCCGTACCCGGCAGGTGCTTCTCCAGCGGGTCGGCGAGATCGAGCGCTCCCTCGTCGCGCAGCCGGAGCACCAGAACGGCCGTGAAGGTCTTGGTGATCGAACCGATCCGGTACTGCACGTGCTCGTCCGGAGCGTGTCCTTCCACCGACGTCCGCGCCCCCGCCCACACGGTCTTACCGCCCCGCACCACGGCCGCCACGAGCGACGGCGCGCGCCCTTCGCTCTGGGCGACGGCGATCCTGTGCAGCAGCGCCCGACGCGTACCGGGCAGCAGTTCTTCCTGATGAGGTGTCGTCATGCCCTCAGTGCAGCATGTGCGGGTTCCGGTGAGACGTACCCCTGAAGCTGCGGCCTTCACCTTCAGACCGGATTCCGCGGTCGTGTCCGTGCCTCGGTCCCGCTTTCGCGCTTTTTCCTCAGCGAAGAAAAATCCGAAGGCCGCTCACTGACGGCCGCTCCAGTCGGCGGACCTCGGCCCGTGACACGGCAGCCACTGGTCATTGGCCTGGACCTCCAGATGAGGCCAGGCTGCGGCCAGGCGCGAAAGACCGCCGTCCCCCGGCAGGAGCACCGGGCCCAGCGACTCATCCGGCTTGAAGTGGACCGACGTCCCGGTCGTGCCATCGGCCTCGATGGGTTGAAGGTCACTGACGGGAACACCGTGTTCATAACGCTGTGTCCAGGCCCCGTTGAGGCGGCGGTTGGTATGGACGAGCCACGCGCTGAGTGCCGCGACCACGGACATGCCGCGCCGCGGACAGCCGTCAGGCAGCACCTCGGCCTGCGGGAAGTCGAAGAACCGGAGATCCTTCGTAGCCATGACCGGCTTCTTCACGCTCCGGCCGTACTCGTCCACGCGGGTGTCAGTGCCCCGTCCGTCGTCCCGCACGGATACGGAACCGTCGGGATGGAGGACAACGGCGCATCGCCCCTCACCCTTGCTCGCCGCTTCGTCGGCGGCATAGGCAAGCACCTCAAGGACGAGGTGCCAAGGCCCGCCCGGAGCGAACTCGTCGGGTTTCCGCCGGACGGACGACAGATGATCCGCGTCAACGAAGTCGGACCAATCGTGCGTCGTGTTGACCCAGAAGGCCCTCGAGGCGTCCACGACGCGAGTATCCCACCTGGCGCCGACGCCGTTGCTGAGCATGCATGTGCCGCCAGGACCAGGGCCGGTATCAGTCCCCCGGGCCGTCACACGGGCATATCGTCGACTGATGAGCGCCCACCCTGTCGACCGCCCAGCCGATCTCGACGTGGTCCGTGAGTCCTATGACCGCGTGGCCGACAACTACGTCCACATGGTGGTGACGACGGGAATCGGCGACATCCGCAGACACCCATGGCTCAAGGCATCGATCGACGCTTTCGCTGACACCGTGAGCGGCCTCGGTCCTGTCCTCGACGTCGGCTGCGGGCCCGGGACCGTGACCGCCTACCTCGCCGAACGCGGACTCGACGTGTCCGGGGTCGATCTCTCTCCTCGCATGATCGAGAACGCGCGTCGTCTTCATCCGCAGTGCCGCTTCAGCGTCGCTTCCGCCACCGACCTCGACCTTGGAGAAGCGTCCCTTGGCGGCGTGCTCGGGTGGTGGTCACTGTTCAACCTCCCCCGTGATGTCCTTCCTCAGGTTCTCGCCATGTTCGCGCGTGCCCTGAAGCCGGGCGGACATTTCATCACCGCGACCCACGTCGGCGACGAAGACGCGGTGCGCACCGAGGCCTACGGAGGAGTACCTGTTCGCTGGACGACGCACAAATGGCGGCCGGAACAGCTCGTGGACCTGATCGAGCGGGCTGGACTGCGCCCGGTCGCCGAACTGCGGCTCCCCGCGGATGAGTACAGCGGGCCGGGTTTGGTCGTCATGGCCGAGCGAACCGGCTGAGGATCAGGCGCCGAAAGCGGCATGGGGTCACTGGTTCCATGGTTCCGGGGCGTGGATCGCCGCGACCACGGCTTCGCCGCCCCGGGTCGGTTTCACCGGTGAGGCCGTGGTCGCACGAGTGGGGAGGGGGTGTCCGATCTCGCGACGCGGTCTCCCCACTCTCGTGATCAGGGCCGTGTGGTGGGTTCCGAGCCGCTTCGGCGGCTTCTCTGGTCGTCTCGTGGCTCGGCGTACGAGCTCTGTCCCACCGCCATGTCATTTCCTTCGCGGGGATCTTCCTGGCCACAGCGGTCACGTGTTTCCCGATGCGGGTCAGCTCCACCGTCAGGGCAGCAGGACGACCTTGCCGAGGTTGGTACGGGCTTCGATGATCTCGTGTGCTCGTGCCGCGTCGGCCAGCGGAATGCGGGCGTGGATGACTGGTCGCAACCGCCCGGACAGGGTCAGCTTCCACAGCGCCTCGCCATGCCGGTCATAGAGCTCACGCTGAGTGCCGGCAAACCTCGCCATGGTGAGACCGGTGATGGTTTTCGATCCTGCCAGGAGGTCGAAGGCGGGAACGGTTCCGCCGCCCGAGTTGAAGAAGACGAGTCGCCCGCCGGGTGCGAGGGCGGAGACGGCGCGTGGGAGGAGGTCTCCGCCGACTCCGTCCAGGACGACATCGACTGGCTCCCCCCAGTGCTCGCTGTCGTAGGTAACGATCTCGTCGGCGCCCAGACCGCGGAGGAATTCCGCCTTGGTGCGCGAGCTCACGGCCGCGACGACCCGTTCGATACCCTGAAGCTTGGCCAGTTGGACCGCGAGATGTCCCACCCCGCTCGCAGCGCCTGTGATCAGGACCGACTCGCCCGCGAGAGGGCGGGCCGTGGCGAGGGCGGCGAAGGCGACGTGTCCGCTGCGCACGAGCGCGACGGCTTGGACGGCGCTTGCTCCGGCCGGTACGCGGCTCGTCATGAAGCCGGGAACGATCGCCAGTTCGGAGTACGAGCCGCCATTGAAGGTGAGCGACGTGATGCGGTCACCGACCTCGAAATCCGTCACGCCCGGGCCGAGTGCGATCACCGTTCCCGCGACCTCACCTCCAAGGACTCCCGGTAGCGGCGTCCTGCCGCCTTCGCCGCGGACCTTGCGCACGGAGGGAAGGGTCACGCCGATGGCTTCCGTACGGACCAGCAGTTCCCCAGGACCGGGCTCGGGGGCCTCCGCGTCCTCGACTCGGAGCACTTCCGGACCGCCGTACTCATAGAAGCGAACGCGCCGCATGCACACCTCCAGATCATTGGGGGCCCCAACGATAGCGAAAGATCGTAGGGGTCCCCAATGATTTTCTGGTTACTCTGGCCCCATGCCCGAGACCACCCGCGCTCCCGCCCGTATTCGTTCCCTCCCCAGCTGGCTCCTGGGCCGTGCCGCGGCTCGGGGGCACCGGCTCGTCGCCGAGGCCCTCGCTCAGGTGGGCATGCGGATGATGCACCATGCCGTCCTGTCGGCCGTCGCCGAACTGGGACCCGTATCGCAGGCCGAGCTGGGCCGCAGCCTGAGCATCGATCCCAAGGACATGGTCGCGATCCTCAACGACCTCCAGAACGATGGCCTCGTGACCCGCGCGCCGGATGCCAAGGACCGCCGCAAGAACGCCATCACCCTCTCGCCGAGCGGGAAACGCCGTCTGCTTCAGACGGAGAAACTGGGCCATGAGGCGAACGATGAGCTGACCGCCGCCTTGACGCCTGCCGAGCGGACCCAGCTCATGGAGCTCCTCGCACGCATAGTCCAACAGGAAGAGCCCTGCGCTGAAACCGGCTCAGGTGGCGCATAGCGGCTCGTCACGCACGCCCGGGAAGACAGCGAGGCAGCCGCCCCGCCCTCAGGTCAGGAAGCCTCGGCATCGTGTCCGAACTCTCGGCCGGCACTGCCATGGCCACCTTCCGGATCCGGGCTTTCGCACCGCTGCGGCAACGCTCCTGCCGAACCGGGCGGATCTCGTCCCGCGGCCATGTCCGGCACGTTCGATTGTGCGCCCAGCGGGCCATGGCCGCGGGGCTCGTCCCCTCCTCCTGGGCGAGACCGGGCAGGGTCCGGCGGTGAACGACGTACTGCCCGATGAGCCAGGCGCGGTCGATGGTGCCGCGGTGTTCGTCGTCCTGCAGGCCCGCGCGGAGCGGGATGCCGTACTCCTCGGCGAGATCGGTCAGCAGTCCGCGGGAGAAGCCGGTGAGGGCGACGATCTGCCGAAGGAACCTGTGTTCGTCCAGGTGGAGCTGGGTGCAGCGCTCTGCCGGGACGGTTCGCCAACAGCGCGTACCCACTCCGATCCGGGCCGCCGCCCTGCTCACGCTGCCCTCCGCAGGACGGGCGAGAGACCGAGGGGCCGGCCGGAAGCGGTCATGAACGTCCGTGTCCGGAGCAAGTGGTGGATTCCGGAACGGAATCCGAGTTTCCACGACAGGGACGGATCAGGTCTGCGCCATGTCCACGAAGCGCGAGTAGTGGCCCTGGAAGGCGACCGTGATCGTGGCCGTCGGACCGTTTCGGTGCTTCGCCACGATCAGGTCCGCCTCACCGGCGCGCGGGGACTCCTTCTCGTAGGCGTCCTCGCGGTGCAGCAGGATGACCATGTCGGCATCCTGCTCGATGGACCCGGACTCACGCAGGTCGGAGACCATCGGTTTCTTGTCCGTGCGCTGCTCGGGGCCACGGTTGAGCTGGGAGAGCGCGATGACCGGGATCTCCAGCTCCTTGGCGAGCAGCTTGAGGTTACGGGACATGTCCGAGACCTCCTGCTGGCGGCTCTCGGCCCGCTTGGACCCGCCGGACTGCATCAGCTGGAGGTAGTCGATGACGACCAGTTTCAGATCGTTGCGCTGCTTCAGACGACGGCACTTGGCACGGATCTCCATCATCGACAGGTTCGGGGAGTCGTCGATGTAGAGCGGTGCCGCGGAGACGTCCGGCATCCGGCGTGCCAGACGGGTCCAGTCCTCGTCGGTCATCGTGCCGGAACGCATGTGGTGCAGGGCGACGCGCGCCTCGGCGGAGAGCAGACGCATCGCGATCTCGTTGCGGCCCATCTCCAGCGAGAAGATGACGCTGGGCAGGTTGTTCTTGATGGATGCGGCCCGGGCGAAGTCCAGGGCGAGCGTCGACTTGCCCATCGCGGGACGCGCGGCGATGACGATCATCTGCCCCGGGTGCAGGCCGTTGGTGAGCGAGTCGAAGTCGGTGAACCCGGTGGGCACGCCGGTCATCTCGCCGCTGCGCGATCCGATCGCCTCGATCTCGTCGAGGGCGCCCTCCATGATGTCGCCGAGCGGCAGGTAGTCCTCGCTGGTGCGCTGCTCGGTGACCGCGTAGATCTCCGCCTGCGCGCGGTTGACGATCTCGTCGACGTCGTCGTCGGCCGCGTATCCCATCTGTGTGATGCGCGTGCCGGCCTCGACCAGGCGGCGCAGCACGGCGCGCTCGTGCACGATCTCCGCGTAGTAGGCCGCGTTGGCCGCCGTGGGGACCGTCTGGACGAGGTTGTGCAGGTACGAGGCCCCACCGACCTTGTTGATCTCACCGCGTTTGGTCAGCTCCGCGGCGATGGTGATGGGGTCGGCCGGCTCGCCCTTGGCGTAGACGTCGAGGATGGCCGTGTAGATGGTCTCGTGGGCCGGCTTGTAGAAGTCGTGGCCCTTGAGGATCTCGACGACGTCGGCGATGGCGTCCTTGGACAGCAGCATGCCGCCCAGCACGGACTGCTCGGCTTCGAGGTCCTGCGGCGGCACCCTTTCGAACGCGGAGCCCCCGCCGTCCCACGCGCCGTTGTCCCGGCCGCGGTCGTGCTGCTCGTCGCGGCCCCTGCCCCGGTCCTCGCGGCGACGGGAGGCGGGCAGACGATCACTGGGTCCGCTCTCGGCCCACGGGTCGTCCAAGGGCTCGGAAATGCTCACCGAGCCACCTCCTCCCGTCCGCCGGAACGGACCTCGCCGTGCCCCTTTGTTCTACGGCACGGCACTGACAAATCAAGAGGCCCAACTCCAGTTGCCGTTCGCCGGATTTGTGGCGTTTCTGAAACCGGTGGACGGAGCGAGCGCCGGACCACCGTAGGCCCGTCGGCACCGTCAGCCAATCTGGTTATCCACAGGCCCTGTGGACGAGTGGCCCAATGCTGTGGAGAACTCCGCGAAACCTGTGCACGATCCGGTGGACAGCCTTGTGAACAAGCCCAAACCTTTGACATCCACAGGCCCGTGACCTGCATTTTCATCATCCACCGGCTGTGCAGAAGAAAAAGTTGCCCAGTCGGCTCAAGATCGCTTCATGCGATGTACCCAAGCCCACACCCGGAGCCGCGAAGTAAGGGTCTACAAAGCTTTGCATCTCTTACCTGTGGACGATTAGATTGGTGCACATGACACAGGCCCCCGCGCGGCCCGGAGCCGCTCGACGGCGGCATGACCGTGAAATCGTCATGCTGGCAGTCCCCGCCTTCGGCGCCCTCGTCGCCGAGCCGCTCTTCGTCATGGCGGACAGCGCCGTCGTCGGCCATCTGGGCACGGCACAACTCGCCGGTCTCGGCGTCGCCTCAGCCCTCCTGATGACCGCCGTGAGCGTCTTCGTCTTCCTGGCCTACGCCACCACGGCCGCCGTCGCCCGGCGTGTCGGAGCCGGTGACCTTCCTTCGGCCATCCGCCAGGGCATGGACGGAATCTGGCTGGCCCTGCTCCTCGGCACCACCGTCATGGCCGTCGTCCTGCCCACGGCACCCGCCCTCGTGGAGCTCTTCGGCGCCTCCGACACGGCGGCTCCTCACGCGACCACCTATCTGCGGATCTCCACACTCGGCATACCGGCCATGCTGGTCGTGCTCGCCGCGACCGGTGTCCTGCGGGGACTGCAGAACACCAGAACACCGCTCTACGTCGCCATCGCCGGCTTCGCCGCCAACGGTGTACTCAATGTCGCCCTGGTCTACGGCGCCGGCCTGGGCATCGCGGGCTCCGCCTGGGGCACCGTCATCGCGCAGTGCGGCATGGCCTCGGTCTACCTGGCCGTGGTGCTGCGCGGAGCACACAGGCACGGGACGTCGCTGCGCCCGGACGCCGCCGGGATCAGGGCGTCCGCCCGGGCGGGCGTCCCCCTGCTGGTCCGGACCCTCTCACTCCGGGCGATCCTGATGATCGCGACAGCCGTCGCCGCCCGTCTCGGCGACTCCGAGATCGCGGCCCACCAGATCATCCTCTCCCTGTGGAGCCTGCTCGCCTTCGCGCTGGACGCCATCGCCATCGCCGGGCAGGCCATCATCGGGCGTTATCTGGGCGCCGGCGACGACCGGGGTGCCCGTGAGGCATGCCGTCGCATGGTCGAGTGGGGTATCGCGGTCGGTGTCGTCCTCGGTGTCCTGGTGGTACTCGCCCGGCCGGTGTTCCTGCCCCTGTTCACCAGTGATGCCACGGTCACGGACGCGGCGCTGCCCGCTCTGGTGCTGGTGGCGCTGTCCCAGCCGATCTGCGGCGTCGTCTTCGTTCTGGACGGGGTCCTGATGGGCGCGGGCGACGGACCGTACCTGGCCTGGGCGATGCTGCTGACCCTCGCGGTGTTCACTCCCGCCGCCCTGCTGGTCCCCTCACTCGGGGGCGGACTCACCGCGTTGTGGGCCACGATGACGCTCATGATGACCGTGCGGATGCTGACCCTGTGGCTCCGCACCCGCTCCGGCCGCTGGATCGTCACGGGCGCCGCACGCTGACCGTTTCACGTGGAACACGGCGATGGGGGCCGCACCCCGAAGGGTGCGGCCCCCATGCTCACTGCTTCAGCGAGCGCGGCACTCAGCCGGCGACGACCTCGATGGCGACCTTGGCGGCCACCTCGGGGTGCAGACGCACGGACGTCTCGTGGGCGCCCAGCGTCTTGATCGGCGAGCCCAGCTCGATGCGGCGCTTGTCGACCTCGGGACCACCGGCGGCCTTGATCGCCGAAGCGATGTCGGCCGGGGTGACGGAACCGAAGAGACGGCCGGCGTCGCCGGAGCGGACGGCCAGGCGGACCTTGACGCCCTCGAGCTGGGCCTTCACCTGGTTGGCCTGCTCGATGGTCTGGATCTCGTGGATCTTGCGAGCACGACGGATCTGCTCGACGTCCTTCTCGCCGCCCTTGGTCCAGCGGATCGCGAGCTTCCGCGGAACCAGGTAGTTGCGAGCGTAACCGTCCTTGACGTCGACGACGTCACCCGCGGCACCGAGGCCGGAGACCTCGTGGGTGAGGATGATCTTCATGAGTCGGTCACCCTTCCCTTATCGCGCAGTGGAGGTGTAGGGCAGCAGCGCCATCTCACGGCTGTTCTTGACGGCCGTGGCGACGTCACGCTGGTGCTGCGTGCAGTTGCCGGTCACGCGGCGGGCACGGATCTTGCCGCGGTCGGAAATGAACTTCCGCAGCATGTTCGTGTCCTTGTAGTCCACGTACGTGACCTTGTCCTTGCAGAATGCGCAGACCTTCTTCTTAGGCTTGCGCACAGGCGGCTTCGCCATGATGTTTCTCCTGTGTGATCAAGAAGTGTGGGTGCGGCCCCGCCTAGAAGGGGGGCTCGTCCGAGTAGCCGCCGCCGCTGTTGCCGCCGGAGCCGCCGCCCCAGCCGCCGCCACCCTGCTGGCCACCGGCGGGAGCGCCGGTCGCCCACGGGTCGTCGGCGGGAGCGCCGCCGCCCTGCTGGCCACCGCCGGGACCGCCGCCCCAGCCGCCGCCACCCTGGCCGCCACCGCCGCCGTAGCCGCCACCACCCTGCTGACCACCGCGGCCGGTGGTCTTGGTGACCTTGGCCGTGGCGTTGCGCAGGCTGGCGCCGACTTCCTCGACGTCCAGCTCGTAGACCGTGCGCTTGACGCCCTCACGGTCCTCGTAGGACCGCTGCTTCAGCCGGCCCTGCACAATGACGCGCATGCCTCGCTGGAGCGACTCGGCGACGTTCTCCGCCGCCTGACGCCAGACCGAGCAGGTCAGGAACAGGCTCTCGCCGTCCTTCCACTCGTTCGTCTGACGGTCGAAGGTGCGGGGGGTCGACGCGACACGGAACTTCGCGACGGCCGCACCGGACGGGGTGAAGCGCAGCTCGGGGTCGTCGACAAGATTGCCGACGACCGTGATGACGGTCTCGCCTGCCATGGGGAACCTCTCGGCGGGTTTGCTGCTGGCTGCTTGTGCTGCTACTCGTGTCCCGGGATCAACCGAGCGGGAGAGCTCAGTGGGTCTCGGGGCGGAGGACCTTGGTCCGGAGGACCGACTCGTTCAGGTTCATCTGGCGGTCGAGCTCCTTGACGACCGCAGGCTCGGCCTGCAGGTCGATGACCGAGTAGATGCCCTCGGGCTTCTTCTTGATCTCGTACGAGAGACGACGACGGCCCCAGGTGTCGACCTTCTCGACCTTTCCGCCGCCGTCACGGACGACAGAGAGGAAGTTCTCGATCAGCGGGGAGACAGCGCGCTCCTCGGTGTCGGGGTCGAGGATGACCATCACCTCGTAGTGACGCATGTGGAACCCACCTCCTTTGGACTCAGCGGCCACGGTCGTTCCGTGGCAGGAGGGTCGTGATGCGTTGCCGCAACGATGCCTGTCAGTAAAACAGCCGCCACTGACAATCGAGGTCGGGCGGCGATCTTCCAGGCCGGCCGGGGCGGACCGTGGTCCTTCCTCGGCTTGCCCGGCTCTGTCCGGACAGAGACCGGTGCGGACGGTACAGAGTACCCGCACAGCGGCTTCCGGTTGAAATCCGGCCGCGGGGACAGTCAATCTGTACACATCGGGTGTGTACGGCGCTACGATCCGCCGCCTTTCGCAGGAGGTGCCCCATGGCACAGGCATTGCGACCCAACACCGCCGGAGGCCTTTTCGCCACGGACGGCAAGCCCCACCCGCTCCAGGACACCCTCATGGCGGTGACCCTGGTGCTGGGCATCACGGCCTTCATCACGGCGATGTTCCACCACCTGCACCTGCTCAGCTCCTGGACCGGCCTGGTGGGGATCCTCACCGGCGCGTACGGCCAGTGGATCTCGGTGACGACCCGCGAGCGGTTCGGTCTCGTCCTGGGTCTGGGTGCCGCGGCGGTCGGGTTCTTCCTGGGCATGGCGCACGGGGGCCTCTTCGGCTGACGTCGGGCACCCCCTACCCCCTCTTCCGAACATCGTCGAACGCCCCGGCCGACGGCGGGCCGGGGCGAAGGTCCCGTGCGCCCAACCGGGGCGCCCCCGAGGCGCAGTAGGCTTCGCGCGAGAGCCGGAGCCCCTGAACCCATGGGGACACACCAGCCCGAGGAGCGCCCCGAATGAGCCTGACCCTGAGGACCATCAGTCGAGAGCAGCATCTGGCCTATATCCAGAGTCTGCCGTCGGCGAGTCACATGCAGGTCCCGGCCTGGGCTGATGTCAAGGCGGAATGGCGCTCGGAGAACCTCGGCTGGTTCGACGACCGGACCGGCGAGATGGTCGGCGCGGGTCTTGTGCTCTACCGGCAGCTGCCCAAGATCAAGCGTTACCTCGCCTACCTGCCCGAGGGCCCGGTCATCAACTGGTTCGCGCCGAATCTCCAGGAGTGGATCGAGCCGATGCTCGCCCACCTGAAGCAGCAGGGCGCGTTCTCGGTGAAGATGGGGCCGCCCGTGATCATCCGGCGCTGGGAGGCCCCCACCATCAAGCGCGGCATCCAGGACCAGGACGTCAAGCGCCTGCGCGATCTGGAGGCCGACTTCATCGAGCCCCGCGCCTTCGAGGTCGCCGACAAGCTGCGCCGCATGGGCTGGCAGCAGGGCGAGGACGGAGGCGCCGGCTTCGGGGACGTCCAGCCCCGTTACGTCTACCAGGTGCCGCTGGCCAACCGTGCCCTGGAAGAGGTCCACAAGAACTTCAACCAGCTGTGGCGCCGCAACATCAAGAAGGCGGAGAAGGCCGGCGTCGAGGTCGTCCAGGGCGGCTACGACGATCTGCCCGAGTGGCAGCGGCTGTACGAGATCACGGCCGTGCGCGACCACTTCCGGCCCCGCCCGCTGTCGTACTTCCAGCGCATGTGGTCGGCCCTCAACACCGAGGACCCCAACCGCATGCGGCTGTACTTCGCCCGGCACAACGGCGTGAACCTGTCCGCGGCGACGATGCTGATCGTCGGCGGGCACGTCTGGTACTCCTACGGCGCCTCCGACAACATCGGCCGCGAGGTCCGGCCCTCGAACGCGATGCAGTGGCGGATGCTGCGCGACGCCTACGCGCTCGGCGCGACCGTCTACGACCTGCGCGGCATCTCCGACTCGCTGGACGAGACCGACCACCTCTTCGGTCTGATCCAGTTCAAGGTGGGCACCGGCGGCCAGGCCGCCGAGTACCTCGGCGAGTGGGACTTCCCGCTGAACAAGCTGCTCCACAAGGCGCTCGACATCTACATGTCGCGCCGCTGACCTCTGCCGCGCCGCTCCGGCGGCTCCATTCGCTCCCCTACCTCTGATACACCGCAGCCACGAGAAAGGTTCCAGGTCCGGCCATGGCGCTCACGCTCTACGTCGACACCGCGCGCTGGCGGGCGCATCACAAGCACGTGCAGGAGCAGTTCCCGGGGCTGGTCCCGGTCTGCAAGGGCAACGGCTACGGCTTCGGCCACGAGCGGCTGGCCGAGGAGGCCACCCGGCTGGGCTCGGACGTCCTCGCCGTCGGCACGACGTACGAGGCCGCCCGGATCAAGGACTGGTTCGGCGGTGACCTGCTGGTGCTGACGCCGTACCGGCGCGGCGAGGAGCCGGTGCCGCTGCCCGACCGGGTCATCCGCTCGGTGTCGTCCGTCGACGGCGTGTACGGCCTGGTCGGCGCCCGGGTGGTCATCGAGGTGATGTCCTCGATGAAGCGGCACGGCATCAGCGAGCAGGACCTGCCTCAGCTGCACTCCGCGATAGAGAACGTCCGGCTGGAGGGCTTCGCCATCCATCTGCCGCTGGACCGCACCGACGGTTCGGACGCCGTCGAGGAGGTCATCGGCTGGATGGACCGCCTGCGGGCGGCCCGTCTCCCGCTGCACACCATGTTCGTGAGCCACCTCAAGGCCGACGACCTCGCCCGGCTGCAGCAGCAGTTCCCGCAGACCCGCTTCCGCGCCCGGATCGGCACCCGGCTCTGGCTGGGGGACCACGAGGCCACCGAGTACCGGGGCGCCGTCCTGGACGTCACGCGCGTCGCCAAGGGCGACCGGTTCGGCTACCGGCAGCAGAAGGCCGCCTCCGACGGCTATCTGGTGGTCGTGGCGGGCGGTACGTCGCACGGTGTGGGTCTGGAGGCCCCCAAGGCGCTGCACGGCGTCATGCCGCGGGCCAAGGGCGTCGCCCGCGCCGGCCTCGCCACGGTCAACCGCAACCTCTCGCCGTTCGTCTGGGGCGGCAAGCAGCGCTGGTTCGCCGAGCCGCCGCACATGCAGGTGTCGATCCTGTTCGTGCCCGCGGACGCGCCGGAACCGACGGTGGGCGAGGAGCTGGTGGCCCATCTCCGGCACACCACCACGCAGTTCGACCGGCTCGTCGACCGCTGACGGCGAGAAGGCCTCCACGCGCTGACAGCGGGAAAGGCCGTACACGGTTCTCCCGTGTACGGCTTTTCCCGCGTCCTGAGGGGGCGTCACCCTCCGTTTTGTTCGCTCAGAGCGAACCGCCGGTGGTTTCCGTCCTGCCCCATTCGACCGGAGGACCCTCGGCGTGGGCCGCGTGACGAGCGGGGCGAGCAGCCGGCCCGAGCACGAACATGTCCTCTGCCCCGTCCAGCACTCCGCCCGAGGGGTCGTCGTCACCGGACCGGCGCACCGGGTCCCGCTCCGGCTTCAGGATGTCGCGCAGAACCATGGCACATAGGTAGAGCGTCCCCAGCAGATGCACGCCGATCGCCCAGTGGTAGCCGTCGGTGGGCAGTCCCTTGTGGGCGTCCCCGCTGGTCGTGTAGGCGAGGTACATCCAGATGCCCAGGAAGTACGCCACCTCACAGGCCTGCCAGACGAGGAAGTCCCGCCACTTCGGCCGGGCGAGGGCGGCCAGCGGCACCAGCCACAGGACGTACTGCGGTGAGTAGACCTTGTTGGTGAGGATGAACGCCGCGACGATCAGAAAGGCGAGTTGGGCGAAACGCGGCCGGCGGGGGGCCATGAGCGCGAGGGCCGCGACGCCCACGCAGCACAGCAGCATCAGCGCCGTGGCGAGCGTGTTGACCGTGTCGGTGCTCAGCGGGTCGTCCGAGTTCTGCGCCAGGATCAGCCAGAAGGATCCGAAGTCGACGCCTCGCTCCTGGCTGAACGTGTAGAACTTCGACCAGCCGTCGACCGCGAAGAGCATCACGGGCCCGTTCACGACGAGCCAGGCGACGGCCGCGCCGCCCAGGGCCGTGCCGTAGGCCCGCCATCGTCCCGCGCGCCAGCACAGCACCAGCAGCGGCCCGAGCAGCAGCACGGGGTAGAGCTTGGCGGCCGTGGCGAGCCCGAGGAGGACACCGAAGGCGAGGGAGCGCCCCCGCGACCACATCAGCATCGCGGCGGCCGTCAGAGCGATCGCCAGCAGGTCCCAGTTGATGGTCGCGGTCAGCGCGAAGGCCGGTGCCAGGGCGACCAGCAGGCCGTCCCAGGGCCGCCGCGCGTGCGTACGGGTCACGCAGACGACGATGACGGCCGCACACGCCATGAGCATCCCGGCGTTGACCATCCAGTACCACTGCTCCTGGTCCTGGATGCTGCCGCTGCCGGGGGTGAGCCAGGCGGCGACCTCCATGAACAGGCCGGTCAGCACCGGGTACTCGAGGTACTCCATGTCCCCGGGAAGCCTGTCGAAGTACGGCACCAGTCCGTCGGCGAAGCCGCGTCCCTGGTAGAGGTGCGGGATGTCCGAGTAGCACGCATGCGTGTACTGGGAGCTGGCGCCGAAGAACCAGGCGCCGTTGTAGCAGGGTGCCTTCTGCACCAGACCGAGGGCGAACATGCCGATCGCCACGAGCGCGATCACGCGCACCGGGGTCCACCAGGAGGTCCCGGTCAGAGCACGCCGTCCGAGCGGGCCGCCGATCAGCTCACTGCCGGCCGCGGCGACCCGGTCCTCCTCGGTCGGCCGCACCGGCTCCGGCTCGTGGACGCTCGCTTGCGTCGATTCTCCACTGGGCATGCCGCACATCCTGCCGTACCTGACCGGGGATACGCCGAGGGCCGCCGCACCCGGAGGTACGGCGGCCCGTGTTTCACGTGAAACACCCAAGGCGGGTGATAGGCCGGCTAATCGCCCGAGCCTCCGAAGAGACCGCCTCCGTTGCCGTTGCCTCTGCTGTTTCCGGTGTCGCTGCTGGATGTGGGATCCGGCGAACTGCTCGCTCCTCCGTCCGTGCCGCCGTTGTCCGTACCGCCGTTGTCCGTGCCGCCCGTTTCCTCCTCACCGTCGTCTTCACAGTTGAAGTCGAACGGTCCGCAGGTGGCGGTGTTGGTCGGTGGCGGCGGCGTGGTCTCGGTCTGCGTGGGCGACGGAGGAGCCGACGGCGTCTCCTTCTCCTCTTCCTCCTCGGTCTCCGTGGCGGTCGGGGTGGGAGACGGCGCTCCGATCCCGTCCGCGACCTCGCCGATCTTCTCGGCCTTGGGGAATCCGGGGTCCTCCTCGCCCTTCAGGGCGACCTTCATGTACTCGGTCCAGATCTGGGTGGGAACGTCACCACCGTGGATGGACTTCTCACCCGCCGTGCCGTTCATGGAGAGCAGCTCGTGATCCTTGGGGTCCTCGCGGAACATGGCGACCGAGGTCGCGAGCTGCTGGGTGTAGCCGACCCACCACGCGGACTTGTTCTTGTCGGTCGTACCCGTCTTGCCGGCTGCCGTACGCCCCAGCCCCTGCGCCTTGTAACCGGTACCGTTCTCGATCACGTTCTCGAGGATGTCGGTGACGTTGTGCGCCACGTTCTCGGGCATCGCCAGCGTGACCCGCGGCTTCTCGAAGCCGGGCAGCTCCGACCCCCTGTGCTTGACCGCGGTCACCGAATACGGGTCGGCCTGCTTGCCGGATGCCGCGAAGGTCGCGTAGGCGTCGGCCATGCGGATCGCGCTGGGGGTCGACGTACCCAGGGCGAACGACGCGTTGAGGTCGGCGAAGCTGTCCTTCAGAATGCCGGACTTCTCGGCGAGGTCCGCCACGTTCTTCATCCCCACGTCCATACCGAGCTGCACGAAGGGGGTGTTGACGGACTGCTCCATCGCCTTACGCAGGGTGATGTAACCCCACTTGTAGTCGGTTTCGTTCTCCTGGTAGAAGGGCGTGTTGTCCTTCTTGAGGACGAGGGAGCCGTCGTTCTCCCTGATCTGCAGGTGGTCGTTGCCGTTGTACTTGCTGAGCGGTGAGACGCCCTCACCGTTCGTCTTGTACGTGCCGTGCTGCATCGCGGCGGCCAGCACGAACGGCTTCCACGTCGATCCGACGGGGACACCCGAGGTGTCCGCGTTGTTGTTGAAGTGGCCGTTCTCGAAGCCGGCACCGCCGTAGAGAGCGACGATCGCGCCGTCGTTGGGCTTCACCGACGCCGCGCCGAACTGGACGTGCTGGTCCTCCTCGCGCTTCTTCGGGTCGATCTTCTCCTTTTCGACCTTCTTCACGGCCTTGGCCAGCGCCTCGACCTTGTCCTTCTCGAAGGTCGTGTAGATCTGGTAGCCGCCCTGGTCGAACTGCGCCTCCGTGATGTCGGAGTTCTTCAGGACGTAGCGCTTCGCCGTGTCGACGAGATAGCTGACCTGACCGGTCATGCCCTTGATCGCCTTGCGGCCCTGCGGCTCGGGGTACTCCTTGATCGCCTTCTGGTACTCGGCGTCCGAAAGGTGCTTGTCCGTGTGCATCTGCTCGAGAATCCAGCTCCAGCGCTCCTCGGAACGCTCGCGGTTCTTCTCGGCGGTGGCGGAGGAGTCGAGGTTCACGTTGCCCGCGGGGTCGTAGTACGTCGGCCCCTTGAGCAGCGCGGCGAGGAAGGCGCACTCGCTGGGCGTGAGATCGACCGCGTCCTTGCCGTAGTAGGTCTGGGCGGCGGCCTGGATGCCGTAGGCGCCACGACCGTAGTACGAGGTGTTCAGGTAGCCCTGAAGGATCTCCTTCTTGTTGAGCTTGGTGCCCACCTTGATCGAGATGAACATCTCCTTGAACTTCCGGGAGATCGTCTGGTCCTGGCTCAGGTAGGTGTTCTTCACGAACTGCTGGGTGATCGTCGAGCCGCCCTGGGTGTCACCACCCGTCGCCATGTTGCCGAGCGCCCGGGCGATACCCATGGGGTCGATGCCCGAGTCCTGGTAGAAGCTCTTGTTCTCGGCCGAGATCACCGCCCACTGCATGGCCTCGGGGATGCGGTCGATCGTGACGTTCTGCCGGTTCTGGCCGCTGCCCGTGGCGACCATCTGGGTCTTGTCGGCCCAGTAGTAGACGTTGTTCTCGGACAGCGCCGCGGCGTTCTCCTCGCTGGGCACGCTCACCATCGCGTACCCGATCCCCGCCACGGCGACCAGGCTGCCGAAGAACGCGATGCACAGGCCGGACACGAGTTTCCAGGACGGCGTCCAGCGGCGCCAGCCGTCCTTGTCGAAGCGCGGATAGTCGATGATCCGCTTTTTTCCGGGCGGGGCCGAGCGCCCCCCGCCCCGGCCGGGGCCGGCGGCGCCGGCTCGGCGGCCCCCGCCTCTCTGTGCCGCACGGCGCGCCTCGGCGCGGCTGCCGTACGTATGCTCCTCACCCCCCGGGCCACGGGAGCCCGACCCATAGGAATCGGACGGAGACCCGGTGGCGCCTCGCGGTGCCGCGCGGCGGCCGGAGGACGAGCCGGACTGGCCGCGTCGGGCCGCGGCACGTCCGCCTCCCTGCGGCTGCGGCGGTTTGCGACGGTGCTCGCTCATCGAACGACTACTCCTCGGGCAGGCGCACCCTTGCGCGCCTGGAAACGGCGGCTGGTTTCCGGTCCCCCCGAAGTACGGATGCGGTGCTTCCCGCATTCACCCGTACCGCACCGGGGAGCAAGACGTCCCCAGGCGTCACTCGGTTCCCGGTGCTATGCATGGCGCACAGACTACGCACCGTCAAAACCCGCCGAGCACAGAAGTTCACCTCAAATCAGGCAACTTGCTCCCTATCAATCGGCGATGTGATCCCGTTCACTTTTCCGCCCCTTGTCGCATCCGGAAGGCCGTTCTATCGTCGTGATGTATCGAGTCGATACATCAGCTCGGTATAAAGGCGGCGACGAGCCGCACACGAGACCGTCACGGCACGACCGCGGCAGAGGGGAGGCGACGATGAGCCGACGTTCCGGGATCCTCGAGTTCGCCGTACTCGGCCTGCTCCGCGAATCCCCGATGCACGGCTACGAGCTGCGCAAACGACTCAATACGTCACTGGGTGTGTTCCGTGCGTTCAGCTACGGGACGCTCTATCCCTGCCTCAAGACGCTGCTCGCCAACGGCTGGTTGATCGAGGAACCGGGGAACACCACCGAGGACGCCCTCGCCGCTCCGCTCGCGGGACGGCGCGCCAAGATCGTCTACCGGTTGACGGCGGAGGGTAAGGAGCACTTCGAACAGCTGCTCTCCCAGACGGGGCCGGACGCGTACGAGGACGAGACCTTCGCCGCCCGGTTCGCCTTCTTCGGGCAGACGTCGCGCGACGTGCGCATGCGCGTGCTCGAGGGCCGCCGCAGCCGGCTGGAGGAACGCCTCGAGAAGATGCGCGCCTCCCTGGCCCGGACCCGGGAGCGCCTCGACGACTACACGCTCGAGCTCCAGCGCCACGGAATGGAGTCCGTGGAGCGCGAAGTGCGCTGGCTGAACGAGCTCATCGAGAGCGAGCGGGCCGGGCGGGACCTGAAGGGGTCCGCCACCGGGGGACCCGCTCAGCAGGACACCACATCTGGAGCGACGGGCGGCCTGCCCCGGACCGGGGACGATCCCCGGCCGGATACGCCCGACGACACCGCCACGTGAGACCCCTGAAGGGCCTCACTCGTACACACAGGGAGCAACCGGAATGGGTTCGGTTCGCGTAGCCATCGTCGGCGTGGGCAACTGCGCCGCATCGCTGGTACAGGGCGTCGAGTACTACAAGGACGCCGATCCGGCGTCCAAGGTCCCGGGCCTGATGCACGTCCAGTTCGGCGACTACCACGTCCGTGACATCGAGTTCGTCGCCGCCTTCGACGTGGACGCCAAGAAGGTCGGCCTGGACCTCGCGGACGCCATCGGCGCCTCCGAGAACAACACCATCAAGATCTGCGACGTGCCGAACAGCGGCGTCCAGGTCCAGCGCGGCCACACCCTCGACGGTCTCGGCAAGTACTACCGGGAGACCATCGAGGAGTCCGCCGAGGCCCCGGTCGACGTCGTCCAGGTCCTCAAGGACAAGCAGGTCGACGTCCTCGTCTGCTACCTGCCCGTCGGCTCCGAGGACGCGGCGAAGTTCTACGCCCAGTGCGCCATCGACGCCAAGGTCGCCTTCGTCAACGCCCTCCCGGTCTTCATCGCCGGCACCAAGGAGTGGGCGGACAAGTTCACCGAGGCGGGCGTCCCGATCGTCGGTGACGACATCAAGTCGCAGGTCGGCGCCACCATCACGCACCGCGTCATGGCGAAGCTGTTCGAGGACCGCGGTGTCGTCCTGGACCGCACGATGCAGCTGAACGTCGGCGGCAACATGGACTTCAAGAACATGCTCGAGCGCGACCGCCTCGAGTCCAAGAAGATCTCCAAGACGCAGGCCGTCACCTCGCAGATCCCCGACCGGGACCTCGGCGAGAAGAACGTCCACATCGGCCCGTCCGACTACGTGGCCTGGCTGGACGACCGCAAGTGGGCCTATGTCCGCCTGGAGGGCCGCGCGTTCGGTGACGTCCCGCTGAACCTGGAGTACAAGCTCGAGGTCTGGGACTCCCCGAACTCCGCCGGTGTCATCATCGACGCCCTGCGCGCCGCGAAGATCGCCAAGGACCGGGGCATCGGCGGCCCGATCCTCTCGGCGTCCTCGTACTTCATGAAGTCCCCGCCGGTGCAGTACTTCGACGACGAGGCCCGCGAGAACGTCGAGAAGTTCATCCAGGGCGAGGTCGAGCGCTAAGACCTCCCCACTGTGGGCAGTTGAGGGTCTCCGGGTCGCATGGCCCGGGGACCTTCTCCGTATGTGAGGCTGTGCTCCATGGCCGTCGTCCGTGACCTGCGCGTCCTGCTGCGTCTCCAGGGCTTCAGGCGCCTGCTCGCCGTCCGGCTGCTCTCCCAGGGCGCCGACGGCGTCTTCCAGGTCGCGCTCGCCGCCTACGTGGTCTTCTCCCCCGAGAAGCAGACGTCGGCCGCCGCGATCGCCTCCGCGATGGCGGTTCTGCTCCTCCCTTACTCCGTGGTCGGTCCCTTCGCGGGAGTCCTCCTGGACCGCTGGCGCCGCCGCCAGGTCTTCCTCTACGGCAACCTGCTGCGCGCCCTGATGGCCTCGGTGACCGCCCTCCTGATCCTCGGCCGGGTACCCGACTGGCTCCTCTTCGTCGCCGCCCTGTGCGTCACCGGCGTCAACCGCTTCGTCCTCGCCGGGCTGTCCGCCGCGCTGCCGCGCGTGGTGGACAGCGAGCGGCTGGTCGTCGCCAACTCCCTGTCCCCGACCGCCGGTACGCTCGCCGCGACCGCGGGCGGCGGGCTCGCCTTCGTCGTCCGTCTGGTCGTCGCCGACTCCGACGCGGCCGTGGTGCTCGTGGGCGCCGTGCTGTACCTGTGCGCGGCCGTGGCATCGCTGCGCATGGCGAAGGAACTGCTCGGTCCCGACCGGGCCCTGGTACGTCCCCGGCTGGCCACGGCGCTCACCGGAACCGCTCGTGACCTGACGGCGGGCGTACGGCACCTCGCCGCGCCCCGGCGCAGGGAGGCCGCCTGGGCGCTCACCGCGATGTCGCTCATGCGGTTCTGCTACGGCGCGATGCTCGTCATGCTGCTGATGCTCTGCCGGTACGCCCTGACATCGACCACTGACGAGGGACTCGCTCTGCTGGGACTGGCGTTGGGGGTGTCCGGCGCCGGCTTCTTCGCCGCGGCCGTCCTCACCCCCTGGGCCGCGGGGCGGCTCGGTCCCGGCCGCTGGATCGTGGTGTGCGCCGCGGCGGCGGCCGTGCTGGAGCCGGCGTTCGGTCTGCCCTTCGCCTCCGGCCCCTTGCTGGCCGGGGCGTTCGTCCTGGGGCTGACCACCCAGGGCGCGAAGATCGCCACGGACACCGTCATCCAGGCCTGCGTCGACGACGACTTCCGCGGCCGGATCTTCTCCGTGTACGACGTCCTGTTCAACGTGGCCTTCGTCGGCGCCGCGGCAGTGGCCGCCCTGATGCTCCCGCCGGACGGCCGATCGGTCCCGCTGGTGGTAACGATCGCCGTTATCTACGGGACAGTAGCTGGGGCTATGGCCCGTTTTGAACGTCAGTAAGTGTCACATCAACGCCACAGAGTCTTATGGGGCTACGGAGTTGTCAGTGCGGACCGGTAGCTTACGTGCGTCTTATAAGCGCATCTTTCGCGCCACGCATCCATGTTCCAGGGGGACTCTTCAGTGACCACTCCGCCGCCCCAGGGCAACCCGTTCACACAGGACCAGCCGCAGGGGCAGAACCCCTACGCACAGGGGCAGCCGGGCGCCACACCATACGCCCCAGTACAGCCGCAGCAGCCCAAGCGCGGCATCAAGCAATACCTGCGCATCGCGGTGACCGTCGTGGCTCTGATCTCCGTGGGCATCGGGTGGTACGTGAACCGCAACGCTGAGGATGCGAAGAAGTTGGCGGTCGGCGACTGCATGTACAACAAGGGGAGCGACAGCAACCCGGATGTCATCCAGGTCGACTGCGGCGACGCCAAGGCCACCCACACGGTACTGAAGAAGGCCGACGGCGCCCTGGTCCCTCAGCTCACATGCCAGAGCGTGGAAGGCACGACGGCCACATTGACCTGGGAAGAGACCGGCGACTCCTTCACTCTGTGCCTGGGGGACAACAAGTAGTCGTCGATCTGCGTTGATGAGGGGTGATGTTTCACGTGAAACATCACCCCTCATCGCGTACTCACCCCTGCCCGGCCCACCACTCCCTGAGTGCCGCCACCGCCGCGTCATACCCCATCGGACCGTTCTCCAGACGGAGCTCCAGCAGGTGCTTGTACGCCTGGCCGACGGCCGGGCCCGGCTTGACGCCGAGGATCTCCATGATCTGGTTGCCGTCGAGGTCCGGGCGGATGGCGTCCAGCTCCTCCTGCTCCTGAAGCTGGGCGATCCGCTCCTCCAGGCCGTCGTACGCACGCGAGAGCGCCGAGGCCTTGCGCTTGTTGCGGGTCGTGCAGTCCGAACGGGTCAGCTTGTGGAGCCGGCCGAGGAGCGGTCCTGCGTCACGGACGTAACGACGCACGGCGGAGTCCGTCCACTCTCCCGTGCCGTAGCCGTGGAAGCGCAGATGGAGCTCGACGAGACGCGAGACGTCCTTCACCAGCTCGTTGGAGTACTTGAGCGCCGTCATGCGCTTCTTGGTCATCTTCGCCCCGACCACCTCGTGGTGGTGGAACGAGACGCGGCCGTCCTTCTCGAAGCGGCGCGTGCGCGGCTTGCCGATGTCGTGCAGCAGGGCCGCCAGGCGAAGGGTCAGGTCGGGGCCGTCCTCCTCCAGGGCCATCGCCTGCTCCAGAACGATCAGTGTGTGGTCGTAGACGTCCTTGTGCCGGTGGTGCTCGTCCCGTTCCAGGTGCAGGGCCGGCAGCTCGGGCATCACGTATGCGGCGATCCCGGTGTCCACGAGCAGGGACAGGCCCTTGCGCGGATGTGTGGAGAGGATCAGTTTGTTCAGCTCGTCCCGTACGCGCTCGGCGGAGACGATCTCGATGCGTCCGGCCATCTCCTTCATCGCCGTGACGACCTCGGGTGCCACCTCGAAGTCGAGCTGGGCGGCGAAACGGGCGGCCCGCATCATCCGCAGCGGATCGTCCGAGAAGGACTCCTCGGGTGTGCCCGGGGTGCGCAGCACCCGCGCGGCCAGATCGGCACGACCGCCGTGCGGATCGATGAACCGCTTCTCCGGCAGCGCGACGGCCATCGCGTTCACCGTGAAGTCACGGCGGACCAGGTCCTCCTCGATGGAGTCGCCGTACGACACCTCCGGCTTGCGCGAGGTGCGGTCGTACGCTTCCGAGCGATAGGTGGTCACCTCGATCTGGAAGCTCCGGTCGGCGTCCCCGACGCGGGCCTCCTTCTGTGCGCCGACCGTGCCGAAGGCGATCCCGACGTCCCAGACGGCGTCCGCCCAGGGCCGCATGATCTTCAGTACGTCCTGCGGGCGGGCATCGGTCGTGAAGTCCAGATCGTTGCCGAGGCGGCCGAGCAGCGCGTCCCGCACCGAGCCGCCCACCAGGGCGAGTGAGAACCCGGCCTCCTGGAAGCGGCGGGCGAGGTCGTCGGCGACAGGGGCGACCCGCAGCAGTTCACTCACGGCGCGGTCCTGCGCCTGGCTCAGGGCACTGGTCTCTTCGTTGGCGTTCGGCACAACAGAAGAGGGTACGTGGCCCGAACCACCGGGGGCTCCTCCATAACGCGCGCGGACACCCCGGCCGATACACGGACAAGCCCACGTTCCCCGATCTTGTGGACCGGTCCGCGGCACTTCCTCCCAGCGCACATCGTTACCATGCCTGGACGCACATTCCGACGAACACTACTGACGAAGACGAGGGACGGGCGAGCGCGTGGCCGAGGCGGCAGACTTCCAGGGGACGAGTCCCTCACCTGCCCGCCGTTGGATGCGGCGCACCGGAGCCCTGCTCGCCGGAGTGCCCCTGCTGACGGGACTCGTCCAGCTGCCCGCCGCGCCCCCCGCGGACGCCGCGGGGGCGGACGCGACACAGGCCGCCTCCGGCGCGGGTTCGGTCTCCGTCTCGGTCGACACCCTCACCCCCGCCGCCCCCACCGAGGACGACACCGTCACCGTGTCCGGAACGGTGACCAACAAGGGCAAGCAGACCGTCACCGACGCCCACGTAGGGCTGCGTGTGGGACTGCTGCTGGACACCCGCTCGGGCATCGACAGCGTCGCCAAGAACAGCACCGACGTGCAGAACGTCTTCGGCTCGGAGGTCGGCGACAAGTACGCCGAGGAATTCGACAAGCTCACCCCCGGCATCTCGCAGCCCTTCAGCATCTCGGTGCCGGTGGACGAGCTGGACCTCGGACAGGACGGCGTCTACCAGCTGGCCGTGGCACTCTCCGGGGAGACCTCCGCCCAGCCGTGGCCGCAGACCCTCGGCGTCCAGCGGACCTTCCTGCCGTGGCAGCCCGACGACGCCGGCAAGAAGACGAAGACGACGTTCATGTGGCCCTTGGTCTCCACCTCCCACATGACGGCGGAGACACGTTCGGACGAGCAGCAGACGCCGGTCTTCCACGACGACGACCTGGCCAAGGAGATCTCCCCGGGCGGCCGGCTGGACCGGATGGTGGCGCTGGGCAAGGACCTCGACGTCACCTGGGTGATCGATCCGGACCTGCTGGCGTCCGTCGAGGCCATGACCGACCGGTACGAGGTCCCCGGCGAGGGTGACGACACCGTCGTCGGCGGCCACCAGGCGGTCGCCAAGCAGTGGCTCACCCAGGTGCAGGAGGCCGTGGCGGACAAGGAGGTCGTCGCGCTGCCGTTCGGCGACCCCGACCTGGCCTCCCTCGCCCACAACGGCACCTCCGTCAGCGGCTCGCTGAGCCACCTCAAGGAAGCCACCGACGTCGCCGCCGGCACCGTCGAGGCGATCCTCCACGTCAAGCCCAGCACGGACTTCGCCTGGCCCGTCGACGGCGCCGTCGACCCCTCCATCGTCAAGGTCGCCACATCCGCCGGAGCCGACAAGGTGATCGCCCGCAGCGACACCTTCGAGGAGACCGGCCTGTCGTACACGCCCTCCGCGCCCCGGCCCATCGGCGGCGGCACCACGGCCGTCGTCGCGGACGCGCGGCTGTCCACGGTGTTCCAGGGCGACATGACCAAGGCTTCCGCCTCCACGCTCGCGGTGCAGCGGTTCCTGGCCCAGAGCCTGGCCCTCGGTCTGCAGACGGGGAAGCAGCGCAGTGTCGTCGTCGCGCCGCAGCGCACGCCGTCCGCGAGCCAGGCCCGGGCGATGGCCGAGGCGCTCACGATCCTCCAGGACGGCACCTGGTCCGAGCCCCAGGGCCTCGTGGCTGCCGCCAAGGCCCAGCCGGACCCTGCCGCCACCACCAAGGTCCCCCCGGCCTCCGCGTACCCCTCCTCCTTGCGCAAGCACGAACTGCCACGGACGACGTTCGAGCAGATCGCCAGGACCCAGGCCAAGCTCGACAAGTTCAAGGTGATCCTCTCCGACCAGTCCCGGGTGGTGACCCCGTTCGGGCGCGCCCTGAACCGGGAGATGTCCGTGTCCTGGCGGGGCCGGCAGTCGGAGGCCGCGATCTACCGGAGCGGCGTCGAGGCCTACCTCGACACGCTCATCGGCCAGGTCAGACTGATCGACAAGTCGGAGACGAAACTCTCCGGCCGCAGCGCCACCATCCCCGTGACGGTGCAGAACAACCTGGTGCAGGGCGTCGAGCACCTGGTGCTGCGCCTCACCTCGACCAACCCGACCCGTCTCGAGATCGACGGGGACGCCTACACGGAGCAGCCCGTCGCGGTCTCCGGCGGCCACAGCCAGTCGGTGAAGTTCACCACGTCCGCCAACGCCAACGGACGGGCGACGGTGGTCGCCCAGCTGTACACGCAGGACGGCCAGAAGTACGGCGAGCCCGTCACGTTCGACGTGAAGGTCACCGAGATCACCGCCACGGTGATGCTGGTCATCGGCGGTGGCGTGCTGCTGCTCGTCCTCGCCGGCTTCCGGATGTACACCCAGCGCAAGCGGGCCGCGGCCCGTGAGGCCCGGGAGCGGGACCACGAGGCGGACGAGGACGCCGACGCCCCGCAGAACCCGGAAACCGCCGGGGAGCGTCCCACTCAGGACTCCGGGGCGGGCGACCCGGAGCAGCCGAGTGACCCGGCACCGGACACCGCACCGGAGAACGCCGGCCCGTCCGGCACGGGTGAGAGAGTGGACCGTTGAGGATGTCGTGGCCGGTGGGCCCGGGACGATGAGGTGGGGTAACCATGAACGCGCCGTACGACGGTGACCGCGGCCATGCCGCGGACAACTCGGGCCATCCCGAGTCGGACCCCCCGCAGGGTCCGCCGCCCGGGCACGGCCAGGTGCCGCAGCCTCCTGCCGACCCGTACCTCCAGGACGCCTACGACCAGGATCCCTACCGGGCGCAGGACCTCGCCGCCCAGGACCCGGTCGCCGAGGCGCTCTACGACCGTGCGGCGCACCCACCGCCCCCTCCCGGCGCCTACCCCCCTCAGCAGCCGCTGTACGGGCAGCCGCCGCAGTCTCCGTACGCTCCCGACCCACGGGTGTGGGCCCGGACCCCCGCGCCGGAACCGGACGGACCGACGCAGTACCTGCCGTACGGCGACGACCCGCGCACCACGCAGTTCGTGGGTGTGGACGATCTGGTCGGCCAGGCCGGCGACCAGCACCACGAGCCGGACGCCTTCGCCCATCTCTTCCGCGACCAGCAGCAGAGCGGCGCCTTCCCCGACCAGCAGCAGGGGGGCGGGTACCCCCGGCAGCACGGCGGCGGACACCCGGCCCACCCGCCGGTGAACAGCGGGCAGCCTTACGCGCCGGTGCCGGGACCGGCGGCCTCGACGCCCGGCCACTACGCGGGCGCCACGCCGCCTCCCGTCGCCGAGGCTCCCGCACCCGAACCGGCTCCCGCCCCGAAGAAGGGCGGCCGGGCCGGAGGACTGCTGAAGTCGAGCGCCGTGATGGCGGCGGGCACGATGGTGTCCCGCCTCACGGGGTTCGTCCGGTCCGCGATGATCGTCTCAGCGCTCGGCCTCGCCCTGCTGGGCGAGTCGTTCCAGATCGCCTACCAGCTGCCGACGATGATCTACATCCTGACCGTCGGCGGCGGCCTCAACTCCGTCTTCGTGCCGCAGCTCGTGCGAGCGATGAAAGAGGACGAGGACGGCGGCGAGGCCTACGCCAACCGCCTGCTGACACTGGTGATGGTGGCCCTGGCCGCGCTCACCGCCCTCGCGTGGCTGGCCGCCCCGCTCCTGGTGCGCGCGCTGTCGGTCCCGGTCGCCACCGACCCCGCGGCCAACGACGTCGCCGTCACCTTCACCCGCTATTTCCTGCCCTCGATCTTCTTCATGGGCGTTCACGTGGTGATGGGTCAGATCCTCAACGTGCGCGGCCGGTTCGGCGCGATGATGTGGACTCCGGTCCTGAACAACATCGTCATCATCGTCACCCTCGGCACCTTCATCTGGGTCTACGGCACCGCCGCGGACTCGAAGATGGAGGTCACGAACATCCCGCCGGAGGGTCTGCGGCTGCTGGGTGTCGGCGTTCTCCTCGGCCTCGTCGTCCAGGCCCTGGCGATGATCCCGTACCTGCGCGAGACCGGCTTCCGTATCCGCCTGCGCTTCGACTGGAAGGGCCACGGCCTCGGCAAGGCGGCGATGCTCGCCAAGTGGACCATCCTGTTCGTCCTCGCCAACCAGGCGGGCGCACTGGTCGTCACCCAGCTGGCGACCGCGTCGGTGAAGGACACGGACATCGCGGGAACGGGCTTCAGCGCCTACTCCAACGCCCAGCTGATCTGGGGCCTGCCCCAGGCCATCATCACCGTCTCCCTGATGGCCGCCCTGCTGCCCCGCATCTCCCGCTCGGCGGCCGAGAACGACAGCGGTGCCATCCGGGACGACATCTCCCAGGGCCTGCGCACCACGGCCGTCGCGATCGTGCCGATCGCCTTCGGCTTCGTCTCGCTCGGCATCCCGATGTGCACGCTGATGTTCGGCTCCTCCGGCACCGAAGCGGCCACCAACATGGGCTACATGCTGATGGCCTTCGGCCTCGGCCTGATCCCCTATTCGGTGCAGTACGTCGTCCTACGGGCCTTCTACGCCTACGAGGACACCCGAACCCCCTTCTACAACACGGTCATCGTGGCCGCGGGCAACGCGATCGCCTCGGGCGTCTGCTACGTCGTGCTCCCGGCCCGCTGGGCCGTGGTCGGCATGGCCGCCTCCTACGGCCTGGCCTACGTGATCGGTGTCGGTGTCGCCTGGCGCCGGCTGCGCAAGCGGCTGGGCGGGGACCTGGACGGCGCCCGGGTGCTGCGGACCTACGCCCGGCTGTGCATCGCCTCCGTTCCCGCCGCACTGCTCAGCGGCGCGGCCTGCTACGGGGTCGTGCAGACGCTCGGCCAGGGTGTCCTGGGCTCGTTCGCGGCACTGCTGGCCGGTGGGGCCGTACTGTTCGGAGTCTTCTTCGTGGCCGCCCGCCGGATGCGGATCGAGGAAGTCAACTCGCTGGTCGGTATGGTGCGCGGACGCCTTGGACGCTGAGCCAGGGGGTAGGCGCACAACCATCGTCGGCCACTGTGTGTCGTGCATAGCGGCGGACTGTGGGCACAATTGGTCTCGGCGTCGAACGGCGCGCGACGGACGTCGGCCGACGCGCATGGGATGGGGAGGCAGGGAACGACGGTGGCCGAACGGAGCACAGCTGCCGTCGACGTGGCAGACAACAGCGGCGAGCAGTCGCTGACCGCACAGGCGGACCAGTCCACGGCCGACGGGGTGGCCCAGAACCGGGAGCGGGACACGGACAACGACGAGGCACAGGAGGGCACCGGGACCGACGGTTCCGCGATGACCTCGCCACCCGAACTGCACAGCGGTCACAAACTCGCCAGGCGCTACCGCCTCGAGGAATGCGTCACCCGTCTGGACGGGTTCAGCAGTTGGCGCGCCGTGGACGAGAAGCTCCGCCGCGCCGTCGGCGTGCACATCCTGCCCGCGGATCACGCGCGCGCCCGGTCGGTCCTGGCCGCGGCCCGTTCCGCCGCCCTGCTGGGCGATCCGCGCTTCGTCCAGGTCCTGGACGCCGTCGAGGAGAACGACGTCGTCTACGTCGTGCACGAATGGCTCCCCGACGCCACCGAACTGACCACGCTCCTGGCGGCCGGACCACTGGAGGTGTACGACGCCTACCAGATGGTCAGTCAGGTCTCGGCCGCCATGGCCGCGTCCCACCGCGAGGGCCTCGCCCATCTCCGTCTGAACCCCAACGCCGTCCTGCGCACCTCGACCGGCCAGTGGCGCATCCGCGGCCTCGCGGTGAACGCCGCGCTGCGTGGCATCAGCTCCGACACCCCGCAGCGCACCGACACCGAGTCCATCGGCGCTCTGCTCTACGCGGCGCTCACCCAGCGCTGGCCTTATGAGAACGACGCCTACGGCTTGTCCGGACTGCCGAAGGACATCGGGCTGATCCCGCCCGACCAGGTGCGCGCCGGTGTGCACCGCGGTCTGTCCGAGCTGGCCATGCGGGCGCTCGCCAACGACGGCGCCACGGCCTCGCGCCACGAGTCGGCGTGCACCACGCCCGAGGAACTGGTGAAGGCGATCGGCGAGATGCCCCGCATCCGCCCGCCGGAGCCCGCGTTCACCACTCCTCCGGAGTACCAGCGCACGACGTACCAGCAGGGCACCTACGGCCGCCCTGCGCCGCACCCCGGTGTCACCCAGCCGGTACCGACTCCGCCTCCTCCCCTGCAGAGCCGCACGGGCAAGGCGCTGAAGTGGGCCGTCTCTGCCCTGCTGATCGCCGCGCTGGGCCTGGGCAGCTGGCAGCTCGCGGACGCACTCCTGGAGCAGGACAAGCAGTCCGACGACACCAACCAGACCCAGACGACCGACGGCGGCGACAAGAGCACCGACAAGCCCAAGCCGGCCAAGCCCATCAGCGTTCAGGGCTCCCAGGAGTACGTCGTCACGGGCGAAGCGCAGGCACCGGAGGATGTGGCCAAGACCTACGACGGCGACAACTCCACCTACTGGCGCACGAAGAAGTACAACGACGGACCGATACTCGCGCCGTACAAGCCCGGCGTCGGCATCGTCTACGACCTCGGTTCACCTCAGGAACTGTCGACCGCGTCGATGGGCCTCCGGTACGCCGGTGATCACACGACCGTGCACCTCTACGCCACCGACTCCTTGTCACCCTCGACAGGGATCGAGGGAATGAAGGAAATCGGAACCGCGACCACCAGCGGTACATCACTCACGGTCAAGGCAGTCAAGCCACTCAAGACCCAGTACGTCCTGATGTGGATCACCGCTGCGCCGTACGCTCCCTCCGACGGTTACAGCAACGCAGGCTACAAGCAGGCCATCACCGAAGTGACGTTCAAGGGCTGAGAACCCACGGAGCCGAAGGGGGAGGGGGTCCGATGGCAGACGACAGCATCTACGGCGACGTCAGTGATCAGGACCTCCTCGTCCGCCATGTGGAGGGCGACCCCGACGCCTTCGGGGAGCTCGTGCGCCGGCACCGTGACCGGCTCTGGGCCGTGGCGCTGCGGACGCTCGGCGACCGCGAGGAGGCCGCCGACGCCGTCCAGGACGCCCTCGTCTCCGCCTACCGGGCCGCCCACACCTTCCGCGGCCAGTCGGCCGTCACGACCTGGCTGCACCGGATCACGGTGAACGCGTGCCTGGACCGCGCCCGCAAGGCGGCCTCCCGCAAGACCGCTCCGGTCGACGACACGGAGCGTCTGGAGCAATTGCTCGAACCCCACGAGTCCGCCTCCGCGCCCGCGGAGCGCAACGATCTGCACCGTCAGCTCATCGAGGCCATGGGCACCCTTCCGCCCGATCAGCGGGCCGCGCTCGTCCTCGTGGACATGCAGGGCTATCCGGTCGCCGAAGCCGCCCGCATCCTCGATGTGCCCACCGGCACGGTGAAGAGCCGCTGCGCGCGGGGCAGAGCCAGACTCCTGCCCCTGCTCACTCATCTGCGGCCGGACGGCCCCGGTGAGAGCAGAAGACAGGGGGAGGGACGGAACCGGACGCGGGGGACGTCCGTCCCACCGGCAGCGGAACCGCGGCAAGCGGATCCGCCGGACTCAGGATCGAACGACCCGGCTGCGGTGAAGGGCGGAGGTGGGCGAGCGTGACGTCGACGACAGACAGGGCGGAGCACCCGGACGTCGCGGAGATCTCCGACCTGACCGAGGGGCTCCTCCCGTCCGCCCGGAGCGCCGACGTGCGCCGGCATCTGGACGAGTGCGCGCTCTGCGCGGACGTCCATGCCTCGCTCGAGGAGATCCGGGACCTGCTCGGTACGGCGCCGGGCCCGCCCCGCATGCCCGCCGAGGTGGCGAGCCGCATCGACGCCGCACTGGCCGCGGAAGCCCTGCTGCATGCCACGGCGCCGGAGCCGGAGGCCTCCGGGGAGCCCGTCGGCGCTTCTTCCGCGTCACCCGACGACGAGCCCGCTCATGTTTCACGTGAAACATCGGCGTCCCAGGACCGGCCGACCGGGCGCCCCCGCTCCACCACGACCGGACCGGGACGCAAGGGCCGTCTGCGCGGTGGGCGCCGCCGGGTCGCCGTCCTGGGGACCGTGTTCACGGTCGCCGCTCTGGGGCTCGGGTCCGTGGTGCTGTCCTCCATGAACGACGACACCGGTCAGGACGAGGGAACCCGGACGGCCGCCTCGGACACCTTCTCCGAAGGAAAGCTGGAGAAACAGGTCACCGATCTCCTCGCACAGAACCAAGGGAAGGTGAAGGGCCCCGGCACCGTCCACCCACTCGGGTCACAGTCGGAATCCGACGCCGTCCATCCCAGGGTCCTCAAGGAGCCCGCGGTGCCCAAGTGCGTCAGCGACGGCATCGGCCGCAACGACGCCGCGCTCGCCACCGAGAAGGGCACCTACAAAGGGAAGGACGCGCTGCTCGTCGTGCTTCCCGACGTCTCGGACGACACCCGGGTGACCGCGTACATCGTCGAGGCGACCTGTGTGGACAACCCGTCCGCGGCCGCCACCGCGAAGGTCCTGTTGAAGCACTCCTACACGCGTTCCTGACGACCGGCGCTTCGTCTTCCTCCCGCGTGGTATCCCGTACGGTGTGCGCTTCTCCCTGTCGGCAGCGGGCCGTGCCCGTGCGCCCGGGCACGGCGGGAATGCGCGCCCCTTAGGATCCGTTGGAGGGGGTGAGAGTTCCGAAAGAAACTCCCCCGGTCGACCGACGCAGTCCAGAGACGAGGAAACAAGCCGTGAGCGACGTCCGTAACGTGATCATCATCGGCTCGGGGCCCGCCGGCTACACGGCGGCGCTCTACACCGCCCGTGCGTCGCTGAAGCCCCTGGTGTTCGAGGGAGCTGTCACCGCCGGCGGCGCGCTGATGAACACCACCGAGGTCGAGAACTTCCCCGGCTTCCAGGACGGCATCATGGGCCCCGAGCTCATGGACAACATGCGGGCCCAGGCGGAGCGCTTCGGTGCCGAGCTCATCCCGGACGACGTGGTCGCCGTCGATCTGACCGGTGAGATCAAGACCGTCACGGACACCGCCGGCACGGTCCACAAGGCGAAGGCCGTCATCGTCACCACCGGCTCGCAGCACCGCAAGCTCGGCCTGCCGAACGAGGACGCCCTCTCCGGCCGCGGTGTCTCGTGGTGCGCCACCTGTGACGGGTTCTTCTTCAAGGATCACGACATCGCCGTGATCGGCGGTGGCGACACCGCGATGGAGGAGGCCACCTTCCTCTCCCGCTTCGCCAAGTCCGTGACGATCGTCCACCGCCGTGACACCCTGCGTGCCTCCAAGGCGATGCAGGAGCGTGCCTTCGCCGACCCGAAGATCTCGTTCGTCTGGGACAGCGAGGTCGCCGAGGTCCAGGGCGACCAGAAGCTCTCGGGTCTGAAGCTGCGCAACGTCAAGACCGGCGAGCTCTCCGACCTGGCGGTGACCGGCCTGTTCATCGCGATCGGCCACGACCCGCGCACCGAGCTCTTCAAGGGCCAGCTGGAGCTGGACGAGGAGGGCTACCTGAAGGTCGAGGCGCCCTCGACGCGCACGAACCTCACCGGTGTCTTCGGGGCCGGCGACGTGGTCGACCACACCTACCGCCAGGCGATCACCGCGGCCGGTACGGGCTGTTCCGCCGCCCTCGACGCCGAGCGCTTCCTCGCCGCTCTCGCGGACGAGGAGAAGGCCGAGCCCGAGAAGACCGCTGTCTGACCCCCACCCACACCTCACGCACCGACCAGTTAAGGAGCCCGCTGTGGCCGGCACCCTGAAGCATGTGACCGACGACTCCTTCGAGCAGGACGTCCTCAAGAACGACAAGCCCGTCCTGGTCGACTTCTGGGCCGCCTGGTGCGGTCCGTGCCGTCAGATCGCTCCGTCCCTCGAAGCGATCGCCGCCGAGCACGGAGACAAGATCGAGATCGTCAAGCTGAACATCGACGAGAACCCGGCCACGGCCGCCAAGTACGGCGTCATGTCCATCCCGACCTTGAACGTCTACCAGGGTGGCGAGGTCGCCAAGACCATCGTCGGCGCCAAGCCGAAGGCCGCGATCGTCCGCGACCTCGAGGAGTTCATCACCGCCGCCAAGTGATGACCGACCGCCTCACCGGCGGCACATGTTTCACGTGAAACACGAATGGGCCGACCCATCTGGGTCGGCCCATTCGTGTGAGGAGCATCAGAGGGGACGCAGCATCGGCTCCTTCTGTACGGCCCCGAGCAGCCGGTCCAACGCCATCTCGACGTCTTCCTTCCAGGAGAGCGTCGTCCTCAGCTCCAGCCTCAGCCGGGGGTGGGTGGGGTGCTGCCGGACCGTCTTGAAGCCCACGGCCAGCAGATGGTCGGCGGGCAGGACACAGGCCGGCTCCTTCCAGCGTGCGTCACCGAACGCCTCGATCGCCTTGAAGCCCCGGCGCAGCAGGTCTTTGGCCACTGTCTGCACCATCACCCGGCCCAGCCCCTGCCCCTGGTACCCCGGCATGATGAACGCGGTCATCAACTGCACCGCGTCGGACGACACGGGGCTGGTGGGAAATGCCGTGGAGCGTGGCGCATAGGCGGGAGGAGCGTAAAGGACGAAGCCCACAGGGACATCATCGACGTAGACGACCCTTCCGCAGGATCCCCAGTCCAGGAGAACGGCCGAGATCCATGACTCCTTCTCGACCTCGGAGGTGCCCGCCTTTACCGCTGCCTCGCCGCTGACGGGGTCGAGTTCCCAGAAGACGCACGAGCGGCAGCGCTGGGGGAGGTCCGGAAGGTTGTCCAGCGTGAGCGGTACGAGCCGACGGCCCATGAAAGCTGTTCCTCGCTTCCTTCGCCCGCTGCCTCGCGGGCGGCTGTCAGAGCACTCCGTTCCTTGAGCAGGCTACCGATGAAGCCGCTGACAGCGCCCACCCCCAGCCCCGCGCTCACCAGTCCGGTGCGGCTCGTCATTCGCATGGCCCCTGCCTTGCTCTCAGAGGTACTGCCGGGTGGATGCGCCCTGTCCGAACGCATCGTATCCACGAAGCGATTCCATCGATACCGCCAAAAAGCAAAGGACGGACCGTGTTCCGGTACACACCGGACACGGCCCGCCCCTGTTCACCCGGTCGACTGCTCGACCGACCCCGTCGAGAGGTCAGGACTCGGTCTCCACGGAGTCGTCGTCCACCAGGCTCTTCTGCAGAACGGGTCCCTCACCCGGAGCGAGGGTGCCGAGGATGCGTTCGAGGTCCTCCATGGAGGCGAACTCGACGGTGATCTTGCCCTTCTTCTGCCCCAGGTCGACCTTCACCCGCGTCTCGAAGCGATCCGAGAGACGCGTCGCCAGATCCGTCAGCGCCGGAGAGACACGGGCTCCGGCGCGCGGCCCCTTGGACCGCCGGTCCTTCTGGGGATGTGAACCCATCAGGGTCACGATCTCCTCGACCGCCCGCACCGACAGCCCTTCGGCCACGATCCGGTGGGCCAGCCGGTCCTGCTCTTCCGCGTCCTCGACGGACAGCAGCGCGCGTGCGTGTCCGGCGGACAGCACACCGGCGGCGACCTTGCGCTGAACGGTCGGGGAGAGCTTCAGCAGACGCAAAGTGTTGGACACCTGAGGACGGGACCGGCCGATGCGGTCCGCCAGCTGGTCGTGCGTGCAGTTGAAGTCCTTCAGCAACTGGTCGTAGGCGGCAGCCTCTTCCAGCGGGTTCAACTGGGCACGGTGCAGGTTCTCCAGCAGCGCGTCCAAAAGGAGCTTCTCGTCCTCCGTGGCCCGCACGATCGCCGGGATCGCCTCGAGCCCCGCCTCACGGCAGGCACGCCACCGGCGCTCACCCATGATGAGCTCATAGCGTGCGGGCCCCACCTGCCGTACGACGACCGGCTGGAGGAGACCGACCTCCTTGATGGAGGTGATGAGCTCGGACAGCGCGTCCTCGTCGAAGATATCGCGCGGCTGCCGGGGGTTCGGCGTGATGGCATCGAGAGGGATCTCGGCGAAGTGCGCTCCCATGGGCGGCGCGGGCACAGCCCCATGAGTCGAGGCCTCATCCGTTTCACGTGAAACATCCGACAGCGTGGCCACCTTCGCGGCGGCCACCCCTCGCTCGTTCGGCAGTATCGGCATCGTCGCAGAAGACGTGGAGACGCTGCCGCCCACCGCGGACGGCGTCACCGTCTTCTCTGTCGGGGCAGCAGGGATCAGTGCGCCAAGACCACGACCCAGCCCCCTCCGTCGCTCGCTCACTGGACGCCCTCCACCATGCTCGGATCGTTCTGCCGTACGCCGAGGTGTGCCTGCGACGCGTCATAGCTGACGCCGACACCCCTCAGCGCAATCTCTCGTGCCGCCTCGAAGTAGGAGAGGGCACCGCTTGATCCAGGATCGTAAGTCAGCACCGTCTGCCCATAGCTCGGCGCCTCCGAGATACGGACGGAGCGGGGAATACTCGTCCGCAGTACCTCGTCGCCGAAGTGGGTGCGCACCTCGTCCGCGACCTGTGACGCGAGGCGCGTCCGGCCGTCGTACATGGTGAGCAGGATCGTCGATACATGCAGGGTGGGGTTGAGGTGTCCCCGCACCAGATCGACGTTACGCAGCAGCTGCCCCAGCCCCTCCAGCGCGTAGTACTCACACTGGATCGGGATCAGGACCTCCTGGCCGGCCACCATCGCGTTGACCGTCAGCAGGCCGAGCGAAGGCGGGCAGTCGATGAGGATGTAGTCCAGCGGCTGCTCGTACGCCTGGATCGCCCGCTGCAGCCGGCTCTCTCGCGCCACCAGCGACACCAGCTCGATCTCCGCACCGGCGAGATCGATCGTGGCGGGTGCACAGAAGAGCCCCTCGACGTCGGGGACCGGCTGGACGACCTCCGCGAGCGGTTTGCTCTCCACCAGGACGTCATAGATGGAGGGGACCTCGGCATGGTGGTCGATGCCCAGGGCTGTGGAGGCATTGCCCTGGGGGTCGAGGTCGATCACCAGGACGCGGCTGCCGTGCAGAGCGAGCGACGCGGCAAGGTTGACGGTGGTCGTCGTCTTGCCGACACCGCCCTTCTGGTTGGCAACCACGATGACGCGGGTCTGCTCGGGCCGTGGCAGGCCCTCACCGGCTCGCCCCAGAGCCTCCACCGCCAGTTGGGCAGCACGACCGATGGGAGTGTCGTCCATCGGAGGCGGTGTTTCACGTGAAACATCCGCTCCCGTCGACTCGGTACGGGGACCGGGGACCGGATCGGTCATCGGTCCCGCGATGTTGGCGTCGGACCGCAAGGATTCACTCTCCTCGACTTCAGGCTCGCTATGAACAGAGCCTCCCATGCCTTCGGGGTCATGAACCAGTGAGCCCTGGCGTTCTGTGGAGAAATCCACCTCTGTGGACAACTCCACACCTCTTGAGGAGACCAGTGTCTCCTCGGGAGCAGAAGTCTCTCCGAGCGACCCGAGAGGCTTCCGGTCACGGGGTTCGGCCGCGGCGCGGCCCCGACTGATGATGCCGTGCAGCAGTGAGCGACGTTTCACGTGAAACACGATGCACAGCGGTCGAGGCGGCACCGCCGCGACACTCCGGCATGGAGGGGTTCGGCAGCTTGTGTGGAGTACGTCCGGCCCTCAGCGTCGGCGCCGGGCCCGTCCCGTGCGGGCGGCCTTCGCGCGCTTCGCCGCGAACCGCACACCGCCCGGGCTTTCGCCGACCTCGACCCGCACCACTGTGGACATCGGATCCACGATGCCCTCACCCACATGCACGATGGATGTCTCCACGGCACCGAGCTTGCTCAGCGCCGTCGCCGCGCTCTTCAGCTCCTCCTCAGCGGTGTCGCCCTTGAGCGCCAGCATCTCGCCGTAGGGCCGCAGCAGCGGAATGCCCCATGTGGCCAGGCGGTCGAGCGGAGCCACGGCGCGCGCGGTCACCACGTGCACCGGAGGAAGCTTCCCCATGACCTCCTCGGCCCGGCCACGCACGACCGTCACATGGTCCAGTCCGAGCAGCTCGACGGCCTCGGTCAGGAAGTTGGTACGCCGGAGCAGCGGCTCCAGCAGAGTGATCTTGATGTCCTCCCTGACCAGTGCCAGGGGGATGCCCGGCAGGCCGGCGCCCGAGCCCACATCGCACACCGTCACCCCCTCGGGCACGACCTCCGAGAGCACCGCGCAGTTCAGCAGATGCCGCTCCCACAGGCGGGGCACCTCACGCGGCCCGATCAAGCCGCGCTGCACACCCGCCTCGGCGAGCAGCTCCGCGTACCGGACCGCGTCCTCGAAGCGATCTCCGAACACCTCGCGTGCCTGCTCGGGCGCGGGGGGAAGCTCCGCTGCCTCCGTCACGGGGGACCGTCCTTCCGTACCGTGCCGACACGGGGCGCCGACACCAGAACCACAGAACTATCAGGCTGACAAAGTTCGGCCCCGCCTGCGCAACAGACGGGGCCGGTGGAACGTAGAGCCGATCAGGCGGGAAGCACGACGACGAAGCGCTGCGGCTCCTCGCCCTCGGACTCGCTGCGCAGGCCGGCCGTCTTGACCGCGTCGTGCACGACCTTGCGCTCGAACGGCGTCATCGGGTCCAACCTCACGGCCTTGCCACTGCTCTTGGCCTCGGCCGCGGCCTTGGCGCCCAGCTCGGACAGCTCGGTCCGCTTCTTGGCCCGGTAGCCCGCGATGTCGAGCATGAGACGGCTGCGGTCCCCGGTCTCCCGGTGCACGGCCAGACGCGTGAGCTCCTGGAGCGCCTCCAGCACCTCACCGTCACGACCCACCAGCTTCTGCAGGTCACGGCCGCCCGTGTCACTGATGATCGAGACGGAGGCACGGTCGGCCTCGACGTCCATGTCGATGTCGCCGTCGAGATCGGCGATGTCGAGCAGACCCTCCAGGTAGTCCGCCGCGATCTCGCCCTCCTGCTCCAGGCGGGTCAGGGTGTCTGCGCCCTCGGCAGCGGCGGAGGTGGTGCCTTCCGTCACGGGATGGACTCCTTCTTACTTCTTGGACGGGGACTTGGGCCGCTGCGGACCCTTGCGCTGCCCGGACTGGGCCCTGCTGCGGGTACTGCCGGCGGACTTGGCGTTGTCCTTCTTGGCAGGGCCGGCGGGCTTGGTGTCCTCGGGCTTGTCGGACTTGGTCAGCGAGGTGGGCTCACCGGCCGTCTTGGCCGTACCGGACTGGCGCTGGGACTTGGTCTGCCGCTTGGGCTGCTGCCGCTTGACGGCGGCCGCTTCCTCGGCCTGGGCGGCGGCCGTGCTCTCGCTCTTGATCACCGTGCCGTCGGCCTGGGCCGCGAGGCCCTCCTTGTTCAGACCGTTGATGAACTTGCGCTCGTGCTCGTTGCGGTCCCGGCCCTTCGCCACGATGGCCTTGACGATGGCGCGCTCACCGCGGCTGCGGGTCCTGCCGTGCTTGGAGACACTCTTGGAGAGACGCTCCAGGTACGCGGCCTGAGCCTTGGAACCCGGCGTGGGGTTGTTGTGGATGACGTACATCTGCTGGCCCATGGTCCACACGTTGGTGGTCAGCCAGTAGACGAGGACACCGACCGGGAAGTTGATACCGAAGACGGCGAAGATGATGGGGAAGACGTACATCAGCATCTTCTGCTGCTGCATGAACGGCGTCTTCACCGTGGTGTCGACGTTCTTCGTCATCAGCTGGCGCTGCGTGTAGAACTGCGACAGCGACATCAGGACGATCATGACGGCCGTGACGGCCCGGACATCGGTCAGCGAGGCGTTGAGCGCCTCGACCTTGTCCGCGCTGTCCGTGAACTTCGCCGCAAGCGGGGCACCGAAGATGTGGGCCTTCTGCGCGCTCTCCAGCAGGCGCTCGTTGATCACACCGATGGTGTCACCCGACGCGATGCCGTTGAGCACGTGGTACAGGGCGAAGAAGAACGGTGACTGCGCCAGGATGGGAAGGCACGAGGAGAGCGGGTTGGTGCCCGTCTCCTTGTACAGCTTCATCATCTCTTCGGACTGGCGCTGCCGGTCGTTCTTGTAGCGCTCCTGGATCTTCTTCATCTCCGGCTGGAGCGTCTGCATCGCGCGCGTCGCCTTGATCTGCTTCACGAAGAGCGGGATCAGGCAGATACGGATCAGAATCACCAGGGACACGATGGACAGGCCCCAGGCCCAGCCGGTGTCAGGGCCGAAGATGGCGCCGTACACGCTGTGGAACTGGACGATGACCCAGGAGACAGGTGTCGTGATGAAGCTGAAGAGGCTGGCAATCGTGTCCACTAATCATGCTCCTTGGGCATGGGACGGGGTCTCTGCGGCCGGGCTCGAAGGGCTCGCCGGACCTGTGGGAGAGGTCCGCCCCTCGGTGGCCGGTTCGGCGGCGGAGGTCCCGCCCCCGCGTGCACGCCAGGCGTCACGCAGCATTTCGTGCCACCGCGGGCGCTTACGCGGCGGGACATGGTCCACGCCACCCGGCGACCACGGATTGCACCGGAGGATGCGCCAGGCCGTGAGCGCCGTGCCCTTGAGGGCACCGTGCCGGTCAATGGCCGTGTAGCCGTAGTGGGAACACGACGGGTAGTACCTGCACACCGGTCCCAGCAGCGGACTGATCGTCCACTGGTAGATCTTGATCAGAACCAGCAGCGGGTACTTCATCGCGCGCCCCCTCCCAGCAGCCGCCGCAGGGCGGCATCCAGGTCTCGGGCCAGTTGTACATGGTCGGCGTCACCCGCACCGGGCAGCGCTCGTACGACTACCAGGCTACCGGGGGGCAACTGGTCCACTCGCTCACGCATCAGATGGCGAAGCCTGCGCTTCACCTTGTTGCGCACCACCGCACCACCCACGGCCTTGCTCACGACGAAACCCGCACACGACGGGGGAGCGCTCTCCCCAGGCGCATGCGGGTCCGTGGCACCGCTACGAAGATGGACGACGAGATGCCGGCTTCCTGCCCGGCGCCCTCGTCGTACTGCGGTCGCGAAGTCCTCGCGCCGCCTCAGCCGGTTCTCGGTGGGCAGCACGACGGCATGACCTGACCGGGATCAGGCGGACAGACGGGCGCGACCCTTGCTACGGCGGGACGCGAGAATCGCGCGGCCGGCACGGGTGCGCATACGCAGCCGGAAGCCGTGGGTCTTGGCGCGACGACGGTTGTTCGGCTGGAAGGTGCGCTTGCTCACTCGGGGGCTCCAGAAAGACTCGGTGTTTGCGGGGTGCCGTCCTGGCTGTCACCGTGCGCCCACGAGTAGCTCGCGTTACGCCCGAGTGCACCGCTGACCGATCACCTTGCGCGATCTGTGCCCATCGGAGGCAGGCGGCAGCAGCCATCGACAACTCGACCTGGTCACGGTACGCGCGGCTGCGCCATTCGGTCAAACCGGCGACGACTGAGGGACACTTGTCCACAGCCTGGGGACAACAACTTGAACCGTACCGGCCGCGCTGACTACCGTGGCTTGACTCCGGTTCGTTCCCTTGACGAGTCGTTTCCTTAATCCCCCCACCACCCGATTCACATCCCGACCCGTCCTCCGCATCACACGATCGAAGGACCTGTGAGAGAGCGTGCCCTGTGGCTGACGTACCTGCCGATCTTGCCGCAGTGTGGCCACGTGTACTGGAGCAGCTCCTCGGGGAGGGCCGCGGACAGGGGGTCGAGGGCAAGGACGAGCACTGGATCCGGCGCTGCCAGCCGCTGGCACTCGTCGCCGACACCGCGCTGCTCGCCGTACCCAACGAGTTCGCGAAGGGCGTGCTCGAGGGCCGCCTCGCCCCCGTCGTCAGCGAAAGCCTGAGCCGCGAGTGCGGACGCCCGATCCGTATCGCGATCACCGTCGACGACACCGTCGGCGAGCCCTCGCCCCCGCCGGCGCCCCGCCCCCAGCCGCGCTACGAGGAGCCCGAGCTCCCGGCCGTCCGCCAGGAACGCCCTGAGCGCCCCGATCACCTGGAGCGGTCCGACCGGCCGGACCGGCAGGAGCGCGAACCGTACGAGGGATACGACGGCTACGAGAGCTACGGCCGCCGCCGTACCGACCAGCAGCAGGGCCCCTCCGGTGACCAGCTGCCCACCGCCCGCCCCGCCTACCCGTCGGAGTACCAGCGCCCGGAGCCCGGCGGCTGGCCGCGGCCGGCGCAGGAGGAGTACGGCTGGCAGCAGCAGCGCCTCGGCTTCCCGGAACGGGACCCGTACGCCACACCCCCGCAGGACGCCTACGGCTCCCAGGACTCGTACGGCTCGCAGGACGGCTACAGCGGCGGCCCGCCCGCGCAGGACTACCGTCCGCAGCCCATGGACCGGCCGTCCTACGACCAGCAGCGATCCGACTACGACACCTCACGCGGCGACTACGACCAGCGTGACGCCAGGCGCCGTGAGCTGCCCGATCCGCCCGCCGGATCCGGGCACGTCCACCGCGGCGGCCCGGTGGGCCCGAACCTGCCCACCACCGGCGCGCCCGGCCCGCTGGCGGCACAGCCGGCACCGGCGGCCGGCCCCGGTGAGCCGACCGCGCGGCTGAACCCGAAGTACCTCTTCGACACGTTCGTCATCGGCGCGTCCAACCGCTTCGCGCACGCGGCCGCGGTCGCCGTCGCCGAGGCACCGGCGAAGGCCTACAACCCGCTGTTCATCTACGGGGAGTCCGGGCTCGGCAAGACCCATCTGCTGCACGCGATCGGACACTACGCGCGGAGCCTGTACCCCGGCACGCGCGTGCGGTACGTGAGCTCGGAGGAGTTCACCAACGAGTTCATCAACTCCATCCGCGACGGCAAGGGCGACAGCTTCCGCAAGCGGTACCGCGAGATGGACATCCTGCTCGTCGACGACATCCAGTTCCTGGCGGACAAGGAGTCGACGCAGGAGGAGTTCTTCCACACCTTCAACACGCTCCACAACGCCAACAAGCAGATCGTGCTCTCCAGCGACCGGCCGCCCAAGCAGCTGGTCACGCTGGAGGACCGGCTGCGGAACCGTTTCGAGTGGGGTCTGATCACCGACGTCCAGCCGCCGGAGCTGGAGACCCGCATCGCGATCCTGCGCAAGAAGGCGGTGCAGGAACAGCTCAACGCCCCGCCGGAGGTGCTGGAATTCATCGCCTCCCGGATCTCGCGGAACATCCGTGAGCTGGAGGGCGCGCTGATCCGGGTGACGGCGTTCGCCTCGCTCAACCGGCAGCCGGTGGACCTGGGCCTGACGGAGATCGTCCTCAAGGACCTGATGCCCGGCGGCGACGACTCGACGCCGGAGATCACTTCGACGGCCATCATGGGCGCCACGGCCGACTACTTCGGCCTCGCGGTCGAGGACCTGTGCGGCAGCTCCCGGGGCCGGCAACTGGTGACGGCCCGCCAGATCGCCATGTACCTGTGCCGTGAGCTGACGGACCTGTCGCTGCCGAAGATCGGCGCGCTGTTCGGCGGCCGTGACCACACCACGGTGATGCACGCCGACCGGAAGATCCGCAATCTGATGGCCGAGCGGCGCTCCATCTACAACCAGGTCACCGAGCTCACCAACCGCATCAAGGCCGGCTGAGGGCGGCCCACAGACCGGACGGTCCTTCGTCGAGGGCGCCCCTGGAGCGATCCGGGGGCGCCTTTTCGTGTCCCGGAGCGGTCCGAGGGAGCCCTCTTCGTCTCCCCGAGCGGTCTGAGGGTGCCCTCTTCGTCTCCTGGAGCACCTCGCCTCCTCGTGGAGCACCTCGGCGCTGTTCGATTCCGAAGCCGGGTTACGGCCTTCTTCCACAGATTCGGTGACTTTTTCCCGTCCACATCCTGGGGACCGGGAAGTTGTCCCGATCTTGTCCACAGGGCAGCCTGTCCAGGAGTCATCGGGCCAGTTCAGCGGGGTGTGGATACGTGGAAAAGCGATCTCCACAGGCTGTGGAAAAACTGGAGGTCCGCAACCTGTGCACCGAGTTGTCCACGGGCAACCCACAGGCTGGAGGCGGTTGTCCCCAGTGATCGCCCAGTTCTCCACATGGCTGTCCACTGTTCGGCAACACGACGCACTCTCTCACCGTGGCGAGTGAAAGGCGTCACACCGACCCGTCGAAGGGGCCTGTGGGAAAGAGCCTCAAACCTGGGGACGAAGCTGGGGAGAACTCGCCCCTCCCTGTGTACGGGATGTGCAGAACTTTCCGTTCTCCACAGAGACGCCCAGTTGTCCACGGCCTCCACCCACAGGACCGGTGGACAAAATCCCCGACCTGACCTGCGCAAACGAGGTTATCCACGGTATCCACAGGCCCTACTACTACTCCCAACTAGAGAGAGCGAGGAATCCGTTTCGAAGGAGGCCCTGTGCACAACTCGGTGTCTCGGCCCCGACTGCCACTCGTCACGACTTGACCCCGAGGGGCACCTACTGTCAGTGCGGTGCGTCAGACTGTTCCCGGTGTCCTTCCCCTCACCGGGGCCGACGACACCGAGTCAGACGACGAAAGCCAGGCAGGGCGAGAAGCGCCGGCAACAGCAGGAGGCGGCAACAGTGAAGATCCGGGTGGAACGCGACGTACTCGCGGAGGCAGTGGCCTGGGCGGCACGCAGCCTCCCGGCCCGTCCGCCGGCCCCTGTCCTCGCCGGCCTGCTCCTGAAGGCCGAGGACGGCCAGCTGAGCCTGTCCAGCTTCGACTACGAGGTCTCCGCGCGGGTGTCGGTGGAGGCGGAGGTCGAGGAGGAGGGCACGGTCCTCGTCTCGGGGCGGCTGCTGGCCGACATCTCCCGCGCCCTCCCCAACCGGCCGGTGGAGATTTCCACAGACGGTGTACGGGCGACGGTGGTCTGCGGCTCCTCGCGGTTCACCCTCCACACACTGCCTGTGGAGGAATACCCGGCCCTGCCGCAGATGCCGAACGCGACGGGCACGGTCCCCGGCGAGGTCTTCGCCTCCGCCGTGCAGCAGGTCGCCATCGCGGCCGGCCGTGACGACACGCTGCCCGTCCTCACCGGTGTGCGCATCGAGATCGAGGGCGACACCGTCACGCTGGCCTCCACCGACCGCTACCGCTTCGCGGTCCGCGAGTTCCTGTGGAAGCCGGAGAACCCGGAGGTCTCCGCGGTCGCCCTGGTGCCCGCCAAGACGCTCCAGGACACCGCCAAGGCACTGACCAGCGGTGACCAGGTGATCCTGGCGCTGTCCGGCTCGGGTGCGGGCGAGGGCCTGATCGGCTTCGAGGGGGCCGGCCGCCGTACCACCACGCGTCTGCTGGAGGGCGACCTCCCGAAGTACCGCACGCTGTTCCCGACCGAGTTCAACAGCGTCGCCGTGATCGAGACCGCCCCCTTCGTGGAGGCCGTCAAGCGCGTGGCCCTGGTCGCCGAGCGCAACACCCCGGTGCGGCTGAGCTTCGAGCAGGGCGTGCTCATCCTGGAGGCCGGTTCCAGCGACGACGCACAGGCTGTGGAAAGGGTCGACGCCCAGTTGGAGGGCGACGACATCTCGATCGCCTTCAACCCGACGTTCCTGCTGGACGGCCTGAGCGCCATCGACTCCCCGGTGGCCCAGCTGTCCTTCACCACGTCCACCAAGCCGGCGCTGCTCAGCGGCCGTCCGGCGGTGGACGCGGAGGCGGACGACGCCTACAAGTACCTGATCATGCCGGTGCGGCTCAGCGGCTGAGGTGCGCCCGCCGCGGCGGCTGCCGGGGGTGTGGGGATCGTCTCCCACACGACCGCGGTATGCCGGTGCGGCTCAGCGGCTGACCGGCGTCCCGAGCAAAGCCGCAGGTGAGGGCAGCGCATGAGCGCGTATGCCCACAGATGTGCGCGGGCGTCCGGGTTTAGGCTCGGACGCCGGCACGTACGTGCCGTCACGCCACGTCGCATACCTAAGGATCACAACTGATGGAGCTCGGTCTCGTCGGCCTCGGCAAGATGGGCGGCAACATGCGCGAGCGGATCCGCCGCGCAGGCCACACCGTCCTCGGATACGACCGCAACCCGGACCTCGCCGATGTCCACAGCCTGCGGGAGCTTGTGGACAAGCTCAGCGGCCCCCGTGTGGTGTGGGTGATGGTTCCGGCGGGCGGGCCGACCCAGTCCACGATCGACGAGCTCGCCGAGCTGCTCGAGCCGGGTGACGTCGTCGTGGACGGCGGCAACTCCCGCTGGACGGACGACGAGAAGCACGCCGAGGAGCTGGCGGCCAAGGGCATCGGCTTCGTCGACTGCGGCGTCTCGGGCGGCGTCTGGGGCCTGGAGAACGGTTACGCGCTGATGTACGGCGGCGACAAGGAGAACGTCGCCAAGGTGCAGCCGGTGTTCGACGCCCTCAAGCCGGAGGGCGACTTCGGCTCGGTGCACGCGGGCAAGGTCGGCGCGGGCCACTTCGCGAAGATGGTCCACAACGGCATCGAGTACGCCATGATGCAGGCCTACGCCGAGGGCTGGGAGCTCCTGGAGAAGGTCGACTCGGTGACCGACGTCCGGGAGGTGTTCCGCTCCTGGCAGGAGGGCACCGTCATCCGTTCCTGGCTGCTCGACCTCGCGGTGAACGCCCTGGACGAGGACGAGCACCTGGACGGGCTCCGGGGTTTTGCACAGGACTCCGGTGAGGGACGCTGGACGGTGGAGGCCGCCATCGACAACGCGGTCCCGCTGCCGGCGATCACCGCCTCGCTGTTCGCGCGGTTCGCCTCCCGGCAGGAGGACTCGCCGCAGATGAAGATGATCGCGGCGCTGCGGAACCAGTTCGGCGGCCACGCGGTCGAGAAGAAGTAGTCCACAGGGCACGTCCCGTACCCACAGGACCGTATCCACAGGACCGTTTCCGCGGTCCGCGACGCCAGGGGAGGTCGGCGGAACGACCATGCACGTCACGCATCTGTCGCTGGCCGACTTCCGGTCCTATCCCCGGGTCGAGGTATCGCTCGACCCGGGGGTGACGGCCTTCGTCGGGCCCAACGGGCAGGGCAAGACGAACCTGGTCGAGGCGGTCGGCTACCTCGCCACCCTCGGCAGCCACCGGGTCTCCTCCGACGCCCCGCTGGTCCGCATGGGCGCCGACCGCGCGATCGTCCGGGCCCAGGTCCGTCAGGGCGAGCGGCAGCAGCTCGTCGAGCTGGAGCTGAACCCGGGCCGCGCCAACCGCGCCCGCATCAACAGGTCCTCGCAGGTCAGGCCCCGGGACGTGCTGGGGATCGTGCGCACGGTGCTGTTCGCGCCCGAGGACCTCGCCCTGATCAAGGGCGACCCCGGTGAGCGGCGCCGGTTCCTGGACGAGCTGATCACCGCGCGCTCCCCGCGCATGGCCGGTGTCCGCTCCGACTACGACCGGGTGCTCAAGCAGCGCAACACCCTGCTGAAGTCGGCCGCGCTGGCGCGCCGGCACGGCGGCCGCACCATGGACCTGTCCACGCTCGACGTCTGGGACCAGCACCTCGCGCGTGCGGGCGCCGAGCTTCTGGCGCAGCGGCTGGACCTGATCGCCACGCTCCAGCCGTTGGCCGACAAGGCGTACGAGCAGCTCGCGCCCGGTGGCGGGCCGGTCGCCCTGGAGTACAGGCCGTCCGCGCCCGGTGAGGCCCACACGCGTGAGGATCTCTTCGAGCAGCTGATGGCCGCGCTCGCCGAGGCGCGCAAGCAGGAGATCGAGCGGGGCGTCACCCTGGTCGGTCCGCATCGTGACGACCTGTTGCTCAAGCTGGGGCAGTTGCCCGCCAAGGGCTACGCCTCCCACGGCGAGTCCTGGTCGTACGCGCTGGCGCTCCGGCTGGCCTCCTACGACCTGTTGCGCGCGGAGGGCAACGAGCCGGTGCTGGTGCTCGACGACGTCTTCGCCGAGCTGGACGCGCGGCGGCGCGAGCGGCTGGCCGAGCTGGTGGCGCCCGGCGAGCAGGTTCTGGTGACCGCGGCGGTCGACGACGACGTACCCCATGTGCTGGCGGGCGCGCGGTTCGCGGTGTCCGAGGGGACGGTGGAGCGCGTATGACCGAGCAGGGCACGCCCGGAAGCGGTGCCGGGAAGGCCCCCGAGCCGTCCGGTGTCGACCTCGCGCGCGTGGCGTTGCGCGCGGCCAGGGAGGCGGCACGCGCGCGTGGGGACGCGGCGCAGCAGCGGAAGCAGGTGCGGCGCGGCGGCCTGCGCTCCGGTGCGCGTGCCGACCGGCGTGATCCGATGGCGCTGGGTCCGGCGATCAGCCGGCTGCTCAGCGAGCGTGGCTGGGAGGCCCCGGCCGCGGTGGGCGGCGTGATGGGGCGCTGGCCGGAGATCGTCGGCGAGGACGTGGCCAAGCACTGTGAGCCGGAGCGGTACGACGAGGACGAGCGGGTGCTGGTCGTGCGCTGCGACTCCACGGCGTGGGCGACGAATCTGCGGCTGCTCGCGCCGACCCTGGTCGCGCGTCTGAACGAGGACCTCGGGCATGGCACCGTGCGGCTGATCAAGGTCGTCGGCCCCGGTGGTCCGGTCCGTCGCTTCGGGCCTCTGCGGGCCCCCGGAAGCACGGGTCCCGGGGACACGTACGGGTGATCGGGCGCCCGTTTCGGGCCCTTCAGCCCTACGTGATGGACATCACAGTACGCGTCTCGGCGGTGCTGTCCGGCCGCTGATGCCCGTTTCGTCGCGGCATCGCACACGGTTGCGAATCGCCACCTGACTCCTAAGTAGCCAAGGGTTGACGGCCCGAAGCGCTGAGTGCCCTTGTGGGGCTCTTGGAGCCCCCATCCGCATATCGGGAGTCGGGCGAGACCGGTTGAGGGCGGCACATGCGGACTCAGGTACCGGCAAACCCCCATCGATGTCAGTGCTACCGGTAGAATGGAAGACAATCCCGCCCCGAACGTGGGGACCGCCCGGGAAAAGCTGAGCAACGCTGATCAAGGCTTACCAACGCAACATGCCGCAGCCGCTCCGGCAACCTGCCGACGAGCCCGGCTCGTGCTGTGCCAGAAAGGGCGCTTCGTGGCCGATTCCGGCAACCCCAACGAGAACATCCCGTCCACCGACACCGGCGTCAGCGACGCGGCGAGCGCCCCGACCGGCGAGGGTTCCACGTCGTACGACGCGAGTGCCATCACCGTCCTCGAGGGCCTGGACGCGGTCCGTAAGCGACCCGGTATGTACATCGGGTCGACCGGCGAGCGGGGACTGCACCACCTGGTGCAGGAGGTCGTCGACAACTCGGTCGACGAGGCGCTGGCCGGCCACGCGGACACCATCGACGTCACGATCCTGGCGGACGGCGGCGTCCGCGTCGTCGACAACGGCCGCGGCATCCCGGTGGGCATCGTCCCCTCCGAGGGCAAGCCCGCCGTCGAGGTCGTACTGACCGTGCTGCACGCGGGCGGCAAGTTCGGCGGCGGCGGTTACGCGGTCTCCGGCGGTCTGCACGGCGTGGGCGTCTCCGTGGTCAACGCGCTGTCGACGCGCGTCGCCGTCGAGGTCAGGACCGACGGTTACCGCTGGACGCAGGAGTACAAGCTGGGTGTCCCCACCGCGCCCCTCGCCCGGCACGAGGCCACCGAGGAGACCGGGACGTCGGTCACCTTCTGGGCCGACGGCGACATCTTCGAGACCACCGACTACTCCTTCGAGACGCTCTCCCGGCGCTTCCAGGAGATGGCGTTCCTCAACAAGGGCCTGCGCATCAACCTCACCGACGAGCGCGAGTCGGCGAAGGCCACCGCCGGTGCGGACGAGGCGGGCGAGGACGAGAAGCACGAGGTCAAGACCGTCTCGTACCACTACGAGGGCGGCATCGTCGACTTCGTGAAGTACCTCAACTCCCGCAAGGGAGAGATGGTGCACCCCACCGTGATCGACCTCGAGGCCGAGGACAAGGACAGGCATCTGTCCCTCGAGATCGCGATGCAGTGGAACAGCGGTTACACCGAGGGTGTGTACTCCTTCGCCAACATCATCCACACCCACGAGGGCGGTACGCACGAAGAGGGCTTCCGCGCGGCGCTCACCTCGCTCATCAACAAGTACGCGCGGGACAAGAAGCTGCTGCGGGAGAAGGACGACAACCTCACGGGTGACGACATCCGCGAGGGTCTGACCGCGATCATCTCGGTCAAGCTGAGCGAGCCGCAGTTCGAGGGCCAGACCAAGACCAAGCTGGGCAACACCGAGGTGAAGACCTTCGTCCAGAAGGTCGTCTACGAGCACCTCAACGACTGGCTGGACCGCAACCCCAACGAGGCCGCGGACATCATCCGCAAGGGCATCGCGGCGGCCACCGCGCGCGTGGCGGCCCGCAAGGCGCGTGACCTGACCCGCCGCAAGGGCCTGCTGGAGTCGGCGTCACTGCCGGGCAAGCTGTCCGACTGCCAGTCGAACGACCCCACCAAGTGCGAGATCTTCATCGTCGAGGGTGACTCCGCGGGCGGTTCGGCCAAGTCCGGCCGCAACCCGCAGTACCAGGCGATCCTCCCGATCCGCGGCAAGATCCTCAACGTCGAGAAGGCGCGCATCGACCGGATCCTGCAGAACCAGGAGATCCAGGCGATGATCTCCGCGTTCGGCACCGGTGTGCACGAGGACTTCGACATCGAGAAGCTCCGCTATCACAAGATCATCCTGATGGCGGACGCCGACGTCGACGGCCAGCACATCAACACCCTGCTGCTGACCTTCCTGTTCCGCTTCATGCGGCCGCTGGTCGAGGCTGGACACGTGTACCTGTCCCGCCCTCCGCTCTACAAGATCAAATGGGGCCGGGACGACTTCGAGTACGCGTACTCCGACCGCGAGCGCGACGCGCTGATCGAGATGGGCCGCAACGCCGGCAAGCGCGTCCGCGAGGACTCCGTCCAGCGCTTCAAGGGTCTCGGTGAGATGAACGCCGAGGAGCTGCGCGTCACCACGATGGACCAGGAGCACCGGGTTCTCGGCCAGGTCACCCTGGACGACGCCGCCCAGGCCGACGACCTGTTCTCGGTTCTCATGGGCGAGGACGTCGAAGCCCGCCGCGCGTTCATCCAGCGCAACGCCAAGGACGTCCGCTTCCTCGACATCTGAGTCGGTCTCAGCTGACCGCACCAGGAAGGACCTTCACCAGCAATGACCGACGAGAACACTCCTGTGACGACGCCCGAGGGCGACGCCCTGGCCATGCGCGTCGAGCCCGTCGGGCTCGAGACGGAGATGCAGCGCTCGTACCTCGACTACGCGATGTCCGTCATCGTCTCGCGTGCGCTGCCGGACGTCCGTGACGGCCTCAAGCCCGTGCACCGCCGCGTGCTGTACGCCATGTACGACGGCGGCTACCGCCCCGAGCGCGGCTTCTACAAGTGCGCCCGCGTCGTCGGCGACGTCATGGGCAACTACCACCCGCACGGCGACAGCTCCATCTACGACGCCCTGGTGCGCCTCGCCCAGCCCTGGTCGATGCGGATGCCGCTCGTCGACTCCAACGGCAACTTCGGCTCGCCGGGCAACGACCCGGCGGCGGCCATGCGCTACACCGAGTGCAAGATGGCGCCGCTGTCGATGGAGATGGTCCGCGACATCGACGAGGAGACCGTCGACTTCACGGACAACTACGACGGCCGTTCCCAGGAGCCGACCGTCCTGCCGGCCCGCTTCCCGAACCTGCTGATCAACGGCTCGGCCGGTATCGCGGTCGGCATGGCGACCAACATCCCGCCGCACAACCTGCGGGAGGTCGCGGCCGGCGCCCAGTGGTACCTGGAGAACTTCGAGTCCTCGCACGAGGAGCTGCTGGACGCGCTCATCGAGCGCATCAAGGGCCCCGACTTCCCGACCGGCGCCCTGGTGGTCGGCCGCAAGGGCATCGAGGAGGCGTACCGCACGGGCCGCGGCTCGATCACCATGCGCGCGGTGGTCGAGGTCGAGGAGATCCAGAACCGCCAGTGCCTGGTGGTCACGGAGCTGCCCTACCAGACCAACCCCGACAACCTCGCGCAGAAGATCGCCGACCTGGTGAAGGACGGCAAGATCGGCGGCATCGCGGACGTCCGTGACGAGACGTCGTCCCGGACCGGCCAGCGCCTGGTCATCGTGCTGAAGCGGGACGCGGTCGCCAAGGTCGTCCTGAACAACCTCTACAAGCACACCGACCTGCAGACCAACTTCGGCGCCAACATGCTGGCGCTGGTCGACGGCGTGCCGCGCACGCTCTCGCTGGACGCGTTCATCCGGCACTGGGTGAACCACCAGATCGAGGTCATCGTCCGCCGTACGCGCTTCAGGCTGCGCAAGGCCGAGGAGCGGGCGCACATCCTGCGCGGCCTGCTGAAGGCCCTGGACGCCATCGACGAGGTCATCGCGCTGATCCGGCGCAGTGACACCGTGGAGATCGCGCGCGGGGGCCTGATGGACCTCCTGGAGATCGACGACATCCAGGCCAACGCCATCCTCGAGATGCAGCTGCGCCGGCTGGCCGCCCTGGAGCGCCAGAAGATCGTCCAGGAGCACGACGAACTCCAGGCGAAGATCAACGAGTACAACGAGATCCTCGCCTCCCCAGTCCGCCAGCGCGGCATCGTCAGCCAGGAGCTGGCCGCGCTCGTCGAGAAGTACGGCGACGACCGCAAGACGAAGCTGATCCCCTACGAGGGCGACATGTCCATCGAGGACCTGATCGCCGAGGAGGACATCGTCGTCACGGTCACGCGCGGCGGCTACATCAAGCGCACCAAGACCGACGACTACCGGGCCCAGAAGCGCGGCGGCAAGGGCGTACGCGGCACGAAGCTCAAGGAAGACGACATCGTCAACCACTTCTTCGTGTCCACCACCCACCACTGGCTGCTGTTCTTCACCAACAAGGGCCGGGTCTACCGGGTGAAGGCCTACGAGCTGCCCGACGCCGGCCGGGACGCGCGCGGACAGCACGTGGCGAACCTGCTGGCCTTCCAGCCGGACGAGACGATCGCCCAGATCCGCGCGATCCGCGACTACGAGGCGATGCCCTACCTGGTCCTGGCCACCAAGGCGGGCCTGGTGAAGAAGACGCCGCTGAAGGACTACGACTCCCCGCGCTCGGGCGGTGTGATCGCGATCAACCTGCGGGAGCAGGAGGACGGTTCCGACGACGAACTGATCGGCGCCGAACTCGTCTCGTCCGACGACGATCTGCTGCTGATCAGCAAGAAGGCGCAGTCGATCAGGTTCACGGCGACCGACGACACGCTCCGCCCCATGGGCCGTGCGACCTCGGGCGTCAAGGGCATGAGTTTCCGCGAAGGGGACGAGCTGCTCTCGATGAATGTTGTCCGACCCGGTACGTTCGTGTTCACTGCCACAGACGGCGGGTACGCGAAGCGGACCGCAGTCGACGAGTACCGCGTCCAGGGGCGTGGCGGTCTCGGCATCAAGGCTGCCAAGATCGTCGAGGACCGCGGCACCCTCGTCGGCGCGCTGGTGGTCGAGGAGACCGACGAGATCCTCGCCATCACGCTGTCGGGCGGTGTGATTCGTACGCGAGTCAACGAGATCAGGGAAACCGGCCGTGACACCATGGGCGTCCAACTGATCAATCTGGGCAAGCGCGATGCCGTGGTCGGCATCGCCCGTAACGCCGAGGCTGGACGCGAGGCGGAGGAAGTCGACGGCGACGTGGCCGTGGACGGGGCCGCCGACGGGGACGCGACCGCCGGCACGGACGAGGGTGAGGCGCCCTCGTCCGAGTAGCACGAGGAGTGAGTCAGCGTGAGCGGAGCCACGGGCGCCGGACCGACCGGTACCAACAGGGGAACGGACGGCAGCGGCCGTGGCTCCGCCGCGCCGACGGCCGATCCGCACACGACCAATCTCAAAGCGATCAAGGCGCCCGTCAAGGGCGCCTCCTCGTCCAGCAGGCAGGGATCCCAGGGGGGGACCGTGACGGACACCCGAGGCCCGCAGCAGGCCGCGCCCGAGCAGGGCGCCGCCGCTCAGACGGCCTCACCACTGCCGGGGGAACGGCAGTCGCAGCAGCAGGCGGGCCCGTACCACCCGCCGCAGGCCTACCCGGCGCAGGCCGGTACGGCGGCCGGCCAGACCGGCGCGGTACGACGTCCCCGCACGGGGGCGCGCACCACCCCGCGCGTGCGCAAGGCGCGTCTGCGGGTGTCGAAGGCCGACCCGTGGTCGGTGATGAAGGTCAGCTTCCTGCTCTCCATCGCGCTCGGCATCTGCACGATCGTCGCGTCCGCGGTGCTGTGGATGGTCATGGACGCCATGGGCGTGTTCTCGACGGTCGGCAGCACGATCTCCGAGGCGACCGGCTCCAACGAGTCGAACGGCTTCGACCTCCAGTCGTTCCTGTCGCTGCCCAACGTCCTGATGTTCACGACGGTCATCGCGGTCATCGACGTCGTCCTGGCGACGGCGCTGGCGACGCTCGGCGCGTTCATCTACAACCTCTCCGCGGGTTTCGTGGGCGGTGTCGAGCTGACGCTGGCCGAGGACGAGTGAGCTGCTCACAGCGGTCTCCCCGCCCGTTCTGAGGGCCCCGCGACAACCGATTTTGGGACTGCCCCGGTCGTGCGCTAATCTTCAGGAGTCAGCGCGCGGGACACACACCGCAGAGCGCGGCGGGGCTATAGCTCAGTTGGTTAGAGCGCATCCCTGATAAGGATGAGGCCACAGGTTCAAATCCTGTTAGCCCCACCAGCGAGAAGACCCCCAGCCGGTACCGGCTGGGGGTCTTCGGTATTCACGGGGCGCATCAGCCGGCGGGCGGCGCCCGGGAACCTGCCTGGAGGGGCGGGATCCGGACGGCGACCGGCACCCGTCCCCTGCCGTGGACAGCGAAGAAGACCCCGGTCGGATGTCGACCGGGGTCTTCTGGTGTCGGCTCGGGCCGTGGTGCCGTACGCGAGTTCGCCAGGACTCGGGGAGGCGGCGACGGCGCGAGGAGGGGCGGCGGAGGCCCGGGGATCAGCGCTGGAGGGGGATGCGGCCGGCGGCGGGTTCCGTGCGGGGGGACGTCGTGTCGTCGGAGCAGTCCGCGGAGCCGGACTCCGCCGTCGTGTCCGAGAGCGGACGGTGCCGGCAACTGGGAGACTTGCCGTGGGCCTCGGCGTGGATGCGCTGTTTCATCGTGGGGGGCAGGGCCCTGGCCAGTGACCGGGGCCGCAGGGGCGTCGTCGGCGCCGACATGTTCGGGGTGCTGTCGCTGTTGCGCGTCTTGTCGGTCTGCGGTACGGCCGCGGAAGCGGTCGTGGTGATGAGTCCGAGCGCCGTGCACAGCGCGAGGAAGGCGGTGACGATGGCGTTCCACAGCTTCATGACCTTGTTCCGGGCCATGGCCCCTCACTTTCGGGTTGGGCGATTTGCGTACTTTCCTCATGATGTGTATGGGGCTCGCTAAGTGGTGGACCGACGCTCGTGGCGCGTGGATGTTCAGATGAACACCACACGGATGGGCGCATGGGCGGAGAAAAGATGCAGAGGCGGCGGAAAGACTGCCAAAGTGACCGTCCGTGCGGATGTGGTCACCCTCCGGCCGGATCGCCGTACTCCGCTTCTACTGCGCCGTTCCGGAGGGCAGTTGGTGGAGCCGACGCAGGTCACCGATCGGTATCGACCGGTGTGTATAGTCGGGCGGCAGAGGTCCCCTACGTCAAGGAAAGACGAGGTCGCGCGGTGAAGAAGCTTCTCCTGGTCGCACTGGCCGCCATCGGCGGGCTCCTCGTGTACCGCCAGATCCAGGCGGATCGCGCCGAGCAGGATCTGTGGACGGAGGCGACTGACTCCGTGCCCACGGGTTCGTGAGTACCGACATCCGACGCTGAACAGACCCCGGCCGCCCACGCGGTCGGGGTTTTGTGTGTGCCGGGGACTTGTCGCAGGGCCTCGTCCGCGGGGCAGGATGTGGGCGCGGTGCGACGTCCGGGCGACGACGAGGGGTGGCGCGTGAGGGGACGGCGGGGCAGGACCCGGGCTGGGCGCGTCAGCCCCCCGGCCGGCGGACGCGCGGGCGTGGTGACGCTCGCGTCCGTGACGGTGCTGGCGCTGGCCGGTGTGCTGCCGGGGCGGGCGGCCGTCGCGGACGAGACCGCCGACGACACCGGGGCCTATGCCTTCGCCGAGGACGCGCGGAGGATCGACGGCACCGCGAGCACCGCGGACGCCATGGAGCTGAAGCCCGGCCGCACCTACCGGAGCACCCTCCCGGCGAGCGGCGCGGTCCACTACCGCCTCGAACTCGACGCCACCACGAGCACGTACGTCTCCGCCACCGCCGCGCCCCCGGCCGGCCGCACCGCCTCCGTCATCGACGGGGTCAAGGTGTCCGTGCAGGACGGCGAGGGCCGCTCCTGCGACGTGGACACGGCGAGCTTCGGCACCGCCGGCAGCCGGCATCCGGTCGCCGCGTGGGCCATGCGGGAGATCTCCCCCGGGAGATCACTCTGCCAGGAGGCCGGTACGTACTACCTGAGCGTCGAACGCGTCGACCCGGACGGGGAGGGCTCCTCCCCCGGCCCCTGGGAGATGGAGCTCACCGCGGTGGCGGAACCCCCTGTGGAGCAGGCCGGTGCGCCGAGCGCGCCGAAGGAGTGGAACTCCGCCCCGCCCCAGCCCTTCACCGGGAAGCCCGAACGGCGCTCCGGAGGCGCGGGCTTCTCCCGGGCCACCCCCGTCGGCCAGGGGGTCTGGCGGGACGACATCCGCCCCGGCCAGACACTCTTCTACAAGGTCCCCGTCGACTGGGGCCGGCAGCTCCACGCCACCGCCGAACTGGGCGGTTCGGGCAAGGGCGTCAGAGGCTATACCGCCGCCGCGCTGGACCTGGACCTCTACAACCCCGTACGCGGTCGCGTCGTGGACGTGGGCGTCGGCTACGACGGCAGCCGGAAGGCGGAGAGCCTCGCACCCCTCCCGCCGGTCCTGTACGCCAACCGGCACGCCGGCGGCCGCCAGACCGGGGCGATGCGGTTCGCCGGCTCCTACTACCTCGTCGCGCACCTCTCGGCCGCGGTGGCGGACGACTTCGGCGACGGGCCCGTCCCGCTGACGCTGCGGGTACGGCTGGACGGTGCGGCACAGGACGGGCCCGGATACGCGGGGGAGTCCGTGCCGCCGGACGTCTTCACGGTCACGGAGGAGGACCGGGAGGCGGCGGCCGGGGGCGAGGACGCGGGCGACGACACCACCTTCCGGGCGCTCGCCGTGGGCGGCATCGGCACGGGCACCGCACTGCTGGCGGGGCTCGGTGTGTGGACGCTGGCGGCCCGGCGACGGGCCGTTCCGTAGGCCGTGGACAGCCCGGACAGCGGCGGTCAGAGACGCGTGAGGGCCCAGAACCCCACGGCGTAGCAGGCCAGGGCCAGAAGCAGCAGGGGAACGGCCACCCGTGCCGGAGGACCGGGGCGCCGGCTGCGCCGGCGATGGGTCCGGGGGGCGGTGGGCCCGCCCTGTGACCGTGCCTCGCCCGCGGGCGGGGCCTGGGCGGTGTACTCCGCGGTGGAGGCGTCGGGCCGCGCGGCCGGCCGCGGCAGGGGGGAGCGCAGCCGGTGAGTGGGGTCGTGGGGGAACACGGACGGTACGGCGTCGGCCGGCCGGTGCCGCACAGGCACCCGGGGCGCCTGCTCGGGGGGCGGCGGAGCGGGCGCGGGGGAGGAGGTGAGCATGGCCCGGGGCGGCGGCAGGGGGAAGCTCCCGGTGTCCGACATGCCGGGCGGTCGCGGGGAGGCGCCGGACGCGGTGCCCGGACGCGGATCGGCGGGTACGACGCCTCCGCCCCCGTCCGGGCCCGCACCGTGCTCACCCGAGCCGGTTCCGGCGTTCGTGCCGGCGCCCGCCGCCGTGGCCGGCCGGACGGATCCGGGGCCGGCGGTGCCGCCCGTGTCCCGGACGGATCCGGGGCCGGTCGTACCGCCGGAGGCGTCCGCGCCGCCCGCGCCCCCGATGGACCCGGAACCGGTCGGAGAACCCCGCTCCTCCCGCGGGACCGTACGCACCACGCCCGAAGCCCGCTTCAGCGGACCGTCCGCGGCGAACCCCGGCGGCAAGGGGCCCAGTTGGTCGAAGATCTCGATCAGTTCGTCGTCGGGGCCGGGCTCCGGAAGGAGCTCCGCGGCGGCCGCGAGCGCCTTCCGCGCCCCCGTGGCCGTACGGAACCGCGCCTGTGGATCCGGCTGGAGCAGCGAGGCCACCACCTGCCACAGCGGCTCGGGGACGCCCTGGGGCGCACCGGGCGTCCCGTGGTCGGCGAAGTACTGGATGAGGGCCTTGGCGTCCGGCTTGGCGCCCTCCAGCAGGTACAGCGCCACCAGGCCCACGGCGAACAGGTCGGCGGGGAAGTCCGGTTCGGAGCCCATCAGCTGCTCCGGCGCGAGATAACCCGGCGTGCCCACCACCAGGTTGGTCTCGGTCAGCCGGGGCTCACCCAGCCGCATCGCGATGCCGAAGTCCGACAGCCGCAACCGCGGCCTGCCCGTGCCGGTGGCCTCCAGGAGCACGTTGGCGGGCTTGATGTCACGGTGCACGACATCCTCCGCGTGCACCGCGGCGAGCCCCGCCAGCAACTGGTCGAGCAGGGTGCAGACGAAGGCCGGCGGCAGCGGGCCGTAGTCACCGACCAGGTGGACCAGCGAACCGCCGGCGACCAGGTCCATGGTGAACAGGACCTGGTCGTCGTCGGCGGCCCAGCTCGTGGGCGCCAGGACATGAGGATGATCGATCCGCAGCGCCTGCTCGCGCACGAAACGGAGCAGGGAGTGGGCGTCGCTCTGCAGCAGCACCTTGGCGGCCACATAACGGCGGCGGCGGTGGTCCCAGGCGCGCCAGACGGCACCGACACCCCCGCGCCCGATCGGATCGACCAGTTCGTACCGGCCGGCGAAGACCTCACCCATCGCTGTGCGTCGCCCCTCCCCTGCGGTGTCCCCCGTCTTCCCCGCGTCCCCGCCGGCCGGATCCCCCTCCGGCCGCCGGGCGGGGAATCAGTTCTGGTGGGACTGGTAGTGCGTGACCGCGTCGGAGGTGCGGCCCGCGCCGTAGACCCGGAGGAACTCTGCCAGTTCGGGGTGCGTGGGGGCGAGGGTGTCGGCGGCCTCGATGATGTCGCCGGCGGCGGCCACCGAACGCAACAGGGACTGGATCTCACGGACCACCCGCTTGACCGTGGGCGCTCCCGAACCGCTCGTCGTCTGCGTGGTGTTGCTGAGCACCGAGCCCCCCTGGGACCTCTTGATCTCGTCCATGCGCTCGGTCGCCTCGGCCGCGCTCACACTGCCGTCGGCGACCTGCCCCGCCAGGTCCTGCAGCAGCTGCACCCGCTGCACCACGGCGGGATTTCCGATCTTCGCCCGCTGGCCGCTCATCAGCTGCGACAGCATCGGTGCGGACAGTCCCAGAACCCCCGCGAGACGAGCCTGGTTGAGGCCCAGGTCGTCTATGAGCCTACGGAAGAGCGCCCCCAGCGGCTCCCCGTACCAGTTCCGCTGCAGTTCCCGCGCTCTTGCGGTGGCTTCCTGCTGTGCGGCGTCCATTGCGTCTCCCCATCGCTTCCCCAAGAACCGTGGTTCGCTGTAGCGAACCACGTCCGAGCATCTTACGGAGAGTGGTCGGTCACGGGGACCCCCAATCTTTTTGCGGAATCCCCGGGGGGACCCGGTACTCTGGTCCCAGGCGCCCACCGGGATGCGGTTCTCGCAGGTGGACGCTTTCCTCCGGGGCCTTAGCTCAGTTGGTAGAGCGCTGTCTTTGCATGGCAGATGTCAGGGGTTCGACTCCCCTAGGCTCCACAATCGAACCCCTCCCACCTGCGGAAACGCGGTGGGAGGGGTTCCTTGTTTCACGTGAAACGGCGCGGTGGGGCAGGAGACGTCCAAGTCTCCTGCCCCACCGCGACGTTGACGCCGCCGCGCGTCAGGTCTGGTCGTCGCGCCGGGCGGCCTCCTCCTCGGCCTCCTTGGCCTCGACCTCCGGGTCGAGCGTGGCCCCGCTGCTGCCGTCCACCGGCGTCAGCCTGGCCGACCCCGACGGCACATCCGTCGCGGCCGGCGGCTCCACCAGCCAGTCCGGGTTGGCCTGCTTGTCCCACCACTTCCAGGCGGCGAAGGCACCGCCCGCCACGGCGCCCAGGATCAGGACCATCCTCGCGGCACGGCCGGTCTTCGCCCGCCGCTGCTGCTTGCGGACCAGCTTCTGGATCTGCCGCGCCGGAACCTGGCCGCGCAGCGCGATCAGCGCCGCCGCGCCACGGGCCGCGGCCTCTTCCGTCATGGGGCCGGCGGCGGCCACCGCCTGCTCGATCCTCGGACGGGAGTAGTCCGCTGCCTGCCGGGCGACCTTGCGGGTGCGGTCGGCGGCCTGGTGGGCGGCCAGGTCGACCTTCGGTGGCACATGCGTCCGGGCCTGCTCCAGATACGGCTGCACATGGGCGCCGTACTGGACGCGGGCCTGGCCTGCGGCCTGCGTCACCATGGGCGCGAGCCGTACGCGGGCCTCCTGCGCGTAGTGCGCGGCCCTGACCTTGGCCGTGTCGGCGTAGGGCGCCACCGCTTCCGCGGCGTGCAGCACGCTGTCCTTCGCCGAACCGGTCGCGGCGCGCACGCTGTCGATGCGGGTCACGGGTTCCTCCTCCTCGGTGGCGTACGGTATTTCGACTTTCCACCCTTTTACGGATCATGCCTGCCGGGTCACTGCGCGGCATGCGCGGACGGGCATCCGGGTGCCGATGAACGTGATCGGTGGTGATATCGACTGTGATAGCGGATGAATCCGGGCAACAGGAGCTTGTCGTCGACAATGCCACGGATCGCCGCCATGTGCCCCCGGCGCGGGACCGCCCACCCGGTTCCGCGCAAGGGGAACGGCCCGGTCCGTCACCTGTGAGCGGACGCCGGGCGACTGCGCGCCCTGTCCGTGCGAGGATCAGGGAGTCACGGAAAGACAACGGAAGGCACATCGTGGCTGAGCAGCTCAACGCCACCCTCAAGACCAACCACGGCGACATCCAGGTCCGGCTCTTCCCGAACCAGGCGCCGGTCACGGTCAAGAACTTCGTCGAGCTCGCCAAGGGCGAGCGGGAGTGGACCCACCCGCAGACCGGTGCGAAGACCACGGACAAGCTCTATGACGGTACGGTCTTCCACCGGGTGATCAGCGGTTTCATGATCCAGGGCGGGGACCCGCTGGGCAACGGCACCGGTGGTCCCGGTTACCAGTTCGAGGACGAGTTCCACCCGGACCTGCGCTTCGACAAGCCCTACCTGCTGGCGATGGCCAACGCCGGGCCGGGCACCAACGGCTCGCAGTTCTTCATCACCGTTGCGCCGACGGCCTGGCTGAACCGCAAGCACACCATCTTCGGTGAGGTCGCCGACGCCGCCAGCCAGAAGGTCGTCGACGCCATCGCGGCCACGCAGACCAACCCGCGCACCGACCGCCCGGTGAACGACGTCGTGATCGAGTCGGTCGTGATCGGCGAGATCACCAAGGGCTGACACCCCGTCCCCGGAGTACGAAAGCCCCCGAAGGGAACCAAACGCCCCGCTCATCCGTAAGGATGGGCGGGGCGGGGCTTTTCCACACGACCTAGGGGATCCCATGGACGACCAGGCAGCCGGCACTCCGCAGGACGCCCAGCGCGTCCCCGTCTGCTATCGCCACCCGGACCGCGAGACCGGCATCCGCTGCACCCGGTGCGAGCGGCCGATCTGCCCCGAGTGCATGGTCGACGCCTCGGTCGGGTTCCAGTGCCCGGAGTGCGTCCGCAAGGGATCGGGCACAGGCCACGCGCCGACGGCCTCCCTGCCCCGCACGCTCGCCGGTGGAGCCGTCGCCGCCGATCCCCGGCTGCTGACCAAGATCCTCCTCGGGATCAACCTCGCGGTGTTCATCGCCGTACAGGTCCGGTCGTCCCTGCTGGACCACCTCGTGCTGGTCGGCGTCTGGCCGCCGGCGCCGTTCCTCCCCACCGAGGGGGTGGCCGAGGGCGAGTGGTACCGCCTGTTCACCTCGATGTTCACGCATGAGGAGATCTGGCACATCGGCTTCAACATGCTCGGTCTGTGGTGGCTCGGCGGACCGCTGGAGCAGGCTCTCGGCCGCGTCCGCTATCTGGCGCTCTATCTGATCTCGGGCCTGGCGGGCAGTGCGCTGACGTATCTGCTGGCCGCGGGGACCACGGCCTCGCTCGGCGCGTCCGGCGCGATCTTCGGGCTGTTCGGCGCGACCGCCGTACTGATGCGCCGGCTCAACTACGACATGCGGCCGGTCATCGCCCTGCTGGTGATCAACGTGATCATCACGTTCGGCTGGGGCAACATCGCCTGGCAGGCCCATGTCGGCGGGCTCGTCGCCGGTGTCGTGATCGGGTATGCCATGGTGCACGCTCCGCGCGAGCGGCGGTCGCTGGTGCAGTACGGCACCTGTGCGTTGGTGCTGGCCGTGGTCGTCCTGATGACCCTGCTGAGGACGGCGCAGCTCACCTGAGCATCGGGTTTGTCCACAGTCGGTGGCGGATCTTGTGCACAGGGTGCCCTGAAGGCTGTGTGCTGGGTGATCGACCAGCGTTTCCGCAGCTCAGACAGTGTGCGAACAGATTTTCGGTTACTGGTATTTCTGTCACACCGGCGTCAAGGTCCCGAAAGTTATCCACAGATCGGGTCTCCTATCCACATGTGGACAAGGGTTGTGGATAACTCAGAGGACAACCCTGCCCAGAGCTGATGGACAGCCCTGGGCAGGGGAGCGCTCACCGTGCGGTGAGCGTTACTTCCACTGGGTGGAGACGCCGAACCCGGCGGCGATGAACCCGAAGCCCACCACGATGTTCCAGTTGCCCAGGGCGTCGATGGGCAGCGAACCGTCGGTGACGTAGAAGACGACGATCCAGGCCAGGCCGATGAGGAACATGGCCAGCATCACCGGCGCGACCCAGGCACGGTTGGTCAGCTTGAGCGCGGTCGTCTGCTTCGCCGGCGGCGGCGTGTAGTCGGCCTTCTTGCGGATACGTGACTTCGGCACGAGGGTCTCTCCTGTCGATGCGCTGCGTGGCCGCGCAGGGAACTGGGTCGGGCTCGGGGCAGCGTACAAGGGGACTCCGAGCACTCCCCCGGGCGTCCGTTAGCGTAGTGCTTCCACGGCGCCGAAGGAGATAAGGGTACGTTGAGCAATTCTGCCGACTTCCCCGGGAAGGAATCCAGTGCTGCCCGCCGGCGCCGTCTCCGGCCCGTGCGGATCCTCACCGCGGGCGTCTTCGCCCTGGCGGGACTCATCTTCTTCACCAGCTTCGACACGGCCAAGGGCACCAACATCCGCACGGACGCCTCGCTGCTGAAGCTCTCCGACCTGATCCACGAGCGCAGCCGCAAGAACGGCGAGCTGGAGGAGTCCAACGGAGCGCTGCGCGACGACGTGGAGTCCCTCGCCGAGCGCGACGACGGCAGCACCAAGGCGGAGGACGACAAGCTCGCCGCCCTGGAGAAGCGCGCCGGTACGCAGCAGCTCAAGGGTGAGGCGATCACGGTCACCCTCGACGACGCGCCGCCGGACGCCACCGCCAAGCTCCCCGGCTATCCCGAGCCACAGCCCGACTACCTGGTCATCCACCAGCAGGACCTCCAGGCCGTGGTGAACGCGATGTGGCAGGGCGGCGCCGAGGGCGTCAAGGTCATGGACCAGCGGCTGATCTCCACCAGCGCCGTGCGCTGTGTGGGCAACACCCTGATCCTCCAGGGCCGCGTCTACTCGCCGCCGTACAAGATCACGGCGGTCGGTGATCCCGAGAAGCTGAAGCAGGCGCTCAGCGCCTCGCCGGCGATCCAGAACTACATGGTGTACGTCAATGTCTACGGGCTCGGCTGGCAGGTCGAGGACAACGGGACGGTGACGCTGCCCGGCTACTCGGGCACGGTGGACCTGCACTATGCGAAGCCCGTGGAGTAGCGGTCCTTCCGGGTTTCACGTGAAACATCCCCGGACATCGAGGCGATCGGCCCCGAATCACGTATGCGTGGGTGCACGTGGCCGGGCCCGCCCCGACCTCACACAGCCTGCGGAGGCCGGGAAAACGGAGGGGTCGCGCCGTTAGTCTGTTGGCGTACGGCGTGGGTCTGGTGCCGTGGTACGACGGAAGGGACGGCATGTACAGCTGGATCTGGCGGCATCTGCCGGGCAACGGATGGGTGCGGGCACTCATCTCACTGGTGCTGATCATCGCCGTGGTCTACGTCCTCTTCCAGTACGTCTTCCCGTGGGCCGAGCCGCTGCTGCCCTTCAACGATGTGACGGTGGACAACCAGTGAGCGCGCGCATTCTCGTCGTCGACAACTACGACAGCTTCGTCTTCAACCTGGTCCAGTACCTCTACCAACTGGGCGCCGAGTGCGAGGTCCTGCGCAACGACGAGGTGTCGACGGCGCACGCCCAGGACGATTTCGACGGGGTGCTGCTGTCGCCGGGTCCCGGCACTCCCGAGGAGGCCGGCGTCTGTGTGGACATGGTGCGGCACTGTGCGTCCACCGGGGTGCCGGTGTTCGGCGTCTGCCTCGGCATGCAGTCGATGCAGGTGGCGTACGGCGGTGTGGTGGGCCGTGCGCCCGAGCTGCTGCACGGCAAGACGTCGCCGGTGGAGCACGGGGGCAAGGGCGTCTTCGCGGGCCTGCCCTCCCCGTTCACGGCGACCCGCTACCACTCGCTGGCCGCCGAACCGGCCACGGTGCCGGCGGAGCTGGAGGTCACGGCCAGGACGCCGGACGGCATGGTGATGGGGCTGAGGCACCGTGAACTCCTGGTCGAGGGCGTGCAGTTCCATCCCGAGTCGGTGCTGACCGAACACGGTCACCGGATGCTGGCCAACTGGCTGGTGGAGTGCGGCGACGAGGGCGCGGTGGCGAGGTCGGCGGGGCTCGCCCCGGTGGTGGGCAGGGCCACGGCGTGACCGCGCTGCGTCCCGAGCGCGAGTCCGGCGCCGACGCCTATGGCGGCGCCGGCGAGCAGGGCACCTCGTACGGCGGGCAGCCGTACGGGGCGCCGGATGCGTACGGGGACGGGTGGTACGGCGAGACGGCGTCCGGCACCTATGGCGGCGCTGCCGAGAGCACCGCCTATCTGCCGCCGGTCGACGAGGAGACGGTGGCGCTGCGGATCCCCGAGCCGCCGGAGCGGACGGCAGGTGAGGAGTCCGCGTCGGCTCCTTTAGCGGCACCGGGCGGGCGTGCGGCCCGCAGGAAGGCCGCCAGGAAGCGTCACGGGCGCCGTGGAGGCTCCCACAAGGCCACGGAGGGCCCCGGCGCGGGTGCGGGCCGGGAAGGGGCGTCAGAGGCGCCTGAGGGGGCGTCACGGGCTCCGTTGTCGCGGGTGGAGGCGCGTCGGCAGGCACGGGCGCACAAGGCGAGTCCGGCGGTCGTCGCGAGCCGGGCGATCGGCGAGGTGTTCATCACCTGCGGTGTGCTCATGCTGCTGTTCGTCACCTACCAGTTGTGGTGGACGAACGTGCGGGCGCACGCGCAGGCCGGCAAGGAGGTCAGCGACCTCCAGGACGACTGGGCCAGTGGCGAGCGCAAGCCGGGGGCGTTCGAGCCGGGGCAGGGCTTCGCGCTGCTGCACATCCCCAAGCTGGACGTGGTGGTGCCGATCGCGGAGGGCATCAGCAGCAAGAAGGTGCTCGACCGCGGCATGGTGGGGCACTACGCGGAGGGCGCGCTGAAGACGGCGATGCCGGACGCGAAGACCGGCAACTTCGGACTCGCGGGCCACCGCAACACGCACGGGGAACCGTTCCGGTACATCAACCGGCTGGAGCCGGGCGACCCGATCGTGGTGGAGACGCAGGACGAGTACTTCGTCTACAAGATGGCGTCGGTCCTGCCGGTGACGCCGCCGAGCAACGTGAGCGTCCTCGACCCGGTGCCGAAGGGGTCGGGCTTCACCGGGCCCGGCCGCTACATCACGCTGACCACGTGCACACCGGAGTTCACCAGCAAGTACCGCTTGATCGTCTGGGGAAAGATGGTCGAGGAACGGCCGCGCAGCAAGGGCAAGCCGGATGCGCTCGTCAGTTAAGGGCAGAGGAAACGTGGCAGCGACCGCCGACGACACCGAAGAACACGCCGACGCGCCCGCGTCCTCGCCGCCACCGGGGCGCCGCCGCCTGGGGCCGGTGGCGATGGTGGTCAGCTTCTTCGGGGAACTCCTCATCACCGTGGGCCTGGTGCTCGGCCTGTTCGTCGTCTACTCGCTGTGGTGGACGAACGTCGTCGCCGACCGTGCGGCGGACAAGCAGGCGGACAAGGTCCGTGACTCCTGGTCCCAGGAGTCCGGCGACGACGGTGGCGGCAGCGGTGGACCCGCCTCCTACGACAGCGGGAACGGCATCGGCTTCCTGCACGTGCCCGCGATGAGCGGTGACGAGATCCTCGTCGAGAAGGGCACGTCGATGAAGGTCCTCAACGACGGTGTCGCCGGCTACTACACCGACCCCGTGAAGGCGACCCTGCCGACCTCCGGCAAGAAGGGCAACTTCTCCCTCGCCGCCCACCGGGACGGGCACGGCGCGAAGTTCCACGGCATCCACAAGATCGAGAAGGGCGACCCGATCGTCTTCGAGACGAAGGACACGTGGTACGTCTACAAGGTCTACGGCATCCTCCCCGAGACCTCGAAGTACAACGTCGACGTCCTCGGGAAGATCCCGAAGGAGTCCGGGAAGAAGAAGGCCGGCCACTACATCACGCTGACCACCTGCACACCGGTGTACACCAGCAAGTACCGCTACATCGTCTGGGGTGAACTGGTCCGCACGGAGAAGGTGGACGAGGAGCGGACACCGCCGGCGGAGTTGCGCTGAATCTCCCTGTCGGGGGAGTCCGTTGCCTAATATGGCGAAGGCCCGAAGCCGCAACCTCCTTTTGCGACTTCGGGCTTTCTTCTTCCGGGCCTAGCGCAGCGCCTTCAGCCGTGCTCCCGCGCTCCACGCCTCCAGTTCCGCACGGTCCACGGTGAGGACTCCGCTCAGGTCGGCGATCGCCTGTGCCTCGTGGCTGAAGTAGGACGTGGTGACGAACAGGGCGACGTCGACGCGTTCGACGGCTCGTGCGGCTCCGGCGAACCTCTGCATCTCCGAGCTCGGTACGTGGCGGTGGCCCGCCCGGTTCTTGCACTGGACGGCGACGGTACGGCCGTCGGCCGTGCGTGCGGTGATGTCGATGCCCCGGTCGATGTAGGCCTGTCGTACGACGACGTCGCGGCAGCCGTCCCGGCGCAGCAGACCGGCCACGTGACGTTCGAACGCCTGCCAGGTCATGGACGCGATGGAGTCCCTGACCCGGTCCGTCGGAATCTCTTCCTCCAGGCCGCTGATCCGGCGGTGGTGCCGGCACAGCGTGCGTTCGACGTTCTCGATGTCCTCGCGGAGCTCGATGAGTTCGCGTCGGTGTTCACCGGAGGTGGCGATCAGGGCGTTGAACATCGGCACGACCGTTGTGCCGAGGATGCGGGTGATCCGCTGGTCGATGCGGTCGTCGAGCAGGGCGGGGTCGGGCTGCGGAGGGTTTTCCACAGGCTGTGTGCGGGCCAGGTACTCCATGTCGAGCAGGTAGGTGCGTACCTGACGGGCGACGTCGCTGTCGCGGAGGAGCATGGCGACGTTGAGGATGGCTCGCCGGGAGTAGACGGTGAGGCTCCGACGGGCCTGTGGATAACTTCCCAGCGAGCGTGACATGTTGTCACTCTCGAATTTCCGCAGGTCAGAGCCTCGGAGTACCGCCATTCCGTTGACTTCGAGCTCTTCACGGTGGCGCTTTGCCAGCTGGCGGACGGCTTCGACCGTGACGTCGAAGTACGCCGCCACCATCGCCGTCGTCACATGCATCCCGTCCGGCAGCAGCGACAGGGCCTTGACCCTGTCGAGGACGTCCGTCCGGTCCAGCACGCTGCTGCGCAGAGTCTTCGACTCCAGGAGTGCGGATTCGTTGATCACTTTCTGCCCCTTTCGGTCCGGTGTCCAGGGCAGAACCCAGATGCCCCACCCCACCCGATCAACGAGTGGTGACAAGCGAAGACACGAGCGAGGCGAGGACGCGTGTGCAGGGCGGGCTCATGACGGAAGCCCCGGCCCCCTCCGGAGAGGGTGCCGGGGCTCCTGTCGTACGGGGTGCTGCGCCGGGTCAGTCGTCCTCGCGGCCGCCGGTGAGGCCGCCGAAGATGCCGCCGCCGTTGTTGCCACCGCCGTTGTTGCCCTGCTGGCCTCCGATGGCGACCAGGGTGACCTTGTCGCCCTTCTTGACCTGCTGGCCTTCCTGCGGGTTGCTCTGGAGCACTATGGCGTTGTCGTCGCCCCCGCCCTGGACCCTCTCGAGCTGCAGACCCGCCCCGGCGAGAACCTGCTTGGCCTGGGCGACCGTGATCTGGGTGACCTTCGGCATGGCGAACGTCTCGTTCTGCGGTGCCTTGGCGATCTTGATGTTGACCGTGCTGCCGCGGTCGATGTCCGTACCCGGGGCGAAGCTCTGCTCGAAGACGGTGCCCTCGGCCTGGGCCGTGGACTCCTCCTCCGTCTGGGTTCCGAGTACCAGACCCTTTGCCTCCAGCAGCGCCTTGGCGTCAGCGGGGCTCTTGCCCAGGAGGCTGGGCACGGTCACCTGGGCCGTCTCCTTGGCGACGGTGAGTGTGACCGTGGAGCCCTTCTCCTTCGAGGTGCCGCCCTCGGGGTCCTGGGAGAGCACCGTGTCGGGTGTCTGAGTGGACTCCTCGGTCTGCTGCTCGACCTCGAAGCCCTTCTCCTTCAGGGCTTCTTCCGCGTCGTCGAAGTTGAGGCCCTCGACGTCCGGAACCTCGACCTTCGGCGCCCCGGTGGACACCGTCAGGGTGACGGTGGAGTCCTTGTCGACCTTCGTGCCCGCGTCGGGGTCCTGGTCGCAGATCTTGCCCTTGCTCTGGTCCTCGCAGGGTGCTTCTTTGAAGGTGAGTTTCACGTCGCCGTTGACGGCCTGTTGCTCGGCGTCCGCTTTGGTCTCGCCGACGAAGTTCGGGGTCGCGACCTTGTCGTTGTCCACGCCACCGCCACCGCTGATGGCCCAGCGGCCGATCAGGATCGCGCCGATGAGGACCAGGACACCCGCCACGACCAGCAATATCGTCGAGGTGTTGTTCTTCTTCGGCTGGCGGCGGCGGCTCTGGCGGTCGTCGTAGCCGAAGCCGCCGTCGTCCGGGTTCATGGGCGGCAGCATCGAGGTGGCCGCCGCGGCGCCGGGGTCCTGGCGCAGGGCCGTCGTCGGCTGCTCGTCGGGGTAGCCGCCGTAGCCGACCGCGCCCAGGGCGGCGGTCGCCGCGACGGGCTGGCCGTCGAGGCAGGCCTCGATGTCGGCGCGCATCTCGTCGGCCGACTGGTACCGGTAGTCGGGGTCCTTGACCAGCGCCTTCAGCACGATCGCGTCCATCTCGGGCGTGATCTCGGGGTCGAAGACGCTCGGTGGCTGCGGCTCCTCCCGTACGTGCTGGTAGGCGACCGCGACCGGGGAGTCGCCCACGAAGGGCGGCCGGACGGTCAGCAGCTCGTACAGCAGGCAGCCGGTGGAGTACAGGTCGGAACGCGCGTCGACCTGTTCGCCCTTGGCCTGTTCCGGCGAGAGGTACTGCGCGGTGCCGATGACTGCTGCGGTCTGGGTCATCGTCATGCCGGAGTCGCCCATCGCGCGGGCGATGCCGAAGTCCATGACCTTGACCTGGCCGTTGCGCGTCAGCATGACGTTGGCCGGCTTGATGTCGCGGTGGACGATGCCGGCCCGGTGGGAGTACTCCAGGGCCTGGAGGATGCCGATGGTCATCTCCAGCGTCCGCTCCGGCAGCAGCTTGCGGCCGCTGTGCAGGAGCTCGCGGAGCGTGGAGCCGTCGACGTACTCCATGACGATGTACGGGATGGAGACCCCGTCGATGTAATCCTCGCCCGTGTCGTAGACCGCGACGATCGCGGGATGGTTGAGCGAGGCGGCCGACTGGGCCTCCCGGCGGAACCGGGCCTGGAAGGACGGGTCGCGCGCGAGGTCCGCGCGCAGCGTCTTCACCGCCACCTGGCGCCCGAGCCTGGTGTCATGCGCGTGGTAAACCTCCGCCATGCCACCACGGCCGAGCACCGGGCCCAGCTCGTACCGGCCGCCGAGGCGACGCGGCTCTTCCATAGCTACTACCAGCCCTCTCCGTCGGTCCCGGGCGGCACACGCGTGCCGCCGGAGGCTGCCGTCCGGGCCTACCGTACCCGGCTCTTTTTGTGTGACCTGGCCAAGTGCGTCAGCCGATATGGGACCGGTACCGCAACGTGCACCGATGTGAAGCGGACGTGACGGGGGTCACTGCTTGTCCTTGAGGACCGCCTTCATGACGGCCTTGGCGATCGGTGCGGCCAGGCCGCCGCCGGTGATGTCGGCACCGGTCGCGGCACTGTCCTCGACGACGACGGCGACGGCGACCGGGGAGCCCTGGTCGGTCTTGGCGTACGAGATGAACCAGGCGTAGGGCTTGCCGCTGTTGTTGACGCCGCGCTCGGCGGTACCGGTCTTGCCGCCGACGGTGACGCCGTCGATCTTGGCGTTGCCTCCGGTGCCGTCCTCGACGACGGTCTCCATCATCTCCTGGATCTTCTGGGCGTTCTCCGAGGAGAGGGGCTGGGACAGCTCCTGCGGTTCGGTCGTCTCGATGGTGTCCAGGTTCGCGGCCTTGAGCTGGTCGACCATGTACGGCCTCATCAGCTTGCCGTCGTTGGCGATGGCGGCGGTGATCATGGCCATCTGGAGCGGGGTGGCGCGGTTGGAGGCCTGGCCGATGCCGGCCATGGCGTTCTGTGAGGGGTTGTCCTCGGGGAAGATGCTCTCGGCGGCGCGGACGGGGGTGTCGAGCTCGGGGTTGTTGTAGCCGAACTTCTCCGCGTACTCGATCATCTTCTCGTTGCCGACCTCGTGGCTGAGCTTGCCGAAGACGCTGTTGCAGGAGACTTTGAGGGCATCTCGCAGGCTGGCGTTCTCACATTGGATGTTCCCGTGGTTGCGCAGGGGCGTGGTGGTGCCCGGCATGATCCACGGTTCCGGAGTGTCGGTCTTGGCGTCGATGTCGTCGACCAGACCCTCCTCCAGTGCCGCCGCGGCGGTGACCACCTTGAAGGTGGAGCCCGGCGAGTAGGTCTCGCGCAGTGCCCGGTTCAGCATCGGGTCGTCGGGGTTGTTCTTCTTCTGGACCGCCATCCAGGCCTTGGCGTCCTCGTCGGAGGTCCCGGCGAACTTCGACGGGTCGTACGACGGCGTGGAGGCCAGGGCCAGGATCTTGCCGGTCTGCGGGTCGATCGCGGCGACGGCGCCCTTCTTGTCGCCGAGACCCTTGTACGCGGCCTTCTGCGCGGCGGCGTCGAGGGTGGTGACGACGCTGCCGCCCTCCTTCGGCTGGCCCGTGATCATGTCGAGGGTGTTGCGGAAGAAGAGCCGGTCGTCGTTGCCGGTGAGGATGCCGTCCTCCAGCTTCTCCAGCTGGTTGGCTCCGAAGGCCTGCGAGGAGTAGCCGGTGACCGGCGCCCACATGGCACCGTCGGTCCAGGTGCGCTTGAACTTGTAGTCGCCGCTCTTGGACTCGACGGACCCGGTGATGGCCTTGCCGTCGACGATGATGTTGCCGCGCGGGGTGGCGTAGCGCTCGATGTTGACGCGGCGGTTCTCGTCGTCGGAGGCCAGCTGGTCGGCCTGGACGTACTGCAGCCAGTTGCCCCGGACGAGCAGGGCGAGGATGAGCAGGCCGCAGAAGATCGCGACCCGGCGCAGGGGCTTGTTCACGGGCGGACCACCTGGGTCATCTCGGCGTCGGGGTTGGTGGCGGGGGCGGGCGCCGGGCGGCGGGCGGTGTCGCTGATCCTGAGCAGGATGCCGATCAGTGCCCAGTTGGCGATGACGGAGGAACCGCCGTACGCCAGGAAGGGCATGGTCATACCGGTCAGCGGGATCAGGCCCATGACGCCGCCGGCCACGACGAAGACCTGGAGCGCGAAGGCGCCGGACAGGCCGATGGCGAGCAGCTTGCCGAACGGGTCGCGGGCGGCAAGGGAGGTGCGTACGCCGCGCTCCACGATCAGCGCGTAGAGCAGGAGCAGTGCCATGACGCCGGCCAGGCCGATCTCCTCGCCGAAGGTGGCGAGGATGAAGTCGGAGTTGGCGGCGAAGCCGATGAGGTCGGAGTGGCCCTGGCCCCAGCCGCTGCCGAGGGTGCCGCCGGAGCCGAAGGCCCACAGGGCCTGCATGGCCTGCTCGGAGTGGACGATGCCGTCCTGGACCCCGGCGCGGCTGAGCTCGAACTCGTGCATCGGGTCGAGCCAGGCCTGTACGCGGGTCTGGATGTGCGATTCGAAGCTCGCCACGCCGACGGCGCCGACCGCGGACATCAGCAGACCGAAGACGATCCAGCTGGTCCGCTCGGTGGCGACGTACAGCATGACCACGAACATGCCGAAGAACAGCAGCGAGGTGCCGAGGTCGGTCTCGAAGACCAGGATCAGGATGGAGATGATCCAGACGACGATGATCGGGCCGAGGTCGCGTCCGCGGGGGAGGTAGAGCCCCATGAAGCGACGGCTGGCGAGGGCCAGGGCGTCACGTTTGACCATGAGGTAGCCCGCGAAGAAGACCGCGAGGACGATCTTGGCGAATTCGCCGGGCTGGAGGGTGCCGAGTCCGGGGATCTTGATCCAGATCTTGGCGCCGAAGACGTTGTGTCCGAGGCCCGGGACCAGCGGCAGGAGCAGCAGGACCAGCGCGCCGGCCATGGAGATGTAGGTGTAGCGCTGCAGGACGCGGTGGTCCTTGAGGAAGAACAGCACGGCCATGAACAGGGCGACGCCGAGCGCGGAGTACATCAGCTGGCGTGGCGCCGCCTCGACGAACGTGCTGCTGGCCTGCAGCCGCTTCGACTGGTCCAGGCGCCAGATGGCGACCAGGCCGATGCCGTTGAGCAGGGTGGCCAGCGGCAGCATCAGCGGGTCCGCGTACGGGGCGAACTTCCGTACGGCGAGGTGGCCGACGCCCGCCATCAGGCCGAGGCCCAGGCCGTAGCTCAGCAGCCCGGTGGGCAGCTCGTCGTTGATGGCCAGCCCTACGTTGGCGTAGGCGAAGACCGGGATGACGACGGCGAACACCAGGAGCGCGAGCTCGGTGTTGCGGCGGCTGGGTGCGCCGATCGCGCCGATCGTGGACGTGTGCTGCGTCGACGGGTTGGTAGTACTGCTCATCGTGTGACAGGGCCTCTCACGGCTTGCCTACTGCTTACCGCACAACGAGACGACCTTCTGCTCCTCCTCCGAGAGGCTGGGGCCGGGGCTGGAAGTGGGTGCGGTCGTGGACGGGGGCGTGGACTGCTCCGGTGCCTTCGCCGAACCCGAGGGGTCCGGCGTCGGCGAGGCCTTGGACGTGAAGGAGGCGGGTGTGGTTCCCGTGGTGCCTCCGGCCTCGCCCTCGCCGGTCTTCGCGTTCTTCTCGCTCTCGGCGGAACGCCGCTCGGCCTGCTTCCTGCACGCGGAGGCCTGTACCGACAGTTCCTCGATCTTCGCGCGGGCGCCGTAGAGGTCGCCTTCGGCGATGGTCGCCTCGACCAGCTTCCGCTGGTAGGGCGGCAGGTACTTGAGTTCGATCTCGGGGTGGTCCTTCTCGATCTCCGAGAGGGAGACCCAGGCCAGGTCCTGGCTGATGCCCTGGTACAGGGCGACGTGTTCGCCGTTGGTGCCGACGTAGTACTGCGTCTGGGTCCAGCGCCAGCCGCCGTACAGGCCGCCGCCGAGGACGGCGAGCGCGAGCAGGCTGTAGACGGACCGCTTGAGCCACCGGCGGTTCTTGCCGGGCTTGACGAAGTCGTCGTCGCCGTAGGCGAAGCCGTCGGTGGGGATGAAGCCGGTGATGTCGCCGCTGCCGGGCGGGCCGAACTCGCCTCCGCCGCCCTCCTTGCGCCGCCTGCCGAGGCCGGAGGCGCGGCCGGCGGGGGTCTGCATGATGCCGTTGTCGGAGAGCTGGTTCTGGTTCTCGGCGACGGCGCCGACCACGACCGGGGTGTCGGAGAGCTGCCCGGCGAGGGTGTCGCCGGTGTCGAGGTCCAGGACGTCGGCGACGATCACGGTGATGTTGTCGGGTCCGCCGCCGCGCAGGGCCAGCTCGATCAGGTTCTGGACGGTCTCCTCGGGGCCCTGGTAGCTGGCCAGGGCTTCCTCGAGGGTCTGGTGGGAGACCACGCCGGACAGGCCGTCGGAGCAGATCAGGTACCGGTCGCCGGCCCGGACCTCGCGGATGGAGAGGTCGGGTTCGACGTGCTCGCCGCTGCCGAGGGCCCGCATCAGCAGGGAGCGCTGCGGGTGGGTGGTGGCCTCCTCCTCGGTGATCCGGCCCTCGTCGACCAGACGCTGCACCCAGGTGTGGTCCTGGGTGATCTGGGTGAGGACGCCGTCGCGCAGGAGGTAGGCGCGGGAGTCGCCGACGTGCACCATGCCGAGGCGCTGACCGGTCCACAGCAGGGCGGTCAGGGTGGTGCCCATGCCCTCGAGCTGGGGGTCCTCCTCGACCATCATGCGGAGCTGGTCGTTGGCCCGCTGGACGGCGGTGCCGAGCGAGGTGAGCACGTCGGAGCCGGGGACGTCGTCGTCGAGGGCGACGATGGTGGAGATCGCCTCGGAGGAGGCGACCTCGCCGGCGGCGGCGCCGCCCATGCCGTCGGCGATGGCGAGCAGGCGGGGACCGGCGTAACCGGAGTCCTCGTTGCCCTCCCGGATCATGCCCTTGTGCGATCCGGCGGCGAAGCGCAGGGACAGACTCATGCGCACCTCGCCCGTCGGCTCCGGGTACAGCCGGTCGTGTCGAGCCACACTGCCCACCCTCCGGTCGGGAGCGCGCCGGGGCCCTGGTCGGGGGCCCCCGCTGCGTGCTCGCTCCGCTCGCGCTCATTCATTGGTGTAGCACTACTTCCGCAGCTCGATGACGGTCTTGCCGATGCGGATCGGCGCGCCCAGCGAAATCGGTGTGGGGGTCGTCAGCCGGTTCCGATCCAGGTAGGTGCCGTTGGTGGAGCCCAGGTCCTCGACGATCCACTGGCCGTCGCGGTCCGGGTAGATCCTGGCATGGCGGCTGGAGGCGTAGTCGTCGTCCAGCACGATCGTGCTGTCGTGCGCCCGGCCCAGGGTGATGGTCTGGCCCTGGAGGGCGACGGTGGTGCCGGTGAGGGTGCCTTCGGTCACGACCAGCTTGGTGGGGGTGTTCCGGCCGCGGCGGCCCCCGCCGCCGGACTGCTGGCGCTGCTGCGGAGGTGCCTGGCGGGCGGCCTGCTGTGGCCGGCCGGCGTCACGCCGTGATCCGCGCTGGGTGACGCGAGTGCCGAACAGGTCACTCCGGATGACCTGCACGGCCACGATCACGAACAGCCACAGTACGGCCAGGAAACCCAGCCGCATGACCGTGAGGGTCAGCTCTGACATTGCCCCCGCTTCACCCTTCGGCTTGCCTATAGATAACGGTGGTGCTGCCCACGACGATCCGCGAGCCGTCGCGGAGCGTAGCGCGGGTGGTGTGCTGCCCGTCCACCACGATGCCGTTGGTGGATCCGAGATCCTGGATCGTCGAGGGCGTTCCGGTCCGGATCTCGCAGTGCCGGCGGGAGACGCCGGGGTCGTCGATCCGTACGTCGGCTTCGGTGCTGCGGCCCATCACGAGGGTGGCGCGGGAGATCTGGTGGCGAGTGCCGTTGATCTCGATCCAGTAGCGGGTGCGTCCGCCGGGCACGGCGGGGGGCCGCTGGCCGCCCGCGGGCGGCGGGTAGCCGTAGCCACCGCCGGGCGGCGGCGCGGCCGGCATGGGCGGGGCGCCCGCGGGGCCGGCCGACGGGTAGCCGTAGCCGCCGGGGCGGCCGGCCGGCGGTGCGCCGCCGGGAGCGCCGGGGGCCTGGCCGGCGGAGGAGGAGGCGAGTGTGCGGCTGCGGACCCGGTACAGGCCGGTGTCGAGGTCGTCCGCCTTCTCCAGGTGCACCTTGATGGGGCCCATGAAGGTGTAGCGCTGCTGCTTGGCGTAGTCGCGCACCATGCCGGCGAGCTCGTCGCCGAGCTGGCCGGAGTACGGGCTGAGCCGCTCGTAGTCCGGGGTGCTCAGCTCGACGATGAAGTCGTTGGGTACGACGGTGCGGTCGCGGTTCCAGATGGTGGCGTTGTTGTCGCATTCCCGCTGGAGCGCTCCCGCGATCTCCACGGGCTGCACCTCGGACTTGAACACCTTGGCGAAGGTGCCGTTGACCAGACCTTCGAGGCGCTGCTCGAACTTCTTCAGGACTCCCATGGGGCACCTCCTCCGTAGCTGCCGTCCTGTGTACTGCCTGGCGCACCGTTTCGTGCACCGCCTACCTGGTACTGCTTACTGATCGTATCCACGCGCCGGTCGATCGGCTGGTTCCCCCTGTCGGCCCGGTCGACGGGTGTCGACGCCTGACGAAGTTCCCTCCGGGACCCCTCTTCGAACTCCTTCGGCGAACTCCTTCGGCCGTGTTCGTGCGCGTCGTTCTGCCATGGATCGTAGAGGGGGCCGCAGACCAGTGTCCCGCACCCGGCTGTGGACTCCACCCTGCTCCTGGACAGACGGGGACTACCGGTACGAGGTTGATACGTGAATCGGTCGGCGTCGCGACATCCGGGGCTCGGGGAGGCCGGCCGGGGCGGTGCGGGCTCGTCGGGGCCGGTGGGGCGGCGGGGGGCGGTGGGAGCGGTCGCGGGGAAAGGGATGTGAATCCACCCCGGCCAGCGTGCTAATGTTCTGGATGTCGGAAGGCGCAAGGCCCCAAGGGGCAGGGCCCGGAAGACACACCCAATGCGCGGGTGGCGGAATAGGCAGACGCGCTGGATTCAGGTTCCAGTGCCCGCAAGGGCGTGGGGGTTCAACTCCCCCCTCGCGCACACCGTCGAAACGGGCGGCATCCATCGGATGCCGCCCGTTTCGCGTGCTCGCGGTGGGTGCGGCGGCGGGATGGCGTGTGAGGAACATCTCATGATCCTTTTCGTCGTGGAGTGGTGTCCCGTCCCCCTCCGAGGCCGTCCTTCCGAGGCTTCCGGGGAGATCCCGGAAGGAATCGGGGAGGGCGCCGGCGGGGCCTTCGGAGCGGGCCGCGCGGGCTCACTCGCGGAGTCCTGCCGATTCCGGCGCGGGTGACGAGGAGCTCGCCCGCGCAGGCCCGTCGATTCCGGTGCGGGTCATGAGGGGCTCACTCGCGGACACCCGCCGACTCCAGCGCGGGCCGGCGCAGGGCGAGGGCGGCGGTGACGACCGCGGAGACCGTGGCGAGCACGGCGCAGGCGGCCGTGACGGCGGCGAGTGTGGACCAGGGGAGGACGATCGTGGCGGGGACCGAGAGCAGGACCAGCGCTCCCCACATGCCGGCCAGATCGAGCGCGGCCACGGTCAGGCCCAGGAGCGCGCCGACCGCGACCACCGTCAGCGACTCCGCGCCCACCATCCGCAGCACCTGCCACCGCGTGGCCCCGGCCAGCCGCAGGACCGCGAGGTCGCGCACCCGGTCGGAGGTCGCCATGACCATGGTGTTGGCCAGGGAGATGCCCGTGTACAGCAGGGCGATGCCGAGGACCAGCAGAAGGCCGTAGCGGGTGGTGCGTTCCGTCCCGGGGGCCGTGGCGGAGAGCCACTGCTCCGAGGTGAGGACCCGGCCGCCGGCGGGCCGCACCGCCCGCTTTAGCGCGGCGGCCACCACGTGCGCGTCGGCGCCGTCCACAAGGGCGACGTCCACCCGGTCCGCGCGGGCGCCCGGTGCGTTGGCCGGGGTGACGTAGACGCCGTTGTCGCCGGTGCCGGTGGTCATCACCGCGGCGATCCGCAGCGTCCGCTCCGTGCCGTCCCCGAGCCACACCCGCACGCGTTGCCCCACCGTGTGCCGTTCCCACTCCTCGTTGACAATGATCGAGCCGTCGTCGAGGCCGGTGACCTTCCCCGCGGTGAGCGGCAGCCGCGCGGTGGCCGCCAGCGCCCCGGGATCGACGGCCCGGGCCTCGGACCTGACCAGCGCCACGCCCTCCTCCAGGACGTACACCGCGCTCGGTGCGCTCGCCGACACCCGCGCGCCGGGCACCGCGCGCAGCCGGTCCAGCGTCCGCGCGTCGAAGACCCCGTCACCCGCGGCCGTGACGACGAACGCCGCGGTGGTCCGTTCCCGCGCCTCGAGGGCCCCGGCCCGGTCCAGGGTGGCGGTGGCGCCGAGCAACGAGCCCGTGAGGGCGACCGTGACCAGCACGGGTGCCGCGACCGCGGCCGTACGGCGCACCCCGGCGGCCGCGTTCTCACGCACCAGCATGCCGATCACCCCTGGAAACCGGGTCAGCAGCCGCGTGAGCGGGCGGACGACGAGCGGGGCGAGCAGCGCGCCGGCGGTGATCAGCAGCATGGGCCGGCTGACGTAGGTCTTGCGGTGCAGCAGGTCGCCCGGATCGCCGAGCAGTGCCACGGCGAGCGTCACCCCGGCGGTCAGCAGCAGAGCCGCGCCGCACAGCCACCGTCCCCGCGTCAGGGCCGTGCTGTCGGCGGACGCCTCGCGCAGCGCTTGGACGGGGCCCGTGCGCCCCGCCCGCCAGGAGGCGACGACGACACCGCTCAGGGCGACGAGGAGCCCCGTCCAGAACGCCACGTGGTACGGCCAGACCGCGTCGCCGATCGTGAACCAGTCCGGCGCCAGCTCCACGTCGGCCACCCACGCGGCCAGCGAGGGCGCCGCGTACCCGCCGAACGCGCAACCGGCGGCCGAGGCGAGCACCCCGACCAGCAGGGCCTCGGTGGCCACCGTGCGCCGTATCTGGCCCGGCGTGGCCCCCGTGGTGCGCAGCAGTCCGAATTCCCGGCGCCGCCGGTCGACCACGAAGGCGAAGGTGGACGCCACCACGAACACCGAGACGAAGGCGGCTACCCCGCCCGCCGTGCCGAACAGGGCGTTCATCGCGGTCAGTGCCTCGCTGTCCCGCTCGGGGGCCGCGTCGGCGTACCGGAGGCCGTCCCCGGTGAGGACCCGGACGCCCTCGGCTCCGCGCACCGCTTCCCGTACGGCCGCCGGGTCGGCGTCCACGACCAGCTGGGTGACGGCCGGGGACAGCTCGGCGGCGCGCGCGTCGGTGTGGAAGACGGCGTGCTCGAAGCCGCGGCCGGCCACGGTGCCCACGACCCGTACGGTGCCGTGGTCCGTGCGCATCCGCGCGCCGGGCCGCGTCCAGTCGCCGCTGACGACGACCTCGTCGTCCGCGTGAGGCGCACGGCCCGCCTCGATCTCGTACGGGGCGAACGCGGCGGTGGACCAGGGGTGGCCGGTCAGTTCGCCGGGGGCGCCCTCCGCGCGGACGGGGTAGGAGCGGTCCTTGACGACCGTGCCGAGCCGGCGCAGCTTCGCGACGGTCGCTGCCGGCACCGCGCGCGGGTGTGCCAGTTCCCCGGTCTTCTCGCCGTTCGGCGTCGGTATACGCAGGGTGTCCGTGCCCTTGACCACGGCCGGGGCGGCGGCGAACCGCTCCGGCTCCCGCGCGGGGGCGTCCAGGGAGGAGGCGAGGGCGAGTCCCATGACGGTGAGGAGGGTCACGCCCAGCGCGAGGGCGGTGAAGCTGCCGGCGAAGGTGATCCACCGGGCGCGCAGGGTGCGCAGGGCGAGGCTCAGCACGGCGTGGCCTCCAGACCGGTCATCCGCGCGGCGACGGCGTCGGCGCCCGCCCCGGTCAGCTCGTCGTGGACGCGGCCGTCGACCAGGAAGACCACGCGGTCGGCGCGGGAGGCGGCCACCGGGTCGTGGGTCACCATGACGACCGTCTGTCCCCCGCGGTCCACCAGGCCGCGCAGCAGTGTGAGCACCTCGTGTCCGGTGCGGGAGTCCAGCGCGCCGGTCGGTTCGTCGGCGAACAGCACCTCGGGGCGGGTGACCAGGGCACGGGCCAGCGCGACGCGTTGCTGCTGACCGCCGGACAGCTCGGCGGGCCGGTGCCGGGCTCGGTCACCGAGACCGACCTGGTGGAGCGCCTCACGGATCCGGACCCGCGGCACGCGCCGGCCGGCCAGCCGCAGCGGGAGGGCGACGTTCTGCTCGGCGGTCAGCGCCGGCAGCAGGTTGAACGCTTGGAAGACGAAGCCGACGCGCTCGCGGCGCAGCAGGGTCAGCCGTCTCTCACCGAGCCCGGTCAGCTCGGTGCCGCCGACGGTGACCGAGCCCGAGGTGGGCCGGTCGAGCCCGGCGGCGCACTGCAGCAGCGTCGACTTGCCGGAGCCGGACGGGCCCATCACGGCGGTGAAACTCCCCCGCGGGAAGACGAGGGAGACCTCGTCCAGCGCGCTCACCGCGCCGTCGCCCGACCCGTACCGCCGGCTCACCCGACGCAAGGTGACCGCGTCGCCGTTCCTCTGGCTCATGTGCCCCGCTCCCCATGTCCGGCCCGGCCGTTCCGGGCTGTTCACCTGTGACCACGAAACCGTTCGGGAGCCGGTCGGCGCAGTGCGGCAGGGGTGAGAAAAAGGGGTAGGGCCAGGCATACCCCGAAGCCTCCGCCCAGGCCCATGGCCGCGTCCGGCGCGGGCTTCTACCGTGATCCGCATGCACCCTCGAAATCCCTGGCAGGCCATGTCCCGTCCCGGCTACGTGCTGTCGGTGTGGCCGTGGCGCTCGGCCGGATACCTGCTCACCGGCGCGGTGACCGGCGCGGTCGTGCTCGTGGGCGTCGTGGTGTCGGTGGTGGCCGGCGGAGTGCTCGCGCCGGTCCTGGTGGGGCTGGTGCTGCTGCTCGGCACCGCCCTCGCGGGCATACCGGTGGCCCGGCTGGAGCGGTGGCGGCTGCGGCTGGCCGACCGCGATCCGGCACCCGACCCGCACCTGCCGCCCGCCGCCCCCGGCCTGCGGGCCTGGCTGACCTTCCGGCTGCGGGAGCGGGCCACCTGGCGGGAGCTCGGGCACGCCTTGCTGTTCGCGGGCCTGCTGTGGCCGGTCGACGCCCTCGCGCTCACGGCCGGCCTGCTCTTCCCGGCGGCCGTGACCGCCACCCCGTTGCTGATGGCCACGGCCGGGGACGGTGAGGAGGCGAAGGTCCTCAAACTGTGGACGGTCACCACCTGGCCGGCGGCGGCCGGTGCAGCCCTGCTCGGGATCGTCCTGCTCGCCCTGGGCTCCTATCTGCTGGGCGTCGCGGCGGGTGCCCGCGCGGGGCTGACCCGGCTGCTGATCGCCCCGCGGGAGACCGCCCTGGACGCCAGGGTGACCGAACTGACCCGGTCCCGGGTGCGGCTGGTGGAGGCCTTCGAGGCGGAGCGGCGGCGTATCGAGCGTGATCTGCACGACGGGGCCCAGCAGCGTCTGGTCGCCCTGACGATGACGCTGGGCCTGGCCCGTCTGGAGGCGCCGCCCGGACCGCTGGCCGACCGGCTCGCCAAGGCCCACGACGAGGCGGGCCGGGCGCTCGGGGAGCTGCGGGAGCTCATCCACGGCATTCACCCCCAGGTCCTCGCCGACTACGGTCTCGAGGCCGCGGTCGCCGACGTCGCCGACCGGTCCGCCGTACCCGTGGACGTGGACCTGGACCTCACCGGCCGGCTGCCCACGCCGGTCGAGGCCGCCGCGTACTTCGTGGTGTGCGAGGCGCTCGCCAACGTCGCCCGGCACAGCGGGGCGAGCCGCGCGCGGGTGGCCGGCGGACACCGTGACGGGCGGCTGCTGCTGGAGGTCCGTGACGACGGGCGGGGCGGCGCGCGGGCCGGGGCGGGCAGCGGACTGACCGGACTCGCCGACCGGGTGTCGGTGCTCGATGGCAGACTCATCCTGTCCAGCCCGGTGGGTGGGCCGACCCTGCTGCGTGTGGAGATCCCTTGCGCTCCTTGCTTCCCCTGACGGACGGCCGGGCACTGCGCGTCGTGCTGGCCGAGGACAGCGTGCTGCTGCGGGAGGGCCTGATCGGCCTGCTCCAGCAGTGCGGGCACGAGGTCGTCGCGGCGGTCGGCGACGCCGAGGCGCTGATCGCCGAGACCGGGAGACACGAACCCGACATCGTGCTGACGGACGTCCGGATGCCCCCGGGCTTCCAGGACGAGGGCCTGCGCGCGGCCGTGCGCCTGCGCGCCGAGCGGCCCACCCTGCCCGTCCTCGTGCTCAGCCAGTACGTGCAGCGCCGGTACGCCTCCGACCTGCTGGACTCCGGCGACGGCACCGGCATCGGCTATCTGCTCAAGGACCGGGTCGGCCAGATCGAGGAGTTCGTGACCACGCTGAGCCAGGTCGCGGACGGCGGCACGGTGGTCGACCCCGAGGTCGTACGGCAGTTGCTGCGCCACCGCCGTGATCCGCTGGAGCGGCTGTCCCCGCGGGAGCGGGAGGTGCTGGCGTTGATAGCGGAAGGCAAGTCCAACGGCGCGATCGCCCGGGAGCTGGTGGTGTCGGAGGCCGCCGTCGGCAAGCACATCGGCAGCATCTTCACGAAGCTGGACCTGCCGTTGACGGACGAGACGCACCGGCGGGTCCTCGCGGTGCTGGCTTACCTGCGGGCGTGACCAGGCATGACTGAGCGTGGTCGGCTGTGGCGATATGAACCGACCGGACGGTTTCCTTATCGACCGGTCATCATGTACGACCGATACCACGATGCCGACCGCACGAACGTACGGGCGAACCCCTCACCCGGTGAGCAGTCCAGGTCCTTCCAGAAGCCGTCGTCCGCGAACCAGTGGTCCACGGTGAGCATGCCCAGGTGATGCAGCGCGCGCGGGGACCCGGCGGCCCGGGCGAGGGCGGTGTCCACGTCCACCGAGGCGCCGCCGCCGGGCCGTTCCACCCGCTCGCACACGGCCGCGACCAGCTCCGAGGCGGGGACGGGGGCCGGGTGCGCGACGTAGTGGGCACCGGGTCCGTGGCCGGGGGACAGTGCCGCGGCGACGACCGCCCGGCCCAGGGTGTCGACGTCGATCATCGACTGGAGCGCCTCGCAGCCGGACACGGACGCGGACAACTCCCGCAGCAGTCCCACCAGTCCGGGGATCATCCAGCGGTCGCCCTCGCCGTGCACCAGGTGCGGGCGCAGCACCAGGCCGCCCGCGTCGAGGACATGCCGTTCGGCTGCCGCGCGGGTGCGGCTGGTGGCGGACGCGGGCGCGATCGGGGCTTCACCGGGCCGTACGCCCCGGAAGGGGCCCCGGCCGTGGACGGCGGCGGTGCTCACATACACGATCCGGCGCACTCCGCTCCGTACGGCCTCCTCCACCAGGGCCTTCGTGCCGAGGTCGTTGACCGCGGCGACGGACTCCGGGTCACCGCTCACGCGGGAGGCGCAGTGGACGAGGACGTCGACGCCGGCGCACGTGCCGTGCAGGGTGCGCGGGTCGGCGAGGTCGCCGGGCACCGCCTCGGAGTCCGGCCGCCCGGACGGCGTACGGCGGGACAGTGACCGGACGCGGACCCCGGGGCGTTCCAGGGCCGCTGCCGCGACCCGGCTGCCGATGAAGCCCGTCGCGCCGGTGATCAGGAGGTCGACGGTCATGGCAGGGACCGTACCGGGGCCTGGGGCGGGCAGGTGAGGGTGGCGGCGAAGACGGGCCGGCCGTCCTGTGTGCCCGACACCCGCACCGTCACCTCGCCCTCACCCTTGTCGAGCACTTCGGCGTCGAGCCGGCAGGGGCTGTCCAGCTCGGCGTAGCGGCTGAAGGAGACGGACAGTTCGGACGGCAGGAAGGGCAGCCGGTCCGACGCCGCGGTCGCGGCCTGGCGGGCCGCCTCGAACAGGACCATGCCGGGGACGTGGTCGTTGGGGCGCGGGAAGAGGACCGGGTGCCCGGTGTGTGCGCGCAGCAGCCAGGAGCCGGGCCGGTCCGCGGGAGCGAGGACGACGTCCTCCGCGCGGTGGCGGCCCACCAGTTCGGGCGACACCGGCTCCGGCAGCGGTATTCGGGCCCCCTGGGCGGCCAGTTGGCGTTCCCGCAGGCGGCGGTAGGCGGCCGGGGAGGTGCAGCCGGTGCTGCCGGTGCCCCGGGCGACGAGGCGTCCCGCGCGGCGGAACTCCATCGTCGTGCGCATGCCGTTCAGGCCCCGGCCCCGGCGGCGGACCTCGGAGCAGACGACGTCGACGGTGACCGGCTCGTCCGCGTCCGCGAGCAGCAGCCGGTCCGGGTCGGTGAACACGTCCAGGTCCCGCATGACGAAGTGGGTGTCGGCGGGGGCGCCGAACTCCGCGTGGGCGAGAACCATCGAGGTCTGGCGCAACGTTTCACCGACGATCATCGGATCCTGGTGGCGGTCGTCGACGGGGCCGAAGAAGGCGTGGTCCGCGGGCCAGCGCGCGGTGACACGGAAGCGGACGTCCGAGAGCCGGACCCATTCGACCGGGAAGACGTCCGCCGCGCGGGGACGGTGGGCGAGTTCGGCGGTGACGCGGCTGCGGGCACCGGGTCTGCCGGCGGTGTTTGCGGGCGGGACCCGCTGTCCGGTCTGATCCTCCATGGGGGCGCTCCAGGAATCCGGCGGCGGCATGAGGAACACCCGGGACCGGGCATCGGACCTCCGGGCGGCTCGCACTAAGATACGGACGAGTTGGTTTTTTTCCAAGGGTGATCCACACCGCCGGAGACGAGCCCACGCGCCCCGCACGACACGACAACCGCACGGCGGCTTCACGACGGCTCCACGGCAGCTTCATGACGACCGCGCGGTGCGACCCACGAGATCCACCCAGATCAGGAGGCACCCGATGGCGCGACAGGAGCGCGCGATCCGCACCCGGCGGACCATCCTGGAGGCGGCGGCGGCCGTCTTCGACGAACGCGGCTACACCTCGGCGACCATCGGGGAGATCCTGGAGCGGGCCGGAGTCACCAAGGGCGCGCTGTACTTCCACTTCGGCTCCAAGGAGGAGCTGGCGCTCGGCGTGTTCGAGGAGCAGCTCGCGATCTCCCTGCCGCCCCAGTCCAGCAAACTGCAGGAACTCGTCGACTCCGGCCTGGTGCTGGCGCTGCGGCTGCGGACCGAACCGCTGGTACGGGCCAGTGTCGGACTGGCCCTGGACCAGGGGGCGCTGGGGCTGGACCGCACTCCGGCGTTCGGCATGTGGATCGACCAGACCACCCGGACCCTGGCCGAGGCCAAGGCGGGAGGCGAATTGCTGCCGCACGTCGACGCGACGGAGACGGCGGAACTGCTGGTCGCGAGCTTCTCCGGGGTGCAGCTCCTGTCGCAGCTGCGCTGCCAGCGGCAGGACCTGGAGCACCGGGTCGCCGTGCTCTTCCACCACATGCTGCCGGGCGTGGCCGTTCCGGCCGTGCTGGCCCGGCTGGACATCTCCCAGGACCGCGCCGGGCGGCTGCTCGCCGAGGGACGGCTGCTGCCGGCGGCGGGAGAGGTGGCGGAGGTCGGGTAGGGGGCGGGCCTCGTCCGCACGGATCGGACCGACCGAACCCGCTGACGAGACGCGGGCCGGGCTTCGTCCGCACCGGATGGGCCCCGGGCCTCGTCCGCACCGGGCCGGGCCCGGGCTTTCCACACCGGAAGAGTTGTCCACAGGGTCTGACGTGTTTCGGCCACCGGCTGTACGGTCGGCACGATCGATGTCGACGCGTGTGTACGGCACGTATGTGTACGGGGAGGCGGTCGCCGTGACCGAAGCCGTTGCCGTGATGTCCGGGACTCATGAGCCCGCCGGTGCGACCGGGACCGGCGGTGCGGTCCCGGTGCGGCGGCTGCCGCGGGTGCCGGGATTCGCCGAGCCGTTCGCCGGGGGCAGCCCCAGGGTGGAGGGCAAGGCCCTGCGCGGTCGGGTTCCCCGCGCGGCACACGCCGCCTTCGCCCCGGACGCCTCCCGCCCCGACGCCGTGAGCGCCGTCGAGGAGTCCAGCCGGGGCCGGCTGCCCGAGCTCGCACCGATCCGGGTGGGCAGGATGACGGCGACACCGTTCGCCTTCCTGCGTGGATCGGCGGGTCTCATGGCGTACGACCTGGCCCGCACGCCGGTGACCCGGATCGGCGCCCAGATCTGCGGCGACGCCCACGCGGCGAATTTCGGCCTCTACGGCGACGCGCGCGGCGGACTGGTCATCGACCTGAACGACTTCGACGAGACGGTGCACGGCCCCTGGGAATGGGACCTCAAGCGGCTCGCCACCTCCCTGGTGCTCGCCGGGCGCGAGGCCGGCGCGGACGAGGACACCTGCCGTGCCGCGGCCCACGACACCGTGGGCGCCTACCGCCGCACGATGCGGCTGCTGTCCAAGCTGCCGGCGCTGGACGCCTGGAACGCCATCGCGGACGAGGAACTGGTCTCCCACACCGACGCCCACGACCTGCTGGGCACCCTGGAGCGGGTCTCCGAGAAGGCCCGCGCGAACACCAGCGGCCGGTTCGCGGCCAAGTCCACCGAGCCGACCGGGGACGGCGGCCGCCGCTTCGTCGACGCGCCGCCGGTCCTGCGCCGCATACCGGACGACGAGGCCGCCCGGGTGGCCGCCTCGCTGGAGCGGTACCTCGGCACGCTCCCGCCCGACCGCCACCCGCTGCTGGCCCGGCACGCGGTGCACGACGTGGCGTTCCGCGTCGTCGGCACCGGCAGTGTGGGCACCCGCTCGTACGTCGTGCTGCTCCTCGACCACCGGGGCGAGCCCCTGGTCCTCCAGGTGAAGGAGGCCCGCCCCTCGGCCCTCGTGCCGCATCTGCCGACGGCCGGGTTCGACGTCCCCGAGGCCGGCCACGAGGGCAGGCGGGTGGTCCACGGCCAGAAGCGGATGCAGGTGATAAGCGACAGCCTGCTGGGCTGGACGACGGTCGACGGCCGCCCCTACCAGGTGCGCCAGTTCCGCAACCGCAAGGGCAGCGTCGACCCGGCCGCGCTGGCCGTCGACCAGATCGACGACTACGCCCGGATGACCGGTGCCCTGCTGGCCCGCGCCCACTCCCACAGCGCCGACCCCCGCCTGATCGCCGGGTACTGCGGCAAGAACGACGAACTGGACGAGGCGGTGGCGGCCTTCGCCGTCACCTACGCCGACCGCACCGAGGCCGACCACACCGACCTGGTGACCGCGGTGCGGTCGGGACGGATCGCGGCGGAGACGGGGGTGTGAGCGGGCCTCCGGGTCAGGCGCGCGCCTCTGACCGGGGAGTGCGCCGCCGCGGCGGGGCGACCGGCCGGGCGGGTGGCCTACGCTGTCCGGGTGACGACCTCGGAAGGTGAGCAGAGTGGCGGCGCCGGTGCGGAGCGGACCCCCGGCGGTGGTGGCGCGGCGCGGCCCGAGGAGCGGCTGGAGCAGGCCGTCCGCGCGGCCGAGCAGGCGCTGATCGAGTTCGAGATCGCCGTGGAGACCTTCCGCGTCGAGGTCGAGAACTTCTCCCGGCTGCACGAACAGAAGCTCGGCCCGATGTACGCCCGGCTCGAGGAGCTGGAGGCCCTGATCCTGGAGGCCAGGGCCGCCCGCAGCGACGACCCCGAGGACCGGCGCCGGGCCGACGAGGCGCGCGCCCGGCTGATGCCCATCCCCGGCGTCGAGGAGCTGCTCAACGGCTGGATGGACGGCGACGGCCTCTTCCCCGAGGCCACCGCCATGCTCACCGACCGGCCGGTGCGGCCCCCGCGGCGGGTGCGGCCCAGCGAGGAGGCCCGCAAGCTCTACCGCGACCTCGCCCGCAAGGCCCACCCGGACCTGGCGCAGGAGGAGAAGGAACGAGCGCGCCGCGAGGAGTTCATCACCCGCGTCAACGCCGCCTACGCCCGCGGCAACGAGGACGAGCTGCGCGAACTCGCCGAGGAGTGGGCCAAGGGACCGGAGCTGAAGCGTGTCCCGAGCGCGGGCGAGGAGCTCTACGCCCGCCTCGAATGGCTCGCCCGCCGCAAGGAGATGCTCACGCTGGTCGCCAGGGAACTGGAGGACGGTGCCATCGGCTCGATGCTCCGCCTCGCCCCGGACGACCCCGACAGGCTCCTGGAGGAGATCGCCGAGCAGCTGCGGACCCAGGTGACCGAGCGCGAGGCGGAGCTGGCGGCACTGCTGGCCTGAGCCGGGGGCCACCCGGTCGGGTAGCGTCGGGGGCATGAGTTTCGGAGCTGGTGTGCCCACGGTCCGGGTCGCGGACATCGAGGACGGCGACTTCCTGCTGGACGTCCGCGAGGACGACGAGTGGAAGGCCGGCCACGCCGCAGGGGCGCTGCACATTCCCATCAGTGAGTTCGTGGCCCGCTACGGCGAGCTGACCGAGGCCGCCCCGCAGGACGGCCGGGTCCATGTGATCTGCCGTTCCGGCGGACGGTCGGCGCAGGTCACCATGTATCTGGCCCAGCAGGGCGTCGATGCCGTGAACGTGGACGGCGGCATGCAGGTGTGGGAGGCCGCCGGGCGTTCCGTCGTCACGGACGACGGAACGCCGGGGCACGTTCTGTAGACCCGTCCCGCGGACGCCCGCGCGGTCGGCCCGCCGGACGCGGCCCTTGCGGACACCCGGCGGCGCCGGACCGGCACCGGACGGCCGGAGCATGGCACCGGACGGCCCGAGAGCGGCGCCGGGCGACCGGGCTGTGCCGGAGTGACTCCGGAGCGTGGCACCGGAGGGCAGGACCGGTGTCGGGAAGCCGTACCGGGCGGCCGGGCCGGCATCGGAGCGTGGCATCGGACGGCCGGGTCGCGGCACCGGAGCGGCCCTGGAGTGACCCCCGAGTACCCCCGGCCCACGAAGGCGGGCCGGGGCGGGCCGGGGGCTCCTACCGGTCGAAGTCCAGCTCCACCCGCTCCGTCACCGGATGCGACTGGCAGGCCAGGACGTAGCCCGCCTCCGTCTCCTCCGACTCCAGCGCGAAGTTGCGGTCCATCCGTACCTCGCCCGAGACGAGGAAGGCACGGCAGGTTCCGCACACCCCGCCCTTGCAGGCGTAGGGCGCGTCGGGCCGGTTGCGCAGCACCGTGTCCAGCAGGGACTCGCCGTCCTGGACGGGCCAGGTCCCGCCGCGTCCGTCGAGCCGGGCGGTGACCGTGCTGTGCGCGGGGGCGGGCGCCGTGGTGACGGTCGCCGTACCGGCGTCCACGTGGAAGATCTCCTGGTGGATGCGGGAACGCGCCACACCCAGTCCGCGCAGTGCCCGCTCGGCCCCTTCGACCAGGCCGTACGGCCCGCACAGGAACCAGCCGTCCACCTGCTCCACGGGCAGCAGGGCCGGCAGCAGCCCGGTCAGCCGCTCCTGGTCCAGCCGTCCGGACGGCAGCCCCGCCTGCTGCTCCTCCCGGGAGAGCACCGTCACCAGCTGGAGCCGCTCGGGGTAGCGGTCCTTCAGGTCGGCGACCTCCTCCAGGAACATCGTCGAGGCGGCCGTCCGGTCGCTGCGGATCAGACAGAACCGGGCCCCGGGCTCACGCGCGAGGAGGGTCGAGACGATCGACAGCACCGGCGTGATGCCGCTGCCGCCGACGATCGCCGCGTACCGGCCGGGCGCGGGAGGGAGAGTGAACCGGCCGGCCGGGGTCATCACCTCCAGCTCGTCGCCGGGGCCGATCTCCTTGAGCGCGTACGTGGAGAAGGCACCGCCCTCGACCAGCCGCACGCCGACCCGGAGGGTGCTCGGCGCCTCACCGTCGGGTGCGGGGGAGCAGATGGAGTAGGTGCGCCGGATGTCCTCGCCGTCCGCGACGCGCCGCAGGGCCAGGTGCTGGCCCGGTGCGTACCGGTACTCCTCGGCCAGGTGCGGGGGGACGGTGAGGGTGAGGGCGACGGAGTCGTCGGTGAGCCGGTCGACCGCGGCCACCCGGAGCCGGTGGAAGCGGGCCATCACAACTCCTTGAAGTGATCGAACGGTTCACGGCAGGCCAGGCAGCGGCGCAGCGCCTTGCACGCGGTGGACGAGAAGCGGCTGAGCAGTTCGGTCTCGGCGGAGCCGCAGTGCGGGCAGCGGACGGGCACCGGTTCGTCCTCCGGCCGGGCCGCACGGGTGCGCGTCGGTCCCAGCTCCACCCCGACCGGCCCGGAGGCCGTCCGTACACGAGGCGGGGCGATGCCGAACTCCCGGAGTTTGCGGCGCCCTTCGTCCGTGATGTCGTCGGTCGACCAGGCGGGCGCGAGCACCCTGCGCACGGTGACCTCGCGCACCCCGTGCTCGCGCAGCACCCGCTCGATGTCCAGGCTCATCGCCTCGACGGCCGGGCAGCCGGTGTACGTCGGGGTCAGCTCGACCTCGACGGTCTCCGTGCCGCGCACGTGCACCGCGCGCACGACGCCCAGTTCGCGCAGGGTCAGCACGGGCAGTTCGGGGTCGGGTACCGAACCGGCGAGCTCCAGGAGTTCGGCCTCCAGCGGGGTGAGGGTGGTCACCACGTCGCCCCCGGATGGCTGCGGTGCAGGTGCTGCATCTCGGCGAGCATCCGGCCGAACGGCTCGGTGTGCAGGCCCTGACGGCCCGCGCCGGCCGCCCACGCCCCGGTGCGGGGGCCGTCGGGCACGGTGAGGGTAGCCCGGCGCAGCACCTCCGAGACCCATGCGAGCCAGGCCGTCTCCAGGCCGCTCCCGTCGACGTCCAGGCCCTCGACGGGCTGGAACATCTCACCGGTGTAGCGCCACAGCGCGTCCACGGCACGCTGCATCCGCGCACGGCTCTCGTCGGTGCCGTCGCCGAGTCGCAGCGTCCACTGTTCGGCGTGGTCGCGGTGGTAGGCGGTCTCCTTGACCGCCTTGCCGGCCAGCGGCGCGAACGGGCCGTCCCCCGCGGCCAGTTCGCCGTAGAGGAGGTACTGGTGGGCGGAGAAGAACAGCTGGCGGGCGATGGTGTGGGCGAAGTCGCCGTTGGGCTGCTCCACCAACTGGAGGTTGCGGAAGGCGCGCTCCTCGCGGAGGTAGGCCAGCTCGTCCTCGTCGCCCACCATCGACAGCAGCACGCGGGCCTGGCCCAGCAGGTCCAGCGCGATGTTGGCGAGGGCGACCTCCTCCTCCAGCACGGGGGCGTGGCCGGCCCACTCGCCCAGGCGGTGGGAGAGCACCAGCGCGTCGTCGCCGAGGGCGAGCGCGGCCGTCGCGTGGGCGGTGTCCTTGGCGGGGGTCGTGGTCACAGGTGCCGCACCCCCTCGGGGATCTCGTAGAACGTCGGGTGCCGGTAGGGCTTGTCGGCGGCCGGTTCGAAGAACGGGTCCTTCTCGTCGGGCGAGGAGGCGGTGATCGCGGACGACGGGACGACCCAGATGGAGACGCCCTCGCCGCGCCGGGTGTACAGATCGCGGGCGTTGCGCAGGGCGAGCTCCGCGTCCGGGGCGTGCAGGCTGCCGGCATGGGTGTGGGACAGGCCCCGGCGCGAGCGCACGAAGACCTCCCACAGGGGCCAGTCGGTGTGGGTCATGCTCGCGTAGCTCCTGTCTCGCCGTTCGAGTGCTTGGCCGCGTGGGCCGCCGCGGCCTCCCGGACCCAGGAGCCCTCCTCGTGGGCCTGCCTGCGCCGGGTCAGCCGCTGTTCGTTGCACGGGCCGTTTCCCTTGAGGACGTCCCAGAACTCCGACCAGTCGATCGCCCCGAAGTCGTGGTGCCCCCGCTCCTCGTTCCACTTCAGGTCCGGGTCGGGCAGGGTGAGGCCGAGCGACTCGGCCTGGGGGACGCAGATGTCGACGAAACGCTGGCGCAGCTCGTCGTTGGAGTGCCGCTTGATCTTCCAGACCATCGACTGCGCGGAGTGCTGGGACTCGTCGTCGGGCGGGCCGAACATCATCAGCGACGGCCACCACCAGCGGTCCACCGCGTCCTGCGCCATCGCGTGCTGCTCCGGGGTGCCCTTGCTGAGGGCCAGCAGCAGCTCGTAGCCCTGGCGCTGGTGGAAGGACTCCTCCTTGCAGATGCGGACCATCGCGCGCGCGTACGGGCCGTAGGAGCAGCGGCACAGGGGCACCTGGTTGGTGATCGCCGCGCCGTCCACGAGCCAGCCGATGGCGCCGACGTCCGCCCAGGTCAGCGTCGGGTAGTTGAAGATCGAGGAGTACTTCTGGCGGCCGGAGTGGAGCTTGTCGAGCAGCTCCTCGCGGCTGGTACCGAGGGTCTCGGCGGCGCTGTACAGGTACAGGCCGTGCCCGGCCTCGTCCTGCACCTTGGCCATCAGGATCGCCTTGCGGCGCAGCGAGGGCGCGCGGGTGATCCAGTTGGCCTCCGGCTGCATGCCGATGATCTCGGAGTGCGCGTGCTGGGCGATCTGCCGGACGAGCGTGGCCCGGTAGGCGTCCGGCATCCAGTCGCGCGGCTCGATCCGCTCGTCGGCGGCGACGGCCGCGTCGAAGGCGCGCTCGTAGTCGGCGGTGTCGCCGGCGCCGGCCGGTGCGTCGTACGCCTGGCTGCCGGCCGTATCGCGGGCGGCTGCTGTCGCCATGAGGTCCCCCTCGACTGGATGCTTCCCGGAGCACGCTCCCGACCGATCGTTCGGTTCGTGCGATTCCATGGTGGGACGGGCGCCGCGAGGTGTCAACCGCTGTGGATAACCTGCGGAGACCGCCTGTGGACGACGAGGGCCCGGGCCGTGCTGTGGATACGGCCGCGGAACGGGATCCCGGCGGGACTGTGCTCGGGGGGCCGGTGCTGAGTACCGTTCCGTGCGGCACGGCGGAGCGGTCGTGCGGGGCGGAACGCCGTTCTCGTGGCCGGGAGGGCGCGGCGACGGACCGGGATCGGGGAGCGGGGCGGAATGGACGCGTACGACAAGGGCTCGGACGCCCGGCACGGCCCCGCGGGGTCCTCTGCCGGGCCGGACGAGCCGGACGGACCGGAACCGGGCGCCGCCCTGCCCGAACCTCCCGCCCCGGCCGAGCCCACTGCTCTGCTTGAGCCCGACGCCCCGGCCGAGCCCACCGCTCCGCCCGAGCCCGCCACCCCGGCCGGCTCACCCGGACCGGCAGCCCTGCCGCCCGGTACCGGTCGCCCGGAAGACCTCCCCCCTGCCGATCCCGACGCCGGCTCCGGCACCGGCCCCCACGCCGCCCCCGGCCCGCCTGCCGGGCCCCGTACCGGGGTGGCCGCGCTCTCCCTGCGCTATCAGATCGGCGCCGCGGTGGCGCTCGCGGTCGTCGCGGTCGTGGTCTGTGTGCACCTCGGCATGACGTTCCTGCACGTCGCACCGGTGAACACGGTCAGCAAGAAGCACAGCGAGACGATCGAGGACTGGATCTACCCGGAGTTCGAGCAGAACTGGAAGCTGTTCGCGCCGAACCCGCTGCAGCAGAACATCGCCGTCCAGGTGCGTGCCGAGATCCGTACGGCGGACGGGGGGACGCGGACCACCGGCTGGTACGACCTGTCCGCACAGGACGGCCGCGCCATCGACGGCAACCCCCTGCCCAGCCACACCCAGCAGAACGAGCTGCGTCGCGCCTGGGACTTCTTCACCGCCACGCACGACGACGACAACCGGCCGGTGGGCCTGCGCGGTGCGCTGTCCGAGACGTATCTGCGCCGGATCACGGTGCTGCGCCTCGACCGCGCGGCCGCGGCCGGGCCGGTCGGTGCCGTCGAGCGCGTCCAGATCCGCTCACGGACCACCCACGTGCCGCCGCCCGAGTGGAGCGGGGAGAAGATCTCCACCCCGCCCGTGTACCGCACGCTGCCCTGGTGGTCGCTGCCTGGGGACGAGGCCCGGGGAGGCGTGGGGTGAACCGCTGCTCGCTGGCCCTGTCCCGCGCGATCGCCCGCGTCACCGACTCCGCGCTCGGCCCCTACCAGACCGCCGTGATCCGCATCGGCTTCAGTCTGACCTGGCTGCTGTTCCTGCTGCGCGAGTTCCCCCACCGCCAGGAGCTGTACGGCCCCGACGGGCCCTGGAGCTGGGACCTCGCCGACCAGCTGGTCGCGGCGAACGACGCCTTCACGCCGCTGCTGTGGTCGGACAGCCAGGTCTGGTTCGAGGCCGTCTACGCGCTCGCCGTGCTGTGGAGCCTCCTGCTGCTGCTCGGCTGGCGCACCCGCACCATGTCGGTGCTGTTCATGGTGGGCGTGCTGGCGCTGCAGAACCGCAGTGTCTTCATGGGGGACGGCGGCGACAACGTCCTGCACCTGATGTCGGTCTACCTGGTGTTCACGCGCTGCGGCCGGGTCTGGTCCCTGGACGCGCGCCGTGCGCGCCGCGTGGCCGGGGCACGCGCGCGGGGCGAGTGGCCGCGTGACCGGACCGGCCCGGTGCTGTGGGGCGTGCTGGGCCTGCCGCTGCTCCTGGCGACACTGGCGGGCCGGATGGACGGCGACTGGTTCATACCGGCGCTGCTGTGGACCGTGTGGCTCGCGCAGGCGCTGTGGTGGCTGGTGGGGCGCCGCGCGAAGACCGGGCAGCCGCGGATCCTGCTGGACGTCGTCGCGAACGTGGTGCACAACGGCGCACTGCTGGTGATCATGGCCGAGGCGTGTCTGATCTACGCCACGGCCGGCTGGTACAAGGTCCAGGGTTCCCGCTGGCAGGACGGCACCGCCGTCCACTACCCGCTGCACCTGGAGTACTTCTCCCCCTGGCCGGCCCTCGCGGACCTGCTGTCGGCCAGCGGCACGATGGTGATGCTGGTGACCTACGGGACGGTCGCCGTGCAGGTCGCCTTCCCGTTCACGCTGTTCAACCGGCGGGTCAAGAACGTCCTGCTGGCCTTCATGATCCTGGAGCACGCGGTCATCGCCGTCGTGCTCGGACTGCCCTTCTTCTCCCTGGCGATGATCGCGGCGGACGCGGTCTTCCTGCCGACGGCCTTCCTGCGCCGCCTCGGGAACCTCGCGGCACGCGCGCGCGATCGGCTGCGTCCGCGCGGGACGCCGGTTCCGCGGCCATGGCCCCCGGCCGGAAAGAACCCGGCGGAGGCCGCCCCGGCGCCCGGCGGAGTGCCGGGCGCGCGCACGTAGGCTGCGTGCCATGACCGACCCCGCTCCCGAGTTCCCGGCCGACCCCGTCTCCGCCTGGCACCGCCTGGCCGGCACCGCCGTGCTGCTCGACGGCTTCCACGCCCTCAAGCACGCCGTGCGCTTCGGGGCCGAGGTCCCGGTGGCGCTCACCGCGGACCGGGCCGGCGCGCTCGCCCTCGCCGGTGAACTGGCCGGGGACGTGCGGGAGGCGCTGGCGGAGCTGCTGACCGAGGTGCCCCACGGGACGTACGCCGCCCTCGTGCCGCGCCCGCATCCCACCGCCGTGGCCGCCCTGGCCGTACGCCCCTCCCGCGCGGGCAACCTGGAGAAGCTGGCGCACACCCCGCGCACCGCCCCCGTGGTGGTCCTGGACAACCCGCGCAACCTCGGCAACGCGGGCGCGGTGATCCGGCTGGCCGCCGGTTTCGGGGCGACCGGGGTCGTCACCACCGGCACGCTCGACCCCTGGCACCCCACCGTCGTACGCGGTGGGGCGGGGCTGCACTTCGCCACCGCCGTGGAACGGCTGCCCGTGGCGGAGCTGCCGTCCGGGCCGGTCTTCGCGCTCGACCCGGAGGGCGAGGACATCCGCTCGCTGAGGCTCCCGGACGACGCGCTGCTCGCCTTCGGCTCCGAGCGCAGCGGACTGTCGGCGGAGCTCCGCGCGCGGGCCGACCACCTGGTGGCGCTGCCGATGCGCCCCCAGGTCTCCAGCTACAACCTCGCGACCAGTGTGGCCATGACGCTGTACCACTGGAGCGCCACCGGGGGCGCACCCTCCTGAAACGGCGTCCTACGCCTCCCGGCGCACCTCGATCACCCGGAACCGGTCGGCCACGAACGCGCCGTCGCACAGGGCCGCGTTGGCCGCCGGGTTGCCGCCGGAGCCGTGGAAGTCGGAGAAGGCTGCCGTCTGGTTGACGTACACCCCGCCGGTGAGGTTCAGGGAGAGCTGGGCGGCCTCCTCCAGGCAGACCTCCCGCACCGTCTCCTCGACCTCCGGGGAGGTCGTGTACGCGCCGACCGTCATCGCGCCCTTCTCGCGGACCGTGCGCCGCAGCAGCTCCGCCGCGCCGTCGGCCGAGTCGACGGCGACGGCGAAGGAGACCGGGCCGAAGCACTCGCTCATGTAGGCGGCCTCGGCGTCCGGCTTGGCGCCGTCGAGCTTCACGATCACCGGTGTGCGCACCACCGCGCCCGGGAACTCCGGATGGGTGATCTCACGGGAGGCGAGGGCGACCTCGCCGAGCCCGGCGGCGGCCTCCAGGCGGGCCTTGACGTCCGGGTTGACGATCGCGCCCAGCAGCGCGTTCGCCCGGGCGTCGTCGCCGAGCAGGCCGTCGACCGCCTTCGCCAGATCGGCGGCGACCTCGTCGAAGGACTTGGGGCCCTGGTCGGTGGTGATGCCGTCGCGCGGGATCAGCAGGTTCTGCGGGGTGGTGCACATCTGGCCGCTGTACAGCGACAGGGAGAACGCCAGGTTGGCCAGCATCCCCTGGTAGTCGTCGGTCGACTCCACGATCACCGTGTTGACGCCGGCCTTCTCGGTGTACACCCGCGCCTGGCGGGCGTTGTGCTCCAGCCAGTCGCCGAACTCGGTGGAGCCGGTGTAGTCGATGATCCGGATCTCGGGACGGGTGGCGAGGGTCTTGGCGATGCCCTCGCCGGGCCGCTCGGCGGCCAGCGCCACCAGATTCGGGTCGAAGCCGGCCTCGGTGAGCACCTGGCGGGCCACCTGGACGGTGAGCGCGAGCGGCAGCACCGCGCGGGGATGCGGCTTGACCAGGACCGCGTTGCCGGTGGCGAGGGAGGCGAACAGGCCCGGATAGCCGTTCCACGTCGGGAAGGTGTTGCAGCCGATGACCAGGCCGATGCCGCGCGGCACCGGAACGAACTCCTTGGTGAGCGCGAGCGGGTCGCGCTTGCCCTGCGGCTTGGTCCACTCCGCGGCGTCGGGCGTGCGGGTCTGCTCCGCGTACGCGTAGGCCACCGCCTCCATGCCGCGGTCCTGCGCGTGCGGGCCGCCCGCCTGGAACGCCATCATGAACGCCTGGCCGGAGGTGTGCATGACCGCCTGGGCGAACTCCATGGTCCGGTCGCTGATCCGCTTGAGGATCTCCAGACAGACCACCGCGCGGGTCTCGGCGCCCGCGTCCCGCCAGGCCCGCATCCCCGCCTTCATGGCGGGCAGCAGCTCGTCGGGGTCCGCGTGCGGGTAGCTCACGCCCAGCTCGATGCCGTACGGGGAGGTCTCGCCGTCCACCCAGCCGTTCGTGCCGGGCTGGCCGAGGTCGAGGCGGGTGCCGAGCAGGGCGTCGAAGGCGGCCTTGCCCGCCGCCATGTCCAGGCTGCCGTGCTCCCCGTACGCCTTGGGGTGCTCGGGGTGCGGGGACCAGTACGCGCGCGTGCGGATCGCTTCCAGGGCCCGGTCCAGGGTGGGACGGTGGCGGGCGACCAGTTCGTGCGCCGTGGGTTCGGCGGCCATGCGGGACCAACTCCTCGTCTCAGGAACTCTTCGTCGAGCTCATGGACCTGTGCGGAAACGTAGTCAGAACGGGCGGTCAGAGTTAGAGTAACCGAACGATCGGTCGGGACAAGGGGGTCCGCCGCATCTGTGGAAAACCCCGTGCGGGAGGATCGCGCACATGACAGCACTCGACCTCAGCAGTCCCGTGGCCGTGGTCGGCACCGGCACCATGGGGCAGGGAATCGCCCAGGTCGCTCTGGTCGCGGGCCACCCCGTGCGGCTGTACGACGCCGTTGACGGCCGGGCCCGTCAGGCGGCCGACGCGATCGGCGCCCGGCTCGACCGGCTGGTGGAGAAGGAGCGCCTCACCGCCGCCGAGCGGGACGCGGCCCGCGCCCGTCTGCGGCCCGCCGGCGAGCTGGCCGAGCTCGCCGACTGCGCCCTGGTCGTCGAGGCCGTCGTGGAGCGCCTGGACGTCAAGCAGGAGTTGTTCCGCGCGCTGGAGGACGTCGTCTCCGACGACTGCCTGCTCGCCACCAACACCTCCTCCCTCTCCGTCACCGCGATCGGCGGCGCCCTGCGCGCGCCCGGCCGCTTCGTGGGCCTGCACTTCTTCAACCCCGCCCCGCTGCTGCCGCTCGTCGAGGTCGTCTCCGGCTTCGCCACCGACGTCACGTACGCCACGCGCGCATACGAGACGGCCCGCGCCTGGGGCAAGACGCCCGTCGCCTGCGCCGACACCCCCGGCTTCATCGTCAACCGCGTCGCCCGGCCCTTCTACGCCGAGGCCTTCGCGGTGTACGAGTCCCAGGGCGCCGACCCGGCCACCATCGACGCGGTCCTGCGCGAGTCCGGCGGTTTCCGCATGGGCGCCTTCGAGCTGACCGACCTCATCGGGCAGGACGTCAACGAGTCCGTCACCCGCTCGGTGTGGGAGTCCTTCTTCCAGGACGTGCGCTTCACCCCCTCGCTCGCCCAGCGCCGCCTGGTCGAGTCGGGCCGCCTCGGCCGCAAGACCGGGCACGGCTGGTACGACCACGGCGCCGGCGCCGAGCGCCCCGAACCGCACACCGCCGAGCCCGCCGAGCCGCCCGCGTACGTCGTCGCCGAGGGCGACCTGGGGCCCGCCTCCGAGCTGCTCGCCCTGATCCGCGAGGCCGGGATCGAGGTGCGCGAGGAGGCCGAGGACGAGGGCACCCGCCTGGTGCTGCCCGGCGGCGGACAGCTGGTGCTCGCCGACGGCCAGGCCTCCGTGGAGTTCAGCGACGTCGTCTACTTCGACCTCGCCCTCGACTACCGCGCGGCCACCCGCATCGCCCTGTCCCACTGCAAGGACACCTCCGCGCGGACCGTCGCCGAGGCCACCGGGCTGTTCCAGGCGCTCGGCAAGAAGGTCAGTGTCATCGGGGACGTCCCCGGAATGATCGTCGCGCGGACGGTGGCCCGGATCATCGACCTCGCGGTCGAGGCCGTCGCCAAGGGCGTCGCCACCGAGGAGGACGTCGACACCGCGATGCGGCTGGGTGTGAACTACCCCCTGGGCCCCTTCGAGTGGAGCCGCCGCCTCGGCCGCGGCTGGGCCGGCGCCCTGCTGGACGAGATGCACGAGATCGACCCGTCCGGCCGCTACGCGCCCTCCCTCGCGCTCTACCAGTACGCGTGCGCCACTCGCGAGAGGGAGGACACCCCGTGACCACCGCCAGGCGCGACACGTACACCCCGGAGACGCTGCTGTCCGTCGCCGTCCAGGTGTTCAACGAGCGCGGCTACGACGGCACCTCCATGGAGCACCTCTCCAAGGCCGCCGGCATCTCCAAGTCGTCGATCTACCATCACGTGGCCGGCAAGGAGGAACTGCTGCGCCGCGCGGTGAGCCGGGCCCTGGACGGGCTCTTCGGCATCCTCGACGAGGAGCACGCGCGCGTGGGGCGCGCCGCCGGACGCCTCGAGTACGTCGTACGGCGCATGGTCGAGGTGCTGATCGCCGAACTGCCGTACGTGACGCTGCTGCTGCGGGTGCGCGGCAACACGGGCACCGAGCGGTGGGCGCTGGAGCGGCGGCGCGAGTTCGACCACCGGGTGGCGGAGCTGCTGAAGGCCGCGGCGGCCGACGGGGACGTGCGCGAGGACATAGAGGTGCGCCTGGTGACCCGGCTGGTCTTCGGCATGATCAACTCGATCGTGGAGTGGTACCGGCCGGACGGGCGCGGCATGAACGAGCTCGAGGTGGCCGACGCGGTGGTGCGGCTCGCCTTCGGAGGGCTGCGCAAGGCGCCCTGAGCGCCTCGCCTCACCCCTGCGGCTCCAGGTCCTCCTCCTCGAACACCAGCAGGGTGCGCGTGCTCAGCACCTCGGGGATGGCCTGGAGCCGGGTGAGCACCAGCTCGCGCAGCGCCCGGTTGTCGGGCGTGTGCACCAGCAGCAGTACGTCGAAGTCCCCTCCCACCAGCGCGATGTGCGAGGCGCCCGGGAGCTGCCGGAGCTGCTCGCGGACCGTGCGCCAGGTGTTCTGGACGATCTTCAGGGTGATGTACGCGGACGTCCCGTGACCGGCCCGCTCATGGTTGACGCGGGCCCCGAAGCCGCGGATGACGCCGTCCTCGACCAGCCGGTTGATGCGCGCGTACGCGTTCGCGCGGGAGACGTGCACCCGCTCGGCGACCGACCGTATCGACGCGCGGCCGTCCGCCTGGAGCATCCGCAGGATGTCCTGGTCGATGGCGTCCAGGGGCCGCGCGGGAGCGAGCGGCCCGGTCCCCTCCTGGCCCTCGGCCATTTGTTCAGATGCCACCCGCCCCCACCTTTCCGCCGTGGACGTCCTGCGTCCATCTCAGGCTGTGGAGAACCGTTTGTCCACAGCCTGACGCCACCCGTAGCCAAAATGTGCCGACGACCGAACAATCGGTTGGTGAGGCGTGTCACAGACGCCGCGCCTCCGACATCCCACGAGGAGGTGCCGTCATGACGGTCATGGAGCAGCGGGGGGCCTACCGGCCGACCCCGCCGCCCGCCTGGCAGCCCCGTACCGACCCCGCGCCGCTGCTGCCCGACGCGGAGCCGTACCGCGTGCTCGGCACCGAGGCGGCCGCCGGGGCCGACCCGGAGCTGCTGCGCCGGCTGTACACGGAGCTGGTGAAGGGCCGCCGCTACAACGCGCAGGCCACCGCCCTCACCAAGCAGGGCCGTCTCGCGGTCTACCCCTCCAGCACCGGCCAGGAGGCCTGCGAGGTCGCCGCCGCGCTCGTCCTGGCGGACCAGGACTGGCTCTTCCCGAGCTACCGCGACACCCTCGCCGTCGTGGCGCGAGGGGTGGACCCCGTCGAGGCCCTCACCCTGCTGCGCGGCGACTGGCACACCGGCTACGACCCCCGCGAGCACCGCGTGGCCCCGCTGAGCACCCCGCTCGCCACCCAGTTGCCGCACGCCGTCGGTCTCGCGCACGCCGCCCGCCTCAAGGGCGACGACGTGGTCGCGCTCGCCATGGTCGGCGACGGCGGCACCAGCGAGGGCGACTTCCACGAGGCGCTGAACTTCGCCGCCGTCTGGCAGGCCCCGGTGGTCTTCCTCGTCCAGAACAACGGCTTCGCGATCTCCGTACCGCTCGCCAAGCAGACCGCGGCCCCGTCGCTGGCCCACAAGGCCGTCGGCTACGGCATGCCCGGCCGCCTGGTGGACGGCAACGACGCCGTCGCCGTGCACGAGGTCCTGGCCGACGCCGTGCGCCGCGCCCGCGCGGGCGGCGGTCCGACCCTGGTCGAGGCGATCACGTACCGGGTGGAGGCCCACACCAACGCCGACGACGCCACCCGCTACCGGGGCGACGCCGAGGTCGAGACCTGGAAGCGGCACGACCCGATCGCCCTGCTGGAGCACGAGCTGACCGGGCGCGGACTGCTCGACGAGGCCGGTGCCGAGACCGTCCGCCAGGACGCCGAGGCCCTGGCCGCCTCCTTGCGCGCCCGCATGAACCAGGACCCGGCGCTCGACCCCGTGGACCTCTTCACCCACGTCTACGCCGAGCCCACCCCCCAGCTCCTGGAGCAGCGCGAGCAGCTGCGGGCCGAGCTGGCGGCCGAGGCCGAGCCGGAAGGGGCGCAGGGATGACCACCGTCGCCGTCAAGCCGGCCACCATGGCGCAGGCCCTCACGCGCGCGATGCGCGACGCCATGGCCGCCGACCCGTCCGTGCACGTCATGGGCGAGGACGTCGGCACCCTCGGCGGTGTCTTCCGGGTCACCGACGGACTCGCGAAGGAGTTCGGCGAGGACCGCTGCACGGACACCCCGCTGGCCGAGGCGGGCATCCTCGGCACGGCCGTCGGCATGGCCATGTACGGACTGCGCCCGGTCGTGGAGATGCAGTTCGACGCGTTCGCCTACCCGGCGTTCGAGCAGCTCGTCTCGCACGTCGCGAAGATGCGCAACCGCACGCGCGGGAAGATGCCGCTGCCCCTCACCATCCGTGTCCCCTACGGCGGCGGCATCGGCGGCGTCGAGCACCACAGCGACTCCTCCGAGGCGTACTACATGGCGACCCCGGGGCTCCACGTCGTCACGCCCGCCACCGTCGCCGACGCCTACGGGCTGCTGCGCGCCGCCATCGCCTCCGACGACCCGGTCGTCTTCCTGGAGCCCAAGCGGCTGTACTGGTCGAAGGACTCCTGGAACCCGGAGCACCCGACGGCCGTTGAACCGATAGGCCGTGCGGTGGTGCGGCGCTCCGGGCGGAGCGCCACGCTCATCACGTACGGGCCGTCGCTGCCCGTCTGCATGGAGGCGGCCGAGGCGGCCCGGGCCGAGGGCTGGGACCTCGAAGTCGTCGATCTGCGCTCCCTGGTGCCGTTCGACGACGAGACGGTGTGTGCCTCGGTACGGCGGACGGGGCGCGCGGTCGTCGTCCACGAGTCGGGTGGCTTCGGCGGCCCGGGCGGGGAGATCGCGGCCCGGGTCACGGAGCGCTGCTTCCACCACCTGGAGGCGCCGGTGCTGCGTGTGGCCGGGTTCGACCTGCCGTACCCGCCGCCGATGCTGGAGCGCCACCACCTGCCCGGAGTGGACCGGATCCTGGACGCCGTGGGACGTCTGCAGTGGGAGGCCGAGAGCTGATGGCACAGGTGCTGGAGTTCAAGCTGCCCGACCTCGGGGAGGGGCTCACCGAGGCGGAGATCGTGCGCTGGCTGGTCGAGGTCGGTGACGTCGTCGCCGTGGACCAGCCGGTCGTCGAGGTCGAGACGGCCAAGGCGATGGTGGACGTGCCCTGTCCCTACGGCGGTGTCGTCACGGCCCGTTTCGGCGCGGAGGGCACGGAACTGCCCGTCGGCGCCCCGCTGCTGACGGTGGCGGTGGGCGAGCCGGCCGACGGCCGCCCGGCCGGGGACGCGAGCCCCGCGAAGCCCGCGGAATCCGAGGGCGTGCGCGGCACGGCTCCCGCCACCGAGGGCTCCGGAAACGTCCTGGTCGGTTACGGCACCGCGGAGGCCCCGGCCCGGCGCCGTCGCGTCCGCCCGCCGCAGACGGCCCCCGTCGCACCGACGGCCCCCGCCGTCCCTTCCGCACCCGCGGCGAACGGGCGGTCCAGGACCGCGGGGCCCGCCGCCGAGCGGGCCCGCACCCCGGGCGCGGTGGACGGCCCCGTCCCCGTGATTTCACCCCTGGTGCGCAGGCTGGCCCGGCAGAACGGCCTGGACCTGCGGGAGATGACCGGCTCCGGACCCGAGGGGCTGATCCTCCGCGCGGACGTGGAGTACGCCCTGCGCGCCGCCGCCGCTCAGGGCCGACCGGGCACGACGGCCGGCGAACCGCGGACCGGCCGGGCGGGCGCGGGCGCGCCGGCGCCGGTCGCGGACACCTCGGGCGTGACCCGTGTCCCCCTCAAGGGCATCCGCGGGGCCGTCGCCGACAAGCTCTCCCGCAGCCGTACCGAGATCCCCGACGCGACCTGCTGGGTGGACGCCGACGCGACCGAACTGATGCGGACCCGCGCGGCGATGAACGCGGCGGGCGGGCCGAAGATATCCGTCATCGCGCTGCTGGCCCGTGTCTGCACGGCCGCGCTCGCCCGTTTCCCCGAGCTCAACTCCTCGGTGGACACCGAGGCCAGGGAGATCGTCCGGTACGGCGACGTGCACCTCGGCTTCGCCGCGCAGACCGACCGGGGGCTGGTCGTCCCCGTCGTCCGGGACGCGCACACGCGGAGCGCCGAGTCGCTGACGGCCGAGTTCGCCCGGCTGACCGAGGCGGCCCGGACCGGCACACTGACGCCGGCGGAACTCACCGGCGGCACCTTCACGCTGAACAACTACGGCGTGTTCGGGGTCGACGGCTCCACACCGATCATCAACCACCCCGAGGCCGCCATGCTCGGCGTCGGCCGCATCGTCCCCAAGCCGTGGGTGTACGAGGGAGAGCTGGCGGTGCGGCAGGTCGTGCAGCTCTCGCTCACCTTCGATCACCGGGTCTGCGACGGCGGCACCGCGGGAGGCTTCCTGCGGTACGTGGCGGACTGTGTCGAACAGCCGGCGGTGCTGCTGCGGTCGCTGTGAGCCCGCTTCAAGTCTCCGGTCTTCCGGGTCTCCTGGGTTCCCCCGGCCTCCCGGGGTTTCCCGGTCTCCCCGGTCTCCCGGAGTTTCCCGGTTCCCCGGGTCTCCCCGGTCGTGTCCCGGTGCCCCCGCGTTCCCTGTGATCGCGGGGGCACGCATACTCGGAGGGTGACCGAGTATCAGCCACCCGGCGATCCCTCCGGTGATCCCTCCGGCGATCCTCCCGATGATGATTCCTCCGGCGGCTCCTTCGAGGGCCCCGGCCCCGCGTACGACGCCGTCGTGCTCGCCGGTGGCGCCGCCCGGCGGCTCGGGGGCGCGGACAAGCCCGGGGTGCGGGTGGGCGGCCGGGCGCTGCTCGACCGGGTGCTCGCGGCCTGCGCCGACGCCCGGACTACGGTGGTCGTCGCCGGTCCCCGCCCCACCGCGCGGCCCGTGATCTGGGCCCGTGAGGAACCCCCGGGCGGCGGCCCCCTGGCCGCGCTCGCCGCCGGACTCCGGCACACCACGGCCGACCGGGTCGTCCTGCTCTCCGCCGACCTGCCCTTCCTCGACCGCCGCACGGTGCGGGGACTGCTGGCACCCCTTCGGCACGGCACCGCCGACGGCGTGCTGCTGACCGACTCCGACGGCCGGGACCAGCCGCTGGTCGCCGCGTACCGGACCGAGGCCCTGCGCCGCGGGCTGGCCGTGCTCACCGGCCGGCACGGCGAGCTGACCGGCCTGCCCCTGCGCCGGCTGACCGGCTCGCTCGACCTCACCCGTATCTCCGACCCGGTGGCGTCCTTCGACTGCGACACCTGGGACGACATCGCCACTGCCAGGGCACGCATCAGGGAGCATGGACACGTGTTGGATGAATGGATCTCCGCAGTCAAGGACGAACTGGGCATCGACCTGGACGTCGACACCGGCGTACTGCTCGACCTCGCCCGTGACGCCGCCCACGGTGTGGCCCGGCCCGCCGCGCCGCTGACCACCTTCCTCGTCGGCTACGCGGCCGCGCGGGCGGGCGGTGACCGGGAGGCCGTCGCCGAGGCGGCCCGCAAGGCCGCGGCACTCGCCCTGCGCTGGGCCGACGAGGAAACCGCCGACGCCGCCCCCAAGGCTCCCGACGCGACCCTCAGGGCTTCCGACGCCACCCCGGAAGCCCCCGACACCCGCCCGGACGCCTGATGACCGCGCGCGCCGCCCGGGCCGACGGGAACGCCGACGACCTCGACGTCGAGGAGGCGCTCGCTCTCGTGAGAAAACACCCCGACGGCACCACGGACACCCCCCGCCCCACGCACCCGCGCCACGACGCCACCGCCTGGCCCGACGCCCGTGCCGTCGCCGAGGGCGCCCCGCGCCACGGCACCGGTGGACGCACCGGAGGCCGTACCGGCCACCTGCCCCCGGTCGCCGTCCCCCTCGCCTCCGCCCTGGGCCTCACCCTCGCCGCCCCCCTCACCGCCCTCACCGACCTGCCCTCCTTCGACACCTCCGCGATGGACGGCTGGGCGGTCTCCGGACCAGGCCCCTGGTCCGTGCGGGACGAGGGTGTCCTCGCCGGGCACTCCGCGCATCCCCCGCTCACCGACGGTGAGGCCGTCCGCATCGCCACCGGCGCCCGTGTCCCCCCGGACACCACCGCCGTACTCCGCAGCGAGCACGGCCGCACCGACGACAAGGGCCGGCTGCACGTCACCGCGGCCACCCGGCCGCCGCACACCGTCACCCACGGCCAGGACATCCGCCCCCGCGGCCAGGAGTGCCGCAGCGGCGACCAGTTGCTGCCCGTGGGCACCCCGGTGACCCCGCCCGTCCTGGGCATGGCCGCCGCCGCCGGATACGACACGCTCACCGCCGTCCCCCGCCCCCGCGTCGACGTGTTCGTCCTCGGTGACGAACTGCTCGGCGAGGGCCTGCCGCACGACGGGCTGATCCGGGACGCGCTCGGCCCGCTGCTGCCGCCCTGGCTGCGCGCACTCGGCGCGGAGGTCACCGCCGTACGCCGGGTCGGCGACACCGAAGAGGCCCTGTACGAGGCCATCACGGCATCCGGCGCCGATGTCGTCGTCACCACCGGCGGCACCGCCGCCGGCCCGGTCGACCACGTGCACCCCGCACTGCGCCGCATCGGCGCCGAACTCCTCGTGGACGGCGTCAGGGTGCGCCCCGGTCACCCCATGCTCCTGGCCCGCACCAAGGCCGGTCAGTACCTCGTCGGCCTGCCGGGCAACCCCCTCGCCGCCGTCTCGGGCCTGCTCACGCTCGCCGAGCCCCTGCTGCGCACCCTCGCGGCCCGCCCCGCCCCCGAGCCGTACACGCTGCCGCTGCGGGACGGTGTGCAGGGACACCCGTACGACACCCGGCTGGTCCCGGTCGCCCTGCGCGGCGAGCGGGCGGTGCCGCTGCTCTACAACGGTCCGGCCATGCTGCGCGGCATCGCGGCGGCCGACGCGCTCGCCGTCGTCCCCCCCGGCGGTGCGCGGCCCGGCCAGGAGGCGGAGCTGATCGACCTGCCCTGGGCCTCCGGGGGAATCGGGGTGTGTTTCACGTGAAACTTCCGGGCCAGGACGCCATCGCCCGCCAGGCGGACGAACACCTGGTGACCCATCGGGTGAAACTCCCGAGGAAACTGGTGGAGCACCCGGTCCGCCAGGTCGCCAAACGGCTGTCGTGGGCCCTGGTGGTGCTGGTGGTGACGGCGTTCGTCGTGTACGCCGACCACGACGGCTACAACGACAACTCCGACGGGACCCTCGATCTCCTCGACGCGTTCTACTACGCGACCGTCACCCTCTCCACCACCGGATACGGCGACATCACACCGGTCAGTGACGCCGCCCGGCTCACCAACATCTTCGTCATCACGCCGCTGCGCGTGCTGTTCCTGATCATCCTGGTCGGCACCACCCTCGAGGCCCTCACCGAACGTACGCGGGAGGAGTGGCGACTGAACCGCTGGAGGTCCGCGTTGCGCGATCACACCGTCGTCGTCGGATTCGGTACCAAGGGCAGGTCCGCGATCAAGACCGTCTGCGCGACCGGGCTCCGGAAGGAGCAGGTCGTGGTCGTCGACCCCAGTGCGAAGGCGATCGACGCGGCCACGGCGGACGGCTACGCGGGCGTCATAGGGGATGCCACGCGCAGCGAGGTGCTGAAGCGGGCCGAGGTGCAGCGGGCACGGCAGATCATCATCGCGACGCAGCGCGACGACACAGCCGTCCTCGTGACGCTGACGGCGCGGCAGATCAACCGGGGCGCGAAGATCGTGGCCGCGGTGCGCGAGGAGGAGAACGCCCCGCTGTTGAAGCAGTCGGGCGCCGACGCGGTCATCACCAGCGCCAGCGCGGCCGGGCGGCTGCTCGGGCTGTCCGTGCTCAGCCCTTCGGCCGGCATGGTCATGGAGGACCTCATCCAGCAGGGCTCCGGGCTCGACATCGTGGAGCGGCCGGTCATAAAGGCCGAGGTGGGCAAGACACCCCGCGAGATCGGTGACCTGGTGGTGAGCGTCGTCCGCGGGCACCGGGTGCTCGGCTACGACGACCGGGACGTCGGGACGCTGGAGCTGACGGACCGGCTGATCACGATCGTGCGGGCGACGCCGGGCACGCAGATCGCGCCCGACGTCCGCCCGTTCCGCGGCTGAGACCGCGGCCGCAGTGGGGGCCGTGGTCTCAGCGGGGACCGCGGCCGGGACCGTGGTCGAAACCGCAGCGGGGACCGCGGCCGGGACCGTCTACTTCCGGCTGTACAGCCGCATCGTGACCGGCCCGAAGACCGCCACGAACAGTCCGGCCCAGCCCAGCGTCCAGGCGATCTCGTCGGCCGGCCAGTCGCCCGCCATCAGCCCGCGCACCGCGGACGCCAGGTGGGTGACGGGGCTGTTGTTGACGAACGCCTGGAGCCAGCCGGGCATGGTGCGCGGGTCGACGAAGACGTTGGACAGGAAGGTGAGCGGGAAGATCACCATCATGCTGACGCCCATCACCGACTTCTCGGTGCGCAGCATCAGCCCGAACATGGTCCAGATCCACGAGAAGGCGAACGAGAACAGCACCAGCAGCAGGATCCCGGCGAGCACTCCGGGGACCCCGCCGTCGGCGCGGTAGCCGAGGATCATGCCCACGGTCAGCATCACGACGGACGCGATGGTGTAGCGCAGGGCGTCGCCGAGCAGATAGCCGACCATCGTCGACGGCCGCCAGATCGGCAGGCTGCGGAACCGGTCGAAGACGCCCTTCTCGATGTCCGTGTTGACCGAGACCCCGGTGTACATGGTGATCATCACGACCGACATCACCAGGATCCCCGGCAGCAGGAACTGGATGTACTCCTTCGGCGACCCGGCCAGCGCCCCGCCGAACAGGTACGTGTACATCAGCACCATCATGATCGGGAACGCCGTCACGTCGAAGAGCTGCTCCGGCACGTGTTTGATCTTCAGGACCGCCCGCCAGCCGAAGGTCAGCGAGGCGGACCAGGCGCCGGGCCGCGGCGGGCGCTCCTTGGCGACCAGCAGGTCGGCGAGGGAGTCGGTGCGTACCGGGGCGAGTTCGGTGTTCTCGGTGGTCGTCGTGGTGCTCATGCCGCCACCTCGTCCTTCGGGTCGTGGGAGTCGTCCTGGCCGGATGTGCCGGGTACGTGCGTGTCGTGGCCGGTGAGGGCCAGGAACACCTCGTCCAGGCTGGGCTGGCCGAGCGAGAAGTTGTCGACGGTGACGCCGGCCCGGGCCAGCTCGCTCAGCGCGCGGGCGGCCTGCTCGGCGGCCGTGTCGTGGTGCGCGGCGGCGAGGCGGGCGGTCAGCGCCACCGGGTCGGGTTCGGGCTGCACCCGCGCGTCGAGGGTGCGGCGCAGCAGGTCGGCGGCGAGCGGACGCTGCTGCGGATCCCGCAGCCGCAGATGGACGGACCCGGCGCCGACGGACGCCTTCAGTTCGCCCTTGGTGCCCTCGGCGATCACCTTGCCGCGGTCGATGACGGCGATCCGGGACGCCAGCTGGTCGGCTTCGTCCAGGTACTGCGTGGTCAGCAGCACCGTCGTGCCCTGGGCGACGACCGCGCGCACGATGTCCCACACCTGGTTGCGGCTGCGCGGGTCCAGGCCGGTCGTCGGCTCGTCGAGGAACAGCAGGTCGGGGGTGTTGAGGATGGAGGCGGCGATGTCGATACGGCGCCGCATGCCGCCGGAGTAGTGCTTGACCTGCTTCCCGGCCGCGTCCGTGAGCCCGAAGGCCTCCAGCAGCTGGGCGGCGCGGGTGCGGGCGGCGGGCTTGCGGTGGCCGAGGAGCCGGCCCAGCAGGACCAGGTTCTCGGTGCCGGTGAGGTCCTCGTCCACGGAGGCGTACTGGCCGGTGAGGCTCACCCGGCCGCGCACCTCGTCGGCCTCGCGCACGATGTCGTGCCCGAAGACATGGGCCTCGCCGCCGTCGGGCCGCAGGAGGGTGGCGAGCATCTTCACGGTGGTGGTCTTGCCGGCGCCGTTCGGCCCGAGGACCCCGTACACCGTGCCGGCCGGCACGGCGAGATCGACACCGTCCACGGCCCGTGTCTCACCGAAGGTCTTGACCAGGCCCGCGGTCTCGATCGCCAGGCCGGACGTCTGCGTGCTCATGCTTCGGGTCCTTCCGCGTGCTCGGGCTACGCATGGACAGACCTTCACCGTCGCGCAGACTCATCGCTCCCGCACGGGGATTTCCGCCAGGACCGGTCCTACGGCCGAGACAGGGCCGGTCCTACGGCCGAGAAGGGAGCACCCCGGGTCGTAGGCCGCGATGCGCCGGACCTCCGGCACCCCAGGAGTACCGTCCCCCTCATGTATGCGATCACGATTCCCGAACCCGGTGGGCCCGAGGCGCTGGTGTGGGACGAGGTCCCCGATCCCGTGGCCGGTCCCGGAGAGGTCCTGGTCGAGGTGGTGGCCGGTGCCGTCAACCGGGCCGACATCCTCCAGCGGCAGGGCTTCTACGACCCCCCGCCCGGCGCCTCCCCCCACCCCGGTCTCGAATGCTCCGGACGGATCGCCGCGCTCGGTGACGGGGTGAGCGGCTGGGCCGTCGGCGACGAGGTCTGCGCGCTGCTCGCCGGCGGCGGCTACGCGGAGAAGGTCGCCGTCCCGGCCGGACAGCTCCTGCCCGTCCCCGAGGGACTCACCGTCGACCAGGCCGCGGCGCTCCCGGAGGTCGTCTGCACGGTCTGGTCGAACGTCTTCATGGTCGCCCACCTCCGCCCCGGTGAGACCCTCCTCGTGCACGGCGGCTCCAGCGGCATCGGCACGATGGCGATCCAGCTCGCGAAGGCCGTCGGCGCGCGGGTCGCCGTCACCGCCGGCACCGCGGAGAAGCTGGAGCGCTGCGCCGGACTCGGCGCCGACATCCTGATCAACTACCGCGAGCAGGACTTCGTCGCCGAACTGAAGCGGGCCACCGACGGCCACGGCGCCGACGTCATCCTCGACAACATGGGCGCCAAGTACCTGGACCGTAACGTCCAGGCCCTCGCCGTCAACGGCCGGCTCGCCATCATCGGCATGCAGGGCGGGGCGAAGGGGGAGCTGAACATCGGCGCCCTGCTCGGCAAGCGCGCCGCCATCAGCGCGACCTCGCTGCGTGCCCGGCCCCTGGAGGAGAAGGCGGCGATCGTGGCGGCCGTACGCGAACACGTCTGGCCGCTCGTCACCGACGGCCACGTCCGCCCGGTCATCGACCGCGAGATCCCGATGCCGGACGCGGCCACCGCCCACCGGATCGTGGAGGACAGCGGCCACATCGGCAAGGTCCTGCTGGTCACCCCGAACTGAGCCGGCCGGCGGGGCGGGGGCCGTTCCCGTCTCCGGCGCGGCACGCCGGCCGCGTCCACCGGGGGCGGGCTCCCGCCCGGGTACGGCACCGCCCTGTGCGTGCCCCACCCGGTGCGGCAGGGGAGACGGCCCGGAACCGGGGGCCGGCCCCCGGGCTCCGCGTCCTGACGGACAGTCCACCCGTCGGCGGTGTCACTACTACGGTCCGGGCCCCGGAAGGCCGTGTGCGGAGCGCCGCCGCGGTCCCGGTCTCAGGAGGCCGTGTGCGGAGCGCCGCCGCGGCCTGCCGGGAGATTCCCCGGCAGGGGATCCCGCCGGCTCAGGACGCGCCGCGCCCCTGACGCATGCGCAGCGCGACGAAGGCGAGGCCGAAGCCGAGTCCGATGAGCATCAGGCCGCTGCCGAGCGGCAGGATGCGCAGTACGGGCTCGGCGGAGGAGGCGACCGCGTCCGGCTCCGCCGCCCGCGAGGTCGCGGAGGGCACGGGGACCGCCACCTGGGACGCCGGTGTCCGCGGGACGGTGTCGCCCGGCGCCCGGGACACGGCCCCGTCGTCCCCCGGCCGTGCCGGCCGCTCGCCCACCCCCTCGGCACGCCCCGGCTTCCGCGGTACGGCGCCCGCGCCCCCGGCGTCCGGACCGTCCCGGTCGCCGTGCTTCCGTTCCCGCTCCCGTTCCCGCTCCCGCTCCCGCTTCCGCTCCCGTTCCTGCCTCCGTTCCCGCTCCCGCGACTCCCTCTCGACTCTCTCGTGCCGCCCCGGCCGGTCCTGGCCCTCACCCGGCCGGCTCCCGGCCCGCGACGGCTCCCCGGAGGGCGACGGCGAGAGGGACGACGAGGACGACGAGGACGACGACAAGGGGGACGGGGACGAGGGGGACAGGGGCGAGGGGACGGCGCCGTACGCCATCCCCGTACCGGGGGGCGCCACGGCGGGGCCGTACGGCACCACCGCCGTCCCCGTGGCCAGAACAACCGCCGTCCCCATTACACGCAGCCATGGAGCCACGACCGTGACCTCCCGCGCCGGCCGGTGCTCGGTCGCACCGTCGGCAAGATGGGCCGGATGGACGCCAAACAGCCTGGCATTCCAGGATGCTCCCGGCATTCCGGATACGGCCGTCGGACGGACCCCCGCCGGACGACCCCGCTTTCGGGGGCACCGCCGAAACGGCACCCGGCCGTGCGCGACAATGGCGGCATGGAGATGCCGAGGAACGAACGATCGCCGGAGAATCCGCAGATCCTGGTCGTCGGCCAGGACGGCATGGCGCTCAGCGGCGGCACCGGGGACGAGGACTCCCGCGAGACCCCGCTCACGGAGCAGGTCGAGCAGCCGGCGAAGGTCATGCGGATCGGCAGCATGATCAAGCAGCTGCTGGAGGAGGTGCGCGCGGCTCCCCTGGACGAGGCCAGCCGGGTCCGGCTCAAGGAGATCCACGCCAGTTCGGTGAAGGAACTGGAGGACGGCCTGGCCCCGGAGCTGGTCGAGGAGCTGGAGCGGCTCTCCCTGCCCTTCACGGACGAGAACACCCCGAGCGACGCCGAACTGCGGATCGCGCAGGCCCAGCTGGTGGGCTGGCTGGAGGGCCTGTTCCACGGGATCCAGACCACGCTCTTCGCCCAGCAGATGGCCGCACGCGCCCAGCTGGAGCAGATGCGCCGCGCCCTCCCGCCCGGCGTCGGTGACGGCTCGGAGGACCCGCACCCGGGCGGCCGCTCGGGCGGCCCGTACCTGTAGACCGCGCGACGTCCCTGTCCGAACACCCCGAAGGGGCCCGGCATCCGATGCCGGGCCCCTTCGTCACGCCTCGTCCGTCCCGGGGTCAGGACGGGGGGTTGCCCGTCGAGACCTTGAGGGTGATCTCGGGCATGTTCTCGGGGTCGACGTCCGTGCCCGCCGGCGGGAACTGCTCCCTGACGGAGCCCTCGCCGTAGGTGTTCTCGTCGACCTCGACGATCTTGAAGTCTCCCCAGCCGGCGGCCTGGAAGCACTCCTTCACCGACTGGATGTACTTGAACTTGAAGTCCGGGAGCTGGATCTTGTCGGGGTCGTTGGCCGACTCGTACGGCTCCTCGCACTTCTCCTTGTCGATCTTCTTCGACGTGTCGGGTCCGCGGTAACCCTCCACCTTGGCCGCCGACGCCGACGCCGAGGCACCGCCTCCGCCGGCCTGCGGATCCTCGTCACCGCCGTTCATCATCAGCGCCGCGATCAGCCCGCCGACGGCGACGAGGGAGACGACGACCGACCCGATGACCACCGACTTGTTCCGGCCGCCGCCCGAGCCGCCCGATCCGGACGTCTGAGGCGTGATGGTGTACGGCGGCGGGGTCCCCGGCCCCTGCCCCGGCTGCGGCGCGTACGGCGACGGGGCGGGCGTCTGGTAACCGCCCTGCTGCGGATAGCCGTACGCGGGGGACGGCGCGGACGGCGCCGGGGTGGCGTAGGGGTGCGGCGCCGGCTGGTACGGCGTCTGCACGTTGCCCGTGGGTGCCTGCGGCGCCTGGCCGACCGGCGGGAACACCGCGGAACCGACGCCCGCGCCGCTCTGCGCCTGCGCGCCCGGCACGATGCTCGGCGGGGCCGGCTGGAAGGACTGCGCCACCCGCAGGCACTCCCCGCGCATGGACTCCGCGCTGGGGAAGCGCTCGTTCGGATTCTTCTTCAGCGCGCGGGTGATCAGCGCGTCCACGGCCGGCGGCAGCGAACGGTTGATCGAGGACGCGACCGGCGGCTCCTCCTGCACATGCGCGTACGCGATGGCCAGCGGCGAGTCCGCGTCGAACGGCAGCCGCCCGGTGACGAGCTGGAACAGCATGATGCCGACCGAGTACAGGTCGGAGCGGGCGTCCACGCCCCGGCCGAGCGCCTGCTCCGGGGAGAGGTACTGCGGGGTGCCGACGACCATGCCGGTCTGCGTCATCGACGTCACACCGGACTGCATGGCGCGGGCGATGCCGAAGTCCATGACCTTGACCACACCGCGCTTGGTCATCATCACGTTGCCCGGCTTGATGTCGCGGTGGACCAGCCCCATCTCGTGGCTGATCTCCAGGGCCGCGAGCACGTCCGCGGTGATCTTCAGCGCCTTGTCGGCGGGCATCGCGCCCTGCTGCCGTACGTCCTCGTCGAGCACGGAGCCGAGCGGGCGGCCCTCGACGTACTCCATGACGATGTACGGCGTCGTCATGCCGTCGACGTCGTCCTCGCCCGTGTCGAAGACCGAGACGATGTTGGTGTGCGTGAGCTTCGCCACGGACTGGGCCTCGCGGCGGAAGCGCTCACGGAAGGCCTGTTCCCGGCCCAGTTCCGTGTGCAACGTCTTGATGGCGACCTGGCGGTCGAGCACGCTGTCGTAGGCGAGGTGGACCGAGGCCATGCCGCCCTGGCCGAGCAGGTCCCGCAGTTGGTAGCGTCCGCCGGCGAGCGCCCGCCCCGCGTTGTGGCCCTGTGCGCCGTGCTGGCTCATGTTCCGCTTCCCCCGTAGCCTCTCCGGCGTCGCCGTCCCGGTGGCCGATCCGTCGTAGATCCCATGCTCTATTCCCGGCCAAGTCTGCCCCAGGCCACTGACACGTCAAGCGCGGTGCCCGTTCCGTGACCGTACGCGAAGGAAGCGTCGCGGAAGCGTTACAGCGGTCGTACTACCGGTACACGGAATTTGCACGACAGTACGGAGTACGGGTTTCATGGCCGGTCCGTCTCGTGCCGGTCCTGGGAGCCCGTCCCGGACCGGGGGCACACGCTGAGGCTGTAGCGTGGCCGACGAAGACCGTGACAACACCGCGCGCACCGCGGGCAGAAACGACGGCGAGGACTGATGGCACAGCAGCAGCGCGCTCAGGGCCCGTCCGACCCCGAGGCGACTGGCGGCGGCATCTCGGACGCGCCGGACAACTGGGGCAACGGCGGGCTCGTCGGCGACGGCCGGTACCGGCTGACCCACCGGCTCGGCCGGGGCGGCATGGCCGAGGTGTTCGCCGCCGAGGACGTACGTCTCGGCCGCACGGTCGCCGTCAAGCTGCTGCGCGCCGACCTCGCCGAGGACCCCGTGTCCAAGGCCCGCTTCACGCGCGAGGCGCAGTCGGTGGCCGGTCTCAACCACCACGCCATCGTCGCCGTCTACGACTCCGGCGAGGACGTCGTCGGCGGCCAGTCGGTGCCGTACATCGTGATGGAGCTGGTCGAGGGCCGCACCATCCGCGACCTGCTGATGAACGCCGAGGCCCCGGGCCCCGAGCAGGCGCTGATCATCGTCTCCGGTGTCCTGGAGGCGCTCGCCTACTCGCACCAGCACGGCATCGTGCACCGCGACATCAAGCCGGCCAACGTCATCATCACCCACAACGGTGCCGTGAAGGTGATGGACTTCGGCATCGCCCGCGCGTTGCACGGCGCGTCCACGACGATGACCCAGACCGGCATGGTCATGGGCACCCCCCAGTACCTCTCCCCGGAGCAGGCGCTCGGCAAGGCCGTCGACTACCGGTCCGACCTGTACGCCACCGGCTGCCTGCTGTACGAACTGCTGGCGCTGCGGCCCCCCTTCACGGGCGAGACGCCGCTGTCGGTGGTCTACCAGCACGTCCAGGACATCCCCACGCCTCCGTCGGAGGCCTCGGACGCCTGCCCGCCGGAGCTGGACGGCATGGTCATGCGCGCCCTCGCCAAGGAGCCCGACGACCGTTTCCAGACGGCCGAGGAGATGCGCGGGCTGATCCAGTACGCGCTGCAGATGCTCTACGAGCAGGGCGGTCACACCGGCACCTGGAACACCGGTCCGGTGGAGATGCACGAGGGTCCGCGCACCCCGGCGGCCGGCTTCGCGGGCACGACCGTGATGCCGCACCCGGACGTCTCCGGTACGGCGGCGATCCCGCAGCCGATCCTGCCCGCCGGGTACGGCGGTGACGACGGCGGCTTCGAGGGCCACGGCAACAAGGGCAGCGGCCGCGGCAAGCTGTGGGTCCTCGCGGTGCTCGCGGTGATCGCCGTCGCGGCGGGTGTGGCGCTGGCGCTGAACAACGGCGGCGGTGGGGGCGGGGGCAAGACCGACACGTCTCCGTCCGTGACGCAGAGCACCGGGGACGAGAAGGCCAGCGAGAGCCCGAGCGACGAGGCGACCGAGGAGACGACCGACCCCGGCACGGAGACCGAGACCGACCCGGGCTCGGGATCGGGCGGGGGCTGGGAGCAGCCGTACACGCCGTCCCAGGAGCCGACGTACACGGAGACCGAGAGCGAGGCGCCGCCCGCCCCGCCGACGTCCGCGCAGCCGACCCAGACGGGTGGCACCGGGGAAGGCGGCACGGAGGGCGGTGGCACCGAAGGCGGTGGCACAGAGGGCGGCGGCACAGAGGGTGGCGGCACGGAAGGTGGCGGCACGGAAGGTGGCGGCACGGACACGGGCAACGAGAACGCCGGCACGGGCAGCATCAATGGTGTGACCGGCGGCTGACGGGCCGGCGTTCCGGTCGCACCCCGCGCGGCGTACCACTTCCGGCCGCGAAACTCGACCCTTCCCGAGCCCGGGGTGGCCGGGATAACGTGCCGTTGCTCCGGCCTCCTGCGAGGCTGTGACCAGCACACCTTCGGCGCCTTCCCCGATTTACTTGGAAATCCAAGCAAAATCGCAGGTCAGAGGGGTTTCACAGAGATGTGGAGCACTGGGTAACGTGCCTCTTGCAGGGCGCTCGCCGGGGCACCTGTCACGCCTGTTCCCGGCCGAGTGGCACCCACCCCGTGCCCGGTGGTCGAGAACAGGTGAGCCGCACTGGCCTACCGGCAACCCCGGGGGCCGGACCGACGGAGGAGCACACGTGACCGTGGAGAGCACTGCCGCGCGCACATCGCGACGCAGCGCCGGAACAAAGGCCGGCACCACCGGCACCAAGCGCACCACCAGTACCACCAAGAAGGCCACCGGCGCCAAGAGGGCCACCGGCGCCGGGAAGAGCGCCGAGCCCGACCTCGTCCAGTTGCTGACGCCCGAGGGCAAGCGCGTCAAGAACGCCGAGTTCGACGGTTACGTCGACGGCATCACCGCCGACGACCTGCGCGGTCTCTACCGCGACATGGTGCTCACCCGCCGCTTCGACGCCGAGGCCACCGCGCTCCAGCGCCAGGGCGAGCTGGGCCTGTGGGCCTCGCTGCTCGGACAGGAGGCGGCGCAGATCGGCTCCGGCCGGGCGCTGCGCGACGACGACTACGTCTTCCCCACCTACCGCGAGCACGGCGTCGCCTGGTGCCGCGGGGTGGACCCGACCAATCTCCTCGGCATGTTCCGCGGCGTGAACAACGGCGGCTGGGACCCGAACGGCAACAACTTCCACCTGTACACGATCGTCATCGGCTCGCAGGCCCTGCACGCCACGGGCTACGCGATGGGCGTCACCAAGGACGGCGCGGACAGCGCGGTCATCGCCTACTTCGGCGACGGCGCGTCCAGCCAGGGCGACGTGGCCGAGGCCTTCACCTTCTCCGCGGTCTACAACGCCCCCGTGGTGTTCTTCTGCCAGAACAACCAGTGGGCGATCTCCGAGCCGACCGAGAAGCAGTCCCGCGTGCCGCTGTACCAGCGCGCGCAGGGCTTCGGCTTCCCGGGCGTCCGCGTGGACGGCAACGACGTGCTGGCGAACCTGGCCGTCACCAAGTGGGCCCTGGAGCGGGCCCGCGCGGGTGAGGGCCCGACGCTGGTCGAGGCGTTCACGTACCGCATGGGCGCGCACACCACCTCCGACGACCCGACCCGCTACCGCGGCGACGAGGAGCGCCTGGCCTGGGAGGCCAAGGACCCGATCCTGCGCCTTCGCCGCTATCTCGAGGCCTCAAACCACGCGGACGAGGGATTCTTCGCGGAACTGGAGACCGAGAGCGAGGCGTTGGGCAAACGAGTGCGCGAAGCGGTCCGTGCCATGCCGGACCCGGACCACTTCGCCATCTTCGAGAACGTGTACGCGGACGGACACGCGCTCGTGGACGAGGAGCGTGCGCAGTTCGCGGCGTACCAGGCGTCGTTCGCGGACGCGGACGGGGGTAAGTGACATGACGGAGAAGATGGCCCTGGCCAAGGCGATCAACGAGTCGCTGCGGCACGCCCTGGACGCGGACCCCAAGGTCCTCGTCATGGGTGAGGACGTCGGCAAGCTCGGCGGCGTCTTCCGGGTGACGGACGGCCTGCAGAAGGACTTCGGCGAGAGCCGCGTCATCGACACCCCGCTCGCCGAGTCGGGCATCGTCGGCACGGCGATCGGCCTGGCCCTGCGCGGCTACCGCCCGGTGGTGGAGATCCAGTTCGACGGCTTCGTCTTCCCGGCGTACGACCAGATCGTCACGCAGCTCGCGAAGATGCACGCCCGCTCGCTGGGCAAGGTCAAGCTCCCCGTCGTCGTGCGCATCCCCTACGGCGGCGGCATCGGCGCGGTGGAGCATCACTCCGAGTCCCCCGAGTCGCTGTTCGCGCACGTGGCCGGCCTGAAGGTCGTGTCGCCGTCGAACGCGTCGGACGCGTACTGGATGATGCAGCAGGCCGTCCAGAGCGACGACCCGGTGATCTTCTTCGAGCCCAAGCGGCGCTACTGGGACAAGGGCGAGGTCGACACCGAGGCGATCCCCGGCCCGCTGCACACCGCGCGCGTGGTGCGCGAGGGCACGGACCTGACGCTCGCGGCGTACGGCCCGATGGTGAAGCTCTGCCAGGAGGTCGCCGACGCGGCGGCCGAGGAGGGCCGCTCCCTGGAGGTGCTGGACCTGCGCTCGGTCTCCCCGATCGACTTCGACTCCATCCAGGCGTCGGTGGAGAAGACGCGCCGCCTGGTCGTGGTCCACGAGGCACCGGTGTTCTTCGGTTCCGGCGCGGAGATCGCCGCGCGGATCACGGAGCGCTCCTTCTACCACCTGGAGGCCCCGGTGCTGCGGGTGGGCGGCTACCACGCCCCGTACCCGCCGGCCCGCCTGGAGGAGTCCTACCTCCCGGACCTGGACCGGGTGCTCGACGCCGTCGACCGCTCGCTGGCGTACTGAGGAGAGGGCCGTGACGACGATGACGAACGCGTCCGTACGCGAGTTCAGGATGCCGGACGTGGGCGAGGGCCTCACCGAGGCCGAGATCCTCAAGTGGTACGTCCAGCCCGGTGACACGGTCACCGACGGCCAGGTGGTCTGCGAGGTCGAGACGGCGAAGGCGGCCGTCGAACTGCCCATCCCCTACGACGGGGTGGTCCGCGCGCTGCACTTCCCCGAGGGCACCACGGTCGACGTGGGCACGTCCATCATCGCGGTGGACGTCGCGGGCGGCGCGGCGCCGGCGGAGGAGGCACCCGCCCCCGCTCCCGCCGAGGAGCCCGCGGCGCCCGAGGAGCAGCCGGCGGCCCGTCAGCCGGTCCTGGTCGGTTACGGCGTGGCGACGTCCTCGACGCGCCGCCGCCCCCGCAAGGCGTCGGCCCCGGACGCCGCCGTCCAGCAGGCGGCGGCAGCGGTCCAGCAGGAGCTGAACGGCCACAGCGCCCCCGCCGTCTCCCAGGAGCGTCCGCTGGCGAAGCCCCCGGTGCGCAAGCTGGCGAAGGACCTGGGCGTCGACCTGACGACGGTCACCCCGACCGGCCCGGACGGCGTCATCACCCGCGAGGACGTCCACGCGGCGGTGGCGGCGGTCCAGGCACCGCAAGAACAGCCCGCCCTCGTGTCCGCACCCGCTCCGGCCGCCCCCGCGGCCCCGGTGTCGTACGACACCGCCCGCGAGACCCGTATCCCGGTCAAGGGGGTCCGCAAGGCCACGGCGGCGGCGATGGTCGGCTCGGCGTTCACGGCGCCGCACGTCACGGAGTTCGTGACGGTGGACGTGACGCGGACGATGAAGCTGGTCGAGGAGCTGAAGCAGGACAAGGAGTTCACGGGCCTGCGCGTGAACCCCCTGCTGCTGATCGCCAAGGCGCTGCTGGTCGCGATCAAGCGGAACCCCGACATCAACGCCTCCTGGGACGAGGCGGCCCAGGAGATCGTGGTCAAGCACTACGTCAACCTGGGTATCGCGGCGGCCACCCCGCGCGGCCTGATCGTGCCGAACATCAAGGACGCCCACGCCAAGACGCTGCCGCAACTGGCCGAGTCCCTGGGTGAACTGGTGTCCACGGCCCGCGAGGGCAAGACCTCGCCGTCCGCCATGCAGGCGGGCACGGTCACGATCACCAACGTCGGCGTCTTCGGCGTCGACACGGGCACGCCGATCCTCAACCCCGGCGAGTCCGCGATCCTCGCGGTCGGCGCGATCAAGCCCCAGCCGTGGGTCCACAAGGGCAAGGTGAAGCCCCGCCAGGTCACCACCCTGGCGCTCTCCTTCGACCACCGCCTGGTCGACGGCGAGCTGGGTTCCAAGGTCCTGGCCGACGTGGCGGCGATCCTGGAGCAGCCGAAGCGGCTGATCAGCTGGGCCTGACGCCCGCGAACCGCTGGATTCACGAGACGGGAGGGGCGCCGCGACTTCGGATCGCGACGCCCCTCCTGCCGTGTGCCGGCCGGCCTAGGAGAGCACATACACCGGAGCCCCGTCCTCGGCCCCACCCTGCGAGCGGATGCAGGCGTGCTTGCGCAGCAGCCGGAGACAGTCGTTGACACGTCGGACGGAGAGCCCTGTGCGGGCGGCGATCGACTCCAGCGGCTCGCGCAGCTCACCCTGCTCGACGAGCACCGGCGCGATCACCACGGCCACCGCCCACACGTCCTCGGTCACGGACAGCCGCTGCCGCCAGTCGGCCAGCACCGACTCGGTGGTGGGCCGCGCGGTGAGGAGCGCCGTGGGCGTCCGGCGTTCGAGGACGAGGGTGTCGAACCGGTCCGCGATGCGTTCCATCGCCCGGACCATGGCCTGCTGTACGGCGAGGGTGGCCTGCTGGGTGACCAGCAGTTCCCTCTGCAGGGTCACCGTCTCCTTCTGCAAAGCGATCGACTCGCGCTGCCCGGCGGCCAGTTTCTCGTCCAGTTGAAGGTTGTGCGCCTCCAGCCGGACGATGGCCTCGGCGACCTGCTCCGGCATGGCGTAGGCGATGGGGGCGCCGGGCTCGGAGGGCTGCACCTCGGCCTCGTCGAGAGTGTACGAACCCTCGCGCTGGACGGTCTCGATCACCTCGGCGACCCACTGCTTGAAGGGGGCGCAGGACGGTTTCGTGCAGGCGTTGACGAGGAGGATGAGACCCTGAAGAGAGATGACTTGCAAGTCTCGGCGCCACTCCCTACCTGCGGGAATGCTGAGACCGTAACCTCCAGTTACGGTCTCGATACACTCTCGATGCTCGTCCGGCACATGGTCTGCGAGCGCCTTGCGAGAGTTGGTGTGGCCGAGTTCCTTGCAGACGTCCACCGCCGGGAACCAGTGCGTCCCGTCCGGCATCGTCAGCCTCCGCACCCGGGCGCCGGTCGCCGCGTAGACGAAGTCGCTGACGTCGATCGCCTCGTGCCGCTCGGCGGAGTTCGGTCGTTTGCTGGGTTCGTTCATGTGAATTACCTCCGCTGCGGAACGTAGAGCGGGGCGGAACGCATATGCCAGCCAGTTCGATGATGTTCACGACTGCGAGCGAACGTGAAGGAAAGCCGCTGTGCCGGCTTATGACGACGTGTAGGGCGAGTGTCCGGGGCGGGCGGGACCGGCGGCACGACGACATTTCTCAGCACCGTTCCCACCTGCGTAAACGCTGAGACCGTGACTTCCAGTCACGGTCTCGGACATCTTTCGTGGCCCCATGCCGAAGGCCGTGCGAGGCATACGGAAGGGGCCCACCCGTGCGGGTGGGCCCCTTCCCGGTTCGGTGGTGTCAGATCTTGCCGAAGCCGTAGCCCAGGAGCTTCTTGGCGTCCTTCTCGCGCTGGGTGGCGGAGGAGGAGGCGAGGACCGTGCCGATGACCGTCTTGCCGTTGCGGGTCGCGGCGAAGACCAGGCAGTACTTGGCCTCCGGGCCCGAGCCGGTCTTCACGCCGATCGTGCCGCTGTAGCTGCTGAGCAGCGTGTTCGTGTTGGTCCACGGCGCCATCGTGCGGGTGCTGCCCGTCTTCGTCTTGGTCTTCGCCGTGTACTTCTTCGTCTTCACGATCGAGCGGAACGTGGAGCTCTTCATCGCGCTGCTCGCGATCTTCGTCAGATCGCGCGGCGTCGAGTAGTTGCTGCCGTTCCCGATGCCGTCGAAGGAGTCGAAGTGGGTGTTCTTCAGGCCCAGCTTCTTCGCCTCGGAGTTCATCTTGCCGATGAACGACTTCACGCGGGCCGCACGCGTCGAGCCCGAGCCGAACTTGTCCGCCAGCGCGTACGCCGCGTCGCAGCCGGACGGCAGCATCAGCCCGTACAGGAGCTGGCGCACGGTGACCTTGTCACCGACGATCAGCCGCGCCGACGAGGCGTTGTTCTTCACGATGTAGTCGCTGTACGCCTTCTGGATCGTGACCTTGGTGTCGAGGTTCAGGTTCTTCTGCGCCAGCACCACCTTCGCGGTCATGATCTTCGTCGTCGAGCCGGTCGAACGGCGTGTGTCCGCCGCCTTCGTGTACAGCGACTTGCCGTTCGCGTTGTTCATCACGAAGCCGCCCTTGGCGACGATGGACGGCGCGGCGGCGGCCTGCGCGGGCGCGGCGTAGAGGGCCCCGGAGGCGAGTACGGCGCCGGTGGTCATGGCGACGCCGACGGCTCTGCGGACACGGAAGCCCTGAATGTCGATCTTCAAGTCGAATACCCCGATTACCTGGAATGGCCTTACCCTGCGGCCAAGTTGAGGCGCGGCCATAAAGGGGCCGCGCCTGTCTGACTCGTGACGTGTGCGGATGGTTGTGCGTGGATCGGGGGTCGCTTCCGACTTCTCCGGGTCCGGGTCCGGGTCGGAGCCTGTATCCGAACCCGTATCGGAGTCCGCATCGTGGATGGATTCTTCCATGCGTGCGTGTTGTATCTATCCTGTCCGCATGACCAGCATGGCCCCCGTGAAGCAACCCCCCGCCGCCGACCGCGTCTACACCCACGTCAAGCAGGGCGTACTGGACCGCCGCTACGAGGGCGGGACGCTGCTCACCGAAGGCGAGCTGGCCGAGGCCGTGGGGGTCTCGCGGACCCCCGTGCGCGAGGCGCTGCTGCGGCTGCAGGCCGAAGGGCTGCTCAAGCTCTACCCGAAGAAGGGCGCCCTCGTCCTGCCCGTCTCCGCGCAGGAGATCGCCGACGTCGTCGAGACCCGGCTGCTCGTCGAGGAGCACGCCGCCCGGAAGGCCGTACCCGCGCCGCCCGGTCTCATCGAGCGCCTCGAGGAGCTGCTCGCCCGGCAGAAGGAGCAGGCCGCGGCCGGTGACTTCGCCGCGGCCTCCGTCACCGACCGGTGCTTCCACGCCGAGATCGTCCGCAGCGGTGGCAACGAGATCCTTTCCCGCCTCTACGACCAGCTCCGCGACCGCCAGCTCCGGATGGGCGTCGCCGTGATGCACTCCCACCCCGACCGGATCGCCAAGACCCTCGCCGAGCACGGGGAGATCCTCCAGGCGCTGCGCTCCGGCGACGCGGAGGCTGCCGTCGGGGTCGTGCACCGGCACGTCGGCTGGTTCTCCCACCTGGCCCGGGGCGAGGTGCGATGAGCGGCACGCTGCCCGGGGATCCTCCCGGCGGACGGCGCGCCCTCGCCGTGTGGGGGATCGGCGTCTCGGTCTACTTCGTCGCCGTCATCTTCCGTACGTCGCTGGGGGTGGCCGGCCTCGACGCCGCCGACCGCTTCGACGTGGGCGCCTCCGCCCTGTCCACCTTCTCCATCCTCCAGCTGCTGGTCTACGCGGGCATGCAGATCCCCGTCGGACTGCTGGTCGACCGGCTCGGCACCAAGAAGGTGCTGGGCATCGGCGTGGTGCTGTTCACGGCCGGGCAGCTCGGCTTCGCGTTCTCCCCGTCGTACGGCATGGCGCTCGCCTCTCGGGCCCTGCTCGGCTGCGGTGACGCGATGACGTTCATCAGCGTGCTGCGGCTGGGCACCCGGTGGTTCCCGGCCCGGCGCGGGCCGCTGATCGCGCAGATGGCGGGGCTGGCCGGAATGGCCGGAAACCTCGTCTCCACGCTGGTCATCGCACGGCTGCTGCACGGCGTCGGCTGGACGGCGGCGTTCGCGGGGAGCGCGCTGGCCGGTGTCGTGGTGTTCGTGCTGCTCCTGTTCTTCCTCAAGGACCATCCCGAGGGGTACGAACCGGAGCCGGTGCCGCACCAGGGGGCCGCTTACATACGCCGTCAGATCGCCGCCTCCTGGCGGGAGCCGGGGACGCGGCTGGGGCTGTGGGTGCACTTCACGACCCAGTTCCCGGCGATGGTGTTCCTGCTGCTGTGGGGGATGCCGTTCCTGGTGGAGGCGCAGGGGCTGTCGCGGGCGGTCGCCGGCGAGCTGCTGACCCTCGTCGTGCTGTCCAACATGGCCTTCGGGCTCGTCTACGGCCAGATCATCGCCCGGCGTCACGAGGCGCGGCTGCCGCTGGCGCTGGGGACGGTGGGGGCGACGGCGGTGCTGTGGGCCGCGACGCTGGTCTGGCCGGCGGACACGGCGCCGATGTGGCTGCTGGTGGTGTTGTGCGTGGTGCTGGGGGCCTGCGGGCCGGCGTCGATGATCGGGTTCGACTTCGCGCGGCCGGCGAATCCGGCCGAGCGGCAGGGGACGGCGTCGGGGATCACGAACATGGGGGGCTTCGTGGCCTCCATGACGACGCTGCTCGCGGTCGGGGTGCTGCTGGATGCGACGGGGGACGACTATGCCGTCGCCTTCTCGGCCGTGTTCGTGCTGCAGGTGTTGGGTGTCACCCAGATTCTGCGGTTGCGGAGGCGGGCGGTGCGCAGGGAGCGGGAGCGGTTGGTCGCGAGCCGGGTGAGTTCGGTGCACGTGCCTGTGTAGGCGCCCGGTGTCGCTGCTGGGCGGGGGTGGGTCGCGCGGCCGGCGCTTGCCGGGTGCCTCCCCCAGAGGGAGTACCCCCAGCCCACCCGTGCCGCTGGGGGTACCTCCCAGGCCCATAAGGCACTGGGGGAGGCACGATTGCCCGCGACTTTTACGGCGTGACCGCGAAGTAGCGGAGGATCGCCGCCGCCAGGTCCGGGTCGCCCTCCGTCTTCACCCGGTCCGTCACCGCTTCCGCCGTCACCCGGCCGCAGGCCAGGCGGACGTAGGTCTCCCAGTCGAGGGCGAGGGAGGCGGCCGGGCCGAGGGCCGGGGCCGTTTCCAGGGTGCCCCGGCCCTGGATGTCGACGCGGATGGTGCGCAGGAACTCCACCGGACCGTGGACGTCGATGACCACGGCCGAGCTGCGCGGTGCCTGCGCCAGCTCGGCGACCACGCGCGGCAGCTCGGCGAGCAGCACGTCACGGGCGATGTACGCGCCGGGGGAGTCGAGGTTGCCGGGGCGGCCGAGGGCCGTGCGCAGGTCCTGTTCATGCGCCCACACGGCGAAGGCGTGCCGGCGCATGGACTCCTCCAGCGTCAGCTCCGTGCCGAGCGGTCCGCGCACCGTGGCGCCGGGCGCGCGGTTCTCGTTCCGCAGCTGACGGTTGCGGCGGATGATCATGAGTTCCAGCTCGGAGGTCATCTCCGGCGCCGTGTGGTGGCGGCGCACGTCGACCTGCATCTCCATGTACCGCTGGTGGTCGTTGGTGACGTGGAACAGGTCGCGCGGCAGGGTGTGGATGGGGCGGGGGTCGCCGTACATCTCGGAGTCCAGGCCGATGACGTGCGAGACGATGTCGCGGACCGACCAGCCCGGGCACGGCGTCCGCCGGTTCCAGTCGGCCTCCGGGAGCGGCTGCACCAGCTCGGATATCGCCTCGATGGAGTGGGTCCAGGCGTCGGCGTAGGGCTGGAGGGTGGGATGCAGGCTCACGGAAACGGGACCCCTCGGCGGTCGGTACACGGGCAGGTTGTGGCGGCGGTGCCAGTGGGCGGTGGCTGCACTCGGCGGGTGTCTCGGGACGCTAAGTTACGCTGCTGTGAGGCACCCCGGCAGTGCTTTCGTGTGACGATCGTAGGCCCGTGTGCGCGGGTCGAATGCCAGGACGGTGGTAGTGTGCGCGCTTCCTTGCTCCAAGTCGCCGTGAACGAGGACGAATCGGTCGAATCGCGTCGGTTGCGGGTCGCCGGGACGGTACGGGATCAGGCCGGGGCCGATCTCGTCGTGCTGCCGGAGCTGTGGACCACGGGCGCGTTCGCGTACGAGCGGTTCGGCAGTGAGGCGGAACCCCTCGAAGGGCCGACCTTCGAGGCGATGGCCAAGGCCGCGAGCGACGCGGGCGTGTGGCTGCACGCGGGCTCGATCCCCGAGCGTGCCCCTGACGGCACCCTCTACAACACCTCCCTCGTCTTCTCCCCCTCCGGGGACCTGGCCGCCTCCTACCGCAAGATCCACCGCTTCGGCTTCGACAAGGGCGAGGCCGTGCTGATGGGGGCGGGCGACGCACTGGTGACGGTCCGTCTGCCGCACACCGTCGTCGGTGTGGCGACCTGCTACGACCTCCGTTTCCCCGAACTCTTCCGCGGTCTCGTCGACGCCGGTGCCGAGACCCTCGTCGTCCCGGCGGGCTGGCCGGAGCGCCGCCGGTCCCACTGGACGCTCCTGGCCCGGGCACGGGCGGTGGAGAACCAGGCGTTCGTCCTCGCCTGTGGAACGGCCGGGACCCACGCGGGGGTTCCGCAGGCGGGTCACTCGATCGTGGTGGATCCGTGGGGCGAGGTCCTGGCCGAGGCGGGCCCCGGCGAGCAGGTCCTCACGGTCGACTTCGACCCGGCCACGGTGGCGGGCACCCGCGACCGCTTCCCGGCCCTCAAGGACCGCGTCCTGGGCCTGGACCGCCCCCGCGGCTGACCGGGGCGGGGGCCTAGTCCTCCCGCTCCTTCTCCGCCAGGTTGATCACGCACACCGCCACCGCGATCAGCAGCGCCGGGTCCGCGTCCTCGCGCACGACGTCGACGGCGTAGGTGTCCCGCAGGCTCAGCAGCCGCCGGGAGATCACGGCGAGCAGTTCGCCGTCGTACTCGACGGCGAACTCCCGGTCGAGGATCCGGCCGCTGACGTCCAGTTCGGTGCCGCCGTCCGCCAGCGCCACCCGGTAGTGGTTGCGCAGCAGCGACAGCCGTTTGCGCCGGACGGTCGCCAGCGGCTCCCCGCCGCGCTCGATCACCATGGTGTCCCGCAGGGCGAACATCTTCTGGCGGATGTCGATGAGGACGCGGCCCTCGGTGTCCTTCAGCTCGAAGGTGTCCCGCAGCCGCATGGCCTTGCCGTCGACGAGGAAGACCCGGTTCCCCCGGTCGTCCTCGATCCAGTAGTCGTCCCCGATCCCGAGGATCCGGTCCCGCACAAGGAATCTCATGGCACGAGGGCTTCCCCGCCGGGCGTTCCGAAACGCCGCCGGTAGGCCGACGGGCTGAGTCCCGTCCCGCGCCGCAGCCGCGCCCGCAGGTTCGCCGCCGTCCCCAGGCCGCTGCGCGCGGCCACCACGTCCAGCCGCCGCTCTCCCCGCTCGATGAGCCGGCACGCCAGCGCCACGCGCTCACCGGTCAGCCACGCGAGCGGCGTCGTGCCGAGCTGCGCGCGGAACCGCCGGTGCAGGGTGGCCGGGCTCACCGCCGCCCGCGCCGCCAGGTCCGCCACCGCCAGCGGTTCGGCCAGCCGTGCCTGCGCCCACGCCAGCAACGGTCCCAACGACTCGTCCGGCACGGCCGGAACCGGACGCTCCACGAACTGCCGCTGTCCGCCGTCCCGGTGCGCGGCGAACACCAGGCGCCGGGAGACCGCGTTGGCGGTCTCGGCCCCGTGGTCCCGGCGCCACAGGTGCAGCCCCAGGTCCAGCGCGGCGGAGCTGCCCGCGGCGGTGAGGACGTCCCCGTCGTCCACGAACAGCACATCCGGCTCCAGCAGCACCTTCGGGTGCAGCTCCCGGAAGGCGTCCACCCACATCCAGTGCGTCGCGGCGCGGCGCCCGTCGAGCAGACCCGCCTCGGCGAGGGCGAAGGTGCCGGTGCAGAAGCTGACGAGACGGGCGCCCCGCGCGTGGACGCGCCGGATCGCGTCGAGGACCGCCTCTCCGCGCGGTACGACGTTGTCCGGCCGCCCGGGCACGACGAGGGTGTCGGCGTCGTCCACGGCATCCAGCCCGGCCACCCCGGTCATCGTGAAGAACCCATGGTTCATGGGCACCTCCGGCGTGGGCGTGCACAACGTCACCCGGTAGGGCGCACACGGCATGCCCAGTTCGGGCCGGGGCAGCCCGAACAGCTCGGTGGCCACACCGACCTCGAACGGGTTGGTGCCCTCGTCGACGATCACGGCGACGCGGTGGGTGCGCGGGGACTGAGAGGATCCTTGCGGCATGCGCGATTTCTAGCACTGGCCCGGTGCCGGCGCATCGACGACGCTGACGGCATGGCACAGGAACCCGTCTCCCTCGACCGCGCCCTCGACTCCTTCACGGAGCGGTGGAGCCCCCGCATCGTCACCGCCGTCAACGACTACGACGTACGCGTCGCCAAGGTGGAGGGCGAGCACGTCTGGCACGCGCACGACCACACCGACGAGTTCTTCCTCGTCCTCGACGGCGAACTGCACATCTCGCTGCGCGAGCCGGCCTGCGAGCGCACGGTCGTCCTCCCGAAGGGCTCCGTGTTCACGGTCCCCCGCGGCACCGAGCACAAGCCGCACGCCCTCGTCCCCACCGCCATCCTCCTCTTCGAGCCCACCGGCACCCTCACCACCGGCGACCGCCACGACGAGGTCCCGGCCCACGTGGACACGACGACCGGGCACGCGCTCGGCTGACCGGTGGTGCGGGGTGTCAGCCGCCGACCTGGTGTTCCACGCGGTGGCGGATGTACGCGTCCGGATGGGATCGGGCGATCCTCACCGCCGTGTCCACCAGGTCGTGCAGCTCAGGCGGATGGGCCGACTTCCGCAGGGGCAGTCCGGGAAGGAGACAACGCCGGACGTCCAGGTGCTCGTTGCTCACGAACTCACGCAGCGCGGCATCCCGCCACTCGGCCGGGATGTCTGCGTCCTCATCGGGTTCCGCCCGCTCGGCGGCGTCGGGGTCCTCCGCCCGTACGAGGGGCATCCGCGCGGGCAGGGCCGACCAGTACCAGGCCCGCGCGGCACCCGCCCGATCGGCATTCGTGCCCGTTCGCAGGCAGTCGAGCAGCGCGGCCTGGACGCGGCGCTGCCCGAACGCGTTCAGCGCCGGCTCGACGAACTGACGGTTGAAGCTCGGATCGGGATCGTGGACGGCCGCCTCGATCAGCACGTCGAAAGCATCCTCGGGCAGGTCCACGCCTCGGCGGCAGGCTTCACGCAACGCGGTCCGGACGCGGCGCTCCCAAGTCCATCGGTCAGAGGGATCCGGCACCGGGGGACATCCAGCCCGAGGAGCCGGACCACGGCTGTCAGACGCCTGGCGAACGCTTCCCACCGGTCCTCCGTGCGTCCCGGTAGTGCCTGGAACTCCCGCGCCGTTCCGTCCTCGGTGGTCCCGTTCCCGTTCGCGGTCAACCGTCGCCCCCTTGCCCGTGTCACACGTGTACGATCCCGGCCCTCGTACGCGGTCGGCAGGTTCGAAGTATGAACGACGCCGTCCTCACGTTCCCACCCTGCCGACGCGCCCGCGCCCGAGTCTCCGAGCCGACCGGCAAGGGCTGCTGGTCCTCATGCGCACGGACCAGGCACGGCGGGAGCTCATGCCCCCCCTTCCTCCGGATCCTCCTCGTCCTCCGGCACCGTCTCTTCCCGGGTGGCCCTCCGGCGCAGGTTCTCCACGTCCGTCTGCAGGCCGATGAGCAGCATGTGGAGCTCGTCCAGGACGCCCACCGGGACGATGGGGGTGTGGTTGCCGACCTCTGGTTCGAGGAGGAGCAGCCGGTCGAGGGAGTCCCGGGCGTCCGTGATGCTCTGCCGCAGGACCAGCCGGTGTTCGGCGGCGCGCTGGCTGGCGGGCCGGTGCGCCTCGTGCGGTCCGTCCGGGTCCGGGGACGGGGCGCTCGTGCCGGGGTCCGTGTCGTCGTGGGCCCCGCCCGGCGTACTCCCGTCTGCCTCCGCGGATCCACTTCCGGCGGCCTCCGGCGCCGAGCCGGTCACCGGGCCCGACGGGCGCGGAACGAGGGGTGCCTTCGGGGGATGCGCCTTGAGGGCGCGTTCCGGGTTCGAGGCCCAGACGACGTCCCACTGGTACAGCGTCACGGGCACCCCGTCGGCATCACGCTCGATCAGGTCGGGGCTGTCCAGGTCGACCTTGAAGTGCACGTACGGCGTGCCGGGAGCGCCTCCTGTCTTCTGCTTGTGGATGAGCTGGCGCATCGTCACGGCGTTCTCCGGCAGGGCGTCGCTGCGGAACCGGTTCGCGGCCAGCGCGAGGGTCCACAGTCCCAGCTCGTTGTGCTGCTGGGACAAGTCCTCGACGACCTGGTTGACGTCGGCGCGGAACGGGACGCCGCCCTTCTCCTTGGCGGCCATGAGGGCCGAACCGACGTTCCGGGTCAGGAGCTTGTCGGCGATCAGCGCCACGCCTCCGGCCACGGCCAGGGTGCAGCGTGCGTCGGTGTCACCGGCCAGGGCGGGCTTCACCAGGCTCGTGAAGTCGTCCGTGGGGCACGGCTCCCACTCCTGGATGACGTCGGAGGTCAGGACACCGCCGTTGTTCCAGGCGTTGCGCGCCTGGGTGGTGACGTGCTTCTTGTGCGAGCGCCACGGCAGGTCGATCAGCGGACCGAGCAGTTCCGCGAATCCCTTCAGGCCCATGCGCTTGCCCCCCTTGATGGCCTTGGCCTGGTCCTTCAAGGGCTCCAGCAGCTCCGGCCGGGTCAGGGCGTGCACCAGGTAGACGCTGCGCCACAGGGCGGTGCCGGGAGGCTCGGAGCCTGCGTCGCCGGCGAACACCCTCGGCAGCTCCTCCACGGGGATGCGGCCGACGGCCAGACCGTAGACGGTCTGGAGATCGTCCTTGGGCACCAGGGAGTCACCGAGCTGGATCACGCGCTTGAGGGCACGCGTGGCGACCTCGACGTTCTGGGCGGCCGTGTCCCACTGCTTGAACTCGACGTGCACCGAGGCCAGTACGGAGCGGATCGCGTCGTCGAAGATGTCCTCGGCGGCCAGCAGGTGCCCGGGGTGCCCCTCCGCTCCGACGGCGATCTGGGCCGGGAGGACGGAGGTCTGGGCGATCTGGGCGGTGCGCGTCCCGGGCTGCTGCTCGGCGATGCCCCGGGCGAACTCCTCCCGGAGTGTCCGGCGCCACTTCTCCCGGCTTGCGGCAAGGCGCTGCCCGAACGGGCTGCCGCCCTGCGCCGCCGTTACGGTGATGTTCTTGCCGAAGAGAGAGTCCACCGCGAGCTCGGCGGTTTCCGCCGCGTCCGCGTCCGGCCCGGCGAGGACGGACCAGGCGCTCGCGAGCCGGGTGATGCCGTCCCGTACGACGAGGGCGTGGAAGGACTCGGTGCCGTCCTCGAAGGTGATCTCGACGGGGTGTGCGATGAGGTTACGAGTGACCTTACGGGCCAGGATGGAAGGTGCGTAGCTGTTGAGCGACAGCGTGCCGTGGATGGTCTGCCACACATGGTTCCGCAGGTGGGTGGGGTTCTGGTACCGGTAGCGCACGATGGCGCAGGGGCGGTCGGCGTCCGTGAGCCCCTGGACCTGGGGGTCCGGGATCTCCATGACCTCCATCCCGGTGCGAGGCTGGATGCCGGGGAGCATCTCACTGAGGTGGACGCGGGTGACGACCGAACGCAGGGTCGCGCCGTCGACGTTCTCCACCATCAGCAGTCCGGCGGGCTCGGCGGCGGTGGGCCGCAGCTGCACCGCGACGCCGTCGGGGCTGGTCGTGGCGCGGGCGACGGCCTGCCAGGCGGCTTCCGGCAGCAGCGTCACCGGGTTGGCCCGGCCCGCCTCGACCACCTTCGTGAGGTCCGCGTCCGCGGTCGCGACCGGCAACTCGGGCTCGACGTTGGACACCAGTACGGATTCGGAACCCCACTGCACGGTGAAGGAGCGGGGGGCGTGAACGGGCATGGGTGAGACCTCCGGGTACGGGAACGGACAGGGCAGGCCGGCGAGGCCAAGGGGACGGGAAGTGACAGGGGTGGACCGCACAGGCCCACCGCCTGGAGGAAACTCCGGCGCCGGGCAGCCGGGGACGACGGCCGGAGTCTCCTCCGGCGTCGGCCCGATGCTCGGCCGGTGACGCTCGTCGAACGCGGCGGGCGTCAGATCCGGAGGGGGCACAGGGCGCCCGGGAGCAGCTCGGGAAACCACTCCCACAGGAACCGGCGGTTGTGAAACCGGGCGTGGTGCTGGTACGCGCAGTACGCGACGAACTCGGCGGCCTCCAGCAGGCCGTCCGCGGCGGTCAGGGCATACGGCGGGCCCTGGAGCAGGTCCGGGGCTGTCGGGGCCGGGCGGGGGGTGAGCTCGTACCAGTGGGTGACGCTCGTGTGGGCGCGGATGAGCACCAGGGCGGCCGATCCGTCCTCGCGGTGGCGGGACGACAGCCCTTCGAGGAGGGCCGCGGTCGTCGCGGCGGTACTCGTCCCGGCTCCGAGAGCGGTGCCGACCGTGGTCCCGGGCAACCGGGCGATGACCTTCAGCCCGCGCCGCAGGACATGCCGATAACCCCACTGCTCGGCCCGGCTCGGACCGCGCTGGATCGATGTGAGGCGCGGCCTGCCCTGTCCGGCCGCGAGCTTCCTCGCGCGGAGCGTGTCACCACGTCTGACGTTCAGCGCGGGGTCCGCGTACAGCTCCTCGCGGAACTCGTCCCACGTACTGACCGGGTCCTTCGACTCCAGAGCCTCGTACGACATCTGGAGCAAACCGGCGACGGCCATGTCCGGGCCGCCGGACAGGGCGACGACATAGACGCTTCGGGGCGGGTTATTCGCTTTCGTGAATGTATGGGGTATGCGATCCTTCCCGCCGCCGGCGGCGGGGGTGGCAGAGTGCTTCTCAGAAGCGTTCAAGGCTCAACTCCATTGCGTGGCAAAGGATGTCGGGGAGCCTCCGCTGCAACGGCGGTGCTCGCGCGTTGCAGGCGCCTCGCTTCGCGCACCGATAAAACTACTGATCCGAGGGGGCCTCACCAAGCCGATTTCGAAACCTGATCGAACTTGGATTCGTATGGTCAGAAATGATCCAGTCCAGATGTCAGGGGATCAATTGGGTGCGCGCTTCGGAGTAGTTTTCGAAAAGCCAAGGGAGCGGGTTCTGGCCGAGCCTGTCGAGGGTGGCGAGGGCTGACGCGACGGCCACGGTCTGACCGAGGGCGCTGTCCTTCTCGATCACGAATACGGACGCGTTCTCGGACGTAGGCAGCCGCCGGGGCAGCGTGATGAGCCCGAGCTTGTCGAGTTCCTTCGCGATCTCCTCGCAAAGCTCGGCGCTCAGCCGCTGCCGGTCCGGCGCCGCGTACTTCTTGATGAAGCGCATCGAGAGCAGCTTGATGCCGTCATCTACCTCTACAGCGTGCGCGATAACGGTGAAGTCCATAACTCAGTACATTACTGAGTTACTTGCTGAGATGGGTGGGTGTTCTCTTGAAAACCTTCCTGGGTCGAACGGTCCAGGGTGCGGGCCGCGGTGGCCCTACACCCCGTACCCGTCGCTGTACCCGTCGCGGGTGCGCGGGCGGGTGGTGTCGTCGACGACCGGTGTGGCGGGGGGTACCACGACCCGCCTGCGCCGGGCGATGCTGCTGAAGGTCGCGACGCCGATCAGACCGACGATCATGAAGATGACGCCGACCAGGTCAAGGTTGACACCCTGCATGTCCCAGTCGGTCGCGAACGTGAGGATTGCTCCCACGGCGATGAGGATGATGCATCCGCCGAGGCCCATGAGTGTCGCCTCCCTGTCCGGTGTTTCCGGTGTGCACCGGGTACCCGGGCGGGCGGCGCCCATGCGCCGTGGGCGGCAGGACAGTTGACTAGCCGTCGAGGAACGCCACCAGCGCGTTCGCGAGCAGGAACGGGTCCTGCGCGCCGCACAGTTCGCGGGCGCTGTGCATCGACAGGATGGCCACGCCGATGTCGACGGTCCTGATGCCGTGCCGGGCGGCGGTGATCGGGCCGATGGTGGTGCCGCACGGCATCGCGTTGTTGGAGACGAAGGACTGGAACGGGACGTCCGCCTTCTCGCAGGCCGCCGCGAAGACCACCCGGCCGGAACCGTCCGTGGCGTAGCGGTTGTTGACGTTCACCTTGAGGATGGGGCCGCCGTCGACGCGCGGGTGGTGCGTCGGGTCGTGCCGCTCCGCGTAGTTGGGGTGGACGGCGTGGCCGGTGTCGGAGGAGAGGCAGACGCTGCCGGCGAAGGCCCGGGCCCGGTCCTCGTACGATCCTCCGCGCGCGAACACCGAACGCTCCAGGACGCCGCCGAGCAGCGGGCCGTCCGCGCCGGTGTCGGACTGGGAGCCGTTCTCCTCGTGGTCGAAGGCGGCGAGGACGGGGATGTGGGAGAGGCCGGAGTCCCGGCCCGCCACGGCGGCGAGCGCGGCCGTGGCGGCGTGCACCGAGAGCAGGTTGTCCATGCGCGGGCCGGCCACCAGCTCGCGGTCGCGGCCCAGGTAGGCGGGCGCTTCGACGGAGTGCACCATCAGGTCCCAGCCGGTGACCTCGCCGGAGGCGAGCCCGGCGGTCTCCTCCAGGAAGGCGATCAGGTCGCCGTCGCGGACGTCGTCGCCCATGCCCCACACCGGCTGCATGTGCCGCTGCTTGTCGAGCTTGAGGCCGTCGGCGTTGACCGAGCGGTCCAGGTGGATGGCGAGCTGGGGGACCCGCAGCAGGGGGCGGTCGACGTTGACCAGCCGGGTGGAGCCGTCGCGCAGGGAGAGCCGGCCGGCCAGGCCCAGGTCGCGGTCGAGCCAGGAGTTGAGCAGTGGCCCGCCGTAGATCTCCACGGCGACCTGGCGCCAGCCGTGCGCCCCGCTGTCGGGCCGGGGCTTGACGCGCAGATTGGGGGAGTCGGTGTGGGCGCCGACGATCCGGAAGGGGGTGTGCGCGTCGGCGCCCTCGGGGACGTACCAGGCGATGATCGCACCACCGCGCAGCACGTACTTGCCGCCGGCCGACCCGTCCCAGGCGTCCGTCTCCGCGACCTGCCGGAAGCCCGCCTTCTCCAGCCGCTCGGCGGCGTTCGCCACGGCGTGGTACGGCGTGGGGCTCGCCGCCAGGAAGGACATCAGGTCGTCGGTGTGGCCGCGGTCGAAGCGGGAGGGTGCGCTCATGGGTTCACCTTAACGAGGACGAGGGCCCGCTTCCCGGTGCGGGAGCGGGCCCTCGGGCGGGGTCCGGCTGGATCTCGTGGGGTCTGTCCGGGGAGGTCCGGGAGGGTCCCGGGAGGTCCCGGAAGGGGCTAGAAGGCCGCCTCGTCCAGCTCCATCAGGTCCAGCTCGACGCCTTCGGCGACCTTGCGGGCCAGGGTGACGCCGGGCAGGACGTTGGCCGCGAAGAACTTCGCCGCCGCGATCTTGCCGGTGTAGAAGGCGACGTCCTTGGCGGAGGCCGTCGGGAGCTTCTCGGCGGCGATCGCGGCGCCGCGCAGCAGCAGGTAGCCGACGATCACGTCACCGGAGGCCATCAGCAGGCGGGTGGTGTTGAGCCCCACCTTGTAGATGTTCCTGACGTCCTGCTCGGTGGCCGCGAGGTCGGTGAGCATCAGGCCGACGATGGCCTCCAGCTCGACGGCCGCCTTGGCCAGGTGCTCGCGGGCCGTGCCGAGCTCCTCGCCGCCCTCGCCGAGCGCCAGGAACTTCTTGATGTCCTCGGCCAGCGAGTTCAGCGCCGCGCCCTGGTTGCGGACGATCTTCCGGAAGAAGAAGTCCTGGCCCTGGATCGCGGTGGTGCCCTCGTACAGGGTGTCGATCTTGGAGTCCCGGATGTACTGCTCGATCGGGTACTCCTGGAGGAAGCCGGAGCCGCCGAAGGTCTGCAGCGACTGGGCGAGCTGCTCGTAGGCCTTCTCGGAGCCGTATCCCTTGACGATCGGCAGGAGCAGGTCGTTCAGCGCGTGCTCGGTGGAGGCGTCCTCGCCGGCCGCCTCCTTGACCTGGATGGCGTCCTGGACGGAGGCGGTGTACATGACGAGGGCGCGCATGCCCTCCGCGTACGCCTTCTGCGTCATGAGGGAGCGGCGGACGTCCGGGTGGTGCGTGATGGTGACCTTGGGGGCCGACTTGTCCATGAAGTTGGCCAGGTCCGGACCCTGGACGCGCTCCTTGGCGTACTCCAGCGCGTTGAGGTAGCCCGTCGACAGCGTGGAGATCGCCTTCGTGCCGACCATCATGCGGGCGAACTCGATGATGCGGAACATCTGGCGGATGCCGTCGTGCTTGTCGCCGATCAGCCAGCCCTTGGCGGGGTGGCGGTCGCCGAAGGTCATCTCGCAGGTGTTGGAGGCCTTCAGGCCCATCTTGTGCTCGACGTTGGTGGCGTAGACGCCGTTGCGCTCGCCGAGCTCGCCGGTCTCGAAGTCGAACTCGTACTTCGGGACGAGGAAGAGGGACAGGCCCTTGGTGCCGGGTCCGGCGCCCTCGGGGCGGGCCAGCACGTAGTGGAGGATGTTCTCCGACATGTCGTGCTCACCGGAGGTGATGAACCGCTTCACGCCCTCGATGTGCCAGGAGCCGTCCTCCTGCTGGACCGCCTTGGTGCGGCCGGCGCCCACGTCCGAGCCGGCGTCCGGCTCGGTGAGCACCATCGTGGAGCCCCACTGCCTCTCGGTGGCGATCTTCGCGATGTGCTTCTGGACCTCGTTGCCCTCCTCGAAGAGGATGCCGGCGAAGGCGGGGCCCGAGGAGTACATCCACACGGCCGGGTTGGCGCCCAGGATCAGCTCGGCGTAGGCCCAGATGAGGGAGCGGGGGGCGGTGGTGCCGCCGATCTCCTCGGGCAGGCCCAGGCGCCAGTACTCGGAGTCCATGAAGGCCTGGTAGCTCTTCTTGAAGGACGCCGGGACGGGCGCGGTGCTGGTCTCCGGGTCGAAGACCGGCGGGTTGCGGTCGGCGTCGGTGAAGGACTCCGCCAGCTCGTTCTCCGAGAGGCGGGTGAGCTCCTCCAGGATGCTCTTCGCGGTCTCGACGTCCATCTCCTCGAACGGACCCGTGCCGTACAGCTTGTCGCGTCCGAGCACCTCGAAGAGGTTGAACTCGATGTCGCGGAGATTCGACTTGTAGTGCCCCATGGCGACGGCTCCGTTGGAAAGGTATCGGCGAGGCGCTGACTCCTCGCGGCTGATTCACATGATTCGCGTACCGGCAAGTAGCTACGATGATGCTACCCGTCGGTAATAAGAAGCAACCCCGATCCGGACATCTGTGACCCAGCCCTCCCGGCGGATCAGTAGTCTGTGCGGCATGTACGGCTACGACCAGAGCGCGGGGGCGCAGCAGGGTTACGTCCCGCCGCAGCAGCAGATGCAGGGCGGGTACGGGCAGCAGGCGCCGCTGTATCCGGAGCCGTCCGCGCCCTCGCTCGCCGACGCGGTGCGCGCGTTCACCACCGGGCAGATGGCGGCCGAGGACTTCCAGCAGGTCTTCGCCACCTCCAAGGTCTACTGCCCGCGCGGCGACAACCCCGGATTCCTCGCCCTGCACAACACCCAGCAGCCGGTGATCCCGATGTTCACCTCGCTGAAGGAGCTGCGGCGGTACGCGGGCAAGGAGTCCAAGTACTTCGTGATCACCGGCGCCGAGGTGATCGACCTGCTGCCCACGGGGTACGGCTTCGTGCTCGACATGGAGGGCGAGCACCGGATGGTGTTCGACGCGAAGGCCGTGGAGCAGATGGTCGAGTTCGCGATGCGCCGCATGTATGGCTGACCGCTGTCACCCCTGAACGCCGGGCCCGGAGGGAATGTCCTCCGGGCTTTCGTCGTTCGGGGTGGCAGGAAGTTCAACGCTCAACTAAAATGAGCGTACCCGAGGAGGTACCGACATGCCTGCAGTGACCGTCGAGAACCCGTTGACGCTGCCCCGTGTGACCGCGCCCGCCGACGCCGTGGCACGCCCCGTGCTCACCGTCACGACCGCGCCGAGCGGTTTCGAGGGCGAGGGCTTCCCGGTGCGCCGGGCGTTCGCCGGGATCAACTACCGCCATCTCGACCCGTTCATCATGATGGACCAGATGGGCGAGGTGGAGTACGCGCCCGGGGAGCCGAAGGGCACCCCCTGGCACCCGCACCGCGGCTTCGAGACCGTCACCTACATCATCGACGGGATCTTCGACCACCAGGACAGCCACGGCGGCGGCGGCACCATCACCAACGGCGACACCCAGTGGATGACGGCCGGCAGCGGTCTGCTCCACATCGAGGCGCCGCCGGAGCAGCTCGTCATGTCCGGCGGGCTCTTCCACGGGCTCCAGCTCTGGGTGAACCTCCCCGCCAAGGACAAGATGATGGCGCCGCGCTACCAGGACATCCGGGGCGGCAGCGTCCAGCTCCTCACCTCCCCCGACGGCGGCGCGCTGCTGCGCGTCATCGCCGGTGAGCTGGACGGCCACGAGGGTCCGGGCGTCACGCACACGCCGATCACGATGGTGCACGCGACGCTCGCGCCGGGCGCGGAGATCACCCTGCCCTGGCGCGAGGACTTCAACGGCCTGGCGTACGTCATGGCGGGCAAGGGCGCGGTCGGCGCCGAGCGGCGTCCGGTCCGCCTGGGCCAGACGGCGGTCTTCGGGGCCGGCTCCTCGCTGACCGTCCGCGCGGACGAGAAGCAGGACTCCCACACCCCGGACCTGGAGGTCGTCCTCCTCGGCGGACGGCCCATCCGGGAGCCGATGGCCCACTACGGCCCGTTCGTGATGAACACCCGCGACGAGCTCCAGCAGGCCTTCGAGGACTTCCAGAAGGGCCGGCTCGGCACGGTCCCCGCCGTGCACGGCATGTCGGAGGGCGGACCCGCGGTCGGCAACGACGACGCCTGAAGACTGCCCGGCTCCGGCAGTGAACCCGGCCGCGTACGGACCGATGATGTCCGTACGCGGCCGGATCGTCGAGGAAGGGGCTGGGAACCGATGGGTGAGCGCCGGATACGGAAGATGCTGCGGCAGATGGAGAGCGGGGAGCCCGTACGGGTCGTCAGCGCCATGGGCTCCATGAAGAAGCTCGCACGGCTCGCCTCCTTCGCCCAGCAGTTCGGATACGAGTACGCGGACGTACGGCAGGGGGGCGGGGCCCAGGGCAAGGGGCTCACGATGCTGCTCGTGCCCGATCCCACTCCCGAGGCCCGGGAGCGGGCCGCGCGGAACCGGGCGCGGTACCCGAGGGCCGCCGACGGCGGTGAGCTGCCGCGCCCCGCGCCCGAGGAGTTCGAGCTGCTCAAGGCCCGCATCGGCTACGACCTCGCCACTCGGTACACCGAGAAGCAGAAGGTGGCGCTGTCGGGCGGCGTCTTCACCGTGCTGGCCCTGGCCATCGCCGTCAAGGTCGGCGCGCACACCACCGGGCTTGTCGTCGTCGGTGCCGTCTGGGCCGTGCTGATGGCCCTCCTGCCCGTGGGGTTCATCGTCAACCGGCGCTACCGGGAGAAGCAGACCGCCGTGCTGCGGGCGGCCGGGCTGGCACCGGTGACCGAGCCGAACGGACGGGTGCGGTACGTGCCGGGCGGCCGGCTGCCCGGGCACGGCAATCCCCTCGCGCGCTGAGGGGAGTTCAGCGCGGACCGGTCCCGTCCTTCTCGTACAGCTCGAACCAGATGCTCTTGCCCCTGCCGCGCGGGTCGACGCCCCAGGCGTGGGCGAGGAGTTCGATCAGGAGCAGGCCGCGTCCGGAGGACGCCAGCTCGCCCGGCCGGCGCATGTGCGGCAGGTCGTCGCCGGCGTCGGTGACCTCGACGCGCATCCGGCGGCCGTCGCCGCCGACGGTGACCTCGGCGAGCAGCAGCGCGTCGGCGTCGGTGTGCACGAGGACGTTGGTGAGCATCTCCGACAGCAGCAGCACCGCCGAGTCCACCTGGTCCGGCGAGGACCAGTCGTGGAGGAGTTCGCGCAGTTGCCGGCGGGCCACCGAGACCCGCTCGGGCTCGGTCTGCGCCACCGTCAGCGCCGTGCGGCGCACCGGCTGATCCACCGTGTCCGGCCCCGTGCCGCAGCCGCAGCCCTCGCCCTCCCGGGACAGCAGCATCAGGGCGATGTCGTCCTCGCGGCGGTCGGCGAGCGGGCCGGTGGTGTGGTGGGAGGAGGGGCCGTGCACCGCCTGCACCAGGGCGTCGGCCAGTTCCTCCTGGGTGCCCTTGTGCTCCTCGAGGATGCCGCGCAGCCGCTGCCAGCCGGTCCCCAGGTCGTGGCCGCCGGTCTCGATCAGCCCGTCCGTGCAGATCAGCATGGTCTCGCCGGACTCCAGGACGAGCCGGGTGGTGGGGTAGTCGGCGTCCGGGGCGACGCCCAGCGGCAGCCCGCCCGCCGTCGGCCGGGCCAGCACCGTGCCGTCGGCCATACGGATCACCGGGTCCGGGTGCCCGGCGCGGGCCACCTCCAGTACGCCGGTCGCCGGGTCGACCTCGACGTACAGGCAGGTCGCGAAGCGCAGCTCCACCGGGTCCGCCTCGTTGATCCCGTGCAGGAAGCGGGAGGCGCGGGAGAGCACGGCGTCGGGGCGGTGCCCCTCGGAGGCGTAGGCCCGCAGGGCCGTCCGCAACTGGCCCATCAGCCCGGCCGCCCGTACGTCATGGCCCTGGACGTCCCCGATGACCATCGCGAACCGTCCTCCCCCGGACGTCGTCCGGGAGGTGCCCCCGGGCAGCGGGATGATGTCGTACCAGTCGCCGCCGACCTGGAGCCCGCCGCCGGTGGGGATGTAGCGGGCGGAGACGCTCATGCCCGGGATACCCCGGCCGAGCTCGGGCAGCATCGTGCGCTGCAGGCCCTCGCTCAGTTCCCGCTGGTTCTCGGCCGTGCCCGCCCGGGACAGCGCCTGGGCCAGCATCCGGGCGACCGTGGTCAGGACGGAACGCTCGTCGGGGGTGAACGCGACCGGGTAGGCGAAGGCCGCCAGCCAGGCGCCCATCGTGCGGCCGGACGCGGTCAGCGGCAGGAAGGCCCAGGACTGGCGGCCGAAGCGCCGGGCGAGCGGCCAGGTGAGCGGGTAGCGGGCCTTGTACTGCTCCGGGGAGGAGAGGTAGACCGCGCGGCCCGTGCGCACCACCTCGGCGGCCGGGTAGTCCGTGTCCAGCGGCATGTACGCGAACGGGTTGTCGTCGCCGGCCTCGTGGCCGTGGTGGCCGATGATCGTGAGCCGGTCGCCCTCGACGCCGAACACGGCCAGTCCGTCCGGTGAGAATCCCGGCATCGACAGGTTGGCCGCGACGCGCAGCACCTCCTGCGTCGACCGTGCCTCCGCCAGCGCCCGGCCCGCGTCCAGCAGGAACGCCTCCCGGGAGCGCCGCCAGTCGCCGGTGACCGCGCTGCGCCCGGCGGGTGTGCCCGGGGCGGGCTCGGTGACCTCCTGGAGGCTGCCGGTCAGGACGTACGCCTTGCGGGCGCGGTCGAAGGAGGGCTTGGAGCGGCTGCGCACCACCCGGACGACCCGGTTCTGGTCGTCCATGATCCGGATGCGCACCTCGGCGAGGGTGCCCTCGACGACGGCGAGCTGGATCACTCCGGTGATCTCGTTCCAGTCGACGGGGTGCAGCCGGGACCGGATCTGGGCCTCCGTGAGGGTGACCTGTTCGGCGGGGAGTCCGAGCAGCCGTGCCGCCACGGCGTCGACCGTGACCAGCCCGGACGCGGTGTCCCAGTGCCACAGACCGGTGTCGAGGGCGGCGAGGACGTCTCCCAGGGCGGGCAGGGGCTCACCAGTGCGCATTGCACCACTTTATGGAGAGGATCCGGAAAGCTGCCACTGTGTCCGGACGGTAATGACGGAGAAGCGATCTCGGCCCGGCCGGTAGGCTTGGGGGGAGTTTCACGTGAAACAACGACCCCGATCCGCGAAGGCTGGATGAACGACGATGCATCGGTACAGGTCCCACACCTGCGGCGAGCTCCGCGCCTCTGACGTCGGCACCGACGTCCGGCTGAGTGGCTGGCTGCACAATCGGCGCGACCTGGGCGGCATCCTCTTCATCGATCTGCGCGATCACCACGGCATCACGCAGCTCGTGGCCCGGCCGGGCGCCGAGGCGTACGACGCGCTGGACAAGCTCTCCAAGGAGACCGTGGTCCGCGTCGACGGCAAGGTCGTCTCGCGCGGCGCGGAGAACATCAACTCCGAGCTGCCGACCGGTGAGGTCGAGGTCGAGGTCTCCGTGGTCGAGGTGCTGGGCGCCGCCGCCCCGCTCCCCTTCACGATCAACACCGAGGACGGCGTCAACGAGGAGCGGCGCCTGGAGTACCGCTTCCTGGACCTGCGCCGCGAGCGCATGCACCGCAACATCATGCTGCGTACGCAGGTCATCTCGGCGATCCGCCACAAGATGACCGCGCTGGGCTTCAACGAGATGGCGACGCCGATCCTGAGCGCCACCTCCCCGGAGGGTGCCCGCGACTTCGTGGTCCCCTCCCGCCTGAACCCGGGCAGGTTCTACGCCCTCCCCCAGGCCCCCCAGCAGTTCAAGCAGCTGCTGATGATCTCCGGCTTCGACCGGTACTTCCAGATCGCGCCCTGCTTCCGTGACGAGGACGCCCGCGCGGACCGCTCGCCGGGCGAGTTCTACCAGCTCGACGTGGAGATGAGCTTCGTCGAGCAGGAGGACGTCTTCCAGCCGATCGAGAAGCTCATGACCGAGCTGTTCGAGGAGTTCGGCAACGGCCGTCACGTGACGTCCCCGTTCCCACGGATCCCGTTCCGCGAGGCGATGCTGAAGTACGGCTCCGACAAGCCGGACCTGCGCGCCAAGCTGGAGCTCGTCGACGTCACCGACGTCTTCGAGGGCTCGGAGTTCAAGGCCTTCGCCGGCAAGCACGTACGCGCCCTCGCGGTGCCGGACGTCTCCGGCCAGCCCCGCAAGTTCTTCGACCAGCTCGGCGACTACGCGGTCTCCCAGGGCGCGAAGGGCCTGGCCTGGGTGCGCGTCGGCGAGGACGGCGCGCTGAGCGGCCCGATCGCGAAGTTCCTCACCGAGGAGAACGTCGCGGAGCTGACCAAGCGGCTCTCCCTGGCCCCCGGCCACGCGGTGTTCTTCGGCGCGGGCGAGTTCGACGAGGTCTCCAAGATCATGGGCGCGGTGCGGGTCGAGGCCGCCAAGCGCGCCGGCCAGTTCGAGGAGAACGTCTTCCGCTTCTGCTGGATCGTCGACTTCCCGATGTACGAGAAGGACGAGGAGACCGGCGCGATCGACTTCTCGCACAACCCGTTCTCGATGCCGCAGGGCGGCCTGGAGGCCCTGGAGACCCAGGACCCGCTGGACATTCTCGGCTGGCAGTACGACATCGTCTGCAACGGTGTCGAGCTGTCCTCGGGCGCGATCCGGAACCACGAGCCGGAGATCATGCTCAAGGCGTTCGAGATCGCGGGCTACGACCGCGAGACCGTCGAGGAGAAGTTCGCCGGCATGCTCCGCGCGTTCCGCTTCGGCGCCCCGCCGCACGGCGGCATCGCGCCCGGCGTGGACCGCATCGTCATGCTGCTGGCCGACGAGCCCAACATCCGCGAGACCATCGCCTTCCCGCTCAACGGCAACGCCCAGGACCTGATGATGGGCGCGCCGACGGAGCTGGAGGAGGCCCGGCTGAAGGAGCTGCACCTGACGGTGCGCAAGCCCCAGCCGAAGTAACCCCGGCCACGGCGAAGGGCCCGGAACCGGCACCGGTTCCGGGCCCTTCGCCGTGCGCGCGGCCGGGCGGGGTCAGGGCCGCCGGCCCAGCCGGTTCCGTACGCGCCGGGCCCGGCGGTTGCCCGCGACCGCGTCGAGGAGCCGGCGCCCGGTGCCGGCCGCGTAGGCCGGGCCCTCCAGCCGCAGCAGCTCCCCGTCGACGACGACGGCGTACGCGACCGGGGCGTCCGCCTTCGGGAAGGTGACCGGGTGGCGTCCGTCCGCGAGGCCGAGGCGGTCGGGCAGGCGCAGCCGCACCGCCGTCCCGTCGGCGGAGGGGACCAGCTCGGCGGTCACCGTCAGCGCGGACACCGCGGCCTTGACGCGCACCCGGCCGCCGGACGCCGCCGTCACGTACGGCAGCGGCAGCGACCGTCCGGCACGCGCGTCGTTGGCGGCGGCGGGCCCGGCCGTGTCGGGGCCGAACCGGCGCTGCCGCTGGTCCAGGTCGAGGGCGAGCTGGCCGCCGGCCGTCCAGTACGGCAGCGCGAGCCGCCCCCCGGTCAGCGCCGGGCCCGCAGCCGGGCTGCCCGGGGCGCCGTCACCGGTCACCCGGACCATCCGGTCGACGCCCAGCAGCTGGACGAACGCCCACACGTCGTACACCCCGCGCCCCAGGGGCCCGCCGCCGGACAGCCGCTCCGGGTCGATGCGCAGCCGCCCGGACGCGACCGGCCGGGACCGTCCGTCGCCGGCCGGTTCGAGCCGGACCTCCAGGTCGCCCTCCGGGTACCACCAGTCCTCCCGGTCCCGGTCCTTGACCACGATCTCCGCGTACGCCAGCCGGAACGGATCGCGCACCTCGTACCCGTCCCCGGCACCCGGCACGCCGTCCAGCAGCTCCGGGTCCAGCCACCACCTGCCGTCCCGCTCGACCAGGACCAGCGGCTCGCCGTCCCCGCGCAGCAGGTCCAGCGTGATGTCGGCGGCCAGGCAGCCGTCCTCCCACCGCAGCGGGCCGGCCACGCCGCGCGCCTTCACCGCGCCGACACGCTCGGCGAACGCCCGCGCCCCGTCGAAGTCACCGCTCTCCAGCAGTTCGGCGCGGACCCGCGACACCCCGGGCAGCCCCTCCCGCACGGCCGGCGGGAACTCCTCCAGCGCCACCGCGCGGGCCGCCTCGAAGCGCGGCAGCTGCTCGGCCCGGTCCTCGCGCAGGATCTCGGGCTCCCGGGCCCTGGAGAGGATCTCCACGTGGTACAGGCGGTGCAGCAGCCGGTTCTGCAGCGCGTCGATGTCGTCGGAGGGGGTGGTGCCGTCCTTGATCTGCCGGACGATCGTGCGGCAGTTGGGCCAGAACCCGTGCCGCGGGTTGAACCGGTGCCGGGTGTTGTTGCCGCCGTCGTCCCGCTTCATCCAGTAGTAGCAGGGGTAGTCGGCGAGGACCGAGATACGTTCCGCCTTCAGGTAGGCGGCGGTGACGAAGGCCAGGTCCTCCAGGATCCACGGCCCCTCCGGGAACCGCAGCCCGTGCTCCTCGACGAAGGCCCGCCGGAACATCTTGTGCGGCGACAGGCTCTGCATCAGCTCGTCGTTCTCGATGGTGCAGGCGTCCACCGTGTGCCGGAACAGCCGCCGGGGGCGGACCATCGTGCTGGACATCTTGCCGATCACCACGTCGGCGTCGTTGCGCTTGGCGTGCGCGTACAGCCGCTCCAGCGCCTCGGTCCCGAGCTTGTCGTCGTGGTCGACGAACTGCACGTACTCGCCCTTGGCGTGCCGCATGCCGAAGTTGCGCGGCGCGCCCGGCCAGCCCGAGTTGGGCCGGGTGTGCACCTGGACGTTCGGGTGTCCTGCCGCGATCTTCTCCAGCCGGGCCGGCGTGTCGTCCGTCGACCCGTCGTCGACGTAGATCACCTCGTACTCGTCGGCCGGCAGGCTCTGTCCGAGCAGCGACGGCGCGCACTCGTCGACGTACTGGCCGGTGTTGTAGACGGGAACGATGACGCTGACCTTGAGTCCTGGCATCCTCCGGACCTTACCCGCACCGTGTCCGGGCCCGGACACGGTGGTTCCCGGGCCCGCCGGCGCGCGTCGTGCGGGCGGCTACCGCGCCACGAACTGGGTGAGGATCGCCTGGACCTCGTAGATGTCGACGCCCTTGGTGAAGGTCTTCTGGAGGGGGGTCGGGGAACCGGATATCCAGATCTTCAGCTCGGCGTCGAGGTCGAAGGTGCCGGCCGTCTCCACCGCGAAGTGGGTGATGCTGCGGTACGGGACGGAGTGGTACTCCACCTTCTTGCCGGTGATGCCCTGCTTGTCGACCATGATCAGGCGGCGGTCGGTGAACAGGATGGTGTCGCGGATCAGCAGGAACGCGGCGTGCACCTGCTCGCCGTGGCCCAGCAGGCGGGCGTAGTCCTGCTGCGCCTGGGCCGGGTCGACGGTGTGCGCGTTGCCGAAGAGTGCCATCGGAGCGAGTCCCCCATGTGAGTGACGACGGCCGGATCTCGGCCGTCTTCACATGATCTTCGCAAAAGGCGGGGCCCGGGAGAAGATCTTGTCCTCTCCCGGGCCCCGGCTGTAGCGAGCGTGTTACGCGGCCGGCTCCCCTCCGATACGTGGGGAGAGGGGCGCGCCCGGCGTGGACCGCATCGTCATGCTCCTCGCCGACGAACCCGGCGTCGGCGGACCAACGCCTTCCCGCTCAACGGCGACGCCCAGGATCCGATGACGAGGGAAAGACGGGGAAAAAATCTCCGCACGCGGCAACCCTTCGCCGGACGGCGGCCACTGACAGGACGTAACCCCGCTCCTCCCCCGTAAGGAAGCCTCGTGGCTGCTCGTTCCCACCGCCGGTCCCTCCGTTCCCGTCGTGCCGCCGTCGTCTGCGCGGCCGTCGTGGCCGCGGGCGCCGGCGCCGGTGTCTTCGTGATGAACGCCAACGCCGGGACCGTCGACCTGTACCACCAGACGCTCGCCGCGAAGGACGGCTGGGCGTCCTCCGGTACGGGCACCACCGGCGGCACGAAGGCCGACGCCGCCCACACCTTCACCGTCTCCACCCGCGCGCAGCTCGTGAAGGCACTGGGCTCGGTGTCCGACACCACGCCCCGCATCATCAAGGTCAACGGCATGATCGACGCCAACACCGACGACAGCGGCAGGAAGCTGACCTGCGCCGACTACGCCTCCGGCACCGGCTACTCGCTGTCGGCCTACCTCAAGGCCTACGACCCGGCCACCTACGGCCGCTCCAAGCTGCCCTCCGGCACCCAGGAGAAAGCGCGCGCCGCCGCCCAGGCCAAGCAGGGCAAGAACATCGTCCTCAAGGTCCCCGCCAACACGACGATCGTGGGCGTGCCCGGCACGAACGCGGGCCTCACCGGGGCCATGCTCCAGATCCAGAACGTGGACAACGTCATCGTCCGCAACCTGACCTTCGCCGCCACCGAGGACTGCTTCCCGCAGTGGGACCCGACCGACGGCGACGACGGCAACTGGAACTCCAACTACGACTCGGTGTCCCTGCGCGGTGCGACCCACGTGTGGGCGGACCACAACACGTTCACCGACGCGCCGCACTTCGACAGCGCCAATCCGAAGTACTTCGGCCGCGAGTACCAGATCCACGACGGCGCCCTCGACATCACCAAGGGTTCCGACCTGGTGACCGTCTCGCGCAACCAGTTCACCAACCACGACAAGACGATGCTGATCGGCGGCAGCGACACCGACAGCGTCGGCAAGCTGCGCGTCTCCCTCCACCACAACGTGTGGAAGGGCATCATGCAGCGCGCCCCGTTGGCCCGCATCGGCCAGATCCACATCTACAACAACTACTACGACGTCACGCCCCTCAACGGGTACGCGCCGCAGTACAGCATCAACTCCCGCGCCAAGGCCCAGGTCGTCGCGGAGAACAACTACTGGAAGCTGCCGTCCGGCGCGAAGGCCGCCAAGCTCCTCAGCGGTGACGGCACCGGCTCGGTCAAGGGCTCCGGCAACCTCGTCAACGGCACGGTGACCGACCTCGTCGCCGCCTACAACGCCGCTTCGTCCAAGGACCTGAAGACCACGGTCAACTGGACCCCGGCCCTCACGGCGGGCCTGGAGGCCTCGGCGGGCGACCTGCCGACGTCGCTGGCGACGACGACGGGGGCGGGCGTGCTCAATTGACATCCTCGCCGCCCTGAAGGAGGGCGATTCCCGCCTACCGCGCCGTTGAGGGCTGCGGTGTCGGGTGGATTCCTGCTTCGCCGCGCGGTGCCGGGACGAGTCCCGGTCTTACCTGCGCTCCACAGGCTGTCACGGCCAGTCCGGCCGCCTTGGCGACGTTGACCGCCGCGTTGATGTCCCGGTCCAGGACCGCCCCGCATGCCCCGCAGGTCCACACACGGACGTGCAGGGGCTTGGGGCCGTCCTTCACGCCGCACTGCGAGCACACCTGAGACGTGGGCTCGAAGCGGCCGATCCGGATGAAGGTGCGCCCGTACCGGGCGGCCTTGTACTCCAGCATGCTCACGAACGCCGACCATCCGGCGTCGTGCACGGACTTGGCCAGGCGCGTACGCGCGAGTCCCTTGACCGACAGGTCCTCCACGGCGACCGCTTGGTTCTCGCGGATCAGCTTCGTGGAGAGCTTGTGGTGGAACTCGCGGCGCGCGTCCGCGACACGGGCGTGTGCCCGTGCGACGCGGACCCTGGCCTTGTCCCTGTTCCTGCTGCCCTTCTCCTTGCGCGAGAGGGCGCGCTGCGCCTTCTTCAGACGCTTCTCGGCCCGGCGCAGGAACCGCGGGCTGTCGATCTTCGTGCCGTCCGAGAGGACCGCGAAGTGCCCGAGGCCGAGGTCGATGCCCAGCTCGGGCGTGGTCTCCGGCAGGATCTCCTCCGGGCCGGTCTCGACGACGAAGCTCGCGAAGTACCGGCCCGCGCTGTCCTTGACCACGGTCACCGTGGACGGAGTCGAGGGCAGCGTTCGGGACCACTTCACCTTCAGGCCGCCGATCTTCGGCAGGTGCAGCTTTCCGCCGGTCGTGATCGACCAGCGGGCGTTCGCCGTGAAGCGGACGGCCTGCCGGGTGTCCTTCCGCGACTTGTACCGGGGCGCACCCATGCGCGGGCGCTTGCCCTTCAGCCCGTCGAAGAAGTTCTTGTACGCGGTGTCCAGGTCGCGGAGGGACTGCTGGAGAACAACCGCCGAGACCTCGCCGAGCCAGGCCCGTTCCGGGGTGTTCTTCGCCTCGGTGATGAGCTGCTTGGACAGGTTCCCGGTCTTCGGGAACGGCATGCCTTCGCCGCGGGCGGTCTCCCGAGCGCGGAGGGCGTCGTTGTAGACCACCCGCGCACACCCGAACGCCCTCGCTAACGCCATGCGCTGACCGGCGCTCGGGTACAGGCGGAAGCTGTACCGAAGCTGCACGCGGATCATGATACGCAATTGGTTTATGGGTATCGATAAGAACATTCGTACTGGTCGTCACTGCGTTTTCCGCATGCATGTCCACTTGGTTTTTGTTACGAAGTACCGGCACAAGGTCTTCGCCGACCGGCACCTGACGCGGTGCGAGGAGATCATGCGGGCCGTGTGCGAGGACTTCGAGGCCGAGCTGGTCGAGTTCAACGGCGAGAACAACCACGTTCACCTGCTCGTGAACTTCCCACCGAAGGTCGCCGTGTCCAAGCTGGTCAACAGCCTCAAGGGCGTCTCTTCCCGGCGGCTGCGCCAGGAGTTCCCCGACCTCGTCCGCCACTACTGGCGGGCACAACGACTCTGGTCCGGCTCGTACTTCGCCGGTTCCGTCGGCGGCGCACCGCTCAGCATCGTGAAGCAGTACATCGAGCAGCAGAACCGGCCGCTCTGACCTGGGCCGAGGTGAACAGTGCGGATCCATGCACACAGCCGAGGTCAGAGCAGCTCTCAGATTCGCTTCACCACCGGGCTGAACCCCGGTGCACTGCGAATAGTCCCGGTAGCACTCCAGACGCGCGAGGGCCGGGAGACCACGAGCCCCCGGCCCTCGCGCACCCATACCGCGCGGTCCGCCGCGCCACGGACCGTGCGGGGTCCGGGACGTGTTCCCGGGCCCCGCACGGCGTCCGCCGGGCAGTCCGAGGGCGCGCGTCCCCGGCAGCCGTGACTACTCGTCCTCGAAGATCTCCGCGGCCGTCGGGGCCGTGACGGCGCGCCGGTGCCACTGGCGCAGGATCTCGAGGTCGTCGCAGTCGGTGACGCGTTCCCGGACCGCGTCGGGGATGTCGATGCCGCGCACTTCCAGGATGTCCAGGACGTCCTCGGCGGCGCGTCGTACCGCGCCCTGGGCTCGGCCCTCGTCGCGGATTTCCTCGGAGATGAACGACTTGTAGAAGGAGAGGTCCACGGCCACCAGTTTCCTCCACAGGTGTGCGGCCGGGTGCTTGCCCAGGCCTTGTGCGATGAGTTCGATGATCGGGTCGGCGATGCTCTGTGGCGTGTCCCGCAGAACGGTCGTCATTGATTTGAGTATGGCCCCGGCGTCCGGACTCGGCATCGGGGGCGGGTACGCGGTGGCTCGGGAGGTCGTCGCCTCGGGTGTCCGTGACCTCGATGCGGAGGGTCGTCCGGCGGTCCAGGAGGGCGAGGCGGAAGTCGCGTCCGGTGAGCCGGCCGTGGGTGGCCGCGTTGGCGGCGAGTTCGGCGACGAGGTGTTCGGCGGCCTCGGTGGTGCGGTGGGGCAGGTCCCGGCCGCGCATCCAGTCCGTGGCGAGCAGCCGGGCGAGGCGGGCGCCACGGGGTGTGGGTGACAGGAGCACGCTGAAGTGGTCGGCGGTTGAGAGAAGTTGGGTGGACTTTTCGCTGTTCACGTGACCGAGAGTGGCCGGACGTGCTTACCGTTAATAGTGACAGTGCCGATACGTAGGGTGACTGTCTGAGCTTGTCGGCCGCTGTCCGGACCGTCGGAAACGGGCCTACGGGCAAGGGCGTTACGGCACGGCGGCACGACAGAGGGGTGCGGTATGTCGGTGGACGGCGAGGCGGTACGGCTCCGGACCGAGACCGAGGCGGACGAGCCGGGGTGGGAGGTGGACCCGGAGGACGAGTGGGGGGTGGCCGTTCTCGCCACGGTGGGACGGCAGTTGAGGCTGCGGCGGGAGGCGATGGGCATGCGGGTCGCCGACTTCGCGGCGGCGGTCAAGTACGGGGACGACCTCGTCTACAAGGTCGAGGGCGGCAAGCGGATTCCCCGGCAGGAATACCTGGACAGGGCCGACGAGGTGTTGGACGCGGGTGGACTCATCGCGGCGGCCTGGGAGGACGTGAAGAAGGTCCGGTATCCGAAGAGGGTTCGGGAACTGGGGCAGTTGGAGGACAAAGCGGTCGAGATCGCTCTGTACGAGTGCCACATCATTCCTGGGTTGTTGCAGACGCCGGAGCACGCGCGAGCGGTGATCGGGGCAGCGCAGCCTCCGTACTCGCCGGACGATGTGGAACGCATGGTGGCCGCTCGCTTGGCCCGGCAATCGGTCTTCGAGCGCTCGCCCGCGCCGGCGCTCAGCTTCGTCCTGGAAGAGGGGGTCTTGCGGCGCCCCATCGGAGGCACAATGGTGTGGCGTCAGCAGCTTGAACGTCTGCTGGAGGTGGGGCGGTTGCACAATGCCGTGATTCAAGTGATGCCGATGGACTGCGACACCCACTCCGGTCTGGACGGGCGGATCGAGCTGCTGAAGTTTCCGGACGGTACGGCCGTGGGCCGCTCGGACGGCGCCTTCAACGGCCGGACGATCTCCGAACTCAAACACTTGCGCATCCTTGAGCTGCGGTATGGCACCATCCGGGCTCAGGCGCTCTCACCACGGGAGTCGCTGCCCTTCATCGAGCAACTGCTGGGAGAGACATGATCCGCAAGACCACTGCCGGGGACGCCTGCGAGCTGGCGTGGTTCAAGAGCAGCTACAGCGGCGGAAACGACGGCAACTCCTGCGTCGAGCTTGCTCTCACCCCCGGCACCGTGCACGTCCGCGACTCCAAGAACGTCGAGGGCCCCCGTCTGGTGCTCACGCCCGGCGCGTGGGCGGACTTCGTGGCTTACACCTCGGAACGCTGACCCAGTAACGGCACGCGCCCCGCACCTGATCGTTACTGCCGTCATACGTCCTGCGCGGTCGGCTTCTCTTCGAGACGTGGGAAGAGGACCGCGCCCTTGGTGACCGTCGAGCCGGCCTCCCGGAGCTTCTGGTCCGGGAGGCCGGCTCGCTCGTTACTGGTCCGAACCGCCGAAGCGCTCCTTGTAGGTCTCCAGGTCTTCCTCAGTGATCTTCGCGAAGAGAACCGGGGGGACCGTGAAGGGCGTACCGGCCGGGACGGTGGTGAGGGCACGGGCCTCGTCCGGGGTCACCCAGGTCGCGGTGTCGTCCTTCAGGGCGAAGGCCGATCGCATCGTCGCGGCGGAGGCCGGGATGAAGGGCTCGGAGACCACCGCGTAGAGGTGGATGAGGTTCATCGCCGTGCGGAGCGTGAGGGCCGCGCCCTCCTTGTTCGTCTTGATCTCAAGCCAGGGCGCCTTCTCCTCCAGATAGGAGTTGCCGGCCGACCACAGGGCGCGCAGCGCCGCCGCCGCCTTGCGGAACTGGATGGCTTCCATGTGCTCCTCGTACTCGGCGAGGAGACGGGCGATCTCCGCTCCGAGCCTCGACTCCGCCTCACCGGGCGCGGCGCCCGCCGGGACCTCGTCGCCGAAGCGCTTGCGGGAGAAAGACAGGACACGGTTGACGAAGTTGCCGAGCGTGTCCGCCAGGTCCTTGTTCACGGTGGCCGTGAAGTGCTCCCACGTGAAGGACGAGTCGTCCGACTCGGGGGCGTTGGCCATCATGAAGTAGCGCCAGTAGTCGGCGGGCAGGATCTCCAGCGCGTCGTGCGTGAAGACGCCGCGCCGCTGCGAGGTGGAGAACTTCCCGCCGTAGTAGTTCAGCCAGTTGAAGGCCTTGATGACGTCGACCTTCTTCCACGGCGAGCGGGTGCCCAGCTGAGTCGCCGGGAACATCACGCTGTGGAAGGGGACGTTGTCCTTGCCCATGAACTGGGTGTAGTGGACGTCGGCGTCCGACTCCCACCACCAGGAACGCCAGTCGCGGTGCTCCGGGTCCTGGTCCGCCCACTCCTTCGTGGCGCCGATGTACTCGATCGGGGCGTCGAACCAGACGTAGAAGACCTTGCCCTCGGCGGCCAGGTCCGGCCAGGTGTCCGCCGGGACCGGCACGCCCCAGTCCAGGTCACGGGTGATCGCCCGGTCGTGCAGCCCTTCCGTGAGCCACTTGCGCGCGATGGAGGAGGCGAGGACGGGCCAGCTGTCGGCCCGCTCGTTTACCCAGGCCTCGACCTCGCTGGCGAGGACCGACTGGAGGAGGAAGAGGTGCTTGGTCTCGCGGACCTCGAGGTCGCTGCTGCCGCTGATCGCCGAGCGGGCGTCGATCAGGTCCGTCGGGTCCAGGACACGGGTGCAGTTCTCGCACTGGTCGCCGCGGGCCTTGTCGTAGCCGCAGTGCGGGCAGGTGCCGATGATGTAGCGGTCGGGCAGGAAACGGGCGTCGGCGTTCGAGTACACCTGGCGGATCGACCGCTCCTCGATGAACCCGTTCGCCTTCAGCTCCCGCGCGATCTCCTGCGTGATCTCGTGGTTCTGCGGCGAGGAACTGCGCCCGAAGTAGTCGAAGGCCAGGCTGAAGCCGTCGTAGACCGCCTTCTGGGCTTCGTGTGCCTGGGTGCAGAACTTGTCGACCGGGATGCCCTGCTCCTTGGCGGCCAGCTCGGCGGGGGTGCCGTGCTCGTCGGTCGCGCAGATGTAGAGGACCTCGTGACCGCGCTGACGGAGATAGCGGGAGTGGACGTCCGCCGGGAGCATCGACCCCACCATGTTGCCCAGGTGCTTGATCCCGTTGATGTACGGAAGGGCGCTGGTGATGAGATGTCGAGCCATCGCGGCTGCTCCCAGGTCGGTACGTGGTGACGATCGGCGGTTGTCGGGTCGTCTACGAACCTTGAAATCCTAGCCGAAACGGGAGGGCCGCCCGCTTCCCGTTTTACGTGCCGGGAAGGGGCGGCCCTGAGCGACGGCCCGGCCTTACGGGCGCCAGGACGCCAGTACGCCCTCGTAGAGCTCCTTGTCGGTGAGCTCGAGGGGGGTGGGGCCCGCGTGGAAGAAGGCGGTGTTCTCCGTCTTCAGCTTGCGGAGGTAGTCGAAGGCCTTGTTGTCGTGCTCACCGAAGGCGACGAAGGAGAAGAACACGGAGGGGTGGTTCTTCGCCGCGTCGGTGAGGGCCTGGGTGGCGGGGGTCTTGGCGTCGGGCGCGCCGTCCGTCTGGAAGACGACCAGGGCGGGGGTGCCGGCCGGTTCGTTCGCGTGCTGCGCGAGGACGGCCTCGACGGCCGCGTGGTAGCTGGTACGGCCCATGCGGCCGAGGCCGGCGTGCAGCTCGTCGATCTTGTTCTCGTGGTCGGTGAGGGTCAGCTCGCCGGTGCCGTCCAGTTCGGTGGAGAAGAACGTGACGTGGAGGGTGGCCTCGGTGTCGAGGTGGGCGGCGAGGGCGAGGGTCTGCTCGGCGAGGGCCTGGGCGGAGCCGTCCTTGTAGTACGGGCGCATGCTCGCGGAGCGGTCGAGGACGAGGTAGACCTTGGCGCGGGTGCCGGTGAGGTCGTGGTGCGCGAGAGCTGCGGCGGCTGCCTTGTGGGCGGTGAGGAGGGTGGTGGGGACAGGGGGCTGTTCGGTCTCGGTCTCGGTCTCGGCCTCGACCTTGGCCTCGGCGGCGGGCTTCTCTTCTGCCGTGGGCTCCGGCTGGGCCGTGGCCTCCGGCTCGGGGTCGGTTTCGGGCTCCGCCTCGACCTCGGGCTCCGGTTCCGGCTCCGGCTCGGGGGCGGCCTCGGCTTCGCCTTCGGCCGGGGATTCGTTCCCACCCGCACCGCCCGTGCTGCTCTCGTCGTCGGATGCGGGTGGCCCCTGTGGGGCGTCCTCGCCGTCGGCGGCCGCGGGCTCGGTGACAGCCTCGGGCTCGGGGTCGGCTGTGGCCTCCGGCTGGGGGTCGGTTTCGGGCTCCGCCTCGACCTCGGGCTCCGGTCCCGGCTCGGCTTCGGCCTTGGCCTCCGGTTCGGCTTCCGGCTGGGCTTCCGGCTGGGGGGCGGCCTCGGCTTCGCCTTCGGCCGGGGATTCGTTCCCACCCGCACCGCCCGTGCTGCTTTCGTCGTCGGATGCGGGTGGCCCCTGTGGGGCGTCCTCGCCGTCGGCGGCCGCGGGCTCGGTGGCAGCCTCGGGCTTCTCTTCCACCGTGGCCTCGGCCTCAGGCTCTGCCTTGGCTGCCGGTTCCGGCGCGGGCGCGGGCGCGGCTTCCGGCTCGGCCTTGGCCGCCGGCTTCGGCTCGGGTTCCCGGGCGGGGGCCGGGGGGTCGTCCGTGCGGGTGGGCTTGGGGACCGTGATGTTGTCGAAGGCCGCGGAGACCAGGTCGTGTTCCTCACGGGGTTCCGGGACGGAGGCCGTGCGGGGCTCGGGGGACGGGGACGGGATCTTCGGGGCCGCGGCGGGCTCCGGGGCCGGCTCCGTCGGGGCGGGCGATGACGGGGACGTGCTCGCCGTCCCGGCGGCGTCCACCGCACCCTCCGCTTCGGCGGACCTCGCTTTGCGTGACCGGCCGAACGCGTTCCGCAGGAGAGTGAGAATGCCCATGTGCGCAACCCTTCGCGTGAGTTGATGCCCGTCAATCCCTGGCCAGGACGGACACGTAAGGTTAACGGCCCGCAAGGGCGATCTTGGGCAGGGTTGGGTTTGCGGAATCGTATATGTCAAGGGTGCGATTCGGCCCGGCGCAACTTCCCAGATGCTGCCGCGCATTCACCCACCGTTCACCCGGCCGCCCGGCTACCGCACATATGTACTCCTACGGTCACGCTGACACCACGGGTACCCAAGGAGAGAAAACGTGCGAAAGCTGCTGCCGTTGATCGGAACGCCGTCCGGTTCCCACCCCGGCGGCCGGTCCGCCATGACCTGTCGTTTCCGGTGTGGTGACGCCTGCTTCCACGAGGTGCCCAACACCAGCTCCAACGAGTACGTCGGCGACGTCATCGCCGGCGCCCTGAGCCGCCGCTCCATGATGCGCGCCGCCGCCGTCGTGACCGTCGCCGCGGCCGGTGCCGGGGCGGTCGGTCTTGCCGCCGCGCCCGAGGCGCAGGCCGCGCCCGCCGTCAAGGGCCATGGCCACGGGCACCACCACGACAAGCCCAAGGGCGCCCGCGGTCTGCGGTTCACGCCCGTCGCGCCGAACACGAACGACGTCGTGACCGTGCCCGAGGGCTACCGGCAGAACGTCGTCATCCGCTGGGGCGAGCCCATCCTGCGCGGCGCCCCCGCCTTCGACGGCGACAGGCAGAGCGCCAAGGCGCAGGCCGGACAGTTCGGCTACAACTGCGACTTCCTCTCCCTGCTGCCCCTGCGCGACGAGCGCGACCGGCAGCTCCTCGTCGCCAACCACGAGTACACCGACGAGATCCTCATGTTCCGGGACTACGACCCGGAGAACCCCACCCGTGAGCAGGTGGAGATCGCCTGGGCCGCCCACGGCCTCGCCGTGGTCGCCGTCGAGGAGGACCGGCGCAGCGGCAAGCTGACCGCCGTCAACCGGCACCGGCTCAACCGGCGGCTCACCGCCACCTCCGAGTTCCGGCTCACCGGCCCCGTCGCCGGGTCCGACCTGGTGAAGACCTCCGCCGACCCGCGCGGCACCAAGGTGCTCGGCACCCTCAACAACTGCTCCGGCGGCACCACCCCGTGGGGCACCACCCTGCACGGCGAGGAGAACTTCAACCAGTACTTCGCCAACGGCAGCAGCGCCACCGACAAGCGGTACGGCATCGGCACCGGCGCCACCGAGCGCAAGTGGGAGCGGTTCGACAAGCGGTTCGACCTCGCCCAGGAGCCCAACGAGGTGCACCGCTTCGGCTACGTCGTCGAGCTCGACCCGTACGACCCCGACTCCACCCCGCGCAAGCACACCGCGCTCGGCCGCTTCAAGCACGAGGCCGCGACCGTGCGGCTGACGCACGACGGGCGTCCGGTCGTCTACACCGGCGACGACGAGCGGTTCGACTACTTCTACAAGTTCGTCGGCAGCAAGAAGATGCGGCACGGCAACAGCCGCTCCGCCCGCGAGCACAACCTCTCCCTGCTCGACGAGGGCACGCTGTACGTCGCCAAGCTCACCGGCGACTCCCCCGCCATCGAGATCGACGGCACCGGCAAGCTGCCGAAGGACGGCGAGTTCGACGGCAGCGGCCGGTGGATCCCGCTGGCCACCGCCACCGCCGACGGTGCCGTCTCGCACGTCGAGGGCATGACCGCCGAGGAGGTCTTCGTCTTCACGCGCCTCGCCGGCGACAAGGTGGGCGCCACCAAGATGGACCGGCCCGAGGACATCGAGCCCAACCCGGTCACCGGCAAGGTGTACGTCGCCCTCACCAACAACTCCAACCGCGGTGTCGGCTCCAACGCCAAGGCGGACGAGGCCAACCCGCGCAACGCCAACAAGCACGGCCACGTGCTCGAACTGACCGAGCGCTGGAACCGGCCGGAGAGCCTGACGTTCGCCTGGTCGCTGTTCCTGGTCGCGGGCGACCCGGAGGACCCGGCGACGTACTTCGCCGGGTTCCCGAAGGACTCCGTCAGCCCGATCTCCTGCCCGGACAACGTCGCCTTCGACGACCACGGCAACCTGTGGATCTCCACCGACGGCAGCGCCCTCGGCTCCCACGACGGCCTCTTCGGCGTCGCCACGCGCGGCGACCGGCGCGGTGAGCTGAAGCAGTTCCTCACCGTGCCCAACGGCGCCGAGACCTGCGGCCCGGTCATCCAGGACCGGCGGGTGCTGGTCGCCGTACAGCACCCGGGCGAGGTGGACGGGGCGACCGTGGACCAGCCGGCCAGCGCCTGGCCCGACGGGCCCGGCACGTACGTCCGCCCGGCCGTCGTCGCCGTGTGGCGCGCGGACGGCCGCGACATCGGCGTCTGACGCACCCCTTCGGGGGTGGCTGGATCAGGGGCCCGGGACCAGGTCCTGATCCAGCCACTCCCGGTACGCCGGTGCCTGCCGCGCCACCTCCCGGTACGCCTCGGCCAGATCGGGATAGACGCCCTCCAGCTCCGTCTCCGTACGCGCCGCCAGCAGCAGCCGTACGCCCAGCGGGTCGCCGTGCAGCCGGCGGACCGCCGTCTCGGGGCGGGAGAGCGAGGTCGGCTGGCACACGGTGACGACCTCGCCGAGGGCGACCAGGGACGCGGCCGTGTGATAGTCCCCGTGCAGCACGCGCGGGCTGATCCCGGCGGCGTGCAGGACCCGCCGTACGGCGTCCCACTCGCCGTCGACCGCCGGGTCGATCATCCAGCGGTCGCCGGCCAGGTCGGACAGGTGGACCACCGGGTGCGCGGCGGCCGGATGGTCGGCCGGGAGCGACACGCACTGAGGTTCGCGCTCGACGAGGACCCGGATGCGCAGGCCCTCGGGGACGCGCAGGGGCGAGCCCTCGACCTCGTGCACGAACGCCACGTCGAGCTGCCCCTCGGCGACCATGCGCAGCAGGGCGTTGGCGGAGACGTCCATGTGCAGGGTGGGCTCCTGCCAGTGCCGGCGCAGCCGTCGCAGCCAGCCGGCCAGGGCCCGGCTGGCGGTGGAGCCGATGCGCAGCTGCCGGCCGCCGACGGCGGCGGCACGGGCCTCGGTGACCAGGGACCGCAGCTCGGTGACGAGCGGGCGGGCGCGGCTGAGCACCAGCCGGCCCAGGGGGGTGGGACGGCATCCGGTACGCGCGCGCACGAACAGGGCACCGCCCAGCTCCTGTTCGATGCGCCGCAACTGCGTGCTCAACGAAGGCTGGGCCACGCCGAGCTGGCGTGCGGCACGGTGCAGACTGCCGGTGTCGGCGATCGCGCACAGCGCCCTGAGGTGCCTGACCTCAAGCTCCATGCCTCGGGAGGGTAAGGCGGAAGTTCAGGTTTCACCAGACATACAAATCCCGTCCGTTCAGGCGGAGTCGGGCGTACGCGGACGGGTGGACGGATGTCCGGGCGGCCGGATGGCCGGGTGGCCGGAGTCGGCTGATAGGGCCGTCCTATCACCGGTTGCCATCATCACAGCCGTCGCACAGACGCACACACTCCTCGGTGACATGTGACTCAACCCCCACCGCAAGGAGTCATCGATGCGTATGCGCATGCGTGTGCCCATGTCCGTGCTCACCGCCGCCGGCCTGAGCCTCACGGCTCTCGGCTTCGGCACGGCCCCGGCGACGGCGGCCTCCGCGCCCCTCGACGCGGGTTCGTCCGCTTCGTACGCCGCCTATGACGGGTCGTCGGAGGAGGCGGCCGCCAACCGGGCCTTCTTCGAGGCCGTGCTGAAGTCGGCGGCCGAGAAGCGGGCCGCGAACCCGTCGAGCGCGGCGGCCGTCACCGTCGTCTACAACGCCTCCCGGGCGCCGTCGTTCGCCTCGCAGATATCCCGCAGCGCGCAGATCTGGAACAGCTCGGTCTCGAACGTGAGACTCCAGGCCGGTACGTCGGGCGCGGACTTCTCGTACTACGAGGGGAACGACTCGCGCGGCTCGTACGCGTCCACCGACGGGCACGGGCGGGGGTACATCTTCCTCGACTACCGGCAGAACCAGACGTACGACTCGACGCGGGTGACCGCGCACGAGACGGGGCATGTGCTGGGGCTTCCGGACCACTACTCGGGGCCGTGCAGTGAGCTGATGTCCGGGGGTGGGCCGGGGCCGTCCTGCACCAACGCGTACCCCAACTCCGCGGAGCGGTCGCGGGTGAACCAGTTGTGGGCGAACGGGTTCGCAGCGGCGCTGGACAAGGCGGAGAAGGCGTTGCAGAAGTCCTCGCGGTAGTCGGTGACCGGTAACCGGTAGCGCTGCGCTCGAGCGGGAGGTACCCCCATCGCCCACCCGTGCCGCCCTGGGGGTACCTCCCAGGCCCTTAAGGCACTGGGGGAGGCACGACTGCCCGCGGCTGACGCGGCATGCGACTTCCCGCGGTTACGCGGTGGCTACGCGTGCAGTGTGAGGTCGACCACCAGGGCTCGGTGGTCGGTGTTCGGGAGGGTGAGGAAGCGGGCTCGGGTCGCGGCGAAGTCCTGTGAGACCAGGACGTGGTCGATCTGGGTGCCGAAGGCCGGGGTCGTGCGGGAGGGCCAGGTCGGGGTCCGGTCGGCGCCGGCCAGGCGGGCCGCGTCGCGCAGGCCGGTGTCGAGGATGCGGCGGAAGGCCGCGTGGTCCTGGGAGGCGTTGAAGTCCCCGGCGAGCACGGTCGGGGTCTCCCGGCCGGCGGCGGCCGCGTCCCGCAGCCGGCCGAGCTCCCGCTGCCACAGGTCCACCTGGCCGGGCAGCGGCGGCATGGGGTGCGCGAGCTGGAGCCGTACGGGGTGCCCGTCGACGTCGGCGACGGCGCCGGGCATGCCCATGGTGCCGGGGACCCCGTCGGTGGCGCGCAGCGGGAAACGGCTGAGGACGACCGAGCCCTCGGAGCCGCCGCCCTCCACCGCCTCCCGGTGCGGATAGGCGTCGGCCAGCTCCCGCTTCAGCGCCGCGTCGCAGGTGTACTCGCACTCCTGGACGAACACGACGTCCGGTTCCTCGCGGCGTACGGCGTCGATCAGCGCGCCGGTGGCCTGCCCGAACTCCACGTTCGAGGTCAGCACCCGCAGCTCGGCGACGGGCGGCCCGGCGGGGTCGCCGGTCTTCCCGTACGGCTCGATGAACCAGGCCAGCAGCCCCAGCAGGGCCACGCCCCACACCGCGCCGGTCCACCACCGGGCGACCAGGGTGAACAGCAGCCCGGCGGCCGTGGGCACCAGCAGCCAGGGCAGGAAGGCGAGGAGCTGGGGCACGGGGGTGACGCCGTCGGTGCCGGCGGTCCGGCAGCCGACGACCACGCTCACCCCGGTGAACAGCAGCCCCGCGCACCAGGCGCCGAACCGCCGCCGTCCCCCCGTCCGCCCCGCCCCGTCCCCGGTGACCGTCGGGTCGGCAGTCGCAGTGTCCAACGTTCCGGCCTTCCGCTCGCGGGTGCGATGCCCGGATTCTCCCTCATGGACGAGGGGGCGTGGCGAGCGGTCGTGAGGGGAGGGGCCTCCTTCGGGCAGGAACGCGGGGGTCTACTTCAGACGGTGGCCCGTCGCGTCCTCGTGGGTGTAGAAGCGGTAGAACATCGTCAGGAACACTCCCGCCGCGACCACCAGGCCCAGGATCGTGGAGCGCAGGACACCGGGGCTGGGAGCCTGGATGACCAGGAAGCCGAGCGCACTGCCGATGAGGGCGGCCCAGAGCACCGCGTGCAGTTCGCGCCGCATCCTCGGGGCCAGGGCGAGGAGCGCCATGAACAGCAGGGAGAACACGACGCCGGCGAAGAAGCCGTACAGGAAGTTCTCCACGGTGATCGGCCCGCCGTAGCGCCGGTTGGCCGCCACCCAGTAGCCGTACACGACGCCGAGCAGGACGGGGACGACGACCTTCGCCACCCGGTGGGTGCGTGGGCCGAAGACGTCGGTCGTGCCGGCCGGCTCGATCATTCCCCGGGGCCGGGGTGCCGTGTGCGCCATGAGAGCACTCCTCTCTCCTCGCCCCCCGTCCCACCAATGCACACCTCCCCGGGCCCGTCGGCAAGTGGAGAGCGGGGACCGGATGCGGGCCGCACGGCGGCGTGTTTCGCTGGGGCCGTGAGTCAGGCCGGCGGGGGACAGGGCCCGCGTGACGTCGTGCACCGGCACGAGATGCTGCGGCTGAGGGGCCGCAGCGTCGCCTGGGTGCCGCCGTTGCTGCTGCTCGTCGCCATCGCGTTCCTCGACTACAACACCGGCGGGGAGTTCCGGACCGTCTCCTGGATCGTGCTGGTGCCGGGCATCGCCGCCGCGCTCTGCGGGGTGTGGGGAACGGCCCTGTTCGCGGTGCTCGCGATGGTCACGTACACCCTCGTGGACAACGCCTGGCCGCACCAGTTCCGGGCGGGGCTGCCCGACTTCATCCTCGTCGCCGCCGGCGGCGTCCTCGCCACGCTGGCCTGCGTGGTGCGGGTGCGCGGGGAGCGCCGCGCGCTGCACCTGCGGGACGTCACCGAGACCGTACGGCGTACCGTGCTGCGCCCCCTGCCGCCCGGCTGGGGCGGTCTGGAGCACGCCGGGGTCTACCTCACCGCGGACGCCCAGGCCCGTGTCGGCGGCGACTTCTACGACATCCAGCCGGGCCCGTACGGCACCCGGGTGCTCGTCGGTGACGTCCAGGGCAAGGGGCTGGGCGCGGTGGAGACGGCGTCGGTGCTGCTCGGGGCGTTCCGTGAGGCCGGTTACCACGAGGCCGACCTGACGGGCGTCGCCGACCGGCTGGAGAGCCGGATGCTGCGGCACCGGGAGTACACCACGACGCTCGGCCGGGGCGACGGCGACCGGTTCGCCACCGCCGTCCTGCTCGGTTTCCCCGCGGACCGGACCGACGTCGTGGACGCCGTCGTCTTCGGGCACGAGCCCCCGCTGGCCGTCGGCCCCGACGGCGTACGGTCCCTGCCGACCCGCGGAGGGCTCCCGATCGGCTGCCGCGACCTCGCCCCCGGCCCGCCGCCGGTGTGCCGGGTGCCGGTCGCCGACGACGAGACGCTGCTGATGGTCACCGACGGCGTGACCGAGGCCCGGGACGGTGCCGGCGACTTCTACCGGCTCGCCGACGACCTGTCCCGGGCGGTGGCGGCGGACCCGCGGGTCGCCGCGCCGGGCCGGCTGGTCGCCGTCGTACGGGACGGGACGCTGCGGCACAGCGGGGGAAGCCTGGCCGACGACACCACGGCCTTCGCGGTACGGCGGCTCCGCGCCCCCCGCCCGCTCCGCGCGCCGGGGGGCGAAGGCCCCGAAGGGGGACGTTCACCCTCCTGACACCACCTGCCGCAGCCGCAGCGGTTACGGTGCTGACGTAGCTGATCGACAGGGGGAGGGGACCATGCCCGGAACCGTGCTGCTGCTGGCGGCCTCGCCGCTGGGCCGTGGGCGGCTGGTGGACGCGGCGTCCGTGCTCCCGGTCCTCGCGGCGGTGCCGCCCGCCGTGCTGTCCGGCGCGGAGACCGCGAACGTCGTCGAACTCGCCGACCCGCTGGAGCCGCAGGCCGTACTGACCCGGCTGCGTGCCGCCGCCGCGGCGCCCGGACCGCTGACCGTGTACGTCACCGGCCAGCTCCAGCTCGACCGCCGCCAGCGGCTGCCGCACCTCGCGCTGGCCCGGACGACCGCGCCCACCGTGCGGTACACCGGGCTGCCGTGGCACTGGTTCCGGGAGGAGCTGCGGCTGCGTCCGGCGGGCGCGACGACGCTCTTCCTCGATCTGCACGCCGACCCGGAGACCTGGCAGGCGCTGGGCGCGCCGCGCCCGCCGGGCCCGTCCCCGCTCGACTGCGGCCCCGGCAGTGCCGTCTACGGCCGGGTCGCGCCCCCGCCGCCGTTCCGCCGCGGGGTCGCGGCACCGGCGTACATGAAGGCGGTCGCGACGGTCCTGCGCAGCGGATGGCGTCCGCCGGACGAGGAGCTGCACCAGCAGGCGCTGACGCGGATCGCGCCGGAGAGCACGGGCACGGAGCTGCTGCTGGCCCGGTCCGGCCCGGCGCCGGGTGATCCGCACGCGGCCGTCACCGCCGCCGTGCGCTCCGGCCGGCACGCGGACGCCGACGCGCTCGCCGCGCGGCTGGAGCAGGCGGCCGGTCTGGCGCACGGGCCCGCCTCCGAGGAGGCGCTGCACTGGACGGAGGTCCGGGCGGACCTGGCGATGCTGGCCGGGGACGCGGCGCGCAGCTGCCGTGCCTGGCTGGCCGTCGCGAGCGCCCGGCTGACCGCCGGGCAGCCGGCGGACGCGCCCGCCGTCGAGACGGCCGTGGACCGGGCGCACCACCAGTGGGGCCGGATCGGCGACCCGTCCAGGGCCCGCGAACTCGGGGCGGTCCTCGCGGAACTGCGCGGCCGGGTGCCGGGGCGGCGCGAGGGGGCCCTGGATCATGTGCGGCGTCAGCTGCGGCAGTTGCAGACGCAGGGCTGAGCGCCGGCCGGTCCGGAACGCGGCGCCCCGGCCGGGGCGGGCGTCCCTACCGGGCCGTCTCCGCCTCCGCCACCGGTGTCGTGGTCCGGTGGTCAGGACCGGGACCGGTGGCCTTGGCCGGGCCCGCGTTGGCCGCCAGGACCAGTGCCGCGATCGCGGCGACGGCCGCGGCGAGGCCACGGGCGTAACGCTCGGTGGTACGTGTGGGGTCCAGCACGGCGACCTCCCAACAGCGACGGGTTAAGCGCGTTTAATTCACGGTTTAACCTAGGGGCTGTCGGACGCGAACGGCAAGGGGCACTGGGGGAGTTGGGGTGGGAGAACGGGACGAGCCGGCGACCATCGGGCGACGGGTGCAGCAGTTGCGGGTGGCGCGCGGGCTGACCCAGAGGCAGCTGGCGGAGCCGGTGTACACGCCCGCGTACGTCTCCACGCTGGAGGCGGGCCGGGTGCGCCCCTCCGACGACGCGTTACGGCATCTCGCCGACCGTCTCGGCGTCGCGTTCGACGAACTGGCCACCGGACGCTCCGCCCGGCTCGTGACCGAACTGCACCTGCGGCTGACCGAGGCGCGGCACACGCTCGCCGTCGGCGAGACGGAGGCCGCGGTGGAGCAGTACGCCGGGCTGCTCGCCGAGGCGGAGGCGCAGGACCTGGCCGAGGAACAGGCCGCCGCGCTGCTCGGACTCGGGGAGTGCGCCCTGGAGACCGGCGAACTGACCGAGGGACGCGACTACTTCGAGCGGGCCGAGGCCCGGCTCGCCGAGGCGCCGCTGCCCGCCCGGGTGCCGGCGCTGCGCGGACGGGCCGTCGCCCACTACCTGGCGGGCGAACTGCGGTACGCGGTCTACCTCCTCGAGTCCACGATCGACGAGCTGAACCGGGGCGGCCTGCACGACCCGGACGCGCTGCTGCTGCTCTACGCCAGCGCGATCGGCCCGTACATGGACATGGGCGCGCACGCGCGGGCCGCGCAGGCGGCGGAGTTCGCGCTGGCGCTCGCCCCGCAGTCCGGCGACCCGGCGCTGGTGGCGCGCATGCACCGGTCGGTGGCCCGCACCCTGCTCGCCGAGGGCCGGCTCGCCGAGGCGGACGCCTCGCTGGCCAAGGCGGCGGAGCTGTACCGCGGGCTGCAGCTCCGCACCGAGCTGGCCAACTGCCACTGGATGCGCGGCTACGTGTACGCGCAGAACGGCGAACTGGAGCGCGCCGAGGAGGAGATGCGCGAGGCGCTGGCGATGCTGTCGGCCAAGCGGGCGTCCCTCTACAGCAGCCAGGTGACCGTCGAACTGGCCGACGTCCTGCACCGGCGCGGCAGCTCCGAGGAGGCGGCGGCCCTGCTGGAGGACGTGCTCGGCGGGCTCTCCCCCGAGCGGGGCGCGGTGCACGCGGCGGCGGCGCACCGGCTGCTCGGCATCATCGCCGAGGACGCCCGCGACGCCGAGCGGGCCGAGGAGCACTACGTGCGCGCGATGAGCCTGCTGGAACGCGCGGGCGCCGCCGGCGACCTGGCCGACCTGTGCCGCCTCCTCGGCGACCTGCTGCGCCGCACCGGCCGCGTCGAGGCCGCCCTGGACGCCTACCGCACCGGCCTGGGCCACCGCACGGCCCCCGGCACGACCACCCTGGGCCCGGCGCCCGCCCAGCCCCCGGTCTGACCGTTTCGGGTGCGGCGGGCCGGGTAGTCGGGGCTCACTTCGGGGGCGGACGGCCGAAGGAGGCGGTGGGCGTGCGGCCCGGGGACGACCCTGGGGACGAGCCGGACAGGGACGACGAGCGGGTGCTCGGCGTGATCGCCGCGGAGCTGCGCGGCGCCGGGCCGGCCGCCGTGCCGGAGCGGCTGTGCGCGGTGGCCGTCGCGCTGCTGCCGGTGGACGGCGCGAGCGTGTCCCTGCGCGGCGACGGCCTGCTGCCCGTGCAACTCGGCGCCTCCGGTCCGCAGGCCGCGCGGGTGGCCCAGCTCCAGGCCACCCTGGGCGACGGCCCCTGCCGCCATGTCCTGGAGGACGGCGCGCCGGTCCTCGCCCGCGACCTCGCCGCCGCCGGCTGCGCCGACCGCTGGCCCGTCTTCGCCCAGCAGGCGCTCGACGCCGGAGTGCGCGCCGTGTACGCGCTCCCCCTCGGCAGCGGCACCGTCTGCGTCGGCTCCCTCGACCTCTACCGCGACACCCCCGGCGGACTCACCGACGGCCAGCTACGGGTGGCCCGGCTCCTCGCCGGCGTCATGACGGTGGCGCTGACGGACCTGCCGTACGACCTCCGTGACGGCGACGAACCCTGGCTCAGCGGACTGGCCGCCGACCACGACCGTGTCCACCAGGCCGTCGGCATGATCATGGCCCAGCTCGGCATCGGCGCCGACGAGGCCCTGGCCCGGCTGCGCGCCGACGCCTTCGCCCACGGCCGCACGGCCCCGGAGGTCGCCCGGGACGTGGTCTCCCACCGCCGACGCTTCGACACGCCCTGACGCGCGACTGCCTACTCTTGACGGTCATGGACACCACCATCCTCTTCCTCACCTGCGTCGTGATCCTCGGCGTCGCGTCGATCCGGAGCCATCTCTCCCGGGCGGACCGCCGCGCCGCCCGCGTCGAGCGCAAACTCGACGCGGTGATGCGGCACTTGGACCTCCACGAGGAGATACCGGGGAGAGACGAGATCCTCGCCCTCGTACGGCAGGGCAAGAAGATCCAGGCGATCAAGCGCTACCGCGAGACCACGGGCGCGGACCTGGTCGAGGCCAAGCAGGCCGTGGACCGCTTGAGCTGAGCCGGCGGCCGGCCCCGGGGGAGTTCCCGGGCGCCGGCGGCCGTCAGACCCGTACCCGCGCCTGCCGGCCGACGTCCGCCAGGCGGTCCGCGCCGAGCTGGGTCATCGCCTGGGTGACCTCGGGAAGGACCGGGCCGAGGCCGCCGTGGGTGAGGGTGATCGTGTCCTCGCCGACACGGACCGCCGCGAGGTGCACGGTGAGGTACGCCGGGACTCCGCCGGACGCCTCCCCGGTCATCGTCAGCAGCAGTCCCGCCCGCGCGTCACCGGCCTCCGGCAGCGGGAGCTCCATCACCTCGACGAGCCGGGCACCGGCCCGGGTGGCCGTCGCCTCGAACCGCTCGCACTTCTCCGGCAGCGTCCTCATCCAGTCCAGGACACGGTCCACGTCGGCGGACGGGTACGCGGCGACCTGGTAGCGGAGCTGGGAGTCGTTGGAGGCGTCGTCGAGCAGGGCGGTGGCGCTCGGCCCGGCCGGCGGACCGAACGGCTCCTCCGTGTAGAGGACGTCGAGCAGCCGGTGGCAGTCGGCGTTCTCCGCCTTCGCCTTGAGCATCCCGTCCCGCCAGGTCGCCGCGCCCCGGCTCGCCGTCCACGGCTCCCCCAGGTCCGTCTCCGTGATCAGCGCCGCCCGCAGCTGCTCCTCGCTCAGCGCCTGGGCGGAGGGCGAGGGCCGGGCGGCGGGGGAGGCCGCGGGCGCGGAGACCGACGGGGGTTCGGACACGCCCGCGGGCAGCGCGCGCGGCACGTCCCGGTCGCCGGCCATGCACGCCACCGCGGTCAGCAGGGCCGTCACCGACAGCACGGCGGCGAGGAGGGTGCGGGCGGCGGCCGGGGCATGGGTCATCGGGGGTGCCTCCTGGGGGAACCGGGCCGTCCACGAGCGGACGTCCTTCTACGGCACCACCGGGCCGCCCGCCCCACCAGCGCGGCGGTCCGTCCGGGTGAGCCCCCGGAGGGAAGACGGCTCACCCGCCGCGCACCCCCTGCCGCCGGGCCCGCGGACGAGGCGTCCGGGCCCGGCGAGGGCAGCCTCGGCGCCCGGATCCACCAGGCCCGGCCGGTGCCGTACCGGGCGGCGCCCGGGAGGCCGGGGGCGGGCTGCCGGCCGTGCGGCTGAGGGACGGGAGGCGGCCCGCGTCCTGCCCGCGGGGAGATCCTGCGGCAGATCGCGGAACGGTCGGCGCGGCGGGGCGCGGCACCGGTTTCCGGGAATCCGCACAGGGCCACGGCGTGCCTGGCGTCCTGCCTGTGGGGAGATCCTGCGGTGGGTCGTGGGTCGCGGATCGCGGAACGGTCGGCGCGCCGGGGCGCGGCACCGGTCTTCGGGAATCCGCACGGGGCCACGGTGTGCCCGGGAAGGGGGCCCCTCCGGCCGCCGGTCGAGGACACCCCGGCTCCACGAGGGCGCCCGGTCACCGGTCCGACTGCGGCAAACGGGGGTGAAAGCGTCGTACGTCACACCCGTCGGGAATGGCTCCCCGCTTCCGGTGTGTTCGCTTTTACGGTGAAGCGGACAGATTCTCTGCCGGTACCCGCACGCACCCAGAGGAGACCGCGTGACCGACCGCACCCTCACGCCCGACCCCCGGCCGCCGCACCCCGCCCCCGACGCCACGCCCGACCTCTCCTCCAAGGACCCCGACTGGTGGCGGCAGGCCGTCGTCTACCAGGTCTACCCCCGCAGCTTCGCCGACGCCGACGGCGACGGACTCGGTGACCTGCGCGGCATCACCCGGCGCCTCACCCACCTCGCCGCCCTCGGCGTCGACGCCCTGTGGATGAGCCCCTTCTACCCCTCCGAGCTCGCCGACGGCGGCTACGACGTCGCCGACCCGCGCGACGTCGACCCCCGCCTGGGCACCCTCGACGACTTCGACGCGCTCGTCGCCGAGGCCCACCGGCTCGGCCTGAAGGTGATCGTCGACATCGTCCCCAACCACAGCTCCCACCAGCACGTCTGGTTCCAGGAGGCGCTGCGCGCCGGACCCGGCTCCCCCGCCCGCGACCGCTACGTCTTCCGCGACGGCAAGGGGGAGCGGGGCGAGCTGCCGCCCACCGACTGGCAGTCCGTGTTCGGCGGCAGCGCCTGGCAGCGGGTCCCGGACGGACAGTGGTACCTGCACCTGTTCGCCGCCGAGCAGCCCGACCTCAACTGGGGCCACCCGGACGTCCGCGCCGACGTCCGCACCACCCTGCGGTTCTGGTCCGACCGGGGCGTGGACGGCTTCCGCGTGGACGTCGCGCACGCCCTCGCCAAGGACCTCGACGAGCCGCTGCGCGACCTCGGATCCCCCGAACTGAGCGGCGAGGCCGCCCTCGCCGACTTCGCGCCGGGCACCCACCCCTTCTACGACCGGGACGAGGTGCACGAGATCTACCGCGACTGGCGCAAGATCCTCGACGCCTACTCCCCGCCCCGGATGGCCGTCGCCGAGGCCTGGGTCCCCGGCGCCCGGCGCGCCCTGTACGCCCGTCCGGACGAACTCGGCCAGGCCTTCAACTTCGAGTACCTCCAGGCCGGGTGGGACGCGGAGGAGCTGCGCCAGGTCATCACGGACTCGCTGGAGACCGCACACGCCGCCGGCGCCTCGGCGACCTGGGTGCTCTCCAACCACGACGTCGTCCGGCACGCCTCCCGCCTGATGCTGCCGCCGGACACGGACGAGAACGCCTGGCTGCTGTCCGGCGGCCACGCCCCCGCCGTCGACCCGGCCGCCGGTCTGCGCAGGGCCCGCGCCGCCACCCTGCTGATGCTGGCGCTTCCCGGCTCGGCCTACCTCTACCAGGGTGAGGAGCTGGGCCTGCCCGAGGTCGCCGACCTGCCCACCGAGGTCCTCCAGGACCCGATCTGGGAACAGACCGGGCACGTCCGCAAGGGCCGCGACGGGTGCCGGGTGCCGCTGCCGTGGACGACGACCGGTCCGTCGTACGGCTTCGGGGCGGCCGGTGCCTGGCTGCCGCAGCCGCCGTCCTTCGCCGCGTACGCCGTCGAGGCGCAGGACGGGGTCGAGGGCTCGACCCTGGAGCTGTACCGCACGGCCCTGCGCACCCGCCGCAAGCTGCTCGACGGCGAGACGCTGACCTGGGCGGAGGAGACCCCGGCGGGGGTCCTGCAGTTCGACCGCGGCGACGGCTGGCGCTGCGTGACCAACCTGTCCGCCGGCCCGGTCTCCCTCCCGGCGGGCGAGGTCCTGCTGACCAGCGCGCCCCTGGAGGATGGCCGGCTGGGCCCCGACACGACGGCCTGGCTGGGCCGCTGACCCGCACACCGCCCCGGCCCGCCGGGCGCCGGGGCGGTCAGGGCAGGCCCGTGACCGGGGCCGTGACCGGCCGGCCCTCCAGCCTCCGCGCCCCTCCCGCCGTCCGGTCCGGAAGCGGCCTTGGCGCCCGGCCCACCCGTACGGCCGTTCCGTACGGGCGGCCCGCGCGGACACCCCGGCAGAATCGGCTCCGGGGGTGTCCGTGACGGCCGTACAGGGAGCCCGCCGACGATGAACAGGTCCAGCAGGACAGCGGCGGCCGCCGTGCTGACGGCGGCCGCGATCCTCGCGGGTGCGTGGCCGGCGGGCGGGGCGTCCGCCGCCGGGGGCGCCCCGGCGGCACGCGACCGGGTCCTCTGGGGCGAGGTGACGATCCCGCCCGGCCGGGACGGCGTCGTCGAGGCCGCCGGGCTCACCGGCCCCGCCCTCGGCGCCGGTTCCACCCTGACCCTGACCGCCCCCGCCGGGGCCCGGGCGACGGGTGTCCCCCTCGACGACCCCGGCTACCGGGGCGCCGTGGCCGCCGACGGCCGGAGCGCCGTCTACACCGCGGTCTCGGCGGAGCGGCCCTGGCGGGCGGGCACCTTCCCCTTCGTGCTGGCGGTGCCCGCGGACGCGGTGCCCGGGACCCGGCTGGACGGATGCGCCCTGCGGCTCGCGGACGCGGCGGGCACGGTCCGGGCGGCCGGCGGCTGTCAGGTGACGGTGGGGCTGGAGGAGCCGGCCCTGACCCGCCCGGAGTCCGGTGTGCCGCTGGGCGCGCGGCCGGTGATCGCCGGTACGGCCCACCCGGGCGCGCGGATCACCGTCTCCGACAAGGACGGCCGCGAGGTGTGCGCCGGCACGGCGGGGGCCGACGGCCGCTGGAGCTGCGCTCCCGGTTCCGCCCTCCCGGACGGCCCCAACCGGCTCCAGGCCACCGCCGCCCTGAACGGTGTGAGCGCGCCGAGCGAGCAGATCCAGATCACCGTGGGGGACGCCGCCCCCGCCCGGTGACGTCACACGTGCCCGGGGCCTCCGCTGCCGAAGCCGCCGCTGGAGCCGGGCAGCCAGCGTTTGCGCTGCTGGTCCTTGCCCGTCCTGGTGGCGGAGTGATGGAGCTCGTAGGGCATGAGCCGTGAGCCGGTCCGCGACATGTCCGGCATCTCGTCCGGCTCCCGCATCTCCCGCATCTCGCGGACCGCGCCGCCGTCCGGCAGTCTCGGCTGGTCCTCCGGGGTGGGGCGGGGCTCCTCCCGGTCCATGTACCGCATCCCGACACGTACGGCCCAGATCAGCGCACCGGCCACGATCAGCCCGCCGATGAAGGCCGCGAAGACGGCCCACCGGTGCGTGTCCGCGGCCAGAACTACATACGTTGCCGTGTTCATGCTTCCGAGTATGGATGAAGAAATGGGATAAAGCGCCCGGAATGTCCGACCCTGTCACGCGCGTGGCCCGTCCCGGTGGGCGCCCGCCGGGACGGCATGACAGATTGCGCCCAGAGGAAGGCCGGGACGGGCCGTCGCGTCCCCACGTGTGCAGCTCGGGGCCCGCTCCCGGCCTTCCCGCCCCCACACGCACCTGCCCGGCGCTGTCTTCACCGGGCGGGGGCCCGGGGCCTCACCGGCCGTCGTCGCTCACCGAGCCGGCACCGGCGGGATGCTCCGCGCGGCCGCGGCCGCCGCGGCTGCCGGGAGCGGGCGCGGCCGTCGTACGCGTCCCGGCGCAGGACATCTGCCGTCGCCGCGGCAGATTTTCCACCGGGCCGACTAGAGTTCCCCCGTGGGGAACCCGTCCCCGTGGCGGACCGTGCCCACCGTGGTCCGCGGAAAGGTGCGTATGACCGCGGAAAGTCAGCCGTACGCCGACGGCCGGCAGCCGGACCAGGACCGGCTCCCCGTCGCCGACCGGCTCGACGACGACCATTTCCCGGCCTACACCATGGGCAGGGCCGCCGAACTGGTCGGAGCCACACCCGCTTTCCTCCGCGCCCTGGGCGAGGCGCGGCTGATCACCCCGACGCGTTCGGAGGGCGGCCACCGCCGCTACTCGCGCCACCAGCTGAGGCTGGCCGTCCGGGCCCGCGAACTGGTCGACCAGGGCACACCGGTCGACGCCGCGTGCCGCATCATCAGCCTCGAGGACCAGCTGGAACAGGCCGAACGCGCCAACGAGGAGCTGCGCCGGAGCGACACGGGGGCGGTCCGCGGACGCCGTTGAAAATCTGCCCCCGCCGAAACAGTATTTCCACTCCCGCTGAAGAAAATCTCTTTCCCTAAACACGCCGCCGGCGTTTTATTCCAGTGATTTTCCTCGCTTGCCGTCGAGTTCTTCCGTGCTAGGCTGACGTCAGTTGCAGTTGTGGTTGCCAGTTTGCTACCGGGTCTCCGGGCAGGTGATCATCGCGACGATGAAGGGATTCGTAAAGTGCGGGTCCCAGCACTGTCTCAGGAGAATTGATATGGCCACCGGTACGGTGAAGTGGTTCAACTCGGAAAAGGGCTTCGGCTTCATCGAGCAGGACGGCGGCGGCGCCGACGTGTTCGCCCACTACTCGAACATCGCCACCTCGGGCTTCCGTGAGCTCCAGGAAGGCCAGAAGGTGAGCTTCGACGTCACGCAGGGCCAGAAGGGCCCGCAGGCGGAGAACATCGTCCCCGCCTGATCACCGGCGCAGGGATCGTAAGGGCAGGGGCCCGCACTTCGGTGCGGGCCCCTGTTCTTTGTTTTCCCGCCTCTCCCGCCGCTTTCCGCCCGCATTTCACGCGCGGGATCGCGGGATCAACGCGACCGCAGCCCTTTCGCCCGCAGCGCGTCCACCGCGATCCGCGCCGCCGTGCCGATCACCGCGTCGGCCGCCGGAAGGGTGGCCGCGGTGTGCGCGGTCCGGGTGAACACGGCGACGGCGTAACGGCCCCCGTCCGGATACTCGACGACACCGACCTCGTTGCGCAGGGTCGGCAGGCTGCCGGTCTTCCCGGCGACGTGCACGTCGTCGAACGGGAAACCCGACGCCAGACGGTGCGGCCACACCTGCAGCCCCAGGATCCGCCGGACGGCCGCGCCGTGCTCCGGCGTACACGCCTCGTCCCGCCACACGGCGGCCAGCAGCCGGGTCATGTCGCGCGGTGTGCTGCGGTTGGTGCGAGCCGGGTCGAGCGCCCGCAACCGGGTGATGACCCGCGGGTCGGCGAGCGCCCGGGCCCCGTCGGGACCGGCGTCCTCCTTGATGGTGGCGAGCATCTCGCCGAAGGAGTGGACGGCGAGCGTCCGCGTGAGGCCCAGCCGGGCCGTCGTCGCGTTGACGGCGTCGAGGCCCACCCGGCGCAGCAGCAGGTCGGCGGCGGCGTTGTCGCTGACCGCCATCATCAGGAACGCCAGGTCGCGCAGGGACATCCGGACCGCGTCCAGCATGGCGGCGACCCCGGTGGGACCCGTGGTGCGCCCGGCGGGCGGGCACTCCACCTGCTCGGTGAGGTCCAGCAGGCCCGCCGCCGCCTGTTCGTGCAGCGTGACCAGGACACACAGCTTGTGGACACTGGCCGTGGGGACCGGCTGGTCCGCCCCGGCGTCGAGCTGCGCCCCGGAGTCGATGTCGAGCGCGTGCAGCCGGCCGGTGACCCCGGCGTCGGCGAAGGCCGCGTGGATGCGGGCGAGGGCGTCGGTCACAGCCACCACTCCGATGCCGGGCGCAGGTGCAGCGGGCGGGTCGGTACGTCGGGGGTCGCGCCGGCGGTGGTGCGCAGGGCGTGCGTGGCCGCCTCGGCGAAGGCGTGCACGGCGGCGTCGCCGCGCCCCCTGGACCAGGCGGCGGAGTGTCGCAGCGCCGGCGCCCCGCCGGTCAGCGGCCGCCATACGACGTCCGGTTCCCCGCCCTCCGGGGGCGGCGGCAGGGTGTCGCGCGGGCACAGGGCGACGGCCCCGGTGGAGAGCACCAGACCGCGTACGAAGCTGGCGCCCTGGCCGTGACGTACGGCAGCCGGGGTGAAGCCGCCCCGGGCGCAGGTGGTCAGCAGGTCGTCGTAGAGGGCGGGGGCCGCGGCGCGCGGGAACAGGATCAGGTCGTGGCCGGCCAGCGCGACCAGCGGTACCGCGTCGAACCCGGCCGCCCCGGCCGAACGCGGCAACAGCACCCCGAGCTCGCGCCGCAGCACCGGGCCCAGCTCCAGACCGGAGACGTCACACGGGTGGTGGACGACACCGACGTCCAGTTCGTGGGCCGCGAGCCGGGCGAGCTGCTGTGCGGTGGGCAGCTCGTGCAGCTCCAGCTCCAGGCCGTCGTGACGGCGCCCGAAGTCGGCGAGCAGGGCGGCGACGGTCTCGCCGGAGAGGTCCGGGGGCAGCGCCGCCCGCAGCAGCCCGGTCTCGCCGTCGCGCACCCGGCGCGCGGTCGCCAGGAACGACTCGGAACGGGCGAGGAGTTCCCGGGCCTCGGCCAGCAGCAGCCGCCCCGCCTCGGTGATCGTCACCTGCCGGCTGGTCCGCTCGAACAGCCGCACGCCCAGCTCCCGTTCCAGCCGCTGGATGCGCTGCGACAGCGGCGGCTGGGCCATCCCCAGACGGGTCGCGGCACGCCCGAAGTGTGACTCTTCCGCAACAGCCACGAAGCACTCCAGGTGCCGCACCAGGTCCACGACCAGTAACGATATCGGATACTGATCGATCCATGATCGATAGCGGTCTTGGACATACGCCCTTCACCGCTGCTGTTGTCGGCGCATGAGTCCTCACACCGACTTTCCCCCTGCCGCCCCCCGACGTCACCGTCCACGCAGAACGGTGAAGGCCCTCACCGCCGTGGCGGTGGTGGCCGTGGTCACCGCCGGCGGGATGTACGCGGCCGGCCTCGGCCCCTTCGGGGAGGAGACCGGCCCCGACCCGGAGGCGGTGGCCGAGGCCCGCGCCTTCCTCGCCGACTGGGCCGCCGGACGCCTGCCCGACGCGGCCGCCCGGACGACCGGACCCGACCGTGCGGAGGAGGTGCTGCGGAGTTTCACCGCCGGGCTCGACATCGAGAAGCCGAAGCTCACGGCCGGGAAGCCGGAGGAGACCGGAGACGGCACGGTCACCGTGCCCTTCACCGCGCGGATGCCCGTCAAGGGCCTCGGCACCTGGACGTACGACTCGAAGCTGCCGCTGCGGGAGCAGGACGGCGGCTGGAAAGTGGACTGGAAGCTGTCGCTGGTCCACCCGCGGCTCAGCGACACGGAGAAGTTCCGCCTGGAACGGGAGGAGACCGAGCCGGTCGAGGCCACCGACCGCGACGGCGCCACCCTGTCGGGCGCCACCCACCCCTCCCTCGCCCCCGTGCTCGCTCAGCTCGCCGGCGGCGGGAACGGCGGCGGGCCGCGCGGCGCGGTGCGGCTCGTCGACCGGGCCACGGGGAAGGTGGAACGCACGGAGGCGTCCTTCGGCGGCGAGGGCACCCGCAAGGACGACGGCCCCGTCCGCACCACCCTCGACGCCGACTGGCAGTCCGCCGCCGAACGCGCCCTCGCCGAGGCCGACGGCAAGAACGCCGCGCTCGTCGCCCTGCGCGTCGACGACGGCGAGATCCTGGCCGTGGCCAACTCGCCCGCCTCCGGCTTCAACCGCGCCGTCTCCGGCACCTACGCCCCCGGCTCCACCTGGAAGATCGTCACCAGCGGCGCCCTGCTGCTGAAGGGCGCGGTCGCCCCGGACGACGTCGTGGACTGCCCCCGATACCTCACCGTCGGCAAGCGGTTCCAGAACGTGGAGACCTCCGAACACCCGGGCGCCACCTTCCGCAAGGACTTCACCGAGTCCTGCAACACCGCGTTCATCAGCCTGCGCGACAGGCTGGGCGAGGGAGAGCTCGGGGAGGTGGCGAGGAAGTACTTCGGCGTCGGCCAGACCTGGCACGTGGGCGTTCCGTCGTACGACGGTTCCGTGCCGGTGCCCCGGGACGCGACGGAGAAGGCCGCGTCGATGATCGGGCAGGGCCGGGTCCAGGCCAACCCGCTGATCATGGCGTCGGTCACCGCGACCGCCGTGTCCGGCACCTTCCACCAGCCCTCGCTCGTCGACGGCACCGAGGACGAGACCACCACGACCCCGCTGCCGCCGGAGGTCGTCACCCAGCTCCGCGAGCTGATGCGGGCGACCGTCACCGAGGGAACCACGCGCGTCCTGGCGGACCTGCCCGGCGACATCGGCGCCAAGACCGGCACCGCGGAGGTCTCCGAGGAGCAGGACAACAACGGCTGGATGGTCGCCCACCGGGGCGATGTCGCCGTGGCCTGCGTGGTCGAGGAGGGCGTCACCGGGGGCGGCTCGGCCGGACCGGTGATCCATTCCCTGCTGTCCGCCGTACCCGAGTCCTGAGCTGCCCGCCGTACTCGCGTCCTGACCGCACCGTCCTGACCGCACCGTCCTGACCGCACCGCCCGAAAGGGACCCCCATGACCGAACCCCTCTCCCGCCGCGCGATCCTGCTGGCCGCGGCCCTCGCCCCCGTGGCGGGATGCGCCACCGGTACCCCGGCGCGCGAGCGCGGCCCGGCGGGCCCGGTACCGAGCCGCACCTCCACGCCCGCACCGGTGGACCCCCGGAGCCTCACCGACCTGGAGCGCGAGTACGGCGCCCGGCTCGGGGTGTACGCCCTCGCGACCGGGACCGGCGCCACCGTGGTCCACCGCGCCGACGAGCGTTTCGCGCTCTGCTCCACCTTCAAGACGCTCGCGGCGGCCGCGGTCCTGGACCGGCACCCGGTCCCCCGTCTGGACCGGCGCGTCACCTACACCCGGGCCGACCTCATCACCTACTCACCCGTGACCGAGAAGCACGTCGACACCGGCATGTCCCTCCGCGACCTCTGCGACGCGGCCGTACGGTACAGCGACAACACGGCCGCCAACCTGCTGCTGCGCGAGATCGGCGGCCCGCGCGCACTCACCGCCCATCTGCGCGGACTCGGCGACCGCGTGAGCCGCCTCGACCACACCGAACCCGGACTGAACGGCAACCCGCCGGGAGACCCGCGCGACACCACCAGCCCCCGGGCCGTCGCCGCCGACTACCGCGCCCTCGTCCTCGGCGACGCCCTGCCGGCCGCGAAGCGGGAGCTGCTGGCGGACTGGCTGGTCCGCAACACCACCGGCGACCTGCGCGTCCGGGCCGGTGTCCCCCGGGACTGGAAGGCCGGCGACAAGACCGGCACCGGCGAGTGGGGCCGGGCCAACGACGTCGCCGTGCTCTGGCCGCCGCACGGCGCCCCGCTGGTGATCGCCGTCCTGACCGAGCGGCCCGACCGCGAGGCCGCCGCCAGTGACGCCCTGGTCGCCGAGGCCACCCGCCGCGTGCTCGACGTCCTCGTCTGAACCGGGGGCGCGGCCTACGACGTCAGTCCTGCCTGGGCGCGGCCTGCTGGACCACCTCGAAGGACCACAGCGTGGCGTCCGTGGCCGCCGGCCGGGGCTTCTCGCCCTCCGCCCCGCCGTGGGCGGCCTGGGCGCGGCCGGCCATCCAGCGCTGGAAGTCCTCCTCGCTCCGCCAGCGGGTGTAGACGAGGTAGGTGTCGGTGCCTTCCACCGGACGCAGCAGCTCGAACCACTCGAACCCGTCCGAGCCCTCCACCGCCCCCGCCCGCGCGGCGAACCGCTGCTCCAGCGTCTCGCGCTGCTCCGCCGGGACCGTGAGTACGTTGATCTTCACGACGCTCATGTTCCGATTGTTCCGCAGGGCCGTTCCGGGGCGCGCGGCGGGGCGCGGCCGGTGCGGGCGCGGCCCCCCGGCGGGGGTCAGCCGAGGCAGATCACCAGGAGGCAGAGCCGCTCGGAGTCCGGCTCGGCCGCCGGTGGCGTGGACGGGGTGGAGGGGGCGGGCCGGGAGCCGGCCCCCTGGTCGGTGCCGCTGTCTCCGTCTTCGTCTCCGTCGCCGCTGCCGGTGGCCGGGGGCGTCGACGGCGTGACCGTACCGGAACCGGAGCCGGAACCGGCGCCCGGGACGGATTCCTGTTCCTGCTCCGTGTCCGAGCGCGCTCCGGAACGGGAGACGGAGTCCGGGGAGGTCGTACGCGGCTGCGACGGCACCGTCGTTTCCGGGACGGCGGCGCCGTCCGTGCGGGTGCCGGAGGGGGCGGTGGGCTCCGGTGCGGTTTCGGTGTCCGTCCGCCCGCGCCTGTCGTCGGCCGAGGGCGACGGCGCCGTACGGTCCGGGGAGGAGGCCGGGGCGTCCGGGTCGTCGTACCGGTCAACGGGCTTCTCCGCGCCGCCCATGCCCCGGAGGTCGGGTGCCGTGGCGGCCTGGGCGCGGTCCGTGCCGCCCCGGTCCAGGGAGGCGAGGGTCAGCCCGCCGCCGACGAAGGCGACGGCCGTCGCGACCAGGGCCCGCCGCTGGGTCTTCTTCCAGCGGACCAGCTGCCGCCGCCGCGCCGCCCGGCCCGTCCCCGTGGGGGTGGAGGCGGACACGGAGGCCGGCCGTGGGGCCGGGGGCGGGGCGACGGCCTCGGGCGCGGCGGCCGTCGCCGGTCCGGGGACGGTACGGCCGCCGATGACGGCAGGCGCGATGTCGGGGGCGTAGGCACCGCAGCCCGGGCAGACCAGGGCGCCGTTCAGATGCCGGCGACACGTGGAGCAGTAGTCCATCCGCTGTCTTCCTGAGTTGACGTACCGACGCCGACGCCCGCCGGGGCGAGGGATCCGGAGCAGGGGACAGCCACGCTAACGACGCTTCCGGCCCACTGTGTGCAGCCTGTGTGCCGCTCCTGCGCACATTCTCCGCGCAGTCCGCGAGAGTGCCGTGAGCATGGCTGCCGCACCCCCGCACAACGGACACAGTCACCTGGTCGCCCCGCAGCACTCGCCCGGAAGGCCCCCACGTGAACCCCCGCACCACCCCCCGCACCCGCCCCGCCCTGCTCCTGACCGCCGGACTGTCGGTCCTGTCGCTCACCGCGTGCGGTGTCGTCGGCGGGGCGGGCGACGACGCGTCCGTGTCACCGAGCAGGAGCTACGACATCACCGTGGGCCTGCTGCTGCCCGACAAGGACACGGCGCGCTTCGAGAAGTTCGACCACCCCCTCATCAGGGACCGCGTCGCGTCCCTCACCGACAAGCAGGGCGAGGTCGTCCACGCCAACGCCGAGGGCAGCAAGGACAGGCAGAGCGAGCAGTTCCGGAAGATGATCGACGACGAGGTCGACGTGATCGTGGTGAACGCGGTGGACGCCAAGGCCGTCGCGCCGGACGTGGAGAGGGCGAAGGCGGCGGGCATACCCGTCATCGCCTACGACCGTCTCGCCGAGGGCCCGATCGACGCGTACGTCTCCCACGACAACGAACTCGTCGGCCAGGTGCAGGGCCGCGCCCTCGTGAACGCGCTCGGCGAGAACGCCGAGAACAGCAAGGTCGTCATGGTGAACGGCGCGCCCGCCGACCCGAACACGGCACTGTTCCGCAAGGGCGCGCTCGGCGAACTGAACGGCAAGGTGGACATCGCCAAGTCGTACGACACCGGGAAATGGCTGCCCGAGGTCGCCGCGGAGCACATGCGCGAGGCGGTGAAGGAGGTCGGCGCCGAGAACATCGCCGCCGTCTACTCGGCGAACGACGGCATGGCCGGTGCCGTCATCGAGGTGCTCCGGGACGCGGGGGTCACCGACCTGCCGCCGGTGACCGGGCAGGACGCCGACCTGGCGGCGGTACGGCGGATCGTCTCGGGTGAGCAGTACATGACGGTGTACAAGTCGTTCCTGCTGGAGGCGACGGGGGCCGCGGACATGGCGGTGGCGAAGGTGCAGGAGCGGTCGATCCAGTTCGACGGGCTGGCGCGGGACGTGGTCGACAGCCCCACGCGCAAGGACATCCCGGCGATGCTGGTCCCGGTGGTCGCCCTCACGCGGGAGAACATCGAGGCCACGGTGGTCCAGGACGGCGTCTACACCGTCGAGGAGATCTGCGCCGGGGCGTACGCGGCGGACTGCGCGGAGATCGGCCTGACGTCGTAGCGGAAGCGGCCGGCCCCCGGGAGGAACCCGGGGGCCGGCCACTCGGGCGGTGCGGCGGTGCGGCGTGCGAGGGACGGGACGGTCAGTCGTGGCCGAAGATCCGGTGACTGCTGCCGAGGTCCAGGAAGACGGTCTCGCCGGTGGAGTCGCTCAGGCCGTCGTTGTCGGTGACGGCGTAGACGTGGCCGTTGCCGGCCACGGTGAGGCCCTCCAGCTTCTCCTGGGTCCAGCCCTTCGTGGCCCGCAGGTCGGGCAGCACGTCGTGGGCGAGCCGCTTCGGTAGGACGGGGAGGGTGTCCGCCGGGGCGGCGGCCTTCGGCAGGGGGACCGTGTAGATCCGCTTGGCCTTCGCGGCCGGGCCGTTCAGCTTGTCCCGTTCGATGACGGCGAGCCGGTTACCGACCACCGTGATCTCGGACAGCCCGATCCAGTCGCCGGCCGTGGTGGTGGTGCCGAGCCGGTAGCCGTACCAGCTCCAGGTGCCGGCCCGGACGTCGTAGCGGCCGAGCCGGACGACACCCGCCGGGTCCGTCTTCACCTCGCGCTGGAGCGCGGCCCACACGATCTCGTGGCCGCGGGCGTCGGTGGTGGCGGTGACGCCCTCGAAGCCCTGCGAGCCGAGGTGCGCGGCGACGTCCGCCGGCAGCGGGACGACCTGCCGGGTGACACCGGAGCGGTCCAGGCGGACCAGCCGGTTCCCGGCGCCGGTCTTGCCCTCGACGGCCAGCCAGAAGCCGCCCTGCGGACGGGCGAAGATCCCCTCGGCGTCGTAGCCGGCCGGGTTGCCGTCGGCGTCCTTGACGGTCAGCTCCCGCTTGACGACGGCCGGCTTGTCGCCCGCGTCGATCGTGAGGACGCGGGTGGTGGCGTACGCGGCGTCGGTGACCGTGTACAGCTCGTCGGGGCGGCCGGGGACGGCCGACAGGGCACCGAGCGCGCCCCAGGCGATCGGCGTTCCCGCGGAGTCCGGGGCGGAGACGAGGGAGGGCTGGGCCGGTGTGCCCTTGCCCAGGCGGAACAGGCTCACCGAGGCCCGCACGCCCGCGTCGGCGTCGTCCACCTCGCTGGAGACCGCCAGCAGCCCGCGCGACGGGACCGGCAGCAGCCCCTCGGGGCCGTTGGTCGTCGGCAGTACTTGCTTGAACACCGGCCGGGTGGGCCTGCTGATGTCGTACACGGCGACGAAGTTGCCGCGCTCGGAGCCGACGAAGGCGTACCGCACGCCGTCGTAGGTGGCGATCGCCAGGCCCTCCGGCTCGGTGCCCTTGTTCTCGGAGCGGCCCTCGTCGAGCAGGCCGTGGCGGGCGGCGAGGTGCTCGAAGGTGTTGCCCGCGTCCCAGACGACCTTCCCGGTGCGGCTGTCGAAGACGCTCCAGCCGCGGGTGCCGCCCTTCCAGTCGCCCTCGTTGGCGGTGGCCAGGTAGCGGTCGTCGATCCAGCCGACCGCGTCCGGCTCGCGCGGCACGTCGGTGATCGAGCCGGTCTGGTCGATCACGCCGTCCTCGATGGTGTCGATCCCGTCGACGGAGGCGGTGCCCGCGGTGAACGCCTTGGTGATCCGCCCGGTGGGCAGGTCGACGAGGACGACGCCGTTGTTCTCCTGGAGGGTCACGGCGAGCTGTCCGCGGCCGTTGACGGAGACGTACTCCGGCTCCGGGTCGGTCGGTGCGGTGATCCCGGCGGCGGTGAGCACGGGCAGCGCGGACCCGTCGGCCTTCGTCAGCGCGACCTTGCGGACGGCCCACTTCGCGGGCGAGGACCCCTTCAGGTCGACGATCCGCACGAACCCGGCGGGCGCCTGCGGCAGGTCGCCCTCCTCACCGCCGGCCGGGGCGGCCTCCTCGTCGCGCTCGTTCTCGACGGCGATGGCGGCGTACCGCTTGTCCTTGCTCAGCGCGATCGAGTCGGGCTGACCGCCGAGGTCGTGGCCGGCCACCCGGGTGCGGGTGCGCAGCGAGATGACGTCGAGGCGGCCGGAGGGCTCGGTGGAGGAGGCGCTGGTGTTCACCACGACCAGCACGTACTCCCCGACGACCGTCACGGACGTCGGCTCGTCCTCGGCGTCGCCCAGCGAGGCCAGGGACAGCGTGCCCAGGCCCTCGGGCCGGCCGGGGTCGCTGATGTCGAGGAAGCCGATCCGCCGGGCGACGGCGTCCGTGTAGACGAGCGTGCGGCCGTCCTCGCTGGTCGCCGAGATCTCGGCGACGGTCTCGGAGGCGGGGTCCTCACCGGCCGGACGGTTCTGGAAGACGGGGTAGGTCGCGGTGCGTTCGAACGCCACCGGCCGGTGCCGGCCGTGGTCCGCGCCCTTCCCGTGACCCGCGTGCGCCACGCCCGCGCCCGCCAGGGCGCCCGCGGTCACGGCCAGGGCCGCGAGCGCGGCGTGGGTTCTCTTCGGGAGCATCGTTCCTCCGGTGTGATCCACTGCGGAGCCGGATCGTCGCAGCCGGGGGCCAGCGCGGGCCGATGCCCCGGTGAACAACGGGCGAACAGCGGGTACGTCGGAGGCGGTCCGGTGAGCGGACCGGTAGCGCGGGCCGGGCCATGGCCGTGGTCCCGGCCGGGGACGGCGGCAGGCGGTCAGATCCGGGCCGGTGCGGGGCGGCGGGCCCGGCGCAGGGACGGTGCCTCGATGGCGTAGTACGACAGCAGGGCCAGCAGGACGGTCAGCAGGGCCGTGGCCGGCAGGAGTCCGTCCGTCATGCCGAGGGAGGCCAGCAGGCGTACGACGGGGTAGTGCCACAGGTAGATGCCGTAGCTCAGGTTGCGGCCCACCCAGGTCAGCGGTGTGAGGGAGAGCAGCCGGGAGAGTCCCTGGGCGGGGCGCAGTTCGAGGGCCGTGACCAGGACGGCGGACAGGACCGCCACCAGCAGGAACCCGACGGTGTACCAGCAGGCCGTCCAGGTGCCCGCGCCGGCGGTCACCGGCATCCGCCAGGCCGCCAGCGCCAGCAGGCCCAGCGCGGGCCAGACCAGCCGGCCCGCCCAGGTGCGCAGGACCGCCAGCCGGGGATCGTCGGCGCGCAGCCGCGCCAGGACCACGGCGACGAGGGCGCCGGCCAGCAACTGGTCGGCGCGGGTGTCGGTGCCGTTGTAGACGCGGTGGACGGCGTCCGGGTGCCACAGGGCGAAGCGCCACAGCACGGGCAGCGCGCACAGGGCCGCCGTGCAGAGCAGTACCGTGCGGGCACGGACGTACCGCAGCAGCACCAGCAGGACGAGCGGCCAGAACAGATAGAACTGCTCCTCCACCCCCAGCGACCAGGTGTGCGCGAGCGGCCCCATCATGTCGCCGTACGGTCCGGACTCCGTGGCCCGTACGACGTTGACCAGGAACAGCGCCGACAGTCCGGCCGCCGGCAGGGAGTTGTCGAAACCCCACAGCGGGGTGGTCACCGACAGGATCGCGCAGACCGCGCACAGGAACAGCAGGGCGGGGACGAGCCGCAGCCAGCGCCGCCGGTAGAAGGGGAGCAGGGCGATGCCGCCGGTGCGGGCGTGCTCGGCGAGCAGCAGCCGGGTGATGACGAAGCCGCTGATGGTGAAGAAGAGGTCCACGGCGACCGAGCCGCCCGGCAGCGCGTCCGGGGTCACGTGGTAGACGAGCACCAGGGCGACCGCCACCGTCCGCAGCCCGTCCAGGCCGTTCACCCGCCCGCTGCGCGCCACCGCGGACGGGAAGCCCCGGCCTTCCGTGACGGTGGTTCTGGCGCGTCCGCGCGGCGTCGCCGCTTTCGTTCCTGTGTCGGATTCTTCCGCTGTCGCCGGGCCCGCTTCCTGCGCCATGAACGAGATCGCTCCCCGCTGCCGATTACATGGGAGTAACTCGTTCCGCCTGTCCAGAAATCGCGGACGCATGCCTGTTCGGCCCCCGGTCACCTGGTCGGCGGACCGAAGACCACGCGAATGGATCACGCGGGACCGCCCCTGCCGCCCCACGCGCGGACGCCGCTCCGGGGGCAGGAGGCACCGGGGGCGAGTGGGCCCGTGGCCTCCTGCCCCGGTGCCCGGGGACCCTGTGCGTTCAGACGCTCACGGGCGGCCGAGGGCGCGGTACTCCCAGCCGGCGGCGCGCCACCGGGCGGGGTCGAGGGCGTGGCGTCCGTCGACGATGCGGCGGTGGTGCACGACGGCGCCCATGGCCTCCGGGGCGATCTGGCGGAACTCGTTCCACTCGGTGAGCAGCACGACGACGTCGGCACCGGCGGCGGCCGAGATCGCGTCGGTGCCGTAGCCGAGCTGCGGGTAGCTGCGCCGGGCGTTCTCGGTGGCGGCCGGGTCGACGACGGTGACGTGGGCGCCGAGCCGGTGCAGGGTGGTCGCCACGTCGAGGGCCGGGGCGTCGCGGATGTCGTCGGAGTTGGGCTTGAAGGCGGCGCCGAGGGCGGTCACCCGGACCCCGGTGAGGTCGCCGCCGGCGAGCTCGCGGACGAGGTCGACGGTACGGGCGCGGCGGCGCTTGTTGATGTCGTCCACCTCGCGCAGGAAGCCGACGGCCTGGCCGACCCCCAGCTCCTCGGCGCGGTGTGCGAAGGCCCGGATGTCCTTGGGCAGGCAGCCGCCGCCGAAGCCGAGACCGGGCCTGAGGAAGCGCCCGCCGATCCGGTCGTCGTACGCCAGGGCCTCGGCGAGGCCGGTGACGTCGGCGCCGGTGGCCTCGCAGACCTCGGCCATGGCGTTGATGTACGAGATCTTCGTGGCCAGGAAGGAGTTGGCGGCGACCTTGACCAGTTCGGCCGTGGGCAGGTCGGTGACGACCACCGGGGTGCCCCGCTCGATGACCGGGGCGAAGGCGGCGCGCAGCCGCGCCTCGGCCCAGGCGGAGGTGGTGCCGAAGACCAGCCGGTCCGGGCGCAGGGTGTCGTCCACGGCGTAGCCCTCGCGCAGGAACTCCGGGTTCCAGGCGAGTTCCACCTCGTCGCCCGCCGGCGCCAGGTTCCGGACCAGTTCGGTCAGCCGGGCCGCGGTGCCCACCGGCACGGTGGACTTGCCGACCACCAGGGCGCGCCGGCGCAGGTGCCCCGCGAGTTCGGTGACCGCCGCGTCGACGTAGCGCAGGTCGGCGGCGTCGGAGCCCTGCTGCTGGGGCGTGCCCACGCAGATGAAGTGGACGTCACCGAAGTCCGCGGCCTCCTCGAAGGAGGTGGTGAACCGCAGCCGTCCCGAGTCCAGGGCCTTGGTCAGCAGCTCGGGCAGGCCGGGCTCGAAGAAGGGGACCTCGCCCTTGCCGAGCCGTTCGATCTTGACCGGGTCCACGTCCACGCCCAGGACGTCGAAGCCGAGGGCAGCCATGCAGACGGCGTGGGTGGCCCCGAGGTAGCCGGTGCCTATGACGGTGAGCCGGGGGGCGGCCTCGCCGGCTCTCGGTCCCGCGGTGTCCTCCGGGAGGGTGGTGGCGTCCATGATCATCTCCAAGCGTGTCCGAGCTCTGGGCGGGAGCGGGGTTTTCGGGTGCGGTGGGCCGCCGCGGTGGCCCGCCGTGCGGCGGCCCACCGCGTGACGGGCGGGGAGGGGAGGAGGGGCGTCAGCCGGCGCAGTCCGTGTTGGCGAGGCCCTTGGCCGCGCCTGTGGCCTTGTTGTCGCAGGTCAGCTTGTTGCCGTTGTCGTCGGGCGTGAAGTGGAACCCGTAGCCGGAGCCGTCCACGTGGGCGGTGTTGCCCCGGAAGGTGTTGTCCTTGCCCCAGCCGTCGAGGATCTCGTGCGTCTGGAAGCCGTCCTCGGTGCTGTGGCGGCCGGTGTTGAAGGAGACCGTCCAGCCGTTGCCCTTCACGTCGACCCACGAGTCGTTGTGCGAACCGGACAGGGCGGAGCCGTCGAAGGTGTTGCGGGTGAGGACGCCGCCGGTGGTGCCCTCCTTGATGTCGACGGCCTCGGCCGTGACGGCGCTGATGTGGTTGCCGCTCACGACGTTGCGGTCGCTGTTGTCCGGCTTGCAGCGGGTGACCGTGCACCAGTTGGACTCGGCAGTGCCGATGTACACGCCTTCGCCGAACTTCGGCTTGCGCAGCCCGGTGTCGCGGATGGTGTTGTCGCGTACGACGTTGTCCGAGCTGAAGTCGCGCAGGTGGATGGCCTCGTCGCCGATCCGCTCCACCGTCAGGCCCTGGATGACGGCGTGCTCGACCTGGTCCGCCATCACGCCCTTCTGGCCGTTGCGCACGGTGAAGCCGACCAGCCGCCAGTGGTCGGCGTCGTCGAGGTGGAAGGCGTAGCCGCCCTCGATGTCACCGGCGTCGATCACCGCGCCGGGGCCGCCGCAGACCCAGATCGGCCGGTCGGCGGTGCCCGCGGTCCTGGCGGTGAACCTGTCCTCGTAGCTGCCGTCGGCGAGGTGGATGACGTCACCGGGCGCGGCGGCGTCGAGGGCGTCCTCCAGCGACGCGGCGTCGGTGACCTCGACGGTGGCCGCGGGGCAGGTGACCGCGTCGGCGGACACCCCGGCCGAGCCGGTGGCGGTGGCCCGCGGCGTGGCGGCCGGGTCCTCCCCGGTGGGGATCGGACCCGTGGCGAGCGCGGACGGCTCCTCGGGGGCGCTGCTCCGGGCGGCCGGGGCCGAGGCCGGGGCCTTGCTCGCCGAGCCGGCCGCCGCGGGCGGGGAGTCCCCGCCCGCGGCGGCGGTCAGCGCCACGATCAGGGCCACGACCGCGACCGCGAGGGCCGCTCCCGCGAGCCACACCGCACGGTTCCCCGCGTTCACTCGGCCATCACCGGCACCCGCTCCTTCTCCGCTTCCGCCTCCGCGGGGGCGATCTCGCGCAGATTGTTTTTGGGCAGCGGCGCCTTGTCCAGGTACGGGTGGGTGCCGAGCGTGCCGTGCTTGCGGCGTCCGCGCCGGCCCAGGGCCGCGGCGAACAGGATGAGCAGCAGGATGCCTGTCCACAGCAGGGTCATCGGGCTGGCGTAGTGGCGGAACTTCACCCAGAACGAGCTGGTGTCGTACCAGGCGAAGGTCTGGTTCTCCTTGACGGTGAGGTCGCCGTGGGCCCGGGTGGTGTCGATGGCGCTGGGGCCGACACCGGCGATGACGTTGTACGAGATCGTGGAGTCGTCGATGTCGCCGACCAGGGAGATGCCGTGGTTGCCGGCCTCCTCGACGGTGTTGCCCCGCACCTCGGCGACCGAGTCGCGGACGTAGACGGCGGTGTCGGCCTTCTCGACGATGTTGCCGGTGACCTTGGCGCCCGTCACACCGTCGCGCACCGAGATGCCCTGCCGGGACTGGCCGATCAGCCGGTTGCCGGTGACGGCGACCTTGTCGGCCTCCTTGCGGACCACGATGCCCATGTCGCCGCCGGTCACGGTGTTGTCCTGCACGCCGACGTCCGTGCCGCCGACGACCTCGATGCCGTAGTGGCCGTTGTCCTCGGCGGTGCTGCTGGAGACGGAGTTGGAGCCGTAGCTGCTGACGGACTGGCCGGAGGCGGAGGGGCCGTGGGCCAGCGGCTGGCCGCTGACGGTGAAGCCGTTGCCGCCGTTGCCCAGCGACTTGGAACCGGTCACCCGGACCTGCTGGGTGGCACGTGCCATCACGAAGCCGTCGCCGCCGTTGTCCCGCGCCGTGGTGTTCTCCACGATCGCGTTGACCACGAAGCGGTGCAGGACGAGGCCGTCCTGCCGGCTCTTCTCGATGGTGGTGGACTCGACGGTGACCCCGGTGGCGCCGGAGGCGAACAGCCCGTACACGTTGCCGGAGACGGTGGAGTGGCTGATGTCCGCGGACACGTAGGACAGCTGGGGCGTGCTGAAGCGGCTGTCCGGGGTGGCCAGCTCACCCGACGGGCCGGTCAGTACGCCGCTGCTGCTGAGCCGGCCGTCGTCCTCGTCGGTGAGGGCGTCCGGGCCGCTCAGGCTGCCGGTGTTGGGCCGGTCGGTGCCGGTGAGGCTGAGCCCGCCGGTACGGCCGCTCCAGAAGCCCAGGTCGGAGACGTCGGCGTAATTCATGGAGAACTGGCCGCCGATGGCGCGGATGTACGCGCGCCCGTCCCGGACGTCGGTGTCCGGCTTGTTCTTCTGGGGGTCCCAGCTGCTGATCTTGACGTGGGCCTGCGCGGCGCCGTCGATCGTGATCCGGCCGCCGAAGGAGACGATGGAGACGAAGCCCTGGCGGTTGCTGGCCAGGTGCAGGTTCAGTCCGCCGGGGTTGGCCAGCCGCAGCTTGGCCCCGGAGTTCAGGTAGATGTTCTCCGTCAGCAGGTACGACCCGTCGGATTTCCGTACGAAGGTCTGCGGCGCGAGCTCCAGGAGGTCGGCGACGGTGTACGGCTTGCTGCGCCGGGTCAGGACGAGGGTGTAGCCGCCGGTGGTCTCGGTCCGGTACGGCTTCGTGTACCGCTGGTCCTTCAGCGGGGCGACCGCGGACACCGCGCGGACCTGGTCGAGCCGGTGGTCCTCGGCGGTGACCAGGGCCGCCTGGGTCTCGGACTCCTCGGCGGTGAACTGGGTCCCGGCTGGGTCGTCCTCGCCGGCGGCCGAGGCGGGGGCGGCCGGGGTGAGCAGGAGCACGGCCGCCATGGGCAGGGCGACGGCGGCGGTGCGCAGGGCGGCCGGGCCGAGGTGGCGGGGGCGGTTCATGTGGTTCATGCGGTTCAGGTGGTTCATGACGGGAAAGCCCCCATACCGGACGTGGCCTTGGCCGACGTGGTGGCCGCGGCGGGCTCCAGGGCCGGCTCCGCGGCCGCGGCGGTGACCGGCGTCGCGGCCGGCGTCGCGGCCGGCGTCGTGCCGCCGAGCGACGCGGAGTTCTGGCCCTCGCCGCCGATGGTGTCGCTGTTGCGGGTGAGCCAGCCCTGCTTGTTCATGGTGAGGAAGGCGTACAGCTTGATCGGGAGCGAGATCATGACGACCACGACCGCGAGCAGCGGCAGCAGGAGCAGTTCCTGCGGGTGCCTGCGCAGGTGCGAGTAGCCCCGGACGCCCCGCCCGAGGAGCAGCCAGATCAGCACCAGCGCGATCCCCCGCCCCGTCAGTTCGAGGCGGCTGAGCAGGAGGTAGCCGAGGGCCATGCCCATCGTGACGGGGGTGAGCAGGATCTGCAGCACGGTGATCTTGGTGACCAGCGGCGCACGCCACAGCCAGCCCTTGTACAGGGCGGTCAGGTAGCAGCGGTAGGAGTTGCGGCTCCAGCGCACGCGCTGCTTGACGAAGGCCCGGAAGGAGGAGGGGAACATCGACAGCGCGCGGGCGGAGGACTGGTGGACCGTCTTGTAGCCGGAGGCCAGCACCAGCCAGGTCAGCCGGCCGTCGTCACCGGCGACGCACCGGCGGCCGAGGAAGAACTCGTCCTCGAGGTTGGTCAGCACGGGGGTGATCGCCGCCCGCCGGTAGGCCGCCGTACGGCCGGAGAGGCAGGCGACGGCGCCGGCGCGGCCCATGGCCGGGACGTAGTCGTAGTAGCGGAGGTTGACCAGCCAGTCGGCTATGCGCCGCCAGACACTGGAGCGGCGCTGGTAGACGTTCTGCTGGGTGCCGACGCCGCCGACCGTGGGGTCGGCGAAGGGCATCTGCACCGCGTCGAGCAGTCCCTCCTCCCAGCGGGTGTCGGAGTCGACCAGGACGACCACTTCACCGCTCGCCGCCCGGATGCCCACGCCCAGCGCCGAGCGCTTGCCGCGGTGTTCGAAGGCCAGCACCCGCACCCGGGGGTCGGTCACCAGCGAGAGCCGGCGGATGACCTCGTGGTCCGCCACGTCCGGGACGATGATCACCTCCGTGGGGTTCTGCGCCAGCCAGGTCTCCAGGCAGTCCAGGAGGATGTCCGGGTCCTCCCGGTAGGCGGGCACCACGACCGAGGTGGTGGTGCGGTAGTCGTTCACCACGGGCTTGGCGAACCGGGACAGCACCGCCCGGTACAGCCACAGGCCCCACACGAAGACGCCGGCTATGCCCAGCGGCATGACGTCCCGCCAGGACGTCTCACCGACGGCTTGTACCAGCCATGACCAGAACGCGTCGAAGAAGCTCGACATCAAAGAGGGCCCCCACCCAGTAAGCGACCGGAACGAGCCAACGTGCGTCGGGAACGGCACTTGGCTGGAAGGAATCTAAGGCATCGGACACGAATCCTTCACATCCGATGTGGAAACTTCACATGATGTGAGACGCCCCTTCGGATGCGCGGGGCGCCACACCGTCACTTCGGCGCCGGTGAGCGCGTATTGACGTTCCTCAGGGGGTGTGATGCCGGGTCCTCCGTGGGCCGCGGTGCGGGGGTCGCACGCCAGGCACACGCAAGGATCTTCACAACTTCTCCTCACATGAGGAGCTTCATGATTCAACTTGATTCGGCCGAAAGGGAACCCTCTTTGCTCTTTCGAGACCTGTGACAGGTCGTCAGGCGCAGTCGACGTCGGCGTGAAGTCGTCGAGTGGGCAGATGGGTTCGGTCGAATTTCAAGCCAGGCCGACCAGGACGCGGGCCGGTCGCGGCGGGCATCGCGACCGGACGGCGTGCCCGGGGCCGTTCGGTCCGGCGCCGGACGGCACCACCCCGTGCGTGCGGGAGTGCCGGACGGCACCGTCCCGCCTTCCCGGACCACGGACACGATCCGTGCCGCCGGACCCGGAGCGAGCGCGGGCGGCCAGGACATCCGGAACCGTTCGGGATATCCGCGGGGGCCAGGAATGGGCCCAGGACTCACCCCCGCTCACCGGCCGGGAAGGTATTCGGTGGAGAAGGGGCCGGTCCGCGGTGCCGGGTGATCGGCGGAACCACCGCCGGCCGTACGGATTCATGACTGAAACCGGGGCCGGAGCGGTATGGGGATGTGTTTCCGCCTCCCCGTGAACGGGGAGTACTGCGCGAGAACAGGGGCTGACGGAGCGTCACGCGCCTCCGGAGGTCTCGGAACCGCCGCGATCCACGCCTCCGAGGAGGGCCGTACCGCGGCCGCCACGCACCCAGGGTGTGACTTTCGCGTCCATGACAGAGGGAATAGGCGCCGGACGCGGTACGTATTCCCAGGTCACCGACCGGAGGCAGAATTTGCGATCACGCGCGGTCGATCGCACCGTGCTAGTGTCGGTATCAGTTGCAGGTGTGGTTGCCAGCGGGTTCATTTCCTACGGGTTGATCATCACGGCGACACGGAATTCACACAGGGTGAATTCCCGATACCGCCTCCGAAGGAGAAATGACATGGCTACCGGTACCGTGAAGTGGTTCAACCCGGAAAAGGGCTTCGGCTTCATCGAGCAGGACGGCGGCGGCCCCGACGTCTTCGCCCACTACTCGAACATCGCCGCCCAGGGTTTCCGTGAGCTGCACGAGGGCCAGAAGGTGTCCTTCGACATCGCACAGGGCCAGAAGGGCCCGACGGCCGAGAACATCGTTCCCGCCTGATATCGGCGCCGACGCGTACTTCGCAACCGGGGCCCGCACCTCTGGGGTGCGGGCCCCGGTTCGCTGCGTTTCCGACCGGTGACGGGGTGGTCCCACCACGTCACCGGTCGGTGACGTATTCTCCGTCGGCCCGGCTCGGCCCCCATCGACTCCGGCTCGTCTCGAGATTCTCTGCGCCGCTCCTGTGCTGCGGGAATTCCTTGGTACGCGCCTCATCAAGGAAGGTTCCGCATGAAGCGTGCCCGCACGTCCCGCACCCATGACCGCTCCGGGGGAGGCTCCGGCGCGCCCCGCTCGGGTGCCCCCCGCTCGGGCTCCCCTCGCTCCGGGGGCCCGCGCCGCTCCAGGGGTTCCGGAAACCGGCCGGCCGCACGGCCCGTACAGGGCGAGTTCACGCCGCCGGAGACGATCACACCCGCGCTGCCCGCCGTCGAGTCGTTCGCCGAGCTCGACATGCCCGCGCGGCTGCTGGACACGCTCGGCCGCGAGGGCGTGACCGTGCCGTTCCCGATCCAGGCGGCGACCCTGCCGAACTCCCTGGCCGGCCGTGACGTACTCGGCCGGGGCCGTACCGGCTCGGGCAAGACCCTCGCCTTCGGCCTCGCCGTACTGGCCCGCACGGCGGGACGGCGGGCCGAGCCGCGACGGCCGCTCGCCCTCGTCCTCGTCCCCACCCGCGAGCTCGCCCAGCAGGTCACCGACGCGCTCACCCCGTACGCCCGCGCCGTGGGCCTGCGGCCGGTCAGCGTCGTCGGCGGGATGTCCATCGGCCGGCAGGCCGGTGCGCTGCGCGCCGGGGCCGAGGTGGTCGTCGCGACGCCCGGACGGCTCAAGGACCTGATCGACCGGGGCGACTGCGTGCTGGACGACGTCGGCGTCACGGTCCTCGACGAGGCCGACCAGATGACCGACATGGGCTTCATGCCCCAGGTCACCGCCCTGCTCGACCAGGTGCGCCCCGACGGGCAGCGGATGCTCTTCTCGGCCACCCTGGACCGCAACGTCGACCGCCTGGTCCGCCGCTACCTGACGGACCCGGTGGTCCACTCCGTCGACCCGTCGGCGGGCGCCGTCACCACGATGGAGCACCACATACTCCACGTGCACGACGAGGACAAGCACCGGACGACCACCGAGATCGCGGCGCGCGACGGCCGGGTGATCATGTTCCTCGACACCAAGCACGCGGTGAACCGGCTGACCAAGCACCTCCTGAACAGCGGTGTCCGCGCCGCGGCCCTGCACGGCGGCAAGTCCCAGCCGCAGCGCACGCGGACCCTGGCCCAGTTCAAGAGCGGCGACGTGACGGTGCTGGTGGCGACCAACGTCGCCGCGCGCGGCATCCACGTCGACAACCTCGACCTGGTCGTCAACGTGGACCCGCCGACCGACCACAAGGACTACCTGCACCGCGGCGGCCGTACGGCCCGCGCCGGGGAGTCCGGCAGCGTCGTCACCCTGGTGACGCCCGGCCAGCGCCGCGAGATGAGCCGGCTGATGTCCCTGGCGGGCATCACCCCCCTGATCACCCAGGTGCGTTCGGGCGAGGAGGAGCTGAGCCGCATCACGGGCGCCCAGGCCCCCTCCGGCATCCCGGTCGTCATCGCCGCGCCGCCCGCGGAGAGCCCCCGCGCCACCTCCTCCCCCTCCCGCAGCCGCCGGGGCCGCCGGGGCCGCGCAGGCCAGGGCCGTCCCGCAGGCCAGGGCCGTCCCGCCGGTGAGGAGGGCCGCCGCAGGACCCAGCGACGCCCCGGATCCGGCCCGGCCGCCTAGCACCGCCGGGACCCTGAGCCCGAGCCCCCTGCCGGCACGCGCCGGCAGGGGGCTCGTCGTCGTACCGCCGCCTCGCCGCCAGAAGGACCTCGCGCGAGCCCGGTGCTCCGAAGCGGAGGGCCTCACCGGCCGCGACGCCGTCCGGCGAGGCGGGGGTTCCCCCGTCGGGCGGCGAGGCGCAAGCTGGAGAGGAGACCGCCTCGTCGTCCCGGGCGCGGGCTCGGGACACGCGCGGTCTCGCCGCTCCGAGTGGGCCCCCGGGGCCCGGCAGGAGGGAAGCGAGATGACGGAGCAGGTCACCACCGGTACGCGCTGGCACCTGGCCGGCGACTGGTTCGACGTGTGCAAGTGCGCCATACCGTGTCCCTGTACGTTCGCCCAGCCCCCGACCTACGGCGACTGCGAGGGCGTGCTGGTCTGGCGCATCCGGGAAGGCAACTTCGGCGACGTGCGGCTCGACGGTCTCAACGTCCTGATGCTCGGCTCCTTCACCGGAAACCCCTGGGCCGGCACGCACACCGACCCGTACGCCGCGGTCTTCCTCGACGAACGGGCCGACGAGCGGCAGCGCGCCGCGCTCGGGGCCGTCTTCGGCGGTGAGGCGGGCGGATGGCCCGCGCAGTTCGGGGAGATGTTCCACCCCGAGATGCGCGGCATGGACGTCGCTCCCGTCCACGTGGAGATCGACGAGGACCTGGCGACGTGGCGGGCGGAGATTCCCGGCCGGGTCACGGCCGAGGCCGAGGCGCTCACCGGCCCGACGACGCCGGACGGCGCACGGGTCCAGGTGCACAACGCGCCCGGCGCCGAGGTCGGACCGGGCCAGGTGGCCACCTGGGGCCGGGCCACCACCGACCGCGCCGACGCCTTCGGCTTCTCCTGGGAACGCTCGGGGAAGTCGAGCAAGCACTTCCGGTTCGACTGGAGCGGACCGGAGTGACGGACCGGGGCCGGCTCGCTCACATGCCGGGCATCGGGGGCGTCGTTCCCGTCAGGCCGGGCAGCAGCCAGTCCTGGGACAGGGCGAGGACGGCCAGGACGAGGAACGCCACGCCCACGCCCCGGGCGAGCAGCGGACCGCGGGACCACAGCTTCTCCACGAAGATCACCACGGCCAGTCCCGCCATCGCCGCCACGTTCATCATGCCGAGCGGGATCAGGACGGCCATCAGTCCGGCACAGCAGCCGACGCAGTAGGCGCCGTGGTGGACGCCCACCCGCAGGTCGCGGGCCGGCCGGCGGAACGCGGCGTACCGCACGAGCTGGCTCATGGGGTCGCGGCAGTGCCGCAGACAGACGTTCTTGAGGGGGCCGAGCTGGTACAGGCCCGCGAGCAGGAAGGCCACCGCGCCGAGCCGGTGTCCCGCCGTCGGACGGCCGTCCACCAGGTCGCCGGTGAGGGCCAGGGCCGCGTAGGCGAGGAGCCCGAAGGCGGCCCACACCAGCAGGTACCCGCCCACGAACCCGGCGGTGCGCGCGGCCCGCACCCGGCCGGAGGAGCGCCGGCCGATCCCCCGCACCCAGGTGAGGGCCACCGGTGCCATGGACGGCAGCATCATGGCCGCCGTCATCGTCACCCAGAGCAGCAGGAACAGCGGCAGCGTCATCCCCATCGTGCCGGGCCCGACACCCATGTCCCGGGCCTGCCCGACGGTGAGAACCCAGGCGGGCACCGCGATCAGGACGACCAGGAACCAGGCGGCCGCGAGCTCCCGGACCGGCAGCAGACCCCCACCCGCCCCGGTCGGCGCGGCCGGCCGGGCGGGATCGAGGGGAGCGGTCCGGCTGTGGCGCATCGGTGTGTACTCCTGCCGCTGTCTCCAGGACAGCACGCCTCCCCGCGCACCGCGACCTCGCACCGCGCGGCCGGGGGAGCGCGGCGCCCGCCCCGATCGGGCAGGAGCGGGTACGCGGTGCGTCCGGTGCTGTGCCCATGCCACCCCACCGGACGCTCCCGCACGTATCCCCGCCGTGTTCAGGCCGCCGGCCTGAGCGGGGTGGCCGGGGCGGCCGGCTCCTGGACCAGGGTGCGGCGGCGGACCGGGATGCCGAGGGTCGGGTTGGCCACGCCCCAGGCCGCGCCCTTGCAGACCAGTTCCTTGTAGAGGGCGGCGAGGCGTCCGGTCAGGGCCGCGTCGACCGAGCGGTCGTCGGCGGTGACGTACTGGATCAGGCCCTCCTTGCGGCCCAGCGAGACGCACTGGTTGAAGTAGCGCAGCGGGGTGTTCGGGAGCTTGCCGCCGGTCAGGCGGGCCGCGATGGCGTCGGCGGCCTGCCAGGCGGTGGGGACGCCCGAGGCGCACGACATCCGCAGCGGCTTGTCGCCGGGCCCCTGCACCAGCGCCGCGTCGCCGACGGCGTACACCTCCGGGTGCGAGACGGAGCGCATGGTGGCGTCGACGACGATCCGGCCGGTGCCGGTGGTCTCCAGGGTGGTGGCCCCGGCGAGCGGGTGGACGGCGAAGCCGGTGGTCCACAGGGTGACCGCGGCCGGGAGGGTGCGGCCGTCGGCGGTGGTGACGTGGTCGGCTCCGACGGCGGTGACGGAGGTCTGTTCGCGCACCGTGACGCCGAGCCCGTCGACGACCTTGCGCAGGTGCCGGCGGCCCTTGGCGGAGAGCCAGTCGCCGAGTGCGCCGCGGACGGCGAGGGAGACGTCGAGGTCCGGGCGGGACTCGGCGATCTCGGTCGCGGCCTCCAGGCCGGTGAGTCCGCCGCCGACCACGACCACGGACCGCCCCGCCTCCAGGCCGGCCAGGCGCTCGCGCAGCCGGAGGGCCCCGGGGCGGCTCGCGATCTCGTGGGCGTGTTCGGCGGCACCGGGGACGCCGTGGGGGTCCCAGCCGCTGCCGAGGGCGTACACGAGGGTGTCGTACGTCAGCCGCCGGGTTCCCCCGGTGCCGTCGGTGACGGTGACCGTCCTGCGGTCGGCGTCCACGCCCGTCACCTTCGCGATCACCGGTTCCACGGCGGTGCCCGCGAACATCTCGGCGAGGGGGCGGGGCCTGAGCTCCTGGCCCACGGCGAGCTGGTGCATGCGGACGCGTTCGACGAAGTCGGGCTCGGCGTTGACGAGGGTGATGGCGACGTCTTCCGGGCGCAGCCGCTTGGCCAGGCGTCCGGCGGCGACGGCTCCGGCGTATCCGGCTCCGAGGACGATGATGCGGTGCTGCATTTCCCTGCTCCTGTCGTCGGCTCTTCGGCGGGTCGCCCCTTGAACCGGGCGGCCCGCCGTTTCCTGACAGGAGCGGATCGTGACGTGTGTCACGTGATGCTCAGAAGGCGGTGAGCAGGGGTTCTCCGTGGTCGGTGGTCGCCCAGAGCCGGGTCGCGCGTTCCAGCTTGTCGGGGTTGACCTGGTTGCGGATCGCGGTGATGCCCTCGGGGGTGACCGCGAAGCACATAATGCCGACGATCCGTCCGTCGAGGACCGCCACCAGGGCGGGGTCGCCGTTGGCGGTCGTGGCGTACACGCCGGGCGAGCCGCCCACGATGTCGCGCTTGGCCTTGCCCGGCTTGAACAGGCCCCGCATGAACGTGGCGACCGCGAGCGCGCCCTCGAACGCCTTGGCGCGGGCCGGGACCTTCCCGCCGCCGTCGCCGACCGCGACGGCGTCCTGGGTGAGCAGCCGGACGAGCGGCTCGGTCCGGCCGCTGGTGGCGGCGGCGAGGAACTCGTCGACGACCCGCCGGGCGGCGGCCTCGTCGATCTCGGTACGGGCCTTGCCGTCCGCGACGTGCTTCCTGGCCCGGTGGAAGATCTGCTGGCTGGCGGCCTCGGTGAGGTCGAGGATCCCGGCGATCTCCCGGTGCGGGTAGTCGAAGGCCTCCCGCAGCACGTACACCGCCCGCTCGTTGGGGGAGAGACGTTCCAGCAGGGTGAGGACGGCGTACGAGACCGACTCGCGCTGTTCGGCGGTGTCGGCGGGGCCGAGCATCCGGTCGCCGGCGAGCAGCGGTTCGGGGAGCCACTGGCCCACGTAGGTCTCGCGCCGGGCGCGGGCCGAGGTGAGCTGGTTGAGGCACAGGTTGGTGAGCACCTTCGTCAGCCAGGCCTCGGGGACGTCGATGCGGCCGGTGTCGGCGGCCTGCCAGCGCAGGAACGTCTCCTGCACGGCGTCCTCGGCCTCGCTCGCGGAACCGAGCAGGCGGTAGCCGATGGCCTCCAGACGGGGCCTGGACGCCTCGAACCGGTCCACGTCCTCCACGGTCAGGGCCATGCTCCGGATCCTAGCCCGGCCGGGGTCCGGGGGCGCGGGCGGTGGTACCGGGTGCCTGTCGGGGTTCTTGGGGAGGGCCCCGGTGTCCCCGTCGGAAGCACGGGCGGTGCTTCCGGCCGCCTGTCGGAGCTCTCGGGGAGAACCCGGGCGTTCCCATGGGGGACGTGGGAGGTGGTTCCGGACGCTGCCGGGACTCCCGGGGAGAGCCCCGGCGTCCCCGCCGGGGACGAACGCGTCCCGAGGCCCCTCCGGTGCGCACCGGAGCACGGACGCTTCCGCTGCTCGACGTACTGACGGACGATCGCCCACGCCGCTCCGCCGCGCGATCCGGCGCACCGGCGCGAGGCCGCCGCGTCTTTGCGATCGAGCATGGCGAACCGGACCGGGCCGATGCGGCTCCTCTCAGGTCCTCCGTGGAAACACCGGGAGCCGACCGGGCGCTGTCGCGGATTCCGGTGATGAGGTGCGCACCGTCGCTTGAGGTGTTTTCCCTTCTCGAATCCCGCGCACGCGCATCGACGGCATGAAACTCCAGGTCCGTGATCCCGGGGTTCGTCTTCGGAATGGCCGAGGAGTGGGTGGGCCCGCGTGCCGCGCATTGCATTCATACGACTCCGGACCGGGACGCCTCCGAAACGGCGCGGCCCTTCCGGTGAACCGCGTCCGGGCATGGCCGTGCCCACGGACGGCGTGCGGGGCTTGCACTGACGCCGGCCCCTGCCCCGTGTCGGTGACGGGCTGTCAATCGGCTTGCGAGGCGCGGACGATGCCCTTCGCGCCGTGTCGCCGTCGCCTCCCGCCCCGGCGTCCGCGGCACCGGAGCGCCGACGGCGTCGAGTGAGGCCGCGGTGGCGACGGCTCGGCGGAAAATCGCCGTTCCGGTTCCCTTTCCGCCCCGGCCGGCCGGCGTGACCGTCATCATCGAGACATCAGGATTTTCGCATTCCGTAAATGGATTATCGATTCGGCTTCGTTTCTTTTTCCCCATCCGTCCCTGGTGAACCTGTCGTCCGGCAAGGACGATCCAAGCAAGTCGAATTTACGTCGAGCGGTGCGATCGGTGTTTTTTGGACTTTGTTTTCCGGGGGGAACGGTAAACCGTTTCTCCATCTCTACGATCTCACGTCATGACCGACATTCCACGGGAAAACTCCGCCACCCGTGCGCGCTGGCAGACCTGTCTCCGACTTGCCCGCGAACTCCTTCTCGTCGGCCCGGACGACAAGGACCTCAAGCTCGACTACCTCCACACCCTGATCGACACGGGCCATCTCGGCACCACCCGTCACCCGCGCAAGAAGATCCTGATCGTCGGCGCCGGCATCACCGGCCTCGTCGCCGGCCGCCTGCTCAAGGACGCCGGCCACGACGTCACGATCCTCGAGGCCAACACCGGCCGCGTCGGCGGACGCATCAAGACCTTCCGCGCCACCGAGCACCACCAGCCCTTCGCGGACCCCGCCCAGTACGCCGAGGCGGGTGCCATGCGGCTGCCCGACTTCCATCCGCTCGTCCTCGCCCTCGTCGACACACTCGGACTCGGCCGCCGCCAGTTCTACAACGTGGACGTGGACCCCTCCACCGGCAGCGGTCCCGACGTCCCCGTCCCCCCGGTCACCTACACGTCCTTCACCGGCCGGACCTGGACCTACGGCGACGACAGCCCCGACTTCCGCGAACCCGACAAGCGCGGCAACTCCTGGATCCGCGCCAACCGGGTCCAGGTACGGCGGGCCGACTACACCACCGGTCCCGAACGGATCAACGAGGAGTTCCACCTCACCGACGACGAGGTCCGCGCCCCCGTGGTGAAGATGGTCGACGACGCGCTGGAGAGCGTGCGCGACTACTACTCCCACATCGTCGACGGAAAGCGCGTCGACAAACCGTTCGACGAATGGGTCGAGGGCTGGGCCCGGGTGATCCGCGACTTCGACGGCTGCTCGATGGGCGGTTTCCTGCGCGACCACGCCGGGCTCAGCGACGAGGCGGTCGAGGCCGTCGGAACGCTGGAGAACATGTCCTCCCGGCTGCACCTCTCCTTCTTCCACAGCTTCCTGAGCCGCAGCGACATCAACCCCGCCGTCCGCTACTGGGAGATCCCCGGCGGCAGCTGGCGCCTGCCGCACGCCCTGCACCAGGGCCTGCTCGACGAGGTGAGGCTCGGCCACCGCATGGTCCGCCTCGAATACCACGACCCCAGCCGCGACGCCGGCCCCGAGGGCACCGGCGCCGTCGGTCCCGACGGCCGGGGCGTGGCCGTGCAGACCGTCGCCGAGGACGACCCCCAGGCCCCGCCGCGCACGTGGACCGCGGACCTGGCGATCGTCACCGTCCCGTTCTCCGCGCTGCGCTTCGTGGAGATCGTCCCCTCGATGTCGTACAAGAAGCGCCGCGCGATCATCGAGACCCACTACGACCAGGCCACCAAGGTGCTGCTGGAGTTCAGCCACCGGTGGTGGGAGTTCACCGAGGACGACTGGCGCGGTGAGCTGGAGAACATCGCACCGGGCCTGTACGCGTACTACCGGCACAGCGGCGGGGCGGACACCGCGCCCCGCGTCACCCTCCCCGATCCGGCCGCCGGCCTGCTCGGCGCCGCGGTCAAGGGCAACGGCGTCACCGAGGAGATGCGGCGGATCGACGGCACCCTGCCGCTGCGCGGCCCCGCCGTCCGCCCCGCCACCCACTGCTTCGGCGGGGGCTCCGCCGCCGACAACCCCAACCGGTTCATGTACTACCCGTCGCACCGGGTCGAGGGCAGCAACGGCGGCGTCGTCCTCGCCTCGTACTGCTGGTCCGACGACGCCGCGCGCTGGGACTCCATGGCCGACGCCGAGCGCTACGTCTACGCCCTGCGCAACTTCCAGGCCCTGCACGGCCGCCGCATCGAGGTGTTCTTCACCGGCCGGGGCGCCACCCAGAGCTGGGCCCGCGACCCGTACGCCTTCGGCGAGGCCGCCATCTACACCGCCCACCAGATGACCAGCTTCCACCTGGACGTCTCCCGGCCCGAGGGCCCCGTGCACTTCGCCGGGGAGCACACCTCCCTCAAGCACGCCTGGATCGAGGGCGCCCTGGAGAGCGCCGTCCGCGCCGCCGTCGCCGTCCACCGGGCCGCGCCGGTCACCACCCCGGGCCCGGACCGGGAGGAGTACGCCTCGTGACCGCTTTCGACCCCGGGTGCACGGTCGCCCGCTACCTCGCCCTGCGCCTGGCCGAGCTGGGCATCACCCACCTCTTCGGAGTCCCCGGCAACCACCTCGGCCCGTTCCTGACCGCCCTGCGCGCCGAGGGCGACATCGAGTGGGTCGGCACCCCCACCGAGGGCGGTGCCGGCCAGGCCGCCGACGCCTACGCCCGCATCCACGGCATCGGCGCCGCCGCCGTCACCTACAGCGTCGGCGCGTTCAACCTGCTCAACGCCTGCGGCGGCGCCTACGTCGAGCAGGTTCCGCTCGTCGCCGTCAACGCCTCCCCGCCCTACGAGCAGTGGCAGAACCAGCGCGCCCTCGGCCTGCTGACCTCCCACATGAGCCCGCGCACGGAGAGCAACCTGGACGTCTACCGGCAGGTCACCGTGGACGCGCAGGCCATCTCCCACCCGGGCCTCGCCCCCGGCCGGATCGACGCCGCGCTCACCGCCTGCCTGACCGAACGCCGGCCGGTCTACCTGGAGGTCATGGAGGACCTGTGGGACGAGCCCTGCGCCGCACCCGAGGCGCCGATCGTCCCCCGCGAACGGCCGCTCGGCGCCCGCGGCCGCACGATGCTGGACGACGCCGTCCACGCGATCCTCACCCTGATCGAGGAGCACCCCGGCCCGGACGGCAGGCCCCGCCCGATCGTGTGGGCCGGCGAGGAGACCGACCGGTTCCGCCTCGGCGGGCAGCTCACCGGCCTGGTGGAGGCCACCGGGGTGCCGTTCTGCACCACCGTCGGCGCCAAGGCCGTACTCGACGAGGACCAGCCGCAGTTCCACGGCGTCTACAACGGCCACGCCAGCCATCCGGACGTGCACCGGATCTTCAAGGACTGGGCCACCTGCCGGATCGGGCTCGGCGCCTGGTCCACGTCGAAGAACCTCGGCGGCGAGCAGTCCGTCGGCACCGACTGGGTGATGGCCGCGCACGGCGGTGTCGGCGTCGGCACCTCCTACTTCCCCGACGTCCAGCTCGAACACCTGCTGCCCGCCCTCCAGGACGCGCTGGTCAAGACCTACGGCTCCGGCGGACTGACCGCCGACTACTACGCCGAGGCCCACGCCCACCACCGAGCGCCCGGGAACCGCCCCGCCACCCTGGAGCACCACCGGGCCGCACTCAGCGTCCCCGGCTCACCGTCCCGTACGCCCGAACACCTCACCTACGACGGCGTGTTCGACCGGATCAACCACTTCCTGGGCGAGGAGACCCGGGAGGACTGGACGGTCGTCTCCGACGCCGCGTTCTCCCTCATCGGCTCGATGAACCTGTCACTGCCCGCGGGCGGGTTCCTGTCCCAGGCCGGCTGGCTGTCCATCGGCTGGTCGGTCGGTGCGGCCACCGGCGCCGCGCTCGCCCCCGAGCGCGCGCCCGCCCGTCCGATGGTGTTCGTCGGCGACGGCGCCTTCCAGGAGACCTGCCAGGAGATCTCCACCCACACCCGGCTCGGCCTGCGGTCGGTGGTGTTCGTCATGGACAACGGGCACTTCTACGGCATCGAGCAGATGCTGGTCCACCCGTCCTACTACGCCGGACAGGACCGTCCCGAGCCGGACTTCTACAACGTCCTCCACCCGTGGCACCACGACCGCCTCGCGGCCGTCTTCGCCGGCCGGGACACCCCGGCGCACGGGGTCCACGTCACGGACACCGCCGAACTGGACGCCCTGCTGGCCCGCCTCACCGACCCCGCCGACCCGGTCAACGCCGGACCGCTGCTGGTCCGCGTCCGCCTGCACCGCCACGACTACCCGCGGGCGATGGCGTACAAGGTGCCGAAGCCCGGCACGACCGCCTGACGGGCCGCCCGGCCCGCCAGGGAGCAGAGGACACGACCCGTATCCGAAAGGGACAGGACATGGCTGAACTCAACGTGCTGATCGCGTTCGACGCGGCCACGATCGTCGAACGCAACCCCGGTGCGTCGCGGAACCCCGACGCACCGACCTACGTCGACCAGAGCCTGATCTACATGACCACACGCCAGGACCACATCATCGGCACCTCGGGCGCCGAGCTGAACCTCCGGGCCGAACCCGGTGACAGCGTCAAGTGGCGGGAGACGACGCTGTCGCTCGGCAGCGACTACAAGGCACTCCTGTACCGGTACGTGAGCAGCGACAACGACCACGTGCTCATCAGGACCCCGGAGATCGAGGTCGTCGACGGCGTCTACCCGATGCCGCAGGAGGGGAGCGAGGGGACGCCGGCGTTCACGACCCAGGAGTACGAGGACCACTACTGGCGGACGACGGTCAAGCGGACCGGCAAGGTCGTGTACCACTTCTACTTCCAGATCCTGGACCGCCACCGCAACCTGAAGGGCTACTTCCAGTGGGACCCCTTCATCACCATCGAGCGGCCCTGACGGCGGCCCCCGGGTGAACACCGGTCCCTCCGTGACGTGGCGGTCGCGGAGGGACCGCGGGCTCAGCGCACCGGGAAGCCGAAGGTGTAGCCCTGCTCCTTGAGCCAGGGCAGGACGCGGCGCAGGGCCTCGACGGTCTGGGCGCGGTCGCCGCCCGCGTCGTGGAAGAGGACGGTCGGCCCGTTGGAGATCTCCCGCTGGACGGTGGCGACGATGGCGTCGGCGCCCGGCTGCTCGAAGTCCTTGGTGTCCACGTTCCAGCCCAGCGGGCGCATTCCCTTGGAGGCGGCCAGCTCGCGGCTGTAGGGGGTGAAGGCCCCGCCGGGGGCGCGGTAGTACATCGACCGGACACCCCCGGACGCCTTGATGATCATGCGTTCGGCGTCGAGGATCTCCTTCGACTGGTAGGCCTCGGACTTCTTGTCCATGGTGGTGTCGTGCGACACCGTGTGGTTGCACAGCCGGTGCCCGGCCGCGACGACCTCCTTCACGAGGTCCGGGTGGGCCTGGGCCTGGATCCCCGTCACGCAGAACGTGGCCTTCACCCCGTACTCCCGCAGGATGTCGAGGACTTCGGGGGTCCACGCGGGGTCGGGGCCGTCGTCGATGGTGATGTTGACGCCGCGCGCCCCCGCGTCCGAGGCGTGCACGATGCTCACGTCGACCGGCTTGGCGTCACCACCCGGCGCGGCGGACGCGGTCGCCTTCGGCGAACCGCTCACGGGACCGGCCTGCGCGGTCCACACCGAGGCGCCGACGGCGAGCACCGTCACCCCGAGTGCCGCCCCGACCAGCTTGCCGTACCAGCCCCGCCCGCCGCCGTGCCGTGCCATGTCCGCCCCGCCCTCGCATAGTTGTCCGTCGGGCCCCGGCCACCCCGAACCCACCTGACATGACGGAGCCCGGTGCCCTCGGGATGCGTCCGTTACCGATCGCGGACAATGCCGGAAGAGTTCGGGGACAACTCGACGAACGGTGGCCGGCGGACCGGCCCGTAGTGCGTACGCACCAGGAACCGGGGCGGCTGGTCCGGACGCACCAGGGGAGGACGGCGGCCGAGGACGATGCCCGCCGGGGGCGCCGGAGGGAAATGTGGAAGGCGCGCGGATCCCGCGCGTTCCCCTTCCCTCAGCGGTGTCTGGAGTGATCGGCAAGTGGCGGCATATCTGTACCGGATCGGACGGTGGGCCTTCCGGCGGCGCCGGCTCGTGGGCGGTGTGTGGCTGAGCGTCCTGGTGCTGGCCGTGGTCGCCGCCGCCGTGGCGCCGGCCGGGGAGGAGGAGGACCTCTCCATGCCCGGCACCGAGTCGCAGAAGGCGTTCGACCTGCTGGACGAGCGGTTCCCCGAGAGCGACTCCCAGGGCGCCGAGGCCCGCCTGGTGTTCCGGGCCCCCGACGGGCAGCGGGTGACGGCCGCGGAGAACAGGGCCGCCGTCGAGGACACGCTCGGCTCACTGGACGGGGGCGGCCAGGTCGCGTCGGCCACCGACCCCTACGAGACCGGCGCCGTCAGCGAGGACGGCACCGTCGCCTACTCCACGATCACCTACACCGTGGGCGCCCTCGACCTGACCGAGGCCACGAAGAGCGTCCTGGAGGACGCCGCGGACCGGGGCCGGGACGCGGGGCTGACCGTGGAGATCGGCGGCTCGGCCCTGGAGGCGGAGGAGGAACCGGGCGGTACGACGGAGCTCGTCGGCGTGCTGGTGGCGGCGGTGGTGCTGGTCCTCACCCTCGGTTCGCTGGCCGCGGCCGGACTGTCGCTGCTGACCGCCCTCCTCGGTGTGGCCGTCGCCTTCGGCCTGGTCACCGCGCTGGCCGTACCACTGGGCCTGACGTCCACCGTCGCCATCCTGGCGCTGATGCTGGGCCTGGCGGTCGGCATCGACTACGCGCTCTTCATCACCTCCCGCTTCCACGACGAGCGCGCCCGGGGCAGCGAACCGGAGGAGGCCGCCGGCCGGGCGGTGGGCACGGCCGGATCCGCCGTCGTCTTCGCCGGCGCGACCGTCCTCATCGCCCTGGCCGGGCTGGGCGTCGTCGGCATCCCCGAACTCACCAGGATGGGCCTGGGCGGCGCGGGCGCCGTGGCCCTCGCCGTGCTCGTCGCGCTGACCCTCACCCCCGCGCTGTTCGGCCTCTTCGGCCGACGGGTGCTGCCCCGCGCCCTGCGCACGGCCGGCGCCCGCCCGCACCCGGTGCCCGCCGGGGCCGGCCGGCCCGGGCTCGCCACCCGCTGGGCGCGGTTCGTGCTGCGCCGGCCGGTCGCCGTGCTGGTGACCGCCGTCCTCGGCCTGGGCACCGTCGCCCTGCCGGTGCTGAACCTCGAACTCGGGCTGCCCGGCGACGAGTCCAAGTCGGTGCAGACCACCCAGCGGCGCGCCTACGACCTGCTGTCGGAGGGCTTCGGCCCCGGCTTCAACGGCCCGCTGACCGTGGTCGTGGACACCTCCAGGTCCGAGGACCCCCGCACCGCCACGGACCTGGTCGTCAAGGCCGTACGGGGCGTGGACGGGATCGCCTCGGTCGGCGAACCGGTGATCGGCGAGAACGAGGACACGGCCCTCCTCACCGTCGTGCCCGAGACCGCGCCGAACAGCGGCGAGACCAAGGACCTGGTGCACGCGCTGCGGGACACGGTCGCGGAGACCGGGGCCGACACCGGCGCCGACGTCTTCGTGACCGGCGGAACCGCGCTGAACATCGACATCTCCGAGGCCATGGCCGACGCCCTCCTCCCCTACCTGACCGTCGTCATCGGCCTGGCGGTGCTCCTGCTGCTGGTGGTCTTCCGCTCGGTCCTGGTCCCGGTCAAGGCCGCGCTCGGCTTCCTGCTGTCGGTGGGTGCCGCCTTCGGCGTCCTCGTCGCCGTCTTCCAGTGGGGCTGGGCGGCGGACCTGCTCGGCATCGAGCAGACCGGACCGGTCATGTCGCTGATGCCGATCCTCGTCATCGGCATCGTCTTCGGCCTCGCCATGGACTACGAGGTCTTCCTCCTCACCCGGATGCGGGAGGCCTACGTCCACGGCGCGTCCTCCGCCGAGGCGGTCGTCAACGGGTTCCGGCACAGCGGACGCGTGGTGGCCGCGGCGGCGGTCATCATGATCAGCGTGTTCGCCGGATTCGTCGGGATGAGCAGCCCGACCATCCAGACGATGGGCGTCGGCCTGGCCTCCGCCGTCGCCTTCGACGCCTTCGTGGTCCGGATGGCGATCGCCCCCGCGGTCCTGGCGCTGCTCGGCCACCGGGCCTGGTGGCTGCCCCGTATCCTGGACCGCGTGCTGCCGAACGTGGACATCGAGGGCGAGGCACTGAGCAGGCGGGACCCGGCCTCCGCGCCCCTGCCGGACGCGGCGGCGCCGCTCCCCGCCGGCCGCCGGCCATGACACACACGAGTGACGGCCTCCCGCGACCACGTGCCACGTGGCCGCGGGAGGCCGCGGTCACGGCGACGGCGTTCGCGCTCTGTCTGCTCGGCGGCGTGGTGCAGGTCGACGACACGCTGTCACCGCCGTCCGCCGCCGCCTACGTCATCGCCGTGGTGTCCTGCGCCGTGCTGCCGGCGCGGCACAGGGCGCCCCTGGCCGTGCTGGCGGCCACGACCGCGGCCGGCGTGCTGGTGCCGCCCCTGGGCCTCCTGCTGACCCCGCTCATCGTGGCCCCCGCCGTGATCACCGCCTACTCCTACACGCTCGCCGCGCGCACCGAACGACGCGCGGCGGGCGCGGTGCTGCTCGCTTCCGCGGTACTGGCCGCCTCCGTCCCTTTGTCCGGGGGCTTCTCGTGGAAGGACGCGAGCAGGATGGGGGTGATGGCGGCGGTCCTGCTGGTGGCCGGTGTGCTCGGCCACTCGGTGCGCAACCGGCGGGCCTACCTGGCGGCCGTGGAGGAGCGGGCCCGGCGGGCCGAGGAGAGTTGGGACCGCGAGGCGCGCAGACGGGTGGCCGAGGAACGGGTGCGCATCGCCCGCGAACTGCACGACCTGGTGGCCCATCAGATCACCCTGGCCAACGCGCAGGCCACGGTCGCCGCCCACCTCTTCGACACCCGCCCGGAGCAGACCCGCAAGAGCCTGGCGGAGCTCGTCGAGACCACCGGCCACGCGCTCGACGAGCTGCGGGCCACGGTCGGTCTGCTGCGCCAGTCCGGGGACGCGGCCGCGCCCGCCGAACCGGCGCCCGGACTGGCCCGGCTCCCCACGCTCCTGGAGTCCTTCCGCCGCGCGGGCCTGGAGGTGACGGTCCACCAGGAGGGCACGGCCAGGCCGCTGCCGCCGGGAGTGGACCTCACCGCCTACCGCATCGTCCAGGAGGCCCTGACCAACGTGACCAAGCACGCCGGCACCGGCAGCGCCCGGGTGGGCCTCGCCTGGAACCGCGACCGGGTGACCGTCACCGTCGCCGACGACGGCAAGGGCACCCGTACGGGATCGCACGGGTCCGCCACGGCGGACCGCCCGCCCGGTTACGGTCTGATCGGGATGCGGGAACGTGCCACCGCGGTCGGGGGACGGCTCTTCGCGGGCAGCCGCCCCGAGGGCGGCTTCCTCGTCTCCACCGAACTGCCCCTCCCGCCCGCCAGGGACACGGCACGGGGGACCGACGGAGCGACGACCACCGAGGAGGACCGGATGGCCGCAGGACGGACGGGCGACGGAGCGGACGGGGACGCGCCGTGACGCTCCGGGTGCTGCTCGCCGACGACCAGGCCCTGCTGCGCGGGGCCTTCCGGATGCTGCTCGACAGCACCGACGACATCACCGTCGTCGGCGAGGCCGGCGACGGCAGGGAGGCGGTGCGCCTCACCCGGCAACTGCGCCCCGACGTGGTGGTCATGGACATCCGGATGCCCGAGGTGGACGGCCTCACCGCCACGGCGGAGATCTGCGCGGACCCGGACCTGCGGGCCAGCCGCGTCCTGATCCTCACCACGTACGAGACCGACGAGTACGTCGCCCAGGCGCTGCGCGCGGGGGCCGGCGGCTTCATCGGCAAGGGCATCGGGGCCGAGGACCTGGCGGACGCCGTACGGACGATCGCCGAGGGCGACACCCTGCTGTCCCCCGCCGCGACCCGCTCCCTGGTCGCCCGTTTCCTGGCCACCCCGGACGACGTCCCGGCCCACCACGCCGAACGGCTCGCCGTGCTCACCCCGCGCGAACGCGAGATGGTGGCCCTGGTCGCGACCGGCCTGTCCAACCAGGAGATCGCCGAGCGGATGCACCTCAGCCCCTTCACCGTCCGCGCCCACGTGCAGCGCGCCATGACGAAGCTGGAGGCCCGCGACCGGGCCCAGCTCGTCGTCATCGCCTACCGGACGGGCCTGGCCCGGGCCGGCCCCGGTCAGGTGTCGTAGTCCTCCGGCAGGGTGAGGGCCGAGTGGGCGGGGCGTACCGGCGCGGAGGGCAGGGTGACCAGACCGCGCAGCATGGCGTCGCGCCGCTCCAGGGCCTGGGCCGTGGTGGGGAAGAGCGTGGCCGCGCCGTCCGCGACCAGTGCCTGGTTCAGGTCCACGAACCCGCGCAGGCCGCGTTCGTGGGCGGCGAAGGCCTCGGTGTGGTCCCGGTGCGCGGCCAGGGCGTGGGCGAGCGTGTGGGCACCGGCCAGCGCGAGGCTCGACCCCTGCCCGGTGAGGAACGAGGGCGCGTACGCGGCGTCGCCGACCAGCGCGACCCGGCCGCGGGACCAGCGGGGCATACGGATCTGGCCGGCCGTGTCGAAGAACAGGTCGTCCGCGTCGCGCAGGGCGGCGATCATGCCGGGGACCTCCCAGCCCGCGTCCGCGAAGGTCTGGGCGACCAGGTCCCGCTGGGCGTCGGGGTTCCGGAGGGCGTCCGACGGCGGCTGCGGCCGGTGGAAGTCCAGGAAGGCGTGCACCTCGTCGCCGGCGCCCCCGACGGCGTAGAGGGCGGCGGCCCTCCCCGGGGTGTTCCACATCACGATCTCGTGGGAGAGACCGAGGGCGTTCGGCATGGTGAAGAGGGCGAAGCAGTGGCCGAGGTAGTGGTGGAACCGCTCCTCGGGGCCGAACAGGAGCCCCCGGGTGTGCGAGTGCGTGCCGTCGGCGCCGACCACCAGGTCGAACGTACGCCGTAGTCCACCGCGGAACGTGACGTCGACGCCTCGGCCGGACTGGTCGAGGGTGTCGACGGAGTCGTCGAAGAGGAACTCCACGTCGTCGCGGACCAGCGCGTGGAGGCTCGCGGTCAGATCCCCGCGGCGTATCTCCAGGTCCTGTCCCTCGACGCCGCCGGCGACGGCGTGCGCCTTGACCGAGGCCACCTCACCGCCGTCGGCGTCGAGGAACGTGACGCGACGCGGGGCGATGTGCGCGTCCCGCAGCCGCGGCAGGATCCCCATCCGCCGGACCACCTCGACCGCGGTCCCGCGGACGTCGACCGGGTAGCCGCCGTCGCGCGGTGCGCCCGCCTTCTCCACCACGGTGACCGCGAACCCGTACCGGTGCAGCCAGTACGCCAGGGCGGGCCCGGCGATACTGGCCCCGGAGATCAGAACCGTGCGCTTCCTGGTCATGCCTGGACCTCTTTCCTGGTGATGCGGACGACGAGCAGGGACAGCGCGGCGACGAGGCCGGCGACGGCGAACCCGGTGACGAAGGCCGATTCGGCCGCCAGGCCCGTCACCGGGTCGGCCCCGGCGTCGAGGATCGCGGCGCCGGCCTGGGCGCCCAGGGCGACGCCGATCACGCGGGTCACCACGAGCAGACCGGTGGCGATGCCGGTGTCCTTGGCCTCGACGGCGGTGGCGGTGCCGGCGAGCAGCGCCGTGGTGCCGGCGCCCGCGGCGAACGCGGTCAGCGCCTTGGCGAGGACGAGCTGCCACGCGGCGGTGTGCACCGACGCCAGGGCGATCAGCGTGGCCGCCGTGACGACGGTGCCCGCGACGACCACGGCACGCGGGCCGAAGCGCCGCGCCGCGAGACCGCCGACCGAGTCGCTCACCGCCCCGGCGATCGCGCCGGGCAGCAGGAACAGCCCGATGTCGGTGGTGTCGGCCCCGAAGCCGTACCCGTCGGCCGGGACCGCGAACAGCTGCGGAAGCAGGAAGGCCACCATCCCGAAGCTGGCGGTGATGACGAAGGTGAGTGCGAACGCGTCCCGCATCGCGGGCTTGGCCAGCATGCGCAGGTCGACCATCGGCGCGGCCGACCGGCGCTCCACGACGACCCATCCGGTCGCGAGGGCGGCCACGGCCACCGCGAGGGCGCCGGTCGCGAGGGGCGGCAGGCCGGAGTCCGTCACCGTCACGAGCCCGACCATGAACGTGAGCAGCGTGCCGCTCAGCAGGACCACGCCGGGCCAGTCGATCCGGTCGTCCGGCCGGACCGGCGGATCGTGCGGCATCAGCCGGGTCACGGCCAGCGCCGCCGCGGCGACCGCGACCGTCGGCAGCGTGAACATCCAGTGCCAGGACAGTCCTTCCGCGATCGGCCCGGCGACCGCCGTCCCCACCATGCCGCCGCCCGTGAACAGCGCGACGACCACTCCGATCGCCACCTGCGACTCCCCCGCCGGGAGGTGTGTGCGCACCAGGACGAAGGAGAGGGGCAGCGCGCCCACCATGACGCCCTGCAGCACCTGGCCGAGCAGCAGCACCGGCAGGTTCGGCGCCAGGCCGGCCAGCAGGCCACCGGCCGAGACCAGGGCCGCCAGACAGACCAGCACCCGCTTCCCGCCGTACCGGTCGCCGAGTTTGCCCGCGACGGGTGCGGTGACCGCGCCGGTGACGAGTAACGCGTTGGCGACCAGGGCCCCTTCGCCGGGGCCGACCCCCAACTCGCCCTGCAGCAGCGGGAGCGCGGGCTCCACCACCGACTGCAGGGTGCCGAGGGCGAGCGCCAGGACTCCGAGGGCGGCGATCGACAGCCTCCCGATACGGACCGGGGAAACCACAGCTTGGGACATGGAGGTCCTTCACGTCGTCGGAGGAGAGCGAACGCGCGGGATGCGCGCGCCTCCCACGCTCCCCTCCGGCGCCCCGCCGGGCATCGTCCGCCGACGCCGTTCTCCCCTGGTGCGTCCGGACCAGCCGCCCCCGTGTCCTGGTGCCCGCGCACCACGGGAACCGTGTTCCCGGCCCGGGGGGTGACGGCCTGTCGGGAGCCGCGCCCCGTTGTCGGACCCGTACGTCATGATCTCCCCGTGGAGCGTTCGAGCACGGTACGGGGAGACGGGATGACGGCGAGCGAGCTGCTGACGGCGCGGCCCGGAACGGCGGCCCTGGACGACCACGGCGTGGCCACCGCGCTGGGCGGGCTCGTGGACGGCGCGGGGTACTGGAGCGGCACGGGGGCGCTGGCCGGTATCGAGCGGACGGGGCGCTACCTGGCCGGGTGGGGGGAACCGGGGGAGGGTCCGGGCCGGGCGGGGGAGGGGTCCTGGACACGGTTCATCGGGCGGATCGGTGCCGTGGCGTTGCGTGCCGCCGTGGAGCCCACCCGCGACGAGCGGCGCCGGCGGCTGCTCGCGCTGCTGGAGATCTGGGCGGACAGCCCCTTCGCCGATTCCCCCGCCCGGATACGCACCGGGCTCGTGCGGGTGGCCGAGGGCGGCCCCGAGGCCGTCCGGGACGAGCGGGGGGCGGCTGTCGCGGTCGGCTGGTCCGCCGGAGGGCTGCGGAAGTTCGTCGACCTGCGGGCGGGGGAGGCGGATCCGCCGGGCCTGGGGACGATCGAGGAGGTGACCGGCGTCCCGTGCGGGGGATGGGGCGACGCGGGGCAGCTCCGGCGGCTGGTGGACCTCGTCCGGGAGCGCGGTCCGGTGCCGTGGGACCTCGACGCGGTGGCCGAGCTGCGGGACGGTACGGGGATGGGCCGGGCGGCGGCGTCCTTCGCCCTGGCGGGGATGGTCTCCGGGGGATATCTGCCGCACCTCGACGACCGGGAGCGGAGGATCCACCGGCTCAAGGTGGCCGAGGTCGAGGACGGCGTCCGCGAGCCCGGCCGGATGAGCCCGCCCGACCGCCTCGGACTGCTGGCGGACGTACTGCCCGGGGACCCCGCCGAGCTGTGGGAGCCGCAGGGCATGCGCGCGGTGGCGCGGCGGATCGCGCACGCGTGGCGGGAGCGGTACGGCAGGCGGACCGTGGTCCCGGAGCGCACCTTCGACACGTTCATCGGGGTGGATCAGGTCCGGCTGTCGGCGGGCCGCTTCTGCGCGGCGTTCACCGACCACGCCTCGATACGCGGTCTCGGCTCGAACCTCGACACCTGGATCCGGAACAGCGACTTCCGCCCCTTCCCGACCGCCGGGGGCTGGGACCTCGTCGATTTCAGGGACACCCTGCACGTCGTCGTGCCGAACCTCTTCCGGGTCTACGCGGAGCTTCCCGCCGGTGACCCGGTCCGCGCCGGGGCACCCGGCCTCGTACGGGCGCTGAGCGAGCGGCTGGACCACCCGGGCCTGCTGCTGGACGCCGGCCACCTCCACCCCGCGGTGGGACACGAGGTCGCCGATGTGCACGACAGGTTCGGCTCGCGCCCCTACGCCGGACCGGAACCGCTGGACGTCGCGAGCGCCGACGACGGACTGACCGTGGTCGTGGACGGCGTCGTCGACCGCGCAGGCGTGCGGTCCCGGCCCAGGCTGTACTTCCGCCCGGCGTTCCACGGCGACGACGAGCGTTCCCGGACGCTGCGGGAGGCCCGGTCGGACTCCCGCTACGACCCCGACCTCGGGCTGGTCGAGTGGCTGCGCGGCCCGGTCTGCGCGCGCGTCGTCGAGCGGCTCGAGGACTCCTCGCTGCCGCCGGGGACCTACGAGACGAACCCGGTGTTCTCCGCGCCCGGCGTACTGGGCCGGGCCGCCCGCGGACTCGGCGTCGACGAGGACGCGGCGGCGCTCTACCTCCAACTGCTGACCCTGTACGCGCCGGTCGACCGCGCCATCCGTACGTGGAACGGCTGGAAGCCCGCCCGGCACCAGAAGGCCGCCGCCGTGCTGGTCGAGCACGGCCTGGCCGTCGAGGACGGACGCGCCCGCGCGGGCCGCCGGCTCTTCCTGCCGGGCGAGTGGATCCACGCCGGCAAGCCCTACCAGCCCATGGAGGCGTGGAAGGCGGAACTGCTCGGGCTGGAACGCTCCTACAACGGCCGCCTGGAGAACCCGCTCCCACTGCCCACCCGCACCTTGCCGGAACTGTTCGCCCGGGCGTGGGAACTGGTCGAGGAGGGACGGGGACCCTCGGCGTGAGGGCCCCGGCGGGCGGCCGGCGTGAGAGCTTCGTCCGGGACGACCTGGACGGACTCGGCGGCCCGCTCACCTGCTCACCGGAGAAGCAGGCGCACCACGCGGTGGAGTCCGAGGCCCGCCTCGGCCACGGCGACGCCGTCCCGCTCGGCGAGGCGGAGGGGGCCGTACGGGGATTCAGCGACCCGGACGACCCGAACCGGACCTTCGGGGATCCGGCCGGCGCCCCGTGCGACCGGCCGGGCGTGCGGACGCGGCACGCCTACGCGCGCAGGGCGTCGACCGGTTCCATACGGGAGGCCCGCAGTGACGGGTAGAGGCCGGCCAGGAGCCCCACCAGGGCTCCGGCGACCGGGGCTCCGAGGGCGAGGCGGACGTCCAGGACCGGCGTCCACTCCTTGACGGCGGAGACGGTCACCACCACGACCATGCCCAGGGCGGCGCCCACGACACCGCCGAGGAGCCCGATCGTCGTCGACTCCACCAGGAACTGGCCGGCGACCTGACGCCGCGAGGCCCCGAGGGCGCGGCGCAGTCCGATCTCCCCGGTCCGTTCGATGACCGTCACCAGCGTCACGTTGGCGATGCCGATGGCCCCGACCACCAGCGAGACCAGCCCGAGGATCAGGAACAGGCCGTCGACGTCCCCCTGCACCCCCTTGCGGGCCTCGGCGGGATCGGCCGGTGCCGTCACGGTCAGGGAGGCCTCGGCTCCGGGGGCCAGCGCGATCGGCGCCTGGCGGGCGACCTGGCCGGCCGCGCCGAGCGCGGTGTTGATCAGGACCCGGGTCACGGTCCCCAGCCCCATCCGGTCCGCGGCCGTCGTGGGCGGCAGGATCACCGCCGTGGCGAGCTGCTGTTCCCGCTCCACTCCGCCGAGTATCCCGATCACCGTGTACGCCTGGCCCTCCAGGAAGACCGCGGGGGCGTCCTCGACCGAGTCGATGCCGAGGAGCCGCGCCGCCTGGTCGCCGAGGACCGCCACCCGGTCGTGCCGGGCGATGTCCCCCTCGTCGAGGAAGCGTCCGGCGGTCATCCCGCCCCGTACCGCGGCCGGCAGCGCGGGGGACGCGGCGACGACGGCCATGGTCCGGCCGCCGGTCTCACCGGGAGTGGCCACGTGGTGGGCGCGCACCTCGACGCCCGCGGTCTCCTGGGAGTCGGCGATCGCCGCCACCGACTCGACCCCGGCCAGCCGGCGCACCGCGTCGACCCCCGACCAGTCCACGAGCGGACCGGAGCCGGCCGAGGCCACGGAGGGCACCCCCACCGTGACCGAGGTGGCGGTCAGGGCGTCGAACCGGCCCACGATCTGGTTGCCCGCCGTGGAGGAGACCCCGATGGTGATGACCAGGGTGGTGATGCCCAGGACGGTGCCCAGCGTGGTCAGGGCGGAGCGCATCGGGCGGGCGAGCACCCCCGCCAGCGCCTCGGACCACAGGTCCCTGAAGTCCATCCAGGGACGCTCGGGGGTCCCCCCGGCCCGTGGTCTTCCCGCGGGCCGTGGTCTTCCTCCGGCCCGCGGTCTTCCCCAGGCCCGTGCGCTCCTTCCGGCCCGTGCGCTCCTCCTGGCCCGTGCGGTCCCTTCGGCCCGTGCCGTGTCCGCGGAGGCCGCGGCTCGCGGGGCGTGTGTCCGGGACCTCATCGGTGCTCCTCGGTGAGCCGTCCGTCGCTGATCCTCACCCGTCTGTGGGCCCGCCCGCTGACCGCCTCCTCGTGCGTGATCACCACCAGGGTCATGCCCTGCTCGCCGAGCCGGCCGAAGAGGTCCAGCACCGACTCGGTGTTCTCGCTGTCGAGGTTGCCGGTGGGCTCGTCGCAGAGCAGCAGGGCGGGGTCGCTCATCAGCGCCCGGGCGATCGCCACCCGCTGTCTCTCACCGCCGGAGAGCCGGTCCGGCCTGAAGCCGGCCCGGTGCGCGAGACCCACCCGTCGCAGTGCCCGCTCGGCCCGGGCACGCCGGCCGGCCCGGCCGTGCCCGGGGCGCGGCCGGCGGTAGGCCTCGGCCAGCATGACGTTCTCCTCCACGGTCCGGTACGGCAGCAGGTGGAAGGACTGGAAGACGAACCCGATCCGGCTGCCGCGCAACGCGGTGCGCTCCAGGTCGCCGAGCGCGTTGGTCTCCACCCCGTCGAGCCAGTAGGTGCCCGAGGTGGGGCGGTCCAGCAGCCCCAGGGTGTTGAGCAGCGTCGACTTGCCGGAACCGGACGGGCCGACGACCGACAGGTGCTCGCCGCGCCGGACGGTCAGGTTCACCTCGCGCAGGGCGTGCACCGGCGGTTCGGAGTCGAAGGTCCGGCCCACGTCGGTCAGCCGGATGACCGTGTCCGCGTCGGGCACGGCGGGCGACGGCGGACCGCTCATCGTCCGACCACCACCTGGTCGCCGGGTTTCAGGGCGGCACCGGACGACGGGGTGACCTCCACCTGGCCGTCCGCGGAGATCCCGGCCTCGACGGGGACGTCCACCACCTCGCCGCCGCGCACGACCTCCACCCGGGCCTTCCCGCCGGCGGACGTGTGCAGCGCGGCGAGGGGCACCGTCAGCACCTCGCCCTTCGACGAGCCCACCTCGATGGTGACCTTCGCGGATTCGTCGGCGTTCTTCGCCAGTGTTCCCGCCGGTACGGAGATCTGCACCGGTACGGGAGCCGAACCGCCGTCGCTCCCGCCGTCCGAGGTCTGCTGCCGCTTGCCGTCGTCGGCCGGCTCGTCCTTCGGCACGTCGTCGCCGAGTGCCACCACCTCACCGTCCGCCTTCGTGCCGCCGGTGGTCTCCACCCGGGCCCGCATGCCCTTGTGGAGCAGTTCGGCGTCGTCGGCCGGGACCACGGCCCGCACCACGACCTTGGAGCCGGTCACCGTGGCGACCGGTCCGGAGGGGGTGTCTCCCGTCTTCGCGGACACCTTGTCCAGCCGGGCCGGCAGTTCCGGCAGGAAGACCACCTCGCCGGCGGGGACCTTGGTCCCGTAACCGGCCCGGAAGGCGGAGAGCGCGGTGTTGGCCGCGTCCAGCTGCTGCCGCGCCGACTTGAGCCGCAGTTCGGCGGCGGTCCCACCGGTGCCCGAGCCGTTTTCGGAACCTCCGCCGGATTCCCCGGAGCTGTCACCGGATTCCCCGGAGCCGCCGCCCGGGTCCTGTGCCTCGAGGAGGGCCTGCTGCGCGGTGGTCACCGCCGCTTCGAGCGTCCCGAGCTGCTGCTTGTCGGCGACGGTGGGCTCCATGGCGCGGTAGCCCTTGCTCTTGTACCAGCGGCTCACCGCGGCGGCGTCCGACTGCCCGTACGTCCCGTTCGCCGAACCGGGGTTGAAGCCCAGCCGGATCAGCGCCCGCTGGAGCTGTTCGACGTCGTCCCCGGAGGCGCCGGGGCCCAGCGTCCGGTACATCGGCACGGTGCCCCGCAGCACCAGCACCGGCCGCCCGCTCACCTGCATCAGCACATCGCCCTCCTTCACCTCCGCCCCGGCCACCGGTGCCCTGGTGACCCGCTGGGCGACGCCGTCGCCGGCCCCCGCGTCGCCGGACCCGGCGTCCGGGGAGCCGACGGGCCCGGCCAGGGTCACGCTCCGCGGCGAGTCGAACTCCACCGAGCCCTGGGCCACCACGCTCGCGGTGAGCGAGCGCCGCTCGACCGCGACGGTGACGGGACCGGCTTCGGGCGGCCGGTGCGCGGCGGCAGCGTCCGCGGGGGACTGCATCCGCGATCCGGCGAACCAGCCGCCCGCCCCGACCAGCGCCACCGCGGTGACGACGACCGTGAGCTGTCCGGAACGGGTGCCGATCAGCCTGCGGAACCGTCCTCCGGGACGGGGGCCGGCCTGCTCGGGGCGGTGTCTCACCCGGCACCGCCCCCGCTGGTCGGGGCCTTGAAGAACTTCGGGAAGTAGGCGGCCCGGAACTCCTTGCCGCACTCCAGGTCCCGCAGCGCCAGCTCGATGTCCTTGGTGAGCAGCGGGAGGGCCTCCTCCTTGCTCAGGGTCTCCTGGGGGTTCCCGTTCTCGTCGACGCCGGCGACGACACCGGCGCCGGCCGGAGCGGAGCCGAGCGCCTGGAGCTTGACCATCTCCCCGATGCCGGTCGGCTGCGTGGTCGTGACGGGGATGCCCTCCTTCCTCAGGCACGAGGCGTACGACTGCGCCAGCGAGACCAGCTTCGGATCACCGTTGAGGGCCTGTGCGTTGGCCTGGTTCCGGTCCTCGGTCTCGGTGCCCCGCTCCTGGGCCGACGCGGAGCCGTAGACCTCCTTGTTGGCCTCACCCTGACAACCGGTCCAGTTCTTCTCACCGGCCTTCGGGTCGGGGAAAGCGCCCAACGCCTTCTCGTACGAGGCCTTCTGCTCGGGGGTGAGCGTGGCCACGTAGTCCGCGTTGGGTGTCTTGTTCGAGTCCTGCCGGGCGGCCGGGCCGGCGTCACCGGGGTAGACGATGCCCGCGTAGACGCCGAAACCGTTCTTCTGCCGGTACTTCTTCGTCAGCGCGTAGTCCGCCCCGTCGGTGGCCCAGGAGGCGGCGGGATCCTCGGGGGGCACGGGGGTGTAGACGAACCCCTGCTTCTTCATGCAGGCCGCGATCGCGTTCTCCAGGAGGTACTGCTTCTTGAGGTCGGCGTTCGCGTCGGCGGGGATGTCGAGCTGCCCCGACGATCCGGCCGTGGTCTTCTCACCGTCCGACGCGTGGGACTCCGAGCCGGTGTCGGTTTCGGTGCCGGTGCCACAGGCCGCCAGCAGCGGCAGCAGACCGGCCGCCGCCGCGGCGGCCAGTCTCCGGACAGTGCGGGATCGAGTCATCTGCTTCCATCCGATCGGGAGGGAGGGAGGGAGGGAGGGAGAGGGTTCCGCCTGCGGACGCAGGAGAACGCGGAGTTCACAGTGGCGCCGGCAGTTCATGGCCCTGGGGTCGGTACATGACCGGGCTGTAACGGCCGGCCGCCGTGACGGCCGGCCTCGGGACCGGCGCGGGTTCAGCGGGTTCACACGGGCGGCCCGGTGACGAGGTCGCCGTTCTCGTCGTAGGGCCAGGCGTTGGCGACGCAGCCGTGCAGGCCCTTGATCTGCTGCATCATCACGGGGGCCAGTCGCCCGGCACCCCCGCAGGTCACGTGCCCGTGACCGAGGAAGTGCCCCATCTCGTGGTTGATGATCAGCGCCCGGTAGTCGTGGATCGGCCCGTCGAAGGTGGGCGAGCCCTTGACCCAGCGCTTGAGGTTCACCACCACCCCTCCGGGAACCTCGCAGTTGTACTCGCCCCCGGTGTCCTGCTGGATGCCCGCCCAGCACAGGGCGTCCGCCGTCCCCGGTGTCGCGATCCTTATCTTGATGTCGTGCGGTGATCCCGCGCCCACCAGCTGGAACGCGTTGTCCGGGTCGTGGGTCCAGCCCCGCGGGGCGGCGAGTATGTCGGCGATCTCGTCCGCCGCCTGGGACGGCGAGACGTCGAGGCCGGTCTCGACCTCCACGACGTAGCGCACCGGGCGGGAACCACTGCCCACCGCCTCCCCGTCGGCCTGCGCGGTGACGAACGTCCCGCTGCCCGTCGGGGGGACGGCGATCTCGGTCCGGCTGGGGGAGGGAGAGGGGGAAGGGGAGGGAGGCGGCGTGGGGGTCGGGGTGGGAGCGGGAGTGGGGGAGACGTGCGTGCTCCGCGGGGGCGGCGCGCTGCTCGGCGCGTCGCCCCACCCGCCTCTCAGGACGTACGCCGCCGAACCCAGCAGGCCGACGGCCACCAGCAGGCCGGCCAGCAGGTTCCGTCCCCGGCGGCGCGGCCGTGCCCGGCGGCGGGAGGACCGGCGCCGGCGGCCGGCGCGGTGACCGGCCGCGGTGCCGCCGGCGGGGGGTGTGTATCGCCGCTTTCGTACCGCATGCATGACAGATCAATCTGGTGATCCCAGATGATCGCGATGAGCCGGTGACATCACGGAAAGATAACGGTGCCTCGCGTTCCCCGGCCCGTGTGATCGTTGTGTAACGGCGGCCGGAGAGGGACATTCCCCGGGACGGTCATCTCATCCGGTCTGCTTACACTGCCGAAATGCCACGGGTCCTCATCGTCGAAGACGACCAAGACGTCCGCAGGGCCGTCCAACTGGGTCTGCGGCATCAGGGGCATGAGGTCCTCGCCGTGGAAACGGGCGAGGAGGGGCTGGAACAGCTCCGCCCCTTCCGGCCGGACGTCGTCGTGCTCGATCTCATGCTGCCCGGCATCTCCGGCCTGGACGTGTGCCGCCGGATCAGGGACCGCGACCAGGTGCCGATCATCATGGTGACGGCCCGGGGCGACGACATCGACGTGGTCGTGGGACTGGAGACCGGCGCGGACGACTACGTGGTGAAGCCCGTGCAGGCCAGGGTCCTCGACGCGCGGATACGGGCCGTACTGCGCAGACAGGACGCGTCGCTGCCGGACGGCAGCCGTCCCCGGGCGGAGACGCACGGCGAACTGGTCGTCGACCGCGCCGGGCTCGTGGTGACGCACCGCGGCGAACCCGTCGCCCTCGCCCCCTCCGAACTGCGGCTGCTGCTGACCCTGTCGGCCTCACCCGGCCAGGTGTTCAGCCGCCAGCAGTTGCTGGAAGCGGTCTGGGAGCACAGCTACCACGGTGACATACGGCTCGTGGACGCCTGTGTGAAGCGGCTGCGCAACAAGCTCGGCGAGGGCAGGAATCCCCGCTACGTGCAGACCGTACGCGGATTCGGCTACCGCTTCGGCACCTCATGAGCGACCGGAGGACCACGCGGACGCGGAGGACCGCGCAGGCGCGGAGGACCGCGCGGGCGAGAGAGACCACCGGGGCGCGGAGGACCGCACCCGGGGCCCCCACGGCCACGGCCGACAAGACCCCCGCACCCGTCCCCGCACCCACCCCCTCCGTACCGGGTGCCGGCGGCCCCCGGCGGTTCCTCCGGGCGGCCCTGGCGCGCGTTCCGCTCCCCCTGCGCGGCCTGCGCCCCCGCCTGCTGACGTCCTTCGTCCTGGTGGCCATGGCCAGCTCCCTGGGCACCGGGGCCCTCGCCTTCCGCGAGGCGCGCACGGGAGTGCTCCAGCAGAGCCAGGACACCGTCATCAACCGGTTCCGTACGAGCGTCGACGCCGTCGCGCCCTACATCCCCTTCCCCCCGGACCAGTCGGACCTCCAGTCCGCGGTGGACCAGGTGCTGTACGCGAACCGTTCGTCGGGCTGGAAGATCATGGCCACGTACGACGGCCACCGCGCCTACGCGCCGAGCGCCGGTTTCGTCGAACTGAGCCCCGAACTGCTCCGGTCCGTCCGGGACAAGCGCGCCGCGGTGTTCCAGCGGATGAACGTCGACGGGCGCCCCCGTCTCGTCGTCGGCATGCCCGTCACGTACACCTCGGGCGAGGGCGGCGAGAGCGGCGAGGGCACGGAGCCCCGGCTCTCCGGGCTCGTGATGTTCCTGGAGGTCCCGCAGACCGCCGAGGAGGGGTACGTCGAGGCCATGGTCAGCGGCATCGAGCGGGCCACCCTGGTGGCCCTGTGCCTCGCCGTCGTCCTGGCGCTGCTCGCCGCGAGCGGCGTACTGCGTCCCGTACGGGCGCTGCGCCGGGCGACGCGCCGGATGGCCGCGGGACACCTCGACGTCCGGCTGGACGTCACCGGTTCCGACGAGCTGGCCGACCTCTCCCAGTCGTTCAACGAGACGGCGGCCGAACTGGAGCGCACCATAGGGGAGCTGCGCCGCCTGGAGGCCCAGGGGCGCCGCTTCGTCGCGGACGTCTCCCACGAGCTGCGCACACCGCTCGCGGCGATGTCGGCGGTCACCGACGTGCTGGACCTGAAGGGGGAGGACGAGACCGAGACCGGTGAGGCGCTGCGGCTCATCAGCGAGGGAACGAACCGGCTGAGCGGCCTGGTGAACGACCTGATGGAGATCTCCCGCTTCGACGCGGGGGCGGCCGAACTCAACCGGGACGAGATCGACCTGGCCGAGTCCGTCCGGCGCACCATCGCCTCCCGGTGGCGGGAGGGGCAGGTGGAGACCCGGCTGCCCGGACCGGGTGTGCTCCGCGCGCGCGTCGATCCGCGCCGGCTCGACGTGGTGACGGCCAACCTGGTCGGCAACGCGCTGCGGCACGGGGCGCCGCCCGTACGCCTGACCATGGAGGTGCGGGAGGACGAGACGGGCACGGCATGGGTGGTCATCGAGGTGACCGACAACGGACCGGGGATCTCCGAGGAGGCCATGCCGCACATCTTCGAGCGGTTCTACAAGGCGAGCACCTCACGGGCCAGGAGCGAGAGCAGCGGACTGGGCCTGGCGATCACGGCGGAGAACGTGCGCCTGCACGGGGGGCGTATCCGGGCGGCGAACCTGCCCCGGGGCGGCGCGGTGTTCACGGTCGAGCTCCCGCTGCACCGCGACGGCACCGATGCCGAGGCCGGCGGGGGCACCCGGTGAGGGGCTCACGGACGACAGTGCTGCTGTCCGGGTTCACGGCCGTGGCCGCGCTCGCGCTCACGGCGTGCGGAGTCCCCCCGTCCGGTGTCATCGAGGCCGGTGCGCCGGCGAGCGGCCTGATCTCCGCCGACCCGGCACCACCCTCGACGCCCGCCACCGTCTCCCTCTTCTTCCTGCGCGACGGGGACCTGACGCCCTACCCCCGCCGGACCGACGACGCGGGGGACCTCGAGGCCGTCGTACGCCTGCTGTTCGAGGGGCCGGCCGGGAACGAGACCGCGACGGCCACCACGGAGCTGCCCCGCCTGACGGACGCGCCGCGGGCGGTGACCGTCGACGGCACCCTCTTCGTCCGGCTCCCCGGCGAGACGGAACCGCTGAGCCGCCGGGCCCTGCTCCAGCTCACGTGCACGGTGAACCACGTGGCCTTGTCGGTCCCCACCACCGTCTCCCACACCGAGGCGAAAGCCAAAGCGAAAGCCAAAGCGGAAGCCGAGGCGAAAGCCAGAGCGGAAGCCGGAGCCGGCGACGTCCCCGCGCACGGTGCCGCCGCGCCCGGCGGCCTCCAAGTGTCCGGAGACGGATGGACGATGACACAACCGGACCACGCGTGCCCCGTCGCGTCCGACCCGCAGGAACAGCCGGAAGCACTGCCCCGGCAGACCCCCTCCGGCTGACCACCGCCCGCCCCCGCCCGCCCCCGCCCGCCGCACGCGCGGCGGCGGACCGGCCACCGGTCCGGCCGGCACAGAACCCCGGACCGCCGGCCTGGGGCGGAGTGACGCGGGCGCCCGGCCCGGAGCCGGCTGGTTCCCCGGAGCTCCCCGCGATTCCCCGCATGATCAGGCACGGGTCCGGCACGGCTCCGGGGCGCTGGTCGCCGTATTCCGCCGCTGTACCGCAGCCGGCTGCAACCCACCCGGGACGCTATACCCTGCGTGGCTGTGACCGGAATCGATCTTCTCAATGGGATAGTCGGGGCCGTCCTCGGCATCATTTTCGCCACGCTGTTCCAACAGCCGCTCCAGGACGCCTGGTTCAGGATCCGCCACCGGTCCGCCACCGCCGTGCGCAGTCTGACGTACCGTGCGGACGGGGCCCCGCTCTCCATGTGGTCGCCCTTCTCGATCGGGCCGCTCCACACGTCGGCGCTCATCGTCGAGGGCGACGGCGAACAGGCCATCGCGCCGGAGTCGGTCCGGGTCCAGGTGCTGGACGGGGAGGTGGTCCTCCCCGAGGAGATGGCGCCGTGGCGGGCGGAGATCGAGGAGGCGGAGGAGCGGGCGGAGACAGCCGGCACCCGGGTACGCGTCTGGAACGGCCCCCGGTACGCCGTGGAGGGACTGGAGATCTCCCGCACCACGTTCGAGGAGCACCCGGACATCCGGTTGCGGCTGCGCCCCACCGACTACTTCACCTTCCTCGCGGCGCAGCAGCTCGACCGCAGGCTCCCCGACGGAACCACCCCGCGCGAGCGCTACCTCGACCCCGACCACCCCCTGGACGCCCCCGCCTTCCTGCAGTGCAGCTTCGGCGTGAACGTGGCCGTGGTCACCGCCGACCACCTGCTCGTCGTCAGCCGACGAGCCGACAACGTGCGCTCCGGGCCCGGCCTGTGGGGCTCCTCGGTGAACGAAGGGCTCTCCCGGCACATCGATTCGGCCGGCCGCAACGCGCCCGACCTGCACGACGTCGCGCGGCGCGGCATGCGCGAGGAACTCTCCCTCGAACCGCACGAGTACACACTCGCGATGCTGGCCTTCGTCCTGGACGTCGAACGACGGCAGTGGAGCGCCCATTTCACCGCACACCTCACCGGCCTGACCGGCGACGCGCTGCGGTCCCGCGTCTCGCACGGCGTTGCCGACCGGTGGGAGCACCAGAGCGTCGAGTACGTGCCGTTCCGCCCGGCCGACGTGGTCCGCCACCTCCTGCGCCCGGACCGCGTCCGCCACTGGGCCCCCGTCACCCCGGCCCTGTTCCACCTGGCCCTGGTGCACACCCACGGCCGCGGCGCCGTGGAACGCGCCGAGACCCAGGCCGTCCGCCGCCTGCGCTAGGCGTATCGCCTCGTGAGGCCGGACGTGGCACGCGACGTCCGGCTCGGCCCACCGGAACGACTCCCACCCCCTCCGGGACCAGCCGCTCCACGATCGTCACGCCTCAGGACCACGAGAGGGAACGGGACGACTTCTCACCGCAGGGCGTGGCGAATCCGCAGGCGCCCGTATCCCATGGTCCCGGAGACCCGGATCGTCGGCCCGCCGGGCCGGAAGCGCCGCGGGACCTTGTAGCGCAGGTCCTTCCACCCGGTGCTCAAGCCTTCGACGTCGACCACCGCGTCACGGGGCACCGTGATCCTGGCCCCGCCGGTTCCCAGTCGCAGCTCGATGTCGACGACCGTGTGCTCGATGATCGCCCGGGACAGGTCCAGGCGCACCCTCCCGTACGCCGACTCGACCTTGAGGAACCGGGGCACCCGCCACGCGCCCCGCCGCTTGATCCGTCCGCCGGCGGCGGCGATCGTGGCCGTGCTTCCCGGGTGCTCCTCCGGCAGCGCGACCAGAGCCGGCGCGAGCTCGCTGTGCGTCCTGGCGGTGAGCACCTGATGAAGGCGCTCGTCCAACTCCTCCCGGGAGATGAGTTCTTCGGCGTACGCCTCCCGCAGGCGTCGTACGGCTGCATTGCGATCGTCTTCACCGATCAGCGACGGCGATTCTTCCGGTAAGGAGGTCACGGGTTCACCGTACTGCCGAGCCGGCGAGGTGAACCCGCCGAGGAAGCCCCGGAGGACAGGCCGTCACTTGGCTCCTTCGGGTGGGTGGCGGTGCGGGAGTCGCGGGAGTGAGCGGTGTGGGCGCCCCGGGGCGGGGTGGGGCACAAGGGCGGATCCTCGCGGAGACACCGCCGCAGGTAGGGCAGTAGTCCCCGGTCCAGCAGGGCCCGCTGCCAGTTCTGCCGCGCCTGCTGCAGGCGCGTCGCGTGTGCGGTTCCGTCGCCGCCGCGTATCGCCGTCCTCTCTCCGGGGCCTGCTGTCAGCCCTCGTCCTCCTCGTCCCCTTCGAAGAAGTCCCCGACTTCGTCGACGACTTCGGCCGCGACCATGCCGCCGACGACACCGACCGCGAGACCGGCGGCGCCCGCCGCGACGACGGTGCCCATGCCGGGACCGGACCGGTGGTGGTCGTCGTGGTGGTCGCCGTGTCCGTAGTGCCCGCCGTGCCCGTGCCCGGCGTACGGGTCACCGTGGCCGTAGGCGCCGTGGGAGCCGTGCGGCGTCCGGTGTTCGACCAGCCGGCGGATCCAGCCGTCGACCTCCGTGTTCCAGTCGCGGGAGTCGTGATGGCCGACGGTGAAGCGGATCAGCGCGTCATGGCCGCCGGAGAGAAAGCCGCCGCGCTTGTCGGCCTCCAGGACGACCTCCATGCCGCCCGGGTCGGCCAGGAAGGTCACCTCGATCTCGTTCACCCGGTCCGCGTACTGCGGCGACGGGACGATCTCGATCTCCTGGTAGAAGGGCAGCCGCTGCCCCGTGCCGCCGATGCGCCCGTACTCCAGGTCGGCGGACTTGAAGCCGAAGCCGAGCTGCCCGAGCGCTTCCAGGACGGCCTCCTGGGCGGGCAGCGGCCCGACGGTCAGCGGGTCCAGGTCGCCCTTGTCCTTCGCCCCCGCCACCGACAGCTCGGTGCGCACGCCGAGGACGATGCCCAGCGCCTGCCCGTGCAGCTCGGTGACCGGCGTCTCCCACGGCAGCGTGACGCTGAACGGCACGCTGTGCTGCTCGCCCTCGGCGAGCCGGAAGCCGCCGCCGACGGTGAAGCGGTCGAAGGTGACGACGCCTTCGCTCTCCCCTTCCTCGTGCTCGGCCTCGACCCGGGCCACCAGCTCCAGGGTGATGTGCTCGATGTCGAAGTCGGCGCTGCCGCCCTTGAGACGGACCTGGCCGGTGAGCGCGCCGCCGGGCCGGACGGGACCCGGATCGAGGACCGTGTCGACGGTGGGGCCGCCCACGCCGAGCGAGCCGAGCAGTCGTTTGAACACCATGGTGGCGTCCACTCCTTAAACGTGCGTGTGTTCCATGAGGGGGTGCCGCCCAGCCGAAGGTGTGCGGCACCACGGCGGTTCGCGGGCCGGTTACCTGACGGTGCCGAGTGCGGCGAGCGCCTGGGCCCAGCGGGCGTACTTCAACTCGGCCAGGTCCGTTATGGTCTCGACCCCGAACGCCTCCTGCAGCAGCTCGCCGTCGCGGTCGGAGACCCCTTTCAGCGCCGCCACCGGGGCGGCCAGGATGTCGGACAGGGGCTTGTCGGCCCATGCCTTGTCCAGCACCTCGTCCAGGTCGATCGAAGCCATGTGTGTCGTCTCCCAAGGCGCGGGCCCGGCTCGTCGCGGGCCTTCTACAAACGAGTAGAAGCATAGGACGGTCGGAGCGGAGGAGAGGCCCGGTCCGGGCGGACGCGTCAGGAAAGGCTGAAAACGGGTTCTTGTGCCGCCGGGTGTCGCCGGCCCGTCCCCGGGTGCCTCCGGCGCGGAGCCGCAGATGACGCGGGCGCCGGTGCGCCATGGAGGACGTACTGTCCGAACCGGTCGGACCGGCGGCTCCGGCCACCGCGTGACCGCGTGGCCGCGTGGCCGCGTGACCGCGTGACCGCGTGACCGCGTGACCGCCCGGTGCGCGCGCCCCGTGCCCGAGCTGCGCCGCCTCCGGCCCTTCCCGGCCTGATCAACCGCCTTCCGTCCGAGCGCCCCCATCCGTTCGGGGGGGGCTCGGGCACATCTGGGCGGACGAGGCCGGCACGGCCCGCGGTACCACCGCGACGCCAGAAACTACAGTGCTGTAGAAATCTACTTCCGGAGCATGACCGTCGGTGTTCACCCCGCTCGCCGGGGCCGACCGGGGCCGACCGGGGGCGAACGCCGCGCACGCGAGGAGACAAGGCAGCAGGATGTCCGAGCATCGAGTTCGCACGGTCCGTACGGTTCTGGCCCTACGATGCCGAACCGTCACGGAGGCCCGCTGGTTCGCCGTCACCGTCTTCACCGTGATCCTCGTGAACGCCGTGCTGCTCGGCATCGAGACGTACTCCGGAGTGGCCGCCGACTGGCACCACTGGTTACGTACGGCCGAGCACGTCTGCCTCGCCGCCTTCACCGTCGAGATCCTGCTGCGCATGGCGGCCCACGCCGACCGGCCCCGCACTTTCCTCGAGGACCCCTGGAACCTGTTCGACCTGGCCGTCGTCCTGTGCGCCTTCCTGCCCTTCCTGCGCGAGAACAGCACCGTCCTGCGACTCCTGCGCCTGGCCCGCGTGCTGCGCACCGCTCGCTTTCTGCCACAGCTGCGCGTCGTCCTCGTCGCCGTCGCCCGCAGTCTGCCGGGCACCCTGAGTTTCCTGCTCGTCGGTGCGTTGCTGCTGTACGTGTACGCGATGGTGGGCTGGGTCTTCTTCGGCCGTCATGACCCCGAGCACTACGGTTCCCTCGGCCGTGCCGTGCTCACCCTCTTCCTGCTGATGACCCTGGACGGCATCGGTGACGCCGTCCACGCCGGCCTCGACATCTCACGCTGGAGCCTCCTCTACTACGGCTCCTACGTCCTGCTCGCCTCCTTCGTCCTCGTCAACGTCCTCATCGGCGTGGTCATCACCTCCCTGGACGAAGCCCGGGACATGGACCGGGACAGGCCTCCGGCCGAGCCGTCACACACCGACCCGCCGGCAGACGACCACCTGTCACTGCGCCGACGCATCGACGAGGCCCGACGGGCTCTGGACGCATTGGAACAGGAACTCGGCCGGTCCGCGCCGGATCCGCCGACGGCAACCGACCGGCCGGCGGTCATGGCCGCCCAGAGGCGGGTGTGAGCGGGCGGAGGGTGCGGTGAGGGACAGCCGCTCCGTGCGGGTGACGACTGCTCGGTACCCGTGACCTCCCTGCTTGCGCGGCTGTCCATGACGCCACTTCGATGGCTTCGAAGAGGTCGGCGTCGGTCTTCTTCCGCACGGTGCGCCGGCCTCGGCGCCCAGGTCCGCCACGCGTGCGTCGCGGATGAGCGGACCGAGACCGGCCAGGACCGCACCGCTGCCGACCGTGGTCCACCCGTCGTACGGGCACGCCACGGGCACGCCGCCGACCCGAAGGCGCGGAAAGTCCTTCTGAAGAGCACCGTCGAAGCGCTGTGAGCGACCCGCTCGATCGCGCCGTGCGGTCGATGCGCCTTCCCGGCCGGCCCTACGGGCGGATCAGCGCAGTCCGGCGAAGAGATCGTCCTCGGGCAGGGCCGCGCCGGTGGCGTCCTGGACCCGTACGAAGGTCTCCACGCCCATCAACTCGCCGAACCTCTCCTTCCCCATCTTGAGGAAGAAGATGTTCTCGCCCTGACTGGCATGCGCGGCCAACGCGTCGAACTTCTGACCGCTGAACGCGGTGGTGTCCACCCACGTGGTGATCTCATCGTCGGGGAGGCCGATCTCGGCCATCGCGGCGGCCTCGGCAGGGTCCGGCTCCGGCATGTCCGGATGAAACTCGCGCATGATCTCGCCGAACCGCTGCATCCCCGAGCGGGGCACCGTGGTCCAGTACACCTTCGGTGTCAGCGCGGTCATCTCCAGCGCCGCCATCGTGATGCGGTGGGCCTGGATGTGGTCGGGGTGCCCGTAGAAGCCGTTCTCGTCGTAGGTGACGACCACATCAGGCCGGTAGTGCCGCATGAGTTCCGCGAGTCGGGCCGCGCCTTCCTCCACGGGGGTCCGCCAGAAGGATCCGGGGGCGTCGTTGCTCGGCCAGCCCATCATCCCGGAGTCGGCATAGTCCAACATCTCCAGATCGCTGACCTTCAGGACGTCACAGCTCGCTTCGAGCTCTTGACGACGCATCGAGACGACCGCCGCCGGGTCGTGCCCGGGCTCGCCCGGCTTGACACCCCCCGGCCCGTCACCGCAACCGCCGTCGGTACACGTCACGAGAACCGTGCGGATGCCTTCCGCCGCGTACCGCGCGAGGACACCTCCGGTTCCGGTGGCCTCGTCGTCGGGGTGGGCGTGTACTGCCATGAGCGTCAAGGGCCGGTCGGTCATGAAACAGTCCTCCTGCGGATACGAGTCCGGGCCCGAGTGCGCGGCGGGTGTGCCGCGATCCTGCAGCCCGGATCCTGGTGGGGCGGACGACCTCGCGGCCTCGGTGCTCCCGCCGTCCGGCGCCGGCCCCTCGATCGGTGCAACCGCGCCGGACGCACCGGCTGTTCCCGGCCCGGCCACTCGGCCTTCGGGCGCCGGCGTTCGATCGCCGTACTGCCACGTGAGCGGCCTGACACCCGAACAAACAAACCCCAGGCCGGTGATCTGGGACTTCGAGAAGAACGGGTGAAGAGAATCGAACTGATGCTTTCAGCTCGGGAGACGACGGCACTCGACTGGTCCCCATATACGGCCTGCGCAGATGGCATGTGCTCGGCCGGTCGTGCGGGTCGGATCACGCTGCAGTCGACCGAGGCTGTCTGCTCTTACGGGCACGCTATGGGCACGGGGCGCGAACACTGGTGGGCACGGTGCGTTCTCGGGCGGGCACGGTGTCGAGCCGGATTCGGTCGGATGCCCAGACGGGGAACACCTTCGCGCGTGCACGGAGACTGCTGGCGCGTGATTGTCAGTGGCCGACTCTATTGTGCCCGCGTGACGACATTTCGATCCAGCTTCACGCTCTGGCGACTGGTCCAGACGGCACGGGAGCTGACCGAGGACGCGCGCGTCCGAGGGCGCGTCGACGCGGTTCTGCACATCATGGGCGGTCCCGGTGGGGCGTACGGCAAGGGCAGGCCGCTGGTGAACGCCTTGGAGGACGTGGCTCGAGAAGCCCTCCTCCTGGGCGACTTCGCTTTCGCCCAGCGCTTTCAGCGCTTCGCCGCCTATGCCGGAGGCGAACTGTTCCTCGACATCCTTGAGAACTACTACGACGACGAAGCCCGCCAACGCAGCGAGAAACACATGCGCCGGATGGCCGCACTGGGTGCGGACAGGGCGGTCGCCGCCCTTGACGTCCTGTGCCGCGACCAGCCCGGCGCAAGCGCTGCCGACGCCCGTGACCTCTTTCGTGGCATAGCCCAGTCCGTCGGCTACCTGGGCCTCGGGGACGGGGAGGGCGGGATCCGGCTCTCCGGCAAGGAGGCGAGGCAACTCCAGGAGTACGGACACATGGAGATGGTTCTCCGTAACCTGCCCCGGCCCGCTTCCGCCGAGGCCGCCCGGATGATGAGCGACGTCCTGGCAGATGCCGACGCCGGCATGCTGGCCCAGCTGCTCGAACTGCGGGCCAGGCAGGCCGGCCTGGCGGCCCTGCGTACCGCGGTGGAGGATCCGGACAGCTCCGAGAGTGCCCTCCATGGGTGTCTGAAGAACCAGGAATGGATCTTCGGCGGGGCCTACGTGGCCGAGCTGGCACGTCGGCAGTACACCCCGGACACCATCCTCGACATCCCGCTCCTGCGCGGCGACGGCTCCCTGCACGTGGTGGAGCTCAAGCGCGCCAACATCAAGGACCTGGTCATACGGCGCTCCGGCCACCTCATGTTGGGTGCCCCGGCGCACCGCGCGGTCTCCCAGGCCCAGAACTACCTCCGGGCCATGGACGAGAACCGCCCGAGCATCCTGGCCGAGCACGGAGTCGACACTCGCCGGGCGTCGGCGACGGTCGTGATCGGGCACCCGCGGTACGTGACTGGGGGCGTCACCTCCCAGGAGATCGCGGAGACGCTGCGGACCTACAACACACACCAGGCGCGCATAGAAGTGATCACATACGAGGCCTTGCTGGATTCAGCCTCCCGCATGCTGGCTCTGTCATCGGCACGGCAGGATCCGGCCCCGACCTCGGCCGAGGAGTCCGCCGCATGACTGAACCACCGCAGATCGAACCGCTCCTGGCCCGCTTGTGCGGCGGTGAGATCACCGACAAGGACTACGTCGGATACTTCATGAACGAGCACGGAGAAGAACTCGTGTTCGCCCAGCGTCGGGGCGAGAGGAACGCCCGGCTCTGGCACAGCGACACGGACTGGGAGATGTACCTCGTCGGCGACCACTCCATACGGCTCGACGGTCCGATGGACGGAATGATCACCGTCGCCGACCTGATCATCGACCGCGAGGAGGCGACGTGGCTGTCCTCCTGTCTCGCCGCTTCCCGCCACCTGCGGCAGGGACGGACCTGACCGCCTTCCCTATCGAGTGAGTGCGCAGCGGGTCACGTAACGATGTGTACCCCACCCTTGCCCGTACTGGCAGCATGGCGAAGCCCTCAACTCTCCTGGGCGAGGGGCGAGGGGCGAGGGGCGAGGGGCGAGGGCACGAGGGCACGAGGGCGGTTGGTCAGGTCAGGTCGACCAGGGTGGGTGTCACTTCGCTCTCGAGGTTGTATTCGGAAAACTCCCATGTCGTGACCACCGCGTCCGCGGGGATGCGATGGACGAATCGCATCTCGTCGTCGAAGCCGGGCTGCAGCTGTGCGTGGTCTGTCCGGGGCGTCAGACGTCTCGGATGATGACGCGGTCCCCGCAGAGCCTGGTCCAGTCGTCCCTGTCCGAAGTGAGGACGAGGGCCGGGGCCGGGGAACGCAGGGCCATCGCGGCCACCAAGGCGTCGATCGCGTACTTGTGCCCGTGCGGTCCCCCGGCCTCCCTCAGCAGCTTCACCGCCTCGAGCGAGTCCTCCGGTGTCACGGCTTCGAGCCGGAGGCGGGAGAGGTACCAGTGCAGGCGAGGCATGTCGGTCTTGCCGTGTGCCGCCTCGACGACGGTCAGCGCCGAGACGCGGACGGGCAGACCCGCTCTGCGGGTCGCCTCGATCCGCGCCGTCATCGCACGGTCGCTACGCAGGAGCAGCGACAGCGCCTGCGAATCGAGGACGACCGAGCGGGCGGCGTCCTCCTTCATGCAGCGCGCCCTCCTTCGTGTCCGGCGTCGCCGAAGAGCTCCCGGGACGCGGCTTCGATCTCCGCCTCGGTCAGAGGGCCGAGCTCGGATTCCTGAGCGGCGACGATCTCCGCCAGGCCGTCCATTTCGAGCTGATGCCGGACAGCCTCCGTGATGTAGGAGGACAGTCCGCGCTTCCCGGTCCGCTCCCGCAACACGGCGAGCAGGTCGGCAGGTAGGGAGACGGAGACGTTCTCTGTGTTTCCCGCACGCTGGGTAGCCATGGCTCCAATGTACGACAGCAAGTAATACAGCGTCCCTCGTAGGGGCGGTCTGGCCTACCGTGCGCCCCGGGATCGCCCTCATTGGTCCGACGGCCGTGGCAAGGGTTACTTGTGTATCGGCCACCCTCTCTTTCCGCCTCGGAAACTCGACGCTACGCTTTCCGGTATGGAAACAAAAGAGCCGCGACCTACGCCGGAGCAAGCTCGTGCCGCCTTGGCCGACGCTGATCGAATCCGGGTCTCGACCGAGGCGTTGTCGGCCACTCCATGGCCGACCTGGTTCCTCGTCTCGCTGACGCTCTACATCGCCGCGATTCCGATCTGTGCCGGAGGCGCCGTGGCCGACAGGGAATGGTTGCTTCCGCGCTTGGCCTGGACGGGCGTCCTGGTGGTGATCATCGCTGTGCACGGAGGGCTTCAAGCTGTCGCGACACAGGCCTGGCGTGACCGTACGGGAGTGGCGCTGCGGCTGGACGTGCTGCCGAGGCGGGCGATCGTTCCGATCGCGGCCGGCTTGCCCGTGCTGATGGCGGGGGCGCCGTTGGCCTTTCGCGTCACCGGCCGCCCGATCTGGCTGATCGCGGCCTCGCTGACCGGCGTCGCCGTCTCCGTCGGCTGTCACCTCGCATTCGTGCGCCTGCACCGGAATGCCGCGGGAGCGCCGGAGGGTGCGAGCTGATGGAGGGCTTCGACGTGGTTGTCCATGCCCCCAACCGGTTGCGCGTCTGCGCCCTGCTGGACGCCGCAGGCGAGGCCGAGTTCGGTCTGGTGCAGCAGCAACTTGGCGTCTCCGCCTCCGTACTGAGCAAGCACGTCGGCGTGCTGATGGACGCCGGCTACGTCGAGCAGCGCAAGGCCGTCCGTGACACCCGGCAGCGTGTGTGGCTTCGGCTGACCCGGCAGGGCGCGGACGCGTATCACGGCCACCTCGCGGCACTGCGGGCGATCGTGGGCTCGCCGGGTACGACTCTCTGATCACCGACGAGTGCCGGTCAATGTGCGCGGCACCGCACCGAGCCGGTCACCCAGGTCGACGTTCCTCTGCAGACGGACGACGGGTGCGCCGACGGATCAGGCGCGCGTATGCCTCGCTGCACCCCCACCGTCCTGCACCACGCTGCCAGCGCTGTCGACCAGAGCAAGCCACGACGGCCGGCACGTGCTGACGGTGCCTGAGCCCTCAGCTTGGGAAGCGACGGCGCTTGTGCGGCCATAGGGCAGCCGACCTGGGCGGATTCGTTGTCAGGCGGCAGGCGTGAAGGACTGGTCGCACCGTTGTCGACCGTGGTTGTCCGCTCTGAAGGGCACGCTATGGGCACGACGCAGGGAGGGGGAGATCAGGGCCTCCGGTTGGCTGCCAGAGACCGGGAGTGGCTCCGACTCGAACGGCAGCCGAGTGAGGCCGTCGCGACTGCACACATGGCGTCATTCGGATGCAGTGGCGCGCATCAAGCATCCTGCTGCGAGTCGAGGAATCCTTGGGCCTCGATGCGCCCGAGGCCGATGCGCACGAGGGCGAGGGCGCGCCCCGCGCCGTGCGGAGCGCCGGCGCCTTCGGGCCGGAGGCCGCCGCCGTGAGGCACCCCTCCGGGCCGCCCACCACCCCATCCGTCCCGCGCCCACCGGCCACCTCGCGCCCGGCCACGGCGACGGTCTCCCCCGCACCGCCCGCTCACGCCCCCGCTCCGAACGGTTCCGCGGCCACGAACGCCGCACCCACCCCGCCCGATCACCCGTCCGCCCCGTCGGCGTCGCCTTCCTCCGGACCCGCCGGACCCGCCCGTCCGGCGGCCCCCGAGCCGTCGGGGCCGCCCGACGCGCCCGCGCCCAGCGACTCCGCCTCCCTCGGGGGGGGCGCCGGCGGGGGAGGGCCGGGAGCGGCCCGGCCGACCGGCCGACCGGCAGACCCCTCCGGCTCGCCGTCCTCCACGAGCCCGGTGGAGCCCGCTCGTACTGCAACGGCAACAGAGGAGGAGCCCGCCGAGGAGTCGGACGAGGGGGTCGATGCGGTACTCAAGACGGACGCCCCCGCCGCCGAGAGTTTGCCCGCGGAGCAGTCGGCGGCCGCTCACGGGACCGGCACCGAGGCCCCCCTCGGCCTCTCCGACCGGCGGATTCCCGTGTTCGCACTGGGCGTGGGGCCGGCCCTGGCGGGCCTCGGCATCGGCTTCCCCGGGGTGCGGATGCGCCGCCGCCGAGCGGCTCGCGACGGCCCGGGTCCCCCTTGAGTCGGACCTCCGGCGTCCGCCTCAGGACGCTTGTCCACGCGGACCTACTCGGTATACATACTCGGTATGTCCATTCGCCACGGGCTTCTCGCCCTCCTCGAACGCGGCCCGCGCTACGGCTCACAGCTCCGTACGGAGTTCGAGTTCCGCACCGGCTCCACCTGGCCGCTCAACGTGGGTCAGGTCTACACGACGCTCAGCCGGCTCGAACGCGACGGCATGGTCGTGCAGGACGGTGAGGACGAGGCCGGCCACTCGCTCTACGCGATCACCGACAGCGGTCGCGTCGAACTTCGCAGCTGGTTCGAGCACCCCGTCGACCGCACCAGCCCGGCCCGTGACGAGCTGGCCATCAAGCTGGCCATGGCCGTCGGGGCGTCCGGGGTCGACATCCGTGACGTCATCCAGTCCCAGCGCCGGCACACCGTGAAGGCCATGCAGGACTACACCCGGCTGAAGGCGCAGGCCCTCACCGCCGTGGAGAAGAACGGGGACCGGGAGCGGGACGACATCGCCTGGCTCCTCGTCCTGGAGCAGCTGATCTTCCAGACCGAGGCCGAGGCGCGCTGGCTCGACCACTGCGAGTCCCGGCTGATCCGTCTCTCGTCGACCGCCCAGGCGGCGGGGCCGGAGCCGGCCTCGCCGGGGGCGGTGGCGGGAGCGGCGGGGACGGGGGCGCGGGCGGCGGCCGGGGCAGAGGAGGCCGCACGCCACCGCCCGTGACGTCCGACCTTCACGACCGGCCCTGAGCCCCCGAACGACCGGACCCACGGGGCCGACCGAGTCCACCGGCTCCACCCGACCCACTCGTAGCACCTGAAGACTCCGAACCACCCGACCAGACCCATACCGTACGCACGGCGCTGCCAACGACCGTCCGTCGCACCGGCGTCCGGCCGCTCACCGGCGCACGCCCGAGGGGAAACCATGTCCACACAACAGCAGCAGCCCGTGCTGAGTCTGCGGAACCTGACCCGCGTTCACGGCTCCGGCGCCACCGAGGTGCACGCCCTGCGCGGCATCGACCTCGACGTCCACCCCGGTGAACTCGTCGCCGTCATGGGTCCGTCGGGCTCCGGCAAGTCCACCCTGCTCACCATCGCCGGCGGCCTCGACAACCCCACCTCCGGGCAGGTCTTCGTCGAGGGCACCGACATCACCGCCCTCGGCATCAAGGGGCTCGCGGCCCTGCGCCGCCGCAGCATCGGCTACGTCTTTCAGGACTACAACCTCATCCCGGCCCTCACCGCCGCCGAGAACGTGGCCCTGCCCCGCGAACTGGACGGCATATCGGCCCGCAAGGCCCGCACCGAGGCCCTCGCCGCCCTCGCCGAGATGGACCTCGGCCAACTCGCCGACCGGTTCCCCGACGAGATGTCCGGCGGCCAGCAGCAGCGCGTGGCCATCGCCCGCGCCCTCGTCGGCGACCGCCGGCTCGTCCTCGCCGACGAGCCCACCGGCGCCCTCGACTCCGAGACCGGCGAGTCCGTGCTGGCCTTGCTGCGCTCCCGCTGCGACGCCGGAGCCGCCGGCATCATGGTCACCCACGAGCCGCGGTTCGCCGCCTGGGCCGACCGGGTCGTCTTCCTGCGGGACGGCGCCGTCGTCGACCAGACCCTGCGCAGCGACGCCGACTCGCTCCTGACCGGCCGGGCGGCCCAGCGGTGACGACCTGGTTCCACTCCTGGCGGGCCGCGGTCCGCATCGCCCGCCGTGACGCCTGGCGCTCCAAGGGCCGCAGCTTCCTCGTCCTCGCCATGATCGCGCTGCCGATCCTGGGCGTGAGCGCCCTGGACCTGACCGTGCGCAGCGCCGAACTCACCCCCGCGCAGCGGATGGAGCGCACCCTGGGCGCCGCCGACGCCCGCTTCTCCGACGCCCGGACGGGCGGCGTGGCCATCCTGCAGGACCCCGCGGGCGAGCAGAGCACCCCGGCCGGGGACTACTCCTCGCCGGGCACGCCCTGGCCCGACGGCCCGACCGATGTCACCAAGACCATCCCGGCCGGTTCGACGGTGCTGACCGACAACAGCGGCACCGCCAAACTGACCACCACTCACGGTCTGCTCCAGACCGAGGTTCGTGAGCTGGCCGCCGCCGATCCCGTCGCCCGGGGCATCATGCGGCTGCAGGAGGGCCGCTTCCCCGAGGAGAACAACGAGATCGCCGCGACCACCCGGTTCCTGGAGAGCAGCGGGCTGTCCGTCGGCTCCACCCTCACCGCCCGCGGCTTCGACCGCACCTATGTGATCAGCGGCTCGTACGAGTTGCCCAGCGACCTCACGGCACAGCAGGTCAACGCCCTGCCGGGGGCCTTCCTCGCGCCGTACGCCAAGGCGGTCGAGAAGGCCGGACTGCCGAAGCCCGACGTCTCCACCACCTACCTGGTGAAGAAGTCCGGTGGTTTCACGTGGAACACGGTCCAGGCGATCAACGTCAAGGGTGTCCTGGTCACCTCGCGCGCCGTGGCTCTCGACCCGCCCGCCGACTCCGAGGTGCCGCTCTACCAGAAGGAAGGCTGGGCCAACTACGAGAGCAGCGGGGCCACCGACGCCGCCGCGCTCGCCGCCGTGGGCACGGTCGTCGGCCTGGCGATGCTGGAGATCTGCCTGCTCGCCGGTCCCGCCTTCGCCGTCGGCGCCCGTCGTTCCCGCCGCCAGCTCGGCCTGGTCGGCGCCAACGGCGGTGCCCGCAGCCACATCCGGGCCATCGTGCTGAGCGGCGGCCTGGTCATCGGCGTCGCGGCGGCCCTGGTCGGCATCGTCCTCGCCCTGGTCCTGACCCTCGCCCTCCGGCCGCTCCTCGAGGACTACATGGGGCAGCGGTTCGGCGGCTTCACCGTCAGGCCGCTGGAACTGCTCGCCATCGCCGCGCTCGCCGTCCTCACCGGCCTGCTCTCCGCGGTCATCCCGGCCGTCACCGCCTCCCGGCAGACCGTCCTGGCCTCCCTCACCGGCCGTCGCGGCGTGCGCCGCAGCAACCGCGTGCTGCCGCTGATCGGCCTCGGCGCCTTCCTGCTCGGCGCGGCCATCGCCCTGTACGGCTCGGTCGTCTCCGACCAGTTCGTCCTGGTCGCGGGTGGCTCGGCCATCGCCGAGCTGGGTGTGGTCGCCATGACGCCCGCCCTGGTCGGCCTGTTCGGCCGGGCCGGCCGCTGGCTGCCGCTCTCGCCGCGCCTCGCCCTGCGGGACGCCGTCCGCAACCGGGGCCGTACGGCACCCGCCGTCGCCGCCGTCCTGGCCGCCGTCGCGGGCACCGTTGCCGTCTCGACGTACGCCGCGAGCCGCGACGCCCAGAGTCTGGCCGAGTACCGGGCCAGCCTGCCGCACGGGGCCGTCGCCGCGCTCGTCACAGAGGAGGGGGGCCGGGACGTCCCCGCGGTTCGCGACGCCGTGCAGCGGACGCTGCCCGTCGACGTCCGCGCCGACGTGTTCCGGATCGCCGTCGGCAAGCCCGGCTGCGCCCCGTACGGCGAGGGCGAGGGCTGTGGCCGCTTCGACGTCGTCATCCCGCCGGCCAACGAGTGCCCGCTGTGGGTCAGCACCCCCGACGGCTCCGACCCGGCGGAGAAGTACACCAAGGAGCAGCGGCGCGCCCTCGCCAAGGACTGGCGCTGCCTCTCGCACGCCGGCAACGGCATCTACGTCGAGGAGGGTCTCCTCGTCGCCGACGCCCCGCTCCTGAAGGTCCTCGGCATCGACGACCCGGGTGCGGCCAAGGCCCTCGCCGACGGAAAGCTCCTCAGCTTCCACAGGCCCCAGGTCGACAGGAACGGCACCGTCGGCATCAAGCTGATCACCGACCCGGAGGCCGCCGACCGCTCCGTCGAGCAGAACAAGCCGGTCCCGGGCGAGCTGAAGTCCATCCCCGCCTACCAGGTGCCCGGCTCGCCCGACTCCTACGGAGTGGAGAGCGTGCTCAGCCCCGCCGCCGCCAAGGCCGCCGGACTGACCACCGTCCCCCTCGGCGCCTTCTTCAGCACCGACCGGATGCCCAGCTCCGAGCAGCGGCAGAGGCTCGACGCCGAGATCGCCAAGCTCGGCAGCAACGTCGAGCTGAGCGTGGAGGAGGGCTGGGTCGACGAGAACAAGCTCGTCCTGCTCGCGCTGACCGTCTTCGCCGGCCTGGTCACCATCGGTGCGGCCGGCATAGCCACCGGTCTCGCCCAGGCCGACGCGGAGGCCGATCTCAAGACGCTCGCCGCGGTCGGCGCCCCGCCCCGGGTGCGCCGCATGCTCAGCGGCTTCCAGTGCGGTGTGATCGCCGCGATGGGTGTGGTCCTCGGCTCGGCGGCCGGTGTCCTGCCCGCGGTCGGGCTGCGGCTCACCGAGGAGCGCGAGCAGATGCGCTCCTACCAGGAGGCTCTCGACCAGGGGTGGGGCGACGCCGGTGACGCCCCGCCGTACGTGCCGATCGTCGTCCCCTGGGAGACACTCGCCGCCCTCCTGATCGCCGTGCCCCTCGGCGCCGCCCTGCTGGCCGCGCTGGTGACCCGCTCGCACGGGGCGCTGGCCCGCCGCGAAGCGCACTGAGCCTCCGCTGCCGGACCGTGCCCCTGGACGAGGGTGGATCAACCCTCGTCCAGGGGCACACCGTGTGGGAAAGCATGCGTGCGCGAGAACGGCGGCACGGAGATGCCGAGGAATGACAGGTCGCAGGAGAGCCCCCGGGTCCTCGTCCTGGGCCAGGACGGGATGGCGCTCGGCGGCACCGACTGGGGATCACCTTCCGTTCCGGCCGTACTCCTCGGCCGGTCCGCACGCTGTCGCGAACCAGGTAGGCCGGCAGGGCACGTCACGTGATGGTGACGAGGTGGTCCCCGTCCGGAGGAAGCGTCCACCGACGGCGATGCCCTGCTCTTCGGCTCACATGATGAAGTCGGCGACCACGAGGAAGCAGCCGGGGAACCCCCATCTGAACGATGACGCCCATCTCGTACTCGGCCTGCTTCCGGTAGTCCTCGCCCCAGCCCTCCGGATACCGGCGCCGCATACCCCGGAATACTTCTTCCTGGAACCAGGTGACCTCGGTGCAGCCCTTTGACCGTGGTTGACCGGACTTACGGGCACGCCATGGGCACGCCGTCGACTCGGGGGTGCGGGCAGCCCCTGTTGGCGGCCGGTTACCGCCGAGGTGCTGGTAGCGAGCGTTGGCCGGGAGGGCGTCTTCGCAGGAATACACAGAGGAGGTCTCGCCCGTCAGCGCACCCGGACCGGCATGACGCATGACCGCGCCCCCGATGCGGGGTGAACCGGGGGCGCGGAGTTCGGCGTCTCAGGCGTGGAGCGGGAGGCTGGGCTCCTGAGGGAGCCCGGGGGAACCGCCTGGCTTCGGTTGAAGTGCTTCGTCCAGCTCGAATGCCCAGCGATCGGACGGCGCGTGGCCGGACGTCTTCGCCGCGAGCGCCGGCAGGGACCGTGCGGCGGAGGCCGCGCTGTCCCACGGCAGGGCCAGGCCCTGCCGGTCGGCGGTCGGATCGGTGAGCCAGTGGCTCGTCCTCAGGCCCGGGAACTCGCCGACGGAGGAGGAATCGGGGTCGATGTCGGAGGTTTCCGCTCGGCCTGCGGATGATTTCTCGCTGTCCGCGTGGGGGGTTCCGGCGGAGCGAGTTCCGTCCCACCAGGCGATGACGACACGCATGGGGTCTCCCACTGCAGAGTGCCGTGCGCGATGATGCGGTGTCCCCGTTGACACCCTTGCGTGGTGCGGGCCCATGGCGCGAGCCGTGGTTCGGATCAGAGCTGCGAGCCTCCTGTGGCGTCGATGACCTGCCCTGTCACCCAACGGGCGTCGTCCGAGGCCAGGAAGGCCACGATGTCGGCCACATCGCCGGGGCGGCCCACGCGACCGAGTGCCGAGAGCTCCGCGGCGGACTGTTCGGCGGATTCGTCGCCCCGGAGCCAGGAGGCGTTCATGTCGGTGTCGATGATGCCGGGCGCGACCGAGTTGACGGTGATGCGGCGGTTGCCGAGGGCCTTGGCGAGCGTGAGGCTGAAGGTGTCGACAGCGCCCTTGGTCATGCTGTACGCGATGATGTCGGTCAGCGCGATACGCGTCGCCCCGGACGAGATGTTGATGATCCGGCCGCCGTCCCGCAGCCGCTTGAGCCCCTGCTGGACCAGGAAGAACGGGGCCCGCACGTTGACGGCGAACATCTCGTCGAAGGCCTCGGGCGTGGTCTCCTCGATGTGACCGCGGGACGTGATGCCGGCGTTGTTCACCAGGATGTCGAGACCGGTGCTGTCGCCGTGCTCCAGGACCTGGCGGTCGAACTCGGCCCACAGGGCCTCCACGTCACCACCCGCACCCAGCTCGGCCCGCACGGCGAATCCCGTGCCGCCCGCCGCCCGGATCGCCCCGACCACCTCTTCGGCGGCAGCGGCGTCGCGTCCGTAGTGCACGGCCACGAGGGCGCCCTCCCGGCCGAGCCGTTCGGCGGTGGCCCGCCCGATGCCGCGGCTGCCGCCGGTCACCAGAGCCGTCTTGCCCGTGAGTGAACGCATGACCTTCCAATCTGTAGCGATGGCTATAGAAAAAGGTTACACGCAATACGTAGCGATCGCTGTAAAATTCTCGTATGACGATGACGAGGCGGGGACGACCGCGAAGCTTCGACCGCGAGGCGGCGCTCGTGCAGGCCACGCGGCTGTTCTGGGAGCACGGCTACGAGGGCACGTCCATCGCCGATCTCACCCGGACCCTGGGGATCTCTCCGCCCAGCCTGTATGCCGCCTTCGGCGACAAGCGCACACTCTTCACCGAGGTCGTCGACCGTTACGGCGGAACCTTCGGCGCCTTCATGGGCAGGGCGCTGGAGGAGGAGAGCGACGCCCGCGCGGGGTTCGCCAGAATGCTGCGCGAGGCGGCGACGTCGTACACCGACCCCGGCCACCCGGCGGGCTGCCTGGTCATCACGGCGGCGATCAACTACTCGGCGCAGACGGCCGATGTCGAGCGGGGCCTGCGGGAACGCAGGGTGGCGAACGTCCATGACTTCGAGAGACGACTGGCCGACGCCGAGAAGGCCGGGACGCTGCCCGAAGGTGCCGAACCACGCGCTCTGGCCGTCTACTTCGCCGCGGTGGTTCAGGGCATGTCCCAACAGGCCCGGGACGGGGCGAGCGCGACGGAACTGGAGCGGGTGGCCGAGCTCGCCATGTCGGTGTGGCCCGTACGGAAGGGGGCGTGAGCAGATCTGCTCGCGCCCCCGCCGACCGAACCGACGGCACCGGTGACCAGCAGCGTGGGGCAGGCTGCACGGAAAACCGCGGGCGTGCCAGACACGCCAGAGCGCTGACTCGCCAAGGGGGCAGGGTTTTGGACGTCTGGGGAGACAGAACGGCGGTCAGATGCTGGCGAATGCGGACAGCAGAGTGTCGGTCCGGAGCTGGAGTTCAGGCGTCTCGACCCCTGTGACACTGACGGACATCACCTCGCTGCCGACAGAGCGGGCGAGGCTGACTTCCAGGGTGGCGCTCGTGCCGACGAGCGGATATGAGTACCAGCCGTCGGACTTCTCGTCGTCGGTGTCCCGGACGCCGGTATCGATGGTGTCCCAGTCGATGTCGTCGAACGCGTAGTCGGCGTAGCGAGACAGCAGCTCCAGAAAGGCACGCAGGTTGCGATCCGTGATCCATCCGGCTATCTGCTTGCTCAAGTCCTCTCCCGGCGATCCAGACGATCAGTGTTCTGGCACGCATCTGGCACGCGGCCAGTGATCACAGCGGACAGCAAAACGGCCCAGGTCTGTGACCTGGGCCTTCTTCATGGAGCGGGTGACGAGAATCGAACTCGCGCTCTCAGCTTGGGAAGCTGATGTTCTACCATTAAACTACACCCGCGCAAGATCCCGACCCCGTCGAATCGATGGTGTCCGGACGCCCGCTTACTCTACCCCATGCCAGGCCCTCGGTGTTCAGGGATGCCGCCGGTCCCTGTCGCGCGGGCGACGATGGGAGCATTTCTCCAGGCAGAACGGCGTATACGCGGTGTGTTGTAGGGAGAAACGCTCCTATCGGTAGGCGGTGACGGAGTTCGCCCACGGCGTCTTCAGGGGCCGGGGGCTGACCCTGTTTCAGGGCGTGGATGCGGCTGCGGGGGGCATGTGTGGGGGCGTACCGTGAAGGCGTGGTGCGCGTGCGGGGTGCCGCCTGGAGGGCCGTTCCTTTGATCCCGTAATGTGGCTTTTGGCGTCAGGGCAGTTGGCCGGACGCGGCCTCTTGGGGAAGGGACTCTTGGACTTGATGGAGCGCACCGTCGTCCGCTGTGCCGATGGGCACGTGTTCACCGCCGCCTCGTTTCCGATGCAGCAGGCCGAGCGACTCGGCCCCGGCCGGCTCCTGCGGTGCCCGCGCTGTGCGCGGCTCCGCAGCGTCGTGCCGGTGAGTCTTCAGAAGCGGTAACGGCGAAGGCGCGCGGAGCGGCCGATTGTGGCCGTTCCGCGCGCCTTGCGTATCCTCGGGCCCGTGCTTCTCTCTGACAAGGACATCCGGGCCGAGATCGACGCCGGACGGGTGCGGATCGATCCCTACGACGAATCCATGGTGCAGCCGTCCAGCATCGACGTACGCCTCGACCGCTACTTCCGGGTGTTCGAGAATCACCGGTACCCCCACATCGACCCCTCCGTCGAGCAGGCGGACCTGACCCGGCTCGTGGAGCCGGAGGGGGACGAACCGTTCATCCTGCACCCCGGTGAGTTCGTGCTGGCCAGTACGTACGAGGTCATCACGCTGCCGGACGATCTCGCCTCGCGGCTGGAGGGGAAGAGCTCGCTGGGGCGGCTCGGGCTGGTGACGCATTCCACCGCCGGGTTCATCGACCCCGGGTTCTCCGGGCACGTGACCCTCGAACTCAGCAATCTCGCGACGCTCCCCATCAAGCTGTGGCCCGGTATGAAGATCGGGCAGCTGTGCATGTTCCGGCTCAGCTCGCCGGCCGAGCACCCGTACGGCAGTGAGCGGTACGGGTCGCGGTACCAGGGGCAGCGGGGGCCGACGGCCTCGCGGTCCTACCTCAACTTCCACCGGACGCGGGTGTGAGCGGCATGCGGGAGAACCTGAGCTACGAGCAGTTCGGGGTGGCCGTGCGCGAGCTCGCGCAGACGATCGCCGACGACGGGTACGAGCCCGACGTGGTGCTGAGCATCGCGCGCGGCGGGGTCTTCGTCGCGGGAGGGCTCGCCTACGCGCTCGACTGCAAGAACATCCACCTGGTGAACGTCGAGTTCTACACCGGGGTGGGGACGACCGTTCCTAATCAGTGAGCAGGAGTGAGTCTTGGACCCATTCCTGGCCGCTGCGGACACCCCGAACGGTTTTGGATGTCCTGGTCGCCCGCGTTCTCG
>NZ_JOIZ01000001.1 GCF_000721605.1 Streptomyces sp. NRRL S-37 | reverse complement strand
GCCCAGTGGTACGGCCGCGAAGTGATCGCGATCGACCGCTGGTTCCCCTCCTCCAGGCTGTGCTCGACCTGCGGCACCTTGCGGGACAAGATGCCGCTGAACGTCCGCACCTGGACGTGTGACAGCTGTGGGACGACCCATGACCGGGACGTGAACGCGGCGAAGAACATCCTGGCCGTCGGGCTGACGGCGTCTGTCTGTGGAGCCGGTGTAAGACCTCAACGGAGTACTCCGGACGGGCAGTCGGCGATGAAGCAGAAACCCCTACGGCGCGAGCCGTAGGAATCCCCCTCCTTCAGGAGGGGGAGGAAGTCAAGTCCGTTGTCCTTCTCCAGATCCCTCTCATGGCCCGCCAGGCCGATCCGGAGTCGGCCGTGGAGATCGGGTTCCGGCTTCTCGACGAGGGCTGGGCGCGTTACGACCCCACGCGGCGATAGCGCGCTCGCGCCGGACGGTCGACGAGGCCGCCCGGCCGCACGGTCGTCAGCAGCGCCACCTGCTGCGGGTTCGCGCCGTGGCTGCAACGTCTCCACGTCGCCCGTTCTCGAGTGGGCCGGGTACGGCGAGCGGCTGGTGCGTCAGCGGTCCGGCCACCGTCGGATTCGCCTGCTCGGACGGCCTGGTCGAGGCACGGCGGTTCGCGGCGGGAAGCCGTATCGGACCCGCCCGGCCCGCCCGCCGGACGACAGCCCGCGTACCTGACCGCTGGTCACGACGGTGTGCGTGCAGGCGGGGAAGCCGTCTCGAGGCGGTTGTCCAGGCTGCTGCTGTCCCTGAGGGGGCTCCGTCCGGCGGAGGTCCGCGGCTTGTGGTGGTCGGACATCGACCTGGACGCGGCCAGGCCCGGCATCGTCAACACCCCGCCCCGGTGGGCGGAACCCACGCCGAACCCTACGGTTCGCACGGGGTCGCCCAGCTGATCAGAGAGGCTGGCGAGGTGCCGCGAGTACGTCCCCGAGTACCTTCTCGAGCGTGACGCGGGCCAGTTCGTGTCTCAGAGTCTCCTCGATGCCCTGGTAGATGCCCCGCATCGCCGGCTGGATGCCGTGACCCACCACGCATCCCTGGTCCGGGGTGGTGCGGTGCATCGCGAACAGCGGGCCGGGTTCCACTGCCTCGTACACGTCGAGCAGGGTGATCGACTCCAGCTCGCGTGCCAGCGACCAGCCCGCGCCCGCGCCCCGCCGGGACTCCACGAGCCCGGCCCCGCGCAGCTCGCCGAGCAGCCGTCTGATCACCACGGGGTTGGTGTTCGCGCTGGTCGCGATCTGCTCGGAGGTGGCGACCTCGTGGCCCTGGCGCTGGTAGAGACCGATCCAGGCCAGCGCATGGGCGGCGATGGTCAGCCTGCTGTTGGCGCTCATGATCCCTCCTCCGGTCGCAACACTCCATGTTACGACAGCGCAGTCGTAACAGTGGAAGTTGCGACAATCTGCCGTAACAATTATCGTTACGACAGCCGGGAAGGGTCGGTCAAAAGCAAGCGCGGGCCGTGAGCGTGTTGCGAACTCGAAGGAGAACAGGAATGGAAAGTAACGAAAAGACCATTCGCGAGGCTTACCGGCTCGCGGAAGGGGACGTTCTCGACGGTGACGGTTTCCTGGCCTTGTTCACCGAGGACGGGTCGTTCAACGACATGTCGACCTCGCAGAGTTTCCGCGGAGAGCAGATTCCTCAGGTGATCGCGGGCCTCGCCCGCTCATTCCCCGATGTACACCGTGAGCTGCTCGAGGTACATGCGTTCGGTGATGTCGTCGCCGTCGAGTTGCGCATCCAGGGCACGCATCTCGGAGGGTTTCCGACTCCGGTCGGCGAGATCCCGCCGACCGGGAACCGGATCGACGTGCCGGCGGCGGACCTCTGGTACCTCCGTGACGGAAAGATCGAAAGGTTCAATTGCTACAACTCGATGAGCGTGTGGCTTGATCAAATCGGGGTCCACCCTGACTTCAAGTCCGCAGTCGAAGCCACCGGGACAGCAACCACGACGGCGTAACTCTGCCGGTCAGCGCCGAGTATGCGACAAGACGCTCCCTTCTTCGGGCCGCATACCCGGCGCTGCTTCTCGAACAAAGTTGTTGTTCGCACCCAACCGCCGACATGATCCGGCAGGCCGGCTCATCGAGTATCAGCAGCCCTGGCCGGCAGGCAGGGCAACGACCCACATCGGGTGACGTTCTCCGGGCCCGCCTCCACGAGACACACGGTTGCGACGAGACCTCACCCCAAAGATCATCGAGGTACGCGGGGCCGGACTGCCCTTCCCCATGCCGCCAAGCCCTGTGCATCCGACGCTGACCGTGGACGAGTTCCACGCATGCGCGGACCGTGGAGGGCTCGCCCTGCCATGAGTCCGTGACGATCACGAGAATCGGCGCGGAATGATGTCAAGTCCGGAACCGGTCGTTGACGGTGCGTAGCGAATCATTCTCCGGAGCCCCACTCTCCGGTCGATGGGCCGCTACGGCGTCCGGGTGGGGGGTGGCGACGGCCGGTGGGCGGGGGTACCAGGGCGTCGCCGCGTCGGTGCGCTCGCGACGTCGCGTCAAGGGCGGTCGAGGACGAGGGGCGTGACCCGGTGTCGGGTCCCGGCGGCCGTCACGCGGCGGGGCGGCGGGCCCGTCGCCGGGCCGGAGCCGATCGCACCGATTGAGGGATTGGCGCCCGGCGGCCATGGGCAGAGAGCCCACCAGTACGTGACATGAGCACGCCACCTTCCCCGCAGGAGGTCGACCATGTACGGACGCACCATCGCCCACGGCGTCACCGCCGCCCTCGCGGTGACCTTCGCCCTGGCGGGCGGCCAGGCCCACGCGGCACCGGCGGACCCCGGCGCCCAGCCCCTCGCGGCGCGCGTCGTCACCTACGACGCCAGTGCCGCGGCGGAGTTCAGGTCCGCCGTCGACCAGGGCGCGGCGATCTGGAACGCCAGTGTCACCGGCGTGCAACTGCGCCCGGTCACCACCGGGCAACGCGCCAACATCCGCATCCTGGCCGACAACGGCTGGCCCCGCGCCTCGACCACCTCACTCGGCAACGGAACCGTCTACATCGGACGGCAGGCCGTCGGCCAGGGGTACGACACGGTACGTATCTCGTCGCACGAACTCGGTCACATCCTGGGCCTGCCGGACCGCAAGCCCGGCCCCTGCACAAGCCTGATGTCGGGCTCCAGCGCCGGCGTCTCATGCCGCAACCCGTATCCGAACACGGCCGAGAAGGCGGAGGTCGAGAGCAACTTCGGCGCCGCGGCCGCCCGTTCGGCGGGCGCTCCGCGCACCGCGCCGACCGTGGACTGACGCACATGACCGGTGCGCGAGGGAGGACGGACCGCCGTCCCCGCACACCGGCCGTCCCCGCACGCGGAGCCGTACGGGTTCGCGTGCGGGGACGCCGGGCGGAAGACGCCCCCGCATACCGGAGACACCGGCATCCCCGTCGCCGACGGCACTTCCGCGTCGGCCCCACTGCTGCCGACCCGTCGCCGTGGCCCGGCACGACGGCCGGTGGCCGGCCTGCTCCGGCCGCCTCACGGCCGGCTGAGCCGGGCCGCGATCGCGGCCGTCACCGTGATGCCGCCCGGTCCTGGGACCGGGCGGCATCACGCTCCTGTCAGGCCGCTGCCGCCACCGGTTCGGCCCCGGCCAGCGCCCGGACGAGCGACGTCCGGGCACGGGCGACCCGCGACCGCACCGTGCCGACCGGGCAGGCGCAGACGGTGGCGGCCTCCGCGTAGGAGAACCCCAGCATCTGGGGGAGGACGAACGCCTCGCGCCGGTCGTCCGGCAGGGTGTTCAGCAGTTCCCCGAGGACGACGCCGTCGTCGAAGCCCGGCAGGCCGTGCGGCTGCGCGCGTTCGGCGGCCGTCTCCCAGTCGGGTGTGCCCGACACACGGGGGCGGGAGGACGCGTACCGCATGCTGTCGATCACCGTGCGACGGGCGATCGACAGCAACCAGGTGCGCGCCGAGGAACGGCCCTGGAAGCGGCGCAGACCGTCCAGGGCGCGCAGGAAGGTCTCCTGGGCCAGGTCGTCGGCGTTCTGGGGATCCGCGCCGAGGAAACACACGTAACGGAGGACGTCCCGGTGCAGGGCGCGTACGAGACGTCCCACGGCGTGGGGATCGCCGCCCCGGGCGGCGAGCGCCCAGGCGGTCGTCACCCGGTCGCTCGGCCGCCGCGGGAGAGGCGGGACGGCGTCGGTCACTGCGACCCTGTCCTCGCGGTGGGCCGGACGACCGTGTCCACCCTCTCGCCCGGCCTGTTCCGGCGCCATCCCACGGCGAGGAAGGCGAGCATCCCCGCCGACGGCAGCGCGACGACGGTCCAGCTGAGGGCCGGCGGCGGGCCCGGCTGGTCGAGCACGGCGATGTCCTCCAGCGTGCCGCGGCCCTGGCCGGCGGCACCGTCGATCTCGAACGTCAGGTCCCACGTGCCGGGCTCCGGCAGGGCGTAGACGTCCAGTCCCCAGACGTCGCGCTGACGCGGGTGCCTGCTCAGGACCCCTTCCCGGTCGTCGGGATCGAGCCCGGGCCCGTCGATGGTGAGTGTGCCCGACTTCCCCGCGATGCCGTCCTCGGGGATGAACGAGAAGTCGAGCGACTGCATGGCCCGCAGGGGCCACTCGGAGAAGCCGACGGTGACCTTGTACGGACCCACGTCCACCTGTTCGGTGTGGACGATGTCCACCGGGGCGTACGCGGTGGCCGGTGTGGCGGAGACCATGACCAGCGCGAGGGTGGCGGACACGGTGAGCGTCAGCCCGCGTGCGTGGCCTCGCGCACGGCGGTACGCGGCGGCCAGGAGCGGGAGGAGGCGGGAGGGTGCGGAGTGGCGCATGGGTCACAGGCCCTTCGTGGCGACGGCCGGGGTCGTGGCCGGGACGGTCGTCGGGAAGTCCTCGCGCAGGAGCACGGAGAAGCGGGCGGCGAGGTAACCGCAGAGGACGCCCGTCAGTGCTCCGACGACCGTGGCCGGCAGCAGTTCGACCGGGGCGATGGACTCACCCTCGAGCAGGGCGTTCTGGACCAGGAGGGACGCGCCGACCACGGCCCCGGCCGCGGTGCCCATGAGCTGCGGAACGATACGGCCCGACCAGCCCTGCTTCCGCCCCAGCCGCCCGGGTGGGGCCGCAGAACGACGTCGCGGCCAACTCCGCAGGTGCGCTGGTGGCGCACGACCCACCGGGTACGACGGGTGCTCGCGGAGTTGGAGTAGAGGTGACCGGCTAGGCGTGCCGGAGTTCAGCGTCGGACCATTACGTCCGTCGTGCGGGCGACAACTCCAGCCGCCCCGAGATCATCAAGGCGACCTCCCCGCAAGGCACCCTGGTCGACCTGGCCTACACGTACGGCTACGGCACCAACGCCGCTACCGACGGTTCCAAGATCCGCACCCTGACGGACAACGTCCGCAACACCAAGCGCACGTACTCCTACGACGGAGCGGGCCGCTTCTCCTACGCCAAGGAGGAGAAGTCCGGAGCGATCACGGACTCCTGGCAGTACTGCTACGACCTGGCCGGCAACCTCACCTCGCAAGGAACCGACCAGGGCTGCCCCCGCGGCACCACCTACACCTACAACGACGCCCAGCAGCTCACCGCCAAGTCCACCACCAGCGGCCCTTGGTCCTACGACGCCATCGGCAACGAGACGGTCGGCGCTTCTACGGACGACTACGCCCGAACCGGTGAGAAGTGGACCGACCACTCCCAGATGGCGTCGATCACGGTCGCCGCGAAGACGTACGCGGGTCAGTACGGCTCGACCGACCAGAGCGAACGCATCAAGCTCGGCGACACCTACTTCCACAACGGCCCGCTGGGTCTGTCGGCGAAGACAACCGCCGGTGTGGACATGGGCTTCAACCGCGAACCCGGGGGCACCTTGAACTCCATGACGACCGGAGGCAACCGGAGGCAAGACGTACTACTACCTCACGGACGCCATCGGCAGCGTGGTCGCCCTGGCGGACGGTGACGGCAACAAGGTCAACACCTACGCCTACAGCCCGCGCGGGGTGCGCATCCTGTCCCAGTCCTCGGAACCGGTCGCCCAGCCCTACCGCTTCGCCGGCGGCTGCCAGGACCCCACCGGCCTCCACCACTTCCAGGCCCGGTACTACGACGCCAGCATCGGCCGCTTCACCCAGCCCGACCCCTCGGGCCAGGAGAAGAACCCCTACCTCTACGCCGAAGGCGACCCCGTCAACCGCATCGACCCGACCGGGCTTGCCTTCTTCGACGTGGTCGGCAAGGGCTTCGACATGTACGACATCGGCTCCATCGCCAAGGACCTGGACGAGGGCAACTACAAGGACGCCTTGGCCACGGGCATCGGCCTGGCGGCAGGGGCCGCCGCCGAGACCGCGTGTGGCGCGGTCGCCGTCGCCGTCAGCGCCCCCACCGCGGGCGTAGACGGGTCGGCTGTTGGCGCTGCCTGCTTCGGCATCGGATACGGCGCCGGCGAACTGGGAGAGAAGGCTGCAACCAACGTTCTGAATTAGAAACCGACAAAGGCTGATGAACGGATGGGAGGACTGATGTCATACGGCCAGTTCCTGGCCAAGGACGCAGGGGAGGGCACTCCGCCCTTCTGGATCATCGCTATTGCCCTGGTGGTCATCGTCGGGGTGGCGTTCCTGGTGAGTAAGGTCCGCAACAAGTAGCACCACCCGCGAGACACACAGAACGTGTAGCGCGCCGCCCGGCTGATCCCGTACCCGCCTGACGGCGCGTTGACTGCATGGCGCGCCCGGTCGCAGGGTTTGGACACGGCGACGCGCCCGGCCTTGTGAGCCGGGTGCGTCGCCGTCCTGTCGCGGCCGAGGGGGGCCGCTCCTGTTCCATGTGCTGCTGGAGCCACGGGCACGGGCGCTCGCTCTGGTGCCACCGCTGCTGCGCGAGTTTGCCAAACCTCTGCCTCCGCAGAAGTCACCCCTGCAGTGACGTGTGGGCGTGCTATTGATCAGAAACTCATGGGGTTCTCGTCCAGGACGTAACGGACGTGTGGCCGCCGAAGTAGCCGCGGACGATGTGGGGCTGTCGCTGGCGTCTGCGGAAGAAGCGGCGGGTCTCGGCGGCGAGTTCGGCCTGGTTCCGGGCCCGGTGCTGTCTGGGCAGGCTGTGCTTGAGGTCCGCGTTGACCAGTTCGTCGAGGTTCAGCTCGGGCGAGTACGGCGGCAGGAAATGCAGCTCGACATCGTCGGGGTGGGCGGTGAGCCAGTCGCGGACCTTCTTGGAACGGTGGGCGGAGTGCCCGTCGACCACGAGATGGACCTTGGTCTCGAAGTGGCCGGCGAGCCGGTCCAGGAAGCGGCACATCACCTCGGCGGTGAAGCTCTCGGTGAAGACCATGAAGTGCATCCGGCCCTTGGTGCTGATCGCCGACATGGCGTTCACCGAGAACCGGTTCCCGCTCCGCCGCACGACGGGAGTCCTCCCCTTCTCACCCCAGGTACGGCCGGTGACCTGGTCGGACCGGATACCGGCCTGGTCGGCGAAGGAGGATCTCGCCGCCGTCCTCCTTCGCCTTCGCGCGGATCTTCGGCCAGGTCTCCTGATGCCGGCGCGCCACGGCCTCGGGGTCCTGCTCGACGGCCCGCTTGTCCGGGCGCTGGAAGGACAGCCCCCACCGCTTCAGGTACGTGCCGACTCCTGGTTCGGTCAGCCGCACCCGGTACAGCTTCACGATCAGCTCGCCCACCAGCCGCCGCGTCCACAGCTGACCGGAAAGCCCCACGTCACAGGGCCGGTGATCGAGAACCGCCTGCCGCACCGCACCCTGCTCGGCCTCCCCGAGCACCTGATGCACCCCCACCGGCTTGCCCCGCGGCCGCATCACCAGCGCCTCCCGGCCGCCGGCCAGCCACTTCACCCACCACCCGTCCACCGCCTTCAACGACACCCCGAACACCGCCGCCACGTCCTCACGGTCCCGCCCCGCCACCAGCGCGGCCACCGCACGCAGCCGCAAGGCCTCCTGCGCCGACGGCGACAGATGCCGCGCGTCCCCCACCAGATCGCTCACACCCACCCAACGACCCGGAACCCAAACCGTTTCGTATCAATAGACCTGGACGCGGCTACGCTCAGCATCGCCAACACCCGGACCATGATGGGCAACCGCACGGTGGTGGAGAAGGACACGAAGAGCATGGCGGGGGAGCGTGTGTTGCCGCTCCCGAGCCTCGTACGGGAGGCGCTGAAGACCTTCCGCGCCACGCAGGCAGTGGAACGCCTGGCGGCGGGCGAGGGGTACGAGGGCGGCGGGTATGTGCTCGTGGACGAACTCGGGGGCGCGTTGAACGGTCGGCAGCTCCGAACGCGGGCCTGCAAAATAATGGACGCAAACGGCCTGCGCAGGGTCCGTCTGTACGATGCTCGGGCGTCTTGCCTCACGTACCTCGCCAACGACGGGGTGCCGGATCACCTGCTCGCCATGTGGGCCGGGCACACCAACGTGAAGACGACGAAGAAGTGGTACGTGAAGCCGGACGTGGCGGACCTGCTTCCAGCGGCGGAGGCATGGGGAGGTCTCGCAGGGGGCGTGTGACAGATCGTGACAGATGAAGGTGTGAACCCGTGACCGAAGGCAAGACCGAGACGCTGCAATACCGCTTTGACGGGCCAGAACACCTACCAGTCCTGATCCTGGGTCCGTCCCTCGGTACCACATGGCACAGGTTGTAGAGACCGTCCAGGGGCGTCTACGGCAGTCCACTGCGGGCATGAAATTGCAGGTCAGAGCCTCTTGGTCCGAGACGGTCTGCCCAGTTGGTGATTGCGGTGTGACACGAGGGTGATACGGCGAGGCCCCACCGAGGTCCGTCTTGACGGGATCTCTGCGCGGATCGTGAGACGGCGAAGCCGCATCGGAGCACTCCGGTGCGGCTTCCCTGTGAGATCGAACGCGCTGGCGCACACGATGCGGTCGGCGGCCCGTGCAGTCCGTATGGACGTGACTTTCCCGGGTGCCTGATTTGCGATCGCACGCGCTCGTCCGTCCGTGTGAGGGTGCGTGCCCCTCCGAGTGCGACCGGGTTGAGTGAGTGCGGGAGACAGGATCGACTAGCTGGCCATGGCAGCTGAACTGGCGATCCCGGCCCGTGGCGAAGCCACGGCTGCTTGGGGCCCGTCTTGTTGCGAGGCGGGCGGTCGGGCAGCTTACTGAGGCTTTCACGGCGGGGTCGGTGGGGTGATAGCCAGACCTGTGGCGGCGAGGCAGCCGTCGACCAGGTGGGGGCGGAGCTGGATACTGCGTAACTCGCGGCGAAGGGTGCGGTCGAGGTCCTCGGATGTGTCGAAGGCGGTGTTGGCCATCGCCCTGCGTACCAGCGACCAGACGGCCTCGACGGGATTGAGGTCAGGTGCGTAGGGCGGGAGGCGGATGGTGGTGAGCCAGCCGTGGTCGGCCTCGTACTGCTTCAGCCCGGTGGCCAGGTGGGTGTTGAGATTGTCCCAGACCACCACGATCGGACCTTCGAGCTGGATGTGTGCGCGGACCAGGAGGTCGCGGTAGTCCTGCCAGGAGAGGCTTTTGCGTGCACCCTTGAGGCGGAGGTGAGCGCGGGGCCGGTGGATGAGGCGGCTCTTCTCGCCGGGCTTGTAGCAGCACAGTGCGGCGATGGAAGTCCGGCGGCGGGACCTGCCGCGGACGCGGATGACAGGGGTATGTCCGCGTCGGCCCCAGGTGTGGGCACGGGGCGGAGTCATCGAGAAGCCGGCCTCGTCCTCGAAGACGATCCAGGCACCAGACGCCGCCGCGAGTCTTTTACCTGCGGCCACACCTCCCTCTTCCACAGCTCCACCGCACGCTCGTCGCGTTCGAGTGCTCTGCGGGCGGGTGCCTGCCAGGACCAGCCGTGCCGTTTCAGCAACCGCCACACCGTCGCCACCGACAGGCTCACCCGCAGACGCCGGCGGATCACCGCCTGCACCCGCGTCAGGGTCCAGCGTTCGTCTTCGAAGCCGTGTGCGGCCGGCCCCTTGCCGAGTTCTTCCTCGAGCACGGCGAACTGAGCGTCTGTGACGGTCGGGGAGTTCGCCGGACCCGCCGAGCGCAGGGCCTCCATGCCGCCCTCGCGCCAGGCACGACGCCAGCGCTCCACCGACCGCACACTCACCCGGAGATCCTTCGCGATCGCGGCCGTCTTCTCGCCCGCCGCGAACCTCTCGCCGGCCTGAAGCCGGATCCCCTCACGAAATGCCCGCCGCTCAGCGGTCAAGCCCCCACCCTCTGGATACCTCACCTCATCGGCATACCGCGGGGATCATGAACCGTCACTACCCGACGACAACCCGAAAACCTCAGTAAGCAGACGACGGTGTTGGCCTGGTGTCACGCGCCGGCTTCACTGTCGGCTGTTTCCTTCGCGTGGCCAGAAGGAGCAAGCCGGCCGCGCAGAACACCGCACCCGTCGTGACGTACAAGGCCAGCGGTGTCCAGCCCGCGTCCAGCAGCCAGCCCGCCGTGGTGGGTGCGATGATGGCACCCACGCGGCCGACACTGATCGCCGCTCCCACACCTGTCGCCCGCAGCGGTGCCGGGTAGACGCTCGGCGTCAAGGCGTAGAGGCCGGCGATGCAGCCGTTGACCGCGACTCCGATGGCGGCGCCGATGCAGAAGGCCAGGACGAGTGTGTCGGTGGACGACGCGAAGGCCACGACGAGTGCTGCCGACACGAAGAGGTAGGTACGCAGGACGCTGCCGAGCGCGTACCGCGCGGCCAGTGCGCCCAGGAGCGCGGTGCCGAAGACGCCGCCCAGGTTGAGCAGCGTTCCGCCGGTCAGGCTCTGTGTCGCGGACATGCCGGCCTGAACGAGCAGGGTTGGCGTCCAGCTTGTGACGAAGTAGAAGGCGGCCATGACGAGGAAGAAGGCACCCCACAGCACCAGGGTGGGGCGTCGGAGATCCGGCGCCAGAAGGCGGCGGAACCCGCCTGCGGAGGTGAGCGTCGTCGGGTCCTTGTCCGGGAGCGTGGACAGGTCTGGCTGCCCCATGCGGCGGGCCAGCTCGTTGACACGGCTCAGGGCATTGGCGGGTCTCCTGTTGAGGAGGAAGTCGAGCGATTCCGGCAGAAGACGGAAGGCGAGAGGAATGACGGCCAGGGTGGCGAGTCCTCCGGCCAGGAACACCGAGCGCCACCCGTAGCGGTCGATGAGGGCGACCGAAGAGACGCCGCCGATCGTCGCGCCCACGGCGTACCCGGTGGAGTTGAGGCTGACGGCCAGACCGCGCCAGCGGCGGGAGGCGAACTCACCGGCGATGACGTTGCTGCAGGCGAGAACGGCGCCAATTCCGACACCGGTGAGCAGGCGCAGCGCCCCCAGCTGCTGCCAGTTCTGACTGACCGAGGACAGCAGCATGCCCGCGGCCGCGAGGGCCAGGCCGGCCAGGATGACTGGCCGCCGACCGATCCGGTCGGCCTGGGGAGCGATGAGCAGGGCGCCCAATGCCATGCCCGCCAGCCCGCTGCTCAGCAGCAGCCCGAGGGTACCGGAGTCGAGGTGCCACTCGCCGGCAATCGTCTTCCCGGTGAAGGACATGACCAGCACGTCGAATCCGTCAAGGGTGTTGAGCAGCACGCAGATGGCGATCACACCCCACTGGAAACGGCTCATGGGCCCGTCGTCCAGGGCCTGCGTGAGGCGGGCGGTCACCGGACGGCCTGTGGTGCGGTGGGGCGGTGGGGACACTTCTCCATGGCAGCACTCCGTTGTCGACTGCGGGATGGCCGAACGGGCTCGTCGGCGCCGTGGGTGGCAGCCTCGGGTTCGGCAGTGGGAGCAGTCATGGTGCGAGCGGCGGTCTCGCGCGGCCAGGTGGTTTCCCGGATGCCGGGAAACAAGTGTTGCGGGCCGCTGTCCTTCAGAGGTCGGGCGTGTCAAAAGCTCGCGAAATGGCGCGGCCGCATGAGCGGACCAGATCGGCGAGCGCTCCGACGGACGTGGACCCGTGCCGGACCACCACGGAGACAGCTGCGGTCACCTCGCCGTCGTCCGTGGTGACGGGCGCGGCGACGGAGAGGGTGTCGGTGGACAGTTGCCGGTCGCTGACTGCGTAGCCGCACGTGCGTGCCTGGGCGAGGACCGCCCTGAGCCGGCCGCTGTCGGTGAGCGTGAACGGGGTGTGCCGGGGTATCGTCCGCGCGAGAACCTCCTCCTGAACGGCTGCCGGTGCGTGAGCGAGCAGCACCAGTCCCGCCGCTGTCGTAGTGATGCCCAGCCGTCCTCCCACTCGTGTCAGCGTGGGCACGGCACAGCTCGGGGCGATGCGTTCGATGAAGACCACCTCGCTTGCGTCACGGACTGCGAGCTGGACGTTCTCACGGACGAGGGAGGAGAGGTCTTCCAGGTAAGGCAGTGCGCGCTCGCGCAGCCCTTGACTGCGCGGAGCCAAGGACGCGACCTCCCACAGCCGCAGCCCGATGCGGTAGCGGCCTTGCGCGTCGCGTTCCAGAGCACCCCACACGAGCAGGTCGCCCAGCATGCGGTGCACGGTGGAGACGGGCAGACCTGATCGCCGGGCCAGCTCGCTCAGGGTCAGGTCGGGACGCTGCGCGGTGAAGGCACCGAGGATGCGCAGGGCGCGGCCGATGACCGACCCCGTCCCCGTGGCGGACGAAGACCCGGAACCGTGCGGGGGCGTCGAGGAGGGTGTGATGCGCAGGGCGTGGTGAGTCAAGGCGTGAGTCCTTCCTCGCTCCGGGGTGGCCCGTTGCGTACCGGGCTTACGGACCGTCGCTGAGTGACTCGTTGTCCATCGATGCGATCTTGCGGAGAATCTCGACGGCCAGTTCCCGCTCGTCGCCGGGCAGTGCGTCGAGTAGCTGTTCGTTGATGTCCTCGGCGGGGCCGATCAGGGAGTCGAGCAGTTCGGATCCCTCGTCTGTGAGGCTCAGCAGGGTCCGTCGGCGGTCCTCCTCGTCGCGTACCTGACTGACGTAGTGCTGGTCGGTCAGTCGGCGGACGATGTGGTTGACCGTCGAACGGTCCAGTGAGGTGAAGCGCGCGAGGGTGCGCTGGTCGATGCCGGGGTCGCGGCTGAGGGCGTTGAGGACGGCGAACTGCTGGGAGGTGATCTCCCTGGACACGTGCCGGTACCACAGGGCGGTGTGCACCTGTTCCGCGCGCCGGATCAGGTGTCCGACGTAGTTGTGCAGTTCCAGTGCGTGCGCCACAGTCTTCCGTCCGTCTGTCGCCGGGGTGGTGCCGGCCCGGGAAGATGGCCGGTGTGGGGAGTCTACGAGTGCTGGCACCACCTGGCGGTAAGCGTGCGGTCAGTGGCTGCGGCGGCCGGGTCGCTGGTCGTAGGGAGTGGCACCGGAGCCGTCGACGCCGACCTCCAGTCGGCCGACCTTCTCGATCTCCAGGACCACACGGTCCCCGTGGCTGAGCGGTCCCACTCCGGCCGGGGTGCCGGTCGCGATCACGTCGCCCGGGTGCAGGGTCATGACGGAGGAGGTGTAGGCGATCAGTTCACGGACGCCGAAGATGAGGTCCGCGGTGTTGGTGCGCTGCCGGGTGGTGCCACCGACGTCGCAGCGCAGGTCGAGGGTGTCCGGGTCCGGGATCTCGTCGGCGGTCACGATCCAGGGGCCGAGAGGGGTAAACGTGTCGAAGGACTTGCGGGTGGAGCGGTCTTCGCCGGAGCGGACGGTGATGTCCAGGACGCAGGTGTAGCCGAAGACGTGGTCCAGGGCTTCGTCCGCGCTCACGTGCGAGGCGGTGCGGCCGATGACGACGCCCAGTTCGCCTTCCTGGTCGGTGCGCTTGTCGGAGTAGGGGAGGAGGATGTCCTCGCCCGGGCCGATGACGGAGGAGTTCGCCTTGAGGAAGACGCCGAGGTCCGCGACCGAGGTGGTGTACTTCATCTCGGCCTTGTGGTCGAGGTAGTTGACCGGCGCGCCGACGATCTTCCCGGGGCGGGGGAGCGGTGCTTCCAGGGCCGCTTCGGCCAGCGGGATCCGGGGCCGGCCGGCGAGGTTGAACCGGGCCGTCTCCCCGTCGGCGGTCGTCTCGATGTACCGCTGGAGCGCGCCGACGGGGCCGGCGGTGTCGGCTCCGGCGAGCTGGTCGGTCACGTCGACGAGGTCGTCGCCGTCGACGAGACCGAGGCGTCCCTTGTTGAACAGGGCCAGACGCATGGTGGCCTCCTTGTGGGTGTCGGGTGGGCGGACGGGTCAGGCGCCGGGGTCGGCGTCTTCGGTGCGGTAGAGGCCGAGGGAGCGCATGACGGGCTCGTCGCTGTAGGAGAAGAGGACGGCGTCCGCGGAGGCCGAGGTGTTGACGTGGCGGTAGGAGGCCCAGCCGGGGACGGCGAAGGTGTCGTGCTCGGACCACTCCAGCCGTTCGCCGTCGACGATCGTGGCGCCTTCGCCGCGGACGACGTTGAAGATGGTCGAGGCCGTGTGGCGGCGGCCGGCTCCTTGGAAGCCGGGGCGGAGCCGCTGGATGCGGCAGCCGATGGTGGGCATGACCGGGCCGCCGGTCCAGGGGTTGGTGTACTCCAGGACGACGCCGTCGACGTCGCTGCCGTCGGCTGTGTCGGCGATGGCGTCCAGGGCGCGCCCGGTCTCCTGCCAGGTGTAGCGGGTGACGGGGGAGTTGGGTCCGTCCTGGGTGAGCCAGGCGGGGGTGAGCCGGCCGTGCAGGAACTGGCGGCTTCCGGCGTCGTCGGGCTTGGTCACGGGCTGGAGTCGCTGCGGGTACTGCTCGTAGAAGCCGGCTTCCAGGGCGTTGACCAGGGGGTAGTCAAGTGCGTCGAGCCAGATCATCGGCGCGTCGCCCTCGTGGGTGTGGTCGTGCCAGTGCCAGCCGGGGGTGAGCAGGAGGTCGCCGGGGGCCATGAAGACCCGCTCGCCGTTGACCGTGGTCCAGGCTCCGTCGCCTTCGAGGATGAAGCGGAAGGCGTTGGAGGTGTGCCGGTGGGCCTGTGCGGTCTCGCCGGGCAGGATGATCTGCAGGCCCGCGTAGAGGGTGTTGACCGTGGCCGGGGGGTCGGTGAGGCCGGGGTTGACGAGCATGAGGACCCGTCGTTCGGCCTCCTCCAGGGACAGGACCTCGGAGAAGTGCAGGAGATGCGGGCGGAGTTCGCGCCAGTTCCAGCGGTAGGGGACGGCGCGGCTCTTGGGCTGGGCGGGGAACAGGTTGCCGTAGAAGCGCCACAGCGGGGCGGCTCCCAGGCCCTCCAGGGCCTTGTAGGCGAGTTCGTCGGTTGTCATGGTGTCCTCCTACGCGAGTCGGATCACAGGGCGGGGGCAGGTGCGGGGGTGGGGGTCCACACCCAGGAGATGTCGTCGAACGCCTCGGGGCCGCGCGACGAGAGAAGCATGTTGCGAAGGGTGGCTCCCATGCCTTCGAGGTGGCAGATCTCGCCGAAGCGACGGGCGTTGGTCTGGATGAGCGTCGCCCGTTCCCGACGCCGGTCCGCGTATGCGGCGAAGGCTTCGGCGGGGTCCGCGCTCTGGCCGAGGGCCTGGCCGAGCGCCACGGCGTCCTCCAGCGCCTGGCAGGCGCCCTGCGCGAGGTACTGGAGCATGGGGTGGGCGGCGTCTCCGAGAAGCACGATCCGCCCGTGCACCCAGGTGCTGATCGGAGCGCGGTCGTACAGCGGCCAGCGACGGTCGCGGGAGACGAGCGGCAAGGCGTCGCGCACGGCCTCGCAGGCGCCGGCGAAGCGCTCCTCCAGCTCGGCCTCGGTGCCCCAGTCGTCGGAATCCGGCGTGTAGTGGTCGCTCTCGAACACGGCGACCTGGTTGTACAGCTCGCCGCGGCGTACGGGGTACTGCACCAGGTGCATGCGCGGCCCGGCCCACACCATCACCGCTTCCGAGGCGGCGTGCTGGGACATCCGGCCGGTCATCCTCCCGGTGGGCAGGGCCCCGCGGAACGCGACGTAGCGCGAACAGACCGGTTCCCCGTCACCGACCAGTACCTGGCGCAGCCGGGAGTGCAGTCCGTCCGCGGCGACGACCGCGTCGGCGGTCAGCGGGACGTGGCCCTCCGCGAAGTGTAGGTGTACCCCGGATCCGTCCTGGTCGGCCTCGACGACGGTGTGTCCCGTGCACAGGGTGACGGCGGGGTGCTCCTGACAGGCGGTCAGCAGTGCGGCATGCAGGTCGGTGCGGTGGGTGACCAGGTACGGGTGCGCGAAACGGTCGGTGTAGGCCGAGCTGCGCAGATCGAGAGAGGTGACCTCGTCGCCGGTCAAGGCGTCCATCATGACCAGCCGGGGCGGGGCTACCGCGGATGCCCGGACGGCCGGCAGTACGCCGAGTTCGTCGAGGGCGAGGGAGGCGTTCGGGGCGAGCTGCAGGCCGGCCCCGATCTCGCCGAAGCGGGCGGCCCGCTCCACGAGCGTCACGCGATGGCCGGCGCGGGCGGTCGCCAGCGCGGCGGCCAGTCCGCCGATACCGCCTCCGACTACGGCGATGTGGAGTGGAGAGGTGAGGACGGGCATCTGGCCTCCAAAAGTCAGCTCGGGAGGACATCGGGAGCGGAGGCGGTCAGACCCGGCCTCCGATGGTCCGTACACAAATCATTGGTGTACGGACTATATTCCGAGAGTGTTTCCCCCGTGTCAATGGTTCGTGGACGAAGTCTCTCGGCCGCCGGTCAGCACGCGGCGGAGACGCTGTCCACCTCCAGGGCGGTGCCGGTGCGGGCGGTGATGTCCTCGACGGTGACGCCGGGTGCGGTTTCGACCAGGGCGAGGCCCTGGGGGGTGACATCGAGGACGCCGAGGTCGGTGATGATCCGGTGGACGCACTGCTCGCCGGTGAGGGGGAGGGTGCACTCGTCGACGATCTTGGGGGTGCCGTCCTTGGCGGTGTGTTCCATGAGGACGATGACGCGGCGGGCACCGTGGACGAGGTCCATGGCACCGCCCATGCCCTTGACCATCTTGCCGGGGATCATCCAGTTGGCGAGGTCGCCGCGTGCGGATACCTGCATGGCGCCGAGAACGGCGGTGTCGATGTGGCCGCCTCGGATCATGCCGAAGGAGAGCGCGGAGTCGAAGAAGGATGCGCCGGGCAGGACGGTGACCGTTTCCTTGCCGGCGTTGATCAGGTCGGGGTCGACTTCGTCCTCGGTGGGGTAGGGGCCGGTGCCGAGGATGCCGTTCTCGGAGTGGAGGACGACGCGGACGCCGGGCGGGAGGTGTCCGGGGATCAGGGTGGGCAGGCCGATGCCCAGGTTGACGTAGGAGCCGTCGGTGAGTTCGGCGGCGGCGCGGGCGGCCATCTGCTCGCGGGTCCAGCTCATGGGCGTACGGTCCTCTTCTCTATGGGCTTGTCGGCGGCCTGGCCCGGGGTGAGCGCCACGATCCGCTGAACGTAGATCCCGGGCACGTGGATCTCATCGGGTCGGAGCGCGCCCGGTTCGACGAGTTCCTCGACCTCGGCGACGGTGACGCGGCCGGCCATGGCGGCGAGGGGGTTGAAGTTGGCGGCGGCCCGACGGAAGACGAGATTGCCCTGGTGGTCGCCGCGCCACGCCCGTACCAGGGCGAAGTCGGTGGTGATGCCGTGCTCCAGGACGTACGGGCGGCCGGCGAAGTCGCGAGTCTCCTTGCGTGGGGAAGCGACGGCCACGGTGCCGTCGGGCGCGTAGCGCCACGGCAGCCCGCCGTTCGCGACCTGAGTGCCGACGCCGGCCGGGGTGTAGAAGGCGGGGATGCCCGCGCCACCGGCGCGCAGCCGTTCGGCGAGCGTGCCCTGCGGGGTCAGCTCGACCTCGAGCTCCCCGCTGAGGTACTGGCGGGCGAACTCCTTGTTCTCGCCGACGTAGGAGCCGGTGACGCGGGCGATGCGGCCGGCAGAGAGCAGGACCCCGAGACCGCGGCCGTCGACGCCGCAGTTGTTGGAGACGACCTCCAGACCGGTCGTGCCCCGCTCGTACAGGGCGCGGATCAGGACTTCGGGGACGCCGCTGAGGCCGAAGCCGCCGACGGCGAGCGAGGCGCCGTCGGGGATATCGGCGACCGCCTCGGCGGCGCCGGCGCGGACCTTGTTCACGTACGGATTGCCTTTCGGATCGGGGCGCCGGGCAGGACGGTGGACCAGCCGCCGTCCACGACGAGGTTGGCGCCGGTGATGTAGGCGGCCTCGTCGGAGGCCAGGAAGACGGCCGCGTTGACGACGTCGTCGGGGTGGCCCAGCCGCCCGAGCGGGATGTGACGGGAGATGTCGTTCATCGGGTGCTCGTCGGCGAGCAGGTTGTCGCGCGAGCCCTCGGTGTCGATCATCCCGGGGCTCACGCAGTTCACGCGGACGCCGTGCGGTGCTCCCTCGGCGGCGAGTTGGCGGGTGAGCGCGATGACGGCGCCCTTCGACGCCGAATGGGCCGTCCGGTGGTTGGTGAGGGAACCGGTCAGTCCCGCGGTCGAGCCGACGGTCAGGACACAGCCGCGGCTGCGCACCAGGTGCGGCCAGGCCGCCCGCACGGTCAACCACACCGAGTCCAGCTCGGCGCGCATCGTGAACGCGAAGTCCTCGTACGGCTGGCTGTCGATCGCGCCGAAGCGCACGGCGCCCGCGTTGGCGTACACGATGTCGATGCCGCCGAACGCGTCCACCGCCTCCTCGGCCCAGGCCCGGACGGCCTCCTCGTCGGTGACGTCGAGCGGGCCGGGGGTGAGGGAGGTGCCGCCCTCGCGGGCGACCAGCCGCTGGGTCTCTAGTGCCTCCTCGTGGCGCAGGTCGCCGCCGACGACGAGCGCGCCCTCGGCGGCGAACCGCAGCGCGGCGGCCCGGCCCTGACCGCGCGCGGTCCCCGAGATCAGCGCCACCTTGCCGTCCAGCCGCCTCACGGCGCCCCCTCCCGCAGGGCGTCGGAGACGGACTTGACGCCGCCGTGCGCGGTCATGCCGCCATCCACCGGGATCTCCGCGCCACTGATGAACGACGCGTCGTCGGACAGCAGGAACACGACCAGCGGCGCCACCTCGCCGACGGAACCGGTGCGACCGAGCGGAGTCTCCCTGATGTTGGCCTCGCGGAAGGCGGGCGCGGCGGAGGCAGTCATCTCCGTCTCGATGTAGCCGGGGTGGATCGTGTTGACGCGGATGCCGCGCGGGCCCAGCTCCAGGGCAGCCGTCTTCGACAGGCCGCGCAGCGCCCACTTGCTGGTCGTGTAGGCGACCGGGTAGTGCGCGGTGAGGGCCGCCGAGGAGCCGACGTTGACGACCGAGGAGCCCGGCGGCATGAGGGGAGCCAGGTGCTGGATGCCGAGGAGCGGGCCGGTGACGTTGACCGCGTGGACGCGGGCCATGTCTTCGGGGCGTACGTCGCCGAGGCGGGCCCGCCAGGTGATGCCGGCGTTGTTGACCAGGCCGTGCACGTGCCCGTACGACTCCCGCAGCTCGGCGGCGAGTGCGGCCCAGTCCTGCTCGCGGGTGACGTCCAGGCGCCGGCAGCCCGGCGCTTCGGTGGCGTCGGTGGCGATGACGCGGGCGCCCTCCCGGGTGAGCAGCTCGGCCTCGGCGGCGCCCTGCCCGCGGGCCGCGCCGGTGACGACGACGACCTTGCCGAGCAGCCTCTTGGGGTGCAGGTCGCTCACGGCCGCTCCCGGGACCGGCGCCGACCGGCGGGGAGCGGGACGGGATCGACGCCGGGGACGACCGTGTTGGTGAGGGTGCCAAGCCCTTCTACGGTGAGGGTGACGGTGTCCCCGGGTTTCAGCGGCGGCGGGGTCTGCTCGCCGCGTCGGCCCCAGAGTTCGGCCAGGCAGCCGCCGTTGCCGCAGGTGCCGGAGCCCAGGACGTCGCCGGGGACGACGCGGGTGCCGCGGGAGGCGTAGGCGGTCATCTCGTCGAACGTCCAGCTCATGTTGGACAGCAGGTCCTCGCCGACCGTCTCCCCGTTGACCTCGGCGGTCAGGGCCAGGCGCAGGAAGCCGTCGGCGTCCCGATACGGCTCCAGCTCGTCGGCGGTGACCAGGTACGGGCCGAGGGTGGTGGCGGTGTCCTTGCCCTTGCACGGACCGAGGCCAACCCTCATCTCCGCGCCCTGGAGGTCGCGCGCGGACCAGTCGTTGAAAACGGTGTAGCCGACGATGTGGTCGCGGGCCTGTTCGGGGGTGAGGTCGCGGCCCTCCCGGCCGACCACGGCGCCCACTTCGAGTTCGAAGTCGAGCACGGCCGAACCGGGAGGCACGGGGATGCCGTCCTCGGGCCCGTAGACCGCGTGCGGATTGGTGAAGTAGAAGGTCGGGGCCGCGTACCACTGCTCGGGGACGCCGCCGGTGCCCTCCACGGACCGGCGCACCCCCTCCACGTGCTCCTCGAAGGTCACGAAGTCCCGCACAGACGCGGGCTGCAGCGGAGGCAGCAACCGGACCTGTGAGACATGCGGGCCCGGGGGGACGTCCAGGGCCGCGGCGCCGGCGGCGAGCAGCCCGGGGAGCCCGTCGGTCTGCTGGATCAGTGCGGTGAGCGAGGTGACGCCGGGCAGGGGGAAGAGGGTGCCGTCCTCTTCCGCTACCGCCACCCGGCGGCGATGGTGGTGTTCGTATGCGGCGAAACGCATGGTGCGGCTCCAGCGGAGTGTGATCAGGTGAGTGGGATGCGCATGAGGTCGTGGCCCACGGTGAGGCGACCCCGGTAACCGGCCGCCCGGGCGGAGGCGCGGGCCGCCGCGGCCCACTCGCGGTCGGGGAACTGGGTCGGGTCGGCCGGCGCGAGGTGGCTGAGGACTACCTGACGCGCCCCCGCGGCGGCGGCGATCCCGCCCACCTCGGCGATGTCGGTATGGACCTCGCGCATGTGCTCGACGACGGTGGCGGGCAGGCCGGTCTCCTCGAACCACGCGGCGTCGACGGCCTCGTGGACCAGCAGGTCGCAGCCGCGGGCCAGGGCGATGAGGTCGTCACTGCGGCTGGTGTCGCCGGAGAAGACGACGGAGCCGTCCGCGGTGTCGAACCGGTAGGCGTACGCGGGGGACATGTTGCCGTGCGGGACCCTGGTCGCCGTCACCTTCAGCGCGGGCGTGTCCAGGACGGTCACCACCGTGCCGGGCCGCGCCGCCAGCTCGGTCACGTCGAGCATGGAGACGGGGTCGATGCCGAAGCCCTCGGCGACGAAGGCGTTGGTGGAGGCGGCGAAGGTGGCGTTCGCGCGCCGGGTGGTCTCGACGATGCCGGGCGCGGGCTGTTCGGGGGTGACGGGGCCTGCGGTGACCGTGTCGCTCGGCCCCGGCCCCCACACGCGCACGGTGCCGCCGAGTCCGGGCTGGGGCGGCATGACGCCGGCGCACAGCAGCGGGAAGTCGAAGTAGTCGACGATGTGGTCGGCGTGCAGGTGGGTGAGGAAGATCCCCTTGAGCGACGGCATCGACAGTCCCGCCCGCAGGTACTGGGTCACGGCACCCCGGCCGCAGTCCACCAGGTAGGTGTCGGTGCCGACGGTCACCGCGGAGGCGATGCCCATGCGTTCACCGTACGGCGGGGGTCCGCCCGCCGTGCCCAGCAGGTGCACGACGGTGCCCTTGCCCGGCCGGGACTTGTCCCGCGGCTCGGCGCGGGGCGCGGCGGCGGCCTGCGGGGTGACGACGAGCGCGGTGGCGGCCGCGCCGCCGGCCAGCAGGCCGCGACGGGACAGTGGGGTCGTGCGAGGGGTCATCGGGGCGGTTCCTTCGATCGTCGTCGATGCGGGAGCCGTGGGGGGTGAGGAAGGGGGGCGAGCGGGGCCGGGGGCGCGGCGGCGCGAGTCAGGGCGTGGACACCGCCGCTGCGTCCCCGGGGCGCGGGGCGCGGGATCAGACCGGCGGGGCGACGAACACGCCGCGGTCGGGGTCGTTGAAGGACTCCTTCGCGACGAGTTCGTTCATGGGGTTGGCGGTGCCCCACTGGTCGGTGACCTCGGGCTGGGAGAAGTCGTAGACGTGGGGGTGCCAGGTGTCCTCGTCGAGGCACTCCAGCTCGGTGGTGTACTCGACGGTGTTGCCGTGCGGGTCGAGGAAGTACGTGAACGTGTTGTCCCCGGCCATGTGCCGGCCCGGCCCCCAGATCTTCTTGAAGCCGGCCCGGATGACCCGGCCCGAGCCGCGCATGTACTCGTCGATGCCGCGCATCTCGAAGGAGATGTGGTGCAGGGCGGTGTGCGGGCCCTGGGCGATGGCCATCGAGTGGTGCTGGCTGCTGATCCGCATGAAGTGCATGACCTCGCCCATGTGCGGCGAGCTGAGCGTGTCGGAGAGGGCGAAGCCGAGGTGGCGCTCGTACCACTCGCGGGTGCGGTTCAGGTCCGGGGAGTTGAGGACGACGTGGGAGAGCTTGACCGGGATGGACTCCTTCTCCTCGATCTTGCGGTGCTGCCGCACCTCGACGTCGGCGGAGACCTCGATGGTGCGGCCGTCGACGTCGAAGAAGCGGAAGCCGTAGCCGCCGCCGGGGGTGTCGACCTTGCCCGGCTGGGAGATCAGCTGCACGCCGCCCGCGAGCAGTCGCTCGGCGAGGGTGTCGACGTCCGCGGGGGACGCGGCGCCGTAGGAGACGAGGTCGAGGCGCTTCTCCTCGGCCTTGCGCAGCCGGACGACGTACTGCTCCGGGGAGCCCTCGGCGGCCAGGAAGGAGATGCCGGAGTCCTCGGCGACCTTGGTCAGGCCCCAGACGCCGGCGTAGAAGTCGAGCTGCTTGTCGTAGTCGGGCACGGCGAGGTCGACGTGCCGCAGGTGGGTGAGCAGGCGCATGGTGTCAGTCCTTCCGGAGGAGGGCGGCGGCGTTGCCGCCCCGTACGGCGTCGAAGTCGGTCTCGGACAGCTGTGCGGCGCGCAGGGCGGCCACGGGGTCCTCGGTGCCCATGTCGAAGGGGAAGTCGGAGCCGAGCAGGACCCGGTCGGCGCCGGCGACGCGCACCAGTTCGCGCAGGACGTGCGGGTCGTGGACGAGGGAGTCGAAGTACAGGCGCTTGAGATAGCTGCTGGGCAGGTGGGCGCAGCCGGCGCCCGCGTCGGAGCGGGCCGACCAGGCGTGGTCGGAGCGGCCGATGTGGGTGGGCAGGTAGCCGCCGCCGTGCGCGGCGATCAGCGTCAGCTCCGGGTGGCGGTCGAGCACCCCCGAGAAGATCAGGTGGGACAGCGCGACGGCGTTCTCGGTGGGCTGTCCGACCGTGTTGGACAGGTACCACCGGTCCAGCCGCTCGTCCAGGGTGCAGCCGAAGGGATGCAGGAAGACGAGCGCGCCGGTTTCCCCGGCCCGGACCCAGAAGGGCTCGTAGGCCGGGTCGGACAGTTCCCGGCCGGGGGCGTGGCTGGAGATCTCCACCCCGGCCAGGCCCTGGTCCAGGGCGTGGTCCAGGGCTCGGACCGCCTGCTCCGGATGCTGGAGCGGGGCCAGCCCGAGCCCGCGCAGCCGCTCGGGGGCGGCCGAACAGTGCGCGGCCGTCGCCTCGTTGGCGAGCCGGTACAGCTTCTCGGCGGTGTCCTCGTCGGCCCAGTAGTGGTAGTGCGAGGGGGAGGGGCTGACCAGCTGCACGTCCACGCCCTGGTCGTCCATCGCGGCCAGGCGCACGGCAGGGTCGGTCAGCCTCGGGATGCGCTCACGCACCATGGGGCCGCTGACGGCGAGGGCGGCGGGACCGTTGCGGCGGGCGTCCAGCTCCCGGGCCTCGGCGTGGCCGGGCAGACCGGCGACGAGTGCCTCGACCTCGGGCAGCAGGACGTGGGCGTGCACGTCCACGGTGGGCGTGTTCACGGCGGTCACGGCAGCTCCCGGAGCATGGTCATGGTGCGGCCCATCAGGCCGGGCACGTCGGCGTCGCGCACCCCGTCGAGCTGCCACTGCCCGATCCGCACGGACGCCTCCACGACCGGGCGGACGCGGGCGATCCGCCGCTCGTAGTACGCCCGGAACAGGACGTCGTCCCACGCGTCGGACCCGGTCAGCATCTGCGCGAGCACCCAGGCGTCCTCCAGGGACAGCGCGGCTCCCTGGGCGAGAGTGGGCGGGCAGCAGTGCGCGGCGTCGCCGACGAGCACCACCCGGCCCCGGTGCCAGGAGCCCTCGACCAGCATCCGGTCGAACCAGGTGTAGTTGACCGCGGCGGGGTCGGTGATGTGCTCGGTGATCTCCGGCCAGTGGCCGCCATACGCGGAGGCCAAACGTCGCATCTCGTCGGCATACGACTCGGGCGGTATGGAGGCGCGGTCGCGGTTGGCCTCGACGACGTACGCGTACAGGGTGGTCTCGCTGGTGGGGCAGTAGCCGGCGATGTACGCGGGGCCGCCGTAGGCGAGGTCGGTACGGGTGACGCCCGCCGGGCGCGGTGCGGCGATGCGCCAGATGGCCATGCCGGTCGGTTCGGGCTTGTCCGTGATGCCGATCGCGGAACGGGTCGAGGAGCCGAGGCCGTCGGCGGCGACCACCAGGTCGTAACGGTGCTTGGAGCCGTCGGAGAACCGGACGGAGACCCCGTCGGCGTCCTGGCCCAGGATCTCGGCGGTGGTGCCGAGGCGGATGGTGGCGCCGCTGGCGCGTACGGCGTCGATGAGGATCTGCTGGAGCTGGGGGCGCTGCATGCCGACGGTGGCGGGCAGGTCGTCGCCGCCGGTGCGCAGGTCGTCCTGGGCGTGCAGGACGGTGCCGTCGGGGGCGGTGATGCCGACCGAGCCGAAGCCAAAACCGGATGCCTTCACCTGCTCCCAGACGCCGAGTTCGCGCAGGACGCGCAGGGCGTTGCCCTGGAGGGTGATGCCGGAGCCGGCGGTGGCGTTCCAGTCGTCCTTGGCCTCGACCAGGTCCACGGTGAGGCCGGCGCGACGCAGGAGGATCGTGGCGGCGTTGCCGGCCGCGCCTCCGCCGATCACCAGGACTTTACGGGCTTCGCTCATGGGGAACTCCCTTGTTCCTTGGACTACTTGACGGCGATCGGGTTGACGGGGGAGCCGACGGCCCCGGTGATGGGCAGGGGCGCGGCGGTGAGCCAGAAGGCGTACTCGCCGTCGGTCGCGCAGTCCTCGGCGAGCGCGTCCAGGTCCCACATCTCGCCGATCAGCAGGCCGAGGTGGGGGATGGCGACCTGGTGCAGCGGCTGGAAGGCGTGCTCGAACTCGTTAGGGCGGACCTCGAAGCCCCAGGTGTCGGTGGCGATCGCGGCGATCTCGGTGCCGTGCAGCCAGCCCGCTGTGGTGAACGACAGGCCGGGCGCGGGTCCGCCGGCGTAGTCGCCCCAGCCCTCGCGGCGGACCCGGGCGAGCTGCCCCGTGCGCACCAGCACCAGGTCACCGCGGCCGACCGTGACGCCCTGGGCCTCGGCGGTGGCGGTCAGGTGCTCCTCGGTGATCGCGAAGCCGTCCGGCAGTTCCCCGTCCTCGCCGATGCTGCGGCCCACGTCCAGGAGCACTCCGCGTCCGGCGACGTGCGGGGCCATGTGCTCGATGCCGGTGACCTGGTCGCCGTCGGAGGTGACGACCTGCTCGGCCGGGCGGCCGTTCCACGCCTTGCCGTGGTCGAAGATGTGGCCGAGCCCGTCCCACTGGGTGGAGCACTGCAGCGGCATGGCGATGACGTCGTCGGCGCCGCCGATGCCGTGCGGCAGGCCCTGGTTGCCGAGGGCGGCGTCGGTGCCGGTGTCCAGCATGGTGTGCACCGGGTTGGTGCGACGCCGCCAGCCCTTCTGCGGGCCGTCGATGTCGAACCGCTGCGAGAGGGAGAAGCTGACACCCCGCCGGATCAGTGCGGCACCTTCGCGGCGCTTGGCCTCGTCGAGGAAGTTGAGGGTGCCGAGCACGTCGTCCTCGCCCCAGCGGTTCCAGTTGGAGTACGCCTTCGCGGTCTGTGCGATCGAGCCCTCGGGGTCGGTGCGGTCCAGGGTCACTCGGTCACCTCCGCCACGCAGCGGGTGCGCTGGGCGCCGAGTCCGGTGATGGAGGCGTCCATGACGTCGCCGTCGCGCAGCAGCCGGCCCCAGTGCATGCCGTTGCCGGCGGGTGAGCCGGTGAGCACCAGGTCACCGGGCAGGAGGCGGGCGCTCTGCGAGGCGTAGGAGACCATCCGCGCCACGTCGAAGATCATGTCCTTGGTCGACTCGTCCTGCATGGTCTCGCCGTTCAGCTTCAGCGTCAGCCGCAAGTCGCCCGTGTCCCCGACCGAGGCGGCGGGCACGATCCAGGGGCCGAGCGGCGTGAAGCCGGGGGCATTCTTGCTGCGCAGCCAGTCGCTGCCGATCTGCGGCATGTCCCGGCGGAAGACCGTGGCTCGGTCGGTCAGGTCGTTGGCGATCGTGTAGCCCGCGACGTGGTCCAGGGCTTCCTCGACGGACACCTGGTAGGCCGGGCGGCCGATCACCGCGGCCAGTTCCAGTTCCCAGTCGGGCTTCTCGGCCCACGCGGGCAGCGCGACGTCGTCGTACGGCCCGGTGATCGCGCTCGGCAGACCGATGAACACGTACGGCAGGTCCTCGGCCGCCCGCCGGTCCATGATCTCCGCGGCCTCCGCGCGCCGCTCTTCCTCCGGCCGGTCGTCGCCCGGGGCCCGGTGCGCGACGTGCAGGTCGATGACGTGCTGCCGGTAGTTGGCGCCGGACTGGAACACCTGGCGCGGCTCGACCGGTGCGTGCACCCGGAAGTCCGCCAGCGGCGCGCGTCGTGGCGCGCTGTCGCCGGCCAGGGCCGTCAACCGGGGCAGCACCGCCTCCCAGTCGTTCAGGAGGTCTCGCGCGCTCAGGTCGGCGTCGTCCAGGGCGTCTCGCAGGTCGATCACCTGGGCGTCGGAGGTGACGAGAGCGGGGAAGGCGGCCCCGTCGAGGGCCGAAAGGGTGGCGAGGGCGAAGGGTCCGGCGAAGAGGGCGGACGCGGCTTCAGGTTTCACGGACATGTCCTCCTGATTGCGATGGCACTAATCTGGACTCGCCACCCGCGATCAGGGAAATAGATTCCATGGATGACAGTCATCCATAAGTCAAATTTCCGCAGGTCATCGCCGAACAACGAGAAAAGTCGCCGTGAATCTCAGCCGCCTGGACCTCAACCTCGTCGTCGCCCTGCGCGCTCTCCTCGAAGAGCGCAACGTCACCCGCGCCGGACAGCGCGTCGGCCTCAGCCAGCCGGCGATGAGCGCGGCCCTGTCCCGGCTGCGCCGGCACTTCGACGACGACCTGCTGGCCCGGGTCGGCGGCCACTACGAACTCACCGCCCTCGGACAGGTCCTCCTCGACCGCGCGTCCACCGCCTATGACTTGCTGGAACGTCTCTTCGCCAGCCAGGCGGACTTCGACCCGGCCAAGGAGAGCCGTGAGTTCAAGCTCGTGGCGTCCGACTACGCGGTCGCCGTCTTCGGTGCCGAACTCGCCCGGGTCGTGCACCGGGAGGCCCCCGGTATCCGGCTGCGTTTCGCGCAGACGCCGACCACCGTGGTGGATGCCACGGACACCCTGCTGAGCACCACCGACGGTCTGCTCATGCCGCACGGCGTCATCAGCGACTTCCCCGCCACCGACCTCTACCAGGACCGCTGGGTCTTCCTCGTCGCCGACGACCACCCGAGCGTCGACGAACGGCTGACCCGGGAAGACCTGGCCCGGCTGCCCTGGGTCACCTACCAGCGCACCTACGACGCCCCGGCCGTGCGCCAGCTCGGCATGCTGGGCATCGAGCCCCGCGTCGAGGTCTCCGTCGACAGCTTCCAGATCATGCCACTGCTGGTCAGCGGAACCCGGCGCATCGCCCTGATCCAGGCACGCCTCGCCCGGCTCCTCGCCCCGCTCGCCGCCGTGCGCGTGGTGGAGCCACCCTACGAGGCCGTGCCGCTGAGGGAGGCGTTGTGGTGGCACCCGGTACACACCCACGACGCGGCCCACATCTGGCTGCGCGAGACTGCCGCCCGGGTCGGCAGGCGGATGGCCGACGATCCCGGGGGTGAGCGCCCCCGCCCGTGAACGGAGGACGTATTCACGTTACGGATGGAATCCATCCGTAACGTGAATGACGGTGGGGGTGGGCAGGGCCGCCCGGCAGGACGCATGCTCGGACGGATCCCGTCGGTGCGTTCTCGCTCGACGTCTCTCTCCGACAGCCGGAGATGATCATCATCTCCGCGGTCGCCCCTCCCGTACCGCCGGCCGGAGTTTCGCCGTGCTCATTTTCCATGCCGTACCCGTCATCGGTCCCACATACGTTCCCCACGGCCCCGAGCCGACCTGGTCAGCGCGCAGGAGCCGCCATCGTCGACCGGCGTACGACCAGTTCGGGTTGCAGCACGACGTGGCTGTGCGCGTGCCCAATTCCGTGGGCCGTGTCCTCGATGAGCAGGCGGCCGGCCTGCCGTCCCATGGCGGATGCCGGTCGTCGTACCGAGGTGAGCGGCACCACGGCCGACGCGGCGAACTCGATGTCGTCGTACCCGACCACCGCGATGTCGTCCGGCACTCCGAGGCCGGCCTCGTACAGGGCCTGCAGGACACCGAGGGCGAGCAGGTCGTTTGCGCAGAAGACGGCGGTGGGCCGCTCGGACAGGCCGAGGATGCGGTGCCCGGCGTCCTTCCCGGCCGTCACGGTGAGGGCGTCGCAGGGCAGTTCCCTGAGCGCGGTGGACGGCAGGCCGGCCTCGCAGATCGCGGCCAGCGCGCCTCGGCGACGGTCCCGTACCTGCTGGAGTCGGTCGGGTCCGCTGACATAGGCGAGGGAGCGGTGGCCCCGCTCGACCAGGTGCCGTACCGCGGCCCGTCCGCCCGCCACGTCGTCGATCCCGACGGAGCACGCCGCGGGCTGGGGCGCGTACTGGTCGGCCACGACGAAGGGCACGGCGTTGCGGCGGAAGGCCGCGACGGTGCGCCCGACTCCTTCACCGGAGACCAGCACGGCACCGCGAACCTGGTGCGAAGTGATCAGCGACAGGTGACGTGCCGCCTCCGCCGGATCGTGGGCGCCCGTGCAGACCATGACGCCGAGGTCCGCCTCGCGGGCGGCCTGTTCCACCCCGGAGGCGAGCGCAGTGAAGAACGGGTTCGCCATGTCGAGCACCATGACGGCGATCACCCGGGAGGCCCATCCGCGCAACTGCCGGGCGCCCTCGGCCCGGACGTAGCCGAGGGAGTCGATCACTTCCAGGACGCGCGAGCGCGTTCCCTCGGACACGATCTCGGGCCGGTTGAGGACGTTGGAGACGGTACCGAGCGAGACGCCTGCCTGCCGCGCCACGTCCTTGATACCGACCCGGGGACGTGGGCGGCCGACAGGTCCGGCCACCGCCGTTGCTCCGCCGGAGCTACGTTCGCGGTGAGCCGTGGGCGCGGCAGCCGGCCGCCGGTCCACGGCCTAGCGCCCTTGCGGTGCGCCGGTGGTGGAGCGCACCACCAGACGTGGGGTCATCGTGGTCTGCATGGGTCTGTCCCTTCGGCTTTCGACGCGCTCGACGAGCATGCGGGCGGCGGCGGAGCCCATGGTGTGTCCCGCCTGGTCCACGCTGGTGAGTTGCACGGGTGCCAGGGCGGCGAGCGCGGTGTTGTTGTAGCCGACGAGCGACAGGTCCTGGGGGATGCGCAGGCCGAGTTCGTGTGCGGCGCGGTAGACGCCCAGTGCCGCGACGTCTGCACCGGTCATCACGGCGGTCGGCGGGCGGTCGGCCGTCAGCAGTGTCATGCCCGCTTTGAAGCCGCCGTCGTCGGAGTAGGCGGTGTGGTGGACCCGCGCGAACCGGTCGAGTCCGTGCCGTTGCATCGCGTGCAGATAGCCCTCGCTCAGTACGGCCTCCGGTGTGCGCTTCCACTTGTTGGCCCGGGTGCCCGGAGCCGAGACCAGGGCGATGTCACGGTGGCCGAGCGAGACCAGATGATCCACCACCAGACCGGCGCCGAGGTCGTCGGCGTCGACGACCGAGTCGTAGGCGTCCGAGGCGTCGTGGTGCCCGATGACCACGGTCGGCGTCGAAGCGGCCGTGTCCAACACCTCCGCGCGTGGCGTGCCCGGGGCGATGAGGATCAGTCCGTCCATCTGCCGGTCCACCAGGGAACGGATGGTCCTGGCCTGTTCCTCGGGGTCGAAGCCGGCCGCGCCGATCAGCACCGTGTAGTCAGTGTGGCGCAGTTCGTCCCGGATGCCGTCGAGGATGTCGGCGAAGAACGCGTTGCGCACGTTGTCCAGCAGTACGCCGATGGTGTAGGTCCGGCCGCGCATCCCGCGTGCCGCGGCGTGCGGACGGTACCCCAGGTCGGCGATGGCCGCCTGGACCTTCTCCCGCATGGCTTCGCTCACGCCGTAGGCATTGCGCATCACCTTGGAGACGGCGGCCGTGGACACCCCGGCGTGCCGGGCGACATCGGTGATGGTCACGCGCTTGTTTGGCTTGGCTGCGGAAGCCCCGTCCATGGTCCACGTCCCGGAGTGAGTAGTCGTAGGTATAACGGTCTACACGCTACTCCCTGCCATCAGTCAAGCCCTTCACTCATCACCACGGTGTTACCTGCTTGTGTCTTGACGGTGGCGGGGGAGCGGTGCAGGGTGTTGCCCACTCGTTGTGAAGAACGTTTTACACGACTCTGCCGGGTCGCTGCCCGCGTGCTGCCAGGCCCCGTACTTCGCCCCTGGCGCTGTTTCCCGCACCTCGCCCGCTCGTCATGATCATTTGGGAGTCCTCCGTGCCCCTTCGTACCTCCCGCGCCCGTCGTGCGCGACTGAGCCTGCTCACCGCCGGTGCCGCCTCGCTCGCGCTCCTCGCCACCGCATGTGGCGGCAGCGGGGGCGGCGGCTCCTCCTCTGCACCCGAGAACTTCGACTACCTGAGCGTCACCGAGAACACCACCGTGAAGACGGCGCTGACCACCATGTCCAAGGGCCCCTGCAAGGCCGCGAACGACGCGCTGCCGCTGAAGGTGGAGACTGTTCCGCAGGCGAGCCTGGACCAGAAGCTCCAGTTGCTGGCCGGCCAGGACGCGCTGCCGGTGCAGTTCGCCGCGGGCAACGCCCCCGCGCTCACCCAGGAGCTGGCCAAGTCCGGCAAGGTCGCCGACCTGGAGGCCAAGCTCAAGGAGCTGGGCGTTCTCGACCAGCTGGAGCCGGCCGCCGTCTCGACCATCAAGGCGCTGTACGGCGGAGAACTCCAGGTCCTGCCGTACGAGTACAACATCGAGGGCATCTTCTACAACAAGAAGCTCTTCGCGGACAACGGCCTGAAGGCCCCCGGCACCTGGGAGGAGCTGGTCGCGGCCGCGGCGAAGCTGGAGTCGAAGGGCATCCAGCCGTTCTCCGCCTCCGGCCAGCAGGGATGGCCGCTGACCCGCCTGATCAGCGGCTACCTCTACCGCAGCCTGGGCCCCGACGCCCTGCAGAAGGTGGCCGACGGCAAGGCGAAGCTGACTGACCCGGAATACGTGAAGGCGGCCGAAGAGGTCGCCGCCCTCGGCAAGAAGGGCTACTTCGGCAAGGGCGTCGGCTCCATCGACTACGACACGGCGATGAACCAGTTCCTCACGGGCAAGGCCGCCATGTTCTACATGGGCAGCTGGGCACTGGCGAACATCTCCGACGACAAGCAGAACAAGATCGGCGCGCAGAACACCGGATTCATGCCCTTCCCGGCCGTGACCGGGGGCAAGGGCTCCGCCGACCAGTACCCGTCCAACGTCGGCCTGGGCATCACCTTCGCCTCGAAGTCCTTCGACGAGAAGACCGGCGACTGGGTCTCCTGCATCGCGAAGAACTACGGCTCCACCGCGCTGAAGGACCACGGCTCCATCTCCGGCTTCAAGGTGAACACCGAGGTCAAGGACGCCAACGAGGTCACCACCCAGGTGCGCGACACCATCAGCGCCTCGAAGCAGAACGTGCTCTGGTTCGAGGCCCTGTTCAGCACCAAGGCCACCACCGTCAGCCAGCAGAACGCGGCGGGCCTGGTCAGCGGCAGCACGAGCCCCGAGCAGTTCATGCAGACCGTCCAGGACGCACTGGCCGCCCAGTGACCGGCCGGGGGCGGCCCGCACGCTCCTGCCCGCCCCGCCGCGCGCGGGCCGCCCCCGTCCCTCCGAAGAAAGTGGACACCACCACCCATGCACCGCGTACTCGGTGACCGCAGGGCCATCGCGATCCTGCTCGGTCCCGCCCTACTCGTCTACTCCCTGATCATGCTGGTCCCCATGGTGTGGTCACTCGGGTACTCCTTCACCAAGGGCAACACGATCAACGGCTTCACTGGCAACGGTGTAGCCAACTTCTCCCGCCTCCTCGACGACCCGGCTGTCCACGACGCCCTCTGGTTCACCCTCAAGTACGCCGTCGTCGTCACCGCCGGCCAGGTGGTCGCCGGGTATCTGCTGGCGCTGCTCTACGTCTTCTTCCTCAAGCGCGCCTCGGCGCTCGTCCGCACCCTGGTGTTCTTCCCGGTCGTGCTGCCCACCGTCGCCGTCGGCCTGCTCTTCCAGAAGTTCTTCCAGGTGGCCCCGCAGACCGGCCCGGTCAACTCCCTCCTCAACGCCGTCGGCATGGACTCCGTCGACTTCTTCGGCAGTGCCGGCAGCGCCTTCTGGGTCCTGATCGCCATGGACATCTGGCGCTCCATGGGCTTCTACGCCGTCCTGCTCTTCGCCGGCCTGGTCGACATCCCCGACGAGGTCCTGGAGTCGGCCCGCCTCGACGGGGCCACGGGACTCAGGCTGGTCCGCCACATTGTGCTGCCGCTGTCCCTGCCCGTCCTGATGTCCTCGCTGATCTTCAGCATCAATGGCACGCTCAAGGTCTTCGACTCGATCGTCGCCCTGACCAACGGTGGCCCCGGCACGGGCACCACCCCGCTGACTCTGTACATGTTCCAGACGTCGTTCACCTACAGCGACTACGGCTACGGCAGCACCATCGCCCTGCTGCTGACCGTCGTGTGCCTGCTGGTGAGCCTGGTCGTCTACCGCGTCTCGCGGCGCGACCTCACGGAGGGCTGAACCACATGGCCACCATCGACACACCCGCGAAGACCTCCGCGCTCGGCTCCGGGCACGCGCCCGCACGCGCTCCCCGGGCCCGGCGCGGCCGTCGGGGAAGCCGCCTCTGGGTCAAGATCGTCGTCGCCCTCCTGCTGGTCGTCGAGATCTACCCGATGATCTGGATGTTCCTCACCTCCCTGAAGTCCAACGACGACTACCTCAACAACTCCACCTGGTCCCTGCCCACCACCTGGGAATGGGGCAACTACACCGAGGCGTGGACCACCGGCCACATCGGCCTCTACGTCCAGAACAGCCTGCTCGCCGTCGTCCCCGCACTCGCGCTGATGCTGCTGCTGGGCACCGCCGCCGGGTTCGCCCTGCAGGTCATGGTCTGGAAGGGCCGCAACCTCACTCTGCTGATCTTCCTCGCCGGCATGATGGTCCCGCCGCAGATGATCCTGCTGCCCCTGTTCACGGTGTACTTCCAGACCGGCCTGTCCGGCACCCTGTGGCCGCTGATCCTCACCTACACCGGCACCGGCCTTCCCCTGACCGTCTTCATGATGGCCACCTACTACCGCAGCGTCCCCCGCGAGCTGTTCGAAGCCGCCACCATCGACGGCGCCGGCATCCTGCGCGCCTTCTGGACCATCAGCCTCCCCCTGGTCCGCAACGCCCTGCTCACAGTCGGCCTGGTGCAGTTCTTCTTCATCTGGAACGACCTGCTCATCGCGCTGACCTTCACCAACAACCAGGATCTGCGCACCATCCAGGTCGGCCTGCTCAACTTCACCGGCGACTTCGGCGCCACCCAGTACGGCCCTCTCTTCGCGGCCATCTGCATCAACGTCTTCGGCACCCTCCTGATCTACCTCTTCCTCAACCAGAAGGTCATGAAGGGCCTCACCTCGGGAGCGTTGAAGGGCTGACCCAGTCATCGCCCCGGCCTGCCGTCTCCCCGGAACCCGGCTCCGGGGAGCTCGCCGCGCCCACCCGTCACGCTCCCGAATGTGACCACAAGTGAAAGAAGGGTCACCCCTTGCTCCCCCCTCAGCCCTCCCCGGTCAGCTTCGAACACCTGCCGGACGGACTCGGCATCGGAGTCGCCTCCCCCCGCCTGACCTGGACCCTGCCCGCAGGCACCGGCCGCCAGGTGTCGTACGAGCTGGAACTCGAACGCCGTGGCGGCATCCGCCGCACCGGGCGCGTCGACAGCGCCGAGCAGGTCCTCGTGCCGTGGCCCGGCGACCCCCTGACGTCCCGGGAACGCGCCACCGTCCGCGTCCGCGTCTGGACCCCCGACGCCGCCAGCCCCTCGGAGTGGAGCACACCGGCGGACGTCGAGGCCGGTCTCCTCGACGCCGCCGACTGGCAGGCCGTACCCGTGGGCGCCGACTGGGACGAGGACCCCGAGGGCGAGCGCCGCCCCGCCCGCATACGCAAGAACTTCCGTATCCATCGGCCCATCGCCCGCGCCCGCCTCTACGTCACCGCCCACGGCCTCTACGAGGTCGAGATCAACGGGCACCGCGTCGGCGACGAGGCCCTCGCACCGGGCTGGACCGTCTACCCGCACCGGCTGCGCTACCGCACCCACGACGTCACCACCCACCTCACCGAGGGCCCGAACACCGTCGGTGCCTGGCTCGGCGACGGCTGGTACCGCGGCAAGTACGGCTTCGACGGCGGAACCCGCAACATCTACGGCACCGACCAGTCCCTCATCGCCCAGCTGGAAGTGGAGTACGACGACGGCACCACCCACGTCGTCGCCACCGACGAAACCTGGAAAGCAGCACCCGGCCCGATCCTCACCTGCGGCCTGTACGAAGGGGAGACCTTCGACGCCCGCCTGCACGACCCCGCCTGGGCCACACCATCCGCGGCCGGCACGGGCGACTGGACCCCGGTCCGCACGGGCGTACGTGACCCTGCCACGCTCGTCGCGCCCCTCGGACCGCCCGTACGCTGCACCGAGGAGATAGCCCCGGTCGAGGTCACCCGCACTGGCGACGGGCGTCACCTGCTCGACTTCGGGCAGAACCTCGTCGGCCGTCTCCGCATAACCGTCGACGGCCCGGTCGGCACCACCCTCACCCTGCGGCACGCCGAAGTCCTCCAGGACGGCGAACTGGCCACCCGGCCCCTGCGCGAGGCGACGTCCGTCGACACCCTGATCCTCTCGGGGACAGGCCCCCTCACGTGGGAACCCCGCTTCACCCTGCACGGATTCCGCTACGCCGAGATCACCGGCTGGCCGGGCGATCTGGCAGCCGGTCAGGTCACCGCCCGCGTCTATCACACGGACATGCGCCGCACCGGGTGGTTCGAGTGCAGCGACCCGCTCGTCAACCGCCTGCATGAGAACGTCGTGTGGAGCATGCGCGGCAACTTCGTCGACCTGCCCACCGACTGCCCCCAGCGCGACGAACGCCTCGGCTGGACCGGCGACATCCAGGTCTTCGCCCCCACGGCGAGCTTCCTCTTCGACTGCGCCGGCCTGCTCGACTCCTGGCTCACCGATGTCGGCATCGAACAGCTCCCCGACGGCACGATCCCGTGGTACGTCCCCGTCATCCCGGGCGAGCCGATGTGGACGCCGATCCACCCCGGCGCCGCATGGGGAGACGTCGCCACCCTCACTCCCTGGACGCTCTTCCAGCGCTACGGCGACCTGGAGCTCCTGCGCCGCCACTACCCCATGGCCAAAGCGTGGGTCGAGCTGGTCGAACGCCTCGCCGGTCCTACCCGCCTGTGGGACACCGGCGTCCAGTTGGGGGACTGGCTCGACCCGGCCGCCCCACCCGACGACCCGGCCGCGGGCCGCACCGACCGCTACCTCGTCGCCACCGCCTACTTCGCCCACTCCGCACGGCATCTCGCCCTGGCCTCAGCAGAGTTGGGGTTCGACGCGGACGCCGAACGGTACGCGGCACTCGCCGCCGAGGCAGCCGACGCCTTCCGGCACCGGTACGTCCTGCCCTCGGCTCACCTCACCAGCGACAGCGCCACCGCGTACGCGATCGCCCTCGCCTTCGACCTGCTCACGCCGGAACAGCGCGGACCGGCTGCCGACCGCCTCGCCGAGATCGTGCTCGCCGACGGCGCGCGGATCTCCACCGGCTTCGTCGGCACCCCGCTCATCTGCGACGCCCTCACCGACCACGGTCACCTCGACGTCGCCTACCAGCTGTTGCTGCAGACCGAATGCCCCTCCTGGCTCTACACCGTGGCCATGGGCGCGACCACCATCTGGGAGCGCTGGGACAGCCTGCGCCCCGACGGCACCCTCAACCCGGGCGGTATGACCAGCTTCAATCACTACGCGCTCGGAGCCGTTGCCGACTGGCTGCACCGGGTGGTCGGCGGTATCAGCGCCATCGCCCCAGGCTACCGCCGGCTTTCCTTCCGCCCACGTCCGGGCGGCGGCATCAGCTGGGCCCGTGTCCGCCATGACACTCCCTACGGGACGGCCGCACTGTCCTGGGAGCTCACCGCCACCGGCATGACGGCCGACATCACGGTGCCGGAAGGCTGCACGGCCACAGTGGAACTCCCCGGCTGCGCACCCCTCGCCCTCGGGCCGGGCGACCATGTCCTGGACACCGCAGAAATCGGAGCGGCGGCCTGACCGTCTCCCACACGCGCAGAAGGACAGCCCGACGCGTCACGCGATGCGTCGGGCTGCTATTTGTCTTGCGAATTCAGATCATCCAGGGCGTCGATGACGGAGGATTTAATCGGCCCGTTCAATTGAAATTTCAGGGCGCCATTGAAATTCCAAGGAAGGAAAACCGCTGGTGAGGGCCTATTTTAAATAGGAGGTCCCGGAGGGTTGACCTTGCATCGGAGAAGGCCATAGTTTCCAGCCTGCTGGGAAGAACTTCGTGGCCGAATACGGCCATGGCGCCGAGAGCTCACCGTGGGACGCGGCGAGCACTCTGCCGCCGAGAAGTGACAAAGGGAATGCGATCCCTCGGAGCTCCGCGACCACGCGGCTGCTCCCAGAGCCCCATCGAGCCGGGGCCGGCCGTGACCTGACCCCTCGGCCGGCCTCACCTCCCCCCAACCCGCGGCGGCGCGTTGTACAGCCGCCATCTCAGTCCGGAGAGCCGCTGTGAACCGACGAACGTTCCTATCCGCCGCAGCCTTCACGGCCCTGGCAGCGAGCATGGCCCCCGCAGTCACCGACCGAGCGGTCGCCGCGCCGGATTCCGCAGCCCAGGACCGGGCCGCCGAACTGCTCGCCCGCATGACGGCCGCCGAGAAAGAAGCCCTCGTACGCTGCGACTTCGCTGCCGTGGCCCACCTGGGCATCCCCGCCCTCACCATGGTCGACGCCTCGGCGGGGCTGCGCGGCGAGACGGGCGTCACCGCCTTCCCCGTGCCCGTGGCCCAGGCCGCCACCTTCGACGAGGCACTCGCGGGCCGGATCGGCAAGGCCATCGGCACCGAGGGACGGGCCAAGGGCTACAACAACGCCCTCGGACCCACCATCGACCTGACCCGCACCTGGCACTTCGGCCGTCAGGCCGAAGCCATGGGCGAAGACCCCGTGCTCGCCGGACGCCTGGGCGCCGCCCTCACCGTGGCCATCCAATCCCAGCACATGGCGGCCACCCTCAAGCACTTCGCCGCCTACACCCAGGAAGTCAACCGCTTCTTCATCAACACCGCGGTGTCCGACCGAGCGCTCCACGAGTACTACCAGGCGCCCTTCCGCCGTGTGATCGCCGCCGCCCCCGCCACCTCGGTGATGATGGCGTACCCGAAGATCAACGGCACCTTCGCGACACGGCACCCCGGCCTGTTCGACGACCTGAAGAAGTCGATGGGCCTCCAGGGCTACACCGTGCCCGACTTCTGGGCCGGGGACGACCAGGTGGCCGCCGCCCGGGCCGGCATGGACCTCGCCGGACTCGGCCCCGGCGGTGTCCAGATCCCGGCGGGCTCCCTCACCGGCGGTGCGATACCGGCCGCGCGGCTCGACGACGCGGCCCGTCGCATCCTCGTCACCATGTTCGCGAACGGCCTCTTCGACCACCCCGTCCCCGCCCCCGCGGGCAACGTCAGCACCCAGGCGCACAAGGACCTCGCGCACGAGGCGGCCGTCGCCTCGACGGTGCTCCTCGCCAACCGCTCCGCGGCCCTGCCGCTCACCAGCGCGGTGAAGTCGCTGGCCGTCATCGGCCCGGCCGGGCCCGACACCTTCACCGGCGTGTCCGGCTCCACCTACGTCGACCCCGGTTCCTGGACCACCCCGCTCGACGCGATCCGGGCACGTGCCGGAAGGTCCGTCAAGGTCACGCACGCCCAGGGAACCAAGGGTGACCTGCCCCTCACCACGGTCCCCTCCACCGTCCTGCGCACCCCCACCGGGGCGGCCGGGCTGCGGGCGAGCTACTACGGCACTGCCGACGGCACCGGCACACCGGTCACGACCCGGACCGAAGCGACCGTCGACTTCACCGCCGCGCCCGTCGAGGGCCTGCCGCAGGTGTGGTCGGCCAAGTGGACCGGCATGCTGACCCCGACCACCACGGGCCTGCACCGCTTCTCCCTGCTGCCCTCCGGGACGACCTCGCTGAAGATCGACGGCAGGACGGTCGTCTCCGGCACCCGGCAGATGGCCCGCTTCTTCCTCGGCCCCTACGACTATCCGCTCCAGGGAACCGCCGAACTGACCGCCGGCCGTGCCGTCAAGGTCGAGATCACCTACACCAACGCCACCGCGGAGCGCGGAACGTGCGGCCTGACCTTCGGCTGGCAGCCGGAGTCCCTCATCCCCGCCGCGGTGACGGCGGCCCGCGCGGCCGACGCGGCCGTCGTCTTCGTCAACCGGGTCGCCGGCGAGGGCATGGACCACGAGGGATACGCGCTGCCCGGAGACCAGGACCAGCTCATCGAGGCCGTGGCCGCCGCCAACCCGCGCACGATCGTCGTACTCAACACCGACGGCCCCGTCGCCACCCCATGGCTGAACGACGTGGAGGCCGTGGTGCAGGCGTGGTACGCGGGCCGCGGTGCGGGTACCGCCATTGCCGCCGTCCTCTTCGGCGACAGCGACCCGGCCGGCCGCCTCCCGGTCACCTTCCCCACCGACGCCGCCCAGGGCCCCGGCACCACCCCCGCCACCTACCCGGGCACGAACGGCATCGTCTCCTACGACGAGGGCATCGCCGTCGGTTACCGCTTCTACGACGCCAGGAAGCAGGAACCCCGCTTCCCCTTCGGCCACGGTCTGTCCTACACGACCTTCGCGCACGGCTCTCTGGAAGCCACCTACGACAAGGCCGCCCAGCAGGTCATCGTTCAGGTCACCGTGACCAACACCGGACGGCGCGAGGGCACCGAGGTCCTCCAGGTGTACGCCACCCTCCCCGCCTCGGCGGCCGCGGAGCCTCGCCGCCTGGTCGCGTTCCAGAAGGTCACCCTTCCCGCGGCCGGCTCCAAGCGACTGAGCCTGACGATCCCGGTCCAGGACCTCAGCGTCTGGTCGTCGGAAGCAATGACGCTTACCCCGGGTGTCTACACCTTCGCGACCGCGCGCTCGTCCCGCGTCGTCACCGCACAGCGGGTCCTCACACTCGGCTGACCACCGTCAGCCCCCTGGGTTGCCGGCGGCTCGTGTGACCGCTGCGCGGTCGAGTGAACCCACACGAGCCGCCGCCAGCCGACCCAGCCCTCACACCCCACGCCTCGCTCAACCAACCTCACTCCTCCTTCCCGCCCGGAGTCCGTCCGTGACACGCACCTCACACCTGCTCGGCCTCGCCATCAGCCTGGCGCTCGCAGCCACCACGACGACCGGATGCAGCCCGTTCGGGGCCGAACAGGACGAGCCGGTCGCGCTGTCAGTCAGAGCAAGCGCCACCGACAGGTCCGCGATGGACGCCGTTGTCGCCGAATTCCACCGCCTCAACCCCGACACACACGTCACGGTCGACTACTCCGACACCGGCGACCTCCAGCAGGAACTCCCGGGCGAGCTCCGCGCGGGTGACGGTCCCGACGTGTTCACCGTCTGGCCCGGCAACGGCAACCCCGCCTCCGTCACCGCGCTGGAGCACGACGACCTGCTGGAGAACCTGAGCCTTCGCCGCTTCAACCTCACGATGCCCATAGGCGTCAAACCGGTCACTGACGTGAACCACAGCACGTTCGCGGTACCTGTGACCTTCAGCGGCATCGGAGCAGTCTTCTCGATGGGAGCACTGGACGCCATCGGAGGAGCACCTCCCCGGACCTGGACAGAACTTCTGACCCTCTGTGACAAGGCTCGCGACCACGGCAAGGTCCTCCTCGCCCTGGGCAACGGCACCCCCTGGGTCACCCAACTCATCACCTACGCCCTGGTCGCGACAACCGTCTACGCCGACGAACCGGACTTCGACAGCGACATGGAACTCGGCAAGGAAACATTCGCCAACTCCGGCTGGCGAACCGCCCTGCGTAAATACATGGAGATGGACGGGCGCGGCTGCTTCAACGCCGACGCACTGGACACCACGTACGAGGAAACGCTCGACCAGGTGGTCACGGGCCGGGCCGTGGGAGTCGTCCAGGTCGCGAGCGTACTGTCCGAGCTACGTGCCGCTGCCCCCGGCCTGACACTGCGCATGGCCGCACTGCCCGCCACGGATGACCCCGACGACACGCGGATGCCGGGTGCCGTCTCGGCCGCCTATGGCCTCAATCCCGGCACTCCACATCGCAAGGAGGCCCTCGCTTTCATCGACTTCCTGGGATCCGCTCGCGGACAGAACCTGTACAACCGCTTCGGCGCCACCCTGCCCGCCATCCCGAACGCCTCCTTCACCGTAGACCCCGCGATCAGGGAGGTCGCGGAGCGACAGAAGGCCGGAACCACCGTTCCCTTCATGGATCAGCGCTGGCCGAACTCCGCCGTCCAACAAACGCATTTTGCCCAGGTCGAAGCTCTCTTCGCCGGTACCACGGACGTCGAAGCCGCCTTGGCCGCTCTCGACAAGGCTTATGAAGAGCGAACTTGACGCAGGAACGAGAAGTACATCCTTCACGGCCCAGTGCGTGGACATGGTCCAGGACCTTGTCGGGACCCCACTCATTCCGGTTCATCTTCCGACGAAATGCTCCGGGCTGTCACGCCCGGCCTTCACGACCAGCGCCCAGCCGTTCTTGTGATTGAACGGAGCAAGAGCCCCGCTGTACGCAAGAGTTGATTTCCGTGGCGCCGAGCACGATGGCTTCGTGGCCGTTCGTGCGACGGCCGAGGAAGCACTGCTGGCGAGGCGCACCACAGACTGTCTCTCAACGCCGGTCACGAGTGGGTGAGAAGCCGACTTCATGTCAACTCGTCCAGGTCAGCTTGAGCACCGGTTCGGACGAAGTCATCCGGCTGCGGTCGGGGCATACCGGTGTGCTGGGCCCAATGGGACGGTTGCGCGCAGTGCCGTCCCGGACGCGGTCTGACTCTTGAGATCTTTGACCGAAGTGTCCAGTCACAGGCTTGTCGACTGTCGTTGCGGGATGGTTTCTGCTGGTACCGAGCCACAGGGCGTGTCCCTATAGGGGCCTTGTCGAGTTCCAGGCGCCATCACGGTTCAGACCGCCCGAGCGGGCCGGTGCCATCCACCCAGCACGTGAGCACGTGGGAGGCGAACCATCATGACGACCAGAGAGCGCAGCACCTCCTCCAGCATGGATCCGCCCAATCGAGGTGAGGTGGTCCTGGGCGTGGACACGCACGGCGAGGTGCATGTCGCCGCCGTGGTCTCCCCGCTGGGAAAGGTCCTGGGAACCGAGTCCTTTCCGGCGACGGCGGCCGGCTACCGACAGCTGCTCGTCTGGGCCCGCAAGCGGGGGACGGTGCGCCGGGCCGGCGTGGAGGGCACCGGTACCTTCGGAGCGGGCCTCTCCCGGTACCTGCCAGCGCCCGGATCTACAAGCTCGCCAAGGACTCCGCGGTCAAGGCCCGCACCCAGGCGATCAACCAGCTCAAGGCCGTCCTGGTCATCGCCGACCCCGCGCTGCGGGAACGGCTGTCGAGCCTGGGCAATGCCGAGTTGTTCCGCACCTGCGCGCGCCTCGGCCCGCACGACGGTGGGGGAGACGAGGACGCGGTGACCCAGGCCACCCACATGACGTTGCGCATGCTCGCCGAGCGTATCGAACAGCTCACCGGGCAGATCAATGAGCTGAACCAACGCCTGACCCGGCTCGTCGAACACCACGCCCCACAGCTGCTCGAACCGGTGGGCATCGGCCCGGACAGCGCAGTCACCCTCCTGATCACCATGGGGGACAACCCCGAGCGACTGAACACCGAGGCGTCCTTTGCTGCCCTTTGCGGAGTCAGCCCCATCGAGTACTCCTCCGGCCGACGGCGCACGCGCCGGCTCAACTACGGCGGCGACCGGCAGGCCAACGCCGCCCTGCACCGCATCGTCTTCACCCGGCTGCGCCACGACCCGCGCACCCAGGCGTACTTCGAACGCCGCACCCAGGAGGGCAAGACCCGACGAGAGATCATCCGATGCCTCAAGCGATACGCAGCCCGCGAGGTCTTCAACCTGGTCAGACCGGTTTCCCGCGCCCCCGCGTTATAGGGGCGTCCGTGACAGCGCGAGCCCGCCGGGGGGCACGCTGGCGGGGCCTCTGGCCGGAGCCACTCGACGAAGCCCCACCGGAACACGTCCGGTGGGGCTTCGTCACGAGATCGACCGTGCTCGCGCGCATGACGCCCTCGGCTCCGCATGCAGTTCGTGTTCCTGCGATGCGCTCCGGGACGCCGAATTCGCGATCGCAGCCAGCAAGGCGGGGATCCGTGAGGAGACGCGCCCTGCGGGAAACCGGGCGGGTTCTGTCGTGTTGTGGGTTGATGTGGTGTGCCTGCTCGGCACGGGCTCAGCGGTATGCCGACTGTCGGTGGATGTGTGACGTCGTGGCCACCATTGACACGGCACCCGTGACGAAACCGGACCTGGTCGTGCGTGTGCGGACGTTCTGCGGTGACAGGGCACAATGGTCCGCACGCGGTGGTTGGGGGAGCGGCTCTGGGGAGGGCGTCGTGAAGTTCAGAAAGCGAACGCTGGAAATGCTTGGCGACCTCATTTGCGGGAACCTCGGTGTGGCTGATCCTCAGGTTGGTGCCGAGCCTGCATATTTCCCGTATCGATCAAGCAGCTACATCACCGAGTTCTTCGCCGAACTCGACATGATTGGGAGCACGACGGTTCGACGCGGTACCGCTGGGTCGCAGGGGTGCTGGAACAACTATTGGCAGAGCCGCACGAGGGGCCTTCACACCCACCGGAGTCCTTCTGCAGGGTGATCGACCACCTGATGAATCCGGCGGATGCCCTCAATGAAGGGCTCGACCGGCCCAATGCCCTGCGCTTGCTGAACAATGCGCTCGCCCGGGAAGGGTTCGAAGCCTTCTACGGGGAGGACAAGCATTGCTACCTGCGGCACATCGGAACGAGCACTGTCTCGATGCCGGCCAAGAACCCGCATCGTCCTCTGAGCGCCGCCGAGATGCAGCGGCGTACAGCACTTGCCGCGTTCCTGGACACGTGCAGTGAGGATGCTCTCATTGAACAAGTGCTGCTGCCGTTGTTCCGGCAGCTGGGTTTTCACCGGATCACGGCGGCCGGGCACCGAGACAAGGCGCTGGAGTACGGCAAGGACATCTGGATGCGGTACACCCTGCCGACTCAGCACTTTCTGTACTTCGGTATCCAGGTGAAGCGCGGAAAGCTGGATGCCACCGGTAGGTCCAGGGCGGGCAATGCCAACATCGCTGAGATCCACAATCAAGCTCTGATGATGTTGGCGCACGAGATCTTCGATCCCGAGACCAACCGGCGCGTCCTCGTCGACCATGCGTTCATCGTGGCCGGCGGGGAGATCACCAAGGCTGCACGCAACTGGCTGGGCAACGCGTTGGACGCGGCGAAGCGGAGCCAGATCATGTTCATGGATCGCGACGACATCCTGAACCAGTTCGTGATGACCAACCTGCCGCTTCTCGGGGGTGCACCAGATGCGGTGCCGCCCGGTGGTACCACGGCAGCGTCGTTCTGAGGCGCTGGCGCACGCGTCGCGCCGGAGAGGGCAGCAGGAACCTGCCACTAGCGCGGATGGACAGACTTCACCGAGAAGAGCCGTGGCTGCACGTTCGTCGCGATCTTGGCTGCCTGGTCCATATGGACGCGGGCCTCGGGGTTGTCGAGCATCGCCCTGTAGTGGCCCTCGGTCTCCCACTGGGCGTAGTTGATCACCCGTTCGCCGTCGAGTGAGGCGTGGAAGTTGGCGCAGACGAAGCCGGGCTGGTGCTTCATGGTCTCCTCGGTCGCACGGGCGAGCAGTTCGATCAGCTCGTCCTGACGGTCGGGGGAGACCGTGAACACGTTGATGAGGGTGGCCGCTGGGCGGGTCGTGTCGACCTGAACGGTAACAGTCATGCAGTCATATCTCCCCTTACCTTAGGAGACGTTGTCGCATTCGGCCGCGCGTTCGCTCGAACGGAGGCGAGCCGCGAGACCTCAGTGTTGGTGGAGAGTTGTCGATACCGACTCCAGGACGTGCCACAGACGGTCCGCGGACAGGCCGCCGCCCTGGGCCAGTTGCGCCGATCCGCCACCCTTGCCGTGCAGGAGTCGCTTGATCAGTCGCGCGGCGTGCAGTCCCGACGCCTCGGCGGCCGCATTGACGGCGGCCACGAGGATCGACTTGTGGCCGGAGGTTGTTCCGATCACCACGACTCCAGGGCGCTCAGCGGGGAGCAGGTCGCGCACGGTGGCGGCCAGGGTCCTGGCGTCGTCCGTGTCGCTGTCCGTGGTCGCGGTGACCACCAGGACTCCGTGCGCGTCCTGTGCCTTGCCCGCCAGTTCGGCGGCGCGTGTGCGCGTGGCGGCCTGCCGCAGCCGCTGGTTCTCCCGGTCGGCCGACTTCAGCCGCTCCAGCAGCCCTGCGATGCGGTCGGGGAGTTCGGCGCGCGGTGCCTGGACCTGCTCGGCGATGCGGGCGACCAGGTCGCGTTCGCGGGCCAGGTAGCCGAAGCCTTCGACGCCGACGGCGGCCTCCAGGCGGCGCATGCCCGCGCCGACCGAGGACTCCGACGTCAGCGCGACGACGCCGATCTGCGAGGCGTGCTCGACGTGCGTGCCGCCGCACAGCTCCCGTGACCAGGCACCGCCGATCTCGACAACGCGGACCTTCTCGCCGTAGGTCTCGTCGAAGAGAGCGAGAGCGCCCAGCTCCTTCGCCTCCGGCAGGGTCATCCAGCGGACGCCGACCGGTAGGTCACGACGTAGCGCCTGGTTGGCGGCCTCCTCGATCTCGCTGCGGACGGTCGGGGACAGGGCGCCCCGCCAGGGGAAGTCGAGGCGGAGGTAGCCGGGGCGGTTGTAGGAGCCGGACTGCAGGGCGGTGGGGCCGAGTGTCTGGCGCAGGGCCGCGTGCAGGACGTGGGTGCCGGAATGGGCCTGGCGGGCGCCGAGCCGCCATTCGGGATCCACGGCCGCCGTGACCTCGTCACCGACGGCGAGTGCGCCTGCCGTGACGCGTACGTGGTGCACTACGAGTCCGGGCAGCGGGCGCTGCACGTCCAGCACTTCGGCCTCCACCGACGCGCCGGAGAGGTGGCCGGCGTCGCTGTCCTGGCCACCGGACTCGGCGTAGAACGGGGTGCGGTCCAGGACCGCGGTCACGATCTCTCCCTCGCTCGCCACCGGGGCCGGGCCGGCAGCGGACAGCAGGGCGAGGATGCGGGACCGGGTGGTCAGGGTGTCCCACGCGCGCCAGTCGGTAGGACCGTGCTCGCCCAGGACACCGCGCAGTGCAGCTGTGTCCGTGCCGCCTGATTTACGGGCGCGCGCGTCGGCTCGGGCGCGTTCGCGTTGCTCGCGCATCAGGGCGATGAATCCCTCGCGGTCGACCTCCACGCCCTGTTCGGCCGCCATCTCCAGGGTGAGGTCGATGGGGAAGCCGTAGGTGTCGTGCAGCAGGAACGCCTGCGCGCCAGGAAGCCGGCGACCGCCGTTCGACTTGATCTCGGCCACGGCCGTGTCCAGGACGGTCGTTCCCTGACGCAGGGTGGCGCGGAAGGCGTCCTCCTCGCCGGCCGCCCGGTCGACGATCCGGTCGTAGGTGTCGGCGACCTCCGGGTAGCCGGGCGCCATGCAGTCGCGGGCCACGGCCAGCAGTTCGGGCAGCGCAGGGTCCTCGTACCCGAGCTGGCGCATCGAGCGCACGGCCCGGCGCAGGATGCGGCGCAGGACGTACCCGCGGCCCTCGTTGCCGGGAGTGGTGTTGTCGGCGAGCAGCATCAGGGCGGTGCGGACGTGGTCGGCGACCACCCGCAGCCGTACGTCGGCCCCGGCGTCCGCGCCGTAGCGGACACCGGCCAGCGCGGCGGCCCGGTCGAGGACCGGGCGGGTCTCGTCGGTCTCGTAGAGGTTGTCGACGTCCTGGAGCAGGGTGGCCATGCGCTCCAGGCCCATGCCGGTGTCGATGTTGCGGCGGGGGAGTTCGCCGAGAATGGGGTAGCCCGACTTGCCGGGGCCTTCGCCGCGCTCGTACTGCATGAAGACGAGGTTCCAGAACTCCATGTACCGGTCCTCGTCGACCGCGGGGCCGCCCGCGCGTCCGAGCGCCGGACCGCGGTCGTAGTACAGCTCAGAGCAGGGACCGCACGGACCGGGTACGCCCATGGACCAGAAGTTGTCCTCGTCGCCGCGCGCCACGATTCTTTCGTCGGGCAGGCCGGCGATGCGCCGCCACAGAGCGCGGGATTCGTCGTCGGTGTGGTGCACGGTCACCCAGATCCTGTCCGGGTCCAGGCCGTACCCGCCGTCCGACACCGGCGAGGTGGACAGCTCCCAGGCGAAGGCGATGGCCTCCTCCTTGAAGTAGTCGCCGAGGGAGAAGTTGCCGTTCATCTGGAAGAAGGAGCCGTGCCGGGTGGTGCGGCCCACCTCTTCGATGTCCAGGGTGCGCACGCACTTCTGCACGCTCGTCGCCCGCGGCCACGGCGCCGCCGCCTCGCCCGTCAGGTACGGCTTGAAGGGGACCATGCCGGCGTTGACGAAGAGCAACGTCGGGTCCGGTGTGGGCAGCGGGGCGCTGGGCACGACGGTGTGGCCGCGCTCGGCGAAGAAGTCGAGGAAACGGCGGCGGATCTCGGCGGTGCGCACGGTGGGCTCCGGGTGGCTACAGGGGCTGGGCGGCCAGGGTTCGGGCGGGGTGGCGGGGGCCGAGGAAGACGGCGATGCCGTGGCCGTCGGGGGAGAGGTGGGTGGCCTGGGTCCAGCCCTGGCGGCGGTAGAAGGCCACGGCCCGGGGTGAGCGCAGGGAGGTGAGCAGCCAGGCGCGGCCGTCGGGGGCGTCCTCGGTCACCGCCCGCAGGAGGCCGCCCGCGATCCCCCTGCCGCGGGCGGTGGGGCGGACGGCCAGCTCGTCGATCTCGCGGGCGCCACACAACCACTCCTCGGTACGGCTCAGGCCGAGACCGGCGGCCGCCTGCGGGTAGCAGCGGTCGACCGGGAAGGGGGTGGGCGTGGCCCAGGCGGTGGCGAGACCCACGACGTCCGGACCGTCGAAGGCGAGTGCTGCGGTGAATCCCGGGCGCCGTACGTCCGAGCCGAGCCGCGCGACGAAGGCGTCCGCCCTCTCCTCGTCCTCGTTCCAGGGCGGCGCGCAGAACGCGTCGGCGTAGACGGAACGCAGGGCGGCACTGTGCTCCGGGAGAGCTTCGTATGCGACGACACGGACGTCCATCACGCGGCCACCGCTCCGGCCGCCACCGGATGCAGGGCCGCGTACTCCAGAGGTGCCGACGGGTCGATCGACACGTCCAAGGGCGCCGGCTCGGCCCCGGCCCGTACGAGGAGGTCGCCGACGGCGGCGATCATCGCGCCGTTGTCCGTGCACAGTCTCAGCGGTGGTACCCGTAGTGCGATCCCGGCCGCCCGGCAGCGCTCCTCGGCCAGTGACCGCACGCGCGAGTTCGCAGCGACGCCGCCGACGACGACCAGCGTGCCCACCCCGTGGGCCGTGCAGGCGGTGACCGCCTTGCGGGTCAGGACGTCGGCGACCGCCTCCTGGAGCGACGCGGCCCCGTCGTGGACGGGCAGTCCGCGCCCGGAGTGGGATTCGGCCCAGCGGGCCGCCGCCGTCTTCAACCCGGAGAAGGAGAAGTCGTAGGAGCCGGGGAGGGGGCGGGGGAAGGCGACCGCGCGTGGATCGCCGTCGCGGGCGGCCCGGTCGATGGCCGGACCGCCGGGATACGGCAGTCCGAAGACCCGCGCGACCTTGTCGAAGCACTCGCCGGCGGCGTCGTCGAGGGTGTCGCCGAGGTGGGCGATCGGATCGCGGGCCAGGTCGCGCACGAGGAGCAACGAGGTGTGGCCGCCCGAGACGATCAGCACCATGCACGGGTCGGGCAGCGGGCCGTGCTCCAGAGTGTCGGCGGCGACATGACCGGCCAGGTGGTGCACGCCGTAGAGGGGAACGTCCAGCGCGTAGGCGATGCCCTTCGCTCCCGCGAGGCCCACCTGCAGCGCGCCGGACAGGCCCGGGCCCGTGGTCACGGCGACCGCCCCGATGTCGGAGAGCCGCAGCCCGGCCTGGTCCAGTGCCTGCCGCACCACCGGGCGCAGGGCGTGCAGGTGGGCGCGGGAGGCGATCTCGGGCACCACTCCGCCGAAGCGGGCGTGCTCGTCCATGCTCGACGCCACGGCGTGCCCGAGCAGTCGTCCGTCCCGCACGAGCCCCGCACCGGTCTCGTCACACGACGACTCGATCCCGAGCACGATCGGAGAGCCCATGCCCTCCCCTTCCTGCGACATCATAGTTATTGCGAACAGTGTGCAATAAGATCGCTCGGGATGTGAACCCGGACTCGGTCGCACGGGTGATCGCTTAGTAGAGTGCGCCCCTGTCTCCCCCTGAACTCCGAGGTAGCCCGCAGTGACCCCCGCCCGACCAGGCCCGCCCTCCGTCGTCACCGTCGTCGGGATCGGAGCCGACGGCTGGAGGGGCCTGGCCGAGCCCTCACGCGCGGAACTGCGCCGGGCCGAGGTCCTCGTCGGAGGTCCGCGCCAGCTGGACCTGCTGCCCGCCGAGTGCGCCGGCGAACGCGTCGCCTGGCCCTCACCCCTGCGCCCCGCCGTCCCGCGCCTGCTCGCCGCTCATGCCGGCCGGCGCATCGCCGTACTGGCCAGCGGTGACCCGATGTTCTACGGCATCGGACGCGCGCTCGCCGAAGAGGCCGACGCGGTGCGTGTCCTTCCCCACCCGTCGTCCGTGTCCCACGCCGCCGCCCGGCTGGGCTGGCCGCTGGAGGACGCCGAGGTCGTCACACTGGTGGGCCGCCCCACCGCCCGCCTCGCCGCCGCCCTCCACGACGGCCGGCGACTCCTCGTCCTCAGCGCCGACGCCACCACCCCCGGGCAGGTCGCCGAGTTCCTGCGCGACCGTGGCTTCGGGCCCAGCCGTATGCGCGTGCTGGAACAGCTCGGCGGCGACCGGGAGCGTACGACCGCCGAGACCACCGCCGACGACTGGGCACGGACACAGCAGCCCGGCGACCCGCTCAACATCGTGGCCGTCGAATGCCGCCGGGCACCGGACGCCCTGCGACTGGGCGCGGTGCCGGGCCTGCCGGACGAGGCTTACGAGCACGACGGGCAGCTCACCAAGAGGCACATCCGCGCCGCCACCCTCGGAGCGCTCGCCCCGGCTCCGGGAGAACTCCTGTGGGACATCGGCGGCGGATCGGGCTCGATCGCCATCGAGTGGATGCGCACCCACCCGTCGTGCCGGGCCGTCACCGTCGAACGTGACCCCGTACGAGCCGAACGCATCCTCCGCAACGCGGAACGCCTCGGCGCGCCCGGACTGAAGGTCGTCACCGGCGCCGCCCCCGCCGCGCTCACCGGACTCCCCACGCCCGACGCGGTGTTCGTCGGCGGCGGGCTCACCGCCCCCGGCCTCCTCGACGCCTGCTGGGCGGCTCTGCCCCGCGGCGGCAGGCTGGTCGCCAACACCGTCACGCTGGAATCCGAGGCATTGCTCGCCGACGCCCACCGCCGGCACGGTGGCGAGCTGGTGCGGCTCGCGGTGGCGCACGCCGTGCCCGTGGGCGGCTTCACCGGCTGGCGGCAGGCCATGCCGGTCACCCAGTGGGCCGTACAGAAGACCGACAACCCCTCACCAGGAGCAGACAGATGACCGTGTACTTCATCGGCGCCGGCCCCGGCGCCGCCGACCTGATCACGGTGCGCGGCGCCCGGACGCTCGCCACCTGCCAGGTCTGCTTGTACGCGGGCAGCCTCGTCCCCCGCGAACTCCTCGCCGAATGCCCGCCGGACGCACGCCTGGTGGACACCGCCCAACTCGACCTGGACCAGATCACCGCCGAGTTGGTCCGCGCGCACGAGGAAGGGCACGACGTGGCCCGGCTGCACTCGGGCGACCCTTCCGTGTTCAGCGCGGTCGCCGAACAGATGCGGCGGCTGGACGCGGCCGGCGTGCCCTACGAGGTCGTCCCCGGCGTTCCCGCCTTCGCCGCCGCGGCCGCCTCCCTCAAGCGGGAGCTGACCGTGCCCACCGTCGGCCAGACCGTCATCCTCACCCGCGTCGCCAACCGCGCCACCGCCATGCCGGAAGGCGAGAACCTGGCCACGCTGGGCCGCAGCGGTGCGCTGATCGTGCTGCACCTGGCCGCCAAGTACGTGGACCGTGTGGTCGAGGAGCTCCTCCCGCACTACGGCGCCGACTGCCCTGCCGCGGTCGTCGCCTACGCCTCCCGCCCCGACGAGCTGATCATCCGGGGCACCCTTGACGAGATCGCCCAGAAGCTGAAGGAGGCCGGCGTCCTGCGCACAGCCGTGATCATGGTGGGGCGGACGCTGGGGGCGGAGCAGTTCCGCGACAGCCACCTGTACTCGCCGGAGCGGGAGCGCCATCTCTGCTGAACCAGACATCGGGGCCTGTTCATCAGGCCCCTCGCCTCCCGCGGGGGAAGTCCGGTGAGAGTCCGGCGCTGACCCGCAACGGTGTGCACGGCACCTGATCCGACGGTTGTCGTGCGAGCCCGATCGCCTGCGGGGGCATATCGACCCGTTGACTGCTCGCCGTGGACTGCGAGAGGGGGACCGTACGGCCGACCACGGCCACACGGGCTGCTCCTGCTCGACGTCCAGCAGGCGGCCCGTTCGAAAGGCCCCCAGGTGCGCCGAAGCACGGCCCCCCGTCGCATACCCGTGTTGCCGCTCAGCCTGGCTCTGGTGCTGCTGCTCCTGTTGTCCCTCGTCGGCGGGGTGGGGCTCGGTGCCGCCGGCGTCGGCTGGGCGGACGTACTGCGCTTCCTGTGGGCCGGACTCACCGGTGGGACCGTGCATGCGCGGGACACGGCCGCGTACACCATCGTCTGGGAGATCCGGCTGCCGCGGGTGCTGCTCGGTGCCGTGGCCGGAGCGGGCCTCGCGGCCGTCGGGGTGGCGGTGCAGGCCATGGTGCGCAACGCGCTGGCCGACCCGTTCGTCCTCGGTATCTCCTCCGGCGCGGCGGTGGGTGCCAACGCCGTCATCCTCCTCGGCGCGTTCGCCGGGCTCGGCGTGTGGGCGCTGTCCGCGTCGGCGTTCGTCTCCGCGCTCGCGGCGATGGCGCTCGTGTACGCCGTGGCCCGCTCACCGCACGGACTGACGCCCCTGCGGCTGATCCTGACCGGCACGGCACTGGCGTACGGCTTCGAGGCCGTCACCACGGTCATGGTGTTCGGTGCTGCACGGGGCGAGGCGGCCCGGTCCGCGATGATGTGGCTGCTGGGCAGCCTGGGCGGCGCCACCTGGGCCCGACTGCCGCTCGCCGCCGTCACGGTGGCGGCCGGATGGACCTTGCTGAGGTTGCGGGCCGAGCCGCTCAACGCACTCGCCATGGGCGACGAGACAGCGGCCGCGCTCGGCGTCGGACCGGCCCGGCTGCGCCGGGAGCTGTTCCTCGTCACCGCGGCGGTGACCGGGACGGTGGTGGCGGTCAGCGGGGCCATCGGGTTCGTCGGCCTCATGGTTCCGCACGTCGTCCGGATGCTCGTCGGCGCCGACCACCGGCGAGTGCTGGCGGTCGCCCCGCTCGCCGGGGCCGTGCTGCTGGTATGGGCGGACGTACTGTCCCGGCTGCTGTTCGCGCCCGCCGAGCTGCCGGTCGGAGTGATCACCGCGGTGGTCGGTGTTCCCGCGTTCCTGCTGCTGATGCGGCGGGGCGCTTACACGTTCGGAGGGCGCTGAGCATGCGACTCGACATCGATGACGTCACGATCGAGGCGGCCGGAATCCGGCTGGTCGAGCACATCGACCTCACCGTGGGCAGCGGGGCGTTCGTCGGACTCGTCGGTCCCAACGGCAGCGGCAAGTCGACCCTGCTGCGCTCCCTCTACCGGGCGCTGCGGCCGGCCGGGGGAGTGGTGCGGCTGGACGGGGACAACCTGCACGCCATGGCCGCACGGGCCGCCGCCCGGGTCCTGGCCGCACTGCCGCAGGAGTCCTCGGCCGAGTTCGACTTCACCGTCGCCGAGGTGGTCGCCATGGGCCGGCTGCCGCACCAGGGCCGTACGGCCGCCTCGGACCGGGAGATCTGCGCACGGGCGATGGCACGCACCGGCGTCGCCCACCTGGCCGACCGCGGATTCCTGGGCCTGTCCGGAGGCGAGAAGCAACGGGTCCTCATCGCCCGGGCGCTGGCCCAGCAACCGAAGATGCTGGTCCTCGACGAACCAACCAACCACCTCGACATCGCTCACCAGCTGGACGTGCTGTCCCTGGTCCGCGACAGCGGCCTGACCGTGCTGGCCGCGCTGCACGACCTCAACCTGGCGGCGGCCCACTGCGACGTGCTGTACGTCCTCGACGGCGGCCGGATCGTCGCCTCCGGACCGCCCCAGGACGTCCTCGAACCCCCGCTGCTCGCGAAGGTGTTCGGCGTCCGGGCCCACACCGTCCGGCACCCCGAGACGGATGCCGTCCAGCTCCTGTTCGACCTGCTTCCACCCACTGCCTGAAGGATGCCCATGCGTAAGCAGCTTCTAGCCGCCGCCCTCTGTCTGGCCGCGACCGCCACCGGGTGCGGCGCCACGGTGGAGCCGGCCCAGGACGCGAAACCCTCCTCCTCGGTCACCCTGACCAACTGCGGTCGCCAGGTGACGTACGACAAGGTCCCCGAGCGGGTCGTCACCAACGACGTCGGCATCACGGAGCTGATGTTCGCCCTCGGGCTGGAGGACCGCATGGCCGGCTTCGCCATGCCCGACGACAAGGGCGACCTGCGCGGTGTGCCCTGGAAGGACGGCTACGGCAAGGTGAAATGGCTGTCGAAGGACCAGCTCACCAAGGAGAACGTCCTCGACGCCCGTGCCGACCTCGTCTTCGCGGGCTGGAACTACGGTTTCCGTGAGGACAGCGGCTTCACCCCCGACGCCCTGGAGAAGCTCGGTATCCCCTCGTACGTCCTCACCGAGTCCTGCCGCAACGGCCGCACCAAGTCCTCCCGCGGCATCATGCCGCCCCTGGACGCCCTGTACGCCGACCTCACCAACCTCGGCCATCTTTTCGGCGTCGAGAAGCGTGCGGCCACGCTGATCGCCAACTTCAAGCAGCAGATCGCCGACGTACGGGCCAAGGCGCCCAAGGGTGCCGCCCGTCCTTCCGTCTTCCTCTACGACAGCGGCCAGGACACCCCCTTCACCTCCGGCCGCTACGCGGCTCCGGAGCAGATCATCACCGAGGCGGGCGGCGTCAACGTGATGCACGACGTGGCGGACTCCTGGACCACGGTCGGCTGGGAGAGCGTCGTACAGCGCGACCCGGACGTCATCGTCATCTGCGACTACGGCGACGTCAGCGCCGAGCAGAAGGAGAAGTTCCTGCTCTCCTACGCCCCGCTGCGCGACGTCTCGGCTGTCAAGCACCGGCGGGTCATCTCCCTGGACTACGCCGACCTGGTCGAAAGCCCTCGCAACCCGTCGGCGATCACCCGGCTCGGCGCCTATCTGCGGACCGTACCGGCCGCCCGGTGACGGGGGCTCAGCGGATCGTGCTGCGGCCCACGACCGTGCCCGCTCGGTCGATGCAGATGACGTCCACGGCGACCGGTGCTCCGCGCAGCACGGCAAGTGCCTCGTCCCGGGCGGCCTGCGCCACCAGGTCCCCGAGCGGCACTCCGGCTGCCTGGCACAACTGCAGCGCGGCGAGGCCGGTGTTCGCGGCGGCCACTTCGGCGGCCAGCGGCTCGTCCGCGCCGCCGCCGCGGGCCAGTTTCGCCAGGAAGCCCTTGTCGACCTGGGAGCGGCCGGAGTGCAGGTCCAGATGGCCCGCCGCGAGCTTGGAGAGCTTGGCGAAGCCGCCGCAGATGGTGAGGCGGTCCACCGGGTGGCGGCGGATGTACTTCAGTACGGCGCCCGCGAAGTCGCCCATGTCGAGCAGGGCGTCCTCGGGCAGGCCGTACTCGGCGACGACCGTCTTCTCCGACGTCGACCCGGTGCACCCGGCGACATGGGTCCGTCCGGCCGCGCGGGCGACATCGACGCCCCGCCGGATGGAGTCGATCCAGGCCGAGCAGGAGTACGGCACGACGATGCCCGTGGTGCCGAGGATGGACAGGCCGCCGAGGATGCCGAGCCTTGGGTTCCAGGTGGAGCGGGCGATCTCCTCGCCGTGGTCGACGGAGAGGGTGACCTCCACGTCGCCGCTGCCGCCGTGCCGCGCGGCGACCTCGGCGACGTGCTCGGTCATCATCCGCCGGGGCACAGGATTGACGGCCGCCTCACCGACGGGAAGCGGAAGGCCGGGCCGGGTGATCGTTCCCACGCCGGGGCCCGCCTTGAAGACGACGCCACTGCCCGCGGGCAACCGCCGGACCGTCGCCCGGACCAGCGCGCCGTGCGTGACGTCCGGGTCGTCTCCCGCATCCTTCACGATCCCCGCCATGGCGCAACCGTCGGTCAGCTCCTCGGCGGCCAGCGCGAAGGACGGCATCTGCCCCTTGGGTAGCGTGATCGTCACCGGGTCGGGAAACTCACCGGTCAGCAGGGCGGTGTACGCGGCCGTCGTGGCCGCCGTCGCGCAGGCCCCCGTGGTCCAGCCGTGCCGCAGCCCCGTGTGCTCCAACTGGGCGCGACGCCCGCCCTTCACCTGACCGGAACTCCGCGGCCCGCCCCCTGCGTTGTCACCCACGCCTCGACCCTCACTACTCCTCATGAACGGACCCGCCACTCCCATGCACGTACTGATCCTCGGCGGCACCACGGAAGCCCGCCGCCTCGCGGAACTGCTGCACGGCACCCCCGGTCTGAAGCTGACCAGCTCCCTCGCGGGGCGGGTCGCCAGTCCTCGGCTGCCCCCGGGCGAAACGCGCGTCGGTGGCTTCGGAGGGGCTGAGGGACTGGCCGCGTGGCTGCGTGACCACGCGGTCGACGCGGTCGTCGACGCCACGCACCCCTTCGCCGGGACGATCAGCTTCAACGCGGCACAGGCCGCTGCCATCAGCCATGTTCCCTTGCTCGCCCTGCGCCGGCCCGGCTGGGTCCCCGTAGCGGGCGACCGGTGGCACGAGGTGGGGTCGCTCGGGGAGGCGGCCCGGTTGCTGCCCGCACTCGGCCGACGGGTGTTCCTCACCACCGGGCGGATGGGGCTGGACGCCTTCGCGGACCTCGACGCCCTGTGGTTCCTCGTACGATCCGTCGACGCACCCCAGCCACCGCATCCGCCCCGCATGGAGGTACTGCTCGACCGCGGCCCCTTCAGCCTCGATGGTGAGCGAGAGCTGCTGCGGCACCATCGCATCGACGTCGTGGTCACCAAGGACAGCGGCGGGGCGGCCACGGCGCCGAAACTGGCGGCTGCCCGCGAGGCGCGGCTGCCCGTCGTCGTGGTCCGTAGACCACCCGTTCCCGAGCGCGTACCGGTCCTCCCCGACCCTGAGAAGGCGTCCCAGTGGGTTCGCGAGCATCTTGAGAAGCGGTCTTTTCCGGCTGTTGACTGAGACCGGGCTTGTTGTTTACGGCACTTATGTTGTAGTTGCGAACTTATCGCAGAAACCTGGGAAGCGCGGCTGAAAAAAGCCACTTGCCGATAAGCAAGGGTCACGCCCCATGACCACCGCTCCTGATTCCGCTTCCACCGGGCCGCCCGCTCCGGCCACCGGACGCGGCATCTCGTGGCACCGCATCCGCACCTCGATGACCCGGAAGGAATGGGCCAGCGCCGGTGGCATGGCCGCCTTCATCCTGGCTCTGCACGTCATCGGCTGGTTCACGCTGGTCGCGATCGTCGCTCCCCAGCACTACAGCCTCGGCACCAAGACCTTTGGCGTAGGCATCGGAGTCACCGCGTACACCCTCGGCATGCGTCACGCCTTCGACGCCGACCACATCGCCGCCATCGACAACACCACCCGTAAGCTGATGAACGAGGGGCAACGTCCGCTGTCGGTCGGCTTCTGGTTCTCTCTCGGTCACTCGTCGATCGTCTTTGCGCTCGCTTTCCTGCTGTCCCTGGGAGTCAAAGCGCTGGCAGGCCCGGTGGAGAACGACAACTCCACGCTGCACAGCATCACCGGCTGGATCGGCACGACCGTCTCCGGGACTTTCCTCTACGTCATCGCGGTCATCAACCTGATGATCATGGTGGGCATCTGGAAGGTATTCCGCCAGATGCGCACCGGCCACTTCGACGAGGCGGCTCTGGAGGAGCAGCTCAACAACCGCGGCTTCATGAACCGCCTCCTCGGCCGCCTCATGAAGTCGATCACCAAGCCGTGGCAGATGTACCCCCTGGGCGTCCTCTTCGGCCTCGGCTTCGACACCGCCACCGAGATCGCTCTCCTCGTCCTCGCCGGTTCGGGCGCCGCCTCCGGCCTGCCCTGGTACGCGATCCTGTGCCTGCCGATCCTGTTCGCGGCCGGCATGTCGCTGCTGGACACCATCGACGGCTCGTTCATGAACTTCGCCTACGGCTGGGCGTTCTCCAAGCCGGTACGCAAGGTCTACTACAACCTCATCATCACGGGCCTGTCCGTCGCCGTCGCCCTCATCATCGGCACGGTCGAACTGCTGGGTCTGGTCGCCGAGAAGGCGGACCTGCACGGAGTGTTCTGGGACTGGATCTCGGGACTCGACCTCAACATCATCGGCTACGTCATCGTCGGTCTGTTCTTCGCCACCTGGGCCGTCGCCCTGCTGGTGTGGAAGGTGGGCCGCATCGAGGAGAAATGGACGGCGGGGTTGGCCCAGCCGGACACCGCTCAGGAGCACGGCGAGTAGAGCGGGAGGCGGTGCCGCGCGCGGCGCGGCACCGCTCATCTCACGCCTCCGGATACCGGCGCGGCGTCCAGACGATCTCCTCGCCGTCGGCCCGCCGTACCACCTGGGTCTGCGAGGAACCGACCAGCAGGATCGTGCGCATGTCGACCTCGGCCGGATCCAGCTCGCCCAGCCGCACGATCCGCACCCGCTCATCCGGGCCGCCGACGTCCCGGGCGACCACCACCGGCGTCTCGGGGGCACGGTGCTCCAGCAGCAGCTCCTGTGCCTTGCCCACCTGCCAGGTACGGCTGCGCGAGCCGGGGTTGTACAGGGCCAGTACCAAGTCCGCTGAGGCCGCTGCCTGCAACCGCTCCGCGATGACCTCCCACGGCTTGAGCCGGTCGGAGAGGGAGATGGTGGCGTAGTCGTGTCCGAGCGGGGCGCCGGCCCGTGCCGCGGCCGCGTTGGCGGCGGTCACGCCCGGCAGCACGCGCACCGGCACATCCAGGTACTCGGGCCGGGACGCGGCTTCCAGGACCGCGGTCGCCATGGCGAACACACCCGGGTCGCCACCGGAGACCACGGCCACCCGGCGACCCTTCCGGGCCAGTTGCAGCGCGAACTCGGCGCGCTCGGCCTCCACGCGGTTGTCCGAGCCGTGCCGGGCCTGGCCCGGTCGCTCGGGCACCCGGTTCAGGTAGGTGGTGTAGCCGACCAGGTCGTCGGCGGCGGCCAGCGCGCCCCGCGTCTCGGGCGTCAGCCACAGCGGACCGGCCGGACCCGTGCCGACCACGACCACCTGGCCCCGCTCCCGCACGGGCCGCCCGGCATCCACCTGGCTCGGCAGCACGGCCACCGAGAAGTACGGCACCGACTCCGCGTCCACATCCGCCAGTTCGGCGAGGCGCTCCTTGCTCATGGTGGCCCGCTCCACATACCGGGCCTCCTCCAGCCGTCCCGCGCTCTCCAGCGCACGGCGCACCTTGGGGAAGGTCCGGCCGAGCTTCATCACCACCGCGGCGTCCGTCGTGGCGAGGCGGGCGGTCAGCTCCTCCTCGGGCAGGGTGCCCGGCAGGATCGTCAGCACCTCCTCGCCCTCAGCGAGCGGTGCGCCCAGACGCGCCGCGGCGGCCGACACGGAGGTGATACCGGGGATGACCTCGGTGTCGTAGCGGTCGACGAGCCGCTTGTGCATGTGCATGTAGGACCCGTAGAAGAGCGGGTCGCCCTCGGCGAGCACGGCCACGGTGCGGCCGGCGTCGAGATGGGACGCGAGCCTGGCCGACGCCTCGGCGTAGAACTCCTCCATGGCGCCCTCATAGCCGCCGGGGTGGTCGGTGGTCTCCGTTGTGACCGGGTAGACCAGCGCTTCCTCGATGTGGTCTTCGCGGATGTACTGCGCCGCGATCGAGCGGGCGATGGACCGCCCGTGCCGGGCGCTGTGGTACGCGATCACGTCCGCTTCGGCGATGACCTCGACGGCCCGTACGGTCATCAGGGAGGGGTCGCCGGGGCCGAGGCCGACCCCGTACAGCTTGCCGCTCACTCTTCCTCGCTCGCGATCGCGTTGAGCGCGGCGGCCGCGATGGCGCTGCCACCGCGGCGGCCGCGCACCGCCAGGTACTCCAGGCCGGAGGGATGAGCGGCCAAGGCGTCTTTGGACTCGGCGGCGCCGACGAAGCCGACCGGGACACCGATGACGGCGGCGGGCAGGGGAGCGCCCTCCTCGATCATCCCCAGGAGCCGGAAGAGGGCGGTGGGTGCGTTGCCGACGGCGACGACCGCCCCTTCCAGCCGGTCGCGCCACAGCTCCAGCGCGGCGGCGCTGCGCGTGGTGCCCATCTTCGCGGCCAGCGACGGGACGGCCGGGTCGGACAGGGTGCAGAGCACGTCGTTGCCGGCGGGCAGCCGCTTGCGGGTCACGCCGCTGGCCACCATCTGCACGTCGCAGAAGATCGGGGCACCGGAACGCAGGGCCTCGCGCGCGCGGGCCACCACCGCGGGCGTGTAGGACAGGTCCTTCACGAGGTCGACCATCCCGCAGGCGTGGATCATGCGGACCGCGACCTGGCTGACGTCGGCGGGCAGTCCCGCGAGGTCCGCTTCCCCGCGGATGGTGGCGAAGGACTGGCGGTAGATCGCCGCCCCGTCCTTCTCGTAGACGTAGGTGGTCACGGTGCTCTTCTCGCTGCTCTCGGTCGTCTTGCGGATCATGAAGTGATGGCCGCCAGGGCGGCGCCTGTCTGGGAAGGACCGGCTGCGGAGGCGGTTCGCGTGCTCCGGCCCGCCGTGGCGGCTGAGAGGCGGTAGCCGCCGTCCGGGGTCGCGAGCACATCGACGTGGTCACCACTGGGGTGCCCGCAGCGCCGTTCGCACCCGGACCAGTACAGGGGGAGGGCAGGGCGGCCCGTCACGTCGAGTGCCCGCGCCGCGTCCGCCCGTACGTCCGCGTGTGCCTTGGCGCATCCGGGGCGGCCGATGCAGGCGCCGACGTGGAGCCATGGGGACGCGGGGTCGGTGACCAGTCCGGCCGCACGGAGACGTTCGAGCGCCCCGGTGATCTGCGCAGCGGTAGCGCCCAGGGTCGGGACGACCACGCCACGCCAGGGGGTCAGCCGGAGCTCGGAGTCCGCGGCATCGGTCAGTGCCTCCCACTGGAGAGACGAGAGCCGCCCCAGGGGCACGTGCACGGACAGGGCATCGCCGACGACGCCCGGCGACGGTCCTTCGGCAGCACCGACCGGCTCGGGACGATCCTCGTGCTCGATGCCCTTGGCCGTCAGCCGGTCACGCACGAGCAGGCCCAGCTCGTCTTGCGTCAGGGGGAGTTCGGACATCCTCCAGGTCCGCGTCCCGTGCGACCGCGCGGCCTGAAGGAAGGTCTCGGCGGCCACCATCGCGGCGAGTGCCGCGTCAGCGGCGGCCACCCGGACCGACCCGAGGGTGAGCCATGCTCCGCCGTCCCCGGTCGCACGCACCGTGACGTCGGCGCCGAGGCCGGCCACATCACCGCGCCCGTCGTCTAGGGCGAAAAAGAATCGACCCGACAAGCCCTTGGCGGTTTCACTCGCGCACAACGCGGCGTCCAGGGCCGTCAGCCAGGGCCGTACGTCCTGCAAGCCGCCGCCGTCGAGGCCGGACAGAGGGGAGGCGACGATGTTGCGTACCCGCTCGTGCTCTGGCGAGGGAAGCAGGCCAGCCGCGTCCAACGCCTCTGCCAACTCCGCGCCGCACCCGGCTGCCAGACCGCGCAGCTGCACGTTGCCACGCGATGTCAGGTGCAGGTCGCCGTCGCCCAGCCGCCGGGCGGCACGGCCGAGCGCCCGGGCCTGATCCGTGGTCAGAACGCCGCCGGGGAGTCGGATGCGGGCCAGAGCCCCGTCGTCCGCCTCGTGCAGGCGCAGCGCTCCGGGGCAGGCGTCACCGCGGTCCCGTCGGGCCGGGGTGGCCTGGGGCGATGGAGGAAGGGCTGCCGTGGGCATGGCGGTGAGCATACCCACGATCACGAACGATGTATGCCCCGCGCTCATCCTGTGACCCTTACTATGCTCCCCAGTGGATCACCCGGTCCACGAACCGCCACCACGGCGACAGGAGAGGAAGCCGGTGTGAATCCGGCGCGGTCCCGCCACTGTGAATTCGGCCTCACCAGGCCGGATGAGCCAGGAACTCCCTTCCCTCACCTTCGGCTTCGTCCGAGGGGAGACCATTCCGACACTGCCCGGGGCGCGGACCCCGAGGAAGGCCAGGCGACGCATGCCCACTCCGACCGGGGAGCGAGCCCCGCACGCCCACGAGATCCTGCTCCTGTCGACGTCCGACACCGACCTGCTCAGCGCCCGCGCGGCTGGCGGCCCGGTCGGCTACCGCTTCGCCAACCCCGCCCGCCTCGCCCTGGACGACCTCCCCGCCCTCCTCGACGGCGTCGCGCTGGTGGTCGTACGCCTCCTGGGCGGCATCCGCGCCTGGCAGGACGGCATCGACCTGCTGCTGGCGGACGGGCGCCCGGTCGTCGTCCTCACCGGTGAACAGGCCCCCGACGCCCAGCTGATGGCCGCCTCCACCGTCCCCGTCGGCATCGCCGCCGAGGCCCACGCCTACCTCGCCCACGGCGGCCCCGCCAACCTGGAACAACTCGCCCGGTTCCTGTCGGACACCGTGCTGCTCACCGGCCACGGCTTCGACGCGCCGACGCCGGCTCCGACCTGGGGCCCACTGGAGCGCCCGGACCGGCCGGTCAGCGGGCCGACCGTCGCGGTGCTCTACTACCGCGCCCACCACATGAGCGGCAACACGGCTTTCGTTCATGCCCTGTGCGACGCCGTCGAGGAGGCGGGTGGCCGGCCGCTGCCCCTGTACGTCGCCTCCCTGCGGGCGCCCGAGGAGGAGCTGATCGCCGAACTCCGGGCCGCCGACGCCATCGTCACCACGGTCCTGGCGGCCGGCGGCACCAAGCCCGCCGAGGCATCGGCCGGCGGCGACGACGAGTCCTGGGACGCGGGCGCGCTCACCACCCTCGACGTCCCCATCCTCCAGGCCCTCTGCCTGACCGGCTCCCGCACAGCCTGGGCGGAGAACGACGAAGGCGTCTCCCCGCTGGACGCGGCCAGCCAGATCGCGGTCCCCGAGTTCGACGGCCGTCTGATCACCGTGCCGTTCTCCTTCAAGGAGATCGACGCCGACGGTCTCCCTGCCTACGTCGCCGACCCCGAGCGTGGGGCCAGGGTCGCCGGAATCGCCGTACGCCACGCCCGCCTCCGCCACATCCCACCGGCCAGCAAGCGCCTGGCCCTCGTCCTGTCGGCGTACCCCACCAAGCACTCCCGGATCGGCAACGCCGTCGGCCTGGACACTCCTGCCAGCGCCGTCGCCCTGCTCAGGCGCCTGCGCGACGAGGGCTACGACTTCGGCTCCGACACGGACATCCCCGGCCTGGCCTCCGGCGACGGCGACGAACTGATCCGCGCGCTCATCGAGGCGGGCGGCCACGACCAGGACTGGCTCACCGAGGAACAGCTCGCACGCAACCCGGTGCGCATCCCGGCAGCCGACTACCGACGCTGGTTCGCCACGCTGCCGAAGGCACTGCGCGAGGCGGTGGAGGAGCACTGGGGCCCGGCGCCCGGCGAGATGTTCGTCGACCACAGCCGCAACAAGGAGGGCGACATCGTCCTCGCGGCCCTGCCCTTCGGCAACCTGCTCGTCCTCATCCAGCCCCCGCGCGGCTTCGGCGAGAACCCGATCGCCATCTACCACGACCCGGACCTCCCGCCCTCCCACCACTACCTGGCCGCCTACCGCTGGATCGCCGTCCCGCAGTCGGAGGGCGGCTTCGGCGCGGACGCGGTGATCCACCTCGGCAAGCACGGCAACCTGGAATGGCTGCCCGGCAAGAACGCCGGCCTGTCCGCCGCCTGCGGCCCCGACGCCGCCCTCGGCGACCTTCCGCTGATCTACCCCTTCCTCGTCAACGACCCCGGCGAGGGCACCCAGGCCAAGCGCCGCGTCCACGCCACCCTCGTCGACCACCTCGTCCCGCCCATGGCCCGCGCCGACTCCTACGGCGACATCGCCCGCCTGGAACAACTCCTCGACGAGTACGCGCAGATCTCCGCCATGGACCCGGCCAAGCTGCCCGCCATCCGCGCCCAGATCTGGACCCTCATCCAGGCCGCCAAGCTGGACCACGACCTCGGCCTGGAAGACCGGCCCGACGACGACGGCTTCGACGACTTCCTCCTCCACGTCGACGGCTGGCTCTGCGAGGTCAAGGACGCCCAGATCCGCGACGGCCTCCACGTCCTTGGCACCCCGCCCGCCGGCGCCGACCGCGTCAACCTCGTCCTCGCCATCCTCCGCGCCTGCCAGATCTGGGGCGGCGCCAAGGCTCTCCCCGGTCTCCGGGAAGCCCTCGGCCTGGACGAGTCGTCCGCGACCCGCACGACGGCCGACGCAGCGGAGGCACAGGCCCGCGCCCTGGTACAGGCCATGGAGGACGCCGGCTGGGACCCGGCCGCCGTACCCACCGAACACGGCGAACAGGTCCGCGCCGTCCTCGACTTCGCCGCCCGCGAAGTCGTCCCGCGCCTGGCGGCGACCACCGCCGAACTCGACCACACGGTCCACGCCCTGGCCGGCGGGTTCGTCCCGGCAGGGCCCTCCGGCTCGCCGCTCCGCGGCCTGGTCAACGTCCTGCCGACCGGCCGCAACTTCTACTCCGTCGATCCCAAGGCCGTCCCCTCCCGCCTTGCCTGGGAGACCGGCCAGGCCCTCGCCGACTCCCTGCTGGAGCGCTACCGCACCGACAACGGCGACTGGCCCACCTCCGTCGGCCTGTCCCTGTGGGGCACCAGCGCCATGCGCACCGCCGGCGACGATGTCGCCGAGGCCCTCGCCCTGCTCGGCATCCGCCCCGTATGGGACGACGCATCCCGCCGCGTCACCGGCCTCGAACCCGTCCCCTACGACGAGTTGGGCCGCCCGCGCATCGACGTCACCCTGCGCATCTCGGGCTTCTTCCGGGACGCCTTCCCGCACACCATCGGGCTTCTGGACGACGCCGTACGCCTGGCCGCCTCCCTGGAGGAACCGGCCGAGATCAACCACGTCCGGACCCACGTGCAGGCCGACCTGGCGGCCCACGGCGACGAGCGCCGGGCCACCACGCGCATCTTCGGCTCCCGCCCTGGAACGTACGGCGCCGGACTGCTCCAGCTCATCGACTCGCGCGACTGGCGCACCGACGCCGACCTCGCCGAGGTCTACACCGTCTGGGGCGGCTACGCCTACGGCCGCGACCTCGAAGGCCGCCCTGCCCGTGAGGAGATGGAGACGGCCTACAAGCGGATCGCCGTGGCCGTGAAGAACACGGACACCCGTGAGCACGACATCGCCGACTCCGACGACTACTTCCAGTACCACGGCGGCATGGTGGCCACCGTCCGCGCCCTGCGCGGCACCGCACCCGAGGCGTACGTCGGCGACTCCACCCGCCCGGAAACGGTCCGCACCCGCACCCTCGTCGAGGAGACCTCACGCGTCTTCCGGGCGCGCGTGGTCAACCCGAAGTGGATCGAGGCGATGCGCCGCCACGGTTACAAGGGCGCCTTCGAACTCGCCGCCACCGTGGACTACCTGTTCGGCTACGACGCCACGACCGGCGTGGTCGCCGACTGGATGTACGACAAGCTCACCGAGACATATGTCCTAGACCCGACCAACCGTGAATTCCTCCAGCAGGCCAATCCATGGGCGCTGCACGGCATCGCCGAGCGGCTGCTGGAGGCGGAGTCGCGCGGGATGTGGGCGAAGCCCGATCCGGCGCTGCTGGCAGAGCTGCGGCAGGTGTACCTGGAGACCGAGGGCAACCTTGAGGGCGACGGGTGACACCTCCGCTTATTGCGAATGACTCGCAATAAGGACTAGATTCGCGGAAGGCTGGCCGGTTGGGGGTGCTGAAGCGGTACTCCCACCGTCGGCTGGGTGCGGGGCGTCGTCATGCCTTGACAGCGTCCGTTCCGAGGCGGCGTCCCGTACCTGTGGCAGCAACTTGCTTACTCGCTGCACTGTGCGCATCGGCCGTACAGCAGTAGCGAGCCACCGGCGCCGGCGCGCAGTCCCGTCAGTTCGGTGATCCGTTCCACGGCCTCCCTCATGTCAGCGATCGCCAGATCCTGTACGCGACCGCACTCCTCGCACACGGTGTGGTGGTGCGGTTCGGAGCTGACGCCGTAGCGCTTGGGGCCTGGGCCGTGCACGGCGTGCGCCAGCCCCACGTCCGTGAGGGTCTCCAGGGTCCGGTAGACGGTCGCCTGATCGAACGGCAGGTCGAGTTGCCGCAGTTCAGTACAGACGTCCGTGGAAGAGAGATGTTCCCCGGAGGTGGACAGCAGTCTCAGAGCGCACAGTCGTGCGGGGGTACAGCGGAGGCCATGGCGTCGTAGCACTACAGAGTGGTCCGGCGCCGTCGCCTCGCCAGGGTGTGCCGACGGCGGGGTCGTGGTCACGTGCCTGCCTTTCCTGCCGCCGTGGACGAGTCCGGGTCGCGAACTGCCGTCACCTGACCGGCGCGACATGGGGGATGGGTCCTAGGTCCAACGCCTGATCGCAAGGTACCGTTCTTACTGCTAGCGTGCACCTGCATACGACTCGCAATAACGTCGGAGGACGTTGGACATGGCGCTTTACACGCTCCCGGAACTTCCGTACGACTACTCGGCGCTCGCCCCGGTCATCAGCCCGGAGATCATCGAGCTGCACCACGACAAGCACCACGCGGCGTACGTGAAGGGCGCCAACGACACGCTGGAGCAGCTGGCCGAGGCGCGGGACAAGGAGACGTGGGGCTCGATCAACGGCCTGGAGAAGAACCTGGCCTTCCACCTGTCCGGCCACATCCTGCACTCGATCTACTGGCAGAACATGACCGGCCCGAAGGACGGCGGCGGCGAGCCCCTGGCCCAGGACGGTGTCGGTGACCTGGCGGACGCGATCACCGAGTCCTTCGGTTCCTTCGCCGGCTTCAAGGCCCAGCTGTCCAAGGCCGCGGCCACCACGCAGGGCTCCGGCTGGGGCGTGCTCGCCTACGAGCCGCTGAGCGGCCGCCTCATCGTCGAGCAGGTCTACGACCACCAGGGCAACGTCGGCCAGGGCTCCACCCCGATCCTCGTCTTCGACGCCTGGGAGCACGCCTTCTACCTCCAGTACAAGAACCAGAAGGTCGACTTCATCGACGCCATGTGGGCCGTCGTCAACTGGCAGGACGTGGCCAAGCGCTACGCCGCCGCCAAGGAGCGCGGCGACAGCCTGCTGCTCAAGCCGTGACGCCGTAACACACCCCAGACGTCCTGCCTCGTGATCGTCTTCTCACCCTTCACGCCGGCAGGCGGCACAACGGAAGGCTCCCGCGAGGACGTGCTCGCGGGAGCCTTTCTGTCGTCGGCGCACAGCTGCGTGTCGGCCGCCCGTGGGGGAACATCGCCCGGACGACGAAAGGCCGACGATGACGTGGCCGATGTCGTCCAGGTCCGGGTCGGTGATCCAGCCGGTGACGCCATCACGCAGGTCGAGTTGGTCGAGCAGGGCGCCGAGCCCTCGGGGGGGAACGAGCGGCGGAAGCTGTCGGGCTGCCCTGACTTCGTCAGGCCGGACGCTCTTGTGGGGCGGGCGTTCAGTAGGTGGGGCCGTAGGGGCTCCAGTGCCCGAGGAAGGGTTTCAGGTCGTCGGCTCGTGGCTTGGGAATGTCGGGCAGCCGGGGCGGTGTGTTCACTGGGTCCAGGCGCTCCACGGTGGCTGCTGCCCAGCTGATCCATGCTTCGGCTTCGGTTCTGGTCTGCCCCGGTGGCATGGCCTCGACTCTTGTGCGTACCGCGCTCACGTATTCGGTCAGCCGGGTGGCGTGGCGCCATGCCGTTTCCTGGGTTTCAAGGTGCTTGACGCGGTACGCCTCCGCGTACCGGATGCGGGCTTGTTCCATGGCGGCTTCCCAGCGGATGCGCTTCTGGCGTGCCGCTTCGGCCTCGTCCTGGCGTCTGCGTTCGGCGGCTTGGCCGCGAAGCGTGACCTCCTGTGCGATCTCGGCGAGCTGCTCTTCGAGGGCGCGGCCGGGAACGTCGGCCCATTCGCTCGCCCGGTGTGGCTGGCCGCCGCTGACGATGAAGCGGAGGCGTTCGGACGGGGTGTAGTCGAAGCGGGGGATCCTGATCCAAGAGTGCTTCTTGGCCTCGGCGAGTTCCTTCTCGGTAGCGACGTGTTCGGCTCGGTCCTGCTCCTGGAGGACAAGAAACCCCACGGTCTGGCCCTGGGCGGTGATGGTGAAGTGAGGATGTGCCCTGCGGCGGCGATGAGACGGGGGTGCGAAGCCGGTCTGCCCGGCTGAGCAGGTGTGCCCTTCGGCCTCGGCGGCGGTGATCAGTGCCTGGATGAGCCGGAGAGCGCGTCCTTGGACTGGCTTGGTCAGGCCGAGCGGCTGGCGTTCGTTCTGCATGGCCCGTACCACGGCGTGCGGCTGAGTGAGCCGCGAGGGCACGGGGACGGGGCCGAGGACAGCAAAACGCCAGGCGGGGATGTCGACGAGCTTGATCTCATACCCGTCACGGCACCAGCTTCCGTACAGCTCCTTCGTCTCCGGAACCCTTCCGGACCTGCGTGCGGCGGCGACGCGGGACGGCCACTTCTCCAAGTCAGGACCGCTGCCGCTCTTGACGATCCTGCCGCCGGCCTCAGCGAGCTCCTGTAAGAGCTGCTCCGTAAACGTCACGCGAGGCTGTGATGGAGGGTTTGGCTTCCGCCCAGAGGCCGGAGTTTCCTGCGTTCGAGTGGACTGGGGTCGTGGAGCGGCGGCCAGGGTCCTCCGCGGGCGTGATTCTTTGGGAGGGTACGCGCCGTGCGCCAGGTAGTGCCGGCCGGCGCTCGTCAGGGCGACGCTCCACTGCCCGGCCTTCCGGGAGACCTTCACCAGGCCCCGGTTGTGCAGCGCCTGACAGGTGGTCTTGTAGGAGCTGGTCTCCCATACGCCGGCAGGGCACCCGTCTCTCACCCACTGCAACACCGAGAGCTGCCGCTCATTGACCCGCCGTTCCAATGGCCCGCCTTCGACTCGCAGTGACGTACGACGGCGGCATGCTGTCAGTTCCGTTGGCAGGCGACCAGCGCTTCGACTCGATTCGTCCGAACGAGCGAGCTGACGTGGGTGCAAGCCCGCTAGACATCACGTGGCTACGCGGCACCCACGCCACCCTGCAGACGCACCTCGCAACCAGCAGCTATTCCAACGGCATGAACCCGGAACCCTCGACGGTTTTGCCGCCCTCCGCCCGCGGACATGGCCACCCGGTCGAGACTGTCCGGCGGGGACCGGGCGGTCAGTCATTGCCGGTCATGACTGGGTGGGGAGTCGACTCGTTCTCAGCCTGCTTCGGCCGCGTTGGGCACTGGTTCGGGCGAAGCTTTCCGGCTGTGGTCGGGAGGTGCCGATGCGCCGGGGTCGATGGGACGGTTGCGCGATGCCGTCCCGGACGGGGGTCTGACTCATGAGATCTATGACCGAAGTGTCCAGTCACAGGCATGTCGACTGCCGTTGCGGAATGGCGCTTGCCGGTACCGAGCCACAGGGCGTGTCCCAATAGGGGCCTTGCCGCGTTCCAGGCGCCATCACGGTTCAGACCGCCCGAGCGGGCCGGTGCCATCCACCAGGAGTCACGTCATCACGTGGGAGGGAATCATCATGACAAGCCGACAGCACAGCGCCTCCTCAAGCACGGATCCTCCCGTTCGGCGCGAGGTCGTCCTGGGCGTGGACACGCACGGCGAGGTGCACGTCGCCGCCGTGCTCTCCCCGCTCGGGAAGATCTTGGCGACCGAGTCCTTCCCTGCGACGGCAGCCGGCTACCGGCAGCTGCTCGTGTGGGCCCGCAAGCGGGGAACGGTGCGCCGGGCCGGCGTGGAAGGCACCGGCACCTTCGGCGCCGGCCTGTCCCGCTACCTGCTGGCCCAGCAGATCCAGGTGTTCGAAGTGAATCGGCCCGACCGCTCGGCACGCCGGCTGCTCGGGAAGTCGGACCCGCTCGACGCTCAGGCCGCCGCGCGGGCCGTGCTCAGCGGTCGCGCTCGAGCCCAGGCCAAATCCGGCGATGGGCCGGTGCACAGCGCCCGGATCTTCAAGCTCGCCAAGGACTCCGCGGTCAAGGCCCGTACCCAGGCAATCAACCAGCTCAAGGCCGTCCTGGTCATCGCCGACCCCGCCCTACGGGAACAACTGTCCAGCCTCGGCAACCGCGAGCTGTTCCGCACCTGCGCACGCCTCGGCCTATCCGACAGTGGGGGAGACGAGGACGCGGTGGCCCAGGCCACCCACCTGACGTTGCGTATGCTCGCCGAGCGCGTTGAGCAGCTCACCGGGCAGATCGATGAGCTGAACCAGCGCCTGACGCAGCTCGTCGAACACCACGCCCCACAGCTGCTCGAACCGGTGGGCATCGGCCCGGACAGCGCCGTCACTCTCCTGATCACCATGGGAGACAACCCCGAGCGACTGAACACCGAGGCATCCTTTGCTGCCCTTTGCGGAGTCAGCCCCATCGAGTACTCCTCGGGCCGGAGGAGCACACGCCGGCTCAACCACGGCGGCGACCGCCAGGCGAACGCGGCCCTGCACCGCATCGTCTTCACCCGCCTGCGCCACGACCCGCGCACCCAGGCGTACTACGAACGCCGCACCCAGGAGGGCAAGACCCGACGTGAGATCATCCGATGCCTCAAGCGGTATGCCGCCCGCGAGGTCTTCAACCTGGTCAGACCGGCTTCCCTCGCCCCCGCGTTATAGGGGCGTCTGCGACGAGAAGCCCCGCAGGTGCGGCCTAGAGTCTGTCCGGTGGATCATGTGACCTTCTGACTGGTCACTCGTTGGTTCGGTCATGGGTCGGGGGGATCTGACGAATCGCGAGTGGTCGCTGTTGGAGCCACATCTGCCGCCTGCGGGTGGCCGGGGCGGCCGGTGGAACGACCACCGCACGGTGGTCAACGGGATCCTGTTCCGGATCCGGACCGGTGTCCCCTGGCGTGATCTGCCGGAACGCTATGGCTCGTGGAAGACCGTCTACGAACGGCACCGCCGCTGGTCTGCGGACGGAACCTGGGACCGGATCCTGCAGTCGGTCCAGGCCGACGCCGACCTCGCAGGGCGGATCGACTGGTCGATGATCGGCGTCGACTCGACGTCCTGCCGAGCCCATCAGCACGCGGCCGGCGCCCGCAAGATGCGGCCGCGGGTCCCGAAAAAAGGACGACGCCTCGGCACCACCGCCCCGACGAGGGACTCGGACGGTCCCGGGGCGGCCTGACCTGCAAGATCCACCTAGCCGGCGAAGGCGGCTGCCGCGGGAGGGCCGGGTTGACCGCGCTGGGGGTGAGATTGCTCAGGCAACCGGGCTGGCGCCTTGCGAGGCTGCGGAGTTCGTTGGCGGCGCTTGCGGGGATTCGGCCCGCGAGCAGATGGGGTGGGCCGCCGGCGGGGTGGGGCACGGCCTAGCGGGGCTTCCGAACGGGTGGGTTGCAACGGCGGCGCGGCGCGGTTGCACGCGGTTGTCCTCTTGGGAGCCACCCGAAGCAAGGGGCACAACGACGGCACGTCTCGTACGACCGATGCGCAACACACGACCTAGGGACTTCACGCGATCGACCAGGACACGGTTGTTTGCTTGCGTGAAATCTAGCGCCTCCTGGTACGACGCACGAGGCCGCCTGAAGTCGTCCTGCACGGGCTGCCCCTCGCTGCGGCAGGCCCAGGGGCAGCAGCGGCTGACCACGCCGTTCTCCGGCTCGTACGCAGCAGTTCGGGCGCCCCAGTTGCTGTCGTCGGGCGGCCGATGCGCCGATTTGATCGACCAGGTCCTGGGCAGGCGGTTCCCGGGCGCGGTGCGGGGATTCCGGCAGCCGACCCGCCGCGCGGCACGCATCGGTTGCAATCCGCCACGTTGGAGGGCTGACGGGTTCACACCTCAGTGAGCCCGGGGCGGATGGGGCCGCCACCACAGCCTCGAGCGGAGGCCGTGGTGGTCGGCGGTCATGGTGTCGTGGTGGCTACGGGATTGAGTCCAGGTAAGGGCACGCGTGTTCCCTCATCATTCGGATGGCGTGTTCGTGTTCGTCGTCGTCCTCGATTACGAGAGCCTGACGCGTCATGGTGTTGTAGATGGCGCCGGGACCGTTCTTCGTCCGGACAACCACCCAGCCTTCTTCCGACCCGTCCCAGAGGAATTCGTACCCGCCGGTCTTCTGTGTCACTTGAGCTGGCTCCACTCTGAGATTCCGTCCTTAGTGAAAGTAGTTACCAACCCATTCCTTCCGACGGGAATGACCATTGAGGAGCGCATCGGTGACCCGGCGCTCTCGAACAGTTCCAGGAGCGCCTTGTCCGCACTGCTCGGCCAACGGGTTCCGCCCGGATGGGTGTGGTAGATGAGGATGGTATCCGCCGAGACAGGCACTCTCACTGCGGCGACCTCACCGGAGTAGAGGAAGTACTGCCCCCCGGCGCCCTTGGGGCCTGGCCCCAGCTTGTAGGTGACGGCGAACTCGACCCCGTGCTTGATGGTCAGATTCTCCAGTTCTGTCACCGTAGGACGGCGGTCAATCGTCACGCCTGCAGAGCCGGGAAGCCCCTCGCCCTTACGGGCCCCGTAGAGGAGCCGTGTAATCGCACTTGCTCCCGCCTCTGCGGCAATGCCGCTACTGGGGTTGACCGCAGTTCGTCGCCACCCCGTCAGGCCGCCGATCCCAACGAGGGCGATTTGCTGGGTGAGTTCCTCCGCGGTCTCGGCGTAGAGGTCGGCGAGGGCGTCGCAGCCCTGCTGGCGGAGCATGTATTCGGCGCGGTAGAGGCGGTAGGCGGGGCGGACGGGGAGGTACTTGTCGACGAAGGCGCCGGCGCCGCCGTTCTGGCCGGTGAACGCGTCGTACGCGTCTCCGAGGAAGACGAAGGGGGACTTGAAGACGTCGACGAAGGCGTCGCCGAAGATGCCCGCTGCTTCGCCGAGGCTGTCGACGCGGTCGTTGTTGGGGTCGTCGGGGGTCAGTCCGCTGGGGTCGGTCAGGAGGGTGGGGACGTTGTCGGCGTAGGCGTAGGGCGAGTTGTACGGCGTGGTCTGGGCGCGGGCGGCGGGGTCGGGTCGGGTGAAGCGGCCGGTGGTGGTGTTGTACTGGCGGGCGTGGAGGTCGAGGTTGCCGGTGGTGGTTTCGTGGCGGGCGCCGGTGTAGGCGGGAGGGCTGGCGGGGGCGCCGCCGGTGACGGTGCCCAGGACCCGGGTGCCGAACGGGTCGTAGGCCCAGCGCTGGTAGAGGGTGCCGGTGCTGTTGGTGACGTCGACCGGGGAGCCCTGGGTGTCGTGGTGGTAGTAGAAGAGCGCACCGGTGCCGGTCCTGACGGAGGTGGGCTGGCCGAGGGGGTCGTAGCGGAAGGACTGTTTGATGGTCCAGGCGCTGTCGTATTCGGTGGCCAGGATCGGCAGCGGGGCGTTGGGGTCCCACTGGGTGCGGTGGGTGACCGCGCCGTCCTTGAGGGTGGCGACCTGGTTGCCGCTGGCGTCGTGGTCGTAGGTGTAGGCGGTGCCGCCGACGGTGGCGGCGGAGATCTGCCCGGCCAGGTCGTAGGTGTAGGTGTCGGCGCCCTTCTTGGTCTGGTTGCCTTCGGCGTCGTAGTCGTAGGCGGTGGTCGTGGTGCCGGTGGTGGTGGAGGTGAGCTGGTCGGCCGCGTCGTAGGCGTAGCTGGTGGAGGTGGTGCCGAGGGTGGAGGTCAGGCGGTTGCCGACCTTGTCGTAGGTGTAGGACGTGGCGCGGCTCGCGGCGCAGCCGGCGACCCAGGGCTGCGGGAAGCAGCCGGAGGTGAGACGGCCTGCGGTGTCGTAGGTGAGGTCGTAGCCGGTCGTGCCGACGCCCGCGCGGGTGATGTCGACGTGGGTGGGCAGGCCCGCGGGGGAGAGGGTGTGCGCGGTCTTGGTGACCGTGGTGCCGGCCTTGGCCGAGGTGACGGTGGTGAGGCGGCCGGCCCGGTCGTAGGCGCGGTCCTCCGTCTCGGTGTTGGGCAGTGCGGACCTGGTGAGGTTGCCGGCCGGGTCCCAGGTGTAGGTGGTGGTCTTGCCGTCGGCCAGCATCGTGGCGGTGCGGCCGTCGTTGTCGTAGGTGTAGGTGATCGTGTTGCCGTCGGAGTACTTGCGGGTGAGCATCTGCCCGGCGGCGTCGTAGGTGTAGGCGAAACCGCGCGTCTTGGTGAGGTTGCCGACCGCGTCGTAGACGAAGTCCTCGGAGATCTTGGAGTTGGCGCGGGCAGTGATGTGGCCGGCGTCGTCGTAGCCGAACGTCGCGTCGGGGGTGGAGTCGGAGTAGTCGACCTTGGTGAGCAGGCCGCGCGGGTCGTAGATGTAGCCGGTGGATCCGCGGGGCGTGGTCTTCTTGGTGAGGTTGCCGGCGGCGTCGTAGGCGTAGGTGGTCTCCCGCTTCAGCGGGTCGGTGACCGAGGTGAGGCGGCGGGCCGCGTCGTAGCCGTACGTGGTGACGTGCCCGTTGGCGTCGGTGCGCTCGGTGACGTTGCCAGCCGTGTCGTGGCCGTACGTGGTGACCGCGCCGTCCGGAGCGGTGACTTCGGTCAGCCGGTCCAACTTGTCGTATCCGTAGGCGGTGGCGCGCTTGTCGGCGTCCGTCTGCTTGACGACGTTGTTCACGGCGTCGTAGGCGGTGGTGGTCACGCCGCCGAGCGGGTCGGTGACCGTGGTCGGGTTGCCGGCCGGGTCGTAGCCGTAGGTGGTCGTGTACTGGGCCGGGTCGGCGCCGGTGGCGTTGCCTCGCGGGTCGACGGCGGTGGCTTGGCGGCCGTCGGCGTCGTAGGTCCAGCTCTCCTTGTGGCCGAGCGGGGAGGTGCGGCTGAGGAGGTTGCCGTCGGCGTCGTAGGCGTAGGAGGTGGTCTTGCCCAGCTGATTGGTGCTGCTGGTCAGCCGGTTGTTCTTGTCGTAGACGGAGCTGACCGTCTCGCCCGCGGCGTCGGTGACCTTGGTGACGTTGTCGTTCGCGTCGTAGGTGTAGCCGGTGGTGTGGCCCAACGGGTCGGTGACCACCAGCGGACGGTTGATCGCGTCGTAGGTCGTGGTGGTCGACGCGCCGGTGGGCCCGGTGACCTTGGTGCGGTTGCCTGCCGCGTCGTAGGTGTAACTCGTGGTGTGGGCGGCCGGGTCGGCGCCGGAGACGTTGCCGCGCGGCGAGACGCTGCTCAGCAGGCGTCCCACCTTGTCGTAGGTGTAGGTGGTCTTGCCGCCGGCCGCGTCGGTCTCGGAGGCCAGACGCCCGCTTGCGTCATAGGTGCGGGTGACGGAGTTGCCGGCCGGGTCGGTGGTCCGGGTGAGGTGTCCGGCGTCGTCGTAGGTGAACGTGGTGGTGTCGCCCGCCGGGTTCTTGGCCGAGGTCAGTTGCTCGGCTCCGTTGTACTCGTAGGTCGTGGTGCGGCCCAGGGGGTCGGTGGCCGAGCTGAGCAGGCCGCGGCCGTCGTAGGCGTACGTCGTGGTGTGGTCGGCCGGGTCGGCGCCGGTGACGTTGCCGCGCGGGTCCGTCTTCGTCAAAATCCGGCCGGCCATGTCGTAGGTGAACGTCGTCTTCTCACCCAGCGGCGTGGTGACCGAGGTGCGGTTGCCTGCCGTGTCGTAGCCGTATGTGGTGACCTTCCCGCGCGGCGTCGTCACGGTCTCCAGCGCACCGAGCGGGGTGTACGTGTAGGCGGTCTTGCCGCCCAGTGGGTCGGTGGTCGATGTCAGCTGGTTCGATGTGTTGTAGGTGTAGGTCGTCTTGTTCTTACGGCCGTCGGTGTGGCTGGTGATGTTGCCCGCACCGTCGTAGGTCCAGCTCTCCGCGTAGCCGAGCGCAGAGGGTGCGCTGCGGGTGAGCATCCGCCCGGCGCTGTCGTACGTCATCTCGGTGGTGTTGCCGCGCTGGTCGGTGATGGCGACGGGCCGCAGATGACGGTCGTAGTCGTAGGTGATGCTCTTGCCGTACGGGTCGATCGTCTCCATCAGGACGTTGCCGGCGTACACGTCGGTCCACACGCCGCCGTCGGGGGCCGTGGTGTGCGACTCGCTCTTGCCGTCCCAGGTGAACGTGGTGGTCTTGCCGTTCTGGTCGGTCTGGGACTTGATACGGCCCGCGGTGTCGTAGATGTTGGTGACCTTGCCGCCCGCCGGGTCGGTGTAGGACGACAGCCGCTTGTTCGCGTCGTACGCGTACGACGACGCCTTCCCGGCAGGGTCGGTCACCGAGGTCAGCAGACCGCCGGTGTAGCCGTACGACACCGATGTACCGTCGGGCAGGCTCACCTTGGACAGCAGTCCGTCGGTGCCGGGCGTGAAGGTGGTGGTGCGGCCGGCGGCGTCCTTGACGGAGGCAAGAACGCCGGACGCGTACGCCAGGCTCAGGCCCTTGCCCACCTTGTCGACCACGGAGGTGAGCCGGCCGCTGCTGTCGAAGGTCCGCTTGGTGTGGTCCGGCGTGGTGATCGTGTAAGTGCTCGTGCCCTTGACCAGTTTGGCCGCCGACCCGGCCGGTGCGGCGTACGTGCCGTCACTGTTCTCTGTGAAGACGAACGACGCCCCGTCGTCCGTCCGGTAGGTCACCTTCCCCGTCGCCGCGATCAGCTTGGCGTCGAACGGGGTCGCCCAGCCGCGCCCTAGCAGGCCGACGGCACTTGAGTCGGAGCGGTAGATGCGCTCCAGGGCCAGGGGCACGCCGGGGCTCACCAGGGAGGCGTCGGTGAGTTGTTCGAAGAACATGCCGGTCGCCGTGTTGACCGGGTCGGCACGGTGCGCCTGTGCGTAGCAGGTGCAGATGCCCGCCTGCGAGCCGGGGATCACCGGGGTGTAGAACGCCTCCACGAGCGGTGAGGTGGTGCCGCCCGGACTCGAGGTTCCGTCGGCGCTGTTGAGGAAGACCCAGGCGTAGTACTTCTTGCCGTCCTGGAGGATTCCGCCGAGCTCGCTGCCGGTCCACCAGAAACATTGGTCGGTGGGGTAGGAGTTGCTCGTCCACCAGTCGTAGCACCAGGCCCCGGTGTCCGGGGTGTCTCCGCTGGGATCGTCCGTGGCCTTCTTGATCTCCTGCTGCACGACGGGGTAGCCGCCCTCGTCCAGGACGTACAGCCACATCCCGGTGTACGAATCCCCCCGCTTGGGCAGCTTCACCTGCCCGCCGATCGACAGCATCCCGGGATACGCGGTGGCCCAGGATGACACCCAGGTGGGGTTCTCGGCCGCCGCGGCAAGGGGTTGGAGGGGCACCTCCGACCCGGCGGCGGGCCCGCGTTCGATGCGGTTCCTGTCCGGCCGACTGTGGGGCTTCCCCTTGGTCCCCTTCTCCGGCGCGTCCATGTACTCATGCATCGGCGACCGTTCGTGCCGGTCCTCGTCGATCTGCCTGCGCCGCTCGGCCAGCGTCATGGCCTCGGGGGGCTTGGGCAGGTCGGCGGCTGTCCGGGCCTGCGCCTGTGTGATGGTCGCGGTGGCCGTGGAGGGCGGACGGTCTCGGGGCGACGCCCAGGAGGGGACGACACCTGCTGTGGTCAGTAGAGCCAGGGTCAGAAAGGCCGTGACGAGTCTTCGCGCTTGTGTGCGCACAGTGCATCACCTGCGGGTCAGGAGTGAAGAAAGGTCGCGGGAATGCATGATCAGGAGAACCCTCGAACTAACGTGCTGCGGGAATCGGGGCCGAAACGCGACGGGGTCCCCCCTCGCCCTGGCCATGGGTCTGCTGGCTGAGTGGACGAAGGACTCCGCTGGGCCGCTCGATTTGGCGCGAAGGTGATCCCGAGCGCGAGACGGTGTGGGTAAACGGACCCTCGACGGTGAGTTAAGGGCAGGCAGGGGGCCGGAAAGAAGGGGCTGTTTGAGCGGGGCGAATACGTCATCGTTTGCCAGTCGGTAGCGGACGCGCGCCCTCGCGTCGAGAGGTGACGACCCCAGCGTGCGGGCCCTGCCGCTCGTCGCCGTGGACGACGTCCAGGTAAAGCCGGCGAAGATCTCGCGCAGCCGCTATAGGACTTGTGGCCGGCCGCTTACCGACCGAGGGTTCGAGGCCGTTCGTTCCGTGGTCGATGAAGGACTGCCGGTAAGGCGGGTCACAGGCTGTCTGTCAATGCCGGTCACGAGTGGGCGAGAAGTCAACTCGTTGTCAGTCCGTTCGGGGCAGGTTGAGTGCCGGTTCGGACGAAGCCATCCGGCTGTGGTCGGGTCATGCCGTTGTGCCGGGAGCAGTGGGACGGTGGCGCGGTGCCGTCCCGGGCGGGGTCTGACTCATGAGATCTTTGACCGACGTGTCCAGTCACAGGCGTGTCGACTGTCGTTGCGGGATGGTTTCTGCTGTCACCGAGCCACAGGGCGTGTCCCTATAGGGGCCTTGCCGAGTTTGAGGCGCCATCACGGTTCAGACCGCCCGAGCGGGCCGGTGCCATCCACCCAGCACGTCACCACCCGGGAGGCGAACCACCATGACGACCAGAGAGCGCAGCACCTCCTCCAGTACGGATCCGCCCAGTCGGGGTGAGGTCGTGCTGGGCGTGGACACGCACGGCGAGGTGCATGTCGCCGCCGTGATCTCCCCACTCGGGAAGATCCTGGGAACGGAGTCCTTTCCGGCCACGGCGGCCGGCTACCGACAGTTGCTCGTCTGGGCCCGCAAGCGGGGTACGGTGCGCCGGGCCGGCGTGGAAGGCACCGGCACCTTCGGCGCCGGCTTGTCTCGCTACCTGCCAGCGCCCGGATCTACAAGCTCGCCAAGGACTCCGCGGTCAAGGCCCGCACCCAGGCGATCAACCAGCTCAAGGCCGTCCTGGTCATCGCCGACCCCGCCCTGCGGGAACGCATGTCGAGCCTCGGCAACGCCGAGCTGTTCCGCACCTGCGCGCGCCTCGGCCCGCACGATGGTGGTGGGGGAGACGAGGACGTGGTGGCCCAGGCCGCCCACATGACATTACGCATGCTCGCCGAACGCATCGAGCAGCTCACCGGACAGATCAATGAGCTGAACCAGCGACTGACCCGGCTCGTCGAACGCCACGCGCCGCAACTGCTCGTACCGGTGGGCATCGGCCCGGACAGTGCCGCCACTCTCCTGATCACCATGGGGGACAATCCCGAGCGACTGAACACTGAGGCGTCCTTTGCTGCCCTTTGCGGAGTCAGCCTCATCGAGTACTCCTCTGGCCGACGGTGCACGCGTCGGCTCAACTACGGCGGCGACCGTCAGGCGAACGCTGCCCTGCACCGCATCGTGTTCACCCGCCTGCGCCACGACCCGCACACCCGGGCGTACTACGAACGCCGCACCCAGGAGGGCAGGACCCGACGCGAGATCATCCGATGCCTCAAGCGGTATGCCGCCCGCGAGGTCTTCAACCTGGTCAGACCGGTTTCCCACACCCCTGCGTTATAGGGGCGTCGGTGCAGGAGACCTGGCTCCGCTACGACGCCTCGACCACCCGGCCGGTGTCGGTCAAGGCGTACCTGTCGGCCACGGTGACGCGGATCGCCATCGACGTGCTGCGCTCCGCCCGGGTGCGGCGGGAGGAGTACGTCGGTCCGTGGTTGCCCGAGCCGCTCCTGGACGATCCGTACGAGGAGCCGGCACGCGCGGCGGAGCTGGCCGACTCCGTGTCCATGGCGGCGCTGCTGCTCCTGGAGCGGCTCAGCCCGCTGGAGCGGTCGGTGTTCGTGCTGCGGGAGGTCTTCGCCTTCGGCTTCGACGAGATCGCCGCGGCCGTGGGGCGCTCGGAGGCGGCGTGCAGACAGCTGCTCGTACGGGCCCGCCGCCACATGAACGAGGGACGGCCTCGCTTCGAAGCGGACCGTCAGGAGCGGCAGGAGCTGGCGAGGCGGTTCTTCGAGGCACTGGCGCGGGGAGACGTGGATGGACTGCAGAGTCTGCTGTCGGCCGATGTCCAGCTCGTCGGGGACGGCGGTGGCAAGGCCCCGCAGCTGGCCAGGGCCGTCGCCGGCGCTGAGAACGTGGCCAGGCTGCTCGCCACCGTCTACCCGCTGATGGCACAGGTCGACATCACGTGCGAACCGCGCGGGGTCAACGGGCAGCCGGGCGCGCTCTTCCGCGATCGCGACGGCAAGGTCCTCCACGTCCTCGCCCTCGACATGCTCGACGGGCAGATCCAGACCATCCGCTCGGTCATCAACCCCGACAAGCTCGGCCACCTCGGTCCGGTCGCCGACGCCTGGGCCGTTGACCGAGAAGTGAAGCAGACTCGTAAACAGCCCAGGTGACCTCCCAGGTGGCAGGACCTGAATCAGAGCAGTCGCAGGTCAAAGCCACCGGAAGTTTGCTTTACCGCCTGGCCGGGACCAAGGCGCATAAGATCGACGGCGCGAAGCACACCCTCACGATGTCACGGAGTAGCTGAGATCCGTCGCGGTGAGCGAGGCGGGCACCAAGCGCAACCACATCGTGCCTCGCTCGCCCGGGTCATCATGCAGGTAGTGCACGAAACGCTCGTCCCACAAAGCCTCGTCCGCACCCAAGTAACGGGCAAGCTTGCGCCGCCCTCTGGGCACGTCGAAAGGCACAAGTTCGGCTTGGCCTCGAGCGATCACCTGTTGGACGCGCCCCGTGGCGAGATCGCACTCGTCCACCGTGAGGGCGACGCTCGGGTCGTCCTTCACGCGGTCGAACAGCCGGGCCCATGGGCCTGTCAAGATCCAGAAAGCGCCCTCTTCCCAGAGGAACCAGACAGGACGCACCGTCGGCCCGCTCGTCGCGATACGAGCGGTGAGCGGCTGCTGCAGGAAAGCTTGTACATCAAAACCAGGAGATTCCACGTCCTCAATCCTCTGTTGCCGCCGTTCACTCCGCCACCGACTTGCGACCTACGACCAAAGCCTCAGACGCCTCAACCCCCCGGAAGAGAAGGCCGAATTGCCCTCCGGTGGCCTCGACGCGGACCAATCCCCGGGGCCGCTGAACGATGTGACGCCAGGGTCACTGGACAACGTCACAGCAACACAAGGGCGCCCAGCCAGCAACGACGTTGGACGAGTCGGTCGAGGTGCACAAGACCCGGAAGCGGATCCGGCTGCTGGAGCAGGAAAACGAGGTGCTGTGGAGGGCTGCGGCGTATCTGTCGTAGGCGCACCTGCCAGCACAATGATGTACCCGCTAAGGTCCGTCCCGTAGTTGATGACCAGGCGTACCGGGTAGTCCGCGGCTTGTATGCGGGGCGCGGATCACCTGCTGCCCGACTTGATCCACGGCCATTTCACGATGCAGACCACGACAGGGGCGACGAGTAGGGCCAATAGCCACAGGCCCACGCTCGCTGGAGAGTAGATATAGTAGTGCCAATGCTCTGGCAAGAGCGACGGCGCGAGTAGGAGCAAGATCAGCGTGGCCCATGTGGCCAGCACGGCGGCTGTCATGCGTACTGCGGTCATCTCTATCGGCTCCCCGAACGATGCTCTTCATTATGGAACGGACAGGCCGAGCAGGCTGCGGTCCACAGACATCACCGAACATCCCACCGGTGAGGTGAACGCACCGGAAGTCATAGTCGCCCCCCGCCAGGAGCCCGGAAGGTGGTGCACATGGACTGCGGCTGGCGAAGTGAACGCCGGTTACGGAAATTGATCTCCGCTCGTGTGCGTGAGGGGCCTGATCGGCTCACGGGGCTGGCCCTGTGCGACAGGTGACAATGCCGCGATGGAGGCTTCTTTACTCTCCTGCGCCTCTGGGAGACCTGGCGACACCACCGAGTACGGGCCGGCGCCGGAACCGAGACATTTCCTCAGCTGTGCAGGCTTCAGGGGATGAAGAGGGCAATCAACAGTGCCAGAGGAAGGAAGAGCAGGGGAACCGACATCATCCAGCCCATGCGCTGGGACGTTCTCGAACCGACGAGAACGCAGAAGGGCAACATGATGAGTGCGTAGAGCAAGTAGAGGACAAACACTACGGATCCGAGTCCAGTCCCCATGGTTCCTCCGACTCCAGACGCCGGAATGGCGTCGTTCAGTGGGTCTGTCCGGTTTGATCACGTGGTGGCGAGGCTGGCCAGGGCCCGGCAGGGCGGCGGATCGGCCGCCGTTGGTGCCGGATCCGTTCACCGGCGTGCCCCAGGACCGCGTCTGACCCGTGTGCGTACCCGGCGCACCAGCTCATCCGCGGCCTGCGGCCACTGTGTGTACTGAAAGTTGAAGCTTGCCTGGTCCAGTCGGCCTGGGACGACTCGGCGGCTCTTCAGCAGCAGTTCGGTGTCGGTACGCAGAGCGAACGCGCCGACCTCGGCCATCCACTTGGTCGCGGGGAGACCCACCGGTACACCCCACGCGGAGCGCAGGGTGCGCATGAATGCGCGCTGTGGCAGGGGATGGGGAGCCGCCAGGTTCACCGGCCCCGCGATGTTTTCCTGGTCGATCAGGAATTCCACCGCGCGCACGAAGTCGTGTTCGTGGATCCACGAGACGTACTGTGCGCCACCGGCGACCGGGCCGCCGAGACCCAGGCGGGCCAGTCCCAGCAGGACGGCGAAGACCCCGCCGGGGTCGGGGCTCATCACCATGGCCGAGCGCAGAGCGACCTTGCGCGTGGCCGGCGTTTCCGCCTGCTGCTGAGCCTGCTCCCAGGCTTTGGCGATCTCGACGCTGTACGCCCAGTAGTCCGGCACGCCCGGTTCGGTACCGCCGATCACACCGGTGGCCTCGTCGTGGGGGGCGTCGAAGCGGTGCGCGTACACCGTCGCGGTGCTCATCTGCAGCCAGACGCGGGGCGGCCGGGCAGCACCCGCGATCGCGGCGCCCACGACCCCGGCGGAGTCGACCCGGGAATCCATCATTTCCTGCAGATTAGCCGTCGTGTACCGGCAACTCACGGAGCGTCCGGCCAAATTGATGACGACATCGCTGCCGTCAACCGCAGCCCTCCACGGCCCCAGGGTCCGACCGTCCCACTGGACCTCGCCCTCGCACCTGGGCCGTCTGGTGAGAATCACGACCTCGTGGCCGGCGCCGGCCAGTGCACGCGTCAGGACAGTGCCGACCTGTCCGGTGCCGCCCGGAATCACGACCTTCATCGGCTCCCCCTCCTTTGTCTCTTATGAGCTTAGACCAAAGAGTTGAACGCGTTCAAAACTATCGTGCGGTCCACCCTTTCAGCCGGCCCCGCCATGAGACCAGGGCGCTGGACTTCAACTGGGAGCGTTGTCCGTCTGATCCCGCAATGCCGAGAGTGGTCCGGGGACGGGTGGCGTTGCGTGTGCCGGGGGGGGCGAGCATCGCGGACTTCGAGACAGCCGTCGGCTCGCCATGAGCAGGTCACACAACCGCCCGGAAGCCTGGCTGGCTGCTGGTCATAGCTGATCTCCGCACCGTCAGATGCGATGACCTCGGTAGCGGTCATGACAGGAGATCGACGATTGCTCCCCTTCCTGTTTCCTCGGCGCGCTGGAAGACCAGCCAGCTCAGGGCCAGGTCCTGCCAGGGCAGGCCGACGGGAGCGTAGGCGGTGAGTTCCCGGCTGTGGTTGCGGGCGAGGGCATCGCCGCGGATGACCTCTCCGAGAGAGGCGGCAGCTGTCGAGGAGGGCAAGCCGGCGTTGGCGAGGGCGCCATGCGTTGCGACAAGTGTGGTGTCGTCGACGATCAGCCGGGCGGAGAGCAGTACCTCGGGGGCGAGTTCCTGCTTGCCGGGCTCGTCGGCACCGAGCGTGGTCAGGTGCTGTCCCGGCCGCACGTCCTTCAGATGCAGCAGGGGTTCATGCGACCAGGTGGCCAGGACCACCACGTCTGCCGCGGCGGCTACCTCCGCCGGCGTCGACGCCACGGTGCCGCCGTGCCGCTGGGCGAAGGCGGCCGCCCGCCGTGCGTCGACATCGTGGACGACCAGACGGCCCCATGATCTCAGCGCGCGAAGTCCACGGATGGTCAGTCCCGCCTGGGCTCCTGCGCCGATCACCCCGACCGTGCATGCGCCCTCGCCCGTCGGCCGGGCGATCAGATCGGTGGCCAGGGCCGCGGCGAGGCCCGTCCGCCAGGCCGTGATGGTGGCGGAGTCGATCAGAGCCAGCAGTTCGCCGTCCGTGCCGCTGTGGAGACAGATCACACCCCGCAGGGACGGGACCGCTCCAGGAAACTTCGCATTGACCTTGACGGTATAGGCGTCCGTCCTCGGAAGCAGTCCGGGCAGCAAGGCTGTCGCAGTACCCGGGAAGGGAAGATCGGTGCGCACCCGCTGGCCTGGCGGAGAACTGTGCACGGACGCGGCAAACCCTTCTCGAAGCACCCTGATGCAGTCCGAGGGATCCAGCAGTTCCAGCAGGTCCGTGCGCGTCAGAATCCGGGTCATGCGCCTCAGGGTTTCACGCAGTTCTCCGGCGGCCAGTAAAGGGGACGATGCCACGCCTGGTCCCAGACGTGTGGTGAACCTCCCCTCGGGCAGCATGCGCAACCAGCCTTTCAGGGGGATGTCGGTAGAGAATGGGCGTGATCGGTGGCCGTTGGGGTGCCAGCGACAGCGAAATCCTGCTGTCGCTGCCCATCGAAGCCTTCGTCACTGGATCGATAGCCTTGGCCGACGCTCGCCTCGCCAACTGCTAGACCTCCCCCGAGCCTCGAGCAGGGCAAAGCCCATTGCCACTGGCGGGCGCCAGCTTGTCGGTTCGTCTCGGTCGAACCGGGCAGGCAGCTGACGGACGCCATTATGGGTGCCTTTTTGTCTTACGTCCTTGTGTGCCTGACTCGCGACACGACGCGTCCGCTGCTCAATATCGTCATGCTAACCAGCCGCCGGGTGGCCATTGGCCTGACGATTGGCGATGCGGTCATGGCTCGACATCGGACAACAGCTCACGGGATGCGATACCGAAGGAAAGCGACTTCTCGCATCGAATTCATTCGTACCGCAGGCGCAGTGACTCCTGTTCGGCCTCCTCGACCTGGTCCAGGGTCAGGCCGGGCAGGTTCAGCTGGGCCAGGGTCACCTCGGCGCTGCTCGGCTGGGCGTCGGCGGGCAGCCACTGCTCCGGTCGCCAGGCGTTGGCGCGCATCAGTGACTTCGGGCAGTGCGGATAGACCTGCTCGACCTGAACCACGAGCGCTGTGACCGGTGGCTTTCCCACAGGGGTGAGTTGGGCCAGCAGTTCCGGGCGTGCCGACACACAGGCGCGGCCATTGACCCGCAGCGTGGTAGGGCGACCGGGGATGAGGAAGAGCAGCCCGACGCGTCCGGTCTGCAGCACGTTGTGCATCGTGTCGAGCCGCTTGTTACCGGTCGCGTCGGGGATCACCAGGGTCTGCTCGTCCAGCACCGAGACGAACCCGGCGGCACCGCCGCGTGGAGTCACGTCCGCCCGGCCCTGGCGGTCCGCACTGCCGATGAACACCAGTGAGGAACAGCCGATCAGCGCCCGGGTCTCCTCGGTGAGGCGGTCGGTCTCCTTGCGTAGCGAGTTCGGGTTCGGCTGCGGATAGAGTTCGCGCAGCTGGTCCTGGCTGGTGAGCGCGTCCGCCCGGAGGGAATCGAACAGCAAGCCGACGGCGTCGGTGTCGATCATCATAGGGACGACCCTAGAAGACGACCCGGTGTACCGGGGGCGGAAACCGGAACGTGCCCCTGCTCGGAGAGCCTCCGACTCAGGTCATGGGGATGACGCGTCCGGGATCTTCGATGGCCCGGGCGACGAGGTCGTGGATCATGAACTGCCCGGGGCCGCAGTTCTCCTTGAGGCGGGCGAGGTTGTCGGGGCCGAACCAGTCGTAGGCGGAATGCTTGGACCATTCCAGCTCTGGGTGGTCCAGGTCGCCGTCGACCTCGATCAGGTAGTCGGCCTCGTGACGCAGGCCACCGCCGTCGTCCCCCGTCCAGGTCGTGGTACCAAGGAGCTGCCGCACGTGGGTCAGGTGCCAGCCGGTCTCCTCCTCGACCTCGCGTGCGAGTGCCTCCAGAAGTGTTTCGCTCTCCTCGACATGGCCGCCCACGATGTCCCAGGTGCCGGGAAACAGGCGACGGTCCCCGCTCCGCTTCTGGGCGAAGGCGCGCCCCTCCCTGTTGAGGATGACGGCGCCGACGGTCCAGACCTCGCCCGCACCAGGGTTGGGCACCTCGACATCATCGTTGACGGTGAACGACCGTTTGTGAGTGGGCATGACCGATAGCGTAGACCTGGCTCTCGCCCGGCTTGCCGGAGTCGTCATGGTCAGCGGCCGTGGCATCCGTCGGGGTACCGATCTGTCCGCGCCGCAGACCGCGCCGCCGCGATGCACCGCACCAATCGATCCACGAATCAGGGACGACACCATGAGATGGGACAACCACCGCGTTGTCATCACAGCCGCCGGCCGCGACTTCGGACGGACCCTGGCCATCCGCCTCGCGGACCTCGGTGCCGAGGTCTTTCTCTCGGCACGCCACCTCGCCGCCGCCGAGCGAGTCCGCGACGAGCTCCGCGGCCGCGGCCACCAGCGGGTGCACGCCTTCGCCTGCGACCTGACGGAGCCCGCCTCGATCCGCGACTTCGCTTCCGGCGTCGCGGACCACACCGACCGCGTCGATGTCCTCATCAACAACGGCTCTCGCTATCTGACGGGGCCGGACCTGCTGTCCGCGACCGACGCCGACGTCGTCGACACCATCGCCTCCGGTGCCACGGGCACCGTCCTGGCAACGAAGAGCTTCCTCCCCCTCCTGCTCAACTCGAACAAGCCGGATGTCGTGACGATGGTCTCCGCATGCGGAACACCGGGCCACCACCGCTCGGACGCGCACGACGCCTTCTACGCGGCCAAGAGCGCCCAGGCGGGGTTCACCGAGATCCTCTCCAGGCGCCTGCGTCCTCAGGGAGTCCGGGTGATCTCGCTCTACCCGCCCGACTTCCTTAACGCCGATCCGCTCTCCGAGGAGTGGGAGACCACCCAGCGGGCGGCCGAGGACGCCCTCACCGCGCAGTCGCTCGTGGAGTGCATCCTCTTCGCCGTCGCCCAGCCCCGTGACTGCTTCATCAAGGCGTTTCATTTCGAACAGGTCTGACCCACGCACTGGCACGTCACAGTACGACGGCCGGGGCCATGCCGCTCGGACGGCCGTCGCCGACTGGGCTGTGGACATTCAGGCAGATCGAGTTGCCGATTACTCGGGGGACTTGGCAGTCCCTCATCCGGCGGGCGGAGCCGTGATCAGGTCCATGCTCGGGTAACTGCCCGTGACGAAGCCCGCGGCCTCGTACACCGGCCTTCCGGCCATGCTGGCGTGCAGTTGGACGTAGTGGATGCCCGCCGTGCGGAGGCGGCCGACCAGTGCGTCCACGATGCGGCGTGCGTGGCCTTGGCCGCGGGCGGGGACGTCGGTCACGATGCCGTCGAGGTAGCCGCGGCGTCCGTCGGGCCAGCGCGCACTGGGCAGATGGTAGGTGATCCAGGCCATGCCACAGGCGAGGAGGGGTTCACCGGGTTCGCCCCCGACGACCAGGCAGACACAGTCGTCGCGACGGTTGATGCGCTCCTCGAACCAGCCGTGGGCGATGCGCCGCCACGGCGTGTCGGCCGGCCCGGGATCCATGCCCAGGCCCTCCAGCGCGACTGCGCGCAGCCGGATCAGTTCCGGTATGTCGGCCGTGAGTGCCTCGCGAGGTTCCATGTCCTGACTCCTCCTGTTCCAGCTTGCTTCAGCGATCGATCTTGAGCAGGACACGGCCGAAGGGCCGATCCTCGATCAGATGGCGTTGCGCCTCGGCCGCCTGTTCCAGTGGCAGCACGCGAGCGACGACGGGGTTGATGCGGCCCGCTGCCAGCCACCTCAGCAGGGTTACTCTGGCAGCCCGTGCGACGTCGGGCGGGGTCGTCGTGAACGTGTAGCCACGGGCGGTGGCGTTTTTCCATATCAAGTCGGTGATGTTCACCGTTCCTTCGATGCCGCCGGCGTATCCGACACCGACGTAGACACCTCCGTGTGCGAGGGAGGCGATGCAGTCACCGAGCACCGGACCGGCGACGCCGTCGACCACGACGTCGGCGCCCCTGCCGCCGGTGATGCGTGCGACACCGGCGGCCAGGGATTCGCGGGACAGGTCGATCACGTGCTGGTGACCGGCGGCGCGTGCCTGTTCCGCCTTGTCGGTGCGGCTGGCGGTGGTCAGGACCAGGGACGCGCCTAGCTCGCGGGCCACCTCCACGGCGCCCATGCCGACAGAGCCGCCGATGCCCGGTGCCAGGACGGTGCAGCCGGCCTTCAGCCCGGCCACCCGGGTCAGCACAAGGTAGGCGGTGCTGTATCCGGCACCAGCGAACAGGGCACAGGCGGCCTCGTCGCCCACTCCGTCGGGAATCGGTATCAGCTGGGGGGCCTCCGCGGTCAGTTGCTCGCGCCAGGTGCCGTCCGTGCGCCAGCCGAGACCACCGCCGCCGACCACCACGCGCGTGCCCTCCGCCAGGCCGGTCGCTCCAGGGTCGGTGACCCGACCCACTCCGCCACCGCCGGGTACGAGGGGCGGCGCCCGGTGCAGGGAAGCATCCATCCGGCCCGCCCTGATGGTGTCGTCGGCCGGGCTCACCTCGGCGTAGGAGAGCCTGATCGACGCCCGGCCGCCGGTAGCCGGTTCGGCGGGGCGCTCCACGAGTTGCAGTTCCTCGTAGCCGCCGTGGCGCCGGTACTCGATCGCCAGCATGGCGTTACACCTCCGTAGGTGAGATGGCAGGACCACCCGGGTCCGCCGGAGGTCCGCGTCGATGAAACAAGTTCAGTTACAACTAAGGGTGAGCGCGAAACCGGCCGCGCCGGGGCGCAGGTTCAGTCGGAGCGGATGGCCAGGGTGTCCCGCAGGACGTCCGCGATCGTGACCCTCGCGAGCTCCCGGCGAACGGCCTCCTCCGCGTCGGCGTAGACGTCGCGCAGCGTGGGCCGGATGCCACGGCCGATGGGGCATGACTGGTTCGGTTCGCCGCGATGCAGGGCGAAGAGAGGCTCGTCGTGCACCGCGCGGAAGACGTCGAGCATGGTGATGGACTCCGCGGCGCGAGCCAGCGTCCAGCCGGCCCCCGCGCCGTGCCGGACCGTCACCAGCCCCGCCTCTCGCAGATCCGCGAGGCTGCGCCGGATCACGACCGGGTTTGTGGCCACGCTCGTGGCGATCTGGTCCGAGGTGACCACCACGCGTCCGCGATCGTGCACCAGGGCCATCCAGGTCAGCACATGGACAGCGACGGTCATCCTGCTGTTGGCGCTCACATCCTCCACCCCCCTTGCTGTAACAGTAATTCTTACAGCAAGGGGAGGCGGTGGAAAGCGCCGCGCACTGTCGCACACGGTCAGGACGGACGCGAGCGACGTGGACCCCCTGCGAACGCGGCCTTCGCCATGTCCCGCCCGAGCACGACTTGACCCTCCCCCTACGTCAGGCTTGAGGCTGCGTGCTGACGAAGGGGCAGGTGGATGAGCTACTCCGTGGGACAGGTTTCGACATTCGCCGGGGTGACGGTGCGGACCCTGCATCACTACGACAAGGCGGGACTGCTCTCGCCCAGTGACCGCAGCCACGCCGGATACCGCCTCTACAACGAGGCCGACCTCGTCCGTCTCCAGCAGATCCTCTTCTACCGCGAACTCGGCTTCCCCCTCGACGAGATCGCCGCGATCTTCAAGGACCCGCAGGTGAACCCCCTGGAGCGGCTCCGGGCCCGGCAGCGAGAACTGAACGAGGAGATCGCCCGCCTGCAGCGACTGGCCGAGGTGGCGGAGCGGGCCATCGAGGTCCAGAAGACCGGGGTGCCCCTGACCCCCGAAGAACGCTTCGAGGTCTTCGGCGAGGTCGCCTTCGACCTGAGTTACGCCACCGAGGCAGAGCTGAAGTGGGCGCACTCGGAAGGGCAGCGCCAGCGCACGCTGGTTCACCTCCTGCCCGCCCGACATGCACCGGCGCATCGCGGACGACTTCGTCGCCGACCCGCGCGCCTTCGCCCTGGTCGTACCGCCCTCCCAGCAGCGCCCGGGCCTGGCCGCCTACACGCGCAATGCGGTCCACGCCAACGCGGACCGCCATACGGGCCCGCGCACCGACTCCGAGGAGCAACGATGAGGATCCTGATCGCCGCGGCCGGATCGCGTGGCGACGTCGCGCCCTACACGGGGCTGGGCGCCGCACTGAGCCGGGCGGGCTACGACGTCGCCCTCGCCGCCACCGACGCCTTCGCACCCCTGGCACACGAGGCGGGCCTGGAGTTCCGCAGCCTGCCGGCCGCCACCCGGGCCCGTGGCGATGTCGCGGGCAAACGCGGCCTGATGCGGACCGCCGCCGCGTTCGTCACCGAACTCGGTCAGGGCTTCGCCGACGCCGTGGACCAAGGCACGGACCTGCTCCTGCTGTCCACCACCACGGCCCCGCTCGGCTGGCACATCGCCGAGGCCACGGGCACCCCGAGCCTCGGCGTGTACCTCCAGCCCACCGCACCGACCGGCGACTTCCCGCCCGTCGTGACCGGCTCCCGCTCACTGGGCCGACTCGCCAACCGGGCAACCGGGCGCTTCGCCCTGCGGATGGCCGACCGCGTCTACACACAGGCCGTCACACAACTGCGCCACCGCCTCGCTCTCCCTCCGGCCTCGCCGGCCGAGGCGCGCCGGCGACGGGAACGGGCGAACTGGCCCATCCTGCACGGCTTCAGCACGGCACTGGTGCCCCGACCCTCCGACTGGCGCCCCGGCCTGGACGTCGTAGGAAACTGGTGGCCCCACCACGACCCGGCCGAACGCCTGCCCTCCGAGCTTGAGGACTTCCTGTCCGCCGGACCCCGGCCCGTTCTCATCGGCTTCGGCAGCATGGCCTCCGGTGACGGGGAACGACTGAGCGAGATCGCCGTGCAAGCCCTGCACCGCGCCGGACTGCGCGGCATCCTCCAGGCCGGCAGCGCCCACCTCGCCGCCGACGGGGACGACGTACTCACCATCGGGGACGTACCGCACGCCCTGCTGTTCCCACGGCTGGCCGCGGTGGTCCACCACGCCGGAGCCGGCACCTCCGCCGCCGCGCTGCGTGCCGGAGTACCCGCCGTCCCCGTCCCGGTCACCGCGGACCAGCCGTTCTGGGCAAGGCGGCTCGCCACCGTCGGTGCCGCCACCGACCCGATCCCCTTCCGGTCCCTCACCGCTGAACGGCTCGCCGACTCCCTGCACCAAGTGGTGAAGCAGCAGACGCACAGCCGAGCCGCAGCACAAGCGGCACAACACATGGCGACCGAAAACGGAGCAGGGAAAGCCATCAAGGCCATCCAGCAACTGACCGACGGATGACGCCAATCGGTCCCTCGCGTTCGTCCCGCGTCCATCGAGGAGCCTGGGCCCCCGTGGGCCGCGTCCGCTCAGACGGGCACGCCTGCGAAGGGAGCTGACTCACCCCCTGTCACAGGGACCGATGGGGCGGTGTCTCCTGGTCGAACCGCTCGAACCCGCTCGAAACGAGGGAGACATCATGGCTGAGCATTCCGATGTGGTGGTCATCGGAGGCGGTTACGCCGGCGTCATGGCGGCCAATCGCCTGACGCAGCGCGGTGATGATGAAGGTCTCCTCGCGGCGGACGATCTACTGGGCTCCTGTGAGACCCGACCCGAGCGCGCCGCGGAGGACGAAGCATCCCTATGGAACCGACCGACCCCACGTCCGGACTCCCCTTCATCGATGAGCACCAGGTACGTGTTGTGGCACCCGCGCCGAGTACCTGGGATGCACTCACCACCTGGATCGCCCGGACCCATCTGGGGGTCAGCAGCGGATTCGCCCATCTCGTGGGCGCCGAGCCGCGTAGCGTCACCGGCATACTGCCGCTCCAAGGCTCGACCATTCCCGGGTTCGCGGTGGCCGAAAGCGTGTGCGGGAAGCGCCTCATCCTCGTGGGCAGGCACCGTTTTTCGCACTACGCACTCACCTTCTCGCTGGCGGACCACCCGGACGGAACACTGCTCAGCGCACGTTCACACGCCCTTTTCCCCAAATTGCCCGGGGCGCTTTACCGAGGGCTCGTCATCGGTTCCGGCGGCCACCGTGTTCTCGTCCGCCGCATGCTCCGCGATATCGGCCGAAGCGCGGAAAGCCGAGGGACTGCACGGGCGCCGGTATAACTCCCTCGCCTGATCGGAAGTTGATGACTGCCGCGGCGAGTGGATCGAGGCCGGGAGACCGTTGTGAGCGGTACGGACGCCGTGGATGAACGGGCTGGTCGTCGGGCGCTCACCTGACGAGTAGCTTTGCAGCAGGCGAAAGGATGGCGATGACCTTCGGTGGACTCTTGACGCTCGGGCTCATTGTCGTGGCGGTTCTGGGCGTGACCGGTGCAGGGGTTGGTACCTACGCCCTGATCTGCAACCGGATGCCTGGACGATGGCTCGCCAGAACAGTACGTAACCCCAGGCTTTGGGGAACCGGCATACTGGTCGCGGTCTCTGGCTTGGCCTTCGTCTCATGGATACCCGTCGTCATCGGACTCGGGATCGCTGTCGTCGGTCACACAGTCAACCCCACCGGGTGACCCGGATTCGCCAGACGCGCAGGGTCCATACCGCCAGGTCGGGCCCACAGCTTCCGGCGACTCGTGCACGGTAAGCAGTAAGACCTCGAGCCTGGAGCGGTGATTATGCGATAGCCTCCCGTCCCGTTCGCCCGCCTTCTGTGACGACTCCCCGTCAGTACCAGTCAAGTGCGTGCGAAAGTCAACGCCTTGTCAGCGTGCTCAATCAGGTTGAGCGTCTGTTCGGCCGAAGTCCTCCGGCAGTGATCGAGTCATGCCGCTGTACCGGCATCGATGGGATCGTTGTGCAGCGCCATCCCGGACGGGGTCTGACTCGTGAGATTTTTGACCGAAGTGTCCAGTCACAGGCATGTCGGCCATCGTTGCGGGATGCCGCCTGCCACCGAGCCAGAGGGCGTGTCCCTATAGGGGCCTTGCAGATCAGGCGCCATCACGGTTCAGACCGCCCGGGCAGGCCGGTGCCATCCACTCTGTATCTCACATAGCGGGAGGCGAACCATCATGACGACCCGACCACGCAGCACTTTTTTTGAGCACGGGTCCTCCCGTTCGGCGCGAGGTCGTCCTGGGCGTGGACACGCACGGCGAAGTCCATGTCGCGGCCGTGATCTCTCCGCTGGGAAAGATCCTTGGCACCGAGTCCTTCCCGGCGACGGCGGCCGGCTACCGTCAGCTGCTCGTCTGGGCCCGCAAGCGGGGCACGGTGCGCCGGGCCGGCGTGGAGGGCACCGGCACCTTCGGTGCGGGTCTGTCCCGCTACCTGCTGGCCCAGCACGTCCAGGTGTTCGAAGTGAATCGGCCCGACCGCGCCGCCCGCCGTCTGCTGGGGAAGTCGGACCCGCTCGATGCGCAGGCTGCCGCACGTGCCGTGCTCAGCGGCCGCGCCCGGGCCCGAGCGAAATCCGGCGATGGCCCGGTGCACAGCGCCCGGATCTACAAACTTGCCAAGGACTCCGCGGTCAAGGCCCGTACCCAGGCGATCAACCAGCTCAAAGCCGTCCTGGTCATCGCCGATCCCGTACTGCGGGAACGACTGTCCAGCCTGGGCAACCGCGAGCTGTTCCGCACCTGCGCACGCCTCGGGCCAGACGACGGTGAGGAGGGCGAGAGCGCGGTGGTCCAGGCCACCCATATGACTCTGAGAATGCTCGCGGAGCGGATCGAACAGCTCACCGGGCAGATCAATGAGCTGAACCAACGCCTGACCCAGCTCGTCGAACACCACGCCCCACAGCTACTCGTCCCGGTGGGCATCGGCCCGGACAGCGCAGTCACCTTGCTGATCACCATGGGGGACAACCCCGAGCGGCTGAACACCGAGGCGTCCTTTGCTGCCCTTTGCGGAGTCAGCTCCATCGAGTACTCCTCCGGGCGTCGGAGAACGCGTCGGCTCAACTACGGCGGCGACCGGCAGGCCAACGCCGCCCTGCACCGCATTGTCTTCACCCGCCTACGCCACGACCCGCGCACCCAGGCGTATTACGAACGCCGCACCCAGGAGGGCAAGACCCGACGTGAGATCATCCGATGCCTCAAGCGATATACAGCCCGAGAGGTCTTCAACCTGGTCAGACCGGTTTCCCACACCCCTGCGTTATAGGGGCGTCTGTGATACGCGGGTGATATGGCGAGGCCCTGCCGCGGTCCGTCATGGCGGGGTCTCTGCCCGGATCCGTGAGACGTCGAAGCCGCACCGGAGCGCTCCGGTGCGGCTTCGACGTGAGGTCGAACGCGTTGGCGCGCACGATGCGGTCGGTGCCTCTAAGGGGTCCGTGTGCCTGTAACTCTCTCGGGTGCCTGATTTGCGATCGCACCCGCTTATCCGTCCGTACCGGGGTGCGTCTTTCTCCCAGCGCGACGAGACAGGCTCATGCATCTCGATTGCTACATTGCCCGAGGGGCCGACCACTTGGCCGGGCTCACACGGCCATGATGGCCATCAGAAGCGGAGTGGTAGGCTATAAAGCTTCCTCATCGAATCGGCGACCGAGCAGGACGCCGGACTCTGGGCGGGCTATCCCGCCGTGGTCCTGGCAGGGCTGCGTACCGGACGCTCCTGGAGGCATCCGAACTTCGCCCCCTTGTTGATACGGCGCGTCGAGATCATCCAAAAACCGGCTTCACGAAACGGCTGCTCGACGATTTCACGGACCTCGGTCCAGGCGCTGTCGCCGCCGAGGAGGATGCCTTGCTCCGACGACTGACCGGCAGGGGCACACCGCCGAGGTAACCGCCTACCCTCGTCGTGGCTTCGCAGCGGCTGGCCGTCCTTTCACAAGAGGGGCTTGTGGGAAACGAGCGGCTGCTGCCGGCTCCGAGTCATCGTTGCCGCGGTACGGCCGGACCGGGAGGAATCGAGGCCGTTCCGGCCATAAAGGAGGGCCTGTCTTCCGCGACGGCCCCGGCGAGTCGAGTGATCACGATCTTGCAGCCGAGTCGTGGAGGGCGGTAGCCCATGGGAGTGCGTCGTTGTCTCAGGTATGAGCCTTCTGGGGGATAACGGAGATGGTGTGACGTTCGCTCAACTGACGGATTCCTACTGGTTGGACGACGTTAGCGGTGATTGCCGCGAGAGCAGGCAGGATGTCGAGCCCGTTGGCGCCGGCCGCGTCGTGGGCCGCTGGGCCGGCTGCGTGTGGTCATGCTGCCGGTCGCGTCGGCCACGGTGAGCGCTGCGATCGTGGTGATGACCGCCGACGGCCCGCTGGACGACCTCGGCACCCGCATACGGCCGGAAGCCGGCACGCCCCCCTGCGCCGAGCAGACAAGGGACGATAGGAAGGGGGCCGGCCCGCCGCCCGTGAGGGTGGCAGGCCGACGAGGCCGCGCCGCCTCCGGTGGCAACGCCGTGGCCTGCCCACTTCGAATCGCCACTACGCGTCTTCAGCGGGTGCGTGAGTCAGACCTCTGGGGGACTGCACCGCAGTTCCGTTGCAGACCGGCTCCGCCCGACGCGTCATGTGGCCGGTCCCCGCCCCTGTTTCAGGCCAGCTTCGCGGTCAGGGTGATGGTCGTGCCGGTCAGGGCCTGGCTGACCGGGCAGTTCTTCTTGGCGTTCTCGGCGGCGGCGACAAAGGTGTCGTTGTCGAGGCCGGGGACGGTGCCCTCCACCGTGAGGTGGATGCCCTTGATGCCCTCGCCGGGCTGGAAGGTGACGTCGGCGGAGGTGGTGAGCTTGCTGGGCGGGGTGCCGGCGCCGGTCAGGCCGTGCGACAGTGCCATGGAGAAGCAGCTGGAGTGGGCGGCGGCGATCAGCTCCTCCGGGCTGGTCCTGCCGTTCGCCTGCTCGGCGCGCGACGGCCACGACACCGGCTGCTCGCCGATGCCGGACGAGTCGAAGGTGACGACGCCGTTGCCCTCGAGCAGGTTGCCTTCCCAGACGGTGTGCGCGGAGCGCGTGGTTGCCACGGTGGTTCCCTTCGTTGAGCCTTCGGCCCCTGATCGGGGCAGCGAGCCCATCGGATCACAGGAGGACGTGGCGCGGCGGCACGGTGTCCCACGGCGATACCGGCGGTCGTGCGGTGTCAGCACCGCCCGCGAACGCAGACCCTCGTCATGACGGCACGCTTCACGAAGTTGATCGTGATTTACTTCTGCGTAAGCGTTACTGCAGGCTGTGGGGGCACGTGAGTTAGTAAGGCTAAGGGGAAGAGCTCCGACAGATGATTCCTCGGTTGCTGGAGCAACCCTTTCGGGCCGGCTTGATCAGTCGCCAGGCCGGAGAAGCGTGCCCTCTCGTCTCTCCACGTCGGCTGCGTCACGCTGCGCGCATCGACCCAGTGCGTCCCGGACGACCCGTGCAGATATCGTGATCTGTCGTCATCGAGAGCCGGTACACATGCTCGTCGTCAGCGCATCGCTCGGGCGGCAGTCGAGTCGGCCGCCCGTTTCACCCGCACCGCACGCCGGTGCACCGCACGAAGGAAGCCTCTTCCATGGAGTCCGTCCGCGTTCTGCTGGTCGACGACCAGCAGATGATCCGCACCGGTTTCCGTCTCATCCTCGAATGCGAACCGGACATCGCCGTTGTCGGTGAGGCGTCCGACGGCGACTCCGCTGTTGAGCAGGTCCTCGCCCTGCGGCCGGACGTCGTCCTGATGGACGTCCGCATGCCCGGCACGGACGGTGTCGAGGCCACCCGGCGCATCGTGGAGTCCGGTGCGGAAGCCCAGGTCGTGATGTTGACGACGTTCGACCTGGATCGGCACGTCCTGGACGCTCTCAGGGCCGGGGCCGTCGGTTTCCTGCTCAAGGACGGGCCCGCACAGTCTCTGGTGGAGGCGGTACGGATGGTGGCCGCCGGTGACGCGGTCCTGTCTCCCCGTGTCACTCGGCGGCTTCTGGACCGCTTCGCCCGTCTGCCTCAGCCGGCCGTCGGGGCCGCGTCCAGGCGGCTGGAGCATCTCACGGCCCGCGAGGTCGACGTGTTGCGTGCGCTGAGTCGGGGGCTGTCCAACGAGGAGATCGCTCAGGAGTTGGACGTCAGCAAGAACACGGTCAGGACACACATCGCTCATATCCTGGAGAAGTACCACCTGCGTGACCGGGTGCAAGCGGTGATCCTGGCCTACGACGCCGGCCTGGTCACACCGGTCGGGCACGCTTCCACCGTCCGCTGACAGGCTGCTCCTCCCTGATGGCCTCCCACGAACGAGTCGTCAGCGCATCCGGGGCGTGAAATCAGAGGCGCAACGGCGACTGCGCGGGCGGCACCTCGTACGGCACGGCCTCGCGTACACCCGAGTACCTGGTCCGGCCCCACCGGTGTACGGCGTCGGCAGAGACCCCGTACGGCGCCAGACGTCCGTTCAGACGTATCACACGGGCTTGCAGCGCCCGTTTGCTCACCGGCTCGCCGGCGGTGCCGAGCAGCAGACCCAGATCGTGACAACACCACTCACGGGAAGGCAGGCTTAGAAGTTCCAACAACACCTGCTGAGAAGCCTGGTGAGGCACGACCTGCGGACGACTCTGGGACGGTGCCCGCAGGCGTTGACGCCTCGAAGAGAGATCGATCCACCTGCGTTCGGCGACGATCCGTCCGGCCAACTCCCTAGGAGGGGTGTCCCGGGGGAGCACGTTGACGGCCCCCGCACGCAGCGTGGCGACCACGTCCACGTCCCGGGGGGCCAGCACCACGACCGAGGAGATCGTGCTGAGCACGCGCACGCGCTGCTCAAGTCGGTCCGTTCCGCCGTCCTCTGACACATCGAGGACGGTCAGTCCGTCGGGCCTGCGCAGCAGCGACATGTAGGCCGGTGCGGAACCCCATGAGTGGGACAGGGCCGGCAGCACGTGGTACGGGCGCATGGTGCGCAGCAGACGGGCTGTCTTCTGCCGGCGCAGTGAGAGGACGACATCGACGGGGCAGGAGGAGGACATCGCAGTTGTGGGCATGGGCATGGGCATGGGCATGGGCATGGGGGTGGGGGTGGGGGTGGTACTCGTGTGGCGGGGGGTGGTACTCGTGTGGCGGTCCGTCCCATGCTCGGCACCCCCGCGCGCCACCGGCTGCTCAAGCGGTGGTCGTCATGTGCTCACCTGTGCTCAACGGCGGCCGCCGAGGGTGCAGGGGCGACGAACTCTCCGCCCCTCGCGGGCGGCCGCCCGTGGTGATGCACGGACGCATATGCTCCTCTCGGAGTACTCCCGTCGCGGCCGCGCTCCGCGCTGTCGCGGTCGGCGGCCCGGGCGCGTCGGGCGGGACGGAGAGGCGGAGTGAGTGAGCACGCGCGGCGGCAGCCTGGGCCGGCGGTTGGAACGAGTCCGGGAGCGTTCATTCCTCGGACGCAGGCATGAGCTCCACTTCTTCCGCGCAGCGTTGCACGGAGCATCCGGCGCCGCCTGCGTTCTCTACCTGCACGGTCCGGAGGGCGCGGGCAAGTCGATGCTCTTGCGCCGGTTCGCGCTGGAGGCCCGTGCCGCAGGCCGCACCGTCGTACGGGTCGACGGGCGGACCACGCCGGCGACCGCCGATGCGTTCACGCGTGCCGTACGTCCCGTCACGCGGGAGCCTGGAGCCGTTCTGCTCGTCGATTCCTTCGAGCACTGCCGGTCCTTGGAGGACTGGTTGCGTGAGGAGTGCCTACCCCGCCTCCCCTGGGGCACCGTGGTCGTCGTGGCGAGCCGCCACGAGCCTGACCCTCACTGGCCGGCCGACCCGGGCTGGACGGGGCTGCTGCGTGTACTGCCCCTCGGCGGTCTGAGCAAGCCCGACGCAGCGGCGTTCCTCCGGCAGCGAGGCGTGCTCCCTCACCTGCACGACGCCCTGCTGGAGTTCACCGGAGGGCACCCCCTGGCTCTCGCCCTGGCCGCGGAGGCGGCGGTGCGCACGGAGACCGATGGCGGTGCCGATCACGCGGATCCTCCGCTGGGCCAGGACGCCGTCGCCACTCTGCTGCGCCGCCTCGTCGGTACCCCGCCCGACGAGGCTCACCAGGCAGCCCTGGACGTGTGCGCCCAGGCCCGTGTCACTTCGGTGGCGTTGCTGCGGGCGGTCCTCGGTGACCAGGGCGAGGATCTCTTCCTCTGGCTGCGCGACCAGCCGTTCGTCCAGACCACCCGGCTCGGTGTGGCCCCCCACGCCGTCGTACGCGAGGCGCTGAGAGCCGATCTACGCTGGCGTGATCCGGCCGGATTCGCAGAACTGCACCGGAGGATCCGGGGCCACCTGCTCGAACGGACGCGGCTCGGGCCCGCTTCCCGCGTCCTCGAGACCGTGGGGGACCTGCGGTTCCTCCACCGCTCCGGGCGCTTTCTGGCAGATGCGCACGGTCGGCCGTCGGGCGGCCGGGCCGAAGAGCTGCCCCGCGCGGTCGGGCACGAGGCGACGCTGATCCGCCGGATACGCCGCCAGGAGGGGCCGGAGTCGGCGCGCATAGCCGCGCACTGGCTACGCGAGCAGCCCGGGAACGTCCATCTGCGCCGCCTCGGGCCCGGTGAGGAGGACGTCGGAGGTTCGGCGTGGTTGAGGCTCATGCCCTTCGAAGGAGAGGCGGAGGACCCGGTCGTCGCCGCCGCCTGGGCGCACACCAGGAAGCACGGTCCGGTGCGGGCCGGCGAGCACATCGCGCTGGCGCGGTTCCACGTCGGCGAGTACGGCGATCACCGTCCCTCCCCCGTGATGGACGCGTCCCTCGGGCGCATGGTGGGGGACATCATCCGCGACGACAGACTGGCCTGGGCGTTCGCCGTCCTGCGCGACGACGGCTTCTGGGACTCTCATCTGCGCCACCACGCCATGGAACCGACGGCCGGCACGGTGACCGTCGACGGCCACCGTCACCGTCTCTTCGCCTGCGATCGGCGTGCCCTGCCCGCGGTGTTGGGGGGTGCGGCGAACGCTCCCTTGCTCACCGGCGCCGCTCCTGGTCCAGCCCGCTCCGGGAAGGAATCGTGCACGGCGGCGGAGATCCTGGTGCTGGGCGAGGAGGAGTTCGCCGTCGCCGTGAAGGCCGCTCTGCGAGCCTTGCACCGGCCACGTGAGCTGGCGCTCAACCCGCTCCAGCGCAGTCGTCTCGTCCTGGCGCACGGCATGGGTCTCAAGGACGTGGTCACCAGCGCGATCGGCAGCCTGCCGCTCGAGCGCGGTGGTGACAAGGGCTACCGGGCGGCGACCGCCGCCTACGTCGAAGGGGCCTCGACGCAGGCGGCCGCCGCTCGGCGCCTGGGGCTTCCCCTCAGCACCTACCGCCGCCACCTGGCGTGGGCGACACACCGGATCACGCGGATCATGTGGGAGCACGAACTGTCCGGAACCCCGCTGCTGTCACCCGCGGACCGGCCGCGGCGTTGACTCAGGTGACCGGGAGAGCGAGGACGGTCCCGGCCTCGTCGTCGTGGGACCCGGTGCCGTCGTCGTGGGACCCGGTGCCGTCCTCGTGGCCAACGGGATCGGCGAGGACGCAGGAGCTCCGGTCGTCCGGCGGGGGCGGGCCGTACACGGACGGAAGGGGGAGGGCGGCATGCACACAGTAACCGCCTCCGGGCCGGTGACCGGTGTGCAGTGTGCCGCCCATGGCCGCGACCCGTTCCCGGATCCCGACCAGCCCGTGCCCCGCCCCCCGGTCGAAGACGTGGGCCGGTGAAGGCGCGGCCTGCTCGCCGGGGCCCGCGTCGCAGATCCTCAAGGAGAGCATGCGACGGTCGTGCTCCCACGCCAGCGTGACGGCGGTGCGGGTGCGGCCCGCGTGCTTGAGCGTGTTGGTGAGGGCTTCCTGCACGATCCGGTAGACCGCCAGTTGCGATCCGGCCGACAGGTCGGCCGGTTCCCCGCTGATGGCGCAGTGGACCTGGAGACCGGCGGCACGTACCGACTCCAGCAGCGCCGGGATGGCGTCGATGGTGGGCTGCGGTGGCTGCTTGCTGGGGTCGGTGTCGTCCTCGTCGTCGGTGCGGAGCACGTCCAGCAGTTGCCGTAGCTCGGCGACGGTGGCCCGGCCGGTCTCCTCGATGGTGCGGTGCAGTTCGTGGGCCTTCTCCGGGTCGCGGGCCTGGACCCGGTCGGCGGCGATGGTCTGCACGATCATGAGGCTGACGTTGTGGGCGACGATGTCGTGCAGTTCCCGGGCGATGCGCGCGCGTTCCTCCATGACGGCGGCACGGGCTTTGGCGAGCTGTTCACCCTCCAGCGCCTTGGCGCGCTCCAGCGCCTGATCCTGCATGGCGGTCCGGGTTCGTACCAGCCGGCCGAGGGACCAGGCCGCGGCCGTCAGCACCGCCTCGGTCGTGCCCGCGGCAAGCCAGTGACCCGCGGGCGCCAGCACGGCTTCCGTCACGGACAGTGCCGGAACGTGGAGGAGCGCCACCAGAGCGGCGGTGCGGCGCTCGGTCCGCACGGCGGTCAGGAACAGGGCAGTCGCGGCGCACAGGTAGGTGGGGCTGATCGCGGTCCCCTGCGGCCCCACGAGGTGAGGGACGTAACCCAACGCCTGGAGGATGCTGCAGGTGACCGCGACAACCACGAGGCTCGCCAGCGGGAACCGGTGATGAACGGTAATGGGCGCACCGCAGACCAGGATGAGCGCGACCCACCAGCCGCCCGGCGCGTTGTGCAGGGCCTCGCTCGCAGGGACCAGGGAGGGCAGGGCCAGGCACCAGCCCGTCAGGAGAACGCCCAGGGCCAGGTCGGTCAGGGCGGGGGGCAGACGGCGGCGCGGCCACGAGTTCAGTGCGCTCATGACGGTCCACGGTAGACCGCGCCGGCCGACAGCGGCCCGCCGGGACACCGGAAGACGGCGTACCCCTCGTCCGTGGGTCAGCGCGAGCGCGGACAGTCCGATGTCTGTGCAGGAGCTTCCGGGTGCACGTACTCGTTCTCCAGGACGAGCAGGAGAGCGACCTCGTCCGGTCGGCTGATCCCCGAGTTCGCCTCGAATGCGGAGCTCGCGGACGACCGGGACGGTTGGACTGGAGGGGTTGACCGATCCCTTCGCAGAGGAGTTCCGGTGAGTCCGGGACCAGTCCCTACCCGAGCCGACCCAGTGAGCGGCAGCAACGCCACGGACCCCGTCGGCTCCTGTGGTGGCGGTCTGCTCGGCGAGCACGTGGCCGCCGCACGTGCCCGGGCCTTCGTCGGCAGGGCGGCCGAGCGGAAAGCGTTCCGAGCGGCGCTGGCGGGAGAAGCCGAAGCCCGTCCCGTCCTCTTCGTGCACGGGCCCGGCGGTATCGGTAAGTCCGCCCTGCTGCACCGCCTGTCCTTGGACGCGACCGCCGCCGGCCGGTCGGTGGTGTGGGTGGACGGTGCGAGGACGCCGGCGGACGCCTGCGGTCGCCTGGATGCGTTCCGTGATGTTCTTGACGATCCCGCACCCGTCCTGTTGGTCGACAGCCTTGAGCGGTGCACCGGGCTGGAGGCGTGGCTGCGCGAGAGCTTCCTGCCCGACGTGCCGGGTGATGCGGTCGTGGTCATGGCGTCCAGGACCCCGCCGCAGCCCGGCTGGAGAACCGATCCCGGCTGGGCCGCCTGCGCTCGGTCGATGAAGTTGCCCGCGCTCAGTGCGGAGGAGACCAAGAGGGTCCTGGGCGACCAGGACGTGCCGCCACCTTTGAACGTCTCCGTGCGGGAGTTCGCGGGCGGCAATCCCCTGGCTCTGTCCCTGGTCGCGGCCGCCGCCCGCACAGGTGGGGAAGCAGGGTGGTCTATGGACGGGGGCGTCTCCCGACGGCTGACCGCGGTCCTGTTCCACCGTCTCGTCGGCGGCCTTCCCACCGAGCAGCACCGACGGACTCTGCAGGTGACCGCCCGGGTGGGGACCGTCACGGAGGAGTTGCTGCGCGCCGAACTCGGCGCCGGCGCGGCGGCCCGGTCGTTCGCGTGGCTGCGCGCGCAGCCCTGGGTGACGGCCCTCGGATGCGGCCTGCTGCTGGACGAGGCGGTACGCAACACGGTCGCGCACGACGCCAGATGGAACGACCCCGACGGCTTCGCCGCTCTGCACGAGCGCCTGCACGACCACCTGGTGGAGCAGATACGCACCGTGCCTTTCGACCGCGCCCTGGACGCTGCGGCAGCCCTGCACCGCCTGTACCGGGACATCACGGTGCTGCCACCCGCCCATGAGTGGACCACGCGGGACAGCCACGAGGACGAGGCGTGCGGACCTGTGGACGAGGCCACCGTGCTCGGCCTGATCGCGGACTGCGAGGGGCCGGAGTCCGCGGAGAACGCACGGTTCTGGCTGCGTCACCAGCCGGAGGCGTTCAGGGTCCGGCGGCCAGTCCCGTACGGCCCACCGCGAGCCTGCTCGGCCTGGCTGAGGCTGACGGCGTACGAAGGGGAGACAGCGGATCCCGTGGTCGCCGCCGTCTGGGACCACGTCCGGCGGCACGGGCCACTGCGGGCGAACGAGCGGATCTCGGTGGCCCGCTTCCACGCCGGCCCGCAAGAGCGACGGGACGCCTCATCGGCCATGGCGCTGTCGCTGCGGTGCCTCGTCGCGGAGACCGTGCGGACCGGCGGACCGGCCTGGGTGTTCTTCGTGCTCCGGGACGACGGCGTCTGGGACGGGCCGCTGCGCCGGCACGGGCTGCTTCCCACGGAGCACCACTGGGACGTCGATGGCGTTCCCCAGCGTCTCTTCGCCCGTGACGTGCGGGTCTTCCCCGCTTCCGACTGGCTGCGCGGGCTGCTGCGCTCCGTGTCGGGTGAGGGCGACGGCCGCGACCCCTGTGATCGAGTGAACGGTGCCGGCCTCGTCCGCACGGACGAGGCACGGACGCCGACGGGTGCACTGTCCCAGCGGGAGTTCGCCGACGCCGTACACGCGGGACTGCGTGCGTTGCGGCGGCCGTCGGAGCTCGCGCTGAATCCGTTGCGGCGTAGCCGGGTGGTTGCCGTAGGCGGTGCAGACCTGGCGTCCGTGCTCCAACAGGCCGTCTACGAGCTGGCCGAGGAGCAAGGCGGGCACGGACCGCACCAGGCCGCGGTGACCGCGTTCGTCGAAGGGACGGCCACGCACCGGGCAGCGGCCGAACGACTGGGTGTGTCACTGAGCACCTACCGCCGTCATCTCAGGACTGCGGTCGAGCGCGTCTCGGCTCGTCTGTGGCATGAGGAGGTGTACCCGTCCGGTGTGCCGGACGGGTACACCTCCTCCGTGGACGACCGGGAACAGAGCCGCGTGGACCGCTGACGCACGAGGGCGGCAGCCGGAAGGGCGGCACCCTCGTGCGGGTCTATGCTTCGCGGACTAGGTGCGATTCCTCCTGGTGGCCGAGATCGCAGCGGATTCCGCGCGAAAGGATCGGCTCATGGATCGCATGCATGTTCTCGTCGCCCTGATCGCTGTTGTGGCCCTTGCCCTCACCGCATGGACCAAGCCTCTGAAGGTGTTGTCCTTCTGGCCCCTCGTCATCGTCTGCATGATCTCCTACCCCGTGGGCGCACGGTTGTTCTCAGCGTTCGAGAAGGGGCGGTCCGGCGGTGCGTGGGTCGAATGGACCTTCCTGCTCAGCGTCGCCCTTCTGATCACCGTGCTCGTCGCGTCGGCCCTCCGGTTCCTCACGTCCTCCCGAGGCCCACACACCGACCGTCACGCCTACCACCAAGACCCCGACGCGTGAGTGTCCCTCTCCCGTAGTCCGGTGAACTTTGATCTGTGACGGCCCGGGGTTCCCCTGAGTTCGGAACGCTGCTGCGGCCCCGGACCGAGAGGTCGTGTCGGTGAGCGGGGCGCGGGGCGCGCGTTCCGAACACTCCGTGTCGTTCGGCAGCGTCGCCGACACGGCTGTTCAGCCCCATGCTTCGACGGTCAGCTTCGTCACGGACGACAACCTCCCGCTCCGGCCGGGCCCGCACGGGAATGACTCCCTTCCAAGGGGCCGGGATCCTGCCACGGGGGACGACGCTGCAAATGACGGTGACGAGCCCCGGTCGGTGGCCCCGCGACGGCTGTCGGCGGTTGCCGCACTCCCACCGTGCCCTGCCCTCCGCCTTCCCTGACTCCAAGCCGAGGACCACTATGTCCGCCCCCGCCCCGATGACCACCGCACCCCATCGCCCCCGCCTGCCGCACACCGGGACCCGCACCATCACCCGTCCAGCTACGCTCGATGACTTCGACGCGGTGAACGCGCTGCACAACCGCTGCTCGCTCGAGACGCGCTTCGCGCGCTACCAGGCCGCCCGGCGTTCCCTGCGCCGGGGCGAGTTCCACCACCTGACCCGCCCCGGCCTGGGCCTCACCTGGGTCACCCACCCGGAGGACGATCCACAGCGACTCATCGCGACCACCAACCTGGTCCGCACGACCGAGCCCAGCACGGCCGAACTCGGCATTATGATCGAGGACCCGTGGCAGAGCCGTGGCCTGGGCACCACGCTGGCGCAGTACGCCCGGGAGCAGGCCCGCACCTTCGGCTGCTGCTCCATGAGTGTCATGACCGGCTTGGACAACGTGCGCATGCTGAGAATCCTGAGGACCCTCGGTGCCTCCCGGCCCGCCGTTCACCGCTCGACCGCCGACCTCACCGTCCCCGTCGAGCAGCCGTAGCCGCTGCTGCCGGGCACCGGTGTCCTCCAGGACCGCACCGATCAGCTCGGGATCGATGATCTCGGTCAACTCGCCCAGATGGCCGGGCGCATACACGTCGAGGGCTGTCGCACCGGACCTGACGCTGACAGGATTCTGCGGCAACGGGACCTCCGGGACACTCGCAAAGGCTTCGACACCATGCGAACTACCAGAGGTCCCGCCTTCTCGAGAGGGCGCACGAACCCTTAACGCACTGGCGTTGCACACAGCGGGACGCCAGCTTGGCGCACCGTGGCCGGTGACCGGTATGCGTCTGGTGAACGTCCGCCCAAGCACCGGGTACGGCGGTTGCGGCGGCGTCGCGGAGGGGCGGTCGTTCAGCCGAGGGTGTAGCCGTACTTCTCGGCAACCTCGCCCATGGCGACCACATCGGCCGGGTCGAGGGGAGGGCCGACCTGGCCCCGGACACCGGGGCGGCCGATCTCCTGGAACATGCCGTCCATGCCGCCAGGCACATAGAGGAAGTACATGCGGGCGGGGTGGCCCGGGCTGGTGTTTTTGAAGGAGTGACGAACGCCCTTGGGGACGTACACAACCCCTCCGGGTTCGACGTCGAACTGCTCGTCACCGGCGGTCACACGAAGTGTTCCCTCAAGAAGAACGAACGTCTCGGACTCGCCATGGTGGGTGTGCGGCGGGGGCCGGCATCGGCCGGAACGACGGCCTCGGCCAGGGACAGTTCACCGCCGGTGTCAGCGGCGCTGAGCAAGGTGGTGTAGGTGTCTCCTACGAGGAACACAGGGGATCCACCGTCCGGCGGTATGTGCAGTGGGGGCAAAGACATGGTTCGTACTTTCTTGCGGGTGCGGGGAGCGCTGTGGTGCGCCTGGCTTGTGGGAAGAGACGTGGCCTGTGCCCGGACCACGGGCCGTCAACCGCCACCTCGCGCCCATCCGGTGCCGGGAACGGTCGAAGAGCGGTCGGCGAAGATGCTCGCCGGACGGGTGGCGAGAACAGCGCCGCTCGTGGAGGGCGTGGCGTTCTCGGAGGTGTCGCGGGGGTGTCGCCGGGGGAGTGACGGCGGCTCGCCGGACCGGCCCGTTGCGTCGACAACTGCGGAGCGTGTGGTCTCCCAGGAGTCGCCGGAAGGATCGTCTGCCCGCCGATGGGGCCGGGTAGTTCGCGCCTCGGTGGGTCCGTCCGCCAACAGCATGAAGGGGCGGCAGAAGCGGGCGGCCGTGGTCAGCTCGTCGGGAGCCCCGCTGCCGTTCGTCTGCTCGCCGATGCCGGAGGAAACGAAGACGACGGCGCGCTCGCCCTCGAGCGGGTTCCTTCCCAGACGGTGTGTGCGGGCACGGTGGGTCCCATCCTCCTCGTGTGTCGAGCCTCTCGTCGGGGCTGCGGGACATATCCGAGCACACGATGCCGTGATACGGCGGCTGGACGAGTGACAGCAACATGACACCTTGTGTCCCTCTTGTGAGGAATGAGCCGCAGGGTCGGCGGCCGTCTCGCCGACCGTCGAATGACGCACTCCAGGAAGCGCCGATCGCCTCGACCGTCAGCGGGATTCACTTCCGCGAAAGGCATGAGGGGAGGTTCATGGCCAGAAAAAGCCATGAATTATGTAGGGAAGATGCCGTACAAGCGGCCTTCGCGTTGCTTCAGTAACTGATGTAGCGCGACTCGTCGATCGCCGGCAGGAGCAACGCGCCGTCTCGTCCGTCCGCGAGCCCCGTGTCTCGACGGCACGGATCGTCGCAGTGAGATCACGGAACGACCCGTGCGTGTTTCGTGACCTGCTCTGCCGGTGGTCTTCGTGGTCGTACCTGCCGAGTAGCAGCGCACGGGGAGCGTCCAAAGACCCGGCAGTGACTGTTCCGGGGCCTGACCCGTCCGCGCTGGGCGGCCTTGCTTTCGGGGTCCTGGACGGCAGGCGAAGAAGACTGGGCGGAGTCGGCCCGCGCAGGGCAGCGGCGGCGCAGTCCACCGCGGGTCCGCGATCGAGCCTGTCGGCTTCGCGGCCAACTCCCCCTCTGATCGCCCTGGTGCAGACAAGCGGAGGGCCGCTCAGAGAGCCGGCGTCACCGACGGGCGGACCAGCCCACTCTCGTAGGCGAAAATGGTCGCCTGCACACGATCCCGTAGGCCCAGCTTGTTGAGCACTGAGCTCACGTGCACCTTCACCGTTCCCACGGCTACTTCCAGACGCGCGCCGATCTCCGCGTTGCTCAGGCCCGTGGCGACGAGGACGAGGATCTCGCGTTCGCGGTTGGTGAGGCTGTCCAGCGCCCCTGTGATCTCCGGAGCGAAGGAGGCCCCCCGAGCGAAGGCTGCTATCAGACGCCCCGTGACCGCGGGCGCGAGGACGCCGTCACCGGAGGCGACCACCCGTATCGCGGCCAGGAGGTCCTCCGGCTCGGAATCCTTGAGCAGAAAGCCGGAGGCCCCGGCGCGCAGAGCCTCGTAGACATAGGCGTCGAGGTCGAACGTGGTGAGCACGAGAACCCGGGCGCCGCTGCCGTGACTGGTGATCAGCCGGGTCGCCGTCAGTCCGTCCATACCCGGCATGCGGATGTCCATGAGCACCAGGTCGGGCGCGAACTGTGCCGACATCGCCACAGCCGCGTCACCGTCCGCTGCCTCGCCGACCACGGTCATGTCGGCCTCGGCCGTCAGGATCGCCACGAAACCCGCGCGGACGATCGCCTGATCGTCCACGACCAGCACACGGATACCGATGGTCCTGCTCCTCTCTTCGCCCGCACCGGGGCCACTGTCTGCGCCGCATCCTCCCATGGAGGCGGTGCGCGAGACCCACCAGGTCGGCGTGCGCGTCCAGAGGCCGCTACGCAGTCGCCGACCTGTCGGCACGGACCACTTCTACATGCGAGGGGTGTTCGCCACGACGGCTCTTCGAGGCGCTTTCGGCGCTCTGCCGGCGTCCAGGCTTCCGAGCAACTGGCGCATGGCGCTCAGTGTCGCCCGCGTAGCGGCGGCCACCTGCTCCAGGCTGCCCTCCTCAGCCGAGGAGATCATCCGGTCCGTCTGCCGGAGCACCGTCTCCCGCAGACCGACGGCGACTCGCTGCCGTTCGCCGTGGACCATGGCCCTCGTGCTCGACAGCACAGTGGTGAGGGCCGTGTCCTCCCGGCCCAGTTCCCGCCTGCGACGCCTGTGCATCAGCCATCCCGCCCCCCAGGCGGCCGTGCATCCCAGGCCGGACACGACCAGCGTCCAGCAGGCGAGGAACAGCACGAGAAAAGGCCCGGCCGGGTCTCCGAGCAGCGTCCCGTCGGCGGCGAAGGCGGCCGTGAAGGAGATCGCCGACGGGAGAACCGCGGCGGGCACGGACAGAAACGACAGCCGTGAGCCCGCCGGAGATGTCAGTGGATGCGCCGTCGGCGGCGGGACGTGTCGGCCGGAGGGCACGGGCGCGGTTCTCAGGACCCGGCCGTACGCCGCGACCGCGTAGACCGCGGCCGGTGCGACGATGCCGTCGCCGAGGAAGCAGATCGCGGAGGACGGCGGCAGCGCACCACCGCGGAGCAGAACCGGCCACAGGAGGGCGGCGGCCCCGGTCACCGCCAGGACCGCCCAGGGCGCGTGGCGGCGCCACAGCAACGGCAGTGCGTGGAGGGTCAGCACCGACACGAGCAGCAGGCATGTGCCGGCCTCGTAGCCGGCGTCCTCCGCCTTCGTCAGGGCGACGCCCGACGCCACCGCGGCGGCCGAGCCGAAGACCGCCCTGTCCGCGATCCGCTGTTCGCGAGGAAAGTCGCGCCGGCTTCCTGGGCTCGGCCGAGGGCCGGACGCGGCGTCGGGGAGCACGGCGTGTACGCGCCAGCCTCCGTCGGGGCGGGGTCCCGCGGACAGCCTCCCGCCGAGGACGGCGGCACGCCGGTGCATTCCTTCCACCCCCCGGCCGGAGCCGATCCCCGCCGTGCCGGTGTCCGCGCCGCCGGGCGGCCTGCCGTTGTCGACGGTCAGGTGCAGGGTGTCCCCGGCCCGTTGCACCCGCACGCTGACCGCGGCGCCCGGCGCGTAGCGCAGGGCGTTGGTCAGGGCCTCCCGGATGATGCCGTGGGCCGCTTCCGCCGCGGGTCCGGTGAGATCAGCGGGCAGGGAGACGGAGACGGGGCGGCCCAGCCTGCTGAATCCGGCGATCAGCGTCTCGATCGGAGCGGTCATCGCCTGGGGAGCCGGTGGGTCGTCCACCTGCATGACCGCCACGAGACGCCGCAGTGCGGACTGGGTCTCCCGTGCGGTGCGGCGCGCGAACGCGAGTGCCTCCGCGGCCAGGTCGGGCCTGCTGTCACCGAGCCTGCGGGCGGCCTCGACGGATACCACGACGGAGGTGAGGTGGTGCGCGCTGATGTCGTGCAACTCACCGGCCAGCCGTTCCCGTTCCGCCTCGGCGGCGCGCGCCCGCTGCTGCTCGGCACCGGCCAGCCGCTCCGCCGTGGCCTGCCGTTCCCGCAGCCAGTGCCGGCGGCCGGTGCCGAGAGCGGACACCAGCAGAAAGGGGCCGACACCAGTGAGCCAGTCGGAGAGGAGAAGACCGCCGACGCCGTGCCGTGCGGCCGCCTGCAGGAGCTGGACGACGGCGACAGCCGCGGTCGCGCCCAGGCCGACGGGCCAGCTGCACAGAACGGTGACGGTGAACAGCGCCACCATGACCGCCAGCCCCGGTACCAGGCCCAGCAGGTCGGGTGGCGCCAGGATCTGTCCCACCACGGACACCGCGACGATGACGCCCAGGGCGGCGAGCGGTGCCCGGTGACGCCGATCGAGCGCCACCGCAGCGAGCGCCGTGGCACAGAAGGCGGTGATCCATTCAATGGTGTCCGGCGGCTCCTTCGAAGACGCAACGACGCTGAACCACAGCAGCAGTTGCGCTCCCATGAACAGTACCGGCAGTGGCCTGACCCGACGTCCTTTCCCCATTGGCGCAAGTGTATGGCCGGGCGTCGCCCTTCCCGTCACCGCGGGGTTCAAGGGGTCACGCGGTGCCGGCCCTGCGGTCGCGCCACCGCTCTATGTCCCGCGGACTAGGCGACGATCCTTCCGGCGGGCGACGGGGCGGCACGTTCAGCGCGAAAGGATCGGCACATGGATCGCGTCGTCGCGTCGAGCCTCCGGGGGGATCAGGTCCTTCCAGGGCACACGCACCGACCGGTACGCCCACCACCACGACTTCGTGTGAGCGGCCGTCCACTGCGCCCGTATCACCCACACCAACTGGAGACCGGCACAAGCATGCCCGCACAACCTCGCATGTCCCGGACCGCTGTCGCCCTGGCGTCGCTCGCCGTGCTGGCGGCCACCGCGGTGACAGCCTGCAACCCCGAGACCGCCGACGACGCTCGCGGCGATGCCGCGACACCCGCGGTGCCCACCGCTCTCAGCGAGCAGGAACTGAAGTGGAGCACGTGTTCCGCTCCGTCCACGGCCCAGGGCGGCGGAGACAGGCCCGAGAAGCTGCCGGACGGAACGACGTGGCAGTGCAGCACCATGAAGGCTCCGCTGGACTACGCGGACCCCGACGGCGAAACCATCGATCTGGCCCTGATCCGGGCGAAGGCGTCTTCGGACTCCGGCGAGAAGCACCTCGGGTCCCTGGTCTTCAACTTCGGCGGCCCCGGCGGCTCCGGGGTGCTCACCCTCCCCCTCGCCGCCGGCGACGAGTACATGACGCTTCACAAGCGCTATGACCTGGTCAGTTTCGACCCTCGCGGGGTCGGGGACAGTGCCGGCGTGCACTGCCTGGACACGAAGGCCATGGACGCCTGGCTGGCCGCGGACGCCACCCCTGACGACGCCACGGAGGAGAAGGCCCGCGAGCGTGGGGTACGCGCGTTCGCCCGGGCCTGCCAGAGCGAGTCGGGCGCGGTGCTGGATCACGTCGGCACCCAGGAGGCGGCACGTGACCTCGACCTGATGCGCCACGTCCTGGGCGACGAGAAACTCAACTACTTCGGCATCTCCTACGGCACACAGCTCGGCGGCGTCTACGCACATCTCTTCCCGAAGCGTGTCGGGCGCTTCGTCTTCGACGCCGTGGTCGACCCCACCGAGGACGCCCTGCACGGTGCCCTCGGCCAGGCGAAGGGGTTCCAGGGCGCACTGCGCAACTTCCTGGAGGACTGCGCACGGCAGGACTCCTGCTTCTTCGAAGGCACGAACCCGCAGCAGGGCGAGAAGGACATCATCGCGCTGCTCGAGCGCCTGGACACCGACCCCCTGCCCACGGAGTTCGGGCGTCCCCTGACTCAGAGCCACGCCCTCAACGGCATCGCCGCCGCCCTCTACGACCAGGAGAGCTGGCTGCTGCTCAGGGGCGGACTGGAGGCCGCCATGGACGGCGACGGCAGCGCACTGCTGCTGCTCTCCGACCTCCTCAACGAACGGATCGACGACGACGGATACGCCAACATCAACGCAGCCAACACCGCGGTGAACTGCGCGGACTACAAGGACCGCTTCACCCTTGAGGACGTACACCGTCACCTGCCCCGATTCCGCACGGCATCTTCGGTGTTCGGCGACTGGATGGCCTGGGGGCTGCTCCAGTGCACCGGCTGGCCCGCTGACGGCCACGCATCCACCGTCGAGGTGTCGGCCGACGGCGCGAACCCAGTCCTCGTCATCGGCAACACCGGTGATCCGGCCACTCCCTACGAGGGTGCCAAGAAGATGGCGGACGAACTGGGAGAGAAGGTCGGCGTCCACCTCACCGTGGACGGCGAGGGGCACGGCACCTACGCCGTCAACGACTGCCTGACCGAGCTGGTCGACGCGTACCTGCTCGACGGGACGGTCCCGGCGAACGACACCGTCTGCTCGTGACGTCGGCGTCCCCGCGGCTTCCCTGAGCCACCGTCCCCAGCGGCGGGCAGGTCCGCTGCCCGCCGCTGGGGACGGTGACGTGGATCCGCCCGGCCTCGGGGCCCGACGGATCACCAAGGTCTGCGTCCGGCGGGTCGCCGCCCGCACGGCTCAGGGACCGGGCCGCCTGGAGCCCGGCGCGGTCCCCCGGCGGCCACGACGTCCCACCCGCCCCGGTGCTCCTCGTGCTGTGGGCGCGCCCCTGCCGAGGTTCGCATGCGCTGAACGGTTGGGGGCGGATGGCACAGCGCGGACAGATTCGGTCGCCGTTGACCGTCCCGTGCGACGCGACGGTCCGACCACTACATCGGTGCCGATGACAGCCGGGGCTCGGACGGAGGCCCGGCTGGGTGCGGTACCACCGGGTTCGGGCCCCGAGGGCACCGTCCAGGGGCGGTATCCGGTCCGGTGAGGCGGCGGGTCCGGGAACCGCCCCTCGTACGAAGGACGACGGTCTCGTCACGGACGGGTCTCTGATCAGCGGTCAGGAGGGGACCGGGCCAGAGATTGTCGCCCCCGGGTTCCGGCAGACCGTTTCCGCTGACCGCCCGGACAACGCTTCTGCTCCGTCCGATGCGCCTCGATGACCGGCATCCGCACCGGACGGACTCCGCTGCCGAGCCCGGCGCGTTCGGCCGGCGGCGGTTCCGGCTCTCGCGGGCCCGCCCGTGGCACGGCGGGGGAGCAGCGGTCGGCGTACGGCTGTCGGGGGAGGGCCTTGCGGGGGCCGAAACGCGCTGCGTGCCGGGCCGGCGGCGGGGGTCACGGGGTGGGGTGGCGCATGGCCGGCAGGATCAGGGAGGCGCCCAGAAGGAGCACCCCGGCGACGACGAGCAGAATGCCGTCGAAGCCCAGTCCCGTGAGCGCACCGGCGAGCTGTGGGCCCAGGCTGGCGCCGATGAACATGCTGCACCCGTAGAGGGCGACCGCCGCACCACGTGCCTGCGGGGCGTTGGCGTTGATGGTCTCGACGACCGCGGGCGCCGCTACCGCGACGGCGGCCACGAACAGCAGCAGGGCCAGGGCGAGCAGCGCCGTGTGATCACCGAGGAAGGAACCGGTGGCGACGGTGAGAGAGGCCAGTGCGAAGGCGAGGGCCGCGCGCAGGGGCGCGGGCAGCCGTCCGAGCACGGGGACCAGCAGGGGTACGGCGATCAGGGCGGGGAGCGCGCTGGCCCGCAGGGCGAGGATCGCGGTGGCATCGCCGGTGACGGCCGGTGGGCCCGCGATGGCCACCGCCGTGTAGAGGGAGACGAAAGCCGTCATCAGGGCGACGGTGGACAGGCACAAGGCGCCCAGCCGCGGCTGTCGCAGCAGCCGCGGCATCGCCGCGAACGCCTGCAGCAGTCCGCCGTCGGTGCCTCCACGCGGAGTGGGTCGCAGGACCCGGCGCACCGGGAACAGGTTCAGGGCCATCAGCACGGCACTGATCCAGAAGACCGCACGCCAGCCGATTCCGGCCGCAACGGCCTGCGCACCGACCTGAACAACGACGGCGGCGGCGAGCATGCCACTGGTGATGCAGGTGAGGGAGGTGCCGCGGTGTCGAGGCGCGATGTGCCGGACGACGTAGGAGAGCGCGGCAGGGGCGAAGGTCGCGGCGGTCAGTCCCTGCAGGCTGCGCAGCACGACGGCGGTGGGAAGGTCGGAGACCGCGCTGACCGCCGCGGTGGACGCCGTGGCGGCCGCGAGCCCCACGGTGATCACGGCGCGTGGTCCGTAACGGTCGCAGAGCGGGCCGGCGAAGAGGAACCCGGCTGCGTAGGCGAAACCGAACGCCGTCGCCGTCCACGTGACCTGACCGGGTGTGGTGCCGAACTCGGTGGCCATGGGGTGCAGCAGTGCCAGGACGGTGTACATCTGACCGACCATCAGCATGCCCAGCGTGGTGAGCAGTGCTGTGGTCCTGGCGGCCGGGGCCCAGCCTGGTGGCCGACCGGGCGTTCCGCTCCCGGTTGTGTGATCGAGTGCGCTGGTGGGGTGGGGCATGGGGACTCCGAAAGAACGTCTGGTGGCCCCGTGTGCGGCATGACCGACCGATGGCAGGCGCCGGGGACCGGGTCGCCCCCGGCCGGCGAGGGGCCGGCCGGGGGCGGTAACGGGGTGATCAGGCTGCGTGGGTGTTCAGCACGTACTCGCGTGAGGCGTGGACCTCGCTGCGCAGGGCGGGCAGGTCGACGTCGAGGACCTGTCCGTCCCACTTGCGGGGCTCGCCGTTGATGAGGACGGTGCTGATGTTGCGGGCGTCGGAGCCCAGTACGAGGGTGCCGATCGGGTCGTTGAGCGGCATGTTGTTGAGGTCCTCGGCCTGGATGACCAGCAGGTCGGCCTTCTTGCCGGGGGTGAGTGAGCCGGTGACGCCCTCCAGCCCGTTGGTGCGGGCGCCCTGGAGGGTGGCGAAGTCCAGGACGTCGTGGGTGGTGATGCGGACCGGCTGCCGGCCGGTGCCGTGGGCGGCGTTGACGGCCCGCATCCGCTGGATGGCGTGCAGGGCCCGCATCTGGGTGAACATGTCGCTGGCCAGGGCGACTTCGACGTCGATGCTCAGCCCGGGACGGATGCCGACGGACAAAGCCTCGTCGACGGCGGGGATCGCGGTCTCCAGGCCGATCTGGGCGTCGGAGGTGGGGGCGAGGGCCACGGTGGTGCCGCTTTCCCCCATCGCCTTCCATGCTTCGGGGCTCAGTCCGGTGGCGTGGATGAGGGTGACGTCGCTGCCGAGGATGCCGTCCTTCGCCCAGTTCAGGATCACCTCGGAGGAGGCTGTGCCGAAGACCGCGTCCACGCTCACCCCGATGCCCAGGTCCTTGGCGACGCGGGCGAGTTCGGGGCCGTAGGCGAGGGCCGGGCCGGCGATCTCGTCGGTGGCGAGCGTCGCCAGGCGCAGGGTCAGCAGCTGGTCGTCACTGTGGAAGTACTTCTCCTTGAGGCGTGTCAGGTCGCCGGGCCACTGCTTGTCCCAGTCACCGAAGTGCGGGCCCATGGAGGCGTGCACACCGCGGATGCCGGTGTCGCGGAGGGCCTCGACGGCGGCGTCGGAGTGTTCGGGGGTGCGGGAGTTGTGGGAGAAGTCGAGCATGGTCGTGATGCCGCTGTCGATCGCGGTGAGGGCGGCCAGCTTGGTGCCGGTGTACATGTCCTGGGGCCGGTAGACGGTGGCGTAGCCGGCCAGGGTGGACATGACGTAGGCGCCGAGGTCGTCGACGTCCGGCATGATCCGGCGCAGCTGGGCCTCCCAGGCGTGCCGGTGGGTGTCGACGAAGCCGGGGCTGAGGACGGCGCCGGTGGCGTCGACGACCACGGCGTCACCGGCCTCGAGACCGGGACCGACGGCGGTGATGGTGTCGCCCTCGACGAGCAGGTCGGCGTTGGGCAGGACACCGAGGTCGGCGTCCATGGTGACGACGGTCGCGCCGGTGAACAGGATGCGCCGTTCGGCCGCGGGGCGACGGCGGAGCTGTTCGAGGGCGGCGGTGGCGTTGACGTGGGTCATGGAAAAGCTGCTTTCAGTACTTCGGGGAGGGGGAGGGCTGCCGGGAACGCCCGGCAGCCCGGTTTCCGGTTCTGGCGGGGCCGGCCCCGGCAGCCAGGGCGCCGTTCACCCGGGCGTCGCGCGTCCAGGACCGAAAGGCTGCGGAGGCACGGTCCGGGCCCGGTGTTGTCGCCGTGTGTGCGGGCGGCTCGGCCGTTGCCGGCCGGGCGGTTCAGCCCAGCTTCATGACGTAGCCCGCGTGGTGCAGCTCGTCGCCCCTGAACTCTCCGTAGGCCCAGAAGCCGAGGTCGTCCAGGTAGTCGATGCGGTCGCCGTCGATCCAGAACCGCCCCTGGTAGGCGTGGGGGCGGCCGCCCCGGGTCTCGTCGTAGCGGCCGTCCGCGGTGAGTTCCTGGTGCAGGAAGTCCTGCCGGTCGATCCAGACGCCGAGCCGTGGGCTGCCGGTCAGGTCCGGAGCGGCGGGGATGCCGGCCTGGGGGGTTGTGGGCCCGCCGGGAATCTCCGTGCCCGACCACCGGACGGGACGGCCGGCCGCGACCAGTGCGCGGACCTGCTCCGGGTGGGACACGAGGGTGGCCACCGCGCTCGGCACGTCGGCGGCGAGTTCGTCGGGTACCACCAGGAAGTCGGTGTTGTTGCCGGGCGTCAGCGTCGCGACGTACTCCGAGCGCCGGCCGCGGCCGCCGGCCAGGGCGACGGTGTCCACGACGGCGGGGACGATGGTCGTGCCCGTGCAGTCGACGACGATGGCGTTGTCGTCCTGCGCCGCGGTGATGATGCCGGGGCCGACGCCGACGATCAGGTCGCCGACGAACAGGATGTCGGCACCGGTCATGGTCCCGATCAGCGGGTCCATCGTCACGATCCGGGCGTTGGTGAACAGGACGGGGCGGCCCCCGTCGTTCGAGAGGATCTCGTCGAGCGCCTCCGGGTGCCAGCTCAGGGCGCTGGTGTGGGCGTGGGTGTCGTTGGTGGTCATCGTTTTCCTCAGGGGTTCGGCTCTTCGGTCCGCCCGGCGAACGAAGCGGGCGTCCTCACGGGCGGGTCGCGGCTGCTCGGCGTCACGGCAGCCGCATGACCACCAGGTTCGTCCGGCCGGACAAGCGGAACCAGGCCGCCGTGCACCAGGGTGCACGGCACCCACCCATGCCCGGCCGGAGGAGAGCGGAAGGGGCCGGCACCATGGCCGGCAGGGAGATGACGGGTCCGGCACAGGCCCGGCGCAGAGCGTCCGGGAAATCCGTCCGCCCCGGCACGTCACTCCCGCTCCGTTCCGCCCCGGATCATGGGTGCACGGCTCCCAGGAAGCCCGTACCCGGGGACGCGGCGGCCTGGCCACGTTCCGTCATCGGGCCCGAGAGTGAAGCCATGACCAGCAACGACACGCCTCGCGCTCCCCACCCGTACGTCGGGATGTGGGTGACCGCGGACGGATTCATCCGCCAGGAACTACTGCCGAACGGCCGCTACGACGAGGCCCGCGGACGGCGCCGGAGTGCCTACACCGGCCGGTACACCGTCAGCGGCAACCACATCGACTACGTCGACGACACCGGCTTCACCGCCACAGGGGACGTTCGCGACGGCGTTCTCTTCCACGAGCACTTGGTGCTCTACCGTGAGGGCGATCACCGCGTCCGGCGGGAAGGTACGGGGTCGCGCGGCTGAGGGACCTGATCCTGGTTTCCCGTGGGGCCGTCGGTTCCGGGCGGCGACGCCGGGAACGGGCGGCCGACGGTACGAGGCACGGTTGCCCTCACCGGCCCGAACACGTCCAGATGCCACAGTGAGGGCTCGTCGCCGGCCGGCGAGCCCTCCTTCTCGTCCAGGGCCCTTTCACAGGCGGGGCCACACAGCAGTCAGCTGTTGCCGGACGACAGCGAAACCTCCCGCACCACCTCTGCCGACGCCTCTTCGCCGGCACCGGACCGAAGCGCGGTGAAGGCAGCCGCGGTGACGCTCGCCGGCTCGGCCTGGTAGACGACCAGCTGCTGATGCGGGGCTCCCCCCACGGTGAAGGCCGAGAACTGGATCTCCAGGGCACCCACCTCGGGATGCAGCAGGTACTTCTCCTGCTGTGTCTTGCTCCTGACCTCGTGCAGTCCCCACAGCCCGGCGAATTCGGGACTCCTCCCGCGGAGCGTGTCGACGACTTCGGTGATCCGCGGGGACTCGGGGTCGTGTCCGAAGGCCGCACGCAGTTCGGCCACGCACGAGTGGGCGGAGTCGTCCCAGTCCCTGTAGAAGGCACGTCCCGCCGGGTCCAGGAAGACCATGCGAGCCAGGTTGTCGAACCGTTGGAATCCGCTGTGCAGGGCCGCGGCGAGCGCATTGCGCGCCAGGATGTCCAGGGCCGGGCCCAGGACGAAAGCGGGGGTGTCGGGCCAGCCGTCGATCAGCCGCAGAAGGTGGGGGTGAACCCTGTCGTAGCCGGCCGGAACACCGCGACGTTCCTGGGGCGCCCTGGTGAGCCTGCGCAGATGGTCGTGCGCCTCGTCACTGAGGCGCAGGGCGGCGGCGACCGCGTCGATCACCTGCGGGGACGGGCTGGACTCCCGTCCCTGTTCCAGGCGCATGTAGTAGTCGGCGCTCACCCCGGCGAGCATGGCGACCTCCTCACGGCGCAGCCCCGGCACCCGCCGGCGCCCGTGCTCCGGAAGCCCCACGTCCAGCGGTTTCAGGGCTTCGCGCCGTGCTCTCAGAAAGTCTCCCAAGGGAGTGGTGTCGCTCATTGTTCCAACCTAACGGAGAGGCCGGCCCGCCCTTCGTCCCTCTCGTGCGGGCCTGGCCGGTGGACCCGGCCCGAACGGCGGCGACTCAGTCGAGCGCGGCGCCGGCCGCCGGCTCCTCGGCCACTGCGCCGGCACTGAGGGAGCCGAGCAGGGACAGTGCGTCGGCGGACGCCGTGCCTGGTTCGGCCTGGTAGACGACGAGCTGCTGCGTCGGGGCGCTGTTGACGGTGAAGGACTCGAAGTGCAGTTCCAGGTCACCGACCTGAGCATGGTGGAAGCGTTTCGCCTCCCGCGTCTTGGCGCGCACGTCATGCCGCGCCCACAGCGTGGAGAAGTCCGCACTTCTCAGGGACAGCTCACCTACGACCTGGCTCAGGCGCGGATCCTCGGGATCGATGCCGGCCGCACGGCGCAATGTGGCCACCGTCGACTCGGCCGCACGGTCCCAGTCCCGGTGAAACCGCCGCGCGACCGGGTCCAGGAACGTCATGCGCAACAAGTTGTCACTGTGAGTGAAGTCGGCGTGAAGAACGCTCGCGAGCCGGTTACGGGCCAGGATGTCCAGTACGGGGCTCATGACGAAGGCAGGCGTGTCACGCCACGTGTCGAGGAGACGCCTGAGGTGCGGGGCGACTCGTTCCACGCGCGGTGCTCGGCGTGTCCGGCGGGTGGTCGGGCCGGCCACGCGGTGCAGGTGGGCCATCGCTTCGCCGTCCAGCTGCAGTGCCCGCCCCACGGCCTCGAGGATCTGCCGGGACGGATGCCGCTCGCGGCCCTGTTCGAGACGCGTGTAGTAGTCGGAACTCACCCCCGCGAGGGCGGCCACCTCCTCACGTCGCAGACCGGGCACCCTGCGACGACCGGAGGTGGGAATCCCCACGTCGCAGGGGCGCAGGCGGGCGCGCCGCGCCCGGAGGAAACCTCCCAGCGTGTTGTCGACGAGCTCCTTCTCTCTGTCCATACGTCGAGGCTAGAGCGGCGCGACGCACTGCCGTAGGGGCGAGGGAGGGTGCGCTTACCCTGGGAACAGCACACCCTGGACAGTCACACCCCTGTCCGAGTCGACGACGGCCTTGCTCTCCGAGGGCGGCACAGGCCGAGTGCTTCCCACCCGTCGCAGGTGAAGCGCCGCGACTGGTGAAGCGCCGCGACTCCTCAGCACTGTCTTGGCATGCGTCTGCCTGGCCGGTCCGCCCTGCGCCGGGAGATCCGAGCCGGTACGACGTGGTGACGAACCGGAACCGGAACCGGAGCCCACCCACAGCCACTCGCCGCTTTCCGGCTGCCTGGCGCATACGGGCACGCTCAGGTACGGCTGGACGCCTCGGTGCCTGACGTGGTGCCTGACGTCACGGTGCGGTCGGCAGACCGGCCAGCAGACTGCGCCGCGCGGATTCCACATGCTCTTCGGCCCGGCGGGCCAGCGTCCGGATGTCGCCGGAGCGCAGGAGAGCGGCCAGCTCGCGATGCTCGTCGACCACGCGTGCGCGGTAGTGGTCGTAGGCCACGTCGACGCGGCTCAGCTGGAACAGGTGCACCTGAGAGCGGATCGCCTCCCAGGCGGAGGTGAGCCTGCCGTTCCCGGCCGCGGCATAGATCTGGTCGTGGAAGGCGATGTCCAGCGCCACCAGCCGGGGGGCGTCACCGCCCTCGGCGATCTCGGCCGCCATCTCGGTCACCAGCCGATCCAGCGCGGACAGCTGCTCCGCGGTCGCGGCTCGCCGCGCGGTGGTCGCGGCCAGACGGTCCAACGCGGCCCGCAGCGCGTAGACCTCCTGCGCATCCTCGGCCGTCACCCTGATGACGGTGGTGCCGCGGTGCCAGCCGCCACGCACCAACCCCTCGTGCTCCAGCCGGGCCAGTCCCTCCCGGACCGAGCCACGGCTGACCTCGAGGCGTTCGGCCAACTCCACTTCGCGCAGTGGGGCTCCGGGCGGGAAGTGACCCGAGAAGATCGCGGCGCGCACCAGGTCGGCGGCTTCGTCGGCCAGCCCGCGCCGGGCGGCCTTCGGCAGTGCAGATGACATGCCGCCATGTTGACATCCGGACAATCGCAACCACCAGACCAGCCAGGCGACTCGCCCCGGACTTCCAGCCGACTCTTGTCCTAATGTTGACATTGAAAGATCGGGTGGGTCAGGCTGCCCTGGCCGCCGACTCCACCAGAGGGGACCCCGATGCCACACCGACCCGCTTTCCACCTGGCCGTCCCGGTCGACGACCTGGCCGCCGCCCGCGGCTTCTACGGACAGGTGCTGGGTCTGCCCGAGGGGCGCAGCGCCGACCACTGGGTGGACTGGAATCTCGAAGGCCACCAGTTGGTGACCCACCTGGTGCCGACCGTGCCGCAGCCGGCGGGTACCAGCGTGGTGGGACAGCACCGGGTGCCGATCCCGCACTACGGTCTCCTGCTGCCCGAACAGTCCTTCCACCAGTTCGCCGAGCGGTTGCGAGCCGCGGGGGTACGCTTCGACATCGAACCGCATCGCCGCTTTCCCGGTGAACCCGGCGAACAGTGGACCATGTTCTTCCGCGACCCCGCGGGCAACGCCCTGGAGTTCAAGTCCTTCCGTGACGAGTCGATGGTGTTCGCCCGATGAGGGGCGTGCTCGTCACCGGTGGATCGCGGGGCATCGGCCGCGCCGTCGCGAGGGCCTTCGCCGCCGGCGGTGACCGGGTCGCGGTGCAGTACGCCGGTCGCCGTGCGGACGCCGAACGGACGGTGCGTGAGCTTCCCGGCACCGGGCACACACTGCTGCAGGCCGACCTGGGCGAGCCAGGTGCGGCCGAGCGGACCGTGGCCGAGGCGGTGGCCGCGCTCGGTGCCGTGGACGTGCTGGTGAACAACGCGGCCCTGGCACCCGCGGCGGACACCCGGCACCCCATCGCCGAGACCCCGCTGGAGCACTGGCAGCAGGTCTGGCGGCGGATGGTCGACGTCAACCTGCTGGGCGCGGCCGACTTGTGCTGGGCCACAGCCCACCACCTCGTCGACCGGGGCACCGGCGGGGCGATCGTGAACATCGGCTCGCGCGGCGCGTTCCGGGGCGAACCCGATTTCCCCGCCTACGGGGCCACCAAGGCCGCCCTGCACGCCCTCGGTCAGTCACTGGCCGTGGCCCTGGCTCCGCACGGCATCGCGGTCACCTCCGTCGCGCCCGGGTTCGTGGCCACCGAACGGCAGACGGGGAAGTTGTCCGGCCCGGAAGGAGAACGTCTGCGCGCGGAGAGCCCCTTCGGGCGCGTCGGCACCCCGGAAGAGGTCGCCGCCACGGTGCATTTCCTCGCCTCCCCGGCCGCGGCATGGGCCTCGGGAACCATCGTCGACCTCAACGGCGCGTCTTACCTGCGCACTTGACACCCAACCGTGCGAGAGAAGAACGGCGCGCGTGTGGGGCCCCGCCCACGCAGGGGACCAGCTCGGCCTGGCGGTGACGGTGCGCGGGAAACTGGAACCGCTGAGAACGAAGATGGCCGAGCTCGTCGATCGCGGCGGTACGGGCCCACGGCGAACGCAGCCTGACTCACCCCGCCGTCGTCGCCCTCGACCGACTCGGCATGACCGCTGCCCGAGCGACAGGAGTTGTCGCGCTCGGAGGTCCTGGGGTCGGCCTCGGCCGCACTCCGTGCCGCCGAGGCCGACCACCTCCCGCTCGAGCCGGCCGGCATCAAACCGTCCCTGCCGCACCACGTGCCCCTGCTGCGGGATCCCCCGGGCGGATGCGCCTCTTCGGACCTACGTGCCGGCAAGTGCTGCGCGTAGGCGACGGGCCTGGCTCACCAGCCGTGAGCTGCCCCGCCGGTCGGCTATCGGGCCGAGTCCGGGTATCTCGCCCTGGGCTCCGGTACGTTCGGCGCACTCGGCGGCCACGGTGAGCAGTTCGCCGAGGCCGCGGGACTCGGCCGGGGAGAGGTCTTTGGACAGGAGCGGTGGCAGCGCGTCACGCAGCACGGTCCAGACGGTGCGGTACGCGCCGGTGGACGCGGCCGTTCCCAGGGACTCCGCCAGGCGGCTCGGAGCGACGACCCCGATGAGCATCAGCGCACCGAGGTCGGTGGCGAGCGCACCGGGATCCAGCTTCTTCTGTGCCGCCAGCAGCAGCAGTGCGTCGACCGCGGCGATTCTGTCCTCCTGGCGCTGGACGCCGAGCCCGCCGGCCACCACCAGGGACGTCGCGGGCCCGCTCGCGCCGGGTGACTGCGCGAGCAAGGGCAGGACGGAGCAGACGTCCGGATCCTTCTCGGGGTACTGCGCGCAGGGCAGGACGTGCTGTATCAGCCGCAGGGCTATGAGTTCGGGGTGCTCCGGCAGCAGGGCGGGCCAGTGGGTCTGCTGGACGGCCGCGGTGGCGGCGCACCAGCACCGGTGGTGGGAACCGAGTGCCGGACTCCCCAGCTCACGGAAAGGGAGTGGGAACATGTGCAAGGCGGTGATCTCGCCGGACCGGACGACCGGTGTCGTTCGGTCCGTCACCGTGCGGTGCAGGACCGTGCCGGTGAGGCCGCCGGTCCGCAGCCAGTCGGCGAGCCGCTGCCCCTCCGGGGTGCCCAGCAGTGCGGCCCGCTCGGCGGCGGCCTCGGCGGCCGCCCGGTCCGTGGTGCGCACCCGCAGCAGGGCCTGTGCGAAGTCGCACGCTCCGACGTGGGCGCCCAGCCGCTGGTACGTCTTCAGCCGGTCGGTCAGTTCTCCGGGCTCCAGCAGCCCGTTGTCCCAGCTCGGCGTCGACAGCAGGAACGGCTGCGGATCGGTGAGCAACCTGTGGGCGATCTCCCAGAAGCGGGCCCGGAAGGGGCCGTTCGGGAGGCATCCGGCATGCGCGCCCCCGCCGTCGAGCACTGCCTTCGCGGTGCGCGGTGCGATCCGCTGGTGGAGGCCGGCGAGGACCAGGTCGAGGGCGAGTCGCGGGGTGAAGCGGACATGGGAGGGGGCGAAGGCGGAGGGGACCGAGTCGTCGGGGAGAGGCCGGCGACAGGTGCGGGACCACCACCGCGTCGCCGCTACCGGCTCGAGCGCCTCCAGCAGAGCTGCTCGATCCTCATGGGCCCAGCGCACCAGTCCGTCCAGGGTCCGCTCGAAGTCGGCGACGGGCAGGATGCCGTGGGAGGCCAGCAGCGCGCCGGTCTCCTCGGCCGTCTCCGCCACTGAGGCCGGCGGCGACGCGAGCGCGACCGGGGACGGAACGGGAGGCAGCGTGTCCTCGCCGGCCGCCTGCAGAGCTTCTTCCGCTCCGGTTCCCAGGGCTTCGACCACTCGGGTGCGCAGGCCGGGGGCGATGGGCGCGGCCGAGGTGAGGATCTCTTCACGCGAGAGGGCGTCGGTCAGATGTGTCCCGTGCTGCTCGATCAGCTTCAGGGCCCTTTCCTGGGCTTCGGAGTCCTCGTGGGTGAGGGCGTGGGACGCGGCCGGGAGCAGTGCGTCGGCTGTGGCGGTGTCGCGGGTGACCACTGTGTCCAGCAGTTGCAGCTGAGCTCGGACCAGGTTCTTCTCCGGCCGGGTGAGCACCGCTCGCGTCATGTCGGCCAGGTCATGCGTCGGCAGGGAGCCGGTCAGGGCGAGCTCGGCGAGGACGGACTGGGCGTGGACGGCGACGGGCTGGAGCGCGTCGGCGGCCAGGGCCCGCCAGTCGGCGACACGGCCGGCGTGCTCCTCGGCGGACAGACCGAGGTCGAGCAGCAGCCGGTGGAACACCCGCTGGTCCACTGCCGTGCCGCCGCGCAACAGCCGCCCCAGACATCCGTCGACCATGGTGGCGCGGTCGAGCGTGCCTTCCGCGGTGAGCCGCGCGAGAGCGAGAAGCCAAGGGTTGTCCTTGTTGGAGTGACCGCTGTTCAGCGCCTGGCCGGTCCCCCCTGCCGTGAAGAGGCCGGCCACCATGGGCCTGAGGTAGGGCGACTGCCTCAGCCGCTCGGCGATCACGTCGGTGTTCCAGCCATTGCCGTAGATGTTGCGTATCCACGCGTGCACGGAGGCGTCGGTCACCGGCATCGGGCATCGGGCCGCCTGCACGATCGCTTCGAGAAGGTGATACCGGATGTCCGTGGAGGGCCTGCGGTCGGCGATCCGGTGCGCCAGCTCCGCCAGCCATCCGGCGGGGCGCTCCTCGAGCATGGGGGGGAATCTCTTCTCCGCCACCCACATGCGCTCCCAGCCGGAAGCAGTGAGCCAGGACGCGACGGCCGCCGCTCCGCTCTGGCAGCCGAGGCCCGCCACCAGCAGCGCAGGAGAGGCCGCTTGGAGCTGCGGCGTCACCCAGGCGTCGCGGAACTCCTTGCGCAACGCCTTCAGCGCCGGCAGTTCCCCACGCCGTTCGGCGGCCGTCATGCCGTTCACGATCGTCACCACGTCGTCCGTCCGCCCGCCGCGCACCGCTTCGATCAGCTTGCTCAACTGTTCCTCTCCCGTCGTGCCATGCGTACCGCCAACGCGTGCTTGCAGGGGCCGCGTCCACCCCGGTATCTCGCCCACCACAGGCAACTGCACCTCAGGACGCCGGCGTCCTCGCGCACCCGGTGGGTGTGGCCGTCCTCGGCCGTGACGGTGCCCATCGCGCCGTCCAGCGTCACAGCATTGGCCGACAGCAGGGCACGGGCATGCCGCAGCCTCGGGTTGTGACGCTCGGCGAGACCGGAGTCGTAGGGCAGCTGCCGGTGGAAATAGGCGGCTTCGGCCGTGTCGTAACCCACCCGGCCGGAGGTCGCCAGGCGCGTCAGCGCCGACCGGACCCGCGCGGTGGTCAGTCCGCAGGCCGCGGCCAGAGCACTCACGTCGATCCGCGGTTCCCACGCCAGCAGCACGGCCACCAGTTCCGCGTCCTGGACGGTCTCGTCGTCGGCCAGTGCCTCCAGTACGCCGCCCTCACCGGAGAAACCCCTCGCGGGGTCCGGGGAGAGAGTGAGCGTCAGGCGCATGCCCGGCAGAACCGCTTCCCAGGCACTCGCGGTGGCCGCCCTGCCGTCCCCCACGGGACCGTAGACACGCAGCGCGGTAGCGTGCCGCAGCACACGGTGAAACGCGGCCAGCCGCTCCGGTCCGGGCAGGCACACCGCTCCTGGTGCGGGACACGTCGTGGGCCTGAGTCCCTGCCGGACCGGCACGAACCAAACGGGGCCGCGCGGTCCTCTTCCACCGCCGCGAGGAAGGGACCGCAGGAACCGGACTGCCTCGGACGCGGCCAGTTCGGCACGCAGGTCGAACCCGGCAGCGATCGCCTGCGCCTCCGCGAAGCCGCGCAACCACCTGCCGGGCAGGGGCACCTTCTTCTCCACCACCGCGCCGCCCAGTGCGGTCACCGCCAACTCGTCCGGCCCCACCCGCAGATGAACCGGATCGCGCGGGCCGACGCGCGTGAGCGCCTCACGCAACGGGTTGTTGACGTCGAAGTTGCTGGTGCCGTGCCCGATCTCTCCCCCGTCGAGTGCGTCTGCCGGCACGTCGAGCCGTGCGTAGACACCGCAGCAGCCGGAGAACGACTCGAAGCGGAGCCGGTCGCCGTTGCCGGTCACCACCGGGTCCAGCCAAGCCGCCAGGCGAGGCCGGTAGTAGCGGGCGGCGGCGATGTCGGCCACCGAGAGCAGGCCGGCGGCGGCTGCCTGCGGACTGGTGAGGAAACCCGAGAAGAACCGGGGATGGTCCTGGAAGCCGGAGGGCGTCGCGCCTCGGGAGGTCTCCAGCCCCAAGAGGCTCCCGTCCGCCGAAGCTCCGAGTGCGGAGGGACGCGCATAGGCGAGGCTCCGCGATGATCGCGTCATGGAGGAGACACTAGAGGCGACCACCGACAATGCCCTGATCAAGCCCTCGCGACCGGCACCCGAACGAAGAAAGCCCACCGGTCCGGGTCCGCCTTTGCCCCGCTTCAGAGCGGATCGCGTGCTTCACTCTCGAGAAGGAACCGCACACGCGGTACCAGGAAAGCGAACGGTTCGGCGTTTCCGACGAGAGCACTGGCCGCGGCGGACACGACCGGCCCGGAAAGAGCCGTGCAGGAATCGAGTGGGATACCGAGAGAGATCTCCTGCCGGGTCACCTGTCCGTGCCACGGCTGGACCGAGAGCGCACGGTCCTGAGGCACGCAGTAGGCGAGCATCCTCCCGTAGTCGGGAAAAGCGCGTCGCCAGGGTCCATCCGTCGGCCACTCGGGCAGCGGAACGAGGTGGGCCTCGGCATCCGGGGCGGTACCGCGCCCCGGAGCCAGAAGAAGATCGATCCGATCGTCCTGCGCAACGAGTACCGAAGCTCGGTCGAGAACGTGCATGGGCAACCCCTCGGCGACCATGCGCGCACCGAGGGCGTGCACCGTGCGGTCGACAGCGGTACTGAGGAAGTAGACGCCCAGGGAACCTGTGCGGGGGTGGCGCACGTAGATCCGCCAGTTGCTCTGCAACGGGGAGGGCAGGAGCCGCCGCCACCGGCCGAGCAGCGCCGGCCCCAGATGCCCATGTCGGTAACTCAGGAAGGTCACCATCGCCTGGTCACCGCTCTCGCCGAGACGCTGCAGCTCCAGGCCGGGCGGGACCAGGGGCGCGATGCGGTGAGCATCGACCACGTAGTTGACGTAGACGACGTCGGTCACGTCGCTGACAAAGACGACTGAAGGGATGTGCTCACACAACCTCCGTAGCAGCCGACTCCCGGCCACCCGGTTCAGCGGTGCGGCGAGCCGGCCTCGCGGATGAACCCATGGCGCGTACCGCCCGTACCTGGTCTGCCGGCGCGTGCGACGCAACGAACGCTCGGCGGACCAAGCGGCCAGGCCGACCGACAGGACGGAGCCGAGCACGAGGAGCGTGAACATGAAGGCAGTATGGCAACCGCGGCGAATCCGGCTTCGGCCGCCAGGGACGTGGCATGCGGTCTCACCCCAGTACTCGGGCCACGTTCGTGAGCCGGAGCCCGCGCCTGCCAGTGGCCGTCCGCGGTGAGCAATCCGGTACGGTTCCGCCCGCCGACGTTGTCGTCGGTCGACTGGGCCCCCAGCCGATTGCCGGTCTCCTGGGAGCTGCCGGTCACCTGTTTCCCGACAACGGACCCGGCGGGGTAGGTCCGAAGGATTACGCCCCGCCGATGAAGGCAGAAACGTGTCGCGAAGCGCGGGCGGCCTTCCCGCTCCGCATGTCACCTGGCGTCGAAGGACTCCCGTGCCTTTTCGATCTGGGGCATGTACGTCCGTACCCAGTCCAGGAGGACATCGACGGGCGGGCGCATGGTCTTCCCCAGCGGAGCGACCCGGTACTCCACTGCGACCGGCCTGGAGCTCACGACCTCGCGCTCGATGATGCCGTTGCGCTCCAGTCTGCGCAGGGTGACAGTCAGCGACTTCTGTGTGACCGAGGGGATCGCACGGCGCAGCTCGTTGAAACGGCGTGGTCCCTCGCACAGCTCGCTGAGCACGCTCAAGGACCACTTGTCCAGCACTTGGTCGAGCAGTTCGCGGTGCGGCGCCGGGATGCTCAGTTCGTCGTCGTGGGAAGAGGCGGTATCGGTCATGAAACCTGGTCTCGTTGAAGTGTCCTGTGACTCCTAGGTATCAAAGGTATACGAGGTCCGTCACCGGAAGGAGACCACCATGTCCGTCCAACGTTTCGCCCCCGAGGGCTTGCTGCAGCCCGCGCCTTACCATCACGTCGCCGTCGGCACCGGCAGCAGACACGTCCACGTCAGCGGGCAGACTTCCAGCCTCGCGGACGGGACCCCCGTCGCGCCGGGAGATCTCTCCGGGCAGGTCGCGCAGGCACTGCGGAACACCGCACGCGGTCTCGCCGGGGCGGGCGCGACGTTCGACGACGTGGTGCGACTGACCGTCTACGTCACCCAGTGGAAGCCGGAGAAGATGGGCGCCTTCATGGCGGGCGTCGAGAGCGTCGCGGACGAGATCGGGCTGCCCCAGCCCCTCCCCCCGGCGTCACTCATCGGCGTCGACTGCCTCTTCGACCCCGGCGTCCTCGTCGAAATCGAAGCCACCGCGCTCGTCGACTGACCGACCGCTTGCACAGGCCCGCCCACCTGTGGCAGGTCCAGAACTCAGCTCTCCACCGACGCGCTTGTGGAAGGGCTTCGCATGTCCCAGCCGGGCGAGGACGCCCGGCCCGACCATCCCGGTTCAGCGCGGGAACACCCGCCCGGCCGACGCTTTCGCTGCCCGAGGGCACACGGCGCGCGCGACGCAGCTGTGCGCCGTTCCAGCCCTGAGAGGGAGTAACCGCTACCGGGGCCGCCTGGTGCGAAGCGGACCAGTACGTGAACCGGTGCGGTCACTCCAACTCGTGGCTCACGTGCAGGGGCTGTCGGAACACCCCACCGAGATGCCGCCCCGCTGAGGCATGCGAAGACCGGCGCATTCCCCACGAATGATCAGGACAAGACGGCCCCTCCCTGTACGAGGCGGTCGTCATCAGAGCGGCACACCGTGGCCGCACCCTATGGAAAAGGATCAATAGTCATGAAGCGTTCCACTTCGCGCATCGCCGTCACTGCGATGGCGGCGGCAGCCCTGACGGCTCTCCTTCCGGCCTCTCCGGCTGCCGCGATCAACCAGACCGACTGCGGCGACAGGACCGACTTCGTCAAAGTCTGGTACGACGGCGGTGCACGGACCATGTGCTTCGCCAACGGGGGCACTGTGACCCTTCAGCTTCCCGACGTCACGAAGGTCACCTCCGGCGACAACAACGTCGCGATGTTCCTGGGCGCGCGAGCAGTCACCATGAACAAGTGGTCCACCCTGGTCGACACCGAAGGACTCAACGCGACGCTTCACGCCCTCCAGATCTACTGACCCACTGCCAGGGTGCCGGGCCGCACAGGCCCTTTCGGTGTACGGCATGCTCCGTGACGCGCCGGCAGCGTCCCCACGCGGCCCGGGGCATGCCCGCCTGCCCTCGCAGCCCTACCGGGGGTACACCTCGTACCTTCTGGCACCTCCCCACGGCCGACCGGTAGCTGCCCCAACGATGGCCTTCCTCCTCAACGACGCATCGCGATACGGCAGTTGCCCGGCCGCCGGCAAGACTGCGCTCCCGTAAGCTGCGTCGGTCCGATGCGTGTGTACGGGAGGAGTTCGTCGTGGTGCAGCCGTTGGAACAGGAAGATCCGGACTCCCTGGGTGACTACCGGGTGGTGGGTCGACTGGGTGAAGGCGGCATGGGGCGGGTCTTCCTGGGGCGTTCGCCGAGCGGCCGGTCCGTGGCGATCAAGGTGGTGCACGCGTCGCTGGTGCACGAGCCGGAGTTCCGGGACCGGTTCCGACGCGAGGTGGAGGCGTCGCGTCTGGTCGGGGGAGCCTTCACCGCCCCCGTGATCGACGCCGACACGGAGGCCGAACAGCCCTGGATGGTCTCCAGCTACATCCCCGGCCCCTCGCTCCACCAGGCGGTCGCCGAACAGGGGATCCTACCCCCGGTGACGTTGGCCGCGCTGGCCGCGGGTCTGGCCGAGGCCCTGGTCTCCATCCACCGGGCCGGCCTGGTGCACCGCGACCTCAAGCCCTCCAACGTGCTGCTCACCGACGACGGCCCGCGCGTCATCGACTTCGGCATCGCCCGCGCGCTCGACGCCAGCGCGCTCACCAGGACCGGGGTCACCATCGGCTCGGCGGGCTTCATGTCCCCCGAGCAGGTCGCCGGCGGCGAGATCACCGCGGCCAGCGACGTCTTCTCCCTGGGCGCGGTGCTCGCCTTCGCCGCCACCGGGACCGGCCCGTTCGGCGTGGGATCGGCGCCCGCCATGCTCTACCGCGTGGCCTACGAGCCCCCGGACCTTCAGGGCGTCCCGGACCCCGAGCTGCGCGCCCTGCTGGCCAACTGCCTGGCCAAGGAACCGGCACTGCGCCCCACTCCGCAGCAGATTCTCCGCCGGGTGGCCCCGGCCGCTCCCTGGGCCCCGCACATGCCGATGTCCGGCCTCCCATCCACCACCGGAGAGACCGGTGGGCCCACGCGGCCCGCCACCCTCGCGGAAATGTTCACCCAGTACGCCGGGGCGCCGCTCTCCCCGCCGGGGTCGTCCGGCGGGCGGGTGTCCGCGCCGGGCGACCCCCGCCGGTCCATTCGTCGCGACGTGATGGCCCCGGCCGTCGGCGTCCACGCGGAGGAAGCGGTTCCCGCATCCGGGTTCGGTCCGGCGTCCGGGTACTCGCCGGTCTCCGCGGGAGCCGTGCCCGGCCCCGGTTCGGTGTCGGCGGTGCCTCGCCCCGTCGCGGCCTGGCGGCTCGACGAACGTTCCGGAACGCGGGCGTCGGACGCCGCCGGACGCCACCACGCCACGGCCACGGCGGTCAGATGGGCAACGCGCCACGGTGAGGGCGCCGAGTTCAACGGGTTCAGCAGCGAAGTGGCCACCGAAGGCGCGGTGATCGATACGGCACGCGGCAGCTTCACCGTCGGTGCGTGGGTCCGGCTCGGTGTGATCCCTCCCCACTTCGTCACCGCGGTCAGCCAGGACGGCGAGGAAACCAGCGGCTTCTACCTCCAGTACTCCCCCGACGAGGGCCGCTGGGCCTTCGCCCGCCCGGACCTGCGCGTCACGTCGATGTCCGTACCGGTCGCCGGTGCGTGGACCCACCTGACCGGTGTCTGCGACAGCGTCGCCGGTGAGTTGCGCCTCTTCGTGAACGGCGTCCAGGAGGGCGCGATCCGTGACAGGATCCTGATCTGGTCCGAGGGGCCCTTCGTCATCGGCCGGGGCCGTTACGGCAGGAGGCCGGTCGATCACTTCCCGGGCAGCATCAAGGACGTCATGGTCTTCGACCGTGCCCTCACCGAGGGGGAGATCGTCGGCCTGCTTCAGCCATGACCCGCCCAACAGCCCGAATGGCCGGCTCGGAGAACAGGGGGCACTGCCAGCTGTTCGCGGTGGGACTCGGCGTTCACAGCGGCGGGGCTGATGCAGGTCCGCGGTCGGCTGGTGGGACAGCGGACCTCGGCTACGGGCGGCGATGGCCGAAGGGTGACGCGGTGTGTGGACAGCCGTAGGGCGGCTGGCAGTTGGCTACAAGGACGTTGTCGGAGGGGTGCCTTACCGTGTTGATCAGGCATCGGGCCCGCCCGCACGGTGCCGGTCACGGATCCCTCATCAGAAAGCGACTTCGTGGACAACTGGACCAGCACCGTCGGCCCCTCCGGAGATCCTGTGGGGCAGACGTCCCGCAGCAGCGCCTTCCGGGCCTTCGCCCGGCGGCACGGAGTCTCCGACGACGCCATCACCCGCCTGCTGTGGAGCATGGAGCCGGCGGTGTACTTCGACTGGAAGGCCCCGGGGAGTGTCCGGCCCGATGACCGGGTGATCGGTTACATCGGAGGGGCGCCGGAGCTGCCCCTGGACATGGAGTGGGACATGGGCGACGTCTTCGTCGCCTCCTTCGACCTCGAGGCGGTGCCCCGGACGCTGTTCGACGACGGGCTGCCCCGGGAGGGGCATCTCCTGCTGTTCACCTGGTCGGACGCGGGCGGCGGCAAGGCGCTCTACATACCGCCCGGGACCGAGACGGCTGTGGCCCCGGTGCCCGTCCCGAGCGAACTGGACCTGCGTCTCGGGTCCTCCCACATGGTGCTGGAGCGCAGGACCATGGTGGCCTCCCGCGACGACGCCTGGGACGCCCACGCCTGGCTGATCGGCGAGGAGTACGGGGGCATCTGGGACGAGGTGGAGGACGAGGAGGCCGAGTGGCACGCTCGGCTGGGGGCCGCCGTCGAGGAGTACGCCACCAAGGTCGGCGTCCGGCCGGCCATGAACAACAGCACCGACAAACTGCGGGGAGTGCAGCGGAACGTCCACGACAGCTGGGACTACGTCACCGAGGCGTTCCAGCGTCTGCGGGAGGAGGCGGTCCTCGAACTCAGGGACGCCCCGGAGCGGTTCGACGAGGTGTACGACCGGGCGTGGCGGGAGCTGCCCGAACAACCGCTGCTGCACCTCGCGACCTTCAACATGGAGTCGCTGCAGTACGGCTGGATGGACGGCGACATCAGCTGGTTGATCAGCCGCGACGACCTCCACGCCAGACGGTTCGACAAGGTCGAGCACCACTGGCTGGGCTGACCCCGGCGGCTCGCGCACACGCCCCGCGCGATCGCCTCGCATGAGACGGTCCTTCGCTGGTGTGTCACGTTCGGACAGACCTACGCCGACGCGCTCCGCCGTCGGCATCTCCGGTCCGGGGTGGCCGGTGCACGAACCACCGGTCCGTCGACGGCCGCCCCGCGCTCCGGTACCAAGAGTGGTCGAAGAGCGGTCGGCAGTGATGCTCGCCAGGCGGGTGATGAGCACAGCGCCGACGCGGACGCCGGTGTCGAGTAGGGCCTCGACGGCGGACGCCGGGCAGTCGGCGAGATGGAGCAGTGATGCGGGTCGGTCGGCTGCGCGAACTGGACTTCCGACCTGGGCACACGGCTCCGACACCCGCCGGGCGTAGCAGGGAGAAGAGGGAGTGTTCAGCAGTAATAGGACTGCATGACGCGGTCGAAGCGCTGCGCCAGAAGGTCCTCACGGCGGATGATCCAGCTCACCTCGCCGTCGCCGGTGTCGAACAGCTCGGACTCGCCGAACTCCAGGAGGTTCAGCCAGGGGCCGCCCTCCTTCCACCACGCTTTCTCCAGACCCTCGGCATACAGCTCGTCGAACCTCTCCGGGGTATCCCTCAGCGTGACCACAGCTTCTTCGCACCGCTCCAAGAACTCCCTGCCGTACTGGCACCAGTAGTCCCGAGGACTCAACAACTCCCCCCGCAGGGTGCAGGTCCGGTGCACGAAGGGGATGCTCCCGACTTGCTCGGCGTACTCCGTGATCGCCTCCAGAAGCGGACGGAGCGTCTCCCTGTCGTCTTCGTGGACGTCATCGAGGTCAGGCATCAGAGCCCGGGGATGGTCGTACTGGTGCTCGGGAGCCCATGTCCAGCCCAGGGGGTCCCATGATGTACCGGGGCGGTAGACCAGTGTCCGGCGCTTAAGGACCTGTGTCGTCCACGTGTTGTACGGGGCAATGACCGAGACGCCCCCGGGTGCGGGTCGTACGGTCGTCTCGGTGCCTGGCGGTACGTACACCACCGGTGCGGACTCGTCGTCCTCGTAGCCGACGTTCGTGAAGAACAACAGGTGTCCCTCACGGGGAAGATTGAGGGACAGGGGCTGCTCCGGTATCGCGGCCAGGTCCAGGCCGGCGACATAGACTTCCCCGCCCTCCCAGGGAACACTGGTGGGCAGCTCGGGCAGGCCGCCGGTGTGACCGACCACGATGTCGTGAGGGCCGACAGCCGCCGGATCGACCATGTCCAGGTGTACGGACGGCTGCATGCACCACATGATGCGAGTGATGGCGTCGTCGGAGACGCCGTGTTCACGGGCGAAAGTCCGGAACTCGTCTGTGTATGACATACCGTCATCCTCACACCTGCCACTGACATGCCATGCGCTCGGGCTTCGTCAGCGGACCGCGTGCGAGGCACCTTTCCGGTGCCGTCGGCATGCTCTCGGCCGGCTGGCAGCTGGGCAGTCGGCCAGTAGGGCCGTGCCATCGGCGTACCAGGCGAGGAATTGCGGCACTCAAAGCGGACCTGGCCGCGGAGGAGGGCGCAGCAGCCGAACCGGACGTCTCCTCATGCCCACCACATCCGGGCCGCGGCAGCACGATCACCCGCAGCCTGTCCGGCGTCCAGCTCGTCGCCTCCGGCGCCCGTGCCGGCCTGGTGGACGCGATCGACGCGGTCCTGCCTGGCGCCTCCTGACAGCGCTGCCGCACCCACTGAAGCCGTAAGGAATCAACCTGCCGGGGTGGCGCCTTCGTTTGTGCTGCGGTGAGGAGATCAGCGGCGGATCGGTAGCGGGTACTGGCCGGGGACGGGAGGAGTCCGGCTTCGGCGAGCAGGGGGCGGATCTCGCGGACCGTGTTGCCGATCGAGGATCTGCTGACGTCGCCCAACGCCTCGCGAGGATGTCCATAGTGCACAACTTGCGCAGATAAGTGGTGGTCCTCGACCTGGACCGGATCGCCCTTGGGTGCGTACTTGGGCGCCGCCCAGCACGACCTGCTGGCCTTCAGATCCAGCGACAGATCTGGTTGAACAACCCGCAGGAACGGCTACACGAGGAGATCCTCCCCCACGGCTGCGCCGCGGGAGGTGCCCCCAGCTGCACCGACGTGGTCGGCATCTTCCCCGACCGCACCGCCATCATCCGCCTCGTCGGAGCGGTCCTGGCCGAGCAGAACGACGAGTGGACCGAAGCCTGCCGCTATATGGGCCGCGAACTCCTCGTCAAGGCCCGACTCCAACCGATCTAGTCAGAAACCGACGACCCGGCCGTGCCTACCGAACTCACCGCATAGCCTCGCACGAGATCACCGAGGCCACCGAGTGGCCGTCGATACACCACTCCAGCGGACGTGACCCTCAGTGTGGCGCCGCTGCGCTGATGGCGGTGCCCTATTCGAGACGAGGGCAGCGGCCTGGTCGCAACAGGTACAGACGCCTTTTGTGGGTGGGTCCGCAGTCGATCCAGAACCAGGAGCCCAATTGCGGTGAATGGGCCCCATCGGGGTGCTGATTACGGAGTGGGGCCGCTGCCGTAGCCGGTGAGGTCACTACCTCCTTGCGTGACGCCTCCCCGTCAATACCGGTCAGGAGTGGACGAAAGGCAACGCCTTGTCAATCCGCCTAATCAGATTGAGCATCGGTTCGGGCGAAACCATCCGGCAATGATCGAGTCATGCCGCTGTGCCGGGTTCGATGGGACGGTTGTGCAGCGACATCCCGGACGGGGTCTGACTCGTGAGATCTATGACCGAAGTGTCCAGTCACGGGCCTGTCGACTGTCGTTGCGGGATGTTTCTGCTGCCACCGAGCCACAGGGCGTGTCCCAATAGGGGCCTTGCCACGATCAGGCGCCATCACGGTTCAGACCGCCCGAGCAGGCCGGTGCTATCCACCCAGCCAGCACGTCATCACGTGGGAGGACGACCACCATGAAGACCCGACAATGCAGCACCTCCTCGAGCACGGATCCTCTCGGTCGGCGCGAGGTCGTCCTGGGCGTGGACACGCACGGCGAGGTGCATGTCGCCGCCGTGATCTCCCCGCTCGGGAAGGTCCTGGGAACCGAGTCCTTTCCCGCGACTGCGGCCGGCTACCGACAACTGCTTGTCTGGGCCCGCAAGCGGGGGACGGTGCGCCGGGCCGGGGTGGAGGGCACGGGCACCTTCGGCGCGGGCCTGTCCCGTTATCTGCTCGCTCAGCAGATTCAGGTGTTCGAAGTGAACCGGCCCGACCGCTCGGCCCGCCGGCTGCTCGGCAAGTCGGACCCGCTCGATGCCCAGGCCGCAGCGCGAGCCGTGCTCAGCGGTCGCGCCCGGGCCCGGGCGAAATCCGGCGACGGTCCGGTGCACAGCGCCCGGATCTACAAACTCGCCAAGGACTCCGCAGTCAAGGCCCGCACTCAGGCGATCAACCAGCTCAAGGCCGTCCTGGTCATCGCCGACCCCGCCCTGCGGGAACGCATGTCGAGCCTTGGCAACGCCGAGCTGTTCCGCACCTGTGCGCGCCTCGGCCCGCACGACGGTGGTGGGGGAGACGAGGACGCGGTGGCCCAGGCCACCCATATGACATTACGCATGCTCGCCGAACGCATCGAGCAGCTCACCGGACAGATCAATGAACTGAACCAGCAACTGACCCGGCTCGTCGAACGCCACGCGCCGCAACTGCTCGTACCGGTGGGCATCGGTCCGGACAGCGCCGTCACCCTGCTGATCACCATGGGAGACAATCCTGAACGGCTCAACACCGAGGCATCCTTTGCTGCCCTTTGCGGAGTCAGCCCCATCGAGTACTCCTCCGGCCGGCGGAGCACGCGCCGGCTCAACTACGGCGGCGACCGGCAGGCCAATGCCGCCCTGCACCGCATTGTCTTCACCCGCCTGCGTCACGACCCACGCACCCAGGAGTACTACGAACGCCGCACCCAGGAGGGCAAGACCCGACGAGAGATCATCCGATGCCTCAAGCGATACGCCGCCCGCGAGGTCTTCAACCTGGTCAGACCGGTGTCCCGCGCCCCCGCGTTATAGGGGCGTCCGTGAGACGTGAGAGGGTCTGGGGCGTGAGCGAGACACCACCCAACACCCTGCAATACCGCTTTGACGGGCCAGAAGACGCTCCGGTTCTGATCCTGGGTCCCTCACTGGGTACCACATGGCACATGTGGGACCGGCAGGTTCCCGAGCTGACGAAGCAGTGGCGTGTGTTCCGGTTCGATCTGCCGGGGCACGGAGGCGCCCCCGCCCACCCCGCGGGCTCGGTCGCCGAACTCACCGCGCGGCTGCTCGCCACCCTCGAGAGCCTCGGCGTGCAGCGCTTCGGCTACGCCGGCTGCGCGCTCGGCGGTGCCGTCGGGATCGAGCTGGCCCTGCGCCACCCCGAGCGGCTCGCCTCCCTCGCGCTGATCGCCGCCTCGCCCCGCTTCGGTACGGCGGACGAGTTCCGCCGGCGCGGGGTCGTCGTACGGACCAACGGGCTCGACCCCATCGCCCGTTCCTCGCCGGAGCGCTGGTTCACCGGCGGGTTCGCCGCCGCCCAGCCCGCGATCACCGAGTGGGCCGTGCAGATGGTGCGCACCACCGACCCCGGCTGCTACATCGCCGCCTGCGAGGCGCTCGCCTCGTTCGACGTGCGGGCCGGACTCGGCAGCGTCGGCGTGCCCACCCTGGTGCTGGTCGGCTCCGAGGACCAGGTCACCGGCCCCGCCGAGGCCCGTACGCTGGTCGCCGGGATCCCGGACGCCCGGCTCGCCGTCGTGCCGGGCGCCTCCCACCTGGTGCCGGTGGAGCAGCCGGCCGCCGTCACCGACCTGCTGGTGCGGCACTTCTCCACCGCCTGGCAGCCCGCCTTCGAGTCCGTCACCGGGCAGACCGTCCTGCCCGCGGCGGCGGTGAACCCGGTGCCGGCCGCCGCCCCGCCGCAGCTCGCGCCCGTCGCCGAGATCGCCCCGCCCGCCGCACCGCGGCAGCCGCAGGGCGGACCCGACGCGTACGACACCGGCATCAAGGTCCGCCGGGAGGTGCTGGGCGACGCGCACGTCGACCGGATCCTGGCCGACGCCGACGCGTTCTCGGGCGACTTCCAGGAGCTCGTCACCCGCTACGCCTGGGGCGAGGTCTGGAACCGGCCCGGACTCGACCGGCGCACCCGCAGCTGCGTCACCCTCACCGCCCTCGTCGCCGGCGGCCACCTGGAGGACCTCGCCTTCCACACCCGGGCCGCCCTGCGCAACGGGCTCACCCCGGACGAGATCAAGGAGGTGCTGCTCCAGACGGCCGTCTACTGCGGCGTCCCGGCGGCGAGCAGCGCCTTCCGGGTGGCCCAGCAGGTCGTCCGCGAGGAGACCACGCCCCAGGAGTGAACCCTCCCCCGGGGGGTGCTCCGCGCGGCCGTGCACGGGACGGGAGCAGGATGGAATCATGAAGCTCATCAAGAAGTCGCACTCCTGCGTCCGCCTGGAGAAGGACGGACGCGTCCTCGTCCTCGACCCCGGGATGTTCAGCGAGGAGGACGCCGCCCTCGGCGCGGACGCCGTCCTGGTCACGCACGAGCACCCCGACCACTTCGACGAGGGCCGGCTGCGGGCCGCCCTGGAGGCGAATCCGGCCGCCGGGATCTGGACCCTGAGGTCGGTCGCGGAGCAGCTCTCGGCGGCCTTCCCGGGCCGCGTGCACACCGTCGGCCACGGCGACACCTTCACCGCCGCCGGCTTCGACGTCCAGGTCCACGGCGAACTGCACGCGGTGATCCACCCGGACATCCCGCGCGTCACCAACGTCGGCTACCTCGTCGACGGCGGGAAGCTCTTCCACCCGGGTGACGCGCTCACCGTCCCCGACCGGCCGGTCGAGACGCTGATGCTGCCGGTCATGGCCCCCTGGAACAAGATCTCCGAGGTCATCGACTACGTCCGCGAGGTGCGGCCGCGGCGCGCCTACGACATCCACGACGCCCTCCTCACCGACCTCGCCCGGCCGGTCTACGACCGTCAGATCGGCGCCCTCGGCGGCGCGGAACACCTGCGGCTCGCACCGGGGGGCTCCGCCGAGCTGTGAGGCGGCGGGCGGCGGACGTGCGCTGTCACAGGTGCCGGGTAGGTTGTGGACCATGCGCATCGCGACCTGGAACGTGAACTCGATCACCGCCCGCCTGCCGAGGCTCCTGGCCTGGCTGGAGAGCAGCGGCACGGACGTGCTGTGCCTCCAGGAGGCCAAGGTCGCCGAGGAGAAGTTCCCGGTGGAGGAGGTGCGCGAGCTGGGCTACGAGTCGGCGGTGAACGCCACCGGCCGGTGGAACGGCGTGGCGGTGCTCTCCCGCGTCGGTCTGACGGACGTCGTCAAGGGCCTGCCGGGCGACCCCGGCTACGACGGCACCGTCGAGCCCCGCGCCGTCTCCGCGACCTGCGGCCCGGTCCGCGTCTGGTCGGTGTACGTGCCCAACGGGCGCGAGGTGGACCACCCCCACTACGCGTACAAGCTCCAGTGGTTCGAGGCGCTCAAGGCCGCCGTGGCCGGCGACGCGGCGGGCGGCCGGCCGTTCGCGGTCCTGGGCGACTACAACGTGGCACCGACCGACGACGACGTCTTCGACCGGGCCGTCTTCGAGGGCTCCACCCACGTCACCGCCGCCGAGCGCGCCGCCCTCGCCTCCCTGCGCGAGACCGGCCTCTCCGACGTCGTCCCGCGCCCCCTCAAGTACGACCATCCCTTCACGTACTGGGACTACCGCCAGCTCGCCTTCCCCAAGAACCGCGGCATGCGCATCGACCTGGTGTACGGCAACGAGCCCTTCACCAAGGCGGTCACGGACTCCTACGTCGACCGCGAGGAGCGCAAGGGCAAGGGCGCCTCGGACCACGCGCCGGTCGTGGTGGACCTCGACGTGTGACGGGGTGCCGGCCGTCGTCCGGGTCCGCGCGCCTGTGGTGTGCGACACGGGACGAATGACAGGCTGGAGGTATGAACATCCCTTTCCTGGGCAACCGGCGCCAGAAGGTGGGGTTTCCCGATCCCGAGGGCATCGCGGAACTCCTCGCCGAGTGCGAACTGCTGCGCTCCCAGGCCGGCCGGGCGGGCGTCCGGCTCGACGACTCCCCGGCCTCGTTGGAGGCGCTGGACCAACTGGTGCCGCGCTGGCGGGACGACGAGGAGGCCTCGGCCTGGCTGGGCAACGACGCGGGGCTGTACCTCGGCACCGTCATCGTGCGCACCGTCCCGGGGGCCGCCTGGGAGATCCGCGCCGACGGGCAGCCGGTCGTACGGATCGCCTCCGGGCGGGAGTTCGACGTCGTGGACGCCGGACACGCGTGGGCGGCCAGCGGCGTGCCCGAGCTGTCCCAGTTGTACGCGGAGGTCGCGGAGGCGTGAGGCCCCGGCCCTCCGGCCCCCGGCCCGCGGATCGGTGCACATCGGCGTGAATCGGTGTAAATGCGGCTAACGCCCGAAGGGTGCGTGTCGCATCCTTCCGTTGATCTTGTCCGGATACGGTGCGGCGACCACCGCACGGCTGAGGACGAGGAGGGGCGGGTGTGGCCGTCGATCCGCTGATCGAGCCGCGTGACGTCGACACGTACTCCGGGGACCTCCGCGTCCCGCGGGACACCGGGCTCACCGCGGACAGGGGAGAGGCGGCCGTCGTCGAGGCCCGGGAGGGCATGCGGCGACCGGCAGGCGAGGGCATGACCGTGATCGTGGTCGCGCGCGAGACGGGCTTCGCCCGCCCGGCCGCCCACCGCGTGGTCCTCAGGGCCGGCGGCCGGATCGTGGGGAACCGTACGCCCGACGGGTTCCCCGGCGCTCCGCGCGGCGACCGCGCCGAGGACTTCCCCTCCGAGATCCGCGAGCACCGAACGGGGTGACGCCCGTAGACTCCCCCGCCCGGACCTCGATTAGAATGGTCCCTTCATCCCGGTGGGGGAGGGGACTCCGCGCCAGGAGCGGGGACACCGCCACCGGGAGGGGCCCACCGCCCCGCGTCCAACGGGGCGGCGGATCACATCGGCCAGACCCGTCCGGCGGCAGCCGGAGATCACTGCTCGCGTGGCGGACGCGACCCCGACGGGTCGCCCGCCGGTGAGGAGAAGGTCAGCTGCGCGCCGGACGGGTGGTGCTGAACAGGGTCACTCCGCCCGGTGACTGTTACGTGGCGCGGCGGCCGGCAGCGCGGCCCGCGCGGCCCTGGTCACATCCGCGACCAGTTCGACCACATCGGGGCCGTACGCCTGCGAGTTGATCACCTTCAGCAGCAGGACGAACGAGTTCGAGCCGTGCTTGCGGGCCAGCCGCTCGTGGTTGCGGGCGAGATAGCGGGTCGCGGCCTGGTTGGTGATCGCGCGCTGGCCGCAGAACAGGAACACCGGCCGCGTCTCGCGCCGTTCACCCGCGGTCAGCCGCGCCAGCAGCACGTACTCGGTGACGCCCGGGTCCATGCGGTAGCGCTCGGAGCCGATCTGGAAGGCGCCCCGGTCCGGGCCCGGCTCCGGATCGACGTTGACCCGCACCCCCGGCAGCATGGCCGCCATGTGGGCCACCATCCGCCGGTTCGACCCCGGCCCGCCCACACAGAACTCGGTCCGCTCGCCGAAGCCCTGGTGGGCCGCGTCCTGGGTGACCATCTGGACGTGCGCCCCGCAGTCCTTGACCAGCGCGGAGAGTTCGAGGAGCGCGAACACGTCGAAGCGGTGCACCGCGGGTTCCGCCGTCGCCGGATCGCGGTTGACGACGAGCAGGCACTCGGCGTTCTCCGGCAGGCCGAAGAACGCCTGCTTGCGCCGGAGCTTCCGCCTCCACAGATAGGTACGGGCCATCCAGCCCAGCGCGGCGCTGATGCCGGCGGCCACCACGCCCAGAACGATGTTGCGCACGTCGTCATTCATGGGCGCGCATGCTAGCGCTCCCACGCAAACCCGTGTTCGAGACGCAGGCCGCACGGTCCACCGGACGACGGGACGGCACACCCCTCCGGCATCCCTGACGGGAGCCCGAAGACGAACTAGGCTGCGCGGACAGCCGTTTACCGGAGGTGCGGATGCGTCGTCCTGTCGTACGGAATCTCACGGTCCTGGCGGTCGGTGCCGCCGTGCTGTCGGTGGGGGCGGCCCCGCCGTCCGACCGGCACGAGGCACCCTCCCGGCACATCCCCGACAAGGTCCCGGTGGCCGTCGGCCACGGCGGCGCGGTCTCCAGCGTCGACGCCGACGCCTCCGCCGCCGGGATCGAGATCCTGAGGAAGGGCGGCAACGCCGTCGACGCGGCCGTCGCCACGGCCGCCGCGCTCGGCGTCACCGAGCCCTACTCGGCCGGTGTCGGCGGAGGCGGCTACTTCGTCTACTACGACGCCCGCTCGCGCACCGTGCACACCCTCGACGGCCGCGAGACGGCCCCGCTCACCGCCGGCTCCGGACTGTTCCTGGAGAACGGCGAGCCGATCCCGTTCGCCGAAGCCGTCAGCAGCGGACTCGCGGTCGGCACCCCCGGCACCCCCGCCACCTGGCAGCGGGCGCTCGACAAGTGGGGCGAGCGCGGTCTGGGCACGGTCCTGAAGCCCGCCGAACGCCTCGCCCGCGACGGCTTCACCGTCGACGAGACCTTCCGCGCACAGACCGCCGCCAACGAGACCCGCTTCCGCCACTTCCCCGACACGGCCGAGCTGTTCCTCCCGGGCGGCGAACTCCCGGCCGTCGGCTCCACCTTCAAGAACCCCGATCTGGCCCGCACCTACAAGGAGTTGCGCCGCGAGGGCGTCGACGCCCTGTACCGGGGCGACATCGGCCGGGACATCGTACGGACCGTCGACAAGCCGCCCGTGGACCCGGACTCCGGCTGGAACGCCCGCCCCGGCGAACTGTCCGAGCGCGACCTCACCGCCTACCGCGCGAAGTCCCAGCCGCCCACGAAGACCTCGTACCGCGGCCTGGACGTCTACTCCATCGCGCCCTCCTCCTCCGGCGGCACCACCGTCGGCGAGGCACTCAACATCCTGGAGCGCACCGACCTCTCCGACGCGAGCGACGTCCGGTACCTGCACCGCTTCATCGAGGCCAGCCGCATCGCGTTCGCCGACCGGGGGCGCTGGGTCGGAGATCCCGTCTTCGAGGACGTACCGACCAGGGAACTGCTCTCCCAGCGGTTCGCCGACTCCCGCGCGTGCCTCATCAGGGACGACGCCGTCCTCACCAGCCCCCTCGCCCCCGGCGACCCCCGCGACCCGCGGCCCTGTGCGAGCGGCGGCGAGGCCGCCCCGACGACGTACGAGGGCGAGAACACCACGCACCTCACCACCGCCGACCGGTGGGGCAACGTCGTCGCCTACACCCTCACCATCGAGCAGACCGGCGGCAGCGGCATCACCGTGCCCGGCCGCGGATTCCTGCTCAACAACGAGCTGACCGACTTCTCCTTCGCCCCGGCGGACCCGGCCGTCCACGACCCGAACCTGCCGGGCCCCGGCAAGCGGCCCCGGTCGTCCATCGCGCCGACGATCGTGCTCGACCGGCACGACCGGCCGGTGGTGGCGCTCGGCTCGCCCGGCGGCTCCACCATCATCACCACCGTGCTGCAGACCCTCACCGGCTTCCTCGACCGCGGACTGCCCCTGGTCGACGCCATCGCCGCGCCGCGCGCCAGCCAGCGCAACACGGCGCTGACGGACCTCGAACCCGGCCTGTACGGCAGTGAGGTCAGGCAGCGCCTGGAGGCCATCGGGCACTCCTTCCGGGAGAACCCGGAGATCGGCGCGGCCACGGCCGTCCAGCGGCTGCCGGACGGCCGGTGGCTCGCGGCGGCGGAGAAGGTCCGCAGGGGCGGCGGATCGGCGATGGTGGTCCGTCCCGCACGCTAGGAACATGCGGGGGACACCGGCGCGCTCACAGCTCGGGCGCCGGTGTCTCCCGCGTACGGAACGCCAGGCGCCCGTCCTCCGTGTCCACCGTCACCCGGCCGCCCTCCCGGACCCGGCCGTCCAGCAGCAGCCGGGAGAGCTGGTTGTCGACCTCCCGCTGGATGGTGCGGCGCAGCGGCCGGGCGCCGTACTCGGGCTGGTAGCCGCGCTCGGCCAGCCAGTCCACGGCCGCGTCGGTGAAGTCGACCGAGATGTTCTGCCCCTTGAGCCCGCGCCGGGTGCTCTCCAGGAGCAGGTCGGTGATCCGCCGCAGCTCCTCCGCGGTCAGCTGGCGGAACACCACGATCTCGTCGATCCGGTTGAGGAACTCGGGCCGGAAGTGCTCCCGCAGCGGCCGCAGGATCTGCTCCCGCCGCGCCTCCTCGTCGGCGTCCGCGCCGCCGGACGCGAAACCCAGGGTCGCGCCGCGCCGCGTGATCACCTCGGAGCCGAGATTGCTGGTCATCACGATCACGGTGTTGGTGAAGTCCACCGTCCGGCCCTGCGAGTCGGTCAGCCGGCCGTCGTCCAGGACCTGGAGCAGGATGTTGAAGACGTCCGGATGGGCCTTCTCCACCTCGTCGAGCAGCAGCAGCGAGTACGGGTGCCGGCGCACCACCTCGGTGAGCTGACCGGCCTCCTCGTGCCCCACGTAGCCGGGCGGGGCACCCACCAGCCGGCTCACCGTGTGCCGCTCCTGGTACTCGCTCATGTCCAGGCGCACCATCCGGTCCTCGCTGCCGAACAGCGCCTCGGCGAGCGCCCGCGCCAGCTCCGTCTTGCCGACACCCGTCGGGCCGAGGAACAGGAAGCTGCCGATCGGCCGGTCGGGGCTGGCGAGCCCCGCGCGGGAGCGCAGTACCGCGTCCGAGACGACGCGCACCGCCTCCTCCTGGCCGACGACCCGCTGGTGCAGGTGCTGTTCCAGACCCAGCAGCCGGTCCTTCTCCTCCTCGGTGAGGCGGCTGACCGGAATGCCCGTCTGCCGGGCCACCACCTCGGCGATCGACTCGGCGTCCACCCACAGGCTCTGCCCCTCGTCGACCTCGCCGTCGCCGCCCGCGTCCGTGATCCGCCGCTTCAGCTCCATAATGCGGTCCCGCAGCTGCGTGGCCTGCTCGTACTGCTCGTCGGCGACCGCCTGGTCCTTGTCGCAGGTCAGCTGCTCGACCTCGCGCTCCATGGCCCGTACGTCCGTGCCCTTGGTCCGGGCCCGCAGCCGCACCCGCGCGCCGGCCTGGTCGATCAGGTCGATGGCCTTGTCCGGGAGGCGGCGGTCGCTCAGATAGCGGTCGGACAGCTCGACGGCCGCGAGCAGGGCCTCGTCGGTGTAGCGGACCTGGTGGTGGGCCTCGTACCGGTCCCGCAGACCGCGCAGGATCTCGATCGCGTCGGCGGGCGTCGGCTCGGGCACCATGATCGGCTGGAAGCGGCGGGCCAGCGCCGCGTCCTTCTCGATGCGGCGGTACTCCTCCAGGGTGGTCGCGCCCACGATGTGCAGCTCGCCGCGGGCGAGGGCCGGCTTGAGGATGTTGCCGGCGTCCATCGAGCCGCCCTCGCCTCCGCCCCCGGCGCCGACGACGGTGTGCAGTTCGTCGATGAAGATGATCAGCCGGTCGGAGTGGGACCGGATCTCCTCGACGATGTTGTTCATCCGCTCCTCGAAGTCGCCCCGGTAGCGGGTCCCGGCGACGACGCCCGTCAGGTCCAGGGCGACCACGCGCCGTCCGAGGAGTATGTCGGGCACGTCCCCCTCGGCGATCCGCTGGGCCAGTCCCTCCACGACGGCGGTCTTGCCGACGCCCGCGTCACCGATCAGTACCGGGTTGTTCTTGCCGCGCCGGGAGAGCACCTCGACGGTCTGCTCGATCTCGTCGTCGCGTCCGATCACCGGGTCGACACGGCCCTCGCGGGCGAACGCGGTGAGGTCACGGCCGTACTTGTCGAGGGTCGGCGTGCCCGTCGCGGGGCGGGGCCGCTCGGCGCGGGCGGGCGGGGCCTCCGGTGCCTCCGGGGGACCGGAGGGGGAGAACCGGGCCGCGTTGAGGATGTGGCCGGCGGCCGAGTCGGGGTTGGCGGCGAGGGCGGTGAGCACGTGCTCCGGGCCGATGTAGCCGGCGCCGGACGCCCTGGCCATCTCGTGCGCGTCCAGCAGGGCCCGCTTGACGGCGGGGGTGAGGGACAGGGAGGTCGGCGGCGGGGCCTCGCCGGGGCCGTGCTGTACGGGGCCGGAGCGGTCGTCGATCTCGGACGCCAGGGAGTCGGGGTCCGCGCCGGACCGGCTGAGCAGGCTCCGGGTCGGCTCGGCGGAGAGGGCGGCGCGCAGGAGGTGCTGGGTGTCCAGGTCACGGCTGCCGTGTTCGGCGGCGTACTGGGCGGCGCCGCGGACCAGTTCGCGGGCGGGCTGGCTGAGGAGTCGGCCGATGTCGATCTGGCGGGGGCGTTGTCCGCCGAAGAAGCGGGCGAGGAATTCTGCGAAGGGGTCGCCCTCCGGGCCGACGAAACCACTCGTCATCGTCATCCGTTCCTTCGCTGGGTCGACGTGCCGGGGCCGGGTAACCCGGTCGGGGCTCGCTCATGCCCACGATGACACGATCTGTTTGGGTGGGCATGTCCAGCTTCTTGGTGCGGTGCGGTGCGGTGCGGTGCGGTGCGGGGGTGGGCTGCGCGGCCCGGTGCTTGTGGGGTGCCCCGTGCTGGTGCGGGCCGGGGGTGTTCGCGCTGCCCGGCGCTTGCGGAGTGCCGTCGCGCCCACCCGTGCCGCCCCAGCGGCACGACTGCCCGCGGAGACGGGGGTGGGTCGCGCTGCCCGGCGCTTGCGGGGTGCCGTCGCGCCCACCCGTGCCGCCCCAGCGGCACGACTGCCCGCGGAGACGGGGGTGGGTCGCGCTGCCCGGCGCTTGCGGGGTGCCTCCCCCACTCTCGGCTTCGCTCGAGCGGGAGGTACCCCCATCGCCCACCCGTGCCGCCCTGGGGGTACCTCCCAGGCCCTTGAGGCACTGGGGGAGGCACGATTGCCCGCGGGAGCGGAGGGAGGCGGCTGTCTGCGGTTACAGGCGGGCTGTGAGGATGCGGGGGCCCGTTTCCGTGATCGCCACCGTGTGTTCCACGTGGGCCGCGCGGGTGCCGTCGTTGGTGCGGAGGGTCCAGCCGTCCGGGGCGGTGTGGTAGGTGTCCGTGCCGCCCGCGATCAGCATGGGCTCGATCGCGAACACCATGCCGTGGCGCAGGGGCATGCCCCTCCCCGGCCGGCCCTCGTTCGGCACGCCCGGGTCCTCGTGCATGCGGCGGCCGATGCCGTGACCGCCGAAGTCCTCCATGATGCCGTACCCCCCGGCGCGGCACACCGTGCCGATCGCGTGCGCGATGTCGCCGATGCGGTTGCCGACGACGGCCGCCCCGATGCCCGCCGCGAGCGCCCGCTCGGCGGTCTCGATCAGCGTCACGTCGGCCGGGCGCGGGGTGCCCACGGTGAAACTGATCGCCGAGTCCCCGGCCCAGCCGCCCAGCAGGGCGCCGCAGTCGATCGAGACGAGGTCCCCGTCGCGCAGCCGGTAGCCGTCCGGGATGCCGTGCACGATCGCGTCGTTGACGGACGCGCAGATCACGGCCGGGAACGGGGTCGGCGCGAAGGAGGGCCGGTAGCCCAGGAAGGGCGAGGTCGCACCCGCCGCGCGCAGCACCTCCCGCGCCACCTCGTCCAGCTCCAGCAGGGAAACGCCCACGTCGGCGGCGTTCCGTACGGCCGTCAGCGCGTTCGCGACGACCTGGCCGGCCTCGTACATGGCATCGATCGATGTGTCGGTCTTCAGTTCCACCATGCCAATTACTATACCGGTATTAGAATGGGTGCCATGGTGCGCACCCCCTTGACCCCCGAAGAGCGCGAACGCGGCGAGCGGCTCGGCCGGCTGCTGCGCGAGGCGCGCGGCGGCCGCAGCATGGCCGAGATCGCGGCGGAAGCCGGTATCTCCGCGGAGACCCTCCGCAAGATCGAGACGGGGCGTGCCCCGACCCCGGCCTTCTTCACGGTGGCCGCGCTGGCCGGCGCGCTCGGCCTGTCGATGGACGAGCTCGTGGGGCGCTGCGCCCCCGCCGAGCCGAGCACGTCGATCGCCGCCTGAGTCCGGCCCCGGTCCGGCACCCGGCCCACGTCCCGCCCGGCCGGGCGGGACGCGGCGGGCAACTCACCCACAGGAGTGTGAAACGGCGTCGACTCCACGGCCGCGGCGACGATGGTCTTGGCAAGGCCGCCCGAGAGGCTTACGTTCGTCCCTCTACGACCGTTTCTACGGGCGTAGAGGCTCTGACGTCGTGTCGAAGGAGCAGCTCATGGCCAACGTCGTACGTGCCGCTCTGGTCCAGGCCACCTGGACCGGTGACACCGAGTCCATGCTGGCGAAACACGAGGAACACGCCCGTGAGGCGGCCCGGCGGGGCGCGAAGGTCATCGGGTTCCAGGAGGTGTTCAACGCCCCCTATTTCTGCCAGGTCCAGGACCCTGAGCACTACCGCTGGGCCGAGCCCGTGCCCGACGGGCCGACCGTCCGCCGGATGCGGGAGCTGGCCCGCGAGACCGGCATGGTGATGGTCGTGCCGGTGTTCGAGGTCGAGCAGTCGGGCTACTACTACAACACCGCCGCCGTGATCGACGCCGACGGCACCGTCCTCGGCAAGTACCGCAAGCACCACATCCCCCAGGTCAAGGGTTTCTGGGAGAAGTTCTACTTCCGGCCCGGCAACCTCGGCTGGCCGGTCTTCGACACCGCCGTCGGCAAGGTCGGCGTCTACATCTGCTACGACCGTCACTTCCCCGAGGGCTGGCGGCAACTCGGCATCAACGGCGCCCAGTTGGTCTACAACCCGTCCGCCACGCACCGCGGCCTCTCGTCCCACCTGTGGCGTCTCGAGCAGCCGGCGGCGGCCGTCGCCAACGAGTACTTCATCGCCGCGATCAACCGCGTGGGCCAGGAGGAGTACGGCGACAACGACTTCTACGGCACCTCGTACTTCGTCGACCCGCGCGGGCAGTTCGTCGGCGACGTCGCCAGCGACAGCAAGGAGGAACTCGTGGTCCGGGACCTGGACTTCGGCCTCATCGAGGAGGTGCGGCAGCAGTGGGCCTTCTACCGCGACCGCCGCCCCGACGCCTACGAGGGGCTGGTGCGGCCGTGACCGACGACCTGCTGGGCCGCCACCGGTCCGTGCTGCCCGACTGGCTCGCCCTCTACTACGAGGAGCCCATCGAGATCACCCACGGCGAGGGACGCCACGTCTGGGACTCCGACGGCAACCGCTACCTCGACTTCTTCGGCGGCATCCTCACCACCATGACCGCCCACGCCCTGCCCGAGGTCACCAAGGCGGTGAGCGACCAGGCCGGGCGGATCGTCCACTCCTCCACCCTCTACCTCAACCGGCCGATGGTGGAACTCGCCGAGCGCATCGCGAAGTTGAGCGCCATCCCGGACGCCCGGGTCTTCTTCACCACCTCCGGCACCGAGGCCAACGACACCGCCCTGCTGCTCGCCACCGCCTACCGGAACAGCAACACGATCCTGGCGATGCGCAACAGCTACCACGGCCGCTCCTTCAGCTCGGTCGGCATCACCGGCAACCGCGGCTGGTCCCCGACCTCCCTCTCCCCGCTCCAGACGCTCTACGTCCACGGCGGCGTGCGCACCCGGGGCCCGTTCGCCGCGCTCGACGACTACGACTTCGTCGCGGCCTGCGTCGACGACCTGAAGGACCTCCTCGGCCACACCCGCCCGCCCGCCGCGCTGATCGCCGAGCCGATCCAGGGCGTCGGCGGCTTCACCTCGCCGCCCGACGGCCTGTACGCGGCCTTCCGCGAGGTGCTGCACGAGCGGGGCATCCTGTGGATCGCCGACGAGGTGCAGACCGGCTGGGGCCGCACCGGCGAGCACTTCTGGGGCTGGCAGGCCCACGGCCGCGGCGGCCCGCCCGACATGCTGACCTTCGCCAAGGGCATCGGCAACGGCATGTCCATCGGCGGGGTCGTCGCCCGCGCCGAGATCATGAACTGCCTGGACGCCAACAGCATCTCGACCTTCGGCGGCACCCAGATCACCATGGCGGCCGGCCTCGCCAACCTCAACTACCTGCTGGAACACGACCTCCAGGGCAACGCCCGCCGGGTCGGCGGCCTGCTCATCGAGCGGCTGCGGGCCGCCGCCGCCCACGTCCCCGCCGTACGCGAGGTCCGCGGGCGCGGGCTGATGATCGGCATCGAACTGGCGAAACCCGGCACCGACGAGGCCGATCCGGCGGCCGCGTCCGCCGTCCTGGAGGCGGCCCGCGCGGGCGGCCTGCTCATCGGCAAGGGCGGCGGCCACGACACCAGCGCCCTGCGCATCGCCCCGCCGCTGTCCCTCAACGTCGCGGAGGCCGAGGAGGGTGCCGACATCCTCGAGAGCGCCCTGCGCAGCACGCTGTAGCACCGGCTCACAGAGCCCGCAGAGCCCGCAGAGCCCGCAGAGCCCGCAGAGCTCGTATCGCTCGTATCGCTCGTAGAGAGGGAGCAGCATGAGCAGCCGCACCGTCATCCGCGGTGGCCTCGTCATCACCGCCTCCGACGAGATCCACGCCGACGTCCTGATCGAGGACGGCCGCATCGCCGCCCTCGCCGCCTCCGCCACCCCGGCCGCCGACGCCTTCACCGCCGACCGGACCATCGACGCCACCGGCAAGTACGTCATCCCGGGCGGGGTCGACGCCCACACCCACATGGAGCTGCCGTTCGGCGGCACCTTCGCCTCCGACACCTTCGAGACCGGCACCCGGGCCGCCGCCTGGGGCGGTACGACCACCATCGTCGACTTCGCCGTACAGAGCGTCGGCCAGTCCCTGCGCCAGGGGCTGGACGCCTGGCATGCCAAGGCCGAGGGCACCTGCGCCATCGACTACGGCTTCCACATGATCGTCTCGGATGTGAACCAGGAGACGCTCAAGGAGATGGACCTGCTCGTGGAGGAAGGCGTCACCTCCTTCAAGCAGTTCATGGCCTACCCCGGCGTCTTCTACTCCGACGACGGCCAGATCCTGCGCGCCATGCAACGCTCCGCCGACAACGGCGGGCTGATCATGATGCACGCCGAGAACGGCATCGCCATCGACGTGCTCGTCGAACAGGCCCTCGCCCGCGGCGAGACCGACCCCCGCTACCACGGCGAGGTCCGCAAGGCCCTGCTGGAGGCCGAGGCCACCCACCGCGCCATCCGCCTCGCCCAGGTCGCCGGCGCCCCGCTGTACGTCGTCCACGTCTCCGCGACGGAAGCGGTCGCCGAGCTGGCGCGCGCCCGCGACGAGGGTCTGAACGTCTTCGGCGAGACCTGCCCGCAGTACCTGTTCCTGTCCACCGACAACCTCGCCGAGCCGGACTTCGAGGGCGCCAAGTACGTGTGCAGCACCCCGCTCAGGCCCAAGGAGCACCAGGCGGCCCTCTGGCGGGGCCTGCGCACCGACGACCTCCAGGTGGTCTCCACCGACCACTGCCCCTTCTGCTTCACCGGCCAGAAGGAACTCGGCCGCGGCGACTTCTCCAAGATCCCCAACGGCCTCCCGGGCGTGGAGAACCGTATGGACCTGCTCCACCAGGCCGTCCTCGACGGGCACATCTCCCGCCGCCGCTGGATCGAGATCGCCTGCGCCACCCCGGCCCGGATGTTCGGCCTGTACCCGAAGAAGGGCACCCTCGCGCCCGGCGCGGACGCCGACGTCGTCATCTACGACCCGCACGCCGAGCAGGTCCTGTCGGCCGGCACCCACCACATGAACGTCGACTACTCGGCCTACGAGGGCAGGCGGGTCACCGGCCGGGTCGAGACCGTCCTCTCGCGCGGTGTCCCCGTCATCACCGACCGGGAGTACACCGGACGCGCCGGACACGGCGTCTACACCCCGCGGTCCACCTGTCAGTACCTCACCTAGGAGAGCCGCGCATGGACTTCGGACTCGTCCTGCAGACCGACCCGCCGGCGGCACAGGTCGTCAGCCTGATGCAGCGCGCCGAGCGGTGCGGCTTCACCCACGGCTGGACCTTCGACTCCGCCGTGCTGTGGCAGGAACCCTTCGTGATCTACAGCCGGATCCTGGCCGCCACCACGACACTGAAGGTCGGCCCGATGGTCACCAACCCGGGCACCCGCACCTGGGAGGTCACCGCCTCCACCTTCGCCACCCTCAACGACATGTACGGCAACCGCACCGTCTGCGGCATCGGCCGCGGCGACTCCGCGATGCGCGTCGCCGGACGCCGGCCCAACACGCTGGCCCGCCTCGGCGAGGCGATCGGCGCGATCCGCGACCTCGCCGAGGGACGCGAGGCCGAGGTCGACGGGCAGCCGCTGCGGATCCCGTGGGTACGGGACGGGAAACTGCCCGTCTGGATGGCCGCGTACGGGCCGAAGGCGCTCGCCCTCGCCGGACGCAAGGCCGACGGCTTCATCCTCCAGCTCGCCGACCCCTTCCTCACCGAGTGGATGGTGAAGGCGGTCCGGCAGGCCGCCACCGACACCGGCCGGGACCCCGACGCGCTCACCATCTGCGTCGCGGCGCCCGCCTACGTCGGCGACGACCTGGCGCACGCCCGGGAGCAGTGCCGCTGGTTCGGCGGCATGGTCGGCAACCACGTCGCCGATCTCGTCGCCCGCTACGGCGAGCACTCCGGCCTGGTCCCCGAGGCGCTGACGTCGTACATCAAGGAACGGCACGGCTACGACTACAGCCACCACGGACGGGCCGGCAACCCGTCCACGGACTTCGTCCCCGACGAGATCGTCGACCGCTTCTGCCTCCTCGGCCCCGCCGAGGCCCACATCGAGAAGCTGCGCCGGCTCAGGGAGCTCGGCGTCGACCAGTTCGCCGTCTACGCCATGCACGACGACCGCGAAGGCACCATCGACGCCTACGGCTCCACCGTCATCCCCGCCCTTCGCTGACGAAGCCGTTCCGCCGCGGGCCCGGTGCCGCCACCGCTCCCCGTGCCGGCAGGCTCCGTACCGTCGCCGCCGTACTCGCGAGCGCGGCGGCCGTCGCGGCGTTGACCGGGTGCGCCGGGTTCGAGTACCGGGAGGACATCTGCGCCGCCGGAGAGTACCCCGCCCTGTTCGTGGGCGATACCGGTTCCGTCTGCGTCTCGGAGGGGGAAGCGCCCCCCGGCGGGGTTCGTGAAGTACCCGCAGGGCAAGGTGCCGCGGCAGGTCGACGACAAGTGGGACCTGTACTGGGACACCCGCACCCTCGACAAGGACGGCAGGGTCATCGACGCTCCTGCCGCGAACTGATCCGCACGACCCGCTGCGACCCGGCTCCCGCCCCACCGGCCGGGACCGTCGCTTTGGGGCGAGGGTGGTCAGCGGAAGTCTGCCGTGAACGGGCGGCCGGGCGTCGCGGCGAGACACGGAGACCTCCGTGCGGTGCGTTCCTGGACAGGTACACCACATCGGAGGTCTTCACCGTGTTCACGACCCGCCGGTGTCGACGGGGCTCGTGATCAATACGCCTAGCGGGCCGTGCCGAAGTCCTGGGTCCAGTAGGAGCCGGGCTGGGCGAGACCGACGCCGATCTCCTTGAACGCGCAGTTGAGGATGTTCTCCTTGTGGCCGGGGCTGTTCATCCAGCCGGTCATCACCTGCTCGGGGGTGGAGTAGCCGTAGGCGACGTTCTCGCCGTAGGTGCTCCAGCTGTAACCGGCGCGGGTGATGCGGTCGCCGGGGGAGGAGCCGTCCGACCCGGTGTGCGACATGGTGCCGCTCGCCGCCATGTCCTTGCTGTGGTCCTGCGCGGCCTTGGTGAGGGTGGCGTTCACCTTCACGGGGGAGCAACCGACCTTGCCGCGTTCGGCGTTGACGAGCTCCACGACCTTGGCGACGGCACTGGAGGCGTCGGCGGGCTCGGGGGCCGGGGCGGCGGGCTTCGGAGCCGCGGTGGTGGGTTTCGGAGCGGCGGTGGTGGGTTTCGGAGCGGCGGTGGTGGGTTTCGGAGCCGCGGTGGTGGGCTTCGGAGCGGCCGTGGTGGGCTTCGGAGAAGCCGTGGCGGGCTTGGAGGCGGCCGCCCCGGGAGCCTTCGTCTCCGGCTTGTGCGACGGCTTCGCGCCGCTGTCCTTCGGCGTACCCGGCTTCGCGGCGCTCGCGGTGGCGGTCGGCGTGTCCGACGGCAGGGCCGTCGGCTCACCGTGCTGCTGACTGCTCCACCGGCTGTACCAGCCGGGGTCGCCCCTGTGCTCGGCCCCGGCCGCCGTGACCTGGTCCTGCCGCTGTCCCTCGTCGGGCCAGTCCGTGCAGGCCATGGCGACCGAGGGTATGCCTATGACTCCTACGGCGACCGCCGCGACGACCGTCCGCCGGTACCGCTTCTGATGGCGATGCTTTCCCATGCGTGACCTCACCCCTGCTGTCCGGAGGCTGGTCATTCTTGGGACGCCCCGGCACCGGGCGCAAAGGGCTCATCTCCTACCGTGCTTCGTAGACCGGGAGGGGGCTTGCGGCGGGCGGGAGACCGTGCCGACCTGCCCGTCAGGGGCCCGGCGGAGAGCCTGTCGCCCCGTCAGAAACCCCCGCATGGCGAAGAAGGCATGGTGCTCGGCTTCCCACCGGATCACCATCCGCAGGAGCCCGCTCCGCAATCATGGCAAGACGGACAAGTCACCTATGTCGCCAGAGGGAGTCCTACTAAGCGACCCGAACAGATCGCCGACTCCTGTGACAGATGTCACGGAATCATCAATTCCGGTTTTTCTCCAGGGCCGCCACCGCCTCTTTCGCGGCCTTAATGGCGCCCTTGTTGATCTCGTCCGTGCCCGGCGCCTTCTTCGACTCGAAGTCGCTGCCGTTGTACGTCACGATCACCAGCGCGTTGGAGGCACGGGCCACCACCACGCCCTCGCGTGTCTGCTGCTTGTCCTCGGTGGTGAGGTTCACGACGGAGTACGCCGCGTCCCCGAGCCCGGGGACCGCGCCGCCGCCGCTCTTGTCCTCCAGCCGCCCCTGGTACGACCGCTCCGCCGCCTCGTCCGACTCCAGCACCTCGAAGGAGACGTCGAGCCAGCGGTACTCGTAGCCCTTGAGCGCGTTCCAGGAACAGGTGCGGCGCAGCTTCGAGTCCGTGGACTGGATCTCCTTGCCGGCCGTCTTGGCGCCCGGCACAAGGGACTTGACGCTCTTCTCGGCGATGCTGCCGCACGGCGCCGGCGCGGCGGCGTACGTCTTCGCCGCCTGCGTCTGCGAAGGAGCGGACGCGGACTGGGTCTTCGTCTTCTCGGCCGGCTTGTCCGCGGCTTCCGGCGCGGCCGGCGAACCGGAGGACAGCGCCCAGCCGGCCGCGGCGAGGACGACCACGGGGGACAGACGCGCGGTCAGGGCGATCGGCAGAGGAAAGGAACGCACGGCGCACTCTTCGTGGGGGACGGTGCGGAGGGGGGTCCGCACAGCGGACGGGACGTCAGTGTCACACGGGTTCCCATGGTGCGGGAAGGGGCAACTCGCTCCGTAGGGAGGCGGTGACAGGGACGTACCGTCCGGGGCGTCGTCTTGCCGCAATTCCCCCCGTGAAGAGGTGATTTGCGTGCGTCAGGGGACGCGGGCGGTCCACTCCGGCGTGGTGAACTTCGTCCGGGCGTACTCCTCGGCGAGGGCCAGCTCCTTCTCCGTCACCTTGCCGTCCGTCAGGCCGTACCGGGCGCGGAACGAGTCGATCATCCGCTCGATGACGGCCTCGCGCGGCAGACCGGTCTGCCGGCGCAGCGGGTCCACCCGCTTCTTCGCGCTCTTCGTGCCCTTGTCGGACAGCTTCTCGCGTCCGATGCGCAGGACGTCGAGCATCTTGTCGGCGTCGATGTCGTACGCCATCGTCACGTGGTGCAGCACTCCGCCGGGGCCGCCGTCCGGGCCCACGATCCGCTTCTGGGCGGCGCCCGCGATCTTGCCCTGGTCGGTGGCGATGTCGTTCAGCGGCTGGTACCAGGCGCGGATCCCCATCTCGCCGAGCGCGCCCAGCACCCAGTCGTCGAGGTAGGCGTAGCTGTCCTGGAACGACAGCCCCTGCACCAGCGCCTCCGGCACCGACAGCGAGTACGTGATGGTGTTGCCGGGCTCCACGAACATCGCGCCGCCGCCGGAGATCCGGCGCACCACCTCGACGCCGTGCCGCCGGGCGCCCTCCGGGTCGACCTCGTTGCGCAGCGACTGGAAGCTGCCGATGATCACCGCCGGGGCGCCCCACTCCCACACGCGCAGCGTCGGCGGACGCCGGCCCGCGGCGACCTCGGCGGTCAGCACCTCGTCCAGCGCCATGTGCAGGGCGGGGGACTGCGGGCCCTCGTGGATCAGCTGCCAGTCGTAGTCGGTCCAGTCGGTGGCGTGCGCGAGCGCCCGGCGCACCGCGATGCCGACGCCCTCCGGGGTGAGCCCGTACATCACGGTCCCCTCGGGGAGGGCCGCGTCGATCCGCGCGGCCAGACCGGCGGCGTCGGTGTCGGCGGGGGCGCCGTCCAGGGCACGGTTCACGGCGTCCAGCGCCTCGTCGGGTTCGAGGAAGAAGTCGCCCGCCACGCGTGCGCGGCGCAGCACGCCGTCCTCCACGTCCACGTCCACGACGACCAGCTTGCCGCCGGGAACCTTGTACTCACCGTGCACGGCTCCGCCTTTCACTGCTGACACCCGCGCCAACACCGGCGAGGGCCGCCCTGTTCCCGCCCGCGGAAACGCCGCCGTGCCGAGGGGCCCGCGCTCCCGCCGCGTCCCGGTCGCCGCGAGGGCGGTCGGAAACCGGATTGATCAGCGCGCCTCCGCCTCCTAACCTGTGCAAGTAAGCGTTACCTAACTTTCACAGCATGCGCCGGGAGCCGCGGAAACATGATCAAGAAGCTCGGCGCGGTACTGCCCGACCTCACACCCTGGCGCTCCTCCCGGGACTTCCGCCTCCTGTGGGTGCAGGGCCTGGTCACCTACCTCGGCAGCGTGATGGCACTGATCGCGCTGCCGCTCCAGATCAAGGAACTGACCGGTTCCCCCCTCGCGGTGGGCGCGATGGGCGCCGTCGAACTGGTGCCGCTCGTGGTCTTCGGCCTCTACGGCGGCGCACTCGCGGACGCGGTCGACCGGCGCAAGGTCATCGTGCTCACCGAGGCGGGACTGGGACTGCTGGCCGTCGTCCTGCTGCTGAACGCGTTGCTGCCGCACCCCATGCTGTGGCCGCTGTACGTGGTCGCGGCCGGTGTGGCGGCACTCGCGGGACTCCAGCGCCCCGCCCTGGACTCGCTGCTGGCCCGGATCGTCCCCCACGACCAGCTCGCCGCCGCGGCCGCGCTCAACGCTCTGCGCTGGCAGGCGGGCGCCATCGGCGGACCCGCGCTGGCCGGCCTCGTGGTCGCGTACGCCGGCAACGTCCCCGCGTACGCCACCACCGTGGTCTGCTTCTGCGCGTCGGTCCTGATGTGCCGCCGGCTCTCACCCGTACCGCCCGTCGAGCACGCCGCCAAACCGTCGCTGCGCGGCATCGTCGAAGGGGCCCGGTACGCCTGGTCGCGGCCGGTGCTGCTGGGCACCTACGCGGTGGACCTCGCGGCGATGATCTTCGCCTTCCCCAACACCATCTTCCCCTTCCTCGCCGACGAGCTCGACGCCGACTGGGCGCTGGGCCTGATGTACTCGGCGGGAGCCGTCGGATCGCTGCTGCTCAGCCTGACCAGCGGCTGGGTCTCCCGGACACAGCGGCACGGTCTGTTCGTGGTGTTCGGCGCCACCGGCTGGGGCCTGGCCATGGCGGCGGCCGGCTGGGCGTCGAACGTCTGGCTGGTGCTGGTCTTCCTCGGCCTGGCGGGAGCCGGGGACATGCTGAGCGGTCTCGGCCGCTCCACCATCTGGAACCAGACCATCCCCGACCGGCTGCGCGGCCGGCTCGCCGGCATCGAGGTCCTCTCCTACAGCGTCGGCCCCCAGCTCGGCCAGGTCCGCGCCGGGGCGATGGCCGGCTGGACCGGCGCCCGCCCGGCGATCTGGAGCGGCGGCCTCGCCTGCGTCGCCGCGGTGGGCCTGCTCACCGCCGCGCTCCCCAAGCTCGTCGGCTACGACGCCCGCACCGACGAGGACGCCCTCCGCCGTGCCGCCGAGGGCACCGCGACCGCACCGGACCGTGAGGACGTCGGCGCCGACCGGTGACCCGCCGCCCGGCCGGGGCCGGTTCACGGCAGCCCGTACGCGGGCGGCGGCGTGACCACCAGGGTCACGCCGCCACCGAGCGGCCTCCCGGCCGGGAGGCGAGGGCCGAGAACGTACGGAGCCCTACGTGAGGGTCATCGCGTAGATCTGCACCCGGGGATCGTCCTGCAGGCCGAGGGAACGCACCGTCTTCGACGCGTCGAGGCCCGTGGAGGAACCGAACAGCCGCACCGGCGGGCCGTCCACACCCTGCCCGCGCTTGATCCGGTGCGGCATCTCCAGGGCCACGGAGCCGCCCTGCGGGGCCGATCCCGCCCAGTCGCCCACGGTGACCGGCAGTTCGGCGGTGGTCCCGTCGGTGTAGCGGACGGTGAGCACGGTCGCCACCGGACCGTGGTGGGCCGCGGCGACCATGTGCAGCGCGCCGTACGAGCCGGCCGGGAGCAGCATGGCCTGACCGCGGGCCTCCACGAAGTTCGCGGCCGTCCCGGACGGATCGGGGGCGTCGTAGGTCACGCCGTCCCGGGCGACCGGACCCGCCGCGGGCAGCAGATCACCGTCGTAGCTCCATCCCCCTCCGTCGAAGTCGCCCTCGCCGGACGCCGCGACGGTCGCGGTTCCGTCGTGGTTCAGCTCCTTGCCGAGGTCCACGGCACACTGCCCGTCGGCGTCCGCCGCGCAGCGGGCCGCGGCGCGCACCTCGATGCTGGCGGTCCGTTCCACGCCCTTCACGCCCTTCGCGTCCGCCGTGATCCGCACGGTGTACGTACCCGGTGCGGTTCCGGCCGGCACGATCACGTCCACCGTCGCGGTCCGCTGGACCGGGAGCCGTTGGGACGTGAGCGAGAAGGGCTTGGAGGTCTTCACGGTCCAGCCGCCGGGGGCCTTCGCGTCCACGTCGACCCGCAGCGTGCCGGGGGACTGGCCCAGCACGTCCAGGTTCAGGCGGACGCTCTGCGCGCTGTCGGCCGTCGGCAGGACGTCGGAGCCGGTGCGGAGCGACGCGTCGAGGTGCCGGCGGGAGTCGGCCGCCGCGCGGTTCACGGACGGCGGCTCCGCCGCCTTGCCCGTACCCCACGCCGACGGCTTGCCGCTCATCTCGAAGGCGAGGGTTCCGCCCTTGGCGACCGCGTCCCAGTCCAGCCAGGTCCTGCGCAGGTTCTTCCCGTCGAACTCCGCCCGCTTCACGTAGCGTTCGGTGTCGCTCGTGCCCGGCGCCTTCACGGTCAGGGTGCCGCCCTGCCGCTTCCCGTAGTCGCCGATGCGGATGACCGCCGACGGGAACTGCGGGCTGGAGACGGCGAGGAAGTCACCACCGTTCGTCGTCGGGTACAGCCCGAGGGACGAGAAGACGTACCAGGCCGACATGGTGCCCAGGTCGTCGTTGCCGGTCATGCCGTCGGGCCCGTCCGTGAAGAGCGTCATCGCGGCGCGCACCACGGTGGCGGTCTTGGCGGGCGCCCCGGCCCACAGGTACATGTACGGGGAGTGCAGATCGGGCTCGTTGTTCGGGTTGTAGGTCGGCTTCCCGTAGTAGTCGTACGGGGCCGAGATCCAGTCCTCGCGCGCGGTTTCGGCGGGGTCCGCGAGGAGCTTGTCGTACGCGAAGAAGGCGTCGAGCCGCTTCTCGGTCTCCCGCCTGCCGCCCATCAGGGACACCAGCCCGGCCGGGTCCTGGGGCACCAGCCACTGGTACTGGTAGGCGCCGCCCTCGTGGAACTGGTGGCCCGCCTCCACGGGGTCGTACGGCGTCAGCCAGGTGCCGTCGGTCGTACGTGGCCGGAACTGCCCGATGGAGGAGTCCCACAGGTTCCGGTACCACTGACCGCGTGCCGCGAACACGCGGGCGTCCGCGGTGTGCCCCAGCCCCTTGGCCATCAGCGCCAGCGACGCGTCCGCCGCCGCGTACTCCAGGGTCGCCGAGGCGGGATGACGGCAGTCGTTGTCACCGCCCTTGTCCGGACAGTCCTTCCCCGGTTCCAGCCCGCTGGGTATGTAGCCGCGCTCCAGGTAATCGGTGATTCCCGCACGGCCGTTGTAGGGGGAGTCGTCCGGCGGCGTGGAGAGGGCGTTCTTCCGCAGGAGCGCGTACGCCTCCTCCTCGTGGCCCGCGAGCAGGCCCTTGGACCACGCCTCGACCAGGAAGGGGGTCACCGGGTCGCCGGTCATGATGTTGGTCTCGCTGTTGGCGAGCGACCAGCGCGGCAGCCAGCCGCCGTCCCGTCCGATCGCGACGACCGACAGCGCCACATCGCGGGCGACCTTCGGCTCCAGCATCTGGAGCAGTTGGTTCTGCGGCCGGTGGGTGTCCCACAGCGACAGGTTCTGGTACGGCGTGAACCCGGACGCGGTATGGGTCTTCCCGTCGAAGCCGGCGTACCGGCCGTCGACGTCCCCGGCCAGGTTCGGGTGCAGTTGCGCGTGGTAGAGGGCCGTGTAGAACGCGCGTTGCCGCTCGGCCGGCCCGCCGCCGATCCTGACGGCGGCCAACTGCCGCTCCCAGGTGGCGTGCAGCGCCGCGCGGGTGGCGTCGAAGTCGTACGAGTCGTCCGTCTCCGCCTTCAGGTTCTTCCGGGCGCCCTCGAGGCCCGTGTAGGAGAGGCCCACCTTGACGACGACGTCACGGTCGGTGCCGGCGTCGAAGGTCACCCAGGCGCCGTTGCCGCCCTCACCGGCCGCGTCCCGCTCACCGGGGGAGCGGGTGGAGCCCCGCCAGGTGCCGTGCGAGGCGAACGGCCGGTCGAAGGTCGCCGTGAAGTAGACGGTGTGCCGGTCCTTGCCCGCGCAGAAGTTGCCCGCCTCGACCCGGCCCTCGACCGTCCGGTCGCCGACGACATGCACCTCCGAGCTGTACACCCGCTGGTTGGCCTTGCCCGTGTTGAACAGGACGTTGGCGCGGTCGGTCGAGGGGAAGGTGTAGCGCTGCCATCCCGTGCGGGGCGTGGCGGTCAGTTCGGCGTCGATGCCGTACGTCTTCAGCCCGACGCGGTAGTAGCCGGGTTCGGCGTCCTCGTCGTCGTGGGAAAAGGCCGAGCGGTAGGCGTCCGGGTCGACGGTGTCGACCGCGCCGGTCGTCGGCATGAGCGGCAGCTCGCCCATCACGGAGCAGCCCACGCCGGAGAGGTGGGTCTGGCTGAACCCGTGGATCTTGTTCTGCTGGTAGTCGTAGCCGCCCTGGCCGCCGGTGTCCGGGCTGACCTGGACCATGCCGAAGGGGGCACTCGCGCCGGGAAAGGTGTTGCCGAAGTTCTGTGTGCCGATGAACGGGTTGACCAGGGAAGTGAGTTGAGGATCGGCCGCGGAGGTCTGGGCGACGGCCGGCACCGGTCCCAGGGCGCCGCCGGCGACGAGCAGTGCGGCGAGGGCCGTCGATGCGCGGTGACGCCATCGGCGGAGAGGTCTGTGCATGGAAGCGGTCTCCTGTTCCTCACCCGTCATGTGCGGTACGACATGAGGGGTGATCTCCGAGCGACGGACGGAGCGGGGGCCTTCGACCGGTCACACGTGCGGTGCTCGGGCAGGGGCGGGGGACACGCACCCGGCCTGGGCCGGTCGGTTCGTGCGCAGGTCATCGATGTGAGCCTCCCCTCGCAGTGCGATCAGCGGCATCCGGCTGGACGGAAGCGGACTAGATCACGCGCTTGACATCGTTGTCAATACTTTTGGCGCCGACCGGTCCCCGACGCGAGCGGACGCGGACGGGGAGCCGGACGGGCCGGTCGGGGAGCCGAGCGGTTCGGATGCCTTCTCCGTGAGGCCAGGGTTCTCCCCACGGGACGCTTGATGTTGGATGGGCCGACCGACGCACGCCGACACCGAGGTGAGAGATGCAGTTCACGACTCGACCCACCCTCCAGGGCACCTTCGGCATGGTGTCCTCCACGCACTGGCTGGCCTCGCAGTCGGCGATGGCCGTGCTGGAGGACGGCGGCAACGCCTACGACGCCGCCGTGGCCGGAGCCTTCGTCCTGCACGTCGTCGAACCGCACCTCAACGGACCCGCCGGCGAGGTGCCGATCCTGCTCGCACCGGCCGGCGGTGAGGTGCGGGTGCTGTGCGGGCAGGGCGTCGCCCCGGCCGGGGCGACCGTCGCCCACTACCGGGGGCTCGGCCTGGACCTCGTCCCCGGCACCGGACCGCTCGCCGCGGCCGTGCCCGGCGCCTTCGACGCCTGGATGCTCCTGCTGCGCGACCACGGCACCAAGACCCTCGCCGACGTCCTGAAGTACGCCATCGGGTACGCCGAGGACGGGCACCCGCCCGTGGAGCGCGTCGGCCGGACCGTCGAGACCGTACGCGAGCTGTTCGAGACGGAGTGGACCTCCTCGGCCGAGGTGTACCTGCCCGGCGGCCGGCCCCCGCGCGCCGGTGAGCTGCTGCACAACCCCGCCCTCGCCGCCACCTGGAAGCGCCTGTTGTCCGAGGTCGCCGGGGTCGGGGACCGGGAGGCGCAGATCGACGCCGCGCGGGAGGTGTGGCGGACCGGGTTCATCGCCGAGGCCCTGGTCCGGCAGTCCGGGCGGCCCACCATGGACACCAGCGGCGAACGCCACACCGGCACCCTGACCGCCGCCGACCTCGCCGGCTGGTCCGCGACCTACGAGACCCCGGTGACGTACGACTGGAACGGCTGGACCGTGTGCAAGGCCGGCCCTTGGAGCCAGGGCCCGGTCCTGCTCCAGCAACTCGCCCTGCTCCCGCCGGAACTGCCCCGCTACGGCTCCGCCGAGTACATGCACCTGCTGATCGAGGGCTGCAAGCTCGCCATGGCCGACCGCGAGGCCTGGTACGGGGACGCGGCCGAGGTGCCGCTCGACGACCTGCTGTCGGACGAGTACAACGCCGAGCGGCGGACCGGGATCGGCCCCCGTGCCTCCCACGAGCTGCGGCCCGGCAGCCCCGGCGGGCGCACTCCGCGGCTGAGCGCCCACGCGCGCGTGGTGGTCACCGAGGAGCCCGGCTTCGGCCCGATGGGCGTCGGAGAGCCCACCATCGCCAAGAGCCCGACGTCCCCCGTGCCCGGTGAACCCGACGTCCTTGCCGACGGCGGCACCCGCGGCGACACCTGCCACCTCGACATCGTCGACCGCTGGGGCAACATGATCGCGGCCACCCCCAGCGGCGGCTGGCTCCAGTCCAACCCCGTCGTGCCCGAACTGGGCTTCCCGCTCGGCACCCGGCTGCAGATGACCTGGCTGGAGGAGGGGCTGCCGGGCACGCTCACCCCCGGACGCCGCCCCCGCACCACCCTCACCCCGTCCCTGGCCCTGCGCGACGGGGTGCCCGTCATGGCGTTCGGCACACCCGGCGGGGACCAGCAGGACCAGTGGCAGCTGCACTTCTTCCTCGCCGTCGCCCTGCGCGAGCGGGTGCGCGGCGGACTCGACCTCCAGGGCGCCGTCGACGCCCCCAACTGGCACAACGACAGCTTCCCCGGCTCCTTCTTCCCGCGCGGCATGCGCCCCGGCAGTGTCACCGTCGAGTCCCGCACGGACCCGGCGGTGGTGGAGGCGCTCCGCCGCCGCGGCCACGAGGTGACCGTCGGCGACGCCTGGTCGGAGGGCCGGCTCTGCGCGGTCGCCCGGGACCCGGCCACCGGCGTCCTCTCCGCGGCGGCCAACCCGCGCGGCATGCAGGGCTACGCGGTGGGCCGCTGAGCCCACGACGGCAGGGGCGGGCACCCCGTCTTCATCCCGATTCCACCCGCTGTGCACCGGACGGGCGGGGATTGTCAGTGGCGCGTGTTCTCATGGGGGCATGATCGAGACCAACGAAACCATCGACGAGTTTCTCCCCCGGCACACCTCCGACGTGGAGGAACTGGTCCGCAAGGCCGCGGCCCAGGAGATCGTGCCGCGCTGGCGGCGGCTCGGCGAGCACGACGTGGACCTCAAGGCCGGCCCGCACGACCTGGTGACGGACGCCGACCGCAACGCCGAGCTGTACCTCACGGACGCCCTCCCCGCCCTGCTGCCCGGCTCCGTCGTGGTCGGCGAGGAGGCAGTGCACGCCGACCCGGCGTCGTACGAGGCGATACAGGGCGACACACCGGTGTGGATCGTCGACCCCGTCGACGGCACCCGCCAGTTCGTGCGCGGCGAAACGGGCTTCTGCACCCTGGTCGCCCTCGCGTGGCGCGGAGTCGTCCACGCCTCCTGGACCTACGCCCCCGCCCGCGACCAGTTCGCCACGGCCGTACGGGGACGGGGCGCGCACCTCGACGGCGAGCCGCTGCGCGCGGGCTCCCCGGAACCCGGCCGAGACCTCCGCGTGGCCACCTCCCACCCGGACTACACCACGGACGAGCAGAAGCGCGCCCTGCTCGGCCTGTGGACGGACGGCGTGGCCCCCCGCGCCTGCGGCTCGGCCGGACTGGAGTACCTGGCGATCGCCCGCGGCGCGTTGGACGCCACCGCGTTCTCCTGGGAAGCCGCCTGGGACCACGCGGCCGGTCTGCTCCTCGTGGAGGAGGCCGGCGGCACCCACCTCACGCGTGCGGGCGAGCCCTTCAGTATCAGGGGCGGCAACACCCTGCCCTTCACCGCGGCCCGGGACGAGGCCACGGCTCGCCGGGTGGTGGAACTGCTGACGGACGGAGCCTGATGCCACACCCCTCTCCGGAGGCCCCGGGAGAACGCCGGCGCCCCGGCATATCCTGATCCCCCAGTGGCCGTCGGCTGACGAAGGAGTCCGAAGGTGCCGTCGATGCTCGATGCGGTCGTGGTGGGGGCGGGGCCGAACGGGCTGACCGCTGCGGTGGAGCTGGCCCGGCGCGGCTTCTCGGTGGCCCTGTTCGAGGCGAAGGACACCGTCGGCGGCGGGGCCCGCACCGAGGAACTGACCCTGCCCGGCTTCCGTCACGACCCGTGCTCCGCCGCCCACCCCCTCGCCGTCAACTCACCCGCGTTCCGCGCACTGCCCCTGGAGCGCTACGGACTGGAGTGGCTGCACCCGGAACTCCCCATGGCGCACCCCTTCCCGGACGGCACGGCGGCCGTGCTGTCCCGGTCGGTGGGGGAGACGGCCGCCTCCTTCGGACCGCGCGACGCCGGCGCGTACCGCCGGCTCGTCGAGCCCTTCCTGCCCAAGTGGGACACCCTGGCCCGCGACTTCATGTCGCTGCCGCTGACCGCGCTGCCCCGCGACCCGGTCACCCTCGCCCGTTTCGGCCTGCTCGGCCTGCCCCCGTCGACGTGGCTCACCCGCCGCTTCCGCGACGAGCGGGCCCGCACCCTGTTCGCCGGTCTCGTCGCCCATGTCATGGCCCCCCTCGGCGGCTTCGCCACCGGAGCCGTCGGCCTGGTCTTCGCCCTCGCCGCGCACGCCCGCGGCTGGCCGGTCGCCCGCGGCGGCTCCCAGGCCATCTCCGACGCCCTCGCCGCGTATCTGAAGGACCTCGGCGGCAGCGTCCACACCGACTACGAGGTCAAGCGCCTCGACGACCTGCCGCCGGCCCGGGCGTACGTCTTCGACACCTCGCCCACCGCCCTGGCCCGCATCGCCGGCTTCGGCGGCCATTACGCGAACTACCGTTACGGCCCCGGCGTGTTCAAGATCGACTACGCGCTGGACGGCCCCGTGCCGTGGACCGCGCCCCAGGCCCGCACCGCCGGCACCGTACAGATCGGCGCGGACAGCACCGAGATCGCCGCCGCCCTGCGCGCCGCCTCCCGTGAGGGCCGCGCCCCCGACGCGCCGTTCCTCATCACCGTGCAGCCCGGCGTCGCCGACCCCACCCGCGCCCCGGCCGGCAAACACGTCTTCTGGGCGTACGGACATGTGCCCCACGGCTGGACCGGCGACCTCACCGACGCCATCGAACGCCAACTGGATCGCTACGCCCCCGGCTTCCGTGACCGCGTCCTGGCCCGCGCCACCGCGGGACCGCCCGAACTCGCCGCCCGCAACGCCAACTACGTCGGCGGAGACATCGCCACCGGCGCGGTCTCCGGACTCCAGCTCCTGCTGCGCCCCAAACTGTCCCTGTTCCCCTACGCGACCCCGCACCCGGCCGTCTTCATCTGCTCGTCGGCCACCCCACCCGGCCCCGGCGTGCACGGCATGTCGGGCCACAACGCGGCGAAGGCCGTCTGGAGGAGGCTGCGACAGCCGTGACCCCCACCCTCACGCTCGTCCAGGGCGACATCACCGATCAGAGCGCCGACGCGATCGTCAACGCGGCCAACTCGTCCCTGCTGGGCGGGGGAGGCGTCGACGGCGCGATCCACCGCCGGGGCGGCCCGGAGATCCTGGCGGAGTGCCGCGCCCTGCGCGCCTCCCGGTACGGCAGGGGCCTGCCCACCGGCCAGGCGGTCGCCACCACCGCCGGCCGCCTGGACGCCCGCTGGGTGATCCACACCGTCGGCCCGGTGCACCAGGGCCCGGGCAGTGATCCCGCGCCGCTCGCCTCCTGCTACCGGGAGTCGCTCCGCGTGGCCGACGAACTGGGCGCCCGGACGGTCGCGTTCCCGGCGATCTCCACCGGTGTGTACCGGTGGCCGATGGACGACGCGGCCCGCATCGCGGTGGAGACGGTGCGGAACACGCCGACCGCCGTCGAAGAGGTCAGGTTCGTCCTCTTCGACGAACGGGCCTACGCGGCGTTCGCCCGGCACCTCGGCTGACGGGAACCACGGGGCCCGTACCGGACTGTCCCGAGCGGCGGAGGCGGCGAACGCGGTGTCAGCCGACCTCGCCGACCGGTCCGACGGTCAGCGCGCCCCCGCCGGAACCGTCGGTGACGGGCACCGGGCCACCGGGCCAGGCGTCGCCGACGCCAACGCGCCGGTGACGTCCCGCTGTCGTGGGCCGGCGCCGTACCGGACCCGGCGAGGCACCCTCCGGCCGCGAGCCGTGCCGCGGAGGGTGACAGGGTGGGGGCATGCGTCTGTACGAAGAACGACTCGGCGTGCCGCGCACGTGGTTCTGGCTCGCCGTCCTGCCGGGTGTGATGGCCGCCCTCGTCCTGCTGCCCCTCGGGCCCGTGGCCGCCGCCGGCGGACTGGCGGTCGCGGTGGCCCTCACCGCGCTGGGGCTGCGCGCCTACGGCGCCGCCCGCATCGTCGTGACGGCCGGTCACCTCACGGCGGGCTCGATACGGCTGCCCGTCAGCTCCCTGGGCATGACCGAGATCCTGGACGCCGAGGAGGCGTTCCTCTGGCGTACCCGACGGGCGGACGGACGTGCGGCGATGCTGTTGCGCGGCTACGTCCCGACGGCCGTGCGCATCGAGATCGACGACCCGGACTCCCCCGAGCCCTATCTCTACCTCTCCACCCGTCAGCCGGTCACGCTTCTCGCGGTGCTCTCCTTCGCCCGTCGCTGACGGCACCGCCGGACCGGTTCCAGCCGTGGCGGGCCTGGACGGCCGGCGTCCACGGCCGGGAACCGCGCCGCCGAACCATCAGGACCGCACAAACAGCGACGGGATCATTGCTTCGGTTGTGTTCGAGTTCTAGGGTGTGGCTGGCCCAGTAGTCGCTCCGTCACCATCAGTCGCGATTCCTCCCTGCCGTAACGCGCCGCGTTCTTCGGTGCGTCGAGGGGAATCCGACGTGCCCTCAGTCCGCGCAGTGCTCTGTCGTACCGAGGAAGGCCACGGTCATGCCGCACCCGCACCCGCACCCGTCTCCCGCCGACCGGTCCCCCCGCCCCGGACAGCCGGTCGTCAGCCGCCGCCGTCTCCTGGAGTCCGGCGCCGCCGTGCTCGGCGCCCTCGCCCTGTCCGCGCCGCCCGGCGCCGCGCACGCGGCCGGCCGGCGGGCGGCGGCCGACGCGCCCCCGGAGTGGAACGACTTCGGCGTCTTCCGGCTCGGCACCCAGCCGCCGCACACCACGCTCATGCCGTACGCGGACGTGCGCCAGGCCCTCGCCGCCGACCGCACCCGCTCGCCCTACCGGCTGAGCCTCGACGGCACCTGGAAGTTCGCCTACGCCGACCGCCCCGAGGACCGGGACACCGACTTCCACCGCACCGACACCGACGACACCGGCTGGGACACCATCCCGGTCCCGTCCGTGTGGCAACTGCACGGCCACGACGTCCCGATCTACCTGAACATCACCTACCCCTACTGGGGCCCCAACGGCCGCGGCGAGGACCCGCAGCCGCCCGCCGCCCCCACCCGCCACAACCCGGTCGGCCAGTACCGGCGCACCTTCACCGTCCCGCACGACTGGAAGGGACGGCGCACCTTCCTCCACTTCGAGGGCGTCAAGTCCGCCCACTACGTGTGGATCAACGGCGAACTCGTCGGTTACGACGAGGACTCCTACACCCCGTCCGAGTACGACATCACCGACCACCTCAGGCCCGGCACCAACCAGATCGCCGTGGAGGTGTACCGCTACGCCGACGGCGACTGGCTGGAGGACCAGGACATGATCCGGCTGAGCGGCATCTTCCGCTCGGTCTACCTGTACTCCACCCCGGCCGTGCACCTGCGCGACTTCAAGCTGGACACCCCGCTGAACGACACCTACACGCAGGGCGAGTTGGTGGTCACCGCGAGCGTACGGGCGTACGGCGGCGGCGGGTCGGGCCGGTACACCGTCGAGACCCAGCTGTACGACGCCCGCGGCCACGCCGTCTGGTCCCGTCCGCTGGAGCAGACCGCCGACCTCGGCACGGCCGGCGCCGGCGAGGACGTCACCGTACGGGCCTCGAAGGCCGTGACCCGGCCCCGGCTGTGGTCGGCCGAGCACCCGGACCTCTACACGGCCGTCCTCAGACTCCGCGACCCGGCGGGCGAGGTGATCGAGACCCTGTCCCACCGCGTCGGCTTCCGCGAGTTCGCCATCAGGGACGGGCTGATGCGGATCAACGGAAAGCCCGTCTCCTTCCGCGGCACCAACCGCCACGAGATGCACCCGTCCCACGGCACCGCCCTCACCCGCGAGAACCTGGTCGAGGACATCGGGATCATCAAGCGGATGAACATCAACTCCGTCCGCACCTCGCACTACCCGAACAACCCGCTGTGGTACGAACTCGCCGACGAGTACGGCCTCTACCTCGTCGACGAGACCAACCTCGAGACCCACGGCATCCGTGACGAGTACCCGGGCGACCATCCGGAGTGGACGGCGGCCTGCGTGGCCCGCGCCCAGAACATGGTCCACCGCGACAAGAACCACCCCTCGGTGGTCATCTGGTCGCTCGGCAACGAGGCCGGCGGCGGCTCCACCTTCACCGCCATGCACGACTGGATCCGCTCCTACGACCCCACCCGCGTCATCCAGTACGAGGGCGACGACCGGCCGGGCATCAGCGACATCCGCTCCCGGATGTACGAGAGCCCGTCCCGCATCGAGCAACGTGCCGCGGACACCGCCGACACCCGGCCGTACGTCATGATCGAGTACTCCCACGCGATGGGGAACTCCAACGGCAACTTCAAGAAGTACTGGGACGTCGTCCGCCGCCACGACGCCCTCCAGGGCGGCTGGATCTGGGACTTCGTCGACCAGTCCCTCTACACACCCGTCCTCGCCCGCACCCTGCTCACCGAGTCCGGACCGGCCGGACTGCGCGGCGAGATCCTCGCCACCCGCGGCACACTCGACCGCGACAAGGGCCTGTCCGGCATCACGGTCTTCGAACGCCACGACAGCCTCGACCTCACGGGTTCACTGACCCTGGAGGCCTGGATCACCCCCGGCGTGACGGGCTACCACCAGCCGGTCATCGCCAAGGGCGACACCCAGTACGCGCTCAAACAGAGCGGCCGCACCCTGGAGTTCTTCCTCTACGGCGGCGGGCAGTGGATCGCCGTCAACTGGACCGTGCCCGACGACTGGACCGGCCGCGAACACCACGTCGCGGGCGTCTTCGACGCGGACGCCGGCACGCTGACCCTGCACGTCGACGGCGCGGTGAAGGCCACCCGCACCACCGACCGGCGCCCCGACAGCAACACCGCGCCGCTCGCGCTCGCCTCCGACGCCGACAACCAGACCCGCGAGTTCAGCGGCACCGTCCGCCGCGCCCGCGTCTACGCCCGCGCCCTCACCGCCGCCGAACTGGCCTCCGACGACCGGGGCCCTGGCGACGACGGCGTACGGTTCTGGTTCGACGCCGCCACCGTCGAGGTGGAGCGGAAGCGGCCCGAGGAGAAGAGGTTCCTCGCCTACGGCGGTGACTGGGGCGACAACCCCAACGACGGCGCCTTCGTCGCCGACGGCATCGTCACCGCCGACCGCGGCCACACCGGCAAGGCCGCCGAGATCAAACGCGTCTACCAGGCGATCAACGCCGCCCGCACCTCCGACGACGGCGACCCCGGCGCCGTCACCCTCACCAACGAGTACCTGTTCACCAACGTCCGTGAGTTCGACGGCCGTTGGGAACTCGTCGCCGACGGCGAGATCATACGGCGCGGAAGGCTGACCCGGGACCAGCTCGACGTGCCGCCACAGTCCGAGAAGGCCATCACCCTGCCCGTACGCCTGCCGAAGGACCCCGCACCGGGCACCGAGTACTTCCTCCAACTGTCCTTCACCACAAGGGAATCCACGCCGTGGGCGAAGGCCGGCTTCGAGGTGGCCCGGCAGCAGCTCCCGTTCGACGCCGGAAGCCCGGCCGTGACCCCCGTACCGCTGTCGCGCGTCCCGGCCCTGCGCCACGAGGAGCGCGACGACGACATCAGGGTCACCGGCAGGGACTTCTCGGTCACCGTCGACAAGAACACCGGCACCCTCACCTCCTACGAGATGAAGGGCACCCGCCTGATCACCTCCGGACCGGTGCCCAACTTCTGGCGGGCACCCACCGACAACGACCACGGCAACGGCCAGCACACCCGCAACCAGACCTGGCGCGACGCCGGCGCCCGCCGGAAGGTCACCGGCGTCACCGTACGGACCCTGGCCGACCGGGCCGTCGAGATCAAGGTCGGCGGCACCCTGCCCACCACCACCCAATCGACGTACACCACCACTTATACGGTGTTCGGCAACGGCGAGATCAAGGTCGACAACACCCTCCACCCGGGCGCGCCGGACCTGCCGTACATCCCGGAGGTCGGCACGCTGCTGTTCCTGCCGCGCCGCCTGGACCGCCTGCACTACTACGGACGCGGCCCCGAGGAGAACCACTGGGACCGCAACACCGGCACCGACGTCGGCCTCTACACGTCGACCGTGGCCGACCAGTGGACCCCCTACATCCGCCCGCAGGAGAACGGCAACAAGACCGACGTCCGCTGGGCCGCCCTGACCGACGGCAGGGGACGCGGCCTGCTGGTGTCGGGCGAACCCCTCCTGGAGATCAACGCCTCGCACTTCACCCCGGAGGACCTGTCGGCCGGCGTCCGGCACGACTACCAGCTCACCCCGCGGGACGCGGTCGTGCTGCGGGTCAACCACCGGCAGATGGGCGTCGGCGGCGACAACAGCTGGGGCGCGCACACCCACGACGAGTTCAAGCTCTTCGCCGACCGCGATCACACGTACACCTACCGGCTGCGCCCGCTCACCGACGTGGCCGGGGCGACGGCGGTCTCGCGCCGGCCCACGGCGACCGAGTAGGAGGACACATGCGCGGGAGCCCGGGTACCCGGGCTCCCATGGGTGACATCCTGGTCGGGGCCTGTTCGTGGACGGACCGCATGCTCGTGACGAGCGGCTGGTATCCGAGCGGGCGGCGGGACGCCGAGGGACGGCTGCGGCACTACGCCTCCAGGCTGCCCGTCGTCGAGGTGGACTCCGCCTACTACGCGCTGCCCAGCCGCCGCAACAGCGAACTGTGGGTGGAGCGCACACCGGACGGCTTCCGCTTCGACGTCAAGGCGTTCTCGCTGCTGACCGGCCACCCCACCCGGCCGCAGGCGCTCCCCGCCGACCTGCGGGACCGGCCGGTGGACGGCGCCCTCCTCGACGAGGTGTGGAGGAGGTTCGCGGAGGCGGTCGGGCCGCTGCGCGAGGCCGGGCGGCTGGGCGCCGTGCTGTTCCAGTTCCCGCCCCGGTTCGCGCCCGGCGCCCCGGCCGAACGGACCCTGGAGGAGTGCGCGGAGCGCACGGCCGGCTGGCCGCTCGCCGTCGAGTTCCGGCACCCGGGGTGGTGGGCGGCGGAGCGGGCCGAGGACACCCTCGCGCTGCTGTCCGGGCTGGGCGCGACGGCCGTCGGCGTGGACATGGCCCAGGGCCTCTCCGGCTCCCTGCCGCCCGTCGCACCCGTCAGCCGCCCCGCCCTCGCCGTCGTACGGTTCCACGGCCGCAGCAGGGACTGGGGGAGGGGGAGCAAGGAGGACCGCTTCCGCCACGACTACGACGTGACCGAACTCGCCGCCTGGGTGCCCCGGCTGCGGCGCGCGGCGGAGCGGACGGACGAACTGCACGTGCTGTTCAACAACTGCTGCGCGGACGCCGCCGTACGCGCCGCCGAGACCATGCGGGGGCTGCTCACCCCGCGGTGTCGCTGATCCCCAGCCGCAGGTGCTCCACGTGGTAGACGGCCTGGTCGAGCAGCCCGGCGACATGGTCGTCGTGCAGCGCGTACACCACGGAACGTCCCCGGCGCTCGCCGACCACCAGGCCCAGATTGCGCAGCAGTCGCAGCTGGTGCGAGCAGGCCGACTGCTCCATGCCCACCTCCGCCGCCAGCTCCGTGGCCGGGAGCGGGCCCTCGCGCAGGCGGGCGAGGATCAGCAGCCGGGAGGGCGTGGACAGGGCCTGGAGCGTGGTGGCGACCTTCGCGACGTTGTCCGCGTCCAGGCGCACCCGCGCGGCGTCGTCCTGTGCGGAAACGGCGGCTCCATGACCCATGTGGACATCCTACTCATCACATATGAACGCATGAATGGATCTTCATGTGTTCCTGTATGGTGGCCGGGTGTCCGTGACTCTCGCCCCCGCGCCCCGGTCGTCCGTCGGTACCCCGGCTCCGCGCCGCCGTACCCGTGTCCTCGCCCTTCCGGAAGCCCGGTGGGCGCTCGCCTCGCTCGTCGCCTTCCTGGCCGGGATCGCCGCCGACCTCGGCGGTGCGCCCGGCTGGGCCGGCGGGATCCTGTACGCCGTCGCCTACGCGTGCGGCGGCTGGGAACCGGCCCTCGAAGGGCTGCGCGCCCTGCGCGAGAAGACCCTCGACGTCGACCTGCTGATGATCGTCGCCGCGCTGGGCGCCGCCGCGATCGGACAGGTCCTCGACGGTGCCCTGCTCATCGTCATCTTCGCCACCTCCGGCGCCCTGGAGGCCCTGGCCACCGCCCGCACCGCCGACTCCGTGCGCGGCCTGCTCGACCTCGCGCCCACCACGGCGACCCGGGTGACCGGGAGCGGCGAGGAGACCGTGCCCACCGCCGAACTCGCCGTCGGCGACGTCCTGCTCGTCCGCCCCGGAGAGCGCATCGGTGCCGACGGCACCGTCCTCGACGGCGTCAGCGAGGCCGACCAGGCCACCATCACCGGCGAGTCGCTGCCGGTCGTCAAGCGCCCCGGCGACGACGTCTTCGCCGGCACGCTCAACGGCACCGGTGCCCTGCGCGTCCGGGTCGGCCGCGACCCCGCCGACTCGGTCATCGCCCGCATCGTGACCCTGGTCGAGGAGGCCTCCCGCACCAAGGCGCCGACCCAGCTCTTCATCGAGAAGATCGAGCAGCGGTACGCGGTCGGCGTGGTCGTCGCCACCCTCGCGGTGTTCGGCGTCCCGCTCGCCGTCGGTGAGAACCTCACCGACGCCCTGCTGAGGGCGATGACCTTCATGATCGTCGCCTCGCCGTGCGCGGTCGTCCTCGCCACCATGCCGCCCCTGCTCTCCGCCATCGCCAACGCCGGCCGCCACGGCGTCCTCGTCAAGTCGGCGGTCGCCATGGAACGCCTCGGTGAGATCGACACCGCCGCCCTCGACAAGACCGGCACCCTCACCGAGGGCACCCCCGAGGTCACCGCCGTACGTCCGCTGCCCGGCTCCGGCCTCGACGAGGACGCCCTCCTCACCCTGGCCGCCTCGGCCGAGCACCCCAGCGAGCACCCGCTGGCCCGCGCCGTGGTCACCGCCGCCCGCACCCGCGGCCTGCCCCTCGCCCCCGCCACGGACTTCACCGCCGCACCCGGCCACGGCATCACCGCCACCGTGAACGGGGCCGTGGTGACCGTCGGGCGAGCCGACCCGGCGGACGCGGAACACGGCGAGACCGCCGTCCGCGTCACCCGCGACGGCACCCCCGTCGGCACCCTCGCCCTCACCGACCGGATCCGTTCCGACGCCCCGGCCGCCACCTCCGCCCTGACAGCCCTCACCGGCACCACCCCCACCCTCCTCACCGGCGACAACGAGCACGCCGCCGCCCGCGTCGCCGACGCGACCGGCCTCACGGACATCCGCGCAGGACTCCTCCCCGAGGACAAGGTGAACGCCGTACGGGACCTCCAGACGGCCGGCCGCAAGGTGCTGTTCGTCGGTGACGGCGTCAACGACGCGCCCGCCCTCGCCGCCGCCCACGCCGGCATCGCCATGGGCCGCGCGGGCTCCGACCTCGCCCTGGAGACGGCGGACGCGGTCGTCGTACGCGACGAACTCGCCGCCGTCCCCGCGGTCGTACGGCTCTCCCGCACCGCCCGCCGGCTGGTGGCGCAGAACCTCGTCATCGCGGGCACGGCCATCACCGGCCTCGTCCTGTGGGACCTCATCGGCCACCTCCCGCTCCCGCTCGGCGTCGCCGGCCACGAGGGCTCCACCGTGCTGGTCGGCCTGAACGGGCTGCGACTGCTCCGCGAGTCGGCATGGCGATCCGGGCAACCCCAGGACACATGACGTCGATGTCGGATTCCCGCCAGACCGGGGCACCGGACGTGCCCGATCCTTGAGGCATGCAGAAGGGGATGCACACCGACACAGAGCGCTGCGTGCGCGCCGTGCGGTCGAAGGACGCGCGGTTCGACGGCTGGTTCTTCACCGCCGTCCTCACCACCGGCATCTACTGCCGGCCGAGCTGCCCGGTGGTCCCGCCCAAGGCCGAGAACATGGTCTTCCACCCGAGCGCGGCGGCCTGCCAGCAGGCCGGGTTCCGGGCCTGCAAACGCTGCCGGCCCGACACCAGCCCCGGCTCACCGGAGTGGAACCAGCGGGCCGACGCGGTGGCCCGTGCCATGCGCCTGATCGCCGACGGCGTCGTCGACCGCGAAGGCGTCACCGGTCTCGCCGCCCGGCTCGGCTACAGCACCCGGCAGGTCGAACGCCAGCTCCTCGCCGAGCTGGGCGCGGGCCCCCTCGCGCTCGCCCGCGCCCAGCGCGCCCAGACCGCGCGGCTCCTCATCGAGACCACGGCACTGCCGATGGCGGAGATCGCCTTCGCGGCCGGCTTCTCCTCCGTCCGCGCCTTCAACGACACCGTCCGCGAGGTCTACGCACTCACCCCGGGCGGACTGCGCGCCCGGGCACCGAAGGACACCTCCCGCACCACCCCCGGAGTGCTCTCCCTCCGCCTGCCGTTCCGCGCCCCGCTCAACCCCGACAACCTCTTCGGCCACCTCGCCGCCACCGCCGTACCCGGCGTGGAGGAGTGGCTCCCCCACAGCCCTAAGGGCGTGGGAGGTACCCCCATCGGCGCCTACCGGCGCACCCTGCGCCTGCCGTACGGCCACGGCGTCGTGGCGCTCACCCCGCACCCCGACCACATCGCCTGCCGCCTCACCCTCGGCGACCCCCGCGACCTCACCGTCGCCATCAGCCGCTGCCGCCGCCTGCTCGACCTGGACGCCGACCCGGTCGCCGTCGACGAGCAGCTGCGCGCGGACCCGGTCCTCGCGCCCCTCGTCGACAAGGCACCCGGCCGCCGCGTGCCGCGCACGGTCGACGCGGACGAGTTCGCCGTCCGGGCCGTCCTCGGCCAGCAGGTCTCCACGGCCGCCGCCCGCACCCACGCGGCCCGCCTGGTCACCGCGCACGGCACCCCCGTGGACGACCCCGAGGGCGGCCTCACCCACCTTTTCCCGTCCCCCGGGGCACTGGCGGAGCTCGACCCCGAGACCCTCGCCATGCCCCGCACCCGCCGTACCACCTTCACCACCCTCGTACGCCGGCTCGCCGACGGCGACCTCCACCTGGGCGCCGACAGCGACTGGCCCGAGACCCGCGCGAAACTCCTCGCCCTCCCCGGCTTCGGCCCCTGGACGGCCGACGTCATCGCCATGCGCGCCCTCGGCGACCCCGACGCCTTCCTCCCCACCGACCTCGGCATCCGCCGCGCCGCCCGCGAACTGGGCCTGCCCTCCACCCCGGCCGCCCTCACCGCACGCGCGGCGGCCTGGCGGCCCTGGCGGGCGTACGCGGTCCAGTACCTGTGGGCGACGGACAGCCACCCCATCAACTTCCTGCCGGTGTAGAGAGACCAGGGATCCCAGCCGATGAAGCAGCACACCGTGACCGACAGCCCCTACGGCCCGCTGACGCTCGTCGCCGACGACGGCGTCCTGTGCGGCCTCTACATGACCGACCAGCGCCACCGCCCACCGGAGGAGACCTTCGGTGCCCCCGACGACACCCCCTTCGCCGAGGCGCGGGAGCAGCTCGCGGCGTACTTCACGGGCGAGTTGAAGGAGTTCACTCTCGAACTGCGCCTGCACGGCACCCCGTTCCAGCGCCGCGTCTGGGACCGACTGACCCGCATCCCGTACGGCGAGACCCGCACCTACGGCCAACTCGCCGACGCCCTCGGCAACGCGAAGGCCTCCCGCGCGGTCGGTCTCGCCAACGGCCGCAACCCGGTCGGCATCATCGTCCCCTGCCACCGCGTCATCGGCGCGAGCGGCGGCCTCACCGGCTACGGCGGCGGCCTGGAGCGCAAACAGCGCCTGCTGGACTTCGAACGCGCAGCCGCCCTGTTCTAGGCGGCGATCCGGCGCAGCAGCGCCGGCAGCGAGGTGCCGATCGGCTCGCGGATCACCTCGTCGGCGAGACCGTCGTACGGGGTCGGCTCCGCGTTGACGATGATCAGGCGGGCCCCATGGCCGGCGGCCACCTCCGCGAGCCCGGCGGCGGGGTGGACCTGGAGGCTGGTGCCCGCGGCGACGAAGACGGTGCACGCCTTGCTGATCGCCGCCGCCTCGCCCAGCACCACGGGATCGAGGTGCTCGCCGAACATCACCGTCGCCGGCTTGAGGACGCCGCCGCACCCCAGACACGGCGGATCGTCCTCACCGGCCGCGACCCGGGCGAGGGCGTCCTCCATCGCGCCGCGCGCGTGACACCTGGTGCACACCACACTCCGCACGGTGCCGTGGAGTTCGAGCACCTTGCGGGCCGGCAGGCCGGCGAGCTGGTGCAGCCCGTCCACGTTCTGCGTGATCACCCGCACCGGCACCCCGGAGCGCTCCAGCTCGGCCACGGCGCGGTGCGCGCCGTTCGGCTCGACGGCGGACATGAAGTTCTCCCGCCGCATCCGCCAGGAGCGGCGGCGGATCTCCGGGTCGCCCATGTAGTACGCGTACGTCACCAGTTTCTCGGCCTCGGGATCGCGGCGCCACAGGCCGTTGGGTCCGCGGTAGTCCGGGATACCGGAGTCCGTGCTGACACCGGCACCGGTGAGGAGGGCGACGAGGGGCTTGCTCATGCGGCCGAGGGTAGGCCGCGCGGCACCGGTGCGGCGAGCGGATAAAACGCCGGGCGCGGGCTCAGCGCACCGGGTACCCGTCCTCCAGCTCCGCGGTGCCCGGACCGCCGGCGAGGACGTCCAGCGCGGCCGACACCCGGCGCCCCAGGGAGCCCTGGAGATACTCGGCCAGTTCCCCGCGCGGCACCAGCCGCCAGGACAGCAGCTCCGACTCCTGCAGCCGGATCGCCGCGAAGTCGTCCGCGCCGAGCACGCCGCCGTCGTACAGGTACGCCACCACCGGCGGCCGCCCCGGCCCCCGCACCCAGTCCACCGCCAGCAGCCGTCCCAGCTCCCGGTCCAGCCCGATCTCCTCGGCCGTCTCCCGCCGCGCCGCCTCGCGGGGGCTCTCCCCGTCGTCCGACTCGATCGTCCCGCCGGGCAGCGCCCACCCCTCCCGGTAGTTCGGCTCGACGAGCAGCACCCTCCCCTCCTCGTCCCGGAAGAGAACGGCGGCGCCGGCGAGGACACGGGGGAGGGAGGCGATGTAGGAGGCGTAGTCCTGGACAGGCTGAGTGGTGGTCATGCCCGGAAGGGTAATCGTGGCGCCGGGCACCGCCGCGGGCACGGAGCCGGGCCCGCGGGGCGCACGGCAGCACACGCCGGTCCCATGATCGACACCGGAGGCGCGTGCGCCGGGGCACATCGCACGGTCACCCGGCTCGGGCCAGCCGCAGCGTGCGTTCCGCCAGCTCGCTGATCCGGACCCCGTCGAAGCCGAAGACGGCGCTGCGGACCGTGTCCTGCAGGGGGTCCTTCCACTGGCCGGGGACGGCCGGGGCGCCGCACAGGACGCCCGCCACCGAGCCCGCCGTCGCACCGTTGGAGTCGGTGTCCAGGCCGCCGCGCACGGTCAGGGCGATGGTCCGGGTGAAGTCGCCGTCGCCGTACAGCAGGCCGGCGGTGAGGACGGCCGCGTTCGGGACCGTGTGGATCCAGCCGAGGCCCGCCGTCTCCTCCGTGAGCGTGGTGAGCGTGTCCTCCCAGGCCAGCCCGGCCTCGTGCAGGGAGGCCACCCGGCGCACGGTGCGGGCGAGGCGGCTGCTCGCCGGGATCACCGTCAGCGCCTCGTCCACCGCGTGCCGCACGGTGGGCGCCGTGAACGCCGCCGAGATCAGCGCCGCCGCCCACATCGCGCCGTACACGCCGTTGCCGGTGTGGGAGAGCACCGCGTCCCGGCGGGCGAGCGAGGCGGCGCGATGCGGGGCGCCCGGGGACGTCCAGCCGTGGATGTCGGCGCGGATCAGGGCGCCGATCCACTCCTGGTAAGGGTTGTCGTAGGTGGCGGTGAGCGGGGGCTTGAGGCCGTTCGCGAGGTTGCGGTAGGCGGCGCGTTCGGCGGTGAAGGTCTGCAGGTACGGCAGCCGCAGCAGCCACAGGTCGCCGACCTGCTCGGTGGTGAAGGCGAAGCCGTGGGTCTCCAGCAGGTCCAGGCCGAGGATCGCGTAGTCGACGTCGTCGTCGCGGCAGCTCCCGTGGACGCGGCCGCGGACGCAGTCCCGCCACTCGGGGCGCAGGTCGAGGCCCTCGCTCTCGGTCGGCGGCTCGGGAAGGTAGTCAGTGAGGGGGAGGGCGTCCGTCCGGCGGAGGTAGCGGTCGATGCGCTCGCGGGTCCACACCTCGCCCTGCTCCACCGGTTTGCCGAGCATGTTGCCCGCGATCCGGCCCAGCCAGCCTCCGAGGATGCGGTCGGCGAGTCCCGGCTCCGTGTCCACAGCGCTCATCGCGGTCATGGGACCGGTGTACCCGGTTCCCGGCCGTTTCACGGGCTGGGCAGGGCATGGCGGCCGCTGTGTCCGCCGGTTTAGGGTCGCAGCGGCGCGACTCGGCCTTGACACGCGCGAGGCCCGGAGAACGAGGGGAATGCAAGTGGCGGACGCTGCAGAGAGCGGCACTCGTACGACACGGCCGGCACCGCGGGTGCTCGTCGCCGCGGACAAGTTCAAGGGGTCGCTGACGGCCGTCGAGGTCGCCGAGCGGGTGACCGCCGGGCTGCGCCGGGTCGTACCGGACCTGGTGGCCGAGGCGCTGCCGGTGGCCGACGGCGGTGACGGCACCGTGGCCGCGGCGGTCGCGGCCGGGTTCGAGCGGCGGGAGGTACGGGTCGCCGGTCCCCTCGGCGACGAGGTGACCGCGGCGTACGCGCTGCGCGGTGACACGGCCGTCGTGGAGATGGCGGAGGCGAGCGGGCTGCAGCGGCTGCCGGCCGGTGTCTTCGCGCCGCTCACGGCGTCGACGTACGGCTCAGGGGAGCTGCTGCGGGCCGCGCTGGACGCGGGGGCGCGCACGATCGTGTTCGGGGTGGGCGGCAGCGCCACCACCGACGGCGGCGCGGGCATGCTGTCGGCGCTGGGCGCGCGGTTCGTGACGGCGGACGGTGAGCCGGTGGCGCCGGGCGGCGGGGGGCTGGCCGGGCTGGCGTCGGCGGACCTGTCGGGGCTGGATCCCCGCCTCGGCGAGGTCGAGCTGGTACTCGCGAGCGATGTCGACAACCCGCTGACCGGGCCGAAGGGCGCCCCGGCGGTGTACGGCCCGCAGAAGGGGGCCTCGCCGGAGGACGTGGAGACGCTGGACACGGCGCTCGCGCACTTCGCGAAGGTGCTGGAGGGGGCGGTGGGGGCGAAGGCCGCCGAGTTCGCCGCGGCGCCCGGTGCGGGGGCGGCCGGGGGGATCGGGTACGGGGCCCTGCTGCTGGGCGCCGCCTTCCGGCCGGGCATCGAGGTCATGCTGGACGTGCTCGGGTTCGCGCCGGCGCTGGAGCGGGCGGATCTGGTGATCACGGGGGAGGGGTCGCTGGACGAGCAGACCCTGCACGGGAAGGCCCCTGCGGGGGTGGCCGCGGCGGCGCGTGCGGCGGACAAGGAGGTCGTCGCGGTGTGCGGGCGGCTGGCGCTGCCGCCGGAGGTGCTGGGGCGGGCGGGGATCCGGCGGGCGTACGCGCTGACGGATCTGGAGCCGGATGTGACCGTGTGCATCGCGGATGCGGGGCCGATCCTGGAGCGTACGGCGGAGCGGATCGCGCGGGACTTCCTGAGCTGAGGGTTTCCCGCCCCCGCCGCCCCTTCCCGTCCCGACCCGGGGCTCCGCCCCGGGCCCCGCTCCTCAAACGCCGGAGGGGCTGAAATCAGCCCGTCCGGCGTTTGAGGACGAGGCCCGTTCAGGGCCGAAGGGGGGTCCGGGGGCGCAGCCCCCGGGGACGGGACGGGAAGGGGCGGCGGGGGCGAAACAAACGGGCCCCGAACCCATCCGGGTCCGGGGCCCAAGCACAACGCGCCGCGTTACGGCAGCTGCGCCGCCCGCGCCTCGCGACGGTTGTCGCGGAAGTTGTTCACCCGCCGCGCCGTGGCGAACAGCGGAATCACCGCGCCCATCACCAGCTGCAGCGCACACCCCGTCTGGAGCAGCAGCTGCCCGCTCGGCGCGTCGAACGCCCACGCCGCCAGCAGCCCCATCGACAGCACGATCCACGACAGCATGGCCACCGCGAGGCGACCCCGCGGCTTCGGGTACTCCACCCGGCTCACCATCAGCCACGCCGTACCGATGATCGCCAGCAGCGTCGCCACGAACGGCAGCTCGAGCAGCACGATCGAGACGACGGTCAGCGCGCCGAACGGCGACGGCATGCCCTGGAAGGTGCCGTCCTTCACCGTGACGCAGGAGAACCGCGCCAGCCTCAGCACCACCGCCAGCAGCACCACGATCGCCCCGACCGCGGCCACTCTCTGGTGCGCGTCGTCCGCGACCATGCCGTAGACCAGGACGAAGTACGCCGGCGCCAGGCCGAAGCTGATCAGGTCGGACAGGTTGTCCAGCTCCGCGCCCATCGGCGAGGAGCGCAGCTTGCGCGCCACCAGGCCGTCGAACAGGTCGAAGACCGCCGCGCACAGCATCAGGATGACGGCGGTGGCCGCGCTGTGGCGGGCCATGCCGGTCTCCTGGCTGCCCTGGAGGTGCGGGATCAGGATGCCGGTGGTGGTGAAGTACACCGCCATGAAGCCGCAGGTGGCGTTGCCCAGGGTGAGGGTGTCCGCTATCGACAGGCGGAGCGAGAGGGGCATCTCCTCCTCGTCGTCCGCCTCGTCGGCCTCGGGCACCCAGCCGGCCTGTGTCTCGGGATCAACCACGGTCAATGCGAGTCACCCCAGCCACGGTCTTCTGACCGACCTCGACGGCCACCTCCACGCCCTCGGGCAGGTAGATGTCGACGCGGGAGCCGAACCGGATCAGGCCGATGCGCTCGCCCTGCTCGACCTTGGTGCCCCGGGGCACGTAGGGGACGATACGGCGGGCCACCGCGCCGGCGATCTGGATCATCTCGATGTCGCCGAGCTCGGTGTCGAAGTGCCACACGACGCGCTCGTTGTTCTCGCTCTCCTTGTTGAAAGCGGGAACGAAGCCACCGGGGATGTGCTCGACCGACGTCACCGTGCCGGACAGCGGGGCCCGGTTCACGTGGACGTTGAGCGGGCTCATGAAGATCGCGACGCGGGTGCGCCCGTCCTTCCACGGCATGATGCTCTGCACCACGCCGTCGGCGGGCGAGATGACCCTGCCCTGGGCGATCTCGCGCTCGGGGTCGCGGAAGAACCACAGCATCCCCGCCGCCAGGGCGGTGGCGGGGACGGCGACGGCCTTGGCGGCACCGGAGCGCCGGGAGCGGAGCAGACTGACGGCTGCGGTGGCGACGGTCGGCAGAAGCCACGGCGATGCTCCGCGCGCGAGGCGTACGCCGGCGAGGCTGTCGCGGTGTGCAGAGGTTTGGCTGTGGGGCATGGATGACCTTCGTAGCGGATGATGCCGCGCACTTGCGGGGGACGGCGGCTTTCCGGCGATCGTAGCGGCTCCGGGCCGTAACTGGGTAAGCCAGTCAGCCGAGTCGGCGGTCGAAGAGTACATACGGGGTGTGATCCACTTCTCCAAGAAAACACCCCGTATCCGGACATCTAACCCTGGAATCGATACTCTTCGAGCAGTCGGCGGCCGATGATCATTTTCTGGATCTCGGCGGTGCCCTCACCGATCAGCAGCATCGGCGCCTCCCGGTAGAGGCGCTCGATCTCGTACTCCTTGGAGAAGCCGTAGCCGCCGTGGATCCGGAAGGAGTCCTCCACGACCTCCTTGCAGTATTCGGAGGCGAGGTACTTCGCCATCCCTGCTTCAAGGTCGTTTCGTTCACCGGAGTCCTTTTTGCGTGCCGCGTTCACCATCATCGCATGCGCGGCCTCCACCTTGGTAGCCATCTCCGCCAGCTTGAACTGGACGGCCTGGTGCTGGGCGATCGGCTTGCCGAAAGTGTGACGCTGCTGGGCGTACCGGACACCGAGCTCGAAGGCACGCTGAGCGACCCCGCAGCCACGCGCCGCCACATTGACACGGCCGACCTCGACCCCGTCCATCATTTGGTAAAAACCTCGGCCGGTGACCCCGCCGAGCACCCGGTCGGCGGGAATCCGCAGGTCGTCCATGATGAGCTCGGTCGTGTCGACGCCCTTGTAGCCCATCTTGTCGATCTTGCCGGGGATGGTCAGGCCGGGGCGCACCTCACCGAAGCCCGGCTCCTTCTCCACCAGGAAGGTCGTCATCGACCGGTGCGGCGCCGTGCCCTCGGGGTGACCCTCGTCACTCCGCACCAGAACGGCCACCAGCGACGACGTGCCGCCGTTCGTCAGCCACATCTTCTGGCCGCTCAGGACGTACGCGTCACCGTCCTTCACCGCCTTCGACGTGATCGCCGACACGTCGGAGCCGAGCCCCGGCTCCGACATCGAGAAGGCGCCGCGGATGTCGCCGGCCGCCATCCTCGGCAGGAAGTGGTCCTTCTGTTCCTGCGTGCCGTGCTGCTTGAGCATGTACGCCACGATGAAGTGGGTGTTGATGATGCCGGAGACCGACATCCAGCCGCGGGCGATCTCCTCCACGCACAGCGCGTAGGTGAGGAGGGACTCGCCCAGACCTCCGTACTCCTCGGGGATCATCAGACCGAACAGACCGAGTTCCCTCAGCCCGTCGACGATCGCTTGCGGGTACTCGTCGCGGTGCTCCAGCTCGGTGGCGACCGGGATGATCTCCTTGTCCACGAAGTCGCGGACGGTGGAGAGGATCTCCTGCTGGACGTCGGTCAGACCGGCGGTCTGGGCGAGGCGCGCCATGACTACTTCCCCTGTTCCTTGAGCTCCGGGCGGCCCGGCTGCTCGCCGCCGCGCTCCTTGATGTACGTCTCGGTCGGCACCATCACCTTGCGGCGGAACACACAGACCAGGGTTCCGTCCTGCTTGTAGCCCTTGGTCTCGACGTGGACGATCCCGCGGTCGTTCTTCGACTTCGACGGCCACTTGTCGAGCACGGTCGTCTGGCCGTAGACCGTGTCGCCGTGGAAGGTCGGCGCCACGTGCCTCAGCGACTCGATCTCCAGGTTGGCGATCGCCTTGCCGGAGACGTCGGGCACCGACATGCCGAGCAGCAGGGAGTAGACGTAGTTCCCGACCACCACGTTCCTGCCGAAGTCCGTCGTCTTCTCGGCGTAATTGCTGTCCATGTGGAGCGGGTGGTGGTTCATGGTGAGGAGACAGAACAGGTGGTCGTCGTACTCCGTGACCGTCTTGCCCGGCCAGTGCTTGTACACCGCCCCGACCTCGAACTCCTCGTAGGTGCGTCCGAACTGCATGGCGCTCAGCCCTCCGGGATCTCGAACTTCGACGTGCGCCGCATACCGGCGGCGCGTCCCTTGCCGGAGATGACCAGCGCCATCTTGCGGCTGGCCTCGTCGATCATCTCGTCGCCGAGCATCGCCGAGCCCTTCTTCCCGCCGGCCTCGGACGTGTAGTAGTCGTACGCGTCCAGGATCAGCTCGGCGTGGTCGTAGTCCTCCTGCGACGGCGAGAAGATCTCGTTGGACGCCTCCACCTGGCCCGGGTGCAGCACCCACTTGCCGTCGAAGCCGAGGGCCGCGGCGCGGCGCGCGACCTCGCGGTAGCCGTCCACGTTGCGGATCTGGAGGTAGGGGCCGTCGATCGCCTGGAGGTCGTTGGCGCGGGCGGCCATCAGGATCTTCATCAGGATGTAGTGGTAGGCGTCCGCCGGGTAGCCGGGCGGCTGCTCGCCCACGACGAGGGACTTCATGTTGATGGACGCCATGAAGTCGGCCGGGCCGAAGATGATGGTCTCCAGACGAGGGGAGGCCTGCGCGATCTCGTTGACGTTGTTCAGGCCGCGGGCGTTCTCGATCTGCGCCTCGATGCCGATCCGGCCGACCTCGAAGCCCATCGTCTTCTCGATCTGGGTGAGGAGGAGGTCGAGGGCCACCACCTGCTGGGCGTCCTGGACCTTCGGCAGCATGATGCAGTCGAGGTTCTGGCCGGCCCCCTCGACGACCGTGACGACGTCCCGGTACGTCCATTCCGTCGTCCAGTCGTTGACGCGCACGACGCGGGTCTTGCCGGTCCAGTCGCCCTCGTTGAGGAACTTCACGATGGTGTGCCGCGCCTCGGGCTTGGCGAGCGGGGCGCAGGCGTCCTCCAGGTCGAGGAAGACCTGGTCCGCCGGGAGGCCCTGCGCCTTCTCCAGGAAGCGCGGGTTGCTTCCCGGGACCGCCAGACAGGAGCGGCGGGGGCGAAGGCGGTTGACGGTCGTCATACGGGGACCTCCAGAGGGTCGAGCTTGTTCGCGGTGCGGATCTCGTCGACGATGCGGCCGATGATCCCGGTGATGTCGAAGTCCTTCGGGGTGAAGACCGCGGCGACTCCCGCGGCCCGCAGCTGTTCGGCGTCACCGTTCGGGATGATGCCACCGGCGATCACCGGTATATCTGTGGCACCGGCCACACGGAGCCGTTCGAGCACGTCCGGCACGAGCCGGGCGTGCGAGCCGGAGAGGACGGACAGGCCCACCGCGTGCACGTCCTCCGCGAGGGCGGCGTCCACGATCTGCTCCGGGGTGAGCCGGATGCCCTGGTAGACCACCTCGAACCCGGCGTCGCGGGCCCGCACGGCGATCTGCTCGGCGCCGTTGGAGTGACCGTCCAGGCCGGGCTTGCCGACCAGGAAGCGCAGCTTGCCGACGCCGAGGTCCTTGGCCGTCAGTTCCACCTTGCGGCGCACCTCCGACAGCGCCGAGCCCTCCTCGGCGGCGACCGCCACCGGGGCGGACGAGACACCGGTCGGCGCCCGGAACTCCCCGAACACCTCCCGCAGCGCCCCCGCCCACTCGCCGGTCGTGACGCCGGCACGGGCGCACTCCAGGGTGGCCTCCATGAGGTTGTCGGTGCCCCGCGCGGCCTCCTTCAGCCTCTCCAGCGCCTTGCAGGGGCGCGGATGGTTGAACGGGGGCTGGTAGCGGGTGTCGCGCCAGTGCTGGAGCGAGGCGATGACGCGGGCCTCCACCGCCGGGTCGACCGTCTGGATCGCGGTGTCCAGGTCGGCGGTGAGCGGGTTGGGCTCGGTGCCCTCGAAGGCGTTGACACCGACGATCCTCTCCTCGCCCGACTCGATCCGGGCCCGGCGCTCGGCGTGCGAGGCGACCAGCTGGGACTTGAGGTAACCGGACTCGACGGCGGCCATCGCGCCGCCCATCTCCTCGATCCGCCCCATCTCCGCGAGCGAGTCGCCGACCAGCTCCTCCACCTTCGCCTCGATCACCTTCGAGCCCTCGAAGATGTCGTCGTACTCCAGCAGATCGCTCTCGTACGCCAGGACCTGCTGGATGCGCAGCGACCACTGCTGGTCCCAGGGCCGGGGCAGGCCCAGGGCCTCGTTCCAGGCCGGAAGCTGTACGGCACGCGCGCGGGCGTCCTTGGAGAGGGTGACGGCCAGCATCTCCAGGACGATCCGCTGGACGTTGTTCTCCGGCTGCGCCTCGGTCAGCCCGAGCGAGTTGACCTGGACGCCGTAGCGGAAGCGGCGGTGCTTGGGGTTCTCGATGCCGTACCGCTCGCGCGTGACCTGGTCCCAGATGCGGCCGAAGGCGCGCATCTTGCACATCTCCTCGATGAACCGGACGCCCGCGTTCACGAAGAAGGAGATACGGCCGACCACGTCACCCATGCGTTCCTGCGGCACCTGGCCGCTGTCGCGTACGGCGTCGAGCACGGCGATCGCGGTGGACATCGCGTACGCGATCTCCTGCACCGGCGTGGCCCCGGCCTCCTGCAGGTGGTAGCTGCAGATGTTGATCGGGTTCCACTTCGGGAGGTGGGAGACCGTGTACGCGATCATGTCCGTCGTCAGGCGGAGCGACGGGCCCGGCGGGAAGACGTGCGTCCCGCGGGACAGGTACTCCTTGACGATGTCGTTCTGGGTCGTGCCCTGGAGCCTGGTGACGTCCGCGCCCTGCTCCTCGGCGACGACCTGGTAGAGCGCCAGCAGCCACATGGCGGTGGCGTTGATCGTCATCGAGGTGTTCATCCGCTCCAGGGGGATGTCCTGGAACAGCCGGCGCATGTCGCCGAGGTGCGCGACGGGCACCCCGACCCGGCCGACCTCGCCGCGGGCGAGGACGTGGTCGGAGTCGTAGCCGGTCTGGGTCGGCAGGTCGAAGGCGACCGACAGACCCGTCTGGCCCTTGGCGAGGTTGCGCCGGTACAGCTCGTTGGACGCCTCGGCCGTGGAGTGACCGGCGTACGTGCGCATGAGCCACGGCCGGTCCTTCTGACGCTCACTCATGCGGACCTCAGGTGTTCCGGAAGCGGTTGATGGCGTCGATGTGCCGTGCGCGCTTTTCGTGGTCGCGCACGCCCAGACCCTCCCCGGGTGCCATGCACAGCACGCCGACCTTGCCCTGGTGCAGGTTGCGGTGCACGTCGTAGGCGGCCTGGCCGGTGTCCTCGAGGGAGTACACCTTCGACAGGGTCGGGTGGATCTTCCCCTTGGAGATCAGCCGGTTGGCCTCCCAGGCCTCGCGGTAGTTGGCGAAGTGCGAGCCGATGATGCGCTTCAGCGACATCCACAGGTAGCGGTTGTCGTACTGGTGCATGTAGCCCGAGGTCGAGGCGCAGGTGGTGATGGTGCCGCCCTTGCGGGTGACGAACACCGAGGCGCCGAAGGTCTCGCGGCCGGGGTGCTCGAAGACGATGTCGATGTCCTCGCCGCCGGTGAGTTCGCGGATGCGCTTGCCGAAGCGCTTCCACTCCTTCGGATCCTGGGTGTTCTCGTCCTTCCAGAACCGGTAGCCCTCGGCGCTGCGGTCGATGATCGCCTCGGCGCCCATCGACCGGCAGATGTCCGCCTTCTGCTCGCTGGAGACGACACAGATCGGGTTGGCGCCGCCGGCGAGCGCGAACTGGGTGGCGTAGGAGCCGAGTCCGCCGCTCGCGCCCCAGATGAGGACGTTGTCGCCCTGCTTCATGCCGGCGCCGTTGCGGGACACCAGCTGCCGGTACGCGGTGGAGTTGACCAGACCCGGGGCGGCGGCCTCCTCCCAGCTCAGGTGGTCCGGCTTGGGCATGAGCTGGTTGGACTTCACAAGTGCGAGCTCCGCCAGGCCGCCGAAGTTGGTCTCGAAGCCCCAGATGCGCTGCTCGGGGTCGAGCATCGTGTCGTTGTGGCCGTCGGACGACTCCAGTTCGACGGAGAGACAGTGGGCGACGACCTCGTCACCGGGCCGCCAGGCGTTGACGCCGGGGCCGGTGCGCAGCACGACGCCCGCGAGGTCGGAGCCGATGACGTGGTACGGCAGGTCGTGGCGCTTGGCCAGCTCGCTGGTGCGGCCGTAGCGCTCCAGGAAGCCGAACGTCGACAGCGGCTCGAAGATCGAGGTCCACACCGAGTTGTAGTTGACCGAGGAGGCCATGACGGCCACCAGGGCCTCGCCCGGGCCCAGTTCGGGCAGCGGCACGTCGTCGAGGTGGATCGACTTGCGGGGGTCCTTGTCGCGGGTCTCGAGGCCCGCGAACATCTCCGTCTCGTCCTTGTGCACGGTGATCGCGCGGTACGACTCGGGGAGCGGCAGGGCGGCGAAGTCCTCCGACGTGGAGTCGGGCGACTGGATCGCGGCCAGGATGTCCTTGACGGTCACGGTGTTGCCTCCGGCGATGAGCGCCCTGAGGGAGGGGCGCTGAGGGTTACGTCGGTGTGCTGCTGAGGGTCGGGGGTGCCGTCGGTCCGGCGGTGGTGCTTCGGCAGCGCTGGGTGTGCGCGGGAGGTTGCCTGTGACGCAGGCGTCCGGACGTGCGGGCGGCGGGCCCGCCGGGACTCGCCCGGACTCCTTCAACGTATGGCACGCCGTGTCAGCCCGCAAGGCACTGAGTGTCAGAAATTGGGCTCAGGTGAAATCTTTACGCATCAGATGAGCGATGATCGATCGAACGGGCCTGGAAAGGCCCGCGAAAAGGGGTCCTGACATGGCAAAACGGCCACCCCGTGGGGTGGCCGTCATCACAGTGGTGAGGAGCTTTTCCGTGCCCTCGGCGTCTGTTCAGCGCTTCTCGGCGCCCGTCCAGTGCTTCTCGGTGTCCGTTCAGCGCTCCTTGAGCGCCTGCTCGATGGTCCGCATCACCTCGTCCAGCGGGGCGTCCACGTGCGCGACCGTCACCAGGACCTCGCCGTGCGTGGACGCCGAGGACACGGACGGCTTCGGCGGCACGGTGCGCCGGCCCGCCATGATCCCGCTGCCGAAGGTCTTGCGGACGATCGCGAAGGCGTGGTCGAGCTGGGCCTCGACATCACCCTGGCCGTCGGCCCGCAGCCAGCGCCGCAGCACGTGGTTGTGCGCGGTGACCACGGCGGACGCGGCGACCTCCGCCAGCAGCGGGTCGTCGTTGGCGTCGTCGTCGTGCGCGTGCTCGTCGAAGTGGCCGAGCAGATAGCGGGTGAAGAGACGCTCGTAGCGGGCCACCGACGCGATCTCCGCCTCGCGCAGGGTGGGCACCTCACGCGTCAGCTTGTAGCGGGCGACCGAGATCTCGGGCCGCGCCGCGTACATCTTCATGACCTCCTTGATGCCACGGCACACCGTGTCGAGCGGATGCTCGTGCGCGGGGGCGGCGTTGAGCACCGCCTCGGCGCGGACCAGGGTGTCGTCGTGGTCGGGGAAGATCGCCTCTTCCTTGGAGCGGAAGTGGCGGAAGAAGGTGCGCCGGGCGACCCCGGCGGCGGCCGCGATCTCGTCGACGGTGGTGGCCTCGTACCCCTTGGTCGCGAACAGCTCCATCGCGGCGGCCGCCAGTTCCCGGCGCATTTTGAGCCGCTGGGCGGCGGCACGGGAGCCGGCGGCGCTTTCCGGCTGCTCGGTCGTGGCGGGCGTACGTGCTGACTTGGCGGGCTGGGACATGCCCTGAACGTACTGCATGTGCGCAGCTCGGTGCGCATGACCGGGGTTTCCCCCGCCCTCGGCGGGCGGGGGAGGGGCACTGAGGGCGGGCGGCGGGAACCGGTCGGGGCCGAGCAGTCCGCCCCACTCCGCGCCACCCTCGTACCGGTCACCGGGGTGCGGCTCAGCGCTTGGCATATTCGCGGAAGCCACGGCCGGTCTTGCGGCCGAGGCAGCCCGCGGCCACCAGATGCTCCAGCAGCGGCGCCGGCGCGAGACCCGGATCGCGGAACTCGCGGTGCAGCACCTTCTCGATGGCGAGCGAGACATCGAGCCCGACGACGTCCAGCAGCTCGAACGGACCCATCGGATAGCCGCCGCCCAGCTTCATCGCGGCGTCGATGTCGTCGAGGGACGCGTAGTGCTCCTGCACCATCTTGATCGCGTTGTTGAGGTACGGGAACAGCAGCGCGTTCACGATGAACCCGGCCCGGTCGCCGCAGTCCACGGCGTGCTTGCGGATCGTGCCGCACACCTCCCGCACGGTGGCGTGCACGTCGTCGGCGGTCAGCACCGTGCGCACCACCTCGACCAGCTTCATCGCCGGCGCGGGGTTGAAGAAGTGCATGCCGATCACGTCCTGCGGGCGCGAGGTGGCGCGGGCGCAGGCCACGACCGGGAGCGAGGACGTGGTGGTGGCGAGGACCGCGCCCGGCTTGCAGACCTTGTCCAGCGTCGCGAAGAGCTGCCGCTTGACCTCCAGGTCCTCGGCGACCGCCTCGACCGCGAGATCGACGTCGGCGAAGTCGTCGTAGCTGCCCGTCGGACGCACCCGCTCCAGAGTCTGGGCGGCGGCCTCGGCGGTCATCCGCCCCTTGTCGACGGAGCGCGCCAGGGACGTCCCGATCCGGGCCCTGGCCCCCCGTGCCTTCTCCTCGCTGCGGGCGGCCAGGACCACCTCGTAGCCGGCCTTGGCGAAGACCTCGGCGATACCGGAGGCCATGGTGCCCGAGCCCGCGACACCCACCGAACGCACCGTACGGCCGGGGGCCGCGAAGACGTCCCCGAGCGGGGTGCGGGCGTCGCGCACGACGGTCTTGCCGCCGGGTGCCTCGTACGTGTAGAAACCGCGCCCCGCCTTGCGGCCCGTCAGGCCCGCTTCGCTGAGCTGCTTGAGGATCGGGGCCGGCGCGTGCAGCCGGTCACGGGACTCGGCGTACATGGCCTCCAGGACCGTACGCGCCGTGTCGACGCCGATCAGGTCGAGCAGCGCCAGCGGGCCCATGGGCAGCCCGCAGCCCAGCCGCATCGCGGCGTCGATGTCCTCGCGGGAGGCGTAGTTCGCCTCGTACATCGCGGCGGCCTGGTTGAGGTAGCCGAACAGCAGCCCGTCGGCGACGAACCCGGGCCGGTCGCCGACGGCCACGGGCTCCTTGCCCAGGTCCAGCGCGAGGCCGGTGACCGCGGCGACGGCCGCGGGCGCGGTCAGCACGCTGGACACGACCTCGACCAGTTTCATCGCCGGCGCCGGGTTGAAGAAGTGCATGCCCAGCACCCGCTCGGGGCGGGCCGAGTCGGCGGCGAGACGGGTGACGGACAGCGCGTTGGTACCGGTCGCCACAATGGTCTCCGGCCGCACGATCCCGTCGAGTTCACGGAGGATCTGCTGCTTGATCCCGTACGACTCGGGCGCCACCTCGATCACCAGATCGGCGTCGGCCGCCGCCGCGAGGTCGGTGGAGGTGGTGACGCGGGCGAGGAGGTCCGCGCGCCGCTCCTCGGTCAGCCGGCCGCGCTCCACGGCGTGGGCGGTGGAGGACTCCAGGACGGCGACGCACTTCGCCGCCTGCGCCTCGCTGATGTCGATGCCGATGACGTCGCGGCCGGCACCGGCCAGGACCTCGGCGATGCCGGTGCCCATCGTGCCGAGGCCGACCACGGCGACGGTCCGGAGCGGGGACAGGGGGGTGTCGGAGAGGGGAGTGGCCATCGCGGGACTCCAGGAATGAGGGTGACGACGGGAAACACGCCCGGGTGCGCCGAAGGGCGCACCGGGTGCGTGCGGGATGCGGGTGTGGCCGGGCTGCGAGCGCACACGCCCGGTGCCGTCGGTGAACGACGGTGGATCCGACCGGCCCTGTCCCGGGGCCGAGCCGTACTGCGGTACACGAGGTACCGAACCGACTGCTCCCCCACGGCCTCGAAGGCGTGGGAGGTGCCCCCAGCGGCGGCCGCGTCACCAGACCGCCGTGAGGAGGGTGCGAGTGGGTAACTCGCTCGTCTGAGCTTAACTCGCGGGTAACGAGCGCGCCAGTCCCCGGCTTTGTGATGTACGTCCCGGACGGCCCCGCACACCCCTAACCTCTCAACCATGGACGAAGAGTTGCGATCACTCACGGAGCGCTTACGGACGGAGTCGGGCGGATCGACGGCGTACGACCGTCTCCTGGCCACGGACGACCCCGACACCCTGGCCGGCGTCCTCACCGCACCGGGACAACCGCTCTGGGCCCGCGAACTGGCCGCGTTCCGGCTGGGACTGGCGGGGGACCGCAGGGCCTTCGAGGCACTCGTGCTCCTCCTCAACCACCGCGACCCGCCGCGCTGCGCCTCCGCCGCCCACGCCCTCGCCCGCCTCGGCGACCCGCGCACCGCCCGCGCCGCCGCCGCCCTCGCCACCAACGAACTCCGCGTCGCCTACGCCCTGCACCCGGTCCGCCTGCTCACCGCACTGCGCGCCCCCGAGACGGTCCCCGCCCTGATCACCACGCTGCGGCGACGACTGAACCCCCACGACCCCTATCGCCGGGTCGCGCTGGCCTGCGTGGAGGGACTGGGCGAACTCGGCGACCCGCGCGCCGAACCCGTACTGAACGAAGCCCTCGCCCACCCGGCCCTGGCCGAGGCGGCGGTCCACGCCCTGGCCCGCATCCCCCGGCCGCGCTAGGAGGTGTCAGCCGGTGAGCTCCCGCGCGTACCGCACCTCGGGCACCAGCACGCCGGTCACCTCGAAGGGCTCCTCCGCCCCGTCCGCCCCGAACCCCGCACGCTCGTAGAAACGGCGGGCGCGGGTGTTGCCCTTGAGGACCCACAGGTACATGCGCTCGTGGCCGGCGGCGGCGCAGCGGCGGACCGCCTCGGTGAGCAGCGTCCGCCCCATGCCCCGGCCGATGTGCTCGGGGGACAGGTACAGGGCGTACAACTCGGCGTCCCCGGTGCGCACATCACCGTCCCGGTAGGGGCCGAACGCGGCCCACCCGGCGAGCTCACCCCCGTCGGTCTCGGCGACGAGGTTCACCACGCTGCCGTCACCGTCGGCCAGACGGGCGCGGTGCCGCTCGGCGTCCGCCGCGATGTCGAGGCCGTCGAGATACGGCTGCGGGACGAGCCCCCGGTAGGCGTGCCGCCAGCCCCGTATCCGTAGCGCGGCCACGCGGTCGCAGTCGTCCACCGTCATCGCGCGCGGCGGGAAGCCGCTCACGCCGCCACCACCGCGAACGCCTCGATCTCCATCAGGAACTCCGGGCGGACCAGGCCGGCGACCTGGACGGCGGACGCGGCCGGCAGCCGGTCGTCGGGTATGTGCTCGGCGCGGACCGCGCGGATGGCCGGCATGTGCGCCATGTCCGTGACGAAGAAGGTCAGCTTCACCACGTCGTCGAAGGTCGCCCCGGCGGCGGCCAGACAGCGCCGCAGGTTCTCGAACACCTGGCGGGCCTGGGCCCCGGCGTCGCCCTCGCCGACGAGCCGGCCCTCCTCGTCCAGGGCGAGCTGGCCGGAGACGGCGACGAAGCGGCCGGTGCCCGTCACCACGTGGGTGTACTGGGCCGCGGGGGCCACGCCGTCGGGGGCGGGGATACGGGTCAGGTCGCTCATGCGTTCATGATGGACCACGGGTACGACAGTCCGTCCCGACGGGCCGTCAGGCCTCAGCTCCGGAAGCCGAGCAGGCCGTGCAGGGTCGAACCGCGCGCCGACGTCGGTGCCGCCTTCGACGTCAGCGGCTCGGGGTCGGGCAGCGCCGCGCACACCGCGTCGGCCTCGCCGCCGCTCCCGCGCGGCACGGTCCCGTCGGCCAGATAGGCCGCCAGATGCCGGTCCAGGCAGGCGTTCCCGCTCAGCGTGACGCCGTGGTTGCCGCCGCCCGACTCGACCACCAGGGCGGAGCGCGCCAGCAGCCGGTGGACGGTGACACCGCCCTGGTACGGGGTGGCCGCGTCGTGCGTCGCCTGGAACAGGAGAGCCGGCGGCAGCTTGTGGTTGCGGACGCGTTCCGGGTGAAGGGACTCGGCCGGCCAGAACGCGCACGGCGCGTTGTACCAGGCGTTGTTCCAGGCCATGAAGGGCGCCCGCTCGTACACCTCCCAGTGGTCCTTGCGCCACTGCCGCCAGTCACGCGGCCAGGCGGCGTCCCGGCACTGCACCGCGGTGTAGACGCTGTAGCCGTTGCCGCCGGCGGCGTCGCCCGCGCCGAAGTTCTCGTACGCCTCGATCAGCGGCTCGGCGTCCCGCTCGTTCACGTACGCCGAGAACGCCTCCGCGAGATAGGGCCAGTAGCCGTTGTAGTAGCCGCCCGGGAGGTAGGTGTCCTCCAGTTCGGCGGCACCCACCTTCCCACCGGCCGGGTCCTTCTTCAGGGCCGCGCGCATCGCGTACCAGGCGGTCTCGAGCTTCTCCGGGTCGGTGCCCAGCCCGTACGCCGAGTCGTACGCGGCGACCCAGGCCAGGAAGGCGCGGTGGCGGTCGTTGAACGCGTGGTCCTAGTTCAGATTGGCGTCGTACCAGACCTCGGTGGGGTCGACGACCGAGTCCAGGACCAGGCGCCGCACCCGCTGAGGGAACAGTTTCGCGTAGACGGCGCCCAGATAGGTGCCGTAGGAGTAGCCGAAGTAGCTGAGCTTCTCCGCGCCCAGCGCCCGCCGGATCACGTCCATGTCGCGCACCGTGCCGCCCGTGTCGATGTACGGCAGCAGATCCGCGTACGCGCGTCCGCAGGCCGCGGCGAAGGACCGCACGCGCGCCAGGTTGGCCCGTTCGACCTCGGGCGAGGTCGGCACCGGGTCCGGGCGCACCGGGCCGAAGTGGTCCGGCGCGCAGTCCAGCGCCGGCTCGCTGGCGCCCACCCCGCGCGGGTCGAAGCCGATGACGTCGTACTGGGCGGCCACCTCCTTCGGCAGCGCCGCCGCGACGAACCCGGCGAGCGTCAGACCGCTGCCGCCGGGGCCGCCCGGGTTCACCAGCAGGGGGCCCTGGTACCGCTGTGCGGTGTGCGGGACGCGGGACAGCGCCAGCGTGATCCTCCGCCCGGCGGGCTCGGTGTGGTCGAGCGGCACCTCGACGGACGCGCACTGCAGCGCCGGGTAGTCGTCGGTGCCGCACTCCTTCCACACGGGTCGCGCGGCGTGGAAGGTCTCCGCGGCGCGCGGGGCGCCGGCCTGGGCGGGCGCGGCCGTGAGGCTTCCGGCCAGGACGACGGCGGCACCGCACAGCACGGCTGCGCTTCTTCTCATGACGGGGTCCTCCCGGGACGGAGGTGCTGCGGACCGCGGGGCTCACGGTTCACGCGGCATCGTCCCGATGTGGGGCCGCATCCGAACATGTTCTGTTGATTCTTGACCCGATCGGATCGCCGGAAGCGCTCGAACGCTCTTAAAGGAGCGTCAGTTGGGTCGGTTCGGCCACTGGGGACCCGGCCGGCCCGGCGGCGCGGATCCGGCGGGCCGTCTGCGCGCGGGCGGGGCCGATGCCGTACTCCTGGGCCAGCTCGTGCACCTGCCGGGTGATGCGGCGCTGGTACCACTTCGGGGCGTAGGCGCCGTCCGCGTACAGCCGCCGGTAGCGGGCCACCAGGTACGGATGGTGCCGCCCGAGCCAGGCCATGAACCACTCGCGGGCGCCCGGCCGCAGATGCAGCACCAGCGGGGTGACGGAGGTGGCGCCCGAGGCCGCGACGGCCCGCACGGTCGCCCGCAGTTGGTCGGGGCGGTCACCGAGGAACGGGATCACCGGCGCCATCAGGACCCCGCAGGCGATGCCGTGCCCGGTGAACGTCCGGACCACGTCGAGGCGCCGCTCCGGTGCCGGAGCGCCCGGCTCGACCGTCCGCCACAGCTTGTCGTCGGTGAACCCGACCGAGACCGAGACGCCCACATCGGTCACCTCGGCGGCCTGCCTCAGCAGCGGCAGGTCCCGCAGGATCAGCGTGCCCTTGGTGAGGATCGAGAACGGGTTGGCGTGGTCGCGCAGGGCGGCGAGGATGCCCGGCATCAGCCGGTAGTGGCCCTCCGCGCTCTGGTAGCAGTCGACGTCGGTGCCCAGCGCTATGTGCTCGCCCTGCCAGCCGGGGGAGGCCAGCCGGTGGCGCAGCAGCTCGGGTGCGTTCGTCTTCACCACGATCTGGCTGTCGAAGCCGAGGCCGGTGTCGAGGTCCAGATGACCGTGGGACTTGCGGGCGAAACAGTAGACGCACGCGTGCGAGCAGCCGCGGTACGGGTTCACCGTCCACTCGAACGGCATGCGGGAGGCCCCCGGCACCCGGTTGACGAGGGAGCGGGCCCGGATCTCGTGGAAGGTGATTCCGGCGAACTCGGGCGTGTCGAAGGTGCGGGTCGTGACCGTCTCCGCGTCGAACAGGGCGGTGCCGGCCCGGCTGTGTTCGGAGTCCGGTGAGAGGTTCTCCCCGCGCATGACGCCTCCTCGGTGTCGCTGCGGCACAGAATAGAACAAGTGTTCCCTTGATCGTGCGAGTGACATCTTCGGTCACTCTCCCGATCACATCCGGACCCCCGATTTGGGCGGCCGGGCGCGGGGGTGGTTGGCTTGCCCCGACCCCGAGAACCCAGGCCCTGGAGGTAAGCGATGGCGCAGGTCGAGGCCACTACGGAGCGGATCGTCGCGGCGGACGCGGAGACGGTGTTCGACGCCCTCGCCGACTACAGCGGCACCCGCGGGAAGGTACTGCCCGAGCAGTACAGCGAGTACGAGGTCCGCGAGGGCGGCGACGGCGAGGGCACCCTCGTGCACTGGAAGCTCCAGGCCACCAGCAAGCGCGTGCGCGACTGCCTCCTGGAGGTCACCGAGCCGACCGACGGCGAACTGGTCGAGAAGGACCGCAACTCCTCCATGGTCACCACCTGGCGGGTCACCCCGGCCGGTGAGGGCCGCTCCCGCGTCGTGGTGACCACCGTCTGGAACGGCGCCGGCGGCATCGGCGGCTTCTTCGAGAAGACCTTCGCGCCCAAGGGCCTCGCCCGTATCTACGACGCCCTGCTGGCCAAGTTGGCCGCGGAGGTCGAGAAGTGAGGGGTGGCAAAGCCTCGTAAACGGTGCGGAGGTGGCTTCTCACCGTTTCGAGTGATCTCGTTACGGCCTTTCTCGGTCCCGTAACTCACCGCGCTTGCTCGTAGTTGTCGCTTTTACGCGGGAATTGTCCGGCGGTGCGACGAGGGGAGCGGCACGTGGGCGGGATCACTCTGACGCAGGACGAGCCGGCCACGGCACCACCGGCCGGGGGCCCGCCGCCCCCGGCACCGGCCGTGGAGCAGGGCCTGAGCCCGCGCCGGGTCCGGCTGGTCTTCCTCGCGCTGATGCTCGCACTGCTCCTCGCCGCCCTGGAGCAGATGATCGTCGCCACCGCGCTCCCGGGGATCGTCGGCGAGCTGCACGGCCTGGACCGGATGTCCTGGACGATCACCGCCTATCTGCTCACCGCCACCGTCGGACTGCCGGTCTACGGAAAGCTCGGCGACCTGTTCGGCCGCAAGGGCGTCTTCCAGTTCGCGATCCTCGTGTTCGTCGTCGGCTCCGCGCTGGCGGGCCGCGCGTCCACCATGGACGAGCTGATCGCCTGCCGCGCGGTGCAGGGCGTCGGCGCGGGCGGCCTGCTGACCGGCGTTCAGGCGATCATCGCGGACATCGTGCCCGCGCGCCGGCGCGGGCGCTTCATGGGACTGATCGGCGCCGCCTTCGGCCTCGCGTCCGTCGCCGGGCCGCTGCTCGGCGGCTACTTCACCGACCACCTCTCCTGGCGCTGGTGCTTCTACGTCAACGTCCCCTTCGGCCTCGTCACCATGGCCGTCGTCGCCCTGGCGCTCAGACTCCCCAAGCCGGCCGCACGGGGCCGCTTCGACGTCCTCGGCGCCCTGCTGCTGGCCGCCGCCTCCACCTGCCTGGTGCTGCTGACCGGTTGGGGCGGCACCGAGTACGCCTGGGACTCCCGGGTCGTGCTCGGACTCGGCGCGGGCGCCGCCGTCACCACCGTCCTCTTCCTCGTCGTCGAGCGCTTCGCCGCCGAACCCCTCATCCCGCTGCGGCTGTTCCGGGACTCCGTTTTCAACGTCAGCGGCCTGGTGGGGCTGGTGACCGGCGTCGCCCTGTTCGGCGCCGCCAGTTACCTGCCGACCTATCTCCAGATGGTCGAGGGGGCCTCCGCCACCGAGTCCGGACTGCTGATGCTGCCCATGACGGGCGGCATCGTCGGCGCCTCGATCGTCTCCGGGCAGCTCATCAGCCGTACCGGCCGCTACCGTTGGCACCCCGTCGTCGGCTCCGCCCTCTCCGTCGTCGGCATGTGGCTGCTGTCCCGTCTGGAGACCGGCACGCCCCGGCTGCACTACAGCCTCTGGATGGCCGTCCTCGGCGCCGGCATCGGCATGGTGATGCCGGTGCTGATCCTCGCCGTGCAGAACTCCGTGCGCCCCGCCGACCTCGGTACCGCCACCAGCGCCAACAACTTCTTCCGGCAGATCGGCGGCAGCGTCGGCGCCGCCGTCTTCGGCACCCTCTTCGCCGGCCGGCTCGCCGACGCGCTCGACGAGCGCCTCCCCGCGCACGCGGGCAGCGGGCCGCCGGCCGCCGAGTCGATCACCCCCGAGTTCGTCCACGCGCTGCCGCCCGGGCTGCGCGACGCCTATGTGCAGGCCTACGCCGACGCCATGCCGCGCATCTTCCTCCACCTGGTGCCGGTGCTCGTCCTCGGCCTGCTCATCGCCTTCTTCCTCAAGGAGAGACCACTGGTGTCCCACCACGCCCCCACCGCCGACCCCGCCGACCTCACGGCACAGGTGCCGCACGCGCGCCCCCACTCCCCGAACGGGGGGACCCCCGCCCCGCCCCGCTCCCCGCACACAGGCGGCATCCCCGTCTGCGGGACCGTGCAGCACCCCGACGGGACCGTCGTACCGCGCGCCGCGCTCACCCTCATCGACGTCACCGGACAGCAGACCGGACGGGGCGCCAGCGGCGAGGACGGGCGGTACGCGCTGGCCACGCCGGGACCGGGGTCGTACGTCCTGATCGCCGCCGCCGGCGGTCACCAGCCGCAGGCGGTCTCCGTGACCGTCGGCGAGCGGCCCGTCGAACTCGATGTCGTCCTCGGCGGCGCGGGCCGTCTCGCCGGCAGCGTCGTCACCGCCGACGGCACCCCGGTGCGGGACGCCGCCGTCACCCTCACCAACGTCCACGGGGAGGTCGTCGCCAGCACCCGCAGCGGCCGGGAGGGCGGCTATGTCATCAGCGAGCTGGTGGCCGGGGAGTACACCCTCGCCGCGAGCGCGCCCGCCTTCCGTCCGGCCGCCCTCCCCGTCACCGTCCAGGCCGCCCGCGAGACCCGTCAGGACGTCGAACTGGCCGGTGGCGCGGTGCTGCGCGGCACCGTGCGGGCCGGCGGCGGACGGCCCGTGGAGGAGGCCCGCGTGACCCTGCTGGACGCGGCGGGCAACGTCGTCGACACCCTCACCACCGGACCTGACGGCATCTTCCGCTTCGTCGACCTGTCGTCCGGTGAGTACACCGTCATCGCCGCCGGTTACCCGCCGGTCGCGACCGTGCTCCAGATGGCCGGCGGAGGCCGCACGGAACGCGACCTCCAGCTCGGCCACGAGGACTGAAACGGTCGCTCACGCGCGGGAACGCACGCCGGTGCGAGCACGGGCGGGCAATTCCCGCGTTGGCGCACATCGCGGCCGACCGTGGCCGTACGGTGGTGACGGCGGTACAGATCTTGCACAGCCGGGGGAGAGAGGGCCTGGGCCATGGACCGTGGCACCGAGCGGGACGCACCTCCGGAACGCCGCGCGGGAGACGGCGCGGCGACCGAACGGGGCGGCGCCGGCCGTATCCCGCTGGCCGTGGTCGTGGTCGACCGCGACGGACTCGTCTCCCACTGGAGCAGGGGCGCGCGGCGCCTGTTCTCCCTCGCCAAGGAGGACGCGATCGGCCGCCCGGCGGCCGACCTGCTGCCCGTGACCGGGGCCCTGCCCGAGGAACCGGGGGAGTCCGGGGACGAGGAGCCCTACGGGGCGTACGCCGCCTACGACGATCTGGGGCCCGGCCTCGGCGCCTCGCTCGGCGGAGGCCTGTCCTACCCGGCGGCGGGCCGGGCCCGGCTGACCGCGGCCGACGCCGGACGGGTCGACGTGCTGTGGTGGGCCTACCCGCTGGTGGGCCCGGGACGCGAGCGGCTGCTGGTGCTGGCCGCCGACGCGGACGGACTGCTGCGCACGGACGAGGCCGGGACGTTCGAACGGATCGCGCCCGGCTTCGCCCTGCACACCGACTTCCCCGGCTCCGAGGAGCTCGCCCGCCGGCTCCCCGAGATCCTCCCCAGCATGAGCGTCGGCGACAGCGCCCGTATCGTCGCCCAGATCCTCGAACTGGGTTACCCCATCCTGGAGTTCAGCCGGAACGACCGGGTGCCCGTCACCCCCGACTGGGGCGTGCCCCGGCGCGTCGAACGCCGGGAGCGCCGCGAACGGGCCGCGCGGGCGCTGGCGGCCGGCGAGCCGGTGCCCGAGGAACTGCGCGACGAGGGCGAGGACCTCGAGTACGCCGCCGTCCGCGAACGCCTGGAGTTCCTCAACGAGGTCAGCTCCCGGATCGGCACCTCCCTCGACCTCTCCCGCACCATCGTCGAGGTCAGCAAGGCCGTCGTGCCCCGCTTCACCGACGTCGCCGGCACCTATCTGCGCGAACAGGTCGTCGCCGGTGAGGGATTCGACGAGGGCGTGCCGGACACCACCACCCTGTGGCACCGGGTCGCCCTGGAGCACACCGACGAACCCGGCCGCTGGGACGACGTCGTCCCCGTCGGCGAGGCCATGCCCTTTCCGGCGCACACCCCGTTCTTCCAGTGCATGACCACCGGCGAACCCGTCCTCGTGCCGCGCATCAGCGAGGAGATGGGCCACGCCATCGCCTCGCAGTTCGAGAAGCGCGACATCCGGCCGCTGATCACCGGACGGTCCATGCTGGTCGTCCCGCTGAAGGCCCGCCACGTCGTCCTCGGCTTCATGATCCTGCTGCGCCATCCGGAGCGGCAGGTCTTCAACGACATGGACCGGGTCACCGGCGCCGAACTCGCCGCCCGCGCGGGGCTCGTGCTCGACAACGCGCGGATGTACACGTACCAGGAGAACGTCGCCGAGACGCTCCAGGACAGCATGCTGCCGCACATCCCGCCGCGCATGGCGGGCTGCGACATCGCCACCCGCTATCTGCCGGGCACCCTGCTCGGGCGGATCGGCGGCGACTGGTTCGACGCGGTGAAGCTGCCCGGCGCCCGTACCGCGTTCGTCGTCGGCGACGTCATGGGACACGGGCTGAACTCGGCCGCGATGATGGGCCAGTTGCGCACCTCCGTGCAGACCATGGCCGCACTCGACCTGCCGCCCGCGCAACTCCTGCGCAACCTCGACGACCTCGCCCAGCGGCTCGGTGACACCTACCTCGCGACCTGCCTGTACGCCGTCTACGACCCCATCGCGGGCGAGCTGCGTCTCGCCAACGCCGGACACATCCCGCCCGTGCTGGTGCGTGCCGCCGACGGGCGCAGTGAACTGCTCGACCTGCCCACCGGGGCGCCCATCGGCGTCGGCGGGGTGCCCTTCGAGACGGCGCGCGTGCCCGTGGAGCCCGGTGACCGGCTGGTGATGTGCACCGACGGACTGGTCGAGGTGCGCGGCGAGGACATCGGCGTCGGGCTCGCCACGCTGTGCGAGTCCGCCGCCCACCCGGCCGCCTCCATGGACGACGCCTGCGACACCATCATCCGGGCGCTCAACACCCAGGGCGGCCGCAAGGACGACGTGGCCCTGCTGATGGCACGCCTCGGCGGCATCGACCCCGACGACGTCGCCGAATGGCGGCTCGTCCCCGAGCCGTCCGAGGTCGGCCGGGCCCGCGCGGTGGTCCGCGAGCAGCTCTACGACTGGGGGCTGCCGAAGCTCGCCGACAGCACCGAGCTGATGGTGAGCGAACTCGTCACCAACGCCGTGCTGCACTCCCACGCCCGCCCCGTCGCCCTGCGGCTGGTGCGCGGCGACACGCTGCTGTGCGAGGTGGAGGACGACGACCACGAACTGCCGACGTTGCTCGACGCGCGGCCGGCGGACGAGTTCGGGCGGGGACTGCGCGTGGTCAGCACCCTGGCCCGCCAGTGGGGCACCAGCCGGACGACGACCGGCAAGAGCGTGTGGTTCGAACTGACACTGCCGCGACGACGCTGAGCGCCGGTGGTACACGGCGCACGCCGGGGCGAACGGGCCGTGAAGGAATCCGCCGGGCGCTTGTCCGCGCGCCCGGGGCGCGATACACCGTACTGGCCCGTCACACGGGGCGGGTCGGCGTCGCACCCTGGGGAGTCGGTCATGAGCGTGACGAGTCGGTACCGGGAGGCCTGGGAGGGCTTCTGGCGTGAGGCACCCGACGAGGAGGGGGCCGTGTTCTGGGACGCGGAGCCCGCCCTGACGGTGGCCCGCCACCTCGCTCTGTTCGAACCGCGTCTGACGGACCCCTGGCTGCCCCTGGTGGACCTCGGGTGCGGCAACGGCACCCAGACCCGCTTCCTCGCCGACCGCTTCCCGCACGTCCTCGGCGCCGACCTCTCCGCCGCCGCCCTGGACCGCGCCCGCGCCGCCGACCCGGCCGGGCGGGCGGCGTACCGGCTGCTGGACGCCGTCGACAAGGCCGGGACGCAGGAGCTGCACGCCGAACTCGGCGACGCCAACGTGTACCTGCGCGGTGTGCTGCACCAGTGCGAGCCCGACGACCGGCAGGCGCTGGCGGACGCCGTCGCCACGCTGGTCGGCGACCGCGGCCGGGCCTTCCTCGTCGAGCCCTCCGAGGCCGCCGGAGCCGTCCTGCGGGGCCTCGCGGCCGGCCCCGACGGCCCGCCGCCCAAACTCGCGCCGGTCCTGCGGCACGGCATAGCCCCCGGCGAGGTCGACGACGCGGCCGTGCCCGAGCTCCTGACCGCGGCCGGACTGACCGTGCTGGCGCACGGCACCCTGCCGCTGACCACCACGGAACACGGCCCCGACGGCACCCGTATCGCCCTGCCGTCCCTCTGGTTCCTGACGGGACGGCCGTAGGCAAACGCCTGGTGAGGAGCGATGCGCCCGTCACCGGTCCGGACCGGTGAGAGTTGTCCACAGGCTGGCCGGGATTCGGCGGAACCACGTAGCGTGTGCCGCATGAAGATCCTCATCAGCGCCGACATGGAGGGTGCCACCGGCGTCACCTGGCCGGCCGACGTGCTGCCGGGGACCCCCCAGTGGGAGCGGTGCCGGTCCCTGTTCACCTCGGACGTCGACGCCGCCGTGCGGGGGTTCTTCGACGGCGGCGCCGACGAGGTGCTGATCAACGAGGCCCACTGGACCATGCGCAACCTGCTCCTGGAGCGGCTGGACGAGCGGGCCGAGATGCTCACCGGGCGGCACAAGGCCCTGTCCATGGTCGAGGGCGTGCAGCACGGCGACGTGGACGGCATCGCGTTCATCGGCTACCACGCCGGCGCGGGCATGGAGGGCGTCCTCGCGCACACCTTCCTCGCCAACTCCGTCACCGGGGTGTGGGTCAACGACGTACGGGCCAGCGAGGGCCTGCTCAACGCGCATGTGGCCGCCGAGTACGGGGTGCCGGTGGTCCTGGTGACCGGTGACGACGTCGCCTGCGAGGACGCGCTCGGCTACGCGCCCGAGGCGCTGAAGGTCGCCGTCAAGGACCATGTGTCCCGGTACGCGGCGGTGTGCCGTACCCCCGCCCGGACGGCCGCCGACATCCGCGCGGCGGCCGAGGAGGCGGCCGCGCTGGCGGTGCGCCGGAAGCCCGTCGACGGCGGGCCGTTCACCGTCGCGGTGGAGTTCGACGCCGAGCACCTGGCGATGGCCGTCACCGTCGTGCCGGGCGTGACCCGCGTCGGTGAGCGGAAGGTGGCGTACACCAGCGGGACCATGTACGACGGGATCCGCGTCTTCAAGGCGGTCACCACGATCGCCTCGGCCGCGGTGGAGGAGCAGTATGGCTGACGAGCGGGCCCTGGACGAGGTCGTGACGTTCACGTCCGACCTGATCAGGATCGACACGACCAACAGGGGCGGGGGCGACTGCCGGGAGCGGCCCGCCGCCGAGTACGCCGCCGCGCGGCTCGCCGAGGCGGGACTCGAGCCGGTGCTCCTGGAGCGCGTTCCGGGCCGCGCCAACGTCGTCGCCCGCCTGGAGGGCACCGACCCGTCGGCCGGCGCGCTGCTCGTCCACGGCCATCTGGACGTCGTCCCGGCGGAGGCCGCCGACTGGAGCGTGCACCCGTTCTCCGGGGAGGTCCGCGACGGGGTCGTCTGGGGGCGCGGCGCGGTCGACATGAAGAACATGGACGCGATGATCCTCGCCGTGGTGCGGGCCTGGGCGCGCGAGGGCGTACGGCCCCGGCGGGACATCGTCATCGCGTTCACCGCGGACGAGGAGGCCAGCGCCGAGGACGGGTCCGGGTTCCTCGCCGACCGGCACGCCCACCTCTTCGAGGGCTGTACCGAGGGCGTCGGCGAGTCGGGCGCGTTCACCTTCCACGACGGCGGCGGACGGCAGATCTACCCGATCGCCGCCGGTGAGCGCGGCACCGCCTGGATGAGGCTCACCGCGCGCGGCCGGGCCGGGCACGGCTCCAAGGTCAACCGGGAGAACGCGGTGACCCGCCTCGCCGCCGCCGTCACCCGTATCGGTGAGCACCAGTGGCCGCTGCGGCTCACCCCGACCGTGCGGGCCGCGCTCACCGAGCTCGCCGCCGTGTACGGCATCGAGGCGGACCTGTCGGACGTGGACACCCTGCTGGACAAGCTCGGCACGGCGGGCAAGCTCGTCGAGGCCACCGTCCGCAACAGCGCCAACCCGACGATGCTGGACGCCGGTTACAAGGTCAACGTGATTCCCGGGGAGGCCGTGGCGCACGTCGACGGACGGTATCTGGCGGGTGCCGAGGAGGAGTTCCGCGCGACCATGGACCGGCTCACCGGACCGGACGTCGACTGGGAGTTCGAGCACCACGAGGTGGCGCTCCAGGCACCGGTGGACTCCCCGACGTACGCCCGGATGCGGGCCGCCGTCGAGGCGTTCGCGCCCGAGGGACACGTGGTGCCGTACTGCATGTCCGGCGGCACGGACGCCAAGCAGTTCTCCCGGCTGGGCATCACCGGCTACGGGTTCGCGCCGCTGAGGCTGCCGGAGGGCTTCGACTACCAGGCGCTCTTCCACGGCGTCGACGAGCGCGTCCCGGTCGGGGCGCTCCATTTCGGTGTCCGGGTCCTCGACCGGTTCCTGCGGACGGCCTGAGCGGATGGGGGAGACAGTGCGGACCCTGGCGTACGGCGAGTGGCCCTCGCCCATCGACGCGGCCACGGCCGCGGCCCACGACGGCGGCCCCGAGTTCGTGGGCTTCGTCGGCGACGAGGTGTGGTGGACCGAGCCCCGGCCCGCCGAGGGCGGCCGCCGCGCACTCGTGCGGCGGCACGCCGACGGCACCGAGGAGCCGGCCCTGCCCGCGCCGTGGAACGTGCGGAGCCGCGTCATCGAGTACGGCGGCCGGCCCTGGGCCGGCACCGTGCGGGACGGTGTCCCGCTCGTGGTGTTCGTGAACTTCGCCGACCAGCGCCTCTACCGGTACGAGCCGGGCGGCGAGCCCCGCCCGCTCACCCCCGTGTCCCCGGTCGGGCAGGGGCTGCGCTGGGCCGATCCGGTGCTGCCGCCGGACCGCGACGAGGTGTGGTGCGTCCTGGAGGAGTTCACCGGCGACGGCCCCAGCGACGTGCGCCGCGTCCTGGCCGCCGTACCGCTGGACGGCTCCGCCGCCGGTGACCGGGGCACCGTACGGGAACTGAGCGACGGCCGGCACCGGTTCGTCACCGGGCCGCGCCTCGCGCCGGACGGGCGGCGCGCCTGCTGGCTCGGCTGGGACCACCCGCGCATGCCGTGGGACGGCACCGAACTGCTCGTCGCCGACGTCCTGGCCGACGGCACCCTGCGCGAGGCCCGCACGGTGGCCGGCGGACCCGAGGAGTCCGTCGCCCAGGCCGACTGGACCCCCGACGGCCGGCTGCTGTACGCGAGCGACCGCACCGGCTGGTGGAACCTCTACCGGGACGGGGAGCCGGTCTGCCCGCGCGAGGAGGAGTTCGGCGGACCGCTGTGGAAGCTGGGGCTGCGCTGGTTCGCCCCGCTGGACAGCGGCCTGATCGCCGTCCTGCACGGCCGGGGCGCACCCGTGCTCGGCGTCCTCGACCCGGAGACCTGCGAGCTCGTCGACGCCGCCGGCCCGTGGAGCGAGTTCGCGCCCACCCTCGCGGCGCACGGCGAGCGGGTCGTCGCCGCCGGCGCCGGACCGCGCAGCGGCCACGAGGTGGTGGAGCTGGACACCCGGACGGGTCACGCCCGGGTGATCGGCGCCCGCCACGAGGACGCGGTGGACCCGGCGTACTACCCCGAGCCGCGGGTCCGCACGTTCACCGGACCGGGCGGCCGGGAGATCCACGCCCGGGTGTACCCCCCGCACCACCCCGGGTGCGCCGGCCCCGCGGACGAGCGGCCCCCGTACGTCATCCGGGCGCACGGCGGTCCCACCGGCCGGGCGCCGCTCGTGCTCGACCTGGAGATCGCCTACTTCACCTCGCGCGGCATCGGCGTCGCCGAGGTCGACTACGGCGGCTCCACCGGATACGGGCGGGAGTACCGCGACCGGCTGCGCGGACAGTGGGGCGTGGTCGACGTCGAGGACTGCGCCGCCGTCGCGCTGGCCCTCGCCGACGAGGGCACCGCCGACCGCGGCCGGCTCGCCATCCGGGGCGGCAGCGCCGGCGGCTGGACCGCCGCCGCCTCGCTCACCACGACCGACGTCTACGCCTGCGGCACCATCAGCTACCCGGTGCTCGACCTCACCGGCTGGGGCACGGGGGAGACCCACGACTTCGAGTCCCAGTACCTGGAGAGCCTGATCGGCCCGCGCGCCGAGGTGCCCGAGCGGTACGCGGAACGCTCGCCCGCCGCACACGCCGACCGGCTCACCGCGCCGTTCCTGATGCTCCAGGGACTGGACGACGTGATCTGCCCGCCCGCGCAGTGCGAGCGGTTCCTGGCCCGGCTGGCCGGCCGGGGCGTGCCGCACGCCTATCTCACCTTCGAGGGCGAGGGGCACGGCTTCCGGCGGGCGGAGACCATGGTGCGAGCCCTGGAGGCAGAGCTGCACTTGTACGCCCAGGTGTTCGGGATGAGACCGCCCGGCGTGCCGGCCCTGGAGCTGGGCACATGAGCCGGGTCCGAGCACTGCGCCGGCCGGCCCGCCTCGCCCCCGGCGCCCGGGTGGCCGTGGTCGCACCCAGCGGTCCGGTGCCCGAGGAGCGGCTCCAGGCCGGGCTCGACGTACTGCGCGGCTGGGACCTCGCCCCCGTGACGGGCCCCCATGTCCTGGACCGGCACGGCGAGTTCGGCTACCTCGCGGGCGGCGACGCCGACCGGGCCGCCGATCTGCAGTCCGCCTGGTGCGACCCGGACGTCGACGCGGTGATCTGCGCCCGCGGCGGTTACGGCGTCCAGCGCATGGTCGACCTGCTCGACTGGGAGGCGATGCGGGCCGCCGGGCCGAAGGTGTTCGTCGGGTTCAGCGACATCACCGCGCTGCACGAGGCGTTCGCGGTCCGGCTCGGCCTGGTCACCCTGCACGGGCCGATGGCCGCGGGCATCGACTTCGTGAAGAGCGCGCGGGCGCAGGACCACCTCAGGGCGACCCTCCTCGCCCCCGACACGGTCCGCACCATCCGTTCCGACGGCACCGCGCTCGTCCCCGGCCGGGCGCGCGGGATCACCCTCGGCGGATGTCTCTCCCTGCTCGCCGCCGACCTCGGCACCCCGCACACCAGACCCTCCGCGCGCGGCGGACTGCTCTGCCTGGAGGACGTGGGGGAGGAGACCTACCGGCTCGACCGCTACCTCACCCAGCTCCTGCGGGCCGGCTGGCTCGACGGGGTTTCCGGGCTGCTGCTCGGCTCCTGGGCGCGGTGCGAGCCGTACGACGGGGTGCGGGCGCTGCTCGCCGACCGGCTCGGCGGCCTCGGGGTGCCGGTGGCCGAACAGTTCGGGTTCGGGCACTGCGCCGACGCGCTCACCGTCCCCTTCGGCGTCACGGCCGAACTCGACGCCGACGCGGGCACCCTGACCCTGGACGAACCGGCGCTGAGCTGACGAACCGGCGTCGAGCCGACCGGCACGCGTCGCGCGCGGGCCCGTCGTAGGGTGGCGGGGTGCCGCACACCGCTTCCCGCTACCTCGCCGAAGGCCGCCGCGTGGGGCTCCGTCACTTCACCCACGCGGACGGCGCCGAGTTCACCGCCCGCGCCCGGGAGAGCAAGGACCTCCACCACCCCTGGCTGTTCCCGCCGGACAGCCAGAGCGCGTACGCCGCGTACGCGGGGCGGCTGATCGAGGATCCCACCAAGGCGGGGTTCCTGGTCTGCGAGAAGGAGGCGGACGGCGCCCTCGCCGGGTTCATCAACATCAACAACATCGTCGAGGGCGGCTTCCTGTGCGGTGCGCTGGGTTACGGCGCCTTCACGCACGCGGCCGGGCGCGGACTGATGCGCGAGGGCCTGGACCTCGTGGTGCGGTACGCCTTCGGCCCGATGCGGCTGCACCGCCTGGAGATCAACGTACAGCCCGGCAACGCCGCTTCCATCGCCCTCGCCCGCGCCTGCGGGTTCCGCCTGGAGGGCTTCTCGCCGAAGATGCTCTTCATCGACGGCGCCTGGCGCGACCACCAGCGCTGGGCGATCACCAGCGAGATGACGGCGGGCCGTTGACGCCCGGCCCCGTGCCCGGTTCCCCGTGCGGAGGCGGAGGCCCGCGCCGTGACCGGGCGTGTCAGGAGTGGCGGTCCGCGTACTCGTAGACCGCCCCGTCCGGGTGCCGGGCGATGAGGTTGCGGCCCACGGGGGTGGGGAGCGGGCCCGCGAGGATGTCGGCGCCCATCTCCGCGAGCACCCGGCCGGTCTCCTCGACGTCCTTGACCGCCAGGGTCGCGGCGACCCTGCGCAGCACGTCCAGTTCGGCTGCGGGACCGCTCATCAGCAGGAAGCAGCCGACCGCGGCGACCTGGACGCCGCCCCGCTCGAACCGGAGGGCCCTGCCGCCCGCCAGCCGCTCGTAGAAGGGGATGGCGGTCTCGATGTCGTCGACGCAGACACGCAGTGTGGCACCCAGAATCTCCATGCGGACGAGCCTAGTTGGGGCCGCCGCGGCAAGGGGAGCCGGCCTCGGGGGCGTCGGCCGGCACGGTGGGGACACGGACGCCGAGGCGGTGCGGTTCCGGCGTCGGTCCGTCCTTTCGTGGTCAGCCGGTCAGCCGGTCAGCCGGTCTGCTGGAGTCGCGGCAGCACCTTGGTGCGGTAGAAGTCGAAGAAACCGCGCAGGTCGGGGCCGATCTGGTTGACGTAGACACGGTCGAAACCCGCGTCGGCGAACCGGCGGAGCTCGGCGACGTGCTCGTCCACGTCGTCGCCGCACACCCGGTTCTCCCGCACCATGTCCTCGGTGACCAGCGTCTGCGCCTGCTCGAAGTGCCTGGGCGAGGGCAGCACCTGGCCCAGTTCGCCGGGCAGCAGCTCGTTCGCCCACAGCCGGTGCACGGTGCGCACGCACGCGTCGCGGTCGGTGCCGTAGCAGACCTTGGTGCCGCCGCTGACCGGTTTGCCGCCGCCCCCGCCCTTGCGGTACTGCTCCACCATCGGGGCGTCCGGCATCATCGTGATGTAGCCGTCGCCGACCCGGGCGGCGAGCTTGGTCGCCGCCGGCCCGAAGCCCGAGATGTCGATCGGCACGGGCTCGTCCGGCACGGTGTACAGGCGGGCGTTCTCCACCGTGTAGTGCGTGCCGTGGTGGTTGACCTCCTCGCCGGAGAACAGCCGGCGCATCACCTGGATGGCCTCCTCCAGCATCTCCAGCCGTACGTGCGCGGGCGGCCAGTGGTCTCCGAGGATGTGCTCGTTCAGGGCCTCGCCCGTGCCCACGCCCAGCCGGAACCCCCCCGGCGACATCACCGCGGCCGTGGCCGCCGCCTGCGCCACCACCGCCGGGTGCGTCCGCACGGTCGGGCAGGTCACCGCCGTCCCCACCGGCAGCGACACCGCCTCGGACAGCGCGCCGATCACCGACCACACGAACGGGCTCTGCCCCTGTTCGTCGTTCCACGGATGGTAGTGGTCCGAGATCCACAGGGCCTGGAACCCGGCCTGCTCGGCCATCCGCGCCTGCTCGATCAGCTCGGCGGGACCGTACTGCTCGCACGAGAGGAAATAGCCGTACTCGGGCATGGGGGGCGCCTCCGTGACGTGGGCGGTTCGGGTCCCGGACCGGGTACCCGGGGGGCCCGGCGGAAACCGGCGGACGTTTGGCGGACCCGGTCAGGGGGACGCGGAAGTCTCCCGACGTCCGCGACAGCGCCGGAGGCGAACCGTGAGTCGACCTCGTATTGTGATCGTCGGTGCCGGCTTCGCCGGGTACCGCACGGCCCGGACGCTCTCCAAAAGGGCCCGTGGCCGCGCCGAGATCGTCCTGCTCAACCCGACCGACTACTTCCTGTACCTGCCCCTGCTGCCCCAGGTCGCCGCCGGCGTCCTGGAACCCCGCCGGGTCACCGTCTCCCTCTCCGGCACGCTGCCGCACGTGAAGCTGGTGCTGGGGGAGTCCGACCGCATCGACCTCGACGCGCGGCAGGTCCACTACACCGGACCCGAGGGCGAGGGCGGCACCCTCGACTACGACCGGCTGGTCCTCGCGGCCGGCAGCGTCAACAAGCTGCTGCCGATCCCCGGTGTCGCCGAGCACGCCCACGGCTTCCGCGGCCTGCCCGAGGCGCTGTACCTGCGCGACCACGTGACCCGGCAGGTGGAGCTCGCCGCCGCGGACGACCCCAAGAACTGCGCCGCCCGCTGTACGTTCGTCGTGGTCGGCGCCGGCTACACCGGCACCGAAGTCGCCGCGCACGGGCAGCTCTTCACCGACGCGCAGGTCGCCAGGCATCCGATGCGGACCGGGATGCGCCCGCGCTGGCTGCTCCTGGACATCGCCGACCGGGTCCTGCCCGAACTGGACGAACGCCTCTCCCGCACCGCGGACACCGTGCTGCGGGAACGGGGCGTGGACGTGCGGATGGGTACCTCCGTGAAGGAGGCCACGCACGACGGAGTGCTGCTGACCGACGGGGAGTTCGTCGACACCAAGACCCTGGTGTGGTGCGTGGGCGTGCGCCCCGACCCGCTCGCCGAGTCCCTCGGACTGCCCATGGAACGCGGCCGGCTGCTCGTCGACCCGCACCTTCAGGTGCCGGGCCGGCCCGAGGTGTTCGCCTGCGGGGACGCCGCCGCGGTGCCCGACCTGGAGAAGCCCGGCTCGTTCACCCCGATGACCGCGCAGCACGCCTGGCGGCAGGGCAAGGTGTGCGCGCACAACATCGCCGCGTCGTTCGGCGACGGTGAGCGGCGCGCCTACCGGCACAAGGACATGGGGTTCGTGGTGGACCTGGGCGGCGTCAAGGCCGCCGCCAACCCGCTCGGCGTGAACCTGTCCGGGCCGGCGGCGGGAGCGGTCGCCCGCGGCTACCACCTCGCGGCGATGCCGGGCAACCGGGTGCGCGTCGCCGCCGACTGGCTCCTCGACGCCGTACTGCCGCGTCAGGCCGTCCAGTTGGGGCTCGTACGGTCCTGGTCGGTGCCGCTGGACACGGCGTCACCGGAACTGGCGCGGGTGCCGGGCGAGCCGGGGCGGGGACAGCCGTCCGGAGGCGAGCCCGCGAAGAAGCAGCCCGGTGGTGAGCCCGCGAAGGACCGGCCCGCCGTCACCCCGCCCCCCGATCAGCCGCCGCCCGGTCCCGATGTCGCGCCCGGGCCCGTCAAGCGCACCGACCGCCCCACCGAAGGAGACTCATGAGCACCGGTGAACTCGTCGAGCTCGGGCAGCAGTTGAGGGTGGACAGTGTCCGCGCCGCGGCCGCCGCGGGCTCCGGGCACCCCACGTCGTCGATGTCCGCGGCGGACCTGACGGCCGTGCTGTTCGCCCGCCACCTCCGCTACGACTTCGAGCGTCCCGACCACCCGGGCAACGACCGCTTCATCCTCTCCAAGGGCCATGCCTCGCCCCTGATGTACGCCGTCTACAAGGCGGCCGGCGCCATCGACGACGAGGAACTGCTCACCTTCCGCAAGAACGGCAGCCGCCTCGAAGGGCACCCCACCCCCCGCCGGCTGCCCTGGATCGAGACGGCCACCGGCTCGCTCGGCCAGGGGCTCCCCGTCGGCGTCGGCATCGCGCTGGCCGGGAAGCGGCTCGACCACGCCGGCTACCGGGTGTGGGTGCTGTGCGGCGACAGCGAACTGGCCGAGGGCTCCGTCTGGGAGGCCGCCGAGCACGCCGCGTACGAACACCTGGACAACCTCACGCTGATCGTGGACGTCAACCGGCTCGGGCAGCGCGGCCCCACCCGGCACGGCCACGACCTGGACGTCTACGCCCGCCGCTTCCAGGCCTTCGGCTGGCACACCGTCGAAGTGGACGGCCACGACGTGGACGCCGTCGACCGCGCCTACGGGGAGGCCCTGTCCACCCAGGGCCAGCCCACCGCGATCCTCGCCCGCACCCTCAAGGGCAAGGGCGTCGAGGCGGTCCAGGACCGCGAGGGACTGCACGGCAAGCCGCTGCCCGACGCCGAGGAGGCCATCGCCGAGCTCGGCGGCCCCCGCGACCTGCGCATCCGGGTGGAGGCCCCGTCCGCCGACGGGGCGCCGCCCGCCGGGCACACCGGGCGGCCCGACCTGCCCCGCTGGGACAAGGGCGAGGAGGTGGCCACCCGCAACGCCTTCGGCGAGGCGCTGGCCGCCCTCGGCACCGCGCGCGGCGACGTCGTCGCCCTCGACGGGGAGGTCGGCGACTCCACCCGCGCGGAGGCCTTCGCCAAGGAACACCCCGAGCGCTACTTCGAGTGCTACATCGCCGAGCAGCAGATGGTCGCCGCGGCGGTCGGCATGGCCACGCGCGGCCGGCTGCCGTACGCCGCCACCTTCGCGGCCTTCCTCACCCGCGCCCACGACTTCATCCGCATGGCGTCGGTCAGCGGCTCCGGGATCAACCTCGTCGGCTCGCACGCGGGCGTCGCCATCGGCCAGGACGGCCCCAGCCAGATGGGCCTGGAGGACCTGGCGATGATGCGGGCGGTGCACGGCTCGACCGTGCTGTACCCGTGCGACGCCAACCAGACCGCGCGGCTGGTCGCCGCGATGGCCGGCTTGGACGGCATCCGCTACCTGCGCACCTCGCGTGGCGCGAGCGAGGTGATCTACGGCCCCGACGAGGAGTTCCCCGTCGGCGGCAGCAAGGTCCTGCGCTCCTCCGGCCGCGACCGGCTCACCCTCGTCGCGGCGGGCGTCACCGTGCCCGAGGCGCTGGCCGCCGCGGAGGCCCTGGAGGGAGAGGGCATCGCCGTGCGGGTGATCGACCTGTACTCGGTGAAGCCGGTCGACCGGGAGACGCTGCGCACGGCCGCCGAGGAGACCGGCTGCCTGGTGACGGTGGAGGACCACCACCCGGAGGGCGGCCTCGGGGACGCGGTCGCGGAGGCCTTCGCCGACGGGAGCCCCGTACCGCGCCTGGTGCGCCTTGCCGTGCGCGAGATGCCGGGTTCGGCCTCCCCGGAGGAGCAGCTGCGTGCCGCCGGCATCGACGCGGAGTCGATCGCGGCGGCCGGCCGGCTGCTGGTGGGGGAGGCGATCGTGTCGTGAGCGGCGACGGTGCGCGCACCGTACGGGCCGGCCGTCGCTCGGTGGAGATCCGCAGGCCGGGGAAGGTGCTCTTCCCCGGCGGCGGGAGCACCGGGGAGTACACCAAGGGCGACCTCGTCGACTACCACCGGGCCGTCGCCCCGTTCATGCTGCCGCACCTGCGGGGCCGCCCGCTGATGCTGGACCGGCGCCCGGACGGCATCGACGGCCCCACGTTCATGCAGAAGAACACCCCGGACGGCTACCCGGACTGGATCACCCGCGCCGAGGTCGCCAAGGAGGACGGCACCGTCACGCACACCGTGTGCGACGATACCGCCACCCTCCTCTACCTCGTCGACCAGGCGAGCATCACCCTGCACCGCTGGCTGTCCCGCACCGACCGGACCGACCACCCGGACCGGCTGGTGTTCGACCTGGACCCCTCCGGTGACGACTTCGAGACGGTGCGGGAGGCCGCACGGCTGCTGAGGGAGCTGCTGGACGAGCTGGAACTGCCGTCCGCCCTGATGACCACCGGCTCCCGGGGGCTGCACGTCGTCGTGCCGCTGAGCGGGACCCAGGACTTCGACGACGTACGCGCCTTCGCCCGCGAGGCCGCCGACACCCTCGCCGCCGCCCACCCCGACCGGCTCACCACCGCCGCCCGCAAGAAGGACCGCGGTGACCGGCTCTACCTCGACGTGCAGCGCAACGCCTACGCGCAGACCGCCGTCGCGCCCTACACGGTCCGCGCCCTGCCCGGCGCTCCCGTCGCCGTGCCCGTCTCCTGGGACCAGCTCGGCGACCCGGACCTGCACGCCCGCCGCTGGACCGTCGCCGACGCCGTCGAGCAGGCCCGCACCGACCCCTGGGCCGGCCTGCCGGGCCGGGGCCGCTCCCTCGGACCGGCCCGCCGCCGGCTGGCCGCACTGCGGGACTGAGCGGCGCCGGCCCCCTGCCGACCGGGCGCGAGGCCCGGCCGTGGGGAACGGCTGAGCGCACAGAGGTTTGGCGAACACACTTGCGGCCACACGAAGGGGGAGGTGGCCATGTCGAACACAAAGAACACCGAAGAGTCACAAGATTCACAGGAAACCCGGGACTCGCAAGAATCCCACAAGAAAACGGACAGCACCCGAACCGCCAAACCGCCGAGCCCGATGGAGCTGTTGCGCCGGGCGCGCGGCCAGCTCGCGGAGCTCACGGGGATGGAGGCCGAGTCCGTGTCGTCCTTCGAGCAGACGGAGGAGGGCTGGGCGCTGGAGGTGGAGGTCCTCGAACTCGAGCGGGTGCCCGACACGATGAGCCTGATGGCGAGTTACCAGGTCGAGCTGGACTCCGACGGCGAGCTCACCGGGTACCGGCGCGTCCGCCGCTACGAGCGTGGGCGGGCCGACGCACATCGGCCCGGCGGCCGGTAGGCCGCCCAAGTGGACCCACACCCACAGACAAGGAGGAAAAGTCGGCATGACAGTCGTACCGGCACAGCAGACCGGTGGTGGAGGCGGCAGCAGCGGCCTCTACGACGTGCTTGAACTTGTTCTGGACAGGGGGCTCGTCATCGACGCCTTCGTGCGCGTGTCCCTGGTCGGCATCGAGATTCTCAAGATTGACGTCCGTGTCGTCGTCGCCAGCGTCGACACCTATCTCCGCTTCGCCGAGGCGTGCAACCGCCTCGACCTGGAGGCGGGTCCCCGCAAGAGCCCGGGTCTGCCCGAGATCGTCGGTGAGGTCACCGAGTCCGGCGCCCGCGGCAAGTCGAAGGGAGCGCTGTCCGGCGCAGCCGAGACCATATCCGGTGCCTTCAAGCAGGCGCGTGAGGACGGTTCCGAGCGCGAGACCGAGTCACGGCCGCGGGCCCGCAAGAGCACCTCGGCCCGCCGGAAGGAGGAGCAGGAGTGAGCACGTACGTCTACGGCATCACGGCGGCCTCGCACCCCGGCCTTCCCGAGGGTGTGGACGGTGTCGGCGACCCGCAGCTTCCGGTGCGCGTCCTGCGCGTGGGCGAACTGGCCGCCCTGGTCAGTGACGCCCCCGAGGGCCTGCGTCCCAAGCGCAGGGAGCTGCTCGCCCACCAGAACGTGCTCAGCGAGGCCGGCGCGGCCGGCTGTGTGCTGCCCATGCGCTTCGGCAGCGTCGCCGCGGACGACGACGCCGTCACCGGTGTCCTCGCCGAGCGCGCCGAGCACTACGCGGAGCGGCTGCGGGCCCTGGACGGCCGGGTCGAGTACAACGTCAAGGCCAACCACGTCGAGGACGCCGTCCTGCACCACGTGATGGCCGGCAATCCGGAGATCCGCGCCCTCGCAGAGGCCAACCGGAAGTCCGGCGGCGGCAGTTACGAGCAGAAGATCCAGCTCGGTGAGATGGTCGCCGCCGCCGTCAAGGCCAAGGAGGCCGAGGACGCCGTCGCGCTGGAGCGCGTCCTGGAACCGGTCGCCGACGCGGTGAGCGTGGGCCCCGAGTCCACGGGCTGGCTCGCCAACGTGTCGTACCTGGTGAAGCGGGATGCGGCGGCGGAGTTCCTGGAAGCGGTGGAACAGGCCCGCAAGGACCTGCCCCACCTCGAAGTACGTCTGAACGGCCCCCTGCCGCCGTACAGCTTCGTCGAGCCCGGCCCGGCCGAGCCGGCGGGCACCGCGGCCGGCGGGACGGACACCGGAGCGGGGTGACGACATGGGCCTGATCTCGGAGGTCCTGCTGCTGCCGTTCGCCCCGGTGCGCGGCAGCGGCTGGGCCATCCGGCAGGTGCTGCGGGAGGCGGAGCGCATCTACTACGACCCCGCCACGATACGGGCCGAACTGGCCCGGCTGGAGGAGCGGTTGGAGGCCGGAGAGATCACGGAGGAGGAGTTCGACCGGCAGGAGGACGAACTCCTCGACCGGTTGGAGACAGCGACGCGCACCGGCGCGGGTACAGGGGACGGGACGGCACCACGATGAACCGCATGGGACTGGGCCTCGCGATCGGGGCCGGATATCTCCTCGGACGGACGAAGAAACTGAAGATGGCGGTCGCCGTCGGCGGCCTGGTGGCGGGCAAGAAGCTGAACCTCAGTCCGCGCATGGTCGCGGACCTGGTGTCCCAGCAGCTTCGGGACAACCCGCAGTTCAAGGAGATCGGCGATCAGCTCCGCGGTGAGCTGCGAGGTGTCGGCAAGGCGGCCTCCGGCGCGCTGGTCGAGCGCCAGCTCGACTCCCTCGCCGACCGGCTGCACGGCCGTACCGCCGGCATGCGGGACCGGCTGACGGGCGCAGGCCCGCGGGAGGACGCCGACGCGGAACACGCCGAGGACGAGGAACGCGGGGACGAGGACGCGGCCCGTGAGGACGAGGGCCGCGAGGACGCGCGGGCGGAGGACCGGGAGCAGGAGGACCGGGAGCAGGCTGACGAGCCGGCCTCCGAGCGGCCGGCCAGGAAGGCCCCGGCGAAGAAGGCCGCCCCCGCGAAGAAGGCGGCGGCGAAGAAGACGGCTCCGGCGAAGAAGGCGGCCGCCAAGAAGACCGCGGCCGCGGCCCGCGGCGCCCGCTCCCGCACGGCGAAGGGAGGCGGTGAGCGATGACGGAGACCCTCGGACGGGCCGGCTCCGCCGCACGTGACAGCGCGGACGGGGCGGCGAAGAACCCGCTCGCCGGCGTGGCCCACAGCGAGGCCGCCGACCGGCTCAAGGCCGAGCTGCAGGACTACCTCGCGGCCCAGGCCACCCGGTTGCTGACCGGCCTCGGTCACAAGCTCGGCGAGACCACGAACAAGCTCAACGACATCGCCGAGGGCAACAGCCCGGGCTTCGCCAAGCTCGCCCTCGACGGCGGCCGCAAGCTCGCCGAGGGCAAGAGCCCGCTGCGCAGTGCCGTCGAACTCGGTGCCTCACGGGCCAAGGACAACGTGATGGGCGCGCTCAAGGGCCTGGGCGGCGGCAAGGGCAAGCGCAAGAAGTCCGCCGGCCAGAAGCCCACCGTCATCATGGAGTACATCGACGTCGGGGTCCCGCTGCGCACCGCGTACGACCAGTGGACCCAGTACCAGGACTTCAGCACCTTCGCCAAGGGCGTCAAGAGCGCCAGTAAGTCCGACGACACCACGTCGGACTGGCAGGCGAAGATCTGGTGGTCCAACCGGAGCTGGAAGGCGAAGACCACCGAGCAGGTCCCCGACGACCGCATCGCCTGGTCCTCGGAGGGCGCCAAGGGCACGACGAGGGGCGTCGTCTCCTTCCACCGCCTCGCCGACAACCTCACCCGGGTCCTGCTGGTCATCGAGTACTACCCCTCGGGCCTCTTCGAGAAGACGGGCAACATCTGGCGCGCCCAGGGCCGTCGCGCCCGGCTCGACCTGAAGCACTTCGCCCGCTTCATCACCCTCAAGGGCGAGGCCGAGGACGGCTGGCGGGGCGAGATCCGCGACGGCGAGGTGGTCCGCAGCCACGAGGACGCCCTCGCCGAGGAGGAGGACGAGACCTCCGCCGGCGACCGCGAAGAGGAAGAGGAGTACGAGCCGGAGTCCGAGGACGAGCCCGAGGAGGAGTACGAGCCGGAGTCCGAGGACGAGCCCGAGGACGAGGACGCGTACGAAGACGAAGAAGAGGACGAGGAAGAAGAGGAAGAGGAACCGGAGGAGTCCGAGGAGGACGAGTACCCGGAGGACGAGTACCCGTACGAGGACGAGGTCGAGGACGAGCGGCCCGAGAGCCGGAGCCGCGGATGACGACCCCCAGCCGGCTTCCCGAGCCGTACGGCCAGAGCAGCGGCGCCAATCTCGCCGACATCCTGGAGAGGGTGCTCGACAAGGGCGTCGTGATCGCGGGGGACATCCGCATCAACCTGCTGGACATCGAACTCCTCACCATCAAGCTGCGCCTCGTCGTCGCCTCCGTCGACAAGGCCAAGGAGATGGGGATCGACTGGTGGGAGTCCGACCCGGCGCTCTCCTCACGCGCCCGGCGCGACGAACTGGCCAGGGAGAACGCGGAGCTGCGGGAACGGCTGGCCCGGCTGGAGGAACTGGGGCCGGCGCCCCGCCGCGCACAGGAGGAGGGTCCGTGACCGGACTGCGGTACGTCTACGCGGTCTGCCGTCCCTACGGCACGCCGCTCCAGGCACAGCTGACCGGAGTCGCGGGCGATCCGCCCCGGCTGCTGCCTCACCACGGCCTGGTGGCCGTCGTCAGCCATGTGCCCGAGGCGGACTTCGCGGAGGAACCGCTGCGCGCGCATCTGGAGGACCTCGACTGGCTGACCGCGGTCGCCCGCGCCCACCAGGGCGTGATCGACGCGCTCACCACCGTCACGACCCCGCTGCCGCTGCGGCTCGGCACCGTGTTCCGCGACGACAGCGGCGTACGGACCATGATGGAGGCGCGCGAGGAGAGCTTCCTGCGCACCCTGGACCGGCTGGAGGGCCGGGTCGAGTGGGGCGTCAAGGTCTACGTCGAGCCGGACCGGACACCGGACGCCCCCGCCGCGCCCGCGCCGAAACCGGTGTCCGGCCGTGACTATCTGCGGCAGCGGCGGGAGCGGACGAAATCGCAGGACGATCTGTGGCAGCGCGCCGAGACGTTCGCGACCCGGCTGCACGAGACCCTGTCCGGGGCCGCCGAGGACTGCCGGCTGCACGCACCGCAGAATCCCACGCTCTCCGGCGCCTCCGGGCGCAATGTGCTCAATGCCGCCTATCTTGTCCCCCGGGTGGATTCCGAGGAATTCGTGGAAAAGGTGGAGCGTACGAAGGACGGCGCGCCCGGAATACGTGTCGAACTCACCGGTCCCTGGGCCGCCTATTCGTTCGCCGGTGAGGACATCGCCGAGGAGGAGGGTCCGTGACCGTCGTCGAACGCCGCGAGATAGCCCTGGTGGACCTGCTCGACCGGCTTCTGGCCGGCGGGGTCGTCATCAAGGGGGACATCACGCTGCGCATCGCGGACGTCGACCTGGTCCGTATCGACCTCAACGCGCTCATCAGCTCGGTGAACGCGCGGGTCCCGTCCCCCTTCGAGGAGTCGCAGTGACGGCAGCCCCCGACGACCGGCACGTCGAGCCGCACATCGAACCGCACGGCAGCCGGAGCAGGAGCCTGGACCTGGAGCCGGACACGGTCGAACGCGACCTGATCAAGCTGGTGCTCACCGTCGTGGAACTGCTGCGCCAGCTCATGGAGCGGCAGGCGGTGCGCCGGTTCGACGAGGGGGACCTGACCGAGGAGCAGGAGGAGCGGGTCGGGCTCACCCTGATGCTGCTCGAGGACCGCATGGCGGAGCTGCGGAACCGCTACGGACTGCGGCCCGAGGACCTGAATCTGGACCTCGGGCCGCTCGGACCGCTGCTTCCCCGGGACTGAGCCCGGCACGGCCCCCGGATTGAGTCCGGCACGCCCTCGGGACTGAGCCCGGCACGGGACATCACCGCTACCGAATTGAATTCCGGCACGAAAAAAACCCCGGGACCGAGAAGTCCCGGGGATTTTCCGTCATCTCACCACCGGTACCACCGGCTCCTGCCTCCGCCCGCCGACGTACTGCGCATGAAGAACCCCAGGAGCCACACGACCAGAACCGCCAGGGCGATCCACCAGAGAACCTTTACCGCGAATCCGGCACCGAAAAGGATCAGGGCCAGCAGCAGAACCAGAAGAATGGGAACCATAATGTCTACCTCCTGACATCCTGATGTCCCGGAAAACGCGGTTCAGACATCCTTGCGGCAGAGAATTTCGCCGTGCAGCACGCTGAACCAGCCGTCGTCCCGTTCGCCCCATTCCCGCCACGCCCCGGCCACCTCCCGCAGTTGCTGCCGGGTGGCGTGGCCGCCGTCGACCGCCCGCTCGGCATAGGCCGACGCCACGGTACGGTCCGCCCACAGGCCGCTCCACCAGGCCCGCTCCCCGGGAGTCGAGAAGGTCCAGGTGCCGGAGGTCGCGGTGACGTCCGTGAAGCCGGCGGCGAGCGCCCAGGACTTCAGCCGCCGCCCGGCGTCCGGCTCGCCGCCGTTGGCCCGGGCCACCCGCCGGTAGAGGTCCAGCCAGTCGTCCATGCCCGCCGACAGGGGGTACCAGGTCATCGCCGCGAAGTCCGCGTCCCGGACGGCGACGAACCCGCCCGGCCTGGTCACCCGCCGCATCTCGCGCAGCGCCCCCACCGGATCGCCCACGTGCTGGAGCACCTGGTGGGCGTGGACCACGCAGAACGTGTCGTCCGGGAAGTCCAGCGCGTGCACGTCCCCCACCGCGAAGTCGGTGTTCGTCAGCCCCCGCTCGCCGGCCACCGCCCGGGCCTGCTCCAGGATCCCCGGCTCCCGGTCGAGACCGGTGACGTGCCCGTCGGGAACGAGCCCCGCCAGGTCGGCGGTGATGGTGCCGGGCCCGCACCCGATGTCCAGGATCCGCATGTGGGGCTTGAGCGCCCCGAGGAGATACGCCGCCGAGTTCTCGGCGGTCCGCCAGGTGTGCGACCGCAGCACCGACTCGTGGTGGCCGTGCGTGTAGACGGCGGTCTCCCGCGCTTCCGGCATGACGAACCCACCCCTTCCACTCTCGTAGGAGGACCCTCACGCTACGCCCGCCACCCGCATGGTGAGACCGCTGTTTCACATCATGGACGCCATTCCGCTCGAAACCCGTTTGCCCCCGCACCGGCGACCCCGCACAATCCCCATCATGGGTCATCTGGAAGCCGCGCACCTCGAGTACCACCTCCCCGACGGGAGGGCGCTGCTGGGCGATGTCTCCTTCCGGGTGGGGGAGGGGGCCGTCGTGGCCCTCGTCGGACCCAACGGCGCGGGCAAGACCACCCTGCTGCGCCTCCTCGCCGACGAGTTGAAGCCGCACGGCGGCTCCGTCACCGTCACCGGCGGCCTCGGCGTCATGCGCCAGTTCGTCGGCTCCGTACGGGACGACACGACCGTGCGCGACCTGCTGGTGTCCGTGGCGCAGCCCAGGATCCGCGAGGCCGCGCGCGCCGTCGACGCCGCCGAGCACGCGATCATGACGGTGGACGACGAGGCCGCCCAGATGGCGTACGCGCAGGCCCTCTCCGACTGGGCCGAGGCGCGCGGGTACGAGGCCGAGACGCTGTGGGACATCTGCACCACGGCCGCGCTGGGCGTGCCGTACGAGAAGGCGCAGTGGCGCGAGGTCCGCACCCTCTCCGGGGGCGAACAGAAGCGCCTGGTCCTCGAGGCGCTGCTGCGCGGCACCGACGAGGTGCTGCTGCTCGACGAGCCGGACAACTACCTCGACGTGCCCGGCAAGCGCTGGCTGGAGGAACGGCTCGCGGAGACCCGCAAGACCGTCCTGTTCGTCTCCCACGACCGCGAACTCCTCGCCCGCGCCGCCCAGAAGATCGTCTCCCTGGAGCCGGGGCCCGCGGGCGCCGACGCATGGGTGCACGGCGGCGGCTTCGCCACCTTCCACCAGGCCCGGCAGGAGCGCTTCGCCCGCTTCGAGGAACTGCGCCGCCGCTGGGACGAGAAGCACGCGCAGTTGAAGAAGCTCGTCCTGACGCTGCGCCAGGCCGCCGAGAACAGCCCCGACATGGCGTCCCGCTACCGCGCCGCCCAGACCAGGCTGCGCAAGTTCGAGGAGGCCGGGCCCCCGCCGGAGCCCCCGCGCGAGCAGGACATCAGGATGCGCCTGAAGGGCGGCCGTACCGGTGTCCGCGCCGTCACCTGCGAGGGGCTCGAACTCACCGGCCTGATGAAACCCTTCGACCTGGAGGTCTTCTACGGCGAACGGGTCGCCGTGCTCGGCTCCAACGGCTCCGGCAAGTCGCACTTCCTGCGGCTGCTCGCCGGCGACGACGTGGCCCACACCGGGAACTGGAAACTCGGCGCGCGTGTGCTGCCCGGACACTTCGCGCAGACCCACGCCCACCCCGAACTGCTGGGCCGCACCCTCCTGGACATCCTGTGGACCGAACACTCCCAGGACCGGGGCGCCGCCATGTCACGTCTGCGCCGCTACGAGCTGACCCAGCAGGCCGAGCAGACCTTCGACCGGCTCTCCGGCGGCCAGCAGGCCCGCTTCCAGATCCTGCTCCTGGAACTCCAGGGCGTCACGGCCCTGCTCCTCGACGAGCCGACCGACAACCTCGACCTGGAATCGGCCGAAGCCCTCCAGGAAGGCCTGGAGGGCTTCGAGGGCACGGTTCTCGCCGTCACCCACGACCGCTGGTTCGCCCGCTCCTTCGACCGCTTCCTGGTCTTCGGCAGCGACGGCCGTGTCAGGGAGACCCCCGAACCGGTGTGGGACGAACGCCGGGTGGAACGGGCGCGCTAGAGGAGCTCACTTCCAGCGCAGCAGCGCGCCCAGTCCGCCGACCGGTGCGTCGTCCGGCGCGTCCGGCGCCAGGGACACCGACAGCGCGGGCGCGTCCGTCGCGACCGCCGACCGGATCAGCGCGTCGTCCGCCCGCGCCGACCAGGAGTTCTGCTCACCGAGCACCTTCAGATCCGTACGCCGCACCGCGAGCTGGTCCGGATCCTCACCGATCCACACCTCCCGGTGCGCGTCCGGCCCGTCCGGCCGGATCAGCAGCTCGTCGATCCGGTGCTCGCGCGCGGCCTCGACCAGCGCCGGCACGCCCTCCACCGCGCTCGCGCGGCCCTCGTCGTCGGGGCTCCGGGCGGCGAGGAACCGCTCCAGTTCCGCCGCGGCCCGGTCGTGGACGTGCTCCGCGCGGATCCCCTCCACGTCCTCGTCCAGCAGCCTGCTGCCGGCCCCGCGCGAGGCCTCGGCCACCAGGTCGTGCAGCCGCTGCGGCAGCCGCTCGTGCACGGAGCGCCGCTCACGGTCGTCACCGACCAGGATCAGCAGATCGGCGCCGGTCTCCTCGTGGCAGACGGCGAGCGCGTCGGCGATCTCCGCGGCGTTGTGCTCCCAGGTGTTCTCCACCCGTAGCTGGAAGTGGCGCTCCGACCAGTCGACGGAACCGGTCCGGTGCAGCGGCCACTGCCGCCCGGTGACACCGCCGGCGTCGTCCCGGCCGAGCGCGCTGCGCAGTTCGAAGTCCGCGCCCTTGCGGTCGACGTACGCGACGACGCACACCGGGTCCTCGCCGGCCAGCTCCAGCAGCGGCGCGACCCGGGGCAGCGGCGCCCACTGGGCCCAGTCGCGCTGCGGGGACCGGGCCAGCGGCGGATCGAGCACCACCTCGCCGTCCCGGGCGAACAGCGCGCGGCCGTGCGGTTCGGAGGAGTGCCGCAGATCCTCCAGCGCGTGGCGCACCGCCTGGCAGGTCGCCTCGTCCGCGCCCTGGTCCGCCAGCTCCCGGGCCATCGCCTGCGCCGTCAGATGCCGTTCCTGAGGGGTGTGCTCCGTGTGCCGGGAGGTGTCGACGTAGACGGAGGCCCAAGGGCCGGGACGTTCGTAGAGTGGATGCAGGAAAGCGAGTTCCATGGCTCCCTCCCGGTTGCCGTTCGGGGTAGTGCCTGTACCGGCCGGGCGGGTACCCGGACCGTATGGACACACACGACGAGCGGGGCACCACGATGACCGGAGTCGAGCCGGACCGCCTGGACGACCAGCAGCTCATGAAGGAGCTGGAGACCATCCACCGCACGCGCCACGACACACTGCTGTACGGCTCCAACGACGCGCTGCGCGCCCACAACGAGCGGATGGCGCAACTGGAGGGCGAGTACCTGCGCCGCAATCCGCGCCGCCCGGTGGCCGCGGGCCGCACCCGCGAAGGTGCCCGGGAGCGGAGTGCCGCGGACACCACGACACCCACGACCCCGGGCACCTGATCCCGGGCCCTGGACCCGTATGTCCCGGACCTCGGGACCTTACGGGGCCTGCTCGGCCTCTTATGAGGCCTGCTCGGCCTCGAACACCTCGAGGTACGTCTCGCAGAAGGCCTTCAGATCGTCCGGCTTGCGGCTGGTGATCAGTTTGTTCGGCCCGTGGTCGCAGACCTTCACCTGCTCGTCGACCCAGGTGGCGCCGGCGTTGCGCAGGTCGGTCCGCAGGCTGGGCCAGCTGGTCAGCACCCGGCCCCGGACGACGTCGGCCTCGACGAGGGTCCAGGGGGCGTGACAGATCGCGGCGACCGGCCGGCCCTGTTCGAAGAAGTCCCGCACGAAGGCGACGGCCTTGTCGTCCATGCGCAGGAAGTCCGGGTTGGCGACCCCGCCCGGCAGCACGAGACCACCGAAGGAGTCCGCCGACGTCTCGCCGACGACCTCCTGCACGGGGAAGGTGTCCGCCTTGTCGAGATGGTGGAACGCCTGGATCTTCCCCGGGCCCGTCGACACGAGCACGGCTTCGTGACCGGCGTCCACGGCCGCCTGCCACGGCTCGGTCAGCTCCACCTGCTCGACACCCTCGGGTGCGGTCAGGAATGCGATTCGCATGATGGCACTACGTCCCTTCGTTCCGCTCGTTCAGCTCTTCCCGTCCGGTTCCGCGCGGCTGATGTCGGCCAGCGCCGAGCCGGGCTCCCGCGCCTCGGCCAGATCGCCGAGACTCACCAGGCCGACCGGCAGACCGCCCTCGACCACCGGGATCCGGCGTATCGCGTGCTCCCGCATCAGGGCGACGGCCGAGGACACCGGATCGTCCGGGGCGAGCGTCAACGGGTCCGGTGTGCACACCGACCCCGCGCTCGTCCCGAGCGGGTCCGCGCCCCGGGCGACCGCGCGGACGGTGATGTCGCGGTCGGTGAGCACGCCGACGACCCGCTGCCCGTCCGCCACCACCACGTCGCCGATGTTCTGGGTGCGCATCAGCTGCGCCGCCTCGACGATCGAGGCGTCCGGGCGTACGGCGACCACGCCCGGAGTCATGACGTCCTTGACGAACTCGGCCATGACCGAAGCCCTCCCTGTCGATCCCGGCCGCCGGGGCACCGCGAACCGGCCGCGGTGCCCCGGACGGGCCGGTTACGCGGTCTCCGTCTCCCGGGACCGGGTCAGCGCCTCGGCCAGCTCCTGGACGCTGTTGTAGCGGGCCTTGTGCGGCAGCCGCTCCAACGCCTCGATGAGGGTGTCGGGCGCGTACCGCCGGTCCAGGGCGCGCATCAGCTCACGCGGGCCCGCGGGGAACGCCCCGCGGCCCAGGATCCTGGCCAGTTCCAGCCGCACCGACTCCAGTGACGTCGGGCCGCGGCCCGGCGTCACCGGGCCGTACGTGACCTCGGGGTCGTCGTCGGCGAACGGCTCCGGGTCGTGCCACTCCTCGGTACGGGTGGGGTGCCCGGACCGCAGCAGACCCTGCAGTTCGTGCTTCATCTCGTCGTCGCGGTGGACGCTGAGCCGGTCGCTGCCTCGCTGCATGTCTCCCTCCAGATCCTTCGGGGTGCGCACCGCGTACCCGGGGAGCGGAGGGCGACACAGGAGTTCGGGTGCCGGATCGTCACGGGCCGGGGTTTGGCCGCCGGAGGGCGGGAGACCCGCGTCCCACGCCCCCCACGCGCCTCCCGGAAAGGACAGGCCATGGCGGTGCTCGCCGTGCTCATCCCGCCCCTCATGCTCGGCGTGATCCTGATGCTGGGCCGCTACGAGGACGTCGTGCTCCCGCCCGCACCGCCCGAGACCGATCCGCCCGAAACCCGGTGGGGGAGTTTGGGACGGTGAGTCGGGGGCAGGCGCACCTCCAGTGCTTCGGACAGGAGGCACGTCCGTGGAGGCGGCGTCACGCCGCTCCGGACGCTCCCCGTCCCCGACGGGCGCGCCCACCGCGGTGACCGCCCGTCCCCCAGGCTCTGTCGTCACACCCCCGCCCGACCGGCGGCCCGGCACGCACCCTCCGGAGGGGAGCCCCCCGTCGAGGGTGCTTCGGCGCTTCACGACCGTGCGCACCGGACGCCGCCGCGTCCGCCCCCTCTCGGGCGGACGCCGGGAACGCGACGACAGGACCCGGCCCCGAGGGAGCTGCGACGCACCATGCCGACCCGAGCGACCGCGAAACACCCGCACGACGACGCCCCCGACACCGCGGCCGCCTTCCGCGAACTCGCCGCACTGCCCCCGGGCCCGGAGCGGGACGCGCTCCGTCACGAGATCGTCGAGGCCTGGCTGCCCATGGCCGACCGCCTCGCCGGACGCTTCCGCAGCCGCGGAGAGAACCTCGACGACCTGCGCCAGGTCGCCGCGCTCGGCCTGGTCAAGGCCGTCGACCGGTACGACCCCGGGCTGGGCAACGCGTTCGAGAGCTACGCCGTACCGACCGTCACCGGCGAGATCAAACGGCACTTCCGCGACCACATGTGGACCCTGCACGTGCCGCGCCGGGTCCAGGAGCTGCGCAACCGTGTCCGGCACGCCTCCCAGGACCTGTCCCGGACCACCTCCGGCCGCCGGCCGACCGTGGCCGAGATCGCCGAGCACGCCGGTCTGAGCGAGAAGGACGTCCGCACCGGACAGGAGGCGCTGGAGAGCTTCTCCGCGCTGTCCCTGGACGCCGAGCTGCCCGGCAGCGACGACGGCTGCTCGCTCGGCGACGTGCTCGGCGCGCCCGACCCGGCGCTGGACACCGTCATCGACCGCGAGGCCGTCAAGGAACGGCTGGCCGCGCTGCCCGAGCGGGAGCGGGCCATCCTCTACATGAGGTTCTTCGGCGACATGACGCAGAGCGGCATCGCCGAGGAGCTGGGCATCTCGCAGATGCACGTCTCCCGCCTGATCAGCCGCTGCTGCGGCCGGGTACGGGAACAGGTCATGCGGGACGGGGAGGCGTAGCGCGGGCCCTTCACCCGCCCGGGTGCGTCCGGTCCCGCCAATGGTGTCCGGCGGCGGGCGGCGCGGCGGCGATGGGGCTGTGATGGCTGTGGGGCGTGACCGAACGCCGTGCCCCCGCCGTCGCTCGAAGGAGCCCGCACCATGCGCCGCACCGCCCGTGCCCTGTCCCTCGCCGCCGCCACCGGTGCCGCCCTCGCGGCGCTCGCACCGGCCGCGTCGGCGGGCACCGTTCCGGACGACGGGGCCTCCTGGGGCACCACCTCCCCCTCGCCCTGTCCGCGGCCGGAGGGGCACGCGTGGGAACCGGACACCGCCCTCGCCCCCGCCGGGCCCGAGACGGTCCTACCGAAGCGCACGGCGCCGGACGAGCCCGCATCCGGGTTCGACGCCGCGCTCGACGCCGGACCGGACGCCGAGTCCGATGCCGGGCCGGACGCCGGACTCGACACCGAGTTCGGTACCGAGCCGGATGCCGGACTTGATGCTGAGCTCGATGCCGATGCCGATGCCGATGCCGATGCCGATGCTGATGCCGATGCCGATGCCGATGCCGATGCCGGCGCCGGACCCGGCTTCGGGGCGGAGATCCCCGCTCCCCAGGAAAGCGCCCCCGCCGGGTCCGAGGCGGTCGTACCGAAGCGCACGGCGCTGGACGAATTCGAGCCCGAAGCCGAGTTCGGTGCCGGACCGGATACCGAGTCCGGCACCGATGCCGAGTCCGACGCCGACGTCGGCACCGGCGCCGGACCCGGCTTCGGGGCGGAGATCCCCGCTCCCCAGGAAAGCGGCCCGGCCGCCCCGGAGGCCGTCGAACCGAAGGCCCTGAGGCCTGGGCCCACCGGGTCCCGGCCCACCGACCCGAAAGACACCCCCTGCCCCACCGCCCCCGCGCACCAGGGCGTCCACGCCGGCGCGGGCGGTGCCTTCACCGACTCCGTGCCCGCGCTGGCCGCCGGCGGGCTGCTGATCGCGGGCGCGTTCGGCGCCGCCGCGCACCGCGTGTACCGCGACCGCACCACCCGCGCGGACGGCTGACACCGGCCGCCCCGCGCCGCGTGGGAACGGCGCGTTCCACCCGGCACCCATGGCGCGCGGCACGCTGGGTACTGACTGGCGTGGGCCCGTCGTCCGGTCCCCGCCCGCCTTCCGGGCGGACGGCAAGGACGTGACGACAGGACCCGGAACACGAGCCGGCGCCGGGCACGGCGCCGGGGGACCGCGTGGAGGTAGGGATGCGGCGGACGGATCCGGAAGGCCACGGCCCCGTCCGGTTCGGGCCGGCGCTCCCCGAGGACGGGCTGCCCGTCCTGCCCGAGCTGTCCGCCGTGCTCGCCGCCGCGGCCTCCCGCGCCGACGCCGAACCGGTCGGCGGCGGGCCCGCCCTGCTGGACGCGGCCTGCGGGTACGGCGACCGGCGCGGACTGCCCGCCGCTCCCGACCGGGTGGCCGTCGCCCCCGGCGCCCCCGCCCTGCTGGTGGCGCTGACCGCCGCCCTCGGCGGCGACGTCCTGGTGCCCCGGCCCTGCCCCGCCTGGTGGGCCCCCTACGCCCGCCTGCTCGGCCGCCCCGCCTTCCATGTGCCGACCCCGGCGGAGGGCGGCGGCGTCCCCGACCCGTACGCCCTGCTGGAGACCGTGCGCCGGCTGCGGGCCGAGGGCGGCGACCCGCGCCTGCTGGTGCTCTCCGTCGCCGACGACCCCACCGCCGGCGTCACCCCGCCCGAGCTGCTGCACGAGACCCTGGAGGCCGCCGTCGGCGAGGGGCTGCACCTGGTCAGCGACGAGACCTGGCGCGACACCCTGCACGACCCGCACGGCACCGTGCTGCTCAGCCCCGCCGAGATGCTGCCCGACCGGGTCACCGTCGTCACCGACCTGGCCGGCGCCCTGCTCCCGCCGGGCTGGCCGGCGGCGGTGGCCCGCTTCCCGGCCGGCGAGGACGGGAACGCGCTCCACGCGCGCGTGCTCGACGTGCTCACCGCGCTCGACGCGCGCGTCGCCTCCCCCGTCGCCGCCGCCGCGGTGTACGCGCTGTCCGAACCCGGGCCGGTCACCGAGCGTGTCGCCGCCGCCGTACGCCTGCACGCGCGCGTGGCCGCCGCCGCGCACCACGCCGTCGTCGCCGCGGGCGCCCTCGCCCGGCCCCCCTGCTGCGGCCGGCACCTGTACGTCGACCTCGCCCCCCTGGCCCCCGCGCTCCGCGCGCACGGCATCGGTGACGCCCAGGAGCTGGAGGACTTCCTCACCACCCGGCTCGGCATGCCCGCACCGGGCGGCCACCGCTTCGGCGACGACCTCGAGGCACCGCGCGTACGGCTGTCCACCGCCCCGCTGCTGGGCGACACCCCGGCACTGCGCGCGGAGGGCCTGACGTCACCCGCGCCCCTGGAACTGCCGCGGGTACGACACGCGCTGAGCAGACTGACAGCGGTCCTCGGTGAACTCCGCGACGACGCCGGACGAGGGGAGTCCCCCCGGTGAAGCGGGCCCGGGCCGCCCCCGGGATCTCACCCGGTGGCCGTTCCCCGCAGTCGCCGCCACAGCCCCGGGGCCACACTGATCAGCACCGTCAGCACGATCGCCGCCAGGACGCCCTGCCACGGCCGGTCGAACAGCGAACCGCCGAGCACCCCGATCAGCTGGTACGTCGCCGCCCAGGCCAGACAGGCCGGCAGATTGCCCCGCACGAAGCGCCGCACCGGCCACTTCGCGACCAGACAGGCCAGCATCACCGGCAGCCGCCCGGCCGGGACCAGCCGGGACAGCACCAGCACCGCCACCCCGTGGTCGGCGAGCTTGTGCTGCGCCTGCGCCAGCCGGTCCTCCGGGGCGCGCTCCCGGATCGCCTCCAGCCAGCGGGAGCCGTTCCTCGACCTCATCCCGCGCCGCCCCAGCCAGTACAGCGCGATGTCCCCGAGGAACGCCGCCAGGGACGCCGTCACGAACACCAGCGCCATCGAGAGCGGCGCCGCCCGGTGGAAGGCGACCACGGCCGCCGAACTGACCAGCGCGCCCGTCGGCACCACCGGCACCAGCGCGCCGATCAGCACCAGCAGGAACAGCGAGGGATAGCCGACGGCCTGCTGGGTGAACTCGGGCGCCACGACCGGTACGGAGGCCGACGCGGCCACCGACGACAGGGACGCGCCGGCCGGCAGGCCCAGGGCGGCGGGAAGGATCACCGCGCGACCTCCAGGCGCACGCGCTCTCCGTGCTCCAGCCGGTGCACCGACGCGCCGGGCGCGTGCCGGGCCGCCTGCCGCTCGAACTCGTGCCCCGGCGCGTGGAACTCGTGCGGGCGCACGGCGTCCATCCCGACCGGCCAGTACGTGCCGTAGTGCACCGGCACCGCGCTGGACGCCCCCAGCCGGGCCAGCGCCTCGGCCGCGCGCCCCGCGTCCAGATGGCCCTCGCCCAGGTACGGACCCCAGCCGCCCACCGGGAGCAGCGCCACGTCGACCGGCCCGACCTCCTTGGCCATCTCGTCGAACAGACCGGTGTCCCCGGCGAAGTACGTCCGCGCCTCGCCCTCCAGGACGTAGCCGAGGGCGGGGGAGCGGTGCGGCCCGACCGGCAGCCGCCGCCCGTCGTGCCGCGCGGGCACGGCCCGTACGACCAGTCCGCCGACCCGCGTCACATCGCCGGGCGCCACCTCGCTCACCGCGAGATGCGTGAGCCGGCGCAGCCCCGGCACCGCGCGTGGTGCGCCCCGGGGCACGAGCAGGCGCGTACCCGGGGCGAGCCGGGCCAGCGACGGCAGGTGCAGATGGTCGGCGTGCAGATGGGAGACCAGGGCCACGTCCGCGTGCCGGGCCTCGGCCGGCGGCACCGCACCGCGCCGGCGCCGCAGATGCGCGAGCCGGCGGGCGAACAGGGGGTCGGTGAGCACACGGGTGTGCGAGTCCTCGATCGTGCAGGTGGCGTGACCCCACCAGGTGACCTCCACCGGCACCTCTTCCGCCCCCTTCGCGCGACTCCCCGAAGCCTACGCGCAGGAGTAGGGTCGGCGGCGAAAACCGGAGGTGAGGGGGCGCCATGGGGCCGGTGCGGGTGACGGCGATCGCGAGTCTGACGCCGCTGGAGGAACTGGACGCCGATCCCTTCCTGGTGGACTCCCGTGGCCAGCACGCCATGTGCGCCCGCTGGGCCGCCGAGCACGGCTATGTGGTGGCCCGGGAACTCCTCGTACGGGGACTGCGGCCCGACCACGGTGTGCTGTGGGACGGGGTGCGGCCCGGGGCCGATCTGTTCGTGGCGCCCAGCCTGCGGGTACTGGAACGCGCGCTGTCCTCCGTGGAGGAGTTCACGCGGGAGTGCGCGCGGCGCGGGGTGCGCGTGGAGACGATCGGCCGCGCGGAACCGTCGTACGACGCGGAGATGAAGGCCCGCGTGCACCGGCGGCTGTCGCTGCCGACGGCCGGGTACGACGGCCGCTGAGCCGCGGACGGCCCGCGCGACCGGGGACGGCCCGCGCGACCGGGGACGAAACGCCCCGTCCGGCCGTTGTGACAGGGTGGGGAAGGGCCAGGTCGGCCGGGACGTGAGGTGCGCGGGGCGTGGGTGGCGGGCGGTGGCGACGGGTCGCCAGTCAGATCGGGCGGAGTGTCGCCGTGTGGGCGGTCTCCACCCTCACCATGCTGCTGCTCGCGGGCATCCTGCCCGACTTCCGGCTGCGCTCGGCCGACGGCGACAGCGCCACGGACATCGCGGTCACCGCCGCTTTCGGCGCCGGCGCCTTCGGTCTGCTCTCCGCCCTGGTCTGGCCGCTGCTGGTGCGTCTGCTGCTGCTCGTGCCGGCGCTCGTCCTGGGCCTGCTGGTGTTCTTCCTCAACGGCGCCCTGCTGTGGCTGGCGCTGCACGTCACTCCGGTCGAACGCGGCACCGCGGCCCCGGAGACGGCGGTCGTGGTCGCCGCCGTGATGTCCGCCGTCGCCTCCGCCACCGGCGCCGCCCTGGCCGTACGCGACGACGACGCCTACCGCCGCCGCCTCTACCGCCTCGCCGACCGCAGACGGGGCTCCGCCCCGCCCTGCCCCGCCACCCCCGGCACCGTGTTCCTGCAACTCGACGGCGTCGGCCACGACGTGCTGCTGGCCGCCGTCGACAAGGGACTGATGCCCACCGTCGCCCGCTGGCTGGGCACCGGCAGCGGCGGCGACCGCCCCTCCCACCGCCTCACCCCCTGGCGCACCGACTGGTCCAGCCAGACCGGCGCCAGCCAGCTCGGCATCCTGCACGGCAGCAACCACGACGTCCCCGCCTTCCGCTGGTACGAGAAGGCCCGCCGCGAGGTCATGGTCTGCAACCGGCCCACCAGCGCCGCCGAACTCCAGGCCCGCGCCATCGAGTACTCCGGCCACGCCGGACTGCTGGCCCACGACGGCGCCAGCCGCGGCAACCTCTTCAGCGGCGGTGCCGACGAACAGGCCCTGGTGCTCTCCATCGCCACCCGCCGCCGCGGCCCGGCGGCCCGCTCCCGCGCGGGCTACTTCGCCTACTTCTCCGACCCCGCCAACGCCGTGCGCACCGCGCTGTCCTTCGTCGCCGAGGTGGGCCGGGAGATCGGCCAGTCCACCCGGGCCCGGTTCCGGGACCAGCGCCCGCGCGTCTCGCGCGGCGGCCTCTACCCCTTCGTCCGGGCCTTCGCGACCGTCGTCGAACGGGACGTCGTCGTCGCCGCCGTGACGGGCGACCTGCTGGCCGGCCGCACCGCCGTCTACGCCGACCTGGTCGCCTACGACGAGGTCGCCCACCACTCCGGTCCCACCGGCCGGGACACCGAGAAGGTCCTCCAGCGCCTCGACCGCGCCCTCGCCCTGATCGAGAACGTCGCCGAGCACGCCCCCCGCCCCTACCGGATCGTCGTCCTCTCCGACCACGGACAGAGCCCCGGCGAGACCTTCCGCTCCCGCTACGGCCTCACCCTCGGCGACCTGGTGCGGGCCGGCTGCGGACTGCCCGTGCCGCGCCGCGCCGGGCGCACCCACAGCGGCGCCGAGGCCCGCGCCGCCGTCCGCGCGGCGCTGCGCCGGCCCGTCGAGGAGGGCACCGGGCAGTACCGCCCCTCGCGCGGCTCCGAACCGGTCGTGCTCGCCTCCGGCAACCTGGGCCTGGTCTCCTTCCCGGACGTGCCGCACCGGATGACCAAGGAGGAGATCGACGCCCGCCACCCCGCGCTCCTCGCGACCCTCGCCAACCACCCCGGCATCGGCTTCCTCCTCGTCCGCAGCGAACGCCACGGCGGGGTCGTCCTCGGCGCGTACGGCGCGGAGATACCGCTGGACGAGCTGGACGACAACCCCGGCCCGCTGGCCGCGTTCGGCCCCGGCGCCGCCGACGCCGTGCGCCGCACCCACACCTTCCCGCACACCGCCGACATCATGGTCAACTCCTTCCACGACCCCGCCGACGGGGAGGTCCTCGCCTTCGAGGAGCAGATCGGCTCCCACGGCGGCCTCGGCGGCGCCCAGTCCCGCCCCTTCCTGCTCTCCCCCCTCGCCCTGTCCGCGCCCGTCCCCGACGGAACGGACCTCACCGGCGCCGAACAGATCCACCGGGTGCTGCGCCGCTGGCTGACCGAGTCGGACCAGGCGGACGTGCCGGCGGAGCCGGACCGGGAACGCGCGGCCTGACCGCACCGCCGGGCGCCGGAAATTCGGCTGCGCGGGCGATCGCCGCGACCCACACTGGGCGTGTCCACCCCTTCCCCGCACCCCAGGAGCCCCTGCGTGCAGGCAGCCGTCACCGTCACCCCCGCCCGCATCCCGGAACTGCTGCTCGGTCTCGCGACCGTGCGGCCGGTGTTCCTCTGGGGAGCACCCGGTATCGGCAAGTCCTCCCTGGTCAGGGAGTTCGCCGAGTCACTGGGGCTGGAGTGCGTGAGTCTGCTGGGCACCCAGCTCGCCCCCGAGGACCTCATCGGTGTGCCCCAGATCCGGAACGGCCGCTCGGTGTTCTGCCCGCCGGAGGCGATCGCCCGCGACGAGCCGTACTGCCTGTTCCTGGACGAGCTCAACGCGGCCACCCCGGACGTGCAGAAGGCGTTCTACTCGCTGATCCTGGACCGCCGCATCGGCGACTACGAGCTGCCCAAGGGCTCCATCGTCATCGGCGCCGGCAACCGCGCCACCGACAACGCGCTCGCCCGCCCCATCGCCTCCGCGCTCGTCAACCGCCTCACCCACGTCCACCTGGAGGCGTCCCCCGCCGACTGGCTGGTGTGGGCGGCGAACAACGGCATCCACCCGTGGATCACCGACCACCTCACCGACCGCCCCGACCACCTGTGGTCCAAGCCGCCGAAGACCGAGGAGCCGTTCTCCACGCCCCGCTCCTGGCACATGCTCTCCGACGCGCTCCACTCCTTCGGCCGGGACCTCGACGAGGACACCCTGAAGGTGCTCGCGCACGGCACGCTCACCCCCGCGCACGCCACCGCCTTCTGCGGCTACGTCAAGATCGTGCGCAGCCGCTTCGGCATCGACGCCGTCATCAAGGGCGAGGCCCGCTGGCCGCACCGCCTGGACGACCGCGACCTGCTCTACTACCTCGCCGAGTCGTTCCGCGGGCGCCTCGTCAAGGAACTCCCGGCCACCAAGGAGCACATGTCGGCGAACGGCCGCCAGACCGCGTACCGCGCCAAGGCGCTGCTGGTGCAGCTCGCCGAGATCTCCGTCGAGGTCGCCCAGACCGTCATCGCCCCCGACGGCGACGGCAACCCGGTCCTGCCGTCCTGGTTCCTCGTCGAGGCGGCCCGCGACATGCCCCGGCTGGTGGAGGCGCGCCGGTGAGCCGCGCCCGGACGAAGGGGCCGAAGAAGCGGGACCTCGCGCAGGAGGCGTTCGACGCGGGGCTGCGGCTGGTGCGGGCCAACCCCGCGCTGGCCGCCGTCGAGTTCGACGTCTGCCGCAAGGAGAACTGCGCGCTCGCCCCCCGCGACGGACTGGTGCGCGTGGACTCCGAGGCCGTCCTGCACGCCCACCCGGACCGCATGGCCGAACCGGACGCCTGGGCGTGGGCCCTCGCGCACGCCGTCCTCCACCTCGGCTTCGGCCACGTCCCGGCCGCCGCGGGCACGCGCGAGCAGCCGGACCGCTGCGAGCTCGCCGCCCGCTGCGTGGTCGTCAACCGCTTCCTGCTCGGCTTCCCCATCGGCACGGCCCCCGACCACCTGCCCGCCGCCTACCCCGACGGTGACGAGGAGCGGCTCGCCGCCCGCTGGCGCCGGGACGGGGTGCCGGCCGTGTACGAGCGCTGCGGTACGGCGGGCGGCGAGGCGGACCTCTTCCTCCAGGAGTGGTACGGCTGGTACGGGCAGCCGCCGGACCACCAGCTCGCGTTCGCCACCGCCCTCACCCGCACCGTGTCCGCCGCGATGGACATGGCGGCCGGCCGCCGCGACAGCCTGGACGGCAAGCCGGCCCCGCGACGCCCCTGGGAGCGGGCGCTGAGCTGGTTCGTCTCCTCCTACCCCCTGCTCGGCGGGATCGCCTCCGGCATCACCCTCGTCGCCGACGCCGAACTCGCCCGCGCGCACGGTATTTCCATCGCCGCCGTCGACGCCGAGGCCGGCGAGATCTACGTCAACCCGCTGCGGCGGCTCGACGACGAGGAGTGGCGGTTCGTCCTCGCCCACGAGATGCTGCACGCCGCCCTGCGCCACGGCGACCGCTGCGGCGGCCGCGACCCCTATCTCTTCAACGTGGCCTGCGACTTCGTCATCAACGGCTGGCTGGAGGAGATGCGGGTCGGCACCATGCCCGAGGGCCTGCTGTACGACAAGGAGCTCGCCGGTCTGTCCGCCGAGGAGGTCTACGACCGCATCACCGGCGACCTGCGCCGCATGCGGCGCTTCTCCACCCTGCGCGGCAAGGGCCTCGGCGACGTCCTCGGCGGCCCCCTCGGCCCGCCCCGCGACCACGTCGACCTCGACGGCTTCTACCGCCGGGGCCTCGCCCAGGGCCTGGACCTGCACGACCGGCAGGAGCGCGGCCTCCTGCCCGCCGGCCTGGTCCAGGAGATCCGCGCGCTCAGCCATCCCCCGGTGCCCTGGGACGCCCGCCTCGCCCGCTGGTTCGACGAGTTCGTGCCGCGCCCCGAACCGCTCCGGTCGTACGCGCGTCCCTCCCGGCGCCAGGCGTCCACCCCGGACATCCCGCGCGCCGGGCGGTACTTCCCGCCCGAGGAGGTCGCCCGCTGCACCTTCGGCGTGGTCCTGGACACCTCCGGCTCCATGGACCGGGTCCTGCTCGGCAAGGCGCTCGGCGCCATCGCCTCCTACGCCGAGGCCCGCGACGTACCGGCCGCCCGCGTGGTGTTCTGTGACGCGGCACCGCACGACGCCGGCTACCTGCCGGTCACCGAGATCGCCGGGCGGGTCCGGGTGCGCGGCCGGGGCGGCACCGTCCTCCAGCCCGGCATCGACTTCCTCCAGCGCGCCGACGACTTCCCCGCCACCGCGCCGATCCTGGTCATCACCGACGGCTGGTGCGACGACGTCCTGCGGGTCCGGCGCGAGCACGCCTATCTGATCCCGCAGGGCGCGCGGCTGCCGTTCACCGCGAGGGGGCCCGTCTTCCGGGTGAGTTGAGCCGTGATGTGATCGGATAGGGGCGGGCACCCGGTGATCCGGGCGCCCGGACCGAGCACCGCCGGACACACGGCCGGACATTTCGAAAGGATGCGTCATGGCAGCCACGCGCTCCGCACACACCGTTTGGGAAGGCAGTCTCTTCAAGGGCAGCGGGGTCGTCGCCTTCGACTCCTCCGGCAGCATCGCCGAGCAGCCGGTCACCTGGGCCTCGCGGGCCGAGGAGGCGAACGGGAAGACCAGCCCGGAGGAGCTGATCGCCGCCGCGCACTCCAGCTGCTTCTCGATGGCCCTCTCCAACGGTCTCGACAAGGCCGGCACCCCGCCGACCAAGCTGACCACCTCCGCCGACGTCACCTTCGTGCCCGGTGAGGGCATCACCGGCATCCACCTCACCGTCGAGGGCACCGTCCCCGGCCTGGACGAGGCCGGTTTCGTCGCCGCCGCCGAGGACGCCAAGGTGAACTGCCCCGTCAGTCAGGCCCTGAAGGGCACGAACATCACCCTGACGGCGAAGCTCGCCTGACCCGCCCGCCGCACCGCACCACCGCAGGCCGCCCCCTCCCGGGGCGGCCTGCGGCACGTCACCTCCCGGAGCCGACCACCATGACGCCACGCCCCGCCGTCTCCGCCCACCGGGGAGGATCCGAACGCGCCGCCCCCGCGACCTGGGAGGCGTACCAGGACGCGCTCGCGTCCGGCGCGGAGTACGTCGAGTTCGACGTACGGCGCACGGCGGACGGGGTCTTCGTCGTCCACCACGATGCCCGCGCAGGCCGCACCGGTCCGCCGCTGGCCGCGCTCACCCACGCCGAGCTGAACGACCGCGCCGGATACCCCGTGCCCGTCGTGGACGAGGTCATGGAGCTGGTCGCCGGGAAGCTCGTCGCCCATCTGGACCTCAAGGAGACCGGCCACGAGCGGGAGCTGATCGACCGCGCGGTCGCCCTGCTCGGCGAGGACGGACTCGTCGCCACCACCCTCGAGGACCGCTCCGTCGCCGCCCTCACCGCCGCCCGCCCGCGCGTGCGCACCGTGCTGTCCCTCGGCCGGGACGGCAAGGACATCGGCCGGGGCCGGCTGGTGCGGACCCGGATCGGCGAGCTGCTGCCGATGCGCCGCGTCCGCGCCTGCGGCGCCCACGGCGTCGCCGCGCACTGGCGCCTGGCCCGCGCCGGCGTGCTGCGCGAGGCGGCGCGGGGCGGACTGTTCACCATGGTGTGGACGGTCAACGAGGACGCGGCACTGCGCGGCTTCCTCGGCGATCCGCGCGTGGACGTGCTGATCACCGACCGTCCCCGCCGTGCCGTGGCCCTGCGCGATCACCTCTCCCGTTGACCATTGACAACCATCCGCTCAAACTATTGACAACAAGCCGCTCAAGTTTTGTGCTGGAAGTCCGGAGAGGTGCCCTGACGGAAGGGGACAGCGATGGGACGTGCGGTCGGAATCGACCTGGGAACCACGAACTCGGTGGTGGCGGTGCTGGAGGGCGGTGAGCCCACCGTCATCGCCAACGCGGAGGGCGCCCGGACCACCCCCTCGGTGGTGGCCTTCGCCAAGAACGGCGAGGTACTGATCGGCGAGGTCGCCAAACGGCAGGCCGTGACGAACGTCGACCGCACCGCCCGCTCGGTCAAGCGGTACATGGGCGACGCGGACTGGCGCTTCCCCGGGCAGGGCTCCGTCGACGGCACCCGCTACACGGCGCAGGAACTGTCCGCCCGGGTGCTGCAGAAGCTGCGCCGGGACGCCGAGTCCTACCTCGGCGAGGACGTCACCGACGCGGTCATCACCGTACCGGCGTACTTCGACGACACCCAGCGGCAGGCCACCAAGGAGGCCGGGGAGATCGCCGGCCTGAAGGTGCTCAGGATCATCAACGAGCCCACGGCGGCGGCCCTGGCGTACGGCCTGGACAAGGAGAACGACCACACCGTCCTCGTCTTCGACCTGGGCGGCGGCACCTTCGACGTGTCGCTGCTCGACATCGGTGAGGGCGTCATCGAGGTGAAGGCCACCAACGGCGACACCCACCTCGGCGGCGACGACTGGGACCAGCGCGTCGTCGAGTACCTCGCCAAACGCTTCAAGGGGCAGTACGGCGTCGACCTGACACAGGACAGGATGGCGGTGCAGCGGCTGCGGGAGGCCGCAGAGAAGGCGAAGATCGAGCTGTCCTCGTCCACCGAGACCACCGTCAACCTGCCCTACATCACCGCCTCCGCCGAAGGCCCCCTGCACCTCGACGAGAAGCTCACCCGCGCCCAGTTCCAGGAACTCACCGAGGACCTCCTGGAGCGCTGCAAGAAGCCCTTCCACCAGGCCGTCAAGGACGCCGGCGTGCAGCTCTCCGCCATCGACCACGTCATCCTGGTCGGCGGCTCCACCCGGATGCCCGCCGTCACCGACCTGGTCCGCGAACTCACCGGCAAGGAGCCGCACAAGGGCGTCAACCCCGACGAGGTCGTGGCCCTCGGCGCAGCCCTCCAGGCGGGCGTCCTGCGCGGCGACGTCAAGGACGTGCTCCTCCTCGACGTCACCCCGCTGTCCCTGGGCATCGAGACCAAGGGCGGCATCATGACCAAGCTGATCGAACGCAACACCACCATTCCCACCCGGCGTTCGGAGATCTTCACCACCGCCACCGACAACCAGCCCTCGGTCGGCATCCAGGTCTACCAGGGTGAACGCGAGATCGCCGCCTACAACAAGAAGCTCGGCGTCTTCGACCTCACCGGCCTGCCCCCGGCCCCGCGCGGCGTCCCGCAGATCGAGGTGGCCTTCGACATCGACGCCAACGGGATCATGCACGTCTCCGCCAAGGACCTCGCCACCGGACGCGAACAGAAGATGACCGTCACCGGCGGCTCGGCCCTCCCCAAGGACGACATCGACCGCATGATGCGCGACGCCGAACAGTACGCCGAGGAGGACCGCAAACGCCGCGAGGCCGCCGAGACCCGCAACCAGGCCGAACAACTCGCCTACCAGACCGAGCGGTTCCTGCGGGACAACGGCGACAAGGTGCCCGGCGAGACCAGGGCCGAGGTCGAGTCGGCCGTCACGGAGGTGAAGCGGCTGCTGGAGCAGGAGTCCTCCGACACGGCCGCGCTGCGCGCCGCCGTCGAGAAACTCGCCTCCGTCAGCCAGAAGATGGGCCAGGCGATGTACGCGCAGGCCCAGCAGACCCCCTCGGAGGGCACCGCACAGCACACCTCGCCGCAGGACGACGGCGTCGTCGACGCGGAGATCGTCGACGACGACAAGGACACCGGCCGGCGCGAGGACGGCGCGGCCTGACCGCCGTACGCCGCACCGGTCAGGGCTTGCGGGCGACCCCCGCGTACACCGGCACGATGCCCTCCGCCTGCGCCGCCACGTCCTCCGCCTCCGGACGCCACCCGTGCACTGGGATCACCCCCGGGCCCAGCAGTTCGAGGCCGGTGAAGAAGCGGGAGAACGCGGCCAGCGAGCGCGGGTGGAAGGGCGTACCGCCGCGCCGGAAGTGCTCGGCGGCCTGCCCGACGGCCTCGGGGCTCAGATCGGGTGTGACCTGGGAGAGGATCAGGTAGCTGCCCGGCGCGAGCGCGGCCGTGTACCGCTCCAGCAGGCCGTACACGTCGTCGCCGTCCGGGTCGTCGTCCAGGTAGTGGGTCAGCGCCACCAGCGACAGCGCCACGGGCCGGCCGAGGTCCAGCGACCCGGCGGCCCGGCGCAGCAGCGTGTCCGCGTCCCGCACATCGGCGTGCACGTACCGCGTGCTGCCCTCGGCGGTGCCGTGCAGCAGTGCCTCGGCGTGCCGCAGCACGATCGGGTCGTTGTCCGCGTACACCACCCGGGACTCCGCGGCGACGCCCTGCGCCACCTGGTGCAGATTGGGCTCCGTGGGGATGCCCGTGCCGATGTCCAGGAACTGGCGTATCCCCGCCTCGGCGACGGTGCGCACGGCCCGGTGCATGAACCGGCGGTTGGCCCGCGCCCCGCGTAACACCGTGCCGTCCGCCGCGAGGATCCTCCGCGCCAGCTCCTCGTCCACCGGGTAGTTGTCCTTGCCGCCGAGCCACCAGTCGTAGACCCGGGCCGGATGCGGCCGGCTGGTGTCGATGGGGGCGGGCGCGGTGCCGGATCCGGTCATGGGCGGTCTTCTCCTCAGGGTCGAAAGGATGTGAAGGCCTGCTCGGGCGCGCGGCTCAGTAGTGCTCGCGGCACTCCCGCAGCAGTTTCTCGGTGCGTTGTGCCGAGGCCGCCCGCGCCGTCATGTGGTCCAGGACCTCCAGGTGCGCCGACACCTCCTTGCGGGAGTCCAGGTACAGGGCACCGGTCAGATACTCGGTGAACACCATGTCCGGCAGCTCCGGCTCGGCGAACCGGAACAGCGAGAACGGCGCGTACGTCCCCGGGTGCGGGCCGTCCGCGAACTCGGCGATCTGCAGCGTGATCCGGTCCCGCGCGGAGTACTCCAGGAGCTTGTCGAGCTGGTCGCGCATCACCCGGCCGTCGACGCTCACCGGACGCCGCAGCACCGTCTCCTCCATCAGCACCCACAGGTGCGGCGGATCGGGGCGCTCCAGCAGCCGCTGGCGCTCCATGCGCAGCGCCACGTGCCGCTCGACCACGTCGGGTCCGATGGTCCCGATCGTCCCGGCCTCCAGCACGGCGCGCGCGTACCCCTCGGTCTGCAGCAGCCCCGGCACGAAGTGCGGCTCGTAGGAGCGGATGATACGGGCGGCGCCCTCCAGGCTCACGTACATGCTGAACCACTCGGGCAGCACGTCGCCGTACCGCTGCCACCAGCCCGGCCGGTTCGCCTCCTCGGTGAGCTCGACGAACGCGGCCGACTCGGCCTCGGGCACCCCGTAGGCGCTCAGCAGCAGCTGGACGTACGGGATCTTCAGCGCGACCTCGGCGGTCTCCATCCGCCGTACGGTCGCGGGCGCCACCCGCAGGACGCGGGCGGCCTCCTCCCGCGAGAGGCCCGCGGCCTCCCTCAGTTCCTGCAGCCGCCTTCCCAGAACCACCTGGCCCACGGTGGGTGCGGCCCGCCGCTCACTCACGCCACGCCTCCCCAACGCGCCCGGGCATGCGCTCAGTCTGTCATGTTCTTCCGACACTCTCACGAGTCGCAGGTGACCGCCCTGTTTCACTGGTCCTCCGGTCCCGCCGCACGACCCGAGAGACGGTCGACCCGGCCCCCGCGGAGGACGCAGCGTCAGATCAGCCAGGACCGGAGGTACTCGGCCGTCGCCGGGTCCGCCGGGTCCGCCGGGAGCAGGGTCTCCACGGCCGGCTCGGTGACGGCCACGTCCATTGATCAGCCGCTCGATGCCGTCGCGCACCACCTCCAGCGCGGGATCGTCCAGCGGGGTCTTCGGGCGGTACGGCGCGTAACCGGCCGCCGGCAGCAGCGCGTTGCGCTCCCGCCAGGCGCGCGGCAGCGGACCCGCGCCCCCGGTGCGGGAAGCGGTACCGGACGTGACAGTGGTCATGCCAGGACGGTGATCGAGAAACGGCCGTACCGGGGCGCCGCCCGCTTCCGGCGGGGCCCCGGGGAACCTTCTGTGGCAGCCTGGGAGTCCCGCACGAGATCACGGGACCACGAGACCCGAACCGGCGAAGGAGCGCAGCCCATGCCTGTCGAACCGCTGTCGCAGAAGGAGACCGAGGAGCGGCTGGCCGGGCTGCCGGGATGGTCGCTCGACGGTGACCGGCTCACCCGCGCCTACCGGCTCGGCTCGCACGTCGCGGCGACGGCGATGGTCGTCCACATCGCCCAGGTGCAGGAGGAGCTCGACCACCACTCCGACCTCACCCTCGGCTACGACACGGTGACCCTGTCCGTGCACACCCACAGCGCGGGCGGCGCCGTCACCGAGAAGGATTTCGAGCTCGCCCGCAGGGTGGAGGACCTGGCCCCCGGTCACGGTGCACACTGAGGCGCGTGCTGGACTACGACGAGGAAGCGGAACGGTACGACGTCCTGCGCGGCGGGGAGCCCCGGGCGGCGGCGGCCGCGGAGGCCGTGCTGAGCCTGGTACCGGCGTCGGCGCGGGAGCTGCTGGACGTGGCGTGCGGCACCGGCATCGTGACCCGGCGGCTGGCCGCCGCCCGTGCCGGTCTGCGGGTGACCGGCGCCGACCTCTCCGAGGCGATGACCCGGATGGCCGTCGCCCGTCTGCCGGGCGCGGTGGTCCGCGCGGACAGCCGCCGGCTGCCCTTCGGGGACGCCCGGTTCGACGCCGTGGCCAGTGTGTGGCTGCTGCACCTGTTGCCGGGGCCCGAGGCCGTACGGGCGGTCGTCGCCGAGTGCGCCCGCGTGCTGCGGCCCGGCGGGGTGTACGTCACCACCGTCCACAAGGGTGCCTCGCACAACGTCGGCAGCGACATCGACGCGGTCCTCGCGGCCCGTCCGCGCAGCCCGGTCCCCGACGACCCCGACGCCGTCGACGCCTGCGCCGCCGCGCACGGTCTGCTGCCCGCGGGGGAGGCCCGCTTCCGGGGCCACGGACAGGGCCGCAGCCCTCGCCGCACCATCGCGGACCTGCGGCGCGGCTGGTTCGTCACCCTGCCGCCCGGAGAGCCGGTCGCCGAGGAGTTCGCCGCCCGGCTGGCGGCACTCCCGGACCAGGACCGGCCCCGCCCGGACCCCGTGTTCCGCCTCCGGGCGTACCGGAAGCGGAAGGACGGCAACCTGGAGCGTCCCGGCGGCGACTGAGGGGCGGAACCCATCCGTCCTCCCAGGAGGTCCGTCCCGTGACCCACCCCCACAGGCACCGCAGACGCCGTGTCGCCCTTCCCGCGGCGCTCGCCGTGGCGGCGCTGGCCGGCGCCGGTCTGACCGCGCTGTCGGACGCGCCCGCCGAGGCCGCCACCGCACGGCAGGTCGAGAAGCTGGACCGCGGCGTCGTCAGCGTGTACACCGGCAGCGGCAACCTGGTCAGCTGGCGCTGGCTCGGCACCGACCCGGACGGCGTCGCCTTCAACGTCTACCGGGCCGGCACCAAGGTCAACTCCAGTCCGATCACCGGCACCACCACCTACTTCCACTCCGGTGCGCCCTCCCACGCCGACTACACCGTCCGCGCGGTGGTGAACGGCACCGAGCAGGGCGACTCGGTGCACGCGATCCAGTTCCGCGCCGGCTACAAGGACGTACCGATCAGCCCGCCGTCCGGCGGCACCACCCCCGACGGCGTCTCCTACACCTACGAGGCCAACGACGCCTCCGTCGGCGACCTCGACGGCGACGGCGCCCTCGACATCGTGCTCAAGTGGCAGCCCACCAACGCCAAGGACAACTCCCAGTCCGGCTACACCGGCAACACGATCGTCGACGGCATCAAACTGGACGGCACCCGGCTGTGGCGCATCGACCTGGGCCGCAACATCCGCTCCGGCGCCCACTACACGCAGTTCCAGGTGTACGACTACGACGGCGACGGCAGGGCCGAGGTCGCCATGAAGACCGCCGACGGCACCAAGGACGGCACCGGCGCGGTCATCGGCAGCTCCTCCGCCGACCACCGCAACACCGGCGGATACGTCCTGTCCGGCCCCGAGTACCTGACCATGTTCGACGGGCAGACCGGCAGGGCGATGGGCACCGTCGACTACGTCCCGGCCCGCGGCACCGTCTCCTCCTGGGGCGACTCCTACGGCAACCGCGTCGACCGCTTCCTCGCCGGCACCGCCTACCTGGACGGCGCCCGCCCCTCCCTGATCATGGCGCGCGGCTACTACACGCGCACGGTGATCGCGGCCTGGGACTGGCGGGACGGCCGGTTCACCCGCCGCTGGACCTTCGACACCAACTCCTCCACCAACAGCGGCAAGGGCTACGACGGCCAGGGCTCGCACAGCCTGTCCGTCGGGGACGTCGACAACGACGGCCGGGACGAGATCGTCTACGGCTCGATGGCCGTCGACGACAACGGCAACGGCCTGTGGACCACGAAGACCGGCCACGGCGACGCCCAGCACCTCGGCGACCTCGACCCGTCGACGTCCGGCCTGGAGTACTACAAGGTCTCCGAGTCCACGAGCCAGCCCGCCGCGCTGTACATCGACCCCGCGAACGGCACGGTCCGCTGGAAGCTCTCCGCCTGCTGCGACAACGGCCGCGGAGTCGCGGGGGACATCTGGTCCGGCAACTCCGGACCGGAGATGTGGTCCTCCTCCGACGGCGGCATCCGCGACGAGGGCGGCGGCACCAAGGGCCGCAAGCCCTCCTCCACCAACTTCCTCTCCTGGTGGGACGGCGACCCGGTCCGCGAACTCCTCGACGGCACCCACATCGACAAGTACGGCACGTCCTCCGACACCCGCCTGCTGACCGGCTCGGGCGTCTCCTCGAACAACGGCACCAAGGCCACCCCGGTCCTGTCCGGTGACATCCTGGGCGACTGGCGCGAGGAGGTCGTCTGGCGCACCGGCGACAACAAGAACCTGCGCATCTACTCCACCCCCCACGACACGGACCGCCGCATCACCACCCTCCTCCACGACACCCTCTACCGCACGTCCCTGGCCTGGCAGAACACCGCCTACAACCAGCCCCCGCACACCGGTTTCTTCATCGGCGCCGGCATGCCGACACCACCGAGGCCGGCAGTGTTCACGCCCTGACGTCCGGCAGGCGGACCCGTCGTCCGCGAGCGGGCACGGCCCGGCTTTCCTAGTACACCTGACGTACGTCGTGCGGGTGATCGGGCCGGATGCGGGCGTAGGACGACGGTTTCCCGGCGTCCGGGACCGATGAACAGGGCATTCTCCTGTCCGTTGCCCCGCTCGGACGGTCGGACCGTGGCGCGTGTGCCCGGGAAGGGCGGCACCGTCTCCCCGCGGTCCCGGCGGACGACCGGAACGACGGGGAGTCACGTGAACGCCTCAGAGGTGAGGGCGCTGCTCGACCAGCAGCGGTACGCGGAACTGGTGGGAGCGGTCGGAGACGCCGCGCATCGGCCGGTCCCGGACGGCGGGGACGAGGAGGTGTGGACGCTCCTGCTCCGGTGCCGGCTGGAGCAGGGCCTGATCCGTGAGGCGGGCGCCCTGGTCGACGACGCGCGGGGACGATTCGCCCCGGACGGCGTCGCCGATCTGTGGAGCCGCTTGACCGAGGTCTACAGAAACAGGGCGGCGCTCACCCCCCGGGCGCTGGACGCGTTCGTCGCGCACTGCGAGCGGATCGCCGCCCGCGGGGCCTCGGCACCGGGCCTGCTGGCCGGTGACCTCCGCGCGCAGGGACTGGCACTGCGGTTCCTGCTCTCGGGTCAGGAACCCGGCCGGCGCACGGCCGTGGCCGACGCGTGGGAGTCCGCGGCGGACGCCTACCGCGACGCCGGTCTGCCCGGCGACGCCGACCGGGCCGTACGCAGGGCCGCGTCGTTCCTGCGCGGGAACCCGGGAGCCGACCCCGCCCGGGCACGTGATCTGCTGGCGGCCGCCCTGGAAGCGGCGCAGCGGCGGGGTGACGGCCTGTCGGCCGCCGAGTCGGCGTTCGCACGGGCCGAACTGGACCTCGAGGTCTGGTTCGCCACCGACTTCGGGAAGCCGCGGGGACGGGAGCCCGGGCCGCTCGTGGCCGCGCTCGAGAACGCGGCGGAGCGGATCACCGCGGCCGGCGGCCGCCTCGGCGAACCACGGGCGTACCTGGCCCTGGGGCACCTGTGCCTGAACCACGGGGTGCCCGACGGAGTCGCCCTCACCGAGAAGGCCGCGAACGGTTTCCGGGAGGCGCGGGTACCGGCCCAGGAGCTGACCGCGTGGCAGGCGCTGTCCCAGTGGCACATCCACCACGGCGACGCGGAGGCGCGGAAGAACGCCGATCAGGAGGCGGCCGCCCTGACCCGGCTCATCGGGCATCCCCTCGCCGACGACGCGCGGGCGATCGGCGAGGCGGACACCGCCTTCCGGGCCGGCGACCGCGGACGCGCCGACCTCCTCACCGCACGGCGGGGTCCCTCGGAGGCGGGGGAGTTCGTCGGGCAGGCGGTCGTGCGCGCGTCGGTGCTCTCGGCGATGGGCCTCGGGGACGAGGCCGTGCTGCTGCTGCGGGAGATCGACCGTGAACTGCGGGACCGGCCGGCGCCGGCCGGTCTGCTGCCCGAGGTGTCGCTGTCACTGGCCGGTCTGCTGGCCGATTCCGACGGACCGGCGGCCCGCGTCCACCTGGAGCGGGGTGCCGCCGCGGCCCGCCGATTGGGTCTTCCCGTGGACGAGGCGCGCTGCCTGGCCCTCGAGGCGTGGGTGGCGGTACTGGCCCGCAGACGCGGCGGGACCACGCTCCTCTCCCCCGAGGAGACAGCCGGCCTCTTCGACCGGGCCACAGCGCTGCTGGAACCCCTGACGACCCTGGACGCCCGCGTCCACCTGGTGTCGGTGCACCAGCAGCGCGGGCAGGCGGCCTTCTTCACCCAGGACTGGGAGGAGTGCGGGACGTCGCTGAGCCGGGCCGAGGACCTCTGCCGGACCCTCGGCCTCGGCCCCCAACTGGCCTTCACCCTCAGCTACCAGGCCCTGGTGCTGATGGACAGGGCCCGCCACGGCGGTGGGGCCGCGCTGTACGAGGACGCCGACCGGCGCCTCGCCGAGGTCCAGGGGCTGCTGGCCGCCGCGGGCCTGCGCCCGGAGATCTGGCGGGTCCTGTTCCACCGCGGCATCTGCGCCCTGGAGACGGGCGACCGCTACGCGTCCACCGAGAGGGACCGCGCCCGCCACTGGTCCCGGGCGGACACCCTGCTCGACGAGGCCGCCCGGGAGGTCGACCGGCTGCGGGCGGCAGCGGCGACCGCGGACACGACCGCACTGCGGACCCAGCACGTACGCATCGCTCTGGCCGGCGACACCTCGGAGGTCTACCGTCTCGGTTTCGAACTGCACTGGTACCGCAGGGCCGACGCGGCCACGGCCCTGAGATGGCTCGAGCGGTCCAAGTCCCGGGCCCTGCTGGACGGACTCGGTGAACTCACGCCCCCCGAACCCGTCCTGAGACAGGTCCCCGAACTCGCGCGGGAACAGGACCTGCGGAAGCGGCCGGCGGCCACCGACGCGGAGGAACTGGCCCTGCGCCGGGAGATCGACGGACTTCTGGCCACGATGCGCACGGGCCCGATGGCCGGCTACGCGCGCGCCAGGTCCGTCGAGCCGCCGGCCTACGAGGAGCTGCGTGCCGCACTCGGCGAGGAGGAGCGGCACACCGCCGGGCGGCGGATCGTCGTGGCCGAGTACCGGTGCGGCCCGACGGGAACCTTGCTGTTCGCCCTGCGCGCCGACTGGGCCGCGCCGCGGGTGGAGACCGTCGCGGTCGACCACGCGCGGTTGTCCCGCTACGCCGCCCAGTACTTCCGCCGCCCCGGCGGGGTCCGCCTGATGATGCAGGACCTCGCCGACGGAGGGGAGCGCGACTGGCACTCCTTCTCCTCCCTCGTCGCCCCCCTGGCCGACTGGCTCTCACCCGGGGACATCCTGTACCTCGTACCGCACGGAATCCTCCACGACCTGCCGCTGCACACACTCCCCGTCGCGGGTGAGCCGCTGCTGTTGCGCAATCCGGTGTGTTACAGCCCGAGCAGCGCCGTGCTGCTCGACCTCCTGAACCGGACGACGCGGGGGGAGCGGACACGAGCGGGGGCGCGATCGGTCTTCGGTGACTCGCGGTCCGACCTCCCGAGGTCGGCCGAGGAGGCCGGAGCCGTGGCCCGGCTCCTCTCGGTCCGGGAGAGGCTGGGGGCCGAGGTGACGACGGCGCGTGTACTGGACGCGCTCGACGCGTGCGCGCTGGTGCATCTGGCGGGGCACGGACACCTCTCGACCGGGGACGGCTTCGAACGGGGCATGGACATGGCCGACGGTGTGCTGCGCGCCTCCGACCTCGTGGGCCGCCGTGTCGGGGCCGGTACCGTGGTGCTCAGCGGCTGCGAGACAGGCGTGAACGAGCAGCGGACCGGGGACGAACCGGTGGGGCTCACGCGCGCCCTGTTCCTGGGCGGGTGCAGGTCGGTCGTGGTGAGCCAGTGGAAGGTGGCGGACACGTCCGCGGCCGTGCTGCTCACCGCGTTCCACCGGGAACTGGCGGAGGGCTTCGGCTGCGCGGACGCGCTCCACCACGCCGCACGGGCCGTGGCGGGCACGCCACCGCACCGCCGGCACTTCTACCACTGGGGCGCGTTCGTGGCCGCCGGTGACTGGCGATGAAGGAGGAACGGGTGGGAAACGCACAGGACACGGGGGCCGGCGAACACGTCGTCGACTACACCATGGACATCGACGAAGCGGCGCTGGAAGAGCGTGCCGAACCGGCCGCCGTGGACCGGACGGTCAGGCTGCTGGCACGGGAGAACAGGTTCGCCCTGCGCGCCGGGCCCGCCTCCTGGAACCCGCTCGGCAACGGCCAGGGGGTCGCGGTCGACATCTCGCTGCGGTGTGTCGCCCACCGGCACCCGGAGTGCCGATTGCGCTGGGTGAGGGTGAGCGTGGACGTCTCCGGCAGTGACGGCACGGTCCTGGACCTCAGTCCCAGGGACGAGGTGGCCACCGACCCGGTCAGAGTGAGCACCCGCTACGGCGGCGGCCTGTCCCTTCAGATCGAGACCGTCCCCCTGGGACCGGAGGTCACCGTCGAACGGGCCAGGGAACAGGACGTGTTCTTCCCCCGGCTCACCTCGTCCGGCCCCATGTTCGCCGCGGCCTGGTGGGACTTCCTCCAGGTCGGGGAGGCTCCTTTGCACGTCGACCGCACCCTGCGGCTTCTGGCCGGCCTGCCCGACGGCGCCACGCAGGCCCACCTCCACACCACCCTGCGCGCGGGCGTCTCGGCCCGGGGAGCCCTCGGCACCGTGCCCCTCGTCGGCCGCCGAAGGGTGAGGCTGGACGCCCAGGGCACGTTCGAGGACCTGTAGGAGCGCCGTCCGCTCCCCGCACGGCGGGCAGGCCCGGGCCGGGGGAGCCGTTCCCGCGGCACCGGGGCGGCGGTGCTCACGCCCCGGGAGAACGGCACGGCACCGCCCGCTCGGTGGCCCCGGCCCCTTCGCCCGCCCGTACCCGGTACGGGCGGGCGAAGGGGCCGCGGGTCACGGCCTCGGTGAACCGGCCGTCCGCGCATCGGGGCTTCCTCGCTGTCGCCGGCGGGGGCCCGGTCGTCATCCCCCACCGGCGGTCCTCAGCGCACCGCGCAGGCCTGTCCGCCCAGTTCGAAGGCGGTCGGTGCCGTGTTCGTCGCGGAGCGGGTCGCCGTGAAGCCGAAGGCGACCGACGAGCCCGCCGCCACCGTGCCGTTCCAGTCGGTGTTGCGTACCGTCACCGTCGGACCGGACTGGGTGGGGGACCCGTTCCAGAGCTGGGAGATCTTCTGGCCGTTCGCGAAGGACCAGGTCAGGGACCAGCCGTTCCAGGCGGCCGGGCCCGTGTTGGTGAGCTGGACGTCGGCCTGGAAGCCGTCGCCCCACTGGTTGGTGATCTTGTAGGTCACCGCGCAGGCACCCGACGGACCGGGCTCCTCCGGCTCCTCGGGCTCCTCCGGGTCCGTGCCGCCGGTGTCCGAGGTGTCGCCGTAGACGACACCGCGGCCGTTGGTCGCCACGTAGACCCGGCCGTAGACCCGCGGGTCACCGGTGATGGCCGCGCCCGTCCAGCCCCACTGGTGGGCGTCGTCGTTGACCCGGGTCCAGGTCGCGCCCCGGTCCGTGGAGCGGAAGATGCCGCGTACGCCGCCGATCTCCGCGCTGGTGAAGAGGGTCTGGTACGAGGCGCCCGGCGCCGCCTTGCCGAAGCCGACGGTGTCGGCCTCGTCGACGTTCGACAGTTTGGTGAACGTCGCGCCCGAGTCCGTGGAGTGCCACAGGCCGTACGGCCCGTCGCTCGCCCCGCCCGCCAGCCAGATGTCGCCCTTCGCACCCGGGAGTGCCTTGAAGCGCACGCTGTCACCGGCCGGGAGCCCCGTCGCCGCCGACGCCGTGAACGTCGCGCCGCCGTCCGTACTGACGTAGAACGTCCCGGACTTGAAGCCGTAGAACGTCTTCGGGTCCACCCGGTCGGACTCGACGACCGCCCCCGCCGGGATGCCGCTCGACGCCGACCAGGACGTGCCGAACCCGGTCGCGTAGTGCACGCCCGCGCCCTGCGGGCTCCACACGAACCGGCTGCCGTCGGCCGCCGCCGCGACCGTCCCGCCGCCGCTCACGCCCGAAGGGTCGGTGCCCGCGAACCAGTTGGCGCCGTTGTCGGTCGAGAACGCGATGTGCGGACCGGAGTCCAGGTTGCCGGCCCGTACCACCGTGTTCGGTTGGGACTCGGCGAAGTCGAGGCTGGTCGTCGAGGTGAAGTTCGGCTGGGTGAACATCATCGACGGGACCTTGGTCAGGTCCGTGTGCCGGAAGCCGCCGACGTCACCGAGCGCGCTGATCAGCGGGGCACCGGACGGCGGGGAGATCAGGTCGTTGACGGCCGTCTCCTCCAGGCCGCGCACCATCGGGGTGATGGTGAACTTCGACCCGGAGTCCCAGTTCCCCAGGTTCTCCGTGCCGTAGATCGTCGCGCCCGTCCCGTACATCATCCGGTCGGAGTCGAACGGGTCGATCTCCAGCGCCTCCGTCATCCAGCCCAGCTTCGGCGTCTGCTCCGGCGGCGACGGGTTCGCGCCCCAGGTCAGCCACGGGGAGGACGAGACGTCCATCGTGTAGCGGTTCTCGCGGCTGGGGTACGACGTGTAGCTCCACGCCTGCGTCCAGGTGCCGCCGCTGTCCGTCGAGCGGAAGATCTGCGTGTCCGGCCACCAGGAGCTGTACGCCGTCGCCATCACCGTGCCCGGGTTCTGCCGGTCCACGGTCAGGCCGCTGAAGCCGTAGTAGGTGTCGGCCTCCGCCACCGGGCTGATGTCCGTCCAGGTGCCGGTCGCCGTCGCGTACCGGTACAGCCGGCCCTTGCCGCCGTCGTACGGACCGCCGGTGTCGCTGTAGGCCAGGTACAGGTAGCCGTTCTCGGCGTCGAGGACGCCCTTGTGCGCCAGGTGTCCCGTCGGCTGCCCGGCGATCCGCTGCCAGGTCGCGCCCGCGTCCGTCGACCGGTAGACGGCGTTCTCCTTGTCGGCGACCCCGACGTAGATCGTCCTCGTCGCCGTCCCGGCGCCGCCCGTCGACTCGTCGAAGGTGACCCAGGTGATGCCCTGGTTGTCGGACGCGTACCCGGAGGTGTCGCTCGGATCCTGCGCGTAGTTCCCGGGGTTGGGGAACGCCGTCACCTCCGACCAGGTGACGCCCGCGTCGGTCGACCGCCACAGCCCGTGGCCGCTGGGCGCGCCCAGGTACAGCACATCGTTGTCGTGGGGGTCGACCGCCAGCCGTTCCCCCATGCCGCGCCCCGGCATGTTCCCGCCCAGCTTGAACGGCAGGTCCGCCTTCTTCCAGCTCGCGCCCCGGTCCGTGGAGCGCAGCACCGCGCCGTTCGTCGGGTCCCAGTCGTTGGTGTACGTGCCGACCGCCGCGTACACCCGGTCGGGGTCGGCGGAGTCGGAGGCGAGGCTCACCACACCGGTGTGCCCCCAGTCGTCCCAGCCGACCGAGTCGAGCAGCGGGGTCCAGGTCTTCGTGGACTCCTGCCAGCGGTAGGCGCCGCCGATGTCGGTGCGGGCGTAGGCCAGGTCCTTCTCACCGCGGTTGAAGACGATGCCGGGCACGAAGCCGCCACCGTCGATGCGCGCGTTCCTCCAGGTGTAGGTGTCGGCGGCGAGCGTGCCGGCCGGCTGTGGGGCGCCGGCGGCCAGGGCGGGCGGGCCGCCCGCGAGCAGACCGGCCGCCAGCGCGAGCACGGTCGTGAGAACACGGGTTCTTCGCACGGAGGTTCCTTCCTCTTGGGGGGAGGGGGAGCGGGGAGAGCGTGCGAGGGCCGGACGGCCCCACCGTGCGCGGGTGGGACCGCCCGGCCGTGTGTGGTCCCGGCGTCATGTGCCGGGGCCGGTACGCGGAGCGTCGGCGGGGGCTATTCGAGAAGCTCCGCGTACGAGCCCATGGCCAGGGCGATGTCGGCCTGGGCCCAGAACCGGTGGTACGTGAAGGTGGGCGCGGCGCCGCCCGCCAGATAGGACTCGATCTTCGACCACGCCGGGTCGTCCTGGTAGAAGGAACGGATCGACGCGAACGTCGACGACGAGTTGATCACGTCACCGTTGGGCATGGTGCCGGTCCAGCCGCTCGGGACGTGGACCGGGTCGTCGAAGCGGTTGTAGTCGGCGCGGGTCTCCGGGACGGCGATACCGAGCGCGTCCTGGTTGTTCTCCCACATGCCGTCGAGGAGCGCCTTCGCCGTGGCCGCCGCCTCGGTGTCACCGGAGCGGTCGGCGTAGTACGTCAGCGTCTTGGCGTACGCCGCGGCCACACCGACGTCGTTGGTGTAGTCGGCGACGGTGACGTGCAGCCCGCTGTTGGCGCCGGGCGACGACGCGTTCCAGGTGTCGGGCTTGCCCGACCACTGCAGCGTCGACGGGATCCGGAAGGAACCGTCCGGGTTGACCGTGGTCTCCGACAGCGCCCAGTCGACCCACTTGTCGAGAACCGACTTGGCGAGCGCGTTGCCGGTCTGCTGGTACAGCTCGGCGACCCGCTCCATCGACCACGCCTGGAAGCCGAACCACTGGTTGGACGGCGGGTCGTGGTAGACCGGCTTCTCGTCGTAGTGCATGCCGTAGAAGGTCGGCGTGCCGGACGGCGGGGTCGTGTACCGGCCCGCCCAGCTGTTGGTCGCGCCGCCCGCGATGCCGCCCTCGTCGGACTGCAGCCAGCGGTAGAACTCCAGCTGGCGCTGCATCGACTTGGCCCAGTCGTCCGCGCCCGTCGCCGACTTCGGCTTCAGCGGCGCGTACTGGCTCAGCGCGTACGCGGCCAGCGGGTTCTGGTAGCCGCCGTGCGCGTGGCTGGAGCCGATGCGCCAGGCCCAGCCCGCCGAGGTGTCGGTGGCGCCGCCCCAGGCGTAGTACCAGGAGAGCAGGTAGTGCGAGGCGTCCTTGCCGGTGCCGGCCGGGCAGGACGTGCTGGTGCAGTTGCCGATCTTCTTGAAGTACTTGTCGTACATGGCGTAGCGCAGGTAGTCACCCATCTTCGCGGCCTTGGCGACGGTCGCGGAGACCTGGGAACCCTTGCCCTGGTCCTTGGCCCACAGGTCCGCCCAGTACGCGGCCTGCACGGCGCGCGCGTCGGCGTCCGGGGCGTTGGTGAACTTCCACTGCTTGGCGTACGAGGCGTCCTTGGTGAACAGGTCCAGGTAGCCGTTCTTCCCGCCGTACTTGAAGGCGTCACAGGTGGGCTGGGTGACGGTCTCCCACACCGACTCCTGCGGGCCGCGCTGGAAGGTGTTGATGTACGACGGCCCGGTGTCCGACGGGCCCGCCTCGCACTTGCCGGGCGAGTTGCCGTAGCCGTAGACGTTGTCGACGTCCTGGATCCAGTGCATGCCGTAGACGTCGTCGGTGCCGTAGGCGGACTTCAGCTCGGACGCGATCGGGTCGGGGCCGACCGAGACGCCCGTGTCGAGCTGCGACGGGTACTCGTTCGGGGTGTCGTGCTCGGGCGCGTACGTCGCCGGCTTGGAGGCGTTGTAGAAGGAGTTGGTGGGCTGGTCGGCGTGGGTCGGGATCATGTACTTCTCCATGATCTCCCAGGCCCCGTTGAACTTCGACCAGTCACCGGTCACCTTGCCGTACATGGCCTGCAGCCACAGCAGGTAGCTGTACGCCTCCGAGGTGGTCTCGTGACCGTGGTCCGGCGCCTCGACGATCAGCGTCTCCACCGAGTGGTACGGGATGCCCTCCGGCGAGAAGTAGCCGTTCGCCGGGTCGGTGATCTTCCCGTACAGCTCCAGGAAGCGCGCGTCGTACGCCTTCTCCGCGCCCAGCTGCGTCACCGTGACCGCCGCCTTGGCGTGGCCCGGCGCCGAGGACTCGAAGACCGCCGAGCCGCTGCCCGAGGAGTCGGCGGCGATCGTCACCTTCTGCGCGGTGTTCCAGTTCGACGGTGTGAAGGTGAGCGAGGCGCCGGCGGAGACCGACAGTCCCGAGTTGCCGCTCGCCCGGGCCGTCGTGACGGTCACGTTCGAGGCCGGCTGCTTCGACAGCTTCACCTCGTACGAGCCCGACTCGCCCTGCTGGACGCCGAGCTGGGACGGCGTGGCCACCACGGCGGGACCCGAGGCGACCGTGATGCCGACCGGCGTCGAGGAGGCGGAGGCCCCCATGCTGTCGTACGCCTTCGCCACCAGCGAATGACTGCCCACGGTCAAACCAGAGGCGGAGAGCGTGAAGGGCGAGCTGGTGTCCGTGCCCAGCAGCGTGGTGTCGTCGTAGAACTCCACCTTGGTGACGGTGGCCCGGTCGGCCGCCGCCGCGGTGGCGGCGAGCGGGACCGCCTCGCCCTGCGTGTAGACGGCGCCGGCCTCGGGGCTGGTCAGCACGGTGATCGGCGGCTGGTGGGCCCCGACGCAGGGGGTGCCGTTGATGGCGAACGAGGTGGGAGCGGCGTTGCTGCCGCTGTAGGTGAACTGGCCGCCGGTCGTGACGGCGGCGCCGGCGGCGATCCGGGCGTTGTACCCGGCGTCCTTCACGGTGATGGTCCTGCCGGACTGCGACCAGCTGCCGTTCCAGCCGTTCGAGAGTCTCTGGTTGCCCGTGTAGTCGTACGTCAGGGTCCAGCCGTCGATGACGTCCGTACCGCGGTTGGTGAGGGTCAGATCCGCGGTGAATCCGGAACCCCAGTCGTTCGTCTTGTAGTCGACGCTGCACTGGACGGCAGCCGCCTGAGCGGGAGTCGAGCCGGTCGACAGCATGGTCAGCGGAAGCGCGAGAGCAGCGGCGACGGCCGTCAGCGATCTCCGTAAGCCTCTGCGTCTCCTGGGTGGGGGATGCATGGTGCTGGTTCCTCCTGCGACTCGTACATGTCAAGCCTTGAACCAGTGGGAGCGCTCCCATAGTGGGGACGGGGTGGGGTACGGTCAACCCTTGGGGCGAGTCGAAAACATTCGACGGTTCAACTTGCGTGAAAGTCGGTTCACCCTCTGTTCTTTACCGTCACTTGGCGCTAGCTTCATGTGCACCAGTGGGAGCGGTTCCATCAGTCGACGCGTCCGTCACGACGCGTCCGAGCTGCAAGGAGTCGCTCGATGCGCCACCCCCCGCGTTCAGTACTTTGAGCCACCCCCCGTACACGTGTGGAGCACCTGACGCGGGGTCGCTCGTTCCGTGGGATCCATGTGCCGTCCGTGCTGTCCGGAAGCCTCCGGCCGGCACCACGGGCCTGCCCCCATCAGGCCCGAACGGCATCCCCACCCGTGAGGCACCAGGCCGCGCGATCGTCCGCGCGCGCCCAAGAAGGACAGCCCCCTACGGATAGGAAACCCGCACGATGAGTCGCACCAGAACCGCGCTTCTCGCCGCCATGGCGCTGGTCGCCGGCGCCGCCGGGACGGCGATCGCCGCCGTCCCCGGCGCCGCCGGCGCGGCTGCCGCCGTCCCCTGCACCGTGGACTACAAGGTGCAGAACGACTGGGGTTCCGGCTTCACCGCGTCCGTGACGATCACCAACAACAGCGCCGCCAAGTCGTCGTGGTCGCTGAAGTGGTCCTACGCCGGCAACCAGAGGATCACCAGCGGCTGGAACGCCAAGGTGAGCCAGTCCGGCGCGAACGTCACCGCCGCCAACGAGTCCTACAACGGCACCCTGGCCACCGGGGGTTCGACCTCCTTCGGCTTCCAGGGCACCTACAGCGGCAGCAACGCCGTCCCCGCCACCTTCACCCTCGACGGCGTGACCTGCAACGTCGACTCCGGCGGCGGCCCCACCGACCCGCCGCCGGACCCGACCGGCCGGGTGAACAACCCCTACGACGGCGCCAAGGTGTACGTGAACCCCGAGTGGTCCGAGAAGGCGGCCGCCGAGCCGGGCGGCAGCCGCATCGCGAACCAGCCGACCGGTGTCTGGCTGGACCGCACCGCCGCCATCAACGGCGTCAACGGCGGCATGGGCCTGCGCGACCACCTCGACGAGGCCCTGCGGCAGAAGGGTTCCGGCGAGCTCGTCATCCAGCTGGTCATCTACAACCTGCCCGGCCGTGACTGCGCCGCCCTCGCCTCCAACGGCGAGCTCGGCCCGACGGAGATCGACAAGTACAAGACGCAGTACATCGACCCGATCAAGGCCATCCTCGCCGACGAGAAGTACGCCGACCTGCGGATCGTCACCACGGTCGAGATCGACTCCCTGCCGAACCTGGTCACCAACGTCTCCCCGCGGCCCACCGTCACGCCCAACTGCGACGTGATGAAGGCCAACGGCAACTACGTCAAGGGCGTCGGCTACGCCCTCAACAAGCTCGGCGACGTGCCCAACGTCTACAACTACGTGGACGCCGGCCACCACGGCTGGCTGGGCTGGGACGACAACTTCGGCGCCTCCGCCGACATGTTCAAGCAGGCCGCGACCGCCGAGGGCGCGACCGTCGCCGACGTGCACGGCTTCATCGCCAACACGGCCAACTACAGCGCGCTGAAGGAGGACCACTTCTCCATCAGCGACAGCGTGGCCGGCAAGTCGGTGCGCGAGTCGAAGTGGGTCAGCTGGAACCGTTACGTCGACGAGCTGTCGTACGCCCAGGCGCTGCGCGAGAAGCTGGTCTCGATCGGCTTCGACTCCGGCATCGGCATGCTGATCGACACCTCCCGCAACGGCTGGGGCGGCGCGAACCGGCCCACCGGGCCCGGCGCCACGACCAGCGTGGACACCTACGTCGACGGCGGCCGCTACGACCGCCGCTTCAACACCGGCAACTGGTGCAACCAGGCGGGAGCCGGCCTCGGCGAGCGGCCGCAGGCCTCCCCGGAGCCCGGGATCGACGCCTACGTGTGGATGAAGCCCCCGGGTGAGTCCGACGGGGCCAGCGAGGCCATCGACAACGACGAGGGCAAGGGCTTCGACCGGATGTGCGACCCGACGTACACCGGCAACCCGCGCAACGACAACAACATGTCGGGTGCGCTGGGCAATGCCCCGATCTCCGGGCACTGGTTCTCCGCCCAGTTCCAGGAGCTGATGAGGAACGCGTACCCGCCGCTGTCGTGACGGGCTGACCACCGGTCCGCCGGGGCAGGACCTGCCGGGTCCTGCCCCGGCGGACCGCCGCGCGCCTCGTCCGCCGCGTCCTTCTTGCCGGACCGGCAACGTGAGTTGCCCGTCGCCGGTGCGTCGTCGCACCCTGGCGGCATCCGAGCGGAGAGGCTGAGCACCATGGCGCACGACCACGACCACCAGCACGACCACGGGCGCAAGCACGGGGGGCACGACCACGGCCACGACTGGGCCGAGATGGCACCCCTGCTCGAATCCGAGGCGGAGCTGTTCACGCCGCTCTACGAGCGGGCCCTGAACTGGCTGGCGAAGGAGGTGACGGAACCGGGACTGATCGTGGACGCGGGCAGCGGTCCCGGCGTCATCGCGTGTCTGTTCGCCGAGACCTTCCCGGGCGCGCGGGTCGTGGCCGTCGACGGCAGCGAACCGCTGCTGGAGCGGGCCAGGGACCGGGCCGGGCGCCAGGGCGCCGGCGACCGTTTCGGCACCCTCGCCGGTGAACTCCCCGAGGTGCTCGGCGAGCTGGACTACCCGGTCGACCTGCTGTGGGCCAGCCGCAGCGTGCACCACCTCGGGGACCAGGCCGCCGCGCTGGCCGCCTGCGCGGAGCGGCTGGCGCCCGGCGGCACGCTGGCCGTGATGGAGGGCGGGCTGCCTCCCCGGTTCCTGCCCCGCGACATCGGGTTCGGCCGGCCCGGTCTCCAGGCGCGCATCGACGCGGTGCAGGAGGAGCGGTTCGGCCGGATGCGGGCCGAACTGCCGGGCTCGGTGGCGGTCGTCGAGGACTGGCCGGCCCTGCTCACCTCGGCCGGTCTGCGCCACACCCGCTCGCGCACCTTCCTCCTCGACCTCCCCGCCCCGGTCACGGACCGCTCCCGCGCCCATGTGGTCGCCGCCCTCACCCGCACGCGCGAGGTCATCGGCGAGGACCTGGACGCCGACGACCGCGCCACCCTTGACCGCCTCCTCGACCCCGCCGACGAGGCGAGCGTCCACCACCGCCCGGACGTGTTCGTCCTGGCGGCCCACACGGTCCACACGGCGGTACGGCCCGTGTGACGGTCTCCGGGGACGGTCGTGCCTTCCCCGCCCGGGCGAAGCCGGGAGCGGGGGAGACACCCCGTCGGCGCCGGGCCGCGCGACCCGTCCCCGCCCCGCCCCCGGAGACGTCAGCCGCCGTTGAACTCCGCCGGATGCGAGCCGATCCGCCGGTCCTCGTTGAGCGCGCTGATCGCGGCGAGGTCCTCCGCGTCCAGACTGAACCCGAACACATCGATGTTCTCCGCGATCCGGGACGGCGTCACCGACTTCGGGATGACGATGTTCCCCAGCTGAAGGTGCCAGCGCAGCACCACCTGCGCCGCCGTACGCCCGTGCTTCTGCGCGATCGCCACGATCGCCGGGATCTCCAGGATCCCCTTGCCGGAACCGAGCGGCGACCACGCCTCGGTCGCGATGCCCCGCTCCGCGTGGTACTCACGCGAGGCGTGCTGCTGCAGATGCGGATGCAGCTCGATCTGGTTGACCGCCGGGACCACCGACGTCTCGGCGGTCAGCCGCTCCAGGTACTCCGGCAGGAAGTTGGAGACGCCGATGGCGCGGACCCGGCCGTCGTCGAGCAGCTTCTCGAACGCCTTGTAGGTGTCGACGTACCGGTCCCGGGCGGGCGTCGGCCAGTGGATCAGGTACAGGTCCACGTACTCGAGACCGAGCTTCGACAGGGACGTGTCGAAGGCCCGCAGGGTGGAGTCGTACCCCTGGTCGCTGTTCCAGAGCTTGGTGGTGACGAAGAGGTCCTCGCGCGGGACGTCCGACTTCGCGAGGGCCCGTCCGGTGCCCTCCTCGTTGCCGTAGATCGCGGCGGTGTCGATGCTGCGGTAGCCGGCCTCCAGCGCCGTCGTCACGGCCGTCTCGGCCTCCGCGTCCGGCACCTGCCAGACGCCGAAGCCCAGCTGGGGCATCTCGACGCCGTTGTTCAGGGTGATCGGGGGGACCTTGCTCACGAGCTCTCGATCCTTCGGTTGTGGTCAGATACGTACAGGTGTTACCCCCATCGTCGACGATCACGACCCGTGGCGCATTCCTGACCGGGAAATTCATGCCTGGTAGAGCGCCTCGACCTCGGTCCCGTACGCCTTCTCGATCGCCCTCCGCTTCAGTTTCAGCGACGGTGTGAGCAGCCCGTCCTCCTCGGTGAACGGCTGTGCCAGGATCCGGAACGTACGGATCGACTCGGCCTGCGAGACCAGGGTGTTCGCCGCGACCACGGCCCGCCGCACCTCCGTCTCCAGATCCGCGTCCCGCACCAGCTCGGCCGGTGACATCCGCGCCTTGCCGCGCATCGCCAGCCAGTGCTCGACGGCCTCCTGGTCCAGGGTGACCAGCGCGGCGATGTACGGGCGGTCGTTGCCGACGACGATGCACTGGCTGACCAGCGGATGGTCCCGCACCCGCTCCTCCAGCACCCCCGGCGAGACGCTCTTGCCGCCGGAGGTCACCAGGATCTCCTTCTTGCGGCCGGTGATGGTGAGGTAGCCGTCCTCGTCGAGGAAGCCGAGGTCGCCGGTGGCCAGCCAGCCGTCGTGCAGTGTCTCGTCGGTCGCCTCGGGGTTGTTGAGGTAGCCGTCGAAGACGTTGTCGCCGTGCAGCCAGATCTCGCCGTCGTCCGCGATGTGCACGGTGACCCCGGGGATGGGCTGCCCGACCGTGCCGTAGCGGGTGCGCTCGGGCGGGTTGGCGGTGGCCGCCGCCGTCGACTCCGTGAGGCCGTACCCCTCGTAGACGTGCACGCCCGCGCCCGCGAAGAACAGCCCGAGCCGGCGGTCCATCGCCGAACCGCCCGACATGGCGTGCCGGATCCTGCCGCCCATCGCCGCCCGGATCTTGGCGTAGACGAGCTTGTCGAAGAGCTGGTGCTGCATCCGCAGCGCCGCGGACGGTCCCGGCCCGGTGCCCCAGGCCCTCGCCTCCACCGCGTCCGCGTACTTGACGGCCACCTCGACGGCCTTCTCGAACGGGCCCGAGCGGCCCTCCCGTTCCGCCTTGCGCCGCGCCGCGTTGAACACCTTCTCGAAGATGTACGGCACGGCCAGGAAGAACGTCGGCCGGAACGCGGCCAGATCGGGCATCAGCGCCGCCGCGTTCAGCTGCGGCTGATGGCCGAACTTCACCTTCCCGCGGATCGCCGCCACCTGCACCATCCGCCCGAAGACGTGCGCGAGCGGCAGGAACAGCAGCGTCGACGCCTCGTCGCCCCGGCGTGAGTGGAACACCGGCTCCCAGCGTGCGATGACGGTGTCCGCCTCGTACATGAAGCTGCCGTGCGAGAGCACACAGCCCTTGGGGCGGCCGGTGGTGCCCGAGGTGTAGATGACCGTCGCGACCGAGTCGGGGGTGACCGCCCGCCGGTGCCGGTGCACCACCTCGTCGTCGAGGTGCGCGCCCGCGTCGTACAGCTCCTGCACCGCGCCCGCGTCGAGCTGCCACAGCCGGCGCATCCGCGGCAGCCGGTCGATGACGGTGGCGATCGTCATCGCGTGGTCCTCGTGCTCCACGATCGCGGCCGTCACCTCCGCGTCGTGCAGCATCCACAAGCACTGCTCGGCGGAGGACGTGGGGTAGACGGGCACGACCTGCGCGCCGATCGTCCACAGCGCGAAGTCGAAGAGCGTCCATTCGTACCGGGTACGGGACATGATCGCGACCCGGTCGCCGAACCGGACACCGCCCGCGAGGAGGCCCTTCGCGAGGGCGAGCACCTCGTCGCGGAACTCGGCGCCGGTCACGTCCCGCCACCGGCCGGTGTCGTCCTTGCGGCCGAGCGCGACGCGCGACGGGTCCTCCGCGGCATACCGGAAGACCACGTCGGCCAGACCGCCCACCGGAGGTTCCAGGGCCGACGGAGGGTTGGTGAACTCGCGCAAACCCGCTCCCCGCTCCTCAGCGCCGGAATGGTGCGGTGACGCCCTCGTCCCGCACGGCGCCGTGAAAGCTACCCCACGCGGGCGGCGGACGGGAGGGGAGCGAAAACCGGGCGGAGCTCTCGTCCGTGCTGGTCAGGGGAGGAAAATGCGCTCACAAGGGGAAGGGCCGGACAGAAACCTGACCGATGAGTAAGTTTCGGTGGAGCAATCTCCACCGAATCTGTACGGCCTCATGACCGCCCCTTGGGGCGTCCTGCGGCCCCACCGGTTCCAGCGTGCGCGCCGACCGGAACGTCACCCCCGCCCGCCCCGGTGCAGCCGGTCGCCGCCCGCGAGGATCGCCGACGCCAGCGCGTCCGCCGCGCCCTGCGCGGAGGGACGGCGCCGCCCGTGCACCACCACGAAGTCCACCTCGCCCGGTTCCGGCAGCCCCGCCCGCTCCGGCATCCGCACCAGCCCCGGCGGGATCAGCCCGCGCGCGTGCACCATCACCCCGAGCCCGGCGCGGGCCGCCGCGAGCAGCCCGTTGAGGCTGCCGCTGGTGCACACGATGCGCCACGGGCGGCCCTCCCGCTCCAGCGCCCGCAGGGCGAGGGCCCGGGTGATGCCGGGCGGCGGATAGACGATCAGCGGCACCGGACGGTCCGGGGCCGGCCGCAGCCCCGGCGCGCCGATCCACACCAGCTCGTCGTGCCAGACCAGCTCGCCCCGCGGGTCCTCGGGCCGCCGCTTGGCCAGCACCAGGTCCAGCCGGCCCGCCGCCAGCCGCTCGTGCAGGATGCCGGACAGTTCGACCGTCAGCTCCAGGTCGACCTCCGGGTGCTCGTGCCGGAACCGCTCCAGGATCTCCGGCAGCCGGGTCAGCACGAAGTCCTCCGACGCGCCGAACCGCAGCCGTCCGCGCGGCCGGCTGCCGGTGAAGAACCGCGTCGCCTGCTCGTGCACGTCCAGGATCCGCCGGGCGAAGCCGAGCATCGCCTCGCCGTCCTCGGTCAGCTCCACCGAGTGGGTGTCCCGCGTGAACAGCTGCCGTCCGGTGGCCCCCTCCAGCCGCCGCACGTGCTGGCTCACCGTCGACTGGCGCAGCCCGAGCCGCCGCGCCGCCTGCGTGAAGCTCAGCGTCTGCGCCACCGACAGGAACGTCCGCAACTGCGTCGGGTCGTACATGCGGCCAGGGTAGCGGCGGTCATCGCGGAACGTGATGACAGTGAGAGCGGTATACCGGATTCCCGATCACGGCGGGAGGGAGCAGGATGGGGAGGGGACGCCCGTGACCATCCGGGCGCCGCGTACCCGAGCAAGTGGAGCACCGTGAAACGCCTGCGCTGGCCGAACTGGATGCCGATCGACCCGTACATCCTGCTGTTGCTCGGGACCGTGGGCCTCGCCGCGCTGCTGCCCGCGCGAGGGACCGGCGCGGACGTCGTCTCCGGCGCCTCCACCGCCGCGATCGCCTTCCTGTTCTTCCTCTACGGTGCCCGGCTCTCCACCCGCGAGGCCCTGGACGGGCTGAAGCACTGGCGGCTCCACGTCACCGTGCTGGCCTGCACCTTCGTCGTCTTTCCGCTGCTGGGCCTGGCGGCCCGTGGACTCGTCCCGGTGTTCCTGACCGACCCGCTCTACCAGGGCCTGCTCTTCCTCACCCTGGTCCCGTCCACCATCCAGTCGTCGATCGCGTTCATCTCCATCGCCCGCGGCAACGTGCCCGCCGCGATCTGCGCCGGCTCCTTCTCCTCGCTGGCCGGCATCGTCGTCACCCCGCTGCTCGCGGCGACGCTGCTGGGCGGCGCCGGGGGCGGGTTCTCCGCCGGGTCGGTGGTGGAGATCGTGCTCCAGCTGCTGGTGCCGTTCGTCGCCGGGCAACTGCTGCGCCGCTGGATCGGCGGATTCGTCTCCCGGCACCGGAAGGCGCTGGGGCTGGTCGACCGGGGCTCGATCCTGCTCGTCGTCTACACCGCGTTCAGCGAGGGCATGGTGCGGGGCGTCTGGCACCAGGTGAGCCCTGCCCGGCTCGGCGGGCTGCTCGCCGTCGAGGCCGTGCTGCTCGCCGTGATGCTGCTGCTGACCTGGTACGGCGCCAAGGCGCTGCGGTTCGGCCGGGAGGACCGGATCGCGATCCAGTTCGCCGGCTCGAAGAAGTCCCTGGCGGCCGGGCTGCCGATGGCGAGTGTGCTGTTCGGGGCCGAGGCCTCGCTGGCCGTGCTGCCGCTGATGCTGTTCCACCAGACGCAGCTGATGGTGTGTGCGGTGATCGCGAAACGGCGGTCGCGCGACCCCGTCGAGGAGACGGAGGTCACCGCCCCGGACCGGGCCGGACGGTCACGGACCGGGGCCGGTACGGGGACGCGTTCCGGCTGAGCGTCCCGGCCGCTCCGGGCGTCTCCAGCCGGTTCACGTGGTGGCCGGGCACCAGCCGCCCGTCGTCGCTCGGCTCCGGGTGCGTCTGCGGGGTGCAGGCGGCACCCCCTCCGGGGCAGGGCCGGGGTGAACGCGCGTGCCGGCCCGCGCCACGGTCCGGTCGGGGAGCAGGTCCAGGACGACGCCGCCTCGGGGACGCCGGCGGGTGTCGCGGCCCGGTTCATGGAGCCCCGGGCGCCGGGTCGTCCTCGAAGGGGCGGGAGGCGTGCGGGCGCGGGCATGCGGCATCGCAGCCGGTCGGACCGGCCGGTGGGAACCGACATCACGAGCACGTCGTGCCGGCCCGGGGGACCGTGCCGTGGAGGAGGTATGTGTCGACGGCCTTGGTCGCGCAGCGGTTGAAGGGGTACGACCCGTGGCCCTCGTCCCGCACCGTCAGCAGCACGCCGACCCCCTCGCCCAGCTCGGCCGCCATCCGCTCGGCGCCCTCGTACGGCGTTGTCGGGTCGCCGGTGTTGGCGACGACGAGGATCGGGGCAGCACCGTCCGCGCTGACGTCGGGAGTGGCGCTCTCGCCACCGAACGGCCACTCGTAGCAGAGGTAGACGCCGCTGGCCCAGGTCTCGCCGAAGACGGGGGAGGCCGCCTCGATCCGCTTCATCATCGCCTCGGCTTCGGTGAAGTCGGGGCGCAGGTCGGAATCGGCGCAGGTTATCGCCGCGAAGGCGGACGTGCCGTTGCCGCTCGAGGTCCCGCCGCGGGCTCCGGCGCCGGCCCGGGTGCCGCGTGCCTGGGTGTCCGGGCCGTGGTCGTACGCCTCCTCCAGCAACGCGTTGCCGGTGCCCCGCTCCATGACCTCGCGGAGCGCCTTCGCCAGTGACTTCCAGCCTTCCTTGCCGCTGTCCAGGTGATTCGCGATGGCGTGGGCGGCGAGACCGCCGTCGAGTTCCCCGCCGCCGTCGGTGGGCGCGGGCTTCTCCTCGAGCTTGTCCAGCAGTTCGGTGACGCGTTGTCCGGCCTGCTCGGGGCCGCTGCCGGTGGGGCAGTCGTCGTAGGCCTTCGCGCAGTGTCCGGCGAAGCGGTCGAAGGCGAGCTGGACGGCCTTGACCTGGCTGAGCTCGTCCTGCAGGCGGTCCAGTGTCGGGTCGACCGGGGCTTCGAGCACGAACCGGCCCACGTTCTCCGGGAACAGATGGGCGTAGACGCCGCCCAGCCTGGTGCCGTAGGAGACGCCGAAGTAGTGCAGCTCCTCGTCACCGAGGAGATAGCGCATCAGGTCCATGTCGCGCGCCGTATGGGAGGTGCCGACGTACGGCAGCAGCTCACCGGAGTGCTTCCCGCAGGCGGCACCGCCCTCGTACTCCTTCTCCCCGCAGATCACAGGGGCCGTCCCGCCGACGCCTCGCGGATCGAAACTGACCAGGTCGTACCGCTCGCCCAGCGCGGCGTAGTCGCTCGCGAACTCAGGGAGCCCCACGACGCCGGACTGGCCGGGGCCGCCGAAGTTGAGGAGGAGCGATCCGATCCGCTCCGGTCCGGTGGCCCTCTTCCGGATCATGGCGACGTCGATCGTGCCGCGGCCGGGCCGCCCGTAGTCCAGCGGCGCCTTCATCGTGGCGCACTCCCAGTCGTCGCCCGGGGCGTCACCGTCCCCCTGCGCCCCGGACGGTGCCGGGCAGACCGACCAGTCGAGCCGCTGGCCGGCGGTGAAAGCCGCGGGCAGCCCCGGTGGCGGGTTCGTCGCCTTGCGCTCGTCCCGGCGGGGCGCCTCGCCGCCCTCGGAGGACGCGGACGGACCCGAGTCCGAGCCTCCGACGACATCGCATCCGGCCCCCGCGGCCACCACGAACACGACGGCGAGGGCGAGCAGGCCCGCGGCGGCGCGGCGGGACGCGGCGGCGCGGCGGGACGCGGCGGCGCGCACCGCGGCACACCGCGAGAGACCACCGGACCAGTCCGCCCCCGTAGCGAAAGACCGGGGCGAGCGACCCGAGTTCCGAAATCGCGTACGCATCCGCGAGTCCCCCTGCCTCCTGGCACACCGCAACAGCGTGCCGTTCGATGTTCGACAGCCCGAACCTACTGATCGTCATTCTTCGACGGCAACCGATCGGGCGTCCGGACGGGAGACGTGAGGGCGCGACGTGGTACGGGGGCGAGGCGGGGCCCCGCGGCGCAGGGGGCGCTCCCCGCCGGCCGGGGCCCCGCCGCCGTGCAGCGGGGGAACCGGTCAGCCCCGGGCGGCCGCGGCCCGCAGGGCGATGCGCTCCTCACCCGCGTACACGTTCATGGAACCGCCCCGCAGGAAGCCCACCAGGGTCAGCCCCGTCTCCGCCGCCAGGTCCACGGCCAGCGAGGACGGCGCCGAGACCGCCGCCAGCATCGGCACGCCGGCCATGACCGCCTTCTGCGCCAGCTCGAACGAGGCCCGGCCGGAGACCAGCAGGATCGTCCGGGACAGCGGCAGGTTCCCGCTCTGCAGGGCACGGCCGACCAGCTTGTCGACCGCGTTGTGCCGGCCCACGTCCTCCCGTACGTCGAGCAGTTCGCCGTCCTCGTCGAACAGGGCCGCCGCGTGCAGGCCGCCCGTGCGGTCGAAGACCCGCTGGGACGCGCGCAGCCGGTCGGGGAGGCCCGCCAGCAGTTCCGGCTCCACGCGCAGCGCGGGGGTGTCCGCGATGGGGTGGCGGGTGGTGGTGCGCACCGCGTCCAGGCTGGCCTTGCCGCACAGGCCGCAGGAGGAGGTGGTGTAGACGTTGCGTTCGAGGGTGATGTCCGGGACCACCACTCCGGGGGCCGTCTTCACGTCGACGACGTTGTACGTGTTCGAGCCGTCGGCCGTCGCCCCGGCGCAGTAGACGATGTTCTGCAGGTCCGCGCCGCTCGCGAGCACTCCCTCGCTCACCAGGAAACCGGCCGCCAGCGCGAAGTCGTCGCCCGGTGTGCGCATGGTGATGGCGAGGGGCTTGCCGTTGAGGCGGATCTCCAGGGGTTCCTCGGCGACGAGTGTGTCCGGGCGGCTGGACACCGCTCCGTCCCGGATGCGGAGCACCTTGCGTCGTTCCGTGACTCGTCCCATGTTCCCACCAGCTCCGCTCAGTCCCGGTTCTGTACGTGCGAAAAGCCGAAGCGGCCCTTGATGCACAGGTTGCCGTGGGTCACCGGGTTGTCGTGCGGCGAGGTGACCTTCACGATCTCATTGTCCTGCACATGGAGGGTGAGGTTGCAGCCCACACCGCAGTACGCGCACACGGTGGTCGTCCTCGACTGCCGCGACTCGTCCCAGGTACCCGCTGCCCGCATGTCGAACTCCGACTTGAACGACAGGGCTCCCGTGGGGCAGACCTCGATGCAGTTGCCGCAGTACACGCACGCCGAGTCGGTCAGCGGGGCGTCGTGCTCGACGGCGATCCGGGCGTCGAAACCACGGCCCGCGACCGAGATCGCGAAGGTGTTCTGCCACTGGTCGCCGCAGGCGTCCACGCACTTGTAGCAGAGGATGCACTTGTCGTAGTCGCGGACGTACAGGTCGTTGTCGACCCTCGGCTCCTCGTCGACGCGGGCCGCGTCCGGGCCGAAACGGTCCGGTTTCGCCTCGTACTCCTTGAGCCACTCGGCGACCCGGGGGGTCGTCGACAGGTCGACGGAGGACGCGAGGAGTTCCAGGACGACCTTGCGGCTGTGCCGGGCCCGCTCGGTGCCGGTGCGCACCTCCATGCCCGGCTCGGCCCGGCGGGAGCAGGCGGGGACCAGGGTGCGGGAGCCCTCCACCTCCACCACGCAGACCCGGCAGGCGTTCTTGGGGGTGAGGGTGTCGCCCTCGCAGAGCGTCGGGATGTCCTTTCCGGCCGCCCGGCAGGCGTCCAGGATCGTCGACCCCTCGGGCGCCCGGACCGGCTCGCCGTCCAGGGTGAACTCCAGCAGGCGGCGGGGGATCCCCAGCGGTGTCACGGTCATTCGTACGCCCCCAGACGGTCGATGGCGGATTCCACGGCGTTCCAGGCGGTCTGACCCAGACCGCAGATCGAGGCGTCCCGCATCGCCCGGCCGACCTCGCGCAGCAGGGTGATGTCGCCGGCGGCGTCGGCGCCGGCGCGGTCGACGATCCGGTGCAGCGCCTCCTCCTGGCGGACGGTGCCGACGCGGCAGGGGACGCACTGGCCGCACGACTCGTCACGGAAGAACCTGGCGATGCGCAGGAGGAGGCGGGGGAGCGGGACGGTGTCGTCGAAGGCCATGACGACTCCGGAGCCGAGGGTGGTGCCCGCCGCCCGGGTGCCTTCGAAGGTGAGGGGGATGTCCAGCTCGTCGGGGCGTACGAAGCCGCCGGCGGCTCCGCCGAGGAGGACCGCCCGGAGGTTGTCGCGGACGCCGGCGAGGCGGAGGAGTTCACCCAGGGTGGCACCGAAGGGGAGTTCGTAGACGCCGGGGCGGGCGACGCTGCCCGAGACGCAGAAGAGTTTGGGGCCGGTGGACCTCTCCGTGCCGATCGCCGCGTAGGCCTGGGCGCCCAGGGTGAGGACGGGCAGGACGTTGACCAGGGTCTCCACGTTGTTCTCCACCGTCGGCTTGCCGAACAGGCCCTTCTCCACCGGGAAGGGGGGCTTGGTGCGGGGCTCGCCGCGGTAGCCCTCGATGGAGTTGAAGAGGGCTGTCTCCTCGCCGCAGATGTACGCGCCCGCGCCGCGCCTGATCTCGATGTCGAAGGCGTGGCCCTGGCCGAGGATGTCGTCGCCGAGCAGGCCGCGGGCGCGGGCCTGGGTGATCGCGTGTTCCATGCGGGCCGTCGCCCGCGGGTATTCGCCGCGGAGATAGAGGTAGCCCTGGTGGGCGCCGGTCGCGTACGCGGCGATCGTCATCGCCTCGACCAGCGCGTACGGGTCGCCCTCCATGAGGACGCGGTCCTTGAAGGTGCCCGGCTCGGATTCGTCGGCGTTGCAGACGAGGTAGTGCGGGTGGTCCGGCTGGGAGGCCGTGGCCTGCCATTTGCGGCCGGTGGGGAAGGCGGCGCCGCCCCGGCCGAGGAGGCCGGAGTCGGTGACCTCGCGGATGACGGCGGCGGGGCCGAGGGCGAAGGCGCGGCGGAGGGCGGTGTAGCCGCCGTTCGCCCGGTAGTCGTCGAGGTCGGTGGGGTCGGTCGTGCCGATGCGGTGGAGGAGGGTGAGGGCGGGGTCGCCGGCCTGGGGGACGGCGGTGGCGGGTGGGGGTTCCAGGGGGGCGTTCTCGGGGGCGGTGGCTGCTCGGATCGCCGTGTCGGGGGTGGCGGGGGCGCATACGGCTGTGGCCCTCGGGGTTTCTTCGCCCCCGCCGCCCCTTCCCGTCCCGTTCCCGGGGGCTGTGCCCCCGGACCCCCCTTTCGGCCCTGGACGGGCCTCGTCCTCGAACTCCCCCAGAGGGGGTACCCCCGGACGGGCTGAGTTGTCCCCGGCCCGGATGACCAGGGCCGCCGGTGCCCTTTCGCACAGGCCCAGGCAAGGGCTTCGTTCGACGTGTACGCCGGATTCCGGGCCCAGACGGGATTCGACGTCGGCGCACAGGCCGGTCGCGCCCGCCGCCGTGCAGGCCAGGTCCGTGCACAGGTGCAGGACCGTCGCCGGGCGGGGGCGGACGGAGAACATCGCGTAGAAGGTGGCGACGCCGTAGGCCTCCGCCGGGGGGACCGTCAGGCGGCGGCACAGGTAGTCCAGGGCGCCCTCGCTGATCCAGCCGACCCGGTCGTTGAGGGCGTGCAGCCCCGGCAGCAGCAGGTCGCGGCGGTCACGGGCCTCGCGGCCGCCGCGGGCCCACCTCAGGTCCGCGTCGGAGCGGTCGGCGCCCTCCCAGGAGGACTCGGGCGGGCCGAGCAGGGCGTCGACGGCCGCACGTTCCTCGTCCGTCGGTTTACTGTCACCGAAGTGCAGGTCCATGGGTGCTCACCTTCTCGATCCGGATCGCCGACGCCTTGAACTCCGCCGTCCCCGCGATCGGGCAGTTCGCCTCGATCGTCAGCCGGTTGGTGTCCACCTCGTCGGGAAAGTGGAACGTCATGAACGCGAGGCCCGGCCGCAGTCCCGTGTCCACCCAGACCGGCGCCAGCACCGAGCCGCGCCGCGAGGTCACCCGCACCTCCTCGCCGACCACCACCCCGTAGCGCTCCGCGTCCTCCGGGCACAGCTCGACGTACTCGCCACGCCGCAGGGGAGACGCGAAACCGCCGCTCTGCACACCCGTGTTGTAGGAGTCGAGGCGCCGGCCCGTGGTCAGCCGGATCGGGTACTGCTCGTCGGTGAGGTCGACCGGCGGGTCGTGCCGCACGATGCCGAAGGGGGCGGGCCTGCCGCGCCCGGCCGGGTCCGGGTCCCACAGACGGCCGTGCAGGTACGTCGGTTCGAGCGCGTCCGTGCTCGGGCACGGCCACTGGATGCCCTGGTGCTCGTCCAGCCGCTCGTACGTCATCCCGTAGTGGTCGGGGGAGACCGAGCGCAGTTCGTTCCACACCGCCTCGGCGTCCGTGTACTTCCAGTCGTGGCCGAGGCGGCCGGCGAGGTCGCAGAGGATGTCGATGTCCTCACGCGCCTCGCCGGGCGGGACCACCGCCCGGCGCACCCGCTGCACCCGGCGCTCGCTGTTGGTGGTGGTGCCCTCGGTCTCCGCCCAGCCGGCCGTCGCGGGGAGGACGACGTCGGCGAGTTCGGCGGTCTTCGTCAGGAAGATGTCCTGGACCACCAGGAAGTCCAGCGACCGCAGACGGCGTACCGCCTGCTCGCTGTCCGCCTCCGACTGCGCCGGGTTCTCGCCGATGCAGTACACGGCCCGCAGGGAGCCGTCGTCCATCGCCTCGAACATCTCGGTGAGGGTCAGCCCGTAGCGCGGCTGGATGACGGAGTCCCAGGCCGACTCGAACTTCCGCCGTGTGTCCGGGTCGAGGAGATCCTGGAAGCCGGGCAGACGGTTGGGGATCGCGCCCATGTCGCCGCCGCCCTGCACGTTGTTCTGGCCGCGCAGGGGCTGAAGTCCCGAACCGTAACGCCCGACATGGCCGGTGAGCAGGGAGAGGTTGATCAACGCGCGGACGTTGTCCGTGCCGTTGTGGTGCTCGGTGATGCCCAGGGTCCAGCAGAGCTGGGCGCGCTCCGCGCGGGCGTAGGCGTGCGCCAGCTCCCGTATGGCCGCCGCCGGAACGCCCGTCACCTTCTCGGCCAGGGAGAGCGTCCATGGTTCGACGAGCGCCGCGTACTCCTCGAAACCCGTGGTGGCCCGCCGTACGAACGCCTCGTTGACCAGGCCCGCGTGGATGATCTCGCGGCCGATCGCGTGCGCCATCGCGATGTCCGTGCCGACGTTCAGCCCGAGCCAGCCCTCCGCCCACTCGGCGGTGGACGTCCGGCGCGGGTCGACCGCGTACATCCGGGCGCCGCCCCGGATGCCCTTCAGCACGTGCTGGAAGAAGATCGGGTGCGCGAAGCGGGCGTTGGAGCCCCACATCACGATGACGTCGGTGTGCTCGACCTCCTCGTACGACGACGTGCCGCCGCCCGAGCCGAACGCCGCCGACAGGCCGGCCACGGACGGGGCGTGGCAGGTGCGGTTGCAGGAGTCGACGTTGTTGGTGCCCATGACGACCCGGGCGAACTTCTGCGCCACGTAGTTCGTCTCGTTGGTCGCGCGGGAGCAGGAGAACAGGCCGAACGCGCCGCGCGCCGCCGCCAGGCCCCGCGCGGTCCGGTCCAGGGCCTCGTCCCAGCTCGCCCGGCGGAAGGGGGCGTCGCGCGAGTCCCGGACGAGGGGGTGGGTGAGACGGGTGTAGGTCTTCGGGCTTCGGTCGCGTTGCCCGCGGGCGGGTTTCCTCATGCGGCGCTCCTCAGCGCGAGCAGGTCCGACAGGGCGTGCACGGTGCGCAGGGTGGGCACCGGGACACCAGTGATCTCCGCCAGCTCGACGACGGCCGCGAGCAGGACGTCGAGTTCCAGCGGCTTGCCGCGCTCCAGGTCCTGGAGCGTGGAGGTGCGGTGGTCGCCTACCTTCTCCGCGCCCGCCAGCCGGCGTTCGATGGAGACGCCGACCTCGCAGCCGAGGGCCCCGGCGACCGCCAGCGTCTCGGCCATCATCGTCTCGATGACCTGCCGGGTGCCGCCGTGCAGGCACATCTGCCGCATGGTGGCGCGCGTCAGGGCGCTGATCGGGTTGAAGGAGATGTTGCCCAGCAGCTTCAGCCAGATGTCGCCCCGCAGGTCCGGCTCGACCGGGCACTTCAGGCCCCCGGCCCGCATCGCCTCGCTCAGCGCCAGACAGCGCGCGGAGACGCTCCGGTCGGGCTCGCCGAGGGAGAAGCGGGTGCCTTCCACATGGCGCACCACGCCGGGCTGCTGAAGTTCGGTGGCCGCGTAGACGACGCAGCCGACGGCCCGTTCGGGCGCGAGCACCGCACTGACCGCGCCGTCCGGGTCCACACTTTCCAGGCGGCGGCCGTCGTACGGTCCGCCGTGCCGGTGGAAGTACCACCAGGGGATGCCGTTCTGGGCGGCCACGACGGTCGTGGTGGCGCGCAGCAGCGGCTCGATCAGCGGCCCGCACGCCGCGTACGAGTTCGCCTTGAGACCCAGGAACACGTAGTCGGCCGGGCCGACTTCGGCCGGGTCGTCGGTGGCGTGGGGGTGTGCGGTGAAGTCACCGCGCGGGCTGCGCACCCGTACTCCGTACTGCCTCATGGCCGCCAGATGCGGTCCACGGGCGATGAGATGCACGTCGGCGCCCGCACGGTGGAGCGCGGCACCGACATAGGCGCCGATCGCCCCGGCGCCGAGGACTGCGACTTTCATGGCGAGGGTAGCTCCGTCCGGTCGAGGGACACGGGACCACGGAAACCGCCGAATCTCTGTCGACGAAATATTGTCTACAGTATGGGGGTGGCCCCAGCAAGGCTTTGTGCAGTACCAGTGGTTGTCCGCTCAACCGTCTTCTCAACAGCCCCTTCGGTCCCTACGGTGGGGGACTCATGAGTCCCCCCGTCGCACCGCCGGGCTGGAGCCGCTGGCTCGTGCCGCCCGCCGCTCTCTCCGTCCACCTCTCCATCGGCCAGGCCTACGCGTGGAGCGTGTTCAAGCCGCCGCTGGAGTCCGCGCTCGACCTCAGCGGCACCCAGAGCGCCCTGCCCTTCCAGCTCGGCATCGTCATGCTCGGCCTGTCCGCCGCGTTCGGCGGCACCCTCGTCGAACGCCGGGGCCCCCGCTGGGCGATGACCGTCGCCCTGATCTGCTTCTCCTCCGGCTTCCTGCTCTCCGCGCTGGGCGCGGCCACCGGGCAGTACTGGCTGATCGTGTTCGGCTACGGCTTCGTCGGCGGCATCGGACTCGGCATCGGCTACATCTCACCCGTCTCGACGCTCATCAAATGGTTCCCGGACCGGCCCGGCATGGCCACCGGCATCGCCATCATGGGCTTCGGCGGCGGCGCGCTGATCGCCTCCCCCTGGTCGGCGCAGATGCTCGACTCCTTCGGCACCGACAACACCGGCATCGCGTACGCCTTCCTCGTGCACGGGCTGACGTACGCCGTGTTCATGCTGCTCGGCGTGGTCCTGGTGCGGGTGCCGCGCACCGCCCGCCCGGGGGCCGGCGGACCCGCCGTGGCCACGGGGCCGCAGGTCTCGGCCCGCTCCGCCGTGCGCACCCCGCAGTTCTGGCTGCTGTGGATCGTGCTCACCATGAACGTCACCGCGGGCATCGGCATCCTGGAGAAGGCCGCCCCGATGATCACCGACTTCTTCGCGGACACCTCCACGCCGGTGTCGGCGACCGCCGCCGCGGGATTCGTCGCCCTGCTGTCGGCGGCCAACATGGCGGGCCGCATCGGCTGGTCGACCACCTCCGACCTCATCGGCCGCAAGAACATCTACCGGGTCTACCTCGGCGCCGGCGCGCTGATGTACGCGCTCATCTGGCTGCTGGGCGACTCCTCCAAGCCGCTGTTCGTGCTGTGCGCCCTGGTGATCCTCTCCTTCTACGGCGGCGGCTTCGCCACGGTCCCGGCGTATCTGAAGGACCTCTTCGGCACCTACGAGGTCGGGGCGATCCACGGCCGGCTGCTCACCGCCTGGTCCACGGCCGGTGTGCTCGGACCGCTGATCGTCAACCGGGTCGCCGACCACCAGGAGGAGGCGGGCCGGCACGGCCCCTTCCTGTACGGGCTGTCACTGGTCATCATGATCGGGCTGCTCGTCGTCGGCTTCGTCGCCAACGAGCTGGTCCGGCCCGTCCACCCCCGCCACCACGTCCCCGGTCCCGGGACCCCGAAGGAGGCCGCCGATGACCGGCGAGAGCAGCCAGAGTCCGCCTAGCAGCCCCGGCCGCCGCGGGCTCATCACCTTCTCCTGGCTGTGGGTGGGAGTGCCGCTCGCCTACGGACTGTACGAGCTCGTACGCAAGGCGGCACAACTGTTCACCGGCTGACCACGAGGCAGGGAGGGCGGCGCATCGAGGGGCTGACGGAAGCCGACAAGCCTCACCCCCGTTTCCTGTCGCTTCACCTGCCTTCGTACCCGTGAGTCACTGATCAGACTGGTGCATCCCGTAACCGAACCACCAGGGGGATCGCCCATGATCGGCTCGCGCATCGTCGCCGTCGGCCACTACCAGCCCGCCCGGGTCCTCACCAACGAGGACCTGGCGGGCATGGTCGACACCAGTGACGAGTGGATCACGAGCCGCGTGGGCATCCGCACCCGTCACATCGCCGGGCCCGACGAGCCGGTCGACGAGCTGGCCGCGCACGCCGCCGCCAAGGCACTGGCGGCGGCCGGCCGGACTCCCGCCGAGATCGACCTGGTCCTGGTCGCCACGTCCACCGCCATCGACCGCTCGCCCAACATGGCCGCCCGCGTCGCGGCCCGCCTCGGCATGCCCGGACCCGCCGTCATGGACCTCAACGTGGTCTGTGCCGGATTCACCCACGCCCTCGCCACCGCCGACCACGCCGTACGGGCCGGCGGCGCGAGCCGGGTGCTGGTCGTCGGCGCCGACAAGATGTCCGACGTGGCCGACTGGACCGACCGCACCACCTGCGTGCTGGTCGGCGACGGGGCGGGGGCCGCCGTCGTGGAGGCCTGCGCCCCGGGCGCGGAGGCGGGGATCGGCCCGGTGCTGTGGGGCTCGGTGCCCGAGATGGGCCACGCGGTGCGGATCGAGGGGACACCGCCGCGGTTCGCGCAGGAGGGGCAGAGCGTCTACCGCTGGGCCGCCACCCAGCTGCCGGTCGTCGCCCGCCAGGCCTGCGAGAAGGCGGGACTGGCGCCCGAGGACCTCGCCGGAGTCGTACTGCACCAGGCCAACCTGCGGATCATCGAACCCCTCGCCCGCCGGATCGGCGCCGTCAACGCCGTCGTCGCCCGCGATGTCACCGAGTCCGGCAACACCTCGGCCGCCAGCATCCCGCTCGCCTTCTCCAAGCTCGTCGAACAGGGCGCGGTGACGGCCGGCGACCCGGTCCTGCTCTTCGGCTTCGGCGGGAACCTGTCGTACGCGGGACAGGTCGTGCGCTGCCCCTGAGCCCGCCGCGGATGTGACGAGGCCGACTTCCCGCCCCCCTGGCATCCGTGCGCCGTAGACTGTAGACGAAAGACAATCACTACGGGCGTTGCGGTGCACCGGTGTTCGCGGCGGTGCGCGGCGCCGCCGAGGAGGGGGACCGCGATGCTGTCGACCGGACTGCCCCAGGGGGCGGTGCCCAAGCTCGAACGGCCGGGACCGCTGCGCGACCGGGTCTACGAGGCGCTGCTCGAACTCATCACCACCCGCGCCCTCCGGCCCGGCCAGCACCTCGTCGAGAGCGAACTCGCCGGCCATCTCGGCGTCTCCCGCCAGCCGGTGCGCGAGGCGCTGCAGCGGCTCAACACCGAGGGCTGGGTCGATCTGCGGCCCGCGCAGGGCGCGTTCGTGCACGAGCCCACGGAGGAGGAGGCCGACCAGCTCCTCACCGTCCGTACGCTGCTGGAGGCCGAGGCGGCCCGGCTGGCCGCGAGCAACGCCGACGCGGAGGGAGTGGCGGCCCTGGAGGAGATCCTGGCCGAGGGGCTCAAGGCCGTCGACGCCGACGACGTGGACACCGCCGTCGCCCTCAACGCCCGCTTCCACGCCAAGATCATGGAGCTGGCCGGCAACGCCGTGCTCGCCGAACTCGCCGCCCAGGTCGACCGGCGCGTGCGCTGGTACTACACGCCCGTCGCCCGGCAGCGCGGCGGACAGTCCTGGGTCGAGCACCGCGAGCTGATCGCGGCCGTCGCCGCCCATGACGAACAACTGGCCACCCGGCTCATGCGCGAACACACCGAGCACACCCGCCGCTCGTACCACGCCCGCACGACGTCCTGAGTGCGCCGTTTCGGTTGCTTTGTGGCGTCTCTTCGTGCGCCCTCACGGGCTCCTTTGTCCTGTGAGTGGAAAAAGTAGGGGGCAATTCCCGCGCGACTTCTTCCCACCTCCGGCAGGCGCTGCTACTTTCCCATCCGAAGGAACGCCACACACGTGGCCGGAATCCGGCGCGCACAGGCCGATCGAGGCGGGGAGGGGCTCGTGAGACGTATGACAGCGCGACCCGCCAACGCCCACCAGGCACGACTGCTCAGACTGCTGCGCGACGGCGGACCCAACTCCCGTGCCCAGCTGGGCGACCAGGTCGACCTCTCCCGGTCGAAACTGGCCGTGGAGGTGGACCGGCTGCTGGAGACGGATCTCGTCGTGGCCGACGGACTCGCCGCCTCGCGCGGCGGCCGGCGCTCCCACAACATCCGGCTCAACCCGCACCTGCGTTTCCTCGGCGTCGACATCGGCGCGACCTCGGTCGACGTCGCCGTCACCAACGCCGAGCTGGAGATCCTCGGGCACATCAACCAGCCCATGGACGTACGCGAGGGACCGGTCGCGGTCTTCGAGCACGTACTCGCCATGGCCGCGAAGTTGAGGGCCTCGGGGCTCGCGGAGGGGTTCGACGGCGCCGGCATCGGCGTCCCGGGCCCGGTCCGCTTCCCCGAGGGCATCCCGGTGGCTCCGCCGATCATGCCGGGCTGGGACGGCTTCCCCGTGCGGGAGGCGCTCAGCCAGGACCTCGGCTGCCCGGTCATGGTCGACAACGACGTGAACCTGATGGCGATGGGGGAGCAGCACGCGGGCGTCGCCCGCACCGTCGCCGACTTCCTCTGCGTCAAGATCGGTACCGGCATCGGCTGCGGCATCGTCGTCGGCGGTGAGGTCTACCGCGGTACGACGGGAAGCGCGGGCGACATCGGGCACATCCAGGCCGTGCCCGACGGCCGCCCGTGCGCCTGCGGCAACCGGGGCTGCCTGGAGGCCCATTTCTCCGGCGCGGCCCTCGCCCGGGACGCCATGGAGGCCGCCGAACAGCGGCTCTCCGCCGAACTCGCCGGCCGGCTGGAGGCGAACGGCACGCTCAGCGCCGTCGACGTCGCCGCCGCGGCGGCGGCCGGTGACGCCACCGCCCTCGATCTGATCCGCGAGGGCGGCAACCGCACCGGCCAGGTCATCGCCGGCCTGGTCAGCTTCTTCAACCCCGGCCTGGTGGTGATCGGCGGCGGGGTCACCGGCCTCGGCCACACCCTGCTCGCCGCGATCCGTACCCAGGTCTACCGCGGCTCGCTGCCCCTGGCCACGGGCAACCTGCCCATCGTGCTGGGGGAGCTGGGACCCACCGCCGGAGTCATCGGCGCGGCCCGGCTCATCAGCGACCACCTGTTCTCACCCGCGTAAGCAGCCTTCCCCGCTCCTTCGTCGCACCTGATCCAGGCACCACCGCACCCGCGTCACGGCACCTGCTCCAGACACCACCGCACCCGCACCCGCATCCGCGTCACGGCATCCGCTCCAGGCACCACCGCACCCACATCCGCGTCACGGCACCCGCTCCAGGCACCACCGCACCCGCGCTACGGCACCTGCTCCACAGCACCTTTCTCCGCACCGGAACGGCCCACCCGCACCAGGCACCGCCACCGCCCTACCCCGCCCTGCCCGAAAACGCCTGCCCCGCAAGGGGATCGCCCTGACACCGGCCCGTACGCCCGCCGAGGGGAATCCGCATGGCACCACAACCACCGCTGCTCAGCATGTCCGGCATCACCAAGTCGTTCCCCGGAGTCCGGGCCCTGGACGGCGTCGACCTCGACGTCCAGGCCGGCGAGGTGCACTGCCTGCTCGGCCAGAACGGCGCCGGCAAGTCCACCCTGATCAAGGTGCTGGCCGGCGCCCACCAGCCCGACACCGGAACCATCCGCTGGCGCGGCGAGGACGTCGTCCTGCGCTCGCCGATCGCCGCCATGCGCCTCGGCATCGCCACCATCTACCAGGAACTCGACCTGGTGGAACACCTGTCGGTCGCCGAGAACGTCCACCTCGGCCACGAACCCACGGCTGCCGGCTTCGTCGTACGGGGAAGGGCCGCCAGGGCGTCGACCGCCGAACTCCTCAAGCGGCTCGGCCACCCCGAGGTCGACCCGGCCCGGCTGGTCGGCGAACTCTCCGCGGCACAGCAGCAGATCGTGTCCATGGCGCGGGCGCTCTCCCACGACGTACGGCTCATCGTGATGGACGAGCCGTCCGCCGCCCTCGACCCGGACGAGGTCGACAACCTCTTCCGCATCGTCGGCGACCTCACCGCCGACGGCGTCGCCGTCGTCTACATCTCGCACCGCCTGGAGGAGATCCGGCGCATCGGCGACCGGGTGACCGTCCTCAAGGACGGCCGGGCCGTGGCCGGCGGACTGCCCGCCAAGTCGACGCCCACCCGTGAGGTCGTCGCGCTGATGACGGGACGCAACGTCGAGTACGTCTTCCCGGACCGGCCCACCGCCGCACCGCGGGACGAACCGGTGCTCACCGTCGAAGGACTGTCCCGTCGGGGAGAGTTCGCCCCGCTCGACCTCCAGGTGCGCCCCGGGGAGATCGTCGGGCTCGCCGGACTCGTCGGCTCCGGACGCTCCGAGATCCTGGAGACGATCTACGGCGCCCGCAAGCCGGACACCGGCCGGGTCCTCGTCGACGGGCGCCCGCTGAGGCCGGGCAGCGTACGGGCCGCCGTGCGCGCCGGACTCGGGCTCGCCCCCGAGGAACGCAAGGCGCAGGCCCTGCTGATGCTGGAGTCCGTCACCCGCAACGTGTCCGTCTCCTCCATGTCGCGCTTCGCGAAGGCCGGCTGGATCAACCGGGGCGCCGAACTGGGGGCGGCGCGCGCGGCGGTCCGCGAGCTGTCGCTGCGGCCCGACAACCCGGACGTACCCGTGCGCACCCTGTCCGGCGGCAACCAGCAGAAGGCCGTGCTCGCCCGCTGGCTGCTGCGAGGCTGCCGGGTGCTGCTGCTCGACGAACCCACCCGCGGCGTCGACGTCGGCGCCCGCGCCGAGCTCTACGCGGTCGTCCGCCGGCTGGCGGACGAGGGCCTCGCCGTGCTGCTGGTCTCCAGCGAGGTGCCCGAGGTGCTCGGCCTCGCCGACCGCGTCCTGGTGCTGCGCGAGGGCAGCGTCGTCCACACGGCTCCCGCCCGCGAACTCGACGAACACCGCGTACTCGACCTCGTGATGGAAGGAAGCCCGGCGTCATGACGCAGAACGTCTCCCCGCCGCGGGACAGCGCCCCCAAGGTGCCGTCGGCCGGCGAAACACCCGCCTGGCGCGCCGTGCTGTTCCGCGCCGACGTCCGCACGCTGTCGCTGTTCGGCGTGCTCGCCGTACTGATCCTCATCGGCGGCATCACCAAACCGGACCAGTTCCTGGACACCCGCAACCTCCAACTGGTCCTCACCCAGGCCTCCGTCATCGGTGTCGTCACCGTCGGCATGACCTTCGTCATCATCTCCGGCGGCATCGACCTGTCGGTCGGCGCGATCGTCGCCCTCGCCTCGGTGTGGGCGACCACCGTCGCCACCCAGGAGTTCGGCTTCGCGGGCATCCTCTTCACCGCCGTCCTCGTCGGACTGGGCTGCGGTCTGGTCAACGGGCTGCTCATCGCGTACGGCGGGGTGGTCCCGTTCATCGCCACCCTCGCCATGCTGGCCTCGGCCCGCGGCCTCGCCCTGCAGATCACCGACGGGCGCACCCAGATCGTCACCGTCGACGGCGTCCTCGACCTCGGCGAGCGCGACTCCTACATCCTCGGCATCCCGCCGCTGGTCCTGGTGTTCGCCGCGGTCACCGTCGTCGGCTGGCTGCTGCTCAACCGGACCACCTTCGGCCGCCGCTCCGTCGCCGTCGGCGGCAACGCGGAGGCCGCCCGGCTGGCCGGCATCGACGTACGGCGCCAGCGGCTCTACCTCTACCTGCTGTCCGGACTGTGCTGCGGCATCGCCGCCTTCCTGCTGATCGTGCTGGCCGGCTCCGGCCAGAACACCAACGGCAACCTCTACGAACTCGACGCCATCGCCGCCGCGATCATCGGCGGCACCCTGCTCACCGGGGGCCGCGGCACCATCGTCGGCTCCGTCCTCGGCGTCCTGATCTTCACCACGATCACCAACATCTTCGCCCTGAACAACCTGCAGACCGACGTCCAGCAGATCGCCAAGGGCGCGATCATCGTCGCCGCCGTGCTGGTCCAGCGCCGTACCCCGAGCACGACCTGAGGAAAGGGTTCACCGCCATGCCAGAGACACCTTTCGCAAGCCGCAGAGGACTGCTCTTCGGAGCGGCCGCCGTGTCCGCCGGCGTGCTCGTCACCGGCTGCACCAGCAACGAGTCCAGTGACGACGAGCCCGCCGCGAACAACCAGCCGGCCGCCGACGACAAGCCCGGCAAGCAGGTCACCATCGGCTTCGCCGGACCGCAGGCCGACCACGGCTGGCTCAACGCCATCAACGACAACGCCAAGAAGCGGGCGGAGAAGTACTCCGACGTCACCCTGGAGATCACCGAGGGCTCCAACGACACCGCCCAGCAGATCGGCCAGATCGAGACCCTCATCAACAAGAAGGTCGACGTCCTGGTGATCCTGCCCGCCGACGGCAAGGCCCTCACCCAGGTCGGGCTGAAGGCGATGCGCGCCGGCATCCCCGTCGTCAACCTCGACCGCATCTTCAACACCCCGCAGGCGTACCGCTGCTGGGTCGGCGGCGACAACTACGGCATGGGCCTGAACGCCGGTCACTACATCGGCGAGAAGCTCAAGGGCAAGCAGGGCGCCAAGGTCGTCGAACTGGCAGGACTGGACAACCTGGAGCTGACCAAGCAGCGCACCCAGGGCTTCGACGACGCGCTGAAGAACTACCCCAACATCCAGAAGGTGGCCCGCCAGGCCGCCGAGTTCACCGTCGAGTCCGGCCAGGCCAAGATGGCCCAGCTGCTCCAGGCGCAGTCGCGGATCGACGCCGTGTGGAACCACGACGACGACCAGGGCGTGGGCGCGCTGCGCGCCATCGAGCAGGCCGGGCGCGACGAGTTCCTGATGGTGGGCGGCGCGGGCGCGCTCTCCGCGTTCGAGGCCATCAAGGCCGACAGCGGGGTCCTGAAGGCCACCGTCCTGTACCCGCCGACGATGGCCGCCTCCGCGATCGACCTGGCCCGCGCCCTCGGCCAGGGCAAGGGAGTGGGCGGTCTTGCCGAGTTCGAGATCCCCTCGTCGGTGACCTGCTACTCGGCCGTCGTCGACAAGGAGAACGTGGACCAGTACATGCCCACCGGCTTCAAGTGAGGAGCCCCGCCTTACGGGCCTGACCAGCCCCCCGGGCGGGGTCCACCCCGCCCGCCACGACGACGAGGAGGACATCCGAATGGCACAGCCGCAAGCGTCCGACGGGGCGGAGACGGGGAAGCCACCGCTGCGCATCGGCATGGTCGGTTACGCCTTCATGGGCGCCGCCCACTCCCAGGGCTGGCGCACCGCGCCACGCGTCTTCGACCTGCCGCTGAGCCCCGAACTGGCCGTGATCTGCGGCCGGGACGCCGACGCCGTGCGCACGGCGGCCGACCGGCACGGCTGGGCGGAGACCGAGACGGACTGGCGTGCCCTGGTGGAACGGGACGACGTCGACCTCGTCGACATCTGCACCCCCGGCGACAGTCACGCCGAGATCGCCCTCGCCGCGCTCGCCGCGGGCAAGCACGTGCTGTGCGAAAAGCCCCTCGCCAACACCGTCGCGGAGGCCGAGGCGATGACCCGTGCCGCCGAGGAGGCGGCGGCACGCGGCCAGTTGGCGATGGTCGGCTTCAACTACCGCCGGGTCCCCGCGACCGCGCTGGCCCGGCGGATGGTGGCCGAGGGACGGATCGGGAGACTGCGGCACGTGCGGGTCGCGTACCTGCAGGACTGGCTGGTCGACCCGGAGTTCCCGCTGACCTGGCGGCTGCGCCGCGAGCAGGCCGGCTCCGGTTCGCTCGGCGACCTCGGCGCGCACATCGTCGACCTGGCGCAGTACCTGTCCGGTGAGCGGCTCGCGGGTGTCTCCGCGCTCACCGAGACGTTCGTACGGGAGCGGCCGCTGCCCACCGCGCCCAGTGCCGGCCTGGCCGCCGTCTCCGCCGCCGGCACCGGGCAGGTCACCGTCGACGACGCCGCCCTGTTCACCGGCCGGTTCACCTCCGGGGCCATCGCCTCCTTCGAGGCCACCCGGTACGCCACCGGACGCAAGAACGCCCTGCGCATCGAGCTCAACGGCGAGCGCGGGTCGCTCGCCTTCGACCTGGAACGGCTCAACGAGCTGGAGTTCCACGACGGCACCGAGCCCGCCACGCACGGCGGCTTCCGCCGCATCCTGGTCACCGAACCCGAGCACCCCTACCTCGACGCCTGGTGGCCGCCGGGCCACGGCCTCGGCTACGAGCACACCTTCGTGCACCAGGCCCGCGACCTGGTCCACGCGGTCGCCGAGGGCCGTGTGCCCGAACCCTCCTTCGCCGACGGGCTCCAGGTGCAGCGCGTCCTGGCCGCGGTGGAGGAGAGCGCCGAGAAGAACTCCGTCTACACACCGATCGCCGCCTGAGAGGACGGATACGGATGCCGCGCAATTTCACGCTGTTCACCGGCCAGTGGGCGGACCTGCCGCTGGAGGAGGTCTGCCGGCTCGCCCGTGACTTCGGCTACGACGGCCTCGAACTCGCTTGCTGGGGCGACCACTTCGAGGTGGACAAGGCGCTCGCCGACCCGGCGTACGTCGCCGGCCGCCACCAGCTCCTGGAGAAGTACGGCCTAAAGTGCTGGGCGATCTCCAACCACCTGGTGGGGCAGGCGGTGTGCGACGCCATCATCGACGAACGCCACCAGGCGATCCTGCCCGCCCGCATCTGGGGCGACGGCGAGGCCGAGGGCGTACGGCAGCGGGCCGCCGCCGAGATCAAGGACACCGCGCGCGCCGCGGCCCTCCTCGGCGTCGACACCGTCATCGGCTTCACCGGCTCCGCCATCTGGCACCTGGTCGCCATGTTCCCGCCCGCCCCCGAGTCGATGATCGAGCGCGGCTACGAGGACTTCGCCGAGCGGTGGAACCCGATCCTGGACGTCTTCGACGCCGAGGGCGTGCGGTTCGCCCACGAGGTCCACCCCAGCGAGATCGCCTACGACTACTGGACGACCGTACGCGCCCTGGAGGCGGTCGGCCGCCGGCCGGCGTTCGGCCTCAACTTCGACCCCTCCCACTTCGTGTGGCAGGACCTCGACCCGGTCGGCTTCCTGTGGGACTTCCGCGACCGGATCTACCACGTCGACTGCAAGGAGGCCCGCAGGCGCCTCGACGGCCGCAACGGCCGCCTCGGCTCCCACCTGCCCTGGGGCGACCCGCGGCGCGGCTGGGACTTCGTCTCCGCCGGCCACGGCGACGTCCCCTGGGAGGACGTCTTCCGCATGCTGCGCTCCATCGACTACCAGGGGCCCGTCTCCGTCGAGTGGGAGGACGCCGGCATGGACCGGCTCCAGGGCGCCCCGGAGGCGCTGACCCGCCTCAAGGCCTTCGACTTCGAGCCGCCCAGCGCGTCCTTCGACGCCGCGTTCAACAGTTGATCCGAGGCCCGGCCGCAAGCCGGGACAGGGACTGGGGGCGGGGACCGGAACATCCGCCGGTCCCCGGATCCGGCCTGCCCGAATCCCGCTTTGTCCTGAGTTGGGAAAAAGTTCAACCGGTCCTGGTCCAAGGGGTGTTCCGCCCGGAAGAACGCGGTTACCGTCCCTGAAGTGTTCAGGACACCCACGTCCCCGGGGTGACGGCGCACCCCGGCGCCCGCACGCACCCCCCACGTCTTCGCACCTGTTCCGTACGGCTCCACCCCGTTCCCGGAGGGACTTCGTGCACAGAACCAGACTCAAAACCACCCGCGTCACACGGCGCCCCAGGCTGCGCACCGGCCTCGCCCTGATCACCGGCCTGCTGCTGGCCGTGGGCACCCCGGCCACCGTCGCCGGCGCCCACCCCGGCCACCCGGAACACGACGAACCGGCCGCGGCCGAGGGGCAGTTCCAGCAGGTGCCGCTCGCCAAGGGCGAGCCGGAGATGGGCGAGCCGATGTCGCTCGCCGTGCTCCCGGACCGCAGCGTCCTGCACACCGCCCGCGACGGCACACTGCGCATCACCGACCAGGGCGGCGTCACCAGGGTCGCCGGCAAGATCCCCGTCTACACCCACGACGAGGAGGGCCTCCAGGGCGTCGGCATCGACCCGGACTTCGAGAACAACCGGGCGATCTACCTCTACTACGCCCCGCCGCTGGACACCCCCGCGGGCGACGCCCCGTCGACCGGCACCGCCGCCGACTTCGCGAAGTTCGACGGCGTCAACCGCCTCTCCCGCTTCGTCCTCAACGCCAACGGCACCCTCGACCTGGCCAGCGAGAAGAAGGTCCTCGACGTCAAGACCTCGCGCGGCATCTGCTGTCACGTCGGCGGCGACATCGCCTTCGACGCCGAGGGCAACCTGTACCTGTCGACCGGCGACGACAGCAACCCCTTCGAGTCCGACGGCTACTCGCCGATGGACGAACGGGCCGACCGCAACCCCGCCTTCGACGCCCGCCGCACCTCCGGCAACACCAACGACCTGCGCGGCAAGATCCTGCGCATCAAGGTCGCCGAGGACGGCTCGTACACCATCCCGGAAGGCAACCTCTTCCCCCCGGGCACCGAGAAGACCCGCCCCGAGATCTACGCGATGGGCTTCCGCAACCCGTTCCGGATCAACATCGACAAGCCGACCGGCACCGTCTACGTGGGTGACTACGGCCCCGACGCCGGCGCCGCCGACCCGAACCGCGGCCCGGCCGGGCAGGTCGAGTTCGCCAAGGTGACCAAGGCCGGCAACTTCGGCTGGCCGTTCTGCACCGGCGACAACGACGCCTACAACGACTACGACTTCGCCACCGGCACCTCCGGGCCGAAGTTCGACTGCGCCGCCCCGAAGAACACCTCGCCGCACAACACCGGCCTCGAGGACCTGCCGCCCGCGCAGGCCGCCTGGATCCCGTACGACGGCGCCTCCGTACCCGAGTTCGGCACCGGCTCCGAGTCCCCGATGGGCGGCCCGGTCTACCGCTACGACCCCGAGCTCGACTCCTCGGTGAAGTTCCCCGAGGCGTACGACGGCGACTTCTTCGCCGGCGAGTTCGGCCGCCGCTGGATCAAGCGGATCGAGCAGAACGAGGACGGCACGGTCGCGAAGATCAACGACTTCCCGTGGACCGGCACCCAGATCATGGACATGGAGTTCGGCCCCGACGGCGCGCTCTACGTCCTCGACTACGGCGTCTCCTGGTTCCAGGGCGACGAGAACTCCGCGCTGTACCGGATCGAGAACGCCGAGGACGGCTTCTCCCCGATCGCCGGGGTCAGCGCGAACCGGACCTCCGGCGCCGCCGGCCTGAAGGTCGAGTTCACCGGCACCGCCAACGACGCCGACTCCCCGGACCTCACCTACAGCTGGGACTTCGGCGACGGCACCAAGGGCGAGGGACTCACCCCCACCCACAAGTACAAGAAGATCGGCACCTACACCGCGACCTTCACCGCGAAGGACCCCGAGGGCAACACCGGCAGCGCCAGCACCCGGATCGTCGTCGGCAACACCGAGCCCACGGTGAAGATCACCCTGCCGGGCAACGGCAGCCTCGCCGCCTTCGGCGAGCCCGTCCCCTTCAAGGTGACCGTCACCGACCCCGAGGAGACGATCGACTGCTCCAAGGTCAAGGTCGCCTACAGCCTCGGCCACGACTCGCACGCCCACGAGCTCACCAGCGAGATGGGCTGTGAGGGCACCCTGAAGCCGCCTGCCGGCGACGGCGGTCACGACCCCAACGCCAACATCTACGGTGTCGTCGGCGCCAGTTACACCGACGGCGGGGCGAACGGCCAGGAGGCGCTGACCGGCACCGCCCGCGCCGTGATCCAGCCGCTGCACCGCCAGGCCGAGCACTTCGGCGCCCAGCAGGGCGTGTCGGTGATCGACAAGACCGGCGCCAACGGCGGCAAGACCGTCGGCGACATCGACGACGGCGACTGGATCTCCTTCAGCCCCTACCTGTTCAAGGGCCAGAAGAAGATGACCGTACGGGCCTCCTCCGGCGGCTCCGGCGGCTTCATCGAGCTGCGCACCGGCTCGCCCACCGGCAAGCTGCACGGCTCGGCGTACATCCCGCCGACCGGCGGCTGGGAGACGTTCCAGGACGTCGACGTGCCGCTGCGGTCCCTGCCGAAGAAGACCACGGAGATCTATCTGGTCTTCCGGGGCGGCGAGGGCGCGCTGTACGACGTGGACGACTTCGAGTTCTCCAAGGAGCCGTTCAAGAAGGGCAAGAAGGTCCTGGTCTTCTCCAAGACCGCGGGCTTCCGCCACGACTCCATCCCCGAGGGCGTCGCCGCCCTCAAGGAGCTCGGCGCCCCGGCCGGCATCTCGGTCACCGCGACCGAGGAGGCCCGGCAGTTCACCACCGCCAACCTCGCCAAGTACGACGCGGTCGCCTTCCTGTCCACCACCGGTGACGTCCTGAACGCCGAGCAGCAGACGGCGTTCGAGAACTACGTCAAGAACGGCGGCGGCTACATGGGCATCCACGCCGCCGCCGACACCGAGTACGACTGGGAGTTCTACGGCGGCCTCGTCGGCGCCTACTTCGACTCGCACCCGGCCATCCAGAAGGCCACCGTGCGCGTCCACGACCACGACCACCCGTCCACCGCGCACCTGGAGGACGCCTGGGAGCGCACCGACGAGTGGTACAACTACCGCACCAACCCGCGTGAGCAGGCCAAGGTCCTCGCCACCCTCGACGAGACCACCTACTCCGGCGGCAGCATGAAGGGCGACCACCCGATCGCCTGGTGCCAGAGCTACGGCGGCGGCCGCTCCTTCTACACCGGCGGCGGCCACACCAAGGAGTCGTACGCCGACGCGGCCTTCCGCACCCACCTGCTCGGCGGCATGCAGTACGCCACCGGCCAGGTGAAGGCGGACTGCAAGCCGGACAAGGGCTACCGCGAGATCTTCAACGGCCAGACCCTGGACGGCTGGAAGCAGGCCGGCCCCGGCAAGTTCAACGTCAAGGACGGCACGCTGGAGACCGAGGGCGGCATGGGCCTGCTCTGGTACCAGGCCAAGGAGCTGAAGTCGTACTCCCTGAAGCTCGACTGGAAGATGCAGGGCGACGACAACTCCGGGATCTTCGTGGGCTTCCCCGCCTCCGATGATCCCTGGTCCGCGGTGGACAAGGGCTACGAGATCCAGATCGACGCCACGGACGCCGTGGACCGCACCACCGGTGCGATCTACTCGTTCAAGTCGGCCGACATCAAGGCCCGTGACCAGGTCCTGCGGCCGCCCGGCCAGTGGAACTCCTACGAGATCAAGGTCCAGGGCGAACGCCTCCAGGTGTTCCTCAACGGAGTCAAGATCAACGACTTCACCAACAAGGACCCCGAGCGGAGCCTGACCGACGGCTACATCGGCCTGCAGAACCACGGCGCCGACGACCAGGTCTCCTTCCGGAACATCCAGCTGAAGGAACTGCCCTCCTAGGGCGCTCCGCCCCTGACGAGGGGGCGACCGGAACGGCGGCGGGCGGAGGACGCCGGCCCCCCCCCCGCCGTCCCGCCGGGCCCGCGCCCGGCACCCCGCACATCCCCCCACCGGCACTCGCACCAGGTTCGCGTACGACAAGGAGGCTGCCCATGTCCGCCGAACCGTCCCTCCCCACCCCCTCCCCGGCCCCCCGCTTCGGCGTCTGGCTGATCGGCGCACGCGGCTCCGTCGCCACGACCGCGATCGCGGGCTGCGCCGCCGTCGCCGCGGGTCTTCACCCGCCGACCGGCATGGTCACCGAGACCGCCCCCTTCACCACCTGCGGTCTGCCCTCGCTGTCGTCCCTCGTCTTCGGCGGTCACGACACCGTCGACTGCCCGCTGCCCAAGCGCGCCGAGCACCTCGCCGACGGCGGTGTCCTGCCGCACGGCCTGCCGTCCGCCGTGCACGCCGAACTCGTCGCCGCCGACCGGGAGATCAAGCCCGGCGGCCCCCCGCCCGGCGACACCGGCCGCACCCAGGACGAGTGGATCGACGTCTTCGCGTCCGACATCCGCGACTTCGTGCGCCGCCAGGACCTCGCGGGCGCCGTCGTCATCAACGTCGCCTCCACCGAACCGGCCCCCACCGACGGCACTCTGCCGCCCAGCTCCCTCTACGCGGCGGCTGCCCTGCGCGCCGGCTGCCCCTACGTCAACTTCACCCCCTCCACGGGACTGCACCACCCGGCGCTCGCCGAACTCGCCGCCTCCTCCGGCCTGCCGTACGCGGGCCGCGACGGCAAGACCGGGCAGACCCTGCTGCGCTCCGTGCTCGGCCCGATGTTCCTCCAGCGCGCCCTCGCCGTGCGCGCCTGGTCCGGCACCAACCTGCTCGGCGGCGGCGACGGCGCCGCCCTCGCCGACCCCGCTGCCGCCGCCGCGAAGAACGCCGGCAAGGAACGCGTCCTCGCCGACACCCTCGGCACCGTCCCCGAGGGCGAGGTCCACATCGACGACGTACCGGCCCTCGGCGACTGGAAGACCGCCTGGGACCACATCGCCTTCGACGGCTTCCTCGGCGCCCGCATGATCCTCCAGACCACCTGGCAGGGCTGCGACTCCTCCCTCGCCGCCCCCCTCGTCCTCGACCTGGCCCGACTGACCGTCCGCGCCCGGCAGAAGGGCCTGACCGGCCCGCTGAGCGAGTTGGGCTTCTACTTCAAGGACCCGGTCGGCGACGGCCCGTCCTCCCTGGCCGAGCAGTACAGGGACCTCGTGCACTTCACCGCCCGCCTGCGCGACACCGCCCCCGCCCCCGAGGCCCACCGATGACCGACACCCACGACGGCCCCGCACGGAGCGAACCTGCGGGAGGCGGCCCGGTGCAGGTCGACTCCCCAGGGGCGCGGGGAACTGCGCGATCAGCCACATCGGACCCGCACGGCACCCCGACGGCCCACGCACGGGGCGGCCGCGCGGCCGCGTGGGCGGAACTGCTGCGCCTGCCCGCGCTGTTCACCGTCCCCGGTGACGCCCTGGCCGGCGCCGCGGCGGCCGGTGTGCGCCCCGGGCCCCGCACCCTGCTCGCCATCGGATCCTCCCTGTGCCTGTACGAGGCCGGCATGGCCCTGAACGACTGGGCGGACCGCGCCGAGGACGCCGTGGAGCGCCCGCACCGCCCCCTGCCGTCCGGCCGCATCCGCCCGGCCGCCGCCCTCACCGCCGCCGGTGCCCTCACCGGCGCCGGACTCGCGCTCGCCACCGGCGCGGGACGCCCCGCCCTCGCGGTGGCCGCGCCCCTGGCGGCGACCGTCTGGGCCTACGACCTCGCCCTGAAGCACACACCCGCGGGCCCCGTGGCCATGGCCGCCGCCCGCGGACTCGACCTGCTCCTGGGCGCCGCGGCCACCGGCGGCGGCACCCGCGCCGCCCTGCCCTCCGCCGCGCTGCTCGGCAGCCACACCCTCGCGGTCACGGCCGTCTCCCGCCGGGAGACCACCGGCGGCTCGGCCCTGGCCCCGCTGGCGGCCCTCGCGACGACGGGGGTACTGACCCGGCTGGTCACCCACCGCCGCACCCGACTCCCGGCAGGCCGGCGGGCAGCAGCCGCCCCCGGCCTGCCGGGCTCCAGCCCCGCCGCGCGCCCGCCCGGGACCGCCGGCGCCCTCGCCACAGCCCTGGGCGCCGCCTACGCCGCCACGGCCGCCCGCCCCTACGTCCACGCCGCGCTCAACCCGTCACCCCCGCTCACCCAACGGGCGGTCGGCGGCGGCATCCGCGCGACCATCCCGCTCCAGGCCGCCCTCGCCGCCCGCTCCGGCGCGACCGCCACCTCCCTCCTGGTCGCGGCCCTGGCCCCGGCCGGCCGGATGTTCGCGAGGAGGGCCGGCATGAGGAAGGTGAGCATCACGTGAGCCCGAACCCGAACCAGGGCGCGCCCCAGGACGCCACCGGGGACCGTCGTGCCCCGGCCCCGGCTCCGCCCCCGGCCTCGGAGGCGAGCCGGGGCGCGGGCGCGGGCCCGGCCCGTGACATGAGCGGGCACGCCCGCACTCCCCTCCGCTTCGGCTACGGCACCAACGGCCTCACCGACCTCCGCCTCGACGACGCCCTCGCCCTCCTCGCCGACCTCGGCTACGACGGCGTGGGCCTGACCCTCGACCACATGCACCTCGATCCGCTCACCCCGGACCTCGCCGCCCGCACCCGTAAGGTCGCGCACCGCCTCGACGCGCTCGGGCTCGGCGTGACCGTGGAGACCGGCGCCCGCTATGTGCTCGACCCCCGCCGCAAACACGGCCCCTCGCTGCTGGACCCCGACCCGGACGACCGCGCCCGCCGCGTCGACCTCCTCCTGCGCGCCGTCCGCGTCGCCGCCGATCTCGGCGCGCACGCCGTGCACTGCTTCAGCGGCATCGTCCCCGACGGCACCGACGAGGACACCGCCTGGAAACGCCTCGCCGAGACCCTCGCCCCCGTCCTGGACGCCGCCGCCGGCGCCGGCGTCCCGCTCGCCGTCGAACCCGAACCCGGCCACCTCCTCGCCACCCTCGCCGACTTCCACCACCTGCGCCGCACGCTCGGCGATCCCGAGCCCCTCGGCCTCACCCTGGACCTCGGCCACTGCCAGTGCCTCGAACCCCTCCCGCCCGCCGACTGCGTCCGCGAGGCCGCCCCCTGGCTGCGCCACGTCCAGATCGAGGACATGCGCCGGGGCGTCCACGAGCACCTCCCCTTCGGTGACGGCGAGATCGACTTCCCGCCCGTCCTCGAGGCCCTCGCCGCCACCGGCTACCAGGGCCTGACGGTCGTCGAACTGCCCCGCCACTCCCACGCCGGCCCGCACTTCGCCGCCCGCTCCCTCCCGTTCCTCCGTCACGCCGCGCCTTCCGTCCCCGTCCCGCCGCACGGCGATCCCTCCGCCACCCCCGAAGGGAGCAGAACCCCATGACCCGCCCCCATGTCACGCCGGCCACCCCGGAGGCAGACACCACCGGCGGACCGGCGACCCCCGGTGACGGCACCACCCCCGCCCTCACCCCGCCCGCCGAACTGCGCCGCCACCTCGCCGGCCGGCTGGGCGGAGCCGCCCGCGCCTGGCTCGACCAGGCCCTGGACGAGGCCGCCGCCCACCCCGGCACCCACGGGCCCATCTCCGTGTGGGAGCTGCGCCTGGCCGAGGCCGGCCGCCGCTGCGGTCCCGCCCACGCCGACGCCGCCCGCGTCCTCATCCTGCACGCGGCCCACGCCGACACCGACGCCCTGACCCGGGTCTACTTCCAGGGCACCGCCGACGAACGCCGCGCCGTCCTGCACGCCCTGCCGCACCTCGTGCCCGACGGCCCCGCCGCCCTCCCGCTCGTCGAGGACGCCCTGCGCACCAACGACACCCGGCTCGTCGCCGCCGCCCTCGGCCCCTACGCCGCCCGGCACCTCGACGCCCACGCCTGGCGGCACGCGGTCCTGAAGTGCCTGTTCACCGGTGTCGGCCTGGACCACGTGGCGGACCTGGACCGGCGCGCCCGGGGCGACGGCGAACTCGCCCGCATGCTCGGCGACTACGCCGCGGAACGCACCGCCGCCGGCCGCACCGTCCCCGAGGACCTGCACCGCGTCCTGGCCCTGACCGAGTCCGCCCCCGCCACCCCGCCGCACGGCACGGACGACCCCCACGGCAAGGAGTCCTGATGCGTATCTTCGACCCCCACATCCACATGACGTCGCGCACCACCGACGACTACGAGGCCATGTACGCCGCGGGCGTCCGCGCCGTCGTCGAGCCCTCCTTCTGGCTCGGCCAGCCCCGCACCTCCCCGGCCTCCTTCCTCGACTACTTCGACGCCCTCCTCGGCTGGGAGCCCTTCCGCGCCGCCCAGTACGGCATCGCCCACCACTGCACGCTCGCCCTCAACCCCAAGGAGGCCAACGACCCGCGCTGCACGCCCGTCCTCGACGCGCTGCCCCGGTATCTCGTCAAGGACAACGTGGTGGCCGTCGGCGAGATCGGCTACGACTCCATGACCCCCGCCGAGGACACCGCCCTCGCCGCCCAGCTCCAGCTCGCCGCCGACCACGGCCTGCCCGCGCTGGTGCACACCCCGCACCGCGACAAGCTCGCCGGGCTGCGCCGCACCCTGGACGTCGTCCGCGAGTCCGCCCTGCCCGTCGACCGCGTCCTGGTCGACCACCTCAACGAGACCACCGTCAAGGAGGCCAAGGACAGCGGCGCCTGGCTCGGCTTCTCCGTCTATCCCGACACCAAGATGGACGAGGAACGAATGGTCGCCATCCTGCGCGCCTACGGCCCCGAGCAGGTCCTGGTGAACTCCGCCGCCGACTGGGGCAGGAGCGACCCTCTCAAGACCCGCAAGGTCGCCGACCTGATGCTCGCCGAGGGTTTCACCGAGGACGACGTCGACCGGGTGCTGTGGCGCAACCCCGTCGCCTTCTACGGCCTCAGCGGCCGCCTGAACCTCGACGTCGACGCCCCCGGCGCCACCCACGAGGGCAACTCCATCCTGCGCGGCGCCCCGAGAGACGAGCCACAGCCGGCCGGCGCCCCCGCCACGGAGGCGTGAGCCATGCGCTTCCGCCACCCCGACGGCTCCACCGTCCACCTCGCCTACTGCACCAACGTGCACCCCGCCGAAACCCTGGACGGAGTCCTCGCCCAGCTCCGCGACCACTGCGAACCCGTCCGCCGCCGCCTCGGCCGGGACAGGCTCGGCATCGGCCTGTGGCTCGCCAGGGACGCCGCCCACGCCCTCGTCACCGACCCCGCCGCCCTGCGCGGACTGCGCTGCGAACTCGACCGGCGCGGCCTGGAGGTCGTCACCCTCAACGGCTTCCCCTACGAGGGCTTCGGCGCCGAGGAGGTCAAGTACCGCGTCTACAAGCCGGACTGGGCCGACCCCGAGCGGCTGGAGCACACCACCTCCCTGGCCCGCGTCCTCGCCGGACTCCTCCCCGACGACGTCACCGACGGCAGCATCTCCACCCTGCCGCTGGCCTGGCGCACCGCCTACGACGAGCAGCGCGCGCAGACGGCCCGCACCGCCCTGCGCACCCTCGCCGAACGCCTCGACGCCCTCCAGGAACTGACCGGACGCTCCATCCGCGTCGCCCTGGAACCGGAACCCGGCTGCGTCGTCGAGACCACTCGGGACGCCATCGCCCCGCTCACCGCGATCGCCCACGACCGCGTCGGCATCTGTGTCGACACCTGTCACCTCGCCACCTCCTTCGAAGACCCGCACACCGCCCTGGACGACCTCACCCGGGCCGGCGTGCCCGTGGTCAAGTCCCAGCTCTCCGCCGCCCTGCACGCCGAACAGCCCCACCTCTCCGAGGTCCGCGAGGCGCTCGCCGCCTTCGCCGAACCCCGCTTCCTGCACCAGACCCGCACCTCCACCCTCGCCGGACTGCGCGGCACCGACGACCTCGACGAGGCCCTGGCCGGCGACGCCCTGCCCGACGCGGCACCCTGGCGCTCCCACTTCCACGTCCCGCTGCACGCGGCCCCCGCCGCGCCCCTCACCTCCACGCTGCCCGTCCTGAAGTCCGTCCTGACCCGGCTCGTCGGCGGCCCGCACCCGCTCACCCGCCACCTGGAGGTCGAGACCTACACCTGGCAGGCCCTCCCGCCCGAGCTGCGCCCCCGCGGCCGAACCCAGCTCGCCGACGGCATCGCCGCCGAACTCACCCTGGCCCGCGACCTCCTGACGGACCTCGGCCTGAAGGAACTCCCATGACCGACCCCACCCCCCTGCTCGTCCTCGACGTCGTGGGCCTCACCCCCCGTCTCCTCGACCACATGCCCCACCTCAAGACGCTCGGCCGGTCCGGCTCCCGCGCCCCGCTCGGCACCGTCCTGCCCGCCGTCACCTGCGCCGCCCAGTCCACCTTCCTCACCGGCACCATGCCCTCCGAGCACGGCATCGTCGGCAACGGCTGGTACTTCCGCGAGCTCGGCGACGTACTGCTGTGGCGGCAGCACAACGGCCTCGTCGCCGGCGACAAGCTCTGGGACGCCGCCCGCCGCGCCCACCCCGGCTACACCGTCGCCAACATCTGCTGGTGGTACGCCATGGGCGCCGACACCGACATCACCGTCACCCCCCGCCCCGTCTACTACGCCGACGGCCGCAAGGAACCCGACTGCTACACCCGGCCGCCCGCCCTGCACGACGAACTCACCGAGAAATTCGGCACCTTCCCCCTCTTCCACTTCTGGGGCCCCGGCGCCGACCTGGTTTCCAGCCAGTGGATCATCGACGCCACCCGCCACATCATGCGCACCCGCCACCCCGACCTGACCCTGTGCTACCTCCCTCACCTCGACTACGACCTGCAGCGCTTCGGCCCCGACGACCCGCGCTCCCTGAAGGCGGCCACCGACCTCGACGCCGCCCTGGCCCCGCTGCTGGACGACGCCCGCGCCGAGGGCCGTACCGTCGTCGCCCTGTCCGAGTACGGCATCACCCGTGTGAACCGGCCCGTGGACATCAACCGCGCCCTGCGCCGCGCGGGCCTGCTCGAGGTGCACACCCAGGACGGCATGGAGTACCTCGACCCGATGGCCTCCCGCGCCTTCGCGGTCGCCGACCACCAGCTCGCCCACGTCTACGTGCGCCGCCCCGAGGACCTCGACGCCACCCACGCGGCCCTGGACGGACTGCCCGGCATCGAGCAGCTCCTCGACGACGAGGGCAAGAAGGCCCACCACCTCGACCACCCGCGCGCCGGCGAACTCGTCGCCGTCGCCGAACCCGACGCCTGGTTCACGTACTACTACTGGCTCGACGACGACCGCGCGCCCGACTTCGCGCAGCTCGTCGAGATCCACCGCAAACCCGGCTACGACCCGGTCGAGCTCTTCATGGATCCCCTCGACCCCTACGCCAAGGTCAAGGCGGCCGGCGCACTGGCGCGCAAGAAACTCGGCATGCGCTACCGCATGGCGGTCGTGCCCCTGGACCCCTCACCTATTCGCGGCAGCCACGGCCGCCTCCCCGCGAGCGACGACGACGGTCCGCTCCTCATCTGCTCCACCCCCCGCGCTGTCGGAGACCGCGTCGCGGCCACCGATGTGAAACAACTCCTGCTCGAACTGGCCGGACTCGGCTGACGCACCACCCGGCACGGCCCCCGAGATCCGACTACGGAGAGTGAAACACACGGCACTGACAACGGCCGGTCCCGGCGGGACCGGAACCGGCCACGACCGAGAAGGCAGGCCACTCGTGACCCTGTATTCCGACCCCTCCCGCACCGAAGCCGACGCCCCCGACGAGGGACTGCGCCGCACCCTCGGTGTGGACCGGCGCCGTTTCCTCAGCACCTGCACCGCCGTGGCGGCCGGAGCCGTCGCCGCGCCCGTCTTCGGCGCCGCCCCCGCCCTGGCCCACGGCCGGGACAGAGACCACGACCACGACCACGGACACGGGCGCGGACAGGTGCTCGTCCCGCCGCACAAGCGCGGCATCATCCTCTACACCGTCCGTGACGCCACCGCCCGCGACCCGCTCGCGAGCGATCTGCCCTCCGGCTTCCGCGAGGTGTTCAAGCAGCTCTCCCGCCACGGCTACCGCCAGGTGGAGTTCGCCGGCTACAACCAGCACGCGAACGCCCCGGGCGGCGCGAGCCTGGAGTCGGTCCAGGGCGCCAGGCTGCTGCGCTCCTGGCTCGACGACTACGGTCTGCGCGCCCAGGGCAACCACGGCTTCATCCCGGGTTCCTGGCCGCTCACCGCGGCGGACAAGGACACCTTCAAGAAGCACCTGGAGATCGCCAACATCCTCGGCATGGACCACATGGGCACCGGCGGCGACCCCACCGGCAGCTCCTACCGCGCCGACTGGGACGTGGCCGCCGACAAGTGGAACGCCCTCGGGGAGATCGCCCGCCGTGAGGGCATCAAGCTCTACACCCACAACCACGACAGCGCCTACGGCTTCCTGCTCGACGGCGGCCCGCTGGACGACCAGGGCCGGCCGACCCGCAGCTCCGGCATCCGGAAGCTGGAGTACTTCCTGAAGATCACCGACCCCCGGCTCGTCTGGCTGGAGATGGACATCTTCTGGGCGCACGTCGCCCAGTACAAGTTCCACACGTACACCGCCCACGACGGCTCGACCAGGAAGAACGTCTTCGACCCGGCCGGCCTGGTCGTCCGCCACAACAAGCGCTACCCGCTGTTCCACGCCAAGGACGGCGTCGTCAGCACCACCAACGGCATGGGCTACGACATGGTGCCCTTCGGGACCGGCGTCATCGACTACACGACGTTCTTCTCACGGGTCGGTGAGCGGAACTACCACAACCCGATGGTCGAGGACGACAACTCCCCGAGCGCCACCGACCCCGCGCAGTCGCTGCGCGAGGCCAAGATCAGCTACGACAACATGGCGGCCCTGCGCAAGCGCCGCCACTGAGCCGGACACAGGCCGGGCGGCCCTTCCCGCGCGCTGCGGGAGGGGCCGCCCGGTCCGTGTGGGGGGAGGCTCCGTCGGGTCAGCCCTCGCCGAGCGGCCGCGGGTTGGGCGTGACGTGCTTGCCCTTGGTGCGTCCCGGCGGATGCAGGAACAGCGCCACGATCCCGGCGAAGAGCGAGATGCTGCCCGCCAGACCGAAGGCGCCGTTGTAGCCCCAGGCGCCGACGACCACGGAACCCATGCCCGCGCCCAGACCGGAGACGAGCTTGGAGCTGTAGACCATCCCGTAGTTGGTGGCGTTGTTGTTCTCACCGAAGTAGTCCGCCGTCAGCGCCGCGAACATCGGGAAGATGGCGCCGCCGCCGAAGCCGGAGACGGCCGAGAAGACCAGGAACAGCGGCAGGTTCTTGAGCTCGGCCGACCAGATGATGCCGAACTGGGCGAGGCCCAGGATGACGCACACGTAGAGCAGGCACTTCTTGCGGCCGTACAGGTCGGAGAGCCAGCCGATGACACCGCGCCCGGTGCCGTTGACGATCGCCTTCAGCGACATCGCGGTGGCCACGATGCCGGCCGCGAAGCCCGCCTCCTCACCGATGTCGACCTGGAAGGCGATGCCGAAGATGTTCACGCCGGAGGTGCAGGCGAGACAGAACCACATCAGCGCCACCCGTCCGGTCCTCCACGCCTCCATCGGGGAGTACTGCTTGACGGCCGGCGGGTTCTTCTCCAGCGAACGCCGGGCCCGCGGGTCGTCCGGCGGGTTCAGCGGGTCGACGGCGGCCGGCCACCAGTTCTTCGGCGGGTCCCGGAAGTAGAAGCCGGCGACCGCCACGATCCCGGCGAGGAAGACACCCGCCGCGACCAGCACCCAGCGGAAGTTGGAGGTGTCCATGTAGCCGTGGAAGATGAAGACGAACGGCACCGAGCCGTAGGCGAAGCCGCCGTTGACGAAGCCGGTCTTGCCGCCCCGGCGCTCCGGATACCACTTGCCGACCATGTTGACGCAGGTCGCGTACACCATGCCGGCGCCCATACCGCTGAACACGCCGAACCCGATGAAGGCGAGCGCGACGTGCGGCGCGTACGCCAGCGACAGATAGCCCAGCAGCGTGCCGACCGAACCCAGCATCATCGCCCACCGCGCGGGCAGCCGGCCGCTCTCCCGCAGCCGCCCCGCCGGGAAGGCGACCGCCGCCTGGCAGAACACCCAGGCCGTCATCATCCAGTAGACGCTGCCGCTGGACCAGTGGTGGGCCTCGTGGAGCGTGTCCTCGGCGGATGCGAACGCGTACTCGGCGGAGGAGATGCCCATCATGCCGATCCAGGGCAGGATCACCATCCACTTGCGTTTGCGCCCCATGATGTCGATGTCGGACTCGCCCACGCGGTAGACGCGTCCGTTCCTGTCGGTCACCTCCCGGTAGGCGGCGACCCTTGAGACATCGGTGGTTGTCATGTCGATTGCACCCCTAGCGTCGAAAGTTCTGGCCAGCGCCCCCTGTCCCATGCCTTTCGTGCGCGCGTGGGTCCCCGGGGCCGGCCGACGCGCACCCGCCGGCCGGCCCCTCGCCGTCTCACGTCATGAACCGCCCCCCAACAGGCCCGCGGCCCGCGCCCACCGGTACTTGGCGCCCAGCACGGCCACCGGCTTCTCGGTGGTGTACGGGTACGCCACGACCCCGTGCTCGAAGAGGTACTGGCAGGCCTCCTCCACCTCCACGTCGCCCGCGAGGGACGCCACCACCGGCTTGGAGATCCCGCGCTCCCGGAACTCCGCCACCACCCGCGCGGTGAGTTCGGCGAACACCAGGGGAGGAGTGACGATCGTGTGCCAGTAGCCGAGCACCAGCGCGTGGATGCGCGGGTCCTCCAGCCCCAGCCGGATCGTCGCCTCGTACGTCGACGGCGGCTCCCCGCCGGTGATGTCCACGGGGTTGCCCGCGGCGCCGAACGGCGGGATGAACTCCCGGAACGCCGCGTCCAGGTCGGCCGGGATCTCCATCAGCGACAGCCCGTTGTCCGTCACCGCGTCCGACAGCAGCACCCCGCTGCCGCCGGCCCCGGTGATGATCACCACGTTGTCGCCCTTCGGGGCGGGCAGCACCGGCAACGCGCGCGCGTACTCCAGCATGTCGTTCAGCCCCGGCGCGCGGATGACGCCGGCCTGCCGCAGGATGTCGTCGTACACCGCGTCGTCGCCCGCCAGCGCGCCGGTGTGCGAGCCCGCGGCCTTCGCGCCCGCCGCCGTGCGCCCCGCCTTCAGCACCACGACCGGTTTCCTCGGCACGGTCGCCCGCGCGGCCTCGACGAACGCGCGCCCGTCCTTGAGGTCCTCCAGGTGCATCGCGATGCACTCGGTGTGCGGGTCCTCCCCGAACCAGGTCAGCAGGTCGTCCTCGTCCAGGTCCGACTTGTTGCCCAGCCCGACGATCGCCGACACGCCGGTCTTCGTCGTCCGTGCGAATCCCAGGATGGCCATGCCGATGCCGCCCGACTGGCTGGTCAGCGCCACGCCGCCCTTGACGTCGTAGGGCGTGCAGAACGTGGCGCACAGGTCCTGCCAGGTCGAGTAGTAGCCGTAGATGTTGGGCCCGAGCAGCCGGACGCCGTGCCGCTCGGCGATCGCCACGATCTCCTCCTGGAGCCCGTGCTCACCGGTCTCCGCGAACCCGGAGGGGATCAGTACGGCGTTCGGGATCCGCTTGCGTCCCACCTCCTCCAGCGCCGAGGCCACGAACCGGGCGGGGATCGCGAAGACCGCCACATCCACCTCACCGGGAACGTCGGTGACACTCTTGTACGCCTTGCGGCCGAGAATGTCATCGGCCCTGGGGTTCACCGGATGGATCTCCCCGGCGAAGCCGCCGTCGACGAGGTTGCGCATCACCGAGTTGCCGATCTTGCCGGCCTCGTTGGAGGCCCCGATCACCGCGACCGAACGCGGCCGCATCAGCCGCCGCATGGAGGCGAGGATCTCCTCGCGCGAGTAGCGCCGCCGCTCCTTCGGCGTCCCGGTGGAGAGGATCACGCGGATGTCGGCGGCGACCGCGCCGTCCGCCGTCGCGATCACCGGGTTGAGGTCGACCTCGGCGATCTCCGGGAAGTCCGCCACCAGGTGCGACACCCGCCGGATCTGCTCGGCGAGGGCCCACCGGTCCACGCCCGCCCGGCCGCGCACCCCGCGCAGGATCTCCGCCGACCGGATCGAGTCCAGCATCGACAGCGCCTCGTCGGCGTCCACCGGCGCCAGCCGGAACGTGACGTCCTTGAGCACCTCGACGAGCACCCCGCCGAGCCCGAACGCCACCACCTTCCCGAACGTCGGATCGGTGACCGCGCCGACGATGACCTCCTGCCCCTTCGGCAGCAGCTCCTGCACCTGCACGCCCTCGATCCGGGCGCCGGGAGCGTACGCGCGGGCGTTCTCGACGATCCGGCAGAACGCCGCCCGTACGTCCGCGGCGCCCTCCACACCGACGATCACACCGCCGGCGTCGGTCTTGTGCAGGATGTCCGGCGACACGATCTTCATCACCACGGGCCCGCCGAACCGCGCCGCGCACGCCACGGCCTCGTCGACGTCCGTCGCCAGCTCCTCACCGGGTACGGCGATCCCGTACGCGTCGGCGATCACCTTGCCCTCGGGCGCGGTGAGCGCGCTGCGCCCCTCGGCACGCACCGAGTCCAGCAGCGCCCGCACCTTCGCCGTCCGGTCCTCCGCCATCACGTCAGATCACCCCGTTCGACTTGAGCAGGCGCAACTCCTCGTCAACGAGCCCGAGTTCGCCGACGTACACCTCTTCGTTGTGCTCGCCGAGCAGCGGGGAGGCGACCACCTCGACGGGGGAGTCGGACAGCTTCAGCGGGCTGCCCACGGTGACGAACTCGCCGCGCTCCGGGTGCGGGACGGTCACCACCATCTCGTTGGCGACCAGCGAGTCGTCCTCGATGATCTCCCTGGTGGACAGGATCGGCCCGCACGGGATGTTGTGCGCGTTCAGCCGCTCCAGCACCTCCCACTTGGGCAGCGTCGAGGACCACTCCTCGATGAGCTGGAACATCTTGTTCAGCTTCGGCAGCCGGGCCTCCGGCGTCGCCCACTCGGGGTCGTCGGCCAGCTCCGGCCGGCCGATGAGCTCGCTCAGCGGCTTCCAGCCGACGGGCTGCACGATGACGTACACGTAGTCGTTCGGGCCGCCCGGCGCGCACTTCACCGCCCACCCCGGCTGGCCGCCGCCGGACGCGTTCCCGGACCGGGGAACCTCGTCGCCGAAGTCGTCGTTGGGATATTCGGCGAGTGGACCATGGCTCAGGCGCTGCTGGTCGCGCAGCTTCACCCGGCAGAGGTTGAGCACCGCGTGCTGCATGGCCACGTTCACCCGCTGCCCGCGCCCGGTGCGCTCCCGCTGGAACAGGGCGGCGAGAATGCCGGCCACCGCGTGCACACCCGTGCCCGAGTCCCCGATCTGGGCCCCCGTCGCCAGCGGCGGCCCGTCCTCGAAACCGGTGGTCGACATCGACCCGCCCATGGCCTGAGCGACGACCTCGTACGCCTTGAAGTTGGTGTACGGGCCGTCCCCGAACCCCTTGATGGAGGCGTAGACGATCCGTGGATTGATCTCCTTGATGCGGTCCCAGGTGAACCCCATCCGGTCGATCGCGCCCGGCCCGAAGTTCTCGACCATGACGTCCGAGCGCCGGATCAGTTCGGTGAGGATCTCCTTGCCGCGCTCGGTCTTGGTGTTGAGGGTGATGCTGCGTTTGTTGCAGTTGAGCATCGTGAAGTAGAGGGAGTCGACGTCCGGCAGATCGCGCAGCTGCCTGCGCGTGATGTCGCCGGTCGGCGCCTCCAGCTTGACGACGTCCGCGCCGAGCCAGGCCAGCAGCTGGGTCGCGGAGGGGCCGGACTGGACATGCGTCATGTCCAGGACGCGGATGCCCTCAAGTGCCTTGGGGGTCATGGGCGTGCACCTCACTTGTACATGGTCTGGTTCATGGTTCCGGGGGCGTACGCGTCGGGGTCCACCCAGACGTTGATCAGCGACGGCTTGCCGGACTCACGGGCCCGGCGCAGCGCGGGGCCGATGTCGGCGGGGTCGCGGACCTCCTCGCCGTGGCCGCCCAGCATCCGTGCGAACTCGTCGTACCGGACGTCGCCGAGGGTGTTGCCGACCCGCTCGCGCTCCTTGCCGTACTTGACGGCCTGGCCGTAGCGGATCTGGTTCATCGAGGAGTTGTTGCCGACGATGCCGACGAAGGGGAGGTCGTAGCGGACCAGGGTCTCGAAGTCCCAGCCGGTGAGGGAGAAGGCGCCGTCGCCGAAGAGGGCGACGACCTCCTTGTCGGGCCGCGCCTGCTTGGCGGCGAGCACGAAGGGGACGCCGACGCCGAGGGTGCCCAGTGGTCCCGGGTCCATCCAGTGCCCGGGCGACTTGGGCTGCACGACCTGCCCGGAGAAGGTGACGATGTCGCCGCCGTCGCCGATGTAGATCGAGTCCTCGGTGAGGAAGTCGTTGATCTCGCTGACCAGCCGGTAGGGGTGGATGGGGGAGGCGTCCGACCTCAGCTGCGGCAGCCGCTTCTCCAGGGCGGTCTGCTCGGCCGCCCGCAGCTCGTCCAGCCACTCCTTGCGCCTGGACGCGCCCCCGTTCACCCGCCCGGAGGCCGCCTCGGTCACCGACTTCAGCACCAGCCCCGCGTCGCCCACGATGCCGAGGTCGATGTCGCGGTTCTTGCCGACCGTGCGGTAGTCGAGGTCGATCTGCACGACCGTCGCGTCGGGGGAGAGCCGCTTGCCGTAGCCCATGCGGAAGTCGAAGGGCGTACCGACGATCACGATGACGTCGGCGTTCGAGAAGGCGTACCGGCGGGAGAGCTGGAAGTGGTGCGGGTCGCCGGGCGGGAGCGTGCCGCGCCCCGCGCCGTTCATGTACGCGGGGACGTTGAGGGTGCGCACCAGCTCGATGGCCGCCTCGGTGCCCCGGGTGGTCCACACCTGGCTGCCGAGCAGGATCGCCGGCTTCTCGGCGTGCACCAGCAGATCGGCCAGCCGTTCGACGGCCTCGGGGTCGCCGGCCGACCGGGTCGACGCCCGGTAGGCGCCCTGCCGCGGCACGCGCGCCTTGGACACCGGCACCTTGGCGTCCAGCACGTCGCGCGGGATCTCCAGGAAGGAGGGGCCGGGGGCGCCGTGGTAGCACTCGCGGAAGGCCATCGACACCATGTCCGCCGCCCGCGCCGTGTCGGGCACCGCCGCCGCGAACTTGGTGATGGGGGTCATCATGTCGACGTGCGGCAGGTCCTGCAGCGACCCCATCTTGTGCTGGGTGAGCGCCCCCTGACCCCCGATCAGCAGCATCGGGGACTCCGCGCGGAAGGCGTTGGCGACCCCGGTGACGGCGTCGGTCGTCCCCGGACCGGCCGTGACGACCGCGCAGCCGGGCTTGCCGGTGACGCGCGCGTAGCCGTCGGCGGCGTGGGCGGCCACCTGTTCGTGCCGTACGTCGACGACCTCGATGCCCTCGTCGACGCAGCCGTCGTAGATGTCGATGATGTGGCCGCCGCACAGCGTGTAGATGCGGTCGACGCCCTCGGCCTTGAGGGCCTTGGCGACGAGATGACCGCCTGAGATGACGTCCTGGGTGTCGTCGGGCATGGCGAAGTCCTTGTCCCTTCCTAGGGGGTGGGGAACGCTCTCGCGGTACATTGCATACAGTCGACGAATACTGTATGAAGCTTGTTATCCCGCATCCGATGGGTGGTGTCCAGGGGGTGCGCGGCACTTTTCGGTCGCCGGTCCCCAGGCCCTCCGGGCCCCTCTCCGGACCTTCCGGCGACTTCACAGACAGGAGCCGAGATGGACCTGTACGAACACCAGGCAAGGGAACTCTTCGCGGAACACGGCATCGTGGTGCCGCCGGCCGAGGTCACCGACTCGCCCAAACAGGCCCGCGAGATCGCGCGCCGGCTCGGCGGCCGGGTCGTCGTCAAGGCGCAGGTCAAGACCGGTGGACGGGGCAAGGCGGGCGGCGTCAAGCTCGCCGCCGACCCGGCCGCCGCCGAACTCACGGCACGTCAGATCCTCGGCATGGACATCAAGGGCCACACGGTCGGCACGGTGATGCTGGCCCAGCCCGTCGACATCGCCGAGGAGTTCTACGTCTCCTACGTCCTCGACCGCGCCGCCGGCCGCTTCCTCGCCATCGCCTCCGCCGAGGGCGGCATGGACATCGAGGAGGTCGCCGCGACCCGCCCCGAGGCCGTCGCACGCGTCCCCGTCGACCCGGCCGAGGGGGTCACCCCGGCGACGGCGTCCCGTATCGCCGAGGCGGCCGGACTGCCGCCGCGGACGGTCGACGTCCTCGTCCGGCTGTGGGACGTCCTCGTCCGCGAGGACGCCCTGCTCGTCGAGGTCAACCCGCTCGTGCGCACCACCGACGGCCGCATCATGGCACTCGACGGCAAGGTCACCCTCGACGACAACGCCGTCTTCCGCCACGCCCGCCGGGACGCCGGGGACGACGGCCGGCACGACCCGCTGGAGGCCGCGGCGGCCGCGAAGGGCCTCCACTACGTCAGGCTCGACGGCGAGGTCGGCATCATCGGCAACGGCGCCGGACTCGTCATGTCCACCCTCGACGTGGTGGCCGGCTGCGGAGCCCGCCCCGCCAACTTCCTCGACATCGGCGGCGGCGCCTCCGCGCAGATCATGGCGGACGGACTGTCGGTCGTCCTCTCCGACCCGTCCGTGAGATCCGTCCTCGTCAACGTCTTCGGCGGCATCACCGCCTGCGACGCGGTCGCCGACGGCATCGTCCGCGCCCTTGACACCGTACGGCTCACCAAACCGCTCGTCGTACGGCTCGACGGCAACAACGCGGCCCGGGGACGGGCCGTCCTCGACGAGCGCCGGCACCCCCTCGTCGAACAGGCCACCACCATGGACGGCGCCGCGCGCCGGGCCGCCCACCTCGCCACCACACCCTGAGGAGACCGGACGACATGGCGATCCACCTCACCAAGGAGAGCAAGGTCCTCGTCCAGGGCATGACCGGCGGCGAGGGCATGAAGCACACCCGGCGGATGCTCGCCGCCGGCACGAACGTCGTCGGCGGGGTGAACCCCCGCAAGGCCGGCCGCGGCGTCGACTTCGACGACCGTGCCGTCCCCGTCTTCGGCTCCGTCGCCGAGGGCATGGACGCGACGGGAGCCGACGTCACCGTCGTCTTCGTACCGCCCGCCTCCGCCAAGCACGCCGTCGTCGAGGCCGCCGACGCCGGCATCGGCCTCGCGGTCGTCATCACCGAGGGCATCCCCGTCCACGACTCCGTCGCCTTCCTCGACCACGCCCGGCGCAAGGGCACCCGCGTCATCGGCCCCAACTGCCCCGGCCTGATCACCCCCGGCCAGTCCACCGCCGGCATCATCCCGGCCGACATCACCAAGCCGGGCCGCATCGGACTGGTCTCCAAGTCCGGCACGCTCACCTACCAGCTCATGTACGAGCTGCGCGACACCGGCTTCTCCACCTGCGTCGGCATCGGCGGGGACCCCGTCGTGGGCACCACCCACATCGACTGTCTCGCCGCCTTCCAGGACGACCCCGACACCGATCTGATCGTCCTCATCGGGGAGATCGGCGGCGACGCGGAGGAACGCGCGGCGGCGTACATCCGCGACCACGTCACCAAGCCCGTCGTCGGCTACATCGCCGGTTTCACCGCCCCCGAGGGCCGCACCATGGGCCACGCCGGCGCGATCGTCTCCGGCTCGTCCGGTACGGCGCGGGCGAAGCGGGAGGCACTGGAGGCGGCCGGAGTCAGGGTCGGCGCCACCCCCACCGAGACCGCCCGTCAGGTGCTCGCCGTCCTGAACGCCGACGGCTGACCCCCTGGAACCTCCCGGAACCTCCCGGAACCTCCCGGAACCTCCCGGAACCTTCTGGAGCCCCCTTTCTCTCGACCGTGCACCGAGAGCGGAGCGAACCGCATGCCACCCACCCTCACCCTCAAATCCGGCACCTCCTGGACCGACGCCTGGCAGCGCTGCCTCACCGTCGCCCCCGAGGCCTTCCGGGACGACCGCGTCCTCAACCTCTGGGACTCCGCCTGGCAGCCGGACGGCCGGCCCCTGCCCGCCGTCAGCCCCGTCGACGGCAGCCCCGTCGCGGGCCCGCCGCGCCTGGACCGCACCACCGCCCGGCAGGCCGTGCGCGCCGCGCTCGACCGGCACCGCGCCTGGCGGCACGTCCCGCTGCCGGAGCGCAAAGCCCGCGTCGCCGCCACCCTCGACGCCCTCACCCAGCACCGCGAACTCCTCGCGCTGCTGCTGGTCTGGGAGATCGGCAAGCCCTGGCGGCTCGCGCAGGCGGACGTCGACCGCGCCGTCGACGGCGTGCGCTGGTACGTCGACGGCATCGACGGCATGCTCGCCGGCCGCTCCCCGCTCGACGGACCCGTCTCCAACATCGCGAGCTGGAACTACCCGATGAGCGTGCTCGTTCACGCAGTGCTGGTACAGGCACTGGCGGGCAACGCGGTCATCGCCAAGACCCCGACCGACGGCGGCGTCGCCTGCCTCACCCTGGCCTCGGCGCTCGCCGCCCGTGAGGGGATACCCGTCACCCTCGTCAGCGGCAGCGGGGGCGAGCTGTCCGAGGCGCTGGTGCGGGCGCCCGAGATCGGCTGCGTCTCCTTCGTCGGCGGCCGCGACACCGGCGCCGCCGTCGCCACGGCCGTCGCCGACCTCGGCAAACGGCACATCCTCGAACAGGAAGGACTCAACACCTGGGGCATCTGGAACCACTCCGACTGGGACACCCTGAGCGCGGTGATCCCGGGGCTCTTCGACTACGGCAAGCAGCGCTGCACGGCCTACCCGCGCTTCGTCGTCCAGCGACGGCTCTTCGACGACTTCCTGGCCGCCTACCTCCCCGCCGTGCGCACGCTCCGGGTCGGCCACCCGCTCGCCGTCGAACACCCCACCGACCCCCACCCCCGGCTGGACTTCGGGCCGGTGATCAGCGCGGCCAAGGCGAAGGAGCTCCACGACCAGGTCGCCGAGGCCGTCGACCGCGGCGCCGTCCCGCTGCACCGGGGCACGCCGTCCGACGCCCGCTTCCTGCCCGGCCAGGACACCTCGGCGTACGTCCAGCCGGTCACGCTGCTGAACCCGCCCCCCTCCTCCCCGCTGCACCACGCGGAGCCCTTCGGCCCGGTCGACACCATCGTCCTGGTCGACACGGAGGCGGAACTGCTGGTCGCCATGAACGCGTCCAACGGCGCCCTGGTGGCCACGCTCTCCACGGACGACCGGTCCACCTACGACCGGCTGGCCCCGCACATCCGCGCCTTCAAGGTCGGCCACGGCGTCCCGCGCTCCCGCGGCGACCGCGACGAACTGTTCGGCGGCTTCGGCGCGTCCTGGCGCGGCGCGTTCGTCGGCGGCGACCTCCTGGTCCGCGCCGTGACCCGGGGCCCGGCCGGGGAGCGCCTGCCCGGCAACTTCCCGGAGTACCAGCTCATGCCCTGACCCGTGTGACCGCCCGGACACACACCGTGCACCCCGTACCGCCACCGCCCGGAGGCACGGAAAACGCAGGTGAAAGGCGCTGCGAAACCTTGGTATGGTTGTCCATGTCGCCGCGAGGGGGAAACCCCGCGAAGGCGGCGGACACCTTGTCCGGGTGGCGGAATGGCAGACGCGCTAGCTTGAGGTGCTAGTGCCCTTTATCGGGCGTGGGGGTTCAAGTCCCCCCTCGGACACTCGATCCAGCAGTACGCATGCGAGGGCCTCGACCTGACGGTCGCGGTCCTCGTCGCGTTGTCGTGACCGACAGTGATCCCGGGCTTCGCCGCGGACCGCTTCGGCGTCGGGACCGGCGGAGCAGCGCCAGGGCTGCGCCCAGGGCGCCGGCGTCGGTCTCCGGACCGGCGTGCGTCCGGAGAACCCGTCCGCGAGTCCGCTGGACACCGCATCGCTCCGCGACGCTCATCGCTCGCGGTGTCAGAAGTGGTCGACCGTTTCCCCTTCGGGCACCTGGTGGCAACCGGACGTGACGTTGATCCCCAGGCTCGGTTTCGCGTCCTTGGAGTATTGGACGATCCAGACGCTGACCTTCTTCGCGTCGTTGTCGGCGATCAGGTTGAGCGCCTTGTTGGGACTGTTGTCGTGGTACAGCTTCTTGGTCACCCAGTCGCCCGTGTCCAGCCTCTTCTTCAGGTTCTCCATCGTCACGTCGAGGTCTTCGGGCTTGGACGGCGCGAAGTTCCAGGGGTGGTAGACGGTGAAGTACGTGTCCGGGTCCTTGCCCGCGCACTCCTTGACGCCGGGGCCGGGCTCGGACGCCTTGCCGGGGACGCCGGCGAACCGGTAGATCTCGCTGGACACGTCCTTCACGGCGGCGACCGCATCATCGGTCGTCGCCGTGCCCGCGTCGGGAAGGCCCGTACGGGCCTCCTGGGAGTCGTCGGCGGTGCTGCCGGGGGAGTCGTTGCCGTCCTTGTCGGTCATGCCGCATCCGCTGAGGAGAAGTCCGGTCAGGACGAGGGCCAGGGGCAGGGTCCGGGGGAAGCCGCCCGGGCGGCGCGGGGCCGGTACGGGGCGTGGTCCGTAGAACATGGGATTCCAAGATCTTCGTCGAGTGGGCGGTGGAACGGCGCTCGACACCGTCATGCCGTCTTGTCCGGGAGTGGTTACGTAGCCGTACTTGCCGACCACGACCAGCGCCTGGTTCTTCGACGCCGTCGTGCCCCTTCGGGACGTTCATCTCGTCGGCGTGGCCGACCTTGACGCCGGGACTTCCGGCGAAGATCACGTCGTCGGCGCTGAGGGTTCCGGTCCTGGCGGCGGCTCCGATGAGGGTGGTGCCGTACGAGTGGCCGATGGCGGCGCGGTGCGGTTCCCCGGGGCCGGAGCGGGAAGCGCCGAGGCCGTCCATAAACTGCCGGGTGTCGTGCGGCAGCGTGTCGTGCGCTTCATCGCCGGCCGGCACGAGGCTCCTTGGCCGTACGGCGCCCTGGAGGCCTTGCTCGGATGGAAGGTGCCGACTGACCGTCCACCCTGATCCGCAGGGCTGCGCCGGAATCGTCCGAGGCGGCCCGTGGTCGATTCCGGAACCCGTGCGGCACGCCTCGTGCACTCGGTCCGCTTCCTCGTCACTCCGGTTCCTCGGCCTGCAGGGTGCCGTCACGCAAGGCCTTGTCCGTGGCCCGTCCGATGATCGCGGTCGTTCCCGCGTCCACGACGCCTCCGACGATGCCTCCCAGGATCGGGATCCCCTTGGCGAGCGTGATCGCGGCGCGCTTGGTTCCGTACTTCGCGACGAGGTGGGTTCCGGTCTTCTTGTTGATCGCCCGGATCACCGTGATCGGGATCTTTTTGATCATCTGCTCGCCGAGCTTCTGGCCGACCTTCACACCGAAGGACGCCAGGACGTTCTGCGCGCTCATCCCGATCGCGAGCAGCATCGCGACGGTCCGCACGTGCGGATCGCCGATGTCCCATCCCCGGAGGTGCGCGATGGAACCGGCCAGCCGTATGTTGATGGCGAGGGACGCGGCCACGTTCGCGGGGATCGTCACGCCTGCGGTGATCAGACCTCCGAGCCCGGTGATGAATCCCTGGGTCCCGGCCGCGGTCACGGACTCCTTGATGAGGCGGGTGACGACCGCGTCGATGTCGTCCTTCATGTCCTCGGGAGAACGGCGCTCCTCGTCCTCAGGTACCCGGTAGTCGTCACCCTGTCGACGCGAAAGACGGTCCTCGGCCCAGGCCGCCGACCCCGTGACCGGCCCCACGCCGTTCACCATGACCTTCTCCGCGAGATCGGCGATCCACCGCCCGGCCCTCTCGGCCGCTCCCTCGTCAGGAGTCTTCTCGTCGGCCATCACACACCCCTTCCGCGAGCGCCCCACCGAGAGGCGTCCCGCACTGCCACGGGTAAGAGAAGGAGTCCGGTCGCCGACATCCCGGCAGAACCGCGGGCGGCTGAAGCCGCGTCCCCCTCGCCACCGCCCGTCCCACCCTTCGCGCCGCGACGCCCTTCGCCGCGCCGCCCTTCACGAGCTGAAGCGCTTTCACTTTCCCATAGAGGTGAAAGCGCCGTCAAACTTCTCCTGTTTGCTTGCGTGCGCTCGATTAAGGAAGACGAGAGGACGCGGCCTGCCGCCTCGGTTCGGGCCGTCTGGCGTCACGTTCGTCGCTCCCGCGCGGGATTCCGTGGTCCCCGGGGTTTTCCGGTCCGCGTGCGGGACTGGTTGACTTCTTCCGCGCGGACTGCCGGCGCCGGGCCTCGGGCCGGGCGGTCCGCGCGTCGGCACACCGCTGGGACTCACTGAGGGAAGTACACGTGGAGCAGTTCGCTGCGGGCAAGGTACTGCGCGGCAGGTACCGGCTGGACCGGATCCTGGGCAGAGGGGCGATGGGGCACGTCTGGCAGGGGACGGACGTGTACCTGGAGCGTCCCGTCGCGGTCAAGACGGTCGCCGCGGATCTGCTCGCCCTGCCGGACCGGCGCCGCACCGCCCTGGCGCGCTTCGAGAGGGAGGCCAAGACCGCAGCCCGCCTGGACCACGCCAACCTCACCACCGTGTACGACGCGGCCGTGACCGAGGACGTCTGCTGCCTGGTGATGCAGCTCGTCGACGGGACGACCCTCGACAACGTCGTCGACGGCGCCGACGACGGACGCCTGCCGGTACCCGCCGCGGTCTCCGTGGCCGCGCAACTGTGCTCGGGTCTCTCCGCCGCGCACACCGCCGGCCTCGTCCACCGCGACCTCAAACCCCAGAACGTCATGGTCCGCGCCAGCGGCCTGGTGAAGATCCTCGACTTCGGGCTCGTGAAGGTCCTCTCGGACGCCGACCCGCAGCTCACCATGACCGGTGAGACGCTCGGCAACGTCGCCTACGCCTCGCCCGAACTGCTGGCCGGGGAGAGGCCGCTGGACGGGCGCAGCGACCTGTACGCGGTCGGGTGCCTGCTGCACCACATGCTCACCGGCCGCCCTCCCTTCCGCGGCCGGGGCCCCGCCGAGATGGCGACCCTGCACCTCACCGCGTCCCCGCCCCGCCTCGCCGACGACGGCGCCGACGCCCCGGCCGCCCTCCAGGACCTGGTGCACGCCCTGCTCGCCAAGCGCCCCGAGGACCGTCCCGGCGGGGCGGCGGACGTGTACGCGGCCCTCGCGCCGTATCTGCCGGCCCCCGATGCGGCGTTCGCGACCCGCAGGATGCCGCCGGAGGATCCCCGGCGGCCGTTCCTCGTGCCCCAGGGGCCGGTCATGCCGCGTTAGCCGAGGCGGACCGCGGCACGGGTCCCGGACCGGGGCACGGCCTCGGAGCGGGGCACGGCCCCGAAGTGGTTCACAGCCCCGGGACGGGCCACAGCCCCGGGACGGACCACGGCCCCGGAGCGGGCCACGGTCCCCGGCCGGTTCACGCCGCGGCCGGCGGCCGGACCTCTATCAGTTCCCTGAGGAACGGGCTCGCCTCCCCGTGCCAGAAGACGTCCAGGCTGTCCCGGGCGCGCGTGGCCGCCACGAAGAGCAGGGACCGGGCCCGCTGCATCTCCGTCCGGTGGCGCGCCGGGTCCGTGGCGCGCCGCCGCTGGACGTCCGCGCGGGGCACGAGCCCGTCGGTCACCCCGGCGATGATCATGCGCTGGTACTCCAGCCCCTTGAACCGGAACATCGTGCCGATGTGGACGCCGCTGTCGCCGAGGGGCCCGTCCGGACCGATCTCCAGCGCCATGATGCCGTGCTCCCGCAGCGTGTACGCGACCTCGCGCGCCATGTCGTTGGTCGGCACGGCGATGGCGATCTGCTCGTGCGGCACCTCCCCCCAGGACTCGATCAGCGCGGCGACCGCCTCGCGCTCCTCCGCCCAGTCGGCCAGCCGGTGCAGGTCCGGGACGGCGCCGCTGAGCACGGACCGGTACCCGGCCAGCGTCTCGGCGCTGCCGTCGAGGTCGTCGTACTTCTCCTCGCCGAGCACGTTCAGCGCCGAGCGCAGGATCTGCCGGGTGGTGCGGTAGCTCAGCGACAGCTTCGACGACCGGCCGCGGATGTTGACGCCGAGGCTGCCGAGGGTCACCTGGTTCTTGTAGATGCGCTGGTGGGTGTCGCCGACCAGGAAGAGGTCGTTGCGGTCCGGGGCGGTCATCGCGCGCAGCATCTTCCAGTGCGCCGGCCGCAGGTCCTGGGCCTCGTCGACCACGATGTGCCGGTACCGGTAGCGCAGCCAGCCCCCCGAACCGTCGGCCACGTGGACGTTGTCGAGGCCGCCCGCCTCCTCCCGCCGGCGGTCGATGTCCTGGATGCGCCGGGCGCGTGCCGCCTCCAGCTGCGCCGCCCGCTCCGCGATCTGGTCCCACGTCTGGACCCCGAGCCGGTCCAGGCGCTGGGTGAACCGCTCGGCGAGCTGCCAGATCTCGGCGCGCTCGGCACGGGTGACCGTGCGCCCGCGTCCGGCGCGGCGGGCCCGGAAGTAGTCCGTGCGGGAGGTGACCGCCTGGCCGAGGATCACCTGCGTCCACTCGTCGTGCAGGAACTCCGCGTCCCAGCCGTCCTCGCCGAGTTCGTCGAGGAGCGAGCGCCATTCGCGGACCGCCTGCGCCTCGTCGACGATCCGCTTGCGGTTGCCCGGCTCCGCCTCCCGGACGGTGCGCAGCGCGAGCTGGTCGACGTGGCTGATCTCGACGCGCGACAGCAGCGCCTCGCCGCCGAGCGCCAGCAGCCGGGAGCGCAGGTCCGCCGCGAGGTTCTTGTTGTACGTGGTCAGCAGGACCGGCTTGGTCCGGCCGGCCGGGAGCCGCTCCACCAGGTGCTTGACCCGGTGCAGCGCCACGATCGTCTTGCCGGTGCCCGGCCCGCCGCCCACCCGCGCCGGACCGCTGTAGTCCCGCGTGACCAGCTTGGCCTGGGTGGGGTGCAGGAACACCTTCCAGCGCCCGAAGTCCTCGCCCTCCAGCGCCTCGCGCAGCGCGTCGTCGGTCGTGGTGACGATGGTGGCGGGACGCTCGACGGCGGCCCGGAAGTCCTCGGGGTCCACCGGGTCGGGCGCCGCGACGGGGGCGGTGACCTGCTCCAGGACGTCGTCGTAGGCCTTGCCGTCGTACAGCGCCAGCAGCACCTCGCCGGTGAGCTGCGGCGCGTACTCGACGAGGCCGAGGAGCTGATCCTCGGTGGTCAGCGCGGCGACGACCGGGACCAGGGACGGCGCCACGCCCAGGTCGGTGAGCTCCTGCTCCGACCACCGCGCGAACAGCGGCTCCGGAGCGGCCGGTTCAGCGGGACGGACGGGCTCGGCGGGCGAGGCGGGTGAGGCGGGCGGTGCGGCCGGCGGGGCCGCGGGGCTGAGCACCTCCTCCTGCACCACCTGGAGGTCCACGTACTCGATACCGCCGGTGACGCGGTTGACCGAGTAGGTGAGCCGGTCCAGGTGCGCGTACACGTCCTTGCGGTGCTTGACCGAGACGATCAGCCAGTCGTCGTCGGCCAGCCGCAGCAGCAGCGCGCGGTACTCGTCGTTGACGCGCGCCGAGTGCAGCTTGTCGTGCCCCTGCAACTGCTTGAGCCGCAGGCCCGCCGAGTCCGGGTTGGTCTTGAACTTGTGCTGGAAGTCGTAGATCGCGCCCTTGACCGGGCGGGGGAGCTTCAGGATCTCCCGGTCCGCCTTGTCGAGCAGGCGCAGTGTGACGTTCTTGCCGGTCACGGCTGTTCGTTCTCCCCGTTGTCCGTGGTGGTGTCGTCTGACGGGCGACGGCCGATCCGCTCGGCGAGGGCGTCGGCCGTCCAGTCGGCGGCGGTCCGCACCTCCCAGCCGGCCGCGGCGAAGTCGCGGTCCCGGTCGGCGGCCTCCGGATCGGTGTCCTCGCCCTCCGGCGGGCGCGGGGTACGGACGACTCCGACCCGTGCGTCCGGCCAGGCCAGTTCGGCCTGCCAGCCGGTGTGCGCGTCGAGCTCGTAGCCGTCCCGGGGTACCGGGACACCCCGCGCGGCGAGGGCCTCGGCGAGCGCGAGCAGGCCGGGCTCGTCCGGGTCGAGGTACTCGACGACCCGGTCCCACGCCGCGTCCCGGACGGGCGGGGTGTCCCCCGTGGTGGCCGTCCCGGCGGCCGCGGGGGCCGGCGGTACGGTCCCGGCCGGCGCCGGCGTGCCGTCGGTGAGCGTGAGGCGGACGCTCCGGAGGACACCGCCGCCGCCCGTGACCGCCAGCGTCTCCACCGGGAACCCGTCGAGGCGGCCGGTCGTGAGCTGGACGGCGTCGCCGCCCCCGGTGTCCAGGAACTGCAGCAGGTTGGACCAGTACAGCCAGGCCCGCCAGCGCCGCTTGTGCGCCTCCTCCCGGGCGTGGACACCGGGCGCGTCGTCGAGGAGGACGATGCCCGTCCAGGCGGGGGGCCTCACCCGGCCGTCGGCGGCGCACACCAGCGGCAGTCCCGAACGGTCGGTCACCGTGAAGAGCTGCACCGGCCCGGCCGGCCCGGCGGGGGCCGCCCCGCGCAGCGCCGCCGTGATCTGCCCGCCCAGCGCGTCCGGCGCGAGGACGACCGGGCGGGCCCCGGCGCCCATGAAGCCGGCCAGGGCGGCCTCCGCCCGCCACTGCCAGAGCTCCGCGTCCGGCCGGCGCAGGTACTCCACGAGCTGCACGGCCGGATTGGTCCACACCGTCTCCGCCAGCTCCCCGGGCAGTCCGCCCCGGGCGGCGGCGTAGTACGCGCGGGCCTTCTCCTGGGCCTTGGCGCCGTACGGCTCCCACACCGGGTCGGCCGGTCCCGTGCCCGAGGAGCCGGTGTCCCGGACGCGGCGCCGCCAGTCGCTCACGTCGCCGTAGGTGAGCTGGAAGACCCGCAGCCCCTCCGCGCGCAGCCGGGTCCGCTTGTCGGCGTCGTCACCGACGCGATTGTGCTCGTGTCCGGCGTGGAACTCGTAGCCGTCCAGGTAGAGCGCCACGCGCGGGCCGGGCGCGTCGACCCGTTCGAAGAGGACGTCGGGCCGGGTGCCGTCGAGGACCCGCTGCTGGGAGACCCGCCAGCTCAGCGTGGTGCCGTCGGTGGCGGTCAGCCGCAGGTCCAGGGCGTGGGTGCCGGCCGGGGTGATGTAGGCGTCGCCGCTGGCGCGGCTCTCGGGCAGCGCGGCCCACTCCCGCAGCGTGTCGATGAACAGGACCTCGAGGTCGCTCTCGGCCTGCTGGTGCATCGGGATGTGCTGGGTGGTGGTGACGGGGGAGGTGGACCAGCGCTCGCCGTCCGCGCCGAGGAGTTCGTCCAGCATCTGCCGGACCTCGTTGCGGCTGACCTTGTCGTAGTCGGCGGGCGGGACGCGGCGCAGCAGGCAGCGGTGGCAGCCGTCGAGGCCCTTCCGCAGGCAGTCGCAGTTCTCGATCACCTCGCGGGCCTTCAGCAGGACCTCGCGGAAGCCGTCGGAGGTGGCCAGGCGGTGCAGGTAGCCGGTGCCGCCGGGCAGCCGGTCGTAGACCACGAGGAACCGGCGCGGCCAGTCGCGGTCCTCGCCGTCCGGCATGGACGCGGCGGTGATGTCGATGTGGTCGGGGTCGCCGCCGTAGCGGGCCGCTATGCCCGCGAACAGCGCGGCGGTGAACGAGGCGAGCCGCTCCTTGGCCCGCGCCACGGACGCCGGCAGCAGGATGCGTACGGCCTCCGTGGTCAGCTCGTGCGCCAGCAGCAGCGGTACGTCCTCGCCGGCGCCCTGCGCCTCCCCGTCGCCGCGCAGCCGCCGGCGCGGGCACCACAGCTGGTGGTGGGCGCTGGCCCGGGTGGACAGGGCGAGGGACGCGGTGAGCGCGTGCTGCGACTGGTCGACGACCGGCCGCCCGTCGGCCGTGGCGCCGCCGCAGCTCGTGCACACGTAGAACGGGTTGAGGCGTACGTCGTCCCCGGCCAGCGGGACCGTGCTGCTGCCGTCCTGCCGGTCGATGCCCAGGTTGAGGGTGCGCACGACGGCCTTGCGCGTGAAGTCGGCGCCGAAGACCGCGCCGTCGTGCCGCCAGGAGCCGGCCGCCAGGTGCGCCGGGTCGACGTCGACGGTGGTGAGCACCGCGTACCGCCTGCGGTCCCGCTCGTCGCGGTCGTCCCGCACCCGGGCGTCGTCCCGCTTGTCCCGGGACGTCACGCGCTTGGGCTCCAGGACGTGGTGCACGCACCCCGCGTCGGCGATCTCCCGGGAGCCGCACCGCGGGCACGGCGAGGTGTCGTTCTTCGGGTCGCCGTGGGTGCGCGCGTACCCGCAGGCCGGGCAGAGCCGCCACACCGCCCAGGCACGCCGCTCCGGGCTGCCGATGTCGAGGGCGCGCACGACGTGCCGGTAGCCGTTGACGTAGAAGCTGTTGCCGGGCGCGAGTTCGGTCAGGGCCAGTTTGCGGGACCGCTCGTAGTCGCGCGTCTCGCTGCGGTACACCCACTCCCGGCGCTCGTCGTCACCCTCCGGCGCCTCCGCGTCCTCGTCGCTCCCGGCGGCCTCCTTCCAGTAGAGGGTGGCCTCCAGGGACGTCGTGGTGTCGGTGAGGCTGTAGTTGGGCAGCAGGCCGAGCTCGACGAGGGCGCCGTGGGCGCTGGTCTGGCTGAGCCGGCGCAGCAGTTCGCCCGTGGCGCGCCGCTCCGCCAGCAGCTCGCGCCGCTCGGCGCCCTGTTCGCGGTCCTCGGCGAGCAGCCCGTCCATGGCGGTGTCGATGGCGGCGATGCGGCGGCGCAGCTCCTCGCGGCGCGCCGTCCACTCCTCCTCGGCCTCCGCCAGGGTGCGCGCGATGCCGCCGGTGGCGTACGCGCGCAGCTCGTCCGCGGCGTGCGCGGACACCCCCCGGTCGTCGTCCGGGCCGCCCGGCGCCTGCGGGAACAGCGCCAGGAACTCCTCGACCAGCCGGGCCCCGTGGGTGAGTGCCGCGTCCGACAGGTCCTGGCACCAGCCGGACGTGCCGAACAGCGCCGACGACAGGCGCGGCACCGGCGTCAGCGGCTCGCCGTCCGCCGTGGTCAGTTCGCCGCGCGCCGCCCGGTCCAGCAGGTGCGCCGTGTACTGGCGGCGCAGGATCTCGACGGCCGACAGGTAGCAGCCCGGCGGCACGATGTCACCGGCGATCATCTCGGTCGGGTCGTCCAGGTAGTACCGGTCGCGGGCCCGGCGCCCGCCGAAGGCGACCACCAGCGCGTTGCCGGTCCGGCGCCCGGCGCGACCGGCGCGCTGCACGTAGTTGGCCGGACCGCCCGGCAGCGAGCCGAGCAGCACGGCCGACAGGTCGCCGATGTCGATGCCCAGCTCCAGGGTGGGCGTGCAGGACAGCACGTTGGGGTCGGTGTAGTGGGTGCCCTGCCGGAACGCCCGCTCCACGCCCTCGCGTTCGGGCCGGGTCAGCATGCCGGTGTGCTCGGCGGTGACGACCCGGTAGGTGCCGCCGGTCAGGTACAGGCGGCGGTAGTAGTCGGCCCGGTAGTCGCGCTCCAGTCTCCCGCCGAAGCCGCCGCTGCCCGTCCCGGTCGACGCCATGTCGTACGGGGGAGGCGCCAGGACGCCGGTGCAGCGCCAGCGCGGGCAGGGGTGCCCGTACCAGCGGGTGCGCCGCTCGGGCGGCACCACCTGCTGCCAGCCGCACTCCTCGCAGGACACGAACGCCTTGTTGACCAGGTCGTCGGCCAGCAGCCGCACGTGGATGTGGCCCGGCTGGAGCCCGTACACGCGGGTGGTGCGGTCCTTGGCGGTACGCGCCGACAGCACGCCCACGTCCGCGAGGACGGGCAGCAGCCGGCGCAGGTACTCGCTCGCCTGGGCGGCGTCCAGGCCGAGGCAGCGCCGCGTCCAGTCCTGGTACCAGTTGCCGCGCCCGGTGACCGTGTCGAACTTCGTCTTCTCCTTGGGCCCGGCGAGCAGGAACCTCGGCGGTGCCACGTACCCCTCGGGGAAGGCCGGCATCCCCTCCGGCCGCTGCCCGGAGATCAGGTACTGGTTGACGCCCGCTTCCTTGATCCAGGTGTCCAGCCACCGGTGCCGGACGCCGCCGCGCAGCCGCATCCGCTCCAGCAGCCCCCGCACGTACGCCAGATACCGGTCGGGGGTGGGCAGGCCGCCGTCCAGGCCGAGCTGTCCCGGCAGGGTGAGGTGCAGGTCGCGGGCGAGCGCGACGATCCGGTCCGGTTCGGCGATCACGACCTCGGCGGCCGTGGTCCGGGTCAGCTCCAGGGTGCGCCCGAGCCGCGAGCGCAGCCCGAACTCCATGACGGTCGCGAACGCGAGCCGCTCCCCGATGAGCTTCCAGGTCCGCGCGTCCCCGGTGCCGCGCCCCGACAGGAGCCGGTCCACGCCCGGTTCGTCGTGCAGATCCGGCGGAACGACCGCGGCCAGCGTCTGCGGGTCGTCCACGGAGTCCAGTACGTCGCCGATGAGATCGTTGAGCGGAACCGGCGCACCAGAGTCGTCCAGCCGGTGCGCCAGCAGCGAGCGCAGCGAGAACTTGTACGAGGCGTTGGCGACGTATCCGGCACGGTGTGCCGCGTCCTGCGTGGAGTCGTTGAACAGCAGCGTCTTGCGTTCCTCCGGCGCCAGCGCGATCTCGTGGCCGCCGGTGAACAGCTGCGTCACCGTCGCGGAGGCCAGCGCGGCGAGCGCGGTGCCCAGGAACCGGATGCCGTTCTCGGCGCCGCACGCGGGACAGGTGTCGTCCTTGGCGGCCCGGTCGGCGGTCTTCTTGTCCAGGACGGCCCGCGCGAACCAGGCGTCCTGCAGCCCTTCCGCGTCCTCGGCGACGGGCATCCGGTAGGTGCCCTGCGTCCCGTCCAGCACCACCACCGACTGCGGGTCGACGCCGCCGGCCTGCTTCGGCGCGGCGCCGGTGAGCGCCGCGAGGGCGTCCCGCGCCTCGGCCTGCGTCGCCGAGACGAAGTACCGCAGCCGCCGCTTGTCCCGTCCGAGGGCGGCCTGCCAGATCTTCGGCGGACTGCTCTCCAGCTTCTGCGGATCGGCCTCCGGGGACAGGGCGGCCCAGCCGGAACGGCCGCACACCCGGCAGTAGACGGCGGGCAGGTGGGCCTGGGCCGGCCGCTGCACGGTGTCCGAACCGGGCAGTGCCTCGGGCCGCCGCGCGTCCGCCGACGGCCACTCGTCGCCGTCGGACGACTCCTCGGACGCGGACGCCGCGGTGAGCGCGGAGCGCCGCGCGAGGGTCCGCTCGTCCTCGTACCAGCGGAACTCCGGCCGGCCGCTCACCCCGCTCAGCACCCGCCCCACTGGCCGCACCCACAGGTGCGCCTCGATGTGCAGCAGCGGACGCGGCCGGCGCTCGTCGGACTCCGGGTCCCGCGCGGACGACAGCAGCGCCACGAACCGCGACAGCGCCTCCAGCGCGAGCCGCGGGTTCTCCCGCGCGGTGCGCGCCCACGCGTACCCGAAGCGGGCCATGCGGTCCCGCAGCCCCCACTCGTCGAGCGGCTCGCCGTTCAGCAGCGCGAGCACCCCGTGGGTGAAGTCGTGCTTCTTCAGCAGCCGCCCGATCCGGAACGCGTCCAGGCCGCGCCGCCCCAGCAGCCGCTCGGCGAGCCCGTCCAGGTCGAGCCGGTCCGGGTCGGACTCCACGCCCGGCCCGCCGGAGACCTCGATGACCTCCTTGGGGCCGGGCGGCACGGGCAGCTCGTAGTCGATGTCGCCGGTGAAGTCGTCGGCGCTCAGCCGCTCCTCACCGATCACCGCGTCCGGACCGAACGGCACGCCGAACACCTGCTCGGCGACGGCGAGGATGCCACTGCCGTCGCCCCCGCCCTCACCGAGGGTCGCCGAGGTCGCCACCGGGCAGATCGACCCGAGCGGCCGCTCCGGCTTCGAGGCGCCCACGGCGGACGCCAGCCGCCGCAGCAGCATCGCCACGTCCGTGCCCTGCGCGCCGTCGTAGGTGTGGAACTCGTCCAGGACGACGTACGCCGGGTCCGCGCCCTCCCACAGCGGCCGGTCCTCGGCCCGCTGGAGCAGCAGGTCCAGCATCTTGTAGTTGGTGATCAGCACGTCCGGCGGCGCCTGGCGCATCTCCTCGCGCCGCGTCATCACCCGCCGGAAGTCCGTGTCCGGCTTGTCGCCGATGTAGAGACCGGCCGTCACCTGCGCCAGCTCCGGCTGCGCCAGGTACTCCCCGATGCGCCCCGCCTGGTCGGTGGCGAGCGCGTTCATCGGGTACAGCAGTACGGCCTTCACGCCGCGCCGCCCCAGCGCCTTCTCCCGCTTGCAGTGATCGAGCACGGGGATCAGGAACGACTCCGTCTTGCCCGACCCGGTGCCGGTCGTCACGAGCGTCGGCTCGGCCGCCCCCCGGTACGTGCTCAGCCGCTCCCACGCCTTCGCCTGGTGCCGCCACGGCGTGAACGACGGCTGCCACTCCAGCGCCGCCTGCCACCCGTCCTCCGCCGGATGGAACGGCGTCCTGATCCGCAGGAACGGCCCCCGGAAGATCCCCGTCTCCGGATCCCCGAGGAACCGCTCCAGCGCACGCCGCGTGTCCTCGTCGGCCAGCGCGTACGTCGTCGTGAGGTACTGCGTCAGACTGCCGCGCAGCTGCGCGGCGGCCAGGGTGGGTTTCACGAGGACCTTTCGGGCAGAACGGCTACCGCGACCGCCGGGTGCGCGGTGCCCGTGACGGTGGCACCGGCGTCGTGACGATCGCCACCAAAAATAGCGCCCACCTCGGACAACGGGACCCACCTGGTCCCAACCCGGACGCGCGCGAAAGGGAACAAGCAGTGTGAAAGCGGCAAATGGTCGCGCTGTCGGTCGTCCACGGTGCCAGGTCCGGCCGTCTCCGTCCGAACGGCACCGGCCGAAGCCGGTGATCCGGGTACCGCCGCGACCGAGGGGTTCACGATCACGTGCGAGTGCGCATCACCGGCTCACTGTTCCGGCTCCGTGGCGGAGCAGCTTGGAGAAGTGCTACCCCTTACGCGCACCACCGGGATCCATCGTCAGGGTGCCCACTCCGACGCATCGGTCTCAGGTGTGTACGTAGGCTGGTTGTTCTTGTTCCAGGTGAGTCCGGACGCCGGCACGGTGACGATGCGGAATTTGGTCAAGTCCGTGCCGGGCGCTGTCACGTACCGTGTTTCGTACGCATGGTTCCGGTTGGGTGCTGTGACGCGGAACGTGTACGCGTCGTCCCCCTTCTCACCCCAGTGGGCCGGGATCCTCTGCTTGTAACGCTTTCCTTCCGAGGAGACGATCAACGAAGCCTGGAAAGTGCAGGATTTCGTGCTGGAGAAGAAATGAAGGAGGATTTCCCGCTGGTCGCCCTTCTCGAGGGTGACGTTGACCCTGGAGGGTTCACCGGGTAGCCCCTCGGTGTTCATCTTGCGGGCGATCGGGCGTGGAGCATCCACGTTGAAGGCGAACACCGCGGGCATTTCCAACGATCCGCCGTCCCCGATGGGCGGGGTCGCGAAGAGAGCGCCGCCCGGCTCGGGATCCGTGCATTTCCGGTGTGTGATCTCCACCCCTTGAACAAGCACAGTGTGTTTGTGCTTGCTCAGCACGTTCACCGCGACACCGGTCGAATTCAGAGGCGTCCAGTGCTTTTGCAGCCATGCGAAAGACGGCCGGCTGTCATCCGTCGATGACATGTCGAACAGTTGCCCCGCGTACTTGTCGCTCCCGTCTTCCTCCGCATACCAGGAAGGGCCCCAATACGATTCGCCGGCGGAGATCTTCAACGGGTCGCCGGCCTCGAACGCCTCGTCGGCTCCGTCCTCCGCCTTGTCGTCGAAGTACTGGAGCGCGGCGATGACGACCGATACCGTGGTGACCACGGCGACCGCGATGCCGAGGGCGTAGGTTCTTCGGTTGTTCCTCTTCTGTTCCTCGGCGGCGCTCCGCGAAATCTCATTGGACTCCCGCGGATAACGCTCAGGGTCGGGAGGCGTCACCCATACGTGTGGCGCACCGGGTTGAGGGCCCGGTGCGGGAGCGGGCGCCGGCGGGTTCGGTTGCGGCGCTCCTCCGTACGGTGCCCCGTGCTGAGGGACCGGCGCGGGAGCCGGCTGAGCCTGATGCGGCAGCGGCGCCCCTCCCTGCGGCACTCCGTTCGTGGCGGGATCCGGATGCCCAGGGCCGGGCGGTGGCGGCGTGGCCATGACGTGCTCCGTGCGTCGTGAGTGCCAAAAGGTGTTCAGGTGAACGTAGTTGTGGCAGACGTCGGGCACCTTGTCCACGGGGCGCAGGTGTTCCACGGGTCGTTTCGCTGAGAACGGCGCGTTCTGGAGGGCGGGTTGTCCATTCTGTTTCGCTCGGTGAGTGCCTCGCCCGAGTGTTGACGCGTCGATCCGGCGGGCGAGTACCCGCGCAGGGCGGGTGCTCCGTTCCCTTCCGTGCACCGCCGGCCGACACGGTACGGCCGCCGAGCCCGTGGGAACCGCGCGGCTTCCGCCCGGTATCCGCGCCCGAACCGCACACCCCCTTGTACGAGGAGCACGGTTCGGCTCAGGGGTGTCCGGCGTCCGGCGGCCCCGCGGCTGCTGCCCGGTGAGGGTGACGGGTCCGGGCATCCGACGCGGCGCGGACCACCGCCCACACCGTCTTGCCGGGGCCGCCGCGGCGGTCGGTGACGCCCCAGTCGTCGGCGAGGGCGGTGACGAGGAGGAGGCCGCGGCCGGTCTCGGCGTCCGGGTCCGCGGGGGTGGCGGCGGGCCGGCGTTCCGCGCAGGTGTCGGAGACCTCCACGCGCAGCCGCCCGCCGTCCGCCTCGGCGGCCAGCCGGACGTGGAAGTCCCGGCCGGGCACGCGTCCGTGCCGGACGGCGTTGGCGCACAGCTCGGCGGTGATCAGGGCCAGCGTCTCGTTGACGTGGCCGTCGTACGGGTGCCCCCAGGAGTTGAGGCAGTGCGCGACGAACAGCCGGGCCAGCCGGGCGCCGCGCGGGGTGGAGGTGAAGGCCATCGCGAACTCGGCGGCGGCGTCGGTGGGACGGGAGGGAGGGAGCGGGGAGGGCGAGATGTGCATGCGCTCAGCGTTGCGGCCGCACCGGCTCCGTGACCAGCGGTGACACCTGTACGACGGGGCGCTGTACGCCGGTGGGACGCCGGTGTGAGGACCCGGTTGCTACGCCTTCCGGGCCAGCCCGGCGACGATGAGGTGTTCCCAGACGGTGAGTTCCCGTTCCTCGCCTCCGGCGCCCCACGGGCTGCCGCCGACCGGGTCGGGACGCCACCGGGGCGCCGGGACGATCCCGGGGTCGAGGAGCTCCAGGCCGTCCAGCAGGGCGGCGATCTCCTCGTCGGTGCGCCACCGGCCGCGGCCGAAGGTCTGCTGGAGGACCCGCTCGGCCTCCGCGGTCTCCGGGTTGTCGCCGGACCGGAAGTGGCTGACGAAGAAGTGGCTCCCGGAGGGGACGTGGTCGCGCCAGTGGCGGACGATCCCGGCCGGGTCCTCCTCGTCGTTGACGTGGTGGAGGATCGCGCTGAAGACGACGGCGACGGGACGGTCGAAGTCGATCAGTTCCCGGGTGTCCGGGTGGGTGCGGACGCCTTCCGGGTCGCGGATGTCGGCCCGGACGACCCGGGTGCGGTCGTTCTGCTCCAGCAGCGCGCAGCCGTGGACCAGCACCTGGGGGTCGTTGTCGACGTACACGATCCGGGACTCCGGGGCGTACCGCTGCGCGACCTGGTGGACGTTGTCGGCGGTCGGCAGACCGCTGCCCAGGTCGATGAACTGCCGTATGCCGGTGGTCGTCACGATCTGCGCGATGGCCCGCGTCAGGGCCGCGCGGTTGGCGAAGGCGATGGCCACCGACCCGGGGAGGTCCCGGAAGAACACGTCACCGACCGCCCGGTCCACGGCGTAGTTGTCCTTGCCGCCGAGCAGATAGTCGTAGACGCGGGCGATGCTGGGCCGGGTGGAGTCGATGGAGGAGCCTTCAACCGTCATACCGCCCATCCTCTCCCGCGACATCGCCCGCCCACCGGCGTTCCGGCATCCCCGGGCGGTCCTCGACGGGATCGTGCGGAAGTTCCGTACCGGTACGGCCCGTCGGGACGTGCCCGAGCGGTACGGTTCCCGGGCCACGTCGCCCCCCGCTTCCGCCGATGGGCCGAGAACGGCACTTTCGAGCGAATGCTCCGGGCCGCCCGGGCCAGGGCCGGCGCGGCCGGAGCGCGAGAAGAGGGCTTCGCACCCCGGGACGACTCCGCCGTGCGAATCGGCCGGGTGCCGGTTCCGGCTTCACCGGCGCGTGAGCACGCGGAACTCGTTGCCGTCGGGGTCGGCCAGCAGCACCGCGCCGTCCCCTCCATGGGCGGATCCGAGACGCTTCGCCCCGAGGGAGAGCAGGCGCTCGACCTCCGCTTGCTGATCGTCGTCCGGGACAAGGTCCAGGTGCAGGTCCTTGCCGGGGTCCGGCATGAGCGGCGGACCGCCCCACGTGATCTTCGTACCGCCGTCCGGTGACTGGACGGCGGTCTCCTCGTCCTGGTCCCAGACCAGCGGCCAGCCCAGCGCCTCGCTCCAGAAGTAGCCCACGGCCTGCGAACCGTCGCAGGCGAGCGCTCCGATGAAGCCGCAGCCGGCCAGGAAATTATTGCCCGGCTCGAGGACACAGAACTCGTTGCCCTCGGGGTCGGTGAGCACCACATGGGCCGCGTCCGGTCCCTGACCGATGTCGGCGTGCCGCGCGCCGAGGTCGAGCGCTCTGGCCACGGTCTCCTGCTGGTTCTCCAGAGAGGAGCTGGTCAGGTCGAAGTGCAGCCGGTTCTGGGCGACCTTCCGCGCCTGGGAGGGTCGGAAGCCGAGGCGGTAGCCGGCGTCGTTCCCGGACAGCAGGGCGACGCCGTCGTAGGAATCGCCGGCTCTCTCCAGGCCCAGGACCCCGGACCAGAAATGCGCCAGGCGCTCGGGCTGGTGCGCGTCGAAGGAGATGGCGAAGAGTCGGCTGCTCATTGCGCCACGCATCCTCGGTCCGTTGAGTGCCGGCTGCCGGCAGGGCGCCCTGCCGGCGCCTCGAACGAGGATCCTAGGGGCGGCCCGGCCTCGGCCGCAGCCGAGTATTCCGCGGCCCCGGAGCCGGAGCCGCACCCTTCGCGGTGTGGGCCGAGGACGGACTTCGACACGGCGTGCGGCCTGGGCGGTGTGCCGGAACCGGGGGCGAGCGCGGACGAGTTGCGACAGTGGGCGCGGGAGCTCGACGAGTCGATGTTCGGGACGGACCCGTCGGACGAGCCGGTCTCCACCTGGACCGACCTGGCGCGGGACCAGGGGATGACGGACCTCGCGCGAGTGACGCTGATCCGCGAACTCGACGGCATCGTCCTGGACCAGAGCAGACTCCGCCGCCCCGACGCGCCCCACACCCTGACCACGGCTCCACTGAGCGGGCTCGCCCAGGACTTCGAGGAACTCGGCGACCTTCCCCAGGCGCTGCGCGCCCAGCACCTGTGCGCCGCCCTCCAGGAGACGGCGTGGGACCGGGCCTCGGCCCGGCACACCCTCGCCCGCCTGGAGCGGGAGGCGGGCCGGCTGCCACAGGCGGCGGACAGTCTGGCCGCCGTGCGCGAGGCCCTGGCCACCCCGGACGACGACTCACTGCGCCACTGGCAGCGGGTCAACCTCGGCCGCTTCATCGCCGAGGAGCACTACCGGCTCACCCTCGCCCTGGCCGACGCGGGCCGCCCCGAGGAGGCCCGTGCCCTCCTCACCGCCGCCGACGCCGTACTCGGCCGGCTCTCGGAGAACGCCGCCGACGGCGTCCGCGAGCTCGCCGAGCGAACCGCCGCACGCGTGCGGGAGACGGACTGAGGACGGGCACGGCGTGGACGGTGTCACCGGCACCACCATGGACACCTTCGTCGCCGGCAGCGACGGTGACCGCTTCGTCGTACTGATTCAGGTGCAGGACGACTGACACGTCCGGCGGCGACGAGGTGCCCGGCCGCGGTGAGCGGTTACAGGATGCTGATTGGACCGTTTCTCCAGACGATGCGCCGAGTATGCGCCGTTTTGTCTGGAGAAACGCTCCCATCATCCTCGCCGCACTCCTGATGCGGGCGTGAAAGGAACGGCAGTGCCTGGAAGGGCGCTTCCAGGGAGCACCCGTTCTCGCCACGAGGGGCGGGTTCCGGTTCGGCGGCGCGCTGTTCGGTCACGGTGGGGTGGACGGCGATCGCTTCGGCCGCCCGCCCGAAGCAGGATCCCGGCCTTCGCACACAGGGCGGCCCGCCACCCGCAGGAGGCAGGGGCCAGGGCTTGTCCGGGCGGTCCTGGCCATAGGCTGAGTGCGGCACGATCAAGCCGGACAGGGCATGGGGCAGGGGGTGACGGGGTGGGTCGGCAGGAGAGGTATCGCAAGGTGATCAGGCCGCTGCTGCGAGCCGGCATCGAGGTGGTACCCGACGCGGTTCCGGGCTCGGCGATACCGCATGTCGTGGGGTACGAACGGGAGCGGGTCTTCGGGTTCCACCTGGTCGATTACAAGGACCCGCGCTTCGTGGAACGGCTCAACGAAGCCTGGTACGACCTCGCCACGTCCTCCGGCCTGATCGACGGGAACCGTGAATTCCTCCTCAGGCTGCCCAGGGGGACCCGGACCGCCGAGGAGGACCGCCGGCGGCGCACGATGCGCGTCTGGCACCGGGTCCGCCTGCTGGAACGGTGGGACCTCATGGGGGCCGGCGCGGCGACGTTCCTCGGCGTCCGCGCCGGCCTTCCCGGCTTCGCCATGCTGGCCCTGGACAACAGTGTCTGGCTCCTGGCCGACACGTACGAGACGGGTGCGGCCGTGTACGCGGTGCGCGATCCCGCCGGCTCTCCAGGGGTGCTGCGCGAGTTGGAGCGGCTCGCCGGGAAGGACGAGGACCGGGAGTTCCGGCGCGAGGTCGGCGAGTGGCTCGAGAGCAGGAGGCGACACCGGACGACCGGCGCGGACAGGGTGGGGTGAGGAGGCCGGCGGTCGCGGCCCGAGTGAGCTCGGGACAACCGGCGCCGAGGCCCCGGACGGGAACGAGGAACCGGCGCCGGGTGGGCGACGGAGGCAGGCCGGGAGTGGTCTCGACCCACGCCCCGGATCAGCAGGGCCGAAGCCGGATGACCACGGCTGCCGAAGCGGTCTCCTCGCCCGCCGCCACTACCGCGAGAAGCCAGGAGCGTAGGGTGCGGCCCTCGACCGTCGCTTTGGGAACCCCCAACGAAATGACCTTTGAGGTGGTTGGATCACCTTCTGATCCGGTGACGGTCAGAGGGACTCGTCGGGGAGGGGCTGGGAGTGACGTCACAGATATTTCCGGTGGGGGGCTGGGAGGCGCGCACTGTTGCCGTACCTCGACCGTTTGGGGAGCCGGCGCTGTTGAGGTTGAGGTCGCGGGGGCCGTTCACCACCTACTTCGCAACCCCCTGGACCGACACGGCGCAGGAGCGATCGTCGGATGCGGCCCTTTTCCACACGTGGGGGCGGTCGTGGCATCCGTTCGTGCTGCCCGGCAGGTATACGCACGTGGAGGTGCGCAAGGCGAGGGGGAACGGCGTGGCTCGCTGGCAACTCGACAGGATGCTGCCTGAAGACGTGCCTCCTTTGCCGACCGCCGTTGCAAGCCACGGCACCCGACTTTTCAGCTGGGAGGGTGAGCATCTGGAGATGCGTTACGAGTACGCTGACCGTTCGGGTGGCCTGCGCTTCACGCATCATGCGGTCGACACCGGTGAATCACTCGAGCTGGACAGAACAGGAACCCAAAGAGGGACAGTTCATGTGAGCGGCCCTGGTTACCTGTGGGTTCATTCCGCGCCGGCAAGCGATTGGACACTCAAGGCCATCTGAGCCTCCTCGCGTACAGTCTGAGGAGTCGTCGGCAGATGAGTGCGCATCCGAGGACGGGGACTGCTTCGTGGATGTCGTCGCGGATCTCCCAGCCGATGCGCAGACGGCGGAACCAGTGCAGGTGGGCGAACGCGCGCTCCACAACCCAGTGCTGGGTGTCGGCGCTTGCGATGCCGGTCCCGCCGTCCAGGGGCTTCCCGTGAATGATCTCCGAGCGGCTTCGGCCGGGGGGAGGCCGCGGCCGTCGGGGCCCGGTTCTCAGGGTTCCACGCCGCAGCGTCGTGCGATGGCTTCGAGGCGTTCGAGTTCGCGTCGCGCTGCCGTCGGGTGGGCGAGGTCGAGGGCCATGCTCGCGCGGGCCCTGATGTAGAGGATGTCCCGGCGGGTGGCGGTGTCCAGGCCGGGGGCGGCCCGGAGGCGGCGGCCCGTGACGCTCAGGTAGATCGCGATGCTGTCGAGTTCCTCGCGCAGGTATACAGGGAGGACCTCCCGCAGGTCGTCCTTGGCGTAGTCGTGCGCCTGCCGGTCCGCCGTGCAGGGGTCGGGCGGTACGGGGGCCCAGGGAAGGCCGGCTTCGCGCGCGGCGTCGTACATTTCCGCCACCAGGGCGCGTGCGGACGCGGGATCGCCCTCGGCGGCCGCCTCGCGCGCCGACTGCAAAATGGCACGCAGGCGTGCACGGGCCTGGGGGTCTTCGCCGGTCCGGGCGTCCAGATAGCCCGACCACACGTCGAACGCCTTGCTCAGCTCGGCGTCCAGCATGATCTTGTACACGTCCGGCACTCCGCCGCCCCTCCGTCGAGCCCGTCCCGACATGGACGGCAGCGGTCAGAATAGGACAGTCGCTGGGTGGGACGCCCGCGCATTACCCGGTGGCGGTGGCGGGCCCTCGACCTCATCCCTGACCGGGGTGTGCTTTGAAACTGAGCGAGCCCACGTTGCCGGCCTGAACCACCGGGCCGTGCTGCACGCCCCCGCTGATCGTATTGTGGACATCCGCGACCTGTTGATTCTTCCGATCGGGCGCCAACTCATCAAGCATTTCCTGAAGTTCGGTAGCGGCGGCTGGATTGGCCAGCAAAGAACGCCGCAACCGCGTACGCCACTCCGCCTCAACATCCAAGGTGGTCTGCTCGTCGCCGGACTCCATCGCCGCCACCAGTTCTCCGCGCGAGGTTTCCAGCTCTCCCTCGATCACACCTTCCTCGCCGCCGTCACGACGCGAGAAGAACGAGACGATGCGATCGCGGGCCTGCGCCCAGGAGTCCGCCGCCATCTGCTCAACGAATGCCGTGGCGCCTGCGGCAGCAAGTGCCATCAACTCTGGTTCCACCGAACCCCCTTCGCGGCAACTGAGGCGACCACAGTACCCCTGGAGCCGACGGCCCGCGGTGCCGATGCGCTGACGTACGTCGTACGCTCATCGGCGCACGAGCGGCGGTCCCTGCTCACCACATCCACCGGGATCGCGGAATCCTGATTGTTCGCCCCGATTCCGCCCTCCTGATGATTACGGAACAACGGATCCACCCGAACACGGATATGACGCCAAACAGAAGCGCGAATGCCTCAAGGAGTGCTGCCGCAGCAAATACGCGCAGATGCCCGAGCACCACGAGAACGCTTTCAAGCAGCAAGACCCACAGGTTCAAACGTCGCTTCCTGCGGACGACTCGTATGTAGTCAGTGAATCTGCGCTGATCTGCCGCTCGCTGGGCATCCTCCGCGTCAAGGACGCGTCGTTGGCGCTCTTCCCAACGGCGTCGCAGCTCCGCTGACTCCCGACTCATCGGGGCGGCGGGCGAGCTGAATACCACGTCGCCGTGGATGGCCCCGGACTGCACCACGTGCCCCCCGACATCGCCGCTCAACTCATTGCGTATGGACGGCTGTTCACTCATGGGGCGAAAGATACGCCCGCGACTCACAAGATCACCATTGGAGGTGGCGGATGTTGCTGCCAGACAACGGTTCTCCCTGGCCGCCCTGACATGCCACAGCCGTTCGTCATGGTCGTCGGCCCATTCGTCGGCCAGACGCGCCGGAACCCGGACCGACGTCCCCGTACTGCGAGGTCGCGGCCGTTCTGGTGGAGCCGAACCCGGTCCACCGGTCCTCGTCTTCGGACTGCTGTGCTGGTCCCGGCCGTCGAGGCAGCGTGTGGCGGCCGAGACCTCGTCAGTGGCGAGGGGTGAGGCGGACGGCGGACAGGTGGTGGCGTTCGACGGCGTCCTGGAGTTCCTCGAGGGTGGGGCGGCGGTTCACGGTGAGGGTGATGCCGAGCTGTCGGGCCTTGCGGTGGTCGAGGCGGGCCAGAAGTTCGTCGTAGAGGGCGGCGACGGAGCGGGGGTCCTCGTCGAGGGTGGCGTGCGTCGGGCGGCGTTCGCCCCGCAGGATGACCTTGATGTCGGCGCCGCCGCGGGCGTCGAGCACCGGCTGGAGGCCGGTACGGATGATGTCGGCGAGGAAGTCGAACGCCTTCAGCACATTGGACTTGCCCGCGCCGTTGGGGCCCACTGACACCGTGAGCGGACCGAGCGGCACGGTCACGTCGCGCAGACTCCGGAAGTTCTCGACGTGCAGTTCGAGGAGGCGGCCAGGCATGGGACGAAACCTATCGGGTCGGTGATCGCGATGCGGCGGATCGGGCCGGGCAGGTGGCCGCGCCGTTGTGTTCCCCTCCCGTCCGTACGCGGCTCGAAGGCCGCCGGGCGTGCGGTCCGGTGCGGGGCGGGCCCGGGATGTCGCGCGGACCGGGTCGGATCACGGACAGCACACGCGGGGTTCACGGAGGTCCGGCGCGGACCTCACCACCGCCCACACCGTCTTGCCGGGACCACCGTGACGGTCGGAGACGCCCCAGTCGTCGGCCAGGGCGGTGACGAGGAGGAGGCCGCGTCCCGACTCGGACTCCGGGGCGGTGTCCGAGGAGGTGGCCACGGCAGGCCGGCGTTCCGCGCGGGTGTCCGAGACCTCCAGGCGCAGTCGTGCACCGTCCGCTTCGACGGCCAGCCGGACGTGGAAGTCCCGGCCGGGCACGCGCCCGTGCTGTACGGCGTTGGCGCACAGCTCGGCGGTGATCAGGGTCAGCGTCTCGTTGACCCTGCCGGTGTGGGGGTGACCCCAGGAGTCCAGGCAGTGTGCGACGAACAGCCGGGCCAGGCGGGCGCCGCGCGGGGTCGAGGCGAACGCCATCGCGAACTCGGCGGAGGGCATGGGAAGCAGGGAGAGCCGCCGGGGGCGCTGTGGGAAGGGACTGTGCATGGCACCAGCGTGGTGGCCGGGACCGGCCGGTGACCAGCAGCGACGCCTGTACGGGGAGGCGTTGTACGTCCGTGGGGCGAGCGCCCGTTGGACAGGGCCCGCCCTTGGGGGACGAGCCGGCCCGGTGGGCCCCGCCCCGGTCCGGGTGTGTCAGCAGTGCGGAAGGTGTTGTCCCGGTATCTGCCGGTGCCGGTGCTGCTGCCGATGGTCGGATGGTGACGGTCGTACGGGCCAGGTGGGGGCGGATCCGTTTCGGCGTCACCGGGCCATCGGTGCCGTGCTCCCGCCCGTTCGCCACCGGCGGGACGGCCATGAGGTGTTCGGCTCTCAGGTGCCCGGATCGGCGCAGAGGGTATCCCCACCCTGGGGCGCAGCCGCAGTCGGTGAGCTTGCCGATCAGGTCCTCCGGGTCGGTCAGGCCCAGCCCGGTGGCGTCCTGGCCGACGAGGTTGCCGGTACCGGTGTGCGCGGTGCGCAGCGTCAGTACCAGCAGCCGCGTCTCCGCTCCGGGGAGCGGCGTGTGGTCGGCCACGTGCGCGAGGACGGAGCGCGCACACCCACTGCGCCGGTACGGTCGGCAGGCGCGCCACGCCCGGTTCCTCGCCCTCCGAGACCTCGCCGGTGCCGGCCTGCTCGGCGCGCTGTGCCTCCAGCCGCAGGGTGACGTCGCGGCTGACGTCGGACCAGGTGAGGAAGGCGCGGGCCTTGCGTGCGGCAGGCGAGGCACTGCACCCCCAGGCGGTGCTTCGAACCGACGTATGCCCCCGCCGGACCTGCCCTGACGCCGGCCGATTCCAGGGATTGCTGCATCTTTGGCCCCGAGCGCTCGAGCACCGGCGGCGTCAACGAGGCACCACGGGAGAGCCGACACCGCGCCCCTCTTCCGCGCCCCGGCAGGACGATTGCGGACGGACTGCCGTGCGGGGTGAGTGGAGCGCGCACACCTGCGACCCACCCTCAAGGTGCGGGGGCCGCATCCGCCGCCGCAGACTCGCCCAACGGCCGATGTGAAGGGACACGCCGTCCGCATCGTGTCGCCGACGCCGCGAGGACGGCGGCCCGGTACGGCACCTGCCGGCCGTACCGGGCCGGCCCAGGGGTGCCGTGGCCATCGTCCGCTCGCCGCGGAGCGGGCTGTCCGGCCGGTGGTGCCCTGCACCGTGACCGATGGCGGACGGGCCCCTGCCCCCACGCTGGACACCGCCCGGACCCTGATCCAGCCCAGTCGGGTGGAGCGCTGCGTACGGGCCTTCGACCGGCTCGCCCAGCATGCTGTACGGGGGTCGGCGGCCTGTGGGTTCATCGCTGACTCCCTGGCCTCACCCGATCCTTGACCGGATCGGCGCCCCGGCAGCGAGTGGGGCAACTCCCGTGACGTCTGCGGTAGTCGTCCTTATGGTGGGTGGGGCGGCGATACCCGGTGGGAAGGGGCGCCGTGGGGACTCCGGGCCGGTGCACCGGCCTCGGAAGCAGGGATCACGTCGTGAGGGGACGGCATGACGGCGACCGCGCCAGCGGGCGGGACACCGGAACCTGGGCCGAACACCGCCGGGAGCGGTGGGGGAAGCACCGCGCCGGGACCGGCAGGGCAGAACGGAACCCCGGACGGGACCTCAGCGTCCGCCCCTGTGCCGCCCCCGCCGACGCGACCCTCGGACGTGCCGCCTCCGGCTTCCCCCGGCGCGGGCAGCGGGGCCGACGACGGTCTGCGGACGGTCCTTCCCGAAGCGCTAGGCGTGCCCGCCGGAGCCTCCCGGCGCAAGAGGAGGCTGTGGCTGACGGTGGCAGCGGTGAGCGCTGTGCTGGGAGGTCTGGGCGGAGCACTGCTGGCCTACGTCATGATCGGGCCGAGCGTCACCAAGGAGAACGACTCCAACAAGGAGTACGACGCCTCCCAGCCGCCGTTCACGGTGTCGGTGCGACCCGAGCGGAGTGAGCCCAATGAGTGGGCGATGGTGCTCGACCGGACGCTGACCGACGAAGAGGTCCGGAAGATGAAGGCCAGCCCGGACGTCTTCTCCTACCTCACGTCCCTGGGCGGCCGTCCGCTCGCCTACGCGCCGTTCCTTGAGCACGCTCCGCAGCGGTACAAGGAGGCGCAGACCTCCAGTGGGCGCATGGAGTTCTCGGACACGTTCAGGATGACGGTGATGAGCACACGCCAGTACGCGGTGACCATCAACGACTGGAAAGTCACCGACCTCACCTGCCGGAAGAGCACCACGCAGGCCGTCATCGGCCGCCCGCCGCAGGGCGGGGTCGCCTACGAGGGAATCCGGCTGCACCTCCCGCCCCGCGCCGACGAACCGGTGCTGACCGACGACACCGAGGGCCAGGGCGAACCCTATTTCGACAATCGCTTCGTGGAGGTGGGCAACGGCCAGTCGTCGGGCGGGCTCCGGGCGGAGGTCATCGCGCCGCGGGGACAGACCTGCGAGTGGGGCGTCCAGGTCCACTACAACGACACCCACCGGCCGGAAGGACGGTGGGTCCGGCTGAAGGACGACCAGGGCGAGCCGTTGCGCATCCGCACGGAGTCCGTGCCTGAGAACCCCCGGCAGAGCTGGGTCTTCGGGCCCGTTCCCTGGACGCCGTGCCACGACAAGCCCGAGGGGAACCTGTGCTCCCTGCTCTGAGAGGCAAGGCCGCGGTCCTCGTCGCCGTGCTGGCCCTCCTGTGCGTCCAGGGATGCGGCTCCTCGCAGTCCGAGGAGGAGGAAGGGCCGGCGCCGGCTTCCTCGGCGCCCTACTGGGGTAACCGCGGATACGCCCTTCCGGACAGCCCGTTCACCCGTGAAGACACGGTCGTCACCGCCACGTGCAGCATGGGCGCGCGCTACGCCGGGGTCGACGTGCAGGCCTGGGACCCCGAGCGGTGGGAAGTGCGCGAGACCCGGAACTTCTTCATCCCGGTCGACGCCGCGTTCACCAACTACCCGGAGGTGAGGGACGTCCACAGCCCTCTCGTGGACCTCTGTGGGGTGAGTTCGGACAGGCCGTCGCCCTACGCCGTGGATGACCTGGAGTACGTGACTCCTCGGGTCCGCGCCCTGTTCGACCTGGCGTACACGCGCATGGCGGTGGTGTTCCGGGACGCGGATGGCAGGACGACACACACCGGCTACGTGGAGAGCGGTGGCAACGCCGACGACTTCGTGCGCCTCAGCGACGGGCGGAGTGACGACGAGCAGAACGCGGTGATGGCGCCCGACGGGCGCAGTGTGTGGTTCACGTACATCACCGCCGAGGGTGAGCGCAGGATCGGTTCGCGGTCCACGGAGGGGGATCACCGGCTGTCGGACAAGGGTCCGGCGATCGGACACGACCTCCCCCTGACCGTCACCGGGAGGCCCCCGCGCGCCGTCCAGGCCGACATGGTGCACCTCGCTCCCGACGGCCGACGCCTCACCGCGACCGCGCCGAAGATCTACGGGCATGTCTTCCACACCCGGGATTCCTCGGGACCGCTCACCGCCGCGTCGGGTCGCTCCGCGACCCTGCTCAGCGGGTGCGTCGGCATCGTCGGCTGGGTCGCGGACGAACGGGTGCTGTGTCGCACGCAGTCGGACAACTTCCGGACCATGGACGCTCGTAGCGGTCGCGTCGAGGGGAACGCCGTCGCCGTGGTCCGTGAGGACGACGGGAGGGTCGCCGAGGGGATGGTGGTGTCGGCGGACGGTGAGAAGTTCATCGCGTCCGTTCACCTGCCCAACGACCGCTCGGGGCAGCCGTTGGGTCGGGGCGACTTCCGGGTGGTGTCGACCTCGGGGGAAGGGGCCGCGGTTCCTGTCTCCGCTGAGTCCATGACCAACGACACGGTGTTCCTGGAGTGGCGCTGAACCACGCGGGCGCGGGTGTACGGGCGGCGGCTGTACGGGGGAGCGTGGGCGCTTGTCGCCGGTATGGGGGAAGCGGGGGAAAGTGGCGCGAAAGCTACGGTACGTGTCTTTAGAGTGAGCTGTGAGTGATGGCCGGGTGTGGTGCGGGGCGTTACCACGGTGCGGGTGGGTGAGGTGAGGTGGCCGGTGACTACGACTCACGGTGAGAGCGAGACGGGCATCCTGCGGTGTTTCGGGCAGCAGTTGCGGTTGCTGCGGACGAGCAGGGGGCTGACGCGGGCGGAGCTGGGTGCGAAGCTCAGTTACGGCGAGGACATGGTGGCCTCGGTGGAGTTGGGGCGGCGGATTCCGAAGCCGGAGTTCATCGAGCGGGCGGACGCGGTGCTGGAGGCCGGCGGGCTGCTGGCGGCGTTGAAGGAGGAGGTGGCTCGGGCTCGGTATCCCTCGTTCTTCCGGGATGCGGCGAAGCTGGAGGCGGAGGCCGTTGAGCTGCATGTGTATGCCAGCAAGGCCGTGCCGGGCCTGTTGCAGACCGAAGAGTATGCGCGGGCGGTCTGCGAGATGTGGCTGCCGTTGATGGACGCGGAGGTCGTCAGCCAGCGGGTCAGCTCCCGTCTCGCACGCCAGGTGATCTACGACCGTCAGCCCCTTCCCACCATCAGCTTCGTCATCGAGGAGCACGTGCTGCGGAGGCCGCTTGGCGGGTGGGGCGTCATGCGGGGCCAGTTGGAGGAGGTCCTGCTTCGCGCGCAGCACCGGAACGTGGTCGTACAGATCATGCCTGTCGGATGTGTGGAACATGCCGCGCTGGATGGGCCGTTCACCCTCTACGAGACGCAGAAGGGGCAGCGGCTCGCCTATGTCGAGGCGCGGAACGACAGCCGCCTCTTCACTGAGCGGAGGCCGGTGCGCGAGTATGAGGAGCAGTACGGCATCCTGCGTGCTCAGGCCCTGACTCCACGTGAGTCCTTGGGGCTCCTCGAGAAGATGTTGGGAGAACTGTGAACGCGGAAGACGCGACGCAAAGTGACGTCAAGCTGCACTGGCGCACCAGCAGTTACAGCACCGGGTCGGGTGGCGAGTGCGTCGAGGTGGCCCTTACGGCGGTTGCCGTGCACGTGCGTGACTCGAAGTGCGTGGCGCAGAACGGGCCTGCGTTGCGGGTCGGTTCGGTGGCATGGACGGCAATGCTTCGGGCGATCTGAGTTTGTTACCGCGTGAGCCCGTGCGACTTGGGCTAGGACGTCGTTTCTCCTGGTGGGTGGGTGCTGGCCATCGCGGTTGCCGGTAGGGGCCACCGCGCGAGAGGACGAGTGCGGCAGATGCCCGGAGGTCTACCGGCGGCCTGGACAGAGCCGGCGAAGCGCGGACGACGAGATCGAGTACGCCGTCGTCCTTGAGCTGTGCGACACGGTCTTCGATGAGCTGTTCGCCGAAGTCGAGTCGTAGGGGCCGCAGGAGTCCAGGCCATACGTCGTATGGCTGGTTTCCACAGGCTGTCTTGTTCCCCCGTGGTCGACCTTGGATCATGTCCACCGTTGTTCTCTCGCGTCCCTTGTCCGTGAGTTCGGTGCAGGTCGGATGCATGGACAGGACTCAGAGCGGTATGGCGGACGAACAAGACGGGGGCGTCACAGTGCTGCGCGGGTGTCGAGCCGGTCTGCAGAGGAACGGTGTCTTATGAGGCATCGTCTGCAAGTGGCGCTCCAGATTCTGCTGGCGTTGGTCGCCTGTCTGCTCGGCATCGCCACCAACTACGCCACCAGCACGGACGAGGCACCCTGGGTGCTGGAGGTCATCCGGCGGGGGGCCGTGCCGGCCATCGGGCTGCTGATCGTCACGATGGTGATCGGGCAGGTCGTCGTGTACAGGCTGGAGAACCCGGCGCCCGAGCGGACGGAGTGGCCCCGTGACCGTATTCCGTACCCGGGGCTGGACGCGTACAGCGAGGACGAAGCAGCCGTCTACTTCGGCCGGGAGGCGCAGGCCGCTGAACTGACACGGAGGCTGCACGCCTCGGCGCCCGGTCCCGCCGATCGGTTCCTGTTGCTGACCGGGGCGTCCGGCAGCGGCAAGTCCTCGCTGGTACGCGCCGGGGTACTGCCCCGGCTGCGACGGCGCCGGTGGACCATCGTGCCGGCGTTCTCGCCGGGGGCGAACCCGCTGCACGCCCTGGCCGCCTCCCTGGCCGTGGCCGGTGGCGGCCAGGAAACGCCCGGTGCCGTGCTGCGACGGTTACGGCACGGGCCGGAGAGTCTCGGGAGCGAGCTGTCGCGGCTGCGAGGCGGGCAGTTCCAGCGGGTGCTGCTGGTCATCGACCAGTTCGAGGAGCTCGTCACTCTCGCGAGTGAGCGGGAACAGGTCCAGTTCCTGGAGACGCTGAACGCGTGCCTGCGGCAGGAACCCTCCGTCCGAGTCCTGGCCACGTGCCGGGTGGACCTGCTGGGACGGCTCCTGGGCACCGATCACGCACAGCTCCTCCAACACCCGGTCGCCCTCGGCACGTTGAACAGGGCACAGCTCGCGCAGGTGGTCGAGCGACCGGCCGCTCTGGTGGGCATGTCGTTCGCTCCCGGTCTCGTCGAGACCATCGTGGACGACACCGGCACGGACGACGCACTGCCCCTTCTCGCCTACCTCCTCCAGGAGCTGTACTTCGCCTGCGGTCCGGGCAGCACGGTGACCGAGGAGACGTACCGGCAGCTCGGGGGTGTGGCGGGGGCACTCGCGCGACAGGCCGACAGTACCGTGGCGGCACTCAGCACCCCGGACGGCATCGACTTCGCGCTGCGGGTGCTGCTGCGATTCGTCACGCTGGAGGAGCGGGAACTCGCCCGCCGTCCCGTACGACTGTCGGAACTGACCGACCGGGAGCGGTACGTGGTGGACGCGTTCATCGAGGCGCGCCTCATTCGCTCCGACGCCGTGGAAGGAAGGGCGGGAGACGCGTACGCCGAGGCCACGCACGAGGCGTTGTTCCGTCAGTGGGCGCCTCTGCGTCAGGAGGTGGAAGCGCGGGCGGAACGGCTGCGGGAGCGCGCCGAGCTGGAGCGGTGGGCGGCGGACTGGGAGCGGTCCGGACACAGCGTGGACTACCTCCTCACCGGGGAACGTCTCGCAGTCGCGCAGCGGTGGCTGGTGGCGCTGGAGGAGGCCGGGCAGGCGTCGACGCCCGCCCGTGCGCTCGTCGAGGCGTCTCAGCGAAGGGACCTGGCCTTCCTAAGCCGTGTCTCCGAGAGCATCGGCAGGCAGGTGCTCACGAGCGCGGCGACCGAGCCCGAGCGCGCGCTGCTCCTTTCCCTGGCAGCTCTCGGAGAGTGCGCGCCGACACCTGCGGCGCGGCGCGGACTGATGGCGGCGCTGGCCGCAGGGCACGCCCGGATCAGGCTGGAAGGGCACGCGGACACGGTCCGCGACATCGCCTGGTCCGCCGACGGGCGGCTGCTGGCGACCGCGTCCAGGGACGCCACCGCCCGCGTGTACGAAGCGGAGTCGGGACGGTCACTGTGTGTGCTGCCGTGCGACGGGGCCATGGTCGAGTCGGTGTCCTTCTCCCCGGACGGGGCCCGGCTGGCCACCGCCGGCCGCGACCAGGTCGTACGCGTCTGGGACGTCGCGTCCGGTGAACCGGTCCGGCAGCTCACCGGCGCAGGGGACATCGGCCGGCAGGTGGCCTGGTCGCCGGACGGGTCACGGGTCGCCGCCACGTTCAAGGACCAGGTGACACGAGTGTGGGAGGCCGACACCGGACGTCTCGTGGAGGAGCTGCGGGGCCACACGGGCGACGTCTGGGGAGTGGCCTGGTCGCCGGACGGTTCGCGACTGGCGACCGCGTCGCACGACCGGACAGTGATCGTCTGGGACACGGCGACGGGAACGGCCACGGCAACGCTGACCGGTCACAAGGAGTTCGTCGAGGGCATCGCGTGGTCACCGGACGGTGAGTGCCTGGCCACCGGGTCCGGTGACCACACCGCCAGAATCTGGGACGCCCGCACGGGAACACAGCGACTGCTGCTGCGCGGCCACACCGACTACGTGTGGAACCCGGCCTTCTCGCCGGACGGCCGGCTGCTCGCGACCCCCTCCTCCGACCGGACCGTCCGCATCGTCCGCACCGAGGACGCGAAGGAGGTGGCGGTACTGCGCGGGCACACCGACACGGTGTGGACCGTCGTGTGGTCGCCGTCGGGCACGCAACTCGCCACCGCGTCGACGGACGGCACCGGCCTGGTGTGGGACCTTCAGCCGCGGGGAGCCGAGTCCGTCCTGGCGCAGGGGCACGACGGGCCGGTGAACCAGGCCGTGTGGTCCGGCGACGGTACCCGCCTCGCCACCGCCTCGGACGACGGGACGGCCCGGATCTGGAGCGCGGAATCCGGCGCGCCCGCGGGGCCGGTGACGACGCCCGGCGAACGGGTGTGGAGTGTGGCATGGGCGCCGCACGGCGACCGTATCGCTCTCAGCACGGCGGACGGTTTGCTCCGCGTTCTGGACGGCACCGGCGGCACGGTGTTCGACCTGCGCGGCGCACCCGTCGAGGGCTGCTCGTGGTCCCCGGACGCCCGGCGGATCGCGACCGGCGACCACGACGGCACCGTACGCGTCCTGTCGGCCGTCGACGGTACGGAGCTGCGGAAGCTGACCGGACACCAGGACTGGGTGGGGCGTGTGGCCTGGTCTCCGAGTGGAGGGAAGCTGGCCAGTTGCTCCGACGACCGCACCTGCCGCCTCTGGGACACCTCCGACGGCACCCAGCTGACCGTGCTCCGGGGCCACGACAACTACGTGGAGGACGCCGCCTGGTCACCCGACGAGACGCGTGTGGCCACGGCCTCCGGTGACTGGACGGCCGCCGTGTGGGATGCGACGACCGGGCGCCGCATCGACGTGCTGAAGGGCCATGAGGGACGGGTACGCACCATCGCATGGTCGCCGGACGGCCGTCGCATCGCGACCGGATCGGACGACCGGACAGTACGGCTCTGGTCGGCCTCGACTCTTGAGGAACTCGCGGTCGTCGGCGTCCACCGGGACAAGGTGATGTCGGTGGAGTGGTCCGAGGACGGTACGCGCCTGCTCACCGCGTCCGCCGACGGGACCGCGCGGGTGTGGCCGGCGGACCCGGACTACGACCGGCTGGAAGCGCGGGCGCGTGGGCGGGTCTTCCGGACCCTGGACGCGGAGGAGCGGCGACAGCACTTGCTGCCGCCGGACCCGGCAGGCGATCAGTAGCGCTGCTCGACCGTACGGTCGTCGGTGTGCAGGAGGTAGTCGTCCGGGTCGAGGCCCATCGCCTTGCGCTCGGGCGACGCCCAGTACAGCGCGTTGCGCTCCGCGAAGGTCTCCGGGCCCTCGTAGGAGATCAGCCAGACGAACTGGTTGCGCTCCCGGTCCACCCAGGCCCCGCCGATCTCGAAGCCCAGATCCAGGCGCAACGGCACGATGTCAGTGCGCCACCGCTCCACCCACTCGTCGAGCAGACCGTCCCGGACGGTGTAGGTACGCAACTGCGTGGTCCTGGGCATCGAGCGCGCTCCCCCTGTCGGGTCGAGACAACCGGCAGGCCGACCGCTGGACTGCTCGGGCTTTGCCAGACGACCGCTTCGAACGGCCGGTCCAACGGTATGCCATGAGGCGTGCACCCAACCAGCGCCTCCGACCGGGCGGCGGCTGCCCATCGTGACTACCGGGTTTCTGTCGAGACCGGGTCGAGGTAGAAGAGGCACTGGGCCGGGTTGAATTCGCCCACTTCGGCGACGAAACGGAACTTGTCACCTGTGACGACGGTGGCGGGGGTTTCCTCGCCGGTCAGCTTGAGGTCGGAGATGGTGACGTCCGCGTACTTGAAGGACGGGCCGACTGTCGTCTGAGGTCCCTCGTCGCCTGGGCCGAGGAGGAAGTGGTAGCCAGTGGAGTAGCGCTCCGTGTGCCGGATCGAGCCGTTGAACGCGACCGTCCGGCCCTCATACCTGGTCGCGAAGTCCAGGTTCGTGTCGTCGCATGGGTCCGCCGTCAGCAGCGCCGCGAACTCCGGGTTGTTGTCAGGAGTGATCACCTCAGTGGCAGCCGGCTCGGCCGCAGCCGGAGTAGGTGCAGCGGAAGGTTTCTTGTTTGCGGTGGCCGTGGGCTTACCTGAATCGGCCTTCTTCTCGTCTCCGTCGCTGAGCGCGGATGCAACGCCGATGATGGTGGTCAGGACCACGAGGACGGCGGCCCCCGCACCGATCAGGAGCCACGGCAGCGGCTTCTTCGGCCGACGGAAGTTGAGGGTGGAGCGAAGTGTGCCCGGGACCTGTTCCACGAGCTCCCAGCCGTCCTTCTGCATCTTCGAGATCACCAAGCCGTCGGTGCCGCGAACTGTCCGCACGGTCTTGTACTCGTACTTGATCTCGTCGGTCATGCGGTTCCGTTCCCCCTGAATGAACTGCTCATACCAATTGCCTCGTGAGCATAAGGGACTCCGGGAGGAACTCGGTATCCTCAACCGGAGGCAAGCCTGCCTGTCAGGTCGAACGCTGCTTCGTGACGGCTGTGGCGCCGGACACCGTCGATTCCGCACTTGGCACCCCACCGGATGCGATCCGTGCCCGGCACTGGTGGTCCATCCCTCTTCCCGCGAGCAGGACACACTTTCCCAGCCTCCGGCCAAGGCGCCTCCCCCATGCTCGGCTCGCTGCCGGATTCGGCGTCGGAAGCATGACCGCCTCCGCTATGCCACCGGGGCCGTCGACCTCCTGGTCGCCCTGATACCCGGCCCCTGGCCGGCGCCGCCCGCACCGCGACGACGAGGTGTACCGCTCCTGGATGGCACACTCTGCCGATCGACCGCATGGCCGTGGACCGACCCCTCTACTCCGGCAAGCGCGAGAAGCACGGGATGAACGTGCAGGTCCTCGCGATCCCTTCGGCCGGCTGCTGCGGGCCTCACCGACTCTGCCCGGCGCCGTCCACGATGTCCTCCTGTTCGCGAACAACACGGCATTGTCGATGCGTCCGCCTTGTTGGAACCGGTGCGACGTTCTCGTGAGCAGCTGGGTGGGGGCGGGGTCCTGGCGTGAGGGCGTGTATATGGGGGTGCTGTACGGGGGAGTCGCGGGCGCTTGTCCCCGGTACGGGGGAAGCGGGCCGAAGTGGCGCGAAAGCTACGGTGTGTGTCTCTAGGGTGAGCTGTGAGTGACGTTCGGGTGTGGTATCTGCGGAGGGCGCCATTGTGTGGGCGGGTGAGGTGAGGTCGACGGTGACTACGACTCACGGTGAGAGCGAGACGGGCATCCTGCGGTGCTTCGGGCAGCAGTTGCGGTTGCTGCGGACGAGCAGGGGGCTGACGCGGGCGGAGTTGGGTGCGAAGCTCAGTTACGGCGAGGACATGGTGGCCTCGGTGGAGTTGGGGCGGCGCATTCCGAAGCCGGAGTTCATCGAGCGGGCGGACGCGGTGCTGGAGGCCGGCGGGCTGCTTACGGTGATGAAGGAGGAGGTGGCCCGGGCGCGGTATCCCGCCTTCTTCCGGGATGCGGCGAAGTTGGAGGCGGAGGCCGTTGAGCTGCACGTGTACGCCAACCAGGCCGTCCCGGGCCTGTTGCAGGTCGAGGAGTACGCGCGGGTGGTGTTCGAGATGTGGCGCCCCCTCCTGGACGAGGAGACCGTCAACCAGCGAGTAGCCGCCCGGTTGGCTCGCCAGGAGTTGTTCTCGCGCAGGAGCATGCCGACGATCAGCTTCGTCATCGAGGAGAGCACTCTGCGACGGCCGCTGGGAGGGAGCGCGGTGATGCGGGCGCAGTTGGAGCAGATCCTCCTCTACGGCCAGCAGCGCAACGTCGAGATCCAGGTCATGCCAACGGACCGGCGCCAACACGCTGGAATGGGTGGCCCGTTCACCTTGATGGAGACGGGCAAGGCGCAGAGGATCGCTTATGTGGAGGTGAACGAGCACAGCCACCTCTACAGTGAGCGGCCGGTGGTCCGGGGGTACGAGGAGCGGTACGGCATCCTGCGAGCGCAGGGCCTCACGCCCTCGGAGTCACTGGCCTTCGTTCAGAAGCTGTTGGGAGACCTATGAACACGGAAGACGCGAGCCGTCAGCCCCGCTCGGACCTGTGCTGGTTCACGAGTAGCTACAGCAGTGGCGCGGGCGGTGAGTGCGTTGAGGTTGCACTGGACGCGGCCGCTGTCCACGTGCGCGACTCGAAGTACGTGGCACAGGGCGGACCTGTATTGAAGGTCGGCTCGGCGACTTGGACGGCCCTGCTCAAGATGATGTGAGCCTGCATGGTTCCCTCGACGGTCGGCGCTTCTCTAAGAAGCGCCGACCGTTGTCATGAGGAACGGCGTTCAGGCCTCTTGCTTGGCGGGAGGAGTCCAGCGGCCAGCGGCGATCTCCTTGTCCAAGCGAGCTTGGAAGTGCGCGTGTGCGGCGCGCATCTCGGCCTCACGATCTACCTTATAGAAGGGCGCACTGTAGCCGGCTGGGGGTGGGACAGTTTCCGGATTTTCCAGATGGGCCAACAGGTCGACATAATCTTGTTTTGTCTGATTGTAGCCGTAAGTATTGTGATTGGCGGCGATCTTTCTCCCCTTGGTGTCAAAGTAGGTTCCTGACTCATACTCGGAGAGAACCGGAAAGCGTGATTTGTAGATTGCCGCCAACTGGTCAGCGGTAATGCCGAGCCAGACGGAGACAAGTGCGTCGATTTCGATGAGGGCAGCGCGACGCTCGTATTCTGTGCGGAGTGGAGTGTCGTACTTCCACTCTGGCGTGAGATGGGTAGCAAGTGGGTTGAGATTGGGCCAATCCGGGTTTGCCCATTCCTCGTAGCCTGGCCAGGTCGGATGAAACAAACTCTCCCAGAGGGGGGCGTAAGCGTTAGTTAGGCAATTAAGGCGCAGGGTGCGGACAAGGAGGGGAGGTGCCAATGGATGGTTTGCGTCCGGAGCGGGCATCTTTGTGGCCTCGCCCGCCATGAGATTTCCTCGACCGGTGATGCGAAGCAGATAGTCCAGCGGCAAGGAAGCCCAGAATCCGGCATTTAGGACGGTGAGGGTGTCGTCTGGCAGCTTCAGAGAATGTACGCCATGGATGTGGGCGGGTCCTGGGGGGATGAGGGCGGCAAACAAGCTGCGCTCATTGGAGAGGGGAATCATGATTCGCCAAGCCATCCGGTAATGGGAGGTGTATGGGCGATCACCCCAGAAATCCTGGCTATCTGTGTATCGATCCTGTGTGCACGCGCGGATGTAGTTTGTTCGGGGAATAGTGTCGGCCGGTAGGCTGGTCAAATCCCATGCGGAGTAATCTTGATTGTGTCGGCAGGGGATTTTAGGTTGCTTATTGAATGGCGTGCTGACCCCGATGTGCGGTCCTTGTAGGATGACATCCGAAAGTTGGGAAACGTCCTGGTTTGCCCAGCGGATTAGGCCGTCCTTCTTGGCGCCGGTTTCGTGATACCCGCTTGAGATCATCGGGTGGTAGTCGTTCAGGCTGCGGGGGTGGACGGCCAGGGCCTCGATCGCTCCTTGTTCGCCGACGAGGAGCGGATAGAGCAGCGGGGCCTGTGCTGCTCCACCTGTTGAGCCGGCCAAAGCCTCCCAACTGGCAAGCAGGGGCAAGTTCACATGCACCACGCGCTCGCGGTGTGGTCGGATGTCCCAAGAGCTATTGTGCCTGACGCCAGGTGCCGCACCGTGTCCGTCATGATCTAGCGAGTTGGGTAGAAGATCGGCATCGCGCAGCTCGCTAAGATGCAAAAAGTCGGGATCTGTGGGATTGCCGTAGATATGCATCCCGAATTCCATAGCACGGTGAAGATCTTCGAATGCCCAGTTCGCCGAATTCACAAACTGTGCATGGACGCGGAGATGCCTGTATGCGGCGGCCCGGATGGCGCCCTCGCGTACGCCCCCAAAATGGGTGTCGGGGTGGATTAGGCCCGCGCTGCCGTGCGGTGCGATGTGTTGCCATACCCGAGCCATGAAGGCCCGATAGAGGTCTCCTTGAGTTCCTGCAAGGACGGGATACGTGGCTGGGCTTCCTAGCGTAGCGGCGACCCCTGCATGTGCAGCCACCTCGTCGAGAAGGAAACTCTTTGCATATGCAAACGCGTCCAGTATGCCTTCCTTGCGAAGGCGCCATTCCTCAACGCTCGGCTTGTTTGCCAGCATGAACCAAGGTTCCAACTCTGCCAGGATCACGTCCTCCTGCCACCGAGGTCGAACCCAAGGCGGATTCCCTACCTGCAAGTCATAGCCACCCCGCGTAAATACCTGCCCGAACTCCAATTCCCAATGAAAGAACCCCTGCCGCTCAGCCACATCCCGAGCGACCCCCGCCCACGGATACCGCGACTCCAGCGAGGTGAACCGCTCCATGCCCATCCACTCGGGCAACTCGTCCTCGTACCGCTCCAGTGCATCCAGCGTGTCGAAATGCGCCACCAACGAGTCCGCAGCCACATCCTGCGTCCCCAACAGCGACTCGGCGAAGTCCAGCCAGTCGTCCAGCGAGGCCAGCGGGATCACAGCCCGCCGCTCGCCCCGAATCTGCTCCTTGCGGCTACCGCCCCGCGCGGCCTTCGACTTGACCTCGACTACCTGAACGTCACCGAACAGGTCCTCCGACTCGTACGTCTCCCGCGCGGGCGCACCTGACTGACCCGGAACCGAAGCCGGCGCCGCCGACACCGTCCACCCTGCCGACTGCGAAGCGACCTCCGCCGCCCGCGCGTACACCTCAGCCGACCCGTCCAGCAGCGCAGCCTTCTGCACCGGCCAGAACCACAGCGCGCACCACGCATCCATTAGCGTCTTCAGCCGCCAGTACGGCGTGTCAACGGCCTCCAGGTCCGCCTTGACCTTCTCCCTCGGCACCGCCACCTCGGGCGACCGCAGCCACCCCTCCTCCGCGCCCCACACGTCCACCCGCCGCGAGATCTCCCGCTCGGAGATCTCCAGCCGGCGCACGACCAGTCCCCACAGGTACTCGGCCCGCCGGGCCAGCCCTTGAAGCCGCTTCGTCTGCGCGGCACTCGGCGACTTGGTGATCGCCTTCCGCCAAGCACCCAGCGCCTTCGCCTCCGCCGGAGCCAGTGCCTTGGCCTCCTTCTCGGCCGCGACCGCGCCCCACTCCTTCGCCGGAAGCAGGAAGTGGTGCACCGCTCCCTCAGGCAGCGCCGCCCCCGCCACCGCCTCCGACAACGGGAAGCGCTCCGGCGTCGTCCCCAGCCAACCACCCTTCTTCAGACGCTCGGCCGAGTAGATCTCCCGCCGCCCGCCGATCAGCGAGTTGCCCCGCCGCAGGTGCAGCCCGAACCACGGTGCCTCCATCCCCGGATGCATCGTGTTGAGCCACAGCGACACCTCCGCCAGCTCCACCGCCGTGTTGTTGAGGTCCACACCGTAGGAGTTGTGCAGCGCGATGTACGCCTTGGCCTTCTGCAACTCGACCGCGTACTTCTCCGTGTCGATCGCGACGCCCAACTCGTCCTGCCGCCGCCGCAGGTACTCCGCCGCGACCTGGTTGATCGCCTCGTTGAGGAACGCGCCCGAGCCGAGCGCCGGCTCGCAGATCTTCCACTCAAGGAGTTCGCGCGCTTCCGTCACCGTGTCGTCCTGGTCCAACCGGTGCTGCAACGCCAACTGCACCGTCACCCGGGTCAGCGACTCCGGCGTGTAGTACGAGGCCGACGTCTGCCGGTCGCGCCCCGACAGCCGGTACACGAACGCGCCCGGCGCATACCGGACCCGCCGCTCCTCGCCCGTGCCCTCGTCCTTCTGCCGGACGAACACCGCATCCGGGTACTCGTCGGCCTTCGTCGCCGGAACCAGCCACGAACCGTCCTTCGGGTCACCGTTCTTCGCGACCTCGTACAGCTCCTCGCCCGCGACGAAGCCCGAGTACGACATCAGCCCCTCGTACACGGCCCCGAGCTGGTTGATGCCGAGCTGGGCGTAGGAGATGAAGCCGCCGCGCTCCCGCTTCTTGCCGCGCGTGAGCATCAGCAGCCGCAGCACCCGGTACAGCGTCTCGTTGCGCAGCCGGGTGTCGAGGAACCGCTCCCCGCCCTCAGGACCGGCCTCGCCCTCGACCCGCGGGTCGGGCACCGCACGCGCGCCGATCAGCCGGATCGCCTCCGGCTCGAACAGCTTGGAGTGCAGCGGCTCGAACCGCAGCCCCATGTCCTCCGACGTCTTCGCCGTCACGGCCTCCGATGCCGTCTCCGCGTCCACCCCGTGCGTCCGACGCGGCCGGTAGCCCTCCTGCACCTTGCGGAACAGCAGGTCCAGCGACTCGTACAGGTAGAACCCCTTGCGGGACTTCTCGTCGACGAGATCCCGCTCGGCGATCAGCTCGCCCAGCCGGCCGAGCCCGTACCCCAACTGGTACTCGGGGTAGTCCGACGGCAGGATGCCCAGCTCCGGGCGGGCCTCCGCATACAGCAGGAACAGGATCCGGTACAGGTACCGCAGCGACTCACGCGTCAACTGGCGGCCCAGCTCGGGGAGTTCCTTGACCTCCTCCGGGCGGACACCGCCCTCCCGGATCCGGTCGAGGACCTCGTTGGCGATCAGCTCGACGCTCAGCCGCAGCCCGTCCCGCAGCTCACTCGAAACGCCCACCGCGTGCTTCGTGGACTTGTCGACCAGGGAAGCCAGAGGGTTCTCCCCGCCCTCCTCCGGCGTGCGCAGCGAGTCCGCGCCGAACAGTGCGGCGATCGTGTCGAGTTCGCCGCCCGCCTTGGTGTCGTTGCGCTCCAGGGACGCATCCAGCGACACCGCCAGGTAGCGGCCCTCGCCCCACGCCGCCCGGTCCGCGAGCACCACGACACCGCCGACCAGCAGCAGCACATAGCGCGGCGCGTCCTCGCACGCGAACAGGAACGAGGCGAGCTTGGACCCGGTGACGACGGTGTGCTGGCCGTCCAGCCGCAGCTCGTCCAGCAGCCGCCCCGCCCCGTCCGGGTCCAGCGCGTCATCGGGCTCCGCCGACCAGCCACAGTCCAGCGCGACGAGATCCTTCTCGGCGTGCGCGACCGTCACCTCGTACGACTGGTCCGCGCGGACGACGGTGAGCGTGCCCGGCTTGGCGTCGAAGCCGAGGGCGCGCAGCACCTCCCTGTTCAGTGCGCGCACGCGGTCGCGCCACTCGGGGGCGTCGTACGTCACGGCGTCGTCGCCGGTCGCCGCCCGCTCCTCGTCCATCGTGAAGTACGAGCGGGCCCCGAAGTAGGCGCGGCGCAGCGCCCGCAGGCCCGCGCGCGGGGTGACCGGCAGGGCGCCCTCGGGCCGCTCGGCGCCGGCGGCGTCCTCCTCGCGCTGCTTCCACTCGGCGAGCAGGCCGGACTTCAGGTCCTTGGGCAGGACCTCGGCGAGGTAGTGCGCGGAGAAGTAGTCGCCGCGGTTGACCAGGGAGTCGAACGTCATCGTGAGAAACCTCTGGGTGGGTCGGTCAGGCGGCGGCGTGGGCCGGAGCGAGGACGGCGAGGACGCGGAGCATCGGGCGGCCGGTGGTGAGGAGGGAGTCCGCGAGCGAGGTGAGCCGGTCGCGCGTAGCGGTCGGCGCGGAACCCCTGCCCGCCGTCAGCGTCGGCTGCTCCCACGCGCCCAGGCGGGCCTTGTACTCCTCGATGGGCGCCCGCAGCGGCTCGTCCCACGCCTCCCGGTGCTGCTCCAGGAACGCCTCCGCCCGGTCCAGGACGCCGGGGATCGCCTCGGCGAGACCGGCGGTGTCGTGGGCGAGGCCCGGGTTCGCCATCGTCGGGCCGACCTGGGCGCGGCGCAGCACCGCCACCATGTCGTCGTCGACCTCGCCGTCCGTGGTGACCGCCATCCACTTCACGACGGTCGGGCGGCCGAGGGCGTTGGAGTAGATGCCCTGCACGAGGTACGTCGGCTCGGGCACGTCGGCGGTCAGCACCGGCGCCTCCTGGCGGTCCAGGCGGACCAGGACCTTGTCGGTGAGCCACTCCATGACCGGGTGCAGGTCGGTCAGCAGGGAGATGTCCGGCCAGCTCGACGTCGCCGAGGCGCGGGCGCGCGTCAGGCTGCTGTCGGCGAGCCGCCGGTTGAAGGTGACCTTCAGCCGGTCCCGCAGGCCCTGCTCACGGACGTACTCCGGAGGCAGCGCCTTGAGGCGGTGGACCAGGTCGGAGGGCGGGACGAAGGAGAGCAGGCCCTGCTCGGCGTCGATGGACAGGTCCAGGCGGTCGTGGGCGTCCGGGTACACCTCGCGCAGCGCCTCGTCGAGGAACTCGCGCGCCGAGCCGAACAGCCGGGGCACGTCCGCCCGGGGCACCTCCCCGGAGCCGTCCCCGCTGTCGGAGTCCTCCTCCAACTCCTCGTTCACGGGGTTGAAGAAGTCGGCGAGGAAGTCGCCCACGGCCTCGTCGCCACCACCGGAGGTGCGGTCGGCGTCCAGGGACTCGTCCACGTCCCGGCCGCGCAGCAGATCCTGGATGAGGGACTTCTCCTCGGCCTCCGCCCGGTACAGGCCGGACACCGCCTCCGCCGTGCCCAGCGACCGGTGCGCCTCGGCCTCCCGCTCCAGCAGGCGCTCGGAGACGAGCGTGTCGTCCTTGGCGCCGTCCACCGCGCTGGTGAGGATCAGCGCCCGGAACTGCGGCTGGTGCGGCTGCCCGTAGCGGTCGATACGGCCGTTGCGCTGCTCGATGCGGATCAGCGACCAGGGCACGTCGTAGTGGACGAGCTGGTGGCACTGGCGGTGCAGGTTGACGCCCTCGGAGGCGACGTCACCGGTGAACAGGATCCGCACCGGCGTGTCCGCGAGGCCGAAGTCCTCCACGCACTGCATCTGCTGCTCGTCGGACAGGCCGCCGTGCATGACCCGGGCGGCCTGCTCGGCGGCCTTCCCCTTGAAGCCGAGCGCCGCCGGCACGGTCCGCGCCAGCCACTCCAGCGTCTGCACCCGCTCCGAGAACACCACGACCCGGGTGTCGGACTTCGGCCCGACCCCGATCTCCCGCAACTGCTCCACCAGCGCCCCGAACTTGCCCGAGTCCGCCTCCGTCATCCCCGACGCCAGCTCCAGGAGCCGGTGCAGGGCCGCGCGCTCGGCGGCCGTCGCCTCCGGATCGTCCTTCTTCTCCAGCGTCTTGATGCGCGTGGTGACCGTGGCCTTCAGCGCCGTATGGGAGGAGAGGAAGGACTTCAGCAGCGTGTACGGGAACAGGGGGACGTCGCTGACGGACTTCGAGCCGTCGGACGGCAGCCAGACCGCCGCCAGCTCCTCGAAGACCTTCTCCTCGGCCGGTGTCGCCGTCACCCGGATCGAACGGGACGGGCCCCGGTCCGCCCACTGCCCCTTCATCTGCTCCCGCACCTCGGGGCTGACCTTCGTACGGCGGATGAACAGGTGCTTGATGTCGTCGGCGCGGTAGTGCTCCGGGTCGCGGATCGCGGCCGGGTCGAGCAGGGAGATCAGCTCGGCGAAGGAGCGGGCGTCACCGTTGTGCGGGGTCGCCGAGGCCAGCAGCAGGGCGTCCGTGTGCGGGGCGAGGGTGCGGGCCAACTGGTTGCGCAGGGAACCCTTGTTGATGAGGTTGTGCGACTCGTCGATGACGACCGCGTCCCAGTTGATGCGCTCCAGATGGTGCTTGTACTGGTCGGTGTTCTTCAGGGTGTCGATGGAGACGATGACCCGCTTGAAGTACGTGAAGGGGTTGCGGCCCGCCGGGATCTCCCGCTGGATCCGTTCGATGCCCACCGAGTCCAGCCGCACCAGCGGGATCGCGAACCGCGTCCACAGCTCGTGCTGGAACTGCTCAAGGACGTGCTGCGGGGTGACGACCAGGATGCGCTCGCCCCGGCCCCGGCGGATCAGCTCGGCCAGCGTGAGACCGATCTCCAGGGTCTTGCCGAGACCGACGACGTCCGCGATGAGCAGGCGGGGGCGCAGGTTGCGGCCCGACAGGGCGAGCTGGGCGGGGCGCTGCTGGTAGGGGAGGGCGTCCAGGAGGAAGGAGTCCGCGAGCGCCAGGCCGCGCTCGGCCTGCGGCAGGGGCGTCTTGCGCAGCACCGCCTCCAGGAAGAGGCGGGAGCGGCGGAAGTTCGGGGAGTCGTCCCGCACCAGGCGGGTCAGCTTCGGGTCGAGGAGTTCGATCCGGTCGAGCTTGTCGAAGAACACCGCCTCCTGGTCGCGTACGAAGTCCGACGCGCCCACCGCCTCGATCCTGGCCCCGTCGTGCTCGGTCCGCGTGGCGTTGCGCACCAGCCACACCTCGTCCCGTACGAGGATCTGGGCGCCCGGCGGGTACTGGGCGTCCTCGCCGCTCGTCGCGGGGGCGGTGCTCAAGTCGGCGGTCACGCGGGGGCCTCCTGGGCGATCGTTGTCGATGGGGGTGGATGGAGGGGGGTGGGGCGGGCGGCCGGGCCGGCGGGACGTGCGGCCGGGGGCGCGGGCGCGGGGCCCGGCCGGTCGGCCACCGGTGTCAGAACGGGGCCGTCGCCGCGTACGCGGTGCGCAGCCGTTCCGCCGTCCTGCGGGCCTGCACGGAGTGGCGCAGCGAGGGCGCCGCCGTCTTCGGCCGTGGGGGAGCGGTGGGCGGGCGGCGGTCCGGCGCCGGCCGCGCGCGCCGGGACCCGTCGGGGCGGTCCCGTGGCTCGGCGGGTACGGCGCCGGGGGAGTCGTCGTGGGCCGGAGGGACGGCGGGGGCGCCGGGGGCGTCCTCGACCAGGGTGGCGGGGGAGGCCGGCGGGGCGTCGGCCGGGGCCGGTGCCGCCGGCTCGGCCGGGCTGATCTCCGGGGCCGGGGTGTCGTGCGTGGGGGCGGGCCAGGCGACGGTGGGGAGGCCGTCGGAGGGGGACTCCCTGTGCCGCTGCCCCGCCGTGTGCGCGGTGAGCCTGCGACGTGCCTGGGCGATCCTCATGCCCTGGGCCTCGATCACCGAGCGGCACCGCTGCACCACCTCGGTCAGCGACGGCCGGCCTGCGGCGTCGTGGGCGAGCATGCCGGCCAGCAGCGGCTCCAGCTCCTCCGGCACACCGGACAGGTCCGGTGCCGTGCCGGGGTCCGTGACCAGGTGGAACACCATGTACGGGGTGGCCGCCTCATGCGGATAGTGCCCCGTCACGGCGAAGAGCAGCAGGGCCCCCAGCGCGTACACGTCCACCGCCGCCGTCAGCGGCTTCACGCCCGCGGCCTGCTCCGGGGCCATGCAGATCGGGGTGCCGACGACCTGGTGGGGGGCGGTGAGGGAGACGGACGACTCGGTGAACGCGGCCAGACCGAAGTCGATGATCTTCGGGCCGTTCGGTCCCATCAGGACGTTGGCCGGCTTGAGGTCGCGGTGCAGCAGGCCTTGCGCGTGCACGGCCGACAGCGCCTCCGCGAGGACCGCGCCGAGCGCCGCGGCGAGCACGGACGGCAGCGGCCCGTGCGTCTTGACGTGCTTCGCGAGGTCCGGGCCGTCCACGTACTCGGTGGCCAGCCACGGCTGCTCCGCCTCCGTGTCGGCCCCCAGGAACGCCGCGATGCGCGGACCCCAGATGGTCTTGAGCACCTCGATCTCCTGCGCGAACCGCTGCCGCGACTCGGAGTCCACGACCGACGGTTTGATCACCTTCACCGCGGCGGGCTCACCGCCGAGGGACTCGCCCAGGAAGACCTGGCCCATGCCGCCCTGGCCGATCCGGCCGAGGAGCTCGAAGTCACCCATCGCGGGCGGGTCCTCGGGATTCAGGGGCGTGATCTGCACGTGTGTCCTCGGCATTCGGTCCTGGCGGGCGTCCCATCAGCCGCGATGCGCGCCTGGGGACACGGTAGTGGATGGGGGAGGAGGCAGGGACAGGTGTTGCGGAACGGAGATATCCGCCTCTATGGGTCCGGAGACATCCGCCTCTGTGGGTGAGGAACGCGCGGACGGTCCGGGCCGGTGGCGGCGCGCCGGCTAGGACACCGCCTCCCGAGCCGGGAGCAGTTGCCCCCCGGTCAGTCCGCCCGCCAGCAGCCGTGCCGTCTCCTCCGCCAGCAGGGCCGCCCGCCGTGCCTCCGCCCGGAGCGCGTGCACCTGCCGGAACGCCTCCCCGTACCGCCGCTGCTCCTCCAGCGGCAGCAGCGGTACGCGCAGCCGCCCCGGGGTGAGATGCGACGACGTGCTGCCGGTCGAGGCGCCGGCCAGGTTGGTCTCGGCGCTGAGGAAACCGAGGAGGAACCAGGGGTCGAGGCGCGCCGGGTCCGGCCGGAACAGGTGGACGCCGGCTCCCAGCAGGGCGCCGGACTCCGCCCCGCCCGCGACCCGGGCCACGGGTCCGGTGCCGCCGACCAGGTTGCGGACCAGGACGTCGCCCTCGGCGATCTCCGGCATCTGCTCGGCCCGCACGTCCAGGGCTTGCCCCGTCGGTCCGGTCCCGCGGGCGATGTCGCCGCCCGTCAGCACCGGCGGGCGTGCCCCGGCGCCGGTGCCCGCCGCCGCGTCCTCCGCCCCGGCGGCCGTCGCCCGCGGCGACACCGGAACAGCGCGCAGCACCTTCAGCGCCCCGCCCCGGGCCAGGTCCGACACCGTGGCCGTGCGCCACTCGCGGGCCGAAGCCCCCGCCGCGTCCCACGACGCCGCGCCGGCCAGTTCGGCCACCGTCCGCGCCGCCGCCGCCAGCCCCTCGCGGGCCGTCGCGGCCTCACGGGCCAGGTCCCGCGGGTCGATGTCCGCCGGGGAGGCACGCACCCGCCGGGCCGGGGTCACGTCGACCACATCGTCGAGCAGGTCGACCACACTCACCGCCCGCGCCACACCGGCCCGCGCCTCGAACCCGTCCGGGTCATCGGCGTACGCCGTCCACGCGGAGACGATCCGCTCCGTCACCCCCGCCCAGTCCACCGCACCGCCCCGGCTCCCGCCGCGCCCCGGCGCCGGCGGCTCGCCCGCCGTGTCGACGAAGAGCACCGTCCGGTACGCCGGCCCGGCCGGCTCCGGGCGCCGGAGCACCCACACCTGCAGGCCGATGTGGAGCGGGATCGCCGCCCCCGGTGGCAGGGCCGCCACCGCCCGCAGCGCGCCGCTGCGGATCAGCTCGGCGCGGATCCGGCGGCCCGAGGAGCGGGACGCCGTGGCCGGCGGGAGGAGCAGCACGGCGTGGCCGCCCGGTTCGAGGTGGGCCAGCGCGTGCTGGACCCAGGCCAGTTCGGACTCGGCGCGGGGCGGGAAACCGTACGCCCAGCGCGCGTCGTAGGCCAGTTCGTCGTGGCCCCAGTCCCGGTCGCCGTAGGGCGGGTTGCACAGCACGGCGTCGACGGTGAGGTCGGGGAAGGCGTCGGCGCGCAGGCTGTCGCCCGTGCGCACGGCGACACGCGCGCCCTCCCCGGCCGTCAGGGTCAGGCCGACCGCGGTGCGCCGCGCCTGGACGGGAACGCTGTCCTGCCCGTACAGCTCGCGCGCGCCGCGTGCGGCGGCGGCCGTCAGCAGGGTGCCGCTGCCGCAGGCGGGGTCGAGGACACGGGCCGGGGAGCCCGGGACCAGGCGGGCCAGCAGGTCGGCGAGCGGGGCCGGGGTGAGGTAGGCGCCACTGGTGGCGCTGTCCTCCAGCTCCCGCTCCGCCAGGACGCCCAGCGCCGTCTGCGCGCCCTCGTCGCGGACGCAGAGCAGCAGGGCGCGCAGGACCGTGGCCTCGGCGTCGGTGAACCGGACGGGCTCCGTGCCCGGCACCACGTCCACGACCCCGGCCGCCGCGTCGTTCGCCCGCTCCACCAGGTCGGCGTCGGGCAGCGCGAGCAGACCGGTGAGGCCGTCGGCGGGGCGGCGGGCCGCCGCGAGGACCAGCAGGAGCAGGTCGGACGCGCCGGCACCGGCCCGCTCGCGGAGGCGCAGGGTGGTGCGCAGCTCCCCGCTGGGCGTGGCCGCCGTGTGCTGTCCGCGCGAGGCGAGCCAGGCGCGGACCTCCTCCAGGTCGTACAGCGGGCTGCTGTCCGTACCGCCCGAGGGCGCGGGGAAGTCGTCGTGCCGGCGGCGCCAGTTGCTGACGGTGGCGCGCGTGACCCCCGCGATACGGGAGATCTCGGCGGCTGTCACCTGGGCGGAGGGTGCGGGTGGCTGCGGCATGGGTGAGGTCCTGGCTCCGGTGGTCGACGTGGTCACACCCTACAGCACGCGTCAACCTGTGTATGTTGTTCGACAATGCTTTCATGGATGCGCTTGCGTGCGGGCGCTTCCGTGCCATCCGGAGAGGTATGCGGGCCGGACCCGGACGCACCGAGGCCCTCCCCACCCGGTGCACGGGTGGGGAGGGCCTCGGCGGGCCGGCGGACGGCTCAGGGGGCCGTGGTGGCGGCGGGGGTCTCGTCCCTGGCGGGGGCGTCGGCGGTCTCGCCCTCGTCGAGTCCGACGTCCTTCGTCTCCTTGCCCAGCAACAGCGCCACCAGCGTCAGCAGCGCCATCGAGGAGAGGTAGACGCCGACCAGCCACGGCGAGCCGTCACCGGCCTCCCACAGGGCGACCGCGATGAACGGGGCGACGGCCGCGCCGAGGATCGAGCTGACGTTGTAGGAGATCCCGGAGCCCGTGTAGCGCACGCTCGTCGGGAAGAGCTCCGGCAGCAGCGCCCCCATCGGGCCGAACGTCATGCCCATCAGCGTGAAGCCGAGCACCAGCCACAGCACCACGCCCAGCGTGCCCAGGCCGATCAGCGGCACCCACACCAGCCCGAAGACCAGGATCCCGGCGGTGACCGCGATCAGCGTCGAGCGCCGGCCGTACTTGTCCGCGAGCGGGCCGGAGACCAGGGTGAACACGGCGAAGAACAGCACCCCGAAGATCATCATCAGGACGAAGGTGGTGTAGTCGTAGCCCAGGCCGGGCACGGCGTCGTCCTCGGGCGTACGGCCGTAGCTCAGCGAGAACGTGGTCATCAGGTAGAAGAGCACGTACGTCGCCAGCATGAAGAAGGTGCCGAGGATCAGCTGCTTCCAGTGGTTGCGGAAGACGGTGGCCAGCGGCAGCTTGCGCACCAGCCCGGCCTCGCGGGTCTTGGCGAAGACCGGCGCCTCCACCAGGCGCATCCGCACCCACAGGCCGATCGCGACCATCACCGCGGAGAACAGGAACGGGATGCGCCAGCCCCAGCTCAGGAAGGCGTCCGAGGGCTGGGACGGGTCGGCGCCCGCCGTGGACGGCAGCAGCGCGCCGATGGCCAGGAAGAGCCCGTTGCCGATGATGAAGCCGAGCGGGGCGCCGAGCTGCGGGAACGTGCCGTAGAGGGCGCGCTTGTGCTTCGGGGCGTTCTCGGTGGCGACCAGGGCCGCGCCGCTCCACTCGCCGCCGAGCGCGAAGCCCTGCGCGAGCCGCATCAGCACCAGCAGCGCGGTGGCGGCCCATCCGGCCTGCGCGTAGGTGGGCAGCACGCCGATGAGGAAGGTGGCGATGCCCATGGTGAGCAGCGACGCCACCAGGGTGCCCTTGCGGCCGAGCCGGTCGCCGAGGTGTCCGAAGACCACGGCGCCGATCGGGCGGGCGACCATCGCGGCGCCGAACACCGCGAAGGACGACAGCAGGGCCGTGGTCGGGTCGCTGCTCGGGAAGAAGAGCTTGGGGAAGACCAGGACGGCGGCGGTCGCGTAGATGTAGAAGTCGTAGAACTCGATCGTCGTGCCGATGAGGCTCGCGATGAGGACCCGGGACCGGGAGTTGACGGGGGCCGGGCCGGTGGAGGGTGCGGGCATTTCACGGTCTTTCCGGGGAGGAACGGTCACCGGCGGCGTACACCGGCGGCCCGCACCGTGCCACGCGTCCGCCTCGCGGGAGGGGCCGCACGAACCGTGTGGGCCATACAACGATCTCAGACATCTCACTGACCAGGAACGCCGTACCAGAATGTGAGACGTGGATATTGTGTGGCCCGGTCCTCCCCTGCCTCCCTACACTCACCGCACAGACGCCGCCCGCCGTCGGGCCGCGCATCCATGACCAGTGAGGGGAGACCGGCCGTGCGTGACCACGCCACCGCCGCCGCTCCCCGTTCCCGGTCCCGCCGGTCCGCGGTGATCCTGGTGTCTCCCGTCCTCCGGTGCCCGCCGCGCGGCCGGCACCGGATGCCCGCGACGCACGTCTGAGTCCCGTACGCCCCCCTCAGATCAGGGGTGTACGACGCCGTGCGCCCGGGAAATCGCGCCGCCCTTCTCCGGAACCTCCGAAAGGCCACGGGCCATGCGCACCAACCCTCTCGCCACCGTCCGCAACCTGGGCATCCTCGCCCACGTCGACGCCGGCAAGACCACCGTCACCGAGCGGATCCTGTTCGCCACCGGCACCACCCACAAGCGCGGCGAGGTCCACGACGGCACCACCGTCACCGACTTCGACCCGCAGGAACGCGACCGGGGCATCACCATCTTCGCCGCCGCCGTGAGCTGCGCCTGGGACGGTCACCGGATCAACCTCATCGACACCCCGGGCCACGTCGACTTCGCCGACGAGGTGGAGCGCTCCCTGCGCGTCCTCGACGGCGCCGTCGCCGTGTTCGACGCGGTCGCCGGCGTGGAGCCGCAGAGCGAGTCGGTGTGGCGGCAGGCGGACCGGCACGGCGTGCCGCGCATCGCCTTCGTCAACAAGATGGACCGGGCCGGCGCCGACCTGGACGCCGCCGTCGCCTCCCTCCGGGAGCGGCTGCACCCCGCACCCCTGGCGGTGCAACTGCCCATCGGCGCGGAGGACACCTTCACCGGCGTCGTCGACCTGCTGCGCATGCGCGCCCTGACCTGGACCGACGAGGGCCGGGCCCGCGACGCGGCACCCGTGCCGGACGACCTGCGCGAGGAGGCGCACCGGCGGCGCCGGCTGCTGGAGGAGGCCGTCGCCGAACTGCATCCGGGCGCCCTGGAGGAGTTCTGCGACACGGGCACCCTCGGCGACGCCACGCTCGCCGGCGCGCTGCGGGACCTGACCCGCACCGGTGACGTCGTCGTCGTCCTGTGCGGCTCCGCCTACCGCAACCGCGGCATCGAACCGCTGCTGGACGCCGTACTCGCCTACCTGCCGTCGCCGCTCGACGTACCGCCGGTGCGCGGCACGGACCACGACGGCGGCGAACAGCGGCGGGCCGCCGACCCGGCGGCACCCCTGGCCGCCCTCGCGTTCAAGGTGAACGCCACCGCCACCGGGCGGCTGACCTACCTGCGGGTGTACTCGGGAACGATCGAGAAGGGAGACACGGTGTGGGACGCCACCGCGCGCCGCTCCGAGCGCGTCGGGCGCATCCTGCGCGTCCGGGCCGACCGGCACGCCCAGCTCGACCGGGCGGTCGCCGGGGACATCGTCGCCGTGGTCGGGCTCAAGTCCGCCCGCGCCGGCTCCACGCTGTGCGCGCCGGACGCCCCGCTCGTCCTGGAGCCTCCGGGGGTCGCCGAGCCGGTCGTCTCCGTGGCCGTCGAGGCGCTGAGCGGCACCGACACCGGACGTCTGGCGTCGGCGCTCGCGCGGCTCGCCGAGGAGGACCCCTCGCTGGTCGTGCGCACCGACCCGGAGACCGGTCAGACGGTGCTGTCCGGCATGGGCGAACTGCACCTGGAGGTCGCGGTGGAGAAGATCCGGCGTGAGCAGGGGCTGGGCGTCAACGTCGGCCGTCCCCGGGTGAGTTACCGGGAGACCGTGGGCCGGGGTGTGTCCGGTTTCGTGTACCGGCACGTCAAACAGGACGGCGGGGCCGGGCAGTTCGCCCATGTCGTCCTCGACGTCGAACCGCTGGACTCCCCGGAGTCCGGCTTCGAGTTCCGCTCGGCGGTCGTCGGCGGGCGCGTACCGCAGGAGTACGTCCGCGCGGTCGAGGCCGGCTGCCGGGACGCGCTGACCGAGGGCCCGTCGGGCGGTCACCCGGTGACCGGGCTGCGGGTCACGCTCACCGACGGGTCGACCCATGTGAAGGACTCCTCGGACACCGCGTTCCGCACCGCCGGCCGGTTCGGACTGCGGGACGCCCTGCGGGCCTGCGCGATGGTGCTGCTGGAACCGGTCGTCGAGGTCACGGTCACCGTGCCCGAGGACGCGGTGGGCGGAGTGCTCGGTGATCTGGCCGCGCGTCGCGGCCGGGTGAGCGGATCGGTCACCCGGGCCGGTGCGACGGTCGTCACCGCGACCGTGCCGCTGGCCGAACTGTTCGGCTACGCGACCCGGTTGCGCAGCCGCACCCAGGGCCGCGGCACCTTCACCACCCGGCCCACCGGCTACGCCCCCGCACCGGCCCCCGCGCCCGCGCGGTAGGGCGTGAACGGCGGCCCCTCCCGCAACTCAGCCGGGAGGGGCCGCCACCGCCGCCGTACGAGCACACCCGGACCGCCGGCGTTCGGTCATGGGCGTGCCCCCGGCGCCGGGGTCAGGGGTACGACACCACCGTGGACGGCACCGTGTTCGTGCCCGAGGTCGGGGCGCCGGTGTCGTTGATGACGCACTCGTACTGGCCGTGCCCGCTCAGCGAGACGACCAGCAGGCCGTGGAAGCGCACGCCGGGACGGTTCGGGGCGGCGAATCCGTGGTGCTGGACGATGCCCGGGTTCACGTTGTAGTAGCAGTAACTGCCCATGCCCCAGCCCTCGTGGGTGGTGACGTGGTCGCCGACCTTGTACGCCGCGTAGCCCTTGACCGAGCCGTTCTGGACGGCGGCCTGGTCGGGGGCGTCGTACGCCTTCTCGTTCTGGAAGAAGACCGTGCGGCCGCGCTCGCCGTTCCACTGCACGTCGTACTTGTTGAAGTGCTCGACGAACAGGCCGGTGGCCAGGACGTCGTGGCCGTTGACGAGGACGCCGTAGTCGCAGCGGTTGGTCTCCCAGCCGACGCCGTCGCCGTGGTCGGCGCGCCACACCCAGGTGTGGTCGACGATGGTGTGCCGGGCGTTGACCACCATGGCGGTGGTCGCCCTGCCGGGGCCGGCGCCGCCGATCCGGAGGAAGACGTCCTGCACGGTGATCGGGTCGCGGGAATGGTCCCGGGAGGCGCCGTTCGGGCCGACCTCCAGCAGGACGGGGGAGTCGACCGGCCCGGCGTCGACCAGGAAGCCCGCGAGGCGGACGCCGTCGACGTCGGCGACCTTCAGGGCGGTGACGCCGTTGTCGGGGATCAGGGTGGCGTAGCCGAGGCCCAGGACGACCGTGCCGGCGCGGTTCACCCTCACCGGCTGGTCGACGTGGTAGACGCCCGGCGTGAGCAGCAGGTGGAGGCCCTGGTCGAGCGCCTGGTTGAGGGTGGCCGCCGAGTCGCCCGGCCTGGCGACGTAGAAGCGCTCCAGCGGCAGGGAGGTGCCGCGCGGGGTGCCGTTGCCCCAGGTGACACCGCGCGCGTCGGTGCGCAGCGCGGGCAGGAAGACGCGGTACCGGTCGCCCTCGAGGTACAGGAAGGGCTTCTCGCGGGAGCGGGGCGTCCGGTCCAGCGTGGTGTACGGCGGGTCCGGGAAGCTCTGCGCGGGGGCGCCCTCGACACCCGAGAACACCATGTTCCAGACGGCGTTGGTCCAGCCGCCGACCGAGCTGTCCCGGGTGTACCACTGCTGCTGCGAGTACGGGCCGACCGTGCCGTCGATGCGGCTGTCCGCGATGTAGCCTCCGCTGGCCCAGCCGTAGGTGGATGAGGCGAGGTTGAGGTCGCCGCGCACATGCATCCGGCGGAACGGCGCGGCCTGGGCGACCGCCCACCGGTTGGTGCCGTTGGCCGGGACGAGCGCCAGGTTCTCCGCCGAACGCCAGAAGTTCTGCGTGGCGTTGCCGTCGAACCAGCCGGCGTCGACCGTCACGTCACCGTTGATGGTGGTGTCGTCGGGGGAGAGGCCCAGCCCGGAGATGGAGGTGTAGAAGCCGATCTGGGCGTTGAGGCCGTGGTACGTGCCCGGCTTGAAGAGGAGTTGGTAGCGGCCGGTGCCGAACTGGGCGCGCTCCTGCTGCCGGAAGACCTCGTCCAGGCGGGCCTGGATGCCCGGGGTGGACGGGTCGAAGACGATCACGTTGGGGCCGAGGTCGCCGCCGGCCTTCAGACGGCGCGGCTTCCGGCGCGGCTTCTCGTGCCCCGCCGCGGGCGCGGTCGTGGTCGCGGCGGCGGCCGTCGCGGGCAGGCCGGCCAGTACGGGAGCGGCCGCGGCGGCGCCCAGCAGGGCCCGTCGCCGCACCCCGGAGGGTTCGGGCAGGGCGGGGTTCGTGCGGGAAGCGGGCATGGGGCGGCTCTCTCCTTGTTCGGAAAGTGAACGGTGTGGGGGTGGGGGAGCGCTCTCTGGGTGTGCATGTTTCATCTGTGTGCGGGACACGTCAAGAGTTTGGACCGTTCAACCTTCGTCGTGTTCAACAAGTGTGGGTGCGGTGCTTGTTGTCCTTGTGCCGGATCCCTTGACACCTTTCGCCCCGCGCCCAACACTCCGTCCGTGGGAGAGCGCTCTCCGAGATTTTCCCCGACCCTCTCAGGAGGTCTCCATGCCACGGAGATCAAGAGTTCTGTCCGGCGCCCTGGTCGCGACCGCCTTACTGCTGACCTCGATCGGGGTCGGCACGGTCGCGGCGGGCGCCGACGCGGGAACCGCCGCCGCCCCGGTCGCGCACACCGGGCACACCAGGGCGGTCTCGGCCGCCGCCTCGCCCGAGGACCCGGACGGCGACGGCTACATCCCCGCGAACCCGCCGGTCACCGGCGTCACCCCGTCCACGAAGGAGCCGCCGCACCGCTACTTCCACGAGTTCCAGGCCAACTGCTCGGTCACCCACACGGCGCCCGACGACCCGATCGTCTACGCGCAGCAGCCCGGCAAGTCCCACGACCACACGTTCATGGGCAACACGACGACGAACGCGAACAGCACGACGGCCTCGCTCGCCGCCGGTTCCACCACCTGTCTCGCCCCCGGCGACCGGTCGGCGTACTGGATGCCCACCCTGTACAACGGCGACGAGCCGGTGCTGCCGGTGGGCCCGCAGGTCATCTACTACAAGGCCGGCGTCACCGACTACACCAGCGTCCGCCCCTTCCCCAAGGGCCTGCGGTACGTCGTCGGCAGCCCGATGCAGAGCGCCCAGGAGTTCCGTGACCACAAGGGCTTCGTCGAGGGCTGGGAGTGCGGCGACAGCTTCTTCAACGTCGACTTCCCGGCCGACTGCCCCGACCGCCGCGACGTCCAGGTCAACATCCGCTTCCAGGCGCCCAGTTGCTGGGACGGCCGCAACCTGGACACCCCGGACCACCAGGCCCACATGGCCTATCCGGTGGTCAACCCCGGTACCAACAACAACATCTGCCCGGCTTCCCACCCGGTCGCCCTGCCGATGATCGAGTTCAAGATGGCGTTCCCGGTCAACGGCGACCTCTCACGGGTGCGGCTGGCCAGTGGCGCGAGCTACTCGTTCCACTACGACTTCTTCAACGCCTGGGACGAGCCGACGCTGAGGGCCATGGTCGACCACTGCATCGTCGGCGGCCTGCAGTGCGACGCGCGCGGCTACGACCAGAACCACCCGGAGGCGGGCGCGGCCCTGAACGAGCACTACGAACTCCCCTGAACGGGCACGACGAACTCCCCTGAATCCACATCTCCGGCCGGCTCGCCGCGAGGACGAGCCGGCCGTACCGAACGGGCCGGCCCGGCCGTCCACGCCCCGTCACGGCCGGGCCGCCCCCCACCCCGTATCCGGAGACCCCGCATGAGCCGACCACGCACCCGCACCCGCGCCCGCAGACTCGCCGCACCCCTGACCGCCGTCCTGCTCACCGCCGGTGCCCTCACCGCCCTGCCCGGCCCGCAGGCGGTGGCCGCGGGCAGCACCGTGAAGGTCACCGGCGGCCAGGGCAACTGGCAGCTGACCGTCGACGGCAGCCCCTACCAGATCAAGGGCCTGACCTGGGGCCCCTCCGTCGCCGACGCCAACCGGTACATGCCCGACCTGAAGTCCATGGGCGTCAACACCATCCGCACCTGGGGCACCGACGCCAGCAGCAGGCCCCTGTTCGATTCCGCCGCCGCCCACGGCATCAAGGTCATCGCCGGCTTCTGGCTCCAGCCCGGCGGCGGACCCGGCAGCGGCGGCTGTGTCAATTACCGTACCGACACGGCGTACAAGGACCGGATGCTCGCCGAGTTCCCCCGCTGGGTGCAGGAGTACAAGGACCACCCCGGCGTCCTGATGTGGAACGTCGGCAACGAGTCCGTGCTCGGCCTGCAGAACTGCTACAGCGGCGACGAACTCGAGCGGCAGCGCGACGCCTACACCACCTTCGTCAACGACGTGACGAAGCGGATCCACGCCGTCGACCCCCACCACCCGGTCACCTCCACCGACGCCTGGGTCGGCGCCTGGCCGTACTACAAGAGGAACGCCCCCGACCTCGACCTGTACGCCGTCAACTCCTACAACGCCGTCTGCGACGTCCGCGCCGCCTGGGAGCAGGGCGGCTACACCAAGCCGTACATCGTCACCGAGTCCGGTCCGGCCGGCGAGTGGGAGGTGCCGGACGACGCCAACGGCGTACCGAGGGAGCCCGCCGACCAGGCCAAGGCCGAGGGCTACACCAAGGCGTGGAACTGCGTCACCGGGCACCGCGGCGTCGCCCTCGGCGCGACCCTGTTCCACTACGGCACCGAGTACGACTTCGGCGGCATCTGGTTCAACCTCCTCCCGGCCGGGGAGAAGCGGCTGTCGTACTACGCCGTGAAGCGGGCGTACGGCGGTGACACCTCGCGCGACAACACACCGCCGGTGATAGCCGGCTTCGGCGTCGAGGGCGACGCGGGCAGGGTGCAGGCGGGCAAGGACCTGGTGCTCACCACCCGCGCCACCGACCCGGACGGCGACCGGATCGCCTACGAGGTGCAGGCCAACAGCACCTACATCGACCAGAGCAAGCAGTTGACCACCCTGCCGTACACCGACCTGGGCGGCGGACGGCTGCGGGTCACCGCGCCCGAACGCCCCGGCGTGTGGAAGCTGTACGTCAAGGCCACCGACGGCCACGGCAACGTGGGCGTGGAGACCTTCTCCGCGCGGGTCGTGCCACCGGCCGTGGACGGCACCAACGTGGCCCTCGGCAGACCGGCCACCGCCTCGTCCTTTCAGCCGAGTTACGGTGACTGTCCCTGCCCCGCCGCCAACGCCGTCGACGGCGACGTGAACACGCGCTGGGCCAGTGACTGGAGCGATCCGCAGTGGCTGCGCGTGGACCTCGGCAGCCGCACCTCCTTCCGGCACGTGCAGCTGTACTGGGAGACCTCCTACGCCAGGGCGTACACCATCCAGACCTCCGACGACGGACAGAACTGGCGGACCGTACGCACCGTCACCGACGGCAACGGCGGCGTCGACACCCTCGACGTGACCGGCACCGGCCGCTACGTCCGGGTCAACGGCACCGCCCGCGGCACCGGATACGGCTACTCGCTGTACGAGTTCGGCGTCTACAACTGACACGGCATCGGGAAGAGAGGGCGGGGGCCCGGGTGGGGACGAGCGAGGAACCGGTGGGGACCGGCGAGGAACGGGCGGGGACGAGCGGGGAACGGGCGGGGACCGGCGAGGAGGACCTCGACCGGCTGCTGGGCAAACTGACCCCGCGCGCCTGCGCGCTGCTGCTCAGCGGCGCCACGGCCTGGCGCACCCGCGCCGAACCGGCCGTCGCGCTGCGCGAACTGGTGATGTCGGACGGACCGGCGGGCGTACGCGGACAGTCGTGGGACGAGCGCGACACCGCCGTGCTGCTGCCGTCCGCGACCGCGCTCGCCGCCACCTGGGACGAGACCCTCGTCGAACGCCTCGGCGGCCTGCTGGCCGCCGAGGCCCGGCGCAAGGGCGTGCACGTCCTGCTCGCCCCCAACCTCAACCTGCACCGCAGCCCGCTGGGCGGCCGGCACTTCGAGTGCTTCTCCGAGGACCCGGAGCTGACCGGCCGCATCGGCGCCGCCCTCGTCCGCGGCGTCCAGGCGGGCGGCGTGGCCGCCACGGCCAAGCACTACGTGGCCAACGACTCCGAGACCGACCGGCTCACCGTCGACGTACGCGTCGGCGAACGCGCCCTGCGGGAGGTGTACCTCGCGCCGTTCGAGGCCGCGGTGGCCGCCGGGGTACGGCTGGTGATGGCCGGCTACAACGCGGTCGACGGCACCACCATGACCGCCAGCGGACTGCTCGCCGACCCGCTGAAGAGCGAATGGGGCTTCGACGGGGTCGTCGTCTCCGACTGGGGCGCGGTGCGCGACACCGTGGACACCGCGCGCGCCGCGCTGGACCTCGCCATGCCCGGCCCCGACGGCCCCTGGGGCGAGGCCCTGGCCCGCGCGGTGGCCGACGGCAGCGTGCCCGAGGCGGCCGTCGACGACAAGGTACGGCGCCTGCTGCGGCTCGCCGCCCGCTGCGGCGCCCTCGGCGACGAACGGCCCCCCGCCCGAGCCCCGATGCGCACCCGGGACGTCCGGGCCCTGGCCCGGCGGGCCGTCGCCGCGGGCGCGGTGCTGCTCGGCAACCGGGGCGTGCTGCCCCTGGACCCCGGCCGCCTGCGGACGGTCGCCGTGATCGGGGAGCACGCCGCACGCACCCGCACCCAGGGCGGCGGCAGCGCGGGCGTCTTTCCCCAGGACGAGGTGTCGATCCTGGACGGCATTCGGGCCGCACTGCGCGGCCGGGCCCGCGTCGTCCACGTCCCCGGCCCCCGCCCGGACGGCCCCGCACCCGCGCTGGACGCCGGGACGTGCGCCGACCCGCGCTCCGGGCGGCCCGGAGTGCTGCTGCGCGTCCTGGACGCCGACGGCGCCGAACTGTACGCCGAACGGCGCGCCGGCGGACGCCTGCTGGAGCCGCGCCTGGTGCCGGGCGCGCACACCGTCGAGATCAGCGCCCGGCTGCACCCCCGCACCGGGGGCCGGTGGACGCTCGGCGTCGCCGGCTTCGGGCGGATGAGCCTGACCCTGGACGGCCGTACGCTCCTGGACGGGGAGTACCCGCCGGCGACCGACGACCCGGCGGTCGTCCACGTCAACCCGCCCGCCCGGTATGCCGGCGCCGACCTGGTGGCCGGGCGGGACGTCCTCCTGGTGGCCCGCCGCGAACTGGCGCCCGGCACCGGCCGTGCCACCGTCGTCAGCGCCGCCTCGCCGGCCCCCGACACCGCCGCGTCGCTGGCCGAGGCGGCCCGCGCGGCCCGGGAGGCGGACGCGGCGATCGTGGTCGTCGGCACCACCGAACACGGCGAGTCCGAGGGCCACGACCGGACGGACCTCGCCCTCGGCGCAGGACAGGACGCGCTCGTCCACGCCGTCGCCGCCGCCAACCCCCGCACGGTCGCCGTGGTCAACAGCGGCGGGCCCGTCGAGATGCCGTGGCGCGAGGCGACGGGCGCGGTGCTGCTGGCCTGGTTCCCCGGACAGGAGGGCGGCGGAGGAGTGGCCGACGTGCTCTTCGGACGCGCCGAGCCGGGCGGACGGCTGCCCACCACCTGGCCGGCCGCCCTCGCCGACGCCCCCGTCACCCGCACCCGCCCGGACGGCGGCCGGCTCCCGTACGACGAGGGCCTGCACCTCGGCTACCGCGGCTGGCTGCGCACCCACCGCACCCCCGCCTACTGGTTCGGCCACGGCCTCGGCTACACCACCTGGGCGTACGAGGAGCTGAGCGCGCCGGCCGTGTGGCGGGCGGGGGAGGACCTGACGGTGACGGTGCGGGTGCGCAACACCGGCGGCCGGGCGGGCCGGGAGGTCGTCCAGGTCTATCTCGCCCGGCCGCCCGGACCGGTCGACCGCCCCGCACGGTGGCTCGCCGGGTACACGGCCGTGCACGCCGGGCCGGGGGAGACGGTGACGGCACGGGTGCGCCTGCCGGCGCGGGCCCTGCGGCACTGGTCGGTCCAGGAGCACGCCTGGCGGGTCGAACCGGGGCCGTGCCGGGCCCTGGCGGGACGGTCGGCGGGGGAGCTGCCGCTGGCGGCGGAGGTCCGTGTGACGGCGTGATCCCCGCTGGGGGAGAGCGCTCTACCGACCGGCCGACCGCGCCGGTTAGGGTGCGGTCATGAGCAGACAGGCCCCGACCCTGGAGGACGTGGCCCGGGAGGCCGGCGTCTCCCGGGCCACCGTGTCCCGGGTGGTCAACGGCGTCCGCAACGTGGACCCCGCCATCCAGGACCTGGTCCGCCGGGCCATCGAACGCACCGGCTACGCCCCCAACCAGGCCGCCCGGCAACTCGTCACCCGGCGCACCACGACCGTGGCGCTGGTGGTCTCCGGCGCGGGCGACGCCTCCGAGGGCGACCCCTCCGCGTCGGAGCAGAACGCCTTCGCCGCGCGGGTGTTCGCCGACCCCTTCTTCGGCCGCGTCGTCGGCGGCGTGGTCGGACGGCTGCGGCCGCGCGGGATGCACCCGGTGCTGATGTTCGCCGAGACGCCCGAGACCCGGCAGGAGGTCGTGTCGTACCTCCGCCAGGGCGGCGCGGACGGCGCGCTGGTGGTGTCCACCCACCCCGACGACCCGCTGCCCGCGCTGCTCGCCGACGCCCGGCTGCCGGCGGTGCTGTTCGCCCGGCCCGGGCGTCCGGTGCCGCTCAGCTACGTCGACCTCGCCCACCGCGAGGGCGGCCGGCTCGCCGCCGAACACCTGCTGGCGCGCGGCTGCCGCCGGATCGCCACCGTCGCCGGTCCGCTCGGGGTCGCGGCGAGCCAGGAACGCCTGGCAGGGTTCCGGGACACCCTGGCCCGGCACGGGGACCCGTACGTGCCGGTCGCCGAGGGCGGGTTCACGGTCGACAGCGGCATGGCGGCGATTACGTCGCTGCTCGCCGAACACCCCGACATCGACGGGGTGTTCACCGCCAACGACCTGATGGCCCAAGGAGCGGTCCAGGTCCTGCGCGACCAGGGGCGCCGGGTGCCGCAGGACGTGGCGGTCGTCGGCTTCGACGACTCCAGCGTGGCCGTCACGTGTCGGCCCCGGCTGACCACGGTGCGGCAGCCGGTGGAGGAGATGGCGTCGACGATGTCGGCTCTCCTCGACGACCACATCGCGGGGCGGCGCACCGCCCCTACGTCGGTGATCTTCGACCCGGAACTGGTGGTGCGGGATTCCGCGTAGCGGTTGGTGGTTGGTGGTTGGCCTCGGGCCTCGGGCCGGGCGGCCGGTGGGCGGCTGCGGGCCGTCCGTGGCTGGTCGCGCAGTTCCCCGCGCCCCTGGGGACGTGACCGTCGCCGTGTGTCATGAGCGGGCCTTGGTTTGCCGGGGTGGTGGGCGGCTGCGGGCCGTCCGTGGCTGGTCGCGCAGTTCCCCGCGCCCCTGGGGACGTGACCGTCGCCGTGTGTCATGAGCGGGCCTCGGTTTGCCGGGGTGGTGGGCGGCTGCGGGCCGTCCGTGGCCGGTCGCGCAGTTCCCCGCGCCCCTGAGGGGGTGTCCCCGCGTGTTGAGACACAACCGTTGTGAACCGGTGTGTGGGTGGCTCTTCGCAGGTCATCGGTGGTGGGGGTGGTCGGGGCGGGTGTTCGGGACCGGGTTCCTGCCGCGTGGGTGGGGAACGGGTGTGCGCGACACCTTGACGCGGGCTTCTCTTGAGGTTTAACTCACGTCCTAAATTAAGCCATGAGGGGCTTCGGGGCGCGAACGGGGTGTCGTTTCCGGAAGCCTGCCTCTGACTTCTCGCCTCCCGGAAAGGGACCCAGAAGCCATGCGCAGCATCCGAGCCGCAGCCATAGGCGCCGTCACCATGTCTCTCGCTCTCGCCGCCTCGGCCTGCGGCGGGGGCTCCTCGACGGGCGGCGGGTCCGACGACTCGCCGAAGGAACTCACCTACTGGGCCTCCAACCAGGGCGCCAGCGTCGAGGTCGACAAGAAGGTCCTCCAGCCCGAGCTCGACAAGTTCGAGAAGGAGACCGGCATCAAGGTGAAGCTGGAGGTGGTGCCCTGGTCCGACCTGCTCAACCGGATCCTCACCGCCACCACCTCCGGCCAGGGCCCCGACGTGCTGAACATCGGCAACACCTGGTCCGCCTCCCTCCAGGCCACCGGCGCCCTGCTGCCCTGGGACGCGAAGAACTTCGACAAGATCGGCGGCAAGGACCGCTTCGTCGACTCCGCGCTCGGCTCGACCGGCGTCGAGGGCCAGGACCCGGCCGCGGTCCCGCTGTACTCGATGGCCTACGCGCTCTACTACAACAAGCAGATGTTCGCCGACGCGGGCGTCACCAAGCCCCCGGCCACCTGGGACGAACTGGTCGAGGTCGGCAGGAAGATCTCCAAGGACGGCAAGTGGGGCCTCGGCGCCGAGGGCTCCAACCTGTCGAACAACATCCACCAGGTCTTCGTCCTCGGCAAGCAGCACGGCGCCGACTTCTTCACCGCCGACGGCAAGCCCGACTTCACCTCGGACGGCGCCGTCGCCGCCGTGAAGCAGTACGTCGACCTGATGGCCAAGGACAAGGTCATCGCCCCCGGCAACGCCGAGTACGCGCAGAACCAGTCCCTCAGCGACTTCGCCAAGGGCAAGACGGCGATGGTCCTCTGGCAGACCGCCTCCGCGACCTTCAAGACCATGGGCATGAAGGACGACCAGTGGGGCATCGCCCCCGCCCCCGTCCCCTCCGGCGCCCCCGGCACCGGCACGAACACCAACTCCATGGTCGCGGGCATCAACATGGCCGTCTTCAAGAACAGCGACAACATCGACGGCGCCACCCGGTTCGTGAAGTTCATGACCAGCGACGCCGAGCAGAAGCTCCTCAACAAGGCCTACGGCTCCATCCCGCCGGTCAAGGCCGCCCAGTCCGACCCGGCGTTCAACACCCAGGGCACCGCCGTACTGCGCGAGACGCTCGCCACCAGCGCCGCCGCCCTGCCCCAGGTGCCCGACGAGTCGCAGTTCGAGACGGCGGTCGGTACGGCCGTCAAGGAACTGTTCGCCGACGCCGCCGCCGGCCGCGAGGTGACCACCGAGTCGGTGAAGGCCAAGCTCGCCAAGGCGCAGCAGCAGATGCCCGCCAAGTGACCGCCCACCCGACTCCGACACGGACACGGACATCTCCATGACCACCACGACCGCCCCGGCGGGGCCGGGCGAGCGGACGGTCGGCAAGAGCTCCCCCGGTGCGGCGCGCGGACCCCGCCGCCGCACCGGGCGGATCCGCCGCATCGGACTGCCCTACCTGCTCCTTCTGCCGGCCCTGCTGCTCGAACTCCTCGTCCACCTGGTGCCGATGGTCATCGGCATCGTGATGAGCTTCAAGGAGCTCACCCAGTTCTACATCCGGGACTGGACCACGGCCCCCTGGACCGCCCTCGACAACTACCGGATGTCGGTGGACTTCAGCGCCCCGGTCGGCGAGGCGCTGCTCCACTCCTTCCTCGTCACCTGCGCGTTCACCCTGCTCTCCGTCGGCCTGTGCTGGTTCATCGGCACCGCGGCGGCGATCTGCATGCAGGACACCTTCCGCGGCCGGGGCCTGCTCCGGGCGGTCTTCCTGGTGCCGTACGCCCTGCCGGTCTACGCGGCCGTCATCACCTGGGCGTTCATGTTCCAGCACGACAACGGCCTGGTGAACCACGTCCTGCACGACCAGCTCGGCCTCACCGACAAGCCCTCCTTCTGGCTGATCGGCGACAACAGCTTCATCGCGCTGCTCGTGGTGTCCGTCTGGAAGGGCTGGCCGTTCGCCTTCCTCATCGTCATGGCCGGACTGCAGAACATCCCCAAGGAGCTGTACGAGGCGGCCTCCCTGGACGGCGCCGGCGTCTGGCAGCAGATCCGCCGCATCACCCTGCCGTCGCTGCGCCCGGTCAACCAGGTACTGGTCCTGGTGCTGTTCCTGTGGACGTTCAACGACTTCAACACGCCGTACGTGCTGTTCGGCAAGGCCGCCCCCGAGGCCGCCGACCTGATCTCCCTCCACATCTACCAGTCGTCGTTCGTCACCTGGAACTTCGGCACCGGCTCCGCCATGTCGGTCCTGCTGCTGCTCTTCCTGCTCGCCGTGACGGGCGTGTACCTGTTCCTGACGTCGCGCGAACGGCGGAGGTCCGCCCGTGTCTAGCTCCCCGACGGCCGCACCCCGGCCCCGTACGACCGCGCCCCGGTCCCCGATGGCCGTACCGGCGTCCTTCCTGTGGACGCGCCGCGTCTTTCTGACCCTGCTCACCGGTTTCGTGCTGCTGCCGGTGTACGTCATGGTCTCCAGCTCGCTGAAACCGCTGGAGGACGTCACCGGCAAGTTCCGCTGGCTGCCCACGGGGCTGACGATCCGCCCGTACATCGACATCTGGTCGACGGTCCCGCTGGCGAAGTACTTCGTGAACTCCCTGATCGTGGCGGGCGTGGCGACCGTCTGCTCGGTCGTGATCGCGGTCTTCGCCGCCTACGCGGTCAGCCGCTACGAGTTCCGGGGCAAGCGGGTCTTCTCGGTGACGGTCCTGTCCACGCAGATGTTCCCGGGCATCCTCTTCCTGCTGCCCCTGTTCCTCATCTACGTGAACATCGGAAACGCCACGGGCATCGCCCTGTTCGGGTCCCGCGGCGGGCTGATCCTCACCTATCTGACCTTCTCCCTCCCCTTCTCCATCTGGATGCTGATCGGGTACTTCGACTCGGTGCCGCGCGACCTGGACGAGGCGGCCCTGGTCGACGGCTGCGGCCCGCTCAAGGCGCTGATCCGGGTCGTCGTCCCGGCGGCCGTCCCCGGCATCGTCGCGGTCGCCGTCTACGCCTTCATGACCGCCTGGGGCGAGGTCCTGTTCGCCTCCGTCATGACCAACGACACCACCCGCACCCTCGCCGTCGGTCTCCAGGGTTACTCCACCCAGAACGACGTGTACTGGAACCAGATCATGGCCGCCTCGCTCGTGGTGAGCGTGCCCGTGGTGGCCGGCTTCCTGCTCCTCCAGCGCTACCTGGTGGCCGGACTGACCGCCGGAGCGGTCAAGTGACCGGCACCCGGCTGACCGGCACCCCCGAAAAGAACGAAAGGACCTACGTGAGCATCGACTTCGCCGCACTCCCGCACGACTTCCTGTGGGGCACGGCCACATCGGCGTACCAGATCGAGGGAGCCGTGGCGGAGGACGGCCGTTCACCGTCGATCTGGGACACCTTCTCCCACACCCCGGGGAAGATCGACAACGACGACCACGGCGACGTCGCCTGCGACCACTACCACCGCTGGCGCGAGGACATCGGCCTGATGCGCCGGCTGGGCACCAACGCCTACCGCCTGTCCGTCGCCTGGCCGCGCGTGGTGCCGGGCGGCGACGGACCGGTCAACGCCAAGGGCCTCGCCTTCTACGACGAGCTGGTCGACGGTCTCCTGGAGGCGGGCATCACCCCGTCCGTCACCCTCTACCACTGGGACCTGCCGCAGGCGCTCCAGGACCGGGACCGCGGCTGGCAGGAGCGGTCCACCGCCGAGCACTTCGCGGCGTACGCCTCCGTCGTCGCCGAACGCCTCGGCGACCGCGTCTCCCACTGGGCCACCCTCAACGAGCCGCTGTGCTCGGCCTGGATCGGCCACCTCGAAGGCGTCATGGCCCCCGGCCTGACCGACCTGACGGCGGCGGTCCGCGCCTCCTACCACCTGCTCCTCGGCCACGGCCTGGCGATGCAGGCGATCCGCTCGGCGGCCCCGGACGCCCAGGTGGGCATCGTCAACAATCTCTCCACCATCCACGCGGCCAGCGACCGCGAGGAGGACCTGGCGGCGGCCCGCCGCATGGACGGCCACACCAACCGCTGGTGGCTGGACCCGGTCCACGGCCGCGGCTTCCCGGAGGACATGCGGGAGGTCTACGGCGTCGAACTCCCCGAGCAGCCGGGCGACATGGAGCTGATCGGCGCCGACCTGGACTGGCTCGGCCTGAACTACTACTTCCCGCAGACGGCCGCCGACGACCCCACGGGACCGGCCCCCCGCGCCCGCACCGTCCGCCGCGACGGCGTCCCGCGCACCGGCATGGACTGGGAGATCGACGCGAGCGGCATCGAGGACCTGCTGCTGCGCCTGACGAACGACTACGGCGCGCGCAGGCTGTACATCACCGAGAACGGCTCGTCCTTCCCCGACGTCGTCCGCCCCGACGGCACGATCGACGACCCGGAGCGCCAGGACTACCTCGCCGCCCACCTCGCGGCCTGCGCCTCGGCCGCCCGCAAGGGCGCCCCGCTGGCCGGGTACTTCGCCTGGTCGCTGCTGGACAACTTCGAGTGGGCGTACGGCTACGACAAGCGCTTCGGCCTCGTCCACGTCGACTACGAGACCCAGGTCCGCACCATCAAGGGCTCCGGTCACCGGTACGCGGAGATCATCCGCGGCCACGCGGACCGCGCACGGCGAGCGGCCTGACGTGACCGGTGGGCGCGGACGGACGGTCCGCGCCCACCGGGACGACGCGCGCTCATACATGTCATGAGCGCGTCATGAATGAGTTGTCGCGGGGAACCGGCGCCCCACCCTCCCTCCCCAAGGAGAGCCGCATGTCATCCCGTACCCCACACCTCCTCACCGCCCTCACCACGGCCGCCGTACTGACCGCGGGCCCCGCGTTCGCCGCCCCCGCCCCCGACCCCGCCCCCGGTCAGCTCGCGGCGGCCGCCGCCTGGGACACCGACCGCGCGGCCGCCGCGTACGCCGCGAACCCGGCCGCCGTCACCGCCTCCGGCAGCGAGAACGCCGGCGTGGCCCCCGGCCTCGCCTTCGACGGCAACGGCGCCACCCGCTGGTCCAGCGACTTCGCGGACAACGCCTGGATCCGCCTGGACCTCGGCTCCACGATCCGCGTCGACCGCGTCGTCCTCGACTGGGAGGCGGCCTACGGCAAGCGCTACGTCCTCGAGGTCTCGAAAAACGGCACCGACTGGACCCCCTTCTACACGGAGACCGACGGCACCGGCGGCTCGGTCACCGCCCACACCTACCCCCAGGAGGTCACCGGCCGCTACGTCCGCATGCGCGGCGTGGAACGCGCCACCCCCTGGGGCTACTCCCTCTACTCCTTCAAGGTCTACGGCGGTGAACCGGCCCCCGCGTCGGCCACCCGCACCAACCTCGCCCTGAACCACCCCGCCTACTCCAACCTCTACCAGCACGCGGGCAACTCACCGGCGTTCGTCACCGACGGCGGCCGCCCGGCCGGCCTGAAGGGGGACCAGTCCCGCTGGGCCGGCGACTGGAACGCCGACCGCTGGGTCTCCGTCGACCTCGGGGCACGCTCCACCATCGACACGGTCGACCTCTACTGGGAGGCCGCCTACGCCGTCGACTACGAACTCCAGGTCTCCGACGACAACCGCACCTGGCGCACGGTGTACCGCCCCTCGGCCGCCGACGTGGCGGCCCGCCGCGCCGACGTGAAGTCCCCGGGCGAGGCGGTGGGCCTGCACGACTCGGTCCGCCTCCCGCAGCCGGCCACCGGCCGCTACGTCCGCATGCTCGGCAAGGAGCGCCGCTCCTTCTACAACCCCGCCCCCGCCACCGCCCAGTTCGGCTACTCCCTCTACGAGTTCGAGGTCTGGGGCACCGGCGGCAGCGCGGCGGCGGCCTACCCGGCGCTCCCGGCGGAGCAGCCGGGCACGTACCGTACGACGTTCTTCGACGACTTCACCACCGCCTCCCTCGACCGCGCCAAGTGGCGGGTGGTCCGCACCGGCACCGAGATGGGATCGGTCAACGGCGAGTCCCAGGCGTACGTCGACTCCCCGGACAACATCCGCCAGGAGAACGGCAGTCTGGTCCTCGAGGCCAAGCACTGCAAGGGCTGCACCAAGGCCGGCGGCGGCACCTACGACTTCACCTCCGGCCGCATCGACACCAACACCAAGTTCGACTTCACCTACGGCCGGGTCAGCGCCCGTATGAAACTCCCGGTCGGCGACGGCTTCTGGCCCGCCTTCTGGCTGCTCGGCAGCGACGTCGACGACCCCACCGTGTCCTGGCCCGCCTCCGGCGAGACCGACATCATGGAGAACATCGGCTACGGCGACTGGACCAGCACCGCCCTGCACGGCCCCGGCTACTCCGCCGACGGCAACATCGGCGCCCGCCAGACCTACCCGAACGGCGGCCGCGCCGACCAGTGGCACACCTACGCGGTGGAGTGGACCCCGACCGGCATGCGCTTCTTCGTCGACGACCGCCTCGTCCAGGAGACGACCCGCAACAAGCTGGAGTCCACCCGGGGCCAGTGGGTCTTCGACCGCAACCAGTACGTGATCCTCAACCTGGCCCTCGGCGGCGCCTACCCGGCCGGCTGGAACAAGGTCACCACCCCGTACTGGGGCCTCCCGCAGTCCAGCGTGGACCGCATCGCGGCCGGGGGAGTCCGGGCGGAGGTGGACTGGGTGCGCGTGGAGCAGAAGGGCTAGCCACCGCGCGCCGCTGTGCCGTGGACGCCGGCCGGTGGGGCGCCGGCCGGTGATCCGGGCCGGCCCCGGCGCCCCCTCGCGGAGTCGCCGGACAGGCCGGACAGAGCGGCACGCCGCTCGGCTCAACGATCGTGCACCGCACGGGCGTTCACGCGCCCCCGGTTAGGCTGGCGGCCTGACGACGCCGTTCCGCGCACGGAGGAGTGCCCTGTGACCGCCGGTATGCCCAGACCCCGCATCGACACGAGCAAGCCGCACCCCGCCCGCGTCTACGACTGGCTGCTGGGCGGCAAGGACAACTACCCCGTCGACCAGGAGGTCGGCGAGAGACTCCCCGAGGAGGCGCGGGGCAACGCGGCCCGCAACAGGGCGTTCATGCACCGCGCGGCGGCCTGGCTGGCGAAGGCGGGCGTCGGCCAGTTCCTGGACATCGGCACCGGCATCCCCACCGAACCCAACCTGCACCAGATCGTGCAGGCGATCAGGCCGGACGCCCGGATCGTCTACGCGGACAACGACCCGATCGTCCTCCGCCACGCGGAAGCACTGCTGACCAGCACCCCGGAAGGCGTCACCGACTTCCTCCTCGCCGATGTACGGCAGCCAGGGACGATCCTCGAACGCGCCCGCGAGGTACTGGACTTCGAGCGCCCGATCGCGCTCTCCCTGATCGCCCTGCTCCACTTCCTGCCCGACGACGAGGACCCGTACCGCCTCGTGCGCACCCTCGTCGACGCCCTTCCCTCCGGCAGCTTTCTGCTCATCTCGCACGGCACCGCCGACCAGCACCCGGAGCTGAAGCAGGAGACCGAGGCCGCGTACAGGAAGGGCGCCATCCCGCTGCGGATGCGCACCCGGAGCGAGGTCGAGCCCTTCTTCGAGGGACTGGAACTCGTCCCGCCCGGCCTGGTGTTCGCCACCGAGTGGTACCAGGAGGAACCGGCACCGGCGCGGGAACGCAGCGGCTTCTACGTGGGTGTCGCGCGCGTCCCCTGACCCGGCCCCCGGCGGCACGCCGGCTTCGTGTTCCGGGCGGCTACAGCCGACGGAGCACGGAGCTCAGCATCTCGATCTCCCGCGCGGAGAGCTTGTCGGTGAAGTGGCGGCGCACGGCGGCTTCCAGGCCGGGGTGCACGGCGGCGACGGCCTGACGCCCGGCGTCGGTGAGGGCGACGGTGACACCGGCGGCGCGTTCGCGGGTGACGAGTCCGCGCTTGTCCATGCGGGTGAGCTGATGGGAGACGCGGGTGCGGTCCCAGCCGAGCGACGTGGCGAGTTCGCTCTGGCGCAGGGCGCCCCCGGCCTTGTCGAGGCCGACGAGGATCGTCAGGTCCGGCTCGGACAGGCCCGCCGCCTCGGCGGTGTCCGCGATCACGCGGGCACGCACGGTCTCGTGGGCGCGCTTGAAGGCGGACCAGAGGCCGACGGGCTCCGGTGCGGTGTCGCCCATGGACTCGTCCGGGCCGGTGGCCCCGCCGCCAGGTGTTGACATGTCAACGCGCCCTTCCTAGTGTTGAGATGTCAACACTAGCAGGCGGCTGCTCCCTCACCGGCCTGTGAGTGCGCCGAGGCGTCCACGCGAAGAAGGCTGCGAGTCATGAACACATCCGCATCACCGCTCGCCGAGCTGGCCCGGTCCGAGAAGCCCATCGGAGTGGGCATCATCGGACTCGGTGCTCGGGGGAGCTGGGCCGAGCGTTCCCACCTGCCGGCCCTGCGCGCCGTCCCGGGCTACGAACTGAGGGCGCTGAGCACGAGCTCGAAGCGGTCGGCGGAGCTCTCCGGACAAAAACACGGTGTGCCCCGCACCTTCGGGACCGCGGCCGAGCTGGCCGCCTGCGACGAGGTGGACCTCGTGGTCGTGGCGGTGAAGGTGCCGCACCACCGGGAGCTGGTGACCGCGGCGCTGAACGCCGGCAAGGGCGTGCTGTGCGAATGGCCGCTGGGCAACGGGCTCGCGGAGGCCGAGGACATGGCCCGGCTGGCGCGCGACCGCTGCGTGCCGACCGCCGTCGGACTCCAGGCCCGGTCGCACCCGGTCCTCGCCCACGTACGGGACCTCGTGGCCGACGGATACGTGGGGGAGGTGCTGTCCACGACGGTCGTCGGATCCGGCGGCGCCTGGGGCGCCACCGTCGGCCCCGGCGATCACTACGTGCTCGACGCCGCCAACGGCGCGACGCTGCTGACCGTTCCGTTCGGCCACGCCCTCGACGGGCTCGCGTCCGTCCTGGGGGAACCCGAGGAACTGCGGATCCACCTGGCGTCGCGCCGTACGTCGGCCGTGGACACCGAGAGCGGACAGCCCGTGCCCATGACCGCCGCCGACCAGGTGGTGGCCTCGGGACGGCTCCCCGGCGGCGCGGTGGCCACCTTCCACTACCGCGGAGGCATGTCCCGGGGCACCAACTTCCGCTGGGAGATCAACGGCACCGAGGGCGACCTCGTCCTCACCGCCCCGGTCGGCCACCCCCAGCTCAGCCCGCTCACTCTGGAGGGCGGCCGCGGCACGTCCACCGGCCTCGCCCCCCTCGCGGTGCCGGAACCGTACCTCCGCGTCCCGCACCTGGACCCGCGTGCCGACGCGCCGGCCTACGCGGTCGCCCACGCCTACCGGCAGTTCCTGGACGACCTGCGTGAGGGCACCTCGGGCGTCCCCGACTTCACCCACGGCGCCACCCGGCACCGCAGCATCGCCTCCGCCGGGGGCGGCGGGTGAGCGGTGTCCGGTCTCCCGGGCGTGCTCCCGGTCAGGAGTGGCTCCAGGCCGGGTCAGGCGGGATCGGTGGGACTCTCGCCGGCGCGGTCGTCCGTCCTCACCACGCGGCTGGCGGTCCCCGCCAGGAAGAGCACGGCGGCGAGGACCGATACGACGCAGGCCGCCCCGAAGACATCGGACTGCTCGTCCTCGAACATGCCGGTCGCGGTCAGCGCGAGGAAGACGCCGGATGTCTGCCAGCCGGTTCCGTCGGGCATCGGCCCCGCGGACCGAGCGCGTACGCGGGGCAGCCACAGCCGCAGGAGCTCGGCCACGGCGGCCAGGGCGACGAGCCGGGAGACGATCATCGTGTACGGGTGAGCCGTGTTGCCTCCCATCTCGCCCACGCCCACGACGGCCGTCAGGGCGAAGTAGAGCACCGGGACCAGCCAGCCGGGGCTCGCCCGGACACCCGGAACCGGGCGGGGACCGGGCCGGCCGGTCCCCTTGGTGAGGCTGACCCCGGTCGCCGCGTCCTCTGGAGTGCGGGGAGACGGAATGCCGGGGAGGGGCCCCGGCACCTCGGCGACCGGTCGCAGCGCGCGCTTCTGCGCGCGGCGGACGCGGCGGCCGACATCGCCGTACGCCTCGATGTGGGCGGACAACCGGTCCTGGAGCTCTCTCAGCCGCTCGGCCATCGCGTCGAACTCCGCCCGGCGTACGGCGGCGAGCCGCGCCGCCTCGCTCGCGGCGCCGTCGAGCAGGCCGAGGGCCTCGGCGTGCAGCCGTACGGCTTCCGCGCGCGCCGCCTCGGCGGTCCGCGGCACCTCCGCCGCCTCCTGCCGCAGACGGACCCGCTCGGCCTCGATGATCTCGGTGATGCGGTGCCGCTCGTCCGGGGGCAGCTTGTGCGGGGCGCGGGCCTGCGCACGGGCGAGGGCGGCCCGGCGCCACTCCAGCAGCGGGCGGCCACGGTGCTCGCCGATGCCGTTGATGTGGATCTTGCCGCCCTTGGTGCGGTGGAGGTAGAGGACGTCGCCGCCCTTGCCGTTCGGCGCCTTGCCCCAGCTCACGTCGTCGAAGTCGGCCGCGGTTCTGATGCCCTGCGCCGACAGGCTGCGGACGAGGCCGGCGCCGATGCCGTTCACCTCGCTGGCGGTGAGGTACGTGCTGCCGAGGGCCCGCTCGACGGACTGACGGCGCAGGACGGACAGGGCCTGACCCTCCCGGCGTTCGCGCTCTCCGTCCAGCGCGCCGAGCAGGTGGGCCAGCGAGGCCTCCTGACGGGCCCGTTCCTCCTCGATGCGGTGCAGTTTCTCGCCGTGGGCGGTCTCGACGCGCTCTCGCTGCCTCGCCTCGTGCCGGAGGCGCCGCTGGTCGGCGATCTCGAAGGCGCGGCGCTCGGAGAGGAGGCGGCGGACGGCGCCGATCGACTCGACGAGCCGTCGGCGTTCCGCACGCACGTCCGACGGGGAAGGGGAGGCCGACGGCGGGACGGGAGCAGAGCCGTCCCGGCGAGGGGTGGTGCTGTCGGTCAACGAGGGCTTCCTCAGGCAACGGGGATGTCGAAGGGCCGGGGCCCGGTGGCGGGTCGGGGGGCGATCGCGGACGGTGCCCGCACCGACGCCGGCCCTCGGGACCGGTGAGCGGGAAGGACTGCGTCACGAGCCGGCCCCGCTCGGCCCGCCCGTGCGGGAATCGCACGTGCACACCGGAGGTGACCTGCGACGACAGAAAAAGATTGTACGCAGCAGTGAGGAACATATGCCCCACGGCTCAGCCCGCCCCCCTCGGGAAAGAGAGCACCCGTACTGTCGCGGATCGCTCCCGTGGTGGATCCTGCCTCGAGGCAAGTCCGTCCCCGAGCCCGGTCGAACCGTTCATGCAGTGACGCACCGCACCGCAGGGAGCCGCCGTGACCGCCGTCCTGACCCTCCGAGCCCGCATCCGGCTCGTCCTCGCCCTCCTCCTGGCCCTCACCTTCGTGCCCACCACCCCCGCACGCGCGGCCGACCCGGCCCGAACGGCCGCCCCGGCCCCCGCCCCGGGTGCCGCGAGACCGCACGGCGCCGAGGTCGTCGCGGTCACCCGGGTCGCGGACCGCCAGCTCGACCTGACGGTCCGCTCCACGGCCCTGGGCGGCCGGACGGTCAACGTCCGTCTCCTCACCCCCGACGGCTGGAACCCGGCCGACCGGAGCCGGCACTGGCCCACCTTCTGGCTCCTGCACGGCTGCTGCGGCGACTACACGTCATGGACCGCCAAGACGGACGTCGCGGCCCTCGACAGCCTGCGCGACGTGCTCGTCGTCATGCCGGAGGCCGGCTGGAACGGCTGGTACAGCGACTGGTGGAATCACGGCGAGGGCGGCGACCCCGCCTGGGAGACCTTCCACACCGTGGAGCTGCGGCACCTCCTGGAGCGCGACTGGGGCGCCGGCCACGACCGCGTCGTGGCCGGCCTGTCGATGGGAGGCCAGGGCGCCCTGCTGTACGCCGCCCGCCACCCCGGGATGTTCAGGGCCACCGCCGCCTACTCCGGCTCCGCGCACCCCCTCCTGAACGACGAGTCGGTCGACCGCCTCATGGGCTTCTTCGCGGGCCAGGGCGACGACCCCCTGCGCGTCTGGGGGGACCCGGTCGCCCAGCGCCGCGTCTGGGAGGCGCACGACCCCTTCCACCTGGCCAAGCGTCTCAAGCACCTCCCCGTGTACCTCTCCTGCGGAGACGGCACCACCGGCCCCCTGGACCCACCGGGCGCCACCAGCGCCCTCGAGGCCGACTTCAACCGCCAGAACCACGCCCTCGCCGCGGAGCTGAAGCGCGTGGGCGCGCGGCACCTGACCACCGACTTCTACGGCCCCGGCACGCACGCCTGGCCCTACTGGCAACGCGCGCTGCACGACTCGCTCCCGATGCTGCTCGGGGCCCTCGGCGTGACCGGCTGACGTCCGGGGCCGGCCCGCTTCACACCGACGGCCTTCACGCGCGTGCGCGGAGGTAGGCGTCCAGTTCCGCGGCCCCGGCGAGCATCGCCCGTCCGCGGGCGGACAGCCGGCCGTGCCACTCGCGCAACGTGTCCTCCAGCGGCCCCACTCCGCCCGCCTCCCGCACCCGTGCGATCAGCGGGGCGATCTGCCCCAGCAGGTGGCCGCCGCGCCGGAGCTGGTGAGCCAGCCGTGCGTCGCGTACGTCGGCGTCGTCGTAGACCCGGTACCCGGTCACCGGATCCCGTCGCGGGCGCACGAGTCCGGCCTCCTCCCACTTGCGCAAGGTCGCCGGCCGCACCCCCAGCTCCGCGGCCAGCGGGCCGATGAACGTACGGCCCGAGCGGGGCGCGGGGGTGTCGCGCGCGGACCCCCTCTCCGGGGAGAGGGCGCGGAGAGCTCCCTCCACGGCCTGCAGTGTGCGCCGGTCCTCGAGCAACTGGGCGTGACTCTCGTCGATCAGACGGAACGCCTCGTCGGCCGCGTCCTGGTTCACGGCCCGCATGACCGCCGTCGCCGTCCGGTGACTGTGCCCGGGCACCAGGGCGAGGAAGGCGCTGAGGGCCTGCGCGTGCAGCTCCGTGTAGGTGCGGTAGCCGTGGGCCGTGCGGCCGGCCGGGGGAAGGATGCCGGCCTCCTCGTAGTTCCTCACGGCCTGCGTGGACAGACCGTGACGTCGTGCCAGGTCGACGGGTCTGAGTTTCCCATGGCTTTGAAGGTTTCGCCCCACCGAGCCGACGATACCGCGCTCAAGTTTCCACCGAAAGTTCAACGATACGGTTGAAGCATGGAAACCGGGAACAAGGACTTCGCCCGTCCCGTCGACGCCGCAGCCGTGATGGGGCTGCTCCCGTCCCGCCCACGGCTGCTGGCCCTCGGAGAGCCCACCCACGGCGAGGACGCCCTGCTCGGCCTGCGCAACGAGCTCTTCCGGCAGCTCGTGGAAGAGGAGGGCTACCGCACGATCGTGCTCGAGAGCGACTGCGTGAGGGGCCTGGCCGTGGACGCGTACGTCACCACCGGCACCGGCACCCTCGACGACGTCATGGAGCGCGGATTCAGCCACGGGTGGGGCGCGTCGGCGGCCAACCGCGCGCTCGTCCGCTGGATGCGGGAGTACAACGAGAAGCACCCCGCGTCCGAGCGGCTCCGGTTCGCGGGCATGGACGGCCCGCTGGAGATCACCGGCCCCGCGAGCCCGCGGCAGTCCCTCACCGCCCTCCACGACCACCTCGCGGCACACGTCGACCCGCAGCTGCTGCCCTGCACCGCGGACACGCTCGACCGCCTGCTCGGCACCGACGAGCGGTGGACCGACGAGGCCGTCATGACGGACCCGTCCCGGTCCGTGGGCCGGTCCGCCGAGGCCGGGGAGCTGCGGCTGCTCGCCGACGACCTCGTCGCGCTGCTCGACACACAGACACCCCACCTGCTCACGGCGGCCTCACGGGACGACTGGGACCGGGCGCGCCTGTACGGCCGTACCGCCACCGGACTGCTGCGCTACCACCACTGGACGGCCGACCCCTCACCCGCCCGCATGACGCGCCTGCTGGCCACACGGGACGCGATGATGGCCGGCAACCTCCTCGCCCTCGCCGAACGCGGCCCGGTACTCGTCCACGCCCACAACAGTCACCTCCAGCGGGACAAGAGCTCGATGAGCATGTGGGACCACCCGCGGCTGGAGTGGTGGAGCGCCGGCGCGCTCGTGAGCGCGCGCCTCGGGGAGCGGTACGCCTTCCTGGCCACCGCGCTCGGCACGATCCGGCACCAGGGGGTGGACACACCACCCCCGGACACCCTCGAAGGCCTCCTGTACGCCCTCCCCGAGGACCGCTGCGTCGTCGACCCCGCCCGCCTGTCCGCCGCGCTCGGCGACACCGGTCCCGCGCTCCGGGTGTCCCCGTGGTTCGGCTACGCGCCGTTCGACCCGGCCCATCTGCCCCGCACCGACGGGATCGTGTTCCTCGCGGACGTCCGGCGGAGCTAGGCCGTCTCCGACGGCTCCTGCCGGGCCGCCGCACCTCATGGTGCGGCGGCCCCCTGTTCGTGACCGTGTCGCAGGGCTTACGGATCCGGGAGGCCGCGCGGCCGCCCGGACCTCGGCCGCGGCCGTCACGCGCCGGCGAGCAGGGACTCCAGGGCCTCCGCCGTGGCCGGATGACGGGCCGTGAGGACGGCGCCGCCCGACGGCGACGGGCCGGCCGCCGCCCACGTACCGTCGCAGCCCAGCAGTTCCGCCACCGCGTCGCACGTCGCCGGGTGCGCGGCCAGCAGCCCCACGCCCGCCGGGGCGGGGACGTCGGGCCGCGCCCAGCCGTCGTCGCAGCCCAGCAGCTCCGCCACGGCGTCGCACGTCGCCGGGTGCGCCGTGAGCAGCGCCGTGCCCCGGCGGACATCGGCCACGGGCGCGGCGGCGAACGGCTCCGGCTCCGGCATCCGCCACGGCGGCACCCACGCGTCCAGCGCCGCCAGCCGGCCCGGGAAGATCCGCCCCGCCTCACGGACCATCAGCGGGGCGAGGTCCGCCGCGCCGGAGCGCAGGGTGGTGATCAGCAGCGGCAGCCACGGCAGCAGCACCGAGTCCGGCAGCCGCCCGAACGCGTTCGACACCGCCTCCACGACCACGTCCGCCAGCCCCGGCACAGGCTCCAGGGCGTGCACGAAACCGCTGAGGTAGCGCGGGTAGGAGGGCACCACCAGCGGGTTGTCCAGCAGCTCGTCGCACCGCGCCCGCAGCTCGGCCCGTGACAGGGTGCCGAGCTGCACCTGCGCCGCCCACAGCAGTGCCGTCTTCGACGGGTCGTCGGGGTGCGACTGGGCGACCGCGAGCTCGAGCTGGTTCCGGTCGCAGCCCAGCGACAGCGCGAGGCTCTCCATGGAGAACAGGAAGCCGAGCATCGCCGCGACCTGCCCCACCGTCGCGTCCTCGTCCCGGAACGCCGTCGGCAGCAGCGTGCAGTAGTGGGCGTAACCGGTCTTGACGAACGACTCGATCCACGCCGGCAGCACCGGCTCACTGGTGCGGTAGTACGCCAGCAGCGCCCGCACCCGCCGCAGCACCTCCGGCGCCCCGTCGACGCTCCGCTCCGCTGCGAGCAGCTTCAGCGCGTGCGTGCCCAGCTCGTCGGCGAGACGGTGACCGCGCAGGTACAGAAGCGCGTCCTCGACCGCCGCGAGCACCGTCGCCGTGGTCGCCCGCGGCCCGTACGCGTCACGCCGCAGCCGCTGCTCCAGGACCTGCTCCAGGCTGACACCCTCGTAGCCCAGCTCGATCAGGGCCCGCTGGTGCGTACCGAGCGCCAGGTCCCACGACTCCTGGATCGACCGCTCACCGAGCCGCCGCTCACCCATGATCGGCCGTGCCGCGCCCTGCGGCATCAGGCGCCGCAGCATCCACAGCACGTCCGAGCAGGCCCGCAGTTCCGGCCGGGACGCCATGTCCAGCAGCGCCCGGCGCACCCCGCGCTGTTCGAGCTTCAGCTCCAGCGGCGCCAGCCGGTCGTACACGTCACGGGCGAGCGGCGGCAGCGACTCGTAGCCGACCTGCCCGATCCGGTCGCCGCCCATCATGATCTCGACGAGGCGCCGCACGTCCCGCCGCCCCGGGACGCTGTCCTTCTCGATGCAGGTGACCGCCGCGTCCTGGAAGTCGTACGGCGTCGGCTTGGCCCGGTCCCGCATGCCGGCGAGCAGGATCGACGTCTCGAAGACGGCGATGGCGTCGGCGGTGGAGGCGAGGTAGCCGTTGCGCCGGGCCGCCCGCACGATCTCCACCGACCAGCCGAGCAGCTCGGCCTCGTCGAACCCGTCGAGCACGGGCGGCCGCCGCAGGAAGCCGGACAGCTTGTCCGCGGCGGCCGTCCCGGGCGGCGCTGCCGGGACGACGGCCGTCTTCTTCGCCGCGGACTTCCTCTTCCCGGCCTGCCCCTCCAGCACATACGGCTTCACCCGGGTCCGCTTCAGGCCCTTCGCCCACTCCGTCGCCGCGATCGACACCGACCCGGCGGCGAGGCCGAACTGCGCCTCGATCGCCGCGTGGCTGGACGGGATCAGCCCGTACTGCCAGGTCGTCGCGGTGCGCGGCGAGATCGTGAACGTGTCCGAGCTGCCCCGCACGCCGAACTCCTCGACCCGGCTGGCCGCGTGGAACGCCCCGCACACGTACAGGCAGTCCTCCGGGTCCGTGCCGGTCGCCGCCAGGTGCTCGCGCATCCGCGTCCACATGTACCGCTCGCGGTCCTCGTCCACCCGGAGCCGGGACCCGTCGCCGGGGGCGAGCCGCCGGAACAGGCTGCCGATGAGGAACATCACCTGGCGGTAGGTGTCGTGGTCGCTGTCCCCGAGCGGGACCTCGACGTACTGGTGCCACCACTCCGACCAGTGCCGCACCTTGCCGTGGCGCAGCAGGTGCTCCTCCAGCTCGGCGAAGCGCGGCCGCAGGTCGCCGATCTCGACGCCGACGGCCTCACCGTGCAGCGCGGCCTCGGCCTCCTCGGGGACCTCGGTCCCCTCCCCGGCCTGTCCGCCCCTGCGGTCCCACTGGAAGACATGGTCCGAGGACCGGTCGACGAGCACCAGTTCGACGCCCGGCGTGTCCAGGGCGTACGCGATCGCCTGGTACTCGGCGGACGCCTCGGTGACCGGCGCGACGACCGACAGCGGCGCCCACTCCTGGGGGAAGCCGTCGACGTCGCCGGCGAACGCCTGCACCGCCACCGGCAGCCGGCAGTTGCGCAGTTCGGTCAGCAGCGGCGCCATGTCCTCGCACAGCTCCAGGTACACCACCTTGGGCTGCTTCTCACGCAGCCGGCGCGCCATGGCGAGCGCGGAGGCGGGGGAGTGATGACAGACGGGGAAGATCTCCAGTGGCTCGCGCACCGCCCGGTCGACGTCGTCGACCATGCCGAGCAGGATGCCCTCCAGGGCGTCCGGACCACCCGCGAACTCGGCCGCCGCTTCCTGGAGCTGCCCGCGCAGCGCCGCGAACGACGTGCTCTCCTGGGGCCCGCTCATGACAGGGTGGCGATCGCGTCGCGGCCGCCCTCGAGGAACTCCGGCCAGGAGCCGCCCTCCTCCTTGCTGCGCGGCTCGACGACACCGTGCAGGTACTTGTTGAGGATGGCCAGGTCCTCGGGCTCGCGCCGGGTGAGGGAGCCGACCAGCGAGGAGGCGAGGGCGCGGGCGGTCAGGGTGCGCTCGCCGAAGAAGTTGCTGTGCAGGACGGCGTCCTCCAGCACACCGATCTGCTCGGCCGTCGACAGCGCGGATTCCAGCTTCTCGTCGTCGCTGCCGGCCGCGGCGGCGGACGCCCGCAGGTCGGCGAAGCTCTGCAGCAGCACGTCCAGCAGGGTCGGCGGCACGTCCAGGTCGATCGAGTGCCGGCGCAGCAGCTCCTCGGTGCGGAAGCGGACGATCTCCGCCTCGCTCTTCTTGTTCGTCACCACCGGGATGCGGACGAAGTTGAAGCGGCGCTTCAGCGCGGAGGACAGGTCGTTGACACCCCGGTCGCGGCTGTTGGCCGTGGCGATGACGGAGAAGCCGGGCTTGGCGAAGACGATGTTGTCGTCACCGCCGCCGCTCTCCAGCTCCGGAACCGAGATGTACTTCTCGGAGAGGATGGAGATCAGCGCGTCCTGCACGTCGCTCGTGGAACGGGTCAGCTCCTCGAAGCGGCCGATGGCCCCCGCCTCCATCGCGGTCATGATCGGCGAGGGGATCATCGACTCCCGCGACTGGCCCTTGGCGATGACCATCGACACGTTCCACGAGTACTTGATGTGGTCCTCGGTGGTGCCGGCCGTGCCCTGCACCACCAGCGTGGAGTTGCGGCAGATCGCGGCGGACAGCAGCTCGGCCAGCCAGCTCTTGCCCGTGCCGGGGTCACCGATGAGCAGCAGACCGCGGTCGGAGGCGAGGGTGACGATCGACCGCTCCACGAAGCTGCGGTCGCCGAACCACTTCTGCGACACCTCCCGGTCCAGGCCGTCGGCGCGCTCGGAGCCGAGGATGAACAGACGGACCATCTTCGGGGACAGCCGCCACGAGAACGGCTTGGGGTTGTCGTCGATCGACTCCAGCCAGTCGAGCTCCTCGGCGTACTTGATCTCGGCGGGGGCGCGCAGCAGGTCGGACATGAGGGGAAGGCCTTTCCGTACGGTGATCACAGACAAGATGTGCGGATGAGGGTGATCAGGTGAGGAACGTCTTGAGTTCGTGCACGAGCTTCTTGATGTGGCCGGAGATCACCGGCGTGCCGAGGTCCTTGAACTTCTCCCGGAACCACGGGTTGACGCTGCCGCGCCCGGAGCTGGTCACCGAACCCACCGGGATGAACTTCGCCCCCGAGCGGTGAACGGCGGCCATGCTCTCGAACAGCTCGTCGGTGCGCCATTCGTAGAAGTCGGAGATCCACACCACGACGGTGTTGCGCGGCTCGGCGATCTTCGGCTGGGCGAGCGCCATCGCCACGGTGCCGTCGGTGCCGCCGCCGAGCTGGGTCCGCAGCAGCGTCTCGAACGGGTCGTGCGCCCAGGGCGTGAGGTCCAGCGCCTGCGTGTCGTACGCGATCAGGTGGACGTCCACCTTCGGCAGCCCGGCGAAGATGGACGCCAGGATGGTGCAGTTGACCATCGAGTCGACCATCGAACCCGACTGGTCCACGACCACGATCAGCCGCTGGGGTGTCGTCTTGCGGCTGGTGTGCCGGTAGTAGAGCCGGTCGACGTAGAGCCGCTCCTCCTCCGGATCCCAGTTGGTGAGGTTCTTCCAGATGGTGCGGTCGAGATCGAGGTTGCGGTAGACACGCTTGGGCGGGACGGACCGGTCGAGTTCACCGACCGTGGCCTTCTCCACCTGGGTGCGCAGCACTTCGGTGACCTCGTCGACGTAACGCCGGATCAGCGCCTTGGCGTTGGCGAGGGCGACACCGGAGAGGTTGTTCTTGTCGCGCAGCAACTGCTCGATCAGCGACATGCTCGGCGTCAGCCGGGAGGCCAGCGCGGGATCGGCCAGCACCTCACGCAGATGCATGCGCTTGACGAGACCGGCCTCGATGGAGCCGAGCTCAGGACCGATCTCGGGGATCAGCCGGCTGAGGTCGGGCGCGGGCGCGCCGACACCGGTGCCGGTCGGGCTGACGCCCGGCCCGGCTCCCGCGCGGCCGGCGCCACCGCGCAGCTCACCGGGCCGGCAGCCCAGCGCCCGCTCCAGCCAGCCCGCGTCGGACTGCCAGCGCGCCAGCTGCTCGGCGGTGACGGTGCCGGAGCCGGAGGCGAAGACGTTCAGCAGCACCTTCGACGCGAGCGCCGCGCGCCGCACCTCGGCGGCCCGGTCACGCGTACCGTCCTCGTCCGGCTCGGGCGTCATCAGTCCGTCGAACTCGGCGGCCAGCTCCGGGTGCCGCTGCACCACGGAGTCGACGGACGCCCCCGGGTCGAGCAGCGCGGCCGGCAGGCCGACGTCCTCGACGACGGCGAGACTCGCCGACTCCAGGGACGCCTGCTCCTCGGGGTCGAAGAGACGGGCCAGCAGGCGCCAGTACAGCACCTGCCGCCGGTTCTCGTCCGGATCGGGCGCCGGGGCGCCTCCCATGGTCCGCCCGCTCATTTCCGCAGCAGCTTTCCGGCACGCTCGCGCAGCACCTTGACGGCGTCCGTGGCGGCCTTCTCGGCGCGCACGCCGGCCTTGTCGGCCGTACCCCCGGCCCACGCCCCGGCGTGCACGGCGACGCTCTTCTTCCGCACCGTCCGCTCCACGGCGAGCGGCTGGAGCAGGAACTCCCCGGCGTCCCACCGCAGCAGCCCGACACACGCACCGGACGAGGCGACGACCTCGGGGGTGAGCGGACCGGCGGCCGGAACCCGGTCGGTGTCGACGGCCAGACGCCCGTCGGCGAACCGGAACACCACCTTGCCCTCGTCCTCCTCCACGGTGTACCCCTCCAGCAGGACGGGCACGGCGATCCGGGCCGGATGCCGGTCGAGCGGAGCGGTCGCGAAGGCCGCGGCGACGGGCAGCGCCACCCGCGCGGTGGCGAACGCCTCGGCGGGCTCGCCCGCACGCGCCCGGGCGTCGTCCCACAGCAGATCGCCCTCACCGGTGAGGGGCATCGCGTCGAGCTCCATGGCCCGCCCCTCGCTCACGGCGGCCAGCAGGGACAGGTGCGGCCGGAGCATCTGCCACAGCCCCGCCCCGACGACGGTGTCGGGCTTCGGCGCGGACACCGAGGCCCGCACCAGCCGCGGCGTGCCGCCGTCCGCCGGCTCGAACACCGCGTGCACCTGCGCCTGTACGGCGGTGGCGTGCTCCTGCACGTCGACCCCGAGCGGCAGCAGCCGGCCGGTCGCCTCGCCGGCCGCGGGGGCGGACGCCGCGCCGGGCAGGGTCAGCAGCAGGGCGCGCGACCACAGGTCGGCCCACCGGCGCACGGGAACGTGCTCCAGTGCCGCGCCGGGGCAGGAGGCGGCGAGTTCGGCGGCGAAGCCGTCGAGCAGCGTGGCCAGGCGGCGCAGTGCCGGGTCGGGCAGCATGGCGGACACGACGGGCGCGGCACCGGCGATCACCTCGTGGTCGATACCGTGCCAGCCGGCCCGCGCGAGATCGCACAGCCAACTACGGGCGGCGACAAGCAGGTTGACGGCGTGTTCCCCGCCTTCGGCCGCGGCCGTGCCGCTCTCCCCGTCCCGCGCCCGCCCGACGGCCTCCTCGGCCCGCTGGACGAGCGCGTCGTGCACGGAACCGAGCAGCGCGGTGCGCGCGGCCGCGAGCGCCACGAAGTGATCCTCGCCGGCCGCCCCGGCGGCCGTCTTCCCGGCCGCCTCGGCGACCCGCCCGGCCAGCGGCGACCCGGCGACGGCCTCGGCGAGAGCGGCCAGCCCGACGGCCTGGGCGGGCCCCGGACGGAGCAGGCCGTCCACGAGAACCTCGTCGAACCCGTCCACGGCCGCGAGGGCCTCGTCGAGTCCGTCGACCGTGTCGTTCAGCAGATCGGCACGCATCACGCCACCGCCCTCGTCGTCGGGAACCACTGCATCTCGGGCAACGGGGCCGTGGCCGGGGCGAGTTCGAGATAGGCGAGGTGCCGCAGGAACCGGCTGAACACCTGCGCCGCCGCCGAACTGCCGGCCTGGGCGGGCCGCGTGCGGCTCATGGCGCTGAAGACGGTGTGGGCGCCCGGGTCCTCGCCGGAGACCTCGGCCTTCAGATACCGCGCCACGCGCTCGACGCCGTACTGCAGCACCGCCTCGTCGACGAGGGCGCGTATGTGATTGCAGAACCCCCCGCGCGCCCCGCCGCAGGGCCGGTTGTTGTTGGTGCTGCACGCGAACGCGTACGTCGCCGCCTCGATGGACGACACGTACACCCGCCCGATGTCCGACCCGCTGGACACCACACCCTGCAACCGGCCGTCGGCCAGCTCCACGAACGGCACCTTCGCGAGCTTCCGCGGTCGCGCGGGCGGCACCACCCGCGCCGTACTCGACTTCTCCCGGACCGACAACGCACCATCTCCCATGCATGCGAAAGGGGACGTCAGCGCCAGAGCGGCGCGACGAGATCAAGTTATCGGCGACCACTGACAACGTCCCCTGCCCGGGGCGGACGCGGAGGCGGCGGACAAAACGATCATCGTTGACGTCGTCAACGGTCGCATTCCGTTGATACGCGGTCGGGGCGCTGTGTACCGTAGGCGGTATGCCAGAGACCCCGGCCACGCCGACGAACCCGTCGGTCACCGGCTCCGAGATCGCCCGTATCGCGGGTGTCACCCGCGCCGCCGTGTCGAACTGGCGACGGCGGTACGACGACTTCCCGGCGCCGGTCGGCGGCGGCGCCAACAGCCCCCTCTTCGACCTGGCCGAGGTCCAGGCCTGGCTGGACAAGCAGAGCAAGGGACAGGACGTCACCGACGAGGTCCAGCTCTGGCAGGTGCTGCGGGGTGCCTACGGCGACGACATCCTCGGCGGGCTCGCGGACGTCGCGCACGCCCTCGCCGCCCCCGGGGAGGAGACACCGGCCGCGTTGCCCGAGCAGGCCGTCCGGCTCGCCCGCCGGATGGCCGGCGGCGGCTCCGCCGCGGACGTGGTGAACGGCCTCGCCGAGCGCTTCACGGAGTCCGTACGGCGGGCGGGCTCGGACCAGGTGACCTCGCCCCGAGTGGTCCGGGCCGTCCGGCACTTCGCGGGCGACGTGGCCGACGGCGCCGTACTCTTCGATCCCGCCTGCGGAATCGGCACCCTCCTGCTCGCCGTCGGCGCCGGACAGGGCGCCAGGCGCTGCGGCCAGGAAACGGACGCCCGCAGCGCACGTCTCGCGCAGTCGCGGGCCGACCTCGCGGGACTTTCCCGTACCGAGATCAAGCAGGGCGACTCCCTGCGCGCGGACCGGTGGTCCGGCCTCAAGGCCGACCTCGTCGTCTGCGATCCGCCGGTCAGCGACACCGACTGGGGCCGGGAGGACCTCCTCCTCGACCCCCGCTGGGAGCTCGGCACCCCCTCCCGCGCGGAGGGCGAACTCGCCTGGCTCCAGCACGCCTACGCGCACACCGCCCCCGGCGGCCGTCTCGTCATGGTCATGCCCGCCTCGGTGGCCTACCGCAAGGCCGGCCGCCGCATCCGGGCCGAACTGGTCCGCCGGGGCATCCTCACCCAGGTCACCGCGCTGCCCCCGGGCACGGCCGCCGCGCACTCCCTCCCCGTGCACCTGTGGCACCTGCGGCGCCCGGTGTCGCCGGACGACGCGGCCACCGCCGTACGCATGGTCGACCTCACCTCCAACGGCCCGGACGACCCCCTGGAGCCGCGGCCCCAGCAGATCACCGAGGTCCCCCAGATCGACCTGCTCGACGACCTGGTCGACCTCACCCCGAGCCGTCACGTCGAGGAGTCGCACCGCGACTACGTGACCGAGTACGACACCTTGCGCCAGGAACTGACCGAGCAGGTGCGGCGCCTGGCCGAACTGCTCCCCGCCTTGATCGCCGGTGAAGGCGCCGGAGCCCTGGACGGCCCGAGCGTCAGCGTCGCCGACCTGATCAGGGCCGGGCTGGTCGAGTACGCGGACCCGGAACCGGTCTCGGTCAGCGACCAGCTCGACACGGACTTCCTCCAGGGCTTCCTGCACAGCGCCGCCAACAGCCGCCGCTCCACCACCGCCAGCGGCACCTTCCGCCTCGACAGCAAGGGCGCCCGCATCCCGCAGATGGACATCACCGCACAGCGCGGCTACGGGGCCGCGTTCCACGCGCTGAGGGAGTTCGAGGAGCGGTCGCGGAGGGTGGCGGAACTCAGCCGGCAGATCGCGGCACTGGCCCGGGACGGCCTCAGCAACGGGGCGCTGAAGCCCGACGCCTGACGTCCGACGTCGGACGCCCGGCGTCGGATGCCTGACGCCCGACACCTTCGTGTCGAAAACATGTACGCGCACGCCCCGGCCGTCTGGCACCATGAGTCGCCGCACCAATGTGTTGTCGCGCGGGTCGAGCGTCCTACCGAAGGGGATTCCATGGCGGACTGGATCTACATCCTCGATCCGCGCAAGGACACGCTGGACGGGGAACCGTCCGACAAGGAGACGATGCGCCGACTCGCCGAGGAGGAACCGGAGCTGGAGCTCTGGCTCAGCCGCCGCAACCGCATGGAGCCGGGCGACCGCCTCTGGTTCTTCTTCGCCCAGCCCGAGTCGGCGGTCGCCGCGGTGGCCGAGGCCGACGACAGACCCCGCCCGGACGACGAGGACCCCGACGTCCCCTTCCTGGTCCCCGTGACCTTGCTGACCGAAGCGACGAAGGCGCTGTACCGCGACCCGGTGAGCCGCGAGGAACTGGGCCTGGGACAGGTGCGATCGGTCCAGAAGGTGAAGCCGGAGGCCCTGCCGGTACTGCTGGCGCGGGCGGGCCTGTAGGCGGCGCGGCGGCGCCCGCCGGAAGAGCCGGGCGACGGTACGGCCACCCCTGACGCGGAGGAGAACCGCCTCCTCGGCGCCGGCGCTCCCGGCCGTCGCCGTCACCGGATCTCCGGCCCGGGCCCCCGGACCGGAGATCGCACGGACCCTACGAGGCGTTCCGCCGGCCGAAGGCCTTGACGGCCGCCCGCCGTTCCGGGGCGAACGCGTCGACCGTCCCCGCTCCCAGGCCCGGTGCCTCCCTCCAGGACCGGAGCTTGCGGGCCACGCCCCGTACCTTCGGGTGGGCCGGACCGAGAGCGATCTCGAAGTGCGACTCCTGGGGCGAGGCGAAGTCACCGCCCCAGGCGACGGCACCGTCCAGCTCGGCCAGGATGTCCCGCACCACCACCAGCTCCTGCGGGTACAGACCACCGCGTACCCCCAGCGGGTAGGCGTGCGGCCGGATCGCCATCGCCGTCCCGGACAGGTAGTTCGACTCGTGGGGCCGGCGCACCTCGCGGGACGTGGCGTGGCCCGTCACGTCCTTCTCGCGCAGCTGGTCGATCTCGTAGTGGAAACGCCGGGCGACGTGCAACAGGAGCGTCGCGGCGTCACCGTCGGCCAGACGTACGGTCAGGCCGCTGCCCTCGACGGTGTGGGACACGGCCTCGTCGAGGATCTTCCAGCCGTTGGCCGAGCGGCTGCCGCGCCAGGCGGCCGCCGCCCCGTCGGTCCGGGCCGGGGCGGCGGCCGCCGGGGCCGTGTCCAGGAGGCCGAGGGCGGCGGCCCCGGCCAGGCTCCCGGTGGCGCCGAGCACACGGCGTCTGCTCAAAGCGGTCATGAAGTGCCCTTCTTGTCGGTACGGAGTCGGATGACGGCCAGGCCCACGGCACAGGCCAGGCAGAGCAGCGCCAGGACCGGGAGCACGACCAGAACCGGGTTCACCCAGGCCGGGACCAGGTCGTATCCCGCATGACACTTGTCGTGCAGCGGGAACCACCGCGTGTACTCCTCGAAGTTCGCCCTGCGGTACGCCCGGTCGTAGGTCTGGCCCGCCCTGTGGCACGCCTCCTCCGGGTCCAGCGACGCCCCGGCGAGGGAGCCGATGAGATAGCTGACACCGGCTCCCAGCAGCAGGAGCACCGCGCTCCAGGTGAACCACGCGGGACTGCGCCGCCACGTGCCGGAGAGCAGCGGGCGGCTCCAGAACCACAGGCCGACCAGGAGGGGCAGGAGAATCGGGACGAGAATGAGGGCCATGGGCTGAACTCTGCCGGTTCTTCCCGGCCTACCGGGACGCGGCCCGCTGCGCGGCCTGCTTGCGGTAGACGGCCAGGTTCTCCTTGTACTTGGCGGCCAGGCTGTTCTCCAGGCCGATGAGGGCGAGCTGACGGTCGGAGAAGCCCTGACAGAACTGGGCCAGCTTCTCCGTGTTGCCGGGAAGGAGGACGAAGTCAGCCGGCAGGGCGGCGCCCGCCCCTGTGATGAGCGCGAGCCGGGCCGCGTCGACGGTGATGTCGGACGGGCCGGCGAGGATGTCCCAGCAACTCGCGCGCGCGTTGGTGGCGTTCTGCCAGCGCCGGTCGAAGTGGCTGCGGAAGCGGGTCAGGGCGCCCCCGTTGTTGTAGTGCGCCTTCATCCAGTCGACGACGTTCCCGCCCCCGGCGACGTCCTTGGCCAGCAGGTACCCGTCGACGTCCTCCAGCATGTCCGTGTAGCCGAAGCTGGAGACGGTGCCGGGGATGGCCAGCTTGGCCTGGCAGAACGTGAGCGGTGAGGCGTACTCGTCCACCGAGTTCCGCCAGTCCGCCCAGAACGTCATGATGTCCCCGCCCCAGCCGGCGACGTCACCACCGGTGGACTCGCCCTTGTCGGACGGGTCGGAATTCTCCAGGAAGCCGTTGGCCGTGGCCATCAGGTGGGTGGCGTCGAGCTGGTAGCCCGTGACGGTGTCGGTGAAGGAGTCCTCGACCTCCATCCCGCGGCTGTCGCAGTACTCGACGAAGTCCTCGTCGTAACTGTTCGCCAGCCACCACCACTTCACCCCCCGGTACTTCTCGTGACGGATGTACTCCATCACCAGCCGGCTGGCGTTGGTGCCGACGCCGTTCGACGCCTTGTACGCGACGGCGTGGTCGTAGAGACGCTGCACGTAGGCGATGTACGTGTCGGCGGGACCGCCCGTGCTGTTCACCGAACGGACGCCGGGCTCGCCGTCGCGCCGCCAGACGTCCCGGTCCAGGTCGAAGCCGTCCGAGCCGTTGGTGACCTGGAACTCCTTGATCTGGTTGATCGCCCAGTTGGAAGGCAGGGGGTAGCCGAGGTTCCCGGAGAAGCCCCAGGACATGCCGGAGACGAAGGAGAAGCGCGCGCCGGTCTTGGCGGTGACGTTGATGCAGACGTTGCGGGAACCGTAGACGCCGTGGAAGTACTTCTTGCCCCGGCTGGCGAGGCCGGCCACCACACCGTTGAAGTAGGCGACCACACCTTCCGGCTGGCCGTCGATCTCCCACTGCTGCGCGTCGTAGTCGACCGCGAAGTAGATCGTCGTGCCGCGGTTGAAGCCGTACCCGCTTGCCAGGTCGTGCGCGTTCAGGGCGTGCTGGAAACCTTGGGTGTAGGTGAAGTCCGAGAGCCGGCGCGCATTGTCCTGGTAGATCGGGAAGACGCGCAGGCCGGCGTCGAAGATGGTCTGCAGCTCGCCGGGTTTGATCTCCTTGTCGAGGGTGGACCCCGGCGGGTCGTAGAGGTAGCGGCCGACCAGGCGGTAGCCGTTGTCGTACAGCCAGCGGGCGCGGGAGGCGGTGATCTCGAATCTCGTGTCCGAACCGGTCGCCGCACGGTCCGCGTTGCCCATGGACACCAGCAACTGGGACCAGGTGTCGTACTCGCCCACGCCGTAGTTGGCGTCCCCCGGCTCGTAGAGCTGGGAGAACTTCTGGAAGACCTGGACGAACTCCTTGGTCTTGTCGTCGAAGGTGCTCTTGAACGTCGTCCGGACCTCCGAGTCGTCCAGACCGCGCAGGATCACCGGCTCGTTGAAGACACAGGCCGCGGTGAACAGCTGCACGAAGATGCCCGAGTCGCCCTCCCGCACGGGATGACTGCGCAGGCCGGCCTGGGTGCCGGGACCGAAATTGCCGTTGGGGCTGAGCCCCAGTTCGTACTGGATGGCGATCACCAGGGACTTCTGCACGTCCCGGGAGTAGATGCCGTCGCACGGGCCGATCGAGTAGGCGTCCCGCTGCCAGTAGCGGTTGTTGAGCCACTGCTGGATGGCCCGGATCTTCTCCGTTCCGCCGGCCACGACGACGTACGCGTCCATGTTGAGGATGCACTTGAAGATCTTCGCAGTGGTGACACCGCCGGACGTCCCCGTTCCGCCGTCGGGCAGGCCCATGTCGACCAGGAGGGCCTTCACCGCCTCCGTGGTCACGGCCCCGTACTCGCCGTATCCGTTGGCTCCCCAGTAGCCCTTGCAGAACAGGCCGTGCTGGAGGATGCGGACGATGTTGGCGTTCTTGTTCCAGCCGAAGCCGATGTCGCCGAGCGCCTGGAGCCTGGAGAGGGTGGTCGGGCCGAAACTCGCCACCACGGGACTGATGCCCAGCTCGTGCTGGAGCCCCATGGTCAGCGCGTACATCGTGGACCAGCCGGTGCGCCCGTCCTCGGGGCACCTGACGTATCCGGCGACAGATCCGTAGGTGGCGTTCACCCATTGTTGCGCCTCAAGAACCTTGGCGTCGGCCAAGTCCGCCACTCCTTCTGTGGTGAGCCGCGGTGACGGCGGCTGGTTCGAAATTGAAGTCGGGCATGAAAGAGCGCGCCCAACCCGTCGGCGGTCGCCCGGACGGGACACGCTCGGGAATGCGGAATCCGGCGCCTGCGCGCCGGAAAGGGACGGCGCGGTACGTGAGGGGAACGGACGGAATTTCCTCACCGCGTGATTCCCGGGGCGCCGGCGAGGACCGCCGGTTCATTCCGTGGAACGACGGTGTGCGATTGTCCTGTCGGCGCCGCGCACCCTGCGCTTCCCTCGTCCGTGTCCGCAGGACATCACGGGCCCCGCCGTCGGAGTGTTCACTCCGGCGGTGGGACGTCGTGCCTCCCGCACCGGGTCCCCGCCGTCACGCCGCAGTCCGGGCCGGCGGCCACCACCGGGGCGGTGACCGCCGCCGGAGCACGTCGTGCCGGCGTGCGGGCCACGATCAGTTGCAGCTTCCGACCGTCTGGACACGGTCGACGAGAACACTGCCGTTGGACGCCTCCATGTAGGAGTAGACCGTCCCGCAGTAGCCCCGCTTCTGGTAGACAGGGCCGGCGTAGGAGCCGAAGGCGCCGAAGTCCTCGGCGGGGGCGTCAGCGGTGTAATTGGACTTCAGACGCACGCCCATGTACTTCGTGTAGCCGCTGTCGTTGAAGAACACGGCGCAGATCGGCTTGTCGTAGTACCCGCTGCCGGACGTGCCGTTGGTCCACGTGTACGTGGTGCCGTAGCCGTCGTAGCGCCACGCTCCGGTGGAGATGGTGTAGCCGGATCCACACACGTTCGCGGCGGCGGCGGCAGCCGGCGCGTCGGCCTCGATGATCCGTCTCGTGTCGGCCGACGCCTTCTTGTCGACCTGTACGCCCTTGATGTCGACGGTCGCGAGCGTCGTGTTCGTCTGCTTCGTCCGTGCGGGGGCGTGCTCGGCCGCGGAGGAGACGGGCGCGGCCGTCATGAGGCCCAGGGCGGCGGTAGCCGCGATGCCGACGCGTATCGCTGTCTTCACTTGTGCTCCTTGTCAGAGATTCCCGCCGGGATGTTCGGCCCGCGTCACTGAAAATCTTGGCGCAAGGGTTTTCGATGGAAGGCTCATGGCCTTGGGATGTGGTGTCATCCGAGAACACTGCGGCCGTCATGACCATAGATCAATTGCAATGCCGGGGGAAGAGGCGTGAGTTGAGAGGCCGGGCGACCGGTCGGCGTCGTTGCCGAGCTTTTTTGCGGGGATTCCTATTTTCTCTCTTTGTGAGTCCATCGCGCACTTTGCCGACTTTCCCGTGTATTCCATCGGCTGCTTCCGGCCAATCGCTCGTGCGGCCGTAGGCCGGCCACGCCTCGTCCGGATCCCCGGTTCGCGGGCGGAGAACCAGGCGCTCGGGCGGGCGGGGAGCCGTCACCGTCGCGGTGCGCGCCGGTGGTCTGCCGACGAGTTCCGGCCATGCCGGGCGAAGAGGCTGCACACGGAGGGGGTGACTGCGGGGTGAGCGGAGAGCGAGGCCCTCCGCTGTGACCCTGATCACCTCGACCGGAGGGGTCGTCGACAAGGAGGGGCGCGACGGGACTCGGGCTCCTCGAGATCACCGTGTCCACACGACTTCGCAGACCGGAGGCACGGGGCCGGAGGGACGGGGCACGGGCGTACGGGTGCCGGTGCGACTGGGGGCCGGCTGGGCCATGACCCGGCTTCCACGGGAGTACGCCCTCCCGCGTCTGCCGGGCGACGCGCACACCTTCGTGGCCACGGCCCTCGGCGACCCGCGCCCCCGCTCCCCGGGAGTCCCCGTGCTTCGGCTGCGTCCCACTCGACCCGGCCCGTCCGACCCGGACCGACGGGGTCGTGCACGTCAGGAACGTCCCGCGGGCTTAGGGTCTTTGTGACGTGGGAGCCAGGAGGAGTGACAGACGTGTTGTCGGGTCCGGTTCTGTTCGTGGTCTGTGCCGTCGGCGCGATCGTCGCCGCGGTAGGGGGCGTCGCACCGGCGCTCCCCGGCCGGCCCCAGCTCCGGTCGACGCGTCTGCCGCGCCGTGCGGCGGCGGCAGCGGCCGTCCGCTCCCGGGGATCCTTCCCCGTTCCGGCGCCGGAGCAGGCGTTCGGCGACGGCGCGGACTCGATCCCGGCCCCGGCCTGCCGCGACGGCTTCGACGAGGAGACGAAGCGGGGCCTCTCCCACCACCGGTCCTCGTACCTGCCGCTCCGCTTCGACTGCGTCCGCCACGACGGCTCCGTCTGCTCCAGTGATCCCGGCTACGTGGGGATGAACCGGGCGAGTGTGTCCCTCACCCTGGCCGCCGCCCTGCTCGTCATCGGCGCCGGCTGCGCGACCGGGTTCCGCGCCCGGAAGACCGCGGTCGCGTCATGACGCTGCTCCCGGTCTTCATCGGGCTCGTGGTCGGATGGGTCGCGCTGCGCGGGCTGCTGGCGCATCCGCTGCTGCCGCTGTGGGTGCGGACCGCGGTGTTCTGGGCGGCGCCGTCCGGCGCCCTCACCTGGGTCGTGATCATGACGGCGGACGACGCCTTCCTCTTCCCGGAGACCGCCCCCTGCCCCAGGGAGCCGATGCGGAAGGGCATCCTCGGGGACGGGGAGGTCTCGGGAATCTCGACCCCGTTCCCACCGCGCGCCTACTGCCGGTGGGACGACGGCACCGTCTACGACCTCGCGCCCGGCGCCGAGTTCGTGTTCTGGGTCTTCTTCGCCCTGACGGCCGTACCGCTCGCGGCGGGACTGTGGCACGCCCTGCGGGACCCGCGGTCGCTCCTGCGCCGGACACGTCGACCCGTGGCGGTGACGGTCAGCCCCGCCGCGCGCCCTTGACCGCCCGGTCCTGCCACAGGCAGTTACACGGCGGCCGGATCCTCCCAGTACCGCCACGGCAGGGCGTCCACGTACCCGTCGACCAGCCGGAACTGCAGCAACGCCGCCTCGTGACGGCCCTGCCGGGTCAGGAAGTACGCCGGCAGATGCCGTACCGACGCAGCGCCCGGATGGTCCGACGGGGCCGCGGCCACGTCCGCCGGCGCCGCGTCGACCATGGCGACCAGGTGGGGCGCCCGGAAATCGCTCCCCTCGCATCACTGTCACGGCGCTCGTACCACACGAGTACACCCATCAGGACGGAGTCCTTCACAAGGAGACACATACGACCGGGACAGGTGGGGGAGAGACGGAGTACGACCCGCGGACGTCACTTCCCGCACACATAGGGACGGCCCCTCCAGCTGTCACCGTGCCGCGGATCCGCCGGCCGTCCTCAGATGCCCCACGGGTCGGGGTGCGGCACGGCCGCCGGATCCCCGGACCAGAGCAGCCGGGCCTCGATCCCGTCACCGGTGAGGCCGGTCAGCCGCTCGACCGCCCATCCGTTCCACTGGACGGCACGGGGGAACTGCGGCAGACGGAAGGCCGGCAGACCGGCCGGCAGGGCGTCGGCCCGGAACACCGCCCGCTTGACCTCGCCGTCCCTCTTCTTCGGCTTCGACGACCTGCGCAGGTCCAGACAGTCGACCACCTCCTCCACCAGAAGGAGGTGGTACTCGTCACCCTTCGCCCCTTCGATGTCGACCGGAACCAGGCTGCCGGACGCCAGGAGCCCGTCACCGAACCGGTCGAGGACGCGCCGGCTGAACACGGGAGCGCTCGGACGACCGGAGGGGAAGTCACTCTTGGGCCAGTGCCTTTCCCCCATCCATGCGGCCCTCAGCCGAGCAGGCCGGTCCGCCTCGGCGCCGGTGCGCTGCCAGCGCATGAGCCGCCGCGCATCGAAGCTGTCGAGACTCAGCACCCGGTAGTCGCTCAAGCCGGGCAGGAGCCGGTACACCGACAGTCCTTCCGCGGGCAGATCAGCCATGGAGCCACCTTTCGTGTCCGTTGCCGCGCCGGCCGGCGGCTCTCCACGGCTTCGCCGCGCTGACGGCCGTGGGATCGTGGGCGCTGCGGCTGTGGCCTGTCACGGGTGTGATCGTCCTGCTCTCGCCGCTGACGCCGTTCCGGCGGCCCGGCTGAGGCGGCCGGCCCTCAGGGCGAGTCCTCGTAGCGGGCGGCCATCGCGGCGGCGCGGTCGCGCAGGGAGGCGCGCAACGACTCCGGGGCGAGGGCTTCCGCGTCCGTGCCGAGCTGCCACAGCGCCCACTCGGCGTGCCGCAGGTCCTGGAACGTCACCTCCAGCCGCAGCCGGCCGTCCGCGTCGGGTTCCTCCGCGCGGACGGCCACCGCGGCGCTCAGCAGGTCCTCCCGCCGCTCCGGGGCCACCCGTACCGGCACGGCGATGTGGCCGTCGGACAGGAACCGCGCGCAGCGTTCCCGCCAGATCCGCTCCAGGTCGACCCGGTCCGGCCGCCGTGCCGGGTCGGGGAGTTCCTCGGCGGCCAGCACCCGTGACAGCCGGTAGGTGCGGTCCGCGCCCGATCGCGTGGCCAGCAGATGGCCCCGGTCGCGTACGGTGACCAGGCCGACCGGGTCCACCGTGCGCCACCGCGGTGCCTGGTCCGTGGCCGCGTAGTGGATGCGCAGCCGGTGTCCGGTGAGCACCGCGCGCCGGATCTCGGTCATCGTCGTACCGGACACCCCTTCGGCGGCCGGCCGGCGGGGGAGCAGGTCGGTGTCGGGTTCGACGAGAAGGCGCCGGGCCGAGGCCGAAGACCCGCTCGCCGCGCCCCGTCCCGGTGGCCAGCAGGGCGAGGGCCTCGCCGTGGTTCAGTCCGGTGAGCTCGGTCCGGAAGCCGGGCAGCAGCGCGAACCCGCCGTGCCGGCCGCGTTCGGCGTAGACCGGCACGCCGGCCGCGGACAGCGCCTCGACATCGCGCAGCACGGTACGGACGGACACCTCCAGCTCGCGGGCCAGCATGTCCGCGGTCATCCGGCCGCGCTGACGCAGCAACAGCACCAGCGAGACCAGCCGATCGGCGCGCATGCGGGAACCGTACCGAATACATGACCGGGGATGTCGTGATTGGTTGGAAGGCTCGTGAGCGGTGACATCGACGTCGGCGGTCGCCGCGCCGGTGGACGTACTTCTCATGAACCGAAGGGAACAGATGTGGCGGTGGAACGAAACCACCGACGTCGATCTGCTGTTCCCGCACTACGGCGTGCTGGCGGCGCGGCTGGGCGCCGCCGGGGTGGCACCGGCCACCACGATGTTCGGGGTGACACGGCTGGCGGTCCCCGGCCAGCTGGTCGAGCTGGAGGGGACCGCCGTCGCGTGACGCGATCGCACCGCCGCTGCCGCTCGTGCCGGCCGGACCGGCACGAGCGGCAGGCGGACCGGCCTTCGCCGGTTCAGCTGTACGGGATCACCAGCACGGACTTGTCCGTGCCCGTCCGGAGCTTCGAGGTGCCGTTGCCGATGGCGCTCCACACCTCCAGGCGCACGGTGCCGCCCTTGAGGTCGCCCGGTGTGCCCGTGGCCGCCTTGAGTCCGCGTGCCTGCGAGTACTCCTCCCATCCGGTGACCGGGTCGGTCGCGAAGTAGTGGTAGGTCTCGGTCCGGTCGAAGCTGCCGTCGCCGGTGAGGTCGTAGCTGATCCGGGCCTGCTGGCCCAGCCCGACCGCGGTGCCCGCGTCCACCTGGAGCCGGAAGGCGGTCTGCGCGCCCGGGGTGAGCGTGCCGTTGACACCGCGGACCTCGTAGACGAGGGGCTGGTACGGGGTGCCGTCGTGGTTGGCGCCGCCGGCGGAGGCGAGGGTGTCGCTGCCGTCCGTGCCGCCGGTCGCCGTGGTCAGGGTGCCGCCGCTGCGCAGCTGGAAGGTGTTGCCGGTCGGCGGTTCCGGGTCGGGGTCGGGCTCCTGCGAGCCGGTTCCGGTGCCGGTCGCGGTGGAACGGGCCGGTACGGACAGGGACTTGCCGTCGGAGAAGGTCACGGTGCGGGCCGTGGAACCGTAGTTGTGGGCCGCGTAGGTGCGGGTCGTGCCCTTGGTGAAGACGGCGGAGGTGGGGATGTCACCGGTCACGCCGGCGTCCGGGGCGCCGAGGGTGTCGAGGGTGTCGATCCAGTGGTAGGTGTGCGCCTTCGACTCCCCCTGCTCGGGGGTGTAGCCGGCGTTGCCCGCGTCCCACTTCGCCTTGGCCGTGCCCGGGTCGGCGAGGGACTGGAACTCCCAGAGGATGTCGCGCCATTCGACGGCCGGGCCGCCGTTCTCCCGTTCCATCTCGGCGATGTTGCGCCGGATCGCGGCCTTCTCGCCGCCGAGGTGGAGCGAACCGCCGGTCACGGGCAGGACGTTGATGCCGTGGATCTCCTCGGGGTTGGCGGTCCACCAGGTGGAGTAGGCGGCGCCGCTGCCCCACACCATGCCGGCCGTGTCGTGGCCGAAGGAGGAGGGGAAGACCTGCTCGTCGGCGTCGAACCAGTACTGGGCGATCGACTCCGACTCGGTGGTCAGCAGGAAGGTGCCGAGGTCACGCAGCGAGGTGTCGCCGGTGGCGGAGCCCCACAGGACGAGGGCCGCGCTGAGGTTGGTGGACTCCGAGGAGGACTCCTGGTTGTTGCCGGCGGCGAAGCCCTGGTGGCCGGAGGCCCAGCTGTGGCCCGCGTAGACGTCGAAGCCGCGCAGGAAGGGGAAGGCGGAGTCGGTGCGGCTGGGGTTGGCGGTGTCCCGCACGAGCGTCTCGACCATGCCGCCCCAGGCGGAGTCGGCGGCCCACGCCGGGTCGTACTGGGCGACGATGGCCGCCGCGTAGACGTAGTAGCCGTAGTGGAAGTGGTGGTCGTTCAGCTCGGTGTCGCTGCCGTAGGAGGCGGGGTAACCGGTGAGGGTCTTCCAGTCCTTGTCGTAGCTGAACTCGTTCGCGCCTCCCGCCGTGAACCAGTCCTGCAGCCTGCCCTTCATCAGGCCGAGCATCCGGTCGCGGGTGCCGGTCTCACCGATCTGGTCGGCCACCGGGACGAGTTGGGCGAGGCGGCCGAGGGCCTTGCCGGTCCAGTAGGTGTCGGAGGCCCCGGAGAAGGGGTCGGCGGCGTTCACGACCTCGTTCAGGTAGCCGCGCAGCCGGGCGGCGTCCACACCGCTCGACTTCGGCAGCGCGGGCAGCACCGCCGACGCCTTCTGGCTCGTGGTGAAGGAGGCCGACTCGCGGACCTTCATGGTGCCGCGCGGGGAGACGTAGGTGTAGGAGGTGAGGGGGTCCGTGGTGTGCAGCCACTGGTGGCGGTAGAGGGCCTGGAGCGTGCCGCGCTCGGTGCCCTCCTTCGCCTCGGTGGTGAGCGTGTAGGTGGCGCCGACGGTGCCCCCGCCGTAGTTCCAGGTGACCTTGGAACCGGTGACGAAGCTGTAGGCGTACTTCTTGAACGTCGCCAGCGCGCCGGTGGACGGCAGTACGGCGACGGAGAAGTAGTCCTTCGAGCCGAGACCCGCGGTGACGGTGGAACCGGAGACGTTCCAGTCGCTGCCGGTCGGGGCGAAGAGCGCGTAGTGGTGCCCGGCGACGGTGATGCCGAGGACGTTGCCCTGGTCGGCGAAGACGGCGGGCGTGCCGGCGGTGGTGATCTGGGCGTTGCCGCCGGAGCCCTTGGCGTAGACGAACGGGGAGCCGTGGCCGATGGTGGTGCGCAGGGTGCGGGTGCCGTCGGACCAGTAGGGGGTGACCGTCCAGTCGGACCAGTCGTCGGCCTTGGTGTCGGGGGAGTTGAGACCGGTCAGCCCGATGGTGAGGTCGCGCTTGTGGGCGTACTCGTACTGGCGGCCGTCGCCGACGATCGCGGGGGTCGTCGGGTAGCCGACGTCGAGCCCGCCGGCCGTGGCCTGGTAGGTGAGGGGGTGCCCGTACATGGGGGTCGAGTACGGGTTGTCGCCGTAGCGCTGGAAGGCGAGGGAGGACCACCAGTCGTTGGTGGGCACGGGCCGGTTCCTGGCGGCGGCGGTCACCTTGGGCGTGACCGGCGTTCCCGTGTTGGTGGTGGGGCCCGACGTGCCGGAGGGCCGGGTGTCGGAGTAACTGCCGGAACCTACGGGAACGGTGGCGGCGGCCGCCGGTGTGGCGGCCGGGCCCAGACCGAAGACGGCGAGGGCTGAGGCCAGCAGCAGAACAGGGGCGGATCTGGTGCGTGGGGATGGCATGCGTCACCTCAAGTCGTGACAGGAAGAGGTACTGAGAGCGCTCTCAGATGGCCGGAACGTAAAGCCCATGTAATGCACGTGTCAATGGCTTGAACGCAACGGGTGGGTGCCGGGCCCGGAATCCGTCAGGTCTTCGCGACGCGACGGGGTGAGCGTCCCGCGGCCGGTTCCGACGACGGGGCGCGTGTACGGGGGCTCCCTCCACCGCGTCACCTCCCCCCACCGTGTCGCCTCCCCCCACCGCGTCACCTCCCCCCACCGTGTCGCCTCCCTCCCCGCGTTCCCCCTGCCCACGCCTTGTTTCCCGGTCGGCCACCCCGGCGGGCAACAGGAAACCCGTCGACCGCCGCCGACGGCGGGACGACTCTGGACCCGTCAGCAAGCGCCAGCGGAGGAGGCGGAGTTCATGAGACGGGTACTCGTCCCCTTGTGCGCGGTCGTGGTGTTCGTCACGACCGGATGCGCCGACAGCGGAGACGGCGACGGCGGCCGGGCACCTCAGGACCCGCGTCCGCGTCCCCAGGCGCTGACCTGGCGGCAGGAACTGCGCGTAGCCGACGCGCAACAACGCCTGACCAAGCAGTGCATGAACCGCCAGGGCTTCACCTACTGGGAGGATCGCGGCCTGACACTCCAGGAGAGCCGCCCGGTGCGCTTCGTGCAGGACGACGTGGCCTGGGCCCGCGCGCACGGTTACGGGGGACGTATCGAGGCGAAGAGCCTGCGGATCCACGAGCGCAACCCCAACGGCACCTACCGGCAGAGCCTTTCCGCCACCCGGCGCGCCGCCTTCGACACCGCGCTGGACGGCGGCGACGACGCGAAGACGCTCCGGGCGCCGCTGCCCGCCGGCGGAGAGGTCCGCAAACGCCTCGGCGGCTGCACGGAGGAGGCCGAGCGCACGCTCTACGGCGACCCGGCCGTCTGGTTCCGCACGAGCAAGACCGTCTCAGGACTCAACGCCCTGTACGGCGAGGAACTCATGAAGGACCGCCGGCTGACTTCCGCGATCAGGGCGTGGGCGCGGTGCATGAAGCAGGCGGGACAGCCTTACGAGGACCCCGGGGCGGCCCGCGAAGCCGTCCGCGTCCGCACCAGCCGACTGGGCGCGGCGCGCGCGGACGAGGCGTTCGCCGCCGAGCGGAAGACCGCCGTGGCGGACGCGGCCTGCGCCCGCGAGACCTCCCTGCGTGCCGTGGCCACGGCACGGGAGACGCACTACCAGGACCGCCTGCGTAACCGTTTCGGTGAGGACATCGACACCTACCGCAACCTCGGCCGGCAGGCCTACGACCGGGCGGTGCGCATCGTCCCGGAGCGCGACTGACCATGCCGCGCCCGGGCGGACACCGCCCCACGGCGCCGGTGCGCGCCGGGCAACCGGCCCGGCACACCGGCTCCGACCCACCGACAGGGAAACCAACGAGGGGAAACAGCATGCGCAAGTCCATCGTCACCGCAGCGGTCATCGGGCTCGCCGCCCTGGGCCTCACCGCACCCGCCCCCGCCGCGCAGGCGGCCGGGAACGCCGTCTCCGGCCCCGGCTGCGACAGCAAGTGGGGGCCGCGCAACGGCAACGTGTACGCCTGGGACGGCTTCGACTGCCAGGGCACCCAGCTGGTGGCCACGTCCGGCAACAGCAGCAACTGGGGCTCCGCCAACGACAGGGCCTCGTCGGTCATGAACCGCGGGTTCACCGGCAGCCTGTCGATCGTCGCGTTCTACTTCCTGCAGAACTACGAGGGAGGCCACGCCTGCCTCCAGCCGGGCGAACTGTACGCCGACAACCTCTCCGACAACTTCTTCAACACCGGTCCGACGGTGAACGACAACATCAGGTCGCACCGGTGGGTGAACGGCGGCTGCGCGGTCAACCTGACCTGACCCACCCGGCAGCCCGCCTGCCCGCCCGGTGACGAACGCCCGGAACCGTCCCACGGTTCCGGGCGTTCGTGGTTTCGCCACATCGGGTGAAAGGTTTGGCTGCCCTCACCACCCCGGCATTAACCTGGGCTTCCACCGTCTCACGGCCGCATCGCATGGGGGACTCCGTGGGAGATCCGCAGCACGGGCATGAAGCAGACCACGGGAACGGGCGGGACGGGAACGCGCCGACCACGCACTCCTTCCCCGCCCAGTTGAGGCGACTCAGACAGGCGCGTGGCCTGTCGCTGACCGACCTGGCACGGCAGACGCATTACAGCAAGGGCTATCTCAGCAAGATCGAGACCGGTACGAAACGGGCGACCGCCGACGTCGCCCGTATCTGTGACCGAGTACTCGGCGCCGAGGGGGAGTTGCTCAGACTCGTACAGGAGGGGCCACCCGCCGGCAGCGGGAGCGGAGCCGAAGCCACCGTTTTTGAGCGGCAGTCCGACGGAGTGTGTCCGTACCGCGGCCTGTCGGCGTTCACCCCGCAGGACGCGGACTGGTTCTTCGGTCGGGAGCACGCGACGGCCGCACTGGTGGAACGGACCTTCGAACGGGTGGGAAGCGGCCCGCTGATGCTCGTCGCCCCCTCGGGCGCGGGCAAGTCGTCCCTGCTCAACGCCGGGCTGGTGCCCGCCCTGCGGCGCGGCGACTTCCCCATGCCGGGCGCCGACCGGTGGCCGGTGGTGACGTTCACCCCCACCTCACGGCCCCTGGAGGAACTCCTGGAACGCACCGCGAAAGCGGTGGGCGGGGACCTCGCCGTCACCGTCGAGGAGGCGCGCGAGAATCCCGGCGCGCTGCTGGACGCCGTACGCGCGAGGACGGACGATCCGCCGGCGCCGCCCGGGGAACGCCGGCCCCCGCCCTGCCGGCCGGTGCTGATCGTCGACCAGTTCGAGGAACTCTTCACCCTCTGCGCGGACGACGACGAGCGGCGCTCCTTCGTCCGGGTGCTCTGCGCCCTGGCGGCCCCCCGGCCGGAGGAGAGCGGACACGGCTCCGCCGTCGTGGTGCTCGGCGTCCGGGCCGACTTCACCGGCCACTGCCTGGACCTCCCCGAACTGGCCCCGGTCCTCACCGACGGGCTGTTCGTGCTGCCGCCCATGTCCGTGGGGGAGCTGCGGGAATCCATCACCCGCCCGGCGCGGCTCGCCGGACTGACCCTCCAGCCGGGCCTGGTCCCCCTGCTCCTGCGCGACGCGGGGCTGCGCGACGAGCGGGACGGCCCACCGAGGGGCCCCGGGACGGACACCGGCCCCGGAACCGACGTGACACCCTCCGGCGTGCTCCCTCTCGTCTCCCACGCCCTGCTGGCCACCTGGCAGCGGCGCGAGGGATCCGTACTGACCGTCGCCGGATACGAGCGGGCCGGCGGTATCCGGGGCGCGATCGCGCGGACCGCCGAGAACGTCTTCGCCCGGCTCTACCCGGCCGAGCAGCGGACGATCCGCCGTGTCCTGTCCCGTCTGGTGTACGTCTCGGACGGCGGCGGGGCGACCCGCCGCCGGGCGAGCGGGGCCGCCCTGAGGGAGCAGTTCGCCGACGCGGACGGCGCGGCCGCCGCGCTCGACGCCTTCGTACGGGCCCGGCTCGTCACCATGGACAGCGACACGGTCGAGATCACCCATGAGGCCCTGCTGCACGCCTGGCCACGGCTGAGGGACTGGATCCACGCCGACCGGGCCGGGCTGCTCCTCCACCAGCGACTCGCGCACGCCGCCGCCGAATGGGAGCGCGAAGGCCGGGACCCGTCCGCGCTGTACCGCGGCACCCGGCTGAGCACGGTGCGCTCCTGGGCCGACGAACTGGACGGCCGGCGCCGGCTCGGCCCCGGCGAGGAGGCGTTCCTCCGGGCGAGCCTGGCCGAGCAGGAGAGGCAGGAGAGGCAGGCCGGACGCCAGGTCCGGCTCCGGCAGTCGATGCTCGCCACGCTCGCCGTCCTGCTGGGGCTCGCCCTGACCGCCGGAGCCATCGCCCACCAGCAGCGTGAGAACGCCCTCGGCCAGGAACGCGTCGCGCGTTCCCAGGCACTCGCCGTGCGGTCCGCGTCGCTCGCCGGAGGCCTGCCGGAGGCGTCGATGCTGCTGGCCGGGGAGGCCTACCGGGCCCACCCCACCGCCGAGGCGCGCGGCGCGCTGCTGAGCACGCAGTCCCAGCCCTTCCTCGGCCGGCTGGGCGGTCACCGGGGGCCGGTCAACGCGGTGGTCTTCGCACCGGACGACCGGTCCCTGGCGACGGCCGGTTCCGACGGGACCGTGACCCTGCGACGGGTGTCGGACCGCCGTACGACCGCCGTGTTCACCGTGTCCGGGCCCGTCCGCTCGGTCGCCTTCAGCCCCGACGGCCGTACCCTCGCGGCGACGTCGACGCGCGGGCCCGTCAGCCTCTGGGACATCACCGGGCGCCGCAGGAAGGCCGTACTCGCCGACAGCACGAAGGGCGCCCGGGCGCTGTCCTTCGACCCCCGAGGGCACCGGCTCGCCGTCGCGACCGCGCGGGGGCCGGTCCAGTTGTGGGACACCGCGCGCACACCCCGCCTCACCGCCACCCTCCGCGGGCACGAGGGAGCGGTCAACGCCCTGGACCACGCCCCCGACGGCCGGACCCTGGTCTCCGCCGGAGCCGACCGGACCGTGCGCCTGTGGGACACCGGCCGGGCCCGGCCCCTCACCGTGCTCAAGGGGCACGCCGACGACGTGCTGGGCGTGGCGTTCTCCCCGGACGGCCGGGAGGTGGCCTCCGGAGGCGTCGACCGGACCGTACGGCTGTGGGACGTGCGCGGCAGCCGGCTCGACGCGACCCTGTCCGGGAGCAACGACGACATCAACGCCGTCGCGTACACACACGACGGCGCCACGGTCGTCGGCGCGGCCGGCGACGGCACGACCAGGCTGTGGGACGTCCGCGGCGGCCGCCAGACCGCCGTCCTCGCCGGCCACACCGACTACGTGATGGGGGCGGCCGTGACCTCCGACGGCACCCTGCTCGCCACGGCCGGTTTCGACCGGTCCGTGGTCCTGTGGAACCTCGGCGGCCCGGTGCTGACGGCCCGTCCGTTCACACAGGTCTGGCAGGCCCGGTACAGCCCCGACGGACGGCTGCTGGCCACCGCCGACGCCGACCACACGGTACGCCTGTGGGAGGTGGGCCGGCGCCGGCTCCTGGCAACGCTCCGGGGACACACCGAGGCGGTCTTCTCGGTGTCCTTCGCGCCCGACGGGCGGACCCTGGCGTCGGCGGGCTCCGACGGCACGGTCCGGCTGTGGGACGTGACCGCACGCGAACCGCTGGCGACCCTGACCGGCCACACCGGGCAGGTCTTCTCCCTCGCCTTCGCCCCCGACGGCCGCAGTCTCGCCTCGGCCGGCGCCGACCGTACGGTGCGCCTGTGGGACGTGACGGAGCGCGCGCCGCTGGCGGCACTGACCGGCCACCGGGACTTCGTCAACGCCGTCGCCTTCAGCCCCGACGGCCGGATCCTGGCCGGCGCCGCCGACGACCTGACCGTACGGCTCTGGGACGTCTCCTCGCACCGTCCGCTGGGCACGCTGAAGGGCCACACCGGCGCGGTGCGCGGCGTGACCTTCACCCCGGACGGGCGGTCACTGGCCAGCGGCGGCAACGACGGCACCGTACGGCTGTGGAACGTCCGCGAACGCCGCTCGGAGGCCGTCCTGACCGGCCACATCGGCTCCGTCCGGGGCATCGCCTTCGCGCCCGACGGCCGTACCCTCGCCAGCAGCGGCAACGACCGTACGGTGCGCCTGTGGGACGTCGCCGGACGGCGTCCGTGGGCGACGTTGACGGGCCACACCGACGCGGTGTGGAGCGTGACCTTCGCTCCTGGCGGGGGCACGGTGGCCAGCGCCGGCACGGACGGCACCGTACGGCTGTGGGACCTCGATCCCGGGGCCCGGCTGGCGCGGATCTGCCGGCTGGGCGCGGGCGTCGACGCGGACGCACGCGCGAAGCTCCTGCCCGGTGTCCGCCTCACCGACGACAAGACGGCCTGCGACGGGCGGGGGTGACGGTGACTCACCTGCTCACAAGGGGTTTCCCGGGCGTTTCCCGTTGCCTGCCGGAGGGAGGCGACACCCGGGCCCTCGACAAGCGCGAGGCACGGCCCGCAGGCTCCTGAGCGACCACTTCTCTCACCAGCCACAGGAAACGGGGGTCCTGGCATGCATCGCCGGACCGGTCTCATCCGCACACTGATCGTGTTACTGGCCTTCCTCCTCTGGGCGCCGGTGTCCGCCGCCGCGAACACCCGGGCGCCCGCGCAGCGTACGGCCGCCGACGCGTGCGGCGTCCTCGCACCCGGGGCCTCCGCGGCGGCCGAACGCGCGATCGCCGCCGCCTGCGCCGAGGTCGCGGCCGGTACCTGGTACACGTGGGGCGGCGGACACGGCGCCCGGCCCGGCCCCACGTACGGCCAGGTCGACCCGACCGACCCGGACAGCGAACACGACCCCGAACGGCTCGGCTTCGACTGCTCGGGCCTGATCCGTCACGCGTACGCCGAGGCGGCGGGCTCCGACATCCTCGACGGCGTCGCCGGCCAGCAGTACTACACGCACCGCGCCGCCGCCCGCTTCACCGCCGCCCAGGGCCTGGCCCCGCTGGCCCCGGGCGACCTGCTCGCCTGGGGCACCTCGCAGGACCTGCACCACATCGCCCTCTACCTGGGCGCGGGCAAGATGGTCGAGGCCAAGGAGTCCGGCACCAGGATCATGGTCAGCGACGTCCGCCTGGGCGGCGACTACTTCGGCGCCCTCCGCGTCAACACCGGGGCGGTCACCGGTCACATCCACCAGACGTGGGGCACCGGCGTGTGGACCAAGGCGGAACCCTCCCTCAGCGCCGCCCGCGTCTACGCCTTCCCGTACTCCACCACCATCCGCATCCAGTGCCAGAAGCACGCGGAACGGGTCACCTCCGACGGCTACACCAATGACGTGTGGTCCTATCTGCCGGACTACAGGGCGTGGATGACCAACATCTACATCAAGGGGGCGGCCTGGCTCGACGGGGTACCCGAGTGCGGGACGACGGTGTCGGCACGCCTTATGCCCGGAGCTCCTCACGACGTCTGGTCGGCGCCTTGACATGCTTGCCCAGCGGGGGCATCACATGGTCCCGCGCCGGAGAACCGGCCCGGACGAGGAACTTCCGGCTGCCGTTGGTTCCCGTCTCGTCCAGGAGTACCCGGACACCTCCCGGTGGTCAGCGGTCCGTCACGTCAACGTGTTGGACAAATGGGGTCCGATGTACCCGATGTAGATGCCGTACTCGGCACAGGCTCCGTCGAAGTAGTGCAGCCGCGGCGCGATCGTGTTGCCGCCGCCGACGCGTATGTGCGCGCCCATGAACACCTTCCGTGCCGGATCGACGTGCTCCGGTACGGGGAACGTACGCTGCCGGCGCCAGCTCGAGTTGCCCTTCACCGACTTGGACTCGTCCCGCACGATCTTCCGGGGTGAGATCGTGCGGACCCCGCACGGGGCGTCGGCACACCACTGCTTGAAGTCCCGGCCGACCTGCCCGGCGATCGCCGCCCGCGCGAAGTCCCCGAGCGCCAGCAGCGCGTCCCAGGTCATGCGCACCCAGGACGAGCCGTACGCCTGCGCGTCGAGGTCGAGCGTCACCTTCCGGGAGCCGGTGAAATGCAGGCGGGGTAAGGAGTCGAGGTGGCGCAGGAGTTCCTCGAAGGACTCCGGGCCGTCCTCCGGCACGGTGAGCGGGGTGTACGCGGCCGCGGCGGTGCCCGGTCCCACCATGCTCTTCGGGGGTTCCCTGAGCCATCGGCACAGCCGGTCGTCGACCTGCGCACCGGTCGTGACGTAGTCCGGTCCGCTGGTGACGACCATGCGGTATCGGCGGGTGTCCATGGCGGGATCCTCATGTCCGGAGATGTGCGGTGCAGGGGGACTGCTCAGTCCTCCGCGGCGTTGAGTGCCGTCAGCGGGTCGGTGGCCTCCTGCGGATGGGTGTGGATCCGCGCCGGGTCCGGAGGCGGTTCGCGCGGCGAGGGTCACACCTCGGCAGCGAGGTCCGCATCGTCGAGTCGGCGGTGGTCTGCGGCTGGTCGATCACGACTGCCCCTTTCGTGGGGGTGCGGGATGAGGTGTGCCTGAGACCGATGGACATCCTGTTTGCTCAAAAAGAATGACTCATATTTGTGAGCATGGTCAACGAATTGATATAAATAGGCCAATTCGAAAATGTGTACACATGGGGGGAGTGCTCGATGCGCCGATCGACGGCTGCAGCGCTTGTACACGGCGTCCACGGGCGGTAATGAGCGGGCGGAGGCCCCCTGACCGGGGAGTTCGAGCAGTACGTGGGGCCGGCCTCCGACCGGCAGGGTGGCGTCCGGGCACCCGGAGTCTCGATAAAGTGATCGGCATGCCGTCCTCGCACCTGCTGATCATCGGAGACCGGGCCGCTCTGGGCTGGGTGGTGACCGAGCAGCGCATGGCGTTCCCGGCCGGGCGGACCAAAGCGGCGCGGGCCCTGGAAGAGGGCGACGAGATCTTCCTGTACACGACGCGCGGCTGCTTCCGGAATCCGACCCGCGACCTGGGCCGGGTGATCGCCCGGGCCTCGGTCGCCACTCCGGTGCGGACGCTGGACGAACCGGTCGTCTTCGGCGACCGCTCCTTCACGGAGGGCTGCCGCCTGGAAGTGTCCGGGCTGGCACCCTTCCGCGACGGACTCGTCCTGCGTGACCTGGTGCCCCGGCTGTCGGTCTTCCCGGACCCGGCGACGTGGAGCGTCCGCATGCGACGGGCGTCGCTGCCACTGCCGCCGGCGGACGCCGGCCTGGTACGCGCGGAACTGCGACCACTGCTGCGCCCGTACGACGAGGCCGCCGACGCCTACCGCTGGGAACCGGCGCCGGCCTGAGCCGGAGTACGGCTCCCACGAGGTCCGGGAGCCGGTCATCCTCTACTCGTGCCGTCGGCGAATCCGCCGGACCGCCTCCGGGCGCAAGCCCTGAGACCACGACGGGAGCGAGTCTCCCGGTGACACGCCACTTGGCGACCGTCGTGCGAGGACATGCGCTCCCGTCGGCTCTTGCCGTTGGTTCCGCCGACAGCGTCTTTCCTACTGCACCGGGCCCCGCAGATCGATCGGTGTCCGGTTGCGCACCCCGTCAAGGACCGTGTGGTCGACGGCAGGCCGGGGCCGGGGCGTCGCCGCGGTGAGCGTGATGATGCCGCGGTCGCCCAGCGCGGTCCGCCACTCGCCCGGCCGGGGCCGGCTGCCGCGCTCGCCGGCGGCCTGCGCGAAGAGCCTGCGCACTCCGTCGCTCTGCCGGTCGTCGAGGCAGCCGGGGACCAGCTCCAGATCCTGGCCCGGTCTGACGTACGGCTGCCGGGCGAGGATGCGCCCCGCCACCAGGGCCGTCTTGTAGGCGTCCGTGTCCACCGTCGCGTCGGTGGAGGACGCGAGCGGGTCGTTCCAGTCCGGAGTGGCGGCCTGGGCCTGGACCGCCGCGCGTCCCACCCGGCGGAAGCCGTCGCAGTCCAGGAAGTGGACGGCGGGCTCGGGGGAGAGCGACCACAGGACGTTGGCCTGTGAGATGTCACCGATCACGAGTCCGGCGTCGTGGAACCAGCCGATGGCTTCGACGCAGGCCAGCGCGAGGGCCCTGCGCTGCTCCGGGGCCGGCTGCGCGACGTCCTGCCAGGCCGCCTTGGGCGGCCGGATCAAGTACTGCAGCTCGAGGAGCTTCGTCGACCCGGTCGCGGTGCGCCACGTCATGGCGGCGGGGGCCCGCCTCATGAGAAAGCCGAGCGCCCGGCCGCCCTCGACCACACGGCACAAGGGCCAGGCGGCAAGGGCGTCCAGGCGGCTCCGGTCCGCCTGACCGAGGCCCTGCCGCAGCCCGACCAGGTCGACGAGGGCGCCGCCGTTGACCTTGGACGGGTCCTTGTACTCCTTGAAGAGGAGCGGGCCGCCCGTGATCGCGTACACGTCTCCCTGGCCGCCGCTGCCGATCCGCTCACCCAGAGTGAGTGACGACCGTGCGACGTCGGCCCCGTCCTCCGCGCTCATTCCGGCTTCTCCCATACGCAGATGACGGTCCGGTCGTCGTCGTAGGACTTGGCCCGCGTCTGCGCCTGCCACAGGAAGTCGGACAGCGAAGGCACCTCGGGCCCGCCCCACACGTGCGCGAGACGCTGGGCGAACTCGGGATCCCTCTGGGTGAGCGGGTTGGTGATGCCGTCGGTGCCCAGGAGGAGGACCTCACCCGGGGTGGTGCGCAGCAGCTTGGCCTTGACGCTGCGATAGGCGTGCGGAAGGGCCTCGGTACGGGTGTCCAGGAGGCTTCCGTCGTCCACCGGACTGCCCTGTTCCCACCGGCCTTCCCGCAGCACGAACAGACCGCCGTCCCCTACGCTGAACACGACGCGTTCGCGGATGCGGGCATCGGCCGGTACCAGCAGGACGTGCAAGGTGGTGGCGTGCTCCTGACCGATGCGCAGCTCGTTGACCGCGCCGGCGATCGCCTTGTTGGCGATCGCACGGAGTTCGCCCTCGTCCTGGGCGATCAGCGCCGCATGGATGTTCTCCGCCTCCCGGTCCAGGTGGAGAGCCGCCTGGCGAGTGACGCGGTGTGAGCCGATGTGCGAGCGCTCCGCGGAGCCCACTCCGTCGGCGACCGCCAGCAGTAGCAGTTCGGCCTCCGGCGGGCCGATGCGCGTCACCGTCATGGCGTCCTGGCGGCAGCTTCCTTCCCAGTTGTGGGAGTCACCGCGTACGGACGCGGCCCGCACCGTCAGCCGTCCGGCCTCGGCCCCGTCCAGCAGCACCGCCGGGGTGAAGGCCGCGAATGCGTCACCGTCCCGCACGGAGGGGCACCCCAGAGGATGGGGCGGATAGCTGGGAGGCCGTTGGCCGACGTGCGCGGGCACCCCGCGCACCAAGGGGCCTTCGGGTTTCGCGAGGGATACGGGCGACATGAGGTGCTCTCTCATCGTGGGCCCGGACTGCTCCGCGGAAGCGGATCCGTACATGCGCATGTCGTGGAAGGTGATGCCGTCGGGCAGGCCGAGGTCTTCGTCGAGACCGTGACCGGGGGCGGTTCCGCCGCCGCTCGTCACCTCGTCGCGGGTTTCTCCGTGATGCATCGGGCCGCTCACAGCTTGTCCAGGGAAAGGCTGGTGAAGCCGGGAACCTGCTCCTCGACCTGGAGGTCGAAGCCCTCCCCGCCCTGGGCGGCCATGCTGGTTGCCGAGCTGACGATGGACCGGGTGATACTCGCGGCGAACTCGCGCAGCGCGACGGCAGGGGAGACGGAGTGGTCCCGCTGAAGGAACGCCTTGAAGTTGGCCACCTCGGTGATGGTCGCGGCGTCAGCGTCGCTGATCCCGAACGCGATGATCTTCGGCGCGTAGCGGAACCCGTTCAGGTCGTCGAGCGCGGTGCGCCAGCCTTCGTCCGTGGGGATGCCGTCGGAGAGGAAGAACACCACGGGCCGGTACACGTCGTGACCTTCCGCCTTCAGCGCGGCGACGTCCTTCTCGATGGTGTCCTTCAGTAGCCGGAAGACCGCCCCGAAGGAGGTCACGCCACCCGCCGACAGGGACGGCAGCTGTGTCAGCTCGCTCAGGTCGGCGAGCGGCTGCAGCACGGAGGCCTGCGTGGAAAAGCCGATCAGCGCGAAGCGGGTCTTGTCCGCGACACTCGGGTTGGTACTGACCTCGTGGTGGAGGTCGGGCAACGCCGAGTTGATGGCGTCCACGCCGTCACCGGCCATGGAGCCGGATTCGTCACACACCATGTAGAAGGGAAGAATTTGCATGGATAGGCTCTCCTGAGCTCGTCAGACGGCGTTGGCCGTCACCGGGTGTAGAAGTAGATCTCCAGGTCGGCCGAGCCCGAGGGGCCGCCGTTCCAGAAGTCCCGCGTGGTCGCGTCGGTGAACATGTCCGGCCGCGCCTTCCGCAGGGCCTTGTTCACGTCCCGCGCATACGCCTGGCCGTCACTGGGTTCCGATGCCTGGCCGAAGGTCAGGACGAAGGCGGCTTCGCGCCCTTCGTAGCGAGTGGTGGCGGCACGGAGCTGTTTCACCATCCGCGCGGTGTCGCCGACCGCCGCGGTCAGCCGGACCTTCACCGGCTTGCGCGCCACGGACCGCGGTCCCGTGGGTGTGGGACTCGGTGCGGGCGACGGCTCGGCCGCGGCCGGTTTCGAGGGCTTGGCGTCGGCATGCGCGGCGAGCGGGTCACCGCGGTCTCCCATGGACACCAGGGCGAGCACGAGCAGCATGTCGGCGAAGAGCCACCCGGCCAGGTGAAGTGGCGTGAACCGGAAGCGCTTCTTCAACGGGCTCACCGGTCCGGTCCGATCCCGGCCCGCAGCTTCTCGGCCTGCCGCAGCTCGCTCTCCGCGCGCCGCTGGGCCGCCTCGGCACCCAGGCGCGCGGCCTCCGCCTCGCCGCGTGCGCTCTCCGCCTCGCTGCGCGCCGTCTTTGCCTCGCCCCGTGCGGTCTCCGCCTCGATCCGCGCCGTTTCCGCCCGGCCCCGTGCGGCCTCCGCTTCGCTTCGCGCGGTTTCCGCCTCGATCCGCGCCGCCTCCGTCTCACGGAGCGCCCGTTCCAGGACGTCGGTGACCGCGACGAAGCGGTCCATCGCCTCCTGGACGGCGCGGCTGCGCGCCTCGATACCGAGCAGGGCCTTTCGTGAGGCCTCGGCGGCCTCGCCGGTCCGGTCGGCCACCGTGCCGAGGTCGTCGAGCAGGCGGCCGTTGACGTCCGCCACGACCTCGACGCCGGTGGTGAACCCGCGCTGGGAGGCGGCCAGCACGGTCAGGGAGTCCTCGACCTGCCGGGCCGCGTCCGACAGCGCGCCGCGCACGCGGTCGCCGTTGTCGCCGACCGCTGTCTCCAGGCGGTCCGCCGCGCGGGACAGGACGTCGCGCATGTCGTCGCCGGCCGTCCGCAGGTCTTCCAGTGCCTTGTCCAGAACACCGGTCTGCCCGCTGACGGCATCGGCCAGGCGGCGGCCCGCCTGCGTCAGCGGGTCGTCCAGGCCCTGGACGGCGGCCTGGATGGCCGTGCCGCTGTCCCGGACGCTCTCCTCGATCCGCAGCACCACCTGCTCGATGGGCCGTACGTACGCCTCCGCCTGGGAGAGGCGCTGCTCCGCCTTGTCCGAGGCCTCGCCCACCAGCTCGGCGGCCCGGGTGAGCGCCTCCTGCGTGGTGATGGCCTTGGAGTGCATCCGCTTCAGCCGACTGGCCGCCGAGTTGAGCTCCGCCGCGAAACGCTGCGGCGAGGCGAACCGGTGCTCGTTGAGCGAGAGCTGTGCACGCGTGAGGACGGGGACCAGGCGGGCCAGAGCCGCACGGGCACGCTCCCGTACCTCCTCCTCGTGGCGTTCGGCGCGTGTGCGCCGGTAGCCGTGCACGGCCGTGAGGATGAACAGCATCACCAGGGCCAGGCACCCGAACACGGCGACGTGGCCGAAGCGGTACGCCTCGCTCAGGTGCCCGTCGAACCCGGACTGCCACAGCTGCAGGAACGGCCGGCCGGCGGCCTTGGGGTCGTCCCCGGTGAGCGCCCCGTAAGCACTCGACGCCTGCCACAGACCGAACCACGTGAAGAGCAGCGGCAGGAAGACCAGGGCTCCCAGAACCCAGTCCAGCACGGAGTCGAACCGTTCGCCCCGGCCGGCGTCCACCGGTCCGGCGACGCTCTCGGGCCGGGCGAAGTGGGCCATCAGGTCGAGGTCGGCCCAGGCGTCGAGGGCGTCCGCGTCGGTGGAGTCGAGCGCGCGCGCCAGCGCGCGCAGTTCTTCGGCGCGCGGGGCGAGCGCGGGGTCCTGCGCGGCGTCCTCGAGGTGACGCGCGGTCACCCCTTTGTCGATGTGTGTCCCGGTGAACATTTCCCACCCTTGCCCGGTGTTGCCGGGACTTCGTACGGATCCGAGCGTGACGGAGGAGGGGGCGATGGCATGCCACGCACATCCCTGTCACACAGAGAAAGCAAAGAGGAATCTTCACTTCCTCTTCACCAGTCGGACAATAATAGATGACGATCACATGGTGTCCACGGCGTGGCGCAACGCCGTTGTGCAGGTCTTTGAGGTAGAGGAGCGTTCATTGAGTGGCGACGGCAGACGACGGACGGTCATCGACCTCACCAGGGGTGCGGCCGCCGGTACGGAGGCGCGGACGCGGTGGGGAGCGCCGACGCGTCCCGTGGACCTCACCGAGTGAGCGCCCCGCGCCGAGATCACGGGCCGGGGCGTCATCCAGCTGAACCTCAACTGGTCGGTGACGGCCGAGGCCGACCTCGACCTCGGTTGTCTGGTGCTCACCCGTGACGGAGCGGGGACGGCGGTGCAACCGCTCGGCGCGCAGTTCGGCGACCTCGACGCCTGGCCCCACGTCAGCCTCGACCAGGACGACCGGACCGGCGAGACCTCGGACGGTGAGACCCTCCGCATCAGCCTCGAACACCGGCACCGGTTCGCCAAACTGCTCGCCTACGTGTACCTCTACGAAGGCGCGGCCGACTTCCGCAGCCTCGGAGGCGTCGTCACCGTCAGCGCGCCGAACGGCACCTGGCGCATCCACCTGGACGATTCCCCGGCCGGAGCCACCGCGTGCGCCATCGCGCTGTTCACCCCGGGGCAGGGCGCCGCCACTCTCGACCTGCGGCGCGAGGTCCGCTGGTTCACCGCCGAGCCGCTCCTGTCGAACCAGGAACTCATCGACCGTGCCTACGGATTCGGTTTCGACTGGGTGCCGGGCACCAAGCCGCCCCTGTAGGTGTGTGCCGCCGGGAGTCGGCTCGCGGCCTTGCCCTGCCGTCCGTCAGGAGTAGGACCAGCGCCACGCGTTCGAGCTGTACCTGCACGTGATCCGGGTGCCGCCCGCGGTCGTCGTCGTGGCCCCGTGGTCACTGTTCCGGCAGTACTGCCCCGCCTGGTAGCAGTTGCCCGCGTTGGAGGTGATGGAGCAGGTCCCGGAGCCGCTGCTGTTGCCACTGCTGCTGTTGGTGCCGGATCCGGCGGCGGCCCGAGCGGTCTTGGTGACGGTGACGGTCGGGCCGGGGGTGGTGACCTTCTTGGTCTTGGTGACCGTGGGGGCGGGTTCCGGCTCGGCGGTGACGGTCGCCGTCGCCGTGGCCGTGATCGTCGCCGTGGTCGTGACGGTCGGTGCGGGCTTGGCGGCCAGGGCCTGGGCGGCGTCCACCTCGTCCTGCGCGGACTGGGTGCCGCCGAACGCCCCCAGGGCGAACAGGGCGGCGCCGACGGCCCACAGTCTCTTGCGCTTGCGCAACGGCCGTATGTCGGACGGACCTTGCGGGTGGTTCTGCGGATTCACGGTTTCTCCCGGGGACGGCGAGCGGGGTGGACGCACGGCAGCTGAGGCACAGGGGCGCCGCCTGGGCTGCTCATGCTCTGTGAACTGGAGCATGATGCATACGTGTTGATAATGTCAACAAGCCTTGCGCTGTAAGGTGTGTACGGTCGCCGATGCGGAGCGTCGAGAGCGAACAGTGGTCACAAGAAGCAAGGGGCCGGAGCGCATGACTCATCAGCGCGGTGCGCGTGGGCGGTCGTTGTCCGCCGCGCGGTCGTCCACGGTGTCGGGAGGTGAACTGTGCCGATGACCCCGTTCACCGGGCCGCGATGACAGGCGTCATCACTGCGTGACGCGATGTCCTCGGTCACCGACACGAGGTGAATTCGGGAGGGGCCCACCGGCGGCCACCCGCCGCGCGTGGGCCGGCTCGGCATGCCTGCGCTCGATCTCCCGGCGCTCCGCCTCCGCCTCCGCCAGTTCGGCCTCGGTGACCTCGCCGTCCTCCTCTTCACACCAGGCGACCACCTCTCCGAGGCGGTCCTGCTCCCGCTGACGCTCCATGGCGTGAGCGACGTAGCGGCTGAACCCGCCGGGGCCCACCTCGGCCCGAACGGCCTCGGCGAGCTCCTCGGGAAGCGTGACGGTGTACTTCTTCGTTGCCATGCGGCTCTCCGTCCTGCTGCAGGACCCGAGTGACGCCGGCCGCACTCCTCCAGGGGCGTGTCGGCGAACAGGGCGGCGTTCAGCATGCGCACTCGGCCCAAACGGTCTTGCCGCCCGGCGGGTACAGCTCCGTGCCCCAGCGGTCGGCGAGGGCGGTGACGATGAGCAGGCCCCTGCCCGACTCGTCGTCCGACGGCGTGACGACGTCCGCCACCGGGGAGGGGAGCCGGTCCCCGCGGGCGTCGGTGACCGCGATGCGCAGAACGCCGGTGGCCGGGTCGTGGGAGAGGGTGAGACGGAAGTCGCGGCCCTGGACGCGGCCGTGCAGCGCCGCGTTGACGGCCGGCTCCGCGACGATCTGCTCCGCCCGGTCGGTGACGCCGGGTGACACCTGCCAGATCCGCAGCTGCTCGTAGGTGAGCAGCCGGGCGAGGCGGGCACCGCGCCGGGTGGACGAGAACTGCTGCGTGAACGTCCGCGCGGCGGCGGGAAGCTGGGGCGTGGTTGTGCTCATGGGACCACCGTGGCGGGCGCGCGGGGGCGCGTTCCAGAGGAGAGCCCCGTACGTCAAGTCACCGTACGGACACATACCGTGCGGGCCCGAGGTGGCGCCACCGGCACGACCAGGGCCTGTCCGGCGGACCATGCCGCGGTCGTGGCGGTCCGGCACCTGATGACCCACTCCCCGCTCCGAGGGGGGCGACCTTGGCGCCCCTTGACTTCGAGAGCACTCCAGCAGGCAGGATCACCGCCGAAGCCCCAGGCATCCCCTTCGGAAGGCCCCAGCATGCGCTACCGCACGATCGGTCGGAATCCGGACAGCCGCCGCGAGGTGAGCGTCCTGAGCCTCGGCGCCATGCGGTTCGGCACCACCACCGACGAGGCGACCTCGTACGCGATCCTCGACCGGTACGTCGAGGCCGGCGGCACCTTCATCGACACCGCCAACAACTACGCGTTCTGGGTCGACGGCACTCAGGGCGGCGAGAGCGAGCAACTCCTGGGACGCTGGCGGCGCAGCCGGGGCGTCGGCGACGAGATCACGATCGCCACCAAGCTCGGCGGCCGCCCCAACCACCCCACCTCGGCCTTCACGAAGGACGTCGAGAGCCTCACCGCGAAGACGATCCGCGAGTCGGCCGAGCGCAGCCGCGAGAACCTCGGCACGGACAAGCTGGACCTGCTCTACGCGCACATCGAGGATCCCCGCGTCCCCCTCCAGGAGACGGTGGAGGGTTTCGCCGCCGTCGTCGCCGACGGCACGGTGGGCCTGCTGGGTGCGAGCAACCATCGTGTCTGGCGCCTGGAGCGCGCCCGGACCCTGGCGGCAGCCGCGGGTCTGCCCGGTTACGAGGTTCTGCAGTACCACCACAGCTACCTCCGCCATCGCACCGACGAGCCCACGCTCCGCTCTCCCGACGGCGACCTGGGGGTCGTCTCCGGCGACCACCTCAGCTACCTCCGCGAGGACCCGTCCCTCTCCCTGGTCGCCTACTCCCCGCTCCTGAACGGCAGTTACGGCCGTACGGACAAGCCCCTGGGCCCCGGCTACCAGAACGCGGGAACGGCCACCCGCCTCGCCGCCCTGGCCGAGGTCGCGGCGGAGACGGGAGCCACGCGGAACCAGGTCGTCCTCGCCTGGCTGATCGGTGGCGAGATCCCGGTCATCCCCCTGGTGGGCGCGTCCTCGGTGGCTCAACTGGAGGAGAGCCTGGCGGCGGCGGACCTCGACCTCACACAGGACCAGCGGGCGAAACTGGACGCCGCACATTAGGCTCCGTCCGGGTCATGGACGGAGCCTCGTTCGACGAGCGTCAATTCCAAGGTTCCTGGCAGGAGTCCTCGCGCAGCAGCCTCGCCGCGGCCACACAGAGGTCCTCACCGAAGAGCTGATTGCTGCCCCGTTCGAAGCCCCACAGATCGGATGCGGCCTGGGCCACAGCGCGCCAGGAGTAGTCCTCCTCGCACCGCCACCTGCGGATCTGAGCAGCCATCTCCGGTGTGATCGCCGCCGGGGCGACCGTGTCGCGTGTCATCCCGGCGACCCTAAGGGCGTTGCGCGGAAGGCGGCCACCGGATTACGGCCTCGCCCGCCCGGCGGACACATCCACAACTCGCCCTCGAAAATCGACAGACGCGCACCTTCGCAGTGCTCCGGGCCTCAGGAGCTTGGAGTGCCATCCGGTGAGCCGGCGAAGACGGTGGCGGCCGCTGCCGCACGACATCTCCGGGCCGCCGGCTGCTCCCCATCTGAGACCGCTCGATCGGCAACTTTTGCCATAGCAGCAAGGCGCCTTCGCGCATCGGCACGGTTGCGCGGACGCTGGTTCTCGAGCGCCCCTGACCGCATGGGGGTGGGTACGAGAGGGCAGCCGATGACCAGCAGTGACATAGCCGCAGCCGCAGCCGCTGCGGGCCGGCCCGACGAGCAGGACTCCGAGTCGTCCGCCTGCCTGGCCGCTGTGCGCCAAGTCGCCAGCCGGTTCGCAGGAACATACGGCCTGACGCAGGTCGACCCCGAGTTCGATCTGCTCTTCGCCGAGACCGTGGAGGTCTGGCACAGCTTCGATCACGAGACCGTGGCACTTCCCGGCAAGGAGTTCGCGGGTGCGATGCTGCGGATGCTCCGTGCAACCGCCGACCTCGTGAGAAACCACGCCGACCGCATCTGGTCCCTCCACGTCGACCACCACGGCTTCGCTCTGGCCGCCACCGCTTCGGGTGAACTGGAGAACGGCACCCCTGTGCGCATTTCACGTTGCCTCCAGGTGACGGCCCACGAGGGGCGCATCACTCGCATCTGCGAGTTCGGCGACCGACAGCAGCGCCTGCCGCTGGATGAAGCCCTGCGTGCCGCAGGCCGCTTCCGCAGCTGACACCCCCCACCACCCCACCATCGCCAGGAATCATCATGGACGTCTTTCTCACAGGTGCCGGCGGCTATATCGGCGGAGCCGTAGCCCGCCGTCTGATCCGCGAGGGGCACACGGTGCGCGGCTTGACCCGCACGCCCGGCGTGGTCGATGTTCTCGCCGCCGCCGGCATCACACCGGTCGTCGGGGACCTCGACGACGCGGCGCTGCTCAAGCGAGAGGCCGACCGCGCCGACGCGGTCGTCAACGCCGCTCACAGCGACCACCGCGGCGCTGTGGCCGCCTTTGTCGACGCCCTGCGGGGTTCGGGCAAGGTGTTGATCCACACCAGCGGGACCAGCGTCATCGGTGACGACGCCCAGGGCCAGTACGCATCCGAGGTGGTCTTCGACGACGCGAAGCCTTTCGGCCCGGGGGACCACGAGATCCGGCGGGCCCGGTACGCCATCGACCGCTCCGTCGTTGATGCCGGTGCGGCGGGAGTGCGTTCGGTGGTGCTGTGCAACTCACTGATCTACGGCAACGGCACGGGACCGCGCCCGCAGACCGTGCTGATCCCGCCGCTGGTCACACAGGCCCAGGCCGGTAAGACCGTCCGCGTCGTCGGACGCGGCCTGAACCGCTGGTCGACGGTGCACCTCGATGACATGGCCGACCTGTATCACCTGGCGCTCACCGACCCCGCGGCCACGGGCTTCTACTTCGTGGAGGGCGGCGAGGACGCCTCGTTCGCCGATATCGGTGAGGCGATCGCCCGTCGGCTGGGTCTGGGGCCGGTGGAGCCGTGGGATCTGGGTTCCGCTGCGGCCGCGTGGGGGGAGGGTTTCTCCCGGTACGCCCTCGGTGCCAACAGCCGCGTACGTGCCACCCGGGCTCACGACCTTGGCTGGCACCCCTCGCGCCCATCGATCACGAAGTGGATCGAGCTGGAAATGCCCTTGCCGTGAGGCGGTCGGCGCGTCGGTGGTGTGGTGGCGCGGGCAAGGGTGGGGCCGGGTGCTCGCCTCCAGGGCGAAAGATCCCTTCCGGTTGCGGACATACAGCTCTCGCGTGAGCGTCTATGCGGGGTCCCTCCCCGTACGGTGCGTCACCGTACGGGGATGACGGGTGGGTTGTACGAGTGTCCTGTTGGCTGCTCCCGGCGTTTTCCATCAGAGGGACCCGGTGTGCGCGAACCTGGAGGTGGGCCTCGGATGACGACCGACCATGTGGAGCCGACGGTAGCGGGTGGGGAGTGCGAGCGGGAGCCGGATCCGTCGGACAGTCTGCGGACGTTCGGGGCGGTCGTGCAGGCGCTGCGGGAGCACGCGGGGCTGAGCAGGGTGCAGTTCGGGGAGCTGGTCCGGTACTCCAAGCACACGGTGGAGTCGGTGGAGTTGGGCCGGCGGATGCCGGACGCGTCCTTCGTGGAGCGGGCGGAGGAGGCGCTGGGGAACACGGGGGCGCTACGGCACTCGGCGCGGTTCCTGACGCGGGGGGAGGCGGGGCTGGCGGCGTGGTTCCGGCGGTGGGCCCGGCTGGAGCGGGAGGCGGTGAGTCTGTGCACGTACGAGTGCCGGTTGGTGCCGGGCCTGTTGCAGTCGGTGGGGTACATGCGGGCCCTCTGTGACAACGACATCCCGCCCCTGTCGGACGAGGACCTGGAGGCCACGGTTCAGGCACGTCTGGAGCGACAGTGCCTGCTCGTGGAACGTCCCGACACCGCCTTCGACTTCATCGTCGAGGAGTCACTGTTCGTGCGTCGACTCGGCGGTGCTGATGTGACTCGTGACCTGATCGACCATGTTCTCCAGGCAGTTGCACCGAGGAACGTCACGTTGCAGATCATGCCTGCCGACACCGAGTACCACGCATGCATGGCTGGTCCCATCCAGCTGCTGGAGACGCCTGACGGGAGCTGGCGTGGATACTCCGAAGGGCAGGAGAACGGTCGCCTGATTGCTGACCCGAAACAGGTCAGTCGTCTGCACATGCGCTATGCGAGACTGCGCTCGCAGGCCCTCTCCCCGAAGGACTCCGTGGGCCTGCTGGAGCGGATGCGAGGAGAACTGTGAGCATGTCCGAACTCGACTGGTCCAAGTCCAGCTACAGCAGTGCGCAGGGGGACAGCTGTGTGGAGGTCGCCGTCACCGAACAGGCCATCCACGTCCGGGACTCCAAAGACGTGACGCGTCCCCACTTCGCCTTCGGGCGTGAGGAGTGGTCCCGCTTCGTGCGGTTCGCGGCCGGGGCGTGAGCCACGTCGTCCCTGTGGTGCGCACGGGGACACGCGCACCACAGGGACGACAGATCAGCGGAGGTCCGGGCCGCCCTCCTCGACGATCTCGTCGAGCACGCTGATCTTCTCGTCGGTGTCCTCTGGGGCATCCGTGTCGGTGAACGTCACGGGCACCTCCTCCTCGGCGAGATAGGGGTACTTCTCCAGGAGGAACCGGCGCCGGTACGCCATCTCGGCCGCGTCGACGACCCCTTCCAGCGTCGCCCAGTTCAGGGTGGAGCCGACGACGATGCCGAAGGCGGGTACGACCTTGCCGAGCCCCTTCTTGGTGAGGCGGACGCCGAATGCCTCGGTGAACTTCGAGTAGACCTTGGTGACGAACGCGTTGTTCAGGACATCCCAGGACTTGCCCTTGAAGAGCGCCTGCGTGAGCTTCGAGATGTCGGCCATCGCGGCGTTCTTGGCGGTGGCCGAACTCGCGGTCCCGAGGTTGACGACAGACATGATGAAGAGCTTCTCGGAGGGCTCTTCGGGGTCGTAGCCGTAAAACAGAGAGATCTGGCCGACGGCCCGGGACGAGAGTCCGAGGACGACCGCGGTGTCCGCCGTGAACGCGCCCGCGATCGCACCGGCCGAAGGCGCTGCCGCGGCGCCGGCGGAGGCGGTGATGGCGAGCTGTCCTCCGGTGATGGCGAGCCCGGCACCCGCGCCCGAGAACGCCGCCGCAGCGGGGTAGTACCAGCTCGCCGCCCGGCCGCGAACCTTCTCGACCTGTTCGAGGTCGAGGCGGCGCACGTCGGAGAGTGAGGCGACCTCGTGCCCGCGCTTGTTGTGGAGTGCCACGACCCGCTTGGGGGAGAGCCCCGCGCGAGAGACCTTCCCCACGGTCTTCCGGACGGACTGCACGGCGGTGCCGCCCCATTCCGGCATGTGCTCGGCGGCGTTGCGTGCCTTTTCCCCGGCCTTGGACGCGCCCTTGGCGACGAACTCCTGTCCCCGCGAGACCGCCGACGCGGCTCTAGGGTGCTTCTCCAACTGTTTCGCGGCCCGCTTGCCGAGTTGGGCGACGCCGTTGGCCACGTGCTCGCCGGCGTTCTGCATCGCCTGTGACAGCGGGCGGCCCTTGTACCGCTGGATGGATTCCCATACTTCGAGTTCGTACGTCGAGGGCTTCGGATCGGGCTGGTGCGGGTTGCTCATGGTCCCCCCTGGGATGTCGATGGTGAGCGCGCGCGGGTGGTGTGGGGTGAGGTCAGGCGGGGTGGCGGGGGCCATGGCCCGGTGGACGCCGAAGACGTCCATGCCGGCTCCGGCGGCCGGACCCGGCGCGGTGGGCCTCCCCCATGGCGCCCCTGTCGATGACCTGTCCGATGCGGAACCTGTTGTCGACCAGCTCCTGGCTCACTGCCCCTCGTTTCTTCGGCCCTTGTACACGTTCCCGCGTCCTGCCCTGCCGGGTGGACGGAGACCCCCTCACGTGTCACTGCGCTCACCCATCGTGACAGAGGGGGAGCGACAGCGGACGGAATAGTACACGAAGGGTGGCCGAACCCACAGGTCAACATCCGTTGACATCATCAACGCATCAGGTCTAGCGTGAGGCCGAGGAAAGTTGTGGGGTGAACGAATGACGCAGTGGTCTGTGGCCGACGCCGGATCGTCCGGTCTGCGCGCGGCGCTCGGTGAGGTGCTGGCGCGGTTGCGGCGCGCGGCCGTGGACGGCGTCGTCCCGGAGCACGTCTTCCTCGAGAGCGTGCGGGCGCTCGCGCTGGGGGACGCCGAGCGGGAGCGGCTGCGTCAGGAGCTGGCCCGGCTGGGACTGCCCGTGGGGGAATTGCAGGTGCACACAGGGGGTGACCAGCGGAGTGGTGAAAAGGTTGCACGGGATCGTGCAGAAAATGTGTCCCCTCGCGTGTCGCTCGTACAGGACCTGCTGGCCCGCTATGCCGACGCCGACGGGTACGTGACTCAGCGGGTCGTCGACGGCGTGGTCCGGCTCGCCGGGCTCGGCGCGCATGAGGCCGCTCAGCTCCGCGCGAGGGCCCTGGTGCGGGACCCGGAGGGGGAGCGGGGCGCCGAGGGCGGCGAGGAGACCGACGGGCCGGACACGTCCGACGATGCGCCGGGTTCGGAGGAGGGTGCGTCGGATCCGGGGCAGGACGTGGCCGCGGGGGACGTGTCACGAGGGGACCTCGCGGAGTCGGTGGCCGCGGCGCACGCCGTCCTGGACACCGACCGACGGGTGCGGCGCCCCGACAGGCGGTTGCTGAGCGCGCAGGCCGAGGTCGGCCTCGCCGTGCTGCTGCGGGGCGGACCGGACCACATCGCGCGGGAACCGGACGAGGACGAGCTGAAGGCCCTCCCTCCCGAAGACCTCAGAATCCGTGCCCGGGACTGTCTCGTGGTGCACAACCAGCGACTCGTGCACTCCATGGTGCGGCCCTACCTGGACCAGGGGCTCGACTACGACGACCTCCTCCAGCACGGCTTCCTCGGTCTGCTCAGGGCGGCGCGGAAGTTCGACCCGACCATGGGCAACAAGTTCTCCACCTACGCCACCTGGTGGATCCGGCAGTCCATCACCCGGGCCATCGCCGACGAGGGCACCCTCATCCGCGTCCCGGTGCACATGCACGAACAGATGCGGAAGGTGGCCAGGGCCGAACGCGCCCTCGCGGCCGAGGGGCGGCGCGCGGACGACGCCGATGTCGCGGTGCGGTGCGACATGACCCTGCAGAAGGTGCAGGAGATCCGGAAGCTCACCCGGCGCACCGACTCCCTGGACCGGGTCATCGGCGACGGCGCGACCCTGGCGGACTTCGTGGCGGAGACCCACGTCCTGCCGTCGGTGGAGCGGCAGGTGGTGGGCGTCCTGCACGCGGCGGAGATCCTGGCCGTGGTGGACACGTTCACCGAACGGGAGGCGCGCATCCTGGTGCGGCGGCTCGGGCTCGACGGGGACGAACCCTCGACCCTGGACGAGCTCGGACGCGAATTCGGCGTCACCCGGGAACGCATCCGGCAGATCGAGGGCAAGGTCCGGCCCGTGCTGCGGGAGCGGGTGCGCGAGGCGGGGCTGGTCGGCCTGGACGCCGTGTGCGAGAAGGCCGAGCGCGCGGCGGAACGCGCCGCCGAGGCCAAGCGGGCGGCCCGGATCGCCCGCGCCACCCACGCGGCCCGCACCGCCCGGGCCCGGATCGCCCTGCGCAAGGCCAGGGCGGAGCGCCTCGCCCGGGTCGCCGGGGAGCGGGCAGCGGCGACTGAGGCCGTGACCGCGGCTTCGGTACCCGCCTCGGTGGTCGGGGAGACGGAGCCGAACGGCGACACGCCGACCGTCGAGGCGGAGAACGTGATGTCCGTGATCCCCCGGGAAGACGCCCCCGCGGGAGAGCTCACGGACACCGGTGAAGCCGTGGACACCACGGCTCCGGACACCCTCGCCGCCGACTGGGAGCGTGCCCGCCGGATGGCGGAGGAGCCCGTCGACCACCTCTGGTGGCTCGCCGACTACGCACGTACGGCGCTGGGGGACGACGGCCTGACGGCGGTGCTGGGGCAGCCGGCCGCCGACGTGGTGGTACGGGACGCCCGCAGCGGCGGACGCCTCTCGCGTCCGGTGCTGACCGCGCTGGAAGTGCTGCGCCGGGTCTTCGACGCCCTGGTGGCCGCCGGGCAGCGCCCGGAAGACTTCTTCGACCGCCCCGCCGAAGCGCTCGTCGGGGCGACGCCCCACGACTATCTCGTACGCAGGCCCCTGGTGGAGCGCGAGTCGCGGCTGGCCGTACGGGACGCGCTGCGGGAGTTCCTCGCCGTGGTGGCGAAACCGGCGGAGGCGGAGAGCGAGCGGGCAGCGGAGCCCGGGCGGGTACCGGAGGCTGAGGGCGAGCAGGTACCAGAACCCGAGAACGAGCAGGTACCGGAGTCTGAGAACGAGCAGGCACTGGAGTCTGAGGCCACGCAGGCGCCCGGCTTCGAACCGGCCCCGGCCCCGGCACCGGAGACGGAACGGCCGGCGGAGACCACCGGCCCGGCCGGTGCGCCGCAGACCACCGCCGACTGGGACAAGGCCCTGACGCTGACGCGGCCACCGCTGGGCGGAGGAGTGACCTGGCTCGCCGAGTACGCTCTGCTCGCCCTGGGACATCTGCAACTGTCCGTGCTGCTCGGCTCCTCCGCCACGGACGCGGTGGTGCGCGCCGCGCGGCATCGGGGGACGCTCGACCGGCCCGTGGTCGAAGCCCTCGAAGTCCTGCAGAAGGTGCTCGACTCCGTCAAGAACGCGGGGCTGCGACCCGAGCACTTCTTCGAGCGGCCCGCCGGAGCGCTGGCCGGGGTCACTCCCCGGGCGTACCTGGCCACAAGACCACTGGTGAGCGCCGAGTCGCGCCGTGCCGTCGGTGCCGCCCTCGCGGAGTTCGTCGTGGCGCGCCCACCACGGACGGTTCCCGCCCCGAGGAACGGCGGTGCCGGTGAGAGCACGGCCGCGGAGCAGGCGGCCGATACGGCGGACGGGCATCCGGAAACCCCTCCCGCTCCTTCCGCGTCGACCGGGCCGCGGCCGGCCGACACCGAGCCGTCGCTCGCCGAGGTCCACGCCCGGCACGAGGCCCGGATCGCCCTGCTGACGCAGGAGAACGAGCTCCGGCTGGACCAGGAACGGCGCCGCGCCGACGAGCGTGTCGCGGCCGTACGGGCCGAGGCCGAGCGACAGCTCGACGCGTGGGAAGAGGTGCTTCTGCACCGCGCGGACCGGTCCCGGGACCGGCGCGAGAGGCAGGTGCGGCGCCAGGCCGAGGAGCACCTCGCGCGTCTGAAGGAGCAGCACCGCGAGGCCTACGAGGCGGTGCTGCGCCGTGCCGAGCGTGCGGAGGAGGCCGCCCGGGAGACGACCGGCACCGGGCAGCGGGCGGACGAGCTGGAGCAGAGGCTGCGCGACTACCGCGAAGGCGCCGAGGCACGCATCGGGGACCTCGAGACACGGCTGAGCGAGGCCCAGGCGGTGGCCGCCGAGCGTGAACGCGCCGCCGGAGCGTGGGTCGCCGAGCTGGAGATCCGCCTACGGCAAGCCGAGGCGACTGCCGCCGAGCTGGAGACCCGCGCACGGAAGGCCGAGGCGACTGCCGCCGAGCTGGAGACCCGCGCACGGAAGGCCGAGGCGACTGCCGCCGAGCGGGAGCGTGCCGCCGCCTCGGCGCGGGAGGAGTACCTCCAGGGCGCCCGACTGCGCGTCTCCGAGGTGGAGGCACGCCTGCGGAAGGCCGAGGCGGCCGTCGCCCAGCGGGACCTGTTCGTCGAGGCGGCCCGGCGGCGCGCCGAGGAGGCCGAGCGGGAGGCGGCCCAGCGCATCGCCCAGAGTGAGCACGACGCCTGGCTCCGCCTCACCGACCTGCAGACGCAACTCGGCGAGACGCAGACACGGCTCGGCGAGGTACAGGCGCAACTCGACGAAGCGCAGGCGCAACTGGCCGCGGCCCAGGAAGCGGCCGACCGCGGTCGCGGCTCCCTCCGGGACCGCTGGCGCCGCTCCTGAGCCCGCCGGCCGCCCACCCGTCCCCCTCCCCGCCCCACCCATCGACACCCATCGACACCCATCAACACCAGGAATCCCATGGACCCCAGACAGGAACTCGTCTCCTACCTGCGGCGACAGCTCGTCGGTCCGGTCGGCGGTGACGACGAGACGCTCGACGCGCCGCCCGACCGGCAGTACCTCATGGGCACCCTCTACCCGCAGGAAGCGGACTTGCAGGGGCAGTTGGACCTCGCCAAGGAGGAGTTCGACGGGGCCGGCACCGAGCGGGGGGCCGAGGACACCGCGCCGGCGGGCGACCCCGTGCCGGAGTCGAACTCCTGGCTGCCGTCGTCCCTCGGCTTCAGCTTCTACACCGATGCCGAGACCCTCGAGGTCGAGTGCTCCGCCGCCCGTTACCGCACCCGGTCGCGCAGCGGTCAGCGCGGCCGGACGTGGCAGCGGATCGCGATACCGGCCGAGACGCATCTCCTCGGCCCGGACCGGAACCAGGTCCCCGTCCTGGACGCGCGAGCCGAACTGCGCGTCACGCGCCGCGACTTCGGCAACGGGAAGCTCGTCACCGTCGCCCTCGTCAACGCGGCCCGGTACGACTCCGCGCTCGGAAAAAGTGCCCACTGGGACGGGATGCTGTTCCAGGTGGAGCTGCGGGCCCGGCCCGCCGGCGGGCAGGTGCTCCCGTACCCGAGCGTGCGCCTGGCCAGCAGGGACCCGGAGGAACAGGAACTGCGCCTGCAGTACCGGCACGTGCGCACCCACGCCGTCGGCCACGGGTGCGCCGTCGAGGAGCTGCGGGACGACGGCCGGACGGTGACCGGACTCCGGGCGGCCGTCATGCCCGAGGCGGAGGTCACGGGCGTACGAGCCGCCGGACTCACCGACACCCCCGTGCTCAGCCTCACCCACCTCGCCGACCCGGCCGTCTCCACCGACCAACTCCGTGAAGAACTTTTCGAGTTCGCCTCCGCCTACCGGGCCTGGTACGTCGGCCAGCTCAACACCGAGGTACCCGCATGGGGCCGCGAGGCGGCCGACCGCGTCCTCGGACGGATCGGCACCGCGGTCTCCCGCATCGAGTCCGGCGTCCGCACCCTCTGCGACCCCCGGCGCCCCGAACTGCTGCACGCCTTCCGGGCCGCCAACCACGCCATGGCGCTGCAGATGCGCCACTCCGCCGCCGACCTCGCCGGCACCCGGCGCCCCCGCCGCGACGACGGCGTGCCGCCGGACCCGCGACCGTACGCGGACGCCACCTGGCGCCCCTTCCAGCTCGCGTTCTTCCTGCTGGCCGTCGACGGCGCCGTCGACCCCCGGCACCCGGACCGCGCCGTCACGGACCTCATCTGGTTCCCGACCGGTGGCGGCAAGACCGAGGCGTACCTGCTGCTGGCCGCGTTCGTGATGGTGCTGCGCCGGAGCGGACCCGACGGCGGGGGCACCGCCGTACTCAGCCGGTACACGCTCAGCCTGCTGACCACCCAGCAGTTCCAGCGCGCCGCGACGACCGTGTGCGCCCTGGAGTCCATGCGCCGCGCCGACCCGGCCACCTACGGCGAGGAGCCGTTCTCCATCGGGCTGTGGGTCGGTGAGACCACCACCGCGAACAGCTACGACAAGGCGCGCCGCGACTTCGAGGACGCGCGGGCGGCCGCCACCCCGGACGACGTGTTCATCCTGGACCGCTGCCCGTGGTGCGGCACCCGCGTCCTGCCCGCCCACAAGTCGCCCGACATCGGCGACTACGGGGTGCGGGCAGGCGCCGACTCCTTCGCCTTCTTCTGCCCCCGGGACGAGTGCCTCTTCCACGACGAGCTGCCCGTCGCCGTCGTGGACGACCACCTGTACGACCGTCCGCCCACCTTCGTCCTCGGCACCGTCGACAAGTTCGCCCGCCTCGCCTGGGAACCGCGTGCGGGACGGCTCTTCGGCGCCGGCACCGGGCACCGGCCGCCGTCCCTCGTCATCCAGGACGAACTGCACCTGCTCACCGGCCCGCTCGGCACCACCGTCGGCCTCTACGAGTCCGCCGTCCTCGGACTGTGCACCGGGCCGGACGGCACCGGGCCCAAGGTCGTGGCGTCCACCGCCACCATCCGCCGCTCCGGCGAGCAGGTCCGCGCCCTGTACGGGGGAGACGTCCAGCTCTTCCCGCCCGCCGGACTCGACGCCCGCCACTCCTACTTCGCCGAACCCGACACCTCCCGGCCGGGCCGCCGCTACGTCGGTGTCATGGCCCAGGGACACACCGCCGGCCGTGCCTCCGTCGCCACCGCCGCCGCCCTGCTCCAGGGCGCCTGGGAACTGCCCGAGGAACACCGGGACGCCTACTGGACCCTCGTCGCCTACCATCACAGCCTGCGCGAACTGGGCCGCACGGTCACCGCCGCCGCCGACGACATCCCCGCCCAGCTCGCCGGACTCGACTCCGGCAGCGGCGTACGCCCCCTGCCGGACCAGCAGGTCGAGGAACTCACCAGCAACCTGCCGCGCTCCGAGCAGCCCGTGCTCCTCGACCGGCTGGAGAAGAGCTGGGACGACACGGGATCGGTGTCCTTCCTGCCCTGCACCAACATGCTCTCCGTGGGCGTCGACGTGAAGCGGCTCGCCCTGATGCTGATGCAGGGGCAGCCCAAGACGACCGCCGAGTACATCCAGGCCACCAGCCGCGTCGGCCGCCACGCCGTACCCGGACTCGTGGTGACCTTCTTCAACGCCACCCGCCCCAGGGACCGTTCGCACTACGAGACCTTCGACGTCTACCACCGCGCGCTCTACCGGCACGTCGAACCGACCAGCGTCACCCCCTGGTCCGTGCCCTCCCGCCGCCGCGCCCTGCACGCCGTGCTCGTCGTCCTCGTACGCCACCGGCTCGGGCTCGCGGCCGAGAACCAGGCCGGACTGATCCTCGACCGGATGCCCGAAGCGGAAGCGCTGGCCGAGGAGCTGGCACAGCGGGCGGAGACCGCCGAACCGGGGACCGGCGACGCGGTGCGCGAGGAACTCGACGGGCTGCTCGCCGAATGGGAGGACCTCGCGCGCCAGGCCCGCAAGGACGGACGCGAGCTGTACTACCGCAGCCAGGGCAAGGGTCAGTCCCACCTCATCAAGAGCTTCGAGCAGCTCCACGGCCTGTGGGAGACACCCCACTCGATGCGCAACGTCGACCGGGAATGCCAGGTGACAGTGAAGGGAGCCGACCTGTGAGCCGCACACTCCGGGTACGTCAGTCGCAGACCGTGGTGCCCTTCGGGGCCGGGGCCGTCTTCGACATCCAGGGCGAGTCGTTCGTCGCCACCGGCATCGGCGACTGGCCGTCCCGCGGCAGGCAGCCCGTCGACTCGCCCCGCCTCGCGGACCGCCTCGGCGTCTCCGGCTTCTACGCCGCGCCCGCCACCGCCCATGACCGCTTCGACGTCGCCGACGCGCCCGGAGCGCCGTACATCCGCTTCCCCTCCTGGCTGTTCTGCGGCTCCTGCCGGCGGATGAAGCGGTGGCGGATCGCCGACGAGAAGCGCGGCCAGGCGCCGCGCTGCCCCTCCTGCTCCCCGGCGCGGACGCTGGCGCCGATGCGGTTCGTGCAGATCTGCCAGGCCGGGCACCTCGGCGACGTCGACTGGTGGTTCTGGGCGCACTCACGGCGCGACGGGGGCGAGCGGCGGCAGTGCGGGGAACGCGAGAAGCTGCGCTTCCTCGTCTCCGAACGGGCCTCCGGCCTCGAAGCGCTCTCCGTCGCCTGCACCGCGAAGGGCTGCGGAGCCGTCCGGGACCTGCTCGACATCCTCGGCACCCACGGCATGCGCTGCCCGGGACGCAACCCCTGGCAGCGTGCAAGTGAAGCCGTCGAGTGCCCGCGCCCGGTGCAGATCGTGCAGCGGACCGCCGGCAACCTCTACTACCCGATCGTGCACTCCGCGCTCGACATCCCCGAGACCGACGCCCCCGCCCACGCCGACGACGCGCTCGCGGACCAGGTGCGGGAACACCACCTATGGGTGTCGCTGTGCCGGGACCCGGCCTCACCGCGTGCCGTCCTGTTCCGGCAGATGATCCAGGAGGACACGGGAGCCGACGACGGCCTGCTGGACGCACTCCTGGCCGAGGAGACGGGCGGCACGAGCCCGGACGCCACCGCCACCGCTGCCGCGTCCGACGGCCCCGCACGGCCCGACCTGAGCCGGGAGGAATGGGCCGCCTTCACGGCACCCGCCCCACCCGCCACCCGTGACTTCGCCCTGCGCGAGACCACGCTCGGCCTGGCCGGTGAGACCGCCGAACCCTGGGCCGGTCTCGCGCGCCGCTTCGGCCGCGTCGTCCTCGCCGACCGGCTTCGCGAGGTCCGCGCCCTGTCCGGCTTCACCCGGGTCTCCCCGGACGCCGTCGTCGTCCCCGCCGACACCTCGCGCCGGCTCAAGTGGCTGCCCGCCGTCGAGGTCTTCGGCGAGGGCATCCTCCTCACCCTCGACCACGGCGCGCTGAAGGCATGGGAGGAGGACCCGGACGTACGCGGACGCGTCGAGGGCATGCGGGCCGACCTCGACCGCTCCTTCCAGAAGGACCGCCTCCAGAACGTGACCGGTCCCGAACTCTCCCCGCGCTTCGTCCTGTTGCACACCCTGGCCCACCTCCTCATCCGCCAGCTGTCCTTCGAGTCCGGCTACACCACGGCGAGCCTGCGCGAACGGATCTACGCCCGCCCCGAACAGGACCAGTACGGCATCCTCGTCTACACCGCCGCCGGGGACGCCGAAGGCACCCTCGGCGGGCTCGTCCGCCAGGGCGAACCACCGCGGCTGGCCGAGACCCTGCTGCGGATGACCGAGTCCGCCGCCTGGTGCTCCGCCGACCCGCTGTGCGCCGAACACTCCGGACAGGGCTTCGGCAACCTCAACCGGGCCGCCTGCCACGCCTGCGCCCTGCTCCCGGAGACCAGCTGCGAGGCCGGCAACAGCCTCCTGGACCGGGCCCTCGTCGTCGGCGGCGAACGGGTCCCCGGCTACCTGCAGTCGATCATCACCACGGCCCGCGCCGCCGCGGCGGGCGCCCTGGAGCAACAGTGACCGTCACCTACCTCGACCTCGACCCCGACCAGCGGTCCGGCCTCGACGGGCTCCCCTTCGACGGCAACCACCTGGTCAGCGGGCCCCCGGGCAGCGGCAAGAGCGTGCTGGCCGCGCAGCGCGCCGCCATGCTCGCCCTCACCGGCACCCCGGTGGTCCTGCTGACCTACTCCAACCTGCTGCGCCAGTCGCTCGCCGGCACGGCGCACGCACTGGGTCCCGCGGACCGCTCGGTCCACGTCACGACCGCACACCGCTGGCTCGCCGACTGGTACGGCACCACACCGCCCGGCGGCGGCGACGGCTGGTACGACTGGGACGCCCTCCACAACCGTGCCGCCGAGACCGCCCCGGCCGTCGGGCCCACCCTGGTCATCGACGAGGGCCAGGACCTGCCGCCCGAGTTCTACCTGCTCTGCCGCATGCTCAAGGCCCGTACGACCGTCTTCGCGGACCAGTGCCAACGGCTCACCGACACCAACTCCACCCTCGACGAGATCGTCCGCAACCTCGGTCAGTGCACCCGGCACGAACTCGCCGGCAACCACCGCAACACCGAGCAGATCGCGTCCTTCGCGGCCCACTTCCACACCGGCGCCGGCACGCCGGTCCTGCCCGGCCGCCAGGGACCGGTGCCGCGCCTGCACCGCTTCCACGAGCGGGGCGTCGCGGACCTGCTCGTCCTGCTCGCCGAGGCGCAGCCGGGGAAGAGCATCGGGGTGATCGCAGCCACCAAGCACACCCAGTTCTCCCTGCTCGGCAGCGTCCAGAACCGCGCGCCGCGCCTGAAGCCCCAGCTGTACACGTCCGAGTCCAAGGGCGGCCAGTACCGCAACCTCGACCTCGGCCGCCCCGGCATCGTGATCGTGCACCGCCGCAGCGCCAAGGGGCTGGGCTTCGACACGGTCGTCATTCCCGACACGCACGCGGACGCGGGCACGGACCCCACCTCCGCCGCCCTGCGCATGTCGTACTACGTGATGGCCACCCGCGCCCGGCAGGAACTCCACCTCGGCTACGAAGGAGAGTCCGAGCCGCCTCTCCTGGCCCGGATCGACCGCGGGGACCTGCGACGGGGCTGACACACGACACGTGCGCCGTCACGACCGGCACACGCGTTCCGGCGCACGCGGCACGTCCGGCAGGGGACGGGCCCGCGCCGACGACGTGGAGAAGGCCTCCGTGCGGGGGGACCCCACGGCCCTTGGCCGCCCGCCTCCCGGAGTACGTCGCGCCCCACCCCGACGGGACCGATGGCGCTCCACACCTCCAGGCGCACGGTGCCGCCTTTCAGGTCGCCCTGGCCCTCAGGACCGACGGCACACTGCGATGCCGGTCCGGGGCACCGCCCTCGCCCGACCGCGGGAACAGACCGCGGATCGAGGAGGGACATCGGTGCTCCACGTCTCCTCCCAAGACCCGTCGAAGACGAATTCGGTACACGAACTGACGTTCTGACGGCAATTTCAATATGTTGACGGGATCAACGCACTGAACTAGCGTGAGCTGAAGCCGGGGGGAAGGAATTCATGGCCGGAGTACACGTCGTTTCCGCTGCGGCACGGCAGGTCGCGGATCCGGCCCGCGGCTTCCGCTTCGGGAAGAGCTTCACGTTCCAGTCGCCCGCGCTGGTCCTGCCCGGCGTCACCATCGTGGTCAGCCCACTCGTCGCCCTCATGCACGACCAGGCCCTCGAACTCAACCGTTCCACCGGCGGAGCGGTCCGCGCCCTGCTCTCCCCGGTCGCGCCGAGCACGGCATCCGCCTGGTGTACATCAGCCAGGAACGCCTGTGCCGGCGGCGCTTCCGCGAGACCGTACGCAAAGCGGCGCAGGCGGGCGACGAGACGATCGGCATCCAGAACTACCTCCGCACCACCGACAGCGAACTGTGCCGGCAGACACCCCTGCGCCCTCGCCCACACGGCTTCCTGCGGCGACTGCCCGCGCACTCCCGCAGACGCTGACCGGTCTCCCGGCCGCCACCCCCCCCACGACTCTCCTCTCACATCTCTACGAGAAAGCCGACACTGTATGACCTTCAGCCATCCGGTGGTCGCGGAACCTCCGCTCTCCCCGCCGGGCACGCCCCTCGGCCTCCTCGAGGACCTGGCCTGCGCACTCGACGGACTGGGCGCGGTCCTGGAGTCGTCCCTCGCTGCGCTCACCGTCGAGGAGACGGAACGCGCGCTCAATTCCCTGGGGCCCCTGGACCGCCAGGCCATCATGCGGGGCCTCGGCTTCCGCAAGGTCGAACCGCGCCGCTTCGGCCGTGCGCTCAGCGAGCAGGTGCTCAAACGGGCGCAGCGGCTGGAGCAGGCTTCGGACCGCAGGCACGTCGTGTCCCACCTGACCGTGCGGATCATCAACGACGTCGTCGGTGCCGCCCTGGGGCAGACGACGCCACGGCAGGGCACCGGTCCGGTGGAGCGCTGGGGAACACGTCTCGTGCTCCTCGCGCTGTTCTCCCACCTTCAGGCGTCGGCGTTCGACGCCCGCCTGCTGGTATGGGCCTCCGACCACGACTGGTGCGGCGCCGAGGCGGACGAAACCGCCCGGAAGGCGGTGACCGAGGCGGCACAGCGGGTGATCGACGCGACACCCGAATTCGACCGGCCGCCCGTCCCGGAGGAGGACGCGAGGGGAGAGGAGGACGGTGACCCGCCGGCTGTTCCGGTTCCCGGGCAGACCCGCGGCAAGGCACCGGCGGAGACCTCCGTACAGCCCGTACAGCACGTACAGAAGGGGAAGCGGATGCCGGGGAGTGAGCGGACGGTCCTGGAGGACCCCGCCGTGGCAGGCGAGGCGCTGCGGCGCACCGTCGACGAGGCACGGGACGCCGTGGAGCGCGTCAGAACGGCTCTGCTGGACGGATGTCCCCCGGATGCCTCTGATCTGGCGGTGCTCACCGCCGTCGCACCGGCCTTCGCCCGAGTCCGGGAGGCGCTCTCGGCGGCCGGTGTCACCGACGTCACCGACCGCCTCGCGGACTTGATGACGGCGATCGACACCTCCCGGGAGACCGCCGAGAGGAACGAGAGGAACGAGCGGACCCGCCGCGTCCTGGCGACCGTGCTCGCCCTGGGATGCCGGCCGGACAGCGCGGTGACCGAGGTGATCACGGACGCACGCCGGCGTGCCGGGGAACTGCTCGCCAAGCACACCTGGGACGAGCAGGACGACGCCTGCGCGCACTACCTCGGTCTGCTGGTACGTCTCGTCGAGCTGGGGGAACGGGCCGACGCGGGGACGGCGGTCACCGAGGTGCAGCGGCAGCTTTCGGTGGCCCACCCGCCGTACGCCGTGGCGGCCGTGCTGTACGAGCAGATCACCGTGGCGACGGACCGGGACACCGAGGTCGCGGTGCCCGCACAGAGGAGCGGGGCACTCGCCACGGACGGGCAGTCGCCCGCCACCGTGACGGCGCCCGAACCACCGGACGCGCCGACCGGCGTGCCCATGGTTCCCGAACCGCCCGCCGAACCCGAACCGTTCGCGTCCGGTACGCCCGAGCCGCCGGACGCGTCCGAACCGCCCGCCGAGCAGCCCGAACCACCCGCCGGGCACCCGGAACCACCGGTGACCGGCCCCGCCCCGTCTTCCGAGCCCGTCACCGGCGGGACGGCCGCAGCCGCTGTCGCCCCCACCCCGGCCGGCACCGCATCCGTGCCCGCGGAAGCCCCGGCGGCCCCCGGTGACGGGCAGCCGGACGACGTGGAGCCGACCCTCGCCCGTCTCATCGCCGAGCAGCGGTTCGGGCTCGCCGCCCAGCTCTCGCACACGGCCGGCCGGCCGGAGGCGGAGGCCGCCGTGCTGCGCCTGTCCGCCGCGTCGGTCCTGCTGAACCCGCGCTCCGACCGCGCCGCACGCTTCGTCGAGGACGCGTTGCGCGAATGGGACGCCCAGGAGGACGCCGCGGCCGGGGGACTGGAACTGCTCCTGCTGCCGGTCCTCGTACGAGCCGCCCTGGTGACCGGCGCCCCGGTCGTCGGCGCCCAGCTGCGGGCGCTGGCACAGCACCTGCCGGGCTCGCTGCACCAAGTGGCCACGGACGTGGCGGAACGCACCCTGAACAGCGCGCTGTTGCTGGCACCGCTGCACACCGTCGTCGCGGACGCCTCGCAGGCCGAGAACCGCCTGCAGGACATGGTCGACACATGCCGGAACCTGCTCGTGCCGCCGCGGATGCGCTTCCAGCGCGCCTCCCAGATGGTGAAGCAGTGGCTGGCACCCCACGGGCTGCTGGGCAGTGTGCTGACGGCCGTGGTCAACGGCGCCGGGGACGCGGAGGAGCGGGCGGACGCCCTGCTGAAGCGGCTGGACCGGCCGGCGCACATCGAGGACGAGATCGACCGGATGGACGGCGAGCTGCGCGGCAGTGGCGGACAGGTCATCCACGGGTCCGGCCGCAACAACGTGCGGCACTTCGTCGAACGGGTGCGCGCCGCGGTGTGGGAGTGGCACAACGCCCAGCGCGAGCTGGGGATCGCGAGGTCCGAGGAGACCGCGTGGGCCGCGGACTCGGTCGCCGGTCTGCGGCTGTCCCTGCTCGGGCTGCGCAAGGGAGCACTGGCCGAGCTGGCGTCCGCCGGCGGCCGGAGCCGTCCGGTGGCCAGGGCTGCCGCCCGGACCGCGGGCGAGATGCTCGAAGCGATCTTCGGCGAGCTGGAGAACGGGACGTCCCCGGCGGTGAGGGCGACCGAGACCGAGGTCACCGAACTGCTCGACGCCGAGCTGTACAAGCTGCCGGACTGGCCGGGTACGGCTCCCACGGTCTCCGGCCTGCTCGCCGCGGTGGACCGGACCTGGGACGACGCGATCGGTTTCCAGACCGACCGGGACGGGTTCGCCGCCGTTCGGGCCATCATCCGTCTCGCGGAGGCGGGAGTCCTGCCCGCGGCCGGCGATCTGGACCTCTCCGACGACCGCCTCGCCCGGCTCACGCAGGCGGAGCAGCAGCGGTACGGCGTCCTCACCGAGCAGGCCCGCTCGCTCGGCGCGGACCTGCGACGCGCCCAGGCGGACGGTGCCCTCACCGACGAACAGGACGTCAACCTCCAGGAGCTGCTCGCCGACGCCACCGGGCGCACCGAGAACGGTGAGCCCCGCGAGCTGTCGTTGATCCGGCGCAACCTCGACCGGGTCGCCGAACTGCTGCCGCACTACCGCAAGGAGGCGGCCGACCGGCTCCGGGCCAGGCTCGACGCCCTCACCGACATCAGCGAGGACGACCGCGAGCGCGTCCGGCGCAACCTGGACAACGACACCCTGGCCACGGCCGCGGAACTGGTCTACTTCCTCGAACTGGGCGAGCCGGTCCCGGAGATCAGGTCCGAGGACTCGCACCTGGAGATGTTCTTCCCCGCCGTGCCCGACGCACTGCCCGGCGGCATCACCCCGGAACTGATCCAGGCCGTCCGCTCACGAGAACGCCTGCGCCGGCCGGCCGTGCTGGACTACTCGTCCCTGTCCGAGGGGGAGGCGGAACGAGCCGCCGACGCCCTCGAACGATGGGCGAAGCTCGCCTCGACCCGCGACCGGGCCAACATCAACCCGCGCATCGACCTGACCCCGGCCCTCTCCCTGCTCGGCTTCGAGGCCAGGAAGGCCCTGCCGCTGCGCGAGCTGCGGTACGGCAAGGACTACCGGTTCTTCGAACTCGGGGAGACGGAGGTCACCGGCCGCGCCTGGGCCCCGGCCTTCGGATCGCAGATCAAGGACCGCGGCAACAAGCTGCGCGCCCTGCTGATCTGGGGATGCCCGCCGGCGAAGCTGCTGATCAGCCGCATCTCCCAGGACCCCGACGAGGGCAGCCTGCTCGTCGTGCACTTCGGCACCCTCGACAGCAGGACGCGCACCGAACTCGCCGCCGCCTCCCAGGGCAGCAAGCCCATCCTCGTCGTCGACGACGCGGCCCTGGCCTATCTCACCGCGCACGGCAACCGGCGGGTGGACGCCGCCACCGAGACACTGCTGCCGTTCTCCGGCGTGAACCCGTACATCAAGGAGAAGCGGGGCCAGATCGGCCGCGAGATGTTCTACGGACGCGACCGGGAACGCAAGAACATCCTCGACCCGGCCGGGACGCAGATCATCTACGGCGGCCGCGGCCTCGGCAAGTCCGCGCTGCTCGCCGACGCGGGCGACCGGTTCGTGGAACAGCGGCCCGGATCCCACCGCAAGCTCTACCTCAACCTCGACAAGATCGGCATCGGCAAGGGCATCGCTCTCGGCGCGGCGGCGATCTGGACCACCCTGGACCAGGAACTGACCAGGGCGGGCGTCCTGGAGGAGCCCCGCCGCAGGGGGCCGCAGAGGGAACCCTGGCAGCGGGTCACCGACGGTATCGCCAAGTGGCTGGCGCAGGACGCCGACCGGCGGCTGCTCATCCTCCTCGACGAGTGCGACAGCTTCTTCGAGGCGGACGTGCCCGACTGCACGGAAACCCGTCGACTGCGCGGCCTGGGTGAGGACTCCCGCGGCCGGGCCAAGGTGGTCTTCGCCGGCCTGCATTCCGTGCAGCGGTTCACCCGCCTCGCCAGGAACAGCCCGTTCAGCCACCTCGCGCAGACGCCGACCGTCGTCGGACCGCTCACCCCGCAGTTCGCCGCCGACCTGATCGTCCACCCGATGCGGGCCCTCGGCTTCGAGTTCGCCGACGTCGACCTGGTCAACCGGGTGCTCGGCTTCTGCTCGTACCAGCCCTTCCTGCTGCAGATCTTCGGCAGCCGCATGGTGCAGGTCATGCAGGACAAGCGGGCCCGCCAGCCGCTCCTGCCGCCCCCGTACACCATCGAGGCGGCCGATGTGGACGAGGTCGAGCAGGACGCCTCCCTGCGCTCGGACATCACCGCGGCGTTCAAGGACACCCTGGCCCTCGACGACCGTTACAACGTCATCGCCAACGTCCTCGCCCAGCATGCCCGCGACAACGGCCTGGAGACCAGGCTCAGCGACCGCGAACTGCGTGACGAGTGCGCCGGCTGGTGGCCGCAGGGCTTCGACAAGCTGGACAGCGAGGGTTTCCGCGCCTACCTCCAGGAGATGGTGGGCCTCGGCGTCCTGGCACCCAACCACGACGGGCAGGGCTGGCACCTGCGCGGCCCGAACGCGCTCCGCATGATCGGCACCGCCCAGGAGATCGAGGCACGCCTCTGGAGCGCCGAGCAGGAGTCGCGGCTGGAGGAGACCGTCGTCCTGGAGAGCCGCCCCGGGCTCGACGGCGACCGCCGCTCCGCCCCGCTGACGATCAACCAGATCGACTACCTGCTCGGCGAGGGCGGCAACCAGGTCCGCGTCGTGCTCGGGACCACCGCCACGGGAATCGGTGACGTGGAACGCACCCTGCGGGACGCCACCGGACGCGTGAAGGATTGGACCCTGCCTCCGATCGGCAGCGCCAACGCCTACCGCAAGGCACTCGCGGAGGGCCGGCCCGGCACACGGCAGCTGGTCGTCAGCGACCTGGCGGCGCGTGGTGACAAGCCCTGCCGGGAGTCCCTGGAACTGGCCAGGACCGTCCTGCCCGCCACGGCCGGGGCCACCCGGTCGGTGGTCCTGGTCTCGAGCGTCGCGCAGCTCGCCTTCTGGCGGGAGCTGTTGCACGACGGCGAGGCCCGCCGAGCCGACGGGAACGGCATCGTGGTGGTCCTGCGCCGCTACGACCGGCGCGGTCTGCGGGACTGGACACAGGACCACGGCGCCTACGAGTCCGAGGAGCGGCTGGCCCGACTGGCCGCGGCCACCGGCGGCTGGCCGTTCCTGCTGGACCGCGTCCTGGAGCTGCGCGAACAGCGCAAGGACCAGGACCGTGCCCTGCACGAGCTGGAACAGTGGCTCGGACGGGCGGACGGCGCGGAGGAGTTCGCCGACGCCGTGGGCCTGCTGGAGGACGAGACGGTCAGGGCGGGCTACGACGCGATCGTCGAGCAGCTCGGCACCGGATGGAACCCCGACGCCGACTGCGCGACCGCGGCCGAACTCGCGGGCCTCACCCCCGATGACGCACGGTGGGCGCTGACCTGCCTGGAGACACTCCAGGTCCTGGACCGCGACGGCAACCAGGTGCGCGTCGAGCCGGTCCTCCACGAGGCACTGCTGCGCGAGCAGTTCGCCCTCGGAGCGGGCTGAGGACACGGCCCGGGGTGCCTCGGACCTTGATCCCGAGGCACCCCGAACGGTCCGTCATCAGACGGTGATCTCACCCGCGCAGGCAGTGAACGCGGCCCACTGCTCCCGGGGACCGAACCTCCTCCGCCACGTCACGACGCGAACGCCCGCAGCACCTTCGCGAAGGTCGTCAGCTCGTCGATCATCTCCGGCGGGAGCGGCTTCTCGTCGAAGTGAGCGATCCGGTTGCGGATGTCCTTCACCCGTTTCAGCAGGCCGACGAACTGCTCCCGGGGCATGTTGGGCCACTTCAGCGCCTCCCAGTTGCGGTCGGCCCGCTCGGCGAAGGACTGCTTCGTCTGGTCGCCGTCCAGCAGCCTCAGGTAGTCGCCGAACATGAGGTCCGATACCTGGCCGGTGCGCTGCTCCGGCTTCTTGTTCGTCTGGACCGCCTTGATGGCCTCCGCGTCCAGGGCCGCGCCCAGGCAGCGGCGCAGCAGCGACTCGATCTCGCCCACGATGAAGAAGGGGCGCGCCGCCCCCTCGAAGCGTTCCGTGACGTCCGCGGCGGTGACGATGCCCGACAGGCAGCCGTCGTCGCCGCGGACGAGCAGGTATCCGTGCTCGCGGATGACCGGGAGAGCGGTGAAGAACTCCTGGCGGGCGTCGGCGACGGGCAGCGAGTCCTTCTCCATCGCGTTGTCGAGGGTGGCCTCCTTCCCCGCCTCGTACATCTTGGCCACGGACCCCCAGGTGACGACCCCGTGGACCTGCGCCATGCCGGTGGTCACCGGCACCTGGGAGAGGCCCTTCGTGCGCATCAGGAAGGTCGTCTGGGACAGGGGCGTGCCGGGACCCACGGACACCAGGCCGCGCCGCGCCGACGGCATGTCGCCGAGCAGCAGCCGCTGCGGCAGCGCGTGCGAGGGCAGGGCCTCGTCCGCCTCGTCGGCCTCACCTTCCGGTTCGGCGGGCGTGCGCTGTGCCGGAACGGCCGCCAGCGGCACGACGTCGACGGTGCTGCGCAGACCGCAGACGGCGAAGTCCGGCAGCGTGGTCAGCCCGGCGTCCGTGAACGCCTGCGAGATCCGGTGCACCGTCCGGTGGTCGCGGACCCTGACCTGGAACAGGTCGAGGATCTCCTGCACGGACACGGTCCTGCCCTTGAGCGAGGCCACGTCCCGCTCGTGCGGCCTGGTCGTCATCGGGCGTCGCCCTCCGGCAGGTCACGGAGCATCGTCCTCTTGCCCATGGCCGAGTGCACCAGATCCTGCAACTGCTTGGAGCGGTCGCGGTAGAAGCGCTCGTAGTCGTTCTCGCGCAACGCGTCCGGATCGATCAGGTGGGTGGTCAGGAGGTCGTCGAACCACTCGGGACGCATGTCGGACGCGGCGATCATCGTGGACAGGTACGACGACGGCGCTCCCGTCATGTCCATCGACGCGCGATAGGACAAGGGCGTCTTGTTCACGATCGAACTGGTCGGCAGACCGCTGCTGTTGCCCCGTCGGAACCATGTCTTGGGGAAGATCTGCCGCACGTCCACGCCGTACTCGTCCAGCCGGCCGGGACTGAGCGGGGCGCCCGTGTAGTGCCAGTCCACCGCGCCCTGCTTGATCAGCAGGGCGTAGATGCCCTTGTAGGCGGCGCTGTTGCGGGTGGTGAGGGTGTCGAGGCGGTCGGCGAAGAAGAACGCCTCCGTGACCGTCTCGGGCGCCCTCTCGTCCTGTGCGATCCAGGGGACGAGCTGTTCGACGTCCTTGGTGAAGCGTGTCTCCGTGGAGCCGCCGTACATCTCACCGAGCACTCCGCACCAGTACCACTGCTCGATCTTCTCCTCCGCCCCCGGAGCGTCGGTCGCCGTGTCGAGGATGGCGCGGACGGCCGCGAGCGGGACGAGCTGCGTCTTGTACGGCAGATCGTTCGGGCGGACGATGCACTGCCGCTCCAGGAAGTCACCCACCCAGGCGAAGGCGTCGGCGAGTTTGGGCGCCAGGCGCACGAAGTCGGCCAGGGGGAGGTCCAGCAGGTCGCGGCGCTTGCAGGACACCGTGGTCCCGAGGCCCTCCTGTTTCCGTTCCCAGGTGCGTACCAGCGCGATGGCCTGCAGGAAGTCGATGCTGCTCAGCCCGTTCTCGAGGCCGCTCTCCAGACGGCCGAAGACCGGGTACTTGCCGGCCAGCTGCTGCTTGATCTCCCGCCAGACCTCGGGGAGCTGGTAGTAGTCCCCGGTCCGCTCCACGTAGTCGCGGTCCCCGGCGTAGGTCGCGGTGAGCAGTTCGAAGACGTTCAGGGGCACACCGCCCGTGTTGACCCGCTCGAAGACCGCGCAGACGGCGTCCATGGAGGTGGAGGCGGCCAGCCGGATCATCGGGACCTGGAAGGCGCGGACCTGCTGGAGGACCGCCTCGTCGAACTGGCCCCACAGGTCCCAGTTCCGGTCCTCGTCCGCCTTGATGTACGCCTTCTTCCACTCGTTGACGCGCTGGGCGTCGAAGACGAAGTGGAGGGGGAAGAGACCGGCCGCGCACTCGGCCTCGGTGGTGCTCAGGTCCAGCACCACGGTGCGGTTGAAGTCCGTCCGGAGCACCTTGTCGGCCGGGACGGACACGACGGCCTCGTCGCGGTCCGAGGACGGCCCGACGGCCTTCGCGATGTCGACGTAGTACCACCGCTGGATGGGCTTGCCCCGGGAGTCCGCCGTCTCCACCGGGGCGTCCAGCCACAAGGACTGGAAGAGCGAGGTGAGGCGCTGCTGCCCGTCCAGCAGCAGGAGGTCGGCCTCCGGGTCCCCGTCCGGCCGTGCGCCGGTGAGAGTCCGGGAGCGGAACCGGGTGGCACCGCCGGTCTGCAGCGTCATCACGACGCCGAGCGGGTAGTCCAGCGTGACCGTCGCGATGATCGCCCGGATCCGGTCGTCGTCCCACTTCCAGTTCCGCTGGAAGTCGGGCAGTTGTAAGGAACCCGAGGCGACATCCGCCAGAACGTCCTTCAGCTTCACATTGTCGAGGGCTGCCATGTGACTCCGTTTCCCGCCCTGTTGCCTGTACGGAGAGTGATTCCAGCAGCGCTCTGTGGTGACGGTCAAGCCGGTTCGAAGATGAACGACACAACCCGTAAGCGCCGGCCGACGGAGGAGACCCATGGTGTCCCTGGCGGACAAGGGCTCCTACTGCCGCTTCAGAGGACCTTGGCCCCTGCTGACGCAAAGTGCCGTTCGAATGCCGCGATCTACGGCGCTAACCTGAGACCGTAAATGAGCGAGGCGTGACCCGCGGGCCGGCTTCGGGGAACGGCGCTGTGGTGAAGGAGCGAGATGCGGGCACTGACACTTGGTCCCACGAACCGTGAGCGTGTCGTGCTCTTCGCGACGGGAGCGGGCGGCGACCCGGAGCGTTACCGGCCCCTCCTGGAGCACCTGGCGGCCCATGACTGCCAGGTCATCGCACCGTACTTCGAGCGTTTCGCCGCTCGGGAGGCGACCACTGCCGAGCTGCTCGCACGCCCGGTCGGGCTGGTCGAGGCCCTCCGCCGATGGGCGTCCGAGGACGCGTCCGTCGTGGTGGTCGGCCACTCGATCGGCGGATGGGCCGGCCTCTGTCTCGCCGGTGCGACGCCCTGGGGGCGGGACGGCAGACCGCTGGATGTCCCACGCGAGCCACGTGTCGGCCGTCTCGTCCTGTACGCGCCCGCGACCGGCTGGTTCGCCGCTCCGGGCGCCTTGGACGCGGTGAAAGCGCCGATGCTCGTTTACGCGGGAGAGATGGACACCATCACACCCGTCGAGCAGGCCGTCCGTCTGAAGAGCGCACCGGCCCAGGTCGACCTTCGCATCGTGCCGGAGGCCGGTCACTTCAGCTTCATGGACACTCCTCCGCCGGGCACGACCGAAAGCGAGGGCTTCGACCGTGCCCGGTTCCTCACCGACCTCGCACAAGCGACCCTGGAGTTCGCCGTCGCGCCCTGAGGGGACGTGACACGCCGTCCGGACGGCGCGATGGTGCCTGGCTCTGACGACGCCCCGGCCGGGATGACGGCAGGAACGGTGGTGATGCGGGCCGGCGTGCCTCAGTCGGTCCGCACCGCGCTGTAACGGACCGGCCGGTCCTCCACCTTCACCAGCAGGCCCTCGCTCGCGAGGTCGCGGAGGATCTGCCGGGTGTGCTTGTCCTGCGGGTCGTGCCCCGCGTCGCGCAGCGTGCGCAGGCCGCGTTCGGTGTCCCAGTGGCCGCCGTACGTGCGCACGGCTTTCTCGAGGTCGGCGCGCTGGCTGGAGTCCGGTCCGGTCAACGTCCTGCCTCCTGTGCCTGCTCGCCGCCGGTGGCGGCGTGCGCCTTCTTCGTGTGGTGGGCGATGCTCGCCGGTGCGCCGACGTAGTCGCAGGCCGGGCACTTCCGCCAGACGCCCTCGGACACGGCACGCGCGCTCACCGAGTGTCCGGGGCCGTATCCGTGTCCGTGCAGCAACTGGGCGACGGAGGAACCGTATTCGGCCGCGAGCAGCGCCGCCTCCGCCACCTTGTCGTGGCCGGGAGCGAAGAACGATCCGGCTCCGACCTTCTTGGCGCAGCCGCACCAGCAGGTGCCGGTCGGGGTGAGGTTGGGAAGAGACTTCGTCGGCATGAGGTCACAGTAGATCAACGGACGTGACGATTCGAGGTCTTCGCCGGGTCGCGGGGAAGGGCACCGGCACCGGGGCTCGTAGCCTTCCGATCATGGCCGACATCTACGAACTCCAGCTCACGCTCGACCTGCCGGGCTCGCTCCCGCCGCAGGACCTCGCCCTGCTCCGCTGGCACCTGGGAGAGGAAGGCGGCCGGCAGGACGACGGTTACGCGTACCCCCTCTGGGGAGACCGGGGGCCGGCGCTGCGGATCGGGGGCGCGCTGGTCGGGGAACTGTGCTCCGACGGGCCGCAGTGGGCGCTGACCGTGCGGCAGGAGGCGCACCCCGACGAGTTCGACGACCTGCGCAGGATGGTGCTGTGGCTCGGCGCCCGCACGACGACCGTGGGCACCGTCGGGTACCTCCGTTTCTACGAGTCCCATGTCCCCGACGTGCTGGTCGCGGAGGCGGGGGCCGTGCGCAGCGCGGTGCTGCGGGTGGAGAAGGTCCTCGAGTCGGCGACCGAGGTGATTCCCGACCCCTACGCGTGAACCGAGGGTGCCGCCCGGGCCGACCTACTCCGGGGGTGTGGGGGTCTCGGGGGTGTGGTACATCGCCTGGACGTCCAGCTCCAGTTGCACGGTCGGGCCGACGACCGCGATGCCGCGGGCCAGCATCGAGCGCCAGTTGAGGGTGAAGTCCTCGCGGTGCAGCTCCGCCTTCGCCAGGGCCGCGCAGCGCAGCTCCTGTTCGTAACCGCCGTTCACCGTGCCGAGGTACGTCGTGTCCAGCCCCACGGAGCGGCTGGTGCCGTGCATGGTGAGCGTGCCGTTCAGCGTCCACCGGGAGCCGCCCCGGTAGACGAACCGGGTGCTGGTGAAGTCGATGTACGGGTAGTGCTCGACGTCGAGGAAGTCGGCGGAACGCAGGTGGTTGTCACGGGTCCTGTTGCCCGTGGTGATGCTGGCGGCGTCGATGCGCACCGAGACCCGGGAGTCGCTCATGTCCGGCGTGATCTGGATGCCGCCGGTGAAGCGGGTGAAGCGTCCGTGGACGTGGGCCATGCCCACGTGCTTGGCGATGAAGCGGATCGCGGTGTGCGGCGGGTCGAACAGCCAGGTGCCGGGCGTCGGCAGTTCCAGCTGGCGTGCGGGCAGCAGTGCGACGCGTGCCGGGGGGAGGGCGGCACCGGCGGCTATGTCGACATCGCTGCGGGACGGAGTGAGGCCCTCCGCCGCGACCATCACGCTGTAGGAGCCGGGCGGGAGCGCCGCCATGAACAGGCCGTACGGATCGGTGGTGCCGTGGGCGGCGACCCGGTGGCTGTCCAGGGCGGTCACCGTGACCTCGGCGCCGCCCAGGGGCTGTCCCATGGGGTCGACGACCTCGCAGCCGTACGCGCCGGCACCGGCCGGCAGGGGCAGCGAAAGGTCCGGTGCGGCTCCGGGACCGTTGCGGGAACGTCGGCGCCGGAGCAGTCCGAGGGTCATGCGGTTCACCTTTCTTCCTGCGTGTCACCGCGGGGAGACGCGCACCGACGGGTGTGTTCGCGGTCACCGGGAAACATCAGGGAGGAGTTGCAAGCGCGATGAAGTCAACTATTAAACGATCATAGGGCAGGTGGGGTGGAGCGGTTTGCCTTCGGGGTCGGTGTGCGACATGGCTTGCCCGTGTGCCGAATTGACGTGAATCACCGTCATCCCGGTCATTCAGCGGGGTGTACCGCGTTCGCCGACTGTGATGCTTTGCTCCGGTGCTGTGGTGAACGCCACCCGGAAGCGTGAAGGATTCACACGTGACTCGCGGTCCCGTCACGCGGCCCACACATCGCACGGGCCGCGCCGCCGCGCCGGTCGGCTGTGTCCGTCCGCGCGGAAGGAGAAAGCCCGTACGCCGCGTGAGCGTACGGGCGAGGGCGACGCCGGTGTGGCCGGCGTCCGGTGGTGTTCACGGGCGGACGGACGCGCCGCCCTCCGGCACCGGCCGGTCGAGGTCCGGGTCGCCGAACTCCGCGCGCAGGGCCTCGAACGCGGTGACCTTCTCCTCACCGAAGCGGCGGACGTGGGCGGCGTACGCGTCGGGGGAGAGGAACGCCGACGGACGGGACTTGCTGTGGAACTTGTCCGCGTACATCACCAGCCGCTCCTCACGCGTCACCGCGAGGTAGTCGGCGGGAGGGATCGGGAGGCCCTGGCGCAGGACGTCGTCCTTCGTGACCCCCACCCCGGTGTGGTGGGAGCAGAACCGGCACAGGGGCTCGGGGAAACCCTCCCCGGCGAGGAGTTCGTGGCCGAGCAGGCCGTGACGGATGTAGTTCCCGTGGTCCAGGCGGCCGCCGTCGCCGTAGAGGCGGTAGACGCCGATGTCGTGGAGGAGACAGCCGGCGCGGACCAGTTCGGCGTCGACGTCCAGGCGCGAGGCCGAGATGAGCTGCTCGGCGACGCTCCAGACGATCTCGCAGTGCGTGTGGACGAGTTCGAACGCCTCGGTGGTGGGCGCGTGCTTCTGGTGCAGCGCGCGGATCTCTTCGGGTCCTGGAATCCTCACCCCGGGAGCGTAACAACCGTCGGCCCGCTCACTCGATGGTGCACTCCTTCACACTGAGCGGCTCGGTGCTGCCGGCCGGCCTGCTGCACAGGACCTCCGTCCGTGAGACGCCCTCCGAGGTTCTGCGGACCCGGTTGAGGACGATGCTGTGGCCGTGGCGCTCCTCGTACAGGGGTGCGTCGGTGAAGTCGATGGTGCCGGTGGCCATTCCGTCGAGCCTGACGTTCCTGAGGTTGACCCAGGTCGCCGCGCGGCTCTGGCGCACGTCCCCGAGGCTGGCCGCCCAGTACAGGGCGCGCGTGGCGTCGTGGGAGAGGGCGGTCTGCCCGCTCGCGAAGCCGGCGGCGTCGTACGTGGCCTTTCCGTCCTCCAGCCAGGGGAGGTAGTGGGCGGCGTCCTCGTAGAAGGCGGTCCTGGACGAGGCTTTCTTCAGCTCGGCCAGGGCCGCGTGGTACAGCGTGATCTGCGGGGCCACGCCGTCGCGTCCACCCGTGCCGGAGAACCGGGCCTTGCTCAGGTCGTCGCCCGTGAGGATCGAGAACTGTCTGTTCGCGCAGCCCGGTTCGGTACCCAGCTGTGTCATCAGCGGCCCGATGTCCTCGACCCGTCCGGCGAAGTAGATCACCGAGGGAACGTCCTCGCCCCGGCAGATGCTCTCCGCGTGCGACCGCAGTTCGGGCTTGCCGTTCGCCACCCGGTAGCGGCGCGCGGGCAGCATCCGGAAGCCTTCCCGCTTCAGCATCTCCCCGCCGTACAGCGCCTGTTCGCTGGTGTAACGGTCCTGCGACTCCTTGGTGTCGCGGGCCAGCACCAGGGCGTGCGGGGCGCTGTCGCGGGAGCGCAGCTGCCGGGCGACGAGGCCGAGTGCCTCGGCCTGGTGCTCGTCGGGAGCCGCGAGACTGAACCAGTTGGAGAACTCCTTCGGCAGGTAGGTCGCCGAATTGGTGCCGGAGACGATGGGCAGCCCCACCGCGTGCAGCCGGCGTGTGACGTCGGGGCTGCTCTGCAGGTCGCGGCCGAAGCCGACGACACCGACGACGGTCGGGTCGCGGTCGGCGTACGCGGCGATCGCGTCGGCCGTGACACGCTGGTGCCCCATGTCCGAGCCGCCGTTGGCGAGCAGCACCCGCAGTTTCACCGTGTAGTTCTCGTTGACCACCCGCTGGGCGAGGTACACGCCGGTCAGCTCCTCGGCACCCTTGACCAGGGACGGATCCACCGAGGAGGAGCTCAGCGGCCCCGCGTACACCACCGTGACGTAGTCGCCCGGGTGGTCGCGCAGGACCTCGGTGTTCTCGGCGCGCACCAGCCTCTCCAGCTCCTGCAGCCGCTTGCCCTCCCCGGTGGTGTCACCGCTCAGGTACGCCCCGAACCGGACGTCTCCGGTGGCTATGCCGACGCACTCCGTGCCGCCGCCGGGCGCGGGACGCAGCTCGGTGTCGCGGTCGGCGGTCAGCAGGCCCGCCGAGCAGTACGTCCGGTGCAGCTCACGGGCGTGGACGACGCCCGCGGTGACGACCAGGGCGAGCACGAGGAGCAGGCTGTGCGCCGACCACACCACGCGGGCTACGGACGGCCGGTGTCTCGCCCTGACGCACCGCCAGTCCGACTGCCGCAGCTGCACCAGCTCGCCGGGAGGCAGCGGGATCCTGAGCACCCAGGGCAGGGCGTTGGTCCTGCTCGGCGACTGATCGGCCCGCAGGTTCCCGGCCCATTCGTCGTACCAGTGCCGCAACCGCTGCGGAAGACGCGAGGGCTGGGCCGGCGGCTGCTGCGGCCGGTTGAGCGGAGGATCCGCGTCCGCGCCCCGGTCGAGCAGTGCCGTGTCACCCGCCGCCACGCCCGCCACGATCAGCAGCGGGTCGAGCTCGCTGCGCCGGCTGCGGACGTCACTGACCGCCCTGATCAGCTCTATGCCGCCGTTCTCCCTGCCCACCCGGCGCAGGAACAGCACCGGCGGACGCGTCCGCTTGAATCCCCGCAGGTCCCAGCTGCCGCGCCGGTGGTTGTCCCGCAGGTCCTCGAAGAGCGCCAGCACGTACAGCTGGAGGGGGAACGGGCCGCCCTCGCGCATGGCCTCGGCGACGTCGTAGGCGCGGGCCGCGATGGCACGCCAGGAGCGGACGGGCCGCAGCAGCCGCACGCTGGTCGACTGGCGGCGGACGGCGGACTGGAGGAACGTCGTGGTCAGGAACCACCGGCTCTCCCTGCGCAGCCACAGGAAAAGGGGAGCGCGCCCGGGGACGTGGTTGAGGCCGGCGAGGAGGACCATCAGCCCGATGCCCGCCAGGACGGCGATGTACCACTCGGGGCGGGTGAGCAGCGCGGTGAAGGCGCCCAGGACGCCCATGGGGAGGAACTGCTGCACGTCGTTGAGCAGGAGCTGCCGGTGCCGGCGCGTGGGTCTGCGGGGGCGCCAGCGCTGCTTGGCCAGGATACGCAGCAGGTGTGTCTGGGCCCGCTCCTGCTGGATGTTCCCGTCCGGGGTGCCGCCGGGGGCGGTCGGCCAGTGCTCGCGCATCTCCGGGTCGTCGGTGGCCTCCTGGAGGGCGCGCACCAGGTTGAGGCGGGGGAAGGAGTAGGGGCGGTAGGAGGCGGACCGGTCGCCCCACTTCCTGGAGTCGCCGAGGTCGATCAGGAGCCGCACGGCCCGGGCGGTGGGATCGAGGTCCCCCGGTTGTGGCTCGGTCGGGGCAACGGCCAGGCGGGTGCCGTGACGCTGCTGCCCCTCGCTCAGCTCGTCGACGAGTTCGATGACCCGGTCGTCGTCGGCGGGGTCCTCGGCGTGCAGCACGATCACCGGCATCGGGGGATCGCCGGCCCGGAAGTCCTGGATCAGGGACTCCAGCTGTCGCTGGACGTCGATGCCCGCCTCGGTCGACATGCCGGGGTGACTGCCCGGGCAGTCCTGAAGGAAACTCCGGTCACGGTCGTGCATGGACACCCCCCGTGGTCGCAAGACACATGTGTCACAAGCGCCTTGTGAGGATAACTCCCGCCCCTGACAACCGCCCCCGGCGCAACGGCGGTCCGCCGGGGGCGGTGATGCCATGGCCGGTGGTGGCGTCGTCGGCGGGCGGCGTCACACGATCGGGTGGTGCTGTGCGATGCGGGCACCTGTGGTGCGGGCGGTCCGTTCGATCCGGTGACGGGAACGACTCCCGCCCTCACACGACACGGACGACCGGAGCACATCATGAGCCTGCATCTCCACCGCAACCCCGACGGCACGACGACCGGGCGGAACGAGGCCACCGGCTTCACCGTGACACACACCGAAGAGGAGGAGGTGAAGCGGCAGTTGTACGAGGACGCGGGGTGGGCGTACACACCGCCACCGCCTCCTGTCCCGCCGGGGTTCCACCGGTTCACCCTGGTACACGAAGAGTTCGGGCACACCGGGTTCGGGGACGAGCGGTACGCGGGACTGAGGGCGCGCCCACCGGAGGGGTGCGCGCCGGTCGACTGGGGTTGTTTCGCCCTGGAGTGCGAGCGTCCGGGGAAGACGCTGCTGGACGCGGTCGCCGGCACCGTCGCGGAGGTCCGCCGTGAGCACGGGCTGGTGATGAACAGCCTGGGTGTCGAGAAGCCGGACGAGTGGTACGGGGCCGACCGGGACGGCCATGCGGGGGTGATCGCCGCTCACCTGATGCTGGCGGCGATCCACCGGGCCCGTGTGCTCGGCTACGGGCGCAAGGACCTGGTCCGGCTTCTCGACGCGGCGGGCGTCGAGTAGCGAGCAGGCGGCGGGGTGAGGGGAGCGGGGCTCCGAGGGCACACCGTGGGGTGCTGGAGATCCGGCCCGGTGACTCGGCCACCGGTGCCCCTCTGGGCGCGAGGCTGCCGCCCGTGACGCGAGGCGGCAGCCGGCCGGCCCGGGCCACCCGGTCGGCACGGAGGACAGACCGGACCGCACCGCACCGTCATGGCCGCGCGGCACCCCGCCGTGAAGCGCCCGCCCCCGGAACACCGGGTCCGCACCCCCGGCCGACCGTCGGCTCGTGACCGGTGCCGGCCGTCAGCCGGTGACCGGTTCCCGCCATCAGCTCGTGACCAGTTCCCGCCGCACCTCGGCCCCGACGGGAGCCGTCTCCACCCGGGACGTCCGCCACAGCCACAGCACGTCCCGGCCGAACGACCACACCAGCAGCCCCAGCGCCAGCACCACCACACCGACGTTGACCGCGTGCGGCAGCAGAGCCGCCCCGGTCAGCAGCAACAGCACGCCCTGGAGCGCGGCCACCGTCTTGCGGGCCGTGCTCGGCGGGAGCGGGGCGGTCAGCCAGGGCCAGACACGCGCGGCGGCCACGAAGACGTACCGCATACCACCGATGAGGAGCACCCATGGACCCATCGCCATCGACACGTACACACTCAGCACCAGAATCAGGAACGCGTCCACCTCCATGTCGAAGCGGGCGCCCAGCGGAGTCGACGTCCCCGTCCTGCGGGCCACCTTGCCGTCCACACCGTCCAGGATCAGGGCCACGGCGGTCAGACCGACGAAGAGCGAGACGGGCGGTGAGTCCTGGAAGGAGTCGGCGACCAGCGCGGTGACCCCGCCGACGAGGGTGGCGCGGCCGAGCGTGACCCGGTTGGCCGCGCCGAAGGAGCGCGGCCGGGACCGGTGCAGGGCCCGGGAGAGCACCGCCCAGGTGGCGATCGCGAACGCGAGGCCGGTCAGCCAGCCCGCGGGGCCCATGCCGATCGCCGTACCGATCAGGGCCAGCAACAGGATCTGTACGCCCGCCCCCACGGCGGTCTCCTGCTGTACGAGCCTCGCGTCGTAACTGTTGTTCAGGGCCACCGAACACCCTCCGGCCGTGTGACAGAGTCGATCAACGCCGCTACCTTGTGCGCGGCCTGTGCACCACTCGGTACGCGCGCGGCTTCCCGACCGTTCAGGAGGAATTCGATGAACCGCACCGCACGTGCGTTCTGGCTCGACTCGCCTGGGCGAGGGGTGATCCGCGAGGTCGGCCTGCCCGCCCCCGGCGCGGACGAGGTGCTGGTGCGCTCGCTGTACTCCGGGGTGAGCAGGGGCACGGAGACGCTCGTCTTCCGCGGTGGGGTGCCGCAGAGCCAGCACGCCGTCATGCGGGCGCCGTTCCAGGAGGGCGACTTCCCGGCCCCCGTGAAGTACGGCTATCTCAACGTGGGAGTGGTGGAGGAGGGACCGGAGGCGCTCGTCGGGCGGACCGTGTTCTGCCTGTACCCGCACCAGACGCGGTACGTCGTCCCTGCGGGCGCCGTCACACCCGTGCCCGACGGGGTGCCCGCCGGGCGGGCCGTGCTCGCCGGCACCGTGGAGACCGCCGTCAACGCGTTGTGGGACGCCGCGCCACTGGTCGGCGACCGGATAGCCGTCGTCGGCGGTGGGATGGTCGGCTGCTCCGTGGCCGCGCTGCTGGCACGGTTCCCCGGCGTACGGGTGCAACTCGTCGACGCCGACCCGGCGCGCGCCGAGACCGCGGCGGCGCTCGGCGTCGGGTTCGCGCTGCCCGGGGACGCGCTCGGCGGGTGCGACCTGGTCGTGCACGCCAGCGCCACCGAGCAAGGGCTGAGCCGGGCGCTCGAACTGCTCCGCCCCGAGGGCACCGTCGTCGAACTGAGCTGGTACGGCGACCGGAAGGTGAGTCTCCCGCTGGGCGAGGCCTTCCACTCCCGGCGACTGGTCATCCGCAGCAGCCAGGTCGGCACCGTCTCCCCGGCCCGCGCCGACCGCAGCTACGCCGACCGGCTGGCCCTCGCCCTCGACCTGCTCGCCGACCCCGCCCTCGACGCCCTCGTCACCGGCGAGTCCGCCTTCGAGGAACTGCCCGACGTCATGCCTCGCCTCGCCTCCGGAAAGACACCGGCCCTGTGCCACCGCGTGCGCTACGACACCCCGTAGCGAGGCCGGCACGCCTGACCTGAGAAAAGACGTGGCGGACGCTGAACAGGGGAAGACAGTCAGCCGTACTACACGGCATCCCCGCCGGAGATCGGCCGGGGAGCAGACGCGCCGCACCTGGAGGGTCGTCCGTTGTTCAGCATCACCGTCCGCGATCACATCATGATCGCCCACAGCTTCCGCGGCGAGGTCTTCGGACCGGCCCAGCGCCTGCACGGGGCCACGTTCCTCGTGGACGCCACGTTCCGGCGCGAACAGTTGGACGAGGACAACATCGTCGTCGACATCGGCCTGGCCACACAGGAACTCGGGGCCGTCGTCGGCGAGCTGAACTACCGCAACCTCGACAACGAACCCGACTTCGCGGGGGTCAACACCTCCACGGAGTACCTGGCCAAGGTCATCGCCGACCGGCTCGCCGAACGCATCCGCAAAGGGGCGCTGGGCGAGGGTGCCAAGGGCATCGCGGGCATCGCCGTCACCCTGCACGAGTCGCACATCGCCTGGGCGAGTTACGAGCGTGCGCTGTGACCGACACGACCATGGACGTGACCGGCACGGCCCCCGACCGGGCCGGCACCGCCCGCCTGGACTACGTTCCCCGGCAGGCGTCCTTCCCGAGGAACGGCGGGATCATCCCCATGTCCCTGCGCTCCGTGCACTTCGTGATGCCGGGTGGTGTCGACGACCCGGCCACGCCGAGCGGCGGCAACGCCTACGACCGGCGCGTGTGCCTGGACCTGCCCGGCTTCGGCTGGCAGGTGCACCGGTACGCCGTGGCCGGTGACTGGCCCCGGCCGGACGCCGCCGCCCGCGCCGAACTCGCCCGCACCCTGCGCGAACTGCCGGACGGCGCCGTCGTCCTGCTCGACGGGCTGGTCGCCTGCGGGGTGCCCGAGATCGTCGTGCCCCAGGCGGAGGAGGGCCGGCTGCGCATGGCAGTCCTCGTGCATCTGCCGCTCGGCGACGAGACCGGGCTCGACGCGGCCGTCGCCGCCGAACTGGACGCCCGCGAACGCGCGGTCCTGCGGGCGGTACCCGCGGTGATCGCCACCAGCGACTGGGCCGTACGCCGTCTCGTCTCCCACCACGGCCTGGCCCCCGACCGGGTCCACGTCGCCGCCCCCGGCGCCGACATCGCGCCCCTCGCGCCCGGCACCGACGGTGTCTCCCGGCTGCTGTGCGTGGCCGCCGTGACCCCGCGCAAGGGACAGCACCGGCTCGTGGAGGCCCTGGCGGCGGTGGCCGACCTGCCGTGGAGCTGCGCGCTCGTCGGCGGGCTCGGACACGACCCCGAGTACGTCACCCACCTGCGCGGACTCATCCGCGCACACGGCCTCGAGGACCGGCTGGAACTGACAGGACCGCAGGCCGGGGCCGCACTCGACGCCAGCTACGCCACCGCCGACCTCATGGTGCTCACCTCGTACGCGGAGACGTACGGCATGGCGGTCACCGAGGCGCTGGCGCGCGGCATCCCGGTGCTGGCGACCGACGTCGGCGGGCTGCCCGAGGCGGTCGGCCGCGCACCCGACGGGGGAGTGCCCGGCATCCTCGTCCCGCCGGAGAACCCCGCCGCCATCGCCGCCGAACTGCGCGGCTGGTTCGGCGAGGCGGACGTGAGACGCCGGCTCAAGGCCGCCGCCCGCGGCCGGCGGGCCGCACTCGGCGGCTGGGCGAGCACCGCACAGAGCCTGGCGGCGGTACTGCGCCGGCTTCCCACCGAACCCCGGAGGGCCGCATGACCGAACAGGCGACCACCACCCCGTACGGCGGAACGATCCCGGCCCCGCCCGGCACCCGGGAGGTCATCCCCGGGGCGGGCCCCGCGCCCCGCCCCGGGGAGCGGGCCACCCTGCGGCTGAAGGACACCGGCGACGACGAACCGGCCCGCTACGCGCCCGAGTGGCTGCAACTGCGGGAGCCCGCCGACGCCGCCGCCCGGTCGTACGATCTGCTGGACCCGCTGCGCATCCGGATCGCCGACCTGCCGCGCCGGGCGGACGGTCTCGTCATCCACGACATCGGCTGCGGCACCGGCTCGATGGGGCGCTGGCTCGCCCCCCGTCTCGACGGCGCCCAGCACTGGGTCCTGCACGACCGCGACCCCTACCTGCTGCACTTCGCCGCCGTCGCCTCCCCGCGCTCCGCCGCCGACGGCAGCCATGTCACCGTCGAGACCCGGCGCGGTGACGTCGCCCGGCTCACCTCCGACGCGCTGGCCGGCGCCTCCCTGGTGACGGCGTCCGCGCTGCTCGACGTCCTCACCCGCGAGGAGGTCGGTGCCCTCGCCGCCGCCTGCGCGGGAGCCGGCTGCCCGGCCCTGCTGACGTTGTCGGTGGCCGGACGGGTGGAGCTGACCGAGCCGCACCCGCTGGACCGGGAGATCACGGAGGCGTTCAACGCCCATCAGCGAAGGGGCGGGCTGCTCGGGCCGGACGCGGTCACGGTGGCCGCCGAGGCGTTCACCGAGCACGGTGCGACGGTACGGATCACCCCGAGCCCCTGGCGGCTGGGTCCCGGGGAGGCCGCGCTGACCGAGCAGTGGCTGCGGGGATGGGTCGGTGCGGCGGTGGAGGAGCGGCCGGAACTGGCGTCGCGCGCCGACGGTTATCTGGCCGAGCGGCTGGAGGCGTGTGCGGCGGGGGAGTTGCGGGTCGTCGTCCACCACAGTGATCTGCTCGCGCTGTGCCGGCCGGTGGACGGGGCCGCATGAGCGTGCGGTTCCGCGGTGTTCCGGCCCGGCTCAACACCCCTGCCGTGCGCACCCGTCTCGGCACGCTCGGCGGTGTCGTGATCCTCGCGGTCCTGCTGTGGCGCGTCGACACAGGGGTCCTGATGGAAGGGCTGCGCCGCATCGACGGGCCGACGCTGCTCGCGGGGCTCGGGATCGGGCTGGTGACCACCGTGTTCAGCGCGTGGCGCTGGGCGCTGGTCGCCCGGGGCATCGGGATCCGGTTGTCGCTGGGGGCCGCCGTCGCCGATTACTACCGTGCCCTGTTCCTCAACGCGGCGCTGCCCGGGGGTGTGCTGGGCGACGTCCACCGGGCCGTGCGGCACGGGCAGAGCGCCGGGGACATGGGGCGGGGGGTGCGGGCGGTGGTGCTGGAGCGGACCGCCGGGCAGGTCGCGCTGTTCGCCGTGGGGGCGGTGGTGCTGGTGAGCATGCCGTCGCCGGTGCTCGACGAAGTGCGGCAGGCCGCGCCGGTGGCGGGGCTCGGGGTGCTGGGGGCCTGTGCGGTGGTGCTGGCGGTGCGGATGAACCGGGCGCCGGGGCGGCGGAAGGGTGCTTCAGGGTTGCTCGCGGAGGCGCGCGAGGGGTTGTTCTCGCAGCGCAACGCGCCTGGTGTGCTTGTCTCCTCCGTCGTCGTACTGGCCGGGTACGTGGGGATGTTCGTGCTCGCCGCGGACGTCGCCGGAGCGGACGCGTCCGTGGCGGAGCTGCTGCCGCTGGCCGTGCTGGCGTTGCTGGCGATGGGGCTGCCGTTGAACGTGGGCGGGTGGGGGCCCCGGGAGGGGGTCACCGCGTGGGCGTTCGGGGCGGCGGGGCTCGGGGCGGGGCGGGGGCTGACCGTCGCGGTCGTCTACGGGGTGCTCAGTCTGGTGGCCAGTCTGCCGGGGGCGGTGGTGCTGGTCGGGCGGTGGTACGCGAGGGTGCGGGGCGGTGGGCGTGGTGGTGTCGCCCCCGCCGCCCCTTCCCTTCCCGTCCCCGGGGGCGCTGCCCCCGGACCCCCGGTCGGCCTTCGGCCTCGTCCTCAAACTCCCCCAGAGGGGGCACCCCCAGACGGGCTGGGACGTGTCCCTCGGCCTCGTCCTCAAACTCCCCCGGTCGGGCCGGGAGGTGACGTCAGCAGTGAGAAATACGCGGTGAACGAATCCGCCAGGCTTGCCAGGATTTCCCTGCCCTTTTCCGCAGTGCCCAGGGAAGGGCGGCCGATGACACCGGAATCGGTGTAGGCGGACATGCCGGTGGTGAGGAGATGACGGCGGTCGTCCGCGATGTGATCGGAGGTCTCATAACCGGGGCGGAGCGATTCGGGATGTGTGTGGAGAAGAATGGAGGTCTCGATTTCGCCCGCGTGCATGTCGGTGAGGAGGGACGTGGCGACGCCGGCCCGCACCCGTGCCGTCTCCCAGTCCTCCGGGGCCGGGAACAGCGCCATCCGCTCACCGCGGGCGGAGGACTCCTGGACGACGTTGCCCAGGACGTAGTTCCCGCCGTGCCCGTTGACCAGCACCAGGGTGTCCGTGCCCGACCTGCGGAGCGAGTCGGCGATGTCCCGTATCACCGCGTGGAGCGTGACGGAGGAGAGGGAGACGGTCCCCGGCCAGGCCGCGTGCTCGTGGGAGCAGGAGATCGTCACCGGAGGGAGGAGGTGCACCGGAAAGGCGTCGGCAATCTCCCGCGCGATCGCACAGGCGACCAGCGTGTCGGTCGCCAACGGCAGGAACGGACCGTGCTGTTCGAAACTCCCGACCGGAAGTACCGCGATCTGCCGTGAGACGCCGGCTCCCCGCGTCCGTACATCCTCTGTAGTATCCGCCGGCAACAGACCGTGCACCGGGCCGTATGCCGCCGACCGCTTTTGTGAACCACCCATATCGTCACGGCCTTTCGTCTCTGCTTAGGAACTCGAGAATCATGACAGAAAAAGTAGGCGTACTCGGCAAGAAGTCCCCTCGGCGGACCGGCGTGGAACGCGTCGTGAACGCGCCGCTGCCCACCGTGTACGGCACGTTCCAGGCGGTCGGCTACCTGGACCACGACCGCGGTGACGAGCAGGTCGCCCTGGTGTACGGCGACATCGGCGCGGACGGAGTCCTCACCCGGCTGCACTCGGAGTGCCTGACCGGGGACGCCTTCGGCTCCCAGCACTGCGAATGCGGCGACCAGCTCGCGTCGGCGCTGCGCGCGGTCGTCGCGGAAGGGGCGGGCGTGGTCGTCTACTTGAGGGGCCACGAGGGCCGCGGCATCGGACTCCTCGGCAAGCTGCGGGCGATGGCCCTGCAGGCGGAGGGCCTGGACACCGTCGAGGCGAACCTGGCGCTCGGGTTCCCGGTGGACGCCCGCGACTACGGTGTCGCCGCCGGGATCCTCCAGGACCTGGGCGTGCGCTCGGTACGGCTGATGTCCAACAACCCCCGCAAGCGCGAGGCGTTGGTGCGGCACGGCGTCCAGGTCGCCGAGCAGGTACCGCTGCTGATACCGCCGTGCGAGAACAACATCACCTATCTGCGCACCAAGCGGGAGCGGCTCGACCACCACCTGCCCCATCTGGACGCGGTGGCCCACCTGTCCTGACCCGGCCCCGCGGTCAGCGCGTCACCGCCTCGTGCACCAGCCGTTTGAGGTCCCGGAAGACGGTGTGGGACGACCTGGGCCGCACCTGCGTGTAGAACTGCACGGTCAGGTCGCGGCCCGGGTCGACCCAGAACGTGGTCGTGGCCACCCCGCTCCAGCCGTAACTGCCGAGGGCGGACGGGGCCTGCGTACGGGACGGGTCGACGACGACGGAGACGCCGAGGCCGAAACCGACGCCCTCGTTGCCGGGCACGTCGTGTGCGGGACGGCTGCCGAAGGCGCGCAGGTCGGCGCCGCCGGGGAGGTGGTTGCGGGTCATCAGGTCCACGGTCGCCGGGGAGAGCAGGCGCACGCCGTCGAGTTCGCCGCGGCGGCGCAGCAGCTCCATGAAGCGGTGGAAGTCGTGGGCGGAGGCCACCATGCCGCCGCTGCCGGACAGGAACCGGGGCCGGCCCCGCAGCGGCAGCCCCTCGATCGGCTCGATGCCGCCGTCGTCGGACTCCCCGTACATCTCCGCGAGCCGCTCCGCCTGCGCGTCGGTGACCTCGAAACCGGCGTCCGTCATGCCGAGCGGCCGGAAGATCCGCTCGGCGAGGAACACGTCGAGCGGCCGGCCCGACACCACCTCGACGATCCGCCCCAGCACGTTCGAGGCGACCGAGTAGTTCCACTGCGTGCCCGGATCGAACTGCAGCGGCAGACGCGCGTACACCTCGGTCGTCCCCGCGAGGTCCGTCCCCGGCGCCACCGACGACTCCAGCCCGGCCTCGCGGTACAGCGCGTCGACGGGGTGGGAGTGGTAGAAGGCGAACGTCAGGCCGGCGGTGTGCGTCATCAGATGCCGTACGAGGAGGGGACCGGCGGGAGGGCGAGTCCGCACCCCGTCACCCGACCCGCCCTCGTACACGCGCGGCCGTGCGAACGCCGGCAGATGGCGGCCGACCGGGTCGTCCAGCGACAGGCGGCCCTCCTCCATCAGCATCAGCGCGGCGACGGCCGTCACCGGCTTGGTCATGGAGTAGATCCGCCACAGGGTGTCGCTCTCCACCGGCAGCCCCGCCGCGACGTCCCGCGCCCCGTACGCCGTGAGGTGGGCGACACGCCCGCCCCGGGCGACGGCCACCAGGAACCCGGGCAGCCTCCCCTCGTCGACCCGGCGGGCGAAATGCCGGTCCAGGCGCTCCAGCGCCCCCGCGTCCAGCCCGGCCTCGACGGGATCGGCCTCTTGCCGCAGCACTGTCATCGTTCTCCTCGCTCCCCTCGGAGGAACACCGGCCCGGTGCGGGCCGTTGAACGAGTCATGACCCAGGACGCCGAACAGAACGCACTGCTCGCCCTGCTCTCCGAACTGCACGGGGGGGTGCTCGTCACCCTGAAACGCGACGGACGGCCCCAGCTGTCGAACGTCATGCACGCTTACTACCCCGACGAGCGGGTCATCCGCGTCTCGCTCACCGACGACCGGGCCAAGACCCGCAACCTGCGGCGCGACCCCCGCGCCTCCTACCACGTCACCACCGACGACCGGTGGGCCTACACGGTCGCCGAGGGCACCGCCGACCTGTCGCCCGTCGCCGGAAACCTGTACGACGAGACGGTGGAGGAACTGATCCGGCTGTACCGCGACGTCAACGGCGAGCACACCGACTGGGACGACTACCGCGCCGCGATGGTCCGCGACCGGCGCCTGGTGCTGCGCCTGCGCGTGGAACGGGCGTACGGCGTCCCGCGCCGCGCCGGGGCGTGACCGAAGCCCGCCCCGGCGCGTACCGCGCGTGGCTCAGGCGCCGACGTACTCCGCGAGGTGCTCGCCCGTGAGGCCGGCGCGGGCGGCGACCAGGTCGGCGGGGGTGCCCTCGAAGACGATCCGGCCGCCGTCGTGACCGGCCCCGGGGCCGAGGTCGACGATCCAGTCGGCGTGCGCCATCACCGCCTGGTGGTGCTCGATGACGATGACCGACTTCCCGGAGTCCACGAGCCGGTCGAGCAGGCCGAGCAGCTGCTCCACGTCGGCCAGGTGCAGACCGGTGGTCGGCTCGTCGAGGACGTACACCCCGCCCTTGTCGGCCATGTGGACGGCCAGCTTCAGCCGCTGCCGCTCACCGCCGGAGAGCGTGGTGAGCGGCTGGCCGAGGGTGAGGTAGCCGAGCCCGACGTCCGCCATCCGCTCCACGATCCGGTGCGCGGCCGGGATGCGTGACGCGCCCTCGCGGAAGAACTCCTCGGCCTCGGTCACCGACATCGCGAGCACCTCGCTGATGTCCCGGCCGCCGAAGCGGTACTCGAGGACCGACGCGTCGAACCGCTTGCCCCCGCAGTCCTCGCAGGTCGTGGCCACGCTCTGCATGATCGCCAGGTCGGTGTAGATGACGCCGGCGCCGTTGCAGGTGGGGCAGGCGCCCTCGGAGTTGGCGCTGAACAGGGCCGGCTTGACGCCGTTGGCCTTGGCGAACGCCTTGCGGATCGGGTCGAGCAGCCCCGTGTACGTCGCCGGGTTGCTGCGACGCGAGCCGCGGATCGGGGTCTGGTCCACCGAGACCACGCCCTCGGAGGCCGGTACGGAGCCGTGGACGAGGGAGCTCTTGCCGGAGCCGGCGACGCCGGTGACGACGCAGAGCACACCGAGCGGGATGTCGACGTCGACGTCCTGGAGGTTGTTGGCGTTCGCGCCGCGGATCTCCAGCGTGCCGGTGGCCTCGCGGACCTTCTCCTTCAGCCTGGCCCGGTCGTCGAGGTGACGGCCGGTGACGGTGTCGCTCGCCCGCAGGCCGTCGACGGTGCCCTCGAAGCAGACGGTGCCTCCCGCCGTGCCGGCGCCGGGACCGAGGTCCACGACGTGGTCGGCGATGGCGATCGTCTCCGGCTTGTGCTCCACCACCAGCACCGTGTTGCCCTTGTCGCGCAGCCGCAGCAGCAGGTTGTTCATCCGCTGGATGTCGTGCGGGTGCAGGCCGATCGAGGGCTCGTCGAAGACGTAGGTGACGTCGGTGAGCGGGGAGCCGAGGTGGCGGATCATCTTGGTGCGCTGTGCCTCACCGCCGGAGAGCGTGCCCGAGGCGCGGTCGAGGGAGAGGTAGCCGAGGCCGATCTCCACGAACGAGTCGAGGGTGTGCTGGAGCTTGGCCAGCAGCGGCGTCACCGACGGCTCCGTCAGCCCGCGGACCCATGCGGCCAGGTCACGGATCTCCATGGCGCAGGCGTCGGCGATGCTGACCTCGCCGATCTTCGAGGAGCGGGCCAGTGCGCTGAGCCGGGTGCCGTCGCACTCGGGGCACTCGGTGAACGTGACCGCCCGGTCCACGAAGGCCCGGATGTGCGGCTGCATCGACTCGCGGTCCTTGGACAGGAACGACTTCTGCAGCTTCGGGATCAGCCCCTCGTAGGTGAGGTTGACCCCGTTGATCTTGACCTTGGTCGGCTCGCGGTACAGGAAGTCGTGCCGTTCCTTCTTGCCGTACTCGCGGATCGGCTTCTCCTTGTCGAAGAAGCCCGACTCGGCGATGACCCGCACCACCCAGCCGTCACCGGTGTAGCCGGGGATGGTGAAGGGGTCCTCGGAGAGCGACCTGGAGTCGTCGAACAGTTGTGTGAGGTCGATGTCGGAGACGGTGCCCCGGCCCTCGCAGTGCGTGCACATGCCGCCGGTGCGGCTGAAGCTGACCTTCTCGGTCTTCGTCTTCTCGGAGCCGCGGTCCACGGTGAAGCCGCCGGTCGCCGAGACCGAGGCGACGTTGAAGGAGTACGCGGCGGGCGGGCCGATGTGCGGCGTGCCGAGCCGGCTGAAGAGGATGCGCAGCATCGCGTTGGCGTCGGTGGCGGTACCGACGGTGGAGCGGGGGTCGGAGCCCATCCGCTGCTGGTCGACGGTGATGGCGGTGGTCAGACCGTCGAGCACGTCGACCTCGGGGCGGGCCAGGTTCGGCATGAAGCCCTGCAGGAAGGCGCTGTAGGTCTCGTTGATCAGCCGCTGCGACTCGGCGGCGATCGTGTCGAACACCAGGGAGCTCTTGCCCGAGCCGGAGACACCGGTGAACACCGTCAGCCGGCGCTTGGGTATCTCGATGCTGACGTCCTTGAGGTTGTTCTCACGCGCCCCGTGCACGCGGATCAGATCGTGGCTGTCGGCGGCGTGCGGCCCGGCCGGCTGCTGCTCTGTCCTCGTGGTCATGCTCGTCGTTCCCCTCCGTCGGGCGGGGACCGTGTACGCGTTCCCCGCCGGCGTCATCATCGCGGCAAGGCTAGGCTAGGCGGCCCATGTCCACCTGCGCTTCTTGATTCCTGACCGGTCGGGGAACGCCTGCGCCGCGGGCCGGACCGTCACCTGCGCCGGCCGCCCCGCGCCCTCTCCGACGGCCCGTGCGCCGGGCCGTCCGGTGGGGACGCGAGGGGGCCCGCGGGCCGTGCGCGTCTCACGGCCGTGTGTTCCACTCCGCGATCACCGGGCGGCCGTGCTCCAGCGACAGGCGGCTCAGGGTGCCCGTCTCCAGGCGGAACAGCCGGCCGGCGGACGGCGGCAGGCCCAGGCGGCGGGCCGTCAGGACGCGGAGCAGGTGGCCGTGCGCCACCAGCATCACGTCCCCCTCCTCCAGCGCCCCGGCCATCCGGGACAGCACCCGGTCCGCGCGCTCGCCGACCTGCTCCGGGGACTCGCCGGGGAACTCCCGGCCGGGCGGCACCCCGTCGGTCCACAGGTCCCAGCCGGGCCGGGTGCGGTGGATCTCCGCGGTGGTGATCCCCTCGTAGCCGCCGTAGTCCCACTCCCGCAGGTCCGGCTCCTCCGCCACCCCGGTCAGTCCCGCCAGTTCGGCGGTGTGCCGGGCGCGGACCAGCGGACTGACGAGGACCAGCCCGAAGGCCCGCCCCGCCAGCAGCGGCGCGAGGGACTTGGCCTGGGCCTCACCGGCCGGGGTCAGCGGAAGATCGGTCCGGCCGGTGTGCCGGCCCGCCCTGCTCCACTCCGTCTCGCCGTGCCGCGCCAGCAGCAGATCCCCCACGGTCGTTACGCCTTCTTCGCCGACTCGACGGCGTGGCCGCCGAACTGCTTGCGCAGCGCCGCGATCATCTTCATCTGCGGCGAGTCCTCCTGCCGGGAGGCGAACCGCGCGAACAGCGAGGCGGTGATCGCCGGCAGCGGTACGGCGTTGTCGACGGCGGCCTCCACGGTCCAGCGGCCCTCGCCCGAGTCCTCGGCGTATCCGCGCAGCCGCTCCAGGTGCTGGTCCTCGTCGAGGGCGTTGACCGCGAGGTCGAGCAGCCAGGAGCGGATGACGGTGCCCTCCTGCCAGGAGCGGAACACCTCCCGGACGTTGTCCACCGAGTCGGCCTTCTCCAGGAGCTCCCAGCCCTCGGCGTAGGCCTGCATCATGGCGTACTCGATGCCGTTGTGGACCATCTTCGCGAAGTGCCCGGCACCCACCTTGCCCGCGTGGACATAGCCGTACGGACCCTCCGGCTTGAGCGCGTCGAAGATCGGCTTCAGCCGCTCCACGTGCTCCTCGTCGCCGCCGACCATCAGGGCGTAGCCGTTCTTCAGGCCCCACACGCCGCCCGAGACACCCGCGTCGACGAAGCCGATGCCCTTGGCCGCCAGCTCCTTGGCGTGCTTCTCGTCGTCCGTCCAGCGGGAGTTGCCGCCGTCGACGACCGTGTCGCCGGGCCTGAGCAGGCTCCCGAGCTGGTCGACGACCTGCTGGGTGACGGCGCCGGCCGGCACCATGACCCACACCACGCGCGGCCTCTCGAGCCGGACGACGAGGTCGGACAGGTGGTCGACGTCGGAGAGCTCGGGATTGGTGTCGTACCCGATGACGGTGTGGCCGGCGTTGCGGAGGCGCTCGCGCATGTTGCCGCCCATCTTGCCGAGCCCAACAAGACCGATCTCCATGTCAGTTCACTTCCTGCGTTCGCGGTAGGCGGCCACCAGCGCGGCCGTGGACGGGTCGAGGCCGGGGACGTCGGCGCCTTCGGAGAGGGCGGGCTCGACGCGCTTGGCGAGCACCTTGCCGAGTTCGACGCCCCACTGGTCGAAGGAGTCGATGTCCCAGACGGCGCCCTGGACGAACACCTTGTGCTCGTACAGCGCGATCAGCTGGCCGAGCACCGAGGGGGTCAGTTCGGTGGCCAGGATGGTGGTGGTGGGGTGGTTGCCCCGGAAGGTGCGGTGCGGCACCTGTTCCTCGGGCACGCCCTCCGCCCGCACCTCCTCTGCGGTCTTGCCGAACGCGAGGGCCTGGCCCTGCGCGAACAGGTTGGCCATCAACAGGTCGTGCTGCGCCTTGAGTTCATCGCTCAGCTCGGCGACCGGGCGGGCGAAGCCGATCAGGTCGGCCGGGATCAGCTTCGTCCCCTGGTGGATCAACTGGTAGTAGGCGTGCTGCCCGTTGGTGCCGGGCGTGCCCCACACCACCGGGCCCGTCTGCCAGCCGACGGGACGCCCCTGCCGGTCCACCGACTTGCCGTTGGACTCCATGTCGAGCTGCTGGAGGTAGGCGGTGAACTTCGACAGGTAGTGCGAGTACGGCAGCACCGCGTGCGACTGGGCGTCGAGGAAGTTGTTGTACCAGACGCCCAGCAGGCCCATCAGCAGCGGGGCGTTGGCCTCGGCGGGAGCGTTGACGAAGTGCTCGTCGACGATCCGGAACCCGTCGAGCATCTCCCGGAAGCGGTCCGGGCCGATGGCGATCATCAGCGACAGGCCGATCGCGGAGTCGTAGGAGTAACGTCCCCCGACCCAGTCCCAGAACTCGAACATGTTCGCCGTGTCGATGCCGAAGTCCGTGACCTTCTCGGCGTTGGTCGACAGCGCGACGAAATGCCGGGCCACCGCCTTCTCGTCACCTCCCAGGCCCTTGAGCAGCCAGGTCCGCGCGGAGGTGGCGTTGGTGACCGTCTCGATCGTGGTGAAGGTCTTGGAGGCGACGATGAACAGCGTCTCGGCCGGGTCCAGGTCGCGGGTGGCCTCGTGCAGGTCGGCGCCGTCCACGTTGGACACGAACCGGAACGTCAGCGAGCGGTCGGTGTACGGGCGCAGCGCCTCGTACGCCATCGCCGGACCGAGGTCGGAGCCGCCGATGCCGATGTTGACGACATTGCGGATGCGCTTGCCGGTGTGACCGGTCCACTCCCCGGAGCGGACCCGGCCGGCGAAGTCGGCCATCCTGTCGAGCACGGCGTGCACGGCCGGGACGACGTTCTCCCCGTCGGCCTCGATCACCGCGTCCCGCGGGGCGCGCAACGCGGTGTGCAGCACGGCCCGGTCCTCGGTGACGTTGATCCGCTCACCGCGGAACATGGCGTCACGCAGCCCGGACACATCGGCGGCCTCGGCCAGTTCGCGCAGCAGGGCGAGCGTCTCGTCGGTGACCAGGTGCTTGGAGTAGTCGATGCGCAGGTCGCCCACGTGCACGACGTACCGCTCGGTGCGGGACGGGTCGGCGTCGAACAGCTCGCGCAGGTCCGGCCGGGGCAGCGTGTCCGCGCGGTGGTTCTCCAGGGCGGTCCACTGGGGGCGCCGGGTCGGCTCGGGGACGTCAGACATGGGCGGGGATCTCCTCGGTGGCCTCGCCGCGCAGGGCGACGGCGTACATCTCGTCCGCGTCGAGGCGCCTGAGCTCCTCGGCGATGAGTTCGGAGGTGGGACGGACCTTCAGCGCCAGCCGGCGCGGGGGCTGCCCCGGCAGGGTCAGCGTGGCCAGCGGACCCTCGGGACGGTCGATGACGACCTCGCCGTCCGCGGTGCCGAGGCGGACCGCCGTGACGACGGGCCCCGCGGTCACCACCCGGTCGACGGTCACCCGCAGCCGTGCCTCCAGCCAGCGTGCCAGCAGCTCGGCGGCCGGGTTGTCGGCCTCGGCCTCCACGGTCGCCGAGATCACCGTCGCCCGCGCCTGGTCCAGCGCCGCCGCCAGCATGGAGCGCCACAGCGTCAGCCTGGTCCAGGCGAGGTCGGTGTCGCCGGGCGCGTAGGTGCGCCGCCGGGCCTCCAGCACATCCATGGGGTTCTCGGCCGTGTACAGGTCGGTGATCCTGCGCTGGCCCAGCGCGCCCAGCGGGTCCTGCGCCGGGTTCTCGGGCGCGTCCGTCGGCCACCACACCACCACCGGCGCGTCCGGCAGCAGCAGCGGCAGCACCACCGAGTCGGCGTGGTCGGACACCTCGCCGTAGGTCCGCAGCACCACCGTCTCGCCGGTGCCGGCCTCCGAGCCGACCCGGACCTCGGCGTCCAGCCGGGGGTGGGTGCGCTCGCGCGGGTTGCGGGTGTGCCGCTTGATCACGACCAGGGTGCGTGAGGGGTGCTCGTGCGAGGCCTCCTCGGCCGCCTTGATCGCGTCGTAGGCGTTCTCCTCGTCCGTGACGATCACCATCGTCAGGACCATGCCCACGGCCGGGGTGCCGATGGCGCGGCGGCCCTGCACCAGCGCCTTGTTGACCTTGCTTGCCGTGGTGTCGGTCAGGTCGATCTTCATGGCCTGCGCCAGCTCCGTCCGTCTCGTGCGAGCATCTCGTCGGCTTCCGCGGGGCCCCAGCTGCCCGAGGTGTACCGCGCCGGCCGGCCGTGCGACGCCCAGTACTTCTCGATCGGGTCGAGGATCCTCCAGGACTCTTCCACCTCCTGGTGGCGGGGGAACAGGTTGGCGTCCCCCAGCAGGACGTCCAGGATGAGCCGTTCGTACGCCTCCGGGCTGGACTCGGTGAACGACTCGCCGTACGCGAAGTCCATGGTCACGTCCCGCAGCTCCATCGACGTGCCCGGCACCTTGGAGCCGAACCGGACCGTCATGCCCTCGTCCGGCTGGACCCGGATGACGACCGCGTTCTGTCCCAGCTCCTCGGTGGCGGTGGAGTCGAAGGGGGAGTGCGGCGCCCGCTGGAAGACCACCGCGATCTCGGTGACCCGGCGGCCCAGCCGCTTGCCGGTGCGCAGGTAGAAGGGGACGCCCGCCCAGCGGCGGTTGTCCACGCCGAGCTTGATCGCGGCGTAGGTGTCGGTCTTCGAGGAGGGGTCGATGCCCTCCTCCTCCAGATAGCCGCGCACCCTGGCGCCGCCCTGCCAGGCACCCTCGTACTGTCCGCGCACCGTGCTGCGGCCCAGGTCGTCCGGGACCTTCACGGCCCGGAACACCTTCAGCTTCTCGGTCAGCAGCGAGGCCGCGTCGAAGGAGGCCGGTTCCTCCATCGCGGTGAGTGCCATGAGCTGGAGGAGGTGGTTCTGGATGACGTCACGGGCGGCGCCGATGCCGTCGTAGTAGCCCGCGCGCCCGCCGATGCCGATGTCCTCCGCCATGGTGATCTGCACATGGTCCACGAAGGACCGGTTCCAGATCGGTTCGAACATCTGGTTGGCGAAGCGCAGCGCCAGGATGTTCTGGACGGTCTCCTTGCCGAGGTAGTGGTCGATCCGGAAGACCTGCTCCGGGTCGAACACCTCGTGCACGATCGCGTTCAGGTCTTGGGCCGACCTCAGGTCGTGCCCGAACGGCTTCTCGATCACCGCGCGCCGCCAGGACCCCTCGGGGGCGTCGGCCAGGCCGTGCTTCTTGAGCTGCTGGACGACCTTCGGGAAGAATTTCGGCGGTACGGAGAGGTAGAAGGCGTAGTTGCCGCTGGTGCCCCGATGGGCGTCCAGCTCCTCCACGGCCTCGCGGAGCTGGTCGAACGCGTGGTCGTCGTCGAAGTCGCCCGGAACGAACCGCATGCCCTCGGCGAGCTGCTGCCAGACCTCCTCGCGGAACGGGGTCCGCGCGTGCTCCTTGACGGCGTCGTGCACGACCTGGGCGAAGTCCTGGTCCTCCCAGTCCCGGCGGGCGAATCCCACCAGAGAGAAGCCCGGCGGCAGCAGGCCCCGGTTGGCGAGGTCGTACACGGCCGGCATCAGCTTCCTGCGGGACAGGTCGCCGGTCACCCCGAAGATGACCAGACCGGAGGGGCCCGCCACCCGGGGCAGCCGCCGGTCCCGCGGGTCGCGCAGCGGGTTGGCCCAGTCGGCCGGGGGCGCGGGGAAGGCCGTGAGGCTCTCCTCCTGTTCTTCCCGTCCGTCCGGGGCGTCCGCCGTCGGTTCGGTCGTCTCGTCGGTCATTCCGCGTCAGCTCCCTTGCGGTCGGGCGACTCCGTCACCGCGTCGCGCAGCGCCTGCCAGGCGTCCTCGGAGGCCGCGACGCCCTCGTGGTCCAGGGTGTCCTTGCCCGCCGGGTCCTTCATCCCGGCGGACGCCCGGCGCTCACCGGGGAAGACCCTCACGGCTGTTTCACTCACAGTGCTCATCTTCTTTCTCGCGGTCATGACAACCGTGTGCGGCAGCCGGTGATTCCCCGGCGGTCACGCTGCGGGGGTGGCGCCGCACGGGGCGGGTGGCACGCCGCGTCACTTCAAGAAGTCCTCGGTTCGAGCAACATCGATGCCGTCATGTGTTCAAGTTTAAAAGTATGATCTTTTTTGTTGGCAGGTTTCCACCAGGCCGGGGGGAAACCCTCGGCGCCGGCGGCCCCTGCCTCCTCGCCCGGCTCCGGGTACCGCGGAATCGCCATGGCCATGCGGTCTCCGGCCGGAGGCATGCGGAAGAGGGCCCCGCGCACACGCGCGGGGCCCTCTTCCGTTCCCGGCCGGGGAGGGCCGGTGTGGGGGTGGGATCAGTGGCCGAAGGTGAACCAGTTGACGTTCACGAAGTCCGCCGGCTGGCCGCTGGTGAAGGTCAGATAGACGTCGTGGGTACCCGTCACGTTGCTGATGTTCGCCGGGATCGTCCGCCAGGACTGCCAGCCGCCCGTGTTGCCCACGGCGAAGCTGCCGATGGGCGCGTTGCTCCGGCTGTCCAGCCGCACCTCGACCAGACCGCTGACACCGGCGCCGGCACCGCTCGCCACCCGCGCGGAGAACTGCCGGGCCGGGTTCGAACCGAAGGCGACCCCCTTGAACTGCAGCCAGTCACCGTTGGCCAGCGCGCCCACGTTCCGGCCGCCGCCGGAGTCCGAGGTGTTCTCCGTCATCACGCCGGCCTGGCCGTCGTAGGACTCGGCCTGGATGGTGCCGTAGGCGTCGCGGTTGCCGGGGGTGCCGGGGTCGCCCGGGTCCTCCCCGCCGCCGCCGGAGGTCAGCACCTGCACGTAGTCGACGAGCATCGAGTGCCCGGGCTGGGTGCCCGCGTCTGGGCCGCCGCCGAAGGCGTCGGGGAAGCCGCCGCCCATCGCCACGTTCAGGATGACGAAGTAGCCGTGGTTCGTCGCGTTCGTCCAGGTCGTCGCGTCGACCTGGTTCTCCCGCACGGTGTGGAAGGTGGTGCCGTCGAGGGAGAAGCGGATCTCCTCGACGCTCGTCGAGCGGTCCCACTCCATCCGGTACGTGTGGAAGCCGGCCTGGCAGGTCGTGCCCTGGCAGGTGGTCGAACCGCCGATGCCGCTGGTCTCGTTGCACGGGCCGCCCGGCGAGGTGCCGCAGTGCATCGTGGCGAACACGGTGTTGTTGCCCTGCGTGTTCTCCATGATGTCCAGCTCGCCGACGGCGGGCCAGTTCCAGTAGTTGCCCCGGTAGGGGGAGCCCAGCATCCAGAACGCCGGCCAGTAGCCCTTGGCCGCGGCGCCGGTGACGTTCGGCACCTGGATGCGGCCCTCGACGCGGAGCTTGCCGCCGGCCGGGGGCTGGAAGTCGGTGCGCCGGGTCTCGATGCGGCCCGAGGTCCAGTTGCCGGAGGCGTCGCGGCGCGGGGTGATGCGCAGGTTGCCGTTGCCGTCGAGGGAGACGTTGTCCGTGCTGGACGTCATCGTCTCGATCTCGCCGGTGCCCCAGTTGGCGGGGCCGCCCGGGTAGCCCTTGCCGGTCGCGTACTGCCAGTTGGAGGTGTTGACACCGCTGCCCGCGGAACCGTTGAAGTCGTCGGCGAAGACCTGGGTCCAGCCCGACGGCGGAGGCGGCACGGACGCGCTCGCGGACGGGCCGGCCGCGGTTGCGGCGCCCGCCGTGAGGGCGAGCGTGCCGACGACGGCGAGGACCGCCCGCCGCAGCGGGCGGGGTCTGCGGAGCGTACGGGGGATGCCGGAGGTGTCACTCATGTGGGGATGCCCTCTCGGGTTCGGATGCCGGTGGCTTGAGAGCGCTCTCAAAGTGACGCCAATGTGCTCTGCGGCACTCGCTCCGTCAAGAGGTGTAACCGGGAAAGTCCTTGTGGGTGGGGAGAGTTCAGGCCCCGAACTGACGCGAATGTGTGCAAGGGGAGTGATGAACGCCGGATGGGGGCGACGCCGGGGAGCACCCGGGCGTCGCCCCCCATCGCTCCGTTCGACCACGCGAGGGCGAAAGGGCGGATGCCGGATCGGTCGTGTCGCGGCTGCGGGTGAGTGGGTGGTTGCTCGCGCAGTTCCCCGCGCTCCCGAAGGGGCGCGGGGCTGTGCCGATATGCGGCTCCGCCACGGCCTCCGCGTCGTCCCCCGTACGCTCCCGCACCCTCCCGCGTCCGCGCCAGGATGAACAGCTCGTAGTCCATGGCCGGTCCGAACGCGATCGCCACGATCAGCGGCGGCGCGGTGAGACCCGGCGCGCCCAGCCCCTCGTCGGCGTCCCCGGGACGGGAGCCGGAGTTCAGGCGTCTCCGGCGGGAGCCGGGACGTCCGGGTGCCAGCCCAGGGCCCTGGAGATGCCGCGGGCCGTGAGACGCAGGACCGGGACCAGGGCGGGGACACGGGCGTCGGAGTGGGGGACGACGACCGACACCGCGGCGGTGACCGTGCCGTCGGGGCCGCGTACGGGCGCCGCCACCGACAGCGCGTCCGGGGTGACCTGACGGTCGCTCACCGCGACGCCCGAGCGCCGTACCTCGGCCAGTACCCGGCGCAGCGGCTCCGGTCCGGTGATCGTGTACGGGGTGAAGGCGGCGAGCGGGCCCGCGCAGTACTCCTCCTGGAAGCCGGCGTCGCTGTGCGCGAGCAGGACGAGGCCGACCCCGGTGGCGTGCAGCGGCCAGCGGGCGCCGACCCGTATGCGCACGCCGACCGACGAACGCCCCGACAGCCACTCGGTGTAGACGACCTCACCCCCGTCGCGCACCGCCAGCTGCACGTTCTCGTGCGTCGCCTCGTACAGGTCCTCCAGGTACGGCAGCGCGGCCTGCCGCAGCGCCGGCCCGCGCGGGGCGAGCGCGGCCAGCTCCCACAGCCGCAGCCCGACGTGGTACGTCCCCGACGCGTCCCGCTCCAGCGCGCCCCACCGGGCGAGCTCGCCCACGAGCCGGTGCGCGGTGGTCAGCGTGAGCCCGGCCCGGCGGCTGATGTCCGTCAGCGTCAGCGCCGGGTGCGCGTGGTCGAAGGCCGCGAGCACGGACAGCAGACGGTCGGACGCGGAGCGGCTGGTCATGTCCGGCTGTCCTCCGGTGGGTCGGGTCGGCGGAGCGTACTCCGGCGCGGTCGCGCCGCGAGTAGGGTCGTCCCGGTTCGTCGTGGTGGGAAGGTGCGGATGTGAAGCTGACGATTCTGGGCGGTGGGGGATTCCGGGTGCCGCTGGTGTACGGGGCACTGCTCAAGGACCGTGCCGAGGGCCGGGTGACCCGTGTCGTCCTGCACGACGTGGACGCCGGGCGGCTGCGCGCGATCGCCCGGGTACTGGCCGAACAGGCCTCCGGTGTGCCCGACGCGCCCGAGGTGGCCTTCACCACCGACCTCGACGAGGCGCTGCGCGGCGCCGCGTTCGTCTTCTCCGCGATCCGCGTGGGCGGCCTCGAGGGCAGGGCGGACGACGAACGGGTCGCCCTCGCCGAGGGCGTGCTCGGCCAGGAGACGGTCGGCGCGGGCGGCATCGCCTACGGTCTGCGCACCGTGCCCGTCGCCGTCGACATCGCCCGGCGGGTGGCCCGCCTCGCCCCCGACGCCTGGGTCATCAACTTCACCAACCCCGCCGGCCTGGTCACCGAGGCCATGTCCCGCCACCTCGGCGACCGCGTCATCGGCATCTGCGACTCACCGGTCGGCCTCGGCCGCCGTATCGCCCGGGCGCTCGGCGCGCGCCCGCGGGAGGCGTGGATCGACTACGTCGGCCTCAACCACCTCGGCTGGGTGCGCGGTCTGCGGATCGCCGGCCGCGACGAACTCCCGCGCCTGCTCGCCGACCCCGTCCTGCTCGGCTCCTTCGAGGAGGGCAGGCTCTTCGGCGCCGACTGGCTGCGGTCCCTGGGCGCGATCCCCAACGAGTACCTGCACTACTACTACTTCAACCGCGAGGCCGTACGCGCCTACCAGGAGGCGGAGCGGACCCGGGGCGCGTTCCTCCGCGACCAGCAGGCGCGGTTCTACGCCGGGGTGGCCGACCCCGGCGTGCCCGCCCTGGAGCTGTGGAACCGCACCCGCGCCGAACGCGAGGCCACCTACATGGCCGAGAACCGGGAGGCGGCCGGTGCGGGCGAACGCGAGGCCGAGGACCTGTCCGGCGGCTACGAGGACGTGGCGCTCGCCCTGATGCGGGCGATCGCCCGCGACGAACGCGCCACCCTGATCCTCAACGTCCGCAACCGCGGCACCCTGGCTCCCCTGGACGCGGACGCCGTCATCGAGGTCCCCTGCCTGGTGGACGCCAGTGGCGCGCATCCGGTCTCCGTCGACCCGCTGCCCGGCCACGCCACCGGTCTGGTCTGCGCCGTCAAGGCCGTCGAGCGCGAGGTGCTCGCCGCCGCCCGGTCGGGTTCCCGCGCGACGGCCGTCAAGGCGTTCGCGCTGCATCCGCTCGTCGACTCGGTGAACGTGGCCCGTCGTCTCGTCGACGGCTACACCGCCGTCCACCCCGGCCTTGCCTACCTCGGCTAGCCGGCACGGCACACGGCTTCGGGCCGGCCGGTCGCCCCCCGTGACAGCGGCCGACCGACCCGAGCCCCCCGTTCCCCCGTGCTTCCCCCCCCGGCGGCTTCCCCAAGTCGCCTTCACCATCAAGAGCACGTGGTCCGGCCCCTGATACACCCCCGGCGGAAATTCCCCGAAAAAATTTCTACGCGCGTGCCCCGGTCGCCGTCCGCGGCTCCACGGGCGCGGCCTGAGCCGGTACGGCACCCAGCGCGGGCGCGGCCGTGGGCACGTCGGCACGCTGCTGCGGCAACGTCACCGGCAGCAGCGGACGCGGACCCGACACCACCGTGTAGTCCTGGGCCAGGAACGGCGGCGCCAGCTCGCCCGGGTCCTCGCCGAGCGCCAGCCGCACGGCGGCCCACGGGGCGTTCACCCCGCACAGCGACAACTGGTGCAGCCCGCCCGCCGGCCGGGTGTTGACGTCCATGAGCACGGGCCGCTCGCCCAGCATCCGGAACTGGATGTTGGACAGATAGTGCAGTCCGAAGCCCTCCGCGATCCGCCGGGCCGGCTCCAGCCACCGCTCGTGCAGCGTGAAGCCCCTGCGCCGGCCGTTCTTGGTGCGCCCCACCGCCAGCCGGATCCGGTTGTCGGTGCCGGTGAGACAGTCCACCGACACCTCGGGCTGTTCCAGCCGGGGCATCACCAGCCAGTCCACCGGCTCGTCGGCCTCCCGCAGGGCGTCCAGCACCAGGCCGAGCGGCACATACGGGCTCGGGAAGCCGCCCAACTGGGTGAGCGAGAAGGGCGCGCGAGTGATCACGCGGAAGCCCACCCCGCCCGCGCCGGACGCGGGCTTGAAACAGGCCCGGTATCCGCCCGCCTCCAACTCGTCGACAGCCGCGACGAGTTCGTCCGCGCTACGGACCCGCCACCACGGCGGTACGGGAACCCCGATCGCCTGGACCGCCTCATAGGCGATCACCTTGTCGTGGAACACGGCCACCGCCTCGGGCGGCGGCGCCAGCAGCGCCGTACCGACCGCCTCGAACTCGGCGCGGTGCGCGACGATCGCCGCCTGGTGCAGCCGGGGCACGAACACGTCGATGCCGCGCCGCTCGCACTGGGCGAGCGCGTACTCGACGTACGCCGCCGGGGACAGCCCCTCGGGTTCGAGTTCGGCGGTGTCGGCGGCGGCCAGCACGGGGGAGTCGGGGTCGCCGTGGGTGGCGTGGATCTCGACGGCCCGGTCGCCGGGATTTCTCCGCAGCTGATCCATGAAGAACACGTTCTCCGCGTACGTGCGGTTGAGCCAGACGCGTACGCGAGAGACCATGCAGGCCGCCTTCCGAGGGTCGCGGGCAGGGGTAAGTGACCCGTTGCCCGGGCAGGTGTGTGGAGGGTCACCTAACCGCCCTGGGCACAGGACGTTTCACGGCGGTGGTGATGGGGCAGATCATAGGGCTTCGAGAGCCGTTCCCGTACCACACCCGAGTGAGGGTCGTGCTTGTTCCGGCGGCACGGATGTGATCTTCTTCGGGAAGGCGGGTCCGACGGCTGGAGGGGAGACGGGTGATGTCGGGGACAGACGGCGGCAAACAGCTGTGGGCCATCAGCGACCTGCACATCAGCTACGCCGAGAACCGTGCCCTGGTCGACGGCATGCGGCCCGAGTCGGACGAGGACTGGCTGATCGTGGCCGGTGACGTCGCGGATACCGTGGAGGACATCCACTGGGCCCTCAAGACCCTGGCCGGCCGGTTCGCCAAGGTCGTCTGGGCGCCCGGAAACCACGAGCTGTGGACCCATCCGAGCGACTCGGTCACCCTGCGCGGCGTCGCCCGCTACGGCCATCTGGTCGAGCAGTGCCGCGACCTCGGGGTGATCACACCCGAGGACCCCTACCCCGTCTGGGACGGCCCCGGCGGCCCGGTCGCCGTCGCACCGCTGTTCCTGCTGTACGACTACTCGTTCCTGCCGCCCGGGTGCGCCACCAAGGACGAGGGACTGAAGTACGCCCACGGCACCGGGGTCGTCTGCACCGACGAAATGCTGCTGCACCCCGACCCGTACCCGAGCCGGGAGGCCTGGTGCCGGGCCCGGGTCGCCGAGACCGAACGCCGGCTGGCCGAGGTGCCGGACGGACTGCCGCTCGTCCTGGTCAACCACTGGCCGCTGCACCGCCATCCGACGGAGGTCCTGTGGTACCCCGAGTTCGCCATGTGGTGCGGCACCGTGCTCACCGACGACTGGCACCGGCGGTTCCCCGTCCACACCATGGTCTACGGCCATCTGCACATCCCCCGGTCCACCCGGCAGGACGGTGTCCGCTTCGAGGAGGTCTCGGTGGGCTATCCGCGTGAATGGCGCAAGCGGAAAGAGCCGCCGGGGCGGCTGCGCCGGATCGTGCCGCGGGAGGGCGAGGGGCGATGATCGAGGAACTGCTGCCGCAGACGGTGGTGGCCGTCGAGGCCTACGGCGACGAGGGCGTCGACGCCCCGCTGTATCCCGAGGAGGAGGCGCTGCTGGAGCGCGCCGTCGCCAAGCGCCGCAGGGAGTTCACCGCCGTACGCTCCTGTGCCCGCCGCGCCATGGACAAGCTGGGCGTGCCCGCGCAGCCGGTGCTGCCCGGTGAGCGGGGCGCCCCCGTCTGGCCCGACGGGCTGGCCGGCAGCATGACCCACTGCCAGGGCTACTGTGCCGCCGCCCTGGTGCGCGCCGCCGATCTGGCGTCCCTCGGCATCGACGCGGAGCCTCACGCCCCGCTGCCCGAGGGCGTCCTGTCCTCCGTGGCGCTGCCGCGGGAGGCGGCGCGGATCGGCGCCCTGGCCGGTGAACTGCCCGCCGTGCACTGGGACCGGCTGCTGTTCAGCGCCAAGGAGTCCGTCTACAAGGCGTGGTTCCCGCTCACCGGGAAGTGGCTGGACTTCATGGAGGCCGACCTCGACTTCTTCGCCGACCCCGGCGACCACACCCGCGGCGGCTTCCGGGCCACCCTCCTGGTCCCCGGCCCGCGCGTCGGCACCCGGGTGGTCGACCACTTCACCGGCCGCTGGATCACCGGGAAGGACCTGGTCGCGACGGCGGTCACCGTCCCGCACGGTTAGAGGGCACCCCTCCTACGGCTCGGCGTGCCAGTCGCGCAGCATCCGGAAGAACACCTCCTCGTTGCCGGTCAGGCCCGCCCGGGCCAGGGCGGTCTCCGCCTCGGCGAGCACGGAGGGCGGCACCATCGGGGGCCCGACGGGCCCCGGCGGGCCCGACTGGGCGTCGAGGGCGGCGCGCACCGTGTTCAGCAGCCGCAGATAGGCCTGGACGGCGGTGCGCTCGCGGTCGGTCGGTACGGCGGTGGACATCGCTCGGCTCTCCCCGTGTCGAGATCGGTCACACGTCGCCTCCAGCTTGCCGCCCGCCACTGACAGCCGGGTCCCGCCGGGGGCCGGTTCGCCCGCCCGGCGGGCACACACGCCGGGGCGTGCCCGCCCGGCCCCGTGACCCCGGGCACCCCGGTGACGCCTCGTCCCGCCCCGCGGCCCCGGCTCCGCCGTACCGGTCCGCAGCGGGGTTCCGCCGGGGGCCGGTTCGTCCGCCGGGCTCTGTGACCTCGGGTACCCCGGTGACGCCTCGTCCCGCTTCGCGGTCCCGCTCCCGCCGTGCCGAGTCACAGCCCGCTCGTCGTCCCGGGTGGGAGGAGCGCCGTACGGATCGGCCGCGGTGTCCGCTCACCATCTCGCGCGGAGCCGTGTACGGATCGGCCGGCCGCGCCAGGAAGCGTCGGCTCCGCCGGGAACCCGCCGTACGGGCGGCGCGTCGCCCCCCGGGTCAGGTCCTGGGGCGCTGGACGCTCTCCAGGAGCATGTCCAGCCACTCCGCGACCTTGTCGCGGTGCTGGTCGGTGGGCAGCTGGGCGGCCCGCCAGGCGATCTGGCGCACCCCGTGGTCCCGCAGCAGCCGCTCCAGCGGGTCGTCGGCCGGTGCCGCCGCCGCCCGCTCCCGGTCCGCGAGTTTCTGCAGCAGTTCCTGCTCGGTGTGCTGGAGCGCGCCCGCGAGCGCCTCGGGGTCCTCGGCGGTGAGGAAACCGGCGTGCACCCGGAAGAACCGCTGGATGGCGTCGCAGTGCTCCATGGTCGGGCGCCGGTCACCGTTGATCAGCGCTCCGGCCTGTTGCCGGGACATGCCCGCGCCGTCGGCGATCTCCTGCTGCGTGTACTTGCGGCCGTTCGGCTTCAGCCGGGTGCGGCGCAGCAGGTCCAGCCGCTGCACGAACCGCGCCTGCACATCGGGCTCACCCGCGGACCGGCCGCTCAGCAGCGCCTTGACCACGGACTCGGGGACACCGGAGGCGGCGGACAGCCGGCCGACGTCGAAGACCTCGGTGTGCGCCACACCGAGCCGGTCGGCGAGTGCGGTGACGCGGGCGACGACGGCCGGCAGCGCGGCCGTCGGCGTGGCGTCCGGACCCTCGAAGCCACCCGTCACCGAAAGATCTCCTACGTCTCTCACAGGCTTCTCACAAGCGATTGCCGTGAACCTCACGGAGACTAGCCGTTGCCTCGAACTCACATCCAGGTCTCGCCACAACTGTGGCCAATTTCAGCCGTCGACCGGCATGAAATGCCACGATAGTTGACACGCCTCGCGTGCGGGCAGCAGGATCGGGGCGCCGCGTCAGGGCCGCACAGGCAAGAGGGGTGACCTCCCGATGGCACATCAGGCAGGAGGGCAGCGGCCGGTACCGCGGCCCGTCCCCGGGACTCCCGGGGCCCAGGCCTATCTACGGGACTACGCCGTCCTCCTGGAGGCGGTCCCCTTTCCCTCCTTGGTGGTCGACCACCGCTGGGACGTGCTGCTCACCAACACCGCTTTCCGGACGCTCTTCCAGGGTGTGGAGCCGCACCCCACGGCCCTGCCCGCCGACAACTTCCTCCGGTTCGTCCTCTTCCACCCGGACGCGGCCACGGTGCTCGGCGACCACGAGTCGAGCTGGTGCCTGCCGATGCTGGCCCACTTCGCCGGGACCGTCGAACGGTACGGCCACGACCACGGCCTGGCGGCCATCCGCCGCGACATCGCCCAGGACCCCATCATGGAGGCCGCCTACCGGCACGGACTGCCGCACTGGCTGCGGGCCGTCGGCGAACAGGCCGCCGAACACGACGGCGCCGTACGGCCGTTGCTGCACCCCGACCCGCGCTGGGGCGCCACGGACTGCCGGATCGTCACGGAGACGACCCCGGCCCTCCAGGACATGAACTGCACCCGGCTGACGCTGGTCCTGCGCGAGGCGCGCCGTACCCCGTCCGGGGGGCGAGGGCGCCGCCGCGCCGCCTCCCACCTGAGAGTGGTCCGCTCCACCGGCTGAGGCGGCCCTTCACCGGCGATGTCCGCCCTCTTCCCCCGAACACCGCCCTCTCCGATCCGGGCGGCCGCAGGCCCGGCTACCGTGAGCGGGTCGCGGACGCGCTGCGGGCGGCGCTGATCGCCGAGGAGCATCTGGAGCTGCTCGACGCGCCGCTCGTCCGGGACACGGAGACGGTACGAGCCGTGACGACCTGCCACCTCGGACATGTCCGAGGGCTCCGGGCGGCACACTGACCGGAAATTTGCGTCGCAACGCAAGCCGCTTGCGTTTCTTGCGCTACTCTTGCGTGCATGACGCGACGACTTGCTGTGGTGGCGAAGAAGGTCGGGGTCAGCGAGGCCACGGTCAGCCGGGTGCTCAACGGCAAGCCCGGGGTCTCCGAGGCCACCCGGCAGGCGGTGCTCTCCGCCCTGGACGTGCTCGGCTACGAACGGCCCACCCAGCTCCGCGGTGAGCGCGCCCGGCTGGTCGGCCTGGTCCTGCCCGAGCTGCAGAACCCGATCTTCCCGGCCTTCGCGGAGGTCATCGGCGGCGCGCTGGCCCAGCTCGGTCTCACGCCGGTGCTGTGCACCCAGACGCGGGGCGGTGTCTCCGAGGCGGACTACGTGGACCTGCTGCTCCAGCAGCAGGTGTCCGGCGTGGTGTTCGCCGGCGGCCTGTACGCCCAGGCCGACGCCCCCCACGACCACTACCGGCGGCTCGCCGAGCGCAACATCCCGGTCGTCCTCGTCAACGCGGCCATCGAGCACCTCGGCTTCCCCGCCGTGTCGTGCGACGACGCCGTGGCCGTGGAGCAGGCCTGGCGGCACCTGGCCTCGCTCGGCCACGAGCGCATCGGGCTGGTGCTCGGCCCCGGCGACCACGTGCCCTCGGCCCGTAAGCTGGCCGCCGCCCGCGCGGTCGCCGGCGAGGTGCCCGAAGAGCACGTCGCCCGCGCCATGTTCTCCATCGAGGGCGGTCACGCCGCCGCCTCCCGGCTCATCGACCGGGGCGTCACCGGCTTCATCTGCGCCAGCGACCCCCTCGCCCTCGGTGTCGTACGGGCCGCCCGCCGCAAGGGACTCGACGTCCCCGGACGGATATCCGTCGTCGGTTACGACGACTCGGCGCTGATGAACTGCACCGAGCCCCCGCTCACCACCGTCCGGCAGCCCATCGAGGCCATGGGCAAGGCGGTCGTGGAGCTGCTGAACGCGCAGATCAGCGGCAGCACCGTGGCTCCCGAGGAGCTGCTCTTCGAACCCGAGCTGGTGGTGCGGGGGTCGACCGCCCAGGCGCCTCGTCCCTGAGATCCACTCCGCTGTCGAATAATTTCACATTCTGCGCGACATCTTGCGGACCGATGTCGTCGGTGCTTGAGTGTGCCCCGCCCACCGCTCCTGTTCCGAGGGGTTCACTCACTCCTGTCCCTTAAGGGGTCCACCGATGAGAAACACCGGGATCCGTCGTACCCTCGTCGCGCTAGGCGTCGGCGCGCTCGCGCTCACCGCCTGCGGCTCGGACGGCGACGACACCGCAGGCGGCAAGACCCGCATCACCGTCAACTGCATGCCGCCCAAGAGCGCCAAGGTCGACCGGCGGTTCTTCGAGGAGGACATCGCCGCCTTCGAGAAGAAGAACCCCGGCATCGACGTCGTCCCGCACGACGCCTTCCCGTGCCAGGACCCGAAGACGTTCGACGCCAAACTCGCCGGCGGACAGATGGAGGACGTCTTCTACACGTACTTCACCGACGCCAAGCACGTCGTCGACATCAACCAGGCCGCCGATCTCACCCCGTACGTCAAGGAGTTGAAGAGCTACGACACCATCCAGCAGCAGCTCCGCGACATCTACACCGTCGACGGCAAGGTCTACGGCATCCCGCGCACCGGCTACTCCATGGGCCTGATCTACAACCGGGACCTCTTCGAAAAGGCCGGCCTCGACCCGGACCGGCCGCCCACCACCTGGGCCGAGGTCCGCACCGCCGCCAAGAAGATCACCGCACTCGGCGACGGCACCGTCGGCTACGCCGACTACAGCGCCCAGAACCAGGGCGGCTGGCACTTCACCGCCGAGCTCTACTCCCAGGGCGGCGACGTGGTCAGCGCCGACGGCGAGAAGGCCACCATCGACACCCCCGAGGGCCGTGCCGTGCTCCGGACCCTCCACGACATGCGGTGGAAGGACGAGTCGATGGGCAGCAAGCAACTGCTCGTCATCAACGACGTCCAGCAGATGATGGGCGCCGGCAAACTCGGCATGTACCTCGCCGCCCCCGACAACATCCCCATCCTCGTCAAGGAGAAGGGCGCCGCGTACGAGAACATCGCCCTCGCCCCCATGCCCGGCGGCGAAGGCACCCTCATCGGCGGCGACGGCTACATGTTCCACAAGAACGCCTCACCCGAACAGATCCGCGCCGGCCTCAAGTGGCTCGACCACATGTTCCTCACCCCCGGCGACGGATTCCTCGGCGACTACGCCCGCGCCAAGAAGAACGACGCCCCCGTCGGCCTGCCCGAACCCCGCCTCTTCACCGGCGCCGCCGACGACAAGGACCAGCAGGTCAAGAAGGCCAACGCCAACGTCCCGGTGGAGAACTACCAGGCCTTCCTCGACGGCAATCAGCAACTGGAGATGAAGATCGAGCCGCCGCACGCCCAGCAGCTCTACTCCGTCCTCGACGGTGTCGTCTCCGCCGTCCTCACCCAGGAGGACGCGGACATCGACCGGCTCCTCGAGGACGCCTCCGGCAAGATCGACGGCATCCTGGCCCGGAGCTGACCGGTGACGAAGACGGTTGAACGGCCGCCCGCGGCCCCGCGGATCCGACCGGTGAAGGCGCCGTCCCCGGCAGGGGACCGGAGACGGCGCCGCCTCACCGACCACCTGCGCGCCTACGGCTTCCTCGCCGGCGGACTCGCCTGCTTCGCCCTGTTCTCCTGGTACCCGGCGATCCGCGCCGTCGTGATCGCCTTCCAGAAGTACACGCCGGGCTCCGACCCCGAATGGGTCGGCACCACCAACTTCACCCAGGTCCTGAACGACCCCGAGTTCGGCGCCGCCTGGCGCAACACGCTCACCTTCACCCTGCTCGCCCTGCTGATCGGCTTCGCGATCCCCTTCGTCCTGGCCCTCGTGCTCAACGAACTGCGGCACGCCAAGGCCTTCTTCCGGGTCGTCGTCTACCTGCCGGTGATGATCCCGCCGGTGGTCAGCGCCCTGCTGTGGAAGTGGTTCTACGATCCTGGCGCCGGCCTCGCCAACGAGGCGCTGCGCTTCCTCCACCTGCCCACCTCGAACTGGTCCAACGGCGCCGACACCGCACTGATCTCCCTGGTCATCGTCGCCACCTGGGCCAACATGGGCGGCACCGTCCTCATCTACCTCGCCGCCCTGCAGTCCATCCCCGGCGAGCTGTACGAGGCCGCCGAACTCGACGGCGCGGGCCTGCTCCAGCGCATCCGCCATGTGACGGTCCCGCAGACCAGGTTCGTCATCCTCATGCTGATGCTGCTCCAGATCATCGCCACCATGCAGGTGTTCACCGAACCCTTCGTGATCACCGGCGGCGGCCCCGAGAACGCCACCGTGACCGTCCTCTACCTCATCTACAAGTACGCCTTCCTCTACAACGACTTCGGCGGCGCCTGCGCGCTGAGCGTGATGCTCCTCGCCCTGCTCGGCGCGTTCTCCGCCGTCTACCTCCGTCTCACCCGCTCCGGAGAGGAGGCCGCATGAGCAGCACCACCCGCACCCTCGTCTCCCCGGCCGTGCTGGCCCGCCCGCGCGGCAGGGCCGTCTACTGGACCGTGTTCACCGGCGTCGTCGTGCTGTTCGCGCTCGCCTTCCTCTTCCCCGTCTACTGGATGGCGAGCGGCGCGATGAAGTCACCGGACGAGGTGGCGCGCACCCCGCCCACCCTCGTCCCGGAGAGCTGGAGCACCAGCGGCTACACCGACGCCTGGGAGCTGATGGAGCTGCCCACCCACCTGTGGAACACGGTGGTGCAGGCGGCCGGCGCCTGGCTGTTCCAACTGGTGTTCTGCACGGCCGCCGCCTACGCCCTGTCCAGGCTCCGGCCCGCCTTCGGCACGCTGATCCTCGGCGGCATCCTCGCCACCCTGATGGTCCCGGCGCAGGCCCTCGTCGTACCGAAGTACCTGACCGTGGCCGACCTCGGCCTGCTCAACGACCCTCTCGCCATCTGGCTGCCTGCCGTCGCCAACGCCTTCAACCTCTACCTGCTCAAGCGGTTCTTCGACCAACTGCCCAGGGACGTGCTCGAAGCCGCCGAGATGGACGGCGCCGGGAAGCTGCGCACCCTGTGGTCGGTCGTGCTGCCCATGTCACGGCCCGTGCTCGGCGTGGTGTCGATCTTCGCCCTGGTCGCCGTGTGGCAGGACTTCCTGTGGCCGCTGATGGTCTTCTCCGACACGGACAAGCAGCCGATCAGCGTGGCCCTCGTGCAGTTGTCGCAGAACATCCAGCTCACCGTGCTCATCGCCGCGATGGTGATCGCCAGCATCCCCATGGTCGCGCTGTTCCTCGTCTTCCAGCGGCACATCATCGCCGGCATCAGCGCGGGCAGCACCAAGGGCTGACACCGCACCTCATCCGCACAAGAGAAAGGCACGCACCGTGGGACAGCCCACCCCTGCCCCGAACGACGACTGGTGGCGCTCCGCCGTCATCTACCAGGTGTACGTCCGCAGCTTCGCCGACGGCGACGGCGACGGCACCGGAGACCTCGCCGGCGTCCGCGCCAGACTGCCGTACCTCGCCGGACTCGGCGTGGACGCCCTGTGGTTCAACCCCTGGTACCTGTCCCCGATGAAGGACGGCGGCTACGACGTCGCCGACTACCGGACGATCGACCCGGCCTTCGGCACCCTCGCCGAAGCCGAGAAACTCATCGCCGAGGCACGGCACCTGGGCATCCGCACGATCGTCGACATCGTGCCGAACCACGTCTCCGACCAGCACCCCTGGTTCCGGGCCGCGCTCGCCGGCGGCCCCGAGCGGGAACTGTTCCACTTCCGCCCCGGCCGCGGCGAGCACGGTGAACTCCCCCCGAACGACTGGAAGTCCGAGTTCGGCGGCCCCGCCTGGAGCAGACTGGACGACGGCGACTGGTACCTCCACCTGTTCGCCCCCGAGCAGCCCGACCTCAACTGGGCCCATCCCGCCGTCCGCCAGGAGCACGAGGACATCCTGCGTTTCTGGTTCGAGCGGGGAGTGGCCGGCGTCCGCATCGACTCCGCCGCCCTGCTGGTGAAGGACCCCCGGCTGCCCGACTTCGTCGAGGGCCGCGACCCGCACCCCTATGTCGACCGCGGCGAACTCCACGACGTCTACCGCGCCTGGCGGGCCGTCGCCGACGAGTACGGAGGCGTCTTCGTCGGCGAGGTCTGGCTCCCCGACACCGAACGCTTCGCCCGCTACCTGCGCCCCGACGAACTGCACACCGCGTTCAACTTCTCCTTCATGACCTGCCCCTGGGACGCGGCCCGCCTGCGCACCTCCATCGAGGACACCCTCGCCGAACACGCGCCGGTCGGCGCCCCCGCCACCTGGGTGCTGTGCAACCACGACGTCACCCGCACCGTCACCCGCTACGGCCGCGCCGACACCGGCTTCGACTTCGCCGCCAAGGCCTTCGGCACCCCGACCGACCTCGCCCTCGGCACCCGCCGGGCCCGCGCCGCCGCCCTGCTCTCCCTCGCCCTGCCCGGCGCGGTCTACGTCTACCAGGGCGAGGAACTCGGACTGCCCGAGGCCGACATCCCCCTCGACCGCATCGAGGACCCCATGCACGCCCGTTCCGGCGGCACCGACCCCGGCCGCGACGGGTGCAGGGTGCCACTGCCGTGGACGGCCGGCGCACCGCACGCCGGGTTCGGCGGCGAACCGTGGCTGCCGCAGCCCGCCGGCTGGGCCTCGTACGCGGCCGACCGGCAGAAGGGGGACCCCGGCTCGATGCTCGCCCTCTACCGTGAGGCGATCCGGCTGCGCCCCGTCCTCGGCGACGGCCCGCTCACCTGGCTGCCCGCCGCCGACGGCGTCCTCGCCTTCAGCCGCGCCGACGGCGGCGTCCTCTGCGTGGTCAACCTCGCGGACACGCCCGTCGACCTCCCCGCCCACACCGCTCTGCTCCTCGGCAGCGGCCCCCTGGACCCCGACGGACGACTGCCGAAGGACACCGCGGTCTGGTTGCGCGGCTAGCTTTCCCTGCCCCCACCACGAAGGGACCAGCACACATGAGCACCGGATCCACTGTCAGGAGCATGCCAGCCATCGGTACGGTCGTCGCCGTCGCCGCCGGCATGCTCGTCGCCCTCGCGCCCGCCCCCGCCCACGCCGCGGCGGGCGCCACCCTCCCCTTCACCTCCGTCGAGGCCGAGGCGGCCACCGGCACCGGCACCAGGATCGGACCCGACCACACCCAGGGCACCCTCGCCTCCGAGGCCTCCGGCCGCCAGGCGGTGCGCCTCACCGCCGGGCAGCGCGTGGAGTTCACCGTGCCCCGCGCGGCCAACGCCGTGAACGTCGCCTACAGCGTCCCCGACGGCCAGTCCGGCAGCCTCGCCGTCCACGTCAACGGCCAGAGACTCGCCCAGAGCCTCCCCGTCACCTCCAAGTACTCCTATGTCGACACCCCCTGGATCGCCGGCGCCAGGACCCACCACCTCTACGACAACACCCGCATGCTGCTCGGACGCGACCTCCAGGCCGGTGACAAGGTCGCCGTGGAGGCCACCGGCGTCCAGGTCACCGTCGACGTCGCCGACTTCGAGCAGGTCGCCGGCCCCGCCGCCAAACCCTCCGGCGCCGTCTCCGTCACCGACCACGGCGCCGACCCGAGCGGACAGGGCGACTCCACGCAGGCCTTCCGGTCCGCGATCGCCGCCGCCCGGGGCGGCACCGTCTGGATCCCACCGGGGGAGTACCGGCTCACCTCCTCCCTCAACGGCGTCCAGAACGTCACGATCCGGGGCGCCGGAAGCTGGCACTCGATCGTGCGCGGCTCCCGCTTCATCGACCAGACCGGCTCCGCCGGGAACGTCCACCTCAAGGACTTCGCCGTCATCGGCGAGGTCACCGAACGCGTCGACTCCAGCCCCGACAACTTCGTCAACGGCTCCCTCGGCCCGAACTCCACCGTCTCCGGCATGTGGCTCCAGCACCTCAAGGTCGGCCTCTGGCTGACCGGTACCAACGACAACCTCGTCGTCGAGAACAACCGCTTCCTCGACATGACCGCGGACGGCCTCAACCTCAACGGCAACGCGCGCGGAGTGAAGGTCCGCAACAACTTCCTGCGCAACCAGGGCGACGACGCGCTCGCCATGTGGTCGCTGAACGCCCCCGACGTGAACAGCAGCTTCGAGAACAACACCATCTCGCAGCCGAACCTCGCCAACGGCATCGCGATCTACGGCGGCACCGACATCACCGTACGGAACAACCTGATCTCCGACACCAACGCCCTCGGCAGCGGTATCGCCATCTCCAACCAGAAGTTCCTCGACCCCTTCCACCCGCTGTCCGGCACCATCACCGTCGACGGCAACACCCTCGTGCGCACCGGCGCCATGAACCCCAACTGGAACCACCCGATGGGCGCCCTGCGCGTCGACTCCTACGACAGCGCCATCGAGGCACAGGTGCGGATCACCGACACGACCGTCATCGACAGTCCCTACAGCGCCTTCGAGTTCGTCTCGGGCAGCGGACGCGGACACGCCGCGAAGAACATCACCGTCGACGGCGCCACCGTGAACAAGGTGGGCACGGTCGTCGTCCAGGCGGAGACCCAGGGGGCCGCCACCTTCCGCGACGTGACGGCGACCGGCGTCGGCTCGGCCGGCGTCTACAACTGCCCCTACCCGTCCGGCTCCGGCACCTTCACCGTCACCGACGGCGGCGGCAACTCCGGCTGGGGCAGCACCTGGTCCGACTGCACCACCTGGCCCCAGCCCGGCCAGGGCAACCCCGACCCCGACCCGGACCGCAACCTCGCCCAGGGCCGCCCGGCCACCGCCACCGGCTCCCAGGACGTCTACACCCCCGGCAAGGCGGTCGACGGGGACGCCGACAGCTACTGGGAGTCGGCCAACCACGCCTTCCCGCAGTCCCTCACGGTCGACCTCGGCTCCCGGCAGCCGGTACGCCGGCTGGTGCTGAAACTGCCCCCGCAGGCCGCGTGGGGAGCCCGCACCCAGACCCTGTCCGTGCAGGGCAGCGCCGACGGCTCGGCGTACTCGACGGTGGTCGCCTCGAAGGACTACCGCTTCGACCCGGCCACCGGCAACACGGTGACCATCCCGGTCACCGGCGACCTCCGCTACGTCCGGCTGCACGTCACCGGCAACACCGGCTGGCCGGCGGCCCAGTTCAGTGAAGTGGAGGCGTATCTTTCCTGACCGTGCCGGCTCCGCGCTTCGCCGCCTGGATCCGCTCGTACACATGGGTCCGCAGCTCGGCGAAGCGCGGCGCCACGCGGGTGCTCAACTGGTCCCGCTCGGCCGGCAGATCGACCTTCAGCTGCTCCTGTACGACGGTGGGGGAGGCCGACAGCACGATCACCCGCTCGCCCAGGTACACCGCCTCGTCGATGTCATGGGTGACGAACAGGACCGTGATCCCGCGCTCCCGCCACAACCGCCGTACCAGGTCCTCCAGATCGGCGCGGGTCTGCGCGTCGACCGCCGCGAACGGCTCGTCCATCAGCAGCACCTCGGGCTCGTACGCCAGCGCCCGCGCGATCGCCACCCGCTGCTGCATACCGCCCGAGAGCTGCCACGGGTACGCCCCGGCCGCGTCCGCGAGCCCCACCGAGGCGAGGGCGTCCGCGACCAGCTCACGGCGCCGCGCCTTGCCCAGGTCCTTCTGCTTCAGCGGGAGTCCGACGTTCTGCCCGACCCGCATCCACGGGAACAGGCTGCGCCCGTACTCCTGGAACACGAACGCCATCCCGGGCGGCGGACCGTCCACCCTCCGCCCGGCCAGGAACACCTCACCGGCCGTCGGTTCGAGCAGCCCGCCCACGCACTTCAGCAGTGTCGTCTTGCCACAGCCGGACGGGCCGACCAGGCAGACCAGTTCACCGGCCGCCACCGTGAAGGTCAGGTCGCGCACCGCCTCGACGTGCCGCCCCGCACCCTCGTACACCTTCCGCAGACCGCGTACGTCGAGCATCGACCGCCCTTTCGCGAGATTCACCGGGACCGCCGGGCGGCGGCGCGCAGACCGTGGTACCAGCCGAGCACCCGCCGCTCGACCAGCTGGAAGAGGACCGAGAGGACGAAGCCGAGCAGACCGAGCAGCAGGATGCCGGTCCACATGTCCGGGATCGCGAAGGAGCGCTGGAACTGCACGACGGTGAAACCGAGACCGTTGCTGGCGGCGAACATCTCGCTGATCACCATCAGGATGATCCCGATCGACAGCGCCTGCCGCAGCCCCGCGAAGATCTGCGGGCTCGCCGAGGGCAGCACCACGTCCTTCAGACGGGTGACGCCCCTGATGCCGTACGAGCGGGCCGTCTCGGCCATCACCGCGTCGACCGCCCGCACGCCCTCGACGGTGTTGAGCAGCACCGGCCAGACACAGCCGCTCGCGATGACGACGATCTTCATCGTGTCGCCGATGCCCGCGAACAGCATGATCACCGGCACCAGCACCGGCGGCGGCACCGCCCGCAGGAACTCGAGCACCGGCTCGCACACCGCCCGCACCCTCCGGTACGAGCCGATCAGCGTGCCGAGCGCGACACCGACGACGGCCGCCAGGGCGTAGCCCGCCGCCAGCCGCAGCACGCTGGGCAGCACGTCACCGCGCCACCGCTCACCGGTCCACACCTCCGGGAAGGTCTCCAGGATGGTGCGCAGCGGCGGCCAGTACACGTCCTCGCTGCCGGCCGAGGACACCCACCACACCGCCACCAGCACCAGCGGCAGCGCGAACACGAACACCAGCCGCAGCAGCAGCCGCCTCACACCGCCACCTCCCCGCGCACCGACTGGTGCCAGGCCAGCGCCCGCCGCTCCACCGACCGGGCCCCGACGTTGATCAGCAGCCCGAGTACACCGGTGACGACGATCAGCGCGTACATCTCGGGCACCGCCTGCGAGGTCTGCGCCACCGCGATCCGCGCGCCCAGCCCCGGCGCGCCGATGACGAGTTCGGCGGTGACGGCGAGGATCAGCGCGACCGCCGCCGCCAGCCGCACCCCGGTCATCACATACGGCAGCGCGGTCGGCCACAGCACATGCCGGACCCGGGCCCAGGTGCCGAGCCCGTACGACCGTGCCGTCTCCTCGGCGACCGGGTCGACGTCCTGGACGCCGTACAGGACCTGGATCAGCACCTGCCAGAAGGAGGCGTACACGACGAGGAGCAGCACCGACTCCAGTCCGGTGCCGTACAGCAGCACCGCCAGCGGGATCAGCGCGACCGACGGGATGGGGCGCAGGAACTCGACCGTGGACGCCGTCGCCTCGCGCAGATACGGCACCACCGACAGGACCACCCCGGCGACGATCCCCGCGCCGGCCGCGATCGCCAGACCCAGCGCCCAGCCGGTGAGGGTGTCACCCAGCGCGGTCCAGAAGGCGCCGTCCGCGAGCTCCGTGCCGAGGGCGTCGGCGATCCGGGTGACCGGCGGGAAGTAGTCCTCCTCGACCAGGCCGAGCCGCGGCACCGCCTCCGCGAGCAGGAGAAAGGCCGCGAGCCCGGCCGCGCCGAGCGCGGCGTCGGCTCCCCTCACGGCAGCAGCTCGTCCAGGTCCGGATTCTGCTTGAACAGCCCGTCCTCGGCGCCCAGTTCCGCCAGTTCCTCGATGGAGGCGCGGTTCGGCTCGGCCGGCCACTTCGGCAGGGTCACCTTCGCCAGCACGTCGGCCGGGATCTTCGTGTACGTGGTGACGATCTCGCGCACCTCGTCGGGGTGGGAGTCGGCGTAGGCGAGGGACTCGGCGGTGGCCTCCTGGAACTTCTTCACCGTCTCCGGGTTCTCCTGGGCGTACTTGACGGAGGTGAAGTACATGGCGACGGTGAGCTCCGGAGCGATGTCGATCATGGGGGAGGCGATCTCGCGGCCGCCCTGGCTCTTGATCGTGGCCAGTGCCGGCTCCACCACCATCGCCGCGTCGATCCGCCCGCCGTCGAGCGCGGCCGGCATCTGGTCGAAGGCCAGCTCGACCAGCTCCACCTTGTCGGGGTCGCCGCCCGCCTTGCGCACCGAGGCGCGCACCGCGGTCTCGTTGATGTTCTTCAGGGTGTTGATGGCGACCTTCCTGCCCTCCAGCTCCTTCGCCGACCTGATGGGGCTGTCGTCCTTGACGGTGAGCGCCTCGAAGTCCTTGCCCACCACACCGGTCGAGGCGATGCCGTTCGCCACCGCCTTCACCGGCACGTTGTTGGACCGGGCGATCATCAGCGAGGTCATGTTGGAGAACCCGAACGCGAACTGGCCGCTGGCCACGCCGGGCACGATGGCGGCGCCGCCCTGCGCGCTGGAGAACTCGAGCTTCAGCCCGCGCTCGCTGAAGAATCCCTTCTTCTGGCCCAGGTACAGGGGCGCCACGTCGACGATGGGGATCAGCCCCACCGTCACGCTGGTGGTGCCGCCGGACGAGCCGGCTCCGTCCGACCCACCGGAGTCGGAGGAGCCGCAGGCCGTCGCGGCGGTCAGGACGGACAGGGCCGTGAGGCCGATGAGCAGACGACGACGCATGACTGTGACCCCCGCGGTGGGACCGGACCGGATGCTCCGACAGGCTGTGCGCAGAGAGAACGAACGTGCCGATCGGGAACGTATGGCCCGTGCCGAGACAAGGTCAATCCCCGTACGCGGTCCAATAATTGACAATCGCCGCGGATCACAGGTCCAGTACGAGCCGCCGCCCACGGCACCGGGACACACAGATGAGCATGGTCTCCCCGGCCGCCCGCTCCGCCTCGGTGAGCACCGAGTCGCGGTGGTCCGGCTCGCCCTCCAGCACCTCGGTCTCACAGGTGCCGCAGGTGCCCTCGGCACAGGAGTGGAGCACCTCGACCCCGGCCCCGCGCACCGCGTCCAGGACGGAGACGTCCGGCGCGACGGTGAGCGTCCGGCCGCTGCGGGCCAGGACGACCTCGAACGCGCGGTCCACGCCGGTGTCCCGCTCCCGCGGCCGGAACCGCTCCACGCGCAGTGCTCCGGCCGGGCACCGCTCCTCGACCGCGTCGAGCAGCGGACCGGGACCGCAGCAGTAGACGAGGGCGCCCTCCGGAAGGCCGTCCAGCACCGGGGCGAGGTCCAGCAACCCGGCCTCGTCCTCGGGGACGAGCGTGACCCGCTTCCCGTAACGGGCCAGCTCCCCGGTGAACGCCATGGAGGCCCGGGTGCGTCCGCCGTACAGCAGCGTCCAGTCGGCGCCCGCCGCCTCGGCCGCGGCCAGCATCGGCAGCACGGGGGTGATGCCGATGCCGCCCGCGACGAAGCGGTAACGTCCGGCGGGCTCCAGCCGGAAGTGGTTGCGGGGTCCGCGCGCCCGTACCCTGTCGCCCGGCCGCACCCGCTCGTGTACGTACGCGGAGCCGCCCCTGCCGTCCGTCTCGCGCAGGACGGCGATCCGCCAGCGGTCCCGGTCGGCCGGGTCCCCGCACAGCGAGTACTGCCGCTCCAGCTCCGGTCCGAGCACCAGGTCGATGTGCGCGCCCGGCTCCCAGCCGGGCAGCTCCGCGCCCGACGGGTGCCGCAGGGTGAGGACGAGCACGCCGTCGGCCGCCGGCTCCCGCCGCTCCACGACGAGTCCGACGTCGTCGTACGAGGTCATGCACCGGCTCCCCGCGGCTCGTGCCCCCACGGGTGCGCGAGCATCCACTCCCACATCTCGACCGGGTCCTGCGCGGTGTGCTCGCGCCCGCAGTGACAGGTGCCGTGCAGCAGATCGGTGCCCGGCAGCCAGTCGACGCGGTAGACCTCGCCGGTGCTGCGCCCGCTCATCGGACCCTCTCCACGGGCTTGTTCCCCTCCTCCACCAGCCGGGCGAGGATACGGCGGGCGGCCAGACCGCCGGTGTCGATGTTGATGCTCAGCTCCTGGTAGCCGGCGCGTTCGGTGCCGAGAGAGCGCTGGAGCAGGTTGAGCGCGTCGACGTCCTGCATGACGACCGTGTGGTTGTTGCTCCGCAGGAACTCGCTCACCTCGGTGTCGTCGGTGGCCCAGTCCCGCGAGACCGCCCAGAAGTCGTACACCTTGCCGTCGGCGGACGGCGTGATGGCGTACGTGATCTCGGTGTGGAAGCCGCCCGGGTCGCTGCCGTCCGGCTCGGGCAGCACACCCACCGGCGCGATCCTGCTGTGCAGCAGATACAGGCACGGCGCGTGGTACTCGATGTCCTGCCAGCGGGTGATCCGCCCCTCGATCCCGGTCGACCGGGCGTAGAACGGCGGGCACGCGGCGTCGTCCATGTGCCGGCTCACCCGTACGATCCCGGCGCCCTCGTCGACCTCGGTGGTGATCGGTGTCTCCGCGACCTCGGGGGTGCCGATGTAACCGCCGTGCAGATAGGTCTCGTGGGAGAGGTCGAGGAGGTTGTCGACGAGCAGCCCGTGGTCGCAGTCGACGGGCTCCATGCCCCGCACGGTCACCCAGCCGGGGGAGTCCAGGTGCCGGGCCCGCGGAATGCTCCCCGCGTCGGCGAGCGCCGGGTCGCCGATCCACACCCACACCAGCGAGTCCTGCTCGACGACGGGGTAGGAGGCGACGCGCGCGGTGCGCGGCACCCGCTTCTGCCCCGGCACGTACACGCACGTGCCGGTGGTGTCGTAGGTGAACCCGTGGTACCCGCACACGATCCGGTCGCCGTCGAGCCGCGTCGGCGCCTCGGAGAGCGGGTAACGACGGTGCACACACCGGTCGTTGAGCACGACCGGACTTCCGTCGCCTTCGGTGCGGTAGAGCACGAGCGGCTCCCCGAGCACCGTCCGGCCGAGCAGCTCCCGGCCCACCTCGTGACGGTAGGCGGCGACGTACCACTGGTTCCTGGCGAAGGCGGTGATGTGCGGCATGACGGCCCCGTCCCTGTCGGCGGGGCGTCCTCACCCCGCGTTCCGTGGTCGGATTCAGGGTCCTGTCGGCCGCGACCACCGGGCAAGGAGGCTTCCGTCCGGCGGAAGCGCTCCGGTGAAAGGGCCGGCCGTGCCGTCGTCGTGGCCATGACCGTCGTCTCCCGGAGCGCTTCGGCGCGGTGGTCGTCACTCGGCGCCGAGACCGGCGTCGTCGACCTCCTCCTTGCCCTCGGCCCGGAGGACCTTGTTGAGCGGTCCGAGGTCGTAGATGCCCTTCAGGTCGGGCTTCTCCAGCAGGCCGGCCTTGACCGCGTGGTCCGCCTGGGCGTCGAGGGTCGAGGCCAGCGGGTCGTCGAGGAAGGTGATCGACTTCCAGGCCGGGTCGATGACGTCGGCGGGCAGTTCCTTGCCCGACAGTTCCTTCAGCGCCGCGTTGGCGGACGCCTTGGCCTTGTCCGGGTTGGCGTTGATCCACTCGTTGGTGTTCACCGAACCGCGCAGCACGGCCTCGACGACGTCCGGGTGCTCCTTCAGGAACTTCTGCGACACGATGATGTTCGTGATCACGAACTTCTTGTCCGGCCACAGGTCGGCCTCGTCGAGGAGCACCTCGGCACCCTGGGAGACCAGCTTGGACGCGGTCGGCTCGGGTACCCAGGCGCCGTCGATGGAGCCGGACTTGTAGGCGTCCGGTGTGACCTTGTTGTCCGTGCGGACGACGGAGACGTCACCGGCGCCGCTCGCCGCGTCGACCTTCCAGCCCTTCTCCGCGATCCAGTTGAGGAACGCCACGTCCTGGGTGTTGCCGAGCTGGGGCGTGGCGATCTTCTTGCCCTTGAGGTCGTCCGTGGTCTTGATCTTGTCCGGGTCGACCACGAGCTTCACGCCGCCGGAGGCGGAACCGCCGATGATGCGCAGGTTCCTGCCGTTCGACTTGGTGTAGCCGTTGATGGCGGGGGAGGGGCCGATCCAGCCGATGTCGATGGACCCGGCGTTGAGCGCCTCGATCTCGGAGGGTCCTGCGTTGAAGGTCGAGGCCTTGATCTCGGTGCCGCCGAGCTCCTTCTGGAGCAGACCCTCCTGGACGCCCACCAGGGCGGTGGCGTGCGTGAGGTTGGGGAAGTAGCCGATCCTCACCTCGCCGGCGGAGAGCTTCTCGGCGCCCGCCGCGACCTCGGCCCGCTTGTCGTCGTCGGCGGCGTCGGAACCGTAGCCGCAGGCGGTGAGCAGGAGGGGGAACGCCGCCGCGGCGGCGAGGATGCGCAGGGTGGTGAGCGGTCTTGCGGCAGACACGGAGGTGTCCTCTCGGGGAAGAAGCCGATCAGGGAGGTGAGGAAACGCGAGGTGAGAGCGCGTGGACGTGCGCGGGCGCCCCGTCCGAAGGCCGTCGGCGGCGGGAACGCCGTCGCGGGCCCGGGAGCGGAGATGTGCGCGGGCGGGTGGCGCCGTCGGCTGACGGGCGCTCCGCGGGCGGTCTCAGACGGGCCGACAGAGGGCGCTGGACGTGCGGCCGAGGTCGATGTGACGGCGCGAGGTCAGCAGGAGGAATGACAGGTCCGCGCGGCCGAGCGTTCTCATGGCCACCCCCACGGATTCCTAGTTTTCCTACCTGGTTGATAGGGATCGTGGCAGAAGACGGCGTCCGTCCCAAGGGGGTGCTCACATGGCGGACGCGCTCATCTCGCCTGTCGGGATCCCGGGTTGACGGCCCGATGCCTCAGGGATTCCCCCAGGCCTTCGGGGCGTCGGTCAGTGCGGCCACGTCGTCGGGCAGCCGGGCCGACGCGACGTCGGCGAGCGACACGCCCTCGAGGATCTCGCGCACATTGGACCGCAGCGCGATCCACAGGGGGAGCAGCGACTCGGCGGGGCCGGTGTAGGACAGGTCCGGCGGGCGGACCCCCCGCACCGAGACCAGCGGTCCGTCCACGGCGCGGATGACGTCGGCGATGCTGATGGACGCGGCGGGCCTGGCCAGCCGGTAGCCGCCGTTGCCGCCGCGCCGGCTGAGCACGAGACTGCCCCGGCGCATGTCGTTCAGGATGCTTTCGAGGAACTTGTGCGGGATGTCCTGGGCGTCGGCGATGGCCTCGGCCTTCAGTGGCCCGTCGTCCGGTGACGCGGCGAGCTGCAGCGCGGCACGTACCGCGTAGTCCGCCCTGGCTGAGATCCGCATGCGTCCCATTATCCCGTACGGCTCCGGCCGTCCTCCACGGGTGACCACCGTCCGTACCGGTTCCGGCGGCCTCCGCGGTGGGCCGGCCGGCCCCGGCGCGCGGGGTGCGGATGCGGCTCCGAACCTACCGCCGCGGGGTCAGGAGGGCAGGACGAACGGAGGGTGGGCGCCGTTGAGGAAGTAGTCCCCGACCTCGCGGAGCCGTTGGCCGACGGGCTCGTACAGGGTGTGGGTCCGGGCGTCGCGCCAGAAGCGGTCCAGGCCCAGCCGCGCGGAGGCGGAGCGGGGGCCGATGATGTCGAGGGCGCGGGTGGTGGACTCCCGCGCGGCTCTGGAGGCGGCGGCCTCGGCCATGGCCACGAGGGCGGAGGTGCCCGCGTACGCGTCGTAGGTGAGGTCCTCGCCGAGTGCCAGCGCGCCCTGTACGGCCTCCACCGCCTGATCGGCGAGGGCGGACGCGGAGCGGGTGAGGACGGTGAGTTCCCCGTAGACGGTCAGCACCTCCGGGTCGTGGGGAGCGCCGGCCGACCAGGGGAGGTGCCAGGGTGCCCGGCCCGTCCCGCCGTACTCACGGGTCTCGGCGAGCACCCCCTCGGCCAGGCCCAGAAGGAGCTGGACGGAGACGAGGTGCCCGGCCGGCGACGCCAGGGCGGCCCGGGGTGACGGGAAGTCCTCGTCCGCGGGAAGGGGACCGAGCACGTCGTCGTCGGTGACCGGTACGCCGTCGAACGCCACACTGCCGCCGGCCGCGAGCCGCTGCCCGAAGGTGTCGATGTCGGCGTCGACCCGGACGCCGTGCCGGGTGGGATCCACCACGACGGCGAGTGGTTCACCCGTGTCCTCCCGTACGGCGCGCACGGCGAGGCGGTCGGCGACCAGGACCCCGGTGGTGTAGCTCTGCCGGCCGCCGAGCGCCAGGCCGCGGGAGGTCCTGACCAGCGTCAGGGGAGGATCCTGACGGGCGAAGCCGCCGCCCCAGCACCATCCCTCGGCCGCGGACCGCTCCTCCGTCCGTGCCGCCAGGGCGGGCACGGCGAAGAACCGGGCGCTCCACGACAGGAAGTAGTGACAGCCGAGCAGCTGCCCGATCGCGCCGTCGGCCGCGGCGACCTCCCGGACGACCGCGTAGGCCGTGGGCCAGTCCGCGCCGCCTCCTCCGGACCCGGCCGGCGCCAGGAGCGTCAGCAGCCCCGCCTCGCGCAGCCGGGACACCTCGTCGAACGGGGGCTTGCCCGCCTGTTCCCTGGTCACCGTGTCCGTGGCCAGGTCGTCGGCCGCCTCGCGGGCCACCCGCAGCCAGTGCGCGTGGCCGGGCCCGGTCCGGTCGGCCGGCGAGGGGGGAGGGGGCGGCGCTGAGACGGCCTTCACGGACGTGGTCTCCTCAAGGTCGGCCGCGGAGCGCGGCGTCGGGCACGTACTTGTAGCCCACGCGCCGCACGGTGACGATCCGGTGCCGGTGGACCTCGCCGAGCTTGCGGCGCAGGCGGGCGATGTGGACGTCCACGGTGCGGCCGTCGCCGACGTGGGCGTAGCCCCAGACGGCGGACACCAGCCGATCGCGCGCGTGCACGTGGTGGGGATGGCGGACGAGATGCGCCAGCAGCGCGAACTCCAGGTAGGTGAGGTCGAGTTCGCGTCCGTCGACCTCGGCGGAACGACGTGCGGTGTCGATGCGGACGACGTCGTCCCCCGCCTGCCGGACGGGGTTCGGGGCCGCGGCGGTGACCGGCCGGATCTCGGGGCGCGGCCTGTCCTTGACGAAGAGTTCGGCGGGATCGGTGCCCTCGGGGACGAGCAGGAGGTAACCGACGAGCGGCGCGGGCGTGTGTTTCCCGGTGCCGTTTTGTGCGGCGTCGCCCACCAGGCGAAGACGGCGCGCGTCGGGAAGGAACCGGTCGTCCGGAGCGGTCGGGGTCGGAAGTGCCGTGGTCATGGCGATTGTCCCTCGGATGTGTGTCGGGCCGTCAGGCGCCGTGAGCGGCTTGCCTGATCACCTGCGAAACGGGGAGCGGAGCGGCACGGGCGAGCGGGCGGGCCGTGCCTTACGCGCGACAGCAGGCGGCGCTGACGACGTGACCGAAGTCGACATGCCGACGACGAACGAGTCGTTGCTGCTTACGGGACATGCTCATCATGCTGTGCGTCCGAGCCGGACACCGTCAATGCTTTCCTAGTAATTCGATAGGGAAAATAGGGAAGATCTCACACTGTGAGAGGGCGTCCGTCCCCCGGACGTGTCGCCGTCTTGGCCCCGGTGGTGCCCAGGGCGCGCAGGAGCGCGCGGGCGACCGCGTCGTTCTGGCGGAACCCGGGGGAATCGGTGCGGGGGCGGGCGAAGGCCGCGACGGCCCGGCTGTTGGTGAGGGCGACGCGGCGGGGGTGGGGGCCGCCGAGGGCGGGGTCGACGAGGCGGCCGTCGGCGGGGGAGACGGTCAGCAGGCCGGAGCGGTGGGTGTGGGCGGGGTCGGCGACGACCTCCTCGGCGAGCGCGCCCCGACGGTACAGGTCGCGCAGGAGCGGGTCCTCGGTGCGGTCGAGGGAGGCGCCGGGCAGGTACGCCTCGATCAGGGCCGTGGCGTGGAGGGAACGGCCGGGGACGGTGGGGCTGGTGGCGGTGAACGTGCCCGTGGACTCGTCGGTGCCGATCCGGATGTCCGCGCCGACGAAGTGGACGACGCCGGCCCGGGACAGCGCGAGGAGCTGGCGCAGGCGGAAGCCGGGCGGGCCGGAGGCGAGGAAGCTGAAGAAGCCGTGCCACCAGCCGTCGAGGCCGTCGGCCGTGGAGCGGGCGGTGAGCCGGCCGGCGGCGACGAGGCGCGGCAGCTGGCCGTAGACGGAGAGCAGGGCGAGGAACGCCCCGAGGTCGGCGCTGAACTCCGGGTCCTCGCGGCGGGCGACGTCCTGGGCGATGTGGTGGCGCAGATGCTCCTGGAAGGCGTCCGGCGTGGGGAAGGACAGGCCGTCCAGGGGGCGGTCGAGGGCCTCGAAGTCCAGCCGGTCCGCCGGGTCGGGAACGGCCTCGGCGACGAGGGCGGCCATGGCGTCGGAGTACCAGTCGAGGTGTTCGTAGGCGGCGGCGAAGTCGGGCCAGGACAGGGCCGTGCGTTCGGGATGCGCGTGGAACAGCTCGTGGTAGTGGCCGAAGCCGATCTCCTTGGCCATCAGCGGCCACACGTCGCGGCGCAGGTCCAGCGGGCGGGCCCCGGCGAGCAGGGCGTCGACCGCGTCGGGGCCGAAGTAGCGGGGCAGGGCGGGCCGGGGGCCCTGGAGGCGGTAGCGGGTTTTCGAGTGGTACGGCACTCCGCGCCGGGACCCGACGTGCAGGACGGGCTCGCGGCCGGAAGGCAGGTAGGTGAGGGTGCCGTCGGGCTCGGTGCGGTAGGAGCCGCCGCGGCCCTCGGTGAGCAGGGTCACCAGGTCGACGAAGGCCAGCCCGAAGCCGCGCAGGATCACGTGTTCACCGGGCCGCAGCCCGGACAGGTCGGTGTCGGCGGAGAAGTCCGGCGGGAGGTGGAAGCGGCCGTGGCGGCGGGCGAAGGCGGCGTGGCCGCGGTGCTCGGCGGCGGGGGCCGAGCCGAGGTGTCCCTGGGCGAGGACCACCAGGTCGGCGGTGAGCGGTGTGGTGCGGCCGGCCAGGCGCACGTGCTGCGGGCCGTCCGGCGGGCCGGTGACGGCGGTCGCCGTGGCGCGGTGCCACTCGACGGTGACGGAGGGCGGCAGTTCGGTCAGCACCCTGCGGAACACCCAGTCCAGGTAGGCGCTCTGGGCGCGGCGGGTGGGGAAGTCGGTCCCGTCCAGGGCGCGCAGTTCGGCGAGCACGCCGGGATCCGCGGGCTCGGTGTACGGCGCGTGACGCGGCCCCCTGCCGGAGAACTGGGCGGCCCACTCGGCGAGGGAAGGACCCGGCCGTACGGGGCCGTCGATCGTGGAGGACTCGTCGGTGAACATGGTGACGTCCTCGGCCATGGAGTTCATCCGCAGCAGCGGTGACTGCGCGTGCCGCCAGATCCGGCCGGGTCCGGGCGGGTGCGGATCCACCAGGTGGATGTGCAACTTCCTTTCTTCGTCCCAGAGTTCGGGGGCGTTGGCCGCGATGCGCTCCAGCAGGCCGGTGGCGCGCGGACCCGCCCCGACGACGACCAGGACGGCTGCGGAGGGGGTGCTGCTCACCGGTCACCGCCGATCACGGGACGGGCGTCGGGGGCCGCCGACGCGCTCAACCGGGCGCATACGGCGGACAGGTGACCGCGCAGCCGCCGCAGCGGGGTGGGCGGCAGCGCACGGGAGCCGCCCCGCGCGTAGTACCGCTCGACGTAGTACTGACCCACGCCGAGCACGCTGGTGACCGCGACGTACCAGAGCGTCGCGACCATCAGCAGCGGGATGACCTGGTAGGTCTGGTTGTAGACCAGCTGCACCGAGTACAGCAGGTCGTGCACGGCCAGCACGCTGACGATGCTGGTGCCCTTGAGGGTGCCGATCAGCATGTTCCCGGCGGTCGGCACGATGGAGCGCATCGCCTGGGGGATGACGACCCGGCGCAGGGTGCGGCGCCTGCTCAGTCCGAGCGCCTGGGCGGCCTCGGTCTGGCCGGCGTCGACGGAGAGGATGCCGCCGCGCACCACCTCGGCGGCGTAGGCGGTCTCGTGCAGGGTGAGGCCGATGACGGCGGTGAGGGTGGGGCCGAGCAGGTTCACCGTCTCGACGGTGACGAACTCCGGGCCGAACGGGATGCCGAAGCCGAGCGTCGGGTACAGGGCGCCGATGTTGAACCAGAACAGCAGCTGCACCAGCAGCGGCGTGGACCGGAAGACCCACACGTAGCCCCAGCTCAGCGTGCGCAGCACCGGGTTGCCCGACAGCCGCATCACCGCGAGCCCGGTGCCGAGCAGGAAACCGAGCACCATCACCGCTCCGGTCAGCCACAGGGTGAGCGCCAGCCCGTCGAGCACGGCGGGAGTGGTGAAGTACCGCCCCACCACGCCCCATTGGAAAGCCTGGTTGCGGACGACCGAGTTGAGCACCATGGCGAACACCAGCAGCGCGGCCGCGGCGGTCACCCACCGGCCGATGTGCCGGCGCGGCACGATCCGCGGCAGGCCGGGCCCGGGGGCGCCCACTGGTTCCGGGGGGTGCGGGGCAGGGAGGGACGTGACGTCGGAAGGTGTGACCATCGGGAGGCTCTCCGGGGGAGGGAATCGCAGGCGTGGGTGACCACCCGGTGACAGCCGGGGGAGAACGCGACGGCGCGGGCGCTGCGCGGACACGGGGCGGCCGGGGTTCGACGACGTCACATGCGCCGCGTCCCTCAACGCGGCCGGAAGGGCCGCCGCGCGGGGCGGGGCCGGTCCGTCGTCGATCGTATGTGCCCCTGGCACGGATGTGTCAACAACGCCGGGGGAGAGACAGGCCGATGAGGCGCCCGGCATCCGGGCACCGCTTGACGAACAGCGGGATGTCCTGCTCAATGGACCGCATGACCGCCCACCAGCGCTTGGTTTCGCGCCACCACATCGACTTCGGTCGCGTGTGGTCCGCCGCGTGTTGCGTCTGATCCGGCAGCGGGCCCTCTGACCGGCCCTTCCCTCCCTCGGTGACCCCGTCGCGGGCCGAGTCCTCCGCACGCGCGCTGCCGCGGCTCCGTTCCTCCTGACGCCCGACGTCGTCACGCCCGCATCCGCCCACCTGCCTGATGGGCCGTCACCCGTGCTGCTGCGCGGGGCGATTCGCCCTGCCCGCGTGCGGCCGCTTCCGAAAGGCCACTGCCATGCCCGTGGAACTCCCCGGCATCGCCGCCACCCACGACGGATCCGACACCACCCCCTGCTCCGGTGCCGCCGGCTCCGGCCGCCACGTGATCCCGGCCGTCCGCGAGGAGGCCGCCCGGCGCGACGCCGGACGCGCGGCCCACGGCGCGCGGGACCTCGCGGCGGTGGGCGCATGAGTTCCGCGACCCGGACGACGGACCTGACGGTCGTTCACACGGAGGTCTCCGACCCGCGGGTGAGACCCCTGCTGCGCGAACTGGGACACGAGTACACGACGCGCTACGGCAAGGACGCGCACGCCGAGATCTCCCGCTACCCCGACGAGGAGTTCACCGAACCGCACGGCGGTCTGCTCCTGCTGCTGCTGGAGAACGGTGATCCCGTCGCGGGCGGTGCCTTCCGCCGTCACGACGCGACCACCGCCGAACTGAAACGGATCTGGACCCACTCCGCCCACCGCCGCCGCGGCCTCGCCCGCCGCGTGCTCGCCGAGCTGGAACGCGAGGCGGGCGCACGCGGCTACCGGCGGATCCACCTGACCACCGGGCCGCGCCAGCCGGAGGCCCGCGGTCTGTACCTGGCCACCGGGTACACGCCGCTGTTCGACACCGGGGCCGACCCGGAGACCATCGGCCCGCTGCCGTTCGAGAAGCACCTCGCCGTCACCCCGTACCCAGGAAAGGCCACCGACCTGTGAATCTCCCCGGGATCAGAAGCCGTGCGCGCGGCGCGGTCACCGTCCTCGCGCTGCTGCCGCTGCTCGCGCTGACCGCCTGCGGTTCCGGTGACACCGGCGGCACGGCGGCGGTGGGCGCCCAGGCCTCTCCCGCCCCGGCCGACGACCCGGTCGCCGCCGTGCGCGAGGTGCCCTCCGTCGCCGCCCTGCTGCCGGCCGACGTCCGCGAGGCGGGCACGCTGAAGGTCGGCAGCTCGGTCGGGTTCCCGCCGGGGGCCTACTATCCGAACGGCACGGACAAGGCACCCGAGGGCCAGGACATCGACCTCGCCGACGCCGTGGCCAAGGTGCTCGGCATCAGGCTGGAGCGGCAGGACGCCTCCTTCGAGACGATCCTGCCCGCCCTCGGCAGCGGCAAGTACGACTTCGGCACCGGAAACTTCGGGGTCACCGGAGAACGCCTGAGGACCATCGACTTCGTCACCTACATCAACGACGGCCAGGGCTTCGCGGTGAGGAAGGGCGACACCGAGCTGACGACAGAGGTCACCGACCTCGTCCAGCTGTGCGGGCTGACCATCGGCACCGGCGCCGGCACCACCTTCGAGGCGACGCTCACCGCGCGGAAGGACGTGTGCGCGAAGGCCGGCAGGAAGCCGTACGACGTGAAGGTCTACTCGGAGAACGCGGCGACCCTCACCGCGCTCCAGCAGGGCCGCATCGACGTGATCATGTCGACCATCAACGGCCTGCGCCACCAGGCGGCCCAGCCCGCCTCCCGAACCACCTTCCTCGGCGAGTTCCACCGCCTCGACGTCGGCTTCGCCTTCAAGAAGGGCTCCCCCCTGACCAAGGCCTTCCAGGCCGCCGTCAACGAGCTGATCGAGGACGGCACGTACGCCCGGATCCTCGAGAAGTGGGGCACGTCCGCCTCCGCGATCGACACGTCGCGGATCAACCCGCCCGAGCACACCTGAGAGTCGAGCAGGTACACCACGATGGCATCCACCACCGGCATCGCGCCGCCCGGCGCGGCCACCCCGGGCACCGGCCCCGGGGCCCCGCCCGCTCCGGACGATCCGGCCTCCCTCAAGGTCGTCCCCGCCCGCCACCACGCCCGCTGGGCGGCGGCCGTCACCGTGATCGTGCTGGCCGCCCAGTTCGCGCATGGTCTGGCCACCAACCCGGTCTGGGAGTGGGGTGTCTTCAGCGACTACGTGCTGTCCGAGACGATCGTCCGGGCGGTGTGGGTGACCCTCCAGCTCACCGCCTACGCCACCGTGCTCGGCTTCCTCCTCGGCACCGTGCTGGCCTTCATGCGGCTGTCGCGCAGTCCGGTGCTGCAGACCGTCGCCTGGACCCACATCTGGATCTTCCGGTCCATCCCGATGATCGTCCAGCTGGTGTTCTGGTTCAACCTGAGCGCGCTGTACGAGGAGTTGGGCTTCGGTATCCCCTTCGGCCCGGTGTTCTGGTCCGTCGACAGCAACAGCATCATCGGCACCATGGGCGCGGCCGTCATCGGGCTGACGCTGCACCAGGCCGCCTACGCCGCCGAGATCGTGCGCGGTGGTGTCATCGCCGTCGACCACGGGCAGCTGGAGGCGGCCGCCGCGCTGGGCATCCCCCGGCTGCGGCAGATCCGCCGGATCGTGCTGCCGCAGGCGATGCGCGCCATCCTGCCCACCGCCGGCAACGAGATCATCGGCCTGCTCAAGGGCACCTCGGTGGTCTACGTGATGTCCATCGGCGAGCTCTTCTACCAGGCGCAGGTGATCTACGGCCGCAACGGCCGGGTGATCCCCCTGCTGCTGGTCGCCACCGCCTGGTACGTCGTCCTCACCTCCCTGCTGTCGGTCGCCCAGTACTACGTCGAGCGCCACTACGCCCGCGGCGCCGACCGCACCCCGCCGCTCACCCCCGTCCAGCGCGCCCGCCGCTTCCTGCGCGACCTCCGGGCCGCGGCGGCCCGGCCCGCCCGGCCCGTCGTACCCCTCGAGCCCCTGGGAGACCGCCGATGAGTGAGGTGATGGTGGACGTCCACGGCGTCCACAAGAGCTTCGGCCCTCTGGAGGTACTGCGCGGCGTCGACCTCCAAGTCCGGGCCGGTGAGGTCACCGTGATCCTCGGCCCGTCCGGCTCCGGCAAGTCCACCCTGCTGCGGACCATCAACCACCTGGAGAAGGTCGACCGCGGCTGGATCGGCATCGACGGTGAACTCATCGGCTACCGCCGCTCCGGGAACAAGCTGCACGAGCTGAAGGAGAAGGACGTCCTGAAGCAGCGCACCCACATCGGGTTCGTCTTCCAGAACTTCAACCTCTTTCCCCACCTGACCGTGCTGGAGAACCTGATCGAGGCGCCCGTCTCCGCGCTGCGCCGCCCGCGCGGGGAGGCCGAGGACACCGCCCGCCGGCTCCTGGAGCGGGTCGGCCTCGCCGACAAGGCCGGCGCCTACCCCAGGCAGCTCTCCGGCGGCCAGCAGCAGCGCGTGGCCATCGCCCGCGCACTCGCCCTCGAACCGAAGGTGCTGCTCTTCGACGAACCCACCTCGGCACTGGACCCGGAACTCGTCGGTGAGGTCCTCGACGTCATCAAGGACCTGGCCCGCACCGGAACCACCATGATCGTCGTGACCCACGAGATCGGCTTCGCCCGCGAGGTCGCCGACACCGTGGTGTTCATGGACGGCGGCGTCGTCGTGGAACAGGGCCCGCCCGCGGCCGTCCTGGACGACCCGCGGCACGAGCGCACCCGCGCCTTCCTCTCCAAGGTCCTCTGACCGGTCCTCACCCCTTTCCGCAGGCAAGGAGCACGATCATGTCCACCTCGATCCCCCGCCGCACCGCCGCAGCCGCGCTCGGACTCGCCACCGCCCTCGTCCTCGCCGCGTGCAGCAACCCCGACGACGGCGGCACGACCGAGGTCGCGGCCACATCGGGCGGCAAGACGAAGATCAACATCAGCCCCGACCAGAACCGCGTCACCACCGGCAAGGTCGACTCCATCGCCGCCGAGGTCCCGGAGGAGATCCGCAGGAGAGGAACGCTGAAACTCGTCCAGTCCTCCGGGAGCGCGGCACCGCTGAACTTCCACGCCACCGACAACAAGACCCTCATCGGCGTCGAGCCCGACATCGCCCACCTCGTCGCCGACGTGCTCGGCCTCGAACCGGAGTTCCACGCCGTCTCCTGGGAGAACATCTTCGTCGGCCTCGACAGCGCCAAGTACGACGCCGGCTTCAGCAACATCACCGTCACCGAGGAGCGCAAGGAGAAGTACGACTTCGCCACCTACCGCGAGGACAACCTGGGCTTCGAGGCGAAGAAGGGCAGCGGTCTGAAGGTCACCGGACCCGAGGACGTGGCCGGGAGGACCGTCGCCGTCCAGAGCGGCACCAACCAGGAGAAGCTGCTCATCGAGTGGAGCAGGGAGAACGAGAAGGCCGGCCGTGAGCCGGTGGACATCAAGTACTACCAGAACGACAGCGACACCTACCTCGCCCTCCGGTCCGGCCGGATCGACCTCTACCTCGGCCCCAACCCGACCGCCGCCTACCACGCGGCCACCACCGGCACGACCGAGGTCGTCGGCACCTACTCCGGCGCCGGCTCCGCCCTCCAGGGCCTCATCGCGGCCACCACCAAGAAGGACAGCGGCCTGGCCGAGCCGCTCACCGACGCCCTCAACCACGTCATCGGGAACGGCACCTACGCGAAGGTGCTCGAGCGCTGGGGCCTGTCCGACGAGGCCGTGACCAGGTCCGAGACCAACCCGCCCGGCCTGCCCAGGACCGACGGGTAGCCGATCCGGGGCGCGCGGGCGACGGCGTTCTCCCGGCCGGATCCGCGAGCGGCCGCCGTCCCCGCCCCCGTTCCCTCACCTCCGTCATCCTCCCCCTCCGGTGCGAGGGCGGCGTTCCCGTCACGGACCTCCAGGAAGGCACCCCATGTCCCCGACACCCCCTTCTCCTCTGCACCTTGCCGTCGCCCTGGACGGCACCGGCTGGCACCCCGCCTCCTGGCGCGAGCCGGTGGCCCGCCCGCGCGACCTGTTCACCGCCGGATACTGGGCCGATCTGGTCGCCGAGGCCGAACGCGGCCTGCTCGACTTCGTGACCGTCGAGGACGGTCTCGGCCCGCAGTCCTCGCACTTCCTGGACCCGGACGAACGGACCGACCAGGTCCGCGGCCGCCTCGACGCCGTCCTCATCGCCTCCCGCGTCGCACCGCTGACCCGGCACATAGGCCTGGTGCCGACGGTGGTCGCCACCCACACGGAGCCGTTCCACATCTCCAAGGCCATCGCCACCCTCGACTACGTCAGCAAAGGCCGCGCCGGCCTGCGCGTGCAGATCACCGCCCGCCCGAACGAGGCCGCGCACTTCGGCCGCCGCACCGTCCCGCGCATCGAGGCCTACGACCACCCGGACACCCAGGAGCTGGTCACCGGCCTCTTCGACGAAGCCGCCGACCACGTGGAGGTCGTGCGCCGCCTGTGGGACAGCTGGGAGGACGACGCCGAGATCCGGGACGCCGCCACCGGCCGCTTCATCGACCGCGACAAGCTGCACCACATCGACTTCGAAGGCAGGTACTTCAGCGTCAGGGGCCCCTCCATCACCCCGCGTCCACCGCAGGGCCAGCCGCTGGTCACCGCCCTCGCCCACCAGACCGTTCCGTACCGGCTCGTGGCCCGCCAGGCGGACATCGGCTACGTCACCCCGCACGACGCCGAACAGGCCCGCGCGATCGTCGCCGAGATCCGCGCCGAGCAGGAGACGGCCGGGCGAGCGGGCGAACCCCTGCACGTCTTCGGTGACGTGGTGGTCTTCCTGGACGACGACCAGGCTGCCGCGGAGGACCGGCGCGCGCGCCTCGACGCCCTCGCGGGGGAGCCGTACACCAGCGACGCCCGGATCTTCACCGGCACGCCCGCCGAACTCGCCGACCTGCTGCAGGAGTTGCACGGCGCCGGGCTGACCGGCTTCCGGCTGCGCCCCGCCGTCGCCGGCCACGACCTCCCGGCGATCACCCGGGGGCTGGTCCCCGAACTGCAGCGTCGGGGCGCCTTCCGCCGCGCCTACGAGGCCGGCACCCTGCGCGGCCTGCTGGGCCTGGCCCGCCCCGCCAACCGCTACGTCACCGTCACCGCCTGAGCCGGAGGAACGACCGCGACCATGAGCAAGCCGCTGAAGCAGATCCACCTGGCCGCCCACTTCCCCGGCGTCAACAACACCACCGTGTGGAGCGACCCGAACGCCGGCAGCCACATCGAGTTCAGCTCCTTCGTGCACTTCGCGCGGACCGCCGAACGCGCCAAGTTCGACTTCCTGTTCCTCGCCGAAGGGCTGCGGCTGCGCGAACAGGGCGGGCAGATCTACGACCTGGACGTCGTCGGCCGCCCCGACACCTTCACCGTCCTGGCCGCGCTCGCCGCCGTCACCGAGCACCTCGGCCTGACCGGCACCATCAACTCCACCTTCAACGAGCCCTACGAGGTCGCCCGCCAGTTCGCCAGCCTCGACCACCTCTCCGGCGGGCGCTCCGCCTGGAACGTCGTGACGTCCTGGGACGCCTTCACCGGCGAGAACTTCCGCCGCGGCGGCTTCCTGCCGCAGGAGGAGCGCTACTCCCGCGCAAAGGAGTTCCTGGCCACGGCGAACGAACTCTTCGACTCCTGGCACGGCGACGAGATCCTCGCCGACCAGGAGACCGGCACCTTCCTGCGGGACGCCAAGGCCAGCGCCTTCGTCCACACTGGGCGGCACTTCGACATCCACGGGCGGTTCAACGTGCCGCGCTCCCCGCAGGGCCGCCCGGTGATCTTCCAGGCCGGCGACTCCGACGAAGGCCGCGAGTTCGCCGCGTCGAGCGCCGACGCGATCTTCAGCCGGTACGCCACCCTCGAGGAGGGACGGGCCTTCTACACCGACGTCAAGAACCGCCTCGCCACGTACGGCCGCCACCCCGGCCAGCTGCTGATCCTGCCCGCCGCCACCTTCACGCTCGCCGACACCGACGCCGAGGCGGAGGAACTCGCCAAGGAGGTGCGCCGGCAGCAGGTCAGCGGCGCCACCGCCCTCAAGCACCTGGAGTTCGTCTGGAACCGGGACCTGTCCTCCTACGACCCGGACGGGCCGCTCCCCGACATCGACCCCGACGTCGGCGGCGACCACATCGCCAAGGGCCGTGCCCAGGTCCGCATGTACCGCGACCCGCTGGCCACCGCCCGCGAGTGGCGCGAGCTCGCCGCCGCGCACAACTGGTCGATCCGCGACCTGGTCATCGAGACGGGCAGCCGGCAGAACTTCATCGGTTCGGCGGAGACGATCGCCCGTACCATCAACGAGTTCGTCCAGGCCGACGCCAGCGACGGCTTCATCCTCGTCCCGCACGTCACCCCGGCCGGCCTCGACGAGTTCGCCGACAAGGTCGTCCCGCTCCTGCAGGAACAGGGCGTGTTCCGCACGGAGTACGAGGGCCCGACCCTGCGCGACCACCTCGGCCTGCCCCACCCGGACGACGTCCACGACGAACGGGCGGCGTCGTGAAGTTCCTCGCCATCACCCTGATCGTGCACCGGCCGGACCCGGTCACCGGGGTGCACAAGCCGACCCATGACCGCTTCCGCGAGGTCCTCGACAACGCCCTGCTCGCCGAGGAACTCGGCTTCGACGGCTTCGGAGTGGGGGAGCGGCACGAGCGGCCCTTCATCTCCTCCTCGCCGGCCGTCGTCCTCAGCCACATCGCGGCACTGACCCGGCGCATCCGGCTGTTCACCGCCGTGACCACGCTCAGCCTCCTCGACCCGGTGCGCGCCTACGAGGACTACGCCACCCTCGACCACCTCTCCGGCGGACGACTGGAGCTGATCATCGGCAAGGGCAACGGCGCCGCCCAGCGCGAGCTGTTCCACGTCACACCCGAGGACCAGTGGGAGCGCAACGCCGAGAGCTACGAGGTGTTCCGGCGGATCTGGCGACAGGACAAAGTGACCGCGGCGACGCGCTTCCGCCCTCCGCCGACGGACGCCGAGGTGTGGCCGCGGCCCTACCAGCGGCCCGTCCGGGTCTGGCACGGCAGCGCCACCAGCAAGGGGTCGGTGGACCTGGCCGCCCGCTACGGCGACCCGCTGTTCTCGGCGAACGTCACCCACCCCATCGAACCGTACGCCGAGTTGATCAGGTACTACCGCGAGCGCTGGGAGTTCCACGGCCACGACCCGGCGAAGATCGCGGTCGGCGCCGGCACGGCCGGGCTCCTCGTGACCCGCACCTCCCAGGAAGCGATCGAGGTCTACCGGCCGGTCTTCGAGTCGACGCTTGCGTTCCAGAGGCAGTTCGGCCTGCCGGTGGTCTTCGAGACCGTGGAGGACTTCGTCGAGCGCAGCTCCGCCCTGATCGGCAGCCCGCAGCAGATCATCGACAAGGTGCACCGCTACCACGAGCAGTTCGGGCACACGGTGCTCCATCTGCACGCGGACGCGAACGGGTTGACGGATGCCCGGCACCGCTCCTCGCTCCAGCTCTTCCAGTCCGATGTCGCCCCGGTACTGCGCCGCGACATCCCGGACCCGCCCTTCGTCTGGGGACCGGTCCTGCCCGTCACCGAGGAGGAGCCCGTCGCGTACGGCGAAGACCCGCTGGTACGGCAGCGGGCCGCCTCCGGCGGCGGTCGGCGCGATACGGTGTGAAAGGGCTTGTCGGGCGCCGGAGGACAGAGTCGGGTCACGAGCACGGTCGTGGGGCCAGGTGACCACACAGGGGCGTGCGCGCACCAGGTCGATGGGGGTGTCTCACCGGTCGGGACCCATAGCGGCCCGATCGAACCGAGGCAGGCTCGTCCAGGTGCGACGTCTGATTCACGAAGGGACGCGGTACGCACGGGCGTTGCGCACGAACAGCCCGTGCAGATCGCGGACGGCCCGGGGGACCCGGCCGGAAGGGCGGCTCTGCAGGACCAGCAGCACGCCGGTCGCGTCGTGCGCGAGCGGCCGTACCGTGATCGCACCCCGCCGCTCCAGCGGGTCGCCGATGACGCTGAAGTCGGGCAGCACCGTCGCCCCCAGGCCCTCGGCGACCATCAGCTTGCCCATCTCGGCGCCGTCCGTGGAGTACGAGAAGGACGGCGTACGGCCGTCGAGCAGCCGGTGCAGGAAGCGGTGCATGACGTAGCCGGACCGCATCACGACCAGCGGCTCGGCCAGGAGACTGTCCGCGTCCACCGTCTTCAGGGCGGCCAGCGGACTGTCCGGGCGCACGCACACCACCGGCCGGCCGCGCAGCAACTCGGTGGTCTCGAAGCCGGGCGGCAGGTCGTCGCCCTCGAGGTAGTTCACCAGCCCCAGATCGAAAGCGCCCTCCAGCAGCCCGCGATGGATCTCGGACTGCTGCGCGCCGACCAGCTCGACCTGGGTGTGCGGGTGCGCGGCCCGGAACTGCCGCACGGTCGGGATCACCAGGGGGACGGTGGCCGTGTTGACCGTGCCGAGCCGGACCATACGGCTGATGCGATGCTGGTCGCCGGCCGCGCTGCGCAGCCGGTCGACCGCGTCCAGTACGCCCATGATGTGCGGCAGCAGCTCCCGGCCCTCGTCGCTGACCTTCGCCCCGGACCGCTTGCGCTCCAGCAGGTCCACGCCCAGCTCGCGCTCCAGATTGCGCACGGTCTCGCTGAGCGCCGGCTGGGACAGGTGCAGTTCCTCCGCGGCCCGCCGCAGTGAACCCGACCGGGTGACGGCCGCGAGGTATTCGAGCTGCTCTATACGCACGACAACGAGGCTGCCCATCACCGCCGACCGGGTTCAAGGGAACCCCTGTCACAACCTCGTGAATTCCTGCTCCCAGCATGTGGAATCAACTCCGGGCATTCTTGACCGGCCGGACTCCCTGCTGCTTTGATCGAAGGCATGAAGCGACAGGACCTCACGCGGCGACGCCATGTCGACCTTGCGCGTGTCTCCAGCTCCTGCTGTCGCCATCGGGTCTGAGCGCACCCGAGGGAAACCCTCGCACTCGCGCTGATCTCCCTGTGTGAATTCCCCAGCCGGCCGCTTTCCGCGGCGATTTCGGCTTTCCCGGGAACGGCGTCCCCGCACGCTCGAATCCCGATCACCCCACGCCTTTCCCTGCCATCGCACGCGCCTTTTCGCATGCGCATTCCCGTCAGGAGCCCTTCATGCCCGTCCCGCCCGGACCCGACCCCGCCCGCTTCGCCTACTGGGTGCCGAACGTCAGCGGCGGCCTGGTCACCAGCACCATCGAGCAGCGCACCGACTGGGGCTACGACTACAACCGCGAACTGGCCGTCCTCGCCGAGAACAACGGCTTCGACTACGCCCTCAGCCAGGTCCGCTACATGGCCAGTTACGGTGCCGAGTACCAGCACGAGTCGACCAGCTTCAGCCTCGCCCTGCTGCTTGCCACCGAGCGGCTGAAGGTCATCGCCGCGGTCCACCCCGGCCTCTGGCACCCGGGCGTCCTCGCCAAGCTCGGCGCCACCGCCGACCACCTGTCGGGCGGCCGCTTCGCCGTCAACGTCGTCAGCGGCTGGTTCAAGGACGAGTTCACCGCCCTCGGCGAGCCCTGGCTGGAGCACGACGAACGCTACCGGCGCGCGGAGGAGTTCATCACCGCCCTGCGGACGATCTGGACCGAGGACCACGCCGAACTCGCCGGTGACTTCTACCGGGTGCGCGACTTCTCCCTCAAGCCCAAGCCGCTGAACACCGCCGGGCGTCCGCACCCGGAGATCTTCCAGGGCGGCAACTCCACCGCCGCCCGGGCCATGGCGGGCCGCGTCTCCGACTGGTACTTCAGCAACGGCAAGGACTTCGACGGCGTCACCGAGCAGATCGCCGACGTCCGCGCCTCCGCCGCCCGAGCGGGCCGTACGCCACCGAAGTTCGGCCTCAACGGCTTCCTCATCGCCCGCGACACCGAGGCCGAGGCCCGCGACACGCTCCGCGAGATCGTGGCCAAGGCCGACACCCCGGCCGTGCACGGCTTCCGGGACGCCGTCCGGCAGGCCGGGCAGTCCACCGCCGACGGCAAGGGCATGTGGCAGGACTCGGACTTCGAGGACCTCGTCCAGTACAACGACGGCTTCCGTACGGGTCTGATCGGCACCCCCGAGCAGATCGCCGAGCGGATCGTCGCCTACAAGCGGCTCGGCGTCGACCTCTTCCTCCTCGGCTTCCTGCACTACCTGGAGGAGGTCGAGTACTTCGGCAAGCGGGTGCTGCCCCTCGTACGCGAACTGGAGGCCCGGCAGCCCGAGTCCGAGACCGTCGCCGCCCGCGCCTGACCACCCGTGACCGGCACCGACAGTGAAAGAGGTATCCCCATGAGCACCGCCGCACCGACCGACTGGAAGACCGCCCCCGCCCCGACCGGCGCCGCCGGCTGGATCGCCCGCGCCGCCGAGGTCGCCGCCGTCCTCGCCTCCGACGCCGCCGCCCGGGACAAGACCGCCGCCACCCCGTACGCCGAGGTCCGGCTGCTGAAGGAGTCCGGCCTGGTCACCCTCCTCGGCCCCGTCGAGCACGGGGGCGGGGGCCAGGGCTGGCCCACGGCCTACCGTGTTGTACGCGAGGTCGCCAAGGCGGACGGTTCCATCGGCCAGCTGCTCGGCTACCACTACCTGTGGAACTGGGCCGCCCGGCTGGTCGGCACCCGCGAGCAGTGGGAGCACGTAGAGGCCGAGGCCGCCCGCAACCAGTGGTTCTTCGGCGGTGCGGTCAACCCGCGCGACGAGGACGTGGTGGTGAGGGACGAGGGCGACACGCTCACCTTCACCGGCCGCAAGTCCTTCTCCACCGGCAGCAAGGTCTCCGACGTCACCGTGCTGGAAGGCGTCCTGGCCGGCACCGACGACCACGTCTTCGCCATCGTCCCGTCCGACAGCGAGGGCCTGACCTTCCACGACGACTGGGACAACATCGGCCAGCGCCTCACCGAGAGCGGCGGCGTCACCCTCGACGCCGTACGCGTCCCCTGGTCGGCCGCGGCGGGCTACGTCGACAAGCGGTTCCAGCCGCGTGTCTACAACACCCTCAACGTGCCCACCATCCAGCTCGTCTTCGTCAACTTCTACCTCGGCATCGCCGCCGGCGCGCTGGAGACCGCCGCCACCTACACCCGGACCAAGTCACGGCCCTGGCTGCACGGCGGCCACGAGCACGCCGTCGACGAGCCGTACGTCATCGACATCTACGGCGACCTCACCGCCAAGCTGTGGGCCGTCGAGGCCCTGGCCGACGCCGTGGCCGCCGAGGGCCAGAGGCTGCACGACGACCCGGACGCGGTCACCGAACAGGCCCGGGGCGAGTTCGAGGTCCGGGTGGCCGCGGTGAAGGCCCGCGCCACCGACGTGGCCCTGGACGTCACCCATCGCATCTTCGAGGTGACCGGCGCGCGTGCCACCGCCTCCGCGGAGGGCCTCGACCGCTTCTGGCGCAACGTCCGCACCCACTCGCTCCACGACCCGGTCGCCTACAAGCGCCGCGAGGTCGGCCGCCACGTCCTCACCGGCGAACTGCCGCAGCCCACCTGGTACTCCTGAAAGGTCCTCCCATGGCCACCGTTCTCTCCCTCTCCGGCAGTCCGTCCGCCACCTCCCGCACCGCCCGGCTGCTGCGCCACCTGGACGACCGGCTCACCGCGCAGGGGCACGAGGTGATCCCGTTCGACGTCCGGACCCTGCCCGCCGAGGCCCTGCTCGGGGCGGACTTCCGGCACCCGGAGATCATCCGGGTCACCGCCCTGGTCGAGCGGGCCGACGGGCTCGTGGTCGGTACCCCTGTCTACAAGGCCGCCTACTCCGGGCTGCTGAAGTCCCTGCTGGACCTGCTCCCGCAGTACGCGCTGGCCGGCAAGACGGTGCTGCCGCTGGCCACGGGCGGCTCCACCGCCCACGTCCTGGCCATCGACTACGCCCTGCGCCCCGTGCTGAGTTCCATGGGTGCCGCGCACATCGTGCCGGGATGGTTCACCCTCGACAAGGACCTCACCGTGGGCGACGACGGCTCGCTGATCGTCGCGCCGGGCTCGGCCGAGGCGCTGGCCCAGGTCACGGACCAGTTCTCGCTCGCGCTGGGCGGCCGTACGGCACTGCTGGCGGCCACCGGATGAGCGCCCCGGTCGTGATCGGCGGCGACGGCGAGGCCCTCGCCGTCGCCGCCGGCCTGGCCGCGGACTTCCGCAAGGACGCCGCGGAGCGGGACGCGGTACGCCGGCTGCCGCACGCGGAGCTGGAACGGCTCTCCGCCTCCGGGCTGCTGGCCGTGAGTGTCCCGGCCGAGTTCGGCGGCGCGGACGTCCGTGCGGAGACGCTCGCCGAGGTCTTCCGGCTGCTGGCCGCCGCCGACGCCAGCCTCGCCCAGATCCCGCAGAGCCACTTCGTCTACGTCAACGTGCTGCGCCGGCAGGGGACGCACGAGCAGCAGGAGTTCTTCTTCGGTGAGGTGCTGCGCGGCAAGCGATTCGGCAACGCCCAGTCCGAGGCGGGCACCAAGCACGTGCAGGACATCCGTACCAGGCTCGCCCGGCGCCCGGACGGGTCGTACGTCCTCGACGGCGTGAAGCACTACTGCACGGGCGCGCTGTTCGCCCACTGGATCCCCGTCCTCGCCCGCGCCGACGACGACACCCTGCACGTGGCGTACGTACCGCACGACGCGCCCGGCCTCACGGTCGTGGACGACTGGGACGGCATGGGACAGCGCACCACCGCCAGTGGAACCGTCCGCCTGGAGTCGGTGCCCGTCCCCGCCGACCGGGTCGTGCCGCACCACCTCACCTTCCGGGGCCCCCAGCTCCACGGGGCCGTCGCCCAGTTGCTGCACGCCGCCATCGACGCGGGCATCGCCTCCGGCGCGCTCGCGGAGGCCGTGGACTTCGTCCGCACGAAGAGCCGGCCGTGGTTCGAGAGCGGGTTCGAGACGGCCGCGGAGGACCCGCTGCTCGTCCAGCGGTTCGGCGAGCTCGGCCTCAGGGTCAGGGCGGCGCAGGCACTGCTGCGCGAGGCCGCCCGGACGGTCGACGCCGCCCGGGACGACCTGACCGACGACTCCGCCGCCGAGGCGTCGATCGCGGTCGCCGCGGCCAAGGTGACCGCGGCGGAGGCCGCCGTGGAGGTCGGCAGCGCTCTCTTCGAGGTCGCCGGCACCCGCGCCGCCCTCGACTCCCTGGGCCTGCACCGCCACTGGCGTGACGCCCGCACGCACACCCTGCACGATCCGGTCCGCTGGAAGGTCCAGCACATCGGCCGCTACGTCCTGAACGGCACCCGGCCGCCCCGGCACGGACTGCTGTAGACCGGCGCCCCCTCGAACGGAGACCCCCACGTGTCCCTCACCTTCCACTGGTTCCTGCCCACCAACGGCGACAGCCGCCACGTCGTCGGCGGCGGCCACGGCACCCCCGCCACCGAGTCCGGCCGCGACCGGCCGCCGTCTGTCGCCTACCTGAGCCAGATCGCCCGCGCCGCCGAGGACCTCGGTTTCGTCGGCGCGCTCACCCCCACCGGTGCCTGGTGCGAGGACGCGTGGCTCACCACCGCGATGGTCAGCCAGAACACCGAGCGACTGAAGTTCCTGGTCGCCTTCCGGCCCGGCTTCGTCTCACCCACGCTCGCCGCGCAGATGGCGTCCACCTTCCAGCGGCAGACCGGCGGACGGCTGCTGCTCAACGTCGTCACCGGCGGCGAGAGCCACGAACAGCGCGCCTACGGCGACTTCCTCGACAAGGACGACCGGTACCGCCGCACCGGCGAATTCCTCCGGATCGTCCGGGGGTTGTGGGAGGGCAGGACCGTCGATCTGGCCGGCGAGCACCTCCAGGTCGAGGACGCCGCGCTGGCCCGCGTACCCGACCCGGTCCCGGAGGTGTACTTCGGCGGCTCCTCACCGATCGCCGGCGAGATCGCCGCCCGTCATGCGGACGTCTACCTCACCTGGGGCGAGCCGCCCGCCGCAGTCGCCGAGAAGATCGCCTGGATCCGGAGGCTGGCGGCAGAGCAGGGACGCACCGTCCGGTTCGGCATCCGGCTGCATGTCATCACGCGCGACACGTCCGAGCAGGCCTGGGCGGAGGCGAACCGGCTCGTGGACGGCTTCGACCCCGAGGCCGTCAAGGCGGTCCAGGCGGGCCTGGCCCGCAGCGAGTCCGAGGGGCAGCGGCGCATGCTCGCCCTGCACGGTGGCAGCCGGGACGCCCTGGAGATCCACCCGAACCTGTGGGCCGGCATCGGGCTGGTCCGGGGCGGCGCGGGCACAGCGCTGGTCGGCAGCCACGAGGAGGTCGCCGAGCGGATCAGAGAGTACGCGGCCCTGGGCATCGAGGAGTTCGTGCTCTCCGGCTACCCGCACCTGGAGGAGGCGTACTGGTTCGGCGAGGGCGTCCTGCCGAAACTCGCGGCACAGGGCTTGTGGACCCACCCCTTCCGCACGGGGGCGGATGTGGGGCCGACCGCCCAGGTTCCCTTCGCCGGCGCCGGGAGCCCACGACGCCCCACGTGATCGCCGACGGCTCCGGGGCGGTGACCGGGCCCCGGGACGTCACCAGTACGGCGGTGCCGTCACAGGACCCGTCCTGCCCGGCCTCCCCGAAGTTACCCGTGCGTTCCGCACGCCGGAGTGATGACAGCGGTGACTGTGCGAGGCGGTACGCCGCGTGACAGCGTCATGCCCGTCAGCGATCGGCGGGAAGGAGCCGGCGTGAACAAGGGCTATGCCGTGTACTGCGACGCGGACCCGTACTTCTACGACGCTCCGCACCGCACCGTCTCCCCGGCCGGCACCGGGCGCTCCCGGTACGCCGCGGCCTCGTGGCCCGTACCGCCCGGATGGCAGAGCAACGAGAGCGGGGACTGGCTCGCCCTGCGTCCGGCCGGCGCCGAACTGCCCGACCAGGGGTGGAAGATCCACGTCTCCGCCTGTCTCGACAACGCCGAGTCCGTGCTCGAGCGCGTGTGGCGGCACTGCGTCGCCGGCGGCACGGCCTTCAAGTTCGTCCCCAGCCGCTATCTGCTGCACCAGCGCAACGCCAAGTACGCGGACCGGGCGGGCAGCGGCAAGTTCATCACCGTGTACCCGGCGGACGAGACGCGGTTCGAACGGCTCGCGGGCGAGCTGTCGGAGCTGCTGGCGGGCGAACCCGGACCGTACATCCTGAGCGATCTGCGGCTCGGCGAAGGACCCGTGCACGTCCGGTACGGCGGTTTCACCCGGCGCGACTGCCATGACGCGCAAGGGGAGCTGCGGCCGGCCGTGACAGGGCCCGACGGCGTGCTGGTGCCCGACCTGCGCGGCCCCGTCTTCCGGGTGCCGGACTGGGTCGATCCACCGGCCTTCCTGCGCCCGCACCTGAAGGCCCGGGACGCGCTGACCGTGGGCGGCCTGCCCTACACCGTCGAGTCGGCGCTGCACTTCTCCAACGGCGGCGGTGTCTACCTCGCCCGCGACTCCCGCACCGGGGAGCGGGTCGTCCTCAAGGAGGCCCGGCCGCACGCCGGTCTGGCGGCCGACGGCGCGGACGCCGTGACCCGGCTGCACCGCGAACGCCGGGCGCTGGAGCGGCTGTCCGGCCTCGACTGCACACCCGAGGTGCTCGACCACCTGACGGTCGGGGAGCACCACTTCCTGGTGCTGGAGTACATCGACGGCAAGCCGCTCAACACCTTCTTCGCCCGCCGCCACCCGCTCATCGAGGCCGACCCCGGCAAGGAGCGGCTGGCCGAGTACACGGCCTGGGCCCTCGACGTCCACGCGCGGGTGGAACGCGCCGTCGAGGACGTCCACGCCCGGGGCGTGGTCTTCAACGACCTGCACCTGTTCAACATCATGCTCCGCGAGGACGGCGGCGTCGTCCTGCTGGACTTCGAGGCGGCGCACCGGGTCGGTGAAGCCGGCCGGCAGACCGTCGCCAACCCGGGGTTCGTGGCGCCGTCCGACCGGCGGGGTGTCGCGGTGGACCGGTACGCGCTGGCTTGTCTGCGGCTCGCGCTGTTCCTCCCGCTCACCAGCCTGCTGGCGCTGGACCGGGGCAAGGCGGCCCATCTCGCCGAGGTGGTGGCGGAGCGGTTCCCGGTGGACCGGGCCTTCCTGGACGCGGCGGTCGACGAGATCACGGGCGCCGCCACCACCCCCACCGGCGCCCGGCCGGCGCGCCGGACGGACGGGCCGGTGGTGCCGGTCCGGCCGGACGACTGGCCCCGCAGCCGGGACTCGATGGCCGCCGCCATCCGCGCGTCGGCGACACCGTCCCGTACCGACCGCCTCTTCCCCGGCGACATCGCGCAGTTCGCCACTGCCGGCGGCGGACTGGCCTTCGGCCACGGCGCGGCGGGAGTGCTGTACGCCCTGGCCGAGAGCGGGGCGGGCAGGGACGAGGACGGGGAGCAGTGGCTGCTGGAGCGGACCGAGCGGCTGCCGTCGGGCATGCCGCCCGGCTTCCACGACGGGCTCGCCGGCCTCGCCTGGACGCTGGAGTACCTCGGCCACCGCGACCGCGCCCTCGACCTCGCCGGACTCCTCCTCGACCAGCCCTTCGACCACCTGGCCCCGGACCTGCACAGCGGCACCGCCGGACTGGGCCTGGCCCTGGACGCGCTGGCCGCGGCCACCGGGGAGACCGCCCTGCACGCGGCGGCCCGGCGCTGCGCCGAGCTGACCGCCCGGGGCGGGCCGGCCGGGGACGGGAGCACCGGCCGGGGCCGCGCGGGACTGCTGTACGGGGCCGCGGGACGCGCCCTGCTCTTCCTGCGGCTGTACGAACGCGACCGGGACCCCGCCCTGCTCGACCTCGCGCGGGACGCGCTGCGCCGGGACCTCGCCCGCTGCGTCCGCGGCGCGGGCGGCGCCCTGCAGGTGGACGAGGGCTGGCGCACCATGCCCTACCTGGGCGCGGGCAGCGTGGGCATCGGCATGGTGCTCGATGACTACCTGGCGCACCGGGAGGACGAGGAGTTCGCGCGGGCGAGAGGCGAGATCGTGGCCGCGGCGCAGGCCATGTTCTACGCCCAGCCGGGCCTGTACCGGGGGGTGGCCGGGATGGTGCTGTACCTCGGCCGCACGACGGCCGAAGTGCCCGGCACCGGTCCGGAGGCCGTCCGGCGCCAGCTCGACGCGCTGTCCTGGCACGCCATGTCCTACCACGGCCGGCTCGCCTTCCCCGGTGAGCAGATGATGCGTCTGTCCATGGACCTGTCCACCGGTACGGCGGGGTGCCTGCTGGCCGTCGCCTCCGTCCACGGCGCCCCGTCCGCCGGGCTGCCGTTCCTTCCGCCGCCGCACACGCGGGGCGGCCCCATGACTCGGCCCCTCCCGGGGTCGTGATGCAAGAGAATCCGTTGTCCTACGAAGGGAAGATGTCATGAACCTGCTCGACCTGCAGTCGATGGAGACCCCCAAGGAAGAGGCCATGGGCGACGTCGAGACCGGCAGCCGCGCGAGCCTGCTGCTCTGCGGCGACAGCAGCCTGAGCGTCACCACCTGTAACTGACGCGGAGGTCGACCGCCGCGGCGACGCGGTGCGTCACGTCGCTCGGTTCCGGCGCCCCGGGTTCTCCCCCGGGGCGCCGGTGCCCGCTTCGGCGGACACCGGCCACCCGGCACGCCGGGACGGCCGGTGTCCGGTCACGGTGGACGGACGGAAGGAGGCCGGCTGGTGCCGACGACCGGGTTCCGGGCGCGGCGGACGGGCAGGGCGCGGGACGGAGCCGACGGCGCGACGCCGGGGCGCGCGCCCGAGGCGCTGGTCCTGCTGTGCTCGGTGGGAGCGGCCGCGGCGACGGTGGCCCAGCCCTTCGCCCTCGGCCGCACACTGGATCTGCTCCTGCGCGACGGCACCGGCGGAGCCGACGGCGCCGCGGGACGCTGGCTGGCGCTCAGTGCCGCACTGCTCCTCGGCGAACTGCTCCTCGACAGCCTCACCTCCCTGTTCACCGGCCGCTGCAACGCCGTGTGGACGGCGTCCCTCCGCTCCCGCGCCTTCGACGGCCTGCTGCGCGCCGTACCGGACCGCGCGCGGCCCTTCACCCCGGGGGACGTCGGGGCCCGCCTGACCCTCAACGCCGCCGACGCGGGCGGCGCCCCGGCGGCCCGGGCGGCGCTGGCGGCCTCGATGGTCACGCCGGTGGGCGCGCTCGCGGCGCTGGCCGTCGTCGACGTGCGGGTGGCGGCCTGCGTACTGGCCGGGCTGCCCGCCCTGGCGCTGGTGCTGCGGACCTTCGCCCGCGACACCGGTGCCTCGGTGGCCGCCTACCAGAACGCGCAGTCACAGCTCGCCTCCCGGCTGCTGGAGGCCCTGGAGGGCGCGGCGACGATCGCCGCCGCGGGAACCCGAGCCCGTGAACGGGCACGCGTGCTCGAGCCGTTGACGCGACTCGACGCCCTGGGCCGGCGCATGTGGACGCTGCACGGACGGGCCCTGGGCCGAAGCGGTGTCCTGGTGCCCCTGCTCACCCTGGCCGCCACGGCCGTCGGCGGCCTGCGCCTCACGTCGGGCGCCCTGAGCGTGGGCGAACTGCTCGCCGTGTGCCGGTACGCGCAGCTGACGGCCGGCGTCGGCGGCGCCGCGTCCCTGCTGGGCGCGGTGGTGCGGGGCCGCGAGGCGCGGAACCGGACCCTGGCACTGGCGGGCCTGCCCGCGCTGCAACACGGGACGCGACGTCTTCCCCCGGCCGGGCCGGGCGATCTCGAACTGCGCGGCGTGCGGGTGGTGCGCGACGGCAGGCAGGTCCTGCGTGCCGACGGTGTGCGGGTGCCGGGAGGCACCACCGCCGCGGTGGTCGGCCGCAGCGGAGCGGGGAAGTCCGTCCTGGCCGCCGTGGCGGGGCGGCTGATCGACCCCGACGAGGGGCATGTGCTGCTGGACGGCGTCCGCCTCGACCGGCTGACCCGGGAGGCGCTGCGCACCGAGGTCGCCTACGCCTTCGAGCGTCCGGCGCCGGGCGAGGGCACGGTCGCCGAGGCGGTCGCCGCCGGTCCCCGGCGGGTGTCGCCCGAGCAGGTCAGGGAAGCCTGCCGTGCCGCGGGCGCCGACGGTTTCGTCCGCCGGCTGCCGAGCGGTTACGACACCCCGCTGTCCGCGGCGCCGCTCTCGGGCGGCGAGTACCAGCGCCTCGGGCTCGCCCGGGCGTTCGCGCACGCCGGACGGCTGCTGATCATGGACGACGCGACGTCCAGTCTGGACACCGCCACGGAGCACGAGGTGGACCGGGCGCTGCGCCACTCGGTGCGGCCCGGAACCAGGCTGGTCGTCGCGCACCGCCCATCGGTGGCGGCCCGGGCGGATCTGGTGATCTGGCTGGAGGACGGGGGAGTGCGGGCCGTCGCACCCCATCGCGAACTGTGGGACGTGGCCGGCTACCGGGCGGTCTTCGGCGCTGCGGCACCGCGTACGGGCACCACGCCCCGACCCGAGGCCGAGGAGGCACGGCGGTGACGCGCGGCGCGGGCGTGGGCGCGCGGGGTGCGGGTGACGGGTCCGGGGCGCTGCGCCGCGTCGCGCCGCCCGCCCGCCGTTTCCTCGCCCGCCGCACAGGGGTGCTGGCGCGGCTCGCGCTCTGGTCGCTGGCCGAGACCGGGCAGGCGTTCCTCGTGGGCTACGGCGTCGCCCGCGCCGTCGACCAGGGGTTTCTCGCCGGTGACGCACCCCGGGGGCTGCTGTGGCTCGCGATCGCGCTGGTCGCCGTACTGTTCGGTGCCCCGGTGATCCGGGGCGTCTTCGCCCAGCTGGCCGGATTGACGGAGCCGCTGCGCGACGGTCTGGTGCGGCGTGCGGTCGACCGGTCCTTCGCCCGGGTCCTCCCGGGCGGGGCCGGCGGGACGGACCGGGCGGCCGTCTCCCGGCTGACGAATCAGGTCGAGATCGCCCGGGACAGCTTCGCCGGTCTCGTCCTGACGCTGCGTTCCTTCGTCTTCACCGCCGCCGGAGCGCTGCTGGGGCTGCTGTCGCTGCACCCCGCCCTCCTCGTGGTGGTGCTGCCGCCGCTGACGGCCGGCCTGGCGCTGTTCCTGGCGACGCTGCGGCCCATGGCGGCGGCTCAGCGACGCGCCCTGGCGGCCGACGAGGCGCTGGGCGACCACGCGGCCCGGTCACGGGCGGCGCTGCGGGACCTGACGGCCCACGGAACCGCGCCCGGGGCGGCGCGGCGCGGCGCGGAGCTGGTCGACGGGGCCGCCGCGGCGGCCCGTGTCCTGGCCGGCTGGGCGGCGGTGCGCACGGCGGCGCTCGGTGTCGCGGGTCAGCTGCCCGTCCTCGCGCTGTTGCTGGCGGTGCCGTGGCTGCGCGGACGAGGAGTGACGGCGGGCGCACTGCTGGGCGCCTTCACCTATCTCGTCCAGTCGCTGCTGCCCGCCCTGCACACACTGATGACCGCGCTCGGTGCGGCGGGGGCCCGGCTGCTGGTCGTCCTCGACCGGATCATCGGCCCGGAGCCGGAGCCGGAGCCGGAGCCGGAGCCGGAGCCGGCGGGGGCGGGGGCGGGGGCGCCGACGGTCGGGCACCACGCGTGGCCGCGGCCCACGCACCCGGCCGCGTGCCGTCCGGCCACCGGCCCCAAGGACGCCGGCGCCCCGCCACCGGCTCGCGGGGGACGTCCGGCGCGCGGCGGACCGACCGCGGCGGTGGAGCCGGTGGTGGAGCTGCGGTCCGTGACCCTGTCCTACGGCGCCCGCGCGGAACCGGTCCTCGACTCGCTCGACCTGCGCGTCGCCCCGGGTGAGCACCTCGCGGTCGTCGGACCGAGCGGCATCGGCAAGTCGACGCTCACCCGCCTGGTCGCGGGGACACTCACGCCGAGCGGCGGCGAGGTACGGGTGGCCGGCCGGGAGGTGGCCGGGCGCGACCCCGCCGAACTCGCCGCGCTGCGCGTGCTGGTGCCCCAGGAGGCGTACGTCTTCTCCGGGACCGTGGGCGACAACCTCGCGTACCTGCGCCCGGACGCGGACCGCGCCGAACTCGCCGCCGCCGTCGGGGCCCTCGGCCTGCGGCCGCTGGTCGAGCGCCTGGGCGGGCTCGACGCACCGCTGCGGCCCGCCGGACTGTCCCCGGGCGAACGGCAGCTCGTCGCGCTCGCACGCGCCCACCTGTCCCCCGCGCCCCTGCTGCTGCTCGACGAGGCCACCTGCCACCTCGATCCGGCGTCCGAGGCACGCGCGGAGGAGGCCCTCGCGCGACGCCCGGGAACGCTGCTGGTGGTGGCGCACCGCCTGTCGTCGGCCGTCCGCGCCGACCGGGTGCTGGTGCTGGACGGGACGGAGGCGGTGTGCGGCACGCACGAGGAGGCGCTGGAACGCTCGCCGCTCTACCGTGACCTGACGGGCCACTGGAACGGCGGCCCGGCCCGGGAGCCCTGACCGGGGCCGGCCCCGGTCAGGGCGGGATCACCGCACGGCCCGTCACGTCCATCCGGCGCTCTGGACGATGCGTATCGCGTCGACCCGGTTGCGGGCGCCCACCTTCCGGATCGCCGCGGCCATGTAGTTGCGGACGGTGCCCCGGGACAGGTGCAGCCGGGCCGCGATCTCGGCCATCGGCGCCCCCTGGGAGGCGAGGGACAGCACGCTCAGCTCACGGGTGGTCAGCGGCATCTCCGCGCCCTCCAGCAGGGCGACCGTGAGCGTCTGGTCGAGAAAACGTTTCCCCTCGGCGACCGTGTGCACCGCCGTGATCAGCCGGTGCGCCGGGGCGTTCTTGTCGACCAGCCCGAGAGCGCCGCCGTCGAACGCCCGACGGAGGATCCCCGGCCGCTTGGCGGTCGTCAGGACGACGAGCCGGTCCCCGCACCGCGCGCGGAAGGGCGCGTCGTGCGCCTGCCCCGGCCCCCGCAGGCAGTCACCGTCCACGACCCACACGTCCGCCGGCGACATGTCGCGGTCCGGCGGTCCGGCGCCGGGTGACATGGACGAGACCTCCAGCGCGGCATCGGACCTGAGCAGTTGCACCAACGCCGACCGCAGTAACTCCTCGTCGTGCACCACGACAGTACGAACCATCTCCCCCACCTCTTGTCAGCGGCTGCGCCCGCGGCAGCCGGCCACACCCCTCCCGGGCCACGAGCCGTGTGCCCTGATCCACCCCGGAACAACACGACACGTACGCACGTGCGAACCGCACCGGACGCAATCCGCCGTCCCCGGTGCCCCTCGCGGAGGCGGACGGCCGTGCCCGCCCGGCCGAAAACGACGGAACCGCACGCCCTCCGGCGGGAGGTGCCCGCCCCCGCGGAACGCGGCGGCCGGCCGTCACGCCCGCGCCGGCGGTCCCGTTGCCCTGGTGACGACGGCACATCACCGGCCGGGGCGGACCCGCCACGCCGGACGAGAGGGACCGGGCGGCGAGTCCGTCCCGTCCGGGGTTCGGCCGGAAACGGTCACCGTCCAATCTGGCGCGAATCCCACCGCCCGTCCGGACGGGCGACGTCGCCCGGGCCGTCCCGCCGACTCGGTTCGGAGCGGGCGCCGGTGGACTGTCGGTGGGTGCCTCTAGTCTTTCGACCGTCGTCACAGCGGGGCACGCCGACCGGGCCGTTGCCGGACACGCTGTGCCGGATTCCGAGTGGCGGGAGAGGCGAGCGATCCATGGGCTGGCTGGCAGCGGGCGACACGTACGAAGTCGCCCTGGTGGACGGCAGGGTGGTGGCACGGTCCGCATCGGGACCGTCCCCGGCAAAGCAGGCGGGAACCCTGCCGGAGGAGATACGGGACCGCCCCGAGGTGCGAGAACTCCAGCGGTTCGCCGAGTGGCTGGAGCGGCACGCGGCCGAGTGCGCGGCGCAGGTCGGCACCTGGATGGTGTCCTCGCTGCCGGTGCCGGCCGGTCTGCTGGCCCGGCTCTGGCCCGACGAGGCGTGGCGGTCCGCGCTGCGCGACATCGTCGTCGTCGGTGACGGCCCCGACGAGACCGGCTTCCTGCGCGACGCGGACGACTCGGGCGAGCTGCGGGTGGTCACCCTCGACGGAGAGACCGTCCGCCTGACGTCCCGCACGGTGACCATGCCCCACCCCGTCCTCCTCCCGGACCTGGAGGAACTCCGCACGTTCGCCTCCGAGTTGGGCGTGACGCAGGGCGTCGAGCAGATCCACCGCGCCACCTGGCACAAGCCCGCGGGTCTCGACGGGTCCGCCGACTCGGTCCGCGAGTTCGCCGGCGCCGAGTACCGCTCGTGGTTCCACCTCTCCTCCCGCATCACCTCCCTCGGCTACAAGGTCTCCGGCAGCAGCGCCGTCGACCGGATCCTGGACGGCGGACGCGTCGTCACCGCCTCGGTCGGCATGAGCGACCCCTACACCGAGGAGAAGGCCTGGACCGGCGACCTCAGCTGGAACGACGAGGACGGCTACCGCCGCCTGCCGCTGACCGAGGTCGGCCCCGTCGCCTGGTCCGAGGGCATGCGCATGGCCGCCGCCCTGCACGCCGGCCGCACCGTCACCGAGGACGGCGCCGCGTGAACGACACCACGGCAGCACACACCCGGGAAAGGCACACCCTCATGAACGACCCGACGACCCGCGGCGGCGCGCCGGCGGACCCGGAGGAACTGCTGCGCGCCGGCGCGGTACTGCCGCCGGGCACCAGCGGGGCGGGCGACCGGGCCGTGCCCGTGTACACCCAGGCCTACCGCCATCCGGGCCTGGACGGCAGGACCGTCGTACGCCTCACCACCGAGGAGACCGGCGGCCCGCGCACCGGTTTCCTCGGCCTCGAACCCGAGGGCGAGCCGGTGGAGGTCGGTCTCGGCCGGCCCCGGGCCCTGGGCTTCCCCGACTGGGTGCTGGTCCACCACCCCTCGGACGGCCACCTCGCCATGTCCCTGGTCGAGGAGATGAACAAGGTGGCGCGGAAGGCGAGATCGAGCCCGAAGCGGGCCCGCGCCGCCTACGAGTCGATCGGCGAACGGCTCGCCGGCTCCGTACCGCACTTCCTGCCGACCTTCTACGAACAGGCCGGCCGGGTCTTCCTGGCCGCCGGCGAGACGGCGTACGCGTCCCAGATGTTCGTCAACGCGCGCAAGGCCGAGACGGCCCACGCGCTGCCGTTCGACGAGGCGCGCATGGACGCCGTGTTCCTGGAGTTCGCCCTCGCCGACGCCATGCCGACGAAGGTCCTCTCCAGCTACGCCAAGGGACTGGCCTCCCGGGTCCCGGCCACGACGGCGTTCCGGCACCTGCGCGGACTGTTCGTCCGGCTCGCGGCGCACGGACTGGCCCCGTCGAGCCCGGGCGCGGCCGAACTGCGCAAGCTGGCGAAGGCGGTCGCGGGCAGGGACGCGCGGACGGAGGAGATCGCCCACCTGCGCGAGATGCTGACGCTGCCCGGCACCCTCAAGGCACCGCCCGCCTGGTGGAAGGCGCACCGGCAGGCCCTGCTGGAACTGACCCGGCGGGAGCCCGCCGTCCGCGGCACCCTGCTGGGCCTCATGCCCGAGGAGTGGGAGGGCGGGGACCTGTCCCAGTGGCTGGACCTGCTGGAGAAGTCCGGCGCCACCGCCGGACTGTGCGATCCCGCGCTGCCAGCCGAGGTACGGTCCCCCGACGGCACGGCCGGGTGGACGCGCAGGTTCCTCGACCTGTGCCAGGTCGACCGCCGGCGTCTCGCCCCGCCGGAGCTCGCTCCGCTCGTCGACCGCATGGCCGACGCGCTGCGTGCCGAACTGCACGCCACCGGCGGCACGTTGCCGCCCCCGGCCGGCGACGTGAACCTCCTCGACCAGTTCCTGTCACTGCGCATACCGGTGGCGGACCCGTGGGACGGCCAGAGCCTCGGCCTGACCGACTGGGCCGCCCTCGACAACCGGCGCGACCTCCTCGCGCTGGAGGCCGACACCCGCTTCCGCCCCGCGTTCCGGAGCGGCTGCCCCGAGGACGGCCGGAACAACCACAAGGAGACCCTCCTCACCCTGGCGAAGTCCCCCGGCGGGCGGCCCATGCTCGCCGAATGGGTGGGCGAGGTCAGCCGGAGGTACCTCACCGCCGAACTGCCCGCGTTCTCCGGCTACTCCGGCGTGCTGAGCACCCTGGACCGGCTGCCCGGAGAAGTGCTGGCGATCGCCGAGGAGGCGGTACGGGACGCACTGAGCACCGGGACCGCCCCCGCGCTCGCCCGCACACTGCGCAACGGCGTCCTCGACGAACTGGGCTGGCCCGCCTGGGAGGAGGCGCTCCCGCCCTGCGAACCGGGGCAGCGTGTCCCGGAGGTCCGGGTCGTCGACGCCTGGCCGTATCTCGTCGTCATGACCGGCACCCAGGTCCGGGTGATCGGCGCGGAAGGCACGGTGCTCACCCACGAGCTGCGGCTCCCGCCGGACATGGCGGACCGGCTGTGGCGCGTCAGCTGCCAGTACGTGGACGGCGAACTGTTCGTCCGGTGGCACTCGTACTCCACCGGCACCGAGGGCTACTGGAGCCACACCCCGGAGCCGTCACCGGTGCCCGTCGAGGGCCACCTGGACAGCGCCGACGAGGCGGGCGGACGAGACGCGGACCGGCTCCTCGTCTCCCTCCCGCTGCCCGGGGGCGGACGGACCACCGGCCACGGCGTGCTGCGCCGGGGGGACACCCTGGTCCAGGCGAGGCGGCCGGTGATCGGCGACGGGACGTCGTACTGGGTGTGGGCCGACCAGGGGGCAGAGGACAGGCGGCACACCTGGCGCGCGTACGACCCGGCCGGCGGCACCGTGGGCGAGCCCTGTGTGCCGGAGTGGTTCGGCGGGGGAGCGGGCACCGGCTCCGAGGACCACCTGTCGCGGAACTCCTGGCTGCGGCCGGACCCCACCGCCGTACCGGGTCCCCTGTGCGCCCCCGTGGACGGTCTCCTCGGCTGGCGCCTGACGAGGCTGCCGGACGGCCGGGTGCGGGGCGAGGACCTCGCCGGACACTCGGTCGTCGTACCGGACGACGGCGAGGACACGTTCCCCCGGCACGCGCTGCGGTTTCCCGGCACCGAACGGACACTGGCCGTGATCCGGCACTGGAGCGGCGTCCGGCTGCTCGACCCGGACGGCACGGTGCTCGCCGAGGTCCCGGAGAACCGGACGCACGGGCACTTCAGCGCGGGCACCGCGCTGCTGCCGCCCCTGAGCCACTGGCACCTGCTCCGGCCCCGCGACCCGCAGGGATCCGCGGCGCTCCGCCGGATCGACGAGGACACCGCGCGGGCACTGCTGACCGGGGCCGTGGCGGAGCGGCCACGGAACGCCAAGAAGCCGGGCAAGCCGGTCGGGGACGACCAGGACCTGGTGCCCGGACTGGTCCGGAAGCTGCTGCCGGAGGTCGGCCACGAGGCGCTGCGGGCGGGCATCACCGGCATCGTGCGGTACGCCGCCGAGCAGCAGCGCGTCCTGGACGCGGCGCTGGCCCGGCTCGACTCCGCGGTCACCGGGCAGGTGTCGCGGGAGCCACGGCCCAAGGTGGGCGACGAGGTGCTCGGGGCGGCGCTGAACGGCGTCGGCCTCACCATCGGCCGGCGCCGCCGGTTCTACGACTTCCACCACCACCTCTACGATCTGCCGGCCCTGCTGGGCCGCTCCCTGCGGGGCCTGGCCGAAGCGGCTCCCACGGGCCGGACCCACCTCGATGCGGCCAGGCAGCAATCCCTGGAGTGTCTGCACATCCCGGCCCTGCCCGTGCTGCCCGCGATCCTGGCGCTACGGGCCGGCTCGGAGGCCGTCGTGGAGGAGCACCGGAAGGCGCTGGACGCCTACCTCGAGGAGTTCGACGCGCAGGGGCTCACGGACCTGGACCCCGGGCACTGGCGGGGAGTCCGGCTGCGGCTGGACGAGAGCCTGTTCGAGGGACCCGACGCCATCCAGGGGTACCGGGACGCGACCGTGCTCGACCTCGGCGACGGCGCGTTCCTGGTCTTCCCCGAGCACGCGTTCCGCTTCCTCCAGGACCGGGACCCCGGTGGCGATTCCACCGGCCGGCACTACGGTGCGCTCTTCCACGACCCGTCCGGCCGGTTCGAGACGCCCATGCCGTACACCCTGATCGCCGCCGGACCGCTGGTGCCGGAGCCGGCACGGCCGCCCGGCTGGGCCGCGGCGTTCCGCGCCGAACTCGCCGGACGCGGACCGGCGCCCTGGTTCCCGGCGGCCGCCGAGGAGTTCGCACGGCTCACCGGCGTCACCCCGACCATGGCCCGGCTGGTGGTCGCAGGGCTGCCCATGATCGACGACGAGCGCGTGGCGGTGCCCTCGGCGACGCTGAGGACGATCGGCGTTAAATCGGCCGACGCGCGCGTGGCCAAGGACGAGCTGAGGAACCTCGACGCGGACGCCCGGCAGGCCGTGGTCGCGGCGCTGCTGCCCGCCGACCCGTCCCGGCTGTGGACGGACGGCCCCGACGCCGTCCGCGCGGCCGAGGTGTGGAACGAGCGGCTCGGCCGGCGCGCGCCCCTCCCCGAGGACCTGCTCCACGACGCGGTCCGCGGTGTGGTCTCCCCGGGCTGGGCACCGGCCGAGGCCCTGCGCGGCTTCCTCGACGTGACCGCCGAACCCCGGCTGTCCCGGGACCTGACCTGGAGGATCGGCCCCTACCGCCCGGAGAGCACCGAGCGGACGCCCGGCTTCGACGGCACCGTCCTGAAGGGCTCGGTGGCCCTGGCCGCGTGGCTCGCCCACCGTCTCCCGGCCGGCGACCCGATCCGCGCCACCCTGCCCGGCGTCCTCACCGCGCTGCGCGAACGGCTGGCCCACCCGGACTTGCTCATCGCCGTCGACCGGCGGATCGACTGGGAGGCGTTCCGGCGCGCCGCCGGAGAACCCACCGAGACCGGCGACGACTTCGTGCGCCACGGCGCGGTCGTGCTGGGCACCGGGAGGTCCGAACCCGTCCCCGCCATCCGTCCCGCGCTGCTGGACGCGACCGGCAACGACCCCTATCTGACGGCCCTGTTCACCGGCGAGCGGCCCAACGCCCAGGAGACGGCGCTGCGTCTGGTCCACGACCGGCGGTTCGCCGAACTGCTCGCCGACCCCGGCAACCCGGTGGCGGGCGAGCGCGACGCGGACGGGACATGGTGGCCGCAGGACCCCGCCCGGTCCGTACCCGACCTCGTCACGGAGGCCGCCGAACGGTACGGCATCGGCGAGGACGCCGCCGTCCTCCACCTGATGCTGCTCGCCCTGCCCGACCCCACCGACCGCAACACCGCCCGCTGGACCGGCTGGGGCAGGCAGCGCGGCGGAACGGCCAGGCTGCGGGCCGCCCGCGCCGAACTCGCCGCCACCGGCCTCGTCATCGAGGGCAACCGCTCCAAGGCCGGACGCTCCCTGTTCCTGCCCGGCGGCTGGACCCGGCTCACCACCCCGCACCTCCCGCTGGAGCGGTGGAAGCTGCCGATGTACGGCCTGCCGGACGGCGAGGATCCCGTCCTGGGCACCGTGGTGCCCCTCCAGCCCGTCGCCGCCCTCTACCGCGAGGCCTGGCGGCGGGTCCAGGACGGGGACGGGCCCCAGCTGGAGGAACTGGAGGTGCCGCGACCGCGGAAGCGCCGCCGCTGAGTTCCGCCACGCAAGGGGGACGGCCGTCCCGTACGGCCGTCCCCGCCGAACCGCCCACCTGGACCCATGACCGCGAGAGCAGAGGCGGCCGCGCCGGCGGCCCGCACGGAGCCGTACCTGATCGGCGTACGGCACCACAGTCCCGCACTGGCCGTGGCCGTGCCCCGGCTGCTGGACGCCGCGGACGCCGAGGCCGTCTGCGTCGAACTGCCGGCCGACTTCCAGCCCTGGCTGCCGTACCTCTCCGATCCGCGCACCACGGCACCGGTGGCCCTGGCCGGCGCGTACGAGGACGGACGGCTGCGCCTGTACCCCCTCGCCGACTTCTCCCCGGAACTGGCGGCGATCCGCTGGGCGTGGGACCGGGGCGCGGAGGTGATCTGCTGCGACCTGCCCCTCACGGCACCGGAATGGACGACCGGGCCGGAGGCGGCCGGGACGGAGACGTCCGGGGCGGATGTGGACGACCTGTGGGACCGCACCGTGGAGGCGCTCGCGCCCGGCAGCGCTCCCGACGCCGTGCGCCGCGCCGCCCTCGCCTTCGGCCTGGCCGTGCGCCGGGACCGGGAGGCCCGCGGCGGCATCGCGGCCCTCGGCCTCGCCCGGGAGGCACACATGCGCCGGGCCGTCGCGGCGGCCGGAGCCGGCGGACGCCGGGTCGCGGCGGTGACCGGCGCCTTCCACGTGCCCGGACTGACCGACGGGGGCGGGGACACGGCCGTGGGGGAGGCGGTCGGCGCGGGTTCCCCGGTGGTCACCTCCCTCGTGCCGTACGCCTTCGCCCTGCTGGATCCCCGCTCCGGATACCCGGCCGGCATCCGAGACCCGCGCTGGCAGCAGGCGGTGTTCGACGCCGGCGGCGACCCCGGCCGGATACGCGACGCCGCCGCCCGCCTCCTCACCGAACTGTGCCGGGAGATTCGCGCGGCCGGCCACACCGCGGGCACCGGCGAGGCGATCGAGACCCTGCGACTGGCCTGCGACCTCGGCACCCTGCGCGGCCTGGCGGCACCCGGCCGGGGCGAACTGCTGGAGGCGGTGACGTCCGTACTGGGCCAGGGCGGACCACCACCCGGCCGGGTCCTGGAGACGGTGCTGGTCGGCACGGACCGCGGCCGGCTCGCCCCCGGCACACCCCGGTCCGGTCTCGGCCCCTGGGTGGAGGCGGAACTCGCCTCGCTCCGGCTGCCGGGGCCGGGCAGTTCCGGCCACCGGGAGGTCCGGCTCTCGCCGCTGCGCTCCGCCCTCGACGCCCGGCGCGAGATCCTGTTCCAGCGGCTCAAGGAGTGCGGGGTGGGCTATGCGGAACCGGTCGAGGTGTCCGCCGTGGGGGAGGGGAGCGCCCTCACCACACGCTGGCGGGCGGCCTGGACCCCGGCGGTCGCGGCCCGGCTCGACCTGGTGGGCGTCCGAGGGGTCACCGCCGCCCAGGCGGCCGAGGGCACCCTGCGCGCGCACCACCGCCGGGCGACGGAGTCCGGCGGTGCCACCCCGGCACGGGTCGTCGACCTGCTGGGGGCCGCGGCCCGGTGCGCCCTGCCGGAGCTGGTCGGCGACTGCCTCACGCAGGCCGCACGGGTCCTGCCCGCGGCGGCCACGCTTCCCGAACTGCTGCGGTGCATGGACCTGTTGGAGGCGATACGCCGGGAGCACCTGCCCGGCACCACCGGGCGGACACGCCTCCGGGCGGCGGCGCTCCACGACCTCCTGCTGGAAGCCGCCGTCCGCACCCTGCCCGGGCTGGCCGGCAGTGACGAGACGCAGGACGCCGCCGCCCTCGTGACCCTGGCCGTCCGCAGCGGTGAGGAACGGCTCGGACTGCGCCTGGACGGCGAGTTGTCCGCGCTCGCGCGCACCGGTTCCCCGCTCGTCCAGGGAGCGGCCCTGGCCGCCCGGGTACTGCTCGACCTCGACGGACCGGAGCCGCTGGGCAGGAGACTCGCCGACTGGATCGACTCGGCGACGGCACCGGACACCCGGCACCGGTTGGAGCGCCGGCTCACCGGCCTGCTCGTCGCCGCCGGACCGCTGATCGCGGCCCTGCCCACCTCCCTCGACCCGCTGCTGGAGCGCGTCGAGACCCTGGACGACCGGGGCTTCCTCGACCGGCTTCCCGCGCTGCGCGGCGGTTTCCGGGCGCTCACCCCGGACGGACGCGGGCGACTGCTGGCGGCCGTGACCGACCGGCTCGGTGCCCGGCCCGGCCTCCGGTTCACCGCGCCCGCCGAGACGGCCGGCCGGTGGGCCGGGGCGGACCACGAGGGGCTCGCCCTGCTGAACGAACTGGGCCTGGCGGACCTGGTGAACCCTCCGCCCACGGACGGTCCTACCCCGGACGCTCCGGTCCTGGGCGGTCCGGCTCTGGGTGGTCCTGCTTCGGACGGTCTGACCTCGGACGGCCTTGCCCCGGACGGTTCGCCCACGGACGGTCCTGCCCCGGAGGCCCTCGCCCCGGACGGGCGGACGTCCACGGCGAGCGGCCGGCGGCCCGCCCAGGGCACGGAACCCGATGCCTCACGCCTCGGCCCCGCCGACCGCTGGCGGCTGCTGCTCGGCCGCGACACGGAGAAACTCCCCCCGGAGCTGGTGCCGTACGCCCGGGCCCTGGACGAACTGTTCGGAGCGGAGGAGGCGACCGGGGACGAGGACACGGACGGTGGCGCGGAGGAGGCGGTCCCGGGCCGCGGCGGTGACACGGACGAGCTCACCGCCGGCCAGGGCCCGAGTTACCCCAGCGCCCGGCACTGGGCCGAGGACCTCGAAGCACTCTTCGGCCCGGACATCCGGGAGGAAGTCCTGGGACGCGCCGCGGCCAGGGGCCGTACGGACGTGATCGACCACCTCGACCCGGACTCGGTACGCCCTTCCGTGGAACTGCTGTCCGCCGTGCTGTCGCTCGCCGGGGGAATGCCCGAACAGCGGATCGCCCGCCTCCGTCCCCTGGTCAAACGGCTGGTCGAGGAACTCGCGAGGGAACTCACCGCCCGGCTGCGCCCCGCACTGACCGGCCTCACCACCCCGCGCCCCTCCCGGCGCCCCGGCGGCCGGCTCGACCTGCCCCGTACCCTGCGGGCCAACCTCGCCCACAGCCGCCGACTGGAGGACGGCACCGTCCGGATCGTCCCCGAGCGGCCGGTCTTCAGGACCCGCGCCGCCCGGCAGAGCGACTGGCGGCTGATCCTCGTCGTCGACGTCTCCGCGTCCATGGAGTCCTCGGTCGTCTGGTCGGCGCTGACCGCCGCCGTACTCGGCGGCGTGCCCATGCTCTCCGCCCACTTCCTCACCTTCAGCACGCGGGTCGTCGACCTCACCGACCGGATCGACGACCCGCTCTCCCTGCTGCTGGAGGTGAGGGTCGGCGGCGGCACGCACATCGCGGCCGGTCTCGCGCACGCCCGCACCCTGGTGACGGTGCCGCACCGCACCCTGATGGTGGTCGTCAGCGACTTCGAGGAGGGCGGCGCGGTCGACGGTCTGCTGACCGAGGCCGAGTCCCTGGTCTCCTCCGGCGTCCACCTGCTGGGCTGCGCCGCCCTGAACGGCGACGGAGCCCCCCGCTACTCGGTACCGGTCGCGCGGCGACTCGTCGCGGCCGGAATGCCGGTGGCCGCCCTCAGCCCCCTCTCGCTCGCCCGCTGGGTGGGCGAACGCGTCCGCGGAGCGACCCGATGAGCCCCTCCCTCCCGCCCGTCGCACCGGAGGTGTTCGCCTCCGCGGTGGAGCACCTCACCACACGGCTCCGCGGCAGACTGGACGCGGCCGTCGAGGCCCTGGCCGGCACACCGGTCACCACCGAGGACGGCGCCGTCCGCGTCCGCTGCGGCGAGGACGCCCGGGTGACCCTGGCCCCCGGCCCGTCCGGCACCGTCACCGAACCCGGCCAGGCCCACTGCACCTGCCTCCTGGCCCCCCGCTGCCTGCACCTGGCGGCGGTCCTGGGCGCCTGCCCGGTCGCCGACGCGAAGCCCGCGGCCGACGCGACGCCCGCGGCCGACGCGACGCCCTCGTCCGAAGCGGACGGCCCGGTGGATCGGGCCCGGCCCGCAGATGTGGACCGGGCGCCGACTCCGGACCCCGCCGCCGATACGACGCCCGCGTCCGACGCGGACCGTCCGGCGGTTCCGGTCCGGCCTGCAGGGCGGGGCCGGGGCGCAGGTCCGGGACAGGGCCCTGTCGAGGCCGACGGCCCGCACGGGGTGCCGGGCCAAGGCCGGGGCGCCGGCGACGGTCACCGTACCGGCCCGGACCGCCCGGCCGACACCGGCCGTCCCGTTGACGACGGCCGCCGGGCCGACCCCGGCCGTCCCGACGCCGGGAAGGAGCCGCCCGCCGGCCCGGGACGCCGGCCCGCCCCTGCCCTCTCCGCCGACCGGACACGGGCGGCCTCCGGGCTCTGGACGGCGGCGGCGGCCGTGCTGTCCGCCGGAACCGCCGGGGCCGGGGCGATCCTCCAGGCGGAGTTGCTGCGCGCCGCCCACACCGCCCGCCTCGCGGGTCTCCACCGTGCCGAGGCCGCCGCCCTGGACGTCGTACGCCACCTGCGCGACGAGCGTGACCCGCACGGTCCCCGCGCCCTCACCGCACTGGTCGACGCCCTGCGCGAACTCCTCCTCGTCACCCACCGGTTGAGGTCCGCCGACCCCGACCCGGCGCTCATCGGCGCCGTCCGCCCCCACCACCGCCCCGACGGGCCGCTGCGGCTGTACGGCGTCTGCCGCGAGCCGGTGATCGGGCCGGGCGGCCTCGGCGGGGTGGTCACCCACCTCGTCGACGACGAGGGCCACGCGTACACGCTCCCCGACGTCAAGCCCGGCGGCCCTGCCCGCGCCCGCCGGGCCGGCACCGCCCACGTCGCCCTCCGGTCCTTCCTGAGCGACCACTTCCGGGTGTCGCGCGGCGGCCTGACCGTCACCGGAGCGGTCGTCGCCCCGGACGGCCGCCTGCTGCCCGAACCGGGCGTCCGCGCCGCCTTCGCCGCCGGACGGCCCTGGCCCCCGCCGGACCCGGACCCCGACGGGGCCGGGCCCACCGGGCCATTGATCCTCCGCGACGTGGAGATCGCCGCCACCGATGGCGAGGACCTCCTGGTCCGCGTCCTGCCGGGACGGGGGGACGGGCCGGTCCGGCTGGCCCCCGCGCACCGTCATCCCGCCCTCGCCCACACCGCGAACCTGCGGCGCCTGGGCGAGCACCCCGGGCTGCGGATCCGGGTCGTCGGACGCCTCGACCCCGACCGGGTCACCACCCTCCGCCCGCTCGCCGTCGCCCCGGTACCCGGCACTGAAGCGACCCTGCGCCTGCCGGACGAGTGGCAGGGCCGCGCCGACCTCGGCTACGACCGCCTCCGGGACGACCACTTCCCGGCGGACCCGCCCTCCCCGCCCGGACCGGCCCCCGCCGGTCCCGTGGACGACGCACCGCTCTGGCGCGTCCGCCGGCTGGTCGAACTGGCCGTCGCCGGAGGACGCCGGGCCGCCGCCGAATCCGCGCGCGGTGACGACCTGCGCGGCCACGTCGCCGCCCTGCGCTGCGACGGGTTCGTCACCGGCGCGGCCCTGGCCGCCGCGCTCGCCGCGGTGGCCGCCGACCGCACCCGTGACGCGTTCGGCCGCCTCGACGAGGGCGACCCCGACCGGTACACGGCCCAGTGGCTCGCCACGGCCATCTACCTCACCGGCACCGAGGCGGCGCTGCGCCGGGACAACTGGCTCGGCCACGCACCGGGTCCGGCCGGGTCCGCACGGTGACCGGTACGGTCCACGGCGCCTCGCCGCACCTCACGTACCGACGACCTTCACGTCCGCGCCACGGCGCCCTTCCCCCACGTTCGCTGCTCCTGGAACACTCCTTTCGCGCGCACCCCCTCAGCATCCCGCACCGCACGAGAGGCCCTCGTCCATGCCCGAAGTCAACCGGCGTCGCTTCCTCCAACTCGCGGGCGCCACCACGGCGTTCAGCGCGCTGTCCGCGAGCATCGAGCGGGCCGCCGCGATCCCGGCCCACCACCGCTCGGGGTCGATCGAGGACGTCGAGCACATCGTCGTCCTGATGCAGGAGAACCGCTCCTTCGACCACTACTTCGGCAGGCTGCGCGGCGTCCGCGGCTTCGGCGACCCGCATCCGGTGACCCTGGACGACGGCAGGTCGGTGTGGCACCAGACCAAGGCCGACGGCACGGAGGTCCTGCCCTTCCACCCGGAGGCCGACGACCTCGGCATGCAGTTCCTGGAAGGGCTGCCGCACAGCTGGCCCGACGGCCAGGAGGCCTACCACAACGGCAAGTACGACCGCTGGCTGCCCGCCAAGGGCACCACCACCATGGCGTACCTGACCCGCGAGGACATCCCCTTCCACTACGCGCTCGCCGACACCTTCACCGTCTGCGACGCCTACCACTGCTCCTTCATCGGCTCCACCGACCCCAACCGCTACTACCTGTGGTCGGGCCACACCGGCAACGACGGCGAGGGCGGCGGCCCGGTCCTCGGCAACGACGAACTCGGCTACGACTGGACGACGTACCCCGAGCGCCTGGAGGAGGCCGGGATCTCCTGGAAGATCTACCAGGACATCGGCGACGGTCTGGACGCGGCCGGCCACTGGGGCTGGATCCCCGACGCCTACCGCGGCAACTACGGCGACAACTCCCTGCTGTACTTCAACAAGTACCGCAACGCCGAGCCGGGCGACCCCCTGTACGACAAGGCCCGCACCGGCACCGACGTCAAGAACGGCGACGGTTACTTCGACCGGCTGCGCGCCGACGTCAAGGCCGGCCGGCTGCCGCAGATCTCCTGGATCGCCGCCCCCGAGGCCTTCTCCGAGCACTCCAACTGGCCATCCAACTACGGCGCCTGGTACATCTCCCAGGTCCTGGACGCGCTCACCTCCAACCCGGCCGTCTGGGCGAAGACCGCCCTGTTCATCACGTACGACGAGAACGACGGCTTCTTCGACCACGTGGTGCCGCCGCTGCCGCCGAAGTCGGCCGCGCAGGGCCGGTCCACCGTCGACGTCTCCCTGGACGTCTTCGAGGGCAGTGCGACCCACCGCGAGGGCTTCTACGGGCTCGGCCCGCGCGTGCCGATGCTGGTCGTCTCACCGTGGAGCAAGGGCGGGTACGTCTGCTCGGAGACGTTCGACCACACCTCGGTCATCCGGTTCATGGAGCGCCGCTTCGGCGTGCGCGAACCGGGCATCTCGCCGTGGCGGCGCGCGATCTGCGGCGATCTGACCAGTGCCTTCGACTTCTCCCGCAAGGACAGCCGGCCGGCCCGCCTGCCGGACACCGACGCCTACGAGCCGCAGGACCGCGACCGGCACCCCGACTACCGGCCCACGCCCCCGGCCGACGCCGGCATGCCCCGCCAGGAGCGCGGGCTGCGCCCGGCCCGCCCGCTGAAGTACGCCCCGGCGGTGGACGGTTCCGCCGACCCGGCGACCGGGAGGTTCACGCTCACCTTCGCCTCCGGCGCCCGGGCGGGTGCCGCCTTCCTGGTCACGTCCGGCAACCGCGCCGACGGCCCCTGGACCTACACGACCGAGGCCGGCAAGGAGATCTCGGACACCTGGAACTCCGCGTACTCCGAGGGCTCGTACGACCTGACCGTCCACGGCCCGAACGGGTTCCTCCGCGTCTTCCGCGGCCCGAACGGGACCGCCGGCTGCGAGGTCACCGCCCGCCACACCGGCGACGACGTCCGGCTGACGTTCGTCAACGAGGGCTCCGGCACGGCCCGGCTGCGGCTGGCCGACGGATACGGGGGCCGCCCCGCGACCGTCACCGTCCGCCCCGGCGCCACCGTGCACCGCACCGTCGACCTGCGCGGGAGCCACCGCTGGTACGACCTGACGGTCACCTCCGCGGCCGAGCCGGCGTTCCTGCGCCGCTTCGCGGGGCACGTCGAGAACGGCCGGCCGGGCGTCAGCGACCCGGCGATCGCCACGGACTGACCGCTGCTCAGGGCTGGGCGGGGGTGTCACGCAGCCCGGCGTTCGCGGGGTGCCTCCCCCACTCTCGACTGCGCTCGAGCGGGGGGACCCCCATCGCCCTGGGGGTACCTCCCAGGCCCTTTCGGGCTCTGGGGGAGGCACGACTGCCCGCGGTGACGACCTCCTCTGCGGAGCCCCGTTGCCATACTGCGGGAGGGCTCACGTGAGTCGGGGCCACGGGTGCTCCCGTCGGGCGGGGCGCCGCCCGGCTCAGCAGCAGGACACCCCAGGAGGCGAGCCCCGCGCCGGTCAGGGCGAGCAGAATGCCCGCCGGGCCGTCGCGGAGGCGTTCGCCCAGGAGGGAGAGGCCGATCACCGCGGCCGCCACCGGGTTCGCCAGGGTGACCACCGCGAGCGGGGCGCCCAGGCCGCCCCGGTAGGCGGTCTGCGACAGCAGCAGCCCTCCGGCCGCGAAGGCGGCCACCAGCAGCGCCACCACGGCCACCTGGACGCCGGGCAGCGGGCCGGACCGGTCCGTCACCGCGACCGTCACGGTCTGGGTGAGCGCCGAGGCCACCCCGGAGGCGATGCCCGACGCGGACGCGTGCCGCAGACCGGGCCGGGACCCCGGCCAGGCCAGCAGGCCGATCAGGGCAGCCGTACCGCCCGCGACGGCCAGCGCCTCGGGGACGCCCAGCACGTCGTCGGGAGCCGGCCCGGACGCCGTCACCAGCACCGCCGCCAGACCGGCGAGGGTGAGCGCCGTACCCCGCCACTCGACCGCGCTCACCGGCCGCCCCGCGAGCCGCGCCCCCAGGGGCACCGCCGCGACCAGGGTGAGGGCGCCCAGCGGCTGGACCACGGTGAGCGGGCCGTACCTGAGCGCCGCCACATGGAGCAGCGCGGCCGAGGCGTTCAGCGCGACCGCCCGCCACCAGGCGCCGTCGGCCAGCAGCCGCAGCGTGCCGGTGCCGGAGGACCGGGAGGCCAGCCGTTCCTGGGCCACCGCGGCGGCGGCGTAGGCGACGGCGGAGACGAGGGACAGCAGGACGGCCACGACGACGGCGCTCACCGTCCCGCCCCCGCGAGCGCCCGGCCCCGCGCCGGCACAGGACGGGCCGGTGTCCGTCCCGCCCCCGTCGCCGTGTGCCGCGGCAGGCGCAGCACCGCGAGCGCGAGGCCCAGCAGCGCCGCCGCCGCGAGCGCGTCCAGCCAGAAGTGGTTCGCCGTCCCCACGATCACCAGCAGCGTCACCAGCGGGTGCAGCAGCCACAGCCACCGCCACCGCGCGCGCGTGGCGACGACCAGGCCGACCGCCACCATCAGCGCCCATCCGAAGTGCAGCGAGGGCATCGCCGCGAACTGGTTCGAGAGCCGGTCGGCCTCCGGCGGGCCGTACACCGACGGCCCGTACACCCGGGCGGTGTCCACCAGGCCCGTGGCGGCGAGCATCCTCGGCGGGGCGAGCGGGAACGTCAGGTGCAGCACCAGCGCGGCGGCGGTGACCGCCGCCAGGATCCGGCGGGCCCAGACGTAGTGGGCCGGGCGGCGCAGGTAGAGCCAGACCAGGAAGGTCGCGGTGGCCGGGAAGTGGACGACCGCGTAGTAGGTGTTCGCGAGGTGCGCGAGCCCGTCGCCGTGCAGCAGCAAGGACTGCACCGCGCCCTCGCCGGGCAGGTGGAGCGCGCGCTCCAGGTCCCACACCCCGCGGCCGTTGCGGTACGCCTCGCCGGTGTGGCCGGCCGTCAGTCGCCGGCCGAGCTTGTAGACGAGGAAGAGCCCCGCCACCAGCAGGAGTTCACGGACGAGCGGCGGACGCGCCGGCGTGTCGGACCCCGCGGGTCCAGGCTCCTTGCGGCCATTCATCCCCCGGCCCTTTCTGTCGTGGTGCAGACGGTGCGCGCGGGTACCGACTCTCATCGATACGGGTTCGTACCGATACGCCAGTGTACCGATACGGTCGCGTACCGGTACACTGGCGTATTGATGACGGAGGCCTCACTCGAAGGAGCAAGGAGCCGAGCGATGACGTCGCAGGACGCGGACCGACCCGGGCCGGCCGGAACCTCGCGCCGCTCCAAGATCACCCCGGAGCGCGAGCGGGAGTTCTTCGACGCCGTGCTGGACCAGATCCGTGAGTGCGGCTACGACGCCGTGAGCATGGAGGGCGTCGCCGCCAGCACGCGGTGCAGCAAGTCCACGCTGTACCGGCAGTGGCGGACCAAACCGCAGTTCGTCGCCGCCGCCCTGCGCTCCAGCCGGCAGACGCGGTTCGCCGGCATCGACACCGGCACCCTCGCCGGGGACCTGCGCGAGGCGGCGCGGTGCGCGGGGGAGTGGTCGCCGAAGGACACCACGCTGCTCCAGGCGCTCGGGCACGCGGTTCTCCAGGACCGGGAACTGGCGCAGGCGCTGCGCGAGGCACTGGTCGACCCGGAGATCAGCGCGCTGGAGGAGATCCTGCGGCGCGGCGTCGAGCGCGGGGAGGTCGACGCCGGGAACCCGGCGCTGGAGTACGTCCCGGCGCAGCTCTTCGGTGTGCTGCGGGTCCGGCCCACACTGGAGGGCCGCAACGCGGACGCGGACTATCTGCTCCGGTTCGTCGAGGCCGCCGTCCTGCCGGCCCTCGGCCTGCACTGAGACGCAGGCCGCCGTCGACGGGATGACCGTACGGCGGCCTGACCGCGCCGCACCGTGGGGACGGGGGCGGCGCCCACCCCGGCCGGGTGGGACACCCTCATGAGCGGAGGGGTGCCCCACCCGGCCGTCAGGGACGGCAGGTGTCAGACGTCCTGCCCGCTGCCGCCGCCCGACGACACCTCGATGCCCTCGGTGATCTCGTCGAGGACGGACTGCTTCTGGTCGGTGTCCACCCCGAAGCGGACCACGACGATCTGCTGCGGCCGCACGGGGGACGGGAAGGCCAGCGACTGGACGAACCCGTCGGAGCCCTCGCTCGTGACCGCCTTCCAGCGCACCAGATAGCCCTTCTGCCCGGCCACGGTCACGGCCTTGGACGCGAGGACGTCGTGCGAGGTGATCTTCCCGTAGGCCTCACCGCCGTAGCTCTCCTCGGCGTTGGCGGAGATGTCCGCCTTGGCGACCTCCTCGGCGGTGGCGCCCTTGGTGCCGAACGCCAGGGCCGGCGCCGAGTACACCCCGCCCTTGGTGCAGGTCTTGGAGGTGTCGCCGGGACAGTCGTACGAGCTCTCCGACGTCACCGAGGCGCCCACCTCCGACTCCTCGCCGTACCAGCCGTCCGGGATGGGCAGACTGATCCCGCTCAGCGCGTCGGTCACCGACCCGCTCTCGATCCGCGGCGCCTCGGACCCGTCCGGCGACGGCTCCTCCCCGCCCGGACCACCGGAGTCCCCGTCCGACCCGCCGGATCCCCCGTCCCGCCCGTCCGGGTCACTGAACGGCCCGCCGTCCCGTCCGTCCGGCCCCTGCGAGGCCGTGGTGCCGCCGCCCCCGCCGTCGTCCGTCAGCACGTACACCCCCACACCGATGCTCGCCAGGACGGCGACGGCCGCCGCCACGGCTATCCCGTTCCGCACCCGCCGGCTCCGCCCGGGCGGAGCCGGAGCGGGATACACCGGGTAGGCCGGATACGCCGGCCCGCCCGCGCCGCCCGGCGCCGGGGGACCCCAGGCGGCGGCCGGCCCCACCGGACGGACCTGCTCCGTCCAGGCCCTGCCGTCCCACCAGCGCTCGGTGGCCGGCCCCTCATTCGTCTGCCCGGGGTCGGGGTACCACCCGGGAGGAGTCACCTGCGTCATGCCCCTACCGTATGAGGCCTCGGTGAAAGCCGGATGAGAGGGCCCCGTCACACCTCCGCCGCGCGCGCCCCGGAGATTGTCATCTCCCCACCCCTTGACAGGAGTTGACCATCAGGACGCCTGATGAGGGGCGGAACGCGTCGCCCCGGCGGGGCCGTGTCACCCGTCACGGCAACACGTGGCCCGAGCGGGCACCGCCGCGGCGGCGGGGGGACTACGCTCAAGCTCTGTACGTCATTCGGGCGACTCGGGGAGGTAGCGGGATGACGGAGGTACGGCCCCCGGCCGCCACCTCGGCCGGCCTGTGGGAGCGCGACGAGGAAGTCGCCGCCATCACACGGGCCGTCGACACCCTGTGCGCGGACCGCTCCTCACCGGGCGGCCTGCTGGTGCTCCGGGGCGAGGCCGGACTCGGCAAGACCGCGCTGCTCGCCGAGACCCGCCGCATCGCCGAACGGCGCGGCTGCACCGTGTGGTCGGCCCGCGGCGGCGAGACCCTGCGCACCGTCCCCTTCAACGTCGTGCGCCAGCTCCTCCAGCCCGCACTGGTGTCGATGCTGCCGGAGGAGGCCCGCGAGTACCTCGGCGACTGGTACGACATCGCCGGCCCCGCCCTCGGCATAGCCGACCCCGGCGAGGGGCACGCCGACCCGCAGGGCGTGTGCGAGGGACTGGTCGCCGCCGTGCGCCGGCTGGCCCGCCGGGACTGGCCGCTGGTCCTGCTGATCGACGACGCGCACTGGGCCGACCAGGAGACCCTGCGCTGGCTCGCCGCCTTCGCCGAACGCCTGGCGGACCTGTCCGTCCTCGTCGTGGTCGCCCGCCGGTCCGGCGAGATCTCCGGAGCCGGCGCCCGGTACCTGGACGCCGTCGCCGACGCGGCCGGCCACCCCGTCACCACCCTCAGCCTCCTCACCCCGGAGGCCGCGGCCGGACTCACCCGCGCCACCCTGGGCGAGAACGCCGACGCGGCGTTCTGCCGCGAGGTGTGGGCCGTCACCGGCGGCAACCCCTACGAGACCGTCGAGCTCCTCGCCAAGGTGCGGGACAACGAGCTGGAACCGGTCGAGGCGCACGCCGGCGAACTGCGCGAGCTCAACCGCTCCGCGCGCGGCGGCGGCCTCGTCGCCCGGCTGGAGGAACTCGGCATAGACGCCACCCGGTTCGCCTGGGCCGCCGCCATCCTCGGCAACGACATCACCGTCGACCTGGTGGCCCGGCTCGCCACCCTGGACGTCGACGACGCCGCCCGCTGCGCCGAACTCCTGCGCAGCGCCCGCATCCTCACCGCCCCCGACCCGTCCGCCACGGGCCGCACCGCCCCCGCCGGCCTCGAGTTCGTCCACCCCCTGATCGCCACCGCCGTCTACAACTCCATCCCCGACGCGCTGCGCCGCGCCATGCACGGCATCGCCGCCCGGATCGTCACCGACTCCGGACGCGGTGCCGCCGCGGCCGCCCGGCACCTCCTCGAAGTGCACCCGGACGACGACGCGGAACTCGTCTGGCAACTGCGCGAGGCCGCCCGCGAACACCTCGCCGTCGGCGCCCCGGACGCCGCCCGCCGCTGCCTGGAACGCGCCCTGGAGGAACCGCCCCGCCCCGAGATCCACGCACACGTCCTCTACGAACTGGGCTGCGCCACCTTCCTCACCGCACCCGCCCGCACCATCGGCCACCTGCGGGCCGCCCTCGGCATGCCCGGCCTCGACGGCGACCGGCGGGTGGACGCCGTGGTCCGCCTCTCCCAGGCGCTGCTCCACAACGACCAGCTGGAGGAGGCCGTCCGCACGGTCGAGGCGGAGGCCGCCCGGCTCGAACCCGGACCCGCGCAACTGCGGCTGCGAACCGTACAGTTCATGTGGGAGGGCATCCACGCCGGTGAGGCCGTCACCCCCGGCCGCTCCGAGCGGCTGGCCGAACTCGCCGCCACCTGCACCGGCCGGGACAACTCCGAACGCGCGCTGCTCATCGTGCGCGGCTTCGACGCCATGATGCGCGGCGAGAACGCCGAGGAGATCGTCGAGATCTGCGACCGCGCCCTCGTCAACGGCCGCCTCGCCCCCGGCCTCGGCTGGACCGACTCCGAGTGGGGCGTCGAGCTGCTGCTGATGCTGGCCGACGCCTACGCCTACACCGACCGCCTCGACCGCGCCGAGAGCCTCTACCACGAGGCCCTGCACGCCTACGACACGGCCGGCTGGAGCGGCGGCCACCTGGCCCTGGCCCACGCCTACGTGGGACTCGGGCACCGCAGACGGGGCCGGCTGCCGGAGGCCGAGGCGTCCCTGCGCGAGTCCCTGCGCCTGGCCGAACACGTCGGCCGCGGACTGCCCCTGTACTGGACGGCCACCTGCAATCTCGTCGACACCCTGCTCGCCCGCGGTCACGTCGACGAGGCCTGGGCGGTGGCCGAACAGCACGACTTCGCGCCGCCCTACCCGTCCACCATCGTGCTGCCCGACCCGCGCTCCGTGCGCGGCCGGCTGCTGCTCGCCGTCGGCCGCGTCCAGGAGGGCGTCAACGAACTGGAGGAGGCCCAGAAGGCGGCGGCCGCGCGCGGCCACCACAATCCGGTGCACGTCTTCTGGGCCGCCGACCTCGCCCGCGCCCTCGCCGGCGAGGATCCCGCCCGGGCCGCCCGGCTCGCCCTCGACGTACGCCGACAGGCCGAACGCTTCGGCACGGACACCGCCATAGGGGAGGCCCTGCGCGTCGCCGCCGCCCTGGAGACCGGCCAGCGCGCGGTCCGCCTCGCCGCCCAGGCGGTCACCTACCTGGAGTCCTCCCCCTGCCAGTACGAACACGCCGCGGCCCGCGTCGAGTACGGCATCCTCGCCCGTTCCGTCCCCGACCTCGAACGGGGCCTCGCCCTGGCCCGCTCCTGCGGCGCGGACGGCCTGGCGGAGCGGGCCGCACAGGAGCTCGGGACGGGAGCGGGACCGCGCCAGGGGGTGCCGTCCGGGTCGGGCCGGCTCCGGTGAGCGGTGCCTCGCGGCTGCGCCGGGCGAGGTCTGGCGGCAGGGGTACCTCCCAGACCCTTCAGGCAGTGGGGGAGCGGTGCCAGGGCCGCGCCCCCGGCAGGATCCGAACGGCATCCCTTGGAGGACGCCCCCGGTCACTCCTCCTCCGCCAGTACCCGCCGGGCCGTCGCGAACGCCGAGTTCGCCGCCGGGACCCCGCAGTACACGGCCGTCTGGAGCAGCACCGCCCCGATCTCCTCGGGGGTGAGCCCGTTGCGGCGCGCCGCGCGGACGTGCAGGGCGAGCTCGTCATGGTGGCCGTGCGCGACCAGCGCCGTGAGCGTGATCATGCTGCGTTCGCGGCGGGTGAGGGTCGGATCGGTCCAGATCTCGCCCCAGGCGTAGCGCGAGATGAAGTCCTGGAAGCGTGCCGTGAACGGTGTCTGCCCGGCCTGCGCCCGGTCCACGTGCGCATCGCCCAGCACCTCCCGGCGCACCTCCATGCCGCGCCGGGCGGGCCCGTCGAAGTGGGTGCGCAACGCGGTCAGCACCGCCTCCGGGCGCTGGGCCGGCGCCAGGTGCGAGGCACCGGGGAGCTCCACGAGCGTGGCGTCCGGCACCGCGTCCGCGATCTCCCGCAGATGCCCGGGCGGCGTCGCCGGGTCCTCCCGGCCGGCCACCAGCAGCGTCGGCACGGACACCTCCGCCAGCCGGTCCCGCAGATCGAACGCGGCCAGCGCGTCACAGCAGGCGGCGTACGCCTCCGGGTCGGCCTCCCGGTGGTCCCGGACCAGTGCCGGCACGGTGAACCCGGACGTGAACCAGCGGGCGTCCGCGCCCTCCGCGAGCCCGGCGAGTCCCTCGCTCCGCACCCGCGCCGCCCGCTCCTCCCAGGGCCCGGCGCCGTTGAAGTGCGCCGAGGAGCAGATCACGGCCAGCGACGACAGCCGGTCCGGACGGTGCACGGCCAGGTGCAGCCCCACCGCGCCGCCCAGTGAGACGCCCGCGTACGCGAACCGTTCGATGCCGAGCGCGTCGGCGAGCGCGAGCACCAGACCGGCGAGATCACCGACGGTCGCTCCGGGGCCGATCAGCCCCGCCGCCGAACCGCCGTGCCCCGGCAGGTCCCAGCGGACCACCCGGTGCGCGGCCGACAGTTCGGGCGCCACCTTGTCCCACAGGGCGTACGACGTGCCGAGCGAGGGGCCGAGCAGCAGTGGGGGAGCGGAGGCGGGGCCTTCGGTACGGTAATTGAGCAGCTCGCTTGTCAACGTCGCTCCAGGGCACGGTCGGTGAGGGTTCCGGCGGAGCCGGTGTAACGGACGGGGTCGGTCGCTCCGGTGAGGTCGACCTCCTGCAATTCGGTTTCCGCGGTGAGCAGTTCGCCGAGGTCGCGGCCCTCCTCGTACGCCCGCCGGGCCAGTTCCGTCAGCAGCTCCTTCGCGCGGGCGCGGCCGAGGAGCGGCGCCAGCTCGGCGGAGAGCCGCTCGGAGACGATCAGCCCGTGGGTGAGGCCGAGGTGTGCGCGCATGGTGTCCGGGCGCACCCGCAGGCCTTCGGCCAGTTCGGCCGCGTCGCGGGCGGCACCGCCCACCAGGCGGAGCAGGTCCCGGAGCGGTTCCCACTCGGCGTGCCACGCCCCGGCCGGCCGTTCGTCCTCGGCGACCAGGGAGCCGTACAGCGTGGCCGCGAGCTGCGGCGCCCGCCGGGCCGCCGCCGCGATCAGCGTCGAGCGGACCGGATTGGCCTTGTGCGGCATGGCGGACGAGCCGCCGCCGCTGCCCTCGGCGACCTCGGCGATCTCCGTGCGCGAGAGGGTGAGGACGTCCGCCGCGAGCTTGCCCAGGGCGCCGGCCGCGAAGGCGAGGCAGCCGGCGAGATCGGCGACCGGTGTGCGCAGCGTGTGCCAGGGCAACGGCGGTTCCACGAGGCCCAGTTCGCGGGCGTACGTACCCGGCAGCGCGGTCGGGTCCCCGGCACCGTACGCGGAGAACGCCGCCAGCGTCCCGGCCGCGCCGCCGAGCTGGGCGGGCAGCGAGCCGCGTACCGCCGTCACCCGGTCCCGCGCGTCCAGCACCAGCGACCGCCACCCGGCCGCCTTCAGCCCGAACGTCGTCGGTACGGCGTGCTGGGTGAGGGTGCGGCCCGGCATCGGGGTGTCGCGGTGCCCGGCGGCCAGTCGGGCCAGGGCCCGTCCGCAGCGGTCGAGGTCGGCGAGGACCGGGCCCAGGGCGCGGTGGGCCACCAGCATCATCGCCGTGTCCATGATGTCCTGGCTGGTCGCCCCCCGGTGCACGTACGGGCCGTACTCCCCGCCCACCGCCCGGGTCAGCTCCGCGACCAGCGGGATCACCGGATTCCCGCCGCCGCGCGCCCGCCCGGCGAGGGACGCGACGTCGAACCGGCCGGGCCCGGCCGCCTCCGTCACCGCCGTCGCCGCCCGGGCGGGGGCGAGCCCCAGGGCGGCCTGGGCGCGGGTCAGCGCGGCCTCCGCGTCGAGCAGCGCCCGCAGGAACGCCGCGTCCGCCGTCTCGGCGGCGGCCGGGGAACCGGCCCAGCCGGGGGCGAGCAGACCGGTGTCGGAATCGGCTGATGTCACTGGAACTCCAGGAAGACCGTCTCGCCCTCGCCCTGAAGGCGGATGTCGAAACGGTACGCGCCGGCGCCCTCCTCGTCCGCGACCAGCGTGTCGCGGCGTCCGGCGCCGAGCCGGGACAGCAGCGGGTCCGCCGCCAGCGCCGCCTCGTCGCCCGGCAGGTAGATCCGGGTGAACAGGTGCACCAGCAGACCCCGCGCGAACACGCACACACTGAGGTACGGCGCGTTCCGCCCGCGTGCTCCGGGCCGCAGCGTACGGGCGTACCAGTGGCCGTTCGCGTCGGTCCGGATCCGGCCGAAGCCGGTGAACTCCACGCCGTTGCGGCCGAGGAAGCCGCCGCTCGCCGGGTCCCGCCGCATCGAGCCGTCCGCCGTCGGCAGGTTCCCCTCGGGGTCCGGCCCCCATAGCTCCAGCAGCGCGTCCGGCAGCGGCCGGCCCTCGCCGTCGTACACGTACCCGTGCACGGTGACGGTGTCGGGGTGGCCGAGCGGCGCGATGTCCTCGCCGCCGGGGAAGGGCAGCGCGTGGCCGTAGAAGGGGCCCACCGTGTGCGACGGGGTGGGCAGCACGGTCTCCGGACGGGTGGTGTCGATCTTCGTCATGGCGGGTCAGCGCCCCTCTTCCATCCAGGTGGCCCGCGGTCCGTCGAGCACGATGTCCCAGTGGTAGCCCATCGAGAACTCCGGCACCGACAGGCCGTGGTCGTACGTCGCGACCAGCCGCTGCCGTGCGGCGTCGTCGGTCACCGACTGGATGATCGGGTCGTACGGGAAGAGCGGATCGCCGGGGAAGTACATCTGCGTCACCAGCCGCTGGGTGAACGCCGAGCCGAAGACGGAGAAATGGATGTGGGCGGGCCGCCAGGCGTTGAGATGCTGGCGCCACGGGTAGGGGCCCGGCTGAATGGTGGTGAAGTGGTAGCGGCCCTCGTCGTCGCTGAGGGTACGGCCCACGCCGGTGAAGTTCGGGTCCAGCGGGGCGTCGTGCTGCTCGCGCTGATGGGCGTACCGGCCGGCCGAGTTGGCCTGCCAGATCTCCACGAGCTGGCCGCGCACCGGCCGCCCGTCGCGGTCCAGCAGCCGGCCGGAGACGGTGATGCGCTCGCCGACGGGCTCGCCGGTGTGCTGCCGGGTGAGGTCGTTGTCGGTCTCGGTGATGTCCCGCTCCCCGAACGCGGGGGAGGACAGCTCCACCAGTTCGGGGTCCTGGGTGACGTCGATGGCGACGAGGGGCTGCTTCGGGTGGCGCAGCACCGAGGAGCGGTACGGCGCGTAGTCGCGGCGCGGGTGGTGCTCGACGGGGGCCCCGTCGGCGATCCGCTTCCCGTACGCGGCGTGCTCGGCCGCGATCTCGGCGTCGATGTCGGCTTGAGTGAGTACGTCGGTCACGACAGGCCCTCCCCGAGGGTGAGTCCGGCTCCGGTCTTGGCGGTGATCTCCCGGGCGGACACTCCGGGAGCGGTTTCGACGAGGACGAGTCCGCCGTCGGTGACGTCGAGGACGCCGAGGTCGGTGATGATCCGGTCCACGCACTCCTTGCCGGTCAGCGGCAGTGAGCACTCCGTCACGATCTTCGGCGAGCCGTCCTTCGCGGTGTGGGTCGTCACCACGATCACCGTGCGGGCGCCGTGCACCAGGTCCATCGCGCCGCCGATACCGGTGATGAGTTTGCCGGGTATCGCCCAGTTGGCCAGGTCACCGCGTCCGGACACCTGCATGGCGCCGAGGACGGCGACGTCGATGTGCCCGCCGCGGATCATCGAGAACGACAGCGCCGAGTCGAAGAAGGAGGCGCCCGGAAGGACCGTGACGGTCTCCTTCCCGGCGTTGATCAGATCGGGATCGACGGCGTCCTCGGCGGGGTACGGGCCGGTGCCCAGGATGCCGTTCTCGCTCTCCAGCACCACCTCGACACCCGGCGGGAGGTGGTTGGGGATGAGGGTGGGCAGGCCGATGCCGAGGTTGACGTACTGGCCGTCGCGCAGTTCCCGGGCCGCCCGCGCGGCCATCTCCTCCCGTGTCCAGGCCATCAGCCGCTCACCGTCCGCCGCTCGATCCTCTTGTCCGCCGCCTGCTCGGGCGTGAGGGCGACCACCCGCTGCACGAAGACGCCCGGCAGGTGCACCGCGTCCGGGTCGAGGCCGCCGGGCTCGACCAGCTCCTCCACCTCCGCGACCGTCACCCGGCCCGCCATCGCGGCCAGGGGGTTGAAGTTGCGGGCGGACTTGTTGAACACGAGGTTGCCGTGCCGGTCACCCTTCGCCGCCCGCACCAGCGCGAAGTCGGTGCGGATGCCGCGCTCCAGCACGTACCGGGCGCCGTCGAACTCCCGGACCTCCTTGGGCGGCGAGGCGAGGGCCACCCCGCCGGAGCCGTCGTAGCGCCACGGCAGCCCGCCCTCGGCGACCTGCGTGCCCACCCCGGCCGGGGTGTAGAACGCCGGGATGCCGGCGCCCCCGGCGCGCAGCCTCTCGGCGAGCGTGCCCTGGGGGATCAGCTCCACCTCCAGCTCACCGGCCAGGTACTGCCGGGCGAACTCCTTGTTCGCGCCGATGTAGGAACCGGTCACCCGGGCGATCCGGCCCGCCGCCAGCAGCACCGCGAGCCCGGACTCCATCGCCCCGCAGTTGTTCGAGACGACCGACAGCCCGTCGACGCCCCGCTCGTACAGCGCCTGGATCAGTACGTTCGGCACACCGCTGAGGCCGAAGCCGCCCACCGCCAGTGACGCGCCGTCCGGCACGTCAGCCACCGCCTCCGCAGCCGAGGCGACCACCTTGTCCATCCGAGAAACCCCGTCCCTTCCGGGTGACCCGCGACCATTTAGTCAGCGCACTGAGTATTTACACGCGATGGCTTCCCTGTCCAGTACTCTTCTGCTGCCCACTGAAAATCAGTGCACCGATGAAACGACCGGGGGAGCACACATGGCCGCCGTGGACCTCACCACCCATCCCGGGCACCTCGCCCGGCGGCTCCAGCAGGCGCACCACCTGCTGTGGAACACGATGGTCTCCGAGGAGATCACCTCGCCGCAGTTCGCGGTCCTCAACGCGCTCGTCGCCGAGCCGGGCCTGGACCAGCGCACCGTGGGGGAGCGGGTCGGCCTCGACCGGTCCACCATCGCCGAGGTGATCGGCCGGCTCATCCGGCGCGGGCTGCTGGACAAGGTCCGCGATCCGCAGGACGGCCGCCGCTTCCTGCTGCGCCTCACCGACGACGGCGTGCGCACCCACCGCAGGCTGACGGTGCGCACCGCGCGGATGAACCAGGTCTTCCTGGCCCCGCTCGACGCCGGCGAGCAGGCGCTCTTCATCGGCCTGATCCGGCGGGTGGCCGACGCGGCCGAGGGACTGCGCGACCCGGCCCCCGCCCCGGCCGCACCGCGCTGAGGCTCAGGACGTCTTCACGTACACCACCCGGACCTGGCCGCACACGAAGTCCGTCGCCCCCCGAGCCGGTGCGGAACGAGGTGCCCTCCTCGGCGGCTTCCGCCGGCCGGCGGTTCGGCACCCGGCCGCTCGGGTACCCGGACGCCCACCGCACGAGCGACACACCGGCCACCACGGAGGGAGCGGGCGGCGATGAGGGCACTGACCTGGCAGGGAAAGCGGGACGTGAGGGTGGAGAACGTACCCGATCCCCGCATCGAGGAGCCGACGGACGCGATCATCCGCATCACCTCCACCGGACTGTGCGGATCCGATCTGCACCTGTACGAAGTCCTCACCCCGTTCATGACCCCGGGCGACATCCTCGGACACGAGCCGATGGGCATCGTCGAGGAGGTCGGCGCGGCGGTGCCCGACCTCCAGGCCGGCGACCGGGTCGTGGTGCCGTTCCAGATCGCCTGCGGCAACTGCTGGATGTGCCTCACCGGACTGCCCACCCAGTGCGAGACCACCCAGGTCGACGCCGAGGGCATGGGCGCGGCCCTCTTCGGCTACACCCGGCTGTACGGCGCGGTACCGGGCGCCCAGGCCGAGTACCTGCGGGTCCCGCAGGCCCAGTACGGCCCGATCAAGGTCCCCGAGGGGCCGTCCGACGACCGGTTCGTCTACCTTTCCGACGTCCTGCCCACCGCCTGGCAGGCGGTCGAGTACGCCGGTGTCCCGCAGGGCGGCAGCGTCGCCGTGCTCGGACTCGGCCCCATCGGCGACATGGCCTGCCGGATCGCCCTGCTCAAGGGCGCCGGGCAGGTGTTCGGGGTGGACCTGGTCCCCGAGCGGCTGAACAGGGTGCGCGAGCGGGGCGTGGAGACCTTCGACCTGCGCTCCTTCGACGACGAGAAGGAACTCGTCACCGCGATCCGCGACCGGACCGACGGCCGCGGGCCCGACGCCGTGATCGACGCCGTCGGCACCGAGGCGCACGGCAGCGCGGCGGCCCGCATGGTGCAGAACGCCTCGGCGCTGCTGCCCCGCAAACTCAGCGGCCCCATGGCGGAACGCTTCAGCGTCGACCGGCTCGCCGCCCTGCACACCGCGATCGAACTGGTGCGGCGCGGCGGCACCCTCTCGATCAGCGGCGTCTACGGCGGCATGGCCGACCCGATGCCCATGCTCACCCTGTTCGACAAGCAGATCCAGATCCGCATGGGCCAGGCGAACGTACGCCGCTGGAGCGACGAGATCATCCCCTACCTCACCGACGAGGACCCGCTCGGTGTCGACGACTTCGCCACCCACCGCGTGCCGCTCGCCGAGGCGCCGCAGGCCTACGACATGTTCCAGAAGAAGCAGGACGGTGCGGTCAAGGTGCTGATCAAGCCCTGACCCGGAGCCGGGGTACCCGGCCGGGTACGGCAGGGACGGGCCGGGAAGCCGGGGGTTCCCGGCTTCCCGGCCCGCGGTGACCGCGGCACCCGTGGAAACTACAGCTCCTTGATCCGGACATCCCGGTAGGAGACGACGTCCGTCGTGCTGTGCACCTGCAGCCCGATGTAACCGGAGGCGAACCGCCGCCCGTCCGTGCCCGGGTCGTCCGAGCGCGGCGGGGTGAACTCCTGGCCGCCGGTGTTGTCGAACTCGTTGATCAGCACACCGTTGCGGTAGACCGAGTAGTGCTGGTCCACCACCCGGATCTCGTAGTCGTTCCAGGTGCCCTTCTGCGTCACGCCCGCGCCGGCCAGGCCGACCCGGTCGAAGCCGTAGACCGAACCGGTCTTGTACATGTCGCCGGTGGGCGAGTCGAACACCTGGACCTCGTGGCCGTACTTGATCGCCGCCCACTCCGGCCGGGGCTCCTCCGGGTGGTCGTGGATCTGCGGGAACCGCACGAACACACCGCCGTTGGCGTTGACGGTGCCCGGGGCGTCGTCACGCCACTGGAGCTTCAGCGAGAAGTCGCCGTACGTGCGCTCGGGGAACCACAGCATGCCCAGTCCGCCCCGGGTGGTGCCGGAGGTGATCGACCCGTCCGGGTTCAGCGCGAACGAACCGCCGCCCACGTGCTCCCACTTGGCGAACGTCTCCTCGCTGCCGTCGAGGATCTTCCGGTAGCCCTCGTTCTGGCCGGGCTTGCCGATGCCGGACTGCCGGGCCGCCTTGTTGATCGCCCGGTACTCCCGCTGGTCGACGACCCCTTCCTTCTTGAGCCCGTCCAGCACGCTCTTCACGTGCTTGAGGAACAGCGCCTGCGAGGTCCACTCCTTCTCGTCCTCGATCAGCTCGCCGATCCGGCACCGGTTGTTGGTGACCCGGTTCGGCACGCCCGAGTCGACCGTGCCGACGATCACCGTCAACCGCTCGTCGTACTCGGGGCAGTTGGGCGCGGGCACCCCGCCGTCCGCCACGACCGTGAAGCTCACCGTGAGCGGCTCGGAGGTGTTGCCGGCGTTGTCGCTCGCCCGGTACGCGACCGTGTGCCGGCCCGCCCGGTCCACGACCACCGGCCCGGTGTACGCCAGGTAGGGTCCGCCGTCGAGCGAGTACTCGATGCCGGCCACACCGGAACCCCCGTGCCCGTCGTCGGCGCTGACCGTCACGGTGGCGTCACCGACGTAGGCGCCGTCGGAGTTCCTGGTGCCCGTCACGGTCACACCGGTCGCCGGCGGGGTGGTGTCCTGCGGGGGAGCGGCGACGACCGTGAACTCCACGTTCTTCTCCGCCGCCGTGTTGCCCGCCTTGTCGGTGGCACGGTAGCGCACGGTGTGCGTGCCCACCTCGTGCACCATCACCGGACCGGTGTACGCCTGCCAGGCGCCGTCGGCGCCGATCGCGTACTCGATGGTGTTGACGCCGGTGCCGGTGTCCGACGCGGTGACGGTGACCGTCGCCATGTCGATGTAGTCACCGTCGGCGTTCTTCTCGCCGGCCACCGTCGCCGAGGTCTCCGGCGGGGTGGTGTCGTCCGTCTGCGGGGCGACGACGGTGAATCCGACGCTCTGCTCGGCCGACACGTTGCCGGCCTTGTCCAGGGCGCGGTAGCGCACGGTGTGCGTGCCGATCTGGTCGACGACGACCGGGGCGGTGTACGGCTGCCAGGCGCCGTCGGAGCCGATCGCGTACTCGATCCGCTCCACGCCCGAGCCCTCGTCGGTGGCCGCGAGCGCGACGCTCGCCGAACCGACGTACGCGCCGTCGGCGTTCTGCGAGCCGGTCACCTTCGCCGTGGCCTCGGGAGCCGTGGTGTCCTCACCGCCGCCGCCCTCGGTCACCGTCAGGATGCCCTGCATCTCGCCGTGGCCGGGGATGGTGCAGTGGTAGAAGTAGCGGCCCGGGGTGAGCGTGACCTCCGCGGTGTACTTGCCGCCCTGGGCGTCGTTCGGATTGGCCATGATGTTCAGCTGGACATCGCTGTTGAACTCCGGGTCGGAGGTCACGAACGTCAGCGTGTGCGGCATCCCGGTGGTGTTGCCGGTCGCCGCGCTGTTCTCGAACACGATGGTCGCCGGACCGGCGACCGCGGTCGTCGGCGCGGACGTGTACGCGGTGATGCCGTCACCGGCGGTCCAGGTGAGCACCTGCTCCGCCGCCTCGGCGTCGGTGGACCCGGTCCCGTCGGCCGCGGAGGCCGTCTGCAGGCCGAGCACCATGAGCAGGGCGGCCAGCAGGCCGGCCCACATTCTTCGTTGCCGTGTCACTGGTTTCACTCGGTTCCCCTCGCCAGCTGGCCGGCGGCCGGGGTCGGCCCGCCGCCCGTGTAGGTGACCCGCCACAGCGCGGACTTGGCGTCGGAGGTGAAGAAGCCGCGCCCGTAGTCGAGGACGTACAGCGAGCCGTCCGGGCCGAACTTCCAGCCCATCAGGTTCTTGATGCCGTCGTTGCCGACCGGCACGATCTTCTTCAGGGACTCCGAGTGCACCGGAAGACCGCCGTCTCCCTGCGTCTTCGGGTCCATCAGCACCGCGTTGCGCGGCTGGTCGGCGTCGTAGAAGTCACCGACGAACCACTTGCCGTCCCAGTACTCCGGCCACTTGACCTCACTGGCGCTGTCGGCGTCGTAGCGGTAGACCGGGCCGTTCATCGCGGCCTGCCCGCCGCCCTTCAGCCAGGGCAGCCGGTACGTGGCCTCGTCCTGCTCGTACGACGGGACGCCGTTCCCGTCGCGCGGGTAGTCCGGGCCGCCGCCCTGCGGCGAGTACCAGATGTTGTTGCCGGTCACCGGCGGCAGGTTGACCAGGCCGTCGTTGTTCGGCGACTCGTTCTTCGGGGCGTCGCAGTCGTACCAGCCCAGCGGCTTCGACGGATCGGGCAGGTTGCGGTCCCGGTAGGGCTGCTTGTTGCCCATGCAGTACGGCCAGCCCCGGTTGGACGCCTTGGTGATCACGGCGAAGGTGTCGTACTTCGCCGGACCCCAGGTCGGCGACGGGGAACCGGCGTCGGGGCCGACCCAGCCCGCGTACAGGGTGTCGGTCTCCTTGTCGACGGAGATGCGCGCCGGGTTGCGGACGCCCATCACATAGATCTCGCCGCGCGTCTTGCCACCGCCCTCGGCGGTCTCCTTCCCGGTGAACAGATTGCCCTCGGGGAGGGTGTACGTGCCGTCCGGCTCCGGGTGGATGCGCAGGATCTTGCCGTTGAGGTTGTTGGTGTTGCCGGCGGTGCGGCGCGCGTCCGCGAAGGACACGCCCTTGAAGTTGGGCTGCGGGTTGTTGCCCGAGTAACCGTCGCTGAAGCCACTGGAGTTGTTGTCACCGGTGGCGATGTACAGGTTGCCCTTGGAGTCCCAGGCCATCCCGCCGCCCGCGTGGCAGCAGCTGTGGATCTGCACCGGCCACTTCAGCAGCACCTTCTCGCTGGTCATGTCCAGCTTGTCGGTCGCCCGGTCGAGGGTGAAACGGGAGACCCGCCGCTCGGCCATGTGCGTGTCCCGGTTGATCCCGGAGTGCGGGGTGTAGTGCAGATACACCCACCCGTTCTCCTCGAACCGCGGGTCCAGTTCGATGCCGAGCAGGCCCTCCTCGACCTTGCGCAGCTCGTCACCGCCGCCCTTGTTGCCGAAGACGGTGAGCGCCCCGGCGAGGGTGACCTTCTTGGTCTTCGGGTCGTAGACGTGGATCTCGCCCGTGCCCTTGCCGATGTCCGGGTCGTTCCAGTCGGTGACGACGGGCCGGGAGGAGTCGGCACCTCCGCGCCCGATGTAGAAGACGCGGCCGTCGGGGGCGGTGACCAGGCCGTGCGGCTCGCCGATCTGGTCGTTCTGACCCGGCTGGTTGGGCTGGGTCAGCCGCTCCGCCTTGTAGTTGCCGGTGATCGTCGCCTTGCAGTCGGCCTGCACCAGGCGGGTGGTCCACAGCAGGGCGCCGCGCAGATGGTCACGGAAGTCGGTCTCGTCGTACGACGACACCGTGCCGCCCATCCCGGTGTAGAAGGACCGGCCGCCGTCGTAGTCACGGCACCAGCTGACCGGGTGGTCCCAGCCGTTGGCGCTCGCGCCGGGCGCGTACGTCGACTCGCGGACCCTGGCGACCGTGTGCACGTCGCCGGACGGGTTCTTCACCCAGTTCAGCCACTTGTCGGGCCGCTTCCACTGCGTGGGCAGGCTCTTGGTCGCCGGATGGTTCCGGTCGCCGACCTCGACGGTCGCCCGCTGCACCTTGTCGGGGCTGGACGCCGCCGGGCGGGCGCCGATCAGACCGGTGAACCAGTCCGAGTACGGCTCCGCGCGGGCCGCGTCGTGCAGGCCGACGAAACCGCCGCCGGCCTCCATGTACGCCTCCAGGCCCGCCTCCTGGTCCGGGTCGAGGACGTCCCCGCCGCCGGTCAGGAACACGATCGCGTTGAACCGGCCCAGCTTCTTGGCGTTGGTGAAGACCGAGGCGTCGTCGGTGGCGGTGACCTTGAACCGCTGATCCGCCGGGCCGGACAGCCCGATCCTCTCGATCGCCGCGATCCCGGCGTTCACGAGTGGCGACTCGTCACCGGCGGCCGCGGAGCCGTGGAACAGCAGCACGCGTACGTTCGCGCCGCCCGGGGGCGACTTGATGGACATCGTTGTCAGGGACGGACCGGGGTCCGGACGCGCGCTGGCGGCGGGACCCGACAGCAGTCCGGCGGCGACGACCCCGGCGGTCACGGTGGCCGCCCAGACACGTCGTCTCGTTCTCGTCCTTCGTGCGCTCGTGGCGCTCGACCTGCTCAACCCTCGTAAGCGCATGGGTTCTTGATGCGATGTGGACCGCACGTGGCCACCCACCCCTCCTCGGTCGCAGCAACAGCGTCAAGGAAGCTAGACCTCTTTGCGCCAGACGCCAATACCTATCGCAGAGATGGGCCGAACTTTGTCCTGAGTGTGGATAAACGACGGGGTGGCCGCTACGGTTTCACAGGTTCATGACAGCCACGTGGGGAGTTCGGCATGGACAGACGCGGTTTCAACCGACGGGTACTGCTGGGCGGCGCCGCCGTCGCGACATCGTTGTCCGTCGCGCCCGAGGCCGTGAGCGCGGCCGCGCCGGCGAAGACCGCGCCCGCCGGGGGCGAGGTGCGGCGCCTCAAGATGTACGCCGAGCGGCTGCCCGGCGGACAGATGGGCTACGGCTTCGAGAAGGGCAAGGCGTCCATCCCCGGCCCGCTGATCGAGCTCAACGAGGGCGACACGCTGCACGTCGAGTTCGAGAACACCATGGACGTGCCCGTGAGCCTGCACGTCCACGGCCTGGACTACGAGATCTCCAGCGACGGCACCCGACAGAACAAGAGCGATGTCGAGCCCGGCGGCACCCGCACCTACACCTGGCGCACCCACAAGCCCGGCCGGCGCTCCGACGGCACCTGGCGGGCGGGCAGCGCGGGCTACTGGCACTACCACGACCACGTCGTCGGCACGGTGCACGGCACCGGAGGCATCCGCAACGGCCTGTACGGGCCGGTGATCGTCCGCCGCAAGGGCGACGTCCTGCCCGACGCGACCCACACCATCGTCTTCAACGACATGTCGATCAACAACAAGCCGGCCCACACCGGTCCGGACTTCGAGGCCACGGTGGGCGACCGCGTCGAGATCGTCATGATCACGCACGGCGAGTACTACCACACCTTCCACATGCACGGGCACCGCTGGGCCGACAACCGCACCGGCATGCTCACCGGCCCCGACGACCCCAGTCAGGTCATCGACACCAAGATCTGCGGCCCGGCCGACTCCTTCGGCTTCCAGATCATCGCGGGCGAGGGCGTCGGAGCCGGCGCCTGGATGTACCACTGCCACGTCCAGAGCCACTCCGACATGGGCATGGTCGGCCTGTTCCTGGTGAAGAAGCCGGACGGCACCATCCCGGGGTACGACCCGGACGCGCACGAGCACGCTCACGGGGCCGCCGCCGGGGAGGAGCCGACGCACGAGCACTGACGGCGCCGGACATGATCCGAGAGCGCTCTCGCCCGCGGCCGGGCCGGGGCTATCCTTTCCCGCAGCCGCAGGTGAGGAGCTCCCAAGTGACCGACACAGCGCCACGCCCCACGCTGGAGGCCGTGGCCGCGCGGGCCGGTGTCTCCCGGGCCACGGTCTCCCGCGTGGTCAACGGCTCCCACGGGGTACGGGAGCGCCTGGCCGAACGGGTGAGGCGGGCGGTGGAGGAACTCGGGTACGTCCCCAACCAGGCCGCCCGCAGCCTGGTGACGAAGCGGCACGACGCCGTCGCCGTCATCGTGGCCGAACCGGAGACCCGGGTCTTCGCCGACCCCTTCTTCGCCCGGCAGCTGCGCGGCATCAGCAAGGAGCTGACGGCCCACGACAACCAGCTCGTCCTGCTGCTCACCGAGGACCGCGACGACCACGTCCGCGTCGGCCGCTACCTCGCCGGCGGGCACGTCGACGGCGCCCTGGTGTTCTCCCTGCACATCGACGACCCGCTGCCCCAGCTGATCCAGCGGGCCGGTCTGCCGACCGTGTACGGCGGCCGGCCCGACTGGAACGGCGGCCAGGGCGGCGTCTCCTACGTCGACAGCGACAACCGGGGCGGCGCCCGCGACGCCGTACGCCATCTGCTCGGCCTCGGCCGCGCTCGTATCGCCCACATCACCGGCGCCCTGGACCAGACCGCGGCGGTGGACCGCCTCGACGGCTTCCGGGACGTCATGGCCGGCGCCGATCCCCGGCTGGTCGCGGAGGGCGACTTCACCCCGGCCGGGGGCGAGCGGGCGATGCGTCGGCTCCTCGACCGGTGCCCGGACCTGGACGCGGTGTTCGCGGCCAACGACCTCATGGCGGCGGGCGCCCTGCGGGTGCTGCGCGAGCACGGGCGGCGGGTGCCGGACGACGTGGCGGTGGTCGGCTTCGACGACATGCTCCCGATCGCGGAACAGACGGACCCCCCTTTGACGACGGTCCGTCAGGACATAGAGGAGATGGGCCGTCTGATGACCCGCCTCCTGCTGCGCGAACTCGACGGCACCGGCACGCCGTCGGAGGGCGGCTCCGACGGCGTGATCCTTCCGACGACGCTGGTCCGCCGCGCGTCCGCGTGACCCGCCGGGATGTCGCCCCCGCCGCCCCTTCCCATTCCCGTCCCCGGGGGCGCTGCTCCCGGGCCCCCGCTCCTCAAACACCGGAGGGGCTAGATCTCAGCCCCTCCGGCGTTTGAGGAGCGGGGTCTGGGGCGGAGCCCCAGTTTCGGGACGGGAAGGGGCGGCGGGGGCGAGAAAACCCCACGCCCGTCCGGGTGCTCCGGCGGTGAGCGCCGACGGCCGGTGGAAGACTCGGCAGAGCAGGCGACGGGACGTCTCACAGGAGGCACCATGCTCACCACCCACTTCGCCGACGGCGCCCCGAACTGGACCGACGTCGGCACCCCCGACATGGAGGGCACCGCCGCCTTCTACGGCGGCCTGTTCGGCTGGGAGTTCCGCTCGGCAGGACCCGACGCCGGCGGCTACGGATTCTTCGAGCGGGCCGGGCGGATCGTCGCGGGAGGCATGCGGACCACCCCCGAGCAGGGCCCGCCCGCCTGGACCGTCTACTTCCGGACCCCCGACGCGGACGCCACCACCCGGGCCGCCCTGCACGCCCGCGGCAGCGCCCCCGTCCCGCCGGTGGACGTCCTGGAACAGGGCCGCATGGCGATCCTCGCCGACCAGGCCGGCGTCCCCTTCGGCATCTGGGAACCGGCACTGCGCAAGGGCATCGAGGCGGCCGGCGAGGTCGGCACCCTGTGCTGGGTCGAGCTGCACGTCCCGGACATCGCCCGCGCCGCCGCGTTCTACCGCTCCGTCCTCGGCTGGGAGACCTCGGCGGTGACCTTCCCCGACGGCGTCTACACCTCCGTCAACCCCGCCGGGGCGGGCGAGGAGAGCATGTTCGGCGGACTGGTCCCGCCGGCCGACGACCTCGCCGGGGCGGAGCCCGGCCGGCCCCACTGGCTGCCCTACTTCGGGGTGGACGACACGGACGCCGTCGTCGCCAGGGCCGTCGAGCTGGGCGGCAGGGTACGGCTGCCCGCCACCTCCCTCGCCGGCGTCGGCCGGCTGGCCCGCCTGGAGGACCCGTACGGGGCACGGTTCGCCGTACTCAAGGGCGAACCGCGCGAGACCTGACCCACCCGGCGCGCCGCCGTGCGCGCCGGATGCCCCGGCGTCATCATCATGCGGTCACGGAAGACCCTCCGGCCCCCGTTGATCCCGCGTTGATCGAACGTTTTCCGCCGCACGGCACGCTTCCGGGCATGCACACCGAAACGATTCCGTCGCCCGACCTCACCTGGCAGGAGCAGGCGCTGTGCGCGCAGACCGGGGGAGACTTCTTCTTCCCCGAGCCGGGCAGTTCGGTCCGCGACGCCAAGCGGATCTGCGGCCTCTGCCCGATCCGCGCGACGTGCCTCGAGTACGCCCTGGCCAACGACATGCGCTTCGGCGTGTGGGGCGGCATGTCCGAGAAGGAACGCCTGGAACTGCGCCGTACGGCCCGTTAGGCCCGAAGCCCCGGGCCCCAGCCGTCAGCCGCCGGCCTCCAGGCCTGACGGGCCCCAGCCGTCAGACGCGTTCCGCGCGGGCCGCCATCCGGGCCTTGCGGGCCGCCAGCTTCTCGTCGAACTTCGACGCCTCCGCGTCCAGGCCGCCCATGAACAGGCCCAGTTCCTCCTGCGCCTTGAGGCCCTCGGGGCCCAGCCCGTCGACCTCCATGATCTTCAGGTAGCGCAGCACCGGCTGGAGCACGTCGTCGTGGTGGATGCGCAGGTTGTAGACCTCGCCGATCGCCATCTGCGCCGCGGCCCGCTCGAAGCCGGGGATGCCGTGGCCGGGCATCCGGAAGTTCACGACGACGTCGCGGACCGCCTGCATCGTCAGGTCGGGCGCCATCTCGAAGGCCGCCTTGAGCAGGTTGCGGTAGAACACCATGTGCAGGTTCTCGTCGGTCGCGATGCGCGCCAGCATGCGGTCGCAGACCGGGTCACCGGACTGGTGGCCGGTGTTGCGGTGCGAGACGCGGGTGGCCAGCTCCTGGAAGGCGACGTAGGCGACCGAGTGGAGCATCGAGTGCCGGTTGTCCGACTCGAAGCCCTCGCTCATGTGCGCCATGCGGAACTGCTCCAGCTTGTCCGGGTCCACCGCCCGCGAGGCGAGCAGGTAGTCCCGCATCACGATGCCGTGCCGGCCCTCCTCGGCCGTCCAGCGGTGCACCCAGGTGCCCCAGGCGCCGTCCCGGCCGAACAGCGTGGCGATCTCGTGGTGGTAGCTGGGGAGGTTGTCCTCGGTCAGCAGGTTCACCACCAGCGCGATCCGGCCGACCTCGGTGACCTTCGACTGCTCCTTGTCCCAGGCCTCGCCGTCCTCGAAGAAGCCGGGGAAGTTGCGGCCGTCGCTCCACGGCACGTACTCGTGCGGCATCCAGTCCTTGGTGACCTTCAGATGCCGGTTGAGCTCCTTCTCGACCACTTCCTCCAGCGCGTACAACAGCCGGGCGTCGGTCCAGACCGAAGGGCTGCCCAGGTGGGGAGAAGTGATCGACACAGGTGACTCCAGGGGACGGTGACATATGAGATACCGGCGAGCGGTGCCGGGAACCTACGGAATCGTAGGCTACGTAGCCGTAGGTTACGTAGCCGTAGGTTAAGGGCACCGTAAAGAACCCTGATCAGCGGGGTCCCCATGGAGCGCCGTCCGGCGCGGAGCCGCAGGCCGCCGCGGTGCGCGGGTGACGGTGTCACCCGTCAGGCGTACAGCTCCCGCAGCCGCACCGAGAGGCAGGTCACACCGCCCTCGAGCTTCTCGAACTCGCCGATGTCCACCGGGACCGGCTCGTAGCCGAGGTCCGCGAACAGCTCCGCGGTCCTCGGCGCGCTCGACGCCATCAGCAGCCTGTCCCCGCCGAGCAGCACCACGTGCGCCCCGGACGCCTCCGGCACCGGGAGGAAGCGAGGGAACAGCGACGGCGCGTCCATGTTCGGGACGTGTCCGACGACCGTCCCGTCCGGCAGCGCCGTGACCGCCGACTTCAGGTGCAGCACCTTGGAGACCGGCACGGTGACCACCCGCGCCCCCAGCGGCTCGAACGCGGCCCGCACCTGCCGCACCCCGGCCGCGTCGGTACGCCCGCTCCGGCCGACGTACACCGTGTCGCCGACCTTCAGCACATCGCCGCCGTCCAGGGTGCCCGGCTCCCAGACCCAGTTCACCGAGCAGCCGAGCGACGCCACGGCTTCCTCGACGCCGGGGGTCTCCGCGCGGCGGGACCCGGCACCGGAGCGGGCGATCAGCGCCACGTTCCGGAACATCACCACCGTGTCCTCCACGAACACGGAGTCCGGGCAGTCGTCGGCCGGGTCCACCTCGATCGTCTCCCAGCCGTGGGCGCGCAGCGTCTCCGTGTACGTCTCCCACTGCTCCACCGCGCGGTCGACGTCGACGTCCTCCCGCTCGATGTGCGTCACCCGCCCCTCGGCCAGACGGGGAGCCGGGCGGCGGACGAGGGCCTTCTTGCTGGGCACGAGCGCGACTCCGTGGGGGACGGGACAGGTTCCGGCCGCACCGAGGGCGTCCGGGGGCCGGCCCGGTTCCCTCGGACGCCGGCGCAGCCATCATGCAGCGGGAATCCCGGCCGGGCCACCCAGGCGGCCGGGAAACCACCCACCGGGAACCGGTCTCACCGGCAGGCCCGCCGCAGATGCTCCCCCGTGAAGGACCCCTCGGCGACGAGCAACTCGGCCGGTGTGCCCTCGAACACCACCCGGCCGCCGTCCCGTCCGCCGCCCGGGCCGAGGTCGATCACCCAGTCGGCGCGGGCGACGACGTCGAGGTTGTGCTCCACGACGACGACGGTGTTGCCCGCGTCCACCAGCCGGTCCAGGAGACCGACGAGGCCGTCCACGTCCGCCATGTGCAGTCCGGTCGTCGGCTCGTCAAGGACGTACACCGCCCCCTCGCGGTGCAGCCGGGTGGCCAGCTTGATCCGCTGCCGCTCACCACCGGAGAGGGTGGACAGCGGCTGGCCCAGCGTGAGGTAGGTGAGGCCGACGTCCCGCAGCCCGCGCAGCCGGCGCCGTACGCCGGTGTCGTGGAAGAAGCCGAGCGCCTGCTCGGCCGTCATCGCCAGCACATCGGCGACGGAGCGGCCGTCGACGGTCAGCCGCAGCACCTCGTCCTTGAACCGCCGCCCCTCGCAGGTGGGGCACGTCGTCGTCACCGGATCCATGAAGGCCAGGTCGGTGTACATGATCCCGCGGCCCTCGCAGGTCCCGCAGGCGCCGTCGGAGTTGAAGCTGAACAGCCCGGGTGCGGCGCCGGTCTCCCGCGCGAAGATCTTCCGCACCGGGTCCATGATCCCCAGATACGTCGCGGGGGTGGACCGCGCGGAGATGCCGATCGAGGACTGGTCGACCACCACGGCGTCGTCGTGGGCGTCGGTGAACTCGGCGACCAGCGTGCTCTTGCCCGAACCCGCCACCCCGGTCACCGCGGTGAGCACACCCACCGGGAACCGCACGGTGACCTCGCGCAGATTGTGCCGGTCGGCCCCCTTCACCCACAGCTCGCCCGCCGGCCTGCGCACCGCCTCCTTGACCGCGGTACGCCGTCCCAGGCACCGCCCCGTCAGGGTGCCCGAGGCGGCCAGCTCCCGCGGCGTCCCCTCGAACACCACCGTGCCACCCTCGGAACCCGCCCCCGGCCCCATGTCGACGACGTGGTCGGCCAGGGTGATGACGTCCGGGTCGTGCTCCACGACCAGCACGGTGTTGCCCTTGTCGCGGAGCCGGAGCAGCAGTTTTCCGAGCCGGTGGACGTCGCGCGGGTGCAGTCCGACGCTGGGCTCGTCGAAGATGTACGTCATCCCGGTCAGGCTGGACCCGAGGTGCCGGACCGTCTTCAGCCGCTGCCCCTCGCCGCCGGAGAGGGTGGACGTCTCCCGGTCGAGGCTCAGGTAGCCGAGGCCGATCGTCTCGATCCGCTCCAGCGCGGCGACGGCGGCCCCGGCGATCGGCCCGGCCACCGGGTCGTCGATCCCGCGCAGCACCGTGATGAGATCGGTGACCTGCATCGCGGCGCAGTCGGCGATGGACCGGCCGTCGATCCTCGACGCCAGCGCCGCCTCGTTCAGCCTGGCACCCCGGCAGGCGGGGCAGACGCCCTCGGCCAGGAACTCCCGCACCATCTCCTGGGTCTTCTGGCTCATCCCCGCCAGGTCCCGCTTCAGATAGAGCCGTTCGAAGCGGTCGGCGAGTCCTTCGTAGTCGGTGGTCCACGCGCCGCCCGAGCTGTTCACGGTGACCTTGCTGCCCGGGCGTCCCCGCATCAGGAACTCCCGCTCGGCGGCGGTGAACTCCCGCACCGGCTTGTCCGGGTCCAGGTCGTCGCTGTTGGTGTACGTCTGCCCCTGCCAGGTGCCCGCGGCGAACGGCGGGAAGCGGACCGCGCCCTCGGCGAGGGAGCGGTCCGCGTCCAGGACGCGGTCCCAGTCGGGGCGTACGGTCCGGCCCAGGCCGTCGCACTCGGGGCACATGCCCGACGGGTCGTTGAACGAGTACGCCGTCGCCGGACCGGCGCTCGGCGTGCCGTGCCGGGAGAACAGCACCCGCAGCACCGAGTAGACGTCCGTCATCGTGCCCACCGTCGACCGGGAGTGGCCGCCGACGGGCCGCTGGTCGACGACGATCGCGGGCGTCAGGTCCTCCATGGCCTCCGCGTGCGGCCGCTCGTACTTCGGCAGCCGGTTGCGGACGAACCAGGTGAACGTCTCGTTCAGTTGCCGCTGCGACTCGACCGCGATCGTGTCGAAGACGACCGACGACTTCCCCGACCCCGAGACGCCGGTGAACACGGTCAGCCGGCCCTTCGGGATGCGGAGCGTGACGTCCTTGAGGTTGTTCTCCCCGGCTCCGGTGAGGGTGATGTACTGGCTGGAGTGACTCATGCCGCCGACGCTAGGCGGGATACCCGACAGCTTCTGTCGTGATTTCCTTCAGCTCTCCCTCCTCCATCAGCAGCCACCGGGTGATGCCGACCGACTCCAGGAACGGCAGATCGTGGCTGGCCACGATCAGCGCTCCCTCGTACGACTCCAGCGCGGTGGTGAGCTGCCGGACGCTCGCCATGTCGAGGTTGTTGGTCGGCTCGTCCAGCATCAGCAGCTGCGGCGCGGGCTCCGCCAGCATCAGCGCGGCCAGCGCCGCCCGGAAACGCTCGCCGCCGGAGAGGGTCTTTGCCCTCTGGTCGGCGCGGGCGCCCCGGAACAGGAACCGGGCGAGCCGGGCCCGGACCCGGTTGTTGGTGGCGCCCGGGGCGAACCGGGCCACGTTCTCGGCGACGGTCAGCTCCGGGTCGAGGACGTCGAGGCGCTGCGGCAGGAACCGCAGGGGCACATGGGCCCTCACCTCGCCGGAGACCGGCTCCAGCTCACCGGCGATCGTGCGCAGCAGCGTCGTCTTGCCCGCGCCGTTGCGCCCGATCAGCGCCACCCGCTCCGGCCCGCGCAGATCGAAGCCGCCCCGCACCCGGGCGCCGTACGCCAGTTCCAGGTCCATGAGCGTGAGGACGTCACGGCCCGGCGGCACGGCCGTGTACGGCAGGTCGACGCGGATCTCGTCGTCGTCCCGTACGGCCTCCACCGCGTCGTCGAGCCGTTCCCTGGCCTCGGCGAGCCGCTCCTCGTGCATGATGCGGTGCTTGCCCGCGGACTCCTGCGCCGCGCGCTTGCGCGCCCCCATGACGATCTTCGGCTCGCGCTTGCTGTCCCACATCTTCTGCCCGTACCGCTTGCGGCGGGCCAGTTTGACCTGGGCGTCGGCCAGTTCGCGCTTCTGCTTGCGGAGGTCCGCCTCGGCGACGCGCACCATCCGCTCGGCGGCCTCCTGCTCGACGGCCAGGGCCTCCTCGTACGCCGAGAAGTTGCCGCCGTACCAGGTCACCTCACCCGAGCGCAGATCCGCGATCTGGTCGACGAGGTCCAGCAGTTCACGGTCGTGGCTGACCACGACCATGACGCCCGGCCACTTCTCCACGGCCGCGTACAGCCGTCTGCGGGCGTACAGGTCGAGGTTGTTGGTGGGCTCGTCGAGCAGCAGCACGTCCGGGCGCCGCAGCAGCAGCGCCGCCAGTCGCAGCAGCACCGACTCGCCGCCCGACACCTCGCCGACGGTGCGGTCGAGCCCGATGTGCCCGAGGCCGAGCTCGCCCAGCGTGGCCAGGGCGCGCTCCTCGACGTCCCAGTCGTCGCCGACGGTCTCGAAGTGCTCCTCGGCCACGTCGCCCGCCTCGATGGCGTGCAGCGCGGCCCGCCGGGCGGCGATGCCGAGCGCCTCGTCGACCCTCAGCGCGGTGTCGAGCGTCACGTTCTGCGGCAGGTACCCCACCTCGCCGGAGACGCGGACGGCGCCGTCGGCCGGGGTGAGCTCGCCGGCGATCAGTTTCAGCAGGGTCGACTTGCCCGACCCGTTGACGCCGACGAGCCCGGTGCGGCCGGGACCGAAGGCGACGTCGAGGCCCTCGAAGACGGCGGTGCCGTCGGGCCAGGTGAAGGCGAGGGACGTACAGGTGAGGGATGGTGACATGCGGGCCTCCGCGGTTGCTCGGGGCGATCAGGGGCAAACGCGTATCGAGACACCGCGGGACGAGGACCGGCAGCCGGGAGGGAAGGCCTGGGCATGAGAAAAGCCCTGTTCCGCAAGGACCGCAAGGACGGCTCGAACGCCGAGGTCGCACGCGACGTACACACCTGTGTGGTGTGACGCGGTGTCTCAGAACCTCAGACGAGCAACGTCCTTCTCCATTCGACGGCAACAGGACCGCTGTACACCGTAGGAGTGCCCGGAACGGCTGTCAACGGCTTTTCGGAGCACGACGTCACCGCCCCCGAGGAGGCCCCGTGCCCGACGGCCCGCTCTCGCTGCCGGCCCGCCTGTCCCTGCTGGTCTGGGACGCCGACCCGTCCCGGCAGGCCCCCGTGGTGCGGGCCGGGGCCCTCGCCGAGCTGGCCCGGCGGGGCCTGCTGATCGACGACGACGGGATCGCCGCACCCCGTGACCTCGACTCCCGGACCGGTGACCCGGTGCTGGACGGCCTTCTGGAACTGGTCGGCGAGTCCTTCCCGCACCGCTGGCGCGTCTGGGTGACGCTGCGCGCGCGGTACACCCTGGACGCGGTCCGGGAGCAACTGGTGGCCCAGGGAGTGCTGCGCGCCGAGAAGCACCGGGTCCTCGGGGTGTTCCCGTCGGTGGAGTACGTCCTGGCCGACGCGGGCCGGGTACGGGCCCTGCGGCGGCAGGCGCGGCAGCTCCTCGACGGACCGGCACCGTCCGAGGACGTCCCCGAGCAGACGGCGACGGCCCTCGTCCTCGCACGGGCGTCGGGCCTGCTGCCCGACTCGGAGGACTCTTCCCACGGCCGGCGCGCCGAGGCACTGGCGCACCGCGCCGCGGCGACACCCGCCCTCGGTGCCGTCCTGCGCGAGCTGCGCGCGGGACTGGCCGGCACCGCGCCGCTGCCCACGCTCACACGGGGGCGGTGACCCGGGGCCCCGCGGGCCCCGGGAGAGCACGGCGGACGCTCCGCCGGTCGGGCGACGCCCGCGTCCGTGCCTACGCCTTTGCCTTCACCTTCGCCGGACTCCGCGCTCCGGACCGCGCGGTGCCGGGGAGCGGACGCGGCGGCCCGGCCCGAGTACCCCCGCGACGGGATCCCCGTCCCCGGGACCGTCGACCCGGGGACGGGGGAAAGCCGCCGACGGAGCCGGTGCGCCGGGCGCCGCCCGCGCGGACGGCGCGCTCGGCGTCCCGGCGGGCGGCGGGCGTCGGCCCGGCCCCTCACACGTCGCGCATCAGCTCCGCGAGATCGTGGTCCAGGTCGAGCCGGAGGTGTTCCAGACCGGCCGGCACCAGCTCACCGGTGGCCTCCAGGAACCGGCGCAGCTCGCCCGAGCGGACATGTACGACGGCGGTCCCCTCGGGGGCGTGGAACTCCAGCACGGTGCGGTCGTAGCCGTACGGCCGGACCCGTACGTCGCCGTCGCCCTCGGGCTCCCGCATTCCCGCGGCGAGCAGATCGCGGGCGAAGGTCCAGCAGACCTCGACACCCTCCAGGGTGGCGGGCGCGGGGAAGGTCATGTGGACGGCGAACGGGTCGTCGCGGTCGTAGTGCAGGGTGGCGGGAATGCTCGGCATCCGCGGCGCGGCGGCGACGAGACGGGCCTCGACGGTCTGCTCGATGACGGTGGACAACGCCTTGCTCCCTCGTGACGGCTGGACAGGCTTCCGGGGCGGATCGGGACGGCTACTGGATGAGACGACGGAATCGGCCAATCCGTGCACATGAGAAGCGAGTGACCTCTGTCACCGCCTTCATGCACCCGAGTGGCACGGCTCTCCCGGACGTCCTCCGGGACACCCCCGCCGCCTGGAGCACCGACGCGCGCGGCATGCCCTGATCGCCGCCGACGTGGGTACCCGTACGCCGTACCCGAGAGGAAGTGAGCGGACATGCCACGCGGTTCCAGCCCCAAACGGGAACGTCAGTACGAGCACATCAAGGACAGTGCCGAGGACCGGGGCGAGAGCACCGGACGCGCCAAGGAGATCGCCGCCCGGACCGTGAACAAGGAGCGCGCCCGGTCCGGCGAGTCGAAGACGGCCGGCCGCACCTCCACGCAGGACATGTCGTCCGGCAAGCGGGGCGGCCAGCGGTCCGGCAAGGGCTCCCAGGGGCCCACCCGCGACCAGCTGTACGAGGAGGCCAGGAAGAAGGGCGTGGAAGGCCGTTCGAGCATGAACAAGAGTCAGCTCCAGCGGGCGCTCGGCAAGTGAGCCGCCTCCGCGCGGAGGGGGAGTGCCTTCCGCGCGGAGCACGCGCGCCCCGTAGGCTCAGGGGCACCATGACGACCGTACGCACACCGGCCGACTGGCCCGTGACCGAGGAAGAGGCCCGCGCGGTCCAGGACGCACTCCGCGCGCGGGTGGTGCTCGACGAACCGGGCCCGCCGCCCGGGACGGGCCACGTCACCGGAGTCGACGTGGCGTACGACGACGAGCGGGACGTCGTCGCCGCCGCGGCCGTCGTCCTCGACGCGGCGACTCTCGACGTCGTCGCCGAGTCCACGGCCGTCGGCCGGATCTCCTTCCCGTACGTCCCCGGCCTGCTCGCCTTCCGTGAGATCCCCACCGTGCTGGCCGCCCTCGACGCCCTGCCGTGCCCGCCCGGCCTGGTGGTCTGCGACGGCTACGGACTCGCCCACCCCCGCCGCTTCGGCCTCGCCAGCCACCTCGGCGTCCTCACCGGCCTGCCGACGGTCGGCGTCGCCAAGAACCCCTTCACCTTCACCCACGAGGAACCGGACACCCCGCGCGGCAGCACCTCACCGCTGCTCGCCGGCCACGAGGAGGTCGGCCGCGCCCTGCGCACCAGGGACGCCGTCAAGCCGGTCTTCGTCTCGGTCGGCCACCGCGTGAGCCTGGACAACGCCTGCGCCCACACCCTCGCCCTGGCCCCCGCCTACCGCCTGCCGGAAACCACCCGCAGAGCCGACGCCCTGTGCCGCCGGGCCCTCGCCGGGGCCGCCCCCGCTCAGGACACGTCCTCGACCTTCCACCGCCCCACCTCGCGGTACTCCGAGTCGTAGATCACCGCCCCGTCCCCGGGCTCCATCGCGTAGTGCCGCAGGTTCCCGCCCCAGTACCGCAGGATCCGTCCCAGCTCGCCCGCCGGGTCCTTCGTCAGCGCGTCGTCGTCCATGGCCACTTCGAGGAGAAATCGCATGCCTTCGAGTGTTTCATTGAACCGCGCTGTGAAGGCCGGGCGTTCGTCCGGCCGCGACATCCCCGTGTTCCGCGGGGCGCGGGGCGCGGAAGTCTCAAACGGGGGGTTCACCCGTGCGGCGTCCGCCCGTCGTTCTGAGTACCGCTCCTGAGTACCTGTACGGATGCCGGCGCCCGACCGCCCCGGCAGGCTGGCACGCATGACAACACACCGCGCACCCAAGCCCGTTGCCGCCGGCGGACGGCCCGTCGAACGGGCCGTCACCGTCGGGCTCGCCCTCGCCGTGCTCGCCGGGCTGGGCTGGATCGCCGGGATGATCTACACGCTGGTCCGGTGGCCGCTCTAGCCGGCCTCCGGCTCCTCAGCGTGTCGCGGCGACGCGGAAGCGGATGCCCGCCGCGCGGAGGCGGCCGATCAGCGCGTCGCCCATCGCCACCGCCGTCGTGACCTGGCCGGCCGTCGGCGGGAGGTCGTCGAAGGCCAGGCAGAGCGCCCCCTCGGCCAGCATCTTCGCCGTCTCGTCGTAACCGGGGTCGCCGCCCGCGACCTCCGTGTACACCCGGCGTCCGCCGCCCTCGCCGACGAAGCGGACGGTGAACCAGCTCCGGGCGCGCTTCTCGGGGCCCGGCCCGTCGCCGGGCCCGAGCCGGTCGGAGAGCCGGCGGCGCAGCGCCGGGAACTGGGCCGCCGTCACCAGCGCGCCCGCGGCGGCCACCCCGCCCACCGCCACCGGAAGCCGCCGCACGGCCGCGTAGTGCCGGTAGCGGAAGTCGGGACCGTACCGGTCGAGCGTCCTGGCCGAACGGCGCACGATCTGCCCGTCGACGGTCGGCAGGGGAAGGGCCCAGGCGCCGACCTCCGGCGCGTAGCGCGGCGCGCCCAGGGGCGCCGAGGCCCGGCGGCCCATCAGCCGCGGCTCGTGGTGCCTGCGGTCACGGGCCGCCGCGCGGAGCCGGCGGTGCCGGGCGAACTGGTTCAGCGCCGAGGCGAAGGTCCCGCCCGAGAAGGCCGCGTCCACGGTGACGAAACCGTCCACGGTCAGCGGCACCCCCTCCGGAAGCTGCCGCACGGTGAAGTACGCCCCCAGGTCGTGCGGCACCGAGTCGAAACCGCAGGCGTGCACCAGCCGCGCCCCGGTCTCCCGCGCGCGTGCGTCATGGCGGACGTACACCAGGTCCACGAACTCCGGTTCACCCGTGAGGTCGACGTAGTCCGTCCCCGTGTCCGCGCAGGCGGCGACGAGTTCCTCGCCGTACTCCACATAGGGGCCCACGGTCGTGGCGACCACGCGCGCCTGCTCGGCGAGGGCGCGCAGGGAGGCCGGGTCGGACACGTCCGCCCGCAGCAGTCCGGCCTCCGCGCCGCCGGGCAGCCGCTCCCGCAGCCGCTCGAGCTTCTCCGTGCTGCGTCCGGCGACCGCCCAGCGCAGTCCGGCCGGGGCATGGGCGGCGAGGTACTCCGCGGTCAGTGTCCCGACGAAGCCGGTCGCTCCGAAGAGCACGATGTCGTAGGGACGGTCCGTCCTGTTCAGCCTGCTCATGACACCCCTTGGTCGTGCAGCCGCGCCGCTGTCGGTGGCCGAGGCTAGCGTGAGGGGTGCGGAGCTGTGACGACGAGCCCGGAGGAAAGCGATGGCCGTGCCCCCGAACGTCCTGAAGAAGTGGGAAAAGTGCGCGACTACGTCTTGGGGCTGCCGGGAGCCGCCGAGGAACACCCCTGGGGCGGGACCGTCGCCGAGGCCGGCAGGAGGGTGTCCGTCCTCCCCGGTGCTGACGGCGGCGGTCACCCCTGGGGGTGACGGTGAAGCTCAAGGTCGAGACGGCGTACGCCCACGCGCTCGCCTGCCCCGGCGCCGAGCCCGCCGGGTACGGACCGGGAAGGATCTCGGGTGGGCGTCCCTGAAGCCCGGGGGCGGCCGGCGGCGGAGCCCGACGCACGCCGAAGAGGTACGTGACCGGGCGCGGCCGGACACCGCCCCGTAAAGTGGCTAAGCGCTTGCTCGCCCGGTCTTGTGCCGGGTGGAACGTGTTCTTAACATCGCTGGTGTTACATCATGTGTGTCACAGCCGTTGGGGGCTCGATGACGGAGGCGAAGACGCCGGGACAGGGTCCGCTCACCGGCGTGCGCGTGGTCGAACTGGCCGGTATCGGGCCGGGCCCGTTCGCCGCCATGCTCCTGGCCGACCTCGGTGCCGATGTCGTGCGCGTGGACCGCCCGGGCGGTCCCGGGCTGGGGATCGACCCGGCCCGGGACGTCACCAACCGCAACAAGCGTTCCGTGATCGTCGACCTGAAGGACCCCGACGGCCCCGCCCGCGTCCTGGACCTCGCCGAACGCGCCGACGTCCTCATCGAGGGCTACCGCCCCGGAGTGGCCGAACGGCTCGGCGTCGGCCCCGGGGACTGCCACGCCCGCAACCCGCGCCTGGTCTACGGCCGGATGACCGGCTGGGGCCAGCAGGGCCCGCTCGCCGACCGCGCGGGACACGACATCGCGTACATCGCCCTCACCGGCACCCTCGGCATGATCGGCGACCCGGACAGGCCCCCGGCCGTCCCCGCCAATCTGCTCGGCGACTACGCGGGCGGCTCCCTCTACCTCGTCGTCGGCGTCCTCGCCGCCCTGCACCACGCGCGCGCGACCGGCACCGGGCAGGTCGTCGACGCCGCGATCGTGGACGGCACCGCCCACCTCTCCACGATGATCCACGGCATGCTCGCCGCCGGCGCCTGGCAGGACCGGCGCGGCGCCAACCTCCTCGACGGCGGCTGCCCCTACTACGGCACCTACGAGACCGCCGACGGCGGGTACATGGCGGTGGGCGCGCTGGAACCGCGGTTCTGCACCGAGTTCCTGCGCCTGCTCGGCCTGGACGACCAGGCCGGGGCGCACACCGACGTCACCCGCTGGCCGGAGCTGCGCGCACAGGTCACCGCCCGCTTCAGGACCCGCACCCGCGACGAGTGGACGGCCCGTTTCGACGGCTCCGACGCGTGCGTGGCGCCGGTGCTGTCGCTGCGTGAGGCCCCGCGCCACCCGCATCTCGCCGCCCGCGGCACCTTCACCGACCACGGTGGCATCACCCAGCCCGCACCCGCCCCGCGCTTCTCCGCGACCCCCGCCGGCATCCGCACCGGACCCGCCCTGCCGGGCGCCGACACCGACGACGTGGCCCGCGACTGGGACCTGCCCGGGCCGGCGGCGACGGCTCCCGCCCCCACGTCCAAGCCCTCCCACCCTCACTGAAAGGCCTCCTCGTGAGCACCGAAGCGTACGTGTACGACGCGATCCGCACCCCGCGCGGACGCGGCAAGGCGAACGGCGCCCTGCACGGGACCAAGCCCGTCGACCTGGTCGTGGGCCTCATCCACGAGCTCCGTGACCGCTTCCCGGACCTGGACCCGGCCGCCGTGGACGACATCGTGCTCGGCGTGGTCGGCCCGGTCGGCGACCAGGGTTCCGACATCGCCCGCATCGCCGCGATCGCGGCCGGACTGCCGGACACGGTCGCGGGCGTCCAGGAGAACCGCTTCTGCGCCTCGGGTCTGGAGGCGGTCAACCTGGCCGCCGCCAAGGTCCGCTCCGGCTGGGAGGACCTCGTCCTCGCGGGCGGCGTCGAGTCCATGTCCCGCGTCCCCATGGCCTCCGACGGCGGCGCCTGGTTCAACGACCCGATGACCAACCTCGCCACCGGCTTCGTCCCCCAGGGCATCGGCGCCGACCTCATCGCCACCATCGAGGGCTTCTCCCGGCGCGACGTCGACGAGTACGCCGCCCTCTCGCAGGAACGCGCGGCCACCGCCTGGAAGGAGAACCGCTTCGAGCGGTCCGTCGTCCCGGTGAGGGACCGCAGCGGCCTCACCGTCCTCGACCACGACGAGCACCTGCGCCCCGGCACCACCGCCGACTCGCTGGCCAAGCTGAAGCCGTCCTTCGCGGACATCGGCGAGCTGGGAGGTTTCGACGCCGTCGCGCTGCAGAAGTACCACTGGGTCGAGAAGATCGACCACGTCCACCACGCGGGCAACTCCTCCGGCATCGTGGACGGCGCAGCCCTCGTCGCCATCGGCTCCAAGGCGGTCGGCGACCGCCACGGACTCACCCCGCGCGCCCGGATCGTCTCCGCCGCCGTCTCCGGCTCCGAGCCCACCATCATGCTCACCGGCCCCGCCCCCGCCACCCGCAAGGCCCTCGCCAAGGCCGGCCTGACCATCGACGACATCGACCTCGTCGAGATCAACGAGGCGTTCGCGGCGGTCGTCCTGCGCTTCGTACGTGACATGGGCCTGTCGCTGGACAAGGTCAACGTCAACGGCGGCGCCATCGCCCTGGGCCACCCCCTCGGCGCCACCGGCGCGATGATCCTCGGCACCCTCGTCGACGAGCTCGAACGCCAGGACAAGCGCTACGGCCTCGCCACCCTGTGCGTGGGCGGCGGCATGGGCATCGCCACCGTCGTCGAACGCCTCTGACACCCCAGCGACCCGCCACCTCACTCACGGAGACCCCCTCATGACCGAGAGCACCACCATCCGCTGGGAACAGGACCGCACCGGCGTCGTCACCCTCGTCATCGACGACCCGAACCAGTCCGCGAACACCATGAACCAGGCGTTCCGCGACTCCCTCGCCGTGATCACCGACCGCCTGGAGGCGGAACGCGACACCATCCGCGGCGTCATCGTCACCTCCGCCAAGAAGACCTTCTTCGCCGGCGGCGACCTGCGCGACCTGATCCGGGTCACCCCCGAGACGGCCCAGGACCTCTTCGACGGTGGCATGGCCCTCAAGCGGCACCTGCGCCGCATCGAGACCCTCGGCAAGCCCGTCGTCGCGGCGATCAACGGCGCCGCCCTCGGCGGCGGCTACGAACTCGCCCTCGCCTGCCACCACCGGATCGCCCTCGACGCCCCCGGCTCCAAGATCGGCTGCCCCGAGGTCACCCTCGGCCTGCTCCCCGGCGGCGGCGGTGTCGTCCGCACCGTGCGCATGCTCGGTATCACCGACGCGCTGCTGAAGGTGCTCCTCCAGGGCACCCAGTACAGCCCGCGCCGCGCCCTGGAGAACGGCCTGGTCGACGAGATCGCCGACACGCGCGAGGACATGCTCGCCAAGGCCCGCGCCTACATCGACGCCCACCCCGAGTCCGCCCAGCCCTGGGACAAGCCGGGTTACCGCATCCCCGGCGGCACCCCCGCCCACCCGAAGTTCGCCGCCAACCTGCCCGCCTTCCCGGCCAACCTGCGCAAGCAGACGGGCGGCGCCCCCTACCCGGCCCCGCGCAACATCATGGCCGCCGCCGTCGAGGGCTCCCAGGTCGACTTCGAGACCGCCCAGGTCATCGAGGCCCGCTACTTCGTCGAGCTGGCCGCCGGACAGACCTCGAAGAACATGATCCAGGCGTTCTTCTTCGACCTCCAGGCCGTCAACTCCGGCGCCAGCCGGCCGAAGGGCGTCGAACCGCGCAAGGTGACCAAGGTGGCCGTCCTCGGCGCCGGGATGATGGGCGCGGGCATCGCCTACTCGTGCGCCCGCGCGGGCATCGAGGTCGTCCTGAAGGACGTCTCCCTGGAAGCCGCCGTCAAGGGCAAGGGCTACTCCGAGAAGCTGTGCGCCAAGGCCGTCGCCAAGGGCCGTACCAGCCGGGAGAAGGCCGACGCGCTGCTCGCGCGGATCACGCCCACCGCCGAGGCCGCCGACCTCGCCGGCTGCGACGCGGTCATCGAGGCCGTCTTCGAGGACACCGCCCTCAAGCACAAGGTGTTCCAGGAGATCCAGGACGTCGTCGCCCCCGACGCGCTGCTGTGCTCCAACACCTCCACCCTGCCCATCACCGCCCTCGCCGAGGGCGTCGAGCGCCAGGCCGACTTCATCGGACTGCACTTCTTCTCACCCGTCGACAAGATGCCGCTGGTCGAGATCATCAAGGGTGAGCGCACCGGCGACGAGGCGCTGGCCCGCGCCTTCGACCTGGTCCGCCGGATCAACAAGACCCCGATCGTCGTCAACGACTCGCGCGGCTTCTTCACCTCCCGGGTCATCGGCCACTTCATCAACGAGGGCGTCGCCATGGTCGGCGAGGGCATCGAGCCCGCGTCGGTCGAACAGGCCGCCGCCCAGGCGGGCTACCCGGCCAAGGTGCTCTCCCTGGTGGACGAGCTGACCCTCACCCTCCCGCGCAAGATCCGGAAAGAGACGAAGCGGGCCGTCGAGGAGGCCGGCGGCACCTGGACCGCGCACCCCGCCGAGGCCGTCATCGACCGCATGGTCGACGAGTTCGAGCGCCCCGGCCGCAGCGGCGGCGCCGGCTTCTACGAGTACGGCGAGGACGGCAGGCGCGGCAGCCTGTGGCCCGGACTGCGCGAGCACTTCACGAAGGCCGGACATCGGATCCCGTTCCGCGACATGCAGGAACGCATGCTGTTCGCCGAGGCGCTGGACACCGTCCGGCTCCTCGAGGAGGGCGTGCTCACCTCCGTCGCCGACGCCAACATCGGCTCGATCCTCGGCATCGGCTTCCCCGGCTGGACCGGCGGCGTCCTCCAGTACATCAACGGTTACGAGGGCGGCCTGCCCGGATTCACGGCCCGCGCGCGCGAGCTCGCCGAACGCTACGGCGAGCGCTTCACCCCGCCGGCGCTGCTGGTGGCGAAGGCGGAACGGGGGGAGGTCTTCACGGACGCCCGCTGACCCGCCGCGAGGGGTGACGGGCCCGTCCCGTCACCCCTCCTCGTCGAGCCACTCCCGCAGCTCCTCCCGCAGCGACCGCTGGAACGTGGTCAGCAGCGCCTGCACCACCAGCGGACGCATCCGGGCGGACAGGGACCGTACGTCCCGCGCGTCCCGCTCCGCGACCGCGTCGCGCAGCAGCCGCGACAGCTCCCGGGCGGCCGCGCGGGAGTGCTCGGTGAGCGCGGTGCGCGCGGCGAGGACCGTCTCATGGGACAACGGCACGTCCAGCAGCTCCACCCCGAGCCGCAGCAGTCCGGGGTCGACCCGCAGCACCTCGCCGTCCCGCTCGACGACGCCCATCGCCGCCAGCCGCCGGAGATCCTCCTCGTCCAGCGCCCGCCCCGCCCGGCGCTCCAGCTCCTCGCGCGGCACCGTCTCCATCGCCTCGGGCGCCCAGGAGGCCACCACCGCCCGCTGGACCGCCAGGTCCCGGGCGTTCAGATCCGGCGGCAGCTGCCCCAGGTACCGCTCGATCGCCGCCAGCGTCATGCCCAGGTGCTGCAACTCCTCGATGAGCTCCAGCCGGGCCAGGTGCTCCCGTCCGTAGTGACCGACCCGCCGGGGACCGATCACCGGCGGCGGCAGCAGCCCCTTGGTGCCGTAGAAGCGGACCGTGCGCACGGTGACACCGGCCCGCGCCGCCAGTTCGTCGATCGTGAGCGGCTGCTCGGTCTCGGTCGTCATGCGCAGCAGTATCGCTGTCCCACCACCGCTGTGACACCTCGGCCGGCACCCCGCGCGGGCGTGTGAGATGTCCCGCGGTGTGACGTGCGCCATCGCGTGAGACACCGCACTTCGGGAAAGGTGCCCCATCGGTCTGTGCCTTGATCCGAGCGCGCCGGCCGAGGCAATCCGGACACCCGGGCGCGACCCGCCCGAGCGCACCAGAGAGTGGAACCACTTCGTGAGCAAGGACGCCGTCACCACGGCAACGGCCGCAGAGCGCACCGCCGCGGCCCCGACGCCCGCGGACGCGGGCGACGCCGGTTACAGCAAGGACCTCAAGGCCCGCCACGTCAACATGATCGCCATCGGCGGCGCGATCGGCACCGGACTCTTCCTGGGCGCCGGAGGACGCCTGCACGACGCGGGCCCGGCGCTCGCGATCGCCTACCTGGTCTGCGGCGTCTTCGCCTTCTTCGTCGTCCGTGCCCTGGGCGAGCTGGTCCTGTACCGGCCGTCGTCCGGGTCCTTCGTGTCGTACGCGCGCGAGTTCCTCGGCGAGAAGGGCGCGTACGTCGCCGGCTGGATGTACTTCCTGAACTGGTCGACCACCGGCATCGCCGACATCACCGCGATCGCCCTCTACACGCACTACTGGAGCGCGTTCACCGACATCCCGCAGTGGGTGCTCGCGCTGATCGCCCTCGCCGTGGTCCTCGCGGTGAACCTGATCTCGGTGAAGATCTTCGGCGAGATGGAGTTCTGGTTCGCGATCGTCAAGGTCGCCACCCTCGTCGCCTTCATGCTCATCGGCGTCTTCCTGCTCGCCACCCGGCACGAGGTGGGCGGTGGCACCCCCGGCCTGAGCATGATCACCGACAACGGCGGCATCCTTCCGCACGGCGTGCTGCCCGTCGTCCTCGTCATGCAGGGCGTGATCTTCGCCTACGCGGCGCTGGAACTGGTCGGCGTCGCCGCGGGCGAGACCGCCGAACCGGAGAAGGTCGTCCCCCGCGCGGTGAACTCCATCATGTGGCGCGTCGGCCTCTTCTACGTCGGCTCCGTCGTCCTGCTCGCCCTCCTGCTCCCCGGCTCGATGTACTCGGCCGGCGAGAGCCCCTTCGTCACGGTCCTGTCGAAGATCGGCGTCCCTGCCGCCGGCGACGTGATGAACCTCGTCGTCCTCACGGCCGCGATGTCGTCCCTGAACTCCGGCCTGTACTCCACCGGCCGCATCCTGCGCTCCATGGCCATGGCGGGCTCCGCCCCGAAGTTCACCGCCCGCATGAACCGCAGCCAGGTGCCCTACGGAGGCATCCTGCTGACCTGCGGCGTGTGCGTCCTCGGCGTCGGCCTGAACTTCCTCGTGCCGGCCCAGGCCTTCGAGATCGTGCTGAACGTCGCCTCCCTCGGCATCATCAGCACCTGGGTGATCATCATGATCTGCCACCTGGTCTTCGTCCGCCGCGCCCGCGCCGGGCTTCTCACCCGCCCGTCCTTCCGGCTCCCCGGCAGCCCGGTCACCGAGATCGCCACCATCGCCTTCCTGGTCTCCGTCCTCGGCCTGATGTGGAACGACCCGGAGGTCGGCCGCAAGACCCTGCTGCTCGTCCCGGTGATCGCCGCGATGCTGGTCGGCGGCTGGTACGGCGTCCGCCGCCGGGTGGCGCGGAACACCGGCCAGGAGCTCTCGCGACCGGCGAAGTAGCACGTCGGAGCCACTGTCAGTGGCAACGCCTACGGTGGCGTCATGTCGGAGATCACGTACGTCCGGGGTGACGCCACCGTTCCGTCGGTGAAGGGCGTCAAGGTCATCGCCCATGTCTGCAACGACATCGGCGGGTGGGGGAAGGGCTTCGTCCTGGCCGTGTCGCGCCGCTGGCCCGAACCGGAGGCCGCCTACCGCGCCTGGCACCGCGACCGCGCCGCGAACGACTTCGCTCTGGGCGCGGTCCAGCTGGTCCAGGTCGAGCGGTACGTCTGGGTGGCCAACATGATCGGCCAGCGCGGTACACGGACCGGCAGTAAAGGCGTCCCCGTCCGCTACGAGGCGATCGACACCGCCCTCGCCCGCCTCGCCGACAGGGCGACGGAGCTGGACGCCTCCGTGCACATGCCCCGCATCGGCTGCGGCCTGGCCGGCGGCACGTGGTCCCGTATCGAACCCCTGATCACCGAGCGGCTGGTACGGCGCGGGATACCGGTGACGGTGTACGACCACGGCGACTGAGCCGGCCCGTCACCGCTCCCGCGCGGGAACCGGCGCGCCCACCGGGTGTGGTTCCAGCCACCTGGAGCCCCACGCGGCGCCAACCGCCCTCTCCCGCACCCGAGTCCACCCCTGCACCGTCCCGACACCCCGACGCTCACCCTCGACCCGGCCCGTACCTCCGCGCGGGTGCCGTTCGTCGGCGGGACGGACGCCTTCGCCCGCGCCACGGCGGGCTCGCCCACCACGGCCCCGGACAGCGTCCTGGACGGCGTGGACCGACCGGACGTCACCGCTCACCGCGTCCCCGGGGAGGCAGGCACATCGCGCTGAGGAGGTGAGTTTTGCGCCAAAGGTGGTAGGGGCGTAGCGGGAGGAGCGTTCTCCGCCCAACGGCTCTGAGGAAAGGTGCCGCCTGTGACGCAGAACCAGCACAGCGACAAGGACGACACGGCGGGCCCGCTGCCGGGTTCGGAAGCGGGCCTGCCGGGCCGGGAGCGTCCGCGGACCGACCGGGTGGTGTTCGGCGTCACGGCCGTCCTCACCCTCGCGTTCGTGCTGTGGGGCGCCATCGGGACGGACTCGCTCGAGGACGCCTCCACCACCCTGCTCGGCGGGCTGATGCACAACGGCGGCTGGGCGTTCATGCTGGCCGCCTCCGGCTTCGTCGTCTTCGCCCTCTGGCTGGCGGCCAGCCGCTACGGCCGGATCCACCTCGGCGCCGAGGGCGAGGAACCGGAGTTCCGCACGGTGTCGTGGATCGCCATGATGTTCAGCGCCGGCATGGGCATCGGCCTGATGTTCTGGGGCGTGAGCGAACCGCTGGCGCACTACACGACACCCCCGCCGGGCACCAGCCCGGCCGACTCGGGCGATCGCATGGAGACGGCCATGGCGACCACCCTCTTCCACTGGACGCTCCACCCGTGGGCGATCTACGCGGTGGTCGGCCTCGCCATCGCCTACAGCACCTTCCGCAGGCGCCGCCGGCAGACCATCAGCGCCGTGTTCACCCCGCTCATCGGGGAGAGGCACGCGAACGGCGTCGGCGGCCGGGTCATCGACGTGCTCGCCATCATCGCGACGGTCTTCGGCTCCGCGGCCTCGCTGGGCCTCGGCGCGCTGCAGATCGGCTCCGGTGTGGAGAAGCTCGACTGGATGGACAAAGTCAGCACCGGACTGCTGGTCGGCATCATCGCGGTGCTGACCGTGGCGTTCGTGGCCTCCGCGGTCTCCGGTGTGGAGAAGGGCATCCAGTGGCTGTCCAACACCAACATGGTGCTGGCGCTGATCCTCGCCGTGTTCGTGTTCGCCGCGGGCCCGACCATCCTCGTCCTGGACCTGCTGCCGACCTCGGTCTTCGCCTACCTCGGCGACCTGCCCGAGCTGGCCGGCCGCACCGAGATCAGCGGGGGCGAGGGCGTCGCCGACTGGCTGGGCAGCTGGACCGTCTTCTACTGGGCCTGGTGGATCTCCTGGACGCCCTTCGTGGGCATGTTCATCGCCCGCATCAGCCGGGGCCGGACCATCCGCCAGTTCATCGGCGGAGTCATCCTGGTGCCCAGCACGGTCAGCCTGATCTGGTTCGCGATCTTCGGCGGCTCGGCGATGAGGCTCCAGGAACAGAACCGCCTCGGCGACGAGACCACCCCCGAGGGCCGGCTCTTCGCCGTGCTCCAGGAGTACCCCATCGCCACCGTCACCAGCCTGCTGGTGATGATCCTCGTCGGCATCTTCTTCGTCTCGGGAGCCGACGCGGCCTCCATCGTGATGGGCACCCTCTCGCAGAAGGGCGCGCTCGAACCCAGCCGCTGGGCGGTGGTCTTCTGGGGCGTGGTCACCGGCGCGGTGGCGGCGATCATGCTGCTGGTCGGCAGCGGCCAGGGCGACGCGCTGACCGGCCTGCAGAACCTCACGATCCTCGCGGCGGCCCCGTTCGTCATCGTGATGATCTTCATGTGCGTGGCACTCATGCGCGACCTGCGCCGCGACCCGCTCATCGTGCGGGGCGAGATGGGCTCCGAGGCGGTGGAGCTCGCGGTCATCGAGGGCCACAGGAAGTACGACGGCGAATTCGAGCTCCGTGTGGGCCCGGGCCGCGGCCCGGACGTGGAGGGCGACCCCATCGGCAAGCACTGACCCGGTCTTCCGGCCCTCACGCGACCGACCCCATGCCGATCCGCGCCCGCCCGTGCCGTTCGCTCGGCCGGGGCGGGCGCGACGGCACCCCGCGAACGCCGGTGGGCCGGTCACCGCCCGGCCGGGTCCGGCGGGTGGCACCGTGCCGACGCCGGCGGCCCCCTCACCCCGCCCCGGCCGAGCGGGCGGCACGAAGCGGAACAGTTCATGCCGCGCTCAGGTCACCCCCGGATGGGAATACTCACCGCATGTCTGCCGAGTACGCGACCTTCGGCCTGGCACCGGCGACGAGAGCCGGTGGACTCCTCGCCGACGGTGACCACCAAGTCCACCGGGACTTCGTCGACTTCGTCGTCGACGGATGTCCGCTGCTCTTCCGCCTCTCCGACCTGGACGCCGTCTCGCCGCTCGCCTCCGACGTCCCGCCCTCCCTCTTCGCCGCCCAGGTCCGGAGCCTGCTGCTGGAGACCGAGGCCCCGCTGCCCGCCGGCCGGTACATCGTCTACGGCTGCCCCGAGTGCGAGGACCTCGCCTGCGGCGCGGTGACCGCGGTCATCGAACGGGACGGCGAGGACGTCATCTGGCGCGACTTCGCCTGGCAGACCGACGAGCACGCCGACCTGGAGCTCAACGGCTACCACGGCCTGGGCCCGTTCCGCTTCCAGGGCACCGCATACCGTAAGGCCCTCGCCTCCCTCCTCGACGGCGCCGTCCCCGGCGCCCGCCGCCGGGTCCTGCTGATCGGCGCCCGGGTCGCCCTGCTCGCCCGGCTCGCCGCGGCCCTGCGCACCATCGGCGTCGGCGCCGACATCGCCCCCGACGCCGACGGCGTCCCCGCCGACGAACTGCGCGGCTACGACGCCGTGGTCTTCGGCCGGTCGGTGAGCGACGGCGAACGTGACGCCGTCCGTCGCGCCTTCGCCGACGCCGACGTCGACGTGCCCTGTGTCGACGGCTTCGCCCCCGTCGTCCCGCTCCTCGTCGCCCAGACCGAACAGGCCCTGGAACGCGGCCCGCGGGACCGGCGCCGCCTGACGGAACTCACCGCCACCGGCGACACGGCGGAGCTGGAGGTCACCTCGTCCTGCCGGGTCAAGCTCACCGCGTACCGGATCGACCGCCTCTCCCGCACCCACACCCGGGACCTCTTCGACGGCGTGCTCGAACCCGGCCGCCACCGCGTCCCGCTGGACGGCAGGGCGGTGAGGGGCGAGGCGTACCTGGTCGCGCGCACCGGCGGGACGGTACGGGTGACGGAGGTGGGGCGGTGAGAACCGGGGCGCGTCCGGCCGCGCGCGGCCATTAGGATCGGCGGTCTGATGACTGCCACCCTCGTCGCCAAGAACCTCGCCGCCGGGCACGGCGACCGCTCCCTGTTCACCGGCCTCGACCTCGTCGTCGCGCCCGGCGACGTGATCGGTCTGGTCGGTGCCAACGGCGCGGGCAAGTCCACGCTGCTGCGCCTGCTCGCCGGCCTCACCACACCGGAACAGGGCGAGCTGCGCCTCTCCCCGCCCACCGCGACCGTCGGGCACCTCCCGCAGGAGCCGGAGCGCCGGCCCGGCGAGAGCGTGCGGGCGTTCCTGGCCCGCCGTACCGGTGTCGCCGAGGCCCAGCGGACCATGGACGAGGCGACCCAGGCCCTGGTCGACGGCGCGCCGGGCGCGGACGACGCGTACGCCACCAGCCTGGAGCGCTGGCTGTCCCTGGGCGGCGCCGACCTCGACGAGCGCGCCGAGGAGGTCGCCGACTCCCTCGGCCTGGCCGTCGGCCTGGACCAGCCGATGACCTCGCTCTCCGGCGGCCAGGCGGCCCGTGCCGGGCTCGCCTCCCTCCTCCTCTCCCGCTACGACGTCTTCCTCCTCGACGAGCCGACCAACGACCTCGACCTGGACGGCCTGGAACGCCTCGAACGCTTCGTGACCGGCCTGCGCGCCGGCACGGTCGTCGTCAGCCACGACCGCGAGTTCCTCACCCGCACGGTCACCAAGGTCCTCGAACTCGACCTCGCCCAGCGGCAGATCAACCTCTACGGCGGTGGCTACGAGGCCTACCTGGAGGAGCGGGACGTGGCCCGCCGGCACGCCCGCGACGAGTACGAGGAGTACGCCGACAAGAAGGCCGCGCTCCAGGACCGGGCGCAGACGCAGCGCGCCTGGATGGACAAGGGCGTGAAGAACGCGCGCCGCAAAGCGGGCAACGACAACGACAAGATCGGCCGCAAGTTCCGTAGCGAGACCAGCGAGAAGCAGGCCGCGAAGGCGCGTCAGACGCAGCGCATGATCGAACGCCTGGAGGTGGTCGAGGAGCCGCGCAAGGAGTGGGAGCTGCGCATGGAGATCGCGTCGGCCCCCCGCTCGGGCGCGGTGGTGGCGACGCTGCGGGACGCCGAGGTACGGCGCGGCGACTTCACCCTCGGCCCGGTCTCCCTGCAGATCGACTGGGCCGACCGGGTGGCGGTGACGGGCGCCAACGGCGCGGGCAAGTCCACGCTCCTCGGCGCCCTCCTGGGCCGCGTCCCGCTCGACGCCGGACACGCCGCCCTGGGCTCGGGCGTACTCCTCGGCGAGGTCGACCAGGCCCGCGCGCTGTTCCACGGCCCCGAAGCCCTGCTCGACGCGTTCCGCCCCGCGGTCCCCGACCTGGAGCCGGCCGACATCCGCACGCTGCTGGCCAAGTTCGGCCTCAAGGCGGACCACGTCATGCGCCCGGCGGCCACCCTCTCCCCGGGTGAACGCACGAGGGCCGCCCTGGCCCTCCTCCAGGGCAGGGGCGTCAACCTCCTGATCCTCGACGAGCCGACCAACCACCTGGACCTGCCGGCCATCGAACAACTCGAATCAGCCCTGAACACCTACCAGGGCACCCTCCTCCTGATCACCCACGACCGCCGCATGCTCGACGCGGTGCGGGTGACCAGACGCCTGGAGGTCACAGACGGCAAGGTAACGGAGACCCCTGCGTAACCGCGGGCAGCTCTGCACCACTCCGCGGGCAGTCGCGCCTCCCCCAGTGCCTCAAGGGCCTGGGAGGTGCCCCCAGGGCGGCACGGGTGGGCGGTGGGGGTACCTCCCGCTCGAGCGAAGCCGGGAGTGGGGGAGGCACCCGGCAAGCGCCGGTCCGCGAAACCCACCCCCGCCCAGCCCCAACCGGCCCGCGCCTACGCCAGCCCGGCCCGCCGCAACGCGTCGGCCATCGCCCCGTTCGCGGGAGCAGGCGCGGCCGCGGACCGCCCCTTCCCTCCGCCCCCGGAACCGGACCGCCCCTGCTGCTGCCGCTGCCTGGGAGGGCGCCCCCCTTGCCGCTGCTCCCCGCGCTGCCCCCGCTGCTCCCCCTGAGGCGCGGCCTCGTCGTCCAGCCGCAGCGTCAGCGCGATCCTCTTCCGCGGAAGATCGACGTCCAGCACCTTCACCTTGACGATGTCCCCCGGCTTCACCACGTCCCGGGGATCCTTCACGAACGTCCTCGACATGGCCGACACATGCACCAGCCCGTCCTGGTGCACACCGACGTCCACGAACGCCCCGAACGCGGCCACGTTCGTCACGACGCCCTCCAGCACCATCCCGGAGGCCAGGTCGGAGATCTTCTCCACCCCCTCCTTGAAGACGGCGGTCCTGAACGCTGGCCGAGGGTCCCGCCCCGGCTTCTCCAGCTCCTTCAGGATGTCGCCCACGGTCGGCAGACCGAACTTCTCGTCCACGAAGTCCTCGGCCCGCAGCGACCGCAGCACCGCCGTGTTCCCGATCAGCGCGGCGACCTCCGCCCCGGAGGACTTCACCATCCGCCGCACCACCGGATACGCCTCCGGGTGCACACTGGACGCGTCCAGCGGATCGTCACCGCCACGGATCCGCAGGAAGCCCGCACACTGCTCGTACGCCTTCGGGCCGAGCCGCGCCACCTTCTTCAGCTCGCTCCGCGACCGGAACGGCCCGTTGGAGTCCCGGTGCGCCACGATGTTCTCGGCGAGCCCGGACGTGATGCCGGAGACCCGTGCCAGCAGCGGCGCCGACGCGGTGTTGACGTCCACACCCACGCCGTTCACACAGTCCTCCACCACCGCGTCCAGCGAACGCGACAGCTTCACCTCGGACAGGTCGTGCTGGTACTGGCCGACCCCGATCGACTTCGGGTCGATCTTCACCAGCTCGGCCAGCGGGTCCTGGAGCCGGCGCGCGATCGACACCGCGCCGCGCAGCGACACGTCCATGTCGGGCAGCTCCTGCGAGGCGAAGGCGGACGCCGAGTACACGGAGGCACCCGCCTCGGACACCATCACCTTGGTCAGCTTCAACTCGGGGTGCTTGGTGATGAGTTCACCGGCGAGCTTGTCGGTCTCACGGGACGCCGTGCCGTTGCCGATCGCGATCAGCTCGACCGCGTGCTCCTTCGCCAGCCGCGCCAGCTTCGCGATCGCCTCGTCCCACCGGTTGGCCGGGACATGCGGATGGATGACGTCCGTGGCGACGACCTTGCCGGTTGCGTCCACCACGGCGACCTTCACGCCCGTACGGAAACCGGGGTCGAGGCCCAGCGTCGCGCGCGTACCGGCCGGGGCGGCGAGCAGCAGGTCGCGCAGATTGGCCGCGAAGACCCGCACCGCCTCGTCCTCCGCCGCCGTCCGCAGCCGCAGCCGCAGGTCGATGCCGAGGTGCACCAGGATGCGCGTACGCCAGGCCCAGCGGACCGTGTCGCCCAGCCACTTGTCGGCCGGACGCCCCTGCTGGGAGATCCCGAACCGGCCGGCGACGATCCCCTCGTACGACGACGGGCCGTCCACCGGCTCCTCCGGCTCCAGGACGAGGTCGAGGACCTCCTCCTTCTCGCCGCGCAGCATCGCCAGGATCCGGTGCGAGGGCAGGTCGGTGAAGGGCTCGGCGAAGTCGAAGTAGTCGGAGAACTTCGCCCCCGCCTCCTCCTTGCCGTCGCGCACCTTCGCGACCAGCCGCCCGCGCGCCCACATGCGCTCGCGCAGCTCGCCGATCAGGTCGGCGTCCTCCGAGAACCGCTCGGTGAGGATCGCCCGCGCACCGTCCAGGGCGGCCTGCGGATCGGCGACACCCTTGCCGGCGTCCACGAACGCGGCGGCCGCGGCGAGGGGCTCGACGCCCGGATCGGCGAGCAGCCCCTCCGCCAGCGGCTCGAGCCCCGCCTCACGCGCGATCTGCGCCTTGGTGCGCCGCTTGGGCTTGTACGGCAGGTAGATGTCCTCCAGGCGTGCCTTGGTCTCCGCACCGCGGATCCGCGCCTCGAGCTCGTCCGTCAGCTTGCCCTGCTCGCGCACCGACTCCAGGATCGCCGTCCGGCGCTCCTCCAGCTCCCGCAGATAGCGCAGCCGCTCCTCGAGCGTGCGCAGCTGCGCGTCGTCGAGCATCTCGGTCGCTTCTTTGCGGTAGCGGGCGATGAAGGGCACGGTCGAACCGCCGTCGAGCAGCTCCACCGCGGCCTTGACCTGCCGCTCCCGTACGCCGAGCTCCTCGGCGATCCTGCCTTCGATGGACCCTGCCAGGGGTGTCGTCACGTTCCCGTACCGCCTTCTCCACTGAGGTTGCGCGGCAATTGTGGCAGGTGGTGCCGACAATCGGGGATCAGGGCGGCGACTCGCCCGGGGACCGCGCGGGCGGCGTCAGGCGCGGCGGCCCCGGGCGGTGGACGAGGCCCCGCCGAACAGCCTGGCGAGCGCCCGGAACGGCAGGGTCACTACGGTGGCGATGGCTCCGCCGATCTGGCGCAGGACATCCGCGATGGCACGCAGCACGTGTCTCTCCTTCCGTCTCCCGGCCCCGTCGGCCGGGTCCGACTGCGTGTACCTCGTCAACGCCTCACCATGCACGCCGTCCCGGTCCGGGCATGGCAGGAAAGGTGGGGAACCCGTCGTTGCGGCCATGCCGGGTACCGCCAAGAATCGACGGCATGGCGCAGCGAACCGTTCTCGTCGTCCTCTTCGACGGCGTGCAGAGCCTCGATGTCACCGGCCCCGTGGAGGTCTTCGCGGGCGCCGAGCAGCACACCCCGGGGACGTACCGGCTGAGCACCGCCTCACTGGACGGCGCTCCCGTGCGCACGACCAGCGGGCTGACCGTCGTACCGGACGGGGCGCTGGCCGACGCGCCGGAGCCGCACACGCTGCTCGTGCCCGGCGGCCGGGGCACCCGCCGGCCCGACCCGCGGCTGACCGACTGGCTGCGCCGGCACGGGCCGCGTGCCGAGCGGCTGGTCTCCGTCTGCACGGGGGCGGCCCTGCTCGCCGGGGCCGGGCTGCTGGACGGCCGTCGCGCCACCACGCACTGGGCCTACTGCGACACGCTGGCCAGGAACCACCCGGCCGTCGAGGTGGACCCGGACCCCGTCTACGTCCGGGACGGCCACGTCGCCACCTCCGCCGGTGTCACCTCGGGCATCGACCTCGCGCTCGCCCTGGTCGAGGAGGACCTCGGCCGCCAGGCCGCGCTCACCGTCGCCCGGCACCTGGTGGTGTTCCTGCGCCGGCCCGGGAACCAGGCCCAGTTCAGCGCCCAGCTCGCCGCCCAGACCGCGCGGCGCGCACCGCTGCGCGACGTACAGCAGTGGATCACCGAGCACCCCGGCGCCGATCTGAGCGTCGAGGCCCTCGCCGCCCGCGCAGCCCTCTCCCCGCGCCACTTCGCCCGCGCCTTCCACACCGAGACCGGCATGACACCGGGCCGCTACGTCGACCGGGTACGCCTCGAACACGCCCGCCGCCTGCTGGAGGACAGCGCCGACGGCGTCGAGGAGATCTCCCGCGCCAGCGGCTACGGCACCCCCGAGGCGATGCGCCGCGCCTTCGTCCGGACCCTCGGCACCTCACCGGCGGAGTACCGCCGCCGCTTCCGGCCCGCACCCGCCCACACCTGAAAGGCACCCGATGCAGATCGCCATCGTCCTCTTCGACCGCTTCACCGCCCTCGACGCGGTGGGCCCCTACGAGACCCTCGGCCGGCTCCCGGACGCGCGGACCGTGTTCGTCGCCGAACGCACCGGACCCGTGCGCACCGACACCGGCGCGCTCGCGATCACCGCCGACAAGACCCTGGACGAGGTACCGCGTCCGGACATCGTGGTCGTCCCCGGCGGCCCCGGCCAGACGCCCCAGATGGAGAACGAGGCCCTGCTGGACTGGCTGCGCGCCGCCGACGCCACCAGCACCTGGACGACGTCGGTGTGCACCGGATCCCTGCTGCTGGCCGCGGCCGGACTCCTCCGGGGGCGCCGGGCCACCTCCCACTGGCTCGCGCTCGACCACCTGAAGCGGTACGGCGCCGAGCCGACCGGGGAACGGGTGGTGACCGACGGCAAGTACGTCACCGCGGCCGGTGTCTCCTCCGGCATCGACATGGGGCTCACCCTGCTCGGCCGGGTCGCCGGCGACGAACACGCCCAGGCCGTCCAGCTGCTCACCGAGTACGACCCGCAGCCGCCCTACGACGCCGGCTCCCCGCACAAGGCGCCCGCGCACCTCGTCGAGGAGTTCCGGTCGAAGAGCCGCTTCACCCTGACGTAGGCACGCTCCAGGTGAAGCGCGGCGTCCTGCGCTCCAGGAACGCGGCGACGCCCTCCGCGGCGTCGCCGCTCTCCGCGGCCCGCTCGCCCCAGTACGCGTCCCGGTCGGTGCGGCCGTCCGCGAACTCCTTCGCCGCCGCCTGCGTCAGCCGCGACCGGGACGCCAGGATCCGGGTGAACTCCGCGACCCGCCCGTCCAGTTCGCCCCCGGACAGCACCTCGTCCACCAGGCCGGTGCGCAGCGCCCGCCCGGCGTCGATCAACTCGCCCGAGAACAGCAGGTACTTGGCGGTGGCCGGGCCCACCAGGGAGACCAGCCGCCGGGTCGCGGAGGCCGGGTAGACGATGCCGAGCTTCGCCGGGGTCACCCCGAACAGTGCCCCCTCCTCGGCGAACCGCAGATCGCAGGCGGCCGCGAGCTGTGCCCCGCCGCCCACGCAGTGCCCGCGGACCGCCGCCAGGGTCGGCTTGGGGAAGGCGGCGAGCGCCTCCTCCGCCGCCACGGCCAGCCGCTGCGCCTCGAGCGCCGACCCCTGGAGCGTGGAGATGTCGGCGCCGGCGCAGAACGTCCCGCCCTCACCGGTGAGCACCAGCACCCGTACGTCCGGATCGGCCGCCAGCGTTTCCAGCAGCGGCGGCAGGGAACCCCACATCGCGGCCGTCATGGCGTTGCGCTTCTCCGGATGGCGGATGACGACCGTGGCGACGTGCCCGGTGACGCCGTGCAGCAGCTGGGGCTCCATGCGCCGGATGCTATCCGCCCCGGTCAAAGCCCCGGCCGACGGGGCTCCGTCCGGCGGACGGCGGGCGGACGGCGGAGACTGGGACGAGGGGGAACGGGAGCGAGGAGGCAGTCATGGCCAAGTCCACCACGCCCCAGGGCGAGGCCGCGAAACTGAGCCGCGGTTTCAGCTGGCTCGCCGTGCTCGGCGTGATCCTGGTCGTCGCGGGCCTGGTCGGCCTGATCTACACCGGCCTGGCCACCCTGACCTCGATGCTGCTGTTCGGCTGGCTGCTGCTGATCGGCGGCCTGGTCGGACTGCTGCACGCCGTCCAGGCGCGGCACACCAACTTCTTCTGGCTCGGCGTGGTCGTCGCGGCCCTGAACATCGCGGCCGGCGTGGTCGTCCTGAAGACACCGGAGGCCGCGGCCGAGGCGCTCACCATGTTCGCCGCGCTGCTGTTCCTCACCGGCGGGGTGTTCCGCCTCGTCGGCAGCCTGGTGGTGCGCGGGCCGCAGTTCGGGTGGACGCTGGTGCAGGGCGCCTTCGGGCTGCTCCTGGGCATCCTGGTGCTGGCCACCTGGCCCAGCAGCAGCCAGTACGTCATCGGTACGTTCTTCTCCCTCTCCCTGCTCTTCGACGGTCTCGGCCTGATCGCCACCGGCTACGGCGGACGCCGGATCGTCGGCATGGTCTCCGACCGGCTGGCCGGCGAGAAGGAGGCCACGACGCGGGCGCCGGGGGAGGAGCCGCACGGCGGTGACCACCGGGCCGCCAAACCCGTACAACCCGAATAGTGCGCCGACCCGGCACAGGACGGACCGGAACGGTCCCGTGAGCGACCGGGGCATACGCGGACGGTCGGAAACGCTCGATATCCGCTGACTTCTGTTCAGGGGCGGGGAGCGGGACCGAGGAGCCCAACACTCGACGTGTGGTGACAATCGAGCGTGAGAGCGGCGATCCGCTGCCGTACGAAGGTGTCTGGCGATTCACCGCCCCGGCCGTCGACGCCTCGGTCCCGCAGGCCCGTCACGCCGTGCGGGAGCTGCTGCTGAGCCAGGGGGTACCGGCCGCGGACGACATCGCGCAGGGACTGCTGCTGATCGTCTCCGAGCTGGTCACCAACGCCGTACGGCACGCGGCGCTGCTGTCCCCGACGCTCGCCGTCGAGGTCGCCGTCGGGGCCGAGTGGGTCCGGGTGTCCGTGGAGGACAACCACCCCTACCGGCCCACCGCCCTGGAGACCGACCACGGCCGCACCGGCGGCCGCGGCCTGCTCCTGGTGCGGGAGATCACCCGCGAGGCGGGCGGGGTGTGCGACGTCGAGCACACCGCCACCGGCGGCAAGGTGATCTGGGCCGCCCTGCCGCTCAAGCCCGCGGGAATCTCCTAGATCCTCCAGGTCACCAACCCGCCGACGGTCCCGTCAGTTCGCGGACCGCCGGGCGGGCCGCGTCCAGGACGGTCGGGAACCAGGCCGAGAAGGTGTCCTCCGCGTGCCACTCCGCCAGCTCCGCCGGGGTCACGAACGCGGTGGTCGCCACCTCCCGCGGGTCCGGCCGCGGCGGCGACTGCACCATGCCGACGAAAAGGTGGTTGTACTCCTGCTCCACCAGGCCCGACGCCGGGTCCGGGTGGTTGTAGCGGACCGTGCCGGCCTCGGCGAGCAGCGACGGCGAGACGCCCAGCTCCTCGAAGGTCCGCCGGGCCGCCGCCGCGAACGGCGCCTCACCGGGATAGGGGTGACCGCAGCAGGTGTTGGACCACACACCGGGGGAGTGGTACTTGCCCAGCGCCCGCCGCTGCAGCAGCAGCCGCCCGCGCTCGTCGAACAGGAACACCGAGAACGCCCGGTGCAGCCGCCCCGGCGGCTGGTGGGCGGCGAGCTTCTCCGCCGTGCCGGTCGTCACGCCGTCCTCGTCGACCAGTTCCAGCAAAATCGGCTCGGCGGCGCCGTTCGACGGGCTGTTCGTCGCGGTGGCAGGTGTGATCGGCATACCCATCCTTCACTCGGTCTTCGCGCCCCAGTCTGCCGCACGAATCCGGCACTCCCGGCACTCCCGGACGCACCCGCATGTCCCCGGGGCGCCCGTACGGGGGCGGAAGGCCGCGCACTCCGGCGCACCGGCGCGCGGCGGCGCGCGCGGACCGGCCCTAATGGCACAGCCGCGCCTCGTGCTCCGCGTGCCCGCCTGGTTCCAGCTGGAAGGTGCAGTGCTCCACGTCGAAGTGGGCGCCCAGGCAGTTCTGCAGCTCGTGCAGCATCTTCTCGTGCCCGATGCTGTTCAGGACGTCGGAGCCGACGACGACGTGCGCGGAGAGCACCGGCATCCCCGAGGTGATCGTCCAGGCGTGCAGGTCGTGCACGTCCTCCACACCGTCGGTGGCGAGGATGTGCTTCCGCACCTGAGCCATGTCCACGCCCTTGGGCGCCGCCTCCAGCAGGACGTCCAGGGTCTCACGCAGCAGCTTCACGGTGCGGGGCACGATCATCAGCGCGATCAGCAGCGAGGCGACCGGGTCGGCGGCCGTCCAGCCGGTGGCCAGGATCACCAGCGCGGACAGCATCACCGCGACCGAGCCGAGCGCGTCCGCCGCCACCTCCAGGAAGGCGCCGCGCACGTTCAGGCTCTCCTTCCGCCCGCGCATCAGCAGGGACAGCGACACCAGGTTCGCGACCAGGCCGATCGCGCCGAACACCAGCGCCAGGCCGCCCTTGGTGTCGGCCGGGGTGACGAACCGCTCGATCGCCTCGTACAGCACGTAGCCGCCGACGCCGAGCAGCAGCACACAGTTGGCCAGGGCGGCGAGGATCTCCGCGCGGGCCAGGCCGAAGGTGCGGTGCTCGCTCGGCGGGTGGCCCGCGAAGTGGATCGCCAGCAACGCCATGCCCAGGCCCACGGCGTCCGTCGCCATGTGGGCCGCGTCCGTGACCAGCGCGAGCGAGTCGGCCAGCACACCGCCGACGATCTGGACCACCATGACACCGAGCGTGATCGCCAGCGCCACCCGCAGCCTGCCGCGGTACGCCGCGCTCGCCGTACCGCCGGCGGGCGCGCCGTGCGCATGCCCGTGGTCGTGCCCAGCCCCCATGAAACAGCCCCTTCCCGTGACCCCGTCCGGCTCACAGTGAACTACGGGGAGGGGGTATCCGCAACGCGGCACTGAACACCGTTGTCATCTGCTCTGACCTGCGCAAACGATCCGCAGGTCAGACGGCGGGCCGAGGCCGCCCGCCGCTCACCGGCCCTGGTGCAGCAGCCACCCCCGCCACGCCGACTCGATCATCTCCCGCACCGAGTGCCGGGCGGTCCAGCCGAGCCGCTCGGCCGCGCGGGCGGCCGACGCCACCGCGCGGGGCGCGTCACCGGGGCGGCGGCCCTCGACGAGCGGGGCCCGGATGTCGCCGGTGACCTCGCCGATGACCGTGATCAGCTCGCGCACCGAGACGCCCTCGCCGCGGCCGATGTTCACCGTCAGGTCTCCCGAGAGGTCCCCCTCGGACAGCCTCCGGGCCGCCGCCAGGTGCGCCTGGGCCAGATCGGCCACGTGGATGTAGTCACGGACGCACGTGCCGTCCGGCGTCGGGTAGTCGTCGCCGAATATGCGCGGGGCCTCGTCGCGGGTGAGCCGGTCGAAGACCATCGGCACGATGTTGAAGACACCGGTGTCGGCCAGCTCCGGCACCGCCGCCCCCGCCACGTTGAAGTAGCGCAGGCACACCGTGTCGATGCCGTGCGCCCGGCCCGCCGCCCGGACCAGCCACTCGCCGGCGAGCTTGGTCTCGCCGTAGGGGTTCGCCGGGGCGCAGGGGGCGTCCTCCGTGATGAGATCCACACCGGGATCGCCGTACACGGCCGCGGACGAGGAGAAGACGAAGCGCCCGATCCCGGCGTCGGCGACGGCGTCCAGGAGCGTCCCGAGGCCTCCCAGGTTCTCCCGGTAGTACAAGGTCGGGTGCGCCACGGACTCGGCGGGCTGCTTGCGCGCCGCGAGGTGCACCACTCCCGTCACCCCGTGTTCCGCGCACACCCGCTTCAGCAGCTCGCCGTCCAGCGACGACCCCCTGACCAGCGGGACGTCGGCGGGCAGCCGCGCCGGTACCCCGGCCGAGAGGTCGTCCAGCGCCACGACCCGCTCCCCGGCACCGGTCATGGCCCGCGCCACATGTGCCCCGATGTAACCGGCCCCGCCGGTGATCAGCCATGTCATGGTCGCCCACCCTATGCCGGACGGACCCGGCGGTCCCCCCTGTGCGGACTCGGGTGATATGCCCGTTCTGGTACGGCGGTTTGTGGGCCGGGCCCCGCATCACCGATGATGATCGCGGCCGAGGTGCGGGCGAACCGTGCCGATCCGCCCGTCGAACAGGCGGTGAACACGGGCTTCCGGGCATCCGATAACCTCTGCCGACATGCCGCCCGGAGGTACCGCACGGGCGCCTCATCGTGTACATGACCGGCGTCGACGCGTCGGCACCCAGGGAGTGAGATTCGGTTGTCGACCGCCATCCTCACCGGCCAGCCGGTCCCCGGTTCGTCACTCGAGGGCGATCTTCGCTCCCTCGGATTCGACGTGCGGACCGCGTCCGGTATCACCGAGGCCGCGGCCCTGCTCGCCGGGGTGCCCGCGGGACAGCGGGTCGCCGTGGTCGACGCCCGCTTCGTGGGCCACGCGCACGCGCTGCGCCTCGGCCTCACCGACCCCCGCTTCCCGCTCTCCGCGATCCCCGGCGCCGTCACCGCCCAGCCGGCCGGCCGCCAGGCCCTGATCCGCGCGATGGCCCGCGAGAGCTCCGCGGCCGACGCCGGACCGGCCGGCGTCACCGCCGTGGCCGGCAGCCCCGCCGACCGCGTCGTCACCGCCCTCGACGCCGAGGGCGCCGACGTGCACCGCCCCGAGCTCGGCAGCCTCGTCGCCACCGTCCCCGGCGACCCCCAGACCCGCAACGAGGCCCGGCAGGCCGTCGCCGCCGTCGACGACGAGGCCGTGCGCCTGAAGTCGGCCGTCAAGGCCCGCGACGGCTTCTTCACCACCTACTTCATCAGCCCGTACTCGCGCTACATCGCCCGCTGGTGCGCCCGCCGTGGACTGACCCCCAACCAGGTCACCACCGCGTCCCTGATCACCGCGCTCATAGCCGCCGGATGCGCCGCGACCGGCACCCGCGGCGGCTTCGTCGCCGCCGGCGTGCTGCTCCTCGCCTCCTTCGTGCTGGACTGCACCGACGGCCAGCTCGCCCGCTACTCCCTGCAGTACTCCACCCTCGGCGCCTGGCTCGACGCCACCTTCGACCGCGCCAAGGAGTACGCGTACTACGCCGGCCTCGCCCTCGGCGCCGCCCGCGGCGGCGACGACGTATGGGCCCTCGCCCTCGGCGCGATGGTCCTGCAGACCTGCCGGCACGTCGTGGACTTCTCCTTCAACGAGGCCAACCACGACGCCACCGCCAACACGAGCCCCACCGCCGCCCTCTCCGACAGGCTCGACAGCGTCGGCTGGACGGTCTGGCTGCGCCGCATGATCGTCCTGCCGATCGGCGAACGCTGGGCGATGATCGCCGTCCTCACGGCCGTCACCACCCCCCGGATCACCTTCTACGCCCTGCTCGTCGGCTGCGCCTTCGCCGCGACGTACACCACCGCCGGCCGGGTCCTGCGCTCGCTGACCCGCAAGGCCAGGCGGACCGACCGGGCGGCACAGGCGCTGGCGGACCTGGCGGACAGCGGACCGCTGGTCGAGCTGCTGGGCCGCTCGTGGGCCCGTGTCAACGTCCTCGCCGCGGCCATCGGTGCTGTCGTGGTGGCGGGCTCCGCCGTCCTCTGGGGCGCCGGCTGGCAGACCGTCGTCGGCGCCGTCGTCTACGTACTCTTCTCCGCCGCCGCCGTCGGCCGCCCTCTCAAGGGCGCCCTCGACTGGCTCGTCCCCCCGGTCTTCCGCGCCGCCGAGTACGGCACCGTCCTCGCACTGGCGGCGAAAGCGGACGTGAACGGAGCCCTGCCCGCGGCTTACGGGCTGGTGGCCGCGGTCGCCTACCATCACTACGACACGGTCTACCGCATCCGCGGCAACGCGGGCGCGTCCCCGCGCTGGCTGGTGCGGGCGATCGGGGGACACGAGGGCCGCACCCTGGTGGTCGCCGTCCTGGCGGCACTGCTCACCGCCTCCCAGTTCACGGTCGCGCTCACGGTCCTCGCCGTGGCCGTGGCCCTGGTGGTGCTCGTCGAGAGCATCCGCTTCTGGGCGTCCTCCGGGGCGCCCGCCGTACACGATGAAGGAGAACCCGCATGATCGGCCTCGTGCTGGCGGCCGGCGCCGGACGGCGTCTGCGCCCCTACACCGACAGCCTTCCCAAGGCGCTGGTGCCGGTGGGGCCCGCGGGCATAGAGGGCGAACCGACGGTCCTGGACCTCACCCTCGGCAACTTCGCCGAGATCGGCCTGACCGAGGTCGCGGTCATCGTCGGCTACCGCAAGGAGGCCGTCTACGAGCGCAAGGCCGCCCTGGAGGCGAAGTACGGCCTCGAGCTCACCCTCATCGACAACGACAAGGCCGAGGAGTGGAACAACGCCTACTCCCTGTGGTGCGGCCGTGACGCCCTCAAGGACGGTGTGATCCTCGCCAACGGCGACACCGTGCACCCGGTCTCCGTCGAGAAGACCCTGCTCGCCGCCCGCGGCGAGGGCAGGAAGATCATCCTCGCCCTCGACACGGTCAAGCGGCTCGCCGACGAGGAGATGAAGGTCGTCGTCGACCCCGCCCGGGGCATGACGAAGATCACCAAGCTGATGGACCCCGCCGAGGCCACCGGCGAGTACATCGGCGTCACCCTCATCGAGGGCGACGCCGCCGGCGAGCTGGCCGACGCGCTGAAGACCGTCTGGGAGACCGACCCGCAGCAGTTCTACGAGCACGGCTACCAGGAACTGGTGAACCGCGGCTTCCGGATCGATGTGGCGCCGATCGGCGACGTCGCGTGGGTGGAGATCGACAACCACGACGACCTCGCCCGCGGACGGGAGATCGCGTGCCAGTACTGACCCGGCTGATCCCCTCGCCGGTCGTCGTGGACATCCGCCCGGGTGCCCTCGACGACTTGGGGTGTGTCCTCGCCGACGAGCGCATCTCGCAGTCCGGCCGGCTCGCCATCGCCGTCAGCGGCGGCTCGGGCGCCCGGCTGCGCGAGCGGGTCGCGCCCTCGCTGCCCGGCGCCGACTGGTACGAGGTCGGCGGCGGCACCATCGACGACGCGGTCCGGCTGGCGAGCGACATCAAGGGCGGCCACTACGACGCGGTCGTCGGCCTCGGCGGCGGGAAGATCATCGACTGCGCCAAGTTCGCGGCGGCGCGCGTCGGCCTGCCCCTGGTCGCCGTCGCCACCAACCTCGCGCACGACGGCCTCTGCTCGCCGGTCGCCACCCTCGACAACGACGCGGGCCGCGGCTCCTACGGCGTACCGAACCCGATCGCGGTCGTCATCGACCTCAATGTCATCCGCGAGGCCCCGGTCCGCTTCGTACGGTCCGGCATCGGCGACGCCGTCTCCAACATCTCCGCGGTCGCCGACTGGGAACTCGCCCACCGCGTCAACGGGGAGAAGATCGACGGCCTGGCCGCCGCCATGGCCCGGCAGGCCGGCGAGGCGGTGCTGCGGCACCCGGGCGGAGTCGGCGACGACGGCTTCCTCCAGGTGCTGGCCGAGGCACTGGTCCTCACCGGCATCGCCATGTCCGTGTCGGGCGACTCCCGCCCCTCCTCCGGCGCCTGCCACGAGATCAACCACGCCTTCGACCTGCTCCACCCCAAGCGGGCCGCCGCCCACGGCGAGCAGTGCGGACTGGGCGCCGCCTTCGCGATGTACCTGCGCGGAGCCCACGAGGAATCGGCCGCCATGGCCGAGGTGCTCCGCCGCCACGGGCTCCCGGTGCTGCCGGAGGAGATCGGATTCACCGTGGACGAGTTCGTCCGGGTCGTCGAGTTCGCCCCGGAGACCCGCCCCGGCCGCTTCACCATCCTCGAACATCTCGACCTGAAGACCGAACAGATCAAGGACGTCTACGCCGACTATGTCAAGGCCATCGGTAGCTGAACTCCGTCCGGTCGTCCACCCCCCGGGGGTCAAGGACCGGCGCAGCGGTGAGCACTGGATGGGGCGCCTCTACATGCGCGAGGTGTCCCTACGGGTGGACCGCTACCTGGTGAACACCAGGGTCACGCCCAACCAGCTCACGTACCTGATGACCGTCTGCGGTGTCCTCGCGGCCCCGGCGCTGCTGGTGCCGGGGATCACGGGGGCCGTTCTCGGCGTGGTCGCCGTCCAGCTCTACCTGCTGCTGGACTGCGTCGACGGCGAGATAGCGCGCTGGCGGAAGCAGTACTCGCTCGGCGGGGTCTACCTCGACCGGGTCGGCGCCTACCTCACCGACGCGGCCGTCCTGGTCGGCCTCGGCCTGCGCGCCGCCGACCCGTTCGGCGGCGGACGGATCGACTGGCTCTGGGCCTTCCTCGGCACCCTGGCCGCCCTCGGCGCGATCCTGATCAAGGCCGAGACCGACCTCGTCGGCGTCGCCCGCCACCAGAACGGGCTGCCGCCGGTGAAGGAGGCCGCCGCCGAGATGCGCTCCTCCGGCATGGCGCTGGCCCGCCGGGCCGCCGCCGCGTTCAAGTTCCACCGCCTCATCCTCGGCATCGAGGCGTCCCTGCTGATCCTGGTCCTCGCGATCGTGGACGCGGTCCAGGGCGACCTGTTCTTCACCCGCCTGGGCACCGCCGTCCTGGCCGGCATCGCCCTGCTGCAGACCCTGCTGCACCTGGTGTCCGTCCTCGCCTCCAGCAGGCTGAAGTGAGCGGCGGCATGAAGGTCGGCGCGGTGATCATCACCATGGGCAACCGCCCCGACGAGCTGCGCGCCCTGCTGGACTCGGTCGCCAAGCAGGACGGCGACCCGGTCCAGGTGGTCGTCGTCGGCAACGGCTCGCCCGTCCCCGAGGTCCCCGAGGGCGTCCGCACCGTCGAACTCCCGGAGAACCTCGGCATCCCCGGCGGCCGCAACGTCGGCATCGAGGCCTTCGGCCCCGGCGGCACCGACGTCGACATCCTGCTCTTCCTCGACGACGACGGCCTGCTCGCCGGCCACGACACCGCGGAGCTGTGCCGCGAGGCCTTCGCGGCCGATCCGGCGCTCGGCATCATCAGCTTCCGCATCGCCGACCCGGAGACCGGGGTCACCCAGCGCCGCCACGTGCCCCGGCTGCGCGCCTCCGACCCGATGCGCTCCTCCCGCGTCACCACCTTCCTCGGCGGCGCCAACGCCGTACGCACCAAGGTCCTCGCCGAGGTCGGCGGGCTGCCGGACGAGTTCTTCTACGCCCATGAGGAGACCGACCTGGCCTGGCGGGCCCTCGACGCCGGCTGGATGATCGACTACCGGTCCGACATGGTGCTGTACCACCCCACCACCGCCCCCTCGCGGCACGCGGTCTACCACCGCATGGTCGCCCGCAACCGGGTCTGGCTGGCCCGCCGCAACCTCCCCGCACTCCTGGTCCCGGTCTACCTGGGCGTCTGGATGCTCCTCACCCTGCTGCGCCGGCCCTCGCGCCCCGCGCTGAAGGCGTGGTTCGGCGGTTTCCGGGAGGGCTGGGCCACCCCCTGCGGACCCCGCCGGCCCATGAAGTGGCGTACGGTGTGGCGGCTGACCCGACTGGGCCGGCCCCCCGTCATCTGACAAGCTCGTATCCGGGAACATCGGGGCCGCACCCAGGCTCTCCGGCTCATGCCAGGCCCGCCCGCGGGCCGCGCATCTCGAGGACGAAAGTTTTCCACCAGTGAGGACCGCCCAGTACAGCCAGGCCAAGCTCGGCCAGCTCTGGCAGGTGGCGACCCCGCTGCTGAACGCGGCCGTGTACTTCTTCATCTTCGGCCTGCTGCTCGGCGCCAACCGGGGCATCCCGAAAGACGTCTACGTGCCGTTCCTGGTGACGGGCGTGTTCGTGTTCACCTTCACCCAGAGCTCGGTCCTCGCCGGGGTCCGGGCCATCTCCGGGAACCTGGGGCTGGTGCGGGCCCTGCACTTCCCGCGCGCCTCGCTGCCCATCTCCTTCGCGCTCCAGCAGCTCCAGCAGCTCCTGGCCTCGCTGATCGTGCTGGTCGTCGTGATGCTGGGGTTCCGCAGCTTCCCCGACCTGTCGTGGCTGCTGGTGGTCCCGGCGCTGCTGCTGCAGTTCGTGTTCAACACCGGGCTGGCGCTGATCTTCGCGCGGATGGGCAGCAAGACGCCCGA